>CAWCBL010000001.1:0-1789060 GCA_963793855.1 uncultured beta proteobacterium
CGGCTTTCTGATGTTTGTTTAAAGTGGAAAGTACCCAGCTAGTTTTTTTGCAAGTAGCATAATTACCAGCTTCAAAACTCTTCTCATGGGGCTTGGCTGCATCGGAATTGATTGTCGGAAGTGAGCTCTGCTTATTTACGCCGAGATATTGACTGGAGCCCGATCTGGCTATCCAACGAACAAATGGTCCCCAATCTTTCTTCTGCAGATATCTGGACGGACGTTACTGCTGTTCGTAAACAGTCGCCGCTGGTGTACACCATTACCAATCTGGTGGTGATGAATTTCAATGCGAACATGCTGCTGGCGGCTGGTGCTTCGCCCGTCATGGCCCATGCCCACGAAGAAGTGCGCGATATGGTCGCTATCGCTCAGGCACTTGTGCTCAACATTGGTACCCTTGACCCTTATTGGGTTGAGAGCATGAAGCTGGCACTGGCCGCTGCAGTGGAACGCGAAATTCCCTCGGTGCTTGACCCGGTGGGTGCCGGTGCGACGGCTTATCGAAACCAGGCACTGGAGAGCTTGTTAGGCATCGCGTCGCCCACGGTAATTCGTGGCAATAGTTCTGAAATTATGAGTCTGGCCGGGTCGGCCGTGAAAACGCGTGGCGTAGATAGCAGCACTTCTGCCAGCGACGCGGTGGGTGCTACGAAAGCGCTGTTGCAACGCACCGGAGGCACGGTCTGCGTAAGCGGTGAAATTGATCATGTCCTTGACAGCCGGAAGCGCTGGGCTCGTTTGTCCAATGGTCATGTGTGGATGACGCGGATTACCGGCGTTGGATGCTCGGCCACCGCACTCATTGGGGCCTTCTGCGCCGTGCAGGACGACGCATGGCGTGCCACCACGGCCGCCATGGCCTTCCTGGGTGTTGTGGGCGAGGTGGCTGCAGAGAAGGTTCATGCACGCGGCTTGGGCATCGGCAGCATGGCGGTGAGCCTGCTCGATGAACTGCAATTATTGGATCAAGCCACGTTTGAGAAACGACTCAAAATCGAATTGGCAACATGGGAAGGTTGAATCCTGAGGTTTTGCGCTTGTATCTGGTTACCGACCAGTCGCTGATGCGTGGCAGGCCCCTAGCCGATGTGGTCGGTGCGGCAGTAGAGGGTGGGGTTAGTTGCGTACAGCTGCGCGAAAAGCACTTGGGCACACGTGATTTTTTGGCGCAAGCCCTAATGCTGAAGAAGCTGCTGGCGCCGCATCGCGTGCCGCTGGTGATAAATGATCGCATTGACATTGCACTGGCCTGTGGCGCGGAGGGCGTGCATTTGGGGCAAAGCGACCTTCCAGTGAACGAGGCGCGCAAGCTGCTTCCCCCTGATGTCTTTATCGGCTGGTCGGTTGAATCCATGGACGATGTGGTGAATAGCGCCGCGTTGCCGGTGGACTATTTGGGCGTGAGCCCGATTTTTACCACGCCGACGAAGACCGATACGAAGACGCCCTGGGGCCTTGATGGTTTGGCTATGGTGCGGGCTGCCACCGCCTCGCCGCTGGTCGCCATCGGCGGTATTCATGTCGGCAACGCCCGCGACGTACTTCGTGCCGGAGCCGATTGCCTCGCCTTGGTGAGTGCGCTGTGCGCCGCAGAATATCCGCATGCTGCTGCAAGCGCCCTCAGGGCTTTGTGCGATGAAGAACTGAAGATGCGGGAACGCAGGAAGGTGAATGGATGACCAAGGATGGTTTTGAGTTCGAATATCCCCGTGTCTTGTCCATCGCGGGTTCAGACAGCGGTGGCGGTGCCGGCATTCAGGCAGACCTGAAAACATTTTCCGCACTAGGCTGCTACGGCATGACGGCGATCACTGCCCTGACGGCTCAAAACACGCTTGGCGTGCGGGCCATTCATGGCATCCCGCCCGAGATACTGCGCGACCAGATTGATGCGGTGGTTGAAGACATCGGTGTGCATGCCGTGAAGATAGGCATGCTGCATTCTCCCGAGATTGTGAATACAGTCGCTGCGGCGATTGATCGACACGGACTCCAGAAGGTGGTTCTGGACCCGGTGATGGTGGCCACCAGCGGTGCCGTGCTGATTGACAACCCAGCCATCGCCGTGCTCGTTCATGAACTTTTTTGGCGCGCCGCTGTGGTCACACCCAATCTGGACGAGGCTTCATTGCTGGTCGGACGGCCGCTGGACAGCGAAAAGGCGATGGAAGCGGCCGCGCAGGAGTTGCTGGCCATGGGCGCACGGGCCGTGCTGCTCAAGGGCGGGCATCTGGCTGGCGAGGTGGTCAGTGATTTGCTGATGACACAAACCGGTGAGTTGCATTGGATGCGCGCGCCTCGCATCCACAGTGTTAACACCCATGGCACCGGTTGCACGCTGTCGTCTGCAATGGCTGCCCACCTAGCGCTGGGGGCGTCTCTGCTGGAGGCCGTTGAGGCCGCGCGCACCTATGTGCGTGCTGCATTGGAGGCCGGTGCCAAGGTGCGCACCGGCGGGGGCAACGGGCCGCTGAACCACGGACATGCGCCCGTGGTCATGCATCTCAAGTCACTGCGCTAGCCCGGCTAGCTTGGGCTCGGGTGGCCCAAGCCAAGGAAAAAGTCACCATCAGCGTCGGCAAGGCGGCGCCCCAAGCTGGGGCCAGTTGCGCGCACAAGTGGTAGCAGGCCACGCCCAGCAGCCAGATAATCACGGCGCTGTAATTCACCTGGCGTTCGGTCACCAGTGTCGCCACATTGGTATGCCCCGCCAGGCGCGCCAGAATGACGCCATAAAGCGGTACAAACACCGAACTGAGCATCAGCAAAAACGGTTCCAGGCTGTGCATGGGCAGTACCAGAGCCAGGGCTGTGCACGACACGGCCAGAATCATGCCCCAGCGGCGTACACTCCAGCCGGGCTTCAGGCTGTGTCCGGCAACCGAGCCTGAATAAAGATCGCCATAAGCGTTGTCAACTTCATCTACCAGGATCAAGCCCAGCGCGATCAGTCCGCCCTGCGCCAGCAGCAGCGCCGCGACGAGGTCCGTGCTGGGTGTGGTGAGCGCCACCAGGAGGCCCAGGGCGTAGCACCAGATATTGGCAATGCCGTAGCCCAGCCAAGTGCCACGCAGGGCGCTATTGCCGTCACGGCCATGGCGTGCAAAGTCGGCCACTAGCGGCAACCAGGATACGGGCATGGCAATGACGAGGTCGAGAGCTGACAGCGTGCTCATGCCGCCATCCCCAGGGCGATTCCACAATTCCGCAAGGCCCTGGGAGTTGGCCCGGGAAAGAAATTGCCAGCTCAGCCAGAAGAGCGAGGCAATCACCAGTGGCAAGCCGTAACGGCCAATGAATCTGCGCACCAGCTTGACCATGGAGCCTGACAGCAGAGCCAGCAGGACGGCGCCCCAGAGCAGCGTTGCCAGGAAGGGCCACAGCTCGCCGGCAAAGCTGCCAGACTGGCGTGCGATGGCAACCGTGCCATCGCGTATGACAACCAGCTCGAAGGTCGTCCAGCCGATCAGTTGCACGATGTTAAGAAGCACCGGCAGGCGCGCAAAGTGGCTGCCGTAGGTAGCATGCATCAGGCCGGCGCTTGACAAGCCGCTGTCGCAGCCGATTTTCGCGGTCCACGCCAGCAAACCGGCACCCAGGACTGAACCGCAGATGATGACGGTGACTGCGGCCCGAGTGCCTAACGCCGGCACCAGGTAGGCGCCGATCTGCATGACCAGCAGGCCCACGCCCAGACTGAACCAGAGCGCCGCATGATCGCGCCAGCCGAACAGGCGGTCGGCCGCAGGCAGAGGCGTAAGCGCGGTGTTGCCGCCGGCGCAAGATGAGGGTGTGGAGGCCATTAACAGTTCCGTTCGTCAATGGCAGGTCGGCTTGCCGGATGCCTTGTTGAAATGAAGGCGTCTGGTACAGGCTTCCCTGCGCGAGAATTACCTCAATCAGGTTCAAAGGGACTTTCTCAGCCACAGCCCGTCGCTTTAGCGAACTGCTGCAACACCCCTGGCGAAAGTGTTCCTGCGAACACCGCGAATTGTAGAGTGGCTTCTTAAGGACAATAAAAAAGCCCGCACGTGCGGGCTTCGAGGGGGCGATGTTTGCGACTCGTGTCAGTCAAACACCGGCGACTCAACCCCCAGCACCTTGTGCAGCTTGGGACTGGTGGTGGTGTATTGCAGATGGATTTTCTTGTCCGGAAAAATGAAGGGCGCTGCGCCAAATGCAGCCAGCGCGCATTCATGAAAGCCGCTCAAGATCAGTTTCTTTTTGCCGGGGTAGGTATTGATGTCGCCCACGGCAAAGATGCCCGGAACGTTGGTGGAAAACTTTTCAGTGTCCACCTTGAGCTGCTTGCGTTCAATATCCAAACCCCAGTTGGCAATGGGTCCGAGTTTGGGACTGAGGCCGAAAAATACCAGCAACACATCCAGCGGTACCACGCGGGTCACGCCATCGGCCCCGGTGACTTTGGCACCAGTCAGTTTGCCGTCTTTCTCATCGTAGCCGGTGACCTGGCCGACGATGAACTGCATCTCGTAAGCGTCGCAAAGCTCTTTCATTTTGGCCACGCTGGAAGGCGCTGCCTTGAAGCCATCTCGGCGGTGAATCAGGATCACGCTTTCGGCCTTGTTCGGGCCTTCGGCGACAAAGTTCAAGGCCCAGTCCAGCGCGGAATCGCCGCCACCGACGATCACCAGGTTTTTGCCGGCAAAGTCAGCAGGATTTTTGACGCGGTAAAACAGCTGGCTGTTGTCAAACTGTTCCAGGCCATCAACGCGCAGCAGCTTGGGCTGAAAAGCGCCCACGCCAGCTGCTATGAAAATGGTTTTGGTCAGGAATTTCGTGCCTTTGGATGTTTCAACAAAGAAGCGTCCATCTTCCTGCTTTTCGACAATGCTGACTTCCTGGCCGAAATGAAAGGTTGCGCCAAAGGGCTCAATCTGCTTGAGCAGGTTGTCGGTCAGCTCCCTGCCGGTGCAGACTGGCACGGCGGGAATGTCATAAATCGGTTTGTCGGGGTAAAGCTCAATGCACTGGCCGCCCGGATAGGCGAGGGAGTCGATGACGTGTGCCTTGATTTCAAGCAGGCCCAGTTCAAACACCTGAAACAGGCCAACAGGACCTGCACCCACAATGACGGCATCGGTTTCGATGGGGCCGTCGTGTTGGACTGCGGTGTTGATCACTTCTTGATTCAATTGAGGTTCCATGTTTTTTTGACGTGTTTTTAAACGAATCGAAAGCCCGTGAGTGACAGGCGAGGCGCCAGATCAGCGTACCAATTTAGACAGCTTATCGGTCTTGTCTTTCCATTCCTCGGCATCGGGTAGGGCCTCTTTGCGTTTGGTGATGCTTTTCCAGCCAGGTGCGTGGCTCAGTTCTGCATTGATCTTGGTGAAGTGCAGTTGATCGGATGGCAGGTCTTCCTCGGCATAGATGGCGTTGACCGGGCACTCTGGAATGCAGACCGCGCAATCAATGCATTCGTCCGGGTCAATCACCAGCATGTTCGGACCTTCGCGGAAACAGTCCACGGGACAAACATCCACACAATCGGTGTATTTGCAGAGGATGCAGGAATCGGAAACGACGTGTGTCATGGTTGTTGGCTAGTCGGTGGAAACCCTGAATTTTAAGGCAATGACGCAACAAGCAATGTTGACGAAACTCATACCTTTGCAAATCAACGGATTACAAAGGTATGGCACCGAAAACCGGGGCTTGTCCAGCAGTGCTTCAGGGCTTTCCACTAAAGGTTGAAGATAGGGAGAGCTTACAGAACCAGCGCCGCGCCAGAGGTCTTGTGCGACGCAGTATCCACCAGGACCAGCGAACCCAGGATGCGTGAACGCAGGTAGGGCAGGGTCACAAGCGGCTCCTGCAAGCTCAGTTCGATATGGCCTATGGCATTGGGCGGCAACTCGCTGGCCTCTTCCTCGGCCAGGGTGTTGACATTGAGCTTGTGAACGATTCGCTTCACCTTGGCCTTGACCCAGCGGTGCCCCTGCAGCGTCCAGTAGATGCGCCCGGCAACCAGCGGCTCATCGTCCATCCAGGCCACGGTGACCGAAACCTCGCGTGAGGGCGTGTAGGTGTCGGAGGCCAGCAGCCAGTCGCCGCGTGAAACGTCCACTTCGCGGTCAAGAACAATGCCTGCGCTGTGCCCGGCCAGAATGGCCTGGGGTTGGCGGGTATGACTCAGTACCTGGGCTACCACGGCGGTTTGTCCGCTCGGCAGGACGGTCACGGTCTGGCCTGGCTGCACACCGCCGGTGGCGACGCGGCCCCAGAAAATCCGGCGCCCCTGGGATGTGTCGGCCGAGGCGGAGAATTTCTCCACCCACTGCACCGGGAAGGCGAATGCTTCGCTGGTCTCTGCCGACGTGGCGGGCAAGTGTTCCAGCAGTTGCAGTAGCGAAAGGCCGTTGTAGCCGCACCAGCCTGGTTTGGCATCAACCACGTTGTAGCCCTTGAGTGCCGATACGGGCACCGTAGCGCTGACCGGGATCTGCGCGGCTTGGGCGAAGGCCGCCAGCGCCGCACTGATGTTGTTGAAGGCCAGCGTGGCGTCTTCCACGGCGTCGAGTTTGTTGACCGCGAAGACGATGGAGGGCACACGCAGGAGATTGACCAGCAATGAGTGGCGGCGGGTTTGCTGCAGCAACTCCAGCGACGGGTTTTTCCAGTCGAGCTTGGTGGCGTCCACCAGCACCACGGCGGCGTCGGCACTCGACGCCGCCGTCACCATGTTGCGCGTGTATTGCTCATGGCCGGGCGCATCGCCAATGATGAATTTGCGGCTCTCGGTGGCGAAGTAGCGGTAGGCGACATCAATGGTGATGCCCTGCTCGCGCTCGGCCGACAGGCCGTCGGTCAGCAGCGCCAGGTCGGTTTCGCCTGCGCGCTGCACACCTGCCAGGTGGTCTTGCAGCACGGCCTTGCTATCCACCAGCAGGCGGCCAATCAGCGTGCTCTTGCCGTCGTCCACCGAGCCGCAGGTGATGAATTTCAGCGCTGATTTCAAGTCCTTTTGGCTGCTAGTGCCCGCTGTCTGGTTACTAGTAGCTATCAAATCAGTAGTGCTCATCAGAAGTACCCGTCTTTCTTGCGCTTTTCCATCGAAGCGTCTGAGGTTTTGTCGTCCATGCGCGTGGCGCCGCGTTCGCTCACGTCGGCGGCCAGGGTTTCGATCACGATCTCGGCGGCCGTGGCAGCCGGGCTGTCCACCGGGCAGGTGCAGGTGATATCGCCGACGGTGCGAAAGCGCACGGTTTTCTCAACGACCTGCTCGCCATCTCTTGCCGGCGTGAGTTCGGTCACCGGCACAAGCAGGCCTTTGCGTTCGACCACCTTGCGCTGGTGCGCGTAGTAGAGCGAAGGCAGCGCGATCTGCTCGCGCTCGATGTATTGCCAGACGTCGAGCTCGGTCCAGTTGGAAATCGGGAACACCCGAAAATGCTCGCCGGGCTGCAGCCGGGTGTTGAACAGCGTCCAGAGTTCGGGGCGCTGAGCCTTGGGCTGCCACTGGCCGAAGCTGTCGCGGTGCGAAAAGATGCGCTCCTTGGCGCGCGCCTTTTCCTCGTCGCGGCGCGCGCCGCCGATCAGCGCATCGAAACGGAATTCGTCAATGGCTTCGAGCAGCGTGACCGACTGGTGCACGTTGCGTGACTCGCCGGGATGGGCCAGCCGCACGGTACCCCGCTTCATCGAATCCTCGACATTGCGCACGATCAGCTCGGCGCCCAGCTCTTTCGCCCGCAGATCCCGGAAATCGGTCACTTCTGTGAAGTTATGGCCGGTGTCTATCATCAAGAGCGGATAAGGGATGCGGCCGACGCCGAAGGCCTTCTCGGCGCACTTGAGCATCACCAGCGAGTCCTTGCCGCCCGAAAACAGCAGCGCCGGGCGTTCAAAGGCTGCAGCGACTTCGCGCAGGATGAAGATGGTTTCCTCTTCAAGCGCATCGAGGTGGGAATTGCTTAGCGTTGCCAGCAACTGGGGTTCGGTTCGGGCGTTCATGCGGGTATTTCTCGGATAGGGATGATGCTGGAAAGCGGTTCAAACGCAGCAGGTTCCTCGGCTTCATGGGTGCCGTCTGCAGCGACATGCAGGCCGCACTCCTTGGCGCTTTCCTGCTCCCACCACCAGCGGCCAGAGCGGAAATCTTCGCCCAGGGTGACGGCGCGGGTGCAGGGGGCGCAGCCGATGCTGGGGAAAAACTGGTCGTGCAGCGGGTTATATGGAATGGCGTTGAGCGAGATGTAGTGCCAGACATCGCCCCAAGTCCAGTCGGCCAGCGGGTTGATCTTGGCTCGTTCTGCCTGTTGCTCGATGTCATGCACTTCGGCGCGGGCGCTGGACTGCTCGCGGCGCAGGCCGGTCAGCCAGCCTTTTTTGCCGGCCAGGGCCCGCTCCAGCGGCTCCATTTTGCGAATGTGGCAGCACTGCTTGCGCAAGTCCAGGCTCTTGTACATCGCATCCGTTCCGTTGGTCTGCGCAAAGGCCGAGGCCACAGCGGCATCGGGACGGTAAACCTCGACCTTTACGGCGTAGCGTTCCTCGATGCGAGCAATCAGCGCCACGGTTTCAGCGTGCAGCATGCCGGTATCGAGCACAAAAATGTCGGCGTCAATTCCCGCTTCGTGTATCAGGTGCGTGACGACCATGTCTTCAGCGCCCAGGCTGGAGGCCTGCGTCAAAGGGGAATAGGCCGCGGCTGCAGATTTGAGCAGTGCCAGGCTGTGCGCGAGTTTTTGCGCAAAATCCAGCGATGGCTTAGCGTAAAGAGAAATGGCGCTCATGCTGATGCCCCTCAGGATGTTGCAGTGACAAAGTGCGGGCGGGCATCTACAGCGTCGCCCTGGTATTTGCCTACGCCGTAGCCGGGATACGCCGCCAGCACGCGCTGGGCAATTGCCATATCCTGATCTGCCCGCAGCACGGCGACATCAAAACCACTGCGCTCCATTTGTGCCAGCTGATCCACTAGTACATCGCCGGTGGCCCGGATTTCACCCTGAAAGCCGAGCCGGCGGCGCAGCAAAAATGCCTGGCTGAAAGCCCGGCCATCAGTGAACTTGGGGAAGTTCAGGTTGATCCGCTCAATTCCGGACAGGGACAACTCACGCGGATCGGCATCATTTGCCAAATCAATGCTGTTTAGGCCTGTGGCGCTTGCTTCATGGGCACTAGATGCTATTAATTTCATAGTAATTCTCAACTGTTCAATACAATAACGGCGGCCGCGCTTCAGGCAAGGCTTTTTTCGGCCGGTTCCGCGCGGCTGGCGCTGAAACGCGCGCCATTGGCTGCCGCCTTGAAGGGATCCGGGCCGACGCGGCGCAAGGTCGCAATAAAGGTTTCCCGGCCTTCGCGCTGTTGGCGGTAGGTGTCCAGCACAGCCTCAATCACCTCGGGAACTTCTGCCGCAGAAAAGGACGGGCCCACGGTTTTGCCGGGCACGGCCGGGCCCGAAAGCGCTGAGCCATCGGCGCCGCCGAGTGAAACCTGGTACCACTCCTTGCCGTCCTTGTCGACGCCCAGAATGCCGATGTGGCCGCTGTGGTGGTGACCGCAGGAGTTGATGCAGCCGCTGATGTGCAGATCGATCTCGCCCAGGTCGTGCAGTTCGTCCAGGTCCTGGTAACGCTCGGTGATGGCCTCGGCAATCGGAATCGAGCGGGCGTTGGCCAGCGAGCAGAAGTCGCCGCCGGGGCAGGTAATCATGTCGGTCAGCAGGCCAATATTGGGACGGGCAAAGCCGGCCTTGCGGGCGGCGCTCCACAACTCGGGCAGCTCGTCAGCGCGTACCCAGGGCAGCAGCAGGTTTTGTTCGTGCGTAACGCGGGCTTCACCGGCGCTGAAACGGTCTGCCAGGTCGGCCGCTATGTCCAGCTGGTCGGCCGTGGCGTCGCCAGGGGCCTGGCCCAGGCGCTTGAACGACAGGTTCACGGCTCGCAGCTCGGGGTTTTTGTGCGGCGCGACGTTCTGCCTGAGCCAGCGCTCAAACTCGATATCGTCTTCAGCCGCTGCGCGCAGAATATTCGCTTTTTTTATGTCTGCATCATTGCGTTCGTGCTTGAGTGCCGGCGGCACAAAACAGGCGGCCACGCGGTCGTATTCGGCCTGTGTGATGAGGTGCGGCGCACCGTCATGCTCAATGATCTGCTTGAATTCGGCTTCGACCTGGTCGATGTAACGTTGGCCTTCGGCCTTGACCAGTATCTTGATGCGGGCTTTCCAGGCATTGTCGCGCCGGCCATAGCGGTTGTAGACGCGAATCACCGCCTCCAGGTAGTTCATGAGCTGGTTCCAGGGCAGGAATTCACGGATGACCGTGCCGATCACAGGTGTGCGGCCCATGCCGCCGCCAACCATCACCTTGAAACCCAGCTCGTTCGCTTCATTGCGCAGCAGCTGCAGGCCGACGTCGTACCAGGCGATGGCAGCGCGGTCTTCGACCGCGCCGTTGATCGCAATCTTGAACTTGCGCGGCAGGAAGGCGAACTCGGCATGCAGCGTGCTCCACTGGCGCATGATTTCGGCAAACGGACGGGGGTCGGCGATCTCGTCGGCGGCAATGCCGGCGCGCGCATCGCTGGTGATGTTGCGGATGCAATTACCGCTGGTCTGGATGCCGTGCATGTTGACGCTGGCCAGCAGGTCCATCACGTCGGCCGATTTGTCCAGAGGAATCCAGTTGTACTGCACATTGGTCCGCGTGGTGAAGTGGGCGTAGCCCTTGGTCAGCTTGGTGTGCACCGACTGGCCATTTTTCAGTGGGATGGCGCCCAGTTTGTCCTGGGTGGCCTGCGCGTCTTCCAGCAAGGCGGCATTGGGCTGGTCATACTCGCGGGCGATTTTGGCCAGTACGCGCAGTTGTGCGCTGGAGAGTTCACCGTAGGGAACGGCCACGCGCAGCATGGGGGCATAGCGCTGCACATACCAGCCGTTTTGCAGACGCAGCGGTCTGAATTCATCTTCGGCCAGCTGGCCGGCCTGCCAGCGGGTGAGTTGGTCCCGATACTGGCTGGCGCGGGCTTTCACAAACTGGCGGTCAAATTCTGTGTATTGGTACATGGATGTCAGCGGTCAAACAGTAATTGTGGTGGGGCGAATGGGAAAGGAAACTGGGCTGTCTAAAGGGAAATAAGCTTCACGCCGGCATAGGCAAGCAGCACGGACAGCAGCGATCGGATGGCGCGCTCAGGTGTTTTGCGCATCAGGTGCGAGCCCAGCCAGATGCCAGGCAGTGATCCGGCCAGCAGCTTGATCAGCAAAGGCCAGTCCACCGAGCCGATGGATGCATGGCCCAAGCCGGCCACCAGCGTCAGCGGCACGGCATGGGCAATGTCGGCCGCAACGATGCGCGGCAAGGGCAGGGCAGGGTAAAGCAGCATTAGCACAATCACGCCGATGGCCCCAGCGCCGACCGAGGTCAGGGTGACCAGGGAGCCAACGATGGCGCCAAACGATACTGGCAGGGCCCAATGGCGCGCGCGCGTGGCCTGGGCGATCAGTTCGGGGGCAATATCCGCCGGCAGCGCCTTGCCGCGCAGGACTTTGTAGAAGGTGGCGGTCGCTGTCAGCAGCAGTGCCAGACCCAGGGTTGTGGTCATGAGGGTCTGCGTCGCCGGGTTGGCGGGCCCGAGGCGCTGCAAGATGTAGAGCGTGATGAGCGACGCTGGCAGGCTGCCAGCGGCAACCTGACCCACAATGCGCCAGTCCACCATCCGGGCGCGTGCCAGGCTCACCGTGCCGCCCATTTTTGTAAAGGCGGCGAACAGCAGGTCGCTACCAATGGCCAGATGTGGTTTGATGCCGAAAACGAAGATCAGCAGCGGCGTCATCAGCGAGCCGCCGCCCACGCCGGTCAGGCCTACCACGAGGCCTACGGCAAATCCGGCAAATACGAAAGCAAAATCATGCATAAGGCCAAAAATGTAAAGCTGCGGCTTATAAAACCAAACTACAAATTTGTTCTGCCTTTATGCGGATAAGCATATTCACCAGTCTCCATGCGGGTTTCCGGGGTTTTCAGGTGCCTGGCTGGTTTAATTCAACAGATGCCCGTGCATGACGGTGCACGCAAAGAGCCGCGTCCGCTGTAAAGTCTCTTTTTTTCATGATGGGCGACCCGTGCTTGCCTGTCCGATGTGTCGAATCGCTTACTTTTGGAGAGAACCTTGAAATTTACGAAACCTGCCCTATTGGGCAGTTTGGTGCTGGCGGCCGTTACAGCAGCGCAGGCGGTCTCGAGCACGCCTATCAAAATTGGTGAGATCAACAGCTATTCGACCATGCCACAGTTCACCCAGCCTTACCGCCAAGGCTGGCAGCTCGCCGTGGAGGAGATCAACGTGGCCGGCGGCCTGCTGGGCCGCAAGGTGGAAGTCATTGCCCGCGATGACGCCGGCAAGCCCGAGGAAGCGCTGCGCCACGCCATTGAACTGACCTCCCGGGAAAAGGTCGACGTGCTGGCTGGGGGCTATCTGTCCAATGTGGGGCTGGCCCTGGCCGACCATGCACAGAAAAACAAAAGAGTCTATATCGCCAGCGAGCCGCTCACCGATGCCATCGTCTGGGACAAGGGCAACCGCTACACCTTCCGCCTGCGCCCCAGCACCTATATGCAGGCCGCCATGCTGGTTGAAGAAGCCGCCAAGATGCCGGCCAAGCGCTGGGCCACGATTGCACCCAACTACGAATACGGCCAGAGCGCGGTCGCCAGCTTCAAGGAACTGCTCAAGGCCAAGCGACCGGACGTGGTGTTTGTGGGCGAGCAGTGGCCGGCCCTGGGCAAGCTGGATGCCGGTACAACCCTGCAGGCCACCATGCAATCCAAACCCGAGGCAATTTTTAACGTCACCTTTGGGGCCGATCTGGCCAAACTGGTACGCGAAGGCAACCAGCGCGGGATCTTCCCCAAAACGCCGGTGGTTTCCCTGTTGTCGGGCGAGCCTGAATACCTGGATGTGTTGAAAGACGAAACGCCCAGGGGCTGGATCGTCACCGGCTACCCGTGGGACCAGATTGATTCACGTGAACACGCGAGCTTCGCGGCCAATTACTACCGCCGCTTCAAGGAATATCCCAAGGTCGGTTCGGTGGTCGGCTATGCCACCATGCAGGCCATTTTTGCGGCCATCAAGAAAGCCAACTCCACTGACAACGAGAAGCTGGTGACGGCGCTGCGCGGCCTGAAGTTCTCCACGCCCTTTGGTCCGGCCGAATTTCGTGCCATCGACCAGCAATCCACGATGGGGGCTTACGTTGGCAAGCTCGACATGCGCGGCAACAAGGGCACGATGGTGCAGTGGCGCTATGCCGACGGCAAGGCCTATCTGCCCAGCGATGCCTATGTTAAGGCACGCCGGCCTTCCGAGGCTATGAAGTAAAAATGCTATTGATTCGATAGCTGCTGGCAACCGTCCTGATTGCGCAGGGGCCCTAGTCCACTTGAAGTTTTCAGTTTCCGCCCGTCGGCGTGAGTGTGACGTATTGGGGCAGCAGCGCATCGGCCTGCCGCTGTTCAACCGGCAGGGGCTCGCCATGCAGCCGGGCCGCCAGCAGTTCTGCGCACAGGGCGGCAAAGGTCAGGCCGCGCGAACCCATGCCGCTGCACACCCACAAGCCGGGCATTTCCAGGGCCCCAAGCGCGGGCAGGCGGCTGGGCGTGGCGCAACGAACGCCGGCCCAAGCTTTGACTTGCCCTGTTTCGAATTGATTCGCCAGCGCACGGGCCGCTTGCGGCAGCAGGGTTTGCAGTTTGCCGAAATTGTGCTGTTCGTCTGCGGGACGGAGTTCGACGCGGGTGTTGTCCCGCTCAAAGCTGGAGCCGGTCACCCAGGCGAGCCCTTCGGCTAGCGGCACTGCGGGCACCAGGCTGCCGTGGCCATTGACCGGAAATGGTGGCAGCGCCTCAGAGGCGCCCGGCCCATACAGGCCCCAGGAAGCCTGGCCGCGAATGGCTTGCAGGGCGAGTGGGCAGGGCAGCCCGGCGGCTTCCGACAAGGCGCGGCTGCCATAGCCTGCCGCCAGCACCACCAGCTCGGCGCTGGCCAGTTCCTGCCCGGTCGCATCGAGTGCCTGCCACACGCCCGCTTGTCGGACCAACCGGCTGACCGATGCGTTGCCGCGCCAGGTCACGCCGGGGCTGGCCAGCCAGGCACGGACCAGGCTGGCGGGCTTGATCCAGCCGGCCTGCACATGCCATAGCGCCGGGGTCTCTAGCGGCAGGCCGCATTGGGCCAACTGTTCGGGCGTGGCCGGGCGCGTCCAGTCGCCCGCTGCTTCGACCAGGGGCTGGCTGGCTTGCCACGCTGAGGGCAATAGGCGCGAATGCTCCACGCAGTGTTCCAGCACGCCGGTGGGGTGCCAGTCGCTGCCGTCCTGCAGCAGCGTGTCGGCCTGCTGCAGCATGGCCCGGATGCCGCTGCGCGACAGGCGCGACAGCAGGCTGTCGTCGGGCGACACATGGGGCGCGATCACCCCGGCCGGTAGGCCCGAAGCGCCGGCGGCCGGCGTTGGTGCCGAGTCCAGCACCGTCACCTGCCAGCCGCGCCGCGCCAGGCTGGCCGCCACGGCCGCACCGGCCAGGCCGGCGCCAATGACGATGCAACGCGCTGCCGGTCGGCGTTGCGGCAGGGCGCGGGCTCTCTTGGGTTCCCAGGCCGGGTTGTACTCGCCCTGCAGGTTGTCGCGCTTGGGCGGCGTGCCGGGGACTTTTTTGACGACGAAACCGCATTGCGCCAGCGCATCGCGCACGCTGCGGGCAATGGTCCAGGTGGCGACGCGGGTGCCGCGCCGGCAGCAGCGGGCGACCGCCTTGAAGGTGTGGACATCCCAGATGTCGGGGTTGAGGCGGGGGCTGAAACCGTCGAGATAGACCGAATCGGCTTCGAAGACCTGTTCGCGCAGCATCGCCTTGGTGTCTCCAATGCACAGGGTCAGTAGCACCTGTCCGCCTTCAAAAGCCAGCCGGTGAAGTCCGGGCAGCAGGCCCCGAAACTGGCGCTGCAACTGCTGCGCAAAAGGCAAAAGTTCGGGGTGGGTCCGGGCGCTGCGTAGCACATCTTCAGCGCTTGCTGGAAAGGCTTCGGTCGAAACGAAGTGCAAGAGGCGAGGGCGCTGAGGGTCGGCTTTCCACGCGGCCCAGGTCACCAGAAAATTCAGGCCCAGGCCGAATCCGGTTTCGAGAATGCACCATTGCGGCTGTCGACCCCAAGCCGCTGGCAGGCCGCAGCCCTTGAGGAAAACTTCCCTGGCCTGCTCAAGACCGCCCAGTTCGCTGCGATAGCGGTCGCCAAAGCGCGGGCTGAAGGGGTTGCCGCCCGCAGTGCCGTCATCCAGCCACTCTATGCACTCAGGCATTCGCTGGGATCAGACGCCGGGGGGGACGTAGCCCTGCACTGCGTCCGCACCCTCGCCAAAGAAATGCTTCTCCATCTGCCGCGCCAGGTATTGGCGGGCTCGCGCGTCGGCCAGGTTGAGGCGGTTTTCATTGACCAGCATGGTTTGCTGCTTCATCCAGTCAGCCCAGGCTTGCTTGCTGACTTCCTCCCAGATTCGCTTGCCCAGTGGGCCGGGATACGGAGGAAAGTCCAGGCCTTCAGCTTCAATACCGAGCTTGATGCATTTAACGAGGCGTGCCATATGAAAAATTCTTTCGTGTTCTTTGTAGTCTAAGGATGATTAACGAATAAAGAACTGAGTTTTTATTCGTTCCGGTTTTCATTGGCTGCTTCCAGAATCCATTTTGTTCGCATTTAGATGCATTTTTTGGAAAAGAAAGCAAACCATGACTTCACGCCGGTACTTTATCAATCTTTCTATTCACGCAGCATTGGCCGTGGCACTGACAGGGTCAGCGCTGTCCATCCATGCCCAGCCGTCGCCGGTCACGCTGCTCAATGTGTCCTACGATCCGACCCGCGAACTCTACGTGGACTACAACGCCGCATTTGCGAAATACTGGAAAGCCAAGACCGGCCAGGAAGTGACCATCAAGCAGTCGCATGGCGGCTCGGGCAAACAGGCGCGCTCGGTGATTGACGGGATTGATGCCGATGTGGTGACGCTGGCGCTGGCTGGTGACGTGGATGCGCTGGTCAAAAACGGCGGTCTGATCCCGAAGGACTGGCAAAAACGCCTGCAGCACAACTCGGCACCCTACACCTCGACCATCGTGTTTCTGGTGCGCAAGGGCAATCCCAAAGGCATCAAGGACTGGGATGACCTGATCAAGCCCGGTGTGGCCGTCATCACGCCCAACCCCAAAACCTCGGGCGGCGCCCGCTGGAATTACCTGGCAGCGTGGGAATTTGCCAAGCGCAAGAACAGCGGCAGTGACGCAAAGGCCAAGGAATTTGTCGGCAATCTCTACAAAAATGTGCCCGTGCTGGATACCGGCGCGCGCGGCTCCACCATCACTTTTGTTCAGCGTAACGTCGGCGACGTGCTGCTGGCTTGGGAAAACGAAGCATTTCTGGCGCTGAAAGAGTTTGGGTCAGAAAAGTTCCAGGTGGTGGTGCCTTCCCTCAGCATTCTGGCCGAACCTACCGTCACGGTGGTTGATAAAAACGTCGACAAAAAGGGCACCCGCGCCGTGGCGACGGCTTATCTGGAGTATCTGTATTCCGACGAGGGCCAGGACATTGCCGGTCGCAACTACTACCGCCCGACCAGCGAGAAAGCCAAAGCCAAATATGCCAGCCAGTTTCCCAAGCTGACGCTGTTCACGATTGATCAGGGTTTTGGCGGCTGGACCAAGGCGGACAAGGACCATTTCGCGGACGGCGGCTCGTTCGACCAGATCTACACGCAGAAATAAGCCGTAAATCCAGGCTATCTGCCACGTAAAAAATCACACAGGCAAATCAGGGAGAACCTTAACAATGTCCGTTCAGTCATCCGTGTTGCTCATTGCTGGCAGTCCGACCTCTCCATCCCGCTCGGCAGCGTTGCTTGATTCGGTCAGCCAGCGGCTGGCCTTGCGCAACGGCTTTGTCGTTGAACGCTTGAATATCCGCAAGTTGCCCGCTGAGGCACTGCTGCTCGCCGAATGGGGTCACCCGGCCATCGTCAACGCGCTGGAGCAGGTGGCCCGGGCTCGTGCCATTGTGGTTGCCACGCCGGTTTACAAGGCGGCCTACAGCGGCGTGCTCAAGGTGTTTCTTGATTTGCTGCCGCAGACCGCACTGAAAGGCAAAACAGTGCTGCCGCTGGCCACCGGCGGCAGTCCGCATCACATGCTGGCGCTGGACTACGCCCTGCGACCCGTGTTGCAGTCGCTCTCGGCGCGCCACATTCTGCCCGGTGTTTACGCCACCGATTCGCAGCTGCCGCGCTCGCCAGAGGGTGTTTATCAACCCGCAGCAGACATCGCGCTGCGACTCGACGAGGCCGTTGCCACGCTGCTGGCTGAAAGCTTTCGAATGCCGGCCACGGCCGGCTTTGAGCCCGTGCCGTTTTCCCAGGTGCAATGTAGTTTTTAACGCCTGCATAGGCCCCCGGTGCGCCAGGTGCCGGATTCCCTGTCTCAGTTCCTGTGTCTGTCAAGCTGCCTTGGGCGGTCGCGGGCAACTCTTGCCTGAATTTAAAAAAGGTTATTGAAATGCCTCAACCCACACACCAGGAACCCGCTTGCGAGCCGGGTGACGAATTCAGCATTTGCGACCTGCTCCGGGCGCTGGGAACCGCAACCCTGGTGGTTTCGGCCACCTTGGTGATCGTCAGCTTTCTGTTGTTGCCGGTGGCCCCGGTTTAAACCTCCCTGATTCGAAGAAAGGCTCCCATGACCCACGCATTTTCCCTTCGTCGTCGTCAAATTTTTACTTCCGGCCTGGCTGCCGCCACGCTGGCGGCCGGCGGCCTTGCTCTGGCACAGAAGCCCGGCCGCGTGCTGCGCATTGGTAACCAGAAGGGCTGGCTGTCCCTGCTCAAGGCCCGCGGTACGCTGGAAAAGCGCCTGGCACCGCTGAGCGTCAGCGTGACTTGGACCGAGTTCAATGCCGGGCCGGTGCAGCTTGAGGCCCTGAATGTCGGCTCCATCGATTTTGGCGACGTGGGCGAAGCACCGCCCATCTTTGCCCAGGCTGCGGGCGCGCCCTTGGTTTATGCGGGCGCTACGGTGCCGCGCCCCCGGCTTGAGGCGCTGATTATTCCCAAAGCCTCCGCTATCCGCAGCGTGGCCGAACTCAAAGGCAAGAAAATCGCCCTAAACAAGGGCTCGAACGTCCACTACTTCCTGGTCAAGCTGCTTGAAAAGAACGGCCTGAAATACGGCGATGTGCAGCCCATTTTTCTGGCACCGGCCGATGCGCGGGCCGCTTTCGAAAGAGGCGCCGTCGATGCCTGGGTCATCTGGGACCCGTTTC
Source organism: uncultured beta proteobacterium (assembly GCA_963793855.1). Lineage (GTDB taxonomy): Bacteria > Pseudomonadota > Gammaproteobacteria > Burkholderiales > Burkholderiaceae_C > Polaromonas. The sequence goes on from CAWCBL010000001.1 coordinate 18,339, forward strand.
TGGCCGCTGCCCAGCAGCAGCTTGAGGCGCGGGTTCTGGCCGATGCCACCGGCCTGGCGAATAACCGGGCCTATTACTTCACGTCACGGGACTTCGCGACGAAAAATGCCGACGTGCTGCGCATTGCGATTGAGGAAATCAATGCTGTGGACACCTGGGTGTCGAAAAACAAGCCCGCCGCCGCGGCCGAGCTTTCTGCCGTGCTGGGGCTGGACAGGCGCATTACCGAGCTTTACGTGAACCGGGCCGCCTACGGCACGGCGCCCATCACCCGCGAGATATTGGCCGAGCAGCAGCTGATTGCCGACACCTTCTTCGAACTCAAGCTCATTCCGAAGAAGCTGAACCTGCTGCACGCCGCGCCGGTGGATCTGGGCTGATCCCCCGAAAGGAGAAACAGCATGTCTGATTCCAACGTCACCGCCGAGTGGTCACGCCGCCGTCTGCTCGGTCTTCTTGCTGTCACCGCGAGTGTCTGGGGACTGAGCGGGCTGATAACTGCCAGCCCGGCCTGGGCTCAGGGCAGCAAGGCTGAGAAATCGCCTGAGCTGCTTCGCATCGGCTACCAGAAGTCCGCCGTCAACCTAGTCATTCTCAAGCAGCAAGGCGTGCTCGAAAAGCGGTTCCCCAACACCAAAATTACCTGGGCCGAGTTTCCGGCCGGCCCGCAGTTGCTGGAGGCGCTGTCGGTCGGCAGCCTGGAGTTTGGCCTGACCGGCGATTCTCCGCCCGTGTTTGCACAAGCCGCCGGCAAGGACCTGGTTTACGTGGCGGCTGAGCCGCCCAAGCCCGACAGCTCGGCGATTCTGGTGCTGGGTGATTCGGCCCTGCGCAGCCTGGCCGATCTCAAGGGTAAAAAGATTGCCCTGCAAAAAGGCTCCAGCGCCCATTACCTGCTGGTGCGGGCGGTAGAAAAGGGCGGTCTGAAGTGGAGCGACATTCAGCCCATCTATCTGGCACCCGCCGATGCCCGCGCTGCGTTTGAACGCAAAAGTGTCGATGCCTGGGCCATCTGGGATCCGTTTTATGCCGCCATCGAACTGGATATCAAGCCGCGCGTACTGGCAACGGGCCGTGACCTGTCGAGCAACAACTCGTTTTATCTGGCTTCGCGCTCTTTTGCGACACAGCACGGTCAGGCGCTGGCGGTGCTTCTGGAAGAACTGACGCGCGCAGACGTTGTTGCGCAAACCCATCGTAAGCAAGCCATCAAGCTGGTGTCCGATTTCAGCGGTCTGGATGCCGGCGTAGTGAGTCTTTTCCTTCAGCGCCGTCCGGCGTCACCCGTCGGCCCGCTGAGCGCGGCCACAGTGGCCGACCAGCAGCGGGTGGCTGATGCCTTTTTCAAGCTGGGCCTGATTCCCAGGCCCGTGCGGGTGGCCGAGATCGTTTGGCAACCCGATGCGGCCAGCCTGGCCCAACTCAATCGCAAATAAGGAGCAAGCAATGCAGGTATTCTGGTTCATTCCCACCCACGGCGACAGCCGCTACCTCGGCACCGGCGAGGGCGCCCGCGAGGTCAGCTACGACTATCTGAAACAGGTGGCCGTGGCGGCCGACACGCTGGGTTATGAAGGAGTTCTGATTCCCACGGGACGTTCCTGCGAGGACCCGTGGGTGGTCGCTGCAAGCCTGCTGCCCGTGACCAAGAACCTGAAGTTTCTGGTGGCAGTGCGCCCGGGGCTGCACCAGCCCAGCTTGGCGGCCCGCATGGCGGCTACGTTTGACCGGCTTTCGGGTGGGCGCTTGCTGATCAATCTGGTCACTGGCGGCGACCAGGCCGAGCTGGAAGGCGACGGCGTGTACCTGGACCACGCCCAGCGCTATGAGCAGTCGGCCGAGTTCATACGCATCTGGCGGGAAATACTGGCGCGCAGCCACGACGGAGAAAGCTTCGACTACGAGGGCAAGCACCTGAGCGTGAAGGGCGCCAAACTGCTCTACCCGCCGGTGCAAAAGCCTTATCCGCCGGTCTATTTCGGTGGTTCGTCGCCAGCTGCCCACGACTTGGCAGCCGAGCAGGTAGATGCCTACCTGACTTGGGGCGAGCCGCCTGCCGAGGTGGCCAAAAAAGTTGCCGACGTACGGGAGCGTGCAGCGCGGCAGGGCCGCACCGTCAAGTTCGGCCTTCGCCTGCATGTGATCGTCCGTGAAACCGACGATGAAGCCTGGCGCGCGGCAGAAAGCCTGATCAGCCGGCTGGACGACGACACCGTGATCCGGGCGCAGGCCGCGTTTTCGCGCATGGATTCGGAGGGACAGCGCCGCATGGCCGCGCTGCACGCCGGTGGCAGGAAGCGGACCCGCGCCGACCTTGAAATCAGTCCCAACCTGTGGGCCGGTGTGGGGCTGGTGCGCGGTGGTGCCGGCACGGCGCTGGTGGGCGACCCGAAAACAGTGGCGGCACGCCTTGAGGAATATGCCGCGCTAGGACTGGACACCTTTGTGCTCTCGGGCTATCCGCACCTGGAAGAAGCCTACCGCTTTGCCGAACTGGTGTTTCCGCTGCTGCCGCGCAAGCTGCGCCAGAAGCTCTCTAGCACGGGGCTCACGGGCCCGTTTGGCGAGGTGGTGGCCAACAACTACCTGCCACGCGTTTCGCAAAGCTGAGCGCATTTCAAGGAATTACTGATGACACAACAAACGCGTGAAATCCAGGTAACACCCTTGCCTGACGTGATCGAGGCCCCGGGGCTGGGCTTTTTGCCGCTGGGGGCCGGTCTGAGTCTTTCGTGGTTTTCTGCGGGAGCCATTCTGCGCGATCTTGGGCAGCGCCTGCTGCCCTGGGTGGTGCCGGTCGGGCTGATCGCGCTCTGGCAGATTGCTTCATCGCTGGACTGGCTCTCCACCCGGGTGCTGCCCGCACCCTCGGAAGTTGTCAAGGCCGCTTGGGCGCTTACTGTGTCCGGCGAGTTGTGGACGCATGTGAAGGTGAGCGCCTTGCGGGCGCTGGCCGGCCTGGCGATTGGCGGCGGACTGGGGCTGGCGCTGGGCCTGCTGACTGGCTCGGTGAAGTTTTTTGAAACGCTGCTGGACTCCACTATCCAGATGGTCCGCAATATTCCGGCGCTGGCCCTGATCCCACTGGTGATTTTGTGGTTTGGCATTGGCGAGTCCGCCAAGCTTTTCCTGATTGCCGTGTCGGTTTTCTTTCCCTTGTACATCAACACCTTTCACGGCATCCGCAATGTTGACCCGGCGCTGATCGAGATGGGGCGTACCTACGGTCTTACGCGCTGGCAGCTGTACCGCGAAGTGATTTTGCCCGGTGCCCTGTCGTCCATCCTGGTGGGATTGCGCTTTGCGCTCGGCCTGATGTGGGTGATTTTGATTGTGGCTGAAACCATTTCGGCGCAGGCCGGTATCGGCTATTTGACCATGAATGCACGGGAGTTCTTGCAGACCGATGTGGTGCTGGTGGGCATTTTGCTTTATGCCCTGCTGGGCAAGCTGGCTGACGTGTTTGCGCGGGGTCTTGAGCGCTACTGGCTGCGCTGGCATCCCGGTTATCAACGTGCCGGCGTTTAAGGAAAAAAATATGCTCACTACTGAAAAAAATGCTGGCCGCGGCGTTCGCCTTGAAATACGCGGACTGTCCAAACATTACGGCAAACGCCAGGTGCTGCAGCACACCGAGCTGGTGATTGAACCTGGCGAGTTTGTCGCGATCGTGGGCCGCAGCGGCTGCGGCAAGAGCACCTTGCTGCGCCTGGTGGCCGGGCTGGAGTCTGCCACGCAAGGCACTGTCCGGCTGGATGGGCAGGACGTCAAAGGCCTGCGTGACGACACCCGCGTCATGTTCCAGGACTCGCGCCTGTTGCCGTGGCGCCGGGTGATTGATAACGTCGCGCTGGGCTTGCCGCCAGGGGGCCATCCGGCCGCGGCCGGGGTGCTGGCGCAGGTGGGGCTGGCGGACCGCCAGGCTGACTGGCCGGCGCGACTCTCAGGCGGCCAGCGCCAGCGCGTGTCGCTGGCCAGAGCTTTGGTGCACAAGCCGCGCCTCTTGCTGCTCGATGAACCGCTGGGTGCGCTCGATGCGCTCACCCGCATCGAGATGCATCAGCTGATTGAAGGCTTGTGGCAACGCAATGGCTTCACGGCGCTGCTGGTCACGCACGATGTGCAGGAAGCCGTAGCGCTGGCCGACCGCGTCATTTTGATTGAGGACGGCCGCATTGCGCTGGACGAGAGCATCCCGCTTTCACGTCCGCGTGAGCGCAGCGACCCACTGTTCGGCGTCATCGAAAAGAAGATTCTTGACCGCGTTCTGCGACAGCCCGGCGAGGCAAGCACCGCGGGCGAACCGGCATGGCCGGCAACGCCGGCGTATGGGCTGCGCTGGGCTGTCTGAAGCCGCCGTATCCGTCTGTTGATTTATCTGTTTTTTTAACCCAGTTCCAGGAGAACCCATGTCCATCCAAGCCATCAATGTCCGCAACCAGTTTCGCGGCAAAGTCAAAGAGATCATCCGCGGTGATGTGGTGTCTGAAATCGATGTTGAAACGCCGTGGGGTATCGTCACTTCCGTGATCACCACCCGCTCGATCGATCAACTTGAGCTGGTGATTGGCAGCGACGTGGTGGCGCTGGTTAAGTCGACCGAAGTGTCTATTGCCAAACTCTAGTGTGCAAACGACGAGGCCTTGTGCATTGAGAGGGCCATTGACAAGCCGCCCGGGTTTTCCGGGCGGCTTTGTCCATTTTTCAAAGTAAAGATTGGCCTGTGCTGGGAAAGTCATGCAAACGAAGGCGGATTCGGCCTTTTTGTGGCGCGCACATGGAACGCTACGAAGGGAAAACATCTTGCGCCCGTATTTAGAGGGCTGCAGCTGCTTTTTTGTCGAAATCAGTTGCTGGATAAAACCAATGTCAGTTCTCGGCGCAGCCACCTGGGCACTCCAAATTGACATTTCGAAACGCAGGAAATGCAGCGTTGTTTCTTTTTGGCGGTAAAATAGGCCTCCAATCTGCGGTGGATAAGCACCATAAGCTATAAAAAACATAGCGGATTAGGCTTGTCGAGGCCGGCTATTTACTGACCGGTTATGTGCTTGTATTTGGGAAAGGAACGCTCCAATCCTGATGATGTACACCGCCAAACCACCCTCCCGCATAAGCGATCTTACGGTCGTGCATGTGCTGGGCGAGTTGCTTTATCGGGCAAACGAGGCCTCGGACCTGGCTTTATGCCGGGTCATACGCCTTTTAACCATTCAACCCAAGGAAGATTCAAACCATGGCAAGAGCTGACGCCAAAACCGCCGTACTCGCAGACGGCCTGCGCTACAAATCCAAGGTATCGGGCTCCCCGTTTGCCGCCACCACTTCATTTGGGGCTGCCACGATGTCGTGTTTCATGTGCGGCAAACATCGCGCCCGCTCCTTGATGGGAACTCGCAAGGTGCTGGGTAAATCCCAGGCCGTATGTTCGCCTTCCTGCAAGGCGCTTGATGAAGCGCTGGCCAACGCTGCAGGCTGATCGCAAAGGCGGGTGGCCGACATGGCTGCCTTGATCGCGAGGGGTCTGGCAGCGCATACTGTGCTTTTATAGCGCGTTTAAAGCGCGTTTAAAGCACTGTTGAAAGGTGACTTGTATGACCGCCAACGCCAAGCTGGACCCTCTGCTATTGCCTGACGAGGCAACCGACCACATTCAGGGCCCGGCCTTCGCGCCGGTCACGCTCATTGAATATGGTGACTTTGAGTGCCCGTCCTGCCTTCAGGCGCACGCGGCCCTCAAGGTGATACTTCCGCATTTTGGCCCCCAGTTGCGCTTCGTCTTTCGTCAGTTTCCGCTGCGCGAGGTACATCCCCAAGCCGAGCTGGCCGCAGAGGCGGCCGAGGCTGCGGGTGCCCAGGGCAAGTTCTGGCCGATGTACGAGCTGCTTTTTACGAATCAGCAGCATCTCAAGGAAAAGCATTTGCTTGACTACGCCGGGCAGATTGGCCTGGACCTGCCTCGTTACCAGAACGAGATGAAGGATCATGTTTACCTCCAGCGCGTGCAGGAAAACATGCAGGGTGGGCGGCATCTGGGGGTGCGCTCGACGCCTGCGTTTTACGTCAATGGCCTCTTGATCGATGTCTCGTTTGGCTTTCAGCCTTTGCACCAGGCGATAGACAAGGTACTGCGAACAGCTTGAGCTCCTCGGTCAGGTAGAAGCCAAGCGCATGGGCCGTCGGCGTAGCAGCTTGGCCCGATAATAGAGCGCTTCTGAATCACGTCCGCAAGGGGTGATATCGCCCCTAACAGACGACCCAATAAGGATACCCGTGAGAAAAACGTATCAACTGAATATCGAAGGAAAAAACCGTGACCGCTTGTTGGAGGCAAGCAAACACGATATCCGCAAGTACGTTAAGCGTGAGCGTAGCCGGCCTCTGCCTGAAGGCGTGGACTACTGGGATTTTGACTGCAAATTTGGCCACGACGAAGCCACTGCTTCCGTCGTGCACTTTGCCACGCTCATGGGTTTGATCGACACGGTGGCCCAGGAAGGCGGCGAACAGTATTACGTCGAGGTGGTCACCAGGCACGGCCTGCGGACGGCGAAACCGCACGATGCTGAGGCCCACATGGAAAGCGAAACCGACGACGAGTAGGCGGCTTCGCCTGGCAGGCAGTTCGCGGCTTATTCTTTGGGCTGGGATGTTTTCAACCGTGCGGCTGCTTCGCGCAGCTTGTCTTTCTTGCTGGGGCGCTTGCCCTTGATGCCGCCGTTTGCATCGAATGCAGGTCCGCCTGCGCTGCTGGCGATTGGATCCGCAGTTTCGACGGGTTCAAAGCCTGCAATCTGTTCCCGCGGCACGCTCAGGCGCTGGCGTTTTTCAATCAGCCGCCAATGCGCTTCGGTGCCCGCGCTCACAAAACTGATGGCCACGCCGCTTTCGCCCGCGCGGCCCGTGCGCCCAATGCGGTGGGTGTAATCGACGGCTGAACGCGGCAGATCGTAATTCACCACCACGGGCAATTGCGCAATGTCGAGGCCCCGGGCGGCCACGTCGGTGGCTACTACAACCTGCAAGGCCTTCACCTTGAAATCCTGCAGCACCTGATTGCGTTTGCCCTGGCTCAGTTCGCCATGAAAGGGCTCAGCCTCGATGTCGGCCTTGCGCAGCTTGTCGGCCACGATTTCGGCTGCATGCTTGGTCGCCACAAAGACCAGCACCCGGCTCCATTTCTCGGTCTGCACCAGATGGCGCAGCAGCTGGGTGCGCCGGCTCGGGTCCACTTCAATGGCCCGCTGAACGATGTCGGGTTCGGCCTCGGGTGCCGCCTGCACTTCAATGCGCTGGGGGTCGTGCAGCATGCTTTCGGCCAGCGCCTCAATCGCTGGTGGAAACGTGGCGGAGAAAAACAGGTTTTGCCGCTTCGCCGGCAGCAGGCCCAGAATGCGGCCAAGCTCTTCGCCAAAGCCCATGTCGAGCAGGCGGTCGGCTTCATCGAGCACCAGCGTGCTGACGGTGGAAATATTCAGCGCATTGTGATCCAGCAGGTCCAGCAGACGGCCTGGCGTGGCGACCACGATGTCGGCGCCTCCGCGCAGGTTCATCATTTGCGGGTTGATCGACACGCCACCAAACACCACTGCCACCTTGATCCGCTGCGGCAGGTACTTTGCCAGGCTGACGATGGATTCACCCACCTGGGCCGCCAGTTCGCGCGTGGGTACCAGAATCAAGCCGCGAACCAGCCTCTGCCGCTGCGTGCCGGCGGGTGACTCCGCCAATTGCTGCAGTATGGGCAGCGCAAACGCCGCGGTTTTGCCAGAGCCCGTTTGGGCCGAAGCCACCACATCACGGCCCTGCAAAATCACTGGAATGGCCTCCGTCTGAATGGCCGTGGGCGCAAGATAGCCTTTTTCGGCAATGGCGCGCTGAAGGGCCGGCAATAGCGCAGGCGAAAAGCCCAGTGAGGAAAATGGCATGAGAAGACGCTTTACAGACGTTTTAGGCGGGTGAAAGGTGGCCGCAAGCCAAGCCTGTTGTGGCGGCTTGCGAGGCATGTTGCGAAGCAGAAAAATGGGGTGCAATGGCATTGCAGCCTGAAGCGCCAAGTTTAAACCCAGGGGTATGCAGGTCTCGCGGGACATGATGCGATGTGCGTCACGCCTGGCTTGTAACTTGCTTGAATTTGGCGAATGCGGCCCCAGTTCTAGTGCATGAACACGACCAAAACCTTTCCTTCAAGCGCCAGCCTGACTGTGACCCATGTGCTGGCCGAGTTGCTTGAGCGGCTGGAGCACAGCGCTGTGCCGGTCGGGGCTGAGCAATATCGCTCTGTGGTGCTGCATCTGGTGAACGAACTCAACGATGTGGAGTCAGATACTGCACTGCATGCCTTGCTCGACACCCACCCGGCCGCCGCCGAGCTGTACGAAAATGTCAACTACCAGCACGCGGGTCTGTGCCGTTCGCCGCTGGATTGGGCCTTGAGCGCAGAGCAGCAAGCCAGGCAGGCAATAGAACGCGCGATGCGCCAACCCTCATAAAGGAGACACCCATGTCCAGAGCTGATTCAAAAACCACCGTCCTCGCGGATGGACTACGCTACAAGTCCAAAGTATCTGGTTCGCCGTTTGCCGCATCCGCATCTTTTGGTGCGGCTACCATGTCGTGTTTCCTGTGCGGCAAACACAGGCCCCGTTCGCAGATGGGCACGCGCAAGGTGCTGGGCAAGTCCCACGCCGTGTGCGCGCCATCATGCAAGGCACTGGAAGAATCCATAAACAGTTGATCTCTCGGGGCTGCATAGACTGATTTTTTGCGGTTCCTGCAATCCGCCCAGCCCGCTTGTAAATCCGGAAAGTTGCTTGAGTAAGCGGAGCCACTTTTTGGCGTTTCAATCTGCCCGGCGTGCCGACGCTTGGGCTGTTTGCGTAAGGAAGCGAAGTCGCATGCCAGCCCGTTTTCACGGATGCCGCAGACAGCATGGGCGGACACATTCGCAGCTTTCTTCGGACGATGGCGTCAAAGCGCAATCCACAACTTAAAGCAGCATTCTCCTGACTGCCTGCGGTCCATTGACATGCCCTTGCAGTCAATAACTACAAAAGAAGCTAACTAATCTATTTAATATTCTTTTGAGTTTTACCTGAATGCCTGTAAATTCCCTGCTTGTTTCAATAAAAAAGCCAACTTGCTTCCACAAGAAGCGAAAGGCTGCAACAGGTTTCAATGATCGCGCTCAACGGTATTTTTCAAACATACAAGGGTTCTACGGGCCCGGTCGAAGCGCTCAAGGGCATCGATCTTCACATCAATCCAGGCGAAATCTTCGGAATCATCGGCCGTAGCGGCGCAGGCAAAAGCTCGCTGGTTCGCGTCATCAACCTTCTGAACCGGCCGACTGCAGGTCAGGTGCTGGTCGATGGACGGGAGCTGACTGGTCTGAGCGAGGCGGACCTGCGCGTGGCGCGGCGCGACATCGGCATGGTGTTCCAGCATTTCAACCTGCTGTCATCGCGCACGGTGTACGACAACGTGGCCTTGCCGCTGGAAATCGCCGGACTCTCTGCCCAGGAAATCCGGGAGCGGGTTGAGCCGCTGCTGGAACTGGTCGGCCTGACGGCCTTGCGTGACCGCTACCCGGCGCAGATCAGTGGTGGGCAGAAGCAGCGTGTGGGTATTGCGCGTGCGCTGGCCAGCCGGCCCAAGGTGCTGTTGTCGGATGAAGCCACCTCGGCGCTGGACCCCGAAACCACTCGCTCCATCCTCGCCTTGCTGCGCAAGATCAACAAGGAGTTTGGCCTCACGATTGTGCTGATCACGCACCAGATGCAGGTCGTCAAGCAGATCGCTGACCGCGTCGCTGTCATTGACGCCGGCCGCATCGTGGAGCATGGCCGGGTACTGGAGGTGTTCACCCGTCCGCAGCAGCCCATCACGCGCAGCCTGCTTGACGAGATCGTGCCGCAGGAGCTGCCCACCAGCGTGCTGGAGCATGTGCGCAAGCTCTCGGCGCAGCTACGCACCGGCGTGGGCCAGTTGCTGCGCCTGTCGTATGCGGGGGACAGTGCTTACCAGCCGATCCTGTCGCAAATGATCCGTGAATTTGGCGTGGACATGAGCATCCTGCACGGGCAGGTGGACGAGATCCAGGACCAGACCTTTGGCTCGCTGGCAGTCTTTGCCAGCGGCGAAGGCGAGAGGCTGCAAGCGGCGATTGCGCATCTGCGCGCCAGCGGAGTGCAGGTTGAAGAAGTGCAGGGCGCAGAAATGACGGGGGCTTGAGCGATGTTTGAGAATTTTTCAGAAATGATGCTGGAGCTGTTTGCCACCTCGCTGTGGGAAACCATCGTCATGGTCGGTATCTCCGGGGTGGTGGGGGCGCTCATCGGTGTTCCGCTGGGCGTCTTTTTGCGCCTGACGGACCAGGGCGGCGTGCTCGAAAACAGTCCGCTGAACAAGACCGTGGGCTGGATCGTGAATGCCGTGCGCTCCACGCCCTTCATCATCCTGCTGGTGGCCATCATCCCGTTCACACGCCTGATCACCGGCTCGTCGATCGGCACGGCCGCCGCCGTGGTGCCGCTCACCCTGGCTGCAGCGCCTTTTGTGGCGCGCTTGGTGGAAACGGCCCTGCGCGAGGTTGACAATGGCTTGGTCGAAGCTGCCCAGTCCATGGGCGCTACCACCAGCCAGATCGTCTGGAAAGTGTTATTGCCCGAGGCGCTGCCCGGCATTGTGGCCGGCCTGACCATCAGCTTTGTGAGTCTGACCGGCTACTCGGCCATGGCCGGTGCCATTGGCGGCGGTGGCTTAGGGGACCTGGGTATTCGCTACGGCTACCAGCGCTTCCTGCCGGACATCATGCTGGCCGTGGTGGTCGTTCTGATCTTCTTTGTGCAAGCAATCCAGAGTTTGGGCGACTGGGCTGTGCGCCGTTTGAGTCACCGCTAACGCGTCATTATTTGCTCCTTGTTTGATGGCTTCTCGCGCCTGACTGGTAAGCGCTGGAGCTTGTTTTTGCTTGAATTCAAGGGCTGTCCCCGAGGGCGGTGTCTGCCGGGTAAAAGCCTGCCCTGAGCCAATCCCTGTTCGCCGTGGCCAAGAAGAATGGACTGCAGGTCAAGCGGGTGGAGTTCTCTGGCTTCATCCGCCCCAATGCCACCTTGATGCAGTCCGAGATCGATGCCAGCTTCTATCCGCCAGCAAATGGCGTTTACTCCAGGATGGTCAAGAAACTGAGCGATCTGGAGGCGGCTTAGGGTGATTTCCACACGCGAACGCTTTTCAGTCGCCGGAGGTCGGGCGGTTTGTGGACGCGCCGTTCAAGGGGTTTACACCGTCGCCTTGTAATTCGCAAATGGCAGATACTGCCGGCTGGTCCCATCTATCGACGCAATGGCCCGCCGGCCTTCTGGAGACACCATGACCCTGCCTTTTCAAAGCCTTGATGCCACATTGCTCATTCGCGCTCAGGCACTGCTCGATGACGAGTGGCTAAACCATGACGCCGATCTGGCGCCCGTGCTGCCCACCGTGCTGGCGCGTAACGTAGCCCAGGACTGGCACAAGGCGGGCACTTTTCGTCACCATCTGGTAGGCGTGGCCCGCTCGCTCACGGTGTGGCAGCAGCCGCGCGACATCCGCCTGCTGGGTTTGCTGCACAGCGTTTATGGCAATGCGTTTGTCGATCTGGTCAAGTTCGACCCGGCCAGCGAGCGAGCGCGCCTGCGCGACCTGGTGGGCGAGCCGGCTGAGCACCTGGTCTACCTGTTCTGTACCCAGTCGCGCACACAGTTTGTGCAGCGCGTGCTGGGCGGCGGGCTGGAGGCCGATGGCAGCCTGGCGCTCGACAAGGATGGCCTGCGCCATGTGCTCACACCCTACGAGGTGGCGGCTTTCATCATCGTGAGCATGGCCGACACCATAGAGCAGTGGTTCAGCTGGCAGGATGACATTTACTCGCGCTTTCCGCATGTGCCGCACCGCCCGCAGGCCATGCACTGGGCTGCGTCGCTGTGGCCCGGCCCAATGCGGCCTACGGGTCGCATGTTGCACCAGATTTCGGGCCTGGGGCAGGCGCTGCAGCACCCTGGACTCAAAGGTTTTTTGCCCGTGCCGCCGGTGTTTGCCGATTGCACCAAACATCTTTCCGTGGCATCCGAGGCGGCTGCCACCTCGCTGTACTGGTCGGTAATCCAGCAGGATCAGCCGCTGGTGGACCTGGACGTGGCCACCGCCGTGCTGGAGCAGGCCGTGCGCCACAACCCCTGGGTTGGCGAGCCGCAGATGGTGCTGGCGCAGCTCTACCTTTCGGCCGGACGGCGCGATGACGCGAAGCAGGCCTGCGAGAGTGCGTTGCAGACGTTCTGCGCCTGGGGCAACTCGTGGGACAAGCGCGTGGCTTGGGACGCCTGGGTGGCCTGGACGCGCATTTTGCTGCAGTCCGCCACCGAAAACACCTGGCCCGAGCGGCTGGACAAGTTGAATAACTTGGCGCTGCGCGCTTGATTTGTTATGCGATATGGGTTTAAGGAAATAAAAAAATAGTCGTTTGAGTTTTATAGGCTGAGCTCATAAGATATGACGCATCCCATTTTGAAAGGTGTTTCCGTGAACAAGCGCTCCCTCCTGCAATCCGCCCTCGCATTGGCCTTGGCTGCAAGTTTTGGCACTGCTGCCCTGGCCCAGGACAAACCCATCAAGATCGGCGTGACCGCTGGCCCGCATGCGCAGATTTTTGACCAGGTGAAGAAAGTCGCTGCGAAGGATGGCCTGCAGATCCAGGTCATCGAGTTCAGCGATTACGTGCAGCCCAACGCCGCTTTGGCCGCAGGCGATCTGGACGCCAACGCCTACCAGCACAAGCCTTACCTGGATGCGCAGGTCAAGGACCGTGGCTACAAGATTGTCTCGGTGGGCTACACCGTGAACTTCCCTATGGGGCTGTATTCCAAGAAGGTCAAGAGCTTGAATGAGTTGAAGGAGGGCGCACGCTTTGGCCTGCCCAACGATCCCACCAACGGCGGCCGCGCACTGCTGCTGTTGCAGGACAAGGGGCTGATCAAACTGAAGGAGGGTGCCGGCCTCAAGGCCACGCCGCTCGATGTGGTGCAAAACCCCAAGAAGCTGAAGTTTGTGGAGCTGGATGCGGCGCAGTTGCCACGCTCGCTCGACGACCTCGACGCCTCGGCGGTCAATACCAACTTCGCCATCTCTGCCGGCCTGAACCCTGTCAAGGATGCCATCGCCCTGGAAGATGCGAAGGGCCCCTATGTCAACCTGATCGCCGTGCGTGAAGCTGACAAGAGCAAACCCTGGGTGGCCAAGTTGCTCAAGGCCTATCACTCCGAGGAAATCCGCAAATTCATCCAGACCGAGTTCAAGGGATCGGTGCTGCCGGGATTCTGATCGGCTGAACGCGACGGCTGGCCGGGAGCGGGGCCGGCCGCGCGAAACGGGGGGCAAAACGCGGCATCCCCCGCCGCTTCCCGATGTAGTTCATCGGGTAATCCTGACCGGATGGATGGATGGATGCAATCCCGCCCTGTACAGGCAGGTCCGCAAGTCATCGTTCACTCGGGTTACATACCCGGGGCGTGAGCTTTGCGCGGCATTTTTACTCAGTGATACCGCCCTAGGTCCTCACCCCCGGCGCTTGGTGCTGCGCTGCAGCGGCTCCATCGCCTTGGGCGTGCAGGCGTCGCTGGTCGACGAATTGCGCGAGCCTGATGCACATCCGGCTAGCGATGACCGGCGCTAAAACACTGCCCGTTGAGAACGGAATAAGACAAGGCGGCTCAGGGACCCGGTGATGGGGCCGTTGGCGCATGGTCGAGATCGGGACGCCGCCATGGATCCACATGGGTCATCAGGTTCAGTACGCGGTGCCGCTGCAGTACACGCTGCCTGGCCTGCACGGCAATGTCGTGGCCGGCCTCGACGGTGAGGGATGCATCGACCTCGATGTGGGCATCAACAACAATCAGGTCACCCATTTTTCGAGTGTGCACGTCGTGCACGCCGCTCACGCCGGGCGTTTCAATCAAGGTTACGCGTATGGCCTCGACTTCCTGTTCGTCCGCTGCGCGGTCCATCAGGTCGTGCAGGGCGTCCCAGCCAAACCCCCAGCCCATCTTTGCCACCATGAATCCGACAATCAGCGCGGCGATCGGGTCGAGAATCGGATAACCCGCCAGGTTGCCAATGATGCCGATGCCAACCACCAGCGACGACGCCGCGTCCGAGCGTGCATGCCAGGCATTGGCCACCAGCATGCTCGACTTGACCATCTTGCCCACTGACAGCATGTAGCGAAACAGCAATTCCTTGGCGATGAGGGCGCCACCGGCCACCCAGAGCGCGGCAATATGGACTTTCTGGACGGTTTCGGGTGCTTCGAGCTTGAGAATAGCCGACCAGAGCATGCCCACGCCAACCACCAGCAGCAGTACGCCCAGCGCCAGCGAGGCGGCGGTTTCGAAACGCTGGTGGCCGTAAGGGTGGTCCTCATCAGCGTCCTTTTTGCTGTGGTGGCTGGCGAACAGGACCACGAAGTCGGCCACCAGATCGGACAGCGAGTGGATGCCGTCGGCCACCAGGCCTTGCGATTTGGACAGGATACCCGCTGCGATTTGAACAGTGGTCAGGACGAGGTTGACGCCGACGCTGACCCAGGTGCTGCGGGACGCTGCCGCCGCGCGCTCCGCTGGGCTGTGCTGGTTGTCTTCGGGATCATCGGCAAAGTCGTTGAAGTTCATGGCAGTTGGGTCTGGTGTTCGCCGGTTCGGCAAAAAAGGCTGGCTTAGCTTGCGAAATTTGATGGCGGGATGGCAGCGCATTGGCGCAGGCAAGAATCAATTCAGGCGAGATTGTAGGGACTCAAGGCCCTGCACGTGGCGGTGTCGCTCGTTTGCTCTGGCGCGGATGGCGCAAGGGCACTTGTGTCGGTCGGACGCGGATCGAAACGTCTGCCTAGACCGCAGCGGTTCAACTCGTGTGCTGGTCAATCAGGGCTTCGGCGATACGTGGGTCGCCGGGGTGGCCTCCCAGGCTGAACGGAATCGTCATGAAGGCAGTAAAGAAGACCGGCAGCAACGCGGCGCACACGATACCAAGGTACTGACGGACGAAGAAGTGGAGGGCGGGATGCATGGTGGTTTTCTCTTTATGTAGTGGTTGGATGGCTGTATCTTGGCCGCCACAGCTTAAGGGCGTCTGAGGGTGTGTGTTCGCGCTTAAGAAATTGCTAAGAACCCGGCAGCATCATGGAGGCAACAGAATAAAAGGAGTCACCATGCACATGTCACGTCAGCATCCATTCTCGTTTCGATCCATCCTTGCCGCTGCAGGGCTGGCCTGTGCCGTCTTCGCACCGCTCGCCCACGCCACCACGCCGGCTGAGCTGCTGTCGGGCTACACCGCTCAGGCCGGTCAACCCGCCGTACCGGCCCGTGGACAGCAGCTTTTTAACACCCGCCAGGGGCAGGAGTGGACTTGTGGTTCGTGCCATGGCGCTTTGCCGACGCAAACGGGCAAACATGCGTCCACCGGCAAACCCATAGGCGCGCTGGCGCCAGCCTTCAACCCCCAGCGTTTTACCGATGCGGCCAAGGTTGAGAAATGGTTTCGCCGCAACTGCAACGACGTCATGGCCAGAGAGTGTTCGGCCGCCGAAAAGGCCAATGTGCTGAGCTGGCTGATGACCCTCAAGCCTTAAGGAGAAAAAAGGATGTCTCATAGCCCTCACCCCCTTATCCCTCGCGTCTTGTTCGGTTTGCTTGTCGCCATCGGCGTCACGCAGGCTGCAATGGCCGACGACGACAGGCGCATGGTGCCGATGTTGCCCAAATACCAGCAGGAATGTGCCGCCTGTCATGTGGCTTATCCGCCCGGCATGCTGCCTGCCGCCTCCTGGAAGCGGGTCATGAATACCTTGCCAAAGCATTACGGTACCGATGCGTCGCTGGACCCGGCCACGGTGAAGGAGCTTGCGACCTGGCTTGGCGCAAACGCGGGTACTTACAAGCGGGTGAGTGAAGAGCCGCCGCAGGACCGCATCACTACCTCCGCCTGGTTCGAGCGCAAGCACCGCAAGCTGGCGCCTGATGTCTGGAAACGGGCCGCCATCGGCAGCCGCGCCAACTGCGCAGCCTGCCACACCCGCGCCGACAAGGGCGACTTTGACGATGACAACATCCGCATTCCCAAGTGAGACTGCCATGACTACAAACACGTTTCCTTCCTCGCCAGCGCCGGCCACGCCGGCCAGCGCACAAACGCAGGCGCCCCGTCCCGCAAGCCGACGTGTGACAGACGCCGCCACACGCATGCTCCACTGGCTCATGGCGCTGAGTTTCACCGGCGCCTACCTGACCGCCGATGGCGAGCGCTGGCGACTGGTGCATGTGACGCTAGGCTATACCCTGGGCGCTTTGGTGGTCTGCCGGCTGCTGTGGGGCCTGTTCGGACCGCGGCAGGTTCGGCTATCCATGCTGCTGCGCAAATTGCAGGGCCTGCCGGCTTGGCTGAAGTCGCTCAGCACGCTGCAGCCGGTCTGGCGTCAGGGCCAGAACCTCGTGATGGCCTTGGCCATCGCCCTGATCCTGGGGCTGGTTTTGCCGCTGACGCTCAGCGGCTACGCCGTCTGGGATGAGTGGGGCGGCGAATGGCTCGAAGACGTGCATGAATTTTTCGGCAACGCCATGCTCACGGTGGTGCTAGCGCACATCGGACTGATTGCTTTCTTGAGCCTGCTGCGCCGCAATAATCAGGCCCTGCCCATGCTCACCGGCCGCGTCGCCGGACCGGGGCCAGACCTGGCAAAGCGCAACCATGGCATCCTCGCCGTGGCGTTGCTGGCCGGCGTGCTGGCATTCTGGACCTGGCAGTGGAGCGAGGCGCCGCAAAACCAGGCCGGGTTTGTCTCCAGCCAGGCTGATAATCAGCGCGACAATGATGACGACTGAGAAGGGCTCCACCCATGCGTATCCTGCTTGCTGAAGACGACCCGTTGCTGGGGGATGGCCTGCAAGCGGGCTTGCGACAGCTCGGTTTTCAGGTGGACTGGGTGCGCGACGGCGAGGCCGCAGAGCGCGAGTTGCGCGCGCAGCCCTATGCCGCCGCCGTGCTCGATCTCGGGCTGCCGCGCAAGGATGGCCTGGATGTGTTGAGCGCCATCCGGCGCTCGGGCGTCTCGACGCCGGTACTGGTGTTGACTGCACGCGATGCGGTGCCGGACCGGATCCGTGGGCTGGACGTGGGCGCTGACGACTATGTGGTCAAGCCGGTGGACCTGAACGAATTGGCCGCACGCCTGCGAGCGCTGGTTCGTCGTGCGCATGGACAGCCTCAGGAGTGCCTTAGCGCCCAGGACATCGTGCTGGACCCGGCGGCCCGCTCGGTGCGTCAGGCGGGCGAGCCCGTCACGCTGTCAACCCGGGAGTTTGACCTTCTGCAGGCATTCATGCTCGGCGCCGACCGCGTGTTGTCACGTGAACAGCTGGAGCAGCAGCTCTATAGCTGGGGTCAGGAGGTGGACAGCAATGCGGTCGAGGTGCATATTCACAATCTGCGGCGCAAGCTGGGTACCACTCTCATTCACACGGTGCGGGGTGTTGGCTACATGCTGCAGCGGGACTTGCCGAAATCATGATCAGACTGCCTCGCTCGCTGCAAGGCCGCCTGCTTGTTCTTGTGCTTTCCGTGGTGGTGGTTGTCTGGCTGGCCACGGCGGTGCTGACCTGGTTTGACGTGCGCAGCGAGCTCGACGAATTGCTCGACGGCCACCTGGCGCAGGGGGCCGCGCTGCTGGTGGCGCAGCAGGCGCAAGAGATTGATGAGGGTGAGCCCGGCATTGATGCGCCGACACTGCACCGCTATGCACCCAAGGTGGCGTTTCAGGTCTTCCACGAGGGGCGGCTTGCACTGCGTTCGGCCAATGCACCCGTAACACCCATGGTCGAGGCCGAAAAGCGCTTCAAGACTGGCTTCAAGACGGTGCAGATTGACGGCACGGCGTGGCGCGTTTTTGCTGCCCGTGGCGCCGAGCGCGATGTGCAGGTCTACGTGGGCGAACAGGTAAGCTCGCGTGCCTCCATTTTGTGGGCTGTGCTGCGCAGCACGCTGTGGCCGATGGCCGTGGCGCTGCCGCTGCTGGCGCTGGCCTTGTGGTGGGCGGTTTACCGGGGCGTCGCCCCTTTGCATCGCCTCGGGCGCGCGCTGGCGGGGCGCCAGCCGCAGGCCTTGTACCCGGTGGCGCTGGATGGCGCACCTTCCGAGATGCGGCCCATGGTCAATTCCTTGAATGGATTGTTTGAGCGAATCAGCGCCTTGCTGGAATCGGAGCGCCGTTTCACGGCCGATGCCGCGCACGAGTTGCGTACCCCGATTGCGGCCATCCGCGCGCAGGCGCAGGTGGCGCTGGGGGAGGCCGACGATTTCCGGCGCAGGCACGCGCTCCAGAGCACCCTGGAGGGCTGCGACCGCGCCACACGGCTGGTGGAGCAGTTGCTGACGCTGTCCAGGCTGGAAGCCGTTGACGCCCCCGCTATGGCGCCTGTCGATCTGCGCGCGCTGACCCAGCGTGTCGTGGCTGAAGTGGCACCAAAGGCAATTGGAAAAAACCAGACACTCGAATTCGAATCGCCTGAACCCTGCAGCATTCCGGGTAACGAGACACTGCTGGCCGTTCTGGTGCGCAATCTGGTGGATAACGCAGTGCGTTACAGCCCGCAAGGGGCGCGCGTGAAGGTGGCCGTGCAGCATCGATCCGGGCGTATTGTCTTGAGCGTGGACGACAGCGGGCCAGGTCTGGAGGATGTTGACCGCGAAAGGCTTGGCGAGCGATTTTTCAGGGTGCCAGGCAGCCTGGAAAGCGGTAGCGGACTGGGCTGGTCCATAGCCCGGCGCATCGCGGCGGTGCATGGGCTGGAGATTCAGGCCAGTCGTTCGGCAGAGCTGGGTGGCCTTGCTGTGCTCGTTATTTCCAAGGATTTAGCCCTCTAGAGTAGGAGAAAAGGACATGAGCAGCTATCATTTTTGTAGCAAATTGGGCCGTCAAAAAATCCACCCAGCCTGAACTCCGCTCAATGCGCCGCAGGCCGAACGGTCACAAATGCCGCAATGGCCAGCCCAGACAATAGCGCCGCCAGCCCAAACGCAAGATTCGGCGCGAATGCCCACAATGCGCCCGCTGCCAGCGAGGCAGGCAGATAAAGCACTCCGGTCACGAAGTTGTAAACGCCTATGGCCGTGGCGCGGCGTTCCGGCTCGATGTCGGCGATGAAGGCCTTGCTCTGCGATTCGTCGATGGCATAGAAGAAGCCGTAAATTGCAAACAGCGCCACCAACTGCCATTTGCTGCCGGCAAACACCAGCCCGAGGTTGATGAAGCCGTAAAGGGCGTAGCCCAGCAACACCACGCGGCTGCGGCCCACCCGGTCGCCGAGCTTGCCCACGAGCGGCGCCACCATGACGCAGGTGGTGTTGAACAAGGCGTAAAGGAGCACGATGTCCGTCACGCTGAAACCGATGTCGTGCGCCTTCAGCAGTAAAAAACCGAGGCTGAAGTAGGCCAGCGAAAAGACACCCGCCGGAATCAGGAAGCGCTTGAACCCGGGGCTGAGCAACTGCCAGTTCTGGCCGACGCTCTCGCGCTCATGGCGAATACCGGGCTTGTCCTTGATGAGCGCCAGCACGGCGACAGCCAGCACGGCCGGGATGAAGGCCACCCAGAAGAGCGTGCGGTAAGTGCCTTCGGACTCGCCAAGCCACTTCAGCAAGCCGTAGGCGGCCAGCGGGCCCAGCACCGCGCCCGCCTTGTCGAGCGCCTTGTGGACGCCAAACGAATAGCCACGCGTTTTCTGTCCGGCAATGGATGACAGCCAGGCGTCGCGCGGCGGTCCACGAAAGCCCTTGCCGAGGCGTTCTATCACCCGGAACAGGCTCAGGCCAAGAATGGAACTGCTCACCAGCAAGATGGTCTTGGCCAGTGTCGAGAAGCCATAGCCCGCAATCGCGAAGGACTTGCGCTTGCCGCTGCGGTCAGACAGCCAACCCGCCAGGTAGTTAAGAGAAGATGCCGAGAAGTCGGCAAGCCCTTCAATCAGCCCCAGCAAAGACGCAGAGGCCCCGGCGATGGTCGTGAAAAAAATGGCGAATACCGAGAAGATCATCTCCGAGCTGAGGTCGGTGAGAAAACTGACCAGGCCGAGCTTGAGAATATCCGGGTGGAGCTTGGTCTGGTCCTCGGCTGCCTTGAGGGGGGGCGGTGATGGATTGCCCGGGCGGATGATCATGGGTATGCTCCAATCTAAGCTCTCGCATGGAGTGTACGGGTACTTGTGCCGCAGCCGAGCTTCAAACCCACCTTACAGAGAGACCACTGCCCATGAAATCATTGCGTCGCCACACTGAACGCCACCGTACTGATCGCATCGGCTGGTTGCGCGCCGCGGTGCTCGGCGCCAATGACGGCATCGTTTCAACGGCCAGCCTGGTGGTCGGCGTTGCCGCTGCCGGTGCAGACCAGCAAAGTGTTCTGGTGGCCGGCGTTGCAGGGCTGATGGCCGGGGCAATGTCGATGGCTGCCGGTGAATATGTCTCGGTTCATTCCCAGGCGGATACCGAAAACGCTGACCTGGCGCGTGAGCGCGCCGAGCTCGCCGCAGACCCCATTGCCGAACGGCGTGAGTTGACGGCCATCTATGTGGCACGGGGGCTGCTCCCCGACTTGGCGCAGGAGGTTGCGGAGCAGTTGATGGCGCATGACGCTCTCGGCGCACACGCACGCGACGAACTCGGCATCTCCGAAACACTTAGCGCCCGGCCGGTTCAGGCCGCTTTGGCGTCGGCCGCCAGCTTCGCGGTGGGTGCGGCATTGCCGCTGGCCGTCACTGCTTTGGCTCCCGAACAGGGCCTGATTCCCTGGGTGTCTGGAACCTCTCTGGTCTTTCTGGCGGTGTTGGGCGCCATGGCAGCGCGCGCAGGAGGCGCTGGCATTTTGGCGGGCGCGTGGCGGGTGACCTTCTGGGGTGCGCTGGCCATGGCCATTACGGCGGGCGTGGGGGCGCTGTTTGGCGCGGTCGTTTGAATGGCGGCCTAAGCGGGGAGCGCGCGCAGGCTCCGTAGACCAGTTTTCGACTATTGGTTCGATTACGGCTCTGCGGCCTTCACATGGATGTTTGGCTCCACGCTGATGCTTTTTCGCCTTGACTTTGCCCCGGTTTGCTGGAGTTCTTGGCCCACGGATTACGCGGCCTTTTTGCGCTGCGCCGCGTGGCGAACTTCCTGCCCCTGGCCTGTCCACATGACGCGCCTGGAAAAGCTTAACAGCCATGTTTCATGGCGGGCCCAAAATTCGGATCCGCAGGTTCCAGCCACTGCTCCGCGCTGGTTGCCGGGACAAGCAACTGATTGAGCCGTTCTTTCATCGCTCTGACGACGAATGCATCAGGCTCGCCCACTTTGATGATTCGTCCGGGATAGTCCATGCTTGCACTCCTGGCGTGAAGGATTGTGAATAATCTAGGGTGATGTTTTCAGGATAATGGGAATCGAACCGGCCTCTTGCCCACTGTCCACCGTCAGCGCGAGGGTTTGAGCGGTGTCGGGTATTTCAAAACTGACATCAGCCTCCTTGGCGCTTTTTGCCTCCACCAATTCGTTTAAGTAGCTCGTTGGCGCTCGCGGCACGCCATCGACCTGCAGGCGAAACGAATCATTCCCGAAGCCCAGATCCGATCTTCCCAAGTTGGTCAGGCGGATGGAGAACTTCACGCTGAGTTTGCCGGTGCTTTTTGGGCTGACCTGCGCCGCAAGGATTTTGTAAGTCCCTTCAGCCCGCTGGTTGGTCAGCGTAACTTCAGTGCCCGACGGAAAAGAAATCAGGTGGCGGGGCGCGGAATCTTTGGCGCCGGGTTTGATGGCGTCGGACTCATGCTCAGCCCTGGGCACCGTCGCTATCGTGGCTGTTGTGGCCGGCGCAGCGGAGGGCGTGGCTTCATTCGGGCGCTTGAGGGCGTCGCTGGAAGATGCGAGTGAAGGGGCGGCTGGGTTTTCTTTGTGGCCGAAAAAACCGGTCTGATTCAAGGCAACCAGCAAGCCCGCTACGGCGGTCAAAACGCCCGCGAGGCCCGTCAGGGTTCCAGGAAGTGTCAGCCACCACGAGCCTTCGGGTTTTTCGTCTTTATTCATCGCCGACTCTCCTTCGCACCAGGCTGAACAGGGAAACTGTCGGGGTCTTGCGCGGTTTCAAGCTTCCCTGGTCCGCCAACCCTCGCCAAAATACTGCGCCCGCAGATGGCGAAAGTCAATATTGAGTCCTTACCGATTCAGGCCGGCACCTGTGCAAGGCGGATGCACGAAAAAAAGAGCCGCTGGCGGCGGCTCTGATCGTGGGGCGATAGCGGCTCCGTCGGTGCAGGCGCTTATTCGGGCAGCAAAACCTGCTGATCAACGCTGAACTGGTAATCGCGAAAAATGTGTTCGGCACTCAAGGTCTGATAGCTGCCATCTGGCAGGCGCCGGGTAGTGTCTTTCAGGCGGTAGGTAGTGCTGCCGCAGGTCCAGCAGTTGTAGTTGCGCATGTGGGTGCACAGGCAGGTCTTGTCCATGACGGAAATGTTTTTACCATCGGGATGCAGGGCAATTTGCGCGTTGTATGCCGTGATGTAGGCGCAGTTGCCGTTGCCATCGAGCAGGTAACCATAGGCTTCGCAATTGGGCCGGATGCCCGAGCCGATGGCGGGCGTATTACGCAGCATGCGCATCGGGTAACCGGTGGGTGAAATCGTGTTGACCACAATGTCTTCTTCGCTGGCCCTGAAATACTCCTGCTTGACTTTGTCAGGCAGGCCACATTCTTTGGCGACGGTAAAACGCGTCGCCACCTGCACGGCCGCAGCGCCGTTTTCCAGGAAGGACACCGCATCGCTGCCGGTGAAAATGCCACCTGCCGCAATCAGGGGAATATTGAGTTGCTCCGCTTTCATGAAAGCCGAGATTTCGGCCAGGATCGTGGCCAGATCGTATTGCGCCCAATCCATGCCAAAGCCCAGGTGGCCGCCGGCCAGCGGACCTTCAACCACCACGAAGTCGGGCAGCCGCTGCAGGCGGGCCGTTTTGCGCAGGAAAAGCTGCAAGGCTCGTACCGAAGACACAATGATCCCCAGTTTGGCGTCGCGGAACCGGGGGTGGTCTGCCATGAGACCGAAAGAGCCCAGATGCAAACCGGCGCTCAAGGTGATGCCATCGATACCCGCATCCAGCGCAGAATTGAGCCGCACCTGCAAAGTCTCGCGCGGTGCGTTCATGGTCAGCTTTTCCATGCAGTTGATGAACACCATGCCTTCGCCGTGCTTGGCTTCCATGGTTCTACCGACATGCAGCTTGGTCGCTTCAGCCAGTCGCGCCAGGTCAAACTGGACGACGCTCTTGTCCGAGTTGTCAATGTTGTGCTTGTAGAACTTTGTCTTTTCCTTGACAAAGCTCGTGTCAAAGCGGCGATCCGACACATCCTGAACCATGGCGTCCGAAATATGGCCGATTCCGCCCAGGCGCGCAGTTTCCAGCGCCAATTCAGCGGTGGAGATATCTACGCCCATTCCACCAACAACGATCGGCACCAGTTCTTTTTGGCCGAATTTCAGGCGGAAATCATCAACTCGTTTCATTGCTGTCCTTGTAGTGACTGAGAAGGGCTCCCGATGGAAGTCCTGTGCGTCCGTCACGAAAATTTATTCTGGGTAAGAAAACTGTCGGCACTGCCGGGAATTCATGCAAATGCATCAGAATGCAAAAAGGCTATTTTCCCACGCGTTTCGCTGGAATTTTGTTAAAGCGCAGGAGTCCCCTTGTTTGGCCCGGGCAAGGGCGCGCGATTCACCTTGAGTGAATCCAGGCTGACCAGAGCCACACCTTCAAAGCCAGACGCCACCATGAGGCATTTGTATGGTGGTTGCCGGACTGCCGCTGGTGACGAAAGAGCCGATCAAGATGCTGAGCAGGCCAATGAACATGCTTGCAAAAAATGCCGTCCAGAAGCTTGACACCTTGAAGCCCTTGACCAGCCAGGCAACCAGCAACATCATCAGTGCATTGATCACCAGTACAAACAGGCCGAACGTCAGCAGCGTCAGCGGAAAGGTGAGCACGATAAGCAGCGGCTTGATGATTGCGTTTGCGAAGCCCAGAAGCAGTGCAGAGATGATCAACGACGAGGTGTTGTCGAATTTCAGACCGCTGAAAATATGGCTGGCCACCCAGAGTGATAGTGCGGTAATGCCCCAGTGCAGAAGAAAGGGCGTCAGGTTTTCCAGCATGTCAGGGGGCCTTGTTCAGTGGGTTTGCTGAAGTATAAAGTGGCCGCCGCACAGCATGGCGGTGGTCGCCTGTCATCTCGCTCGCTCCTTTTAGTCTGACCTGCCGGTGCGTTGCGGGTCCGGCCGCAATTCATCCACACCGAGCACGATTGGGAAGGTCTTTGCATAATGGGTCTCCCGCTTCATTTCATCAATCCCTGATCAGCTTGCTGGTCGGTTTCTGGAGAATTTCATGGCCCAGTACAACATCGCCGTCGTCGTCGGCAGCCTTCGCAAGGATTCCTTCAACAAGAAACTTGCCAAGGCGCTTGAAAAGCTGTTTCCGGCGGATTTCAGCTTTACCCATGTACGCATTGACGACCTGCCGCTGTACAACCAGGACAATGACGGCAATCCATCCGCGCAGGTGACGCGCCTCAAAGGCGAAGTCATGGCGGCCCAGGGCTTGCTGTTTGTCACTCCGGAGTACAACAGGTCCACTCCCGGCGTCCTCAAGAATGCGATTGACCACGCTTCGCGCCCTTATGGACAGAACGCCTGGAGCGGCAAGCCTGCCGGTGTGATAGGTGCGTCGGTTGGCCCGATTGGAACGGCAATGGCACAGCAGCATCTGCGCAACATCCTGGCCTACCTGAATGTGCCGACCTTGGGCCAGCCTGAAGCCTTCATCCATAACAAGGAAGGGCTGTATGACGATGCTGGCAATATTGGCGAGGCAAGCCTGAAGTTTTTGCAGGGCTGGGTCGATCAGTATGTTGCCTGGGTGAAAAAGCACGCTTGAAGCGCTGTGATTTAAGCCAAGAAAAAGCCCGCATTTCGCGGGCTTTTTCTTTCGGCGCAGGCTTATGAAAGCCTGCGGTCCGATCTAGTCGACTTCCTGATTTCAGGCAGCCAGGGCACTTTGCGCCTGATTGGCTGCAATTTGGGTCTGTGCCGTAATGTCCACCTGGGCTGCTGCCAGGGCGGATGCCTTGGCCGCTTCGCCCATGGCCAAGCCTTCGGCGCGCACAAAGCGCACGTCGGTCACGCCGAAGAAGCCGAAGATGGTCTTCAGGTAGCTTTCCTGGTGCTCCATCGCATTGCCTGCGTCGCTGGTGGAGTAAATGCCGCCACGGGCCGAGGCCACGATGATCGTCTTGCCAGCTGCCAGTCCCACGGGGCCTTTGTCGGTGTACTTGAAGGTCCGGCCAACCTGGGCAATGCGGTCAATCCAGGCCTTGAGCTGGCTAGGAATGGCAAAGTTGTAAAACGGTGCACCAATCACGACCACATCGGCCGCGAGGAATTGCGACACCAGCGCTTCAGAAATGGCGTTTTCGCGCTTTTGCACGTCGCTCAAGCCTTCCGTGCCGGCAGGCATGCGAAAACCCAGCGATTCAGCAGACAGGTGGCTGGGCGTGTCCACGGCCAGGTCAACGTAGCCGACTTCAGTGGATGGGTGGGCTGCGCGCCATGAGGCCACGATTTGGGCCGTCAGCTGTCGGGACACCGAATTTCCGCCAAGAATGCTGGAGTCGATATGAAGAAGTTTGCTCACGATGGTTTCCTTTTTTAAAACAAAAGATCTGACTGGATGACTGATTAACTTTGAGGTTCTTTAAGTTTCGGCCATGGATAGATTGTGCCGGTGAGCCTATTAATTGATAAGGTGGCAAAATCGCAATAGATCGTTCTATCGGTAGGACGATAAACATGATGGGCGCATAGCAATGCAAGATCTGAACGACATGCTGTACTTTGCCGAGGTGGTGGAGCGGGGCGGTTTTGCTGCCGCCGGGCGTGCGCTGGGGGTGCCCAAGTCCCGCTTGTCGCGCCGCGTGGCCGAGCTGGAAGGGCGGCTGGGCGTGCGGCTACTGCAACGCACCACACGCAAACTCTCGCTCACCGAGGTCGGCGAGATTTACCTGCGGCATTGCAGCGCCATGCGTGACGAGGCGCTGGCGGCCGCAGATGCGGTGGCGCAGATGCAGGTCGAGCCGCGCGGCACCCTGCGCATCAGTTGCCCGGTTACGCTGGCGCAAAGCACGCTGGGTTACCTGATTCCCCGTTATATGGCGCAGTTTGCGCAGGTAAAGATAGACCTGCGCGTGACCAACCGGGTTGTGGACCTGGTGGAGGAGGGGATAGACATCGCGCTGCGGGTTCGGCCCACGCTGGATGACAGCGGCAGTCTGGTGGTCAAGCAACTGGGCGCCACGTCCAGCCATCTGCTGGCCAGCCCCGAGCAGTTGCGCCGGCAAGGCACCCCCTCCAAGCCCGAAGACCTGGCCCGGCTGGACACGGTTGCCATGTCCCAGGCCGATAACCGGAGCGCCTGGGTGCTGGTGGGTCCGGAAGGTCAGGAATATGTGTTTCAGCATCAGCCGCGCTATGTGGCCGATGACTTGCAGACGCTCAAGCTGGCGGTGCTGGCGGGCACGGGCATCAGTTTTTTGCCGGACTCGGTGAGCCAGGCCGAACTGCAGGCGCAATTGCTGGTGCCGGTATTGCCCGGCTGGGCTCCCCTGCCGGGCATGGCACACGCCGTGTTTCCCTCGCGGCGTGGCCAGGTGCCCGCTGTGCGCAGCTTTCTCGATTTTTTGGGCAGGCACATGCGGGGCGATCGTCTGCTGGACAAGGTGCCGTGACATCAATGCGCAGGTGGCCCGCCTGTATACATGAAACTTCTTGATTAGCTACTTGCCTCAGATTTCCTTGGAACTCCTCGCCGAAGCCTTGCCTCCAAGCAGCATGCCCCCAATGCACCGGGAGCCCGAGGAGAGCGATATGTCCATGAACGCCATCCAATTCCAGCACGGCCTGTCGCTGGCGCAATTCCAAGCACAGTACGGCAGCGAGCAGCAGTGCGAGCGCGCCTTGGTGGCTGCCCGCTGGCCCCAGGGTTTTCAGTGCGCGCACTGCAGCTGCAAGCGCTCGTTTACCACCCGCAACGGCCAAGGCCGCCCGCTGTGGGAGTGTTTCCTGTGCGGCTACCAATCCTCCAGCATCGCAGGCACCGTCATGGAGCACACCAAGCTGCCCCTGACGGTGTGGTTCCTGGCCATGTACCTGATGACGCAGCACAAGGGCGGCATCAGCGCGCTGGCGCTCAAGCGCCATCTGGGCGTGTCCTACAAGAGCGCCTGGCTACTCAAGCACAAGCTCATGCAGACCATGTCCCAGCACGATGCATCCTATCGCCTGCAGGGGCGTGTGGAAATCGACGATGCGTACCTGGGCGGCGAGCGCGCAGGCCACATCAACGGCGGGCGCAAGGCAGCCAACAAGACCGCCTTCGTTGCTGCCGTACAGACCCGTCCTGACGGCCGCCCCCTGTACGTGCACCTGACGCCGGTGGCGGACTTCACCAACCAGGACATGCGCCAGTGGGCTCAGCAGCACTTGGCGCCTGGATGCCATGTGGTCAGCGACGGCACGCGGGCCTTCGCACAGGTATGCCAGGCCCAGGCCACGCACGAGCGCTATGTGACCGGGGGCGGACGCCCAGGGGCGCAAACGCCCCAGCTGCGTTGGGTCAACATCGTGCTGGGCAATCTCAAGACCAGCCTGGCAGGCACGTACCATTGCTTCGACCACGCCAGGTACGCTGGACGCTACCTGGCGGAATTCGCTTATCGTTTCAACCGCCGCTTTGACTTGCCTGCAATGCTGCCCAGACTGCTCAAGATAGTTGCGACTACCGCTCCGCTGCCTTTGAAAGTAATTCGCGTGTCTGAGGTAAGTCGCTAATCAAATGAAACTTCATTAATGACCAATAACTACGGCTTCAGTAAGCTATTAAAAGCATAGCGTTGCTGAAATCTGATGGGGCCGAATTGAGCGCTATCGAATTTTCCATATTCAATTAATTGCATAAATTAAGAGCAATATATTCTTTTGAGTTTTAAGCTTTGCTCCGCACAATGTTCACATCCAACAACGTTAGGAGCACAGCATGACAACTCTCAGACTCGGCGACACGGCACCTGATTTCACCCAGGACTCCACCGCAGGCAAGATTTCTTTCCATCAGTGGGCAGATGACTCCTGGGTGGTGCTGTTCTCGCACCCGGCTGATTTCACACCAGTCTGCACGACCGAGCTGGGTAAAACTGCGGCCCTGAGCGGCGAGTTTGCCAAGCGCAACGTCAAGCCCATCGCCATCAGCATCGACCCGCTGGACTCGCACGGCAAGTGGGTCAAGGACATCAACGAAACGCAAAACACCACGGTCAATTTCCCCATCCTGGCCGATGCCGACAGGACAGTGGCCACGCTGTACGACATGATCCACCCGAATGCCTCGACCACGGCCACCGTGCGCAGCGTCTTCATCATCGATCCTAAAAAAGTTATCCGGACCACGTTTACCTACCCCGCCAGCACCGGCCGCAACTTTGACGAAATTTTGCGGGTGATCGATTCGCTGCAGCTGACCGACAGCCACAAGGTTGCCACACCGGTGAACTGGAAAGATGGCGACGACGTGGTGATCGTGCCCAGCATTCAGGATCCGGCCGAACTGGCCCAACGCTTTCCCAAGGGCTTCAAGGCCGTCAAGCCTTACCTGCGGATCACGCCCCAGCCCAACAAGTAATCGGCACAGACCGGTTCAGGCACCGTGCGCATCATCATTGTTCCCGGCTGGCGCGATTCCGCCCCTGGTCATTGGCAAAGCCTGTGGGCCGATCGCCTGCCGGGCGCGGTGCGTGTGCAGCAGGATGACTGGATCACGCCCAGCCGCAAGGCCTGGGTGGCAAGCATTGCCCGCACCATCCTGCAGCAAGACGGGCCGGTGGTGGTGGTCGCGCATAGCCTGGGATGCATTGCTACGACGCATTTGCCGCCTGAAGCGGCATCGCGCATTCAGGGGGCCTTGCTGGCGGCGCCGGCCGACCCGGAACGCCGCGCCATTCTGAGCGACTTTGCGCCCGTGCCTTACCAGAAACTGCCTTACCGCAACGTGCTGGTGGCCAGCAGCAACGACCCTTTCTGTCCGGTGCGGCTGGCGGGCGCTTATGCCCGAGCCTGGGGCAGTGAGTTTGTTCGCATGCAGGACGCCGGACACATCAATATCGAGTCGGGCCACGGCGAATGGCCGTTGGGCCTGGCCTTGCTGCAGTCACTGACTGGCGATGTTTCGCTGATGTCCGCGAACCCTGCTTTTTCATCTCTCCCATCTTCTTTATCCTTTGGATCCCTGGAAACGGCATGACCTCAAAATTTAAAATCGCTCTTGCAACTTTGGCTCTCGCAGCAAGCGGCGTTACTTCAGCGCAAACCCTGCTGAACGGTTCGTATGACGTGGCGCGCGAGTTCTATAAGGACTACAACGCAGCCTTCATTGCCCATTACAAAAAAACCACCGGCAAGGATGTCAAGATTGACCAGTCCCACGCCGGCTCAAGCGCCGTTGCGCGCTCCGTCGCTGATGGCCTGGATGCTGATGTGGTGACCATGAACACCTCGACGGATGTGGAGTTTTTGGCCAGGGCCGGTGTCGTGGCCAAAGACTGGAGCAAACGTTTCCCGGATAACGCTTCGCCAACGACGTCCACCATGGTGTTCCTGGTGCGCAATGGCAACCCCAAACACATCAAGGACTGGGACGACCTGACCAAGCCTGGCATTCAGGTCATTGTGGTCAATCCCAAAACCGGCGGCAATGGCCGCTATGCCTACCTGGCCGCTTGGGGCTACGCCAAGAAGAAAGGCGCCAGCGATGCGCAAGCCGCCGAATTTGTCGGCAAGCTCTACAAAAACGTGCCGGTGCTGGGCAAGGGCGGCCGCGATGCCACCACCGTGTTCCTGCAGCGCAATATCGGCGATGTGCTGATCACTTTTGAATCCGAAGTGCTTTCGGTGAACAAGGAATTCGGCGAAGGCAAGGTTGATGCGGTTTACCCCTCCATCAGCATCCTGGCTGAAAATCCGGTCGCCGTGGTCGAGCGCACCGTGGCCAAAAAAGGCACTGCCGAGTTGGCCAAGGCCTACCTGAACTATCTTTACTCGGAAGAAGGTCAGGAAATCGCTGCCAAGCATGCGTTGCGCCCGCGTTCGCAGGCCGTGCTTAAGAAATACGCCAGCACCTTCAAACCGGTGCAGCTCTTTACGGTGCAGGAGTTGTTTGGCAGCCTGGATGAAGCGCAAAAAGTTCACTTCAATGACGGTGGCCAGTTCGACAAGCTCTACACCGTCAAGTAAGCATGAGCGTTTTGTCTTCTGTCCTGCCACCCGCTGCGGTGGCACCGGCACCGCGCGGGAGCGCCAAGAGAGCGTCCAGACGCGTGCTGCCCGGCTTCAATCTGACGCTGGGCTACACCGTGCTCTATCTCAGCCTGATTGTGTTGATTCCGATTTCGGCGCTGTTTTTCAAGACCTTCACGCTGACCTGGGAGCAGTTTGTGGCGGCCGTGACCTCGCCGCGCGTGCTGGCGTCTTACCGTCTCACGTTTGGCGCTTCGCTGCTGGCTGCACTGGTCAATCTGGTGTTTGGCCTGCTGCTTGCCTGGGTGTTGGTGCGCTACAGGTTTCCGGGTAAAAAAATTGTTGATGCGCTGGTGGACTTGCCGTTTGCGCTGCCAACGGCCGTGGCGGGCATTGCCCTCACGGCCCTGCTGGCAGGTAACGGCTGGGTGGGCCAGTACCTGGAGCCGATGGGCATCAAGCTGGCCTTTACTCCGGCGGGCGTGGTGATCGCACTGATTTTCATCGGCCTGCCGTTTGTGGTGCGCACCGTGCAGCCAGTGCTTGAAGACGCTGAAAAGGAACTGGAAGAAGCCGCGACCTCGCTGGGCGCGACGCGCCTGCAGATTTTCACCAAGGTGATTCTTCCCCACATCACCCCCGCATTGCTGACCGGCTTTGCCATGGCGTTTGCCCGCGCCATTGGCGAATATGGCTCGGTGATTTTCATTGCCGGCAACATGCCCATGATCTCTGAAATTACGCCGCTCATCATCATCGGCAAGCTCGAGCAGTATGACTACGCCGGTGCCACGGCCGTGGCGGTGGTGATGCTGGTGCTCTCCTTCATCCTGCTGCTGCTCATCAACGCCCTGCAAACCTGGCAGCGCCGCAATGCCGGAGCCTCGTCATGAGCGCGCCGTCGACCCAGCCGGTGCAGCGTTTTCAGTCGGGCACCAGCGAAGCGCCCTGGGTCCGCTACACGTTGATCACGGTGGCCTTGCTGTTCGTGCTGCTGTTTCTGGTGCTGCCGCTGGCGGCCGTGTTTACTGAAGCCTTGCGCAAGGGCTTTGGTGCTTACCTCGATGCCCTGAAGGAGCCCGACGCCTGGTCGGCCATCAAGCTCACGCTGATTGCGGCCGTGATTGCCGTGCCGCTCAACCTGGTGTTTGGCGTGGCTGCCGCATGGGCCATTGCCAAGTACGAGTTTCCCGGCAAGTCGCTTCTGACCACGCTGGTGGATCTGCCATTTTCAGTCTCGCCCGTGGTGGCCGGCCTGATGTACGTGCTGTTGTTTGGCGCCCAGGGCTGGTTTGGGCCGTGGCTGCAGGCGCACGACGTCAAGATCATTTTTGCCGTGCCCGGCATTGTGCTTGCGACCGTGTTTGTCACCTTTCCCTTCATTGCGCGCGAGCTGATTCCGCTGATGCAGGCCCAGGGCAACGACGAAGAGCAGGCTGCCATTGTGCTGGGTGCCACCGGCTGGCAAACCTTCTGGCATGTCACGCTTCCCAACATCAAGTGGGGCCTGATTTACGGCGTGATTTTGTGCAATGCACGCGCGATGGGCGAATTTGGCGCGGTGTCGGTGGTGTCTGGCCATATTCGCGGACAGACCAACACCTTGCCGCTGCATGTGGAAATTTTGTACAACGAATACCAGTCGGTCGCGGCATTTGCCGTGGCCTCGCTGCTGGCCATTCTGGCGCTGGCAACGCTGCTTATCAAGTCCGTGGCCGAATGGCGCCAGGAAGCCGAAATGAAAGCGGTGGCAGAGTTGCCGCCTGAGCGGCCGCAGGCGCTTGCCGCCCGCTAAAAATACGTTGAGGAAAACATCATGAGTATCGAAATTCGCAACGTCAGCAAACAGTTTGGCAACTTCCAGGCACTGGCAGGCGTGAGCCTGGATATCAAGTCAGGTGAGCTCGTCGCCTTGCTCGGACCTTCGGGCTGCGGCAAGACCACCTTGCTGCGTATCATCGCCGGCCTGGAAACGGCCGACCAGGGCAGCATCCTTTTTAGCGGCGAGGACACCACCGACGTGCATGTGCGTGATCGCCAGGTCGGTTTCGTGTTTCAGCACTACGCCTTGTTTCGCCACATGACGGTCTTTGAAAACGTCGCTTTTGGCCTGCGCGTCAAGCCACGTGGCCAGCGTCCGAGTGAAGCGCAGATCAGGGAAAAAGTGCATTCGCTGCTCAGTCTGGTGCAACTCGACTGGCTGGCTGACCGCTTTCCCTCGCAGCTCTCCGGCGGCCAGCGCCAACGCATTGCGCTGGCCAGAGCACTGGCGGTAGAGCCCAAGGTGCTGCTGCTCGACGAGCCCTTTGGCGCTCTGGATGCCAAGGTGCGAAAGGAGTTGCGCCGCTGGCTGCGCCGCCTTCACGACGACCTGCATGTCACCAGCATTTTTGTCACGCACGACCAGGAAGAGGCGCTGGAAGTGGCTGACCGGGTGGTGCTGATGAACGCTGGGAAGGTCGAGCAGATTGGCTCGCCGCAAGAGGTCTGGGACCATCCGGCCAGCCCGTTTGTCTATGGCTTTCTGGGCGACGTGAACCTGTTTCATGGTCGAGCGCATGAGGGCCAGGTGCTGATTGAAGGCATTCGCATTGACTCACCCGAGCATGCCGGCGCGCAGCACGCCAAGGCCTTTGCCTATGTGCGACCGCATGACCTGGACGTGCAGCGCTATGCGCCGGGCGCCGAAGGCATCGTGGCGACGCTTGACCGGGCAATTGTCATTGGCCCCATCGCCAGGCTGGAACTTATTCCCGTAGACAACCACCAACAGGCGGACAATCTGTCGGCCGATCCCTTGATTGAAGCGCAAATGCCCGCGCAGAAGTTCAGGGATATGGGTCTGAAGGAGGGCGAAACGTTGGTGTTGACACCGCGCAAAGCCCGTGTTTTTGTGGATGTTGGTGAAGGAATTTGATGCTTTTCAAGCTGTTTGACGCGCCTAGGCGCATGTTGGCGCTGGTGTCTGTGGGCTCTGTGGCACTGCTGGCTTTTGGCCTTTATCTGCAGCACGTCGTCGGGCTGGAGCCTTGCCCCATGTGCATCGTGCAGCGTTACGCGCTGGTACTGGTGGCGATTGTGGCGGGGATCACTGCGCTTGCAAAAAGCAAGAGCCTTTTGATCACAGGTTCAAGCCTGCTGGTGCTGATTTCAGGCCTTGGCGCTTTTGTGGCGGCGCGCCAGAGTTTTCTTCAGTGGTACCCGCCTGAAATAGCCTCTTGCGGCCGTGACCTGTACGGAATGATCGAAACCTTTCCGCTCAAGCGCGCCATTCCGATGATTTTCAAAGGCAGTGGTGACTGCAGCAAGGTTGACTGGACTTTTCTGGGCGGCTCGATTGCCAACTGGTCTTTCCTGTGTTTTGTCGTGATCGGTCTGCTTGCATTGACTCTGATCGTTCGTTTGGCGCGCAAACGCTGAAGAACACGGTCTCTGCTCAAGGCGTCCGGGCATCAGGCCTGGGCGCCTTTTCTTTTTTCGGGCGGCATGAAATCCTGGTAGTTAGCTATTTGGTCGCTTGCTTGACTTTGCCTGATTGGGCTGGCCGGTCTCGCCCGGCGGGCGAGGCACTTGTTCTTTGCTTCGTCAAAGAAAAGTACCCAAAAGAAAGGCCACCCTACTGTCTGCGACCCCCGCGCTTTGCTACAGGGCAAGCTGCGGCACCCGCTTCAGGCGGGGTCCGGACAACTCGCTTCGCTCAGACAGCGCGTGGCCCGCCGCTTTCCTTGCGCAGCACAACTTGCCCGCAGCTATTCCAGGCAATTAAAGTGGCAAACAAGTTCAATTTACACAACGCACCGTCTACTAAACACCAATGCCTGCTTCAGACCCGTTGCCGACTTTCAAATTTTCAGACTGCAGACGCTCAACGTTCGGCGTCAGCCGCGCCCGCTTGCGAGCGTCGGTTGCACGCCGGGGTTAGGCAGCGCCCATTTGTTTGCGATGACTTGTGCGAGAACAATCCGCCCCTCTTCAAGATTTCGTCGTTGATTCTGGGCCATCGCTTGAAAATCAGCTCCGAGCAGGACGTGAAATCCAAGCGGCGGCAAGTCTTCTTTGCGGATCTTCTCAGCCAGCGACACGAACCAGGCGCGCGCCGCATCAGTCGTGTCCGACCAGTTGGTCACCATGAACCCAGCAGCTTCGAGAAGCTTGCGCAGCTCATCCGGCCGCACCAGGAAGCTCGTTTCAGGCGTGCGCGC
Organism: uncultured beta proteobacterium; assembly: GCA_963793855.1. Lineage (GTDB taxonomy): Bacteria > Pseudomonadota > Gammaproteobacteria > Burkholderiales > Burkholderiaceae_C > Polaromonas. The sequence continues at coordinate 52,996 of CAWCBL010000001.1, forward strand.
CCAAGGAACAGGAAAGAGAACAGGACCTGACGGGCCGGCGAGAATATCGTAGATTGCGAGCGTGCCGCCCGGCTTCAGAACCCGGTGCATCTCCCGGTACAGCCGGGATTTATCCGGGATGTTCATCGCCACGTGCTCGGTCCAGACCACGTCGAACGACGCGTCATCGAACGGTAGATTGGTCGCGTCGCCCTGGCGATAGTCAACGAGGTCCGCGAGGCCGATCTTCGCGGTGAGCACTGCAGCGGCACCGCAGTATTCCTCGGTGAGGTCGATGCCGGTGACACGGCAGCCGAACTCCTTTGCCAGGCATCGAGACGTCCCGCCGACACCGCTACCGACATCCAGCACGCGCTTCGCCGCATCGAGGCCAGCAGCCCGCGCAAGCTCAAGCGTCGCCGCCCGGCCGCGGATATGAAATTCGTCGACCGGCGCCAAGTCCTCGAGCGTGAGGTGATTTACGTCTTTTCCCGCCTTTTCCAGCGCCGCGAGGATGACGTTCCCCAAATCGGAACGGGCGTAGTGCGTCTGGATTGCTTCGTTGACTCGAGTCGGTATGGACATGACCACTCCGTATATTGGCGCTGTCTAACGAATGTACAGAGAAAAACTTACTCTGTAAGCTGCGCGTTGCTCGATAAACTGGACATAACTTCCTCCTAAGAACGGTTTGCAGCCTTGATTTACGCAGTTTTTTGTGTTTTTGTACAGGTATAAAAATTCCGACAAATCCCGCAGATATTTTGAGATCGATTCAAGGCTTTGCACAAGTTAATTTGAAAATTTGGGGCGCGTCTTGAAAGACAGCTTTCGCTGCATTGCTGCCGTTCGCAGGCCAGTTTTGAACGTCTTTTTACGACTTTAATTGCTCAGAACAGCAGCGAAGCCTAGGGATCCTGACTGCTGCTTGCCTTTCTTTTTCTTGGGTTTCTTTGGCTAAGCAAGGAAGAGTAAGCCGCCCGCCGGGCGAGACCGGCCAGCCCAATCAGGCAAAGCTACAAGTGCTATCAATTAAATAGCTGCTATCGCCCGTGTCCATTGGGATGCAGCCATTTTTTATCGAAAATAAATAGCTATCATGACTTCAAGAGCCGCATTCCCGGCGGCGAAGCGTTCTTGCTTCCGGTTTTGAATCAGTGCAATATACTGTACATCCATACAGTTAATTAAGCCTGATTCAAACCCGCCATGCCTTCACCTGTTCCATCAAACCGTGCCTTGCCAGACCTTGGCGCGCTGTGCCATGTGTGGCGTGCCGGCGAGTTGGGCAGCGCGAGCCTGCAGACAATTGACACGGGTTATGCCGCGCTCAATCAGGTGCTGCCCGGCGGTGGCTGGCCGCAAGGCGCGCTGGTTGAACTGCTGCAGCCGCAAGCGGGCCTTCATGAATGGGGCTTGCTGGCGCCCGCCTTGTCTGCGCTGCAGCTTGCGGCCACTGGCCAGCTCACCGTGCTGGTGGGGGCTCCGTATCTGCCTTTTGGTCCGGCGCTGGGTGCCCGCCAGCTCAACATGCAGCGCCTGCTGTCGGTGCAGGCGCAGGGGCCGGCGCTGCTCTGGGCCACGCGGGAGGCCTTGCAGTGTGCGGACGTGGCCGCCGTTCTGGCCTGGCTGCCCGAGGCGCGCAGCGCCCATTTGCGCCGTCTGCAAATTGCCGCCCATGCGCACAACAAGCTGCTGTTTGTGTTTCGTCCTCTCAGGGCCCAGCAGGAATCATCGCCCGCGCCGCTGCGACTGCTGCTGGAAGGCGCGGTGAGCGAAGCCGGCAATCTTTCGGTGCACGTATTGAAACGGCGTGGCCCGCCGTTGGCGTTGCCCGTGTTGCTCGCCACCCGGCCGGCCCGGCTGTCGGCGCTGCTGGCAGCCAGCCGCGAGCGGCTGCGGCGTCGACGCGAAGAAGTGGCACTGGCCATTCCCACTGGGCTTCCTGTCGCACTTGCATCTCCCTCACTGCGGAGTCCTCTCCATGCGCTGGATCGCATTGCAAGCCTGCATCCCCACTGAAGCCGGGCCTTGCGTGCTGGACGAGGCGGCGGCGCAGCGCGCGCTGGCCAGCATTGCGCTGGGCTTTACGCCGCGTGTGGCGCTGGTGGATGAAGCCGTGCTGCTAGAGGTGGCCGGCAGCCTGCGCCTTTTTGGCGGCTTGAGCCGGCTGGCACAGCAGCTGGAGCTGCAGGCAAAGCATTTTTTTGAATCAAATCAGGTTCTAGCCCATATAAAACGGGCGCAAGGTGCTACATCTTTAATAGCGATTGGCCGCTTGCGGCAGTTGCACCGCCAACCGGTGGCCATGTGCAAGCGGGTGGCCGACTTGCCCATGGACACCCTCACAGCGGCCAGAGCTCACCTGGGCGTGCTTGAGCGCGTGGGCTGCCGCACCTGGGACGATTTGCTGCGCCTGCCGCGCGATGGCGTGGCCAGACGCTTTGGTGCGACGCTGCTTGAGGCCCTCGACCGCGCCCGGGGCCATGCACCCGATGGCTACGCATGGCGGGTGCTGCCCGAGCATTTTGATGAAAAGCTGGAACTGGACGCGCTGGTGATTCATGCGCCCGCGCTGATGGCCGGCGCCCAGCTGCTGCTGGTGCATTTGCAGGCCTGGCTGCTCGGCCGCCAGAGCGGGCTTTGCGCATGCAAGCTGGTCTGGCACCTGGACAAGCGGCGCGATGTGCCGCCTACCGGCGAGTTGGTGATTCGCACGGCCCAGCCCGCGCAGGACTTGGCGCATGTCGCCCGTCTCATCGCCGAGCACCTGGCGCAGCAGCGATTACCGGCACCGGTCAATGCCTTGAGCCTGCAGTCGCTAGCAACCGAAAAGCTGATGGATTCAGCCGCCGCCACCAGCAGCCTGCTGATGCAGGCGCGCAAGCAGGGTGACAGCGCCCTTGAACTGGTTGAGCGTTTAAGCGCCCGGCTGGGCCAGGCGCAGGTGCAGCTCTGGCAAGCGCGCGCCGACCACAGGCCCGAGCAAATGCAGCGCTGGGTCAATGCGCAAGACGCTCTTGAATCAATAGCTGCTAACGCCCGCACAGAAAGGGCCAGGGGCCTGAATGGCATTAAAAATGAAGCCCTGTACCCGACCTGGCTGCTGCCCGAGCCGCTCAGGCTGCAGGCGGTGGGCGACAGCCCGGTGTACCAGGGCCCGCTGCTGCGGCTGGCCGGGCCGCAGCGGCTGGAGGCCACCGGCTGGCTGATGGCCGATGATGGCGGTGACTCTGGCGTGCGCGGCAGGCCCCCGGCGATCCGTGACTATTTCATTTACCGCAGTCTGCAGGCCGGCTTGCTGTGGATTTACAGCGAGCGCTTGCCTGTGGCCTTGCAGTCAGCAGCAGCCGGGCCAGCTCGTGCCTGGTATCTGCACGGTTTTTTTGCCTGATGAGGCCTGCATGAGCAGCCAGCTTCCCGACTACGCCGAGCTGCATGCGCTCAGCAATTTCAGCTTTCAGCGCGGCGCCTCGCACGCCGAAGAGCTGGTCGAGCGCGCACACGCGCTGGGCTACAGCGCGCTGGCCATCACCGACGAATGCTCGGTCGCCGGTGTGGTGCGGGCGCATGGGGCGGCGAAAGCGCATGGCCTCAAGCTGCTGCCGGGCGCCGAGTTCTGGGTGCACACTGACTGGCCGTTTCGCCTAGTGGTGCTGCCGCATAACGCGGCGGGCTGGGGCAATCTGTGCGAGTTCATCACCGCGGCCCGGCAAGCGGGCGACGAGATTGAAAAGGGCAGCTACCGGGTGGCGCTGGGGGAAACCGATTTTTCGCTGCTGGCTGACTGCGAAGTCCTGCTGTCTCCGTCTTTGCAGGATGCTATCAATATCGAAGCGCTTTGCTGTCAGGCTGATTGGGCTGCGAGCCTTTTTGGATCGCATTGCTGGCTGGCGGTCGAGTTGTGGCAGGGCCTGGATGACGCGCTGCGTCTGCAGCAGTTGCAGGACGTGGCCCTGCGCACCGGCATCCGGCTCGTGGCGGCGGGCCATGTGCTGATGCATGTGCGCTCGCGCAAGCCGCTGCACGATGTGATGACCGCCATTCGGGTGGGCAAACCCGTGCATGAATGCGGTTTTGCGCTGCAGCTTAACGCCGAGGCGCACCTGCGGCCACGCATGCGGCTGGCCGATATTTACCCCGCCCAATTGCTGCGTGCCACGCTGGAGTTAGCGGCGCGCTGCAGCTTCAATCTGGATGAAATTCGCGATTTGTACCGCTATCCCCGGCAGGATATTGTTCTGGACAATGAAACCCCAGCGCAATGCCTTGGACGGCTCACCGCGCAAGGCGCAAAGAGCCGCTACCCGGGTGGTGTGCCTGAAAAAATTCAGCGCCAGCTTGCCCACGAACTCGCCTTGATTGAAGAGCTGCACTACGAGATGTACTTCATCACGGTGCATGACATCGTGCGCTTTGCGAATGCGCAAAAAATCCTCTGCCAGGGACGCGGCTCGGCGGCCAATTCAGCCGTCTGCTTTTGCCTGGGTATCACGGCCGTCAATCCGGTCGAGAGCAGCGTGCTGTTTGAGCGCTTCATCAGCCGCGAGCGCAAGGAGCCGCCCGACATTGATGTGGATTTCGAGCACCAGCGGCGCGAGGAGGTCATCCAGTACATCTACGAAAAATATGGCCATGAGCGCGCCGCCATTGCCGCCACAGTCACCACCTACCGGCCGCGTAGCGCCTTGCGCGACGTGGGCAAGGCGCTGGCCGTGGCGCCCGCGCTGATCGAGCAGTTTGCCAAAGAGCATTTCTGGTTTGATGGCAAGGGCGCTCTGGAAAAAAAACTGGCAGAAGCCGGACTGATGGCCGAAGTCGGGCCGGTGCTGCAGTGGCTGGACCTGGCCGCGCAGCTGATCGGTTTTCCGCGTCATCTCGGCCAGCATGTGGGCGGTTTTGTGCTGACCCAGGGCAAGCTTACGCGCCTGGTGCCGATTCAGCCGGCCAGCATGGAGGCGCGCCGCATCATCCAGTGGGACAAGGACGACCTGGACGCCATGGGCCTGCTCAAGGTCGATGTGCTGGCGCTGGGCATGCTGTCGGCCATCCGGCGCTGCCTGGCGCTGGTGGATGAGACGCGGGGCGGGCAGTTGCAGATGCACCAGATTGAATCGGGCGACGAGCCCACCTACGACATGATTTGCGAGGCCGACACCGTGGGTGTGTTCCAGATCGAGAGCCGGGCGCAGATGTCCATGCTGCCGCGCCTGAGGCCGCGCTGCTATTACGACCTGGTGGTGGAGGTCGCCATCGTGCGGCCGGGGCCGATTCAGGGCGGCATGGTGCACCCTTACCTCAAGCGTCGCGAGCAGCGCAGAAAGGGTGAAGTCATCGCCTCTGACTACCCGGCGCTTGAGGCGGCGCTGGGACGTACGCTGGGCGTGCCCATCTTCCAGGAGCAGGTCATGCAGATTGCCATGATTGCCGCCGATTTCAGCGCCGGCGAGGCCGACGATTTGCGCCGCTCCATGGCGGCATGGAAACGCAAGGGCGGGGTGGATCGTTTCCACCAACGCCTGGTGGGGCGGATGATTGAAAAGGGCTACGAGCCTGAGTTTTCGGAGCGCATCTTCAGCCAGATTCAGGGCTTTGGGGAATACGGTTTTCCCGAAAGCCACGCCGCCAGTTTTGCCAAGCTGGTCTACATCAGCTGCTGGCTGAAATGCCACGAGCCCGCCTGCTTTCTGGCGGCCATGCTTAACTCCCAGCCCATGGGTTTTTATGCGCCTTCGCAACTGGTGCAGGATGCGCGCAGGCATGGGGTTCAGGTGCGCGCTGTGGATGTCATCCATAGCGACTGGGATTGCACGCTGGAACCCGTCGATGTTCCGGCGGCGCTGCCTCCATGCTCCGGTGTCAAGCAGCCGCAGCCTGCCGTGCGCCTGGGTCTGCGCATGCTTGCCGGTTTGTCTGAAAAGGCGGCCCGGCGCCTTGTTATGGCGCGGGCGCGAGCAGCGTTTGCCAATGCCGAAGACCTGGCCTTGCGTGCGCAGCTGGGCACGCTGGAAATGAATGCCCTGGCGGCGGCGGATGCATTGCTGCCCCTGGCCGGCCACCGGCGTCAGCAGGTCTGGGAGGCTGCCGCCATCAAACCCGCACCGCAGCTTTTAAAGGCAGTGCCCACCCATGAAGCTGCGCTGACCTTGCCTGATACGCCCGAGGGCGAAAACATCCTTTTTGATTACCAGTCCACGGGCCTGACCCTGCGCCGCCATCCGCTGGCCTTGCTCAGGCCGCGCCTGGCGGGCAAAGGGCTGCTGAGCGCCAGTCAGCTGAACGCTCTGCCCGATGGCCGGCAGGTGGCGGCTTGCGGCATCGTTACCGTGCGCCAGCAGCCCCAAACCGCCAAGGGCACGCTCTTCATCACAATGGAAGACGAAACCGGCCCGGTCAATGTGATCGTGTGGAAGTCACTGCGGGAAAAGCAGCGTGCCGAAGTGCTGCATGCCAGCCTTTTGGTGGTCTACGGCGTGTGGCAGCGCAGTGAGGAAGAGGGCAGTGAAAAAGGTTATGGCGCGGTCCGAAACCTGGTGGCGCACCGGCTGGAAGACCTCACGCCGCTGCTGGGGCGGCTGGGCACAGCAAGCCGTGATTTCCATTAAGGTGGGCACAAGCCGGCCCAACGCGCCAGCGGCCAACTACATGCCCGACGGAAAAGTCTCCGGTGCTTCGCCGGTGGGGCTCACCCACATGGCCCCCTTGTCCAGTGGTTCAAGTGCGCTAGTTTCATCGATGTGGATCAGCGCATCGAATTGATCAGCCAGACGGGTGAAGAAGTAGTGGCTCTGGCGTTCCGTCTCGGGACGGTAGATGACGCCGATGGCGCGTTGCAGCCGCTGCGCCGCCACAAGCGGGCGTAGCGCCACGTTATCCCGCAAAGCCAGCAGGAAGCGGCGGGTTCCTGTCTGGTGGAACACGTCCTCCCAGCTGCCTGGCAGGCCATTGCGCACGCGCTTGTGCTGCGGCGGCTCATCCCAGTCTGAAGCCGCCGTGACCCAGCCGTGGTGGGTGCTGAAACCCACCCGCACGGCATCATTGGCATAGCGGTCGCGCATGAGCTGCCCCACATTCCATTCGCCCCGGTCGCTCATTTCGGTGGCTGCGGCGTCACCCAGATGCGAGTTATGCGCCCACACGGCAATGCGCGGCGGCGTGCCGTCCGCGCTCAGATGCCTGTCCAGCGCCTGCAGCGTCTCCACCATGTGGCTGTCACGCAGGTTCCAGGATGACACGCGCGCCTGAAACATGGTGCGGTAGTACTCCTCGGCGTTGCGCACCAGGCGGGCATTCTGCTGGGCGTAAAAGGCCTCGTCGCGCTCCATCCCGGGCGTGGAGGGAATTTCGCCGGCGCGGCGGGTCATTTCGCGCAGCTGCTGTACCACCGCGTCTTCGCAACTGGGCGCCAGACCAAAGCTTGCGGCATAGCCATAAGCCTGGCTGTCTTCCGCAGCATGGTCGAAACAGGCATACCGATAACGGGCACGCTGTGCCGAGTCGGGATCGGTGCGGTCAAGGTAATTCAAGACCTCATGCATCGAAGTGAACAGGCTGTACAGGTCAATGCCATAGAAGCCGACCTGCTGCTCCAAGCCACGTCCCGTGTTGTATTCGCGCAGCCATTCGACAAAGTCGCGCACCTCGGTATTGCGCCACATCCAGGCGGGAAAGCGCTTGAAGCCCGAGAGTGCTTCTGCTGCATCGGCGTCGCGGGACAGTCCGCGCACATAGCGGTTAACACGCCAGGCATCGGGCCAGTCGGCTTCCACGGCGATGGCGGTGAAGCCTTTTTCCTCGATCAGGCGCCGGGTGATAGCGGCGCGCTCGTGGTAGAACTCGCGCGTGCCGTGCGAGGCTTCGCCCAGCAGGGCAAAGCGCGCAGAGCCTGTCAGCTGCAGCAGGGCGTCATAATCATTCGCGCCGCCGGTCAGCGGCTGCAGATGCCGCCGGAGTCCTTCCAGCAGGGCGTTCTGCGCGACTGAGGCTGGCGGTGGATCCGGATCCTGGTCCGGATCCACGGATTTTGAGTGGACCCATAGGGCATGCTCGTTGCGGGCAGCTTCCAGCAGTGTGCGCACCTCGTCGTCGCTGGTCTGCGGAAATTTTTCGTACCACAGGCCGACGGCTCGAAACGGCTCCGGCATTGCGGCGCAGACCAGTTCGTCGACTTCCTCACGCAGCGCCTGGCAGCTGTCCCTGGCGCCCACCGGCACAGCGACCACCAGATGAGCTGGATGCTGCTGGCGAATAGCCAGCACTGCCGCGCGCATGGTCGCGCCTGTGGCAAGCCCGTCGTCCACCACGATCACGGTGCGGCCAGCCAGGCTGACTGCCGGGTGCTGGTTGCGGTAGAGCTGCTCGCGCCGCACCAGCTCGGCTTGTTCGCGCTCTACCACCTTGGCCAGCTCCTCGGGCGAGACCGTCAGTCCGGGCAAGGGCGTCATGACGCGCACGCCGCCACTGGCAATGGCGCCCATGGCGTATTCCTCATGGCCGGGCAGGCCAAGTTTGCGCACTACAAAAATGTCAAGCTGGGCTTGCAGTGCGTGGGCTACCTCAAAGCCCACCGGCAAGCCGCCGCGCGGCAGGGCGAGCACCAACAGGTTGGGACGACCGCGATAGTGCGCCAGCTTCCTGGCCAGCACCCGTCCGGCATGCTGGCGGTCTTCATAGGGCAGGGTTACGTCCGTCATGACGGGCGCTCCGTGGGCTCCGTGCGCGCTAGGTGGGTACTGAACCAGGACGCAGCCAGCTCGGCGACATGCTCCAGCGTGCCACGCTCTTCAAACAGGTGCGTGGCGCCCGGGACGATGACAAGCTCCTTGTCGCAGCGCATTTGCTGCAAGGCCTGCTCGTTTAGTTCGATGACGCCGTAATCGGCACCGCCGACAATCAACAGCGTGGGTGCCGTGACGGCCGCCAGCGCCACCGGTCCGGCCAGATCCGGGCGGCCGCCGCGTGACACCACTGCGGCGATGCGCTGGCCCAGTCGGGCCGCGGCAATGATGGCCGCAGCGCTACCGGTGCTGGCGCCGAAATAGCCGAGGGGCACGCGCTGCAATTCAGGTTGTGCCATCGCCCAGGTGGTCGCGTCCTGGATGCGGCGGGTGAGCAGGGCGATGTCAAAGCGGTGTTCCCGGGTGTGAATGTCGATTTGCTCTTCCTGCGCCGTGAGCAAGTCAAACAGCAGGGTGGCAATGCCGGCTTCCTGCAGTTTCTGCGCTACCTGCCGGTTGCGGGCGCTGTGCCGTCCACTGCCGCTGCCATGGACGAATAACACCAGACCAAAGAAACTGGCCGGCAGCGCGAGGTCACCGTAAAGCCAGGCTTCGCCGCTGGGAATGCGGACTTCACGACTTACCGGTACTTGCACGGGAATGTTCATTGCCATCTCCAAGCAAATCACCAGCTTAGGCAGTACGCGCATTGCGGGCTATCAGTTTTTTCCGATTTCCCTGTAGTCAAGCCAAAGCCCGCCAAGCATGGAGTTTTTTATCCTTATTGGCTGCTAACGCATGATTTACATGCTTGGCGTGCTATCAAATTTGGTTTTTAGTTCAGGGCCCGGTCTGGCAGCCAGCCGGCTTGAAGACGCGTTCTGTCGAGGCTGGATACCTGGCCAATTTGCCGACAGGCCGCCGGGGGCGGGCGACCAGCTCACCGCCGCAGTTGGGGCACAGGCCATGGAGCCGGGTAGTGGCGCAATCGCTGCAAAAGGTGCATTCAAAGCTGCAGATGCGCGCATCGGGCGACTCATTGGGCAGGTCCCGGTTGCAGCATTCACAGTTGGGGCGGAGCTGGAGCATGTGGGTAATTCCGGTTGCGAGGAGCTATTTCAGGGAGATAAAAGCGGATATTACCCACAGAAAATGCCGCTGCCGTTCAAGCCAGTTTCTTGACCAGCACCTGGCTTTTACGGTCCCAGTTGTATTTGCGTTTGCGGGCTTCCGGCAGCCAGTCCGGGTCGACCTGCACAAAGCCGCGCTTGATGAACCAGTGCATGGTGCGGGTGGTCAGTACAAAAATGCTTTGCAGCCCGGCGGCGCGGGCGCGCTGTTCGATGCGTTTGAGGATTTTTTCGCCGTCGCCCTGGCCCTGGCTTTGCGGCGAAACCGTGAGGGCGGCCATTTCGGCGGTTTTGGCTTCCGGGTAGGGGTACAGCGCCGCGCAGGCAAAGATCACGCCGTCGTGTTCAATGATGGTGTAGAGATCGGCGTCGCGTTCGATTTCGGTAGGGCTGCGCTTGACGAGCGTGCCGTCTTTTTCAAACGGCTCAATCAGCTGCAGGATGCCGCCCACATCATCGGCAGTGGCTTCACGCAGTTCTTCGAGTTTTTCGTCCACCAGCATGGTGCCTATGCCGTCGTGAACATAGATCTCCAGCAGCAGCGCGCCGTCTACCGCGAATGGAATGATGTGGCTGCGCTCCACGCCGGCCTTGCAGGCCTTTACGCAGTGCTGCAGGTAAAAAGCCGTGTCGCTCGGGTGCCGGCCGGCGGGCGCCCTGGCCAGCAGGCTTTCTGCGGCGGCCAGCGGCAGCTCGGTATCAATGGGGTTGTCCTCGCTCGCGGGCTCGTCGGGCTTGATTCGGATGCCGGGAACCTCGGTGACAAAGATCAGCTTGTCGGCCTGGAGCGCAATCGCCACGCTGGTGGCCACTTCTTCCATGGTGAGATTGAAAGCTTCGCCAGTGGGGGAAAAACCGAAGGGTGAAATCAGTACCATCGCACCGAAGTCCAGTGTGCGGGAAATGCCCGCCACATCGACCTTGCGTACCAGTCCCGAGTGCTGGAAATCCACGCCATCCAGAATGCCTACCGGCCGGGCGGTGATGAAGTTGCCCGAGATCACGCGCACGGTGGAGCCGGCCATGGGCGTGTTGGGCAGGCCCTGGCTGAACGCAGCTTCTATTTCGTAGCGCAGCTGGCCGGCCGCTTCCTGCGCGCAGTCGAGCGCCACGCCATCGGTGATGCGCATGCCGTGTGAATATTTGGCCTCATGTCCCTTGGCCTTGAGTTGTTCATTGACCTGCGGCCGAAAACCATGCACCAGCACAATTTTCACGCCCATGCTCTGGATCATGGCTAGGTCCTGCGCCAGGTGCGGCAGCTTGCCGGCGGCAATGGCTTCGCCGCAAATGCCCACCACAAAGGTCTGATTGCGGAACTTGTGGATATAGGGCGCCACCGAGCGGAACCAGGGCACAAAGGTGAAATTGAAGACGGCAGACATGGGCGCGCTTTCGGAGCTGGAAGGGGTGGGGGAAAGCAGCCTTCAGGTCGCTGAAACGGGACCTTTGGCGCTTTCCCCTGAAAAACGAAAAAATTGCTGTGAGTGTAAGGGAGGACACCTTGTTGCAAGGAAGATGCATTCGCGTTGAAACCCGGTTGCGCTACCAGGGTGAGACAGGTATTGTTCGCGCCATGGAACAATTTGTCACAGGTTTTTGGGGCTGTTATTTTGGCGTCACCGCACTGATGCTGGCCGGCTCGGCATTTGCCTTCATGCGTTCCGTGCATCGCGTCGCGCTCAATGCCGCTTTGTCTGCAATCGCTTCGGCCTTTTTTGTCCTGGCTTTTCTGGGTGCGGTGCCGATTGAGGGTGCTGGTACCGGGGCGCGCTTTCTGGCTTATGTGGCTTGCTCGGTCTCGACGCTGCTGGCCTATTTGTTGTTTTCCATACTCGGTCTGCTGCGTCAGCCAAGGACCCGCCGCCGCGCCATCCTGACGCTGGTCGCGTTGGCTGCTACCTCGATTGCGGCCGGCCAGCCGATGTCGCCTCTGCAGGCGCTGGCGCTGGGCACGGCCCTGGCTTGCCTGCTCGGCGTGGTAGCGCTGGCCTTCAGCGTCCGCAGCGCCCTGCGTGGCGACCCCTTGGCCTGGGTTGCCGTGACGGGGGTATTTTTTATGCTGATTGCCATCGCCGGGCTCGGCTGGATTGCGCTGGATCGCGCCGATGTGCCCTGGCAGGTTCACGTCGTGAGCGCCATGGCCGCAACGGTTTACCTGGCTTTGATGGCTTTGCTGCTTTGGTCGCGTTATTCCTACCTGATCGAGTTGCACCAGGTGATGGAGTACGGACCCAGCTACGACCCGGTCACACGCATGCGCTCCCATTCCGAGACGGGTCAGATGGTGGGCGCGGCGTTCAAGCATTACAGGGTAGAGCCTGCACCGCTGGGAGTCATTGTGTTTTCCATCGCCAATCTGCAGGTGCTCGAAAAGCTCTACGGACTGCCGGCGGTGAACCACGCGCTGTTTGTCTGCGCCGGGCGCTTGCGGCGCGTGGTGCCTGACCATGTGGAAATGGGGCGACTGGCCGACGACAGTTTTTTGCTGCTGATGCGCAACTGCAAGGATAGCGGCAAGCTGATCCAACTCGCGCGCACGGTTCAGGCGCGGCTTTCCAGATCGGTGGTGCTTAACACCCGGCTGGACGCCGCGGCGCCGGGCAAACAGCAAACCCGGTGGGTTGCTGATGTGGGGGCGGGTGTACTCAAGGTGTCCAGAATCGACGCGCGGGCCGCAAGCGCCGTGGCCATGGCGCGCGGCATCGCGCGTACGGCCTGGAGTTATCCCAGCCGGGTTGGCTGGCATGACGAAAAAAGCGGAGAGATTGTCGGAATGCCCGTCGTGGCATCCTGATGAGCCGCTGCGCAAGAACACCGATAATCAGCAGCTTTGACGGCTGGTTCATCCTTGGCTTCTTCCTTGTCTCCTCTGGTCATCACCTTTCCCGAATCGCTGCCTGTTTCAGGCAAACGCGAGGACATCACCGCTGCGCTCACTGCCCACCAGGTCATCATCGTCTGCGGTGAAACCGGCTCCGGAAAAACCACGCAACTGCCCAAGATTGCGCTGGCCATGGGGCGCGGCAAGCTCAATTACCCGGTCGGCCAGGGCAAGCTGATCGGCCATACCCAGCCGCGCCGCATTGCCGCCTCCAGCGTCGCGAAGCGCATTGCTGAAGAGCTCAAAACGCCGCTGGGCGACGTGGTCGGCTACAAGGTGCGCTTTCAGGATCGGCTGAGTCGGGATGCTTCCGTCAAGCTGATGACCGATGGTATTTTGCTGGCCGAAACGCAGACCGACCCGCTGCTCCGCGCTTACGACACCATCATCATTGACGAGGCGCATGAGCGCAGCCTGAACATCGACTTTTTGCTGGGCTATTTGCGTCAGCTGCTGCCGCGCCGGCCCGACCTGAAGGTTGTCATTACCTCGGCCACGATTGATGCGCAGCGCTTTGCCGACTATTTTGCGATGCCCGCGCCCGCGCCCGCGCCGGCGCAGGGCCGCCCCAAGCCAAGCGACGCCCCCTCGGGGGGCAGCGACGACGCGAAGCGGGCAGCGTGGGGGCCTTTGGTGCCGGCACCGGTCATCATGGTGTCGGGCCGCATGTTTCCGGTGGAGCAGCGTTATCGCCCGTTCGAAGAGTCGCGAGACTATGACTTGAACAACGCCATTGCAGATGCGGTGGACGAGCTCTGGCTCAGCCCGCATAGCGCGGGTGACATCCTGATTTTTCTGCCCGGCGAGCGTGAGATTCGCGAAGCCGCCGACCATTTGCGCAAGCACCTGGCGCACCAGCCGCTGAACCGCAACGCCGAAGTGCTGCCGCTGTTCGCACGCCTGAGCCAGGCCGAGCAGGACCGGATTTTTGACAGCCACAGTGGACGGCGCATTGTGCTTGCCACCAACGTGGCCGAAACCTCACTCACCGTCCCAGGCATCCGTTATGTGATTGATGCAGGCACGGCGCGCGTCAAGCGCTATAGTTTCAGGAGTAAGGTCGAGCAGCTCATGGTCGAGCCTGTGAGCCAGGCTGCTGCCAACCAGCGCGCCGGGCGCTGTGGCCGCGTGGCCGACGGCATCTGCATCCGGCTGTATGACGAACAGGACTTTTTGGGCCGGCCACGCTTTACCGACCCTGAAATTTTGCGCAGCTCGCTGGCCTCGGTGATTTTGCGCATGAAAGCGCTGCATCTGGGCACGATTGAAGACTTTGCTTTTATCGAGCCGCCGCAGCGCCGCGCCATTGCCGACGGCTACCAGTTGCTGGCCGAGCTGGGCGCGGTTGATGACGACAACGAGCTCACGCCGGTCGGCCGCACACTGGCCAAGCTGCCGCTGGATCCACGCGTCGGCCGCATGATTCTGGAGGCCAAGGACAGGCAGGCGCTCGATGAGGTGCTGGTGATTGCCAGCGCGCTCAGCGTGCAGGATGTGCGCGACCGTCCCATGGACAAGCAGGCGCAGGCCGACCAGGCGCATGCCAAGTTCGATGACGAGAAGAGTGAGTTTGTCGGCTATCTGCGGTTGTGGAAATGGCTGGGTGACAGCCGTGGCGGTCACGACGCGACGCATAAACTGACGAATCGCCAGTACGAAACCCTGCTGCGCGAGAACTTCGTCAACATCCGCCGCGTGCGCGAGTGGCGAGACATCCATTCGCAGCTGCACACCGTCGTGGGCGAGCAAGGCTGGCATCTCAATGACAGGCCCGCCAGCTACGAGCAGCTGCACCTGTCCATGCTCTGCGGCCTGCTGGGCAACATTGGCTGCAAGAGCGAAGAGGACGACTGGTACCTGGGCGCGCGCGGGATCCGGTTTTACCGCCACCCCGGCGCCCGGCTCAGCAAAAAGCCGGGCCGCTGGATTGTGGCGGCCGAGTTGGTGGAAACCACGCGCCTGTTTGGCCGGGGCCTTGCCAACATCGACCCGCTGTGGCTGGAGCAGGTGGGAGGCCATCTGCTCAAGAAGCAGTTGCTCGACCCGCACTGGGAAAAAAAGGCCGCGCAGGTCACCGCACTGGAGCGCGCCACGCTCTACGGTCTGGTGGTCTACAACGGGCGGCGCGTCAACTTCGGTCGGGTGGACCCGGTGGCCGCGCGCGAGGTCTTCATTCGTGAAGCGCTGGTCGCCGGTAATTGGGACACCAAGCTGCCGTTTCTGGCCGCCAACGAAAAGATGATCGCGCATGTCCAGGACCTGGAGCACAAGGCGCGCCGGCAGGACGTGCTGGTCGATGAAGAGCTGATTTACGCCTTTTACGACCAGCAACTGCCGGCCGATGTGTGCAGCGGCGCCAGCTGCGAAAGCTGGTACAAGACCGAAGTCAAAAAGCAGCCGAAGTTGCTGCTGCTGACCCAGGATGAGTTGATGCGCCACGAAGCGGCAGGTATCACGACGCAGGCTTTTCCCAAGACGTTGCGGCTGGGCGGCGTGGACTGCATGGCAACTTACCTGCATGAGCCCGGTGACGCACGCGACGGCGTGACGGTCGAGGTGCCGCTGTTTGCGCTGAACCAGGTGAATGAGGAGCGCTGCGAGTGGCTGGTCCCCGGCATGCTGAAAGACAAGATTCAGGCGCTGATCAAGACGCTTCACCAGCGTCCACGATCGCGGCTGGTGCCTCTGCCCGATACCGCCGCCCGCATGGCTGCCGAGTTGATGCAGCCGGAAAAATTTGGCACCGGCTCCCTGACGGACGCGGTGCTGAAATGGGTGCGCGACGCGACCTCGCTGGACATCAAGCGGGCCGACATGAAACTGGACATGCTGCAGCCGCACCTGTTCATGAACTTTCGGGTGGTCGATGAGCACGGACGTCAATTGGGTGCAGGGCGCAACCTGGGCGCGCTTAAAGGCGAGCTGGGTTCACAGGCGCGGGGGGCTTTTCAGGCGCTGGCAGGGCTAAAAAACCTGGGCAAGGCGGTTGAAATTGAAACCGGCACTGGGGAAACCGATACTTCCATTCGTAATTCAGCATCAAATAAGCCTCTAGCCCAAGAAATACGTGCGCAAGTAGCTCCTGAAAAGATAGTAATCAAGACGCCGGAGCGCTACACCAGCTGGAGTTTTGGCGAGCTGCCCGAGCTGATGGAAATTGGCAAGGGTTCGCAAACGCTGATCGGGTTTCCGGCGCTGATCGACCTGGGCGATGCCGTGACGATCGAGGTGTTCGACGAGCCCGATGTGGCCACCGCCAAACACCGTGCCGGCTTGCGGCGATTGTTTTCTTTGCAGATCAAGGATGCGCTCAAGTACCTGGAAAAGAACCTGCCGGACCTGCAAAAGATGGCCACCGCCTACATGCTGGTGGGCCGTGCCGCAGACAACTCTGGCGGCGGTACGCTGGAAGAATTGCGCCAGCAGATCATTGAAGTGGCGCTTGACAGGGCTTTTCTCATGGAGCCGCTGCCCACGGGTGAGGCGGACTTCAAAAAACGGGTGGACGATGGGCGAGGGCGGCTGACGCTGATTGCCAGCGAAGTGGCGCGCCTGGCCGCCGGCATTCTGACCGAGTTCGCCGCGGCCCAGCGGAAAATCAAGGATACGAAAAACGCCACGGAAGCGACTGCGGATGCTGCGCAGCAGTTGCAGCGCCTGGTGCCCAAGAAGTTTTTGACCGCCACGCCTTACGCACAATTGCAGCACTTTACGCGCTACCTCAAGGCCATCACCTTGCGGCTGGAAAAGTGGCGCGCCGACCCGGCCCGGGATGCCGCCCGCATGGCCGAGTTGAGGCCACAGGAGCAGCGCTACTGGCGTCTGGTGGCGGAACGCAAGGGCGCGGCGGATGCGCGCATGCAGGAATACCGCTGGCTGCTGGAAGAGCTGCGGGTGAGTTTCTTCGCTCAAGAGTTGCGCACCCCGCAACCCGTGAGCTTGAAACGGCTGGAGAAAGCGTGGACGCAGTTGGGATGAGTCCCCAAGCCCTGCGAACTGCTATTTTTTGGCTTTCGGGGGCCTCGGGGTGATCTCGACCCAAGCACTTTTCTCGTCGTCCCACTGGTGCGTGCGAACGAACTGAGCCGTCTCGGAGCGCACTTGCTCGCGTGACAACTTGCTCAAATCGCGCGGCGTCTTATCCATCGGCACCCAGTTGTCGCTGGCCTGGTCCCAGCGGTGGTTGCGCATGAACTCATCCCGTTCCGCTTTGACCTCAGCCCGCGACTTCATGCCAGCGGGGGCCTCGATGCCAGGTTTCATGACCCAGTTATCCGTGGCTGCGTCCCAGCGGTGCGTGCGAAGAAACTCGTCGCGCTCCATCTTGACCTGCTCGCGCGTCATCGGCGCCGCCCCGGCTGTTGCGCCTGCGGTTTGCGCGTTGGCCATACCCCCGGAAAATGTGAAAAATAGACCCAAAACAAGTGGAAGAATTTGCAGTCGTTTCATTTTGAAGCTCGCTTTCTTGTGTTGAACAATGGTTGTGATTCCCTGACTCACCGATTTGTCATGTATCGATGCGTGATCTCTGACGTAGCCTGGAGCGGACTCTCCACCCCGCTATTGGGCTGACGTCGTGTTGAGTTGGCGCACTGGTTTTCATGCTTGCCTCCCCGTTCGTTAAGTGATGAGAAGAGCCCATCGTAGAAATTGTGGGCAATGCAGCATTTAACAAAGCGCAAACAGGCCAAAGATTCGTCCTGTTCCGAAAACGAAAAAAGGACCTTGCAAAACAAGGTCCTTTTTCAGGGAGTGAAGCAACGGCTAGATTCGGCCCATCAGCAGCAGCACGATCAGGATAATGACCACCAGGCCAATACCGCCGCTGGGACCATAGCCCCAGCTGCGACTGTGACCCCAGGTGGGCAGGGCACCGACCAGAATCAGGATAAGAATGATCAGCAGTATGAGCGATAGGGACATTGAAAACTCCTTGTTATGTATGCCTGTATTCTTGCCCCGCGACAGACATAGTCAAGCAGGAATGAGGCTTGTACAAGCGTCAGGAGTTGCCTACAGTTTGGCCAGCCGCTCCAGCGCGGCATGCAGGGTTTCGTCCTTTTTGGCAAAGCAAAAGCGCACCACGCGCTGATCGAAGCCATTGCCATAAAACGCCGAGAGCGGAATCGCCGCCACGCCAATTTCGGTGGTCAGCCATTTGCAGAAATCGGCCTCGCCCAAGTCGCTTACTTCTGAAATGTCCACGCATTGAAAGTAGCTGCCTTCGCAGGGAAGCAGCTTGAAGCGCGTGTTGGCCAGGCCGCGTCGAAACAGATCGCGTTTGCGCTGGTAGAAGGCGGGCAAGTCGAGATAAGGACGGTCATCGGCCATGTAGGCGGCCAGGCCGTACTGCATCGGCGTGTTGACGGTGAACACATTGAACTGATGAACCTTGCGAAATTCGGTGGTCAGCGCTGCAGGCGCAGCCACGTAGCCCACTTTCCAGCCCGTGACGTGGTAGGTTTTTCCGAAGCTGCTGACGATGAAGGCGCGCGCCGCTAGTCCCGGAAAGCGGGCGGCGCTTTGGTGGATTTGGCCCTGGGCCGCGTCAAACACCATGTGTTCGTAGACCTCATCGCTGATCAGCAGCACATCGGTGGGCGCCAGAATGTCCTGCAGCCTGAGCATGTCGGCTTCGGTCCAGACCGTGGCGCTCGGGTTGTGCGGCGAGTTGACAATGATGGCTCGGGTTTTTGGGGTAATGGCCGCTGCAATTTTCTCGAAGTCGGGGCGAAAAGTGCCCGGCTTTAAAGGTACGCGCACCACGGTTCCGCCGGCCAGTTCAATGTTGGGGACATAGCTGTCGTAGCAGGGCTCGAGCACGATCACTTCATCGCCAAGGTGAACCACGGCCAGGATGATGGTCAGGATGGCTTGTGTGGCACCTGCCGTGATGGTGATTTCGCTGCCAGCGTCATAGCTGTGGCCATACAGTTTGGCCAGCTTGGCTGCAACGGCTTCGCGCAACACGGGCACACCGGCCATGGGCGGGTACTGATTCAAGCCCCGCCTCATGGCGTCGGTGACGGCATCGACCAATTGCGGGTCACAGTCGAAGTCAGGAAATCCCTGCCCCAGATTGACGGCACCTTTTTCCGTTGCCAGCGCGGACATGACCGTAAAAATGGTGGTGCCGACGGCCGGCAGTCTGGTCTTGAGTTCGGGGGTGCGGGCCCGGCTCGCGGGAATCGTGTCATGGGTTTGCATGTTCACACTTCGTAGTCGTTGATGCGGCCTTCCATGGCCTTGGTAATCAGATCGCGGTTCAGTTTGTCGCTGAGCAACTCGGCAAATTTATAGACGAAATTGCGAAGATAGGCGCTGCGCTTGAAGGCCACGCGGGCAACGTTCACGCCAAACAGCGGTCCTGCCGGTACGGCCACCAGGTCGCTGTTGGTGCCATCGTCCTTGAGCGCCATCTCGGCCACAATGCCCACGCCCAACCCCAGGCGCACATAAGTCTTGATGACGTCTGAATCAATGGCTTCAAGGGCAATGCGGGGATGAAGATGCTTGGCGGCAAAAGCCTGGTCCACCTTGGTCCGCCCCGTAAATGACGGGTGGTAGGTAATTAACGGCTCCTGGGCCAGGTCTTCCAGCGTGATGTGCTCTTTATGAGTCAGGGGATGGTCTGCAGGCATGACCAGCATGTGCTGCCATTCATAGCAGGGCAAGGTCACTAGATCGTCGTAATGGCTCAGCGATTCCGTGGCTATGCCGATTTCCGCGACTTCGTCGAGCACCATGCGGGCGACCTGGTCGGGTGAGCCCTGATGCAGGCTGACATTGACTTTGGGAAAGGCTTCGCGCAATTTGGCCACAGGCTGTGGCAACACATAGCGGGCCTGGGTGTGGGTGGTGGCAATCGAGAGCGTACCGCTATCCTGCGCTGAGTACTGCTCGCCGATGCGTCGCAAATTACCGACTTCGCGCATGATGAGCTCAATGCTTTTCAGTACATGCTCGCCAGGTTCAGTGACCCGTTTGAGCCGCTTGCCATGGCGTGCAAAAATTTCAACGCCGAGTTCCTCCTCTAGCTCGATGATGGCCTTGGATACGCCTGGCTGGGAGGTGTGCAGGGCCCGGGCTGTTTCGGTGAGGTTCAGGTTGCGCCGTACGGCCTCCTGAACAAAGCGAAATTGGTGAAGGTTCATATCGTATTCTGGCTAATTATTGCTTTTATTATGCCTGTCTTACGCTAAGGAAGCCTGCCTCGCCCTTGGCTTTTTAGCCCCCCGCTGCGGCATTATGCGAGTGCAATTTCAGCCATCAGGGCCGTCAGCCTTTCATACTCGCCGGCGGTGGGCAGCAGTTCAATCGGCACGCCAGGATGCTCCGCCCTGAGTTGTTCGATCAACAGCGGCAAGTCTTCGCGCGCATGTTTGCCAACGCCAAGAAAAACCGGAAAAATCCTTAGCTGGCGGGCGCCAGCCGCTATTAATTGGGTAGCAGCTTCGGGTAAGGAGGGGGCGCAGATTTCCAGGTACGCGCAGCATACGGGTGTGTCAGGCTGGCTTGCGCGTATGTAGGTGGCGATCGCTTCAATCGGTACCCGCCACTGAGGATCACGCGAGCCATGGGCGAATAGAACAACTCCGCGAAGTGATGATGCGTTAGAGGTCATGCTGAATCGGCCATGGTGCGTGCGTCCTTGTCCCAAGCAGGGATCGTCAACGCCTGAGAACCAGCCAGCCAAACGCGCCCAGCGAAATGGCCATGTAAAGCAGCCCCGGTGTCGCCGCTGCGAGCCAGGGTTGCCAGTTGCGCAGATTGCCGATGTAGCCAAACACGTTGTTAAGCAGGAAAAAACTGATGCCAATCATGACGCCGGCAAAAACATAGCTTGCGATGCCTCCGGAGCGGAAATGGAGGTAGGCAAAAGGCAGGGCCAGCATCACCATGACCAGGCAGCTGAGCGGATAGAAAACCTTTTTCCAGAATTCAATTTCATAGCGCTGGGCTGTCTGGTCGTTGGCTTGCAGATGGCGGATGTAGTTGAAGAGGTCAATGGTGGCCATGCGGTCAGGCTTGAGCAGCGCCACAGACACCATTTCCGCGCTGATTTCCGTAGGCCAGTGAAAGCTCGGCAAAGTGACCCGGCTTACTTTGGCCACTGCCTGCGTCGGGCTTGGGCTGGTCAATCCCGCCGGCACTTCAAACTCCGCCCGCGTGGCTTGCTGGAGCAGCCATGCGTCATCAGTTCCAAATGTCCCAACCGGCGCCTCGGTGGTGGAAACGATCAAGCCTTTGCTGTTGAATTCGAAAATCTTCACGCCATGCATTTCATTATCAGGAGACAACTCTTTGACGTTGACCACGACACTGCTGTAGGCCTGCTTTTCTTTCAGCCAGGCGCCAGTCTGGCCGACCGTGATTTTGTTTTGGTAACGAGCCTTGAGCAATTGTGCGGCCCGTTCACTGGCAGGCGCCAAGTAATCGCCTACCGCAAAGCTAAGTGCCACAAAAAAGGCTCCCAGTGCCAGCAGCAACCTGAGCGCGCGCCAGGGGCCCAGTCCGCTGGTACGCAAAATCGTGTACTCAGAACTCTGGGCCATGCGCGCCATGACAAAGATGGTGCCAATCAGCACCGAAATAGGCAGGAGCTCGTACAGATGATTGGGAATGAGCAAGGCCACATACAGCAGCGCATGACGGATCTGGTAAATGTTGTCTGCGCTGAGGCTGTTGTTTTTCCCCAGGTACTGCAGCTCATCGACAAGATCAAAAAAGAAAAATAGCGACAGAAAAGCCAACGCCACCAGGGCAATGGAGGTCAGAACTTCGCGGTAAATCAGTCTGCGTATTGTTTTCATGACTGGCGGCTTTCAGTGGCGCGCACTGCACGCGGTCGTAGCCTGAACACCCAGTTGTAATGCCGCTTGGCCAGCCATGCCAGACCGAGGAGCAAAACGCCACCGTGCAATGCCAGCAGAAAATTTCCGAAACCTATGAGACCCGAAAAAATCCAGCTTTGTCCCAAATTAACCATGTTGTTGTAAACGACAAAGGTCAGCACGACGAAAATCATGCTGCCGCTGCGTCCGCCCCGGGGGTTCACGCTGGCCAGGGCAATTGCCAGAATCACAAAGTTGATGGCTGCCAACGCCAGCCCAATGCGCCATGCCAGCTCGCCGAGGTTGCTTTGTGTCGGCGCTTTGGCCAAGGCTCGTGTGCTCAGCAATTTGGCCTCGGGCAGGCTCTCGCCAAGAAGGCCAGAGTCACTGGTTTTGACGCCGTATTCCTCAAAGTCACTGATCTTTAACGCCGACTCTCCAATGACATTTTCAAGCCGCTGCCCGTGGGAGAGCATCAGAAACTGGGCCTTGTCCTTGTTTTCAATTCGACCTGAACGCGCCGTAGTGACTGAATTTTTCCCCTTTTCAGTCGCGGAAATAAACACATTGTTGCTGACTTGAGCGCCGGCCAGATCGCGGTCAATGAAAAACACCCGGTTACCGCTGGACGACTCCTGAAATTGGCCAGGCGCAATGCGATCGAGATCGCTGCGTTGTTCATAGCGGCTTTGCATGTCCTTGGTTTGCTGGTTGGTCCACGGCCATACAAAAAGCGCCATCAGGGTGATCACAAGAAGAACCGGCCAGGAAAAGTGGAACAGCGGCCGCAGAAAGCCTGCGAGCCCCTGTCCGCTGGTGAACCAGACCACCATCTCGCTATCCTTGTACATGCGGGACAAGGTGCTGACCAGGGCGACAAACAGCGCAAGCGTCAGGATGGTCGGCAGCCGGCCCAATGCCGAGTAGGCCATGAACAGCATGACATCCTGAGGACTGATGGAGCCGCGTGAAGCCTGGCCCAGCGTGCGGATCAGCACAATGGTCATCACGATAGTGACCAGCACAACAAGGGTGGCCCCGAAACTGCGTGCCAATTCTTTGCGAATTGAGGATTGGAATAACATTGACTGAATAGCCGCTTTGCTTTTTTGTAAGTTGGTATATCTACCAGACCCTGAATTATGGACTTTGAACTCAAAACACTGACCCGCACCCGAATTTGCACCGAAAAAACTGACGCCTTGCTGTTGCTTGTGCCCGAAGGCCTCGCCGCAGGTGATGATCCCCTTTCAACGTTGGCTGCATTGGCCATGAAATCGGGGGACTTTGAGGTCAAGCCGGGAAAACTTCTGAGCACCTACCGCACACCAGGCATTGCGGCTACCCGGGTACTTCTGGTCGGGGTGGGGGATGGAAGCCCAAAAAACATCCGCACAGCGGTGATTGCCGCACTGGGCGCCTTGAAGAACAGCAATGCCCAGCGCGCCATGCTCTGCCTCAATGCATTAAACAGCCCACAGCCTGATACCGTAAGAGCCGCTGTTGTTGCCTGCAGCGAGGCGGCCTATGCCTACACCACCACCAAATCCAAGACAAGCCCCGCGAAACTGCAACGCGTCGTAATTGCCGTTAACGACATTGCTGACGCCCAAGCAGGGTTCGACAAAGGCACGGGGCTGGTCAAGGGTATTGAACTCGCCAAGGAATGGGCCAACCGGCCAGCCAACCACGCTACTCCCACCTTGCTGGCGGGTGCAGCGAGGGAGCTCGGCAAATTGCCCAACATCAAAGTGGAGGTGTTGGGCCCCAAAGAGGTTGCAAAGCTGCGTATGGGCTCATTCATGGCTGTTGCGCAAGGCACGGCAGAGCCCTTGCGGTTTATCGTGCTGCGTTACGAAGGCGCAGCCAGGACAGAAGCACCGGTGGTGCTGATCGGTAAGGGCATCACCTTTGATACCGGCGGCATCTCGATCAAACCTGCTGCCGAGATGGATGAGATGAAGTTTGACATGTGCGGCGCGGCCAGTGTGCTTGGCACCTTCCGTGCCCTGGCTGATTTGCAGCCTGCGCTGAATGTAGTGGGGCTGATCCCCGCATGCGAGAACATGCCCGGCGAACGAGCGATCAAGCCTGGCGATGTCGTGACCAGCATGAGCGGGCAAACCATTGAAGTTCTCAATACCGACGCAGAAGGGCGGCTGGTGCTATGTGACGCATTGACCTATGCAGGGCGCTTTAAGCCCAAGGCTGTCATCGACATCGCCACACTGACGGGCGCCTGCGTGGTCGCCCTGGGTGGCGTGCGGAGTGGACTCTTTTCAAATCATGAGCCACTCGCAGACGCCCTGTCCAAGGCGGGTGAGTCTTCCCTGGACCCTTGCTGGAGGATGCCGCTGGACGACGAGTATGCAGAAGGACTCAAAACCAATTTTGCCGATGTGGCCAACGTGGCTGGCAGGGCTGGTGGTTCGGTCACTGCCGCAAAGTTCCTGCAACGATTCGCCGCGGACTTCCCCTGGGCGCACCTTGACATAGCCGGCACAGCGTGGAAAGGGGGTGCCGCCAAAGGCGCGACTGGCCGCCCCGTGTCCTTGCTGCTGGACTATTTGCTGAACCAGATCCCTGAGACCCTGCCGGGCAAGGCGCCAGTCAAAGCCAAGCCCGTGAAAAGAAGCACGCCAGTTTCCAGAACACGGGCATGACCGAGATTGCCTTTCACGTCAATGTGCCCGACAAGCTGGCCTATAGCTGCCGTTTGTTGCGCAAGGCTTACCTCAGCGGGGCCAAGGTGGCTGTGACGGCAGAGCCCGAGGTCCTGGCTGAGCTTGACGAGTTGCTTTGGAGCTTCTCGCCCTCGGAATTTGTGCCGCACTGCCGTTCCAGTGCACCAGAGAAAAACTTGGCCCTTACGCCGGTGCTGCTGATTGAATCGTTCGAATCTTGCCCACACCATGAAGTTCTGGTGAACTTAAGTCAGACCATTCCCGCTGAATTTGAACGTTTTGAGCGCTGTATTGAGGTGGTGGCTCAAACCCATGACGACGTTGTTGCGGGGCGTAGCCGATGGAAGCATTACGCCGCAAGAGGTTATGCATTGAAAAATCATGATCTCTCGAAGTCTGGAGGGGGGGCATGAGCATCCCGCCTGTACCTCCGCGCTTCGTTCCCACCTTGACCGAGATTGTTCAGCCCACGCCCGCGCCGTCATCACTGGCACCGGCATTGGCGCCGGACGAGGCTGTCGTGCCCCGCGCATTTTCTGATAAAGAACAAGACCTGATGGTGCAACGTGTACTGCAGCGGGTAGAACTGGTGCTTGAACGGCGCTTGCGGGAGGCTGTGGGGCAACTGATTCTGGAGCACACGCAAACGCTGGCACCCCGTCTTCGCGAGGAGATTGAGCTGGTCGTGCGCCAATCCGTGAGCCAGGCCATTGAGCAGGAAGTGACTCAATTTCCGGTCCGCTCTTGACGTTGGCCGCGAGGATATCGCCAGGCTTCGATAGATGTACTGCGCATCGTTGGGGCCAGCGAACACTTGAATTGAAAGAAGTTAGGCAGATCCTCGGGTAAACCCGTTTATCACCAGGAACCTAGGGACGTTGCTATGGTACGGGCCCGGAAATTGCGTTATGTTCGGCCCCGTTGAGTAAAAAATGTTCTCAACCTTAACGGTAATTTTCTAATCGGAGTGTTTTTATGCAAATGAAATTGAAACTGACAGTTGTAGCTTCCCTTGCTATGGTTGCGGGCATTGCCTCCGCGCAAGATGCCGTCGTTAAAATTGGTCATGTGGCACCGATGTCCGGCTCTCAGGCGCATTACGGTAAAGACAATGAAAACGGCGCACGCATGGCTGTTGAGGAATTGAACACCCAGAACATAGTCATTGGCGGCAAAAAAATCAAATTTGAATTGGTTGCCGAAGATGATGCAGCTGATCCAAAACAGGGCACGGCGGCCGCACAAAAACTGTGCGATTCCAAAGTTTCTGGTGTCGTTGGGCACCTGAATTCCGGTACGACGATTCCCGCTTCCAAGGTTTATAACGACTGTGGCATCCCGATGGTCACAGGCGCTGCAACCAACCCCAACCTGACCAAGCCTGGCTACAAAACCACCTACCGTATCATCGCCAATGACAATGCTCTGGGCGCCGGGCTGGCTTTTTATGCGGCAGACGCATTGAAACTGAAACGAGTTGCGATCATCGACGACCGCACGGCTTATGGTCAGGGCGTTGCTGAAGTGTTCAAAAAGACGGCTGTGGCCAAGGGCATGACCGTGGTGGACGAGCAGTTCACCACCGACAAAGCCACCGACTTCATGGCTATTTTGACGGCCGTCAAATCCAAAAATCCGGACGCAATTTTCTTCGGCGGCATGGACCCTCAAGGCGGCCCGATGTTGCGCCAGATGGAACAGCTCGGCATGAGTAACGTCAAATATTTTGGCGGTGATGGCATCTGTACCGCCGAACTGGCCAAGCTGGCCGCCGGTGCGAAGACTATCGGAAATGTGGTTTGCGCTGAAGGCGGCGCGTCTTTGGCCAAGATGCCAGGCGGCGAAGCCTGGAAAAAGCGTTATGACGCCAAGTACCCCGGCCAGTTCCAAGTTTATAGCCCGTACACCTATGACGCTACCTATCTTCTGGTTGATGCCATGAAGCGCGCCAATTCGTCCGATCCGAAGGTCTACACCCCCGAGTTGCTCAAATCCAACTTCAAAGGCGTGACCACCACCATTGCTTTTGAGCCCAATGGCGAGTTGAAAAATCCGGCAATTACCCTGTATGTGTACAAAGACGGCAAGAAATCTGCCCTGAACTAAAACCAGTCAGCAGAAACGAAAAAAGCCACCGAAAGGTGGCTTTTTTACGGGTCCAAAGATTTAGTAATCTGGAAGACCTGTCAGGCTTTGGATATTCACCTGACTAATTTTGGCGGAAGAGGCGGGATTCGAACCCGCGGTGGGTATAACCCCACGCACGCTTTCCAGGCGTGTGACTTAAACCGCTCATCCACCCTTCCGCATAGCTTTTGATTGTAGCAGTGCTACGGCTCTGCCGGGACCAAGTCGCAAGAAATACGTTCGTTAATGAATGGTGCCTTTAAACCGATGCTTTTCGAGCTGCACCAAAGTGACAAATTTCAGCGCATTTGCATGGGTGGACTCAAGAATGACCGGCGGCGCGAAGCCTGCCTCCAGTGCCTCGCGCCATCGAACGGCACAAAGACACCAGCGATCGCCAGGCTGGAGCCCTGCAAAACGGTGCAGGAGCGAGGGAGTCATGAGGTCGTTGCCGCGAGAGCGGGAGAACGCAAGAAACTCTTTGGTGACTCGTACGCACACCAGATGGGAGGCGAAGTCGGAGCCATCGGTGTTGCAGCAGCCATCGCGAAAATAACCGGTGAGCGGATCGTAGGAACATGGCGCCAGCGCGGTACCCAGAACGTTTCGGGTTTCCATTTTTTCGTCCGTTACCGGTGAATCCGTATCGATCAAGCCTTGTTGGACTGCACCATTTTCATGGCGGACGCGATCAAGGCTGACACTTCAGTCATGTTGCTGGGCACGATCAGGGTGGTTGTAGCGTCGCTCGCGACACGTGAGTAGGCCTCGACGGCTTTTTCTGCCACTTTTAGCTGAACGGCTTGCTCTCCTCCTGGTTGGCGAATTGCTGCGGCCACTAGCTCAATTGCTTTTGCATTGGCATCGGCCACCGTCATGATTGCGGCCGCTTCTCCCTGTGCATTGTTAATGGCCGCGAGCTTTTCGCCTTCCGACCGTGCGATGAATGCCTCGCGCTCGCCGGTTGCAATATTGATCTGTTCTTGGCGGCGGCCCTCAGAGGCTGCAATTAGTGCACGTTTTTCGCGTTCAGCGGTGATTTGCGACTGCATGGCATGCAGGATTTCTTTGGGTGGCGTCAAATCCTTGATCTCATAGCGCAGCACCTTGACACCCCAGTTCAGCGCAGCCTCATCAATAGCCGCCACGACCTGTGCATTGATGATGTCGCGCTCTTCAAATGTTTTGTCCAGCTCCAGCTTGCCGATGACGGAGCGCAGCGAAGTCTGGGCCAACTGGGTGACCGCCACGATGTAATTGGACGAACCGTAGCTGGCCCGCATCGGGTCTGTAACCTGGAAATACAAAATGCCGTCGACTTGCAGCTGTGTGTTGTCCCGGGTAATGCACACCTGGCTGGGCACATCAAGGGGGATTTCTTTCAGGCTGTGCTTGTAGGCGACTCTGTCTACAAAAGGAACGAGAAAATTCAGGCCCGGCGTGAGGCTGCCGTGGTATTTGCCTAAGCGCTCAATCACCCAGGCGTTTTGTTGCGGCACCACCTTGATGCTCTGCACGATAAAAATGCCAGCCAGGATGAGGATGACGAGTGCTATTTCCATGGAGTCTCCATTGATTAAAATTCAGTTTGTTTTGGGCGCCTGACCGGATGAACCTGCCCACGTGTTTCATGGCAGGCTCAAGAGCCTACAGCTTTTCAATGACCAAGCGATTGCCGATCATTTCCTTGATTCGAAAATTTCCGGGGACCCTAGACTCTTCAGGATTGGCTGCGACCGCTGTCCAGTGGGCACCGCGAAATTTAACAGAGGCGGTACCGTCAACATTCCACTTTGCCACATGGACCGGTTCGCCGATATCCAGGTGCACATCCCGGTTGGCATTGGCGGACAGGGGTGCTGGACGTTTGCTGCGGTACCAGTGCCATGCGGCTACGGCACCGCCGCCAAAGCCCGCAGCAATCACCATCTGACCAATCAAGGCAAGACCCAGGTGAGCAGCCATCGCCCCGGCTGCGAGTCCCACTGCCAGCATGAGCAGATAAAAGGTGCCCGTCATCAGCTCAACAGCAACGGCGGCCCCTGCCAGCAGCCACCAAATACTTGATTCGCTCATGATCCTTCCTTTTCTCTGTAATACATTGTATTTTCGGGCAAATAGACCTTGACGCAAGCCCGAGGACACAATATCTCCTTACACTTCGTAGTCCAAAAGAGGTTTTGCCAGGTGGTGCAGAGCTTACTTCCGCCAAACCGCTCGGGCTCAACCTGTCTATGCCATCGAGCGTTTCTCCTTGCCCTCCGACAGGTTCAGGGCGCCCTAAATTGCTGCATATGCCATGAAATTTCGTTTTCCAATTATCATTATTGACGAGGACTTCCGCTCCGAAAATACCTCGGGATTAGGTATTCGCGCACTCGCCCAAGCCATAGAAAGCGAGGGCTTTGAGGTGCTGGGCGTTACCGGTTATGGCGACCTGTCGCAATTTGCACAGCAACAAAGCCGGGCCAGCGCCTTTATCCTGTCAATTGATGATGAGGAATTCACGCCCGGGCCTGATCTGGACCCGGCGGTTCTGGATCTGCGCAAATTCATTGCAGAGGTGCGTCGAAAAAACCTTGACGTGCCAATTTATGTCTATGGCGAGACAAAAACCTCACGCCATATTCCAAATGACATCCTGCGCGAACTGCATGGCTTCATTCATATGTTTGAGGACACGCCTGAGTTTGTGGCACGCCACATCATTCGTGAAGCCAAGAGCTACCTTGAAGGCGTACAACCGCCGTTTTTCAAGGCGCTGCTCGATTACGCTGAAGATGGCTCATATTCGTGGCATTGCCCTGGTCATTCCGGCGGCGTGGCCTTCCTGAAAAGCCCGGTCGGGCAGATGTATCACCAGTTCTACGGCGAGAACATGCTGCGTTCCGACGTCTGCAACGCCGTGGAAGAACTGGGTCAGTTGCTGGACCACACCGGCCCGGTGGCCGCGTCGGAGCGCAATGCCGCGCGCATTTTCAATGCGGACCACTGCTTTTTCGTCACCAACGGCACCTCGACCAGCAACAAGATGGTGTGGCATCACACCGTGGCGCCGGACGATGTGGTGGTGGTGGACCGCAACTGCCATAAATCCATCCTGCACGCCATCATCATGACGGGCTCGATTCCGGTTTTTCTGAAGCCAACGCGCAATCATTTCGGCATCATTGGACCGATTCCGCAGAGTGAGTTCGAGCCCGAGGCCATTCGCGCCAAAATCGCTGCGAATCCGCTGCTGAAGGGCGTTGACGCCACGAAGGTCAAGCCACGGGTGCTGACGCTCACGCAGTCCACCTACGACGGCGTTATGTACAACACCGAAACCATCAAAGGCATGCTGGACGGCTACATCGACAACCTGCATTTTGACGAGGCTTGGTTGCCACACGCGGCTTTTCACCCTTTTTACGGCACTTACCACTCGATGGGAAAGAATCGTATCCGCCCCAAAAATGCGGTTGTGTACGCCACGCAGTCGATTCACAAGCTGCTGGCCGGGATCAGCCAGGCCAGCCAGGTGCTGGTGCAGGATTCGCAGAACACCAAGCTCGACAGGCACCTCTTTAACGAGGCTTACCTGATGCACACTTCGACCTCGCCGCAGTACAGCATCATTGCCAGCTGCGATGTGGCTGCCGCCATGATGGAGCCGCCCGGTGGCACCGCGCTGGTGGAAGAAAGCATTGCCGAGGCGCTCGATTTCCGCCGCGCCATGCGCAAGATTGACGCCGAATACGGCGCAGACTGGTGGTTCAAGGTCTGGGGACCGGACAAGCTGGCGGAAGAGGGGATTGGCCTGGCCAAGGACTGGATCATCAAGGGCGAGTCGCGCAGTGCCAAAACAGCGAAAAACCCCGCCACCAACTGGCATGGCTTTGGCCAGATGGCGACTGGCTTCAACATGCTGGACCCGATCAAGTCGACGATTGTCACGCCCGGACTGGACCTCAACGGCAAGTTTTCGAAAACTGGCATTCCGGCCAGCATCGTGACCAAATTTCTGGCTGAGCACGGGGTGATCGTGGAGAAAACCGGTCTCTACAGCTTCTTTATTCTGTTCACCATCGGCATTACCAAAGGCCGCTGGAACACCTTGCTGACAGCGCTTCAGCAATTCAAGGACGACTACGACAAGAACCAGCCAATGTGGCGTATCCTGCCCGAGTTCTGCCAGAAGTTTCCGAGGTATGAGCGGATGGGGCTGGCCGACCTTTGCCAGCACGTTCATGCCTTGTATGCCAAGTACGACATTGCGCGCTTGACGACCGACGTGTATCTGAGCGACCTGACACCGGCCATGAAGCCGAGCGACGCCTTCGCCCACATCGCCCATCGCACGACCGAACGCGTGGAAATCGACCATCTGGAGGGTCGCATCACCGTTGGTCTGGTCACGCCTTATCCGCCGGGTATTCCGCTGCTGATTCCAGGCGAGGTGTTCAACAAGAAAATTGTCGATTACCTCAAGTTTTCCCGCGAATTCAACGCGCAGTGCCCAGGTTTTGAGACCGACATTCATGGCTTGGTCGAAGAGCCCGATGCCAAGGGGAAAATCCGCTATTACGCCGACTGCGTCAAGAAATAGCCTGCTGCTCGACATAAAAGGTCGGCCCATGCGCCGGACGTTCGGACCGCTTTAGTCTTCACGTAGCCGCATGAAGCTGGCAAAGCGCGGGATACCGCTGTCATTCAAACCTCTGAAATGGTAGGTCACGCGTGTCCCAATGGCCGGCGGGTCTTGCCGCTGGGCATCCGTGAAACCGGTGCCCAGTTTGAAGCGCCGGACCGGTTCTCCTTCAACTGCTGGCATTTCAACGACAAGCGCGCCCAGCTGGCCTGCATATTTACCTTTTCCAGGAATATGTGCCACCACGCGTGCTTCGCTGTCTTCGTGGGTTTTAAACTTGAGTAAATCGTCCGTGCGCTGCGCCTTGTAGAGCGATGCGCCACGGTGCAGCATCAGCCCCTCGCCGCCGATCTTCACGGTCTTGCGTAGCAACTCCAGCAGCGCAGCAGGGCCAGCAACTTTACTTTGCGCCACGACTTGCACCCAAGGTAGGGGCAGGCTTGCCAGCAAGCTGTTCAGCGTCTGAAGACGTTCGGTGAAGGGGCCGCCTCCAGCCGGCAAGTCAAAGACCATGAAACGCATGGTGTGCCAGGCCTCGTCATCGGCCGTTTGCTGCCGCACGATTGAAACGGCCCTGGCGAACTGGCCACGGCCAGCCCATAGCTCGCCATCCAGCGGCACCTTGGGCCAGCCCGCCGTGAACCAGTCCGGCGCTGCGATACGCTCCCCGCCACGTGTCAGAAGTCTCTCGCCATCCCAGTAGCCGCGCACGCCATCGAATTTTTCACTGACCCAGTAGTCTGGCAGTGAAACGCCCGCCTGGTAAACCTTGGCCAGCATGAGGGGCGGACTGGCTTCGGCTGCAGACAAGGGCAGGGCGGGTGTTAGCAGACCCGCAACTGTCAATAACAGAGGGAGCGTCCGGATGCGAAAGATACCCGCGGTCAGGCTGACGTGGGCTGGCGGGACATGTGCGGACATAGCTGACTCCGGATTTTTTTGGTTATTAATGCCGCTGGCCCAATAACGACGCTTGTTGTCAGCTATTGGAGACATAGCATTAAAAGTCGGCAAAATTGGCGAGGGAACTGGCACAAGTACGCAAACTTGGAGGGTTTGATTCGAGGCTGTACGTTTATACAGTCTACAGGTCCGCCTGAGAAGTCACAAGGCTCATGCTGCGGTTGACTGATTTGATCGAACGCCTGAATCGCCGCTCACCTCGATGGAGGCTCTGTGACTTTTGACGCTGAAACGAAAATGCCCGCATCTACTGCCTCGGCCAGCAGGCCGTCCCGCACTGAGCGCGCCAAAACCCGGACGATGCGTCTCTCGCCGGTGGTCACGTGGTCACCTGGTCAACAGTTGAAGACCTCATCGCTAAATTGCTTGCGCTTCGTCAATGCCGACAACTTTGGCCAAGCCCATCATGAAACATGTTTCGTTTGGCACGCCAACTGTGTTGCACGGCGATGTTCCTATTCAACTCGTAGTCAACAGGAGGAACCATGGCTGGTAATCATGTACTAAAGGGCGCGAGTGCGAGTGCGAGCGCTTCCGCGCCGCGTCCTGCGCCGGTGAGTCGCGCCGCACCTCAAAAGCTGCGGCTTGGCTTGCTGACAGCGCTGGTGATCGGTTCAATGATTGGCAGCGGCATTTTTTCATTGCCGCAGAACATGGCTAATGGTGCTGGAGCGGGCGCAATTCTCATTGGCTGGCTGATTACCGGGTTCGGCATGCTGATGCTGGCATTTGTCTATCAGACGCTCTCAGCGCGCAAACCTGAGCTGGACAATGGTGTGTATGCCTATGCCCGCGCGAGTTCCGGCGAGTTCGTGGGTTTCAACTCGGCTTGGGGCTATTGGGTCAGCGCATGGGTGGGGAATGTGGGTTACCTCGTCGCATTTTTTGGTGCACTTGGATTTTTCTTTCCCGTGTTTGGCGAAGGCAACACTCAGGCGGCAGTGATTGGCGCATCGGTCATGTTGTGGGTACTGCATTTCCTGATATTGCGCGGCATTCGCGCAGCAGCCATACTGAACGCGATCACGACTCTGGCAAAAATCGTACCGCTGCTAGCATTCCTCGTGCTGGTCGTCGCCGCATTCAATATCGACACTTTTCGTCTTGATTTTTGGGGCACTCCCAAGCTCGGCTCGGTATTGAATCAGGTCAAGAGCACGATGCTGGTGACCGTATGGGTATTCATCGGTATTGAAGGAGCCAGCGTTTATTCTGCACGAGCCGAAAGCCGTGAGGACGTGGGCAAGGCAACGATTGCCGGCTTCATCATTACGCTGATTTTGCTGATGGGCGTGTCACTGCTGTCTTTGGGTGTATTCACGCAGCCTGAATTGGCCGGCCTCAAAAACCCTTCTATGGCAGGTGTGCTTGAAAAAGCCGTTGGCCCGTGGGGTGTCACGCTGATTGGCATCGGGCTGATGGTTTCAGTTGGGGGGGCGTTGCTGGCCTGGACACTCCTGTCCGCCGAGACGCTATTTACGCCGGCCAAGGATGGCGTGATGCCGAAATTTCTAAGCCGGGAAAACGAAAACGGCGTGCCAAGCAATGCGCTGTGGCTCACAAATGGTCTGGTGCAACTATTCTTGCTCATCACGCTGCTCTCCAATGCGACCTATCTGGCCCTGATCTCGCTCGCCACATCGATGATTCTGGTGCCCTATCTTTTCAGCGCCATTTATGCTGCCTTGATCGCATGGCGTAGCGAGGGATACGCCAGCAACGACAGCGCACGCACTCGCGACCTCTGCGTCGGCGTATTGGCAACCATTTATTGTGGTTGGCTGCTTTATGCCGCAGGGCTTAAATACTTGCTGCTCGCAGCCTTGCTCTACGCGCCAGGGGTGGTGCTTTACGCCATGGCGAAACGGGAGAAGGGACAGCCGCTGTTCAAAGGCTTGGAGCTGGGCGTGTTCCTGGTGGTTTTGGTCCTGGCAGTGGCCGCAGGCTACTCGCTTTACACCGGTACTCTCAAACTCTAGGAAAGCGAAAAACTAATGGCATTAGGCGTTCATTCCGAAGTCGGGCAGTTGCGCAAGGTACTGGTTTGCCGCCCTGGCCTTGCACAGGCGCGGCTTACACCGGGCAACTGCCACGAATTATTGTTTGATGACGTGCTCTGGGTAGCGCAGGCCAAGAACGATCATTACGCGTTTGTGAACGTAATGAAAGACCGGGGAGTGGACGTCCTGGAGATGCACGATTTGCTCGCTGACATCATGGCTGACGAGAAGGCGCGCAACTGGGTGCTGGGTCGCAAGCTCACCGAAGATGCTGTCGGTGCCGTCATGGCGGCGCAATTGCGCGCATGGCTTGAAGCCCTGTCACCCAGTGCCTTGGCTGAGCGGCTGATCGGCGGTGTGGTGAGGGCGGAGTTGCCGTTCAAGCCGGAGGGCTTGTTTGCCAATTGCCTTGATGCCGCTGATTTTGTCATCCCGCCATTGCCCAACACCTTATTCACGCGCGACAACAGTTGCTGGATTTACGGCGGCGTCACGCTCAACCCCATGTACTGGCCGGCACGCCGAAGCGAGACATTGCTGATGGCTGCAATCTACGGGTTCCATCCGCTCTTTCGCGGGCAGGTCAACGTGTGGTGGGGAAACCCCGACGAGGATCACGGCCTTGCAACACTGGAGGGCGGTGATGTCATGCCGATTGGTCAGGGTGTGGTGCTGATCGGCATGGGTGAAAGAAGCTCCCCGCAGGCCGTTACGCAAGTTGCCAAAGCACTTTTTGCAAAAGGTGCAGCCACGCGTGTCATCGCGGCGCAATTGCCAAAATCACGCGGTGCAATGCATCTTGACACCGTTTTTAGCTTTTGTGATCGCGATCTGGTGACGATCTTCCCCGAGATGGTGCATCAGATAAAAGCCTACAGCTTGCGGCCCGGCGCAAAGCATGGCGAGCTTGAGTTCACGACAGAAAAGGCCCCTTTTCTTGATGTGGTGGCAAGCAGTATCGGTCTGAAGACTTTGCGCGTGGTTGGTACCGGCGGCGACGCTTATGAAGTTGAGCGTGAGCAATGGGACGACGGGAATAACGTCCTTGCCCTGGCTCCCGGCGTGGTTGTCGCCTACAACCGCAATACTTATACCAACACGCTTTTGCGCAAAGCAGGCATTGAAGTTATCACCATTCCCAGTTCGGAGCTGGGTCGCGGGCGTGGCGGCGGGCATTGCATGAGCTGTCCGATTGAGCGCGATCCGGTCTAAAAAATAAACCAGGGGTCTCTCATGGGCTACAGCCTACGCAACCGCAGCCTTTTGAAGCTGCTCGACTATTCTCCACGCGATATTCGTTACCTGCTCAATTTGGCGCAGGAGTTAAAGCGCGCCAAATATGCGGGTAATGAAGTGCAGCGCTTGAAGGGCAAAAACCTTGCACTTATTTTTGAAAAAAGCTCGACCCGAACTCGCTGCGCGTTTGAAGTCGCTGTTCACGATCAGGGGGGGCACGTCACTTATATTGATCCTGCAAGTTCGCAGCTTGGGCATAAAGAGACGCTCAAAGATACGGCGCGAGTGCTGGGGAGGCTTTACGACGGCATTGAATACCGTGGTTTTCACCAGCACCTTGTCGAGGAGATCGCGAGGTATTCACATGTGCCGGTATTCAACGGTCTGACCGACGAATTTCATCCCACTCAAATTTTGGCAGACTTCATGACGATGGAAGAGTTTGGTGAAAAACCGCTTCACGACATGGCTTTTTGTTACGTGGGCGATGCGCGTTCCAATATGGGAAATTCGCTGCTGATTGGTGGTGCAATGATGGGCATGGATGTACGGCTTGCTGCCCCCAAAGCGCTATGGCCGCATGACGATATTGTGGCTAAAGCGATGCATATTGCGCTGCAAACCGGAGCGCAAATCATGCTGGAAGAAGACCCCCTGATCGCAGTCAAAGGTGCGGACTTCATCTACACCGACGTATGGGTTTCCATGGGTGAGCCGGACAGCGCATGGGCTGAGCGCATCAAGCTGCTGAGGCCTTATCGCGTTGACTCAGCCCTGATGAAGGCAAGCGGTAACCCGCGCACCCGTTTCATGCACTGCCTGCCTGCATTCCACAACATCGAGACGGAGGTTGGCAAGAAAATTCATGAGCAGTTTGGCCTGACCGAAATGGAGGTGACGGAGGCGGTTTTTGAGTCCGACGCATCCGTTGTATTTACCCAGGCCGAAAACCGCATGCACACCATCAAGGCCGTGCTGGTTGCCATGCTCGGAAGCTGAGCAGGGATGCGAATTGTCATTGCCTTGGGTGGGAACGCCTTGCTCCGGCGTGGGCAGAGTTTGTCGGCGGCCAATCAGCTTGAAAACGTTCGGATTGCTGCGGCACAAATTGCCCGGCTGGCAATTGGCAATGAACTCGTTGTTACGCACGGGAACGGACCGCAGGTGGGCTTGCTCGCACTACAGTCTGCGGCGGACGCATCGGTTGCCAGTTATCCGCTTGATGTGCTGAGCGCCGAGACGGAGGGCATGATCGGTTACATGCTGGAGCAAGAACTGGCTAATCAATTGCAGCCATCACGCGCTATTGCCACATTGCTCACACGGGTGGAAGTTGATCCGGGTGACCCTGCGTTTCAGGCACCGTCCAAGCCCATTGGCCCGATGTACACGAAAGCCGATGCTGAACGCCTCGCACAAGAGCGAAGCTGGCGTGTTGCGCCCGATGCCAACGGCTACAGACGCGTGGTGGCCTCGCCGCAACCAAAACGCATTGTGGAATTGCAGCCCATCCGCTGGTTACTTGAAAAAAACGCCGTCGTGATTTGCGCTGGCGGTGGTGGCATTCCGATAACCGTGTCCGCAGACGGCAGGACACGCACCGGCGTCGAGGCGGTTATTGACAAGGACTTTGTCAGTGCCCTGCTGGCTGCCGATATTTCAGCAGATCATTTAATTATCGCTACGGACGTCGATGCGGTTTACGTTGACTGGGAAACTCCCGCCCGGCGCGCGATACGTGAAATTGCGCCGGACATGTTGCGCCAGCTTCATTTCAGCGCCGGCTCAATGGGCCCGAAAGTGCTGGCGGCCTGTCGCTTTGCCGAGGCGACGGGCCAGTCGGCCACGATTGGTTCGTTGGGCGATATCGAGGCGCTTCTTCAAGGCGGTGCGGGCACAACGGTTAACCCGCGCTGCAAAGCCACGTTATACGCAGGGAGTAAGGCCTGAAAATGGCTGTTGGCAGCATTCAGGGTGCCGCAAATTGATAGCGACTTGCGCCCGTAAATAAAGGGCTGCAGGTTGATTTGTCCGTAGGTTTTGCAACAACCCAGCGCTCTCGAAGCCATACGTGGCCGGGCATTTCTAATAACCTTTCCGGACGGTAGCCCAGCAGTTACTGGTGCAAGTGGTCATCACTCTGTCAGCGCCTTGGCGCTGACGGCTGTAGCTATGGTTCTCTTCAGCCCGCTTCGCTGTCACGGCTTGCGCCGGCTGTCTGGCTGAAGCCGCAGTCCACATAGGTAATTTCAGCCGTCATGCCTGAGGCCAGATCGCTCAGCAGGAAGGCGGCAACGTTGCCGACGTCTTCGATGGTGACGTTACGGCGCAGTGGTGTGGCTGCTGCCACCATGCCCAGCAGCTTGCCGAAGTCCTTGATACCGCTGGCCGCCAGGGTTTTGATGGGTCCGGCGCTGATGCCGTTGACGCGCATGCCCTTCGCGCCCAGTGATTCAGCCAGATAGCGCACCGAAGCTTCCAGGCTGGCCTTGGCCAAGCCCATGGTGTTGTAGTGGGGAATGATGCGCTTGGCGCCCAGGTAGGTCAGGGTCAGCAGTGCCGATTTGGGATTAAGGTACGGCAGTGCGGCTTTGGCCATGGCCGGAAAGCTGTAAGCGCTGATGTCCTGGGCAATCCTGAAGTTCTCGCGCGACAGGCCGTCCAGAAAGTCGCCGGCAATCGCTTCGCGCGGCGCGTAGCCGATGCTGTGGACGAAGCCGTCAAAGGTGGGCCAGGTTTTTGCCAGGTCGGCAAACATCTTGTCAATCTGTTCGTCAGAGCCGACATCGCAGTCAAAAATCAGGCTGGAGTCAAATTCAGCTGCGAATTCAGTAATGCGGTCCTTGAAACGCTCGCCGACATAGCTGAAGGCCAGCTCGGCGCCTTGTGCGTGGCAGGACTTGGCAATGCCGTAGGCGATCGACCGGTTGGACAATACGCCCGTGATCAACAGTTTTTTGCCGGTGAGAAAACCCATTCTTGTGCTCCAGTATGTGCGTATGAACCGACAGGCAGTCTTGCGGAGATGGGGTACTGTCCCCGCAGGCCGCAAAATTTTGCCAACTTAAGTAGTGCAGAATTGTCGCATGCGGGATTTGACTTTTTTGCGTGCCTTGATGATGGTGTCGTTGGCGTGTCTTGCCCCGGCAAGCTGGGCCGCTCACGCCTATGCCCAGTTTGGAGACATCAAGTACCCGGCAGGTTTCAGCCATTTTGATTACGTGAACCCAGCCGCCCCCAAAGGCGGAGAAATCCGCATGGTGCCGCCGACCCGACCCACCAACTTTGACAAGTTCAATCCCTTCACCTTGCGCGGTACCGCACCTTACGGCCTGGGCATTTTGCTGATTGAGAGTCTGCTGACGGGCAATGCCGAGGAGCCTACGACCGCTTATGGACTGCTTGCCGACGACGTGACGGTAGCGCCCGACAAATTGTCCGCAACGTTTCACCTCAACCCCAAAGCACGGTTCCACAATGGCACGCCGGTGCTGGCGGCCGATGTGCTGCATTCCTACACCCAGCTCACCAGTAAACTCGCCGCACCCCAGTACCGCACGATTTACGCTGAAGTGAAAGGTGCCACGGTGGTCTCCGAGCGCGTGGTGCGATTTGATTTTCTGACACCCAATCCCGAGTTGCCGCTGGTGGTGGGCGGCATGCCGGTTTTCAGCCGCGATTGGGGCAAAGTCAATGGACAAGCCAAGCCTTTCGACAAGATCGTGTCCGAAGTTCCGATCGGCTCGGGACCCTACAAAATTGCCAGCCCAACCATGGGGCGCGACATCACCTATGTGCGTGATCCGGCGTATTGGGGCATTGATTTTCCAAGCCGCAAGGGCCAGTTCAATTTTGACCGCATCAGCTTCAAGATTTACCTGGACGAAACCTCGCGCTTTGAGGGGCTGAAGGCCGGCGAATTCGATTTTCTGCGTGAATTCATCTCGCGCAATTGGGCGCGCCAGTACACCGGCAAGCAAT
Organism: uncultured beta proteobacterium; assembly: GCA_963793855.1. Classification (GTDB taxonomy): domain Bacteria; phylum Pseudomonadota; class Gammaproteobacteria; order Burkholderiales; family Burkholderiaceae_C; genus Polaromonas. Next base: position 92,161 of record CAWCBL010000001.1, read on the forward strand.
TTACCTCGGGCGAATTGGTCAAGCGCGCTTTTGAAAATCGCAACCCCGGTGACTTCCAGGGCTATGTGTTCAACTTGCGCAAACCCAAATTCCAGGACGTGCGGGTGCGCAAGGCGATTGGCCTGGCGATGGATTTCGAGTGGATGAATCGCCAGCTGTTTTACGGGCTCTACAAGCGCGTCAACGGTTACTTTCCTAATAGCGATTTCCACGCCGAGGGTTTGCCCAAGCCCGATGAGCTGGCCTTGCTTGAGCCTTTGCGCGCCCAGCTCAAGCCTGAAGTGTTCGGTGCCGTCCCTGTGTCGCCCAGTACCACGCCACCCGGCAGCCTGCGCGAGAACCTGCGCCAAGCCCAGGCGCTGCTGCGCGAAGCGGGCTGGACTTACCGCGACGGTGCGCTTCGCAACGCCCAGGGCGAGGCTTTCACCATGGAGTTTTTGAACGACCAGCCTTCGCTGGTGCGCATCGTCGGGCCATTCCAGAAAGCGCTGGAGAAGCTGGGCATCACCATGACCTACCGCATCGTCGATTTCTCTCTGGGCAAGCAGAAGATGGATGCTTTTGATTTTGATATCACCACGCTGCGCCTGCCCGGCACCACGGCGCCGGGCGGTGAACTGCTTGAACTGTTTGGCTCCAAAGCCGCGGCAACACCTGGCTCTTCCAATGTCTGGGGGCTTGCCGTTCCGGCCGTTGATGCCCTGCTGCAAAAAGTCGTGACCGCTACAACCCGGCCCGAGCTCAGCGCCGCCATGCGGGCGTTGGACCGGGTGCTGACACACGGCTACTACTCGGTGCCGCAGTATTACGGCGACGCATTTCTGATCGGCTACCGGCCGAGCCGCTTCGTCTTGCCAGCCACTATTCCGCCTTATTACCAGCCCGATACCTGGGCCATGAGTACCTGGTGGGCGTCCGAGTCCAATAAATAGGAAAAAAGCCCATGGCCAGTTACATCCTCAAGCGTCTGCTGCTGATGATTCCGACACTGTTCGGCGTACTACTGCTGACTTTTGCCATGGTGCAGTTCGTTCCGGGTGGGCCGGTGGAGCAAATGGTCGCGCAGTTGCAGGGGAGGGACTCCGGCGGCGAGCGCGCAGCTAGCACCGGGGCGGGTTACCGGGGCCGGCAGGGCGTGGATGCCGAGCGCATCGAGGAAATCAAGGCGCTGTACGGTTTTGACAAGCCTGTCCATGAGCGTTTCTTCCAGATGCTGGGACGTTTCGCCCGTTTTGATCTGGGCAACAGCTTTTACCAGCACAAGGATGTCTGGCAACTGGTGAAGGAAAAACTTCCCGTCTCCGTCAGCCTGGGGCTCTGGACTTTTTTCATCAGCTACCTGATCGCCGTACCGCTGGGCGTGGCAAAGGCGGTGAGGGCCGGCACGCGCTTTGACTTTGTCACGACATTGCTTGTCCTGGTCGGCTATGCAATTCCGGGCTTTGTGCTGGGCGTGGCACTGCTGGTGGTGTTTGGCGGGCAATTGCAGTGGTTTCCGCTGCGCGGCCTGACTTCAGCCAACTGGGAAACGCTTGGCTGGGGTGCGCTCATTACCGACTATCTCTGGCACATCACGCTGCCCATCATTGCGATGGTGCTGGGCAGCTTTGCCGTGACGACGGTGCTGACCAAAAACTCGTTTCTGGAGGAAATCCGCAAGCAGTACGTGCTGACCGCCCGCGCCAAGGGCTTGAGCGAGCGGCAGGTGCTCTGGAAGCATGTGTTTCGCAATGCCTTGATTCCCATCATTACCGGCTTTCCGGCAGCCTTTATTGGTGCATTTTTTACCGGTTCGCTGCTGATAGAAACCCTGTTTTCGCTCGATGGTCTGGGCTTGCTTAGCTACGAAAGCGTGATTCGTCGGGACTACCCCGTCGTGCTCGGCACCCTTTATCTGTTTACCCTGATCGGCCTGGTCACCAAGCTGGTCAGCGACCTTTGTTATGTGTGGGTCGATCCCCGCGTGAAGTTCGATTGAGTCATGGCGAGTACAAACCCCACGATGTCTCCTTCTTCCGTTTCGCCGTCTCGCCGCGCCTGGCAGCGCTTTCGGCGTAACCGCCTGGGTTATTGGAGTCTGCTGCTGTTTTGCCTGCTGGTTGTGTTCAGCCTGTTTGCAGAGCTGCTGTCGAACGACAAGCCGCTGGTGCTCCGTTACCAGGGCGAACTGTACTTTCCGCTGGTAAAAGACTACTCGGAAAAAACTTTCGATGGTGATTTTGATACCCCCACCGACTACCTCGACCCCTTCATCAGGGACAAGTTGAGCCAAGGCGGCAACTGGGCTGTTTACCCTCCCAATCCGTATGGTCCCCGCACCATCAATTATTTTGCCAAAGAGCCCAATCCTTCAGCACCGTCGAGGGATAATTGGTTCGGCACCGACGACAGGGGGCGGGACCTGCTGGCACAACTGATTTACGGCTTTCGCCTAAGCGTGCTGTTTGGGCTGGCGCTGACCTTTCTTGGCGTGGTGATGGGCGTGATCGCAGGGGCGATTCAGGGCTATGCGGGCGGTAAAACCGACCTGATAGCGCAGCGCTTCATGGAAATCTGGGGCTCCATGCCCGAGCTTTATCTGCTGATTATTTTTAGCGCCATTTTTGCGCCCAGTGTGGCGCTGCTGCTGTTTTTGCTCAGCCTGTTTGGCTGGATGGGGCTGTCGGACTATGTACGCGCCGAGTTTTTGCGCAATCGCCAGATGGATTACGTGCGGGCAGCCAAGGCTCTTGGGGTCGGCAACCTGCAAATCATGTGGCGGCACATCCTGCCCAATAGCCTGACGCCGGTGGTGACTTTTTTGCCGTTTCGCATGAGCGCAGCCATTTTGGCCTTGACCTCGCTGGATTTTCTCGGTCTGGGCGTTCCTCCGGGAACGCCTTCTCTGGGTGAGCTGCTGAGCCAGGGCAAAGCCAATATCGACGCCTGGTGGATTTCGCTCTCCACGTTTGCCGTCCTGGTCGTCACTTTGCTGCTGCTGACCTTCATGGGTGACGCCTTGCGCGATGCGCTGGATCCGAGGAAGGCCGAGGCATGACCCCCACGCGTACCACGCCCCGCCCCAGCGGGAATGCCGCACCCGAGGGCGGCCTTCCGGCGGAACCCACCTCCCTGGCGTTGCTGGAGGTGAAGAATCTGTGCGTGTCCTTCGCGGGCAAGGAAGTCGTGCACAGCATTGTTTTTTCCATCGCGCCGGGTGAGAAACTGGCCCTGGTGGGCGAGTCCGGCTCAGGCAAGACCGTGACCGCGCTGAGTTTGCTCAGGCTGGTTCAAAACGCGGAGATCAGCGGTCAGGCGATGTTTGACGCGCCCGGGGGCCTGGGCGATCTGCTGTCCATGCCTGAACGCCAGTTACGCGGTATTCGGGGCCGCGATATTGCCATGATTTTTCAGGAACCCATGACGGCGCTAAATCCCTTGTTTAGCGTCGGCGAACAGATTTCCGAAGTTGTACAGCTAAAACAGGGTCTAGGGCCTGCTGAATCTGCGCAAGAAGCTATCAAATTGCTAGCAAGTACGGGGATTCCAGAGCCTGAACGACGGGCCAATTCCTTTCCGCACCAGCTATCTGGTGGGCAGCGTCAACGCGCCATGATTGCCATGGCGCTGGCTTGTGCGCCCAAGCTGCTGCTGGCCGATGAGCCGACTACGGCGCTCGATGTCACGCTGCGCGGGCAGATTCTGGACTTGCTCAGTGATTTGCAGCGGCGTAACGGCATGGCGGTTATCTTGATCACGCATGATCTCAACCTGGTGCGCCGCTTTGCGGACCGGGTCGCAGTTATGGAAAACGGCCATATTGTGGAGCAGGGCGCTGTCGCTGACGTGTTTGCCCATCCGCAGCATCCCTACACCCAGAAATTGATCGACAGCAAGCCGGTTCGGGACGTGCTCAATCCCACGACTCCTGCTGTGAACGCTCCACCGGTCATGCAGGCGAGCCATATCCGTGTGGCGTACCCGGTGGCTATTTCCGGCTTCAGAGGCTGGTTCAAAAGTGGTGAATTTGCCGCCGTCAAAGATGCCACCTTTAGCATTCCGCCTGGCCAGACTCTGGGTGTGGTTGGCGAGTCGGGTTCCGGCAAGTCGACCCTGGCGCTGGCCAGTTTGGGACTGCTGAAGTTTTCCGGGGAGCTGCAGGCGGCAGGCCAGTTCTGGAGCCAGGATGGGCTCGCAACAAGGCCATTCGTCGAGCCGTCCAGGTGGTGTTTCAGGATCCTTTTTCCTCGCTGTCACCCCGTATGACGGTAGAGGCCATTGTGGAAGAGGGCTTGCTGGTGCATGAGTCCTCGTTGACTCCTGGCGAAAGAAGGCTGCGCGTCGAACAGTCGCTGGCCGATGTCGGCATGAGCGATGCGCAGTTCCCGGGCTTGCTGCAGCGCTACCCGCATGAGTTTTCGGGTGGACAGAGGCAACGTCTGGCCATTGCCCGTGTGCTTATCATCAACCCGCGCATGCTGGTGCTGGATGAGCCCACCAGTGCGCTGGATGTGACGATTCAGAGACAGGTGCTGGCACTGCTGCAACGGCTGCAGCGGGAACGTGGCTTGAGTTATCTTTTAATCACGCACGATATTGACGTGATTCGAGCCATGGCTCACGAAGTCATGGTGATGAAAGACGGCGAGATTGTCGAATCAGGCACTGTGACCGAGGTGCTGGACGCGCCGCGCCATCCCTACACCCAGATATTGGTAGCTTAATAAATATAATCCGAACAGGAATTGCAGGTATCCGCGTCATGAAACTTGTTGCATCGATGAGCGATACGCGTTACAATACGCCCTTCACGACCAAATGGGCGGGTTTTCACCGCCCATTTTTTTTGGGCGTTTGTTTTTGCGGACTGGTTTAAAAAGACTGAATGGCTTTACAAGAGACGATTGAGCAAACTGTAACGGGGCTGGGCTACGAGCTGGTAGAGATCGAGCGGACCGGCGGTGGATTGCTGCGTGTCACGATCGACATGCCTTATGTGGCTGAGGCCGAGCAGTTCATCAATGCGGAAGACTGTGAAAAGGTCACGCGCCAGTTGCAGTTCGTGCTTGAGGTCGAAGGTGCTGAGTATTCTCGGCTTGAAGTCAGTTCCCCTGGTATTGACCGCCCCCTGCGCAATGAAAAAGATTTTGAGCGTTTTACCGGCGAATTGGTTGACATCACGCTCAAGTCTGCAATAGGTGTGGCTGCAACTGCCGGTTCGACAGTCTCCGCCAGCCGCAAGAAATTTCGTGGCACGCTGGAACGGGCCGAACCCGTGGATGGCCGTGCGGGGTGGCAGATTGTGTGGAGCGATGAGCCCGCCGTCAAGCCCGGCCAGAAAGTCAGTAAAAAGAAAATCCCTGCACCGCTACAGGCGCTGGGGTTCACGCTGGATGAAATTCACCAGGCGCGTTTGGCGCCTGTGGTCGATTTCAAGGGGCGTAAACCAAAACCCGTTGCCGATAGACCTATAGAGAAACAAATTAGAAAGGCAGGCTTGTGAAATGAACCGCGAACTGTTGATGTTGGTTGATGCCATCGCGCGCGAAAAAAACGTTGAGCGTGACGTCGTCTTTGGTGCCGTTGAACTCGCGCTCGCCTCGGCCACCAAAAAGGTGTATCCCGACGGCGTAGATATCCGTGTAGCGGTGGACCGTGACAGCGGTAAATACGAGACCTTCCGTCGCTGGCTGGTAGTGGCTGATGAGGCGGGTCTGCAAAATCCCGAAGCTGAAGAGCTGGTCAGCGATGCCCGCGACGAAATTGCCGACATCGAAGAGGGTGATTACATCGAAAAACCGGTTGAGAGTCTGCCGATTGGCCGCATTGGCGCGCAGGCTGCCAAGCAGGTCATTCTTCAAAAAATCCGTGATGCTGAGCGCGAAATGCTGCTCAACGACTTCATGTCGCGTGGCGACAAGATTTTTGTCGGCACTGTCAAGCGCATGGATAAAGGCGACCTGATTGTCGAGTCCGGCCGTGTCGAAGGTCGCCTGCGCCGCAGCGACATGATTCCCAAAGAGAATCTGCGCTCCGGTGACCGCGTTCGCGCCATGATCATGGAAGTGGATACCACGCTGCGCGGTGCCCCCATCATTCTGTCGCGCACCGCGCCGGAATACATGATTGAGCTGTTCCGCCAGGAAGTCCCCGAAATTGAGCAGGGTCTGCTTGAAATCAAATCTTGCGCCCGTGACCCCGGTTCGCGCGCCAAAATCGCCGTGCTGTCGCATGACAAGCGTGTCGATCCGATCGGCACCTGCGTCGGTGTCCGTGGCACCCGTGTCAACGGCGTCACCAACGAACTCGCAGGCGAACGCGTGGATATCGTGCTATGGAGTGAAGATCCAGCGCAGTTTGTGATTGGTGCACTGGCACCGGCCAACGTGTCGTCCATCGTGGTGGACGAAGAACGTCATGCCATGGATGTGGTAGTGGACGAGGAAAACCTCGCCATTGCCATCGGCCGCGGTGGCCAGAACGTGCGCCTGGCTTCCGAGCTGACCGGCTGGAAGATCAACATCATGGATGCCAATGAGTCGGCGCAGAAACAGGCCAGCGAAACGGATTCCAGCCGCAAGCTGTTCATGGAAAAGCTTGATGTGGACGAGGAAATCGCCGATATCCTGATTTCAGAAGGCTTTACCAGCCTGGAAGAGGTGGCTTATGTGCCGCTGCAGGAAATGCTGGAAATCGAGACGTTTGACGAAGATACCGTCAACGAACTGCGGACTCGCGCCAAAGATGCGCTTTTGACGATGGAAATTGCGAAGGAAGAAAATGCCGGCGGTGTTTCGCAGAATCTGCGCGACGTTGAGGGTCTTACTCCCGAGCTTATTACCAAACTTACCGAAGCGGGTGTTGCCACCCGTGACGACCTGGCCGATCTGGCCGTGGATGAGCTTACCGATATAACCGGCCAGTCTGCGGACGAGGCCAAAGCCCTGATCATGACTGCACGCGCCCATTGGTTTACCGATGACGCTGGCGTCGCCGCTGCACCCGCAACGGTCCAAGAGCAGTGATCATGGAGGCCAGTCAGGAAAACCAAATATGTCCAGTACCACTACCGTCGCTGAATTCGCAGCTGAATTGAATAAATCTCCCGCTACCCTGATCGAGCAATTGACCAGCGCAGGCGTTGCCAAGACGCAGGCCAGCGATCACCTGTCCGAGGCCGACAAGCAAAAGCTGCTCGGCTATTTGCAGGCCAGCCATGGCACTGTTGCGGCTGAACGCAAAAAAATCACGCTGGTGAAGAAGTCCACCACCGAGATCAAGCAGGCCGATGCCACGGGCAAGGCCCGTACCATCCAGGTCGAAGTCCGCAAAAAACGCACCTTCGTCAGGCGCGAAGACGGCTCCGATCAGCCCGCCGAAGAAGTGCAGCCTGAAGTGCTTGCAGCCCCCCCGGTACAGGCTGCCGAAGATGCCGAACTGGTTCGCCGCGAAGAAGAGGCAAACCGTCACGCTGAATTGCTGCGTCGTCAGGAAGAAGAACTGGCCGAAAAACGCCGTTTGCGCGAAGAGCAGGAAGCCAAGGATGCGGCGCTGGAGCGTGAACGCGAAGCGGCAGCAGCTGCAGCAGCCAAAAAGGCTGAAGCTGATGCAGCGGCACTAGCCGCCGAGGCCGCGAAAAAAGTCAAGCCAACCATTGGCAAAATCATCAAGCCCGCCCCGCCTGTGACCGCTGAAGCTGCCCAGGCCGCTGATACGGCTGCTGCAGAACAGACCAGCAAGGCCGCTGAAGCGGCCACAGTTCAAGCCGCCGCAAAAGCGAAGGCGACAGCTGAATTCCAGGCAGATGCGGCCAAGGTTCAGGATCTCCAGGAACGTCGTCGCAAGGCCGAAGCCGAAGCGGCAGGGATCCGTGCCATGCTGTCCGCGCCCAAGCGCGTGCTGGTCCCGCATGTGGATCCCAAGGTCGCCATGAAGGGCACCCTGCACAAGCCGACCGTTGCCCCGGGTGCCGCAAAGGCCGGCGCTCCAGGTGCTGTTGCCGTCGCCGGTGCTGCAGGCAAGAAGGAAGTCAAGTCCGAGAATCTGTCTTCGACCTGGAAAGATGACGCAGCCAAGAAAAAGGGCATTCCGAGCCGTGGCGCTCCGGTTGTTCCTGGTCGCGGCAATTTCCGCGCCGGTCCGCGTGGTCGTCGCAGTTCAGGTCGCGAGGCACGCCCCGAGTCCAGTTTTGTAGCGCCTACCGAATTCAAGGTGCTTGAGGTTCATGTACCTGAAACCATTACCGTTTCAGAACTGGCTCACAAGATGAGCATCAAGTCGTCCGAGGTCATCAAGCATTTGATGAAGCTGGGCCAGATGGTCACTATTAACCAGCCGCTGGACCAGGATACCGCCATGATTGTGGTGGAGGAAATGGGACACACCGCGCTTACCGCTGCGCTGGACGATCCGGAAGCGTTCACCGACGAGGATGTGCATGGCCAGCAAGCCGAAGCGCTTCCACGTGCGCCGGTGGTGACCGTCATGGGTCACGTTGACCACGGTAAAACCTCTCTGCTCGACTACATTCGCCGCGCCAAGGTGGCCTCCGGTGAAGCTGGTGGCATTACCCAGCATATTGGTGCTTACCACGTGGAAACACCGCGCGGCATGGTGTCCTTCCTGGACACCCCGGGCCACGAAGCGTTTACCGCTATGCGTGCCCGTGGTGCTCAAGCGACCGACATCGTGATTTTGGTGGTGGCGGCGGACGACGGCGTGATGCCGCAAACCAAAGAGGCCATCAGGCATGCCAGGGCCGCAGGCGTTCCCCTCGTCGTGGCGATCAACAAGATCGATAAGCCCGGCGTCAATCTGGAGCGCGTCAAAGGCGAGCTGGTGACAGAAGGCGTGGTGCCGGAAGAGTTTGGCGGCGATTCACCGTTTGTTCCTGTTTCCGCCCATACCGGCGCAGGCATCGACACGCTGCTTGAACAGGTGTTGCTGCAGGCCGAAGTGCTGGAGCTCAAGGCCCCGGTTGATGCCCTGGCCAAGGGCCTGGTGATCGAAGCGCGCCTCGACAAGGGCCGTGGCCCTGTTGCAACGGTGCTGGTGCAGTCCGGCACGCTGAAGGCGGGCGACGTGGTGCTGGCCGGTTCGACCTATGGCCGCGTGCGCGCCATGCTCGACGAAAACGGCAAGCCCATCAAGACCGCGGGTCCTTCGATTCCGGTTGAAATTCAGGGTCTGACGGAAGTGCCTCAGGCGGGCGACGATTTCATGGTCATGACGGATGAACGCCGTGTCCGGGAAATCGCGACCTACCGTGCTGGTAAGTTCCGCAATACCAAGCTGGCCAAGCAGCAGGCGTCCAAACTGGAGAACATGTTCTCCGACCTGTCCGCTGGCGAAGTCAAGATGCTGCCCATCATCATCAAGGCCGATGTGCAGGGTTCGCAGGAAGCGCTTGCGCAGTCGCTTCTCAAGCTCTCGACCGACGAGGTCAAGGTTCAGCTGGTGTACTCCGGTGTGGGCGGTATTTCCGAGTCGGACGTCAATCTGGCCATTGCCTCCAAGGCCGTGCTGATTGGCTTCAACACCCGTGCTGATGCACAGGCGCGCAAGCAGGCCGAGAACAACGGTATTGATATTCGCTACTACAACATCATCTATGACGCTGTGGACGAACTCAAGGCTGCAATGTCCGGCATGCTCACGCCTGAGAAGAAGGAAGAAATCATCGGTAATGCCGAGATTCGCCAAGTGCTCAAGGTCAGCAAGATCGGCTCGATTGCCGGCTGTATGGTCACCGCTGGCGTGGTCCGCCGCACAGCCAAGCTGCGGTTGCTGCGCCAGAACGTGGTCATCTACACGGGTGAACTCGACTCGCTCAAGCGTTTCAAGGACGATGCCAAGGAAGTCAAGGAAGGCTTTGAATGCGGCTTGACTATCAAGAACTACAACGACATCGAAGTCGGTGACATTCTTGAGTTCTTCGAGATCAAGGAAGTGGCTCGTACCCTGTAAATCGAGCTGACGGCCCGCCGACCCTTTCGGGTTGGCAGCCGCCTGCGTATAAATTGAGTCCAGATTTGAAGTTCCTACAGTTGTTTCATGCGTAAAAAGTCATCTACCCCCAACCGCGGCTTTCGTGTCGCCGATCAGATTCAGCGGGATCTGACGGAGCTGATCGCGCGCGAGCTGAAAGACCCAAGGGTCGGCATGGTGACGATTCAGGCGGTCGAGGTGACGCCCGATTACGCGCATGCCAAGGTATTTTTCAGCGTGCTGGTCGGCGACCCGAAAGAGTGCGAAACAGCGCTCAACCAGGCTGCGGGCTTTCTGCGCAACGGCCTGTTCAAGCGTCTGATGACGCACACGGTTCCGACCCTGCATTTCCACTTTGACCGCACCACCGAACGTGCGGCCGATCTGAACGCCCTGATTGCCAAGGCGGTTTCCTCTCGCGCTCAGGACGAATGAGTTAGCGCCGTTCCCCTCTGACAGGTTCGGGGACAACGGTGCCAACCGAGCGTTCGGGCAGGCCCGTGCGCTGAGCCTGTCGGAGCCTTATGACGCAAACTTCTTCTCAACGCCAGAAAATCCAGCGACGTCCCGTACACGGCGTGTTGCTGCTCGACAAGCCGCTGGGCCTGTCGAGCAATCAGGCGCTGCAAAAAGCCAAATGGTTGCTGCGGGCCGACAAGGCCGGGCATACCGGCACGCTGGATCCACTGGCCACTGGCGTGCTGCCGCTTTGCTTTGGCGCGGCCACCAAGTTCAGCCAGCTTCAGCTGGATGCCGACAAGACTTATGAGGCGGTGTTGCTGCTGGGCCAGAAAACCAGCACGGCAGACGCCGAAGGCGAAGTGATTGAAATTCGGCCGGTGCCCGAGATTACGCCTGAGCTGCTGCAAGCCATGACGCAGCGTTTTACCGGCCCGCTGGCGCAGATTCCGCCCATGTATTCAGCGCTCAAGAAAGATGGCAAGGCGCTGTATGAATACGCCCGCAAGGGCATTGATGTGGAGCGGGAGGCTCGCCACATCACGGTTTTTAAGCTAAATATGGTTCTTGTGCAGGATCCACGGGCGCAGGCAGCTATTAAAATCATAGTGAACTGCAGCAAGGGAACCTACATCCGTACGCTGGGCGAAGACATCGGTGAAGCCCTGGGCTGTGGCGCCCACTTGGGCTCATTGCGCCGAATCGAAACGGGCGGCTTTGTCGCTACGCAATGCGTGACGCTGTCCGCACTCGAAGCCATGACCGAAGCCGATCGCGAAGCCTGTTTGTTGCCACCGCAGTCCCTGGTGGCAGCTTATCCATCTGTCACCTTGGACGCCGATAATGCAGGGCGCTTTCTAAGCGGCCTGCGTCGTCGGGGCCAGTGGGGCGCTGATGCGCCGCTGGTGCAGGTGTATGGCAGTGAGCCTGCTGCGTTTCTGGGCTCGGCCCACATCACGGCTGATGAGTTGATTCCCCAGCGTTTGCTGAGCCCGATTGAAGTCCAGGATATTTTGCTCTCGGCGCAGCGGGCCCTGGAAAGTTTCCCGCCAGATTCCATGGCCGCGCCATCAGGTGCAGCCTCTTTTCAACATTAATTTCGTATAGTTTCAAGTTCCCAGAAAGTCAACCATGAGCCATAAACAGATCCGTAACATCGCCATCATCGCCCACGTTGACCATGGCAAGACCACCATGGTCGACCAGTTGCTGCGCCAGTCCGGCACCTTTGCCGAGCACGAGAAGGTTGTCGACACCGTGATGGACAACAATGCCATCGAAAAAGAGCGTGGCATTACCATCCTGGCCAAGAACTGCGCCGTGACCTGGGAAGGCACGCACATCAACATTGTTGACACCCCCGGCCACGCCGACTTCGGCGGTGAAGTGGAACGTGCGCTGTCCATGGTGGACGGCGTGGTGCTGCTGATCGATGCGCAAGAAGGCCCCATGCCCCAGACCCGCTTCGTGACCAAGAAGGCGCTGGCCCTGGGCCTGAAGCCCATCCTGGTGGTGAACAAGGTGGACAAGCCGGGTGCCAATCCCGACAAGGTCGTCAATGCCGCTTTCGATTTGTTCGACAAGCTGGGCGCCACCGATGAGCAGCTGGATTTCCCCGTGGTCTACGCCTCGGGCATCAACGGCTGGTCCTCGCTGGAAGAGGGCGCACCGGGTGAACAGTGGGGCCCCGACATGTCGGCCCTGTTCAATACCGTGCTCAAGCATGTGCCGGCCCAGCAGGGTGATCCCGCAGCGCCGCTGCAACTGCAGATTTCTGCGCTCGACTTCTCCACCTTTGTGGGACGCATTGGCGTTGGCCGCATCAGCCAGGGCACGATCAAGCCCATGATGGACGTGCTGGTGATGGAGGGCCCGGATGGCAAGGCCATCAAGGGCCGTATCAACCAGGTGCTGACCTTCCAGGGCTTGGAGCGCGTGCAGGCCACGGAAGCTGGTCCGGGCGAAATCGTGCTGATCAACGGCATTGATGAAATCGGCATTGGCGTGACCATCACCGACCCGACCAATCCGGCGCCGCTGCCCATGCTCAAGGTTGATGAACCGACTCTGACCATGAACTTTTGCGTCAATACCAGCCCGCTGGCCGGCCGCGAAGGCAAGTACGTCACCAGCCGCCAGATCTGGGACCGCCTGCAAAAAGAACTGCAGCACAACGTGGCCTTGCGCGTCAAGGAGACCGACGAAGAAGGTATCTTTGAAGTCATGGGTCGCGGCGAACTGCATCTGACCATCTTGCTGGAAAACATGCGCCGCGAAGGCTACGAAATGGCTGTGTCCAAGCCGCGCGTGATGTTCAAGGAAATCAATGGCGAGAAATGTGAGCCTATCGAGTTGGTCACGGCCGACATCGAAGAGCAGCACCAGGGCGGCGTGATGCAAGCCCTGGGCGAACGCAAGGGCGAGTTGGTGAATATGGAACCGGACGGCCGTGGCCGCGTTCGCCTGGAGTACCGCATCCCGGCGCGTGGCCTGATCGGTTTCACCAACGAATTCCTGAACCTGACCCGCGGCAGTGGATTGATCGCCAACATCTTCGACTGCTACGAGCCGCACAAGGGCGACATCGGCGGCCGTAAAAACGGCGTGCTGATTTCCATGGATGCTGGTGAAATCTTCACCTACGCGCTGGGCAAGCTGGACGACCGCGGTCGCATGTTCGTCAAGGCCAACGATCCGGTATACGAAGGCATGATTGTGGGCATCCACAACCGTGAGAACGATCTGGTGGTCAACGCCACGCGGACCAAGCAGCTGACCAACTTCCGCGTTAGCGGCAAGGAAGATGCGATCAAAGTCACGCCGCCTATCGATTGCACGCTGGAATACGGCGTGGAATTCATCGAGGACGACGAGCTGGTTGAAATCACGCCCAAGTCGATCCGCCTGCGCAAGCGCTTCCTGACAGAGAGCGAGCGCAAACGCGCTGGTCGTTAACCTACATGCGCTGCGGCGAATAAGGTGTTCGGGCTGACAAGCCTGCCAGAGGGCCACTGCCATGCAGTGGCCTTTTTATCGTTTGCCGGTGTTTAAAGAACTCAAGAGGTTTCATGACACTCACGCATTCCCGCGCCGTTTTTCTTATGGTCGTGGTGACACTGATGTGGTCCATTGCCGGTGTGGTGACCCGGCATCTGGAGGTGGCACGCAGTTTTGAAGTGACCTTCTGGCGCAGCTTCTTCACCGTGGTGTCGCTGCTCGTCATCCTGCCTTTTTTCCAGGGACGGGCCGTGTTTTCCAAGATACGCGGGGGTGGCAAGGCCTTGTGGCTGTCGGGCATCTGCTGGAGCGTAATGTTCACCGCCTTCATGATGGCGCTGACGCTGACCACGGTGGCGAATGTACTGGTCACCATGGCGGCCGGCCCGCTCATCACGGCCTTGCTGGCGCGTGTCTTCATTGGTCATCGCATTCCGTTACGCACTTGGTGGGCGATTGCCGTGGCGAGTGTCGGGATAGCGTGGATGTATGGCGGGCAGATGGATCTTTCCAGTCACCTCGGCGGCACGTTGGTCGCCCTGCTGGTTCCGTTGGCTGGCGCTGGCAACTGGACAGTGGTGCAGCACAGCCGCGCGCAAGGCCGGAAAATTGACCTGGTGCCTTCCGTTCTGGTCGGCGCAGCAATTTCGTCGCTGCTGACCCTGCCTTTGGCTTTTCCCTTTTCAGCTACGCCGCACGATGTGGTTTTGCTGGCGCTGCTCGGGCTGGTGCAGCTGGCGATTCCCTGTGTGCTGGCCGTTGTGTGCGCTAGCGTGCTAAAAGCGCCCGAGATGGCGCTTCTAGCCTTGCTGGAGGTGATTTTCGGTATCTTGCTGGCCTGGTTTGGCGCCAACGAGGTGCCTGGTGCCAGTGTATTGACCGGCGGCTCACTGGTCATCGGCGCGCTGGTAGTTAATGAGTTGATTGGATGGAGACAAAGATCGTGAATACTGAAGTAATGGCAACAGAAAATAAACACAGCGATGTTCTGGCCGAGCGCCGGGGCCGCGTGGGGCTGATTACGCTGAACCGCCCCAAAGCGCTCAATGCCTTGTCCCTGCAAATGGTGCGCGACTTGCTCAGCACGCTGCAAGCCTGGCGTGACGATCCGGCCGTGCTGGCGGTGGCCATTCGCGGAAGCAACAAGGTGGGTCGGCCCGGAACGCCCGAGAGCCTTTTTGGCGGCTTTTGCGCTGGTGGCGATATCCGCTTTTTCCATCAGGCTGCTCTGGCCGGTGATGCGGCGCTGGACAACTTTTTTACCGAGGAATACACCCTCAACCACCTGATCCAGACCTATCCCAAGCCCTACATCGCCTTCATGGATGGTGTTGTGATGGGCGGGGGCATGGGCATTTCGCAAGGTGCGAAAGTCCGTATCGTCACCGAGCACACCAAGATGGCGATGCCGGAAACGAATATCGGCCTGTTTCCGGACGTGGGCGGCGGTTACTTTCTGAGCCGGTGCCCGGGCCATGTGGGCGAGTATCTGGCGCTGACCGGTGACGTAATTGGCGCGGATGAGGCGCTTGCCTACGGGCTGGCTGACGTCAAGCTGGAAGCGGCCCGGCTGCCAAGCCTCTGGGAAGCGCTGGCAAGCCAGGCATTCGAGTCCGCAGCGCAGGTCGAGCAATGGATTGCTACTGAATTAGTAGCTGCTGGCGCACGTCCTGTATGTGCTACCGGCACAATTGATGCTTATTTTTCATTGTTGCGGGTCAAACACATCGTCGATGCGCTGGAGGCCTCGACCGATCCCTGGGCCGTCAAGACAGCGGCAACCTTGCGCAAACGATCGCCCCTGATGCTGCATGCGACGCTGGAGCAAATCCGCCGTGCCCGTAGCATGACGCTGGCCGATGACCTGCGTATGGAGCGAGATATGGTGCATCACTGCTTTCACCTGCGTCCCGGCGTGAAGAGTGAAACGGTCGAGGGCATACGCGCGCTGGCGGTTGACAAAGATTACAAGCCGCAATGGTCGCCGGCCCGGATTGAAGACGTTACGGCAGCCATGACCGCCTCGTTCTTTGAAAGCCCCTGGCCGGCGACCGAGCATCCCTTGCGCGGGCTTTAAAAGCGCAGGGCGCGCCGGCAGTCCGGCTTATCGGCTTCTGGATTTCATGGCGCGCTCCACCTCGCGCTTGCCTTCGCGGTCCTTGATGGTGTCGCGCTTGTCATGCTCGCCCTTGCCCTTGGCCAGTCCGATTTCGCACTTCACCTTGCCCGCTTTCCAGTGCATGTTCAGCGGCACCAGGGTGAAGCCTTTTTGCTCAACCTTGCCCATCAGCCGGCGAATCTCCTCTTTGTGCAGCAGCAGCTTCTTGGTCCGCACGGAATCGGGGCGCACATGGGTTGATGCCGTTCCCAGCGGATTGATCTGGCAGCCGATGAGGAACATTTCACCGTTGCGTATCACCACATAGCCGTCGGTGAGCTGCACCTTGCCTTCGCGCACGGATTTGACCTCCCAGCCTTCGAGCACCATGCCGGCCTCAAAACGTTCTTCAATGTGGTAATTGAAGAGGGCCTTTTTGTTGTCGGCAATGCGGACAGCGGCCGCTGCGGCTTTCGCCGTGAGATTGCTGACCGGCTTTCCAGCTGGTTTTCCGGAGGATGCTGCGGCTGGTTTTTTGGAGGAGGATGCTTCTTTGGTGGCCATGAATAAGAGGTAAGGGCGAAGGAGCGAAGTGGCTAATACAATTGCGCCCAGTCATTGATTGTATGAAAACCGTTCACAAGTCCGTTCTTATTTGGTACAGCGCAGCTGAAATGTTTGCCTTGGTCACCGATGTCGCCAGCTACCCGCAGTTTTTGCCGTGGTGTGATCGGGCGTCAGTAGAGGAGGAACACGCCCTGGGTATGACCGCCAAGGTCGGTATTTCCATCGCGGGACTGAAGCAGAGCTTCACAACACGCAATGTGCATGAAAAAGACCAAAAGGTCAGCCTGAAGCTGGTTGATGGGCCTTTTTCCAGTCTGGAAGGTGACTGGCGCTTTCTGCCCCTGGGTGACGGTAGCCAGCGCGCCTGCAAAATCGAATTCATGCTTTGTTATGACTTCGATAATGGGGCGCTGGCCACTCTGGTCGGCCCCATTTTCGACAAAATTGCAGGCAGTATGGTCGATGCCTTTGTCAAAAGAGCCTCCCATGTCTATGGCGAGTCCTGAGGGCTTGAACAGCCGCTTGCGGCTGACGGTTTCCGTGGTTTACTCACCGGCCCCCCGGCAGGTCCGTGAATGGGAGCTGGAGCTGCCTGTTGGCGCAACCGTGGCGCAGGCGTTTGCTGCATGCGGCATCTTCGAAGAGTTTCCGGATATCTCGTCAGCGCGCCTGACAGCGGGCATCTGGGGTCTGAAAACCAGCCTGACTCACAGGCTTGCAGACAGGGACCGGATAGAAATTTACCGCGACTTGCGGGTTGACCCCAAAGTTGCGCGCCGGGAGCGGTTTGATCAACAGGGCGCAAAAAGTACCGGACTGTTTGCCAAGACCCGGTCCGGCGCCAAGGCGGGGTATTAAACCAGTCCGGAGTAGTTGCAGGCGGCGACCACCTGAAGCCGGCAGTTCGCGGTCGATTTATTTTTTGCAGTCGCTGTCGGTGATGCCCTGGAGGCGCTTGGTTTCGGTCGCACGGGCGTTGTCATCCATGATCTCGCGCTCACCTTTGGCATTGGTGACAGCGATCCTGCCGCCAGATTGAACACTCGCCAATGCCCTTGTGGCGCGTTCGCAATTGTCGGCTCTGGCCTTCGCTATTTTTTCTTCTTCCGCCTTCTTTTTTGCCGTTTCTTCTTCCTCAAGCTGTTTTTTCCTGGCTTCAAGTTGTGCGTCTTTGCCCGAGAGTTTGGGCGCGCTGGCTTTGCCTGCCGGTGGTGAAGTCAGCGCGGCTGGGGCCGCGGTCGCGACATCGCCGACGGGCGGCGAGGCCTGCCGGTTATTGCCACCGGGGCGTTTTAGGATATTTTTTTCCTGGACGTCGCCAAGCGGCGCGCGGTCGCTGAACACTTTGTGGCCGTCCTTGTCTATCCATTGCCATTGGGCCAGCGCCGTGAGTGCAAATGAGCCACTTACTGTGGCCAGAATCAGGGTTCTTGAAGCAAATTTGAAGTCCATTTTTCAAGTGTAGCGCTCTGCACTGCTGTTTTTCGCATGCCTGCAGACAAAGCCGCGTATGTGCCAAAGATGCAACAACTTTCCCCATGAGGCTTAGTGCCGGGGCGAGGTAAGGGACAAAGGTACAATTGTATTTTTGGAGCCTTCTCTATGCGCCTACTCGGCAAAGCGCTCACCTTCGACGACGTATTGTTGGTGCCAGCGTTCTCCCAAGTCCTGCCCAAGGACGCCATTCTTTCCACCCAGTTCACCCGCAACATCCGCCTGAACCTGCCGCTGGTCTCAGCAGCCATGGACACGGTTACCGAAGCGCGTCTGGCCATAGCCATCGCGCAAGAGGGCGGCATTGGCATCGTGCACAAAAACCTGACGCCGCAGGAGCAAGCCGCGCATGTGGCCAAGGTCAAGCGCTATGAGTCGGGGGTGGTGCGCGATCCGGTGGTCATCACACCCGAGCACACCGTGCTGCAGATACTGGAACTGTCCGAGCAGCTCGGCATCTCCGGCTTTCCGGTATGCGACGGAGGCAAAGTGGTTGGCATCGTTACCAGCCGCGACCTGCGCTTTGAAACCCGCTATGACGTCAAGGCGTACCAGATCATGACGCCGCGTGAGAAGCTGATCACGGTCAAGGAGGGCACTTCTGGCGCCGAAGCCAAGGCCCTGCTCAATAAATACAAGCTCGAACGCGTGCTGGTGGTCAACGACGACTTTGAACTCAAAGGTCTGATCACGGTCAAGGACATTACCAAGCAAACCAATTTCCCGAATGCCGCACGGGATGCTTCAGGCCGCTTGCGCGTTGGCGCTGCTGTGGGTGTAGGCGAAGGTACCGAGGAGCGGGTCGAAGCGCTGGTCAAGGCTGGTGTGGATGCGATCGTGGTCGACACGGCCCACGGCCACAGCCATGGCGTGATCGAGCGCGTACGTTGGGTCAAGAAGCACTATCCGCAGGTGGAGGTGATTGGCGGCAACATTGCCACCGGCGCCGCCGCGCTGGCCTTGGTTGAAGCCGGCGCCGATGCGGTGAAAGTTGGCATCGGCCCGGGCAGCATTTGCACCACCCGCATCGTTGCCGGTGTCGGTGTGCCGCAAATAATGGCCATCGACAGCGTGGCGACCGCCTTGCGCGGTAGCGGCGTTCCGCTTATAGCCGACGGAGGCATTCGTTATAGCGGCGATATTGCCAAAGCCATTGCAGCAGGTGCTGGAACCGTGATGATGGGCGGCATGTTTGCCGGAACTGAAGAAGCGCCCGGAGAAGTTATTTTGTTCCAGGGCCGCAGCTATAAGAGCTACCGCGGCATGGGTAGCATTGGCGCCATGCAGCAGGGCAGCGCCGACCGTTATTTTCAGGAAGCCACCACCGGCAACCCGAATGCCGACAAACTGGTACCGGAAGGCATCGAAGGCCGGGTGCCCTACAAAGGCTCCATGGTCGCCATCATTTACCAGATGGCAGGCGGCTTGCGGGCCAGCATGGGCTACTGTGGCTGTGGCACGATTGAAGAAATGCACAACCGGGCAGAGTTTGTGGAGATTACCTCCGCAGGCATCCGCGAGAGTCATGTGCATGACGTGCAGATCACCAAAGAAGCGCCGAACTACCGGGCTGATTGAGCGTCTTTCTGTGGACCCTGGGCGTCTGGCAGCAGACGCCTTTTCTTTTTTGACTGAACATCGCCTGAGACGACTTTCATGCAGCACCAAAAAATCCTCATTCTCGACTTCGGCTCCCAAGTCACCCAGCTGATTGCACGCCGTGTGCGTGAAGCCCATGTCTTCTGCGAAGTCCATCCCTGCGATGTGACCGACGATTGGGTTCGTGAGTACGCCAGGGACGGCAATCTGAAAGGCGTAATTCTTTCCGGCAGCCATGCCAGCCTGTGGGAAGACGAAACGCTGCGCGCCCCGCAGGCGGTGTTTGAGCTGGGCATTCCAGTACTGGGCATCTGCTTTGGCATGTACGCCATTGCCGAGGCCTTGGGTGGCAAGGTCGAAGGCGGGCATAAACGCGAATTTGGCTACGCCGAAGTGCGTGCCCGCGGTCACACCCAATTGTTTGACGGCATTCAGGATTACGTCACGCCGGAAGGTCACGGCATGCTCCATGTCTGGATGAGCCATGGCGACAACGTGACCGAGATGCCGCCCGGCTTCAAGATCATGGCTTCTACCGATTCCTGCCCGATTGCCGGCATGGCGGACGAAGAGCGCAAGTACTATGCGGTGCAGTTTCACCCTGAAGTCACGCACACCACCCAGGGCAAGGCGATTCTGGACCGCTTTGTACTCGACATTTGCGGCACCCGGCCAGACTGGGTCATGGGCGACTACATCAGCGAAGCCGTGGAGAAAATTCGCCAGCAGGTGGGGGACGAGGAAGTCATCCTCGGGCTGTCGGGTGGCGTGGATTCATCGGTCGCTGCGGCCCTGATTCACCGCGCCATCGGCGACCAGCTCACATGCGTGTTTGTCGATCATGGCCTGCTGCGCCTGAACGAAGGCGACATGGTGATGGACATGTTTGTCGGCAAGCTGCACGCCAGGGTCATCCGCGTGGACGCTGCTGATCAGTTTCTGGGCCACCTCACAGGTGTCAGCGATCCCGAGGCCAAGCGCAAGATTATCGGCCGCGAGTTTGTCGAGGTGTTCAAGGCCGAGGCCGCGCGGCTCAAGGCCGGCCTGGACGGCGCCTACAAAGGCGCGAAGTGGCTGGCCCAGGGCACGATTTACCCGGATGTGATTGAGTCGGGTGGGGCAAAAAGCAAAAAAGCCGTCAGCATCAAAAGCCATCACAACGTGGGCGGCCTGCCTGAACAGTTGGGCCTGAAGCTGCTCGAACCCCTGCGCGAACTCTTCAAGGATGAAGTGCGGGAACTGGGCGTGGCGCTTGGCTTGCCGCACGACATGGTTTACCGCCATCCTTTCCCCGGACCTGGCCTGGGTGTTCGCATTCTGGGTGAAGTCAAAAAAGAATACGCCGACCTGCTGCGCCGGGCCGATGCCATCTTCATCGACGAGTTGCGCAACTTCAAGGATGCGGAAACCGGCAAAACCTGGTACGACCTGACCAGCCAGGCGTTCACGGTGTTCTTGCCGGTGAAAAGCGTAGGTGTGATGGGTGATGGCCGCACTTATGAGTACGTGGTGGCCCTGCGCGCGGTGCAAACCAGCGACTTCATGACCGCAGACTGGGCGGAGCTGCCTTACGCACTGCTGAAAAAAGTGTCAGGCCGCATCATCAACGAAGTGCGCGGCATCAACCGCGTCACTTACGACGTCAGCAGCAAGCCGCCTGCGACCATCGAGTGGGAATGAAAGTCAAGCGCTAGCATCGAAGAGTCACCCCCAAACCATGCGAGCAGCGCCTCATCCGGCCAATGAAATAGAACGTCTGGACGCGCTGCGTAGCGCGCACTGCGCCTATGCCCCGCGTGAGGAGCGCTTCGACCGGATTACCCGAACCGCCAAACGCCTGTTGCATGTGCCCATTTCGCTGATTTCCATCGTTGAGCAGGATGAGCAGTGGTTTCGCTCCGTGCAGGGTCTTGAAGTGGCGCATACCCCGCGCGATATTTCTTTTTGTGCGCATGCTGTCGCCTTGAATCGGCCATTTTGCATTCCTGATACCTGGCGTAACCCGGATTTTTCGGACAATCCGCTGGTGACCGGGTCACCGGGCATTCGCTCTTACCTCGGCTGGCCGCTTGAAATTGCCCCGGGTTTAGCGGTGGGAACCCTGTGTGTTATCGACACCATGCCGCGCACTTTTGGGGCGGAAGACTTTGAGGCGCTTAATGACTTGGCCGGCTTGGCCGTGGCAGAGCTCAAAATCACTGCCATGTCGAATCTGCAAAGCAGGCTCCTGATGCAGTTCAGCATCCTGCAACGCAAAGGTGCTCTCGACCCGCTGACCGGCTGCTGGAACATACGCGGGTTTCGCGCGCTGCTGGCATTAGGGCTTGAAGAGGCCCGCAAGAATGGATCAGATCTGGCAGTTTGCTGCATGCATGTCAGCAATATGCAAGAGGTGGCAGCCGCGGCCGATAATCTGAACCAGGACGCAGTAACTCAACTGGTCGCGCAGGTGTTACGCCAGCGCCTGCCGCCTCAGGGCGCGCTGGCCCGCCTCGGCCCCCAGGATTTTTGTGCATTGGTGCCCTCCGCTTCAGCGCTGGCACTTGAACACGAGCTTGCCACACTGACGTTTCCAACTGCCACGGCGGACTTGCCCGATAACAAAATCAAGCTTGACCTTTCACTTGCAATCAAGGTGGCTACCTTGTCCGAGTGCGGTCCATTGGCCACTCCTGACAGCCTGTGGGGCCATGCACTGTCGGCTTCTGGAGGTGGGTATTTTTAATTTTGCCCTATGCTTCAGCCCATGTACCTGCCTCCCCAATTTGAAGGCGATCGCACGCAGGCTGCGGCGCTAATTCAGGACCATCCATTTGCCAGCCTCATCAGCGTTGACGATGCGGGTCTGCCCTATGTCACGCATTTGCCGCTTCATCTGGAAGAGCGTGCGCAGGCCGGCTCAGACTTGAGCCAGTTTGTGCTGCTAGGCCATGTTGCCAAGCCGAATCGCCATTGGCGCTATCTGCAGGCGCGTTCGCAGGCGGTAGTGACGTTTCTCGGGCCGCACGCTTATTTGTCGCCCAGCGTCTATCCTGATCTGGCACGGGTGCCGACCTGGAATTACCTCGCCGTGCACTGCACCGTGCAGGCGACGCTGATTGATGAGCCCGCCGCCAAGGATTGCCTGCTGAAAAAGCTGATTGGTGACCACGAGCTGGCTTATGCGGATCAATGGCGGGGTCTGGACCAGGTGTTCGCCCACAAAATGCTCGCGGGCATCGTCGCGTTTGAGCTGCTGGTGACCGACCTGCAGTGCAAGCTCAAACTCAATCAGCACCGGCCTGAAGCGCATGCCCGCATGAAGGCGATGTATGCCGCTGGCAATGAAAATGAGCAGGCCATGGCTAGCTGGATGGACCGTCTGGGCATGGGAGCCGGGCCCACGAATCCTCAGGAGAGCTGAGATGCGCGCTGTTTTTAGCGTAATTGGGCTGTTGATCGTTCTGGCCGTGGTTGGCGTCCTGGCGAAAAAGCAGCTGAGTGCCTTGTCAGTTGCCCCCGTCGGGATGCAGAGCCCGGCTGCCGCTGTTCAGACGGTAACCCTGCCAGCCACGTCCCCCGGGGCGACGCCTGAAGTCCAAAGCCGGCAAATCCAGCAGCAAATCAAGCAGACGGTGGAAGCCGCCATGCAGCAGCCCCGTCCCATGCCTGATGATTGATATTCTGGCAAAAAATACGCTAGCCCAATCAGGATGAGCGCAACAAGCTATCAAAAACATAGTATCCATGAGTGACGCTTTTTTCATGGGGTTGGCCCTTGCCCAGGCCCGTGAAGCCTCAGAGGCCGGTGAAATCCCGGTCGGCGCGGTGGTGGTGCGAGCAGGCCAGGTGATTGCCTCAGGCCGCAACGCACCGATTGACGGGCATGACCCGACGGCGCATGCCGAGATTGTGGCCTTGCGCGCAGCGGCGCTTGCCCTGGGCAACTACCGGCTTGATGATTGCGAATTGTTTGTCACGCTGGAGCCCTGCGCCATGTGCAGCGGTGCCATGCTGCACGCCCGGCTCAAGCGCGTGGTATTCGGTGCACCTGACCCCAAAACCGGGGCCGCTGGCTCAGTCATCAACCTGTTTGCCGACGAACGGCTGAACCACCAGACCGAACTGCAGGGCGGGGTGCTGGCTGTGGAAACCGGCGCGCTGCTGCAGGATTTTTTCCGCCAGCGCCGTCTCGACCAGCGTGAGGCGTCCCGGCGGAACCATCCGCTACGCGAGGACGCACTGCGAACGCCAGATTCGGCGTTTGAGGGGCTGCCAGGCTATCCCTGGCAGCCGCATTACCTTAGTGATTTGCCGGCGCTGGGTGGCCTGCGTATGCATTACCTTGATGCGCGCGGCGTGGAGGACGACCACCGTCAGCCCCTGACCTACCTCTGCCTGCATGACAGCGCGGCCTGGAGCTATTGCTACCGCAAACTTATTCCGCCCCTGCTACAGGCGGGCCAGCGG
The DNA here is from genome assembly GCA_963793855.1 of uncultured beta proteobacterium. Classification (GTDB taxonomy): domain Bacteria; phylum Pseudomonadota; class Gammaproteobacteria; order Burkholderiales; family Burkholderiaceae_C; genus Polaromonas. Next base: position 115,790 of record CAWCBL010000001.1, read on the forward strand.
GTGGTCGCTCCTGACCTCGTTGGTTTCGGCAAGAGTGATAAACCCAAGAAAGATAGTTTTCACACCTTTAGCCGTCACCGTCAGGTGCTGCTGGAACTGGTGGAAAGGCTGGACTTGCAGAATATCGTGCTGGTTGTCCACGACTCGGTGGGCCTGCTTGGCCTTACGCTGCCCATGGCCGCGCCGCAGCGATACCGGGGCCTGCTGGTCATGAACACAACGCCGGCGTGCGCTGCCCCCCCGCTTTCAACCCCTTTTGGAGCTTCGCGCGAGATGCGTGCCAAAAATCCCACTTTGGGTGTAGCGGACCTGCTCGATCGTAGCCCCCCGAAGTTGAGCGCCGAAGTATGCGCGGCCTACCTCGCACCCTTTCCCGACAAAGGTCACCGCGCCGCGTTGCGGGCCTTTCCCTTCCTGCTGCCAGAGGCTGAAACCGCCGACGGCGCAGCCATTTTTCGCGAGCTACGCCAGTTCTGGCGCGAGCAGTGGACAGGGCAGACGCTGACGATGGCCGGCGGGCACGATCCGGTCCTGTGCCCGCCTGCCATGCAGGACGTTCTTGGCTGCAGCGGTGAGTCCGTCGTGCTGGAAGAGGCCGGGAATTTGTTGCCGGAATCTGGCGAGCAGGTCGCCCGGCATGCGCTGCGTTTCTTCCATGGCCTGGCCTGAAACGAAAACTGTGCTCGGCTTCTTCCGGCGCGCGACCTGAGATACAGGTGTGGGCCGCAAATGGGATACTTGCATCCGTGAAAAAACATATCTACATCTATTCCCCCTCCAGCGCGGTGCGGGACAAAGCCAGCTTCAAGCGCGGCATCAAGCGGCTGGAGACCCTGGGCTACGAGGTCGAAGTCGACGAAGCAGCTCTTTCAACCCACCAGCGTTTTGCCGGTGACGACGAAATGCGGCTCGCAGCCATCCACCGGGCGACGGCCAGCGGTGCCGATGTGGCGCTGATTTCGCGGGGTGGCTATGGCCTCTCGCGTATCCTGCCGGGCATCAACTACAAAGCCGTGGCCAAAGCCATTTCCAAAGGCACCCAGTTTGTCGGCTTGAGCGATTTCACGGCGTTTCAGATGGCTGTGCTGGCCAAAACCGGTGCAGTAACCTGGGCCGGCCCGGCACTGGGTGAAGATTTTGGTGCCAAAGCGGGCGCAGACGACATCATGGAAGCCTGCTTTGACGACTTGGTTACCGGGCAGGGCGAGGGCAGTGGCTGGCAGTTGCCCAGGAGTGCTATTAAGTTAGTAGCGGAAGGCGAAGGTAGTACTGGCGCTAGAGCGCTAAATGGCACCTTCAGCATTAAAGATGCGATGCTCTGGGGTGGGAATCTGGCGATGCTGTCTTCGCTGGTCGGAACGCCTTACCTGCCCGCTGTCAAAGGTGGAATTTTGTTCGTCGAAGATGTTGGTGAGCATCCGTACCGGGTGGAGCGCATGTTGGTCCAGTTGCTGCAGGCCGGGGTGCTGGGGCAGCAGAAAGCCATTATTTTCGGACAGTTCAGCAACTACAAGCTGGTGCCCCACGATAAAGGCTATAAGCTGGCCAGCGTTGTGGCCTGGTTGCAGAATCACGTGAAAGCGCGGGTATTGACCGGACTGCCATTCGGTCATGTGGCGACGAAAGTGCTGCTGCCCGTCGGCCAACATGTCACGCTGGCGGTTGAAGACCGGGACGCCTTTTTACTTTGGGGCCATCAGCATTAAATCCACTGCGGCCGGATGCAATAGGGCGGCGTGAAGCAGGCCGAAAATCAGATCGATGAAAATGCTCAGGACGTGAGTGAACTGGACCTGGCACTCAGACCGCTGGGTACCAAGCCTTTGAATTCTCCGCTGATACGATCGATTTTTTCACGGGCAACGGTTTCGCCGTGAGCCGCAGCTAGCACCGCCATCACATCGCCCCGCGCGTACCACAAGCCCTGTGCGTCAATTGCAAAGCGCACGCGGCGGGTGACCCTGGGGAAGTTTGACTCTCCGAACTCACCCAACTCCTCAAGAATCAGCTGGCGGATGTCTTCGGTGCGATCTTCCCGGATGGATGGTGTGAGCTCGTCAGAACCGAGCAAGGCCATCAAGCTGCTTTTCAAGTGACTGTTCAACCAGCGTATGGGCATCACATTTTCTCCATAGGTGTCCGGCGTGGTGGGTCTGGCTACTTTTTGCTCGGAAGAAACCTTTTCGAAGGTTAAAGTCACCGCGGCTATCGTGCAACCGGGTTTCCCGTAATCGTTTGCGCAAAACAACAAATGAATGCATCACGAGGTAAGCAAATGTGACATCGGTGGCATTGTGAATTCGCTGCGTTATTAGCTCAGCGCCACTCAGCGCCACTTGATGTTGGCGAGTCCGCCGTCGGAGAGGGCTTGAACGTGTTGCCGGGCAAGAGGCCTGTGTTTTAATTCAACACAACAACAAGCGGTCAAAATAGTCACATGGCAAAAGTTACCGTCGTTTTTGCCGATCTCACAGGGAGCACGGGTGTTTTCGAGTCACTGGGCAACGTCAAGGCGACCCAGGCCATCACGCGCTTGACCCAGTGGATAGGCCAGGTCTGCGAAGCCCATCGCGGGCATGTCGTGAAGTATCTTGGCGACGGTGTACTTATCGTATTTTCCGAAAGCCCAGACGCCATTGAGGCAGTGACCGAACTTCAACGGGTGCACCAGCAACGCATCCTCAACTGGCCCGAGCAGCTCAAAATGCGGCTTCAGGTGGGTATGGCGCGTGGCGAAATCGTCGAACAGGATGGCGACTGCTATGGAGATGCAGTCAACATCGCCTCACGCCTGAGTGACCTCTCCGGCCCCGAACAGATACTCGTCACAGACACAGTCATCGAGCAGCTTCCGGGGGATAGTCTGGTGCGCTACCGTTCCATGGGGGCCATGGCTATCAGGGGGCGAACCGAATCCTGCGTGGTATACAGAATTGAATGGCAATCCGAAGTGCTGTCGGAAATTTTCACCATGCCGGGCAGTTTGACACCAGCAACGCTTGCGGGTGGAACAGCTCCGCCTGCCGTCATCGAATTGCGTTGGCTGGATACCAACGCGGGATTTACCTCTACTGAACTACCCCTATTTCTTGGCCGCGATGCGGCTGCGAAATTTAATGTGTCGGACCCGCGGGTTTCGCGCAAACACGCCCGGATCGAATGGCGTGCCGGCAAGTTCTACCTGGAAGATGTGAGCAGCTACGGTACCTGGGTGCGGTTTGCGGACAGCACGGCTGTCGTGGCCTTGCGCCGGCAGGAGTGCGTGTTACTGCAGGACGGTGAAATTGCGTTGGGCGCACCCTTTGAAGACTTCAGTGTGCCCACGGTCAGTTTCAAGTTTCATGCAGCACCGCCATCGCCTCCAAGACGATAGAAGTGGCACCCGTACTTCGCAATGCTTTTGAACAGATAGCTTTGTCGGCCCGTATAAGCTGCGTTCAGCCCTCTTTTATGCAGCAAGGCTGAAGCATCGACATCTCAGCGTTTCGTGACCTTGCATCCTGGTTTCAGCAGCAATTCAGGCCGGGACGGCATCGACGTTAAGACGATCCCAATGCCGGTGCAGGGCGATGGCCGCCATGAAGTCTTTTGATACTTCTCCGTCCAGCACCTTGCGTGCATCGGCGAGGATGACCCCCGCCGTGGGCACGGTAATCTGGTCCGGGTTATTGCCAAGGCTGAAGCCCAGCGTGCCTAGCAGCTGGACGCCTTCGTTCAGGGCGCAAATGGTTTTGCCATGTTTGTAGGCCTGGAGTACAAAGTGCAGCGCCTTTCCAAGTCCACACAAGGTGGCCACGCTGGCGTTGCCTCCAGGGATTAGCACCGCGTCGAACATTACCGAAGGCATGTTGGCGAAGGTATGGTCAACCGCAAGCTGTCTGCCGCTGGCGGTGCTTACGGTGCCAAGGTGCTGTGCCACGAGTCTGCAAATTGCACCGGCGTCCGCCAGGTCTTGGCGGAGTCGCCGCAGGGCGGCGGTTTCAACCCCGTCAGCCACCAGGATGGCGATCCTGCGTGTTTTTATGCTTGCGCCAGGCCGGGCCATCATGGACAAGGCAGCATCTTCGTCAACCTTGTTAGTGATGCGGTAATCGCGAAAACCGGCGCGACCTGCGGCAGCTTTCGGATCCGGCGCCTTAATGCCCAATGGGGCGGCGACTCGGGCCGCCAGTTTCAGATCAACGTGAGCGAGGTTGTCAACCACGCGCTGACGGATGTCTGGTACATCCACTTTGGACAGCTCGAATCTGAACGCGTCGACGATATGCTCCTTTTCGACTGCGCTCTGGCTGTTCCAGAACAGCGTTGCCTGGGAAAAATGATCATCGAACGAGAGGTTGCGACGCCGTGTTTTGGTCGACTCCATCGGCTCGGGATAAGACAGAAAACCCTGCGCCACGCCATCCACGCGAAACTCGCTGCTGTTGTTCAGCGTGTTGGGTTCATAGGCCGCTCGTGACTTGTTGATAGTCTGGCGGTGCAGTCCATCGCGTTGAAAGTTGTGAATCGGACAGACGCTACGGTTGATGGGGATCTCATGAAAGTTGGCACCACCCAGCCGCGACAACTGGGTGTCGGTGTAGGAAAAAAGGCGGCCCTGCAGCAAGGGGTCGTTTGAAAAGTCGATTCCTGGGACCAGGTGACCCGGGTGAAATGCCACCTGTTCGGTTTCGGCAAAAAAATTATCGGGGTTGCGGTTCAGCACCAGTTTGCCAATGATCTGTACCGGCACCTGCGATTCGGGAATGAGCTTGGTGGGGTCCAGAATGTCAAAGCCCAGCGCGTCATCTTTTCCCGCGTCAACAATCTGCACGCCCAGTTCCCATTCTGGGAAATTACCACTTTCTATGGCTTCCCACAGGTCACGCCTGTGAAAATCGGGGTCTTTGCCGGCAATTTCCTGGGCTTCGTCTCCCGCCAATCCGTGAACGCCTAGTTTAGGTTTCCAGTGGAATTTTACGAAGCAGCTGTCGCCGTGCGCATTGAGAAAGCGAAACGCATGAACACCGAACCCTTCCATCATGCGCAGGCTTCGCGGAAGCCCACGATCAGACATGGTCCACAGGAGCATGTGGGTGGATTCGGGTATCAGGGAGGCGAAATCCCAGAACGTATCGTGGCCGCTGGCAGCTTGGGGCATCTCATGATGCGGTTCCGGCTTTAACGCATGGATCAGGTCCGGGAATTTGATGGCGTCCTGTATGAAGAAAACCGGCATGCTGTTACCGACCAGGTCGTAATTGCCCTCCTGGGTGTAAAACTTGACCGCGAAGCCCCGCACATCGCGCACGGTATCCGCTGACCCCTTGGATCCAGCCACACAGGAAAATCGCACAAACACGGGCGTTTCAAGCGCCGGATCCTGCAAGAATGCAGCGCTGGTGTACTGGACCATGGACTTGTACACCTTGAAATAGCCATGCGCTCCGGAGCCCCTTGCATTGACGACTCGCTCGGGAATGCGTTCATGGTCAAAGTGCATTATTTTTTCGCGGAGAATGAAATCTTCCAGCAAGGTAGGGCCCCGAGCGCCTGCCTTCAGGGAGTTGTGATTGTCCGGAATCAGAAGCCCCTGGTTGCTGGTCAATACCGTGCTCGTGTCGACGGTAAAAGCCTCAAGCTGTGCCTGCTTGTCCCTGGTCTCCTCGGTATGTTTAACGGTATTTGCAGCTCTGCGCCTGGATTGCGGCATGTAAATTCCTTGTTGGGCTCGAAACGTGACAGCAGTACCAAGGGGGCTGCAAGCAGGCCGTACTTCTCCAAGCAACGATACCTGTTCACGTCCAGAAAACCGGTCGGAAAAGGCCGGCACTTCATGTCAGGTCCGGCTGCTGCTGGCGTAAGACATCGCCGACCGGGAGTGCTTGCGTGACGCAAGACCGTATCCCACAGTGTCTTGTCAGCCTCTTACGCATGCCACGAGGGCCGGCCCCGGCCAAGAAGCCGTCTCAACAACAAGCGCCGACGGACACAGCGTGTTTTCCTACACGGGTGCACAGGGACTTCCGTCATCCGTGCCAATGCCAGTGATTTAAATTGGGATATGAGCATTAAAATCCAATCCATCGCGACGCACTACCTGCAGATCATGGCCCGTCAATGAAAATGCGAACCTATCTGGTCGAGGACAACCCGATCATTCGCGACAATCTCATCAGCATGCTGGAAGAGCTTGCACCGGTGCAGACGGTTGGGACGTGCGAGACAGAAGAAGAGGGTTCCGAATGGCTCACACGCAATAGCGGCCAATGGGATTTGGCTATCGTTGACTTGTTTCTGAAAAACGGCAGCGGCTTGCGTGTTCTTGAGGCCTGCCGCAGGCGTGGAAAGCGGCAAAAGATGGTGATCTTCAGTAACTACGCTACCCGGGAGATCCGCTCTCGATGTGCCCAACTGGGCGTCGACGCGGTCTTTGACAAGTCTACTGAGATTGACGACTTGTTGGCATACTGCATCGCCCAAAGTCAGTTGCTGGACTCTGCCGCGGACCCTGGCATCAATACTTAAAGCGCTTAAGTGCCTGCTTCACTCGCAAATATTCCCTGCAGGAACGCAATAGATAAAATAAAGAGTGTGTTTTCCCCATGGTTTTTGGAGATATTCATGCCCGTCAACATCCCCATCCCACAGCCCACTCCAAGTGTTCCTGTAACGCCTGTGCCGAATAAAGAAGTTCCGATGATCGTGCCGCCTGGCCCGGTGATGCCCATCGAGATAGATGAGCCGCCACCGCCAGAACCCTTGTTTCCCATTCGTGAACCGGGAACGCCCTCAGCGCCCAAAATCGCGTAACGTTGGCGGCCCCTTGAAAAGGGTCAATAATGCAGGCGAGCTGTACGCACAGACCAGTCAATCAGCCTGTTGACGCTGGTATTCATCTTTTTTCATGGCGAAGTAACTGGGCCTATCCACCTCATGCAGTTGCTGGGAATACTCTTCGGTAGCGTCAAACCAGTAGCGTAAGCGCGTATTGAATTGTTGTGCCGCAGGTTGATTAAGCGAAGCCAGGTAAGCCTCGATTGCCAGGTAGTAGCGCATGGTATTTCGCTCCACCGCACCCCGCATGCCGCCCACATAGCTGGAGGTTTGTCCGTCTCGAATTTGCGAAAACCCAAGCTTTCCGCTGCCTAAGGTTGACAGGTAAGTTTGCATGGCCAGTCGACCGGTCAGTCCATAGCCATACGAGTAGCGCAAAAACATAAAGGTTTTGCCTTCAGGCAGGGGAACCACCTGCAGTTCTATGCGGTAATCGCTGGTACTCAAGGGCCCTTTATCGGCATGCAGCTGAACAGCCAGATAGTTCGATGTAGACGCGGCCACGCGATAGGAAAATTCCAGCCCAAAGGCATCCGCCAGAGGCTGGGGTGTTTTTTTGCCTATATCCACTTCCAGCGTGCTGGGGCTGGAATCTGTAGTGGCATGGCAATATTTGGTGTTGAGGTGCAGTATCAGCACCTCGCACCAGCGACGGGGGCTTTTGAAGGCGGTGCTGACCGTGCTCAAGGGCGAATCCAGTACGGCATAGGCGGAGCCGCTAACCCGATTGGCGCTTTCCGAGGATTCTAGAAATAGCGGCCGCCGGTACTGGTTTTGGGTCAACTGTGTTGCCAGCGCGGCATGTTTTTCAAGCAGGGCGGCGGTGTTGGAAGCATCGCTCGCGCCTGAGGATGTCTGCGCTGACGCGCTTCCTGCCACAAGCAGTGTGATTGCCATGCCCACGGCCGCGCAGCACTTCAAAGCCTGACTCCGGAAATTTTCCATTCTGCCAGTTTGCCAGAAGCAGGGGGAGCGATGGCAATACCCTACGCCGTCCTACATACAGTCGGAGAATCTTGGACATCGCAAGCCTCGGAGTTAAATATTGAGTAGGACTTTCAGGATTTCCTCGAGATTTGCCCCCGACTGGCTGTCTGCTGGAGGTCATTTCAGGCTAGGTATTTCCCGCCGTTGATCGACAGAGTGATCCCGTTGATGAACCCTGCTTCGTCAGCCGCAAGAATCCCGGTATTGTTGACCAGTACGCCCACCGGCCCGAGTATGGCCTGAACGCGCGCCACGCCCGATTCACACGTAGCCAGGTCGGCCACGTCCCAGACAAAAGCCGGAATGCCGATCCGTGCAGTGAATGCTTCCGATGCCTGCGGGGTTCCTTCGCAGTTTGCAGCAACTCGATAGCCCGCCGTGAGCAGCGCTTCGGCGGTGGCAGGCCCGATGCCGGCAGCACCGCCGGTGACCAGTGCCACACGCGCTTCAAGGCGCTACATCAAGCTTGTTTACAACCGAAGCGACGCCGGGCGCTGACCAAGCGGCACCCTGGACAGCCGCGCGTTCAGCCCAGGAGTGCACTTTCCCGCGCAGAGTCACCGTTGCACCGTCAACGATGATCTCTACGTGCCTGGCCTCCCGGTCAGCCTGTCGTGCCAGTGCGTCATGGATGCTCTTTTTTACGTCGGCCGGTGCGACCTGGGGTTCGACCTTAACCCGGTTTGTGACGCCAACGACACCCATCAGGTCGCGCACCGCTTTTTCGGCCGCCCGCCGCTGGTAATCCCATGCAACCTCGCCGCTCAAAGTCACCCAGCCCTTCTCCACCTTTGGGTGGATCTTATTGTCCGGAACGAGCACATTCCACTCCAGGGCGCGCTCAACTGCCGTGGCGATGTCGGCATCGCTGCGCTCGTGGGCAGCCGAGAGCCTCACCTCTATCTCTATGGCCAGCGCCTTCACCCCCTCAACGCGCTGCACAGCACGCTCCACGGCATGTTTTTCTGCATAGCTTCCGGGGTGACCGGTGAGGGTGACCACGCCATCCTTGACAATCACCCCCACATCGGTGGCCTTGACCGTCGGATCCCAAGTCAGCTCGGCCAGGATGTCTTTCTTCAGTTGGGCATCAGTTTTCATGCGATCCCTTTCAAGTAGTCGGTGCGGGCAGTCATTGCAGAAGAATTGCAGGCCAATGCCACTTTAGGAAGGCGAGCGGTATCCACATTGCGCTGGATCAACCAGCACGTAGACGAGGGGGACGGGCATTGGGCCATCAAGTACTTCTTGATAAAAGCGGGGGCGTTACCTGATGAAACGGCCCTGCGCGTCAGGAGAGGTTGCATCGGCTGGGGGGGGGGCTGCGGATTCGCTTGTTCGCTGAGACTCGGTTGTTTGCGGCGAGAAGAATGAAGGCATGGTTCTGCCCCCACAACGAAACGGACCGGTCGCACATTCACATACCTTGCGCCATGTCAACCCGATCGCGTTCGCCAGCGGTGATGCTGTGTTGTCCTGATGCACGTATGGAGAAACCATGCAACTCATAGAACTCCTCACAGTGATCGCTCTTGCCGCTGGCTCACCCAACTATCCTGCGCAGAAGTCAACAAGCTTGGCAGCACAGGGTGGCGACGGGCATGCACGGTGGGCTGATGCTGCGATGGCGAAAAGGGCCGCCCGGAGAGCCTCCGAGGCAAGCCGGAATGCTGCGGCACTCGTCAGTTCTGCCGTTGACAAGGCCGAGAAAGCGAGTAATGACACCTCGAAGAGCGCTGCGGAGGGTATCCGGAGGGCGGTTCAGAAGGCGTACGACGCGGCAATTCGCGCAGAGCGGGCGGCGTCCGACGCTGCAACGAAAGCGACCGTAGGAGGCAAGGAGCTTTCCGTGAAAGCCGAGGACGCGGCCAGGAAGGCCACGCTGGCGACCAAGGAAGCCTTGAAGAGCGCCGATGACGCCACACGACAGCTGGCGCAATCCAGCAAAGAGGAGTCGCTCAAGGCGGCACAAGCCACCCGGGATGGCTTGCGCTTGGCCGCAGAGGCGACGCGTGAAGCAGTCCATGCCGCAAGAGAGGCTGCCGACAAGGCGATTGACGCGGGCAAGGGAGAAATACCCAGGAGCACGGACCCCACGAAGAAATAGGCGTTTAGTGACTTGGCTGCTGCTCGGGGCTCGTCCACCTTATTCGGCGTGGCGGGCGTTGGTGTATCAGGTCACTCCGTGCACGGAATTCAATCCGACCCTTCCCTCTGATCGCTGCAGACCCATCACGCACCCCGGTCTCGTGTGTTTCAGACGGTCCGCTGCCAAGTGGGCAGCAGCGCCCCGTCAGAGAGCATGAGAGGCTGGCTGTCGACGATGAGCGAAGAGGGCAGTCCACTCTTCATCTCCCGATCGCGCGCGTTGCGCCGGGACTTTGCAAGACGCGCCATGTCCCCGGCCAGCGCCTCGAGCAGGTCGTCAATCGAGACCACACCGATCAACTCCTGTGTCGGTCCCGTGACAAGCAGGCGGGACACGCCTTCCTCTTCCATGGCAGCAATCGCGTCGGACGGCGAGGCGTCGAACGGCACGGTGACCAACCGCCCCGTCACCAGAGCACCTATGCTCACGCTCGCGCTGTCCCGGCCGCGAGCAAGCACCTCGATCGCGAGGTCGCGATCCGTCACGACCCCGACAACTGCGCCAGCGCTGGTGACAACGAGGGCGCCCACATGTTCCTCGCGCATGTACTGGGCCGCTTGATGAAGGCTCGTGTCGCGGTCAATGGTGACGGCATCACTCGTACAAATGGATCCTATATTCATAAGTCTCTCCTTCTGGGTGTGCCTGCCGCTGCGAGTGCTTGCCTGCCGGTTACAGCATGCTCGCGGAGGAGGGGGTTACGGCCCATGGTTGTGTCCAGCAGGGACCGCAGTGCATCGAGAGTTCGGTTATTGAGTACATCGCCCGCCTCAAGCCAGCCGCGACGTGCCTGGCCAATGCCGAATCGCAGGTTATCGTATTCCAGGGTGCTGTGCGCGTCTGAGGCGATGCTCACCAGCACACCTTCATCCTTGGCCATTTTGCAGGCGATGTCGGTCAGGTCAAGCCGCGACGGATGGGCGTTGAGTTCCAGGAAGCAGCCCCGCTCACGGGCCTTGCGGATTACGCGCTGCAGATCGATGTCGCAGGCGGGGCGTTCGTCGATCAGGCGTCCGGTGGGGTGGGCAAGGATGCTGAAGTGGGGGTGGTCCATGGCGCGTAGCAGCCGGTCGGTTTGCCTGTCGCGTGCCAGGTCGAAACGGTTGTGGACAGCACCAACCACAAGGTCAAGCCGCTGCAAAAGGCTGTCAGGCAGGTCAAGTTTTCCATCCTCAAGAATGTCAACCTCTACACCCTTGAGCAGGGTGATGCCGTCGAGCCTGGCGTTTAATTCGTCGATTTGGTCGATCTGGCGTGCGAGCCGATCAGCATCAAGCCCCCCGGCCATCGCCAGCCGCTGCGAGTGTTCGGTGATGGCCAGGTATTGCAGGCCGCGCGCCCGCGCGGCTTCTGCCATCGATTCGATGCTGTCGTGGCCGTCGCTTTCCTTTGTGTGGGCATGCAGATCGCCACGCAGATCGTGCAGCTGCACCAAGGTGGGCAGGCAATGATTCCGGGCCGCGTCAATCTCCCCCCGGTCCTCGCGCAATTCTGGTTCGATGAAGGGCAGTCCGAGCGCCTGATACACCGACGCCTCCGTGGCGCCTGCGATGCGCTCGTCGCCCCGGTAGACGCCGTACTCGTTCAGCTTCAGTCCTGCATCCTGTGCCAGCTTGCGCAGGGCAATGTTATGTGCCTTCGATCCGGTGAAGTAGATCCACGCCGCACCGAAGCTTGCCGGCGCCACGGCGCGCAGGTCAACTTGCAGGCCGTTTTTCAATACCACGCTTGCCCGGGTGCTGCCTTTGGATATAACGCCGCGCACATCGGCACCGGCCGCAAAACGATCCATCACGGGGCTGCCTCTATGGATCGTTACCAGCAGGTCGAGGTCGCCCACGGTTTCGCGCATGCGTCGCAAGCTGCCGGCGGCTACCGCCTGCTGCACTCCCTGCACTGCCGCAAGCGCCGAAAGCAGCTCTTCGGCCGCCTGGGTGGCCATGAGCAGCTTGAAGCGGTGGGAGTCCTGAAGGTGCGCGGTCGTGGCCTCAAGTATCTGCTGCTGCGTCTTCGGTCCAAAACCGTGTACCACGCAAATGCGCCCTTGCTCGGCAGCGCGGTGCAATTGCTCGATGGTCTGAACACCCAACTCCTGGTGCAAAGCTCGCACACGCCTGGGCCCCAGCCCGGGAATTTTCAACATCTCCGTGATCGCTGGCGGCAGCTCCTTGCGCAGGCGTTCCAGCTGCGCGCAGGTGCCGGTGCTCACGACTTCCACGATTTTGCCGGCCAGATCGGGGCCGATGCCCGGCAGCGCATCAAGGTCCTCGCCTTGGGCTACCAGGGTCTTGATGTTGCGACCGAGTTCGCTCAGCATGCGCGCCGCGTTGCGGTACGCGCGTACACGAAAGGTGTTCGCACCCTGGATTTCGAGCAGGTCAGCAATCTCGTTGAAGACGGCTGCCACGTCGGCGTTGATGATCGGCATGGGATGATTGCCTCTAGGTCAGTCCGCTTGTGGCGACCAGGTGGACAGACGGACCACCGCCAGCGTGTCTTCTGCCGCCCGCACCGCCAAAGGTAATGCGCAGCTGCCATTGCTGTTGCCTACCTTTTGCGTGATGAACGCATTGCTCAGGATTGGGGACCGGCTGACCAATCGCCAAAAAACCTTGCTCATCGTGCTTCCCCACTAAGTGCGTCAAATTGTTCACTGTAGGTGCCAAAACCGCCTCGGCGTTGCGCTGGATCAATGGCTGGCCCTGTTGGCGCCATAGGGGGCAACTGTCGTGTCTGCGCAGGCAGGTGGACGGCGGGCGTAGACTGCCAAAATGGACTCAAAAACCACATCCCACACAAGCATCGATCGCACGCTGGCCCAGGCGTTGCGCGCCCGCCTGCAAGCCGACACTGGAAAGCCGGTGACGCTGGAGGAGACCCACATATCCTGGATATTGCTCACCGAGCGCCTGGTGTATAAGTTGAAAAAACCGGTCCACCTGCCATTTGTTGACTTCAGCACGCTCGCCTTGCGCAAGCATTTTTGCGAGGAGGAGGTGCGCCTGAATCAGCGCCTGGCCCCTTCGCTTTACCTGGGCGTGACGCCGGTGACCGGAACGATGCAGGCTCCGCACATCGGAGGCGCTGGCGAGCCGATCGACTACGCCGTGTGCATGCAGCGCTTTTTGCCTGGGGCACTGCTGAGTGAACTGTTGGCCGCAGGCGCGCTGTTGCCCGAGCACCTCGATCGCCTGGCGCGGCGGCTGGCCGATTTTCATCGGGACGCTCCGGTCGCGCTGCCTGTTTCGCCGAGCGGTGTCGCGCAAGAGGTGGCTCAGCCGGTGCTGAATGTGTTGAATCAGCTGCAAGCAGATGGCGAAACCCAGTCCATCGCGGCGCTCCGGGCCTGGGTTGATGCACAAGTGCCTGTGCTTCGGGATGTCTGGAGCGGACGGCATAACACTGGTTCGGTGCGCGAGTGCCATGGGGATCTTCACCTGGCCAACACCGTGATGCTGGAGGAAGAGGTCACCGCATTCGACTGCATAGAATTCGATCCCGCCCTGCGCTGGATTGACGTGATGAGCGATGTGGCCTTCCTGAGCATGGATCTGAAGGCGCACAGCCGCAGCGACCTTGCGTTTGGCTTTCTCGATACCTACCTGCAGTGCAGCGGTGACTACGCTGGCGTGCAGGTGCTGCGCTTTTATGAGGTGTACCGGGCCCTGGTGCGGGCGCTGGTAGGCCGCGTGCGTTCCAGAACCGCCGACATGACCGCGCTGGTTGCCGGCCCCGACTACCTCGCGTGTGCGCAGCGGTTGCGGCAGGCGGCAAGCGGTCAGGCTCGATTGCTGATTACCCACGGCCTGTCCGGATCGGGGAAATCGACTGTCGCACGGCAATTGCTGGAAGCTGCCGGCGCCATCCGATTACGTTCGGATGTGGAGCGCAAGCGGCTCTTCGGCCTTGACGCGCTGCAGCGTTCGGCCGAGCAGGCTGTGGACATCTATACGCCAGATGCGAGCCGGCGGACTTTTGATCGTCTGAGAGAGTGCGCGCGGATCGCGTTGCAGGCAGGCTATCCGGTCATCGTTGATGCCGCCTTCTTGCGCCGCGACGAACGCCGTGCCTTTCGGGCGCTGGCCGCCGAACTGGCCGTGCCGTTTACGATCCTGCACTGCCGGACCAGCGAGGCGCAGCTGCGCCAACGGGTGGCTGCCCGCTGCGTCAGCGGCAAGGACGCATCCGAGGCAAATGTGAGCGTGCTGGAACGTCAGCTGGTGAACCAGGAACCCCTAGATGACCATGAACAATCAGTTGAGCTGGAAGTCGTCACCGACGAACCCGTGGATGTGAAATGGCTGTGCCAGCGCTGGCTTTCGCAGGCATGAATCGATGAAAAAGCCGGCCTGCAAGGGCCGCCCATAGCGCCCATTGCGAGGCTGTTGACGCATATCAACTCGCCTCCTTGGGGAAAGAACATCCTTGCAAGCATGAACACACTTGATAAAAACACCTTGATGCCGCTGAGAGCGCTGCTGCTTGGAAGAGAAACCGAATTGCTGGCCGAGATCAAGTCGGCAAAAGAAACTTCAGAAGCAGGGGTAAGCGCGGAGACGAGAGAGGTTGACGATCTCGAGGACCTGGCGAGCAGGCATGAACGCACGACGCTGCAGGATGCAGAGATACAGCGCGATCGCAACGAACTCGCCGATGTGCGTGCAGCGCTGGGTCGCCTGGACGACGGGAGTTATGGCAACTGCATCGATTGCACCCAGCTGATCGCCCCGTCGCGCTTGGCGGCAATACCCGCAGCCGCCCGCTGTATGGAATGCCAAACACAGTTTGAATCCCGGGCGGTCCAGCAGGCATTGACCAGTCGGCCTTGACTTCGCTGCGTAGGGATAGAGGTTTTGTCTGCCGGACTCACAATTTCTGGCGAACTTCGGGACTGGGCAATGCTAGAAAACAGTGCGACATTTCTGCCTTGGCCGGAGAGATGGCGGTAGGGCTGCGCCTTGTTACCGAGGATGTGTGAAAACGCAAAAAAACTTCCCGCCTCAATTTCACCCCTGCCGGAAACGGCTTTTTCCCAGTTTTCAAAATTTGTGTGGCCCTGGTTCGAATCTACGATGCCCGAAGGCCTCTTTGAAGGTCTGGTAATGGGCTGTTTTGATGCAAAAAGAGGGCTCAAGCCCCCATCAATCGCATCGCGTTGATCAACTCTTTAATCCCCAGGATGCTCATGACCCGGCGCATGTTGTAGGCCAAGCAATGCAGGCTAATTTCAGTGCGAACATTCGCCAGACCTTTCATCAACAAGTGCGCCGAGCCCATCCAAAACTTGATGGTGCCAAAGACGTGCTCCACCGTGCTGCCACGCAGCCGCATTGCGCCAGGGTCTTTGTCCAAGCCCGCCTGCATGGTGTCCAAAACCTCCTCATGCTCCCAACGCCTGACGCGGCGCTCGTTGCCGGTCGTGCACTTAGGCTTTTGCGGGCAACTCTTGCAGTGGGAGCACCAGTAGGTGTTGATCTTCATTTTGTTTTCTACCGAGCTACAGCGGTAGGGGAGGCGCTGTCCGGCGGGGCACAGGTATTCGTTGTCCTGGGCGATGTAAGTGAAATCGAGTTTGCTGTAGCGTCCTTGCGCTTTGCTGTTGGAGGTCATGGGTTTGGGCACGAAGGTGTGAATGCCCGCTTGTTCACAAGCCCGTATTTCCTCTCCGGTGTAGTAGCCTCGATCGGCCAGGACTTGTAATGACTTCTCACCTGTTGCTTCGCGCGCTTTGAAGGCCATGCTTGAGAGTTGCCCTCTGTCGCTCCCCGTGGTCACCACGTCATGCGCCACCACCAGATGGTGTTCTGCGTCCACCGCAGCTTGGATGTTGTAGCCCACCAAGCCAGTACCAATCCGGCTGGAAACCATAGACCTGGCATCCGCATCGGTGAGGGATATTTGTCCGTCCGGTTGTTCTTTCAGTCGCACCTCTATATCGCGCAAGTCCTGCATGCGTTGGCGCAGGGCTGCGATCTTCTCTTTGAGGCGTTGCGTTTTTGCTTCTGCTTCCACAGGTTGCGTTCTGTCTGCAGTTTCCAGAGCCGACATGTAGCGTTCGATGCTTTCATCGATTTGCTTCATGCGCTGCTCCAGCTTGTGCTGGGTGTAATTCTTGTCCCGGTTGTTGACTGCCTTGAACTTGCTGCCATCAATGGCCACGATGACCTGTGAGAATAGTTTGAGTTGGCGGCACATCGCCACAAAGCGGCGGCACACATTGCGGATGCCAACGCCGTTGTCGTGACGGAAATCGGCAATGGTTTTGAAGTCGGGCGCCAAACGTCCGGTAAGCCACATGAGTTCAACGTTGCGCTGGGATTCGCGCTCCAGTCGTCTGCTGGACTGAATGCGATTGAGGTAGCCGTAGATGTAGAGCTTGAGAAGTACCGCGGGGTGGTAACCGGGGCGTCCTGTGATCGCGGGGGCAACGCGCTCAAACCCAAGTTCCGTCAAATCGAGTTCGTCAACAAAGACGTCAACCACACGTACTGGGTTATCTTCGTCGATGTAGTCATCCAGACACTCGGGCAGTAATGTGACCTGGCTACGGTCACTGCCATGGATGTATCGCGTCATCTGCTGGCCTCCATCAATGCGTTGATTTAATTATCAACGCTTGAGGATTCGGGGGGCAGAATGTTGACGTTTTCACACAGGCTCTACCGAAAGCCGACGCAGGTGCTTGCCGGGAAGCTGAGATCATGGCCATTACGGGGACCTGTCGCTTGTTATTGCACCTTGTTGCGGACTTGCGGCGGTAATCAGTCAGCCAGCGGGCTTGCTCAATGCTATTCAAGTAAATGCGCGACCTTGCTTGTCAAAGATGAACCTGTCCGTGAATACCCCAGTACGGTGGCGACGCTGCGGTGTCCCGTCATCGCCATCGTTTCGGCCAGCGGGATATTTTGCCGACCCGCCTCCGTGACAAAACCAGATCGAAGTGAGTGCGCAGAAAAATCTCCCTCAATCCCTGCTAGGGCGCATCTCTGTTTCACGATGTCCCGTACAGACGCAGGAGAGAGCGCCTTGCCGAGGTTTCCGCCCTTGCGCACCTGTCTGAAAATTTGTCCCTCAGTAATTCCGGACGCTTCCAGCCAAGCGTTTAGCGCCTCGGCCGCCAGCCCCAGCACCGGTTTGTCATTCTCCGGCAGATCGACGCCTGACTGATTTGTTTTGGAGTAGGCGAGGGTGTAAATAAACCCATTGGAGATGCGTTTCAAATACTTGATGTCGACCGTCGCAATTTCTGAGCGTCTGCGCCCACCACTGGCCCACGCAAACAGCAGAAGTGCGCGGTCGCGCTTTCCGCGCAGAGTGTCCTCGCAGGTGGACAGGATGGCCTGCAGCGGATCCTTGGTCAGCGCATCTTTTTTTTGAGGCAGGGCGCCTCGCTTGGCATAGGCCTTGCGGGTGCGCGACAGCAGCTCACGTACGTTGGGATCGCGGCAGGGGTTCTGGAACTCGCGCATCTGGTGCACTTTTGACAGCACGGCGATTCTATGCACCAGCGTGTTGTGCGCCAGAGCGCCTGGCTTGCCTTTGTAGCCAGCCTGTACCAGCGCCTGGTCAATCTCGTGGGGTAACTCGGACACCAGGCCATTTTCAGTGCTGCGCTCGGCATGGTCGACGATGAACTGCAGCACGCAAGGTGTTGGTACCGGCAATTCAATCTGCTTGCCGTATCGAATGCCATACCAAGCCGCCCAGTAGCTTAGCGCGCTGCGGTAACTGGTCAGGGTGTTTTTCGACTCGCCTTCGCGCAGCAAGTCCTCAACGGCACGTTGTGTGACATCACTTAGCTCGGTAGGCAGCAGGGCGGGGACTTTCTGGAGTGTAGGCAGGCGCATATTCCGGGTAAACTCTTATTTGTTAAATAACATACATATTATGTGTGATGTATTACATAAATGCAAAATAGGTCATGATAACAATCTCTTATCGTTGGTAATGTAATGTCCGGAGACAGGCGATGCAAGTTATAAGTTCAAGAGGCGTTCAGCAAGAGGATGTGTGGAGGGCGGCCGATGCGCTTATTGCGGAAGGACTACGTCCAACCATTGAGCGGGTCCGCCAGAAAATAGGAAGAGGCTCGCCCAACACCGTCAGCCCGCTATTGGAGACGTGGTTTGCCACCCTGGCCGGGCGTCTTGGCGTGGGGAGTGGCTCCAAAGGCGGGGGAGGGGATCTGCCTCAGCCCGTCCAGCAGGCGGCGGCAATGCTCTGGGATGCTGCGTTGCGATCTGCTCGGGAGCGTGCGGAACAGGAGCTTGCGCAGGCAGGGCAAGCACTGGCCGCAGATCGGGCTGGCCTGGAGCTACGGGAAGCAGACTTACTTGTCGACAAGCAAGCCTTAATAGAACGCCAGATTGCCGTCGATGAGGTATTGCAGGTGTCACGGGCCCAGCTCGCCGATATGACCGCACGCCTGGAGCAAGCCAGAGTTTTGCAGGTACGTCGCGAGCGTGAAATTGACGAACTTCGAGAAAAATTGGCGCTCCGTGAAAGCGAGCGAGACGCAGACCTGCAGCGACATGACGAGGAGGCCAAGCGCCATGCTGACGAGCGTGCTCGACTTGATGCCCGCGCTACGGCCAATGAGCGCCGGCTACTGGAGGAACTGGATCGAGAGCGGCAGGAGGTCAAGCGGGCCAGGGCGGCGCAATTGGAGAGCGAACGTCGTGCGGTGGCTGCGCAAACAAGGCTGGAGACGGCGAACACCAGCATGGCCACCAGGATGCAGGAAATAGAGCATGACCTCGGAGTCGAGCGACAAGCCCTGGCATCGGCTAATGAGCGAGCAACCGAACTGCGAAACCTGCTGGAGTCGCAAAAAGAGGCCAACACAGCCACCTTGAAGCAACTTAACCTACTGCTGGTAAATTCGGCCAGAAAAACACTGGCCCGACTGCCTATCCGGCGTCGCCGTATCTAGACAGATCATCGATCTACAACGGCCGCTCTCGGATTTTTTCCTTCGTGAAGCCTATCAGTGGTGAGCTGAGTAGCATCAATTAAGTCGGTAGGCGATCGGATGTCCCGCGCTTGATTTAGGTCAACAAGGCAAGCAACTGGCCCGCGTCTGAAAGTCGGCTGCATGCCTATACTGAAATGCGTCTGCGCTTGGAAAACGCCAGCCGCAAGGCGCCGACAGGCAGTCGGCGGAATTCGTGGCGTGATCCCGGTGGCACAGTCGGGACCTCTGCACGGTTAATCACTTGGTGAACGCTCATGGCCCCTCAAGACGTCCAGTTGACCGCACTTCCCGAAGGCGTGATTGCCCTTGTGCCGATGCGCAATGTTGTGCTGTTTCCGCATGCGCTGGTACCCATCACCGTAGGCCGCGCCAAGTCGATCGCGGCGGTCCAGCACGCTAAAAACACCGGCGCCCTGCTGGGCATAGTGCTGCAGCGCGACGAGCGGGTCGATGACCCGGGGCGCGAGGCGCTGTGGGATGTCGGGACCACCGCCAAGGTGGTGCAGTATGTGGATTCGGATGAGCAACTGCGCCATGCCTTGTGCCAGGGCGTGGGGCGCTTTCGCATTGAGGCGCTGGTGGAAGGTTATCCGTTTCTGGCTGCCCGGGTGCAGTTCATTGAAGAGCCGGCCGAGATATCCACGCAGGCCGAGGCGCTGGGCCTGCAGCTGCGCAAGCGGGCTAGCGAGATCATTTCCCTGCTGCCGGGAGCCCCGGCCGAGCTGGCGCATACGCTGCAAGCCGTGAAGTCGCCGTCGCATCTGGCTGACGTCGTCGCGAGCCTGCTGGATACCGAGATAAGCGAGAAACAGATGTTGCTTGAAACGGCGAACCCGGAAGAACGGCTGCAGAAGGTGCTGCAGATGCTGTCGCACCGCATTGAGGTGCTGCGGCTGTCGCAGGAAATTGGCGAGCGCACCAAGGAGCAGATCGACGATGTTCAGCGGAAATACATGCTGCGTGAGCAACTCAAGACGATCCAGAAAGAGCTGGGCGAGGAGGGGGACAGCAACGAGGACTTGGCACGACTCGGCGAGCTGATCACCAAGGCTGGCATGCCTGCGGAGGTCGAATCCCAGGCGCGCAAGGAGCTGGGACGCCTGCAAAGAATGCCGGACGCGTCCAGCGAGTACTCGATGCTGCGCACCTACCTGGAGTGGATGACCGAGTTGCCTTGGGCGGTGCCGCCCGCCAGCCCGATTGATCTGGGCGAGGCGCGCCGCATTCTCGAAGCCGAGCATTACGGGCTGGAGCGTATCAAGCAGCGCATTGTGGAGTACCTTGCGGTGCAAAAGCTCAATCCGCAGGGACGCGCGCCGATTCTGTGCTTCGTCGGGCCACCGGGCGTTGGCAAGACCTCACTGGGTCAGAGCATTGCGCACGCCCTTGGGCGGCCATTCGTGCGCGTTTCTCTGGGGGGCGTTCATGACGAAGCCGAGATTCGCGGCCACCGCCGTACTTATATTGGCGCCATGCCGGGCATGATTGTGCAAAGCCTGCGCAAGGCTGGCGCACGTCACTGCGTGATGATGCTCGACGAGATCGACAAGTTGTCATCCAGCGCCCATGGCGACCCGTCGGCTGCCATGCTGGAGGTGCTGGACCCGGAGCAGAATTCGACGTTTCGGGACAATTACCTGGGTGTGCCGTTTGACCTGAGCCGTGTGGTTTTTGTTGCGACGGCCAATGTCATTGACCAGGTGCCCGCGCCGATGCGTGACCGCATGGAAGTGATTGAGCTGCCGGGGTACACCCAAGAGGAAAAGCTGCAAATTGCCCTGCGCTATCTGGTGCAGCGCCAACGCGAGGCCAACGGCCTGCACGAGGACCAGTGCGAATTGACCACTGCGGCACTGCAGTCCCTGGTGGCCGAGTACACCCGGGAAGCGGGTGTGCGCCAGCTGGAACGCGAGATAGGCCGCGTCATGCGGCACGCCGCGGTGCAAATCGCGGACGGCTCGAAGGCGCAGGTGTGCATCGATGCGGGCGATCTGGATGCGCTCCTTGGTCCGCCCAGGTTTGAACACGAAACCGCGCTGCGCAGCAGCCTGCCGGGTGTGGCCACCGGACTCGCCTGGACGCCGGTGGGCGGCGACATCCTGTTCATCGAAGCGACCCGTGTGGCGGGCACCGGCCGCCTGATCCTCACCGGCCAGCTCGGCGACGTGATGAAGGAAAGTGCCCAAGCCGCGCTGACGCTTGTAAAGTCGTGCGCCAACACA
The DNA here is from genome assembly GCA_963793855.1 of uncultured beta proteobacterium. Lineage (GTDB taxonomy): Bacteria > Pseudomonadota > Gammaproteobacteria > Burkholderiales > Burkholderiaceae_C > Polaromonas. The sequence continues at coordinate 136,938 of CAWCBL010000001.1, forward strand.
TTGGGCGTTCCGGCGGAAAGGTTCGAAGGCATCGATGTCCACGTGCATGTGCCAGCCGGCGCGATCCCGAAGGACGGACCGAGCGCAGGGGTGGCCATGTTCATTGCGCTGGCCTCGCTGTTCACCGACCACGCGGTGCATCACGATGTGGCGATGACGGGCGAAATCAGCCTGCGCGGCCTGGTCTTGCCTGTGGGGGGGATCAAGGAAAAGGTGCTGGCTGCGCAGCGGGCGGGCGTGCGTACCGTGCTGCTACCAAGGCGCAACGAGAAGGATTTGCGCGACGTGCCCGATTCAACGCGTCAGGCCCTGACCTTCGTCTGGCTGGACCATGTCAACGACGCCATTCGCGCGGCTCTGGGCGATACGGCCACGTCGGGCGCCGGGTTTGTACTGGTTTGAGCGCGACACAAGCTGTGGACTAGGCAGAACTATTAAGTTGAAACATAGCTGCAACTCTGGTCGCGTGAACGCGCATGAGCGAAAGGCCTTCAATCGTCGAAGACGTTAGTTAACATAATATACATCGTGGAATATCGAAAATGATGTGGTGATATCTAAACAAGTCTTCTCATGCACTCAAGCATCCAGTAAGAACATCCCTTAACGAGGGATGCTGAGCACTACCATTGACCGGCTGGTCGCTTGCTGCGTATGGATGCGGCAATGGCCTCCACCGAATCTGGCCGATTGCCGTGCTGCGCGAATTGGATTGCGGTCAGGCCTTGCTGGTTCTTGAGTTGCGGGTCGGCGCCTTCCTGCAGCAATAGCTTGACGGCGGCAGGCGTGCCATACATGGCGGCCATCATCAAGGGCGTGGTGCCGTTGGGTGATTCGGCATCAACGTAGGCGCTGTTTTCCAGCAACATGCTGATGATTGCCAGCTGGCCGCCGCTGGCAGCGTAATGCAAAGGGGTCCAGCCTGTCTTATTGACGTCAGCCCCTTTTTTTATCAGCTTTTGGGCCAAATCCTGATAGCCCCGGAGTGAGGCCAGCATGAGCGGGCTTTCACCTTTCAGGTTGAGCTTGTTGATATCGGTTTTCGGCCAGTCGACCAAGACCTGTGCCGCTTTGAGTGCGGGCTCGCCCAACGCAACAAGGAGACCACTTTGTCCTTTGGGGTCGACAGTATTGGCGTCAAAGCCGCGCGTCAAAAGCTCCTTGATTCTCCCTGCATCGTCTTGTTTTATGGCGTGGAAAAAATCGTCATAGGAGCCTGCATGCGCGAGACTAAATCCAGCAAGAACAAGCAGATAGATACATTTCTTAATGTAATTTATGAGATGGTTGCTCATGCCGCTACTCCCGTAAACAGCCGCTCGAAGTTGCGGCTGGTCGCCTCCGCAATGACATCCAGCGTTTGCTGCCTGATCTCCGAAATCTGCTGTGCCACCAAGGGAACATAGGACGGATTGTTAGTCTTTCCACGGTAGGGAATGGGCGCCAGATAGGGGCTGTCGGTCTCAATTAACATGCGGTCAAGCGGTACAAACCGGGCCACTTCCCGGATATCGGCGGCATTTTTAAATGTCAGGATGCCCGAAAACGAGATGTAAAAACCAAGGTCCAGAGCCGCTCGGGCTACCGCCTGGGTCTCCGTGAAGCAGTGAAAAACACCGCGCGCCCGATCCAGGGAATCGATTGCGCCCTCCCCCTCTTCTTTCAGAATGGCGAGGGTGTCGCTTGATGCCTTACGCGTGTGAATAACCAGCGGCTTACCGGTCTGGCGGGCTGCCCGGATATGCACCCGAAAGCGCTCACGCTGCCATTCCATGTCAGCCACGCTACGCTCGCCCAGCCGGTAGTAGTCAAGCCCGGTTTCGCCAATGCCGACCACCTTTGGCAGGCTTGCGCGCTGCAACAGGTCGTCAAGCCCGGGTTCCTGCACATCCTCGTTGTCGGGGTGTACGCCAACGGTGCACCAGAAATTGTCGTAGCCTGTGGCGAGCTGGTGGACTGTTTCAAACTCTTCCAGCGTGGTGCAAATGCACAGCGCCCGGTCGACTTGCGCGTCCTGCATGGCTTGGCGAATCTGTGGCAGTTGGGCCTGGAGCTCGGGAAAGCTCAAGTGGCAATGGGAATCGGTGAACATTGGAAGAGACGTTTCTCAAGGAAATAAGACTTCTAGCCCAAGCAGGATGGGTGTAGTTCGCTATAAAAAGTATAGCAATTTGCGGGCAATCCAGTAGCCCTGCGCAGCTTGGCGTTTAAATGGTCTGCGTGGGCCGGTCGGAGGCCAGATGGGAGCCGAGGATTTCTTCGATCTTGATTTTCAGCAGGCGAGACTTTTCGTCAGCGGGAAAGCGGACACCTACGCCCTGGGTGCGATTGCCTGCGGCGCGCGCTGGCGTGATCCAGGCCACTTTTCCGGCTACCGGATAGCGTTGAATGTCTTCGGGGAGCGTAAGCAACACATAGACATCATCACCCAGCTTGTAGTCGCGGGCAGTTGGGATGAACACGCCGCCTTCTTTAAAAAGTGGAATATAGGCCGCATAGAGCGCCGATTTTTCCTTGATGGCCAATTGAACAACGCTGGGCCGGGAAGCGGCAGCGGCTGGGATATTGGCGGGAGGCGTCGTGTTCATGGTGCTAGTTTATAGGTTGGGCATCAGACCGTGCAATGGTTTTGTGGATTTGCTTATCTTGCATTGAGCGCCGTTCTGGCCCGACTGACCAGCGACTTCCAGCAGCAGTCCAGGGTTGTAGGGGTGTTCCACGGTTTGAGCAATGGAAGTCAACTCCCTGGACCAGCTGGCGAGCGCATAAAGCCCCGGACCCGGGGCCACTGGAAGGTCTTTGGCGCTGAAAAACCGCGGTGAGGCCCCCACACGGACGGCCCAGACATCATGGCAAAGCTTTTGCAGGGCATCGACCGCCTGGGCTGGCGCCCAGTCAGCCAGTGCGCCAACGTCGCCCCGTGCCATGGCCTTGGGCAGGGACTGCCAGTGTTGAGCCGCATCAGCGGGAGGATTGTTTTGTGCCCAGGCAAGGGCATCGGCAGGTCGACCGCCAGCCCCCACCAGCAGCGTCTGCAGATCAGCGGGATCCGGCGGCCGGGCGGGTTTTTTCGCGCTCCCCTCCCCGGTACCCTGATGAAGGGTTTCGCTGCGAAGCCAGGTCAGGGCCTGTTCGAATTCAGGCCAGACCATGGCGTGGCCCAGGCAGCGGCTGCGTATCGTCGGCAGCAACTGGTGCGCCGCCTCGGTCGCTAAAATGAATTTGACGGCGCCCGGTGGTTCTTCCAGCGTTTTGAGCAGGGTGTTGGCCGTGATGTGGTTCATGCGTTCAGCCGGAAACACCAGCACGACCTTGGTGCTGCCCCGCGAGCGCGTGAATTGGGTAAAAGACACAGCTTCCCGGGCCGCATCGACCTTGATTTCCTTGCTGGGCTTGCGTTTTTTGCTGTCCAGATCGTCCTGGGTTTTTTCGTCCAGCGGCCAGCCGAGCGCAAGCGACAGGGTTTCGGGCATCAGCATGCACAGATCGGCATGGGTATGCACGTCCACTGCATGACAGCTGCCGCAATGGCCGCAAGCACCTTGCGTCGTAGGCTGCTCGCACAACCAGGCCCTGGCCAGCGCCAGCGCCAGGTCGAACTGGCCCAGACCCGATGGCCCGCTGAGCAGCCAGGCATGGCCGCGCTGGGCAAGCAGGCTCTCCAGCTGGCTTTGCAGCCAGGGCGCGAGGCGCTGGCGCGAATTTTGGGATGTGCTTGCCTCGCTCATGACAAAGCGGCCCCCTCCAGCCAGCCTTTTTCGACAAGCACCTGCCGCAGGTCCTGCCACACTGCTTCGCGGCTTTGTGAGGCGTCAATGCGGGCAAAGCGTTCCGGATGGCCTTGCAGACGGTCTGCATAGCCCTGAGCCACCCGGCGGAAAAACTCGACCGGCTGGGACTCAAATTTGTCGGGCAGGCGTGTGCCCGCCAGCCGGAGGGCGGCCTCTTCCGGCGCCAGGTCGAACCAGACGGTAAGGTCGGGTTCGATGACCGTTTCTACCTCGGGTTTCATGGGCTTGTTGCCGGCCGGATCGCCCAGCAGCCCTTCATCGGACTGCGCCCAGCGCTCCAGCGTGGCCAGCACGTTCAGATCAAACCCCCGCCCGCCCCCTGATAGGCAAAGGTGGCGTCGGTAAAGCGGTCGCATAGCACCACGTCACCACGCAACAGCGCCGGTGCAATCACGTTAACCAGATGGTCACGCCGTGCCGCAAAAATCAGCAGCGCCTCGGTCAGCGGGTCCATGGCATCGACCAGCACCATGGCGCGCAGCTTCTCGGCCAGGGGCGTGCCGCCAGGTTCGCGACTCAGGGTGACTGCCCTGCCCTCGGCCTTGAAGGCGTCGGCAAGGCCGGCAATGTGCGTGGACTTGCCCGCGCCGTCTATGCCTTCAAAGCTGATGAAAAGGCCGTGGTGGGTCATGGTTTATCGGCCTCTTAGTATTTATTGACGGCACGGTTGTGCTCGTCCAGGCTGGCGCTGAACTGGCTGCTGCCATCGCCGCGCGCCACGAAATAAAGCGCTTTGGTGGGAGCAGGTTGCACTGCCGCCAGCAATGCGGCTTTGCCCGGCATGGCAATGGGCGTGGGCGGCAGACCGGTGCGTGTGTAGGTGTTGTAGGGCGTATCGGCCTGCAGGTCGCGCTTGCGCAGGTTGCCGTCAAATTGTGCGCCCAGGCCATAAATCACGCTCGGGTCGGTTTGCAGCGGCATGCCAATGCGCAGGCGATTCGTGAAAACGCCACCTATCTGCGCGCGGTCGGATGGTTTGCCGGTTTCCTTTTCCACAATGCTGGCCAGAATCAAGGCCTGCTCTGGAGATTTCAATGGCGAGTCCGGGCTGCGCAGGCTCCAAGCCGCATCGAGCCGCTTGTCCATGGCCCGAGCGGCGCGCTTGAGCACGGCAAGGTCGCTGGCGCCTTTGGCATAGGTGTAGGTGTCGGGGAAAAATCGGCCTTCAGGATGAACGCCCGGCTTGCCCAGTTTTTCCATGATGATTTCGGGGCTTAGCCCAAGCGTATCGGGTGTAATCTGCTCTGCTTTTTGTAGTGCTGCGCGTACCTGGACGAAGGTCCAGCCTTCAACCAGCGTGACGCTCTTGAGGGCTTCTTCGCCTCGCACCAGCATGCGCAGCAGTCTGCGCGGCGTGGTGCCGGGCACCAGTTCATAGCTGCCGGCCTTGATGAGTCGGGCTTGCCCTGAAAGGCGGAACCAGGCCTGCAACAGCAGCACCGGCACATCGGCACCGCTGGCAACCACGACCGCCGCCACGCCACTGGCGGACGTGCCGGGTTCAATTTCGAGGTCGACCACAGGGTTGCCAGGCTGCAGGTGCAGGGGTATGGGTTCGTTCAGCCACCAGAAAGCCGCACCGGACAACAGCAGCGCTGCGGCAAATAACCCAATCAACAGACTTGTAAAGACACGACGCACAGCCAGACTACCTTTTCGACAACGAAACCCAAAAGCACAAGGCTATGATAATTCAGGCCACCTCCAACATTACGGACAGCCCCTATGACCCCAGCCAGCACAGCACCCGACCTTTCAGGCACAGCCGAACTGACGCACCTGGGGGTGATTCGGGTTGCCGGTGAAGAGGCTGTGAAGTTTTTGCAGGGCCAATTGACACAGGATGTGGGCTTGCTGGGCATGTCGGAGGCGCGCCTGGCGGCTTTTTGCAATGCCAAAGGCCGCATGCAGGCCAGCTTTGTCCTTTTCAAGCGCAGCCACGAAGAGGTTTTGATGGTGTGCAGCCGCGATATTCTGGCCGCCACGCTCAAGCGCCTGTCGATGTTTGTCATGCGTGCCAAGGCCAGACTCAGCGATGCCAGCGCCGACTTTGTGCTTTACGGGGTGGCGGGAGGTGCTATTGAATCCATAGCTGGTGGCGCCCATTCCGCCTGGATCAAGGCCGATATTGGCGATGTAAACCTGGTATTTTTATACCCCGGCGCCGGCCAGCCGCGTGCGCTCTGGTGCGCCCCTGCCGGCTCGCCAGCGCCTCAAGGCCCGCATATCGACCTGTCCCTGTGGCAATGGCTGGAGGTGCAGTCCGGCATTGCCATGATCACCCAGCCGATTTTTGAGGCCTTCGTGCCGCAAATGCTCAACTACGAGTCCGTGGGCGGCGTGAGTTTCAAGAAAGGCTGCTACCCGGGCCAGGAAATCGTGGCGCGCAGCCAGTTTCGCGGCACGCTCAAGCGGCGCGCCTATCTGGCGCATACCGATGCAGCGCCCGCTGTCGGGCAGGAAGTGTTTCACGCTGCGGACGCGGAGCAGCCCTGCGGACTCGTGGCCGCGGCGGCAGTCAATCCCTCGGGCGGGTTTGACGCCATCGTGTCGATGCAAACCTCCGCAACGACCGATGAGGGTGGATTGACGCTGGGTAGCGCTACAGGCGCGGCCTTGACGCTGCTTCCCCTGCCCTATCCGCTGCTAGAGGACATCTGAGCCTCGCGGGTTTAAGGGCTTTACCGTGTGCCTGGTCGCTTTTGCCATCAATGCCTCGGCTCGCTGGCCGCTGGTGATCGCCGCCAACCGCGATGAATTTTTTGATCGCCCGACGCTGCCGCTGGGCCCTTGGCAAACCGCCTCCGGCCAGGACGTCATTTCAGGACGCGACCTGCGTGCCGGAGGAACCTGGCTGGGCATGACGCCCGGCGGACGGGTGGCATTTCTGACCAACGTGCGCGAGGCCAATGCGCAAGCTGCGCCCCGCTCCCGCGGTGAACTGGTCACGCGCTGGCTTGAAGAAAACGCTGATGCCAGCGAGTTTGCCCGGGCGGTGAAGAAGGACGGCGCTGACTATGGCGGCTTCAACCTTGTGCTCGGTGATTTCCAGAGAAATACCTGGATGTGGCTGAGCAACAGGTTCGCCAAAATCCCATGCGCAGCCGCCCCGGGCTGGCATGAACAGCTATTGCCCCCCGGAATCTATGGCTTGTCCAATGCGGCGCTGAACACGCCCTGGCCCAAAACCATGGCGCTCAAAAGCATCCTCACAAGCGGCCTCACTGCCTCGGCAAACGCGCCAGAACCGCAGATCCTGCAAGCATCCCTTTGGGCCGCTTTGGCCAACCGCGAACGTGCGCCTCGCGAGAAGCTGCCCGCCACCGGTGTGCCGCTCATATCTGAGGAGGCCTTGTCAAGTGCCTTTGTGGAGTTTCGGGAGCACAGCTACGGCACCCGCAGCAGCACCGTGCTGCTGGCCAGTGCGCATGACAGCCGCGAGGGCGCAAGGCGCTGGGACATGTCGGTCGAGGAAAGAACCCACCTGCACGGCGAAGCGGAAATAAAAGGTGCAGCCCAAACCTCATTCGAAGCTGCTCTGGCGGGAGTCGAGCGCTACCAGTTCCCCTGGCAGCAGGTCAAAGCGCTTTAGCCATCTCGATATGCGCAATGCCCACCTCATCAAAAGGCTCGCCGCGCGGCAAAAATCCCTGGCGCCGGTAAAAGCCCTCGGCACTGCGTTGTGCGTACAGCATGACTTCGGCATCACCGCGCTGTCTGGCGGCCTGCATCAGCGTGCGCAGCATGTCCTGCCCGACGCCTGAACCCCGCAGAGCGCGGTGGACCGCCATGCGGCCTATCTTCCCGACGCCCTTGGCATGCTGGATCAGCCTCCCCGTGGCGATGCATTGTCCGAGACCGTTGTAAGCGACAGCATGAATGGCAGTACTGTCCGCCTCATCCCACTCCAGTTCCAGCGGAATGCCCTGCTCTTCGACAAACACGGCGGTTCGCACCCTCGTGGCGTCGCCGCCCAGGCGGGCCCAATCGCCGACTTGAATGTCCAGCACCGGATCGCCCGCTTCAAAACGGGCTACAAGGCTGCGCAGGGAATCGGGTACGGGTCTGGCTGTTTGCGATGCCGGGTCGGCGAAAACGTAGACCAGTTCGCAGGTGATGAGCAGTTCGTCACCGCGAAAAATGGCGCCGGAAAAAATCATCGACGAATTGCCCACACGGGCGCACTTGAGGGCGACATTGAGCTGGTCATCAAGATGGGCCGAGCCGTGGAATTCAATACTGGCCTTCTTGACATAAAGTTCGCCGCCGAGTTGCAGCATCGCCTCTTCATAAGGCAGTCCCAAGGCTCGCCAGTAGTCGGTGATGGCCGTGTCGAAATACATCAAATAGTGTGCATTGAAGACGATTTTCTGCATGTCCACCTCGGCCCAGCGCACACGCAGACGGTGAATGAGGCGAAAGTCCTGTTGCTTCATGGTGATCGCTTCAGGTGCAAGGCGTGTCGAAGTGCACGGGCCGCATCGGCGTGGGCGTGCCGGGCTTCGGGAATGGCCCGCCCCATCTTGATGAACTCGTGGGTCACGCCGCGATAAATTTCAAGGTCTACCGGCACGCCGGCTGCCCGCAGCTTGTCGGCATACATCACGCCTTCGTCGACCAGAGGGTCGCACTCAGCGAGTCCGAACCAGGCCGGTGCCACACCGTCCATATCGGGGGCGTTGAGCGGCGCAAAGCGCCAGTCGTCGCGGTCGGCGGGGCTTCGCACGTATTGATTAAAAAACCACGTAATGCTTTCTTCTTCGAGCACAAATCCCTGTGCAAACTTCCGGTGGGAAGGTGTATCCTGATGCGCCGCGCAACCGGGGTAAAACAGAAGTTGCAGCGCCAGCGGCAAGCCGGCATCGCGTGCCAGCACGGCGCACATGGCGGCCAACGTGCCGCCCGCACTGTCACCGCCCACAGCCAGACGCGCCGCGTCCAGCCCCATGTTTTCTGCATGCGCAGACAGCCATTGCAGTGCATCCCACGCGTCGTTCGCGGCCGCGGGAAATTTGTGTTCGGGTGCCAGGCGGTAGTCCACCGACATCACCGCACAGCCCGCCAGATGACTGAGTTGGCGGCACAAAACATCATGCGTGGCAATGCTGCCAATCGTGAAACCACCGCCGTGAAAGTACAGCAGCACAGGCAAGTGCTCGAACGACGGAGCGTACAGCCGGGCCGACAGGGCAAGGCCGTCTCGCGCCGGAATGCCGAAATCTTCCACCCGAGCCAGGATCGGCTTGGAAATTTCCAGTACCCCTGAGCCGGCCTCGTAGGCCGCGCGGGCCTGGACCGGCGTTAACGCGTGAAAGGGCGGACGGCCGGCTCGCGCCATACGGCTGAGCACGTCCCGCATGGCTGGCGTCAGGAGGGTCTCGGGCGCTCTGAAAGGCATTTACTTGAAAGACACTGAAAATGAAGAGGATAGCGCGTACCTTCCCGGCAGGCAGTGGTAAGTGTCACCATGCCCGGTTTCGGCGGCAGCGGGGAGCGTTTTGGCGAGCTGAGCGTCACTAAGGCAATCAACTTTGCGCAAGGACACTTTTTATCGCCAAAGTGACCTCCATCAGGGTTTGCTTGCAATTCATCCTTGTCTCCAGCTATTAAAGTAAGGGTGGCGTCAACAGACCCGCATCGTACAACGCAGAAAGACACCCGGCCATGGCCTTCATTTACTACGTCACCCAAATCCAGTTTGAATTCGGCGCCGTCAAGCTGCTCCGGCAGGAGTGCGCGCGTGTAGGCATCAGCCGGCCCCTCATCGTGACCGACCCGGGCGTCAAGGCGGCAGGCATTTTGCAAAAAGCACTGGACGCTCTGCCTGGCCTGACTGTGACGGTGTTTGACCAGACGCCCTCCAACCCCACCGAAGCCGCGGTGCGTGCCGCTGCCACGCTGTACAAAGCCAGCGGCTGCGACGGCCTGATTGCCGTCGGCGGCGGCTCGGCGATTGACTGCGCCAAGGGCGTGGCGATTGCCGCGACGCACGAAGGCCCGCTAACCACCTACGCCACCATCGAAGGCGGCTCGCTCAAGATCACCGACCGGGTTGCCCCGCTAATTGCCGTACCCACCACCAGCGGCACCGGCAGCGAGGTCGCACGCGGGGCCATCATCATTGTTGACGATCACCGCAAGCTCGGATTTCATTCGTGGCACCTGGTGCCGAAAACAGCAATTTGCGACCCCGAACTCACGCTCGGCCTGCCCGCCCGCCTCACTGCGGCCACCGGCATGGATGCAATTGCGCACTGCATGGAAACCTTTATGTCTGCCGCCTTCAATCCGCCGGCCGACGGCATTGCGCTGGATGGCCTGGAGCGCGGCTGGGCGCACATCGAGCGCGCCACGCGTAACGGCGGCGACCGGGAGGCGCGCCTGAACATGATGAGCGCGTCCATGCAGGGCGCCATGGCCTTTCAGAAAGGCCTGGGCTGTGTGCATTCGCTCAGCCATAGCCTGGGCGGTGTTGACCCAAGGCTGCACCACGGCACCCTGAACGCCATGTTTTTGCCCGCCGTGGTCCGCTTCAATGCCCAGGCCGAATCGGTGCAGAAAGAACACCGGCTGGAACGCATGGCCCGCGCGATGGGGCTGGCTTCGGGCACCGACATTCCCGAGGCGGTTAAAGACATGAACGCCCGCCTGGCTTTACCCAGCGGCCTGGCGGCGATGGGGGTGCGGCGCGAGCAGTTCGACCAGATCATTGAAGGCGCGCTGGCAGATCACTGCCACCAGACCAATCCGCGCATCGCCAGCGTGGCGGAGTATCAGGAAATGCTGGACGCGTCACTCTGAGAGGCCACGACTCCGACCGCTGGGGGAAATACCCGCTGACCCATGGCTGCGGTCGCTTCGCTACTTCATTACGAGCCATAATCTCCACATTTTTCCTGGGGCTTTTTGTGCCTGAATTTCGCGTGATTAGGTCCGTTTGAATACGCCCGCTCCCTCCATCCGGATTCGCCTTGTGCTTCTGGTGCTCGCCTGCGTCATGCCAGCCGCTGCAATGGCATTTGGCCTCATCTTCTATTTCTACGAGCGGGAACTTACACAGGTTCAGGCCGGTGCCATTTCGACGGCGCGGGCGCTCGCTGCAGCCCTTGACCAGCATGTCATCGGTGCACAAGCATCGATCGCAACCCTGGCGAGCTCAGAACTGCTGCATGAAGGGAATTTGGCCGGGTTTGACAAGCGCGCCAGGGCCGTAAAAATCAATGAGCAAGCAGCAAACATTGTGCTCGTGGACATGAGCGGGCATCAACTCGTCAACACGGCGGTTCCTTTCGGCCGCCCGCTGCCATCGGGCGCATCGCCGGAGATTATCCGGGCGATACAAAATGGCAAATCAACGGTTACCGGCCTGTTTACAGGCCCGGTGCTGCACAAGAAAATCGTCGCCGTGGCGGTTCCGGTGGTGCGGTCCAACCGGACCGTCTACGGCCTGAGTACTCCGATTCCGCTCGATCAACTTCGCGACCATCTGGTTGGACAGCAATTGCCTTCCCACTGGGTGGCTTCCGTCGTCGATGCCACCGGAACTGTCATTGCCCGCACGCATGACCATGAGAAATTCGTCGGCGTGAAGGTGCGACCCGAACTGTTTGAGCGCATGCAGCAAGTCAGGGAAGACGCCATTGAAAGCACTACGCTGGAAGGGATTTTCGTCTTCACCGCTTTCAGTCGCTCACCGATTTCGAATTGGTCCGTGGTGATTGGCATGCCTCGCGCGGAGCTGGAGGGACGGCTTCACAATTCGCTGCTGCTGCTTTTGGCGGCAACGATGCTTTTGCTGGCAGCAAGCCTTTCGCTCGCCTGGTTTTATGCCGAAAGAATTACCCGAACGATACGCGGGCTGAGGGATCAGGCCCTGGCGCTGGGGCGTGGCGAGAAACTCCCGCCGGCTTTCGTCGATTTTCGCGAGGCCGGGCAACTGGGGCTGGCATTTCAGCAGGCCGCAGAGCAACTCGGTCAGGCCAATTTGTCGCTGGTGCAACGCAATCTTGATTTGCAGCAATTTGCCTTTGTCGCCTCACACGACCTGCGCTCGCCGCTGAGTTCCGTCAAAGGCTACCTCACGCTGCTGGAGAAAAGACATGCCGCTGCCCTGGATGTCAAAGGCCGCGAACTCATACAGCGGGCCACCAGCGCCGTGGAGCAGATGGACCACCTGACAGAAGATCTCCTGTCCTACGCCCAACTGGATTCGCCGACCCGGTCGCCCTCGGAGGTAGACTGCAATGAGGTGCTGGCCAGTACCTTGACCTTTCTTCATGCCAGCATTGCCCGGACCGGTGCGCAGATAGACGTCCAGGCCTTGCCCAAGTTAAGTTGTGACCGTGCACAGCTGATTCAGCTTTTCCAGAATCTGCTGGGAAATGCGCTGAAGTACTGCAAGGACCGCTCACCCAAAATCGAGGTAAGCGCACAAAGAGGCAGGGCTGAATGGGTTTTTCTGGTGTCGGATAACGGCATTGGAATCGACTCCCAGCACCTGCAGCGCATCTTTGAAGTCTTTAAACGATTGCACACGGCGCATGAATACCCGGGCAACGGCATCGGGCTGGCGATCTGTCAGCGCATTGTGGCGTGCCAGGGCGGGCAGATCTGGGTGTGCTCCGAGCCAGGCTTGGGAAGCACTTTCTTTTTTTCAATACCCGATAAAAAGGATGAAATAACGTGATTCAACCTCTGTCCAAACAGGGCCGCGAAGCCGTTGTGCTGCTGGTGGAAGACAACGCAGACCACGCGTTTCTGACCCGGGAAGCTTTCGAGGAGGCACAGCAAAAGGTCAATCTGCAACACGTGGATAACGGCGAAAAATGCCTGGCGTACCTGCGCCGCCAAGCACCCTACGAAACCGCGCCCCGGCCGGATTTGATATTGCTGGACATCCATATGCCGCGAATGAACGGCTACGAGGTCATGGAGGCCATCCACAGGGACGATGCCCTTCGCGGTATTCCGGTAGTGGTGCTGACCACTTCTGCGACATCTCTGGATGTGAATCGCATGTACCAGCTGGGCTGCAACTCCTATCTGGTGAAACCCGGCGATTTTTATATTTTCACGGAGGCGATTCGGCAGCTCGCGCAATATTGGTTCAATCTGGTCGTTCTTCCAAGCTCGCCCGCCTAAGGCCTCGGCCGCCTGCCCGCCCGAGGCAGTCAGCGTTTCGTGGCGGTGAATTCCCGCCACAGGGAGCGCTGTTTTTCGCACACCCACGCTTTCCCATGAGGCCCTATTTCTTGAGGCCCGCCAGCTTGCTGAACGCCGACTCCATGGCCGTCGAAGTTGCGGGCTGGGGCGCTCTCGGCTGTCCGCCGAAATTACCGCCGCCACGGTTCTGCGGGCCGCGCTGGTCACGGCCTGCGCCTTCAAACCGGTTATCACGCGGGCCATCGCGCCTTGGGGGCGCATCGCCCAGCTTCATGGTCAGGCCGATGCGCTTGCGCGCCACGTCCACCTCGGTCACGCGCACCTTGACGATGTCGCCGGTCTTGACCACCTCACGCGCGTCGGTCACAAACTTGTTGGCCAACTGGCTCACATGCACCAGGCCGTCCTGGTGCACGCCGATGTCGACAAACGCGCCAAAGGCCGCCACGTTGCTGACCGTGCCTTCCAGCGTCATGCCCTCCTTGAGGTCCCTGATGTCTTCGACGCCTTCGCTAAAGCGTGCCACCTTGAAGTCGGGACGCGGGTCGCGCGCTGGTTTTTCAAGTTCGGCCAGAATATCCTTGACCGTGATGACGCCAAACTTCTCGTTGGCAAACAGCTCGGGTTTCAGTGTTTTGAGCATCTCCGCACGGCCCATCAGCTCGGCTACCGGTTTGCCGGTGTGCGCCATGATTTTTTCGACGACCGGGTAGGTTTCCGGATGCACGCCGGTCATGTCCAGCGGATTGGTGCTGGCACGCAGGCGCAAAAAGCCGGCGCTCTGCTCAAAGGTCTTGGCACCCAGGCCGCTCACCTTCATCAGGTCGGCGCGGCTGGCAAAGGCACCGTTGGCGTCGCGCCAGCGCACGACCGACTTGGCCACCGTCTGGCTCAGGCCAGATACCCGCGCCAGCAGCGGCACGCTGGCGGTGTTCAGGTCCACGCCCACGCTGTTTACGCAGTCCTCGACCACGGTGTCCAGGCTGCGCGCCAGATCGCTCTGGTTCACGTCGTGCTGGTACTGGCCGACGCCGATCGATTTGGGGTCGATCTTGACCAGTTCGGCCAGCGGGTCCTGCAGGCGGCGGGCAATGCTGGCGGCTCCGCGCAGGCTCACGTCCACGTCGGGCATTTCCTGCGAGGCAAATTCGCTGGCGGAATACACCGAGGCACCCGCTTCGCTGACGACGACTTTTTCCATCGCTTGCTCGACCTTGGCCATCAGCATGATGAGATCGGCCGCCAGCTTGTCGGTTTCGCGGCTGGCCGTGCCGTTGCCGATGGCAATCAGGTTCACGCCGTGCTTTTCGCAGAGCCTGGCCAGGGTGTGCAGCGAGCCGTCCCAGTCCTTGCGCGGCTCGTGCGGGTAAACGGTCGCGGTTTCCACCAGCTTGCCGGTGGCATCGACCACCGCGACCTTCACGCCGGTACGAATGCCGGGGTCCAGGCCCATCACCACGCGCGGGCCGGCTGGAGCCGCCAGCAGCAGGTCCCGCAGGTTGTCGGCAAACACCTTGATGGCGACTTTTTCGGCTTCTTCGCGCAGGCGGGTGAACAGATCGCGCTCCAGTGACAGGCTGAGCTTGACGCGCCAGGTCCATGCCACGCATTTGCGGATCAGGTCATCGGCGGGACGCGCTTTATGGCTCCAGCCCAGGTGGATGGCAATCTTGCCTTCAGCGATGCTCGGCTTGCCGGGTTCAGGAGGCTCGGGCAGCACCAGCTTGGCATCCAGAATTTCCAGTCCGCGGCCCCGGAACACAGCCAGCGCTCGGTGCGAAGGCACGTGGCCAATCGGCTCGTCGTAGTCAAAATAATCGCGGAATTTGGCGTGGTCGGCGTTGTTTTCGTCCTTGCCGGTGACCAGCTTGGAGGAAAACAGGCCTTCACTCCAGAGCCAGTGACGCAGCGACTGCACCAGCGTCGCGTCTTCAGCCCAACGCTCGCTCAGGATGTCGCGCACACCGTCGAGCACGGCCTGCACGGTGGTGAAGTCGTCGCCGCTTTCGTTCTTTTCGGCCTTCACGAAAGCCACCGCCTCGTCGGCCGGCACCCGCATCGGGTCGGCAAACAGCATGTCGGCCAAGGGCTCAATGCCGGCTTCGCGGGCAATCTGGCCCTTGGTGCGGCGCCTGGGTTTGTAGGGCAAATACAGGTCTTCCAGGTCCTGCTTTGTGGCGGCAAATTCAATGGCGGCGCGCAGTTCGGGCGTGAGCTTGCCTTGCTCTTCAATGCTTTTGAGCACCGCTTCGCGGCGGTCTTCCAGTTCGCGCAGATAGCCCAGCCGGTATTCCAGTTCCCGCAACTGGATGTCATCGAGTCCGCCCGTGGCCTCCTTGCGGTAGCGCGCAATGAAGGGCACGGTCGCGCCGCCGTCAAGCAGCTCCACGGCGGCCTTGATTTGATGCTCCTGAGCTTTGATTTCGGCCGCGATCTGGCGAATGATTTTCTGCATGTTGAAAAAAGTGTATTCGGCTGGAAGGCCATGAAATGAGAGAGATTTTCAGCCTGCTGGCAGGCCCTTGACCCCTGCAAACTGACGCCAAGGGTCGGGATTGTCCCACAGCTGCAAGAGACCTCGACGTCCATAATTGCCAGCTTCTGCACCGCAAATTTTTACAATTCTTCAGGGAGCCCGGCATGCGTATCCGCACCATTCTTTTAGTTCTTGCCATCTTGCTGGTTGCGGCCTTTGTGGCGCTCAATGTGGATGAGTTCACGCGGGTCAGCATGTTGAGCCTGGGCTTCACCACCATCCAGGTTTCCCTGGGTCTCGTCATGCTGTTATTGCTTGTCGCGGCGCTGCTGGTCTTTCTGGCCAGCACGCTCTACATGCAAAGCAAAAACCTGCTCGAAGCGCGAGCGCATACCCGTGCGCTGGACGCCCAGCGCGAACTGGCCGACAAGGCAGAGGCCTCCCGCTTCACCGAATTACGAGCCTACCTGGAAGAGCAAACCCTGGCCGCCCAGCGGCGCGAGTCCGCTCTGGGCACGGTGTTGGCCGATCGTTTTGCCCAGCAGCAGCAAGCGCTGTTGACGCGGATCGACCAGTCGGACAACACCCTGGCGGCCTACATGGGCCAACTGGAAGACCGGCTGGAGCGCGGCAACAGCGCTGTGACGCATCAGCTGTCCCCGAATAATGCCAGTACACCGGTGGTGTAAAACTTGAGACAGACCAAACGCTGGCATCCGCAAGCAAAACCCCCAGCTGGCGAAATTTTCTGGCTGATGCAATCTTGAGGCGGCTTAAAAAGATTCTCCGGGGGCTCCTGTTGGCCCCGGTGGTTTTATTTCTGCTGTTCGAGGAATGGGGCTGGGAGCCGCTGGCTGCGTGCTTTGCGGCACTGGGCCGTTTGCCCTTGTGGCGGCAGCTGGAGCGATTGATTGTTCGCTTGCCGCCCTGGGCCGCCCTGCTCGCATTTGGCGTGCCGGTACTCGCACTGGTGCCGGTCAAGCTGGCCGCGCTCTACCTCCTGGGTCAAGGCCAGGTAGCGTTGGGCGTTGGCTTGGTGCTGGCCGCAAAACTCGCCGGCACGGCACTGGCGGCGCGGCTTTTTCAGCTTACCCAACCCGCGCTGATGCAGCTACGATGGTTTGCACGCGCCTACACCGCCTGGAAAACCTGGAAGGACCGCGTGCTGGAGCAAGTGCGCAGTACCTGGCCCTGGCGCATGGCCCGCCGACTCAAGCAGCGCGTGAGGCTAGGCTATCTTCGCCTGCATGTGGCTTTCAGCCTGGCCATCTCCCGCTTGCGGAAGTAGTAAGTCCTATTCTTTTTTGCTATAAAAAATAGAGCAATGTACGCCCGTTGTTATTATGTGAAGTGAGTTTTTTCGTCACCAAATGGAGGCGAATACTGACTCAGGACTTCACCGCTGCGGGCGCTTTTTGCGTGCGCTTCTGGCGTGAAAAGAAATTCCACAGCAACAGCGTCGCATCGGGCCCTTCCGGCG
Source organism: uncultured beta proteobacterium (assembly GCA_963793855.1). Taxonomy (GTDB): domain Bacteria; phylum Pseudomonadota; class Gammaproteobacteria; order Burkholderiales; family Burkholderiaceae_C; genus Polaromonas. Next base: position 153,847 of record CAWCBL010000001.1, read on the forward strand.
CACTGAAGGCCATGCTCGCATCACCCCCGCTCCAGGCGTGGCCGAGGGAGTCGATTTCGCATCTCACCACCTCCGGCTTTCTGCCCGCATAGTAAGTGACCGTCTGGTAGGCGTGCCGGGGGCTACGGCCACCCACGCGCCCCGGATAGCTGCGTCGCACCGGGTCGGCGCGGGTGATAAAGGGTGCGTTGATGATGGCAAACTGCGTCGTCAACTGATCCATATTGATGGGCCGCACCACGGCGTCCCGCTTGCCATGAAGCAGCATCACCGGTATGCCGGGGAACTGCGGCTGCGCGGCGGCGAACTCATGCGCCGTCACACGGTGCGCCAGGCTGGAGCCATGCTGCATGGCCTTGAAGGCGCTGAAGGGCGAGTCGCTCGTGCCAAAGACGGGCGCCGAGTGCAGGCCAACTGCCGCAATCAGTTGGGGATGGCGCAAGGCCAGAATGGCAGCCAGGCCCGCGCCCGCCGACAAGCCTGCCACATAGGTGCGCGACGCATCGAGCCCATGCCTGGCTTGCACCTGCGCAACCATTTCGGCAATCAAGGTGACGTCGCCCAAGCCCTGCTGGGTGGCGCGCTTGTACCAGTGCCAGCAGCGGTGCGAGTCGGTTGCGGCCGATTGTTGCGGGTAAAGCACCGCAAAGCCCCTGCGCTCGGCCAGCTTGTTCATCCGCGTTGCTGCGGCAAATTCAGTGGCCGTCTGCTGGCAGCCATGCAGCATGACAACCAGCGGCCGTGGCCCTTTGGCTAACCCCGAGGGTACATACAGCCAGTAGAGCATCCGTCGAGCCGTCGTCAGGTGCACCTTGGGCGAAATGGAAAAAAATGCTTTTTTCCAGCTCCCGGGCAATTCCTTGGCGGGACGAACCGCCAGCGCAGGCGGCTGGCGCAGGGGTTTTATTGCTTTGGGCCGGGCGGTTTTTGCCGCTTTCGGGATGGTTTTGGCCTTCGCGATTTTGGCCGGTTTCCTCTGCCGCGCCAAGGCGGGACGCACAGCCCGGGATGGCCTTGGTATCAGGCTCATCAGTAGCTGGCGACCCTGCGCCTGCTGGGCCTTACCCATGCGCCTCATGTTTTTGAGCCAGAGGCTGGTCAGACTTTTAGCCATCGTTTTGGACGAGTAGTAGGGACGGGAATATCATGTGGGTAGCCTGCCTTGGCGAAATACTGTCGGCTTGGCGTTTCCTTTTTAATACAGTCCACGTTATTTTGCTGCAATGCAGCAAAATCGTCTGTCAGTGGTTACCTACAGACCCTGGACGACCCCAAAATATCCGGATAAGCAACGAAAAGTGTTGCAGCCAAGCCCCGCATAATTTCCTTTTCACCACCATGCATGATTTTCTGACCGCCGCGCTGTACAAATTTGTCGAATTGCCCGACTTCGCCCAACTTCGCCCGCCCCTGCTGGCTTTCTGTGAAGCCCAAGGCGTTAAAGGCACTTTGCTGCTGGCTAGCGAAGGCATCAACGGCACGATTGCCGGAGAGCCCGCGGGCGTTTACGCCGTGCTGGATTTTCTGCGCCAGGACCCTCGGCTTGCCACGCTGGAGCACAAGGAAGCCCATGCCACCCAGATGCCGTTTTACCGGATGAAGGTGCGTCTCAAGCGTGAAATCGTCACACTGGGCGTTCCCGATGTTCACCCGGCGCTCATGGCCGGCCAGTACGTCAAGCCGCAAGACTGGAACCAACTGCTGGATGACCCCAATGTGGTGCTGGTGGACACGCGCAACGATTACGAAGTGGGCATCGGGACCTTTAAAGGCGCCATCAACCCCGCCACCCACAGCTTTTCAGAACTGCCCGACTGGGTGGACAAGGAAATGGCCGTGGGCGGGAAACTTGCCACGACTAATGGCAAAAAGCCCAAGGTGGCCATGTTCTGCACCGGCGGCATCCGCTGCGAAAAATCCACCGCTTTCCTGCGTGCCAAGGGGTTTGACGAGGTTTACCACCTCGAAGGCGGCATCCTCAAATACCTGGAAACCGTGCCGCAAGCCCAGAGCTACTGGCAAGGCGAGTGTTTTGTGTTCGATGAACGCGTTTCGGTCGGCCATGGTTTGGCCCAGGGCGATTTCACCCTCTGCCGCTCCTGCCGCGACCCACTGAGCGCGCAAGACAGGGCGTCGCCACTGTATGAGCTGGGCGTGAGCTGCGCCCACTGCCATGCCAGCACCACCGACGAGCAAAAGCGCGGCTACCGCGAGCGCCAGCGCCAGGTTGAACTGGCCGAGGCGCGCCATCAGGCACATATCGGCGTACGCCAGCCGGGCAGCCCCTGAAAGTTGCCGTGTTGAGCGATGTAGCGGCCCAGATGACGACAGGCTTGCCAATTCTCTATTCCTTCCGGCGCTGCCCCTACGCCATGCGCGCACGGCTGGCCCTGGCCGTGAGCGGTCAGCGCTGCGAATTGCGCGAAATTTTGCTGCGCAACAAGCCGGCCGAGATGCTGGCCGCATCGCCCAAGGCCACCGTGCCCGTGCTGCTTCTACCCGAGGGCACCGTGATCGACCAAAGTCTGGACATCATGCGGTGGGCACTGCGGCAAAACGACGCCGAAGGCTGGATCCCTGCCGACAGCGCCAGTCGGGAGGCCCAGCAAACGCTGATTGCCGCCAATGACGGTCCCTTCAAACGCGATTTGGACCGCTACAAATATCCGAACCGTTACGCCGGGGAACATGCGGGCGACGAGCAGGCCTTTGCGCAAACCCATCGCAGCAGCGCAGCCCGCTGGCTGATGGGCGTGGACGCCATGCTTGGTCGCCACGACTGGTTGTTCGGCCCCACTGCCAGCCTGGCCGACATGGCCATCCTGCCCTTTGTGCGGCAGTTTGCGCACACCGACGCAGCATGGTTCGCGGAGCAGCCCTGGCCGCATTTGCTGGGCTGGCTGGCGCGCTGGGAGTCCGGGGCGCTGTTTGAGCGGGTGATGGAGAAATACCCGCCCTGGAAGGCCGGGCAGCGAGGCGTGGAATTTCCGCCAACCAACCATGGTCTGGCGTCAGCGTCACGGACATATTCTTAAGCTATTTAGGGCTCTAGCCCTTTCAGGATTTGCGCAGATAGCTATCAAAAAAAGCAGCAAAATCACACAGGCTCTGAAAGCGCCAACTCAAACCTCCGGCGCAATCGCCTCTGCGTAGTCGTAGAGCATCCCCAGAATCGCTTCTCCGCGCTCGTCGGCAGTTTCGGACAGGGCGTCAATCTGCGCAAACAGCGCATCCACATTGCGCGCCCCGCCCTCGCCTTCCAGCAGCCGCGCGGCGCGATGGGCTTCCCAGCGCACACTCTCGTCGGGTGTGAGGGTTTCGGCAAAGTTGCGGGCGCGGTAACGAAACAGCAGCTCTTCCAGCCGGTCGTCGTCAAAACCGGTGCGGCTGTGCGCCAGCTCGGCGGGCGACAAGGCGCGCAACTGGTTCAGGCGACGCCGGTCGGCATTGCCGATGAAGCCGCCGTACAGGTCTTCGTCCACATCGGGCGCGGCTTCCCTGGGGCGCTGAAACACTTCGGGCCAGATGGCACTCATGTCGGGCAGACTGGCGGCGATTTCGGCATGGCGCAGGGCGGCCTCCATGTCGATGCTCCACTTCGCCGCCATTGCCGGCGTCAGGGTCTGCAGCTTGCGCACCACCATGGGCGACTTGTTCAGGTGTACCGATTTCATCGGCAGCCGCATCACACCTTCGGGCAAATCAGCCGTTTTGCTGAACAGGCGCTGGCGCAGCGTGGCGACGTCCAGCAGCGGCAGCTCGCTCGGGTCATGGGCCAGGTCCCAAGCGAGCAGCTCGTTCTTGTTGGTGGGGTGGGTGGCCAGCGGCCACATCACGGCCAGACAACCGCGCTCGGAAGGGAACATGCCCGAAACGTGCAAGAAGGGACGGGCCGTCTGGCGGCTGGCGGGCAAGCCCAGCTCGGCCGCAACGCGGTCTTTTTTGTGCAGACCCAGGCAAAAGTCAAACAGCTTGGGCTGCGCCGTGCGAATCAGCCGCGCCAGCGCGATGGTGGCGCGCACGTCTGACAAGGCGTCATGCGCCGCCTCGTGCAGCAGGCCGTTGGCGCGCGCCAGGTCCTCGAGCTTGAAGCTGGGCTTGCCGATGTAGGGTCCGTCCTCCTTGATCGGCCAGACGATGCCCTCGGGCCGCAAGGCGTAGGCCATGCGCACCACGTCGAGCAAATCCCAGCGGCCACAGTCGTTTTGCCACTCGCGCCCGTAGGGGTCGATCAGGTTGCGCCAGAAAAGGTAGCGCGTGACTTCGTCGTCAAAACGGATGGTGTTGTAGCCCACGCCAATCGTGCCGGGTTCTGCCAGAACCGACTCGATCTGTGCCGCAAACGCGTTTTCGGGCAAGCCATGCTGCAGGCAGTGCTGCGGGGTAATACCGGTGATCAGGCAGGACGCGGGATCGGGCAAATAGTCGTTGGCCGGCTGGCAGTAAATCATCAGCGGATCACCGATTTCGTTCAGCTCGGCATCGGTGCGTATGCCCGCAAATTGCGCCGGCCGGTCGCGGCGCGTATTGAGGCCGAAGGTTTCGTAGTCGTGCCAGAGAAAGGTGTGTGCTGCCATGGATCTTGTTTGATATTCTTAAGCAAAATAGGGCTGTAGCCCAAGCAATACGAGCGCAAGCAGCTACTGTTTTAATAGCGCTATGAAAAAAGGCCGATAGCGTGATGCTACCGGCCTTTTTGGGAGCGCTGGAAGTCAGCGCTGTCAGTTGGTTTCCGCTGCTGCCTCTGGCTCGGGCTTGGCCCGGCCTTCCCGTTTGGACAGGGGCTGGATGTCGAGCTGAACTTCACCGGTTTCCACACCCTTTTCGTCCGTCGTCACCTTCATGTCAACAGTCAGGCGACCGCCATCCACAAGGCGTCCGAACAGCAGCTCGTCAGCCAGCGCACGACGAATCGTGTCCTGAATCAGGCGCTGCATAGGGCGCGCGCCCATCAGCGGATCGAAGCCCTTCTTGGCCAGGTACTTGCGCAGCGTGTCGGTGAAGGTGACCTCCACTTTCTTCTCGGCCAGCTGCGTTTCGAGCTGCAGCAGGAACTTGTCGACCACGCGCAGGATGACGGTTTCGTCCAGCGCCTTGAAGCTCACAACCGCATCCAGGCGGTTGCGGAACTCGGGCGTGAACAGACGCTTGATGTCGGCCATTTCGTCGCCCGCCTCGCGCGGATTCGTGAAGCCGATGGTCGCCTTGTTCATGGTCTCGGCGCCGGCATTGGTCGTCATGACGATGATCACGTTGCGGAAATCGGCCTTGCGCCCGTTGTTGTCCGTCAGCGTGCCGTGGTCCATGACCTGCAGCAGCACGTTGAAGATGTCCGGATGCGCCTTTTCGATTTCGTCGAGCAAGAGCACGCAATGCGGCTTCTTGGTCACGGCCTCGGTCAGCAGGCCGCCCTGGTCAAAGCCGACATAGCCCGGGGGCGCGCCAATCAGGCGGCTCACGGCATGGCGCTCCATGTACTCGGACATGTCAAAGCGGATCAGCTCGATGCCCATGATGTAGGCCAGCTGTTTGGCAGCTTCCGTCTTGCCGACGCCCGTGGGGCCGGAGAACAGGAAGGAGCCAATCGGCTTGTCATCCTTGCCCAGACCCGAGCGCGCCATTTTCACGGCGGACGCCAGCACGTCAAGCGCCTTGTCCTGGCCGAACACCACGCTCTTCAGGTCGCGTTCCAGCGTTTTGAGCTTGCCGCGATCGTCGTTGGAGACGTTGGCGGGTGGAATGCGGGCGATTTTCGCCACGATTTCTTCCACCTCGGCTTTGGTGATGGTTTTCTTGCGCTTGGAAGCAGGCAGGATGCGCTGGGCTGCGCCCGCCTCGTCAATCACGTCAATCGCCTTGTCGGGCAAATGACGGTCATTGATGTACTTGGCGCTCAGCTCTGCCGCCGCCTGCAAAGCAGCCAATGCGTATTTGACGCCATGGTGCTCTTCAAAACGCGACTTCAGTCCCTTGAGAATATCGACAGTTTCCTGCACCGAGGGCTCCACCACGTCCACTTTCTGGAAGCGGCGCGACAGGGCTGCATCTTTTTCGAAAATGCCGCGGTATTCGGTGAATGTGGTCGCGCCAATGCACTTGAGCTGACCCGAGCTGAGGGCCGGCTTGAGCAGGTTGGATGCGTCCAGCGTGCCGCCAGAGGCCGCACCGGCGCCAATCAAGGTGTGAATTTCGTCAATGAACAAAATGCCGTTGGGCTTGTCCTTCAGTGATTTCAGAACTCCCTTGAGCCGCTGCTCGAAGTCACCCCGGTATTTGGTGCCTGCCAGCAATGCGCCCATGTCGAGCGAATAGACTTGCGCCTCGGCCAGGATTTCGGGCACGTCTTTTTGCGTGATGCGCCAAGCCAAGCCCTCGGCGATCGCAGTTTTGCCTACGCCGGCCTCACCGACCAGCAGCGGATTGTTCTTGCGGCGGCGGCAAAGAATCTGGATGACGCGCTCGACCTCATAGTGACGGCCGATCAGCGGATCAATCTTGCCCTCTTTTGCAAGCTGGTTGAGGTTGACGGTGAACTGCTCAAGCGGAGAGGCTTTTTCGTTCTTTTCGCCCCCCTCCTCGTTCTCGGCGGCTGTTTCGCCCGCCTTGGCTGGCTCAGCCGGGTCGCTTTTCTTGATACCGTGGGCGATGAAATTCACCACGTCCAGGCGCGTGACACCCTGCTGGTGCAGGTAATACACAGCGTGCGAGTCTTTTTCACCAAAAATGGCGACCAGCACATTGGCGCCGGTGACTTCCTTTTTACCGCTACCGGTCGACTGCACATGCATGATGGCGCGCTGAATCACGCGCTGGAAACCCAGCGTTGGCTGCGTGTCGACATCATCGCTGCCTGCGACCTGAGGGGTGTTGTCCTTGATGAAATTGGCAAGCGCCTTGCGCAAGTCATCGATATTGGCGGAACAGGCGCGCAGTACTTCGGCTGCACTGGGGTTGTCCAGCAAGGCCAGCAGCAGGTGTTCAACGGTGATGAACTCGTGACGTTGCTGGCGTGCCTCGACAAAGGCCATGTGCAAGCTGACTTCTAATTCCTGGGCAATCATAGATTTTCCTTTCGGCTTGCTTGGGTGACTACTTTAATTAACACTGAAGGGAATATTGGCCGGATTTCACATTATTCAATGGGCTCACTGACACACTGCAGTGGATGTCCGTTCTTCCGGGCCGCTTCGGTCACCTGATCGACCTTCGTTGCCGCCACGTCCTTGGAAAATACCCCGCACACGCCTTTACCGTCCAGATGGATTTTCAGCATGATCTGCGTGGCGGTTTCCCGGTCCTTGTTGAAGAACTCCTGAATAACCACTACAACGAATTCCATCGGCGTGTAGTCATCATTAAGCAGTACAACCTGATACATCTGCGGTGGCTTGGTCTTCTGTGGACGGCGCTCAAGAACGACCGAGTCCCCGCCGTTGACCTCGTCGGGCCTGATAGCGGGAGCCGGTGGAGGCACCGGAGATTTGGGAGATTTGCTTGCCATGGAATTCATTCTAGCCATCGATATCGTTTTGTGTGTCTGACAAGGAAGCTGGTGGCACTAAAGATGAAAGCCAGCGCATCTTTCCTGGAGTTTTTCCGGTGCCGGTGTCCGCTCTTTGGCCCATTCCGGCCGTTGAAGCAACCGAGGTGTATGGCGGCTGAAAGCCACGGTTTTTTCCTTCGTGACTTTTTCTGGCCGCAAACAGGGCGCGATCGACTCTGCAGGCTGGTTTTTCCATGTTGCAGGTGCCGGAATTTTTACGCTCAAGTGAAAAATATTGCTCTTAAATGGCTAAATTTTCGCATTGTGATACGCCATTGCATAAAATCTGATTTGGGTCAGCCCCGCTAAAGGAAAATCAGACAACATCCGATCATGACTGCCGGGCTGCGACGAAGCCGGTGGCGTTCCCATAACAATTTCTGGAGATAAGCGTGAGTACAAAGCAATCCACAATCATCTATACCCTGACCGACGAGGCCCCCCTGCTCGCGACCAGCGCCTTCCTGCCCATCGTGCGCACCTTCACCTCGCAGGCCGGCATCAAACTGACCACCAGCGACATCTCGGTGGCCGGGCGCATCCTGGGCGAGTTCCCCGAATTCCTGACCGAAGCGCAGCGCGTGCCTGACACTCTGGCTGAACTGGCTCGCCTGACCTTGCTGCCCGATACCAACATCATCAAGCTGCCTAACATCAGCGCGTCCGAACACCAGTTGGTCGCCGCCATCAAGGAATTGCAAGCCAAGGGTTACAAGGTGCCGGACTATCCTGAGGATCCGAAGACCGAAGCCGAAAAAGCCATCCGCCAGCGCTATTCCAAGTGCCTGGGCAGCGCCGTGAACCCCGTTCTGCGCGAAGGCAACTCTGACCGCCGAGCGCCCGCTGCCGTGAAGAACTATGCCCGCAAGAACCCGCACAGCATGGTCGAGTGGAGCATGGCTTCGCGCACGCACGTGGCGACGATGAAGCACGGCGACTTCTACCACGGCGAAAAGTCCCTGACGCTGGACAAAGCCCGTGACGTGAAGATGGAACTGCTCACCAAGAGCGGCAAGACCATCGTGCTCAAGCCCAAGTTGTCCTTGCTGGAAGGCGAGATCATCGACAGCATGTTCATGAGCAAAAAGGCGCTGTGCGACTTCTACGAAGCCCAGTTTGAAGATGCCCGCAAGACCGGTGTGATGCTGTCACTGCACGTCAAGGCCACGATGATGAAGGTCTCGCACCCCATCGTCTTCGGACACGCCGTCAGGATCTTTTACAAGGAGGCCTTTGCCAAGCACGCCAAACTGTTCGATGAACTGGGCGTGAACGTCAATAACGGCCTGGTCAATCTGTATGACAAGATCGCAACCCTGCCTACATCCAAGCAGGAAGAGGTCCAGCGCGACATGCACGCCTGCCACGAGCACCGTCCCGAACTGGCGATGGTGGACTCGGCCAAGGGCATCTCGAACCTGCATGCGCCCAATGACGTGATCGTGGACGCATCGATGCCGGCCATGATCCGGATTGGCGGCAAGATGTGGGGCGCCGACGGCAAGCCCAAGGACACCAAGGCCGTGATCCCAGAGAGCACTTTTGCCCGTATCTACCAGGAGATGATCAACTTCTGCAAGACCAACGGCAACTTCGACCCTGTCACCATGGGCACTGTGCCCAACGTCGGGCTGATGGCCCAGCAGGCCGAAGAATACGGCTCGCACGACAAGACCTTTGAAGTGCCCGAAGCCGGTGAAGCCCGCATCGTTGACATCGCCACGGGCGAAGTGCTGTTGGTGCAGAACGTGGAAGATGGGCGATATCTGGCGCATGTGCCAGGTCAAGGATGCGCCTATCCGCGACTGGGTCAAACTGGCTGTCACCCGCGCCCGCAATTCCGGCATGCCGGCCGTCTTCTGGCTGGACTCCTACCGCCCGCACGAAGCCGAGCTGATCAAGAAGGTCAAGACCTACCTGAAGGACCACGACACCACCGGCCTGGATATCCAGATCATGTCGCAGGTGCGCGCCATGCGCTTCACGTTGGAGCGCGTCATCCGCGGCATCGACACCATCTCGGTCACCGGCAACATCCTGCGCGACTACCTGACCGACCTGTTCCCCATCATGGAACTGGGCACCAGCGCCAAGATGCTGTCGATCGTCCCGCTGATGGCTGGCGGCGGCATGTATGAAACCGGTGCCGGCGGCTCCGCACCCAAGCACGTCAAGCAACTGGTCGAAGAAAACCACCTGCGCTGGGATTCGCTGGGTGAATTCCTGGCACTGGCCGTGTCGCTGGAAGATCTGGGCATCAAGACCGACAACGTCAAGACCAAGATCCTGGCCAAGACGCTGGATGCTGCCACCGGCAAGCTGCTGGAGAACAACAAGAACCCGTCAACCAAGACCGGCCAGTTGGACAACCGCGGCAGCCAGTTCTACCTGGCCATGTACTGGGCCCAGGAACTGGCTGCGCAGACCGAGGATGCGGCCCTCGCCGCCCGGTTCGCACCGCTGGCCAAGCAACTGACCGAAAACGAGCAGACCATCGTGGCAGAGCTGGCGGCCGTGCAAGGCAAGCCGGCGGATATTGGCGGCTACTACAAGCCCGATGCCGATAAGCTGGAGGCCGTGATGCGCCCGAGCCAGACGCTGAATGCCGCGCTGGCGGGTGTTCAGGCTTAAGACAAGCCCCTCGCGAGTCAGGGCCATAGACTATTGAAAACAGCCTCGTTGGACTGCTGGTTCTAAGCCGCAGTCCAACCTCGGTCCGTATTCGAGCAGTAGCTCGAAAAGCCTTGGCCATCGCAGTCGGACAGGTCGCCGCAATTCATGACTGCACCCACTGCGGGGATTGCGTCGAAAAAAATAACCCCAGTGAAATCAATCATCTGGGGTTATTTTTTTAGTGGCCTTTGTAGGCCCCTGCACACTATTACATGTGGTCGATCATGACCTGGCCGAACCCGGAGCAGCTCACTTGCGTAGCTCCTTCCATGAGACGGGCGAAGTCGTAAGTGACTTTCTTGGAGGCAATCGATTTTTCCATCGAACTGATGATGAGATCAGCCGCTTCAAGCCAGCCCATGTGGCGTAGCATCATTTCAGCAGAGAGGATTTCAGAACCGGGGTTCACGTAGTCCTTGCCGGCATACTTGGGTGCCGTGCCGTGCGTGGCTTCAAAGCAAGCCACGGTGTCGGACAGGTTGGCACCCGGCGCAATACCGATACCGCCCACTTGGGCCGCCAGCGCATCGGAGATGTAATCGCCATTCAGGTTAAGCGTCGCCACCACCGAGTATTCAGCCGGGCGCAGCAAAATTTGCTGGAGGAAAGCGTCAGCAATAACGTCCTTGATGACGATGTCCTTGCCCGTTTTGGGGTTCTTGAACTTGCACCATGGGCCGCCGTCAATCAGCTCAGCACCAAATTCCTTTTGCGCCAGCTCGTAGGCCCAGTCGCGGAATCCGCCTTCAGTGAACTTCATGATGTTGCCCTTGTGAACGATGGTCACGCTGGGCTTGTCATTGTCAATGGCGTACTGAATGGCCTTGCGCATCAAGCGCTCGGTACCTTCGCTGGAGACGGGCTTGATGCCGATGCCTGAGGTATTCGGGAAACGGATTTTCTTGACACCCAACTCGTCCTGCAGGAACTTGATGAGTTTCTTGGCCTTGTCGCTGCCCGACTCGAATTCAATGCCGGCGTAAATGTCCTCCGAGTTTTCGCGGAAAATCACCATATTGGTCTTCTGGGGCTCTTTCACTGGCGACGGCACACCCTTGAAATACTGGATGGGTCGCAGGCAAACATAGAGGTCAAGCTCCTGGCGCATCGCCACATTCAGGCTGCGAATACCGCCACCGACAGGCGTCGTCAATGGGCCCTTGATGGACACCACATAGTCGCGTACGGCATGTAATGTTTCTTCCGGGAGCCACACATCAGGGCCATAGATCTTGGTGGATTTTTCGCCTGCATAGACTTCCATCCAGTGAATTTTTTTCTTGCCACCGTAGGCTTTTGCAACTGCCGCATCGACCACTTTCAGCATGACCGGGGTGATATCGGCACCCGTGCCATCCCCCTCAATGTACGGAATGATCGGCTCATCTGGCACATTCAGCGAATTGTCGGCATTGACAGTGATTTTTTGGCCTTGGTCAGGCACTTTGATGTGCTGGTACATGTGCAAAAGTCTCCGGTGAGCGTTGATGACGTCTGGTGGATACGTCACCTTTAGCAGTTTAGGGAAAAACTCATAAATTCTAGTCCCAAAATTTTCAGGTAATGTTTTTTGGCCCATCTGTCAACGGATCGCAATTGGACCCCGTTACGGTAAGGCCTCCGAAAGGTTCGGGGTGTTTTTTCAGATCACATTACCAAGTTACCCAAGGAAATCCAAATGAACAAAATTCTCGCTACCTTGATCGCTGGCCTTTTTGCTGCTGGTGCTTATGCACAAGCGCCTGCGGCTACCCCAGCCAAACCTGCAACGCCTGCAGTTGCCGCAACGCCGGCGACTCCTGCGGTTGCCGCAACACCAGCGGTTCCCGCGATGCCCGCTGTTGCCGCCAAGCCTGCAATGCCAGCCGTTGCCGCAACACCCGCTGTTGCCGCTAAGCCTGCAACCATGACCAAGGAAGAGAAGGCTGCGGCCAAAGCAGCCAAGAAAGAAAAAGCCGCTGCCGCTAAAAAGGCAAAAGCTGAAGCCGCTGCCGCAAAGAAGGCTGAAGCCGCCGCCAAGAAGTAATTCCTGGTGACTTCGGTCAAAATGCCCGCTTCGCGCGGGCTTTTTTATGGGCGTCGTTTATGCTGACAAATCAACTTCAATCCGGTGAGTCTATGTGGTTCAAACCTGACGCCGTCTCCTTCGGCAAAAAATGCAAGGGGCTGCGTTCTTTTCTGGCCCTCACGACCCTGCTTGCGCCGGTCTGGGCCCTGGCGCAGGATGCGCCGCAAATGAATTTGCAGCGCACCAAGCTGTCGGCCGGCATGTATGTCATTGATGCACAAGTGGCACAGACCCCTGAACAACGCCAGACTGGTTTGATGCTTCGCAAGGACATGCCGCAGCACGAAGGCATGATTTTTGTTTTCGAGCAAGCTGGCCAGCAATGCTTCTGGATGAAAAACACCCTGATTCCCTTAACGGCAGCTTTCGTAGCCGATGACGGCACCATTGTGAATATGGCGGATATGAAACCGCAGACGACGGATGCTCATTGCTCCGTCAAGCCGGTCCGCTATGTTCTGGAAATGAACAAGGGTTGGTTTACCAGGAAAGGCATCAAGGCGGGCACCCGGCTGGGCGGTGCCCTGTTTGAGGAAAAACGCTGATTCTGCCCGTGTTGCCAACTGAAAAAGCCGACTTTATGTCGGCTTTTTTGCAGGCGGTGACCCGTCCTGAAATAAGTTGACACCTTTGAGAATCAAAAAGGGCAAGTCAAATGGACTCAGGAGTAAAAAGAAGCCAGCGCGATTACACACTGGCTTTTAAATTGGGTGTGGTGGCCCAAGTAGAAAAAGGCGATCTGAGCTACAAAGAGGCACAAAGGCGCTACGGCATCCAGGGTCGATCCACGGTATTGGTCTGGTTACGCAAGCATGGCCAACAAGGCTGGCAGACAATGCGCTCATCAGATTTCAAAGGAACTGTAATGGGCAGTGCCAGCCAAGCGCCCCTGACACCGGAACAACGCATCAAAGCGCTAGAGGTCCAACTCAAGGAGGCCAACGAGAAGGCCAAGCTGTTTGAAGCCATGCTCGATGTGCTCAAGAAAGACTACGGGGTCAAAGTCACAAAAAAGCCTTTAGGCAAGTCCTCGCGCGCAGCCTCGTCCAAGGCTTGAGTGTGGCAAGGGCTTGCCGTTATATAGGCATAAGCCGTCAAGCGTATTACAAGCAGTGCCATGGCCAACGTCAGCGCACTGGGCGCGAAAACTGCGTCATCGCGTGGGTGACGCAAAAGCGCCTGGAGCAGCCCAGGCTTGGTACCCGCAAGCTGCACTACCTGCTCAGGCAATCTCTGCACGATGCCAAGATCAAGCTGGGCAGGGATGCTTTGTTTGACATCTTGCGCAGTGCCCGCATGCTGGTGCAGCCCAAGCGGGCATATCACAAGACCACGAACAGTCATCACCATTTCTGGCGGCATCCGAACTTGCTCAAAGACGGTGAGCAACAGGTCCGGGCCAGTGCAGCGGAGCAAGTCTGGGTGGCTGACATCACCTATGTGCCGACGCCAGATAAGCATGTGTATCTGAGCCTGGTGACCGATGTTTACTCAAGAAAGATTGTGGGGCACCACGTGCATGACAGTCTGCAAACCGAGCAGGTCAGCCGGGCATTTCAGATGGCACTCAAGGGCCGGCAAACGAGTCACCCATTGGTTCACCACTCGGATCGGGGGATTCAGTACTGCTCGGCGTATTACCAGGAGATTCATCGTCGCCATGGCATCACCTGCTCGATGACAGATGGCTACGACTGCTACCAGAACGCCTTGGCCGAGCGGGTCAACGGGATACTGAAGATGGAGTTTTTGCTGGATAGACCAGCAAATCTGGAAGAAGCCAGGAAAATGGTTGCCCAGTCAGTTCACATCTACAACCAGAAGAGACCGCATACGTCCCTAAAATACAAAACGCCCGATGAGGTTCATCGGGCGTCTATACGGGGATTCACGCCCCAAATTACTAACCGTCAAACTGTCAACCTATGACAGGACGGGTCACGGATGGGTGAAAAAGCCTTAAGCGAAGTTGGCCTCGGCAAAATCCCAGTTCACCAGATTGGACAGGAAAGTTTCAACATACTTCTGGCGAAGATTGCGATAGTCGATGTAGTAGGCATGTTCCCATACGTCCACCGTCAGCAGCGCCTTGTCAGCAGTCGTGAGCGGTGTGCCTGCAGCGCCGGTGTTAACGATGTCCACAGTGCCGTCGGCCTTTTTGACCAGCCAGGTCCAGCCGGAACCGAAATTGCCTACTGCGGATTTGACAAAGGCTTCCTTGAAGGCTGCATAGCTGCCAAATTTCGCATTGATGGCCGCGGCCAGCGCACCAGTGGGTTCGCTGCCGCCAGCTGGCTTCATGCAGTTCCAGAAAAAGGTGTGGTTCCAGATCTGGGCTGCGTTGTTGTACACGCCACCGCTGGATTTTTTGACGATCTCTTCGAGCGTCATGGACTCGAACTCAGTCCCTTTTTGCAGGTTGTTGAGGTTCACCACATACGCGTTGTGATGCTTGCCATGATGGTACTCAAGGGTTTCCTGGCTGTAGTGCGGAGCCAGTGCGTCAATCGCAAACGGGAGCGGTGGGAGCTTATGTTCCATGATTTTCCTCGTGGTTGTTAATGAGATGTCCTCTGACATTCCCAGGGCATTGTAAAAACTAAATTAGCCGAGGGGGTGACACAGTCAAATCGACCTGCCCATCCGCAAGGGTAGCGCGCACCGGCTGACCGATATGCGTGTCTTTGGCCGAGATGATGGGTTGCCCCTGCAGGTCTTCCAGCCAGGCATAGCCTCGTTGCAGCACCAGTTTGGGGTCCAGAAGTTCAAGACGCAATTGCGCGCGTTCGAGTTGTTGACTGGTGCGCTCCAGGCTAGCGGCGATTTTTTTGGGAAAATCAGCGCCCAGGGACTGCATCTTGAGCTGCTCGTGTCTCAAGGTAAAGCGCATCGCATGACCCAGGCTTTGCGCGAGCCCGGCCAGGCGTGCGTGCTGCCGGGTCACCAGATGCGAGGGCCGGCTGACGCGGGACGCCGCCCAGTCCAGTCGCTGGCTGTGCGATTGCATTTGCCGGTCCACCCCATTTTGCAGCCGCGCGAAAGCCATACCCAGCGCTCCCAACCAGACGCTTTGCGGCTGTGCGCAAAGCTCGGCCGCTGCGGTGGGCGTGGGCGCGCGCACATCGGCGCAAAAATCGGCAATGGTGAAATCCGTTTCATGCCCTACGCCGCAAACCACGGGCACGGGCGAGGCCACGATGGTGCGGGCAAGCTGCTCGTCGTTAAAGGCCCATAGATCCTCCATCGCGCCGCCACCGCGAACCAGCAACAATACGTCGACTTCGTCCTCACTGCGTCGCTGGTAAGCCTTGAGTAATGCCTCGCGCAATTCGCCGGCGGCTTGTCCCCCCTGCACGCTGGCGGGATAAATCACCACGGGAATGTGCGGCGCCCGACGCTGCAGGGCAGTCACAACGTCATGCAGCGCTGCGGCACCCAATGACGTGACCACACCAATGGCGCGCGGCAGCAAAGGCAAAGGCCGCTTGCGAGCGGTCTCAAAAAGCCCCTCCGCTTCAAGTTTTGCCTTGAGTTGCAAAAATTGCTCAAACAGATTGCCCTGTCCGGCCTGCCGCATGGATTCGACCACCAGCTGCAGTTCCCCGCGCGGCTCATAAACCCCCAGCCGACCCCGCAACTCGACCAATTGTCCATCGCGGGGAGAGAAATCCAGCAAGCCGGCTGCCCGGCGAAACATGGCGCAGCGCACCTGCCCCTGCTCGTCCTTGAGGGAAAAATAACAGTGACCGCTGGCAGCTCGCGAAAAACCTGTGAGTTCGCCTTGCACCGCCACAGGATTGAAACGGGCTTCCAGACTATCGGCGATCGCCCGTAACAACGAACCCACAGGCCAGACGCGCGCGCCCGTTTCTTGCGATGGAGTCGGGGGTCTTTCGCGGGGGGACGAGATGTCAAACATGGCCAAGCCCCCTGATTTGGCGGGGGTAATACTCCACAGAGGGCCACCTGCCGGGGGGCGAAGCGGCAATTTCACGCTGATAGGCCGAGAGTTTCATGTAACTCATTGATTTTAAATAACTTTATTTTGCTTAATTTTTCAGCGTTTTGTCAAAAACACGGTTTGGCGCGCCTCGCCAGCCTCTCGACCCTCACTTGCCCACAAAGTTATCCACAGGTTCTGTGGGCGATGTCTTACAAAATGGCGAATTGAAAACATTCCCGGGCATGGATCGAAAGCAGCGGTTTGCACCAATTCGGTGGGACATAATCCAGCACAATTATCTGTTTGGAGATGTGAATTGTTTTCGATCATACAAGCCGCAGGATGGCCAATCTGGCCCTTGGTTGCGTGTTCCATATTGGCCCTTGCGCTGGTCATTGAGCGTTTCTCCAGTCTGAAACTTCCGAAAGTTGCACCGCCAAAATTGCTTGATGAAGCGATCACGGTCTCGCGCGCTGCCGTTCCGTCGCCCGATGTCGTGACCAAGCTGGAGCAAAACTCCCTGCTCGGCGAAGTGCTGGCCAGCGGCTTTCGCGCGCTAAACATCAACCCGCGCATCAGCGAAGATGACCTTCGCTCCACGATGGAAGGTGCCGGGCGCCAGGCGGCGCACAAGCTGGAACGCTACCTGGCCGCGCTGGCGACCATTGCCTCCGCCGCGCCCTTGCTGGGTCTGCTGGGCACTGTCATCGGCATGATCGAGATTTTCGGCTCACAGGGAGGCGGCGCTGGCAACTCCGTTGGCGGTAATCCGGCACAACTGGCGCAAGGCATTTCGATGGCGCTGTACAACACCGCCTTTGGCTTGATGGTGGCCATCCCTTCGCTTATCCTCTGGCGCTATTTCCGGGCCCGGGTTGACGGCTATCTGCTGACCATGGAACTGGCCGCAGAACGCTTTGTTCGCCACCTCAACACGCTCAGAAAATGAATTTCCGCCCTCACCCGCACGATGAACCGGAAATCAATCTGATCCCGTTCATTGATGTGCTGCTCGTGGTGTTGATCTTTCTCATGCTCTCGACCACATACAGCAAATTCACCGAACTCCAGGTCAAGTTGCCTACAGCGGATGCCGAGCAGCAGCGCGACTACCCCAAGGAAGTGATCGTTGCGGTCAGCAGCGATGGCCGCTACATGGTCAATAAAACTTTGGTTGAAGGCCGGGGCATTGAGGTGTTAGGCGCGGCGTTGACACAGGCGGCCAAGGCGGGGAAAGACAGCGTCATCATCATCAGCGCAGATGCCAGTGCCACGCACCAGGCAGTCATCACCGTGATGGAGGCCGCTCGGCGCCAGGGCTTGACGCAGATCACCTTTGCCACGCAGAGCACCGCCCAGTCGGGAGGGAAGTAGCTTTCGGGCTGCCGCCTGGTTCCTGCTTTGCGCCATGTGGCCAAAAAACGCATGAAAAAACTCCTGCTGAAGGCCTGGCTCACAAGAGGTTGGCTGGCTTACCTGCTGTGGCCCGTGGCGCAATTGCACGGCCTTCTCGTGCGGCTGCGCCAGACTCTCTACCGTAGTGGGCTTCTCCCGTCGGAGCGGTTCAGGGTGCCGGTGATTGTGGTTGGCAATATCGTGGTTGGCGGCGGGGGAAAAACCCCGCTGGTGATGGCCCTGGTCAAGCATTTGCAGGCGCAGGGCTTGCAAGTGGGCGTGGTGTCGCGCGGCTATGCCCGTTCGGGTCACGAGAGCCTCGAGGTCAGGCCGGAAACGCCTATTCATGAGTCTGGCGATGAGCCCGCCCTTATCAGGCGGACGACAGGTGCTCCTGTTTTTGTAGCAAGGCAGCGCACGCACGCCTTGCGCGACCTGCTGGCGGCCTACCCGGCCACAGCCGTTGTGGTGTGCGACGATGGCTTGCAGCACTATGCGCTGCAGCGTGACATCGAGATTGCCGTGTTTGATGACCGTGGCGCGGGCAATGGCTGGCTGCTGCCGGCCGGACCGCTGCGTGAACCCTGGCCCGCGCGCCAGCATCAGGGCGTGGACCTGGTGCTGCATACGGGCAATAAGCCCGCCTTTGAAGGATTCACCTCCAGCCGGCAATTGGCAGACCATGCCGTAGCGGCCGACGGCAGCCTGGTTGCACTAGCCGCGCTGCAAGGCCCAGCCCTGGTTGCCTTGGCCGGCATTGCCAGTCCCGAGGCATTTTTTTCCATGCTCAGGGCGCGCGGGCTGACGCTGAAAAAGACCATCGCCCTGCCGGATCACCATAACTTTGCAGATGTCGACCTCGGCGCTTACGCGGGCCAGACCGTGCTGTGCACCGAAAAGGACGCGGTCAAACTGTTCGCCCTGCCCGGGTTGGCGGACCTAAAGCTGCTGGCCGTTCCGCTGGCGTTTTCGCCTGAGCCTGCGTTCTTTGCGGCGCTGGACGCACTGCTGGCGCCCCTGCTTTCTCAATTACCATCACGTCATGGACACCAAATTACTTGAACTGCTGGTCTGCCCTGTGACCAAGGGCCCTCTCGAATACGACCGCGAGAAACAGGAACTCATCTCCCGCAGCGCCCGACTGGCTTATCCCGTGCGGGACGGCATCCCCGTTCTGCTGGAAAACGAGGCGCGAACCCTGACCGATGAAGAGCTTGGCCTGTGAGGGCTGCTGAAATCTTTATGGCAAGCCTGCCCGCATGAGCTTCACCGTTCTCATCCCGGCCCGTCTGGCCTCGACCCGGTTGCCCAACAAGCCGCTGGCCGATATCAAAGGCGCGCCCATGGTCGTGCGTGTGGCCCAGCGTACCATGCAAAGCAGCGCCAGCCGCACCGTGGTCGCCGCTGACAGTGCTGAAATTATCGAAAAATGCGCGGCCTTCGGCGTCCAGGCGGTGCTGACCCGCGTTGACCATCCCAGCGGAAGCGACCGGCTCGCGGAGGCCTGCAGCCTGCTTGGTCTGGCTGACGATGACATCGTGGTGAACGTGCAGGGGGACGAGCCGCTCATAGACCCGGCTCTCATCGACGCCGTGGCGCGCTTGCTCAATGAGCGTACTGACTGCTCCATGAGCACGGCTGCCCATTCGATTGACCAACTGGCCGATTTTCTCAACCCAAATGTTGTCAAGGTGGTGCTGGATAGGCAGCAGACTGCGCTGTATTTCAGCCGTGCTCCCATCCCCGCTGCACGCGACTTTTCCGGCCAGGCATGGTGGGAGGCCGGTAGCACGCTGCCCAAGCCGCTGCGCCATGTGGGTATCTATGCCTATCGGGTTGGTTTTTTGCGGCAGTTCCCCGCGCTTTCACAAGCGCCACTGGAGCAACTCGAATCGCTGGAGCAGTTGCGCGCCTTGTGGCACGGTTACCGGATTGCCGTTCACATCACCGACCATGCGCCCGGCCCCGGCGTGGACACGCCTGAGGATCTGGAGCGGGTACGCAGCCTGTCTGCATAGCCGGCAATCAGCATTTCCCAACGCCTATGTAAGCGGCACCCAAGGCTGTGCATGATATCCTTGAAAAAAACGGAGTGAGGGCCTGCAGTGTGCGCTGACGATCTTCACAGCCTGTCAAGCCGCTCCTGCGAGGCTCGGTCCGCCGGGCATCCGGCTAGGCTTCCTGAATTCATAATAATCCGAGGACATTCATGCGATTGATTTTGTTAGGCGCGCCCGGCGCGGGCAAAGGGACACAAGCGACCTTCATCTGCCAAAAATACGGCATCCCCCAGATTTCTACCGGCGACATGCTGCGTGCCGCCGTCAAGGCTGGTACGCCCTTGGGCATCGAAGCCAAAAAAGTCATGGACGCCGGCGGTTTGGTTAGTGACGACCTGATCATCAACCTGGTGAAGGAACGCATTTCCCAGCCCGACTGCGCCCAGGGCTTTCTGTTCGATGGTTTTCCGCGCACCATTCCCCAAGCCGATGCCATGAAGGCTGCAGGTGTCAAACTGGATTACGTGCTTGAAATCGACGTGCCTTTTGATGCCATCATTGAACGCATGAGCGGACGCCGCTCACACCCCGCGTCCGGCCGCACCTACCACGTCAAGTTCAACCCGCCGAAGGTCGAGGGCAAAGATGACTTGACCGGAGAGCCGCTGATCCAGCGCGAGGATGACAAGGAAGAGACCGTGGCCAAGCGCCTGGAGGTTTACAGCGCGCAAACCCGGCCGCTCGTGGACTATTACTCCAACTGGGCCAAGGCCGCCCCCCATGACGCACCCAAATACTGCGCCATCAGCGGCATGGGCGGTGTGGATGAAATCACGGCAAGAGCCTTCAAGGCACTGGAGAACTGAGAAGTTTCATACTCCCCACATAAAGGCTGTCCTCCCGGACAGCCTTTGTTTCATGTGCCGTACCGTTTTAGTCGCCTCACAAGATGCCGCCTATGAGGTCCGGACCGCAGGCGGTAAAGAGCTGATGGCACAGCCTGGCGCTCAGGCTAGCGCACTTCATGAAATCGCGGTTCAGAAATCCGTTTACATGGCAAATCGGAATAAACAGGTAGACCATGGACCCCGTGCGCCCTGACGAACCGGCTCCACGCACAGGTCACGTACAGCGCCATGCAGGCATCAATGCCTTCAGGCTCACCAGGATGGGTGCCGTTGTTATTGAAGAACACTGGGCAGGCTTTATTTTCTCGGCCTCAAAAATACCGTCACCACTCACCACTCACCATGCCGATGTGCAGAGGTATTCCTGCGTCGGAGATCCTTCCCTGCGAGAACGGCAATAACTCGGGAAACCGCTGCGCCAAAATCCTATGAAACTGGATGCATGCTTCCGACGTCGTGCGCTGGTTTTGATTGCCTGTTCGCAGGGAGTGTCGGCATACCCGGGCGAATAAATGGGTGATGAGAGTAATCCCGAAAATGCCACTCAGGCAAAAGAGCCAAGGTCCTATTCCAGCAAATCAAGCATCATGGACACCCTCGCCTTCACCGGGCTCAGCCCTTTTGAATCCGGGATGGCTTCGCAGGGCATGCTCAATACTTGGCCATTGGCACAGCGCGTTGCGCGAACCACCAGGACGCCAGCTGATTGGGCCCTGAGCAAAGCGGCTTCCAGGTCGTGGTGAAGCGTGCCGTTGCCGGTAGCAGCAACAACCAGGCCTTGCACGCCCTGCGCCAGTAATGCCTCAACAATTCCGCCATTCGCTCCGGCATAATTCATGACAATTTCAACCCGTGGCCACTTCACCAAGCAAGTCAATTTAGCTATCGTTTCCATAGCTGCTTGCGCCCTATCTTCATGCGCCAGAGGCCAATTCCGCAGCAATCGGAGTCTTGACTCTTCCACATAGCCAATCGGCCCGGCATCGCCCGAGCCAAAAGCGTCGAGCTTGTAGGGGTGCATTTTTTGCACATCAAACGCACTGTGAATGGTGCCCGCGCATACCACCACAACGCCTTTGGCGCCTTCATGGCGAGCAACTGCAAGTGCGTCCAGCATGTTTTGCGGGCCGTCGGGCACCAGCGCCGTGGCAGGTCGCATTGCGCAGGTAAGGACTACCGGCTTTGCAGGCTGGCACACCGCCTGCAAAAAATAGGCAGTTTCTTCCAGCGTATCCGTGCCGTGGGTGATGACAATGCCCTGCACATCGGGCTGGGCCAGGAAGTGGTTGACGCGTCCGGCAAGCTGCGCCCATATCGCGAAGCTCATGTCTTTGCTGTCGACTTGCGCGAGCTGCTCGGTGATGATCAAACCGTCCAAAGCCAGGGCGGGAATACGCAAAAGTAACTGACTGATTTCCACTTGGGCCGCGGTGTAGCCAATGTTGTCGGAGGGGCTGGCAGCCTTGCCGGCAATCGTGCCACCGGTACCCAGAAGCACAATTTTTTGCTGCGTCATAAAGGATGAACTTGCATTCTTGTAAAAACTGTATAAAAATACAGCCACTGGATGTAAAAACAGTTGCCACCACACAGATGGCACTGGACGCACCAAGATTATCCGGAATTGTTAACCCAAGGATCCACCGGTCATGAGCAGCCTCAACGATTTCTCCCATCTGTCCTCTGACGGTCCCAAACTCACAGCACGCCAGCAGCAAATCCTGGAATTGATCCAGAGCGCCATCGCGCGGACCGGCGCGCCACCTACTCGGGCCGAAATAGCCGCCGAACTGGGTTTTCGCTCGGCCAATGCCGCCGAAGAGCATTTGCAGGCCCTGGCCCGCAAGGGTGTGATTGAACTGGTAAGCGGCACCTCGCGCGGTATACGCCTTCGCAGCGATACATTGCGCTCCCTGAACGAATCCCGAATGAAACAGTTTTCCCTGCCCTTGCAAAGCCTGGCCCAGCTTGCCCTTCCTTTGGTGGGACGGGTCGCTGCCGGCAGTCCCATTCTCGCGCAGGAGCATATAGACCGGACCTATTATTTCGAAAGCAGCCTGTTTCAGCAGCGGCCTGACTACCTGCTCAAGGTACGTGGCATGAGCATGCGCGATGCCGGCATCATGGACGGTGACTTGCTGGCCGTCAAACAGGCCAAGGAGGCGAAGAACGGCCAAATTGTCGTAGCTCGACTCGGCGATGAGGTGACGGTCAAACGCTTTCGCCGGACCAAGACGCTGATTGAACTGTTGCCAGAAAATTCCGACTTCAAAACCATTGTAGTGGAGCCCGGCGAGCCTTTCGAGCTCGAAGGCTTGGCCGTAGGATTGATCCGCAACACCATGCTGGCATAGCCGTCTTGCTTCGGCCGCGCAACAGGTGGCGGGCGTTTGGCCACTGGTGGCCAACACCCTGATGCCGTGGCCCCACTGGCGATTTAGCCAGTCTGAATCCTGCCGGTGTAAACCTCTCTCAAACAGGAGTTCATCATGGGAATTAGTTTTTCAAGCACATCGATGCTGTCACTTTTGGCTGCTCCGGTTCAAGCACTGGCGGCATGGTTTGTTCCCGCGCAGAACGCCGAAGTCCAATATATTTTGCCTGCGTCGGCGCAGCAAAGGACTGATCAGCTGGCGCTGCGCTTTGCGACTGGCGCCACTGCGGCGCGATGCCGCTCGGCTATTGCCGTTTCAGCTGACCTACCCTCCAGCAAAGCAACTCCGAAAATAATTTCCCACAGTCGCTTGAGAGTTGTGCGCGAGTTTGACTCGGCCGTCAGCCCTAGCTGTGCCGGCCGCATGGTGCTCTCGGGCCGCATGTCCGATGTCTGTGCAGAACTGGAACGCATGGCTCAGTTCGAAACTGCGGCACATTGAAGGTAGCGAAAAATCTCTGCAACTTCATCGCTCGTCCCGAGCTTGCTGGGGAATATTTTGCACGCGAGATTTTTCAACCCTGGGAGCAAGATTCATCGCGGCCTGTCGGATTCACGAAGTTGCAGCCACTTGGGACGGATGTGAGTCACTCAGACTGAGTGACGAACACAACCAACTCACAGGAGTTGGGCCAGACAAAGCTCAAGCGAAGTAGCAACACGTTGCCCGCCGATACAAGTTGAGCATTCTCCAGCACAGAATTAATATTCTTGCAGGCACAATATCGTGCATGAATATTGTGATTCTCGATGACTACCAGGATGCAGTGCGAAAGTTGGCCTGCGCTGCCAAACTGGATGCCTATCCCGCCAAGGTTTATACCAACACGGTCAAAGGCATAGGTCAGCTTTCCGTTCGGCTCAAAGACGCCGACGTAATTGTCTTGATACGCGAACGCACCCATTTGAGTCGACAGATCATTGAAAAACTCCCCAAACTCAAGCTGGTTGCTCAAACCGGTCGTGTCGGTAGCCATCTGGACGTGGCAGCCTGCACAGAGCGCGGAATTGCTGTTGCTGAAGGCATAGGATCGCCAGTTGCGCCCGCAGAGTTGACTTGGGCGTTAGTGATGGCTGCGATGCGCCGCCTTCCCCAGTACGTGTCGAATTTAAAACATGGCGCATGGCAGCAGGCCGGACTCAAATCTGCATCCATGCCACCAAATTTCGGTATCGGATCCGTACTCAAGGGAAAAACACTGGGAATATGGAGCTACGGCAAGATTGGGCAAATTGTTGCAGGTTATGGCCGGGCGTTTGGTATGCGGGTGATAGTCTGGGGCCGTGAAGCTTCGCGTGAGCGAGCTCAGGCTGACGGTTTTGAGTTAGCCACCAGCAAAGCCGAGTTTTTCGAGCAATGCGACGTGCTCAGTCTGCACCTGCGTCTTCATGAGGATACTTGCTCTATCGTGACGCTGGAAGATCTGTCGCGCATGAAGCCCACAGCCTTGCTGGTCAATACATCGAGGGCAGAGCTGATTGAGCCCGACGCTCTAATCGCCGCGCTCAACCGTGGGCGGCCGGGTATGGCTGCTGTTGATGTCTTTGAATCAGAACCTATTTTGCAGGGGCATGCACTGCTGAGGCTCGAAAACTGCATTTGTACGCCACATATCGGCTACGTTGAGCAGGACAGCTATGAGATGTATTTTGGGGCGGCATTTGACAATGTGATCAACTTCATCAAGGGCACGCCCACCAACATCGTCAATCCGGGGGCGTTGCAAGTCAGACGCTAGCGCGGGGTTCCATCGACGGGAGAAATCTCGAATTCAATCAGCTCGCGGCTGACATCAGGCATCGCCTCGCCAGCCCCGGTTTGTACGCCGGGATGCGCCGGTGACAGATCATCAAAATCGCGGCTCAGGTCAACATCAAGGCCAAGTCGGTCTGAAATCGGAGGTCGGGTCAGATCAATGTCCTGTTCCTGCAAGGTCGGCAGCACCGGAAGATCTCTTAATTCCGCCGATAGCGGTTGCATATTGGTGCGCCCCCCCCCCGGCGGCGAAGTCCTGGCAGATCCGTTGAGCACAGTGCTTTTTCCTCCAGGAGTCCGATCAATCACTCTCTTGGCGATGGAGTGGAGCAGCAGCAATTCTCGGTAAGCCGCAAGACTGAAAACCTCGCTCCTTGAGTCGGGCTTGCGAAAGATGGACTCCTCGATAACTTCGAGGACCTTGGGCGTAGGCCACATTGATTCAATGCGGGCGAGCGCGGTCGCATAAAACTCAAGGCCGTGGGTGTCCGTGGTGTACTCGTCAAAGACGGGCACCTGCGCGTTGAATGTACGGCTGAAATCCTTGCTGAGCGCCTCGTAATCAGCTTTACGGCCCAAGCTGTGATAAAGGTCGAAAAGGTCCAGATAGGCCAGTGCGCTGGTTTCCACATTATCTGCAATGTGTTGGCGCAGAACTTCGATCGCTTTATCAAAATCGCCCAGAGACACGAAAAAGTCCGCCTGCTGCTGCACGTCGAACAGTTCCTCGGCATTCACAATGCGTGGCATGCCGCTCATGCTGGGCAGGCTGATTGAAAAGTCGGAGCGATCTTTCGCTTCTACCTGCTTGAAATATTTTATGGGCTGCAACGCGCTAGCACTCTTCAGCCTATGTGCCGTGGAGTCATCCCCATCGAGATCGAAGTCCAGTTCAAACTTTGATAGCTTGACCCCCGCCACAGGCTTGGTCGCCATTGGCACTGCCGTCGATCTCAGGTCATCGGGCACCGCTCCCAGCGCGCCTTTCTTATCGTCGAAGTCAGTCCCTTTGCGCCACCATGGGCTGAGGGCCGATTCGCCAGATGGCTGTCGGCGGCGAGTCCAGAGGAAAATCGCAAGCAGAGACGCCAGCAGCAGCAAAGCTCCCAAGGTGTAAACCAGCCAGTTGTTGTAGCGCTCGCTGCGCGACTGCTCAAGCTGCCCGCGGAGTTCCGCCACGGACTTCTCTGTCATGCGGCTTTGGGCCAGTATTTTGGCCATCTCTGTCTCCAGAGAATTGAGCCTCTGGCTGTCTGGCTGCATATGCTGTGGCTCGGCACTGAGTGACTGCGAGGGAGCAGCGGTCGCAGCGACCTGTTGCGCTCCATCTGTCGGTGGGCTGGTCGGTAATTCTGGAGAAGAGCGAAGCACTGGGTTCCGCTCCGCCGCAAGTTCGAGGGGATCGAGCTTCAGGCGGGAGTTTGGGGATTTGCTGGCCGATTCCGCTGCAACCTTAGGCGCGGATTGCCGAACCACGCGGGGCGACGCACTGTCGGCCCGTCGTTCCTCAACTGCCGGGGCCGGGCGGGTCTTGGCCGTGGAGACCTTCTTGCGCGCAGCTGTCGTTGCGGCTCCTGCACGCGGCGTTCCCGGCAGCGGCCCCGCATTGCTGCCAGAATCCCCGGCCGCGGGAAGATGCACTGCTTGCGGCGCACGCCTAACCAATTCACCGCTAACGGTCGGTGTCTGACTGGCGCCGTCGGTCAATATCTCGGCCAGAAAAACGTATTTGCGCGTATTTTTATCAGAACAGCCCTCATGCACCACCACCGTCACCACCGGCTCATCCACAACAGAATTTGTCCGGATTTTGATGAGTGTTTCACCGGCGGCATTTGCACCTGCGGCAATGACCGTACTGACCCGGCTCGGCGGTATCGGGTTATCACCGAAAAAGACTTGAGCGTCAATACAGACGGCCGATAGCCCTTGATCCCCACCTCGTTGCGTCACTAATGTGACGTCGAGAACCTGACCCACAATGGCCGCACCGCGCATAGACCCCAAGGACACTGCGAAGGTATTGGCACTGGCGCCCAGCGCCAAGGCACAGCATAGGTATTTGAGGAGTTTTTCGCTTACATTCATGAGTACTTAATCTTCCCATGGTCCGCCTCTCAAACTGGCTCAACAATAATCAAGAAAATGGAACTAATTCACAGAAACGTAGGAATTGTTGGCGCCGGCGCCATGGGCCGGGGAATCGCCCAGATCGCAGCCCAGTCGGGCAGCGTCGTCCACCTGATGGATGCCCAGGCCGGCGCTGCTGAGAAGGCGCGTGAGGCCATCTGCACCCAGTGGGACAGGCTGGTCGAAAAAGGCCGGCTGGATGCCGCCTTGGCAACCCATCACAAGGCCAGGCTTCTGGTGGCCAGCACATTAGCCGATCTGGCTGGCTGCGATCTGGTCATTGAAGCCATTGTCGAACGGCTGGACGTAAAGAAAGCCCTGTTCGCGGAACTTGAATCCATCGTGTCCGCGCAAGCCGTTCTGGCGAGCAATACCTCCTCCCTTTCTGTCACGGCGATTGCCGCTGCACTCAAACACCCAGAGCGCTTTGCCGGCTATCATTTTTTCAATCCCGTTCCGCTGATGAAAGTGGTGGAAGTCATCGCTGGCCTGAAAACAAGCCCCGATGTTTGCAGCTCCTTAATCCAGTACGCCCGCCAGATGGGCCACATGCCCGTGCAGGCGCAGGACACGCCTGGTTTCATCGTCAACCATGCGGGGCGCGGCTACGGCACGGAAGCACTGCGCATCGTCAGCGAGGGCATCGCTGATTTCGCCACCATAGACCGCATCCTGCGCGACCAGGCCGGTTTCAAGCTTGGACCTTTCGAACTGATGGACCTGACCGCGCTGGATGTTTCCCATCCGGTGATGGAGTCCATCTACCACCAGTATTACGAGGAAGACCGTTACCGCCCGAGCGTCATCACGGCGCAGCGCCTGGCGGGTGGCATGCTGGGTCGCAAAACCGGCGAAGGCTTTTACCGCTATGAAGGCGGCGCCGCGCAAATTCCGGCCGAGCCCCCCGTTCCTGAAGTGCTGGAAATCCCGCCCGTATGGGTTTCGCCCCGGTCTGCCCGGCGCTCGGAGCTGCTCCAACTGCTCAAAAACCTCGGCGCCCAGATCGAAACCGGCCAGTCCCCCTCACCCCAGGCGCTGACGCTGGTGGCCCCGCTGGGTTTTGACATCACCACGGTTGCCGTGGTGGAGCGGCTTGACCCGGCGCGCACCATCGGGATTGACATGCTGATTGATGACGCCGCCACCAAGCGACGGGTTTTGGCAACCAATCCGGCCACGCGCAGCGACATGCGCGATGCTGCCCATGCCTTGTTTGCACGCGACGGCAAGGCGGTCAGCGTGATTCGCGATAGCGGCGGATTTGTCACGCAGCGCGTCGTGGCCACCATCGTCAACATTGCGAGCGACATTTGTCAGCAGGGCATTTGCAGCCCCAAAGACCTGGAAACCGCCGTGACACTGGGGCTCGGTTACCCGATGGGGCCGCTGGCCATGGGCGACCGCTACGGTCCCACCAATGTGCTTGAGGTTCTGTTCAACATGCAAACCGTCTACGGCGACCAGCGTTACCGCCCTTCCCCTTGGCTGCGCCGCCGGGGCGCGATTG
Organism: uncultured beta proteobacterium; assembly: GCA_963793855.1. Classification (GTDB taxonomy): domain Bacteria; phylum Pseudomonadota; class Gammaproteobacteria; order Burkholderiales; family Burkholderiaceae_C; genus Polaromonas. Next base: position 182,204 of record CAWCBL010000001.1, read on the forward strand.
GCCTGAGCCTGATGCACGAAGAAAGCTGACATGTCCGGTTCACTGAAAAGCACCAGCGAAGGCGGCACCCTCATCCTGACGCTGAGCAACCCCGAGTTCAAAAACGCCCTGGGGCCGGATATATACGCCGCAGGCATAGAGGCCCTTAACGCCGCTGAAAACAATCCCGAAATCCGCAGCGTGGTGATCACCGGCGAGGGCGCGGTGTTTTGCGCTGGAGGCAATTTGCAGCGTTTGCAGGCCAACCGGCGTGAGTCGCCTGAAGTGCAGGCCCAGAGCATTGAAGGCCTCCACAACTGGATTGACGCCATCCGAACCTACCCCAAACCGGTCATTGCCGCCGTCGAAGGCGCAGCGGCAGGAGCGGGTTTTTCGCTGGCACTGGCCTGTGACTTCATTGTGGCGGCCGATAACGCCGTGTTTGTGATGTCTTATAGCACTGTGGCGCTCTCTCCCGACGGCGGCAGCAGCTGGAGTCTGGCACGCGCCCTGCCCCGCGCTTTGGCCAGCGAGCTGCTCATGGAGGCGGAGCGCATCAGCGCCCAGCGCCTGCTTGACTTGGGTTTGGTGAACCGCGTCACCGTCGCGGGCGACGCCCTCAGCCAGGCGCTGCAACTGGCCGCAAGGCTCAATGCACGCGCGCCCAATGCATTGGCAAGCATCAAGGAGCTTATCAATGACGCGCCGACCCATACCTTGAGCCAGCAGCTCGACAGTGAACGCGATCACTTCGTTCGCAATCTGCATCACGCCAACGGCGGTGAGGGTATTGATGCGTTTCTGCAAAAACGAACGCCACAGTACCGCTAAGACCCACAGGTATTCCGACCAGAGCACGCCGCCGCTCAAAACCAGAAAATCCGGATGCAGACAGGCTTACGCCTGACAAAAACGGACGGAATCAGCTGTCAGTTCAGGGGCAATTCAGGCCTCTGATTACCCCATAGTTGGAAAAATAAACTGCGGCCCACCGGTTAAGCCCAAACAGACCGCAGCGGCCCCTCGTTCGGAATCGGACCGTGACACTGTTCGGTCTACCTATCCTTGGCGAGGGCCTCCTGAATTCACGCGCGACGCCCAGGCGACAGCAGTTGGGTCCGGCACGGGTCTCTGAAGCGACAATGGCCAGCTTGTTAGTCACTCAAAAGACAGACCATGGACGATCCTATTCTTACGATAGACGAAAGAGCGGCCATTAATGCTGGCCGCTGGTTTTCATCCCTGTCCCCTTCCCTGAGGCACGACATACTTCGATGCGCTTACGTCAAACGTTACAAAGACGGCGACCTCATTGCGGCCCGGGGCGACCCGCCGGAAGAGTGGATCGCCTGTGCTACGGGCGCGGTGCGCGTGAGCTCGACCTCAATCTCCGGCAAGCAGGTGACGCTGACCTATGTGGAGCCGGGCATCTGGTTTGGCGATGTGGCGATCTTCGACGGCGAGCGGCGCACGCACGATGCCTATGCGCATGGCGGCACCACTATCCTCTGCGTGGCACGCGGCGACCTGCGCAAGATACTGAGTCAGCATGTCGAGTTGTACGAAGCTCTGCTGCGCCTGCATTCGCGGCGCATCCGGCAGCTCTTCGGCCTGGTGGAAGACCTCAACACCCTGCCCTTGCGGGCGCGTCTGGCCAAACAGTTGCTGCATCTGGTGCGCAGCTACGGCGTGCCCAGCCTGTCCGATGGACGCGAGGTGCGGATCGGCCTTCAATTGGCCCAGGAGGAGCTGGCCCAGTTGCTGGGCGCCTCACGCCAGCGTGTCAACCAGGAACTCAAATCAATGGAACGCGAGGAAGCCATTCGAATCGAGCCGGGCGGCCTCGTGATTCGCAACCGCGAAACGCTGATGCGTATTTCTGAAGCTGATATCGACAAGTAAAAAGACTTAGAGAGACACCCCCGCATGAGCAATTTCGATCACTTCATAGGCACCCGGGCCGTAACGGGATCCCACGCGTTTGATACACAAGCCCTGAGCGCCTACCTGAGCGAGCATCTGGCTGGATTCAAGGGACCGCTGACGCTGGAGCTTTTCAAGGGCGGGCAGTCAAACCCGACCTACAAGCTGCTCACCCCGGGCGCTTCTTACGTGATGCGCGCCAAACCCGGCCCGGTCGCCAAACTGCTGCCGTCCGCCCACGCAGTTGAGCGCGAATTCAAGGTCATGCAGGGCCTGCATGGCACGGCCGTTCCGGTGCCCAGGATGTACTGCCTTTGCGAAGATGAGTCCGTCATCGGGCGCGCCTTTTATGTGATGGAGTTTGTCGAAGGCCGGGTTCTATGGGACCAGGCACTCCCCGGCATGAGCAACAGCCAGCGCAGCGAGATTTATGACGAAATGAACCGCGTCATCGCGGCCCTGCACAAGGTCAGGTTTGCAGAACGGGGTCTGGCTGATTACGGCAAGCCCGGAAATTACTTCGAGCGCCAGATTGGCCGCTGGAGCAAGCAGTACACGGCCTCCATCACCCGGCCCATCGCCGAGATGGACAGCCTGATGAAGTGGCTGCCCGGCCACATTCCGGCCAGTGCGCGCGATGAAAGCATGGTATCCATCGTGCATGGCGACTTCCGGCTCGACAACTTGCTGTTTCACCCCACCGAGCCGCGCGTGCTGGCTGTGCTCGACTGGGAACTCTCCACGCTGGGCCACCCGCTGGCCGACTTCAGCTACCACTGCATGGCCTGGCACATTCCGCCGGGCGCATTCCGCGGCATTGGCGGGCTCGATGTAGCCAGCCTGGGCATTCCCACGGAAGCGGAGTACATCCGCCTTTATTGCGAGCGCACCGGCCTGACCACGCCCGACGCCCTGAAAGCCGACTGGAATTTTTACATGGCCTACAACCTGTTTCGCCTCGCCGCGATTTTGCAGGGCATTGCCAAACGAGTGGAAGCCGGGACGGCGTCCAGTGCGCAAGCCGTCAGTTCGGCCGCCGGCGCACCATTGCTGGCCAAAATGGCATGGGACTTCGCGCTTAAAGCCCCGGCCTGAAACCAATCCGCTTTTTTTACACCCAGGAGACTTTCATGGACTTCGACTACACCCCAAAAGTACAGGAACTGCAGGCACGCCTTTTGAAGTTCATGGACGAGCACGTCTACCCGAACGAAGCCCGCTTTTTCCGCGAAATTGCCGAAAACCGGGCGAAGGGAAATGCCTGGATTCCCACCACCCTGATTGAAGAGCTCAAGCCCAAGGCGCGCGCGGCCGGCCTGTGGAACCTGTTTTTGCCGCATTCGCCGCGCGCCCCTGAAGGCTTGTCCAATCTTGAATACGCGCCCTTGTGCGAAATCATGGGCCGCGTGCCTTTCGCTGCCGAAGTCTTCAACTGCTCTGCGCCTGATACCGGGAACATGGAAACCATCGCCCGCTATGGCTCCGAGGCCAACAAGGACCAGTGGCTCGATCCGCTGCTCAAGGGCGAGATTCGCTCGGCCTTCCTGATGACGGAGCCCGAAGTTGCCTCGTCCGACGCCACCAACGTGCAGTGCCGCATCGAGCGCGACGGCGACGATTACGTGATTAACGGCCTCAAATGGTGGTCGTCCGGCGCGGGTGACCCGCGCTGCGCCGTTTACATCGTGATGGGTAAAACCAACCCCGAGGCCGGTCGCCACGAACAGCAATCGATGATTCTGGTGCCCGCCAATTCACCGGGCGTTACCGTGATTCGCCCCTTGAACGTGTTTGGTTATGACGACGCGCCGCACGGACACATGGAAGTGCGCCTGACCAATGTGCGCGTGCCGGCCAGCAACCTGCTGCTGGGCGAAGGGCGCGGTTTTGAAATCGCCCAGGGCCGCCTCGGCCCCGGACGCATTCATCACTGCATGCGCAGCATTGGCATTGCCGAACGCGCGTTAGAGCTAATGTGCAAGCGCCTGAATTCCCGTGTGGCTTTTGGCAAGCCCATTGCCCGCCAGTCGGTCTGGAGCGAGCGCATTGCCGATGCGCGCTGCATGATCGAGCAGGCCCGCCTGCTCACACTCAAAGCCGCCTACATGATGGACACCGTGGGCAACAAGGTTGCCAAGGCAGAGATTGCAATGATCAAGGTGGTTGCGCCCAGCATGGCCTGCCAGATTATTGACTGGGCCATTCAGGCCCATGGCGGTGGCGGCGTGTCAGATGATTTCCCTCTGGCTTATGCTTACGCCAGCCAGCGCACCCTGCGCCTCGCCGACGGCCCGGATGAAGTGCATCGCGCATCGCTGGCCAAGCTCGAACTAGCCAAGCATCTCCTGATGCCGGGCGAGGTCGAGATGCCGATAACACGCGGGAGTTGAGTCCTTTCCCAGTCTTTGGGCGGCGCCTGTGGCTATCAAATAAATAGCAGCAAGCGCTCTTTCTGTATGGGTAAAAAGGCTAAAAATACATTTCCCCACGGATAGGCAGACCTGTACTCAGCCAGCAGGCAGGCAGGCAGGCAACAGAGTTTTTTCTTTTCTCTTAAAGTGGCGTCAATACCAACAAAGGAAACACCTGTGATCAATGTTTACTCCTGGCCCACGCCGAATGGCCACAAAGTCCACATCATGCTGGAGGAATGTGGGCTCCGCCTGGGCCGCGACTGGCAGGTTTCCCCAATCAATATCGGGGCGGGCGATCAGTTCAAACCCGATTTCCTGAAAATCAGCCCCAACAACAAGATTCCCGCGCTGGTCGACTCAAACGGCCCGGACGGCAAATCAATTTCGCTGTTTGAATCTGGTGCCATCCTGCTCTACCTGGCCTCAAAAACCGGGAAGTTGCTTCCCAAAACCGACAGACTTAAATTTCAGGTGTTGCAGTGGCTGATGTTTCAAGTTGGCGGCGTCGGTCCCATGCTCGGACAAGCCCACCATTTCCGCATGTATGCGCCCGAAAAGATCGACTACGCCATCAACCGCTACACCAACGAAGCCAAGCGACTCTACGGCGTGATGGACAGGCAGCTGGCCAGCAGCAAATACATCGCCTGCAATCAATACACCATTGCCGACGTTGCCATATTTCCGTGGCTGCGCAGCTGGGAAAACCAGGGTATCGACTGGGCCGACTACCCGCACCTGAAAAAATGGTTCGACCTGATCAGTGCTCGACCGGCCGTGCAGCGCGGCGTCAAGGTACTGGCCGATTTGCGCAGTCCAATCCGCGACGACAAGGAACGTGAAATCCTGTTTGGCAAGACGCAGTACCAGAAACGTAACTTTGTTGGTTAAATATGGCCGTATACCAATAATTACGAGCATAGTTTGCTATTTATTAAATAGCATGACGCACGTCAGGAATTGAACTAGGATAATTTGGAAAGGGCACGCAGGTCGCGGGCCAGACAGGCCCGAGAGCCACAGGAAAAACCGTAACGTGCCAAGGCAGGTATTTCTAGGGGTTGGGCTTGTAAACGCGTCTCGCTCAACGAGACAAATCACCAATTGGTCTGCCCGGAGGGGATCGAACCCCCGACCCTCAGCTTAGAAGGCTGATGCTCTATCCAACTGAGCTACGGGCAGATAAAAAAAAGCCCACAAAGAGTGGGCTTTTTTTATCTTTTTGGTCGGAGTACAAGGATTCGAACCTTGGACCCCCTGGTCCCAAACCAGGTGCGCTACCAGGCTGCGCCACACTCCGAATGAGTATTATTATAGTGCGAATTTTCGGTGGTTTGGCTATGTGCTTTCATTTTTTTCCAAGAGATTGTTCACCCTCCCCTTGGCAAGGGGCGCAATTGCCTCATTGGCATACCAACAGCCTATTCACAGGAGACTCTGATGACTCTGAAAATCGTGAGGCTGGGAACTGAGCGAAGCGCCGACGAGGGTTTGCGCATCGGCACAGTGCGACGTCCACCGCGCGGCGTACCCAAGGCTGAGTTCGCATTGCAAAACTGGTACGACGTGTGGTATCCCAATCTCTCGCCGCACCCCGACACCATGAAGTTCGCACAAGCGGCCCAAGCCCATCAGGATGAAAAGGCATGGGCCGAGTTTCGGCGAAAATTTCGCGCCGAGATGCATGAACCCGAAGCCAGTCACAGCCTGGACTTGCTGGCCGCACTATCACACCGCACAAACTTCTCGCTGGGTTGTTACTGCGCTGACGAAGCACACTGCCACCGTGCAGTGCTGCGTGAGTTACTCATGGAACGAGGCGCACTTTTTGCGTGAAGCTTGCCGCACCAGTCGCGTTGGACCGAATGGAAAAATGAGCGGCAATATACTTCCAGTCGATCAGCTTCAAGCCGGTTGAATTTTCCTTTTTCTGGATACCTTGCAATGAAACTCAAAATCCTCGTGGGCACCATGACCAGCACGGCCGACTATGTGGCTCAGGCCATTCAAATGGATTGTGCCGATCTGGTGAGTGATATAGAAGTTGAACTGATGGACGGCCTGGATATCAGCGTGTTTGATGCTGAAACGGCCAAGGATGCGCTCTACCTGATCTGTACGTCCACTTACGGCTCGGGCGATGTGCCGGACAACGCGCGGGCGCTGTATGAATCGCTGGACACTCAGCCACAGTTTTTGGGCCATGTTCGCTACGGGGTGATGGCCCTGGGTGACAGCAGCACCCATCAACAGACGTTTTGCTTTGGCGGAAAGAAATTTGACGAGCGCCTGCAGGACCTCGGTGCCCAGCGCATCGGCGAAGTCTGGTGCCACGATGCCAGCAGCGGAGCCATGCCTGAAACGGAAGGCACCGAATGGTGCCGCAAATGGTTGTCCGTCGCGTTGCAGGCAAGCACTACACCCATGTAGTCCTGTGTATTACCGCCAAACCGACCTGAAAAATTCAGGTCAGGGGTTCAGTCCACCGGTGAAATTCGTGACAAAGTCAGTCGCGCTCCACGGCCAGGTTAACTGCCAAGACGTCGCCCTGCCACGAACCGTCTCTGGCATTTAGTACTCATAGGTTCGGGTAACTCATAGGGTGTCGTGGAGTCGAACGACGATAAACTTGTTTAAGCCTCAACTAAAGGAGCTTAGTCAATGTCCACTCGCCGCCTCGTCATTACCCGCAGCGCAGCCCTTCTCGGTGCCGCCTCTACCGGTCTGCTACTGCCCGAAATTGTTCGTGCGCAGACGGGCAAGCTCCGGGTGGGCTTCATGCTGCCCTACACCGGCACCTTCGCCCAGCTCGGCGTCGCTATCGAAAACGGTTTTCGTATGGCCATCAATGAGCAAGGCGGAAAACTTGGTGGCCGGGAGATCGAATTTTTCAAGGTAGATGACGAGTCGGAGCCCTCCAAAGGCGTTGAAAACGCCAACAAGCTGGTGCAGCGCGACAAGGTTGACGTATTGATTGGCACCGTTCATTCTGGCGTGCAGATGGGCATCCAGAAAGTCGCACGCGACAGCGGCGTGCTCTGTCTGATTCCCAATGCAGGCGTTCATGCCGCCACGCGCTCACTCTGCGCACCCAATGTGTTCCGGACATCGTTCAGCAACTCCCAGCCCACCCGGGCCCTGGGCCAGGCCATGGTGGCAAAAGGCCACAAGAAAGCGGTCTGGATCACCTGGAAATACGCGGCCGGTGACGAAGCTTTTGAGGGGTTCAAGGAAAGCTACACCGCAGCAGGCGGAACCATCATCAAGGAGCTGGGCCTGCCCTTCCCCAACGTGGAATTCCAGGCGCTGCTAACCGAAATTGCTGCGCTCAAGCCCGATGCAGTCGCCTGCTTCTTTGCCGGCGGTGGTGCGGCAAAATTCATCCGCGACTATGCCGCAGCCGGCCTCAAGGGCAAGATACCCTTGTATGGTTCGGGCTTTTTGACCGAAGGTGTGCTCGATGCTGCCGGCCCCGCCGCCGAGGGCATCGTCACCACCATGCACTACAGCGATTCGCTCGACACGCCGCGCAACAAGAAATTCCGCCTCGACTACGCCAAGGCCTTCCGCAGCCAGCCCGATGTCTACGCGGTACAGGGTTACGACACCGGCCTGCTGCTGATCCAGGGCGCCAACGCTGTGAAGGGCGACCTTACAGCGAAGCCGGCGCTGTACAAGGCCATGGAAGGCGCCACCATAGACAGCCCGCGCGGCAAGTGGACCATGAGCAAGTCCCACAACCCGGTGCAGGATATCTATTTGCGGGTGGTCGAAAACAAGGAGAACAAGGTGATAGGCATTGCCGCCAAAGCGCTGGCCGATTCCGGCGTTGGCTGCAAGATGGGCTGATTCGTTCGCACCAGGACGAATGGGAGGTTTTCGGACCTCCCATTTTTTTGATGCTTTCCATGCCAGCCCCATGCTTTTACCCCATCACCAATGACACAGCCTTTAAAAATCCAGAGGAAACCTCTATGGATTTAGCCAACTTTTTCATCCAGCTCCTCAACAGCGTGCAGTATGGCCTGCTGCTGTTCATGCTGGCCGCCGGCCTGACCCTGATCTTCGGCATCATGGGCGTGGTCAATCTGGCGCATGGCAGTTTTTACATGCTGGGCGCATACCTGGCCTGGTCGCTAAGCACCCAATTCGGCAGCCTGACACTGGCCATCATCGGCGGTGCGGTGTTGTCCGTCATCTTCGGGCTGGCGCTGGAGTGGCTGCTGTTTCGCCACTTCTATGAACGCGACCATCTGGACCAGGTGCTGCTCACCTTTGGCCTGATCTACATCTTTGAGGAGTTGCGCTCCATCCTCTGGGGCGACGACGTGCACGGGGTGACGATTCCAGCGCTGCTCAGTGCCTCGATTCCACTGACCGACAACCTGTCTTATCCTGTTTATCGACTCTTCATGTCGGGTGTCTGCCTTGCCCTGGCTGCAGGTCTGTATTTGCTGATCTCCAAGACCCGCCTGGGCATGAAGATACGCGCTGGCGCATTCAACCGGGACATGGCGGAAGCGCTGGGCATCAACATCAAGCTCATCCACGCGGTGGTCTTTGCGCTGGGTGTCGGGCTGGCAGCCGTGGCGGGCATGATCGCCTCGCCGATTGCCAGCGTCTACCCCAACATGGGGTCGCAGGTGCTCATCATGTGTTTTGTGGTGGTCGTCATTGGCGGCATCGGTTCGGTACGCGGCGCGCTCATAGCCGCCTTGCTGGTCGGTCTGGTCGATACCTTCGGCAAGGTGCTGCTGCCGCAGGTCGCAGGGATGCTTGTTTATATGCTGATGGCGGCGGTACTGCTGTGGAAACCCGAAGGCCTGTTTAAACAATGAGCACAGCAAAAGCCAACCTTGAAACCCTGCCGCGCGGCGTGCAGGTGGCGCTGGCCCTGGGGCTGGTCGCGCTGCTCGCCTTTCCGTTAGCGGGCACAGAGTTCTACGTCGAGATGGTCACGCGCATGATGATCCTGGCTATTTTCGCCATGAGTCTGGACCTGCTGCAGGGCGTGACCGGGCTGGTGTCGCTGGGTCATGCGGCCTATTTTGGTCTGGCCGGTTATGCGCTGGCTTTTCTGACGCCGCAGGATGCACCGGTAAGCCTGTGGTGGACCTTGCCCGTGGCCGTCCTAGGCTCAGGGGTGGCGGCCTTCATCATCGGATTTTTTGTCGTGCGCACGCGCGGCATCTACTTCATCATGGTCACCATGGCTTTTGCCCAGATGGTGTTCTTCCTGTTCTTTGATAACAAACTGCTGGGCGGCTCCGACGGGCTGTATATCAACTTCAAGCCCGGCACCTCCGTGTTCGGCTGGGTGCCGTTTGACCTGGACAGCAAATTTGCGCTTTACTACTTCACGCTGGGCGCGATGCTGCTGGTTTATGCCTTTTTACGGCGCCTGCTCTGGAGTCCGTTTGGCCGGGCGCTGGCCGGCATCCGCGTCAACGAGCATCGCATGCGAGCCATGGGTTTTGGCACCTTCGGCTACAAGCTCTCAGCCTTCACGCTGGCCGGCGCGCTGGCGGGACTGGCCGGCTATTTGTGGGGCATGCAGACCGGTTACATCAACCCCGAACTCATGGGTTTTCAGATGAGTGCGCACGCCATCATGATGGTGGTTTTGGGCGGCATGGGTAACATCGCCGGCGCGATTGTGGGCGCATTTGCCTTCGAGTATCTGCTGCACGCATTCAAGGACCTGCCTCAGGTGGGCAGCGTCAACCTGGGCAAGCACTGGCAACTCTGGATGGGGCTTTTCATTGTGCTGCTGGTGACTTTTGCACCGCGCGGCCTGCTGGGGCTGGCCGGACGCTTCGGAAAACGCCAGCAGAACATCGACACAGCATCGGATAAGGAGACCTCGCATGAGTGAAGTGCTCCTCAGCGCCAAAAACCTCACGAAACGCTTCGGCGGCCTGGCTGCGGTCGATGACGTTTCGCTCGACCTCTGGCGCAAGCACATCCATGCGGTGATTGGCCCTAACGGTGCGGGCAAGTCCACCCTCACCAACCTGCTGTCGGGCGACTTGCCGCCCACATCGGGCTCTGTGATGCTGGCCGGACGCGACGTGACGGGCTGGAGCCCTGAAAAAATATCGGCCCAGGGACTTGGGCGCAGCTACCAGAAGACCAACATCTTTTTGCCCTTCACGGTCTGGGAAAACGTCAGGCTGGCCTCGCAGTCGCGCGAGCCCCATTTCGCCAACTGGTTTCGGCGCGCTACCAAATTCGAAGCTATTAATGCCCGTGCAGAAAGGGCGTTGGAGCTTTCTGGCTTGAAAAATCGAAAAACAGCATCACCGGCACTATCAGCCACGGCGAACAGCGCCAGCTTGAGATTGCCATGACGCTGGCAACCGGGCCGCAGGTGTTGCTGCTCGACGAACCGCTGGCCGGCATGGGCGCGCTGGAAGCCGAACGCATGGTGGCGCTGCTGCAGAGTCTCAAAAAAGACCATGCCATCCTGCTGGTCGAACACGACATGGACGCGGTCTTCATGCTCGCCGACCAGCTCACCGTCATGGTTAACGGGCAGGTGATTGCCACAGGCACACCGGCGCAGATCCGGGCCGACGCGGGCGTCCAGGCGGCCTACCTGGGTGAGGAAAATATGGGAGAGATGTGCGCATGAACCCGGACCTGCTGATCAACGCCCAAAAGATCAACACCTATTACGGTGCCAGCCATATTCTGCGCGACCTCAGCTTCACGGTAGCCCGCGGCGAAACCATCGGCCTCATGGGCCGCAACGGCATGGGCAAAAGCACCCTGCTCAAAAGCATTATGGGACTGGTCAAGCCGCGCTCCGGCTCGGTCGAGATTGCCGGCCAGCCCATGATGGGGCGAGCGCCTTATGAAATCGCCCGGCTTGGCATGGCTTACGTGCCTGAAGGCCGCGGCATTTTCGGCAACCTGAGCGTGGTTGAAAACCTCAAGATGGCGGCGCGTGCCGGAACCCGGGGCCAGCGCGACTGGACTTACGAGCGTGTACTGGAGACCTTTCCTCGCCTGAAGGAACGCCTGGGTCACGGCGGCCAGCAGCTCAGCGGCGGCGAGCAGCAAATGCTGACCATAGGCCGGGCACTCATGACAAATCCTGATGTGCTGATTCTTGACGAAGCCACCGAAGGCCTGGCGCCCCTGATTGCCCGGGAAATCTGGCGCATCTGCGGCCTGATCCGGGAGAGTGGCATCAGCAGCGTGATCGTCGACAAAAACTGGAAGCATGTCAGCCAGATCACCGACCGCAACGTGATTCTGGTCAAGGGTGAAGTGGTGTTTGAAGGCAGCTCCGAAGAACTGCATGCCAGACCGGAATTGCTGCAGCAGTATCTCGGCGTCTGAATCTCCGGCAATTCAGCGCCACCAATAGCTCAGCGCTACAAAAGCGGACGTAACTCACGTGCTGCGTCCAGCAGCAGCGGCAGCAGATCTCGCCGCAGGCTCTCGACCATCAGCCGCTGCGGCGAAGTCACCACATTGAGCGCGGCCACCGTGCGTCCCCGCATGTCACGCAGCGGAACGGCCAGCGCATGCACGCTCAGTTCATGCTCTTCACTGGCCACGCAATAGTCGTCAAGCCGCACCTGATCGATAAGGCTCTTGAGCTTGCGCGGGTCCGTCGTGGTGTGCAATGTCAGCCGCGGCAGGCCGCCGCCCTCTACCCTGGTTTTCAGCCACGCGTTGACCTCCGTTTTGGACTTGGCGGCCAGCAGCACGCGACCGGTGGAGGTGGCATGAGTCGGCAATCGGGCCCCCAGATGCAGGCCATAGGCCAGTAGCATGGCCCCCGGGGGCATTTTTTCATCCGGCGCACGTTTCCACTCAAACCCGCTACGCGCCACGATAACCACCTCATCTCCATCCCGCACAACCACCGAAAACGATTCCCTGGTCTGCACTGCCAACCGGATCAGTGTTGGCTGCACGGCACGTGGCAAACGTGCCGTGGCCAGGTAACTGCCGGAAAACCGCAGCACCTTGGCGGCCAGCCAGAAATAGCTGCCATCCGTTTCAAGGTAGCCCAAATGCGTCAATGTCAGCAAATGGCGGCGGGCGGCGGCCCGGGTAATGCCCGCCCGCTCAGCCGCCAGCGTGGCATTGAGCCGCTGTCGCTGGGTGTCGAAACTCTCCAGCACGGCCATGCCCTTGGCCATGCCTTCGATCATGTCGGCCTTGGCAATGGGAAAACTGCCAGCTGCCGAAGCTGTCTTTTTATCTAGCATTGCGCGATCATCGCACAAATACATCGAACATCGTGCAAAGCCGTCGGCAGGCGTTCGACAGGGGCCGGGCGCAGGCTTAAGCTTTAACGCAATGGAAACGCTTGTGGCATGCATCGCACGTCGCAGGCCTCACAGAGACACACTCAACCATTCTTTTCAGGAGACAAACATGCGTACCCAGGTTGCCATCATTGGTGCCGGCCCTTCAGGCCTGCTGCTCGGCCAGTTGCTGCACAAGGCGGGCATCGACGCCATCATTCTCGAACGCCAGACCGGCGACTACGTGCTGGGCCGCATCCGCGCCGGCATTCTGGAGCAGGTCTGCATCGATCTGCTGGACGAAGCGGGTGTGGGCGAGCGCATGCACAAGGAAGGCTTGGTCCACGGCGGCATCGAAATGCTTTACAACGGCAAGCGCCACCGCGTAGACCTGAACAAGCTCACCGGCGGCAAAAATGTCATGGTCTATGGCCAGACCGAGCTGACCCGGGACTTGATGGACGCGCGTGAGGCCGCCGGTCTGCCCACCGTGTATGAGGCACACAACGTCGCCGTGCATGACTTTGACAGCAAGAAGCCGCGCGTAACTTACGAGAAAGACGGCCAGAAGTTTGAGATCGAGTGCGACTTCATCGCCGGTTGCGACGGTTTTCATGGCGTGTGCCGTGCCAGCGCGCCGCGTGGCGCCATCACCGAGTTCGAGAAGGTGTACCCGTTCGGCTGGCTCGGCCTGCTGTCCGACACGCCCCCGGTGCACGATGAACTCATCTACGTCAACAGCCCACGCGGCTTTGCCCTGTGCTCGCAGCGCAGCATGACGCGCAGCCGTTACTACCTGCAGGTGCCGCTGACCGACAAGGTCGAAGAGTGGACCGACGAGGCATTTTGGCAGGAACTGCGTCTGCGTCTGGACGAGGAAGGCCGCGACAAGCTGATCACCGGGCCATCGATCGAAAAAAGCATTGCCCCGCTGCGCAGCTTCATCACCGAGCCGCTGCGCTTTGGCCGCATGTTCCTGGCGGGCGATGCCGGCCACATCGTGCCGCCCACCGGCGCCAAGGGCTTGAATCTGGCGGCGACCGATGTGAAATACCTCTCCAGCGCGATCATCGAGTTCTACCAGGACAAGACCGAAGCCGGCATTGACAACTACTCCGAGCGCTGCCTCAAGCGCATCTGGAAGGGCGAGCGCTTCTCTTGGTGGTTCACCCAGCTGATGCACCGCTTTCCTGATGACGGCGCCATTGTCGCCAAGTTCCAGCAAGCCGAACTCGACTACCTGCTCAACTCCGAAGCCGGCTCGCGCACCATTGCCGAGAACTATGTCGGACTGCCGCTGAATTTCGGCGAATAAGGCGCGCCTGGCCCGTTGCGGGCCTAGCTGCTACGGGCGACGATGTCGCCCGTTTTTCATGGCGGGACCTTGTTTTGCGGTAAATTGTGAGTCATTTCGCCCCGCGGTCTTTGTGCATCCGGCGCAAACCGCTATCAATTCAAGAGCAAATGACACTCACCTCCCCCAAACCCCTGCAGCCCCTCAAGGGCGTCCGCATCCTGAGTCTGGCGCTCAACCTGCCCGGCCCCGCCGCGCTGATGCGTTGCCGCCAGATGGGCGCCGCCTGCCTCAAGCTGGAGCCGCCTGCCGGCGATCCGATGGGGCAATACAACGAGCAGGCCTATGCACAACTGCACGCTGGCGTGAAGCTGCTCAGTGGCGATCTCAAGACCGAGCCGGGCCAAAAGCTGCTGCACCGCGAACTGGCCAAGGCCGACCTGCTGCTTACCTCGTTCCGCCCCTCTGCCCTGGTCAAGCTGGGCTTGACGTGGAAGGCGCTGCACAAGCGGCACCCGCACCTGAGCCAGATCGCCATCGTCGGCGCGCCCGGTGAACGCGCCGAAGAACCCGGCCACGACCTCACCTACCTGGCTGAAAACGACCTGGTCACCGGCCTCGATTTGCCCGCCACGCTCTACGCCGACATGGGGGGCTCGCTGATGACAAGCGAGGCGGTGCTGCAGGCCGTGATGCATCAGCGCAGCAAGGGCAAAGGCGTTTACCTCGAAGTCGCCCTGTCCAGTGCGGCTGGCTACCTAGCCCTCCCGCGTACCTGGGGCCTGACCCAGGCCGGTGCCGCCGTCGGCGGCGGCCATGCCGGCTACCGCGTTTACCCCTGCAAGGATGGCCGCGTGGCGTTGGCAGCGCTGGAGCCCCATTTCGCAGCCAGCCTGTGCGCGGTAGCGGGCATTGAGGTGGCCAGCATAAAGGCGATGTTTGCCGCTGCCACGCACCAGGCCATCGCCGCCTTTTTACTCACGCAGACACGCAAACAGCTCGACAAGCTGGCGGTGGCCAAAGACATTCCCTTGCACACGCTGGCGCCCTGAACGGCAGGCACCGGCAGGTCCTTTGAAAGGAGCGCAAGGGGTGGTCGTGTGCCGGCATGCAACATTTGGAGGCAGCCTCGTCAGCATTCCAGCCGCAAGCGCTGGCCTTTTTACCCAAGGGAGTCTTATCGGTTATTCAATAAGGACTTGTGAATTTCAATACGAATCGTTATCATTAGCATAATAGTTTGAAGGAATCAAAAATGAAACGCCTGTTGACGATCACTCTTTTGTCATTTGCTGCCACCGCCGCTTTTGCCGCCGCAGAGGAATTTACGCTAACGATCAAGGATCACGCCTTTGAGCCGAAGGAGATTACGATCCCCGCCGGAAAGAAAATCAGGCTGCTGGTGGTGAACAAGGATGCCTCCCCCGCTGAGTTTGAAAGCAAAGCGCTTGGCCGCGAGAAAGTCATTCCTGGAAAATCCACCGGCACGGTCAACCTCGGCCCCCTGAAGTCCGGCCGCTATTCCTTTGTTGAGGAATATCACGAAAACGACGCGGCGGCACAAGGCACCATCATTGTCAAATGAGACCCTAGTCAGGAGCCTGCATGTTCGCCGCCGCCCTCATCGTTTTTCGTGAATCACTGGAAGCCTCGCTGATTATCAGCATCATGGCCGCCGCTACGCGCGGGATACCCTCGCGCGGACGCTGGATACTCGCCGGAATACTCGCCGGGCTCACCGGTGCGGCGCTGGTGGCATCGAGCATGGAGCTTATTTCCAACATGGCCAGCGGAATGGGCCAGGAGTTGTTCAATGCCGGCATTCTGATGCTGGCGGTGGGCATGCTGGCCTGGCACAACATCTGGATGTCGGTCCACGGCCGCGAAATGGCGGCGCAAGCCCAGAATACCGCGCGCGCAATCAATGACGGTAGGCGCAAACATTCAGTAATTTTCATCGTCGTGGCCCTCGCCGTTTTGCGCGAAGGCTCCGAGACCGTACTGTTTCTCTACAGTCTGGCCACCAGCAGTGAGGACGGGCTGCGTACCACCATCGGCGGTGGGATGAGCGGTCTGGCAGCTGGCTTGCTAGTGGGCGGTCTGCTCTACGCCGGACTGCTGCGCGTTCCCTTGCGCTGGTTCTTTTCGGTGACGGGCATCCTTGTGCTGCTGCTGGCCGCCAGCATGGCCTCGCAAGCGGCGCGCTTCCTGATCCAGGCGGATCTGCTACCGAGCCTTGGCGCGCCGCTGTGGGATAGCTCTGATGTGCTGTCGCAGACGTCGGCGCTTGGAATGCTGCTGCACGGACTGATCGGTTACGACCCACAACCGGCAGGCATGCAGATTGTGTTTTATATCGTGGTACTGCTCGCCATTACCGCCGGAATGCGCTGGGTAGCCCCACGCGGACAGCACGGCGCCAAACAGGGTGGCTCAACCACTGCGGCCAGCACGGGCCAGCAAACTCATGCGGAAGTGGTTTCTTCAACGAAGGTAGCACCTGGCCTGATCCGTTAATTTGTCTCCCGGCTTCGCCGCTCGCTGCCCTGGCTTTGCATAAACGGAAAAAACACAATCCATAGCGGCGCGCGTGATACCGGTCCACACATCCGCAGGATGTCAGCCCCGCCCCATCAGGCCGTCAGTTCAGCCAGCTTCGCTTTGAGCGCCGCATTCTCCGCGCTGAGTTCCGTGATGGTTTGCCTGAGCCGGGCGATCACGCCCTCGGGTGTGTCGGGCTCGGTACGCGCCACCGCCTTGGCTGCGCGGACCTGCCGCGCTGCCTGCTGAAGCTCTTTCCTGCCACCGGCCACGGCAGCCACCTGCTCCTCAACAGGCAGCGAGGCCACGGTGGCGGCGGCGTTTATGGATATCGTGCCCGACTTTACTGCGGCCACCAGTTCGGGCGCGGCAGACTTCTGGATCTTTTCAATCTGGCTGATGGTGTTGCTGCTAATCCGTGCTTCCCTGGCCAGAGCTTCGCGGGTCAGCGCAGGCTCGGGCTCTGCCGCCCCCGGCGTTGGGGTTGGAGCCAAAGAGGTATCAGTGGGGCTAGCGTCGTCCCAGGGAGGTGCTTCGGCAGTTGGTGACGGCGCTGCCTTTGGTGCGGGCTGTTCACGGGCCGCCAAAATATCTTTCTTGCGCAGGGCCAGCACGCCGCGCTGGAAATCAGACACGCTGCGCCGCCCCAGGTGCTGTTCAATCATCCACAAGTGCACGTCATCGAAGGACTTGAACTGGGTGTTTTGCACCGTATTGAAAGGAATGCCATGTTTGGTGCAAATGCCATGGCGGTTATGCCCGTCCACCAGCACCTCTCCCCAAAGCACCAGGGCGTCGCGGCAGCCCTCGGCCAGCAGGCTGCGCTCCAGGGATTCGTGTTCTTCGGGGGTCAGTGGATCGATGTAGGCAAGAAGTTCTTCGTTGACCGTGATGTTCATGATTGGGCAGACAGGTAGGCAATGGCGGGGCGCCATTCTATAAGACCGATGAACTTGCGGAGCGCTCCCTTGTCTTGCCATTTGCGAAATAGCGCCAGTTTTAGCCAGCAGGCCCCCAGGAAAAGCACGCCGCAGCATGGGATGCCTGGCGGCTCAGGTGGCAAGCGGCAGAATACCGGTGTGCGGGGTGACTACACTGGAGTCAAACTTAAACGATCTTAAAAAACAGTAATGGAAATTTTTATTTTGCTGACATTGGCGGGCGTTGCCGCTTACACATTCAAATCGAGGGATCAGAGCAGGCGCATTGCCTTGCTCGGAAGTCATCTAAGCAAATACGAGGTTGAAAAACTGATGGAGAGCCTGACTGAGGGCTACCTGCGCGCACTCGGCGAAAAGGACCCTGAACGCCGGGAGCAGATATGGCATCTGTTGAACACCACCGAAATGCAGCTGTGTGATCAGTTCAATCGCTTCGCTGCCGAGTTTTCAAAAGTTGAGGAGGCTGAGGCCCGCGTCAGCACGCTCCCCGTCGCCATCCCCTTCGGCGACAAGCTGTTTCCGAACGCCACCTTTGACCTGCGCAAGGCCTTGGTGATTCATGCACAGGGAATCACCGACGCGGCGAAGAACAGCCTTCACCTAGCGCCCAAAGGCAAGGCCTTCACCCTGTCAGCGGAGCTATTCCTGATGCAGCACACCTGCCACTGGTTTTGCAAATCCAGAACCACAGCCTCTGCACGAATGCTGGCTAGACACAAAACATCGTACGAGCAACTGATTGAATCTGTGGCACCCGCGACACGCATTGCTTATTGCAGCCTGATTCAGGGCTGAGGTAGGCAAGCCGGGACGGACCTGGATCGGCATGCCGGGTGGCAGCCAGGCTCGCCCTGCCGCCACTGGCGCCAGGCAACTAGCGGCTTGCGCCCGACAGGCGAGCACCAGAGGCCGATTCCACTAAAAAATCGGCTAACCGGCCTTACCGGGCACCGGCCGATTACGGAAGACGTGAATCAGTGCGGCTTGCGGGAAGGTTTCACGCCTGGCTTGGCCGAACCCGTTACCCGTGGCGGCAAGCCGGTGTGCTGCGTCAGCAAGCGGCCCTTGACGACAGGCGAAGCCTTGGTCACCGTCGTGGTCGAGTTCTTGCGGCGTGCGCTGGTGTAGCTGCCATCCGTCATCGGCTGAAAGGTCGGAATCAGGTGGTGCTTGCCATTACCGATCAGGTCGGCGCGGCCCATGGCCTTGAGCGCCTCGCGCAGCAGCGGCCAGTTGTTGGCATCGTGGTAGCGCAAAAAGGCCTTGTGCAGGCGGCGGCGCTTCTCGCCGCGCACGATGTCCACCGTCTCGCTGTCGCGCGTGATCCTGCGCAGCGGATTCTTGTTGGTGTGGTACATCGCCGTGGCTGTCGCCATCGGGCTGGGGTAGAAGGTTTGCACCTGGTCGGCCCTGAAACCGTTCTTTTTCAGCCAGATCGCCAGATTCATCATGTCTTCGTCGCTGGTGCCGGGGTGGGCTGCGATGAAGTAGGGAATCAAGAATTGCTTCTTGCCGGCCTCCAGGCTGAATTTTTCGAATAGCGTCTTGAACTTGTCGTAGTTGCCGATGCCCGGCTTCATCATCTTGGTGAGCGGGCCGGACTCGGTGTGCTCGGGGGCGATTTTGAGGTAGCCGCCTACGTGGTGCTGCACCAGCTCTTTGACATATTCGGGGCTCTGCACCGCCAAGTCGTAGCGCAGGCCGGAGCCAATCAAAATCTTCTTGATGCCCTTGAGCGCGCGGCCACGGCGGTAAATCTTGATGAGCGGGCCGTGGTCGGTGGTCAGGTTCTGGCAAATGCCGGGGTAGACGCAGCTCGGCTTGCGGCAGGCCGATTCAATTTCAGGGCTGCGGCAGCCCAGGCGGTACATATTGGCCGTCGGGCCGCCAAGGTCGGAAATGGTCCCAGTGAAGCCTTCGACCTTGTCGCGGATGTCTTCAATTTCACGGATGACAGAGTCTTCCGAGCGGCTCTGGATGATGCGGCCTTCGTGCTCGGTAATCGAACAAAAGGTGCAGCCGCCAAAGCAGCCGCGCATGATGTTGATAGAAAACCGGATCATTTCCCAAGCCGGAATTTTGGTGGCGCCGTCATGGCGGCCGTTTTCGTCGGCATAGCTGGGGTGCGGGCCGCGCGCGTATGGCAAATCGAAGACATAGTCCATCTCGGCCGTGGTCAGCGGAATCGGTGGCGGCGTGATCCAGACGTCGCGCGCCGTCGTGCCTTCGCCATGCGCCTGCACCAGCGCCCTGGCATTGCCGGGGTTGGTTTCAAGGTGCAGCACGCGGTTGGCATGGGCGTAGAGCACCGGGTCGGCCTTGATCTGCTCATAGCTGGGCAAGCGGATGACGGTTCGGTCGCGTGGCGGCACCTTGACGCTACCCTTGCCATACAGCGCCGGGTTCGGCATGAAAACCAATGGCTGGATGGCCGGATTGGCCGGAGGCTTGGCGGCTACGCCCTCCTTCTCGCCATCTTCCTTGGCGCAGGTTGATCCCTGTCCGGCGGCCTGTTCGCTGGTCGTCATGTAGGGGTTGATGTGGGACTCGACACGGCCAGGCTCGTCAACTTGGGTCGAATCGATCTCGAACCAGCCCTTGCCAGATTCGTCGTCCTGCCGGCGCACAAATGCCGTGCCGCGCACGTCAGTGATTGTCTGTACCGGCTCTTTGGCGGCCAGCCGGTGGGCAATTTCGACCAGCGCGCGCTCGGCGTTGCCATACAGCAGCAGGTCGCTCTTGGCATCGACCACGATGGAACGGCGTACCTTGTCGGACCAGTAGTCGTAGTGCGCGATGCGGCGCAGGCTGCCTTCGATGCCGCCCAGGATGATGGGCACGTCCTTGTAGGCTTCACGGCAGCGCTGGCTGTAGACGATAGCGGCGCGGTCGGGGCGCTTGCCGCCGATGTCGCCGGGTGTATAGGCGTCGTCGCTGCGGATCTTGCGGTCAGCCGTGTAGCGGTTGATCATCGAATCCATGTTCCCGGCGGTGACGCCCCAGAACAGGTTGGGCTTGCCCAGCGCCTTGAAGGGCTCGGCGCTCTGCCAGTCGGGCTGGGCGATGATGCCGACGCGAAAGCCCTGCGCCTCCAGCACGCGGCCAATAACGGCCATGCCGAAGCTCGGGTGGTCTACATAGGCGTCCCCGGTGACGAGGACCACGTCGCAGCTGTCCCAGCCGAGTGCCTCCATTTCGGCCCGGCTGGTGGGCAGAAATTTGGCGGTACCGAAGCGTGCAGCCCAGTACTTGCGGTAACTGGTCAGCGGCTTGGCAGCACGGGCGAAGAAGGAGACGTCAACGGGGGCGTTCATGGGGCGATCTGTAGCAACCGACGGACTCCCCATTTGGAAAGGCGTGCAGTTTATGGTTAACCCGCGATTTTAAGGTTTTAAACCGCCTCACGCACCCAAAGGGCTTATTGAACGCTGCTGGGCGTGGTTTCTCGCCCCGAGCCTGGGCCGTTGAAGCACGGCGCCCTTCAGGCAGCCCCCCCCCGGAAGGGTGTGCTGAGGATCTCTGTTTGGATAAAGTAACCGCCTGCCCTTGTCTCACGGGCATCAATTGCTACTCAATTCATAGCACTCACGGTGCCTGTCCAAGTGTTAGTGAACCACCGTCATTTGTCCTCGAACTTCGCCGCCCGGATTTGCAGCAGTATGAATGTTGGCGTACCAGCGACCGGCCACCAGGTCGGCGGCCTGGGCGGCTGTCAAGGTGGCACTGCCCTCCATGGGGCTGCTGACACGTCCCGGCCATGGCAAGACGACGCCCGCGTTGGCGCCAATGGCGGCAGGACCATGAAAGTGAGCGGCCGTGGCGGGTCCGGTCAGGCCGCTGTAGTTGACCTTCCAGCGGAACAGGTTGGTGTCCTTGTTCAGCACCGCGTCGACGGAGCCGCTACCCTGGCTGGCATTGGGCGGTACTTCGTTGGCTGCGCGCAGCTGGGTCGTGAAGGTCACCAAATTGGACTGCTGACGGCTGATCATGCCGCAGCCACTTATGGCGGCCGCTGCGACTAAAGTGAAGGCAGCAAGGGAAATCCGGGTGACTTGACGACGTGTGCGCATGGCTAACTCCTGTAGATTGCAGAACTCATTGTTCAATTGTTAATGACCCAGCCGCAAAATAGCAGTAGGACAAGCCCCATAGCCATAGTCGGTTTTGGATGGCATACGGCCCTAGCCATGAAAAAGTTGCTCTTCAAACTGAAGGCATCGTGTCAGTGCAAAGGTTTGTAGGCCTTCGCCGCAAGTTGATCGGGTGCGCTGGTGCTGCGTCAGATCACCGCCTATTATGCGAACGACGCAGGACGGCTGCGCCAGGAGACCCTTCAATGAAACTGATTTTCCCGCTGACATTCGTCACCCTACTCTTATGCGGTTGCCCCGATTCGAAATTGCCAAAGCCACCTCCCAAAATACCGGAGCCCAAAATGGAATCCAGCGCCTTGTACCGTTCCCCTGCAGACCCGTCCACCAACCCGGGTTTTGTGCTGATGGTGCTATCCAGGCACGCATGAACAACTGCAGGAAATTGCTGGTCCTCATGGCCTGCGCAGGACTGAGTTCATGTGCATTGAGGACTTCGCCGGCTGATCCCGTGGCGCACAGAGTGAGCGTGAACGGCGAACACTATCTGCTCAGCCCGCTCACCGCCAGCACCTGGACTGCCAGCACTGCGGGAATGGCAAAAACACTGCCAGACAACCCGGCCAGCCGGGCCGCTCTGCTGCACGCTGTAGAGGAAATGTCGGGCTGCAGAGTGACGGATAGCGACTATTCGCGGCAAGGCAGGCAGCTGGATGCGCAGGTGGATTGCAACAGCCGACTGGAAAACTAGCGCTGTTCTGCCTTGCCCCAAAAAATGGGACAGGCTTTGCAGCAGTTCAAAGCTGCATGCAAAAAAACAATTTCAAATACCGATTGCCTAAGCAGTCGTTTTCATAGCATCCCGCAAAGCCTTGACCTGATCATGGTTTCGCCGGGCACCTTGCGCCTGGCGCTCAAGGACCGTCCGGATGGAACTGGGCAGGTTTTGCTTGAGCGCCTTGCGATAACGCGCGACTGCGGCATCTTCCCCGCGTTCGCATTCATCGAGCATGGACTTGTCGCTGTGACCGCTGAGGGTGCCGCGAACCGAAACCCAGCCACGGTGAAGCGCCCCGCTGATGGAGCCGCCCGCATCAGCCTCCCCGCCCAATTGCCGTATCAGCGTTTGAAGTTCCAGCCCGGCATCGCGGCACTCACCGGCGCGGCGGAGCAATAGTGTCTTGATGTCCGAGGACTTGGCATGCTCGGCAGAAGCTGTAAAACCATATTCGCCGTCGCGACAGGATTCGAGCAAGTCATTGAGCGTGTCAATGACCTCGTCGTCGTCTGCGACGGGCTCGACGGTCGTTTCCCTGTACGCCGGCGTAAGCATTGCTCTTTGCCGGCTAATGCGTTCCCAGGCTGCGCGACTCGCCGACCTTGCTTGGGGCCAAGATAGCGTAGAAGTTTCTCTCTTGATATCCCAATCGGCGGCTAGCCGACTTTCGGCCTCGTCAAAGCTGCCCTCGTATTGGGTGAGGCCATAAAGCCCAAGCCGATATGCTGGTGCGTAGTCGTCAAACGGACGACCTGCTTCGTAATAGGACTCGCGGATGTAATTTTCGCGCCAATAGGTTTCTTCAGCCGTCGGGTCGACTGACTCTGCGATCGCCTTCCCGCCCAGACCCCCGGCAACAGCGCCAACACCTGAATCCAGGGGATGGACACCTGGCGCGCTGGTAATCGGATCGAGATTCAATGAATTTTCTTTAGCCACAAGACACTCCTTTACGTTGCGCAAACAATTGAGCTTGCTGGAGGTCGGGCTGGAAAATCAGGGCCCGTTCCTCACCCCGTTTCTGCATCGTGGGCTACTTGAAGGGCGGGTGTGGTCAGGCAAGCACAGTCAAATTCGTAGGAGAGCACCGCGCGGCTTGTGTCGGCGAAAAAGAAGACTCCCCGGCAAAACCGGAAACTCAAGCTCGCCAATTTTTTATAAAAAAATGCTGCAGCCCCATAAAACAAGGCGCAAACAGCTATCACATCAATAGCAGCAACTCCATCAGCCGTCGAGTTCGGGGTAATGGCGGAAGATGCCTTCCTCGTTGAATGCGATGCGCCGCTCGCTGGCCAGGTAGGCCGCCACGCGCTTGTGCTGCGCCACGCTGGCATGCAGCGCTCCAAGCAGCGGCGCTGCTCTCAAGGCATGGCCGGTCGCCTTGGGAAAGGCGTACAGCAGGCCGTCAACCAGCTGGAACAGTGACAGGTCGGCGTAGCTCAAGCGCTTGCCCACCAGATACGCGTGGCCCTTGGGGTTTCGCTCCAGCACAGCCTCAAACCAGGCGAAAAACTTCGGCACACGCGCGTGGCGGAACTCTCCCGCGCGTTTGGCAGCCTCCGGCTTTTGGTCTTCGTAGTAAAGGCTGCTGGCAATCGGGTGATGCGTGTCATGGGCTTCATCCACCATGTCGGCAATCGTCAACTGCAATTGATGCGTCCACAGGCGTTGGCTTTCGCTCTTGCCCACCAGGCCCAGACGCGGCCCCAGGTAAAGCAATATGGCCGCCGTCTGGCCAACGACGAGCTTTCCATCAACCAGAAACGGCGGCGCAAACGGCGGCCGCTCCTGCTCCGGGTTCGCCATAAAATGCATCATGGCGGGCATTCCTTGTCCTTCGTCCTCGCTGCCGCGCGCAACATCGACGTAATCAGCCCCCGCAGCCTCCAGTGCCAGTCTCACAAATTCGCCGCGCCCCTGTATCGTGGGCCAGTAATGAAGCTCGTAAGCCATGGAAACTCCTTGATGGGATGGTCAGGACGACCCAAACGGCCTGGCCAGCTTTAGCCTTCCGCGGCAATCTGCCGCAGCGCCTGTTCAAACACCTCTGCAGGCTGGCCGCCGGAAATCAGGTGACGGTCATTAATGATGACGGCCGGCACCGAATGAATGCCTTGCGACTGGTAAAACTGCTCGCGTTCGCGCACCTCATCACCATAGATGTCAGAAGCCAGAATTTCGCGCGCACGCGCAGAGTCAAGGCCCACCTCGCCAGCCACGCGCACCAGAACCTCGTGCGAAGCAGGGCTTTCCCCATCGGTAAAGTAGGCCTTGAACAGGGCTTCTTTCAGCGCCTTTTGCTTGTCCGCCCCCACGAGTTCTGCCCAGTGCAGCAATCGGTGGGCGTCAAAGGTGTTGTAAATGCGGCTGCGGCCGCCGCCTGGCTGGTCCGAAGTGCTGAACTTGAAGCCCACTTGCTCGCCACGCACACGAATGTTTTCGCGGTTGGCATGGGCCTGCTCTGGGGTAATGCCGTACTTTTCCGTGATGTGCTCGGTGATTTCCTGGCCGGCTGGTGGCATGTTCGGATTGAGTTCAAACGGCTGAAAATGCAACTCTGCGCTGATGTCGCCCGCCACACGCTCAAGCGCCTGGTCCAGCGATTTGAGACCTATGGCGCACCACGGGCAGGAAACATCGGAGACGAAATCAATTTTGAGCGGAGTGGTCATGAGCGTATTTTTATTAAATTCCACGCGAGTGGCATGTTGGCGAACAAGTCTTTACCTTGTGGTGCTGCGTTGACTATTCAAGTTCCCGGGCATGGCAGCCCAAGCCCGCCTATTTCCCGCCCAGCCCCATAGACCTAGAAATCACCTCTTTCATGATCTCGTTGGTGCCGCCGTAAATGCGCTGCACCCGGGCATCGGCGTAAGCGCGGGTGATGGGGTATTCCCACATGTAGCCGTAACCGCCAAAGAGCTGCACGCATTCATCCATCACCTTGCACTGCAAGTCGCTGCACCAGTACTTGGCCATGCTCGCCGTGGCGGTGTCCAGCTTGTCCTGGGCAATCAGCTCCACACATTTATCGACAAACACGCGCGCCACCTGCACTTCGGTCTGCAGTTCGGCCATTTTGTAGCGCGTGTTCTGGAAGTTGGCCACTGGCTGCCCAAACACCTTCCTTTCCTTCACATAAGCCAGCGTCCACTCAATTGCAGCCTGTGCCGCGGCCACGGCGCCGATGGCAATTTGCAGCCGCTCCCAGGGCAGCTGCTCCATCAGGCAGATGAAGCCCCTGTTTTCGTGCGCCTCGCCTCCCAGCAGGTTTTCGGCAGGCACGTTCACGTCGCTAAAGAACAATTCTGACGTGTCCTGGGCCTTCATGCCAAGCTTCTTCAGGCGCTTGCCCACGTCAAAGCCCGCCATGCCGCGCTCCACCAGCAACAAGCTTGTCCCTTTGGCGCCGGCCGCCGGGTTGGTCTTCGCAACCACGATCACCAGGTCGGCATGCCAGCCGTTGGTAATAAAGGTTTTGCTGCCGTTGAGCAGGTAACTGCCGTCAGGCTGCTTGAGCGCAGTGGTTTTCACGCCCTGCAGATCGGAACCCGCCGCAGGCTCGCTCATGGCAATGGCACCCACCATTTCGCCGCTGGCCAGCCTGGGCAGGTACTTCTGCTTTTGCGCTTCGGTGCCGTAGTGAAGAATGTAGGGCGCCACGATTTCACTGTGCAGCCCATAGCCAATACCCGAGAAGCCGCCGCGCGCCAGCTCTTCCATCTGCACCACCGAGTACAGCTTGTCCGCGCCAGAGCCGCCATAGGTTTCGGGCAGGGTCATGCACAAAAAGCCGTTGTCACCGGCCTTGTTCCACACCGCGCGGTCAACATAGCCCTGCTCTTCCCACTCGGCATGAAAGGGCGCGATTTCCTTGTCCATGAAGCGGCGAAAGGCATCACGAAAGGCTTCGTGGTCGTGGCTGAATAGGCTGCGTTCGATCATGGGTGTACCTTGTAGGATTGGATTGGGCCAAGACAATTTATACAAAGCGGCTGCTTTGTGAAATGAATATACTTCAAGAGCTCTTTTTAACCCCTCCCGGGTCCCTTTGAGGAAAGCTACCATGACCGAAGCATTCATCTATGATGCCATCCGCACACCACGCGGCAAAGGCAAAAAAGACGGCAGCCTGTACGAGGTCAAGCCGGTCAATTTGCTGGCCGGCGTGCTTACGGAGCTGCAGCGCCGCAATGGCTTTGATACAGCGGCGGTTGATGACGTGGTGATGGGCGTGGTCTCGCCCGTGGGCGAACAGGGCGCGGTGATTGCGAAGGTGGCCGCGCTCAAGGCGGGCTGGGACTTCAGCGCCTCGGGCGTGCAAATCAACCGCTTTTGCGCCTCGGGCCTGGAAGCCGTCAATATGGCCGCGCAAAAAGTGCGCTCGGGCTGGGAAGAACTGGTGGTGGCCGGCGGCGTCGAAAGCATGAGCCGTGTGCCGCTGGGCGCTGACGGCGGTGCCTGGGCGCAAGACCCGGAAACCAACAGCGCCACGCTTTTTGTGCCACAAGGCGTTGGCGCCGACCTGATCGCGACGATTGAGGGCTTTAGCCGTGCCGATGTCGATGCCTTTGCGCTGCAGAGCCAGCAGCGCGCAAGCAAAGCGCGCGAGGCTGGCTACTTTGTCCGGTCCATCGTGCCGGTCAGGGATATTCTGGGCCAGACGATTCTGGACCACGACGAATTCATCAAGCCCAACACCACGCTCGAAGGCCTGGGCTCGCTCAAACCCGCGTTTGAACAGCTGGGGGCGATGGGCTTTGACAGCATTGCCCTGCAGCGCTACCCGCAGGTTGAACGCATTCACCATGTGCATCACGCCGGCAATTCATCGGGCATTGTGGACGGTGCGGCGGCGGTGCTGGTCGGCTCTGAAGCCGCCGGCAAAACTCATGGCCTGACACCCCGGGCGCGCATTGTGGCTGCAGCCCTTAGCGGCGCCGATCCGACCATCATGCTGACCGGCCCCATGCCGGCGGCGCGCAAGGCGCTGGCCAAGGCTGGCATGACGGTGGACCAGATTGACTTGTTTGAAGTCAACGAAGCCTTTGCCGCCGTGGTGATGCGCTTCATGAAGGAGATGAAGGTGCCGCCGGACAAAGTCAACGTCAACGGCGGCGCCATTGCCATGGGTCACCCGCTGGGCGCCACGGGTGCAATGATCATGGGCATGCTGGTCGACGAGCTGCAGCGGCGCCAGTTGCGCTACGGCATGGCCACCCTGTGCGTGGGCGGCGGCATGGGGATTGCAACCATTGTGGAAAGAATCTGATGAAAACCATCAAGTACGAACTGGATGATGGCATTGCCACCCTCACCTTTGACGACCCCGACTCGCCGGTCAACACCCTGAGCCAGCAGTGGCAGGACGATCTGAGTGAAGTCACGGCGCAAATCGTCAACGCGAAAGATGGCATCAGGGGCATCATCCTGGCCTCGGCCAAAAGCACTTTTTTTGCCGGCGCCGACCTCAAGGCCCTGATGCGCAACCAAGCATCGGACGGACCCCGGATGTTTGCCGAAATCGAGCGGATGAAAAAGAACTACCGCACGCTGGAAACCTTGGGCAAGCCGGTGGTCAGCTGCCTCAATGGCACGGCGCTGGGCGGCGGCTGGGAGGTGGCACTGGTGGGGCACTACCGCGTGGCAATCGATGACCCGAAAATCCAGTTTGGCCTGCCGGAAATCACGCTGGGGCTGATTCCCGGCGCCTCCGGCATCACAAAGATGACCCGGCTGCTCGGCCTGATGGCCGCGCAGCCCTACATTCTGGAGAGCAAACTGTTCCATCCGCGCGAAGCGCTGGCACTGGGGCTGGTGCATGAACTGGTGCCGGATGCGCAGGGCCTGCGCGCTGCGGCGCTCGCCTGGATCAGCACGCATGATGGTTCGGCCGCGCCGGCCCATCACCCCTGGGATGATAAAAACTACAGCATGCCGGGCGGCACGCCCAGCGAACCCAAGGTTGCCGCCGCGCTGAGCGTGGCGCCCGCCATGCTGAAAAAATCCACGCGAGGCCTTTACCCCGCACCCGAAGCCGCGCTGGCGGCAATGGTCGAAGGTGCGCAGGTGGACTTCGACACCGCGCTGCGCATCGAGAGCCGTTACCTCGCAAGGGTGGCCGTGGGGCCGGTGGCCAAGGCCATGATCAACACCTTTTTCTTCAACATGAACGCGATCAAGTCCGGCCAGTCGCGACCCAAAAACATCCCGAGGTACAAGCCACAGAAAGTCGGCATCGTCGGGGCCGGCATGATGGGCGCCGGCATTGCCTATGCGCAGGCAAGCAAGGGAATTGCCACGATTCTCAAGGACGTAAGCCAGGACAAGGCGGACGCCGGCAAGGCCTACAGCCTCAAAATTACCCAGCCGCGCGTGGACACGGGCCGCATGAGTGCCGGCGAGCAGGCCACCCTGCTCTCGCGCATCACCGCCACTGACCGGGCCGCGGACCTGGCCGGTTGCGAGCTCATCATCGAAGCCGTCTTTGAAAATCGCGACCTGAAAGCCAAGGTCACGCAGGAAGCGGAAGCATTGCTGGCTGCGGGCGGCTTTTTTGCATCGAACACGTCCACGCTGCCCATCAGCAGCCTGGCCAGGGCCGGCGCCCGGCCTGAAAAATTCATCGGCATCCATTTCTTCAGCCCGGTCGACAAGATGAAGCTGGTCGAGATCATTCGCGGCAAGCAGACCGATGACGAGACCGTGGCGCGCGCCTTTGACTACGTGCAATTCCTGGGGAAAATTCCCATCGTGGTCAACGATTCGCGCGGCTTTTACACCAGCCGCACTTTTGGCACCTTTGTCATGGAAGGCGCGGCCATGCTGGACGAAGGCATTCCGGCCGCGGCGATTGAAAACGCCGGCATTCAGGCGGGCATGCCGGTCGGGCCGCTGGCCGTGCTTGATGAAACGGCACTGTCTTTAAGCGTGAGCGTGCTGGACCAGACACGGACGGACTTCAACGCCGAGGGCCGCACCTACATTGCCACGCCCGGCGAGCTGCTGGTGGAGCGCATGGTCAAGGAATTCATGCGCAACGGCCGCGCGGCGGGCGGCGGATTTTATGACTATCCACTTGAGAAAGGCGCCAAAAAGACGCTTTGGCCTGAACTCAAAACCCTGTTTGAGAAACCTCAAACCTCTTGGGACATCCAGGAGATGAAGGACCGCCTGCTCTACCGCCAGGCGGTTGAAACCGCCCGCTGCTTGAGCGAAGGCGTGCTGACCACCGTGCACGATGCCAATATCGGCTCCATCTTTGGCTTCGGCTTTCCGGCCTGGACCGGTGGCGCAATGCAGTTCATTTACGGCATGGGTGTTGACGCCTTCAGCCAGCGCTGTCATGAACTGGCGGCAAAATTCGGTCCGGGCTTTGTGCTGACGGACGCGGTGAAGACTTCCATCCGCCAGCATCAGCCTGTCTATTGATTCATTTCCTCTCTTTACTCAAGAAATCTACTCACCATGCAGCGACTCCAGAACAAAGTAAGCATCATCACCGGCGCGGCCCAAGGCATTGGCCTGGCCACTGCCCTCAAATTTGCCCAGGAAGGGGCCATCATCATTGTCTGCGACGTCAAGCAGGCCGCCATTGACGAGGCCGTCAAACAATGCCATGCACTGGGCGCACAAGCCGTCGGCTATGTGATGGACGTGACGCAGCGCGCCATGGTCGATGCGGTGGTCGGCAAGGTCAAAGAACAGTTTGGCCGCATCGATGTGCTGGTCAACAACGCCGGCATCACGCAGGATGCGCGCCTGGTCAAAATGACGATCGAACAATTCGACCGCGTGATTGACGTCAACCTGCGCGGCGTGTTTCATTGCTCTCAGGCGGTAGCCGACGCCATGGTGGCGCAAGGCAGCGGCGTCATCCTCAATGCCAGCTCGGTGGTCGGCATTTACGGCAATTTCGGCCAGACCAACTATGCAGCTACCAAATTCGGCGTCATCGGCTTTACCAAAACCTGGAGCCGCGAGCTGGGCCCCAAGGGTGTGCGCGTGAATGCAGTCGCCCCCGGCTTTATCGCCACGCCGATTCTCGCCACCATTCCCGAAAACATCCTGAAGGAAATGGAAACCCGCGTGCCGCTCAAGCGTCTGGGCAAGCCAGAGGAAATCGCCAACGTTTACGCCTTCCTGGCGAGCGACGAGGCCAGCTATGTCAATGGCGCGGTCATCGAGGTTTCGGGCGGCATGACCGTTTGATGGACACAAGCCCCATCCTGCCCTGCTGTTCACCCGCCAACAGCGGGGCTTTAGCCAGGCTTGCGCCAGCATGCACGATGGGTGGGGTCGTGAATCGCGGTGACGATGGCAAGGCATGAGGCACAATCCCTTCCGCCTGCTACCTGCTGCATTTCATAGCCTTTCAAGCTTCGAGAGCATACATTACGGGCATAGATGGCTATGATTTTCATAGCATTAAGCAGCTTTCACTTTCCCACACTCGGCCTGCCGCCCGGCAGGCATGCAGTGATAATCGCCGCATGAATTCCCTGTCAGCGGACGAGCCTCCGAAACCCCAACCCCAACCCCAATCCCTGACCGATCTGTTTGTCTCTTTCACCCTGCTGGCCCTGCAGGGCTTTGGTGGCGTGCTGGCGATTGTGCAGCGCGAGCTGGTGGAGAAAAAGCGCTGGATGACGCGCGAGGAATTCATTGACGACTGGGCGGTGGCGCAAATCATGCCGGGACCCAATGTGATCAACCTTTCCCTGATGATTGGCGGGCGCTACTTCGGACTGAAGGGCGCGATGGTTGCGCTGGCGGGCATGCTCACGGTTCCGCTGATCCTGGTGCTGCTGCTGGCCCTGGTCTATGCCCAGTTTGCCGGACACCCCGGCGTGGCGGGTGCGCTTCGCGGCATGGGTGCGGTGGCCGCCGGCCTGATTGCGGCAACCGGTCTGAAGCTGTTTGCTGCCCTGCAAAAGAACGTGCTTGGCCTGCGGTTGTGCCTGGCATTTGGCGCGCTTTGCTTTGTCACCATCGCCCTGCTGCGCTGGCCGCTCGCCTATGTCCTGTTTGGACTGGGCAGCGTGGCTTGCGTGCTGGCATTCAGAAAACTCAAGCCATGACCGAGTCGCTACAGCTTGCTTTTGGCGTGCAGGACTGGCTTCACCTGTTTTTGCATTACCTGACACTGTCTTTGCTCTCGATAGGCGGGGCCATCACCACGGCGCCCGACATGCACCGCTTTCTGGTGGAGCAGCAGCACTGGCTGACCGATGCGCAGTTCAACGCCTCGATTGCCATCGCGCAGGCCGCCCCCGGCCCCAATGTGCTGTTTGTCGCCCTGCTCGGCTGGAATGTCGGACTGAACGCGGGCGGCATGGTCACCGGACTACTGGGCGTTTTTCTCGCCTTGCTGGGCATTCTGATCCCCAGCACGGTGCTGACTTATGTAGCCGCCCAATGGGGCCACCGAAACCGCGACTTGCGCGCCGTGCGCGCATTCAAGCAGGGCATGGCGCCGATCGTGGTGGCACTGCTGATCGCCACCAGCTGGATCCTGGCCTCGGCCAACGGCAGCTCGTTGAAAGGCTGGCCGGTGTGGCTGGTGACGGCCGCCACCGCCGTGATCGTCTGGCGCACAAAAATCCACCTGCTCTGGCTGCTGGGCGCAGGCGCGCTGCTCGGCTGGTATGGGCTGATTTGACTGCCCCACGCTAAGCTGGCGTCTGCCGGCGCTGCATCAGGGCGAACCGGGGCGAAGCTTTTCCAATTGACTGGCCAGCGAAGCGGCTGACAGCTCGCCCAGGTGGGTATCGACCAGGTGACCTGACGCGTTATAAAACAAGGTGGTGGGCAAGGCCCGGGAGCCAATGGCTTTGCCCAGCTCCATGCCCGGATCAAGAACGACATTGACAAGCCGCAGCTGACTCGCCGACAGATAGCGCAAAGCCGCAGCCGCTTCTTCGCCCTGGTTGGCAAAAACAAAACGCACGCCGGATTCCCGTTGCTGCGCCGCGGCCAGCACGGGCATTTCCCGCCGGCAAGGCGGGCACCAGCTAGCCCATAAGTTGACTACCAGCGGCTGGCCATTGGCCAGCCTGGCCAAATCCACGCGCTCGCCCGACAAGGCAGTCAATGGGGTAGCGGGCAGCACAGGCTTGCCAGGCTGGCTCAGGCGAAGCGCGCCGGTCATGGCGCCCCAGACGAGGGCTCCGGCCATCAATCCCGCCATCAAAGGCTTGCGCAAGGCCACCTGCCTCTGGCCCTGCCATAGGGCCACAAGCAAAGCCCCCAATACACCTGCCCAGGGCGTAAAGCCGCCATCGCGAATGTCAATAATGTTCCAGGGATCAAGCCGATACAGCGCAAACCAGGCGGCAATAAAAGCCAGCCGCGCAAGCAAAAGCCCGATCAGCAGCATATCGGACAAGCAAGCGCCAATGCCGCCGGTGTTCTGGCGCCGCCCGACCAGATGGCCGATCCCCAGCGCAGTCAGCAAGCCCACCATCAGCGTGAGTTGGCCGACGGGTACTGCCAGTGGACCGATCTTGAGCGTAAGCATCTCTAGCCTTTCAGCCCTGCATTCATCGACAAGCCATTCAGATTGGCCGCAAGCGCCGTGCGTAGGGGCAAGCTTGCCAACAACAGGAGGGGATGGGGGGCGAAACCGGTGACAACCGTCGCCGGCCGCACCAGCGATGACGAAGAAAAACCTAGCGTCGCTGACGCAAAGCTTCGTAAAGACAAACGCCGCTGGCCACCGACACGTTCAGGCTTTCCACTGCACCATGCATAGGAATGCTGACCAGTTCGTCGCAGGTCTTGCGCGTGAGCTGGCGCATGCCCTCGCCTTCCGCCCCGAGGATCAGCGCCACGGGACCGGTCAGATCCACGTCGTAAATCGTCTTGGTCGCATCGTCGCTGGTGCCTATGCACCAGATGTTGCGCTCCTTGAGTTCACCCAGTGTGCGCGCCAGATTGGTCACCATGAAATAAGGCATGGTTTCGGCGGCGCCGCTGGCCACCTTGGCCACGGTGGCGTTGATGCCTGCCGCATGGTCCTTGGGTGCAATCACGGCGTGCGCGCCCGCCCCGTCGGCCACGCGCAGGCAGGCGCCCAGGTTATGCGGGTCCGTCACGCCGTCGAGCACCAGCAGCAAAGGTTGCGACGTGCCGGCGGCTTCCACTTGTTCCAGCAGCTCATCGAGCGACTTGACTTGTGCCAGCGCATCAACACGAGCTACCACGCCCTGGTGGCCGTGGCTGCCGCACATTTTGGCCAGGCGCAGGCCGTCAGACTCGATCAGCCGAACACCGGCCTCGCGGGCACGGTCGGTGAACTGGCGCATGCGGGCGTCGCGGCGCGAGGCGTCAAAAAAGACTTCCAGCACCGACTTGGGCGAGGTTTTAAGACGAACACCGACGGCATGAAAACCGAAAAGAACTTTTGGGGAAGAAGACATGGTCCAATTATCGCTGCTGGCATGGCCACCGCCGTTCTGGTCGGCGCCTGACTGGCAGCCCTGCAATGTGATTTACTATTCTATAGATAGCAACTCTCGACCAAACCATAAGGGTTATGGCCGTTTTTCAATCAGGAAGCGACGATTTTCCCGGCCTCGATGGCGATGCGCCGCTGGCAGCGCGCTGCAATTGCCGGGTCGTGCGTGACCAGCACCAGCGTGGTGCCCAGTTCCTGGTTAAGTTCAAACATCAGCTTCATCACGGTGTCGCCGGTGGCGAAGTCCAGGCTGCCGGTTGGTTCATCGGCCAGCAGCACGGCAGGCTTGACCACAAAGGCCCGCGCCAGCGCCACGCGCTGCTGCTCGCCGCCGGACAGCACTTTCGGGTAATGGCCAAGCCGCTCGCCCAGGCCGACCCGCTTGAGCATGTCGGTCGCCAGCGCGCGCGCATGAGGCACGCCCGATAATTCCAGCGGAAGCATGACGTTTTCAAGCGCGGACAAATTGGCCATAAGCTGAAAGCTCTGGAACACGAAACCGACTTTTTGCGCCCGCAAGGCGGCACGGTCGTCCTCGCTGAGCGCAAACAAGTCCTGTCCTGCCAGCCGCACAGTGCCCTGCGTCGGCGTGTCCAGGCCGGCGATGATGGCCAGCAGCGTACTTTTGCCCGAGCCGGATGCGCCGACAATGGCGGCGGTTTCGCGGGCGTTCAGCACGAAATTAATATCGCGCAAAATGCTCAATGTGCCCGTGGAGTCGGTCACTGACTTGAAAATATGCTCAACGGAAATAATTGAAGAGGCAAGAGAGGCAGAAGAGGCCAATAACTTTGGAGATGTTGAAGAAACATCGCCTCTTACAGAAACCACAGGTTCAACCATGTCAGCCTTATCAGAAAACTTTAAATTCGCGTTTGCCGACTGTAGCAAGCTTGTGCTTGCGGCGCGGAATTGCCGGCTCAAGCCCCTGGGTGCGCTGCTGGTTGCCATCCTGCTGGGCGCATCCGGGTTCGCTCAGGCACAGACGCAGGCGTTGGCAAAGTCGCAGCCAGCCCCCGTGATTTTGATCGTCGGCGATTCGCTGAGCGCCGAATACGGCCTCAAGCGCGGCACCGGCTGGGTGCCCCTGCTGGAAAAGCAGCTGGCCAGCGAAAAGAAAAACGCCAAAGTCATCAACGCCAGCATCAGCGGCGACACCACATCCGGCGGCTACTCACGCTTGCCTGCACTTTTGGCGCAGCACAAACCTGCCACGGTGGTGATCGAGCTGGGTGGCAATGACGCGCTGCGCGGTTTGCCGCTGGACATGAGCGAAAAGAATCTGACCGCCATGACGCAGGCTGCAAAAAAATCGGGCGCCAAAGTACTGCTGGTCGGCATGCAGGTGCCGCCCAACTATGGCGCAGCCTATGCAGCCAGCTTTGAACATCTTTTCTCCAAAATAGCCAGGGCTGAAAAGGTGGCCCTGGTGCCCTTTTTCCTCAAAGGGATTGGCGATACAGACGACGCAGCCGCCAACTTTCAGGCGGACCGCATTCACCCCAACGAGCAGTCACAAGCCAGAATGCTGGCCAATGTGTGGCCCGAACTGAAGAAACTCATCAAGTGAGCCTGGAACGCATTTCCGCCGACGACGCACTCGGCAAACTGGCCAGCTTTTCCGACGTCATTGACGCCCGGAGCGAAGGCGAATACGCCGAAGACCACCTCCCTGGTGCCGTGAACTGGCCCAGCCTGCATGACGAGGAGCGAAAAATCGTCGGCACACAATACAAGCAGATCAGCCAATTCGAGGCCAAGAAACTGGGCGCTGCGCTGGTGGCCAAAAACATCGCCGAACACATCCAGCGCGATGTGCTGGACAAGCCCAAGGAATGGCAGCCGCTGGTGTATTGCTGGCGCGGCGGCAAGCGCAGCGGCTCGCTGGCCCTGATCCTGGACCAGATCGGGTTCAGGGTCACGCTGGTCGATGGCGGCTATAAGGCCTTCAGAGCGGCCCTGGTGGCCGATTTGCCGCAACTGGCAGCCCGGTATAACTACCAGGTCGTTTGCGGCCCCACCGGCTCTGGCAAGACCCGCCTACTGCAAGCGCTGGCTGCCCAGGGCGCGCAGGTCCTGGACCTGGAAGCGCTGGCGAATCACCGAAGTTCGGTGCTGGGCCTGATTCCGGGCGTGGCTCAGCCCAGCCAGAAGGCCTTTGACAGCCGCATCTGGGCCGCCTTGCGTGGCTTTGATCCGGCGCGACCCGTCTACATTGAAAGCGAAAGCAAGAAGGTGGGGAATGTTGCCGTACCCGAAGGACTGATTGCCGCGATGCGGTCCAGCCCTTGCCTGAATGTGCAACTCGCCGAAGATGAGCGGGTAGCACTGCTGCTCGAAGACTATGATTTTTTCGTCAGGGACATCGAGTTCTTCTGCGAGCGACTGGTGGCGTTGACCGAGGCGCGCGGCAAGGCCACGGTGCAGGACTGGCAGGCGCGTGCGCGCAGCGGCGATGTGGCGTCGGTGGTGCGCGAATTGCTGCTCAGGCATTACGACCCGGTTTATCTGCAATCCATGCAGCGCAACTTCACCCAGTATGAAAAGGCGCGACAGCTTTCTCCGAATGATCACAGCGCGGCCGCCATGGCCGCGCTGGCGCAGTCACTATTGGGCGAGGTCTGAAAACAAAAAAACCGGCATTACCAAGGCTGGCAATGTCGGGTTTGCAATAGATTTTGCTATCGATTCAATAGCTGTCCGCGCCCGTTTTTAATGCGCTAGAGGCTTGTTTTTCCTAAATTCAGGCGCGAACCGCAATTCAGGGAGGGGAGCCAGCGGGCGGAATGCCAAGCTGGGCCTCGCTGATGTTGTCCTGATCCGGCACACCCTCGTTGGTCACGTCACCTTCATCGGGCTTGCCTTCGACCTTGCGCTTGAGTTTGTCTTCTTTTTTGCGTTTTTTCGCAAGCTCTTTCTGGCGCTTTTCGTAGGAGTAATTGGGAGTTGCCACAGCTTAGCTTTCGTGAATAATTAACCCTTACTGTAATGCATTGCCGTCGGGCTCACCTCATAGCCCGCCTAGCGCCTGGGCGATGTCCGCCCGCAGGTCCTCAACCGACTCAAGACCCACCGCAAAGCGCACCAACCCACCCTGATGGGGCCAAGGCATGCTGCGCACCGCCGGCATGTCATAGGGCACGCATAAGCTCATGGGCCCGGCCCAGCTGTAGCCCAGCTTGAAGACCCGCAAGCTGTCGCAAAACTGGTTTATCTGCCTGCGCGTGAACCCGGGCTTGAACACCGCGCTGAACAGGCAGGCTGCGCCGGTGCAGTCCCGCTTCCAGACCGCATGACCGGGCGATGCGGCCAAGGCGGGATGCAGCACACACTCGATCTGCGGCTGGCTCTGCAGCCAGGTCGCCAGTTCGCGGGCGGCGGCATCCTGGGCCGCATAACGAAGCGCCATGCTGCCCAGGCCGCGCAACACCAGTTCGGCATCATTGCCGCTCACGTTGTAGCCGAGGCGCATATGGCTGAGCTGAATCAGGTCGTGAAGCGCCACGTCACGCGTCACTACCGAGCCCATCAGAACGTCGCCGCCGCCGCTGGGGTATTTGGTGAGCGCGTGCACCGAAACATCAGCGCCCAGCGCAAAGGCATTGAACGCCAGTCCTGCGCCCCAGGTGTTGTCCAGTGCCGTCACGGCGCCTCGCGGGTGGGCCTTGCCCGAGACTGCATTGTGGGCTTTGACAACGGCAACCAGCGCGGGAATATCCGGAAACTCCAGTGTGATCGAGCCCGGCGCTTCCAGCCAGACCAGCCGCGTCTTGCCGCTCAATTTCGCGGCCAGATCCGCAGGATTCATGGCGTCGTAAAATTGCCAACTGATGCCCCAGGCCGCGAGTTCGCCCTCTGCAAACGTCTTGCCGGGGCCGTAGGCGTTATCGGGAATCAGCAGCTCATCGCCGGTTTTCAGGAAGGCCATGTCCACCAGCGCCACTGCAGCCAGGCCACTGGGAGCGAGGACGCAGTGGTTGCCGCCCTCCAGAGTCGCGATGCGCGCCTCCAGCGTGAAGGTCGTCGGTGTTCCATGCAGGCCATAGGTGTAGGCAGTCCTGCGCATCCAGTCGCGGTCATGCATGGCCGCGACGTTGGGAAAGATGACCGTGGAGGCTTTGTGAACCCCCGGGGCGATGGCTTCAAACCCCTCTGGCGGGGTGTAGGGGTGGTGGATCAGCTGGGTAGATGGCGCGCTCATGCCCACATGTTAACGGCAGGCACCCCTTCCTGCAGGCGTCGACGACACGGCCGATCAGCCGCGTGCTATATCTTCCACTTGTCCATCAACTGCATGGGCGTGAGCGAATCGTAGCTTTCAAACGGCTGGTGAATCCAGGGATTGGTGGGTAGCGATTCCACCGAATAGTCGGCCTGAAAGCTTGATGCGCCCTTGGTCCAGATGACCGCGCTGCGCAGTTCGGTAATTGGCTGGTAGTTGTTGCGCAGCTGTTGAATCACGGTATTCAGGGTGAGGCCGGAATCGGCCAGGTCATCCACCAGCAACACCCTGCCCGCAATTTCACCCTTGGGCGTGGTGATGAAACGGGCGATGTCGAGGTTGCCCTGCACCGTGCCGGCATCGGCGCGGTAGGAGCTGGTGGACATGATGGCCAGCGGTTTGTCAAAAATGCGCGACAAAATATCGCCCGGCCGCATGCCGCCACGCGCCAGGCACAAAATGGTGTCGAACTGCCAACCGGACTGATGAACCTTGATGGCCAGTTTTTCAATCAGGTTGTGGTACTCGTCATAGCTGACGTAGAGATGCTTGCCGTCTTCGGTCAACATGAAATTGCTCCTGATTTAATAGCTACCAGCCCAAATATTCATTGGGCTAGCTGCCTATTTCACTAAAACTTTCGAACTTAGGCGGCGTAGGGGTTACGCAGCAGGATGGTGTGGTCGCGGTCCGGGCTGGTCGAAATCATGTGAATCGGCACGCCGGTAATCTCTTCAATGCGCCGCAGGTAATGCTGCGCCGCCACCGGCAACTGGTCGTATTGCGTCACGCCCACGCTGCTCTGGCTCCAGCCTGGCATGGTTTCGTAAATCGGCACGCAGCGGGAGATTTCTTCGGCGCCCATGGGCAAAATGTCAGTGATGTGGCCGTCCAGCTCATAGCCGGTGCACAGTTTGAGTTCGTCGATGCCGTCGAGCACGTCAAGCTTGGTAATGCACAGACCCGACAGGCCATTGACCTGCGCCGAGCGCTTGAGCAAGGCCGCGTCAAACCAGCCGCAGCGGCGGCTGCGTCCGGTGACCACGCCCTTTTCGGCACCCACCGTCGACAGGTGATAGCCCACAGTACCCGGCTTTTCCCAATCAAGCTCAGTCGGGAACGGACCGCCGCCCACGCGGGTGCAATAGGCCTTGGTAATCCCCAGGATGTAATGCAGCATGCCCGGCCCGACGCCGGAGCCGGCCGCCGCATTGCCAGCCACGCAATTGCTGGAGGTCACGTACGGGTAGGTGCCATGGTCTATGTCGAGCAAGGTGCCCTGTGCGCCTTCAAACAGCAGATTGGCACCGTCACGGTGCGCATCATTGAGTTCGCGCGAAACGTCGGCCATCATGGGCTTGAGTCGTTCAGCATCTTCCATCGCGCGCGCATAGACGCTGTCGAAATCAATCGCCGGCGCATGCAGGAAGGTGGTGAGAATGTGGTTGTGCAGTTCAAGCAGCACGCGCAGCTTGGCGGCAAAGCGGTCAGGGTATTTAAGGTCCTGCACGCGCAGGGCGCGACGCGCAATTTTGTCCTCATAGGCCGGGCCAATGCCCTTGCCGGTGGTGCCGATCTTTTCGCTGCCGGCATTTTCGCGCACGGATTCACGCGCAATGTCGAGC
This sequence comes from uncultured beta proteobacterium, assembly GCA_963793855.1. GTDB lineage: Bacteria > Pseudomonadota > Gammaproteobacteria > Burkholderiales > Burkholderiaceae_C > Polaromonas. The sequence continues at coordinate 221,737 of CAWCBL010000001.1, forward strand.
GCCGCGTGAAACGGCAATATCAGCGGACAGGCTTCGCTCACGCGCAGGCGCGATCGCACCTCGACGCCAATGGCTTCGAGCCGCTCTATTTCCTTGAAAAGCTGCTCGGTTGACAGGACCACACCATTGCCGATATAGCACTTGACGCCAGGGCGCATGATGCCGCTTGGAATCAGGTTGAGCGCCGTCTTGACGCCGTTGATGACCAGCGTATGGCCGGCGTTGTGGCCGCCCTGAAAGCGCACCACACCCTGAGACATTTCAGTCAGCCAGTCGACCAGTTTGCCCTTGCCTTCGTCACCCCACTGGGTGCCCACGACCACGACGTTGCGGCCGGCGGCTGCGGTTTGTTTGTTTGTCATCATCACTTCTCGTTAAGGTTCAAGATAAAGGCGCGTTGGGACTCGGCCCCGTACGGCTTTTCGTACCGCTTTTCCTGCGGCTTAATTAAGGGGGCGGACCACCCATTGACCGGCAGTCATGACCAGTTCGCGGTCACAGTCAAATTCGTTGACTTCATTTTCATGGCCGGGCAGCACGCAGGTGACGGTTTCGCCGACTGCACGCAGGCGTGCGATGGCAGCATTCAGTTGGGCATCGTCGCTCCAGGGCGCGCAAATAGCGGCCTGGAGCGGCCTGGGCGGCACCACGCTGACCAACTCCTTCAAATCCAGGCTGAATCCAGCGGCGGGCCGGTTACGGCCAAACACGGCACCGACCTCGTCGTAGCGGCCACCGCGCGCCAGCTCGGCGCCCCGCCCGTAAATGGCGAAGCGGGTTGCGCTGTAATAGGCATAGCCGCGCAGATCGGCCAGGTCAAAGCTGACCTTGACATCGCCGACATGCGAAACCTGCGAAGCCAGCCACTTCAAATTCTGTAGCGCGCCCTGCACTCCCGGCATGGCCGGCAGTACTTTTTCAGCCTCTGCCAGCACATTTTCATCGCCATAAAGCTGCAGCAGCGCTTTCAGGCCCTGGCGCGATGCTGAAGAAATATGGCCATCGAGACTTGCGGTCAAGCTGTCTAGCTCGCTCGCGTCTTTGGCCGTCAGCGCAGCATGAATGTGGGCCAGCGATTGAGCGCTGATGGCCGCACTGGCCAGCAAGCTGCTGACGATGCGAACATCCGCCATGTCCACCGTCAGATCAGTCACGCCGGCGGATCTTAGGCCTTCCAGTGCGAGCAACTGGGCCTCAAGATCGGCTTCCAGCCCGGCATGACCGTAAATTTCAGCGCCAAACTGCAAGGGTTCACGGGTGGCATAAGGACGGTCGGCGCGGGTATGCAAGACGGGGCCGCAGTAGCAAAGACGAGCCACGCCGCTGCGGTTAAGCAGGTGCGCATCAATGCGGGCCACCTGGGGAGTGGTGTCGGCGCGCAAGCCCAGAGTACGCCCCGACAACTGGTCAACCAGTTTGAAGGTCTGCAATTCCAGCGCTTCACCGGTTCCGGTAAGCAGTGACTCAAGGTGCTCCAGCAGCGGCGGCATGACCAGTTCGTAGCCATAACTGCGGGCGGTGTCCAGAAACAGACGACGCAGTTCTTCGATGTGACGCGCCTCGGAGGGCAGGACATCGGCAATTTGATCGGGCAATTGCCAAGATGACGACCAGGCGGGCATTGTAATTTTCTTGGGCTGTTAAAAAGAGGATTTTACCGGGCTTGGAACCGGTTTGGACGGGCCAAGGGCAGGAAGGAGCACTCGGACGGAAATACCGCAGCCAAACAGGCGTGCGATTGAGCAGCGGGTCAAGCCAGGATGGCCAGGGAAATCAGACCGGCCGCAATACTGCAAAGCCCGAAAAACTGGATTTGTCCGTTGCTCAGGCCAAGAATCTGCTCGAACATGCGGCGCCACCCCGATGGTGATATGAGCGGCAGCAGCCCCTCAATCACCAGGAGCAAGGCCAGCGCTTTCCAGAGGGTGCTGCCGTCCAAAACGGTTATTTTTTGCTGGACGCAGCCGTGCCGCTGCTGCTGCCAGATCCGCGCATGGCCTTGAAGAAATCTGTAGAAGGATCAAGAACCATCACGTCGCTTTTCTTATTGAAGCTGGCCTTGTAGGCATCCAGGCTGCGGTAAAACTGCGCAAATTGCGGATCCTTGCCAAACGATTCCGCAAAAGTACGCGCGGCCTGGGCATCGCCCTCGCCCTTGACCTTCTGAGCATCGCGGTAGGCATTGGCAACAGTCACTTCGCGCTGGCGGTCTGCATCCGCGCGGATCTTTTCACCTTCGGCCGCGCCCGTTGAACGCAATTCGTTGGCCACGCGCTGGCGCTCAGCCACCATGCGTTTATAGACCGAGTCGGTAATGGCTTCAACATAGTCGACGCGGGTAATGCGCACATCAACCACATCGACGCCCCAAGGCTTGGCCCCCTGCACCACCTGCAGCACTTCGCGCTTGACATCGGCCATCAGGGCTTCGCGTTTGGTGGACAGCAAATCCTTGACCGTGCGCTTGTTGATTTCTTCCTGGAAGGCGTTTCGAACCACCCGGTTCAACTGGTTTGCACCTGCCTTTTCATCCAGCCCGACAACGCGGATGTACTCCGTGGGCTGCGTGATGCGCCAGCGAACGTACCAGTCAATCACCACGCGCTGTTTCTCGGCGGTCAGCATGGGTTCGGCATCGACGCTATCGAGCACCAGCAGGCGCTTGTCAAGGTAAGTCACGTTCTGGAATGGCGGCGGCAGCTTGGCATGAAGACCGGGCTCGGTAATTACATCCTTGATCTGGCCCAGTGCATAGACCACGCCAAACTGGCGCTGGTCAACGACAAACAGCGTGGAACTGATGATCGCAAGGGCCACCAGCAAAGAAGAAACAATCAATCCAACTCTATTCACTTTTTTCTTCCTTAGCGTGTTTCACGGTCGCGGGTGCGGGACGTATCGCGCGCACGGGTATCGAGCGGCAGGCTGGTGGCCGGCAGGGATGGCGCCACGCCAGTGGATGCTGCGCCAGTGCCTGTGTGCAGCGAGCTGTCGGCTCCGGCTGGGCTGCCGCCGCTCATCTGCATGATTTTGTCCAGCGGCAGATACAGCAGGTTCGAGCCTTGGCGGGACTCCACAAGCACCTTGGTGACGTTGGTGTAGACCTGCTGCATGGCATCGGTATACATGCGGTCACGGGTGACCTGGGGTGCTTTCTGGTATTCGGTCAACACCGAACTGAAACGCTGCGCGTCACCCTGGGCCTGGGCAACGATGCGAGCCTTGTAGGCGTCGGCTTCTTCTTTCAGTCGTGAAGCGGAACCCACGGCGCGTGGAACAACATCATTGGCATAGGCTTGCGCTTCATTCTTGGCGCGCTCGCGTTCCTGTCCGGCCTTGAGCACATCATCGAACGCAGCTTGAACCTGCTCGGGAGGGCGTACGCCACTTTGTTGAAGGTTGATGCCCACCACTTCCACGCCAACCTTGTAGCGATCAAGAATGGTCTGCATCAGGGCCCGTACACGCGGCCCGATCTGATCGCGCTCCTCAGCCAGCGCCAAATCCATCTTCATTTTGCCGACCACTTCACGCACGGCGGTCTCCGCCGCCTGAACCACCGCAGCAGCCGGGTCCTTGCTCTCAAAAAGGTAGGCACGTGCATCACTCAAGCGGTACTGCACGGCAAACTTGATTTCAACGATGTTCTCGTCTTCAGTCAACATGGCCGAATCGCGCAGGCCTGTGGCCTTGATGACCACATCACGTCCTACATCGACCGAACGAATCTGTGTGACCACCACGATTTCGTGACGCTGAATGGGATAAGGCAAGCGCCAGTTAAAACCTGCACCTACCGTTGATTGGTATTTCCCAAACTGGGTGATAACGGCTTGCTGCCCCTCTTGAACAATAAAGAAGCCGGTACCCAGCCAGATCAGCACGGCAACGCTGGCAATCAGGCCAACGCCGATGCCCGCACTTTTCATGTCAGGCTGAAAGCCACCGCCATTACCCCCCTTGTTTGCGCCGCCACCGAAACCGCCCCGATTGCCAGCATTTTTCGAGCCACCAAACAATCCGCCCAGCTTGCGATTGAAATCGCGCCAGAGCTCATCCAGATCAGGCGGCCCCTGATTCGGCCCCTGGCCTTGCGGACGGTTGACGGGCTTGGGGGGCTGCTTGTCGTCTCGCGAGACATCTGGCTTGGCATCGTCAGGCGGCGATTTGTCTTCGTCCCGGCCCCAGCGCGGATCATTGAGGTTGAACATGCCTTGGGCGCGTTGTTTAAGCCTACCCGGGAAGGTTGTCAACGTCTGCAGCACGGGGTTCAGATTCATGGGATCAAGCTCACTTTTTTTTGTAACACCAACATTGTGCCTAATGAAATTGCCAAATCAGGCAATGTCATCAGCAGCTTGGGGGATTTCGTCTGTTTGCAGCGCCGAAGCACGGCTAGCCAGCAACTCGCGGAGCAGCGGCAGTCCCTCGCCCGTCTGAGCACTGACAAACACGCGCTCTACGCTGCGACTACCGCCGTCAAATGCATCCCTGAGTTCAAAAACATCACGTAGCTGAGCCGGTAGACTGCTATTTTCAATAGCGTCCAGCTTGTTGAACACCAGGATCTGGGGGACGTCAGCAGCGCCAATCTCGGACAATACGCGCTGCACCTGCTCAATCTGCTCGAGGTAGTCGGGGTTGGAACCATCCACGACATGCAGCAGCAGATCCGCATCGGCTGCCTCCTGCAGCGTGGCGGCAAACGCATCAATCAGCCCGTGCGGCAAATCGCGGATAAATCCGACCGTGTCAGACAGCGACACCGAGCGAGCCGAGTCGCCCAGATAAAGCTGGCGAGTCGTGGTGTCAAGCGTGGCAAAAAGCTGGTCGGCGGTGTAAGCACGGGCCTTGACCAGCGCATTAAACAAGGTGGACTTGCCTGCGTTGGTGTAACCCACCAGCGAAATCGTGAAGGAGTTGCGCCTGTCCCGCTGCTTTCGCTGGGTTTGGCGCTGCTTCTTGACTTTGGCCAGGCGCTCCTTGGTGCGCTTGATGGCGTCGCCAATCATGCGCTTATCGAGCTCGATCTGCTTTTCGCCAGGGCCACCGCGCACACCGGCACCACCGGTTTGACGTTCAAGGTGAGACCAGCGCCGTACCAGACGTGTTGACACGTACTGAAGTCGGGCCAACTCTACCTGAAGCTTGCCCTCATGGCTGCGGGCTCGCTGGGCAAAAATCTCCAGAATCAGCAATGTCCGGTCATTAACCGGCATTTCCAGATGTCGTTCCAAATTGCGCTGCTGGGCCGGGCTGAGCGACTGATCAAACAATATTTCAGTGGCGCCAGTCTCAAGCGCCAGCATTTTGATTTCGTCAGCTTTGCCCGATCCGATGAAAAGCGCGGCATCCGGAGCCTTGCGCTTGCAGGTCACGCGCCCTACCGGCTTCAGGCCCGCGGTTTGCGCGAGCAAACCAAGTTCCTGCAAATCAGCATCAAAATTGGGAAGGCCGAGATCAACCCCTACCAGAAGAGCCAGCGCTTGAGTTTTCACCGGTACGTTGTAGGTACTCAGGTGGTGGGGGTTTCTTCGGACTCGCCGGTCGAGAAACTCACAGCGCGACCGGGAACGATGGTGGAAATCGCGTGCTTGTAGACCATTTGGGTCACGGTATTGCGAAGCAGCACCACATATTGATCGAAGGACTCGATCTGGCCCTGCAATTTAATCCCGTTGACGAGATAAATCGAAACGGGTACATGCTCACGACGCAAAGTGTTCAGAAATGGGTCTTGCAAGAGCTGACCTTTGTTATTGCTCACGATATTTTCCGTGTTCAGAAGTTAATAAGTCTTGACAATACCACACCCATTTGGACGGCTGCGTAGTTCAATGACTATTCCTTGTCCGCGAAGGGATTATGGGAGCTTTTCAGCTGGATTCGCAGCGGTGTGCCTACCAGGTCAAATTCCTTGCGAAAGCGCCCTTCAAGGTATCGCTTGTAAGATTCCGTGACGTGTTCCAGCGAATTGCCGTGGATGATGATGATGGGAGGATTCATGCCACCCTGGTGCGCATAGCGCAGCTTGGGCCGGAACACGCCCGAGCGCTGGGGTTGCTGAAATTGCACTGCCTCCATTAGCAGTCGAGTCAGAACTGGCGTAGACATCTTGCGGTTGGCCGACGCATGCGCCTGAATAATGGACTTCCAGACTGGACCCAATCCCTGACGCTTGATGGCTGAGATATGGTGAATCGCCGCAAATTTCAGAAAGCCCAATCGGGTTTCAATTGAACGCTGGAGCATTTCGCGCTGGTATGCGTCAACCGCATCCCATTTATTGACGGCCAGCACCACTGCACGACCGCTTTCAAGGATGTAGCCGGCGATATGCGCATCCTGGTCCGTGACGCCTTGCGTGGCATCGAGAAGCAGCAGTACGACGTTGGCATTCTCAATGGCCTGCAGGGTCTTGACGACGGAAAACTTCTCGATCGCCTCAAAAACCTTGCCCTTGCGACGCAGTCCGGCGGTGTCAATCAATTCAAATTTCTGCCCTCCCCGTTCAAACGGTACGGAAATCGCGTCACGGGTAGTTCCAGGCAGGTCAAACGCCACCAGGCGCTCTTCCCCAAGCCAGGTATTGATCAACGTGGACTTGCCAACATTCGGCCGACCAGCTACGGCCAGCTTGATAACTGTGGGGTCCTGCGGCTCGGCATCCTCTTCCGGGTCCGGTAGTTTGAGCGGTGCCAGGGCCATATCCACCAGCGTGCGCATACCCTGCCCGTGTGATGCCGAAACTGCCAACATCTCGCCCAAACCCAGCTCGAAAAATTCCGCGACCTGAGTGCCTTCGGGCAAGCCCTCGGCCTTGTTGGCCGCCAGCACAGTCGGCTTACCGAGCTTGCGCAGATATTTGGCAATGTCGTAGTCCTGCGCGCTGATACCCGCCCGAGCATCGACCACAAAAATCACCACGTCGGCTTCGGCCACGGCCTGCCGCGTCTGCTTGGCCATTTCCTTGTAGATGCCACTTGCGGCATCCGGCTCGAACCCCCCGGTATCGATGACGATGTACTCGTGGGGGCCCAGCTTGCCATTGCCGTAATGACGATCACGCGTCAGTCCGGCAAAGTCGGCCACGATCGCATCCCGCGTCTTGGTCAGCCGGTTAAAAAGTGTTGACTTGCCCACATTTGGGCGGCCAACTAACGCAATGACAGGTTTCATCAAAACAGTAACTAGTTTCTGGCAAGAATGCCGTTATTCCGGCTGAAAGCCGTAAACGCCGCCGTTATGGGTGACCGCAATAAGGGTATTACCCACGAGCACGGGGGCTGCGGCAATAGCCGAGCCGTCGGTGGTCAATCGGTTGAGCAGGGCGCCGTCTTCACGCGACAAAAGATGGATATACCCGGTGGCGTCCCCGATGGCGATCGAACGCCCGGCGAGCAGCGGCGCCGTAAGTCCACGGTAACGCAAACGGTCACTTGACCAGGCGCGCTCACCGTCGGTGCGTCGCCAGGCGACGACCGTACCGTCAGCTTCGGTCCCCAACAACAGGCGATCGTCACCATGGATGCCTTGCACGCCGTTGGCGGGTTTGGTCCATAGCAGGCTGCCACGTGCGGCATTGACACAACCTATGCTGGCCTGGAAAGCACGCACGCAAACGTTGTCGCCAACACGGCTGACACGACCCACCAGATCAACAAGCCGCTCCACATCGTTGATGCCGCGTGGCGAGGCGATGGGCGTTTCCCAGCGGATGCTGCCGTTGGATGGGTCTATGCCTGCCAGCCGACCAGCAAGCCCAACCACCAGCGTATCGCCTACCGCCAGCATCACGCCGGACTGGCGCAACACCAAAGGCTCGTTGGGACGCTGCTGCGTCCACAGCTTGCGGCCCGTCTGACCGTCAAAAGCATTAACCGATCGGTCTGCCGCCAGAACAAAAACCCGCTCGCCTGCAACAAAAGGTGCTGTGAATGCCTGCGCACCCAGCCTTGAGCGCCAAAGTTCACGGCCGCCCTGCATGGCGACGACTTCGTTCGCCTTGGTCACCACCGCCAGGGTTTTTCCGTCACTTCCGACGCCGGCCGCGATGGGGGTATTCAGCGCCACGCGCCAGATGTCGCGACCGGTCTGAGCGTCCAGCAGCGCCACGCTACCGTCGCTGCTGGCCACGCCGACGCTGCTACCGGAGACGCTCACATCCAGCGGAAAATCAACCGGTCCAATGCGGGTGTTCCAGCTTTGGCGGGCGGACACCAAGGCCGCCACAGGCTGCAGTTCCGCAGGTTGCGGTTTCTTTACGCCGCCAAAGCAGCCAGCCAAGAGTGCTACCAAAATAAAAGCAATTGGTGTACGTGCAGCAAGGACCAACGGCCGAACAGACTGTTTAATCATTTATTCACCTCGGCATTGGCGGCAGAATTTGTCGGTTTGACTTGCCCTGCAGCGGGGTCGACGCCCAGCGCATTGAGCTTGACCTCGACCAATCGGCGGTACTCGTCGCGCTCGTCAAGTGCCTTATAGGCTTTTTCGTATTCCGCTTTGGCTTCTGCTTTCTTGCCTTGGGCGGCAAAAATGTCGCCGCGCCGGTCGGCCGTCAGGCCTGCAAAATCTTTCGGTAACGATCCCGAGAGTTGCTGCAAAGCCTCGTCATAGGCTTTCTTTTCGAGCAGCAAGCCGGCAAGGCGCAATTTGGCGATGGCCTGGTAGCCCTCATCGGACGCTTTATCGGCGACCCAGTTCAGGGCGGCGCGAGAGGCGTCTACATTGCCTTTGTCGTAATAGACCCTGGCCGCCAGAAGAGCAGCTTGCTGGGCATATGCGGTCCGCCCAAAACGCTCTTTCATGTCAGTCAGAGATCGGTCAATTCTTGCCGAGTCGCCCGATTGCACGGCGCGCACCATCTCGTCATACATCACCGAGGCCTGTGCAGCTTGGCTACGCTGCCAATACTGGTAGCCATTCCAAGCCGCAAAAGCGCCCAAAACGACAATAAGTGCCCAGGCAATCAGGTTGCCATACTGCTTCCAGAAGTGCTTGAGCTCCTCAAGCTGTTCCTGTTCTTCCAAATCGAGGTGTTTTGCCATAAATATGTGCTGGTTCTACCCCATCACGGGGTGGATTGAATTGGGGTGATTGTAGAGGCCGAAACAGACGCTTACAGCGTCGCTTGTCCGCGCAGGGTATGAGCCCATGCGGCTACGTTATTCAGCGGCTGTAGGGTTTGGGCTTCTTCACCTGCGGCTTTTTCAACACGCAGGGATTTGACTGCCACACTTGCCTGCGCAAGTTCGGTGGCGCCAAAAATCAGCGCGAACCTGGCGCCGCTGCCATCGGCCTTCTTGAACTGTGATTTCATGCTACCCATGCCGTCCGCACTGGCACCGGCGTGCATCTGCACGCTGACCCCTGCCGCACGCAAAGCCTGCAGGGTTTGCAGTACAACCGGCAAGGCAGAAGCTTCCGGAATCACGGCATAGGCGTCGGGAACGGGGAGTGTAATCTCGGTACCCTGCTCCTTGATGAGCTCCAGAACCCGTTCAACGCCCAGCGCCCAGCCAACGGCAGGTGCTGATTTTCCACCCATCTCCTCAATCAGGTAGTCGTAGCGACCACCGGCGCAAATCGTGCCTTGCGCACCGAGGCGGTCGGTGACAAATTCAAATACCGTCAGGTTGTAGTAGTCCAGTCCGCGCACCAGTCGATGGTTGAGTGTCCAGGGAATACTGTTGGCATCAAGGATGGCTTTCAGGCTTTCAAAATGCGCCAACGATTGCTGACCAAGAAAGTCGATGAGCCGCGGCGCACTTTCGACGACAGATTTCATGGCGGGATTCTTGGTATCCAGAATCCTCAGCGGATTGCTGTGCAAGCGCCTCTTCGCCTCTTCATCAAGTGAATCTGCATGTTGTTCGAAATGGGCGATCAGCTGGGCACGGTGCCGGGCACGCTCGTCAGGCTGGCCCAGGCTGTTGATTTCCAGCCGCCAGTCGCTCAGGCCGAGTTCCTTCCACAGCGCAGCCGCCAGCAAAATCAGTTCTGCATCCACCTCGGGACCCGCAAAGCCCAGTGCCTCGGCACCAATCTGGTGGAACTGGCGATAACGACCACGTTGTGGCCGCTCGCGGCGGAACATCGGCCCCATGTAATACAGGCGCTTGCCACCGTCATACAGCAGGCTGTGCTCGGTAATTGCCCGAACCACGCTGGCCGTGTTTTCGGGCCGCATGGTCAGATGGTCATGGTCGCCATGCTTGTCCGAGCGGTCTTCAAAGGAATACATCTCCTTTTCGACAATGTCTGTCACCTCACCGATGCCCCGGACAAACAGCTGGGTATGTTCAAGAATAGGGGTGCGGATGTTGCGGTAGGCATAGCGTCCCATCAGGGAACGTACCTTTTCCTCAAGCCATTCCCAGCGAGCCGATTCAGGCGGCAGAATGTCGTTCATGCCTTTGACGGCAGCCAGCTTCTCGGTTTTGGCCAACACGGATTTCTCCTGCCGGCCGGCAGTCATTTTTTCAGGCATGGATTCAGGCTTCGGCGACGGCATGCGCGCCAAAGCGTTTTTCTATATAGTTTTCAACGATGGCCTGAAACTCCTGCGCAATGTTGTCACCACGCAGCGTCAGTCTCTTTTCGCCATCAATAAACACCGGCGCGGCCGGTGCCTCGCCAGAGCCGGGCAAACTGATCCCGATATCAGCATGTTTACTCTCACCCGGGCCATTGACAATACATCCCATGACGGCAACCCTCAGCCCTTCAACGCCGGGATATTGCTCACGCCAGACCGGCATTTGCTCACGCAAAAAGTCGTCGATTTGCTTGGCCAGTTCCTGGAAAGTGGTGCTGGTCGTGCGCCCACAGCCGGGACACGCAGTGACACTGGGCACAAAGGTGCGCAGGCCCAAAGCCTGAAGAATTTCGGAGGCGATCACGACTTCCTGGGTGCGGGCCTCTCCTGGCTGGGGCGTCAGGGAAACCCGGATGGTGTCCCCGATACCTTCCTGCAACAAGATGGACAGAGCCGTTGCCGAAGCCACGGTCCCTTTAGTGCCCATGCCGGCCTCAGTCAGCCCCAGGTGAAGCGTATGGTCAGTGCGTTTGGCCAGTTCGCGGTATACGGAGATCAAATCCTGGACACCGCTAACCTTGCACGACAGGATGATTTGCTCCCGGCGCAGGCCCATTTCTTCGGCGCGCTTGGCAGAGTCAATCGCCGAGGTAATCAGCGCCTCGTACATGACCTGTTTGGCGTCCCACGGTGTGGCACGCGCACTGTTCTCGTCCATCAGACTGGCGAGCAACTCCTGATCCAGACTGCCCCAGTTCACACCTATACGTACGGCCTTGTTCCAGCGCATGGCGGCTTCTATCATTTGGCCGAACTGCGCATCACGTTTGTTGCCCTTGCCTACATTGCCGGGATTAATCCGGTATTTGGACAGGGCCTGGGCGCAGTCGGGGTAATCGGCCAACAGGCGGTGGCCGTTGTAATGAAAGTCGCCAATCAGCGGCACATCAATGCCCATTCGATCCAGTTGCTCCCGCACATGCGGAACAGCCCGGGCAGCCTCGGGTGTATTGACCGTGATGCGGACCATCTCCGAGCCTGCCACGGCAAGCTCCTTGACCTGTATGGCAGTGCCGATGACATCTACGGTATCGGTATTCGTCATGGACTGAACGCGTACTGGGGCGTCACCGCCAACCGTCACAATGCGAGAGCCCCACGCAACTTGAGCCTGGATGGAGCGCCGCACTCTTGGAAAAGCTGACTCGATGGGGGTACAGGGCTGCACTATTTCACCTCGAATCGGGCAACATTATTTTTAGCTACGGGAGTCAGATCAAAAGCCTGCCCGCGCACCTGAACATCCATCACTTCAGCGCGACCGACCACAGCCTTAAGCGGCAGCGTTCCGGAAACTTCAGCAACCTCGCCCGCGCCAAAGGTGCGATTCAGTACAACAACCCCTTTCGCATCAATCACCTGAACCCAGGACTCGCCCTTTGCACGAAAAATTATATAAGGGAGGGCTTGCACTGGCACAGCTGGAGTCGCGTTGCTTGCCAATGCTGGCACGGGCGCAGGAGATGCAACATCTTGCGTTACAGCAGGCGCTGCGGACACGGGGGTGCTCGCTCCCGCGGTGGCACCGGCGACATCCGCCGGCTCACTGACTGGAGCCGGGGATACTGCAGACTTGGCACTACCTTCTGAACTCGCGCCCGCCACAACCGCAGCCTCGGGCAACTGTTGAATTAACACATCTTTGCCAGGCGAGGCGTCGGTCTGAAGCTTGCTGGGTGCGAAGTCCTTCTGGACGACCGGCAAGAAAATCAATACCAGAGCGCCCAGCAGCAAGGCAAGGCCAGCGAGAACTGCGGGCCGCGAAAATTGGACCCCCAAGGTAGATCCCAAGCCGATATTACGTGAACGAAATGGCTCGTTGATACCTCTGTTTTGAGTGGTCGACGTGGGAGCGATGGGACCAGGCAACCGCTCAAGCACCCCGGTCGAATCAAGCTTCAGCATACGGCACACGCTGGAAGCCAGAGCTCGCGCAAAAACAGCATCGGGCAACAGGTCAAATCGATCCTGTTCGAGTGCTTCCAGCCTTTTGACAGGCACCTTGAGCGACGCAGCCAAGGTCGCGAGATGCAGGCCCGCAGCCTCGCGCGCATCACGAAGCAATGCACCTGCGCTAGGCTCCAGTCCCGAACCACTTTGGCTAATACTGGCGCCTGGGCGTTCAGCCGACCCAAAATTTTGCTCACTCATTGAACGAACCCTTGTCGTAAGCTGCAGCCTGAGCAGACTGTCCAAATCGTTTTTTAAGCTGGTCAGCCAACTGCACTACAGCCTCTCTATTGTTTAGCTTTCGCTCTGTCTTAATGCCTAGCCAGAGGGTTTCCGCATTTGCCAGTTCGCTGTTGTTGAGGCGGCGGATATAAAACTGTGCTCGCGTCAAATCGCCGCGTGCGTAAAGAAGATTGGCCAGGTTGTAACCTGTCACGGGATTCCCCGCATCCAGTTCATAAGAACGGAGCAGGCTTTGCTCAGCTTCAGCTGACTGCCCCGCGTTAACCTGACATAGCCCTTGAGCCATCAGCGTTTTTGCTTTGCCGGTATAGGTGGGATTGGCAGCGGCCTGCGCGAACAACTTGAATGACTCGCTGTAGCGGGCCTGCTGACAAAGAAGCCATCCGTAATTGTGTGCAACGTTGCCATCGCGAGGATTCAATGCCAGCGCACGGCGAAAACTGTCTTCAGCAAGAGGAACGTCATTAAGCCGCATGTACACCAGCCCACGCAAGTTGTATGCATCCACAAACGTCGGATCCGTCGCCAGCGACTGCTTGATTTCATCAAGTGCAACCCGGGTCTGACCCTGTTCAAAATAACCCGTTGCGAGTTCCAGCCGAAGCCGTGCCCGTCGGCGCTGATCGGACTCATCAGAATCGGTCACAAATTCGTTCGCGTTACCAGATGCCCCCGGTATACCTTGCTGGGAAACGCATCCCGCAAGCAACACAGCACCCCAGCATACTGACATCAACAAAACACTTGCTATGCGCCTCATGCGTCATTCCCCTTGACAACTATTACCTTGATTCCGCCTAGCATTCCTTGGCGTTGCGCTGCCATGCGCTGATCGACGCCGGTGCGATCCTGGACATCGCCAGCGAGTTGCCCGCAAGCCGCATCAATGTCATCGCCGCGGGTTTTCCTGACAGTTGTGACGATGCCCGCATCCATCAGGATTTTTGCGAACGCGGCCACCTGCGGCATCTCCGAACGCGTCAAGCCCGAAGCGGGAAATGGATTGAAAGGAATCAGGTTGAACTTGCACGACAAGCCGCGCGCAGCATACGTCTGCATCAGGGACACCAACTGGCGAGCATGCTCAGGCTGGTCGTTGACGTGGTCAAGCATGCAGTACTCAAACGTGATGAAGTCGCGCGGAGCTGCAGCCTGATAGCGGATGCAGGCGTCCAGTAACTCGGCAATGGGATATTTTTTGTTCAGCGGAACCAGATTGTCGCGTAGCGCATCCTGGGGCGCGTGCAGCGACACAGCAAGCGCAACAGGACAATCCTTGGCCAGCCGGTCAATCATCGGTACGACCCCGGAGGTGGATACCGTCACCCGGCGACGGGACAAACCATAGCCGTGGTCATCGAGCATGACTTTGAGCGCCGGCAGTAATTGTGAATAATTCTGCAGGGGCTCGCCCATGCCCATCATGACAACGTTAGAGATTACCCGTTCGTCCCGACCCAGATGCTTGCGCAGGAAATGCTCTGCAAACCACAACTGGGAAATAATCTCGCCTGTGCTGAGATTGCGACTAAAACCCTGATGCCCAGTCGAACAAAAGCGGCATCCTACGGCGCAACCCGCCTGCGATGAAATGCAAAGGGTCCCGCGATCAGCCTCGGGAATGAATACTGTCTCAATGACATCGCCTGCACCCACATCAAACAACCATTTGATGGTGCCGTCCGCTGAGTCGTGGCGGGATACCACTTTGGGTCCCTGAATATGGGCGGATACCGCCAACTTCTCACGCAAGGACTTTGCCAGATCCGTCATCTGCTCGAAATCGGATGCGCCTTTTTGGTGAATCCAGCGAAAAAGCTGGGTTGCACGAAAGCGCTTTTCGCCGAGCTGCTCACAAAAGGCGGTCAAGCCTTCCAGATCGTAATCAAGAAGATTAGTCGTCATTGCGGCGCACGACACCTCAAGTCGCCCCACGCAAGTGACGACCCAGCCAAGGGGTGGCAAAGCATGGGGACGAACATGATCAACGTGCGTAAACGTTCATACCGGCAAAGAAGAAAGCAATTTCTTCCTTGGCGGTTTCAACAGCGTCAGAACCGTGCACGGCATTGGCATCGATGCTGTCAGCGAAATCAGCGCGAATAGTGCCGGCTTCAGCTTTCTTCGGATCAGTGGCACCCATCAGATCCCGATTCTTCAACACAGCGCCTTCGCCTTCCAGCGCCTGGATCATCACCGGACCGGAGATCATGAACGAAACCAGATCCTTGAAGAAAGGACGCTCTTTATGCACGGCATAGAAAGCTTCTGCTTCACCTTGCGACAGGTGGGCCATTTTGGCTGCAACGACCTTCAGGCCAGCGGCCTCAAAACGCGCATAGATTTGACCAATCACATTTTTTGCAACTGCGTCGGGCTTGATGATGGAGAGAGTGCGTTCGATGGCCATGATTTTTCCTTGGAGCTTGGATTTATTGGGTTTTTAAATTATTCAGAATACTGAATAAAGCCTATGATTTTAACCTGTGGGTTGCTCGCCTGGAGCAACCCTGTAAATTGAAGTGATTCTGATGCGCTCAGCGATTGCCGCCCCGACTTCCACCACTGCGGTTTCCACCGGCATTGCCGCCGCCACGGCGCTGGCCGCCACCGCCTGTGCCGCCACCTGGGCCACGGCGTTGCCCTTGGTCCTGCCTTTGTCTCGTGAAAGTATCCGCACCAATATAGCCAAACGACGTTTTCATGGGATCGGGTTGCGAGCCACCCGGAGTTTTATCGTTCCGGGGTGCCCGGTCATCGCGACGCCGTTGATCTTGCTGACCACCACCCATACCAGTTTGCCCAAAGCGGGCACCTGGGCCCGTGCTGCCGCCCTGGCTGCGCCCTCTTCCGCCAGCACCGCCGCTACCGCGCCTGTTGCCTCGCGGCGCGGCGTCGGTGCGGTTCATCGGCGGCTGTGAATCGTCAGGGGCTTGTCCAGCACCGCTTTGCGCTGCGTTAGGGTTCCGTGGCCGCCCGGCTCCACCGCGCGGGCGTTCATTTCTGCGAGGACCCCGGCGCTGCTCAGCGCCCTCACCAGCCGACTGACCCAAGTTTGTGGATTCACCGCGTGGATCAGCCCGTGATTCGGAGCGGGTTACTGCGTTGGTCAAGGCCCAGATATCTTGCTCGTCCAACTCAACAAACGCGCCACGCTTGAGTCCGCGCGGCAGCACCATGGCGCCATAACGAATCCGGATGAGGCGGCTCACGGCATGACCTACCGCCTCGAACATGCGCCGGACCTCCCGGTTGCGCCCCTCGGAAATCGTGACCCGGTACCAGCAGTTAGCCCCTTCGCCGCCGCCAGCTTCGATCGAGCCGAACTGCGCCACACCGTCGTCCAGCGTCACGCCGTCCAGCAGGCGTTTTTTCTCCTCGTTGTTCAATGCGCCCAATACCCGTACAGCGTACTCACGCTCCAGCCCGAACCGAGGATGCATCAGCTTGTTGGCCAATTCACCAGAGCTGGTCAGTAGCAACAGACCTTCGGTATTCAGGTCAAGGCGGCCAACCGACTGCCATTTACCCTGAAACAATTTTGGCAAACGCCGGAACACGGTCGGTCGGTTTTGTGGATCGTCGTGGGTCACAACCTCCCCTGCCGGTTTGTGATAAGCGATGACGCGCGGAGGTGGCGCGTCAATGCGCACCCGAATCGGCTTGCCATTGACCTTGACGGTATCGCCAAACTGGATGCGCTGCCCAATGTGAGCAGGCTCGCCATTGACTGAAATACGCCCCTCCAGAATCAGCTGCTCCATTTCAAGCCGCGAACCAAGTCCGGCCTGCGCCAATACCTTATGCAGCTTGGGGGTTTCGGGCAGGGGCGACAAGACCCGCTTGGGCAAATCAAGCGCCACATCATCTTCGTCAGCATCAAATTGACCAGTGACCACATCTTCAAAGCGGATGCTGGCAGGCGCAGCCTTTGGCGCGCCTCGCCTGACGGTGGCTTGCGGCGAGGCGGCTTCGCCGATTTCGCCTGGCGCTATTAAATCAGGAGCTGGTTGCGCTGATATTTTCGGCGCTAAAAGCATATTTTGCTCAATTTCAGGCGTCGCCTGAGTTTCGGAATCGGGGCGGTCTTGTGGGTTCATGCTTTTTACATTCGTGCGTGGGGAGCGCTGACATCCGGATCATGAGGATACTGCTCAGGACTCGTGCGGACAGTCTGCGCCCGGTTGTCCGGGACTTCTGGCGTTGGTGGTTCGGGTTGCAGCACAGTGATTTCACTGTCGGCAACTTCAATCGAAGCGGCCTGTTCTTCTGGCGGCATCTGTGCTTGTTCTGCCATGCCAAATTCAATTTGTTCAATCAAAGCCATCTGAGCGGACGTGCTGTCCATCGCCGGTAGCTGAGCCAGGGACTCAACGCCCAGATCATCGAGAAACTGACGGGTTGTCGCGTAGAGCGCGGGCCGGCCCACAGTTTCCCTGTGCCCGATTACCTCGACCCAGCCGCGATCCTCCAGCTGCTTGAGAAGCAGGCTGTTGATGGTGACACCGCGGATGTCCTCCATGTCGCCCCGAGTCACAGGCTGGCGGTAAGCGATGATGGCAAGCGTTTCCAGGGTAGCCCGGCTATAGCGGGGTGGTTTTTCAGGGTGAAGCCGGTCCAGATACTCACGCATTTGCGGCCGACTTTGAAAGCGCCAACCCGTTGCCACCTGAACGAGTTCCACGCCTCGCCCCGACCAGTCGTCCTGTAAGTCCTCAAGGACCAGCTTGAGGCTGTCGGCAGTCAGCGCCCCGTTAAACAACACGCCTAATTCACGCAAAGGCAGCGGCTGCTGCGCGCAAATAAGGGCTGTTTCGAGGACGCGCTTCGCATCCGTCGTATTCATGATTGGTCGTTCCGAAAAAAGGCGGGGGCAAAGCGCTTTGCATAACGCTTTGGCATCCATGGCACTCTCCCGATCAGGGGTGCCATGTCGCGGGTAGCAGAAAACTACGAAGTTTGATTGTATATCAGGCCAAAACCCGCAATAGCTGCTTGCAGATCAGGGGGCGGCATGGACCTGAATTCCATTGCGGCGCCGGTGACGGGATGTTCAAACGCCAGCCGGCATGCGTGCAAGGCCTGGCGATGCAGGCCGCCAGCAAGCGCGCCGCCATAAAGCTCATCAGACACCAGAGGATGCCCAAGAAATGCCATATGGACCCGTATCTGATGGGTGCGGCCTGTGTGCAGCTTGCACTTCACCAGACAGTGGCGCTCACCGTTTTGCAACAAGGTCACGACAGTGGAAGCCTTCTTGCCTGAATTTTTCTCAAGATCAACCACCGCCATGCGCAGCCTGTTGCGAGGATCACGGCCAACCGCAGCCTCAACCTGTCGGGTTTTCGCCCCCTGCCAAACACCATGGGCCAGCGCAATATATTCCCTGCTGACGCTACGGGCGGCAATCATGGTGACCAACTGGTCCATCGTCTGTCGCTGTCGGGCCACCACCATCAAACCGCTGGTGTCTTTATCCAGCCGGTGCACGATGCCGGCTCGCGGCAATAAAGATGCCTGTGGATCGTGAGCCAACAGTCCGTTGAGCAATGTACCGCTCCAGTTGCCTGGTGCGGGATGCACGACCAGCCCTGCCGGCTTGTTGATCACCATGAGATAAGGATCTTCAAAAACGATGTCCAGCACCATCGCCTCGGGCTTGAAGGCCTGACTCTGTGGCGTAGGCCGCAACTCAACGCTGAGTTCATCGCCGGCCTTGACTTTGGCGGATGCTTTGCTGGCCTTCAGGCCATTAAGCAGCACGCCTCCTGCTTCAATCAATTGCTGGAGATAGCTGCGAGAGAACTCTGGCACGGTATCCGCCAGGGTCCGGTCGAGGCGGCTCCCATGATTCTCGACGGGAACCCTCACCCGGCGCAGCTCCATCCCGACACTGCCCTCCGCCTCATCCTCGCCTTCGTCTCCCGGCGCATTGAGGTCAAGCGCGCCCGATATAATAAATTTGCTTAGTTCTGAATCAGTCATCAAGAAGGTCGATTGCAATGTCTTGCACCAAATTATCGGTTGTTCCCAATGCATCGCCGCTTGTAGCAGCCATTTGCGCATTGTCTTTTGTGGTCGCCGGCTGCTCAAGCACCCCAGCGCCCGACAAGACGGCAACATGGAGTCCGAACAAAATTTATGCCGAGGCCAAGGACGAAGCGAGTTCGGGGGCCTACGACAAGGCGATTCCGCTTTACGAGAAGCTAGAAGGCCGCGCCGCTGGAACCCCTCTTGCGCAGCAAGCCCAACTCGATAAAGCCTATGCCCAGTATAAAGGGGGCGAACAGGCCCAAGCTGTTGCCACGCTTAACCGGTTTATAAAACTTCATCCGGCCAGTCCCGCCATGGACTATGCGCTTTATCTCAAAGGACTGGTGAATTTTAACGACAACCTCGGAATTTTCGGGTTTATCTCGCGCCAGGACTTGTCGGAGCGTGACCAGAATGCAGCCAAGGAATCGTTTGAATCATTCAAGGAACTGGTCACCCGTTTCCCGGATTCACGCTATGCGCCGGACTCACGTCTGCGCATGAACTACATCGTCAATTCCCTGGCGCAATCGGAAGTTCATGTCGCCCGTTATTACTATTCCCGCGGCGCCTACGTTGCAGCCATCAATCGTGCCCAGAGTGCAATTGCCGACTACCGCGACGTTCCGGCGCTCGAAGAAGCCACCTATATCCTCTACAAGTCCTACGATGCGCTTGGGATGACTGAGTTGCGCGACGATACCCGCCGCATCATGGAAAAGACATATCCGCAAAGCCAGTACCTGAGCAAAGGCTTCAGGTCTGCGGACAATCCTTGGTACAAGTTCTGGTAAAACCTTCCAGCTTGGCCATCAGTTCCGGCTCCGATGCCAGCCGTTGCATGGCAGGCAGCGCTCTCAGAAGACGTCGCCCGTAGCCCATGGAAACCAGGCGACTGTCGCACACCACCAGAACACCTTGATCAGTTTCTCGACGTATCAGGCGTCCTGCGCCCTGCTTGAGGGCGACGGCCGCTTCAGGCAGGAAATAATCGGTAAATGCGCTGCGCCCCTGGGACTCCAGTAGCTTTGAACGGGCCTCTGCCAATGGGTCGTTCGGCGGCGGAAAAGGCAGCTTATCAATAATGACGAGTTGAAGCGCATCGCCTGGCACGTCAATACCTTCCCAGAACGAGGCCGACGCCACCAGCACGCAGCCTTTGCCTCCACGGGTGCTGCCTTCCCGGAAGCGTTCAATCAGGGCGCGCTTGGGCATGCGGCCCTGAACCAGGACCTGCAAGTCATCCGCAACCTCGAAGCTCGCCTGTAGCGCATCGCCAATCGTTCGTAAAGCCCTCAGCGTGGTTGTCAATACCATGGTGCGCCCACCCAGTTGCCGAGACCAAAGCGCAGCACATTCAGCGACTTTTTCCGCATGCGCAGGATCACCCGGTTTTGGAAAACTGGGGGGCACATACAGAGCCGCTTGGCGGCCATAGTCGAAAGGGCTGCCGACCCGCAAAACTTCGGCATCGGTCAGTCCGCAAGGCTGTGTAAACCAACTGAGCTTGTCATCATCGCCAAGCGTTGCGGAAGTAAATATCCAGGATTTCGCACCCTCACCAGAAGCGCCGAGCATTTTGGTCTTTACAGCCTGTGAAATATTCAGCGGTGACTCAACCAGCCGCAACTGCGTGCCCACTTCAATCCATCGAACACCTCCGGGTTCACAGGTGTTGAGAAAACTTTCGGCCCGTCCTGCCAGTGCAGTGGCACGGTCATGAAGCCGGACGAAGTCGGGCGCAATCTCGCTGACCGCGTCTAAGGCCGCACATGCCTGCGCACACGAGACCTGAACGGCCTCCAGCGCCTGCTGCCAAACGTCAGCATCCAGCCCCTCTGGCGCTTCGCCAGTCCAGCGCAGCTTGGTGCCGGGGTAATGCTTGCCGACACACAAGCGCAATTCCCGGGCTGCCTGCTCAGTAGCACCAACCACCTCTTGCCAATCCACCAGGCCACGCGCCAGTTGCAAGCCGGCAGCCAAAAGGTCCCGAGAAAAGTCCAGCAACTGTCCCGTACTCAGGTTGCTGCCCAGAAATTGCACACCCGTTTCATTCAATTGGTGTGCTTCGTCAAAAATGACAATCCGCACCGAAGGCAGCAACTCAGCGACGCCCGATTCACGTACCGCCAGATCAGCAAAAAATAGATGGTGGTTAATGACTACGACGTCGGCAGCCATGGCCTCCCGGCGGGCCAAGTTGACATGACAGACCCTAAATCGCGGGCACTGAGCCCCCAGGCAGTTCTCCCGCGTAGACGTCACCAGCGGAATAATTGGAGACCGCTCATCCAGCCCCGGGAGTTCGGCCAGATCGCCAGTCTTGGTGACCTGAGACCATTGTTCGATCCTGGCAAGCGCTCGCACCGTCACACTCTCGGAAAGTTGCGTTTCCTGGCGA
Organism: uncultured beta proteobacterium; assembly: GCA_963793855.1. Classification (GTDB taxonomy): domain Bacteria; phylum Pseudomonadota; class Gammaproteobacteria; order Burkholderiales; family Burkholderiaceae_C; genus Polaromonas. The sequence goes on from CAWCBL010000001.1 coordinate 242,964, forward strand.
GCCATTTCCATCCGATGAAGGCATAAATAGCCCCCCCGCCCCTTGAGCAGTGCCGTGCGCACAGGCAATCCGAACGCCTGCACCAAGCGAGGCAAATCACGGCCAAACAGCTGATCCTGCAATGCCTTGGTTGCGGTAGAGATCAACACTCGCTCGCCGCTCAACAGGGCAGGCACCAAATAAGAAAACGTTTTGCCCACACCCGTGCTGGCCTCCACCACGAGAGGACGGGAGCCTTCAATGGCGCGTGCCACCGCCAGCGCCATCTCTGTCTGGCCGCTACGCGGAACAAAGTGATCCGTGGTCCGCGATAAAACGCCGCCAGGGGCAAAAGCCTCTTCCACTTCAAACGCCAGATTCATCAGGCAGGCTCGGGAGGAGTCAGGGATGCGTCAAGACACGAGATCCGGTCTCCAGGCTGGAGGAGACGGCTTGTGAGACGCCCGAGTATCAACTCCTCGATGAGCGGAGCATGGGCTAAAGAGTCCGCCAATGCATTCATCTCCGCATGTTCGATTTTGGGCTCTATCAGCGGACGTTCGGGTGAGTGATGATTCAAGTCCAAGGTATTTTTTCCGTGCGCGCTGCTTCGTCTGATAATACGTTGATTACATTCATAAATCGAGCCGACGAAGCTTGTCAGACCCACACAATGCCCAAAAGTTATCGAATCACTGCATCCACGGGAATCCATAAAGGGGATCGGGACTATCAACAGGACCAAGTCAACCTGATAAGCCACTCCCGCATTCCCGGCTGCATGCTGGGCATCGTGGCCGATGGCATGGGAGGCCGTAGCGGCGGGCGCAAGGCATCTGACCAGGTCATGCTGACGGCGAAGCAGCTTTTTGAGCGCTACGCACCGGAGACTGATGACGCACCTGCCATGCTCAGGCAGATCATTGACGAAGCCCATATCGTCATCAAGCTCACCGCGATCTCTGCCGAACAGGAACCTCACAGCACGCTTGCAGCGTTTTTGATTACGCCAGCCGGAGCCTGCCACTGGGTGCACACCGGTGACTCCCGGATCTACCATTACCAGGGCAGTAAGCTGATCCACAGAACAACAGATCACTCCTACGTGCAAACGCTGGTTGACAAAGGCGAGATCAGCGCGGAAGAGGCAAATAGCCATCCCCAGTCGAATATTCTCATGGGCTGCCTCGGCGCAGAAGAAGCGCCGCCCGTTGCCCAGCACTTCATCCCGAAATTGCGTCCGGATGATGTGCTGCTGGCCTGTAGTGACGGCGTTTGGCACCATTTCAGCGACAGTGAAATGGGATCTGCGCTTTCCATGTTAGCCCCTCGCGAAGCCACTGAATTTCTGATCCAGAAAGCGAGATCACGCGCTCGAGGCGTTGGGGATAATTTATCGTTGGTGATCGTCAAGCTCGAATCTCTGTCCTGACAATCCTTATTCTGGCAAAGGTAAGGATTTCGCCGGGGGCTTGGCCAGTTTCAGCTGATCGGCATCGTGCTGGGCACGCCGCTCCTGGGCTTCTTTCTGGCGATCATTGAATTTTTTGGCTTCTTCAGCCGCCGCCGCCTGCTTGTCAGTCCGTGCCCGGGCTTTCGCCTGGTTGTCCTTGAGCCGCTGAGCCGTGGCCTCAAGAGCGGCCTTTTCACCCGCCTGAACTGTGGCCCGGTTTTGTTGCTGGCTCTTTTCCCGATTCAGCCGCGACTGGGTATCCTCAAGGGCTTTGGTACGGCGGTCTGCCGCCTCCTGCTGCTTTTCGGGCAATAACTTTTCTTCGGTTTTCCGGATTTGATCTGCCCCCTTGAGTTTTCGCTCCTCGTCATTGAGCAAAATCTCCTGCCGCCGCAGTTCGGCAATCATTGCCCGACGCTTGGTGTTGACCTTGTTCAGGCAACTATTGACGAAAAATTTCTTATAGCAAGCGGTATCTTCCGTCAGAAAACCTGCTTCCGCACTGACGCGCTCGGCACTGATTCTTGCCCGTTCTGCTGCGATATCGACTTGTGGGCTCTCAGGGGCCACAGTCTGAGCGCCCGCAAGCGTACTCAAGGCAGTCAGGCAAACAACCAGGACGAAGGGTTTCATGTGAGTGTTGTATCCACGGTTCGATGCTCGAGTGCCAAAAACTCCATTGACTGCATTTCATTCAGCCGAGAGACGGTACGCGGAAATTCATGCACCAATGGACCTTCCGTGTATAACGCTTCAGGCGGCACTGCAGCCGACATGATCAGTTTGACACGCCGGTCGTAGAGCACATCCACCAACCAGGTAAAACGCCGGGCTTCGGAGGCCATCCTGACGGGCATGTGCGGGACATCGCTCAGCAGTACGGTATGGAATTGAGTGGAAATCTCAAGATAGTCGTTCTGGGAGCGCGGCCCGCCACACAAGGCCTTGAAGTCAAACCACACCACACCGCCAGCCTTTCGTCTGGCCTGGATCTGCCGGGACTCTATCTGTAACACCGGGTTTTCGTCCTTTGACGTTGCCAGACGGTCAAAAGTTTCCGTCATCTCGTCATCAGCCTGGGCGCCCAGCGGCGTGTGATAAAGCTTTGCCTGCTCAAGGGTACGCCTTCGGTAATCCGTGCCATTGTCGACATTGATGACCTCCAGGTGAGCCTTCAGCAGCGCAATGGCTGGAAGGATTCGGTCCCGGTGCAGGCCGTTAGGGTAAAGCTCATCGGGATGAAAATTGGACGTAGTGACAAAGCCCACCCCGTTGTCAAACAAGGCGGCCAGCAGACGATGAAGAATCATGGCATCGGTAATGTCCGCCACATGAAACTCGTCAAAGCAGATCAGTCGGTAGCGTCTGGAAATGCGCTTCCCCAACTCATCAAGCGGATTTGCCGTGCCCTGCAAATCCTGCAGTTCCCGATGCACCTCACGCATGAACTCGTGGAAATGCAGTCGGACTTTTCGCTTGAGTGGCACAGCATCAAAAAAGCAGTCCATCAGAAAGCTCTTGCCCCGCCCGACCCCGCCATACATGTACACGCCACGGGGAACGTCGGGCCGGTTAATCAGCTTCTTTAACGCGTTCGATCTCCGCTCCTTGAACGCAGCCCACTCAGTGGCGCAGCGTTCAAGGGCATCAATCGCACGCAACTGCGCCGGGTCACTCGTGTAGCCTCTTGTCGCGAGTTCAGCCTTATAGGCTGAGCGCACCAGTTGTGTCACAGTGGCCGGACTGTCAGAAGTTCAGGGTGCGCTTGTCCACTGCCAGCGCCGCCTCTTTTGTGGCTTCGCTAAGTGATGGATGCGCGTGGCAAATACGGGCGATGTCTTCGCTGCTAGCGCGGAACTCCATTGCCACGACGCACTCGGCAATCAACTCGCTGGCGAATGGGCCCACAATGTGTACGCCCAGGATTTCATCCGTGGCGGCATCTGCCAGCATCTTGACCATACCGGTGGTGTCGCCCAGCGCGCGCGCGCGGCCGTTGGCCATGAACGGAAAAACGCCAGCCTTGTAAGCTCGCCCTGCGGCTTTGAGCTGCTCTTCAGTCTGGCCAACCCATGCGATCTCGGGACTCGTGTAAATCACCCAGGGAATGGTGTTGAAATTGACATGGCCGTGCTGGCCGGCGATACGCTCGGCCACCGCCACGCCCTCTTCTTCTGCCTTGTGCGCCAGCATGGGGCCGCGCACCACATCGCCAACCGCCCACACATTGGGCAAATTGGTTTTGCAATCGCCGTCGACCACAATCGCGCCGCGTTCATCGAGCTTCAGGCCGACCGCTTCAGTGTTCAGGCCGATGGTATTGGCAGTGCGGCCGATGGAGATGATCAGCTTGTCCACCTCCAGCGTCTGTGCTTCACCCTTGGCATTGGCATAAGCGATGGACACGCCCTTCTTGCCATTTTTGATCTCGCCAACTTTCACGCCCAATTCAATCTTCAAGCCCTGCTTGGTAAAGGCTTTGTGCGCTTCCTTGGCGATCTGCTGATCCACCGCGCCCAGGAAAGTGGGCAGGCCTTCCAGAATGGTCACATCGGAACCAAGACGCCGCCAGACAGAACCCATCTCAAGGCCGATCACGCCGGAGCCAATGACTCCCAGCTTTTGCGGCACGGCGCCGATGCGCAACGCACCATCGTTGGAGAGGATGTTTTCTTCATCAAATGGCGCGCCAGGCAAGGCGCGGGCATTGGATCCGGTGGCCACAATGATGTGCTTGGCGGAAATCGTCTCCACAGCCGTACCCGTCACTTTGATGTCATAGGCGCCGTCTTTGGCAGCTGCAAACGATGCGCGGCCATGGAAGAAGGTGACCTTGTTCTTCTTGAACAGGTACACGATGCCATCATTGTTCTGCTTGACGACGGTATCCTTGCGGCTCACCATCTTTGCGACGTCCAGGCTCAGGCCCTTCACCTCAATGCCATGATCGGCAAAGTGGTGGCCCGCGTGTTCGTAGTACTCCGAGGACTGCAGCAGGGCTTTTGAGGGAATGCATCCCGTATTGGTGCAGGTGCCGCCAAGAGCAGGACCGCCCTTGGCATTTTTCCACTCGTCGATGCAGGCGACGTTAAAACCAAGTTGCGCGGCGCGAATGGCCGCAATATAGCCACCAGGACCGCCGCCGATGACGATCACGTCAAATTGTTTGGACATGTTCTTTTCCAGTGAATTGGGGGCAAGGCGCTTGCCGTCTGGCTGGCCGCCTTGCCCCGACAGGGTTTAAATATCGAACAGCAGGCGGGCTGGATCTTCCAGTGCCTCTTTCATTGCGACCAGGCCCAGCACGGCTTCGCGTCCGTCAATGATGCGGTGGTCATAGCTCATGGCCAGGTAGTTCATCGGACGAATCACGATCTGGCCGTTTTCGACGACAGCCCGGTCTTTGGTTGCGTGCACGCCCAGAATCGCGGACTGAGGCGGGTTGATGATCGGCGTTGAAAGCATGGAGCCGAAAGTGCCGCCATTGGAAATCGAGAAGGTACCACCGGTCATCTCTTCGATGCCCAGTTTTCCGTCCTTGGCTTTCTGGCCAAATTCAGCGATCTTTTTCTCGATGTCGGCAAAGCTCATCTGATCGGCGTTGCGCAAAATTGGCACTACCAGGCCACGCGGCGAACCAACGGCAATACCGATGTCGAAGTAACCGTGATAAACGATGTCGTTGCCGTCCACCGATGCGTTGATCATCGGGAACTTCTTGAGCGCATGCACCGCAGCTTTTACGAAGAAGCTCATGAAGCCGATCTTGACGCCATGCTCCTTGGTAAAGGTGTCCTGAAACTTCTTGCGCATTTCCATGACCGGCGCCATGTTGACTTCATTGAAGGTGGTCAAAATGGCATTGGTGGATTGCGACTGCAAAAGGCGCTCAGCCACGCGTGCGCGCAGGCGGCTCATAGGCACACGCTGTTCGGGACGTTCGCCCAAATCGACGGTTTTCACCGTCGCCGAAACTTTTGGCAAAGAGGTGGTCGGCGCGCCTGTGGGGATTGCGCTCACAGCTACGGATTTAATAGCGCCAGCTGCCGTTGCACCCAGAACGTCACCCTTGGTGACACGGCCATCCTTGCCGGTCCCGGGAACAGAGCCTGCGGCCAGGTTGCTGTCCGCCATCAGTTTGGCCGCTGCGGGCATCGGCACGCCCGCCATGGAGCCGCCGGTTGCAGCAGCAGGCGCGGGAACTGAAGCCGTGGCGGCAGCCGGTGCGGCGGCGGCTGGCGCAGAAGCGACGGCCCCAGCCTTGCCTTCGGTATCAATTCTTGCGATCACCTGATCCGACACCACCGTGCCGCCGTCTGCGACGAGGAGTTCCATCAGTACGCCGGCTGAGGGCGCAGGCACTTCGAGAACAACCTTGTCGGTTTCGATTTCAATCAGGATTTCGTCAACTGCAATTGCGTCGCCGACCTTCTTTTTCCACTGCAGCATGGTTGCCTCAGCCACGGACTCGGATAACTGGGGAACTTTTACTTCTACGATAGCCATTTTGATTCTTTCGTGTGTACTTTTGTTTGAAAAGGGGTGAGACCTTATTTGGTCAGCACAAAACCCTTGAGCTTGGCAAACGCGCCGTCCACCAGCGCTTTCTGCTGCTCCTGATGCAGGTGCGAATAGCCGACGGCGGGAGAAGCCGAAGCGGCACGCCCCGAATAGCCCAGCTTCTGGCCGTCCAGCATGTTTTCGTGGATATAGTGCTGCACAAAGAACCAGGCGCCCTGGTTTTGCGGCTCGTCCTGGCACCACACGATATCGGTAGCATTGGGATACTTTTTCAGCTCTGCAGCAAATGCCTTGTGCGGGAAGGGGTAGAGCTGCTCAACACGCAGAATCACGGCATCGTCAATCCCCTTTTCCTCGCGCTTCTTGACCAGGTCGTAATACACCTTGCCCGAACAGGCGATGACACGTTTAACCTTGTCAGCGTTTTTGTTGATCTCTTCCTTGTTTTCAGGAATGACCGTCTGGAACGCACCCTTGGTGAACTCGGAAAGCGGCGAAGTGGCATCCTTATTACGCAAAAGCGACTTCGGCGTCATGATCACCAGCGGCTTGCGCAAGTTGCGCACCATCTGGCGACGCAGCACGTGGAAGATCTGGCTGGCCGTCGTGGGCTGAACCACCTGCATGTTCGCGTCGGCAGACAGCTGCATGAAGCGCTCCAGGCGTGCCGAGCTGTGCTCGGGACCCTGTCCTTCGTAGCCGTGCGGCAGCATCAAGGTGATGCCGTTGACGCGGCCCCACTTCACTTCGCCAGAGGCGATGAACTGGTCAATCACGACCTGCGCACCATTGGCGAAATCGCCGAACTGGGCCTCCCAGATCACCATGGTGCTCGGATCGTTGGACGCGTAGCCATACTCAAAAGCCAGTACGGCTTCTTCCGACAGAATGGAGTCGATCACCACAAACGGCGCCTGGTTGTCGGCCACATTCTGCAATGGCACGTAGGTGCCGGTGTCCCACTTCTCGCGGCTCTGGTCGTGAATCACGGAGTGGCGGTGCGTGAAGGTTCCGCGTCCGCAATCCTCGCCCGACAGACGAACCGGGTAACCGCTGGCCACCAACGAGGCAAAGGCCATGTGCTCGCCCATGCCCCAGTCCACAGGAATATCGCCGCGTCCCATGGCCGCGCGGTCGTCATACACCTTCTTGACCAAATTGTGCGGCGTCACGCTGGCAGGAATGGTAGTGATTTTTTCGGCCAGACGTTTCCACTCGGCCATGGGGATGGCGGTGTCACCCGCATCGGTCCACTTCTTGCCAACGTAAGGACTCCAGTCGACCGAGTACTTGCTCTTGAAGTTGGTGATCACAGGGTCGAACGTGCTCTTGCCGGCATCCAGCGCTGCGCGCGTAGCCTTGACCATGTCGTCGCCCAGCGTCTCGCCCAGGCCTTGTGCCGTCAGCTTGTCCGCATACAGTTTGCGCGTGCCCGGATGCTGGGCAATCTTCTTGTACATCAGCGGCTGGGTCAGCGCAGGCGTGTCCTGTTCGTTGTGGCCCAGTTTACGGAAGCAGATGATGTCGACGACGACATCTTTCTGGAATTCCATGCGGAACTCAAGCGCCAGCTGGGTGGCCAGCACGACGGCTTCCGGGTCATCGCCATTGACGTGCAATACCGGCGCTTCAATCATCTTGACGACGTCGGTGCAATACAGCGTGGAGCGGCTGTCGCGCGGATCGCTGGTGGTAAAGCCGATCTGGTTGTTGATGACGAGGTGAACGGTACCGCCCGTGAAGTAGCCGCGGGTTTCGGCCAGCGCCAGCGTTTCCATGACAACGCCCTGCCCGGCAAACGCAGCGTCGCCGTGCACCAGCACTGGCAATACCTGCAGGCCTTTCGGATCGGCCCGGCGGTCCATGCGCGCGCGAACCGAGCCTTCCACCACTGGGTTCACGATTTCCAGATGGGAGGGATTGAAGGCCAGCGACAGGTGAACCGGACCGCCTGGGGTCGTCACGTCGGAGCTGAAACCCTGGTGGTATTTCACGTCACCGCTGGGCAGGTCTTCCGGTGCCGTATGGTCAAACTCGGCAAACAGGTCAGCAGGCACTTTACCCAGCGAATTGACCAGCACATTCAGGCGACCCCGGTGGGCCATGCCGATGACGATTTCCTGCACGCCGACTTCGCCGCCCCGCTGGATCAGCTCGTCCATGCTGGCGATAAAGCTTTCGCCGCCTTCAAGCGAGAAACGCTTTTGGCCCACGTATTTGGTGTGCAAAAACCGCTCAAGGCCTTCAGCCGCCGTGAGCCGGTCCAGAAGATGAAGCTTCTTTTCCTTGCTCAAATTGGGCTTGCTGCGAATGCTTTCGAGCTTTTGCTGCCACCAGCGCTTCTGGTTCTGGTCGGTGGCGTACATGTATTCGGCGCCAATCGTGCCGCAGTAGGTCTCGCGCAGCGCGTTCATCAGCTCGCGCAGACTCATTGTGTCTTTGCCGAAGAAGGTGTTGCTCGTGTTGAACACCGTTTCCTGGTCGGCATCGGTGAAGCCGTAAAAAGACAGGTCCAGCTCGGGAATGTTGTCGCGTTCGGCACGCTTGAGCGGATCCAGGTCGGCCCAGCGGGCACCGACATTGCGGTAGGCGGCAATCAGCTGCTGAACAGCAGTACGCTTGCGACCCAGTTCCGAGTCGGCGCTGGCGACCACAACCTTGGTCTGGCCCTGTTTGGCGCGCTCGGCAAAGGCATTGACGACCGGCAGATGCGGAACGTCTTTGGCGTTGCTGCCATCGGTTGCGGGAACATGCTGGAGTGCGTCGAAATACTCGCGCCAGCTGTCGGTCACGCTGCCGGGATTGGCGAGGTAATTTTCATACATCTCTTCGACATAAGGCGCATTGCCGCCGAAAAGATAGGTGTTGCCCTGGTAGGCTGTGTATACAGACGCAGGTGACTGCGAGTTGGAACTCATATCCGCTGACCTCCGTTTCCCTTCGGGAAACATTAGCTGGTTAAAGCTTGTTAATTAACCTTCCGCAACACGGCTGAACCGATTAGCGGATGCGACTGTGGCAGGAAGGGCCGTTCAGAAACTGGGTAGATTGTGCCACTTTACGGCTACAGCGGGAAGCCCCTGCCTGTCCTAATTAGCCGAAGAGGCAGCGATTTCGCCGCAGTTGCCTCGATTGCGGCGGCGTCGCAATCAAACCTTGACTCAGGCAACGACGGCTTCGTCGGTGCGCTTGCCGCCATGATTGTCGACCCAGCTAACAGCAATCTTGTCGCCGATCTTGCCGCCCTTGAAGCTGAAGAGCACGAAGGGGTTTTTGGACACGGCCGTACCCCATTGCGCGCTCATGACGGTTTTTCCGTTCCATGTGGCATTGATGCTCTGGATAAACCAGGCGGGCACAATTTTCCCGGCGTCGTCTTTGCGCTGGCCGCTTTCCATGACGTGACTCACCAGCACACGAACCGTGGTTTTGTCGCCCTGGGCCTGGGCCCGGATTCTCATCGCGTCTGACATTTATATTCCTGATTGCGGCAGTTGGGAGAAAGTGACTTGCTGAAAGCGCAAGCTAGCCGCCACAACCGCCCAGCGTCACCTTCACTTCCTTGACGGCGTAAAAATATTTGTCGCCGACTTTGGCGAGCGCGTACACCCTGGAGGACTGGCCCATTTTGAGGTTGACGGCCACATTGGCATCAGTGTCGGCAGGAATATCAAACAGCGCAGCCAGCGCGTTCGGGTTTTTCTCGACGACGAATGCAATCTGCGTGGTGTCGGGCAGAAGGCTCTGGGCGCCAACGCGCACCACGCTGCCGTTTTCAGCAATTTCGGGGGCCTGCAGCTTTACCTCCCCGCTTTCCAGTGGTGCACCGGCGGCGCCCAGTGCTCTGGCGACTTCGGCCAGGGATTTCGCCTCGAAGGCGGCCCTGTTCCAGCCCGGCGCATTTTGCGCGTAGGCCGGCGCCACACCTGACGCTGCAGCCAACGCGAGCGCAGTGGCGCCCGAACTACTGGCCAAAAATTCCCGACGTTCCATGCATGCACTCACTTTGTATATCTTGAACGCTGTCTGACAGGACTCCAAGTCCTGTCCAGATACGAAACCGCGGCCAACGACCATCCGCATAATGCATTTTGTCCCGGCAGCCCATTCATCGTGTTGCTACGGTCTTTATCTTGACTGGCCGCCTGCCATAGGCTTGAACGATAAATTGACGATGGATGAGCGGCTTGCAAGAGGCCTTGCGACGAAAGCGCCAGCCGCGAGTTATTTCAGCATCCGCTGCCAACAGCCCTCACTGCTACTGTTTCAATAGCATCTCGCACCCTACTCTATTAGGCCAAGGTGCTAATTTGTTCACAATTGCAGATTCAGCCGCTGCAGGGCCCTCGCCAGCCGCCAATACGCTGAAGGCATACCAAGACCCAGCCCCGGGGCACCTGGAACGGCTGCGCGCTGACGGGCGTTTCCAGAACCCGTCAGCAACGCACCGAGACAACGCTCCTAGACTGCGGCGACCCTGTCCCTGATTTGCTCCAGCGCTGCCGGGTCGTCCATTGTCGTCAAATCGCCGGCATCGCGGCCTTCGCACACCGCCTGGATGGCCCGGCGAAGCAGCTTGCCGCTGCGGGTCTTGGGCAAGGCCGTCACAAAGCGAACCCGGGCTGGCCGCGCGACGGCGCCCAAATCATTGTCCACGCGCTTCATGATCTCGGCTTCGAGCTTGCCGGATGCCGCACCGTCCTGCAGCACGCTGACGTCCTTGAGCACCACAAAGGCCATGGCGACCTGGCCTTTGAGTCCGTCGGCCACGCCGACAACAGCCACCTCGGCCACTTGTGGATGGCCGGAAATGCTTTCCTCAATCTCGCGGGTGCCCAGCCGGTGGCCCGCCACGTTGATGACGTCGTCGGTGCGGCCCAGAATGAAGTAGTAGCCGTCCTTGTCGCGAATGCCCCAGTCAAAGGTGCTGTAAACCAGCTTGTTCGGAATGCTTTTCCAGTAAGTATTGACGAAGCGCTTGTCGTCCTTCCAGATGGTCTGCATGAAGCCCGGAGGCGTGGGTCCCTCGATCACCACCACGCCTTTTTCGCCCGGCACGGTCAGCTCTTCGCCGGTCGACTCATGCAGCAGCTTGACGTTATAGCCGTACATCGGAATGCCGGGGCTGCCAAACTTGCTGGGCTTTTTCTCCACGCCGTTGGCAATCGCCAGGATGGGCCAGCCGCTTTCGGTTTGCCAGTAGTTGTCGATGATGGGCACTCTCAAGCCTTCGCTGATCCAGCGCGCCGTCGGTTCGTCCAGCGGTTCGCCTGCCAAAAACAGGGCGCGCAGGCTGGACAAGTCGTATTTCGTCAGCAGCGCGGGGTCTTGTTTCTTGAGCACGCGCACGGCGGTCGGAGCGCTGAACATGACGGTGACCTTGTACTTCTCGACCAGATGCCACCAGATGCCGCCGTCGGGTTTCCTGTCCATGCCCTGGGTCGGCAGGCCTTCATACATGATGGTGGCCATGCCGGCAATGAGCGGGCCATAAACGATGTAGCTATGGCCCACCACCCAGCCGATATCGCTGGTCGAAAAGAAGGTTTCGCCAGCGCGGCCATCGAAGATGTGCTTCATGCTGGCGGCCAGGGCGACGGTATAGCCGCCGGTGTCGCGCTGCACGCCCTTGGGCTTGCCGGTGGTGCCGCTGGTGTAGATGGTGTAACTGATGGCCGTGGAGTCCAGCCATTCGCAAGCCACCTGGGCGTCGAAATGCTTTTCGCGCAGATCATTCCAGAGATGGTCGCGCCCGGCCACCAGCTCCATGGGGGCCAGATTGCGGTCGGCCAGCAGCACCGCAGCAGGCTTGTGGCTGGACAGGCGAATGGCCTCGTCGAGCAGCGGCTTGTACGGCAGCGCCTTGCCGCCGCGAGAACCGCCATCGGCGCTGACGATCACTTTGGGCGCGGCGTCCTCAATGCGCGAAGCCAGCGAACCACTGGCAAAGCCGCCAAACACCACGCAGTGAATCGCCCCAATGCGCGCGCAGGCCAGCATGGCAAAAGCTGCCTCGGCAATCATGGGCATGTAGATCAGGACCCGGTCGCCTTTTTCGACGCCCAGCGCCTTCAGGCTGGCGGCCATGCGCTGCACTTCGCCCTGAAGGTCCTTGAAGGTGTAGGTTTTCTCGCTGCCTGTTTCGCTGGAAATGGCAATCAGCGCCGCCTGATCCGCCCGGTCTTTGAGATGGCGGTCAACGGCGTTGTGGCACAGGTTGGTCTGACCCCCTTCAAACCATTGCACAAAAGGCGGATTGTCATAGTTGCAGACACGGTCAAAGGGCTTGTGCCATTCAATCAGCTTGGCCTGATCGGCCCAGAAGACATCAGGCTGGTCTATGGACTGGCGGTAAAAGTCTGCGTAACTTGTCATGGGTTTTCTCCGGATTTTGTGTCTGCTGTCTGATTTATATTTTGACCACCACGCGGCTACGGACCTTGCCCGCCATCAAGTCCGAGGCATTTCTTCCGCAACGCGGGCCAAAGGGATTTCTTTAACCATGGTTTCGACCATGACAAGAACTTGAGCAAGGATGTCTGCGGGCGCAGCAAGCGTGAAAAAACAGCGCTTGAAACGTCAAAACTTAATTCTTAATTATGGACAGCGGTCTTGCGGCAAGCTGACGACTGGGGGTCCCGCATGCATGCGCGCTGCCGGATGCTATTATATTAGTAGCAACATACTGCCGTATCTATTGAGCTTAAGGAATTTTTTTCATTACTAATCGATTTTTTTGGCTTTTGCGCCCTACATCTCCGGTCTTTTCGTATCAAATGGGCCAATAGCCCCATGGACGCGCGTGCAAGATCGCAGCGCTTAAGAAGCCTGCAAGCGCCCAACAACCCCGTGGGTCATCCAGAAAACAAGCCTTGGCGAGGTGCTGACAGATGCAGATTCCCATCACAACAGATGGCCCCCCCGGTTTCAACGCCCGACTGTGGCGACGATTCGTCACGATCGCCCGGCCTTACTGGCTTTCGGATGAACGCTGGCGTGCCCGGGGCATGCTGGCCCTGCTGGTCTTGTTGCTGCTGGGGCAGACCGCCTTCAATGTGCTGTTCAACCAGGAGACGGGCGAATTCACCTCGGCCCTGGCCGCAGGGGATACCGATCGATTCTGGGCCTCCATCTGGCGCTACACGGCCATCCTGGTGGCTGCGGTGCCCATCTATGCCCTCTACTACTATGTGCGCGACACGCTCGGGCTGCGCTGGCGCCGCTGGCTGACGGACCGCTTTCTGGCACGCTATTTTCATCAGCGCGCCTACTACCGCCTCAACACTGCGAGCGGCATCGACAACCCCGACCAGCGCATTGCCGAAGACATCAACAGCTTCACCCAGCAGTCGCTCTACTTCTCGATGATCGCGCTGGGCTCGCTGATCCAGCTGATCGCCTTCTCCAGCGTGCTGTGGTCCATCTCACAGGGGCTGGTTTACTTTTTGATCGGCTACGCGGTGTTCAGCACCGTGTTCACGGGCTCGGTATTCGGCAAGCGGCTGATCGGTTTGAACTTTCGCCAGCTGCAGCGCGAGGCGGACTTTCGCTTCAGCCTGGTACGGGTGCGCGAACACGCGGAGCCAATCGCCTTTCACGACGGCGAGGCGCGAGAGATGTCGACGTTGCAGCGTATCTTTGCCGCGCTCTACGCCAACTACCAGAAAGTGCTGCGCTGGCAGTTCAAGCTCAACCTCTTCCAGTACGCACACAGTTTCCTGACGATCGTGCTGCCCACGGTGATCATTGCAAACGATGTCCTCTCCGGTGACATGGAGGTCGGCCGGGCCATCCAGGCCGCTGGCGCCTTCGCGGCCATCCTGAGCGCATTGACGGTGATCGTTGAGCACTTCGAGAGCCTTAGCCGCTTTTCTGCCGGGGTTGACCGGCTGCATGCCTTCTCGGAGGCGTTGGGAGCTGAGGCTGACCAGCCCGCCAGCGCCCCCGACGATGGCGCGCAGATTCACACCCTGCCCGGTTTTGAACTCGCCCTTGAGCGCCTGACGGTGCTCACGCCCAACCGCGAGCACCTGCTGGTTCAAGACGTCACGCTTGCCGTCAGTCCGGGCGAGGGACTGTTGATCGTCGGGCCCAGCGGCACGGGCAAGAGTTCGCTGTTGCGGGTGATTGCCGGACTGTGGAACACGGGTTCGGGTGAAGTGACCCGCCCGGCCGGCTCGGACATGCTGTTCCTGCCCCAGCAGCCCTACCTGCCCCTGGGTGATCTGCGCTGCCAGCTGACCTATCCGCAAACTGAGCGCGACATCTCCGACGAAGAACTGCTGCAGTGGCTTGAGCGGGTGAACCTGCCGACGCTGGCCGAGCGCTTTGGCGGCCTGGGCGCCGAACTGGACTGGTCCAGGGTGCTGTCCGTCGGCGAGCAGCAGCGGCTGGCTTTCGCCAGGGCCCTGCTCGCCAAGCCGCGCTACCTGCTGCTCGACGAGGCCACCAGCGCCCTGGATGCGAGCAATGAAGAGTGCCTGTACGGCCAGCTTGCCGGCCTGTCAATCACACCGATCAGCGTCAGCCATCACCAGGCCATCCTGAAGCACCACCGGCAAGTGCTGGAGCTGCCCGGCAACGGCAGCTGGACGCTGCATGAGGCAAGCAGCTACCGTTGGCTGCCCTGAACAACAGAGTGGACGTTGAGGGAGTCCCAGCAAAAAGGGTTAGCGCGCCTTTTCCAGAGGCCAGCGATAGCCCAGTACCGAACCGAGCGGATAGTGGTACTCACGCACTTGCTCCAACTGATTGCCGCCGAGCAAATGCACGTAGTTTGAATCGCTACGCAGAAAGAAGCCGACATGGCCCTTCCAACCCGCTGGATCATCGCGCGATAGCACGGCGACGCAGCCGACGACGGGCTCAGCGAGCGGTTCGCCCCACTCAAGCCATGATCGCGCCAGCGCCGAGCCCGTACCGGGAATACCGACCTGGGCGAGACTCCAGTTGACGAAGGAAGAACACCAGGAGGCCTTGTCGTCATAGCCTCGAATGTTCGTGTGCGCGTGGTATTCGGTGATTCGCGGATTGCTTTGACCCGGAGCGAATGCACGAACGCCCATTTCGGATGCGGCGACTTTCAACCACGGTGGATATTGCACGCGCAACTGGGGTCGGAATCCAATTAATTAATTAGTTAATTTATTTCACCAACCCAAGCAAATCCCTGAACGCCGGGTGGTCACAGTTGCGCAGCCATTCGAACGCCACCATCTCGGTCGTCACCAGTTCAGCGCCATTGCCGGCCAGCCGGTCAAACGCAGCGTCGCGGTTGCGCTCGCTGCGTGAGCTGCAGGCGTCGGTCACGACCCAGACGTCAAACTCTTCCTCCAGCAGTTCCAGCGCCGTCTGCATCAGGCAGACATGGGCTTCGCAGCCGGCAATCACGATGGTGCTTCGGCCCTCCTCTTGCGGCTCCGGCGGTTTTTGCATGTGCTTGGGCAGGCTGCGGGCGTTGCCGCCGGTGGGGGCTTTGCGCGCGGGCGGACGCAGCCAATCGACCAGGCCATCGGCGGCGGCGCTGAAATGCATTTTGGCCAGCGTTCTGCCGCCCGCCGAATCAATCGCCGCCTGCAGCTCGGGCAGGTTCTGGCCCAGCTTTTCAGGGTTTTGCGCCGTGCCCCATACCGGCACCGCCATGATCCGGGCCATGCGGGCAAGGCGCACGGCGTTGGCAACGACAAGTTCATTTTCAAAAATGACGGGCATCAGGCGAACCTGGTAGTCCACCAGTACGAGTTGGGAGTCATCGGCGTCAAGCAACATGGTTTATTCCTGAAAAATTAATGAATGAATGAGATCGAATTGAGGACCCGGTGGCGATGCCTTTTGCGCTCCATTCGACGGACTGGCTCGTGGATTCCCGCGCTTCACTTGCACTGACGGGGCTTGTTCCCTACGCACCTTTAGCTATTACTTTAATAGCTTCTCGCGCCCGTACTTACTGCGCCAAAGCCCTATTTGATGCTTATTCGGGGGCCGACGGAACTACCGGTGCGGGTAATTCTGCAAAATTGAGCAGGTGCGTGGCCAGCAGGGTTTCAACCAGAAAGCATACCAAGGCCGACAGAAAACAGACCACACCGGACAGAAAGCACACGGTGGTGATTTTGAAAATCGGCAACTCGCTGGTTTCGCCCAGGAACAGCAAAATAATGGTCGTTCCGATCAGGAGCGCGCAAAAGGTCAGCAAGGCCAGGCAGCCGTTGACCAGCCAGCCCCGATGCCTCAGCCGGCGCAACTCGCCATACATCTTGAGCGCCCGGGTCGGCTCAAGCCCGCCGGTTTCAAGCCGGCTTTCTAGGAAGCGCGCGCGGTCGATGATGCGGGCCAAGCGCCCTGCCACGGCGCTGATCATGCCGGAGACGGCCGTCATCAAAAACACCGGCGCCACCGCCAGCTGGATACCGTGGGTGACGGTCGCAAGGTCAGGCGCAAAATTCATCCGGGCTCCGGTGCATTAGATTAAAGAACAGACATTTTCTCATGCAGCGGGTCCCTCTATCGGCCCCTTGAAGCCAGAAAGTTAGTGCCGCGAGCAGCAAAGATGCAGGTCCGGGGCTTCAGCCAAACTTGCGCTGCGCATCCAGCGCCAGGCCGGCGCCAATGCTGCCAAAGCGGTCGCCCTCGACGCGGCGAGCGCCTCCGAGCAGCGACGAGACACGTTCGCGCAACAGCGGCACACCGCTGGAGCCGCCGGTAAAAAACACCGTATCCACCTCGTCCGCCTTCACCCCGGCGTCCCGCAGCAATGCCGTGACCGTGCTTTCAACCGTGCCGACAAGATGGCCGATGGCGGCGTCAAAATCCGGCCGGTGCAGCGTCAGGGTCTCGCCGGGGGCGATGCGGCCCAGGTCCATGGTGATGGCAGGCAGATCCGACAGCGCAATTTTGGCCGCCTCGACCTGCATGGCCAGCCAGTGGCCGGCGCGCTCGCGTACCAGATTTTGCAGGCGCTCCAGCTTGTCTTTCTCCTGCGCATCGCGCCGCAGGTCAGCAAGCTGTGCCCATGCCTTTCGTGTGTAGGCCAGGTTGATGGTGTGCCAGGTTGCCAGGTTGAAGTACTGCGCCGAGGGAAGCTCCAGGCCGCTTTGAAGGCGGCTGCCCAGACCGAGCGTGGGCATCACGCTGGCCAGGCTCAGGTATTTGTCAAAGTCCGTGCCGCCAATGTGCACGCCGCCGCTGGCCAGAATGTCGTCGCGCCGCTCGGCCCGCAGGGCGCGCTCGGGAGCCAGCCGGATCAGGGTGAAGTCGGATGTACCGCCGCCAATGTCCACCACCAGCACCAGCTCTTCGCGCGTGATCTGCGACTCGTAGTCAAAGGCCGCGGCAATGGGCTCGTACTGGAAGGCGATGTCCTGCAGCCCCACCGAGTGGGCAATCTCGGCCAGTGTGTTTTCAGCCTGCTTGTCGGCTTTGGCGTTGTCATCGACAAAAAATACCGGCCGCCCCAGCACGGCACGCGTGAACGGCTGCCCGGCGGCCTGCTCGGCGCGGCGCTTGAGCTCGCCAATGAACTGCGCCAGCAAGGAACGAAATGGCAGGGCGCGGCCCGCAACTTCTGTGTGCTCGTCAATCAGGGCCGTTCCCAGCAGGCTCTTGAGCGAACGCATCAGCCGCCCTTCATCGCCCAAAAGATAGTCGGCCAGCGCCGCCCGGCCATAGCTCACCTGTTCGTCTTCCGCGTGGAAAAAAACGACCGAAGGCAGGGTCAGCTTGCCGTCTTCCAGTGGCAACAAGGCGCTGTGTCCGGGCCGGCTCCAGCCGGCTGTGGAGTTGGAGGTGCCGAAGTCGATCCCGCAGGCGCTAGTTTGCCCGCTCATCGCTCAGCCGGCTTGCCGAAGTCATTTTCGGCCCAGGCCACCGCGCTGGCGCGGTTGAGCTTGAAGGACGGCGCCACACGCAGCTCGGCCAGAGGCTCGCCCGCATCATCGTGAGCGCTCAGCAGCGCATGGGGATGGTCTTCGTCGGGAACAATGTCCAGCGAGACGGTGATCCTGGCCGATTTCGCAGTGACCGTGATGCGCTGGTGCAGCGTGGCGTGCAGCTGCTGCTCGTGCCGCCGCACAAACTCAGACGCCGTTTTGACCAGCGTGTTGAACGCATTCACGTCCAGTGGCTTGGGGTTCTTTTTGTCGCGCCCCATGGTCCAGGGCCCCACCAGCGCGGGCTCCGGCTCGCCGTCCTTGATCATCGCCACGGCCCAGCCGTCGTCATCTTCGTTTTTGATGACTTTGGCCGTCCAGCCATCGCCGCTCCAAAGGCGGGCTTCCTGGAATTTGGGGATATCCTCAGAAGGGAATTCGGCAGCCAGGTCGGGCGTCGGGGTGCGGGGATCAGTCAAGGCTCTATTACTCAGTTGCTCAGGTCAGAAATTCGCGCAAAAAAAGGGCGCAGAACCGGCAGCGCGAAAAATGACACGTCAGGCGGGGCGCAGATTTTACTGTCCGCTGACCGCGGATGGGCTCGGTGCGCTGAAAATCCGGCAGTCCGAGAAAAATAATGACCCATCCCCTCTCGGGCCGGTAAGCCGCTGCCCAGCGCTATTTCTGGAGGTTTAAGCATGAAAACAGCTACCAGCCCAATTGGAACGGGCGTAAGTGGCTATGCTTTCAATAGCAAACCTACAATACCCGAAGCAGCTGCGAGCACGCCGCAGCAATCACCAAGGAAAGGATGGCCATGAGTGAATGGGTTACGAAAATGCTGGCGCTGATTAAAAGCGGCAATCTTCCGGCAGCGGTGGCCCAAATCAAGGCCACGACCAGCAGCAAGGATCTGCGCCAATTGCACACGACGCTGGAGAAGGGAAAACTGCTGCCGCGGCTTCAGGCTGTCGAATTGGCCATCAATGACCAGTTGCAGGCGCTGGCGTCTCCGCGTCTAAGCCGCTCGCCGTAACACGCAGACAGGCAAAGGCTCAGACGCGAATCTCGAATTGCGCGTCGCCCATATAGCGGTTCGGTCCGAGGGCGGCGGTGAGTGCGGCAGACTCGGCCGCCTGCCACTGGCTGAAAATTTCCAGTTCGTCGGTGCTCAGGGTATCTTCCGCCGGCGCCTCGCCGTAGGTCGCCACAATCCTTCGGTAGGCGGCGTATACCGGCGCAACCAGGCTCTCGTCGCCCAGCGCAGCCTCGAGGGCTTGTCTAAAGCGTTGCTCTGCAGCGCGCAGTTGTTCGGCGCTCGCGTCTTCAAAAGCATAAAGCTTGAGGGTGTAGCTCACTTGCCGTCTTTCACAGGTTCTTTTGCTGGCAAAGCGCTGCCCTGCGTGATGGCGATGCGTCGGTGCAGCCGAGCGGCTTCTTCAGCGTCACCGCCCTGCTCTGCGCGCAGCGCCTGCACGCCCAGCCAGGCCAGCAGCGGACGCCGCCAGCCCTGGCGGGATGCCGTATCAATTGCCTGTGCGATCACGACAGGGCTGGCTTTACCGGTTTGCAGCATGACGCCAGCGGCGACCAATTGGGACAGCGGGTCTGCTATGCCCTTCATAGCGTTGACATCCCCCGCGGCGACGGCTCGTTGCGCCTCCGGCAGCAAGGCGATGCCTTGAGGCGGCAGCTGGCCACGCAAGTAATCGGCGTAGGCGCGCTGGGCTTCGGTGGCATCGCGCCTCAGGCTCTCAAAACCTGCGCAGGGCTCAAAGACCAGGCTGGCGACGCGGGTGGCGCAGCGCAGAAGTTCGGCCGTTGCCAGCAAGTCGGCACGACCGGTACGCGAGAGCTGGCTGCGTGCGCGCGCCAGCTCGGCGGTTTCCACGCGGGTGTTGCCTTCCAGATAGGCAGCTTGCGAACGTTCCATGGAGCCCTTGGCTTCAAGCTGCCAGTCAGGTGGCTTTGGGCCGCTGGCGCAGGCACTGAGCAGCAAGGCGCCAGCAAGCGGAACCGCAAATTTCATTTCTGTGGGTAGTGAAGTTCTCATGGCAGTTTTATCTCCGCATCACGGGCAAACGGCCATTTACGATTGATTTCGTTGACCAGGCCTTCGACTTTGCGCAGGCTGGTCTCCACTTCGCCACGCAAAGCCCCCAGGTCCGCCGTGGCATCCCTGGCGTTGGATGTGACTGCCTGGGCATCCACCAGGATGGCATCCACTTTTTTCAGGCTGGTGCGCGCCTCGCCCAGCATGGCGTTGAGTTGCACAACCGTGGCGCGGGTTTCAAGCATCAAGCCTTTCTCGCCAAACACCTGGGTGTCGGTTTTGCCGGCCAGCGCGTCGAGCTTGGCCAGCAGCGCATTGGTGCGATCCAGCGTGACAGTCAGCTTTTTGGCCTCCGTTTCGCTGCCGAGCAGCACCGTCAGCGCGCCGCCGGGGCCGTTGAGCCGCTGGGTCAAAGTCTGCAGATTGGCCAGACTGGCGCCGACCGAGCCGCTGCTGCCAGTCAGGCTGTTCAGGTTGTCAATCAGCTCCTTGGCGGCCGAAATAACCTTCGGGATTTCCGCGCTCGCATCGCCCTGCAGCACCGTGCGCACAGCGCCATCCGGCAAGGCTGGGTCCTTCAGCATGCCGGAGTAGGCGCGTATGTTGGGTCCGCCAACGATACCTTTCACCAGCGTGAAAACGCTGCTCGTGCGCAGCCAGTGGGCATCTTTGGCGGCAACATCCACCAGTATCCTGGCCTTGCCGTCGTCCGCCAGTTCGATGCGCCGCACCCGGCCAATCGGAAAGCCCGAAAACGTGAGGTCCATGCCCACTACCACGCCTTCGGAGTCCTCGGCCACCAGCACAAGTTTCTGGGTGCTTTCAAACGCACCGCGGGCGTACAAAACATACAGCACCGAGCCGCACACCAGCAGCAGCATGAAAAGCAACAGCAGTCTGGCCCTGAACTCCAGGTTGACCATGGATGCGGGTCCCGTGTTGGGTGCGGGGTGCGGCGGGTCCGTGTGATCCTGACCGGCGGGCGACGGTGGCAGTGGGTTGTGAGGTGAACTCATGGGCATGCCGATTTGGGAAAGGGGGTCAATAGTAGTTGCCGACCAGCGAGGCCACTTCAATCAGCAAGATGACGGCGAACATGCGGACCAGTCCGCGCATTTCGGCACTGCTACGCACACTGGCGCCGCGCATGCCGTACAAAGCCGAGGCCATGGGAATCAGCGATACGGCAAGCGAGAAAAAAAACGTTTTCAGGACAAAAATCAGCGTCACTGCCGGGGTAAATACCTGGCCAAAAAGCCGGGTGTAACCGGCAAACCCCGAGACGGTAAATCCATAGGCGGCCACATACGCCACCACCAGCGCCACCAGGGAGCTCAGCGCTGCCAGCGTAATGCCGGAAAACATGCCAGCGACCACGCGCGGCAGCACCTCGCGCCGCATGGGCTCCACACCCTGGCGGCGCATCTCCTCGAGCTCGCCGCTGGCCTGCAGGGCGGTGAGCTCAGCGCCATCAGGTATGGTGCAGCGCATCGCCACAAACAGCGCCGCAGTCAGGGGAATCAGTTCCAGCACGAGCACACGGATCACCACCTGCAGCGCGTATTGCGACAGGCCGTAACTCAGCGCCGTCACCAGCACAATGCGCGTGAGAACCACGGTAACCAGCGCGCAAAGCACACTGAAGCCAAGCAGAATGGGTGCGGTAGTGAGATAGATATGACGACCCATCGCGGCGCGGCTTTCGCGGCTGTAGCTGGATGGCGACAGTGCCAGCACCAGAATCACCGCCCCCAGATGCACCAGCTGCCACCATTCGATGAACCACTGCTGCGCAATGCGTCCGGCCTGGGTCAGCCGACTGTGCCAGGTACCGGTTGAAGTCATGTGAGCATGATAACGGCGTGACTGCCGAATGACTGTAGGATTCCATCCTCATCCTTATCACGCTGCCGAACCGTCTTCGGCATTCAAAAACCATGGCTCTTCATACCTGGACCGCTTATTTCATCGCCTCCATCCTGATTGCGCTATCGCCCGGTTCCGGTGCCGTGCTCGCGATGAGCCACGGCCTGAGCTATGGCGTGCGCCGTACCCGGGCGACCATCATCGGGCTGCAGGCGGGACTCCTGATCATCCTGTTAGTCGCCGGTGCCGGTGTTGGGTCCTTGCTGGTCGCATCCGAACTGGCTTTCAGCGTCGTCAAATCCCTGGGCGCGTGCTACCTGATTTACATTGGCTGGTCGCAATGGCGTTCATCGGCGGCGCTCACACCTGACGCTACAGGCACGTCCGCCACCGACGTAAGCACCCGGTCACCGCGCAGGCTTTTTATCTCTGGCTTGCTCACCAACGTGACCAATCCGAAAGGCATTTTGTTCATGGTGGCGGTGCTGCCGCAGTTCATCAACCCGAACCACCCGTTATGGCTGCAGCTTATGGTGATGGCGGCAACCACCGTGTCGGTGGACCTGGTGGTGATGCATGGCTACGCATTTGCTGCCAGCCGGCTGCAAAAACTATTCAGGAACGCGCAGGCCATCAAGTGGCAAAACCGTGTGTTCGGTGGCCTGCTCATGGCCGTGGGCGCGGGCCTGTTTTTCGTCAAACGCAGCCAGCAAGCCATGCAACCCGTCTGATGCGGCCGGGGACGTTTGGGTTTCTGAACAGGCAGCAGCGGTATCCACTTGGCGTTGACGCTGCTCGGTGAGCACCTAGGTCGAACAGCCTGCGCCTGTGCAGGGCAAGCCGGTTGCTAGTAACAAAGAGCGGACAGCGGCCACCTGCATTGAACTGAGAAGCATATTTGATTCCCTGAATGCCTTGAGCGACTTTGCCGGGCTTGGGTTGAGCGCTTACCCATGGGTTTGAAGCCGTGATACCGCATGGCAGGTGGATTTCTCTGCTTTCAAAACCCTCTCTTAGCCAATAAATGTTACAAATCAATAACTTAGCAAGCCACCCAAGTAAAAACCCGCGATTGACGTAGGACCAATCCTTCAAGTATGCTCGGCGCCATGCGAATGTTTACCCCTGCCCTCATGATTGCCATTGCTGCGCTATGGGCCACCAGTGCACAGGCCAGTCCCGGAAATTCCGGCGACGACCTGGATAAATTGCTGAGCGACAAAGGACTACTCACGCAGATTGACCAGGTTCGCCAAAATGTCGGTCACAAGGCATCAGAATTGGTGGTCAACGCCATGGGATTTCTGGGCGTTCCCTACAAGCGCGGCGGCAACAACGCCGAAACCGGCTTTGATTGCAGCGGCTTCGTGCGCTCCATGTACCAGCAGAGCATCGGACTGCTATTGCCACGCAAGGCCGAGCAGCAAGCTGCAGCAACCCAGCAGATAGAAAAAACCGACTTGCAACCCGGCGATCTGGTGTTTTTCAACACCATGCGTCGTGCTTTCAGCCATGTCGGCATTTACGTTGGTAACGGCAAATTCATCCACTCCCCCAAGCCAGGCGCTGAAGTGCGGGTTGAAAGCATGGGTGGGAGTTACTGGGCGCGCCGCTTTGACGGGGCCCGCCGTGTACTGACGGGACAATCAGCGCAGCCAACACAAGCTGCGATAAGCGCAACGCCGGTCGTGGCAGCCCCTTCATCCCCGGCTCTTTCGGCCTTCGCGGCTGATAACGGCTCGCTGCGTTAAACAACCCGCCGCGTTCAATTTGCTCTTATTTAGATAGCTGCCTGCGCCCGTTTCATTTGGGTCAGGCAGCTTTTTTTCTTGTAGCTCCGACGACCGGGCAGGATGGGCGAATCGCATTGCCCGGTGCCTGCAACTTCCCCATCATTCATCCGCTGCAAAAAAGCGCCCCACGCCCGTCTGACAGGGCCTGAGGCGCTTTTTTAATGGGCCGCACGACGGCACGGCACCGGTCGCGCGGAGCTATTTCCTGCTTGGTGGCAAATCCGTGCAACTGCCGTGCGCCACCTCCGCCGCCATGCCTATGCTTTCGCCCAGCGTGGGATGCGGGTGAATGGTTTTACCGATGTCCACTGCATCGGCGCCCATTTCAATTGCCAGCGCAATCTCACCGATCATGTCACCCGCATGGGTGCCGACGATGCCGCCACCCAGAATCTTGCCGTGGCCATGCGCTTCAGGAGAGTCATCGAACAGCAGCTTGGTAAAGCCTTCATCGCGGCCATTGGCGATGGCTCGGCCAGAAGCCGTCCAGGGGAACAGGCCCTTCCTGACCTTGATGCCTTGCGCCTTGGCCTGGTCTTCGGTCAGGCCCACCCAAGCCACTTCGGGGTCGGTGTAGGCGACGCTCGGAATGACTCGGGCATTGAAGGCGGCGCTGGCAAGCTCCCTGTTGCCCTGAAGTTCACCGGCAACCACTTCTGCGGCCACATGCGCCTCGTGCACGGCCTTGTGCGCCAGCATGGGCTGACCCACGATGTCGCCAATGGCAAAGATGTGCGGCACGTTGGTGCGCATCTGGATGTCGACCGGAATGAAACCGCGGTCCGTCACCGTCACGCCGGCTTTCTCGGCGGCAATCTTCTTGCCGTTGGGCGTGCGCCCTACTGCCTGCAGCACCAGGTCGTAGGTCTGCGGCGCAGGCGCAGTGCCGCCCGGCTCGGCGCTTTCGAACGTCACTTCAATACCGCCTGCCGTCGCTTTGGCACCGACGGTTTTGGTCTTGAGCATGATGTTGTCAAAGCGCGGGGCATTCATCTTTTGCCAGACCTTGACCAGGTCGCGGTCGGCGCCTTGCATCAGTCCGTCCATCATCTCGACCACATCAAGACGCGCGCCCAGCGTGCTGTAGACCGTGCCCATTTCCAGGCCGATGATGCCGCCGCCCAGAATCAGCATGCGCTTGGGAACTTCCTTGAGCGCCAGCGCGCCGGTGCTGTCCACCACGCGCGGGTCTTCCGGCATGAAGGGCAGACGAACGGCCTGGGAACCGGCGGCAATAATGCATTTCTTGAAGGCGATGGTCTGCTTCTTGCCGGTCTTTTCCTGCGAAGTGCCGGTGGTCTCTTCGACCTCAAGGTGGTTGGCGCCCACAAAGGCGCCATAGCCGCGCACCGTGGTGACCTTGCGCATCTTGGCCATGGCGGCCAGGCCGCCGGTCAGCTTGCCGACTACTTTATCCTTGTGGCCGCGCAGCTTGTCGATGTCGACGCTGGGCGCACCAAAGTCCACGCCCAGCGCGGCCATATGGCTGACTTCATCCATCACGGCAGCCACATGCAGCAGCGCCTTTGAGGGTATGCAGCCCACGTTCAGGCAGACGCCGCCCAGAGCGGCGTATCGCTCGACCAGCACGACTTTGAGGCCAAGGTCGGCCGCACGGAAGGCTGCCGAATAGCCGCCGGGGCCTGCTCCCAGCACCAGCAAATCGCAGTCGAGATCGGCGGAACCGCTAAAGGTGGAGGCAGCCGACGCGGGCACATTTGCTACCGTATTGATAGCGGCTTGCGCAGGTGCTTCCTGGGCTAGCGCTTGTTTTGGCGCTTCAATGGGTGGTAAAGCCTGCGCGCCCGAGGCTTCCAGCATCAGGACCACGGAGCCCTGCTTGACCTTGTCGCCCAGCTTGACCTTGAGCTCCCTGACCACGCCGCCCAGGGATGACGGGATTTCCATCGACGCCTTGTCGCTTTCCACGGTAATCAGGCTTTGCTCGGCCTTGATGGTGTCGCCGGCTTTGACCAGCACTTCAATCACGGACACTTCATCAACGTCGCCGATGTCCGGCACCTTGATTTCAATCAGATTTGTAGAGGCACTCATTGGGAGGCTTTCAATTTGAGGGTAAATACGTCAATCGGTCCGCCAGAGTTCTTGTCGAACTCGCAGCCGGCATTCATGCCCGCCATCGCGACTTCGCGGGCTGTTTTGGCCTTGTCCCAGCAGGCATGCATGGCGCCCAGCGCAAAGCTGCGGCCGGAGCCGATACTCCAGAACTCCTTGAACTCAAAGACTTCGCGGTAGCTGTAAAGGCCATAAATGCCGCTGGCATTGGCAATCACCACGGTGAACTGGCTGGACTCATAAGGGTCGTTGTCGTCTTCCTTGGTTTGCATGAAAAACGTTTCCTTGAGCAGCGGATGCAGCTTGACGAAGGTGTCAAACACCTCGTCTCTGGAACCCAGCTTGAGCTGCTCCTTGGGCAGCGCAGCCATGGCCTTGCGCAGCACGGGAAAGTGCGCCACCGTGCCAGCCATGCCGACGTAGCTCATGCCAGCCGGGGTGTCGACCTTGAATATCTTGCTGTTCGCCTCGAAGCGGTGGCTCAGGCTGGTGTCGCCAAAAGTGACCAGCGTGTCGGCCGCCATGGCCACCTGACCCGACTTTTTAACCACTACCAGAGTGGTCATAGACTACACGCCACGCCGAGCCGCCCCAAGCAAGAGCGCCCTCCCTCGTGGTGCAGCGAAGTACACGAAGTGACAAGCGTGGGGGTCATAGCATGGTGCGGCGGAAGTCACCCAGGATCTGCCCCAGGTAGGCGTTGAAACGCGCAGCAGCAGCGCCATCAATCACACGGTGATCCCAGCTCAGGCTAAGCGGCTGCATCAGGCGAGGCTGGAAGGCCTTGCCATCCCAGACGGGCTCCATACGGCTCTTGCACACACCGAGAATCGCCACTTCGGGCGCATTGATGATGGGCGTGAAATACCGCCCGCCAATCCCGCCCAGCGACGAAATCGTGAAGCATGCGCCCGACATGTCTGCCGGGCTGAGCTTGCCGTCTCGCGCCTTCTTGGCCAGCTCGCCCATCTCCTGCGAGATCTGCACAATGCCTTTTTTGTCGGCATCCTTGATGACGGGGACCACCAGGCCATTGGGCGTGTCTGCGGCAAACGCGACGTTGTAGTACTGCTTGAGCACCAGCTGGTCGCCGTCGAGCGAGGCATTGAACTGGGGAAATTTCTTGAGCGCGGCGACCGATGCCTTGATCAGGAAGGCCAGCATGGTGATCTTGACCCCCGATTTTTCGTTTTCCTTGTTCATCTGAACACGGAAGGCTTCCAGGTCCGTAATGTCTGCATCGTCGTGGTTGCAGACGTGGGGAATCATCACCCAGTTGCGGTGCAGATTGGCGCCGCTGATCTTCTTGATGCGCGACAGATCCTGACGCTCGACCGGACCGAACTTGGTGAAGTCGACCTTGGGCCATGGCAGCAAATCAAGCCCGGCACCGGAGCCAGAGGGTGCAGGCGCTTTGGCCACCTGTGCCTGGGTGCGGGTATCGCCCGCCATGACGGCCTTGGTAAAGCCTTGTACATCGTCCAGTGTGATGCGCCCCTTGGGCCCCGAGCCCTTGAGTTCGCCCAGGGGAACGCCCAGTTCGCGCGCGAATTTTCGCACCGAAGGAGATGCGTGAGGCAAGCCGCCTTGCGCAGGCGCCGCGGGTTCGTGCACTGGCAGCGGCACAGCCGTTGTGGCTGTAGCAGCCGGCCTAGACGCGGCGGCGGACATGGAAGCCGTTGCGGTGGCCGGTGCTGGTACAGCCGATACCGATGGAGCGCTTGCGGGTGCGGCAGCAACTGGTACAGCGGCGCCCTCCAGAATAGCAAGCAAGTCGCCGATATTAAGCGTGTCGCCCAGCTTGACCTTGAGCTCCTTGAGCACGCCGGCCGCGGAGGATGGAATTTCCATGGACGCCTTGTCAGACTCCACGGTGACCAGCGATTGCTCGGCCTTGATGGTGTCGCCCACTTTGACCAGCACCTCGATGACTGCCACATCCTTGAAGTCGCCTATGTCCGGCACTCGCACTTCGATGGACCCGCTGGCTGCCACGGCGGGCACTGGCGTCGCAGGCGCTGATGTAGCGGGACCGGCGGGCTGGGCCGGAACTGCTTGCGCTGCTTGCGCTGCGGCCGGCGCAGAGGCGGCATCAGCGCCCTCCACCTCCAGCGTCAGCACGACCGAACCCTGCTTGACCTTGTCGTCCAGCTTGACCTTGAGTTCCCTGACCACGCCGGCGTGGCTGGAGGGAATCTCCATCGAGGCCTTGTCGGACTCCACCGTGATCAGCGATTGTTCGGCCGTCACGGTATCGCCCGGCTTGACCAGCAGCTCGATCACCGTTACCTCGTCGAAATCCCCGATGTCAGGAACTTGAATATCTACCAATGCCATGTTGTTGTCTCCGATTGCTTGCGTCTTGAACGTGAAGGGTTTACGTCAGGCGTAAAGCGGATTGATCTTGTCGACATTGATGCCGTACTTCTGAATCGCTTCGGCAACTTTGGCCACTGGCACCGTGCCTTCTTCGCTAAGCGCTTTCAGGGCGGCGACCACAATGTAGTGGCGGTTGATTTCAAAGTGCTCGCGCAGCTTGCTGCGGAAGTCGCTCCGGCCAAAACCATCGGTACCGAGCACCTTGTAGGTCCGCCCTTTGGGGATATAGGAACGGATCTGTTCGGCATAGGCCTTCATGTAATCCGTCGAGGCGACGACCGGGCCGGTGTGCTGTTCAAGCTGTTCGCTCACAAAGGACACGCGCGGCTTGTCCGTCGGATGCAGCAGGTTCCAGCGCTCGGTGTTCTGGCCGTCTCGGGCCAGTTCATTGAAGCTTGGGCAGCTCCACACATTGGCTGCCACGCCCCACTCTTTTTCCAGCAGTTCCTGCGCTGCAATCGATTCGCGCAGGATGCTGCCCGAACCGAGCAGTTGCACGCGCGGCGTGAGCTTGGCGCCTTCCTTGCACAGATACATGCCCTTGATGATCTGCTCTTCGGTGCCGGCCTTCAGGCCAGGCATGGCATAGTTTTCATTCAGCAGCGTGATGTAGAAATACACGTTGTCCTGCTTTTCCACCATGCGCTTGAGGCCATGGTGCAGGATAACGCCGACTTCGTGCGCAAAAGTCGGATCGTAGCTGTTGCAGTTGGGAATGGTGCCGGCCAGGATATGGCTGTGGCCGTCTTCGTGCTGCAGGCCTTCGCCGTTTAGCGTGGTGCGGCCCGAGGTGCCTCCCAGCAAGAAGCCGCGTGCCTGCATGTCTCCGGCCGCCCAGGCCAAGTCGCCGACGCGCTGAAAGCCGAACATCGAGTAGTACACGTAAAACGGCACCATGATGCGGTTATTGGTGCTGTAAGACGTTGCCGCCGCAATCCAGCTGGCCATACCTCCCGCTTCGTTGATGCCTTCCTGCAGGATCTGGCCTTTTTTGTCTTCCTTGTAATACATCACCTGGTCTTTATCGACCGGGGTGTACTGCTGGCCGGCGGGGTTGTAGATGCCGATCTGGCGGAACAGGCCTTCCATGCCAAAGGTGCGTGCTTCATCCACCAGGATGGGCACGACGCGCTGACCGAGCGCCTGGTCGCGCAGCAACTGCGTGAGGAAACGCACGTAGGCCTGCGTGGTGGAGATTTCGCGGCCTTCAGCGGTGGGCTCAAGTACCGCCTTGAAAGTCTCCAGCGCCGGAACGGTAAAGCTTTCATCAGCCTTGGTGCGGCGGTGCGGCAGGTAACCACCAAGCGCCTTGCGGCGCTCGTGCAGATACTTCATTTCGGGCGTGTCGTCGGCCGGCTTGTAGAACGGAATGTCGGGCAACTGGCTGTCGGGAATCGGGATATTGAATCGGTCGCGGAACAATTTGATGTCCTCGTCGCCCAGTTTCTTGGTCTGATGGACATTGTTCTTGCCTTCGCCGATCTTGCCCATGCCAAAACCTTTCACGGTCTTGATCAGCAGCACGCTCGGCTGGCCCTTGTGGTTGACCGCCGAATGAAAGGCTGCATAGACTTTGGCCGAGTCGTGGCCACCGCGTCGCAGGTTCCAGATGTCGTCGTCGCTCATTTTGGAGACCATCTCCAGTGTGCGCGGATCGCGGCCAAAGAAATGCTTGCGGACGTAGGCGCCGTCGTTGGCCTTGAAGGCCTGGTAGTCGCCGTCGTTGCATTCCATCATGATCTTGCGCAGCGCGCCATCCTTGTCGCGCGCCAGCAGCGGGTCCCAGTTGCTGCCCCAGAGCAGCTTGATGACATTCCAGCCCGCGCCGCGGAATTCGCCTTCGAGTTCCTGAATGATCTTGCCATTGCCGCGCACAGGGCCGTCGAGCCGCTGCAGGTTGCAATTGATGACGAACACCAGGTTATCGAGATTTTCGCGGGCTGCCAGACCGATGGCGCCCAGGGACTCCACCTCGTCCATTTCACCGTCGCCGCAGAACACCCAGACCTTGCGGTTTTCGGTGTTGGCAATGCCGCGGGCGTGCAAGTACTTCAGGAAGCGAGCCTGGTAAATGGCCATCAGGGGGCCAAGGCCCATGGATACGGTGGGGAATTGCCAGAAATTGGGCATCAGCTTCGGATGCGGATAGCTGGACAAGCCCTTGCCGTCAACCTCCTGGCGGAAGTTGAGCAGCTGCTCTTCGGTCAGGCGGCCTTCAAGGTAGGCGCGGGCATAAACGCCGGGTGAAACGTGGCCCTGGATATAGAGGCAGTCTCCGCCGTGGTTTTCACTTTCGGCGTGCCAGAAATGATTGAAGCCGGCGCCAAACATGCTGGCCAGCGACGCGAACGAGCCAATGTGGCCACCCAGGTCGCCACCATCCGCCGGATGCAGACGGTTGGCCTTGACCACCATGGCCATGGCATTCCAGCGCATGTAAGCGCGCAGCCGCTGCTCGATCAGGAGGTTGCCGGGCGAACGCTCCTCTTGGGCGGCCTCAATGGTGTTGACGTAACCTGTGTTGGCCGAAAAGGGCATGTCAATACTCTTCTGACGAGCATGCTCGAGCAATTGCTCAAGCAGAAAGTGAGCGCGCTCCGGGCCTTCACTTTCAATGACGGCAGACAGCGCATCCATCCACTCCCGGGTTTCCTGCATGTCTTTGTCTTGCGTTTCGTGGGCAGCAGTGCCCAAATTTGGGGTACCGGCTTGGTTCGTCTCGTTGGGGTTGGCGGCCATTTTCGTCTCCTGAATAACGCTTGTTAACCTGTAGCGCAAGCCCCTGGGGCTGCGCACAAGCCTGTGATCAACGCATGTTTTAAACGCAAATTAGGTTTAAGTCTCTAGTTTCTCATAATATTTCAAAGATTTCAAATCGTGCCTACTGATTTTATATTATGAGATTGCGAGAATATTTGCCGGTCATGGCAAGGGCATAACCCTCGACAGGTCTTTCCTTGCATTTACCTTAAAAGATCGGGGCTGTCACTGCTTTACAGAGGGCATCTCACTTAAACTGCATACCATCCCCTATGTCTCGACTCTCTCCTTCTTTTACCGCCGGCTCCGCACTCCCGCCCGCGCCGCTCACTTTGTGGCGCAGCTGGTGGCGCCGGCAGTCGCCCTCCCGGCAAGACCGTTTCATCACACTGGGTCCGCTCTTTGCCGTCATACTTTTTCTGGCCGCTGTCGTTGCAGCCTTCGGCTACCTGCGTATTGAAGAAATAGACCGCGAGCAGCAAGCCGTCACGCGCGATGTGGAGTACGCCCAGCAACGGCTGCGTCTGCGCCTGCTGGAGCGGCAAGAGCAGCTCATGCGCATTGGCCGGGATGTGTCTAATAAAGAGGTTGACACGGAAGAATTCATCAGTCAGGCCGCATCGCTGGTCAACCAATATCCAGAGCTGATGGCTGTGAGTTGGGTGGACAGCAAACGGCGAGTCAAGGCCGCTTACGTCTCGCCCAGTGCCAATGCCAATCAATTGCGAACAGCTGGCGATCAACTCAAAAACGGGGAGACGGACGGCACCTTCGGATTAGCGCGAGACCTGCGGCAGCCGGTTTACTCCCGCCCGCTGCTCAACAAAGAAACCAACGGCTACACCACGCCAACCCTGCAATTGCAGGTCCCGCTCGATGACCAGGGAAAATTTGCCGGTGTCATCATGGGTGAATACTCGATTGATGGACTGCTGCGTTTTGGCATACCCACCGAGGTCACGGCACGGTACGCCGTGACACTGGCGGACGATAAAAACGTGGTGCTGGCCGGCAACCTGCCCCCACCGCGCAACGGTGCTGCACGCCTGCTACCCTGGACGGACGGTGCGGCCAAATACGAGATACCTGTTTCGCCAGTGGGCAATGGTCTGTTGATACGTGCAGAAGGCTATCGCGCCTCGCTGGGTGTGGTGGGCAGCGGATTTTTCTGGCTCGTCAGCGCCCTGAGCGCCTTGACCGTCTGGATGCTGTTGGGTACCTGGCGTCACACCCGTCGCCGGGTACAGGCCCAGCAGGCGCTGATTTCCGAAACCAACTTTCGCCGCGCGATGGAAAACTCCATGCTCACCGGCATGCGCGCCCTGGACCTGCAAGGCCGGATTTCCTATGTCAACCCGGCATTTTGTCAGATGACCGGTTTGAGCGAAAGCGAGCTGGTCGGCTGTAGGGCACCCTTCCCGCACTGGCCCGAGTCTGAGCAGGACATCCTGATGGCGCGGCTGGATGACGAGCTGCACGGCAGGACGCCGCCGGGAGGTTTCGAAGTCCGGGTCAAACGCAAGAACGGCGAGATCTTTGACGCACGCATGTATGTGTCGCCGCTGATTGACCCGCGCGGACAGCAAACCGGCTGGATGACATCCATGACCGATATCACCGAGCCCAAGCGCATTCGCGAGGAATTGTCGGCCTCTTACGAACGCTTCACAACGGTGCTCGAGGGGCTGGATGCCGCGGTGTCAGTCGCGCCGCTAGGCAGCGAAGAGCTGCTGTTTGCCAACAGGCTTTACCGATCCTGGTTTGGCGGCGAGGTCTCCGGGCATGTAAACCTGATTGCCCAGGCCGGCGTGCCGGCCGTAGCGCCTACCGAGGACGCGCTCGACGCGGTAGATGGCCTTGCCGGGTTCCCCACCGACACCTTGACTGCAGCCCAGACGGCCAACGCGGAAATTTTTGTGCCCGAACTGTCGAAATGGCTGGAGGTGCGTTCGCGCTACCTCACCTGGGTTGATGGCCGACTGGCGCAGATGGTGATTGCCACTGACATTACGCCGCGCCGACATGCTGAAGAGCAGGCCGCCCAGCAGAACGAACGCGCCCAAACCGCCAGCCGCCTGATCACAATGGGTGAAATGGCTTCGAGCGTGGCCCACGAGCTCAATCAGCCGCTGACAGCCATCAACAACTACTGCAACGGCATGGTGTCACGCATCAAGGGCCAGCAAATCAGCAATGAGGATCTGCTGGTTGCGCTTGAGAAGACCGCCAAACAGGCCTGGCGTGCCGGACAGATCATCCAGCGTATTCGTGCATTTGTGAAACGTAGCGAGCCTAACCGGGCTTCCTCGGATGTCGCCACTATTGTCAGCAATGCGATGGAACTTGCCGAGATCGAACTCAGGCGCCACCATGTGCGGCTCAGCCACTACATCGCCGCCCGCTTGCCCAGGATCATGGTGGACCCGATCCTGATCGAGCAGGTACTGATCAACCTGATGAAAAACGCTGCCGAATCGATTGCTCAGGCGCAGCGACCGACTGCCCGTCGAAGTGTTGAATTGCGCGTAGTGCCGAAAAGCATCGAAGACCAAAGCGTGGTCGAATTCTCGGTTTCCGACTCGGGGCGCGGCCTGTCACCCGAGGTCATGACCCGTCTGTTCGAGGCCTTTTATTCCACCAAAGCCGAGGGCATGGGCATAGGACTGAAACTCTGCCGCAGCATTGTCGAATCTCACAATGGAAGGCTGGAGGCGGTGAACATCTACAATGGCGACGAAGTAGTCGGGTGCCGGTTTATCTTCTGGATTCCCGTAGCACCACTGTTTTCAATGGCCGCGTCAGCCTCCGATAACGTAGCCACCAAGAACGCTGGCGCTCGATGAAACTATTCCCGTCGTTCACTTCAATAAGTTCACGAAGAAAGTAAGGCATGAGCTTGATTCCAAAAAAAGGTACGGTCTACGTCATTGATGATGATGAGGGCGTACGCGACTCACTGCAATGGCTGCTAGAAGGCAAGGATTACCGGGTACGTTGCTTTGACTCGGCTGAAACCTTTCTGAGTCGCTATGACGCACGTGAAGTGGCCTGCCTGATCGTCGACATCCGCATGGGCGGCATGACCGGGCTGGAGTTGCAGGACCGCCTGGTCGAACGAAAATCCCCGCTTCCCATCGTCTTCATCACAGGTCACGGTGACGTGCCCATGGCGGTGGACACGATGAAAAAAGGCGCCATGGATTTCATCCAGAAGCCTTTTCAGGAAGAAGCACTGCTCAACCTGGTCGAGCGCATGCTGGAGCAGGCCAAGGAAGCCTTCGCAGGCCATCAGCAATCTGCCAGCCGCGACGCCCTGCTCGGCAAGCTGACATCGCGCGAAGCGCAGGTACTGGAGCGTATCGTCGCTGGCCGCCTGAACAAACAAATCGCCGACGACCTGGGCATCAGCATCAAGACGGTGGAAGCACACCGCGCCAACATCATGGAAAAGCTCAACGCCAATACCGTGGCCGATTTGCTCAAGATAGCCTTGGGCTCCAGCGCCATCAAAGCCTGAGGCCCACCACTGCGCGCTATATTTTTAATGGCACCAAACGCCCGTAGCTAGAGCGCTAACGGGCTTTTTTATTTGAAAAACTGAAAAAAATGACAGCCCAACTCATTGACGGCATCGCCCTCTCGAAAAAACTGCGGACCGAGGTAGCCCAGCGTGCCTCCGCCCTCCGCGCACGCGGTATTACGCCGGGTCTGGCTGTGGTACAGGTCGGCGAGAATCCGGCCAGCCAGGTCTATGTGCGCAACAAGATAAAAGCCTGTCAAGACAACGGCCTGCACTCGGTGCTGGAGCACTACCCGGCCACCCTATCCGAAACCGATCTGCTGGCACGCGTTGACGCATTGAACAACGACCCGGCAATTCACGGCATCTTGGTCCAGCTACCGCTGCCGGAGCACATCGACGCACAAAAAGTCATCGAGGCAATTTCACCGGCCAAGGATGTGGACGGTTTTCACGTCGCCAGCGCCGGCGCCCTGATGGTCGGCCAGCCCGGTTTCTGGCCCTGCACGCCTTATGGCTGCATGAAGATGCTGGAGAGCATCGGCTACGACCTGCGCGGCAAACACGCCGTGGTGATCGGGCGCAGCAATATCGTTGGCAAGCCCATGGCGCTGATGCTGCTGCAAAAAAATGCCACTGTCACCATTTGCCACAGCGCCACCCAGAACCTCAAGGCGATGACGCTACAGGCGGATGTGATCGTCGCAGCCGTGGGCAAGCGCAACGTCCTGACCGCCGACATGGTCAAGCCCGGCGCGGTGGTGATTGACGTGGGAATGAACCGCAACGAAGAAGGCAAGCTCTGTGGCGATGTGGATTTTGACGGCGTCAAGGAAGTCGCCAGCTACATCACGCCGGTGCCCGGCGGCGTCGGCCCCATGACGATCACCATGCTGCTGGTCAATACGCTGGAGGCGGCTGAACGCGGCTAAAAGCGTTAGCCAGGCCGCACGCTCAGCCCTTGTTGTCGGGCGGCGCGCCTGAATCGGCGGTCAGACGCCAGAGAGTGAAGCCGGCGCACAGCCACTGCCCCAGGAGCATCGCACTGCCCAGGCCGTGCCAGAGCTTGAGATTGCCACCTTCGGCCCGCGCGGTGACGATGCGAGGCGCCACGCCAAACTCAACCAGCAAGGCTAGCAGCATCCCGGCCACTATGAATTTCATAGCTGTTTGCGCAGATACGGCAAGCGCCGCATCGTCTTTTTTATTGATGGCCATGAGCATCAGCATGGCGCAGCCGGTGCTGAGCCATGTTTGCGCAGTAAAGAGCTTGGCGGCCATGGTGCCGGCAACGGCAGGGCTACTTAGGTGCGTGAACAGCATGGGCACGACGACAAAGCCCAATGCAGTCAGGCTGCCCCACCATAGTGCGGCCGCCAGCAGCCCAATACGCTGGCGTATGGGCTGGCGCATCAGAGGTAGCTTACAGCCACGATTTCGTAGCGCTTGATGCCGCCTGGTGCCACCACTTCGGCGCTATCGCCCTCGTCCTTGCCAATCAGCGCGCGCGCAATCGGCGAGCCGATGTTGACCAGGCCCAATTTGATATCGGCCTCGTCTTCTCCGACGATCTGATAGGTCACGCTGTCGCCAGTGGCCTCATCTTCCAGTTTCACGGTGGAGCCAAAAACCACCCGAGTGCCGGGCTCCAGTTCTGAAGGGTCAATGATCTGGGCAGCAGACAGCTTGCCCTCGATTTCCTGGATGCGGCCTTCAATAAAGCCCTGGCGGTCTTTGGCGACTTCGTACTCGGCGTTTTCGCTCAGGTCGCCTTGGGCGCGAGCCTCGGAAATCGCGTTGATGACCCAAGGGCGGTCAACCGTTTTGAGGCGGTGCAGCTCGGCCTTGAGCTTTTCCGCGCCGCGCTTGGTAATGGGTAAGGTTGCCATGTTTTTATGTCCTGCAAAATGCGAAACCGCCACCAGTCACCTGGCAGCGGCGTATTGAATCAGCTTCCAGTTTAATGCAAATCGGACGTGAGCAAACGAGGGATTAACCCGCCCGTCAAGCCGCCTGGGCAGCCAGCTGGGCGTGCAGTTCCTGAATTGAATAAACGCTCAGGTTGTCCAGGTACTTCATGCCTTCCACAGCCGCTTCAGCACCGGCAATGGTGGTGAAGGTGGTCACGCGGGCCAGCAGCGCCGAAGTGCGGATCTGACGCGAATCGGCAATCGCATTGCGCCGCTCTTCCACGGTGTTGATGACCAGCGAAATCTCGTCGTTCTTGATCATGTCCACGACGTGTGGTCTGCCTTCGGTGACCTTGTTGACGACACCACAGGCAATGCCGGCAGCGTTGATGGCTGCGGCCGTGCCCTTGGTGGCGACCAATTCAAACTTGAGCGCCGCCAGCGCACGCGCCACTTCAATGGCGCGCGGCTTGTCGTTGTTCTTGACCGTCAGGAAGACTCTGCCGGATGTCGGCAGCTTGGTGCCAGCGCCCAGTTGCGACTTCACAAAAGCCTCGCCAAAGGTCTTGCCCACGCCCATCACCTCGCCGGTGGACTTCATCTCGGGGCCGAGAATGGTGTCCACACCAGGGAACTTGACGAAAGGAAAGACCGCTTCCTTCACGCTGAAGTAAGGCGGCGTGACTTCATCCGTGACGCCCTGCGACGCCAGCGACTGGCCGACCATGCAGCGCGCTGCCACCTTGGCCAGCTGGATGCCGGTGGCCTTGCTGACGAAGGGCACCGTGCGTGAGGCGCGCGGATTGACTTCAAGCACGTAAATGACATCCTGGCCGTCAATGTGCTGAATCGCGAACTGCACGTTCATGAGGCCAACCACATTCAGGGCCTGGGCCATGGCAGCGGTCTGCCGCTTGATCTCCAGCACGGTCTCAGCGCTCAGCGAATACGGTGGCAAGGAGCAGGCCGAGTCGCCGCTGTGAACGCCGGCCTGCTCGATGTGTTCCATCACGCCGCCGATGAAGGTCTTGCCTTCAGAATCACGGATGCAGTCCACATCGCACTCGATGGCATCGTTCAGGAAACGGTCGAGCAGCACCGGCGAGTCATGGCTGACCTTGACGGCTTCGCGCATGTAGCGCTCCAGATCGCGCTGCTCATGCACGATTTCCATGGCCCGGCCGCCAAGCACATAGCTCGGACGCACCACCAGCGGATAACCCAGCGCAGCGGCTTTTTCCAGTGCTTCCGGCTCGGTGCGGGCCGTGGCATTGGGCGGCTGACGCAGCTTCAACTCGTGCAGCAGTTTCTGGAAACGCTCGCGGTCTTCGGCGGCATCGATCATGTCGGGCGAGGTGCCTATGATGGGAACGCCGTTTTTCTCGAGGTCCAGCGCCAGCTTCAGGGGCGTCTGGCCGCCGTACTGGACGATCACGCCGTACGGCTTTTCCTTGTCCACGATTTCCAGCACATCTTCCAGCGTCAGCGGCTCGAAGTACAGGCGGTCGCTGGTATCGTAGTCGGTGGAAACCGTCTCGGGATTGCAGTTGACCATGATGGTCTCGTAGCCGTCTTCGCGCATTGCCATGGCGGCGTGGACGCAGCAATAGTCAAACTCGATGCCCTGACCGATGCGGTTGGGCCCGCCGCCCAGCACCATGATCTTCTTCTTATCAGTTGGCGCAGCCTCGCACTCGCTGCCCTCGGCCTCATAGGTCGAGTACAGGTAGGCAGTGTTTGTTTCAAACTCCGCAGCGCAGGTGTCCACACGCTTGTAAACCGGGCGCACACCCAGTGCGATGCGCTTTTCGCGGATCGCGGTGTCGGTGGTCTTGAGCTGGCGGGCCAGGCGGCGATCGGAAAAGCCTTTTTGCTTGAGCGCCCGCAGCGTGGCGGCGTCAATCTTGTCGAGCGAGGTGGTTTCCAGTTCAAGTTCGATCTTGACGATCTGCTCGATCTGCACCAGAAACCAGCGGTCGATTTTCGTCAGTTCAAAGACTTCATCGACGGAGAGGCCCATCGCAAACGCATCGCCCACATACCAGATGCGGTCGGGTCCGGGCGCGCCGAGTTCTTTCTCCAGCACTTCGCGGTCCTGCGTTTTTTCGTTCATGCCGTCAACGCCGACTTCCAGTCCGCGCAGGGCTTTCTGGAACGATTCCTGAAAGGTGCGCCCCATGGCCATGACTTCGCCGACCGACTTCATCTGCGTCGTCAGCCGCGAATCGGCGGTCGGGAATTTTTCAAACGCAAAACGCGGAATCTTTGTGACCACGTAATCGATGCTGGGCTCAAAGCTGGCGGGCGTGGCGCCGCCGGTGATCTCGTTGCGCAACTCGTCGAGCGTAAAGCCCACCGCCAGCTTGGCCGCGATCTTGGCGATCGGGAAACCGGTTGCCTTGGAAGCCAGCGCCGAGGAACGCGAGACGCGCGGATTCATCTCGATCACCACCATGCGGCCATCGTCCGGATTGATGGAAAACTGGACATTGGAGCCGCCAGTGTCCACGCCGATTTCGCGCAGCACCGCCAAAGATGCATTGCGCAGGATCTGGTATTCCTTGTCGGAAAGCGTCTGGGCCGGCGCCACCGTGATCGAGTCGCCGGTATGCACGCCCATCGGGTCCAGGTTTTCAATCGAGCAAACGATGATGCAGTTGTCCGCCGTGTCGCGCACAACTTCCATCTCATACTCTTTCCAGCCGAGCAGAGATTCTTCAATCAAGAGCTCGGTGGTCGGCGAGGCTTCCAGGCCGCGCTTGCAGATGACTTCAAACTCTTCCGGGTTATAGGCGATGCCGCCGCCGGTGCCGCCCAGCGTGAAGCTGGGGCGAATGACGGTCGGGAAACCCAGGGTTTTCTGCACGACCCAAGCCTCGTCCATGCTGTGCGCAATGCCCGAGCGGGCCGAACCGAGACCGATTTTGGTCATCGCATCCTTGAACTTTAACCGGTCTTCCGCCTTGTCGATGGCTTCAGGTTTGGCGCCAATCAGTTCGACCTTGTACTTGTCGAGAACGCCGTTGTGCCACAGGTCCAGCGCGCAATTGAGCGCCGTCTGGCCGCCCATTGTGGGCAAAATTGCGTCGGGACGCTCTTTTGCGATGATTTTTTCAACCGTCTGCCAGGTGATGGGCTCGATATAGGTCACGTCGGCGGTCGCCGGGTCGGTCATGATCGTGGCGGGGTTGCTGTTGATCAGGATGACCTTGTAACCCTCTTCACGCAGCGCCTTGCAGGCCTGCACGCCGGAATAGTCA
This sequence comes from uncultured beta proteobacterium, assembly GCA_963793855.1. Taxonomy (GTDB): domain Bacteria; phylum Pseudomonadota; class Gammaproteobacteria; order Burkholderiales; family Burkholderiaceae_C; genus Polaromonas. The sequence goes on from CAWCBL010000001.1 coordinate 282,401, forward strand.
AACTCGCAGGCCTGGCCGATGATGATAGGGCCGGCACCAATGATGAGAACTGATTTGATGTCTGTACGCTTAGGCATTTTTCTTCTCCGCAGCCTGTTCCATCAATGTGGTGAAGCGATCGAACAAATAGGAAATATCGTGGGGGCCGGGTGACGCTTCAGGGTGACCCTGGAAGCAGAACGCCGGCTTGTCGGTGCGGGCCAGGCCCTGCAGCGTGCCGTCAAACAGGCTGATGTGCGTCGGCCGCAGGTTGGCCGGCAGCGTTTTTTCATCCACCGCAAAACCGTGGTTCTGGCTGGTGATGCTGACCTTGCCGGTGTCAAGGTCCTTGACCGGGTGGTTGGCGCCGTGGTGGCCGAACTTCATCTTGAAAGTCTTGGCCCCGCCGGCCAGCGCCATGATCTGGTGGCCCAGGCAGATGCCGAAGGTCGGGATGCCGGTTTCGATCAGTTCGCGCACCGTGGCAATCGCATAGTCGCAAGCCTGCGGATCACCCGGGCCGTTGGCCAGGAAAATGCCATCAGGATTGAGCTTGAGCACGTCGGCTGCCGAGGTTTGCGCCGGCACCACCGTGATGCGCGCGCCGCGCTCGGCGAGCATGCGCAGGATGTTCTTCTTCACACCGAAGTCAAACGCCACCACATGGAATTTGGGCGTAATTTGTACTCCGTAGCCCGAGCCGAGCTTCCACTCTGTCTGCGTCCATTCGTAGGTCTGTTTTACCGACACGACCTTGGCCAGATCCAGCCCATCCATGCTGGGCGCATTTTTGGCGGCGGCCACTGCCTTGTCGATGGCCGACTGGCTCACGGCCTCGCCAGGAGCCAGCGCCAGAATGCAGCCATTTTGGGCACCGTGCATTCGCAGGTGACGCGTCAGGTGACGGGTATCAATCCCGGCAATTGCCACGGTATTTTCCTTGACCAGGTAGTCGGACAAGGTCATGGTCATGCGAAAGTTCGAGGCCAGCAGGGGCAGATCCTTGATGATCAAACCGGCTGCATGGATTTTTTCCGCTTCGACGTCTTCGGCATTGACGCCGTAGTTGCCGATATGCGGATACGTAAGGGTGACGATCTGCTGGCAATAGCTGGGATCCGTGAGGATTTCCTGATAGCCGGTCATGGCGGTGTTGAACACCACTTCACCGATCGTGGAGCCCGCAGCTCCTATCGAATTGCCAATAAAGACCGTGCCGTCTGCGAGCGCCAAAATGGCGGAAGGGGTCGTTTGATGTGTTCCCTGTAGCGACAAAAGCACTGGGTTCTCCGGTTGTTTACGGTTCGCCCAAGCGTGCACAAGAAACGTCTCTTTAGACTCTTGCAGGCTGCTTTTGTGAGGGGGTTGGCTTGGTATGCGCTCGGGCGAAGCTGTGTTTTGAAAAGCCACTGATTATACCGTGGAGGTGGAACTTAGCGCCGCCCCCGTCGCTTCGCATGCTGCGCTGCTCTTCTCCCGGGGGCTGACCCTGTTTGCCACTGCCCGGGACTGGCGGTCGCTGGCCCTCCCCGTTGTCTGTATCTAACGAACTTCCGGTCGTGCTGATTGACTAGCGGACGGTCGCGCTCGCATACAGGCAAATGGCGGCGGCGGCGGCTACGTTGAGGGACTCCTCGCCGCCGGGCTGGTCAATACGTACTTTCAGACTGGCCCGCTCCATGAGACGGTCGCTGACGCCCTGCCCTTCGTGGCCCATGGCCCAGGCGCAGGGCATCGGCAACTTTTGCTGGTGCAAAGAACTGCCGTGATGCGAACTGGTGACCACAATCGGAACTGTCAGCTCTGCCAGCGCATCGGGCTCAACGCCCTCCACAAGCCGCAACGCAAAGTGCGCGCCCATGCCGGCCCGCAGCACCTTGGGCGACCAGAGTGCGGCAGTCCCCTTAAGTGCAATGATCTGGCTAAAACCGAAAACCGCCGCACTGCGCAGGATGGAGCCGACATTGCCGGCATCCTGCACACGATCCAGAATCACCGAGGCTGCCGCAGGGAACAGTGTGGGCGCAGCGGGCAGATCCAGCACAAAGCCCATCCGGGCCGGGGACTCCAGGCCACTGATCTCGGGCAGCAAGGCATCAGAAATGACTATGTTTTTGATAGCTGCCTGCGCCCATTCAACGGGTGCAAGAGGCCAAAACGATTCTGAAAATACGGCGATTTCAGGTTTCAGCCCGCGTGCCAGCGCAGCGCGGCACAAGTGGTCGCCCTCCAGCCATACCCGGCCCTGCTTGCGGTAAGCCGTGCTGTCCTGAGACAGGCGGCGCAAGTCCTTGACCAGGGCATTGTCGCGGGACGAGACATGGGTGAGCGGCACAGAAAAACCGTGACTCATCGCAAAACCTCCGCCACCGGCGCAAACGACCTGCGGTGCTGGGGGCAAGCGCCGTGTTGGCGCAACGCAGCCAGGTGCTCGGCCGTGCCGTAACCCTTGTGTCCCGCAAAACCGTACTGCGGATACTCCAGGTGATAGTCGGCGCACCAGCGGTCACGGTAGACCTTGGCCAAGATCGACGCGGCTGAAATGGACGGCACCAGCGCATCGCCTTTGACAATGGCTTCGGCCAGGATATCCAGCGCGGGCAAGCGGTTGCCATCGACCAGCACCTTGTGCGGCCTGAGCCGCAGTCCCTCGACCGCCCGCTTCATTGCCAGCATGGTGGCCTGCAAAATATTCAGGGCATCAATTTCTTCGACGGTCGCCAGCGCAATGGAGCAACACAATGCCTTGGCGCGGATTTCGTCGTAAAGCTTTTCACGCCGCAATGGCGTGAGTTTTTTGGAGTCAGCCAGCCCCTTGATGGGATTCAACTCATCGAGAATGACCGCCGCAGCCACCACTGGCCCGGCCAGGGGTCCGCGCCCGGCTTCGTCAACTCCGGCCATCAGGCCGGGAATATCCCAGGACAAAGCCGTTTGTTCAGGGTTCAAGAATTTTCTGGATTGCATCGGTAGCCAGTTGGGGAGTGTCGCGCTGCAGCTCGGCATGCAGTTGTGTGAATCGTCGTTGGACGGCGGCTATTTTTTCAAGAGTCGAAGGTTTCGCATCCACCCACTGCAGCAGCGCGCTGGCCAGCGCCTCGGCCGTGGCCGCATCCTGCAACAATTCCGGCACGACGAAGTCTTCGCAGAGAATATTGGGCAGCCCGACCCAGGGCTGCAATTGCTTGCGCTGCATGATCTTCCACGAAAGCCAGTTCATGTTGTAGGCGATCACCATGGGCCGCTTGAACAGGGCCGCCTCCAGCGTCGCGGTGCCGCTCGCAATCAAGGTGACGTCACAGGCAGCCAGCACGGTGTGCGACTGGCCCGCAACAATCAGCAGATCAGCTCGCACGCCGACCTCATCAGCCAGCCGCTCAATCAGGGCTTTCAGCGAAGGAATAGCAGGCACTACGAATTTGATAGCTGGCCGCACCCGCTTTACGAGTGCTACCGACTGAAAGAATCGTTTTGCCAGGTACTGAATTTCCGACTTGCGGCTGCCCGGCAGGATGGCAATCACCGTATCGTCATCTCGCAAATCCAGCGTTCGCCGGGCCTTGGCGCGATCGGGCTGCATGGGAATCACATTGGCCAGGGGATGGCCCACATAGGTTGCCGCAATCCCGTGCGCTGCCAACAAGGCGGGCTCAAACGGAAAAATGCACAGCACGTGGTCCACGCTACGTTTGATTTTCTCGATGCGGTCTGCCCGCCAGGCCCAGATGGACGGACAGACAAAATGAACCGTTTTGATGCCCTCGGTCTTCAGCGCGGCCTCAAGATCAAGATTGAAATCGGGCGCATCGACGCCAATGAAGATATCGGGACGTCGCCCGGACTCGTTCAGCAGACGCGTTTTCAGCTGTTCACGGATACCGACAATTTCACGGTAGTGGCGCAGCACCTCCACATAGCCGCGAACCGCCAGTTTCTCGCTGGGCCACCATGCCTGGAAACCCCGGCTCACCATCTGGTGTCCGCCGATACCACCGGATGTCAAGGCCGGCCAGCGGGCCTTGAGGCCATCGAGCAGCAAACCTGCCAATAAATCACCCGAGGTTTCACCCGCGACCATGGCGATGTTTGGAGCCGCCTCTCCACGGGGAGGCAGAGACGATGGGGCCATCGACATCGGCGCCTAACGAACGATACCGCGCTTGGGCGAGGCTTGCTCTAAAAATGAGAGCATCATCTGAACATCTGGCGTGGAGTCCGGATGTTTTTCAGGCAATTCTGCGATGCGCGCCCTGGCCTGCTCCAGCGTCAGTCCGTCACGGTAAAGCATCTTGTGCATGGCCTTCACCGCCGAAATACGGTCTGCCGAGAAACCGCGCCGGCGCAGGCCCTCAAAATTCATGGAGCGCGCTTCGGCAGGCTGGCCCTGGCACATGACAAAAGGCGGCAAATCGGCGACCAGCACCGACGATATGGCGGTAAAACTGTGGGCACCCAACCTCACAAACTGGTGCACGCCGGTAAAGCCGCCCAAAATCACCCAGTCGTCAATATGTACATGGCCGCCCAGCGTGGTGTTGTTGGCAAAAATCGTGTTGTTGCCTACGACGCAGTCATGCGCTACATGCACATAGGCCATGATCCAGTTGTCATTGCCCAGGCGCGTGACACCCTCGTCGCCCGGCGAGCCGATGTTGAAGGTGCAGAACTCACGGATGGTGTTGCGGTCACCAATAACGAGCTCGCAGGGTTCGCCCGCGTATTTTTTATCCTGGGGAATCGCGCCCAGCGAGTTGAACTGGAAAATCCGGTTGTCGCGGCCAATCGTGGTGTGGCCTTCAATGACACAGTGAGCGCCAATGCCGGTGCCAGCGCCAACTTTTACATGCGGGCCAATGACGGAGTAAGGCCCCACGCTGACGGAACTGTCCAGTTGAGCCAGAGGATCAACCAGGGCAGTGGCATGGATGCCGGGTGATGCAAGGGATGGTGCCATGTCAGGACACTCAGGGAACGGTGCGCATGGTGCACATCAGTTCAGCCTCACAGGCAATGTTTTCGCCCACGCGCGTCACACCCTTGAACTTGAAGATGCCGGCCTTCATGCGGAGCAGCGACACATCCATGATCAACTGGTCGCCAGGTGCAACGGGGCGCTTGAAACGGGCTGCGTCAATGCCGGCAAAGTAATACACGGTCTTGTCATCAGGCGTCACACCCAATGTGGAGAAAGAAAGCAAGGCCGCCGCCTGTGCCATGGCTTCGATCATCAGCACGCCCGGCATGACAGGATGCTTGGGGAAATGGCCCATGAAAAAAGGTTCGTTGATGGTGACGTTTTTAAGCGCCTTGATGCTTTTTCCGGGGTCGATTTCGAGCACACGATCGACCAGCAAAATCGGGTAACGATGCGGCAATAACTTGAGAATTTGGTGAATATCCATCATGATTTTTCTTCTAGGGTGCCCTGCGGTTGCAGCAGGGCTTTTTCAGTCTGTTTAAGGCGTTCACGCAAGCCGTGAAGCTGCTTGAGCGTGGCCGCATTTTTTTCCCAGGCAGCATTGTCGTCGATGGGAAAGAGGCCGGTATAAAGACCGGGCTTCAAAATCGATCGCATCACAGTGGAAGCCGCAGAAACATGCACATGATCGGCCAGACGCAGGTGGCCCAGCACAATGGCGCCGCCACCGACCGTGCAATGCGCACCGATGGTGGCACTACCCGCCACACCCGCACACCCAGCCAGCGCGCTGTGTGCGCCTATCCGTACGTTGTGACCGATCTGGACCAGATTATCGAGCTTGACGCCGTCCTCCAGCACGGTGTCCTGCAGCGCGCCGCGGTCAATGCAGGTGTTGGCGCCAATTTCCACATCATTGCCTATCCGCACCGCTCCAAGCTGCTCGATCTTGACCCAGTGTCCGTCGTGCGGCGCGAAGCCGAAACCGTCCGCACCAATCACGGCGCCGGGATGAAGAATGCATCGCTCGCCGATGCGACAAGCGTAAGCGACGGTCACGCGCGCCGAAAGGCGGCTCCCCGCACCGATCACCGCATCCCGCCCGATAACGCAATGCTCCGCGATGCACACGTCCTCACCGATCACGGCACCGGCCGCAATACAGGCGAACGCTCCGATCGAAACCCCTGCGCCGAGTTTGGCATCAGGGTCAATAGAGGCGCTGGGATGGATGTGCGGTGCTGATGCAGGGAAATGCTGGCGCTTCCAAAGCTGCGTGATGAGCGCAAAGTAATGATAAGGATCGTCCACCACGATGCAGGGCCCACGACCTACTGCGGCGTCACGGACGGAGGGCCCAACCACGACGCAAGCCGCCTTCGATTGGGCAAGCTGGCCAAGGTACTTCGGATGACTGAGGAAGCTCAGATCATTTGGACCAGCTGACTCAAGCGATGACAGCCGCTCAATCAGCAGGTCTGGATCGCCCACCAGCTCGCCCTGTACCGTGTCAGCCAGGGACTTGACGATCTCGGCAAGACGAAGCGTCATGCCACGCCCGCCATTTCGATGTTCATGCGTGTGCTGGACACCCGTAATTAACGGGAAGCGTTCAGCGCCTTGATCACCTTGTCGGTGATGTCATGCTTGGGGTTCACATAGACCGATTCCTGCAAAATCAGGTCGTATTTCTCGGTCTCTGCCAGGGTTTTAACCACCTTGTTGGCACGCTCAATGACCTGCTGAAGCTCTTCATTTTTACGGGCGTTCAGGTCTTCCTGAAATTCACGGCGCTTGGTCTGGAAAGTCCGGTCCTGATCGACCAACTGCCGCTGGCGGGAAGCGCGCTGGCTTTCCGCGAGCGTAGGCGCCTCACGCTCGAATTTGTCGGACTGCGCTTTCAATTGCGTACCAAGGTCCGTCAGCTCTTTTTCACGTTTGCTGAATTCCTGCTCCAGCTTGGTCTGGGCCGCCTTGGCCGAATTGGCTTCGCGGAAAATCCGGTCGAGATTGACCACGCCTACCTTGAACTCCTGCGCACTGGCAGAAAAACCGGCCGCTGCAATCACAAGGCCCAAGACGATTTTGTTTGAAAAGTTTTTCATTAGAAAGATGTACCGATTTGAAATTGGAGGCGCTCAAGTTTATCGCCGGGTTGTTTACGTAGTGGCACCGCATAGGCAATGCGCAGAGGTCCGACCGGGGAAATCCAGCTAATGCCCAGACCTGTAGAAGCCCTCAGTCCATTCGGGCCATTCAGGCTATAACCATCTTTGAACACATTACCAGCATCCACAAAACCGTAGAGGCGCAGCGTGCGGTCATTTCCTGCACCTGGAAACGGTGCAACGAGCTCGGCATTAAGCGTCAGCTTCTTCGGAGCTCCGGTCGCCAGATCTGATGCGTCACGGGGACCCAAGGAGCTCTGCTGGAATCCACGAACCGATCCCAAACCACCTGAATAGTAGTTCTTGAAAAGCGGGAAAGGTTGACCATTCAGGCCTTTACCCCAACCCAACTCACCATTTAGTGCGATCGTAAACTGCTTGTTGAGCGGAATGTATTGCTGGATTTGGTAATTGACACGGACGAACTTGATATCACCTGCCACACCCCAGTCACCATACACGCGCTGATAGCGTCCCGACGTAGGTACCAGCGCACTGTCCCGGCTGTCACGCGACCAGCCAACGGTCAGCGGGATTGAGTTGCTTGTGTAGCCGAACTGATTCGCGTAGTCCTGATAGCTCACGGGAAGAAGTGTTCCGGGAACAATCGTCAAGGACTCATAACCGCTACCGAAGTAAACCGTATCAGTTTCAGTAAAGGGGACACCGAAACGAATACTTGCACCTTTCGTCCTCAGGCTGTAATCCCCGCCCTGACCCGACAGAGGGGTAGAGGTACGGTAATACACATCAATGGAACGGGAAATGCCATCAGCGGTGAAATACGGATCTATCGTGCTGAGGACATACTGGCGATTGGATTTACTGGTGTTTACATCAATGCCAAGGTAATTACCTGAACCAAAAACGTTTTCCTGCTTGATGCCGAACATCAGGGAAAGGTTGTCCGCAGTGGAGTAGCCCGCACCCAACTGCAAATTGCCCGTGGGTTTTTCTGCCACCTTCACGGTCACATCGACCTGGTCTGGCGTGCCCGTCACTTCTTGGGTGTCTACATTAACCTCGGTGAAATAGCCAAGGCGGTCAACCCGGTCACGGGAAAGACGGATTTTGTCACTGTCATACCAGGACGATTCAAACTGGCGGAACTCGCGGCGTACGACTTCGTCACGCGTTCGATTGTTACCGGCCACATTGATGCGCCTTACATAGGCCCGGCGTGAAGGCTCTGCCTGCAGCACAAAAGCCACCCGGTTGTTAGCCCGGTCAATTTCGGGAGTGGCTTCGACTTTGGCAAATGCAAAGCCAAAAGTGCCGAAGTAGTCAGTGAATGCCTTGGTCGTTTCAGCCACTGCGTCAGCGTTGTAGGGCTCGCCCGGCTTGATCGTTACCAGTGTCTTGAATTCCTCATCCTTGCCCAGATAGTTACCTTCAAGCTTGATGCTGGAGACGACGAAACGCTCGCCTTCGGTGATATTGAGCGTGACGGCGATGCTTTGCTTGTCTGGCGAAATTGCGACCTGGGTCGAATCGACCTTGAACTCAAGGTAACCGCGCGACAGGTAGTAGGAACGCAGGGCTTCAATGTCCGCATTGAGTTTGGTGCGTGAGTAGCGATCCGACTTGGTGTACCAGCTCAACCAGCCGCCCGTATCGAGGTCAAACAGGCCCAGCAACGTCGACTCACTGAACGCTTTGTTTCCGGTGATGTGAATTTCCTTGATTTTCGCCACATCGCCTTCGACGACGCTGAAAGTCAGGTTCACGCGGTTGCGCTCAATCGGCGTGACGGTGGTGATCACCTCGACACCGTACAGGCTCTTGTTGATGTACTGGCGCTTGAGCTCCTGCTCGGCCTTGTCGGCAAGCGCCTTGTCAAAAGGCTGGCCATCCGAAATACCTGCTTCGCGAAGCGCCTTTTTCAGCACATCCTTGTCGAACTCCTTGGTTCCAACGAAATCAACATCGGCGACGGTGGGACGTTCTTCAACGATAACCACCAACACGTCGCCACTGACTTCAAGCCGCACATCCTTGAACAAGCCCAGGGCAAACAGCGAACGAATGGCCGACGAACCTTTATCGTCGTTATATGTTTCGCCAACGCGAAACGGCAGGGAAGCGAAAATTGTTCCGGGTTCAACACGCTGCAAACCCTCCACCCGGATATCACGAACCGTAAACGGGTCGACGGCCCAAGCGGCATTGGCGAAAAACAAACCGGCGGCGATAGCGCAGACTGCACGAACTTTGAATCGATTAAATTGCTTTTGCATGAAATGGTTAGGTTAGCCCACAAGCCGTGTGACATCATTGAAAAGGGCAATACTCATCATGCCCAGCAGGATCGCAACGCCACCGCGCTGCAACCGGTCCATCCAGACGTCAGACACGCCGCGACCAGTGACCCATTCCCAAAGATAATACATCAGGTGACCACCGTCCAAAACTGGCAACGGCAACAAATTCAGCACGCCCAGGCTCACGCTGATCAGCGCCAGAAACACGAGGTATGCAGACCAGCCCAGGCTGGCCGACTTTCCAGCGTAATCTGCAATGGTGAGCGGCCCGCTCAGATTTTTCAGGGAGGACTCTCCGACGACCATCTTCCCCATCATCCTGAGCGTCAAAAGAGAGACTTCCCAGGTCCGGACTGCACCTTGTGATAAGCCGTCCACGGGCCCGTAACGCACCATCACAAATTCAGGCGGTGCCCCGACATAGGCGCCTATCCGGGCTACGCCAATACCGCCCTCCTGCTTGATTTCGGGGATGACCTGCAACTCCACAGCCTGGTTATTGCGCAACACCTGCCAATTTTGCGCGGCAAGTAGAGGCGCCGGGCCAGCATCTGAGGATGGCGCAAAAGCCCGGATGGCTTCGCGCAGCTGCTGCCCGTCCACGATGGCGCTATCGCCCACGCGCTGCACGACATCGCCCGTGCGCAAACCGGATTTTTCTGCTGCGCTGCCGACCATGATCTCGCCAATCACAGGCTTGGTCCAGGGGCCCGTGATGCCGATTTTTCTGAATAGCTGAGTGTCAGCTTCAGCCGAACCGAGTTTGCTAAGTGGCAGCAATACCGATCGCGTCGATGTGCCGGACTCGCCACCCAGCACCAGTTGCAGATCGCGGCCATCCAGGGCGCCTTGCGTCATCCGCCAGCGAAGGTCTTCAAACGAGCGAACCGCTTCGAACTCATCGCCCTCGAAAGCCGCCGCCTGAACCGTTTCGTGGCCGCGCAGGCCGGCCTGCTCAGCCAGCGACCCTGCTACCGGACTGGCCAGCACGGCCTTGGGCTCCTGCAGGCCGGTCCAGTTAACCACGGCGTATAAAAGCACAGCCAGCAGCAAATTGGCGATGGGACCGGCTGCCACTACCGCTGCGCGGGATTTCAGCGGCTGGGTATTGAAAGCCAGATGACGCTCGGCAGCATCGACGGGCGCTTCCCGTTCATCCAGCATTTTGACGTAACCGCCCAGAGGCAGCATGCCAATGGCAAACTCCGTGGGCTTGTTTTTAAGCCGCCACGTGTAAATTGGCTTGCCAAATCCGATGGAAAACTTCAGAACCTTGATACCACAGGCCACCGCCATCCGGTAGTGGCCATATTCATGCACGGCAATCAGGATTCCCAGCGCAACAACAAAGGCCAGCAATGTCAGCATGTCAGAGACTCAAACCTTCAGCAATTTGACTGGCAACGAGGCGTGCCCGGGTATCGAGAGCTAGCAGGCCTTCGATATCGTTGACCCCAGAGACGGCCACAGCGTCTAAAGTTGCCAGATTTACACGATGGATATGGTCAAACCGGATTCGTTTATCCAGAAAAGCGGCCACAGCTATCTCGTTGGCGGCATTGAGCACAGCGGTACTGCCCACGGGCGCCTTCAGCACCTCCCAGGCCAGTGGCAGACCCGGGAACCGGGCATCATCAGGCACCTCAAACGTCATGTTGGCCAGAGACCTGAAATCCAGCGCCCTGGCCCCCGAGCTGATCCGGTCCGGCCATGCCAGGCCGTAAGCAATCGGCACCCGCATATCAGGCGTTCCCAGTTGCGCCACCACAGAAGTGTCGTGGTACTGCACCATGGAATGGATAACGCTCTGCGGATGGATCACCACCTCAATCTGCTTCGGCGTCAGTCCAAACAGGTATTTGGCTTCAATGACTTCCAACGCTTTGTTCATCATGGTAGCCGAATCGACCGAAATCTTTCGGCCCATCACCCAGTTCGGATGCGCGCAGGCTTCGTCGGGCGTGACATGACGAAGGCTGGCCGGCTCACGGGCACGAAACGGCCCGCCTGACGCGGTCAGGATGATTTTTTCAACCCGGTGCGGCCAGGTCGAAGGGTCATCGGGCAATGACTGGAAAATAGCGGAATGCTCACTGTCAATCGGCAACAGCTTGGCATTACCGGCTCGCACAGCTTGCATAAACACATCGCCGCCCACCACAAGAGCTTCCTTGTTGGCCAGCAACAGGCGCTTTCCCGCTTTGGCGGCGGCCATGCAGGGGGGCAGGCCCGCGGCACCCACAATCGCCGCCATCACGGCATCCACAAGCTCATGCGAAGCGATCATTTCAAGATCGTCTTGCGCCCATAGAACCTGCACAGACAAGCCGTTTGACTTGACCTTCTCAGCCAGCAGGCGGGCATGAGGCTCGCTTACCATCACGGCATAAGACGGCTTGAACTGCACGCATTGCGCCAGCATCAGATCGACCTGGGTTGCAGCGCTGAGCGCAAACACCTCAAAACGATCTGGATGGCGGGCAATGACGTCCAGGGTACTGACTCCGATAGAGCCCGTGGAGCCCAGGACCGTAATGCGCTGCTTTTGAAAAGTCATGAAATAAAAATAAGTCCGGAAGGCGTGAACAGAGGGCCTAAAGGGTCAGCAGCATCATCGCCAGCGGCAAGGTGGGCAGCAAGGCATCGACGCGATCCAACACGCCGCCGTGACCAGGCAGAAGGCCACTGGAGTCTTTCACGCCTGCACTGCGTTTAACCAGGGATTCGACCAGGTCGCCCACCACACTCATGGCGGCCAGAAACACGACAGCGAGCAACATCACTGCGATGCCATGACGCTCAGCCAATCGGTTGTAGAGGCCGCCGCTGCCGAGATAGACCCAGGCCAGCGAAAGCGCCACCACGCCCGCCATGCCGCCCCATACCCCTTCCCAGCTTTTGCCAGGGCTGATGGAAGGCGCAAGCTTGCCTTTGCTGAATCGTCCGCCAAAAGTGCGACCGGCAAAGTAGGCAAAGATGTCGGCCACCCAGACCAGCATCAAGACAGACAACAAAAATTCGACCCCCATGACGCGCGCCTGCGCGATGGCAAGCCAGGCGAGCCATAGCGCTGTCAGACCGCCCAGCAGACGCAGCGCTTTCGTAATATGCGGCCACCCGGCCACGCCGGAACGGAGCAGCCAGCCGCCACCCAGCACCCAGGCGGTGCCTGCCGCAGCCCATACCACGGGCAGCGGTCTTTCAAGCAAGCCGCCATACCAGGACAGACCGCTGGCCAACATGCACAGCGCGCCAAGCCCGATAGAGCCGAAAGAGCCCAATGCATTCAGACGGCCCCACTCCCAGGCACCCGCAGCAATCAAGACCAAGGCAAGCGCGCAAAATGGCAAAGGCGTCTTGTAGAAAACCGCCGGCAGCAAAATCGCCAGAAGGATGATGGCCGTGATGACACGCTGTTTAAGCATCAGGCGACCTCTTCACGGTGAGTGGGGTTGTGGCCGCTGACCTGCGCGGAGGTCTGGCCGAAACGGCGCTGGCGGGTGCGAAAAACAGCAATAGCTTCGTCGAGCGCTGCCTCATCAAAATCGGGCCAGAGCTTGTCAGAAAAATGAAGTTCGGAGTATGCCGCCTGCCACAGCATAAAGTTGCTGATGCGCAACTCGCCACCCGTGCGAATCAGCAAATCGGGGTCAGGCACATGGGCCAGAGCCATTGCACGATCCAGCGACTGCTCGGTAATCGATTCGCCCTGGCTGGCCAGCTTTTGCGCTGCCTGGGTAATATCCCAGCGCCCGCCGTAGTTAAAGCACACATTGAATACCAGGCGCTGGTTGGCGGCCGTATTGTGTTCGGCTCGGGCCAGACCTGCCTGGACTTTTTCGGATAGGCGGAGGCGGTCACCGACAAAATGAAGCTGGACCCCGTTGGCATTCAGGCTGGGTACTTCTCTGGCCAAGGCAAGTATCAGCAACTCCATCAGACCAGACACTTCGTCGGACGGACGGCTCCAGTTTTCAGATGAAAAAGCGAACACCGTCAGCACCCCAATGCCGCGCTCCAGGCAAGCTTTTACGCAGCGGCTCAAGGAATCGACGCCCTGCTTGTGACCGGCGATACGGGGCAAAAACCTCTTGGTGGCCCAGCGGCCATTGCCATCCATGACGATGGCGATATGGTGCGGAACGATGGGGCGGGGGGTGGCCATGTTCGGTTCAGGCCAGGCGGCGCTTGATCAAACCGCCATGATGTCTTGTTCCTTGCCGCTGACCAGCTTGTCAACATCGGCAATGAAACGGTCAGTGAACTTCTGGATTTCGTCCTGCGAACGGCGCTCGTCATCTTCCGAGGCCAGCTTGTCCTTGACCAGCTTCTTGACACCGTCATTGGCATCGCGACGCAGGTTGCGGATGGCCACCTTGGCATGCTCGCCTTCGGCCCGCACGACCTTGGTGAGTTCCCTGCGGCGCTCTTCGGTCATGGCCGGCATGGGAACACGAATCAGGTCACCCTGAGACGCTGGGTTGAGGCCCAGATCAGAATCGCGAATGGCTTTCTCAATCTTCGCGCCCATGCCTTTTTCCCACGGCGAGACGCTGATCGTGCGGGCATCGAGCAACGCCACGTTAGCGACCTGGCTGATGGGCACCATGGATCCGTAATAGTCCACCTGCACGGTGTCGAGCAGGCCGGGATTGGCGCGACCGGTGCGGATTTTCGTCAGGCTGTGTTGGAACGATTCCAGGGATTGCTGCATTTTTTGCGTTGCTTGCTGTTTGATCTCAACAATGCTCATGGTCGAATCTCCTGATGACTAAGTTCAAAAAAATGCAATAACTGCAAAAGTGCCGCCTGCGCAAAGACTATGCGTGGGGCCGGGGTCAGACGTGGACCAGCGTTCCCTCGTCTTCGCCCTGCACTACGCGTTTGAGCGCGCCGTGCTTGAAAATGCTAAATACCTTGAGCGGCAACTTCTGGTCGCGACACAGTGCGAACGCCGTGGCATCCATGACCTCAAGATTCTTGCCCATGGCCTCATCAAACGTGATACTGGTGTAGCGCGTTGCCAATGGGTCTTTCTTGGGGTCCGCAGTATACACACCGTCTACCTTGGTCGCCTTCAGGACGATTTCAGCACCGATTTCGGCGCCACGCAGAGCTGCCGCTGTGTCGGTGGTGAAGAAAGGATTGCCGGTACCGGCCGCAAAAATAACAACCTTACCCTCTTCCAGATATTGAAGAGCCTTGGGCCGCACATAAGGCTCCACCACGCGTTCAATGGCGATGGCAGACATCACGCGAGGAATGAGCCCTGCCTTCTCCATGGTGTCACCCAAAGCCAGTGCATTCATCACGGTGGCCAACATGCCCATGTAGTCGGCGGTAGCCCGGTCCATGCCGACCGAGCCGCCGGCCACGCCACGGAAAATATTGCCGCCACCGATGACAATGGCCACCTCAACGCCCATGCGGGTAACTTCGGCGATTTCTTCCACCATACGCACGATAGTGGCGCGGTTGATGCCAAAGGCATCATCCCCCATCAAGGCCTCACCTGACAGTTTTAACAAGATCCGCTTGTAGGCTGGCATGTGAGGACTTTCGTGGTTGGTTTGGATGGTGAAGTCTAGCGGCCTTCCGGCTGGCTTGAAACGCTTACGCGCCTTTGGCGGCAGCGACTTGGGCAGCAACTTCTGCAGCGAAGTCGTCCACCTTCTTTTCAATGCCCTCGCCCACCACATACAGGGTGAAGGATTTGACTGAAGTGGCTTTTTCCTTGAGCATCTGCTCAACCGTCTGCTTGTCGTTCTTGACGAAGGTCTGGTTGTTCAAGCTGACTTCTTTCAGGTACTTCTGAACGCCACCGTCGATTCGCTTGGCCACAATTTCAGCGGACTGAACTGGCTTGCCAGCAGCTTGGGCAACAGAGGCGTCTTCAGCAGCTTTGGCCGCAGCGACCGAACGCTCTTTGGCGACCAGTTCAGCAGGCACATCGGCACTTGACAGGGCAACCGGCTTCATCGCAGCCACATGCATGGCTACATCTTTGGCGGCGGCTTCGTCTCCTTCGAACTCGACCACCACGCCGATGCGCGTACCGTGCAGGTATGACGCGACCTTGCCGCCGGCAAAGCGCTTGAAGCGGCGCACGCTCATGTTTTCACCGATCTTGCCAATCAGTCCCCTGCGCACGTCTTCCAGCGTCGGGCCAAAGCCTTCCATCGACAGAGGCATGCCTCCGACGGCAGCCAGATCGGCGGGGTTGTGCTTGACAATGCCTTCAGCCACCGCATTGGCAAATGCCAGGAAGCTGTCGTTCTTGGTAACGAAGTCGGTTTCGCAGTTGATTTCGACCAGCGCAGCGACATCGCCCTCGCGGGCCAGAGTCACCACGCCTTCAGCCGTGACACGGGAGGCGGCCTTGCCAGCCTTGCTGCCCAGCTTGACGCGCAGCAGTTCCTCGGCTTTTTCAAAGTCACCTTCCGCCTCGGTCAGCGCTTTCTTGCACTCCATCATCGGGGCATCGGTTTTAGCGCGCAGTTCAGCGACCATCTTTGCAGTAATTGCAATTGCCATTTTTAATTCTCCGTTTATTCGTTTCAACCGGGAGGAGCGCTTTAATGCAGCACCCCTCATATCGTTAGCTTGTGAAAAAGGGGCTACGCGAGCCCCTTTTTCGCGTCTGGCGCAGCGCCGGAACTATCAGGCGGCGGTGTTTTGCACTTCCACAAATTCATCCGAGCCTTCGGCCGAGACGGCCTTGACGACCTCATTCATGGCGCTGGCGCGGCCTTCGATGACGGCGTCTGCGATACCGCGAGCGTACAGAGCGACAGCCTTGGATGAGTCGTCGTTACCAGGAATCACGTAATCGATGCCGATTGGAGAATGGTTGGTATCAACCACACCAATCAGGGGAATACCCAACTTCTTGGCTTCCAGAATCGCGATTTTGTGGAAACCCACGTCGATCACGAAAATGGCGTCTGGCAGAGCATTCATATCCTGAATGCCGCCGATGTCTTTTTCAAGCTTTTCAATTTCGCGCTTGAAAGTCAACTGTTCTTTTTTGCTGATGGAATCAAGACCGGCTTCCTGCTGGGCCTTCATTTCCTTCAGACGCTTGATGGAGGTCTTGACCGTCTTGAAGTTGGTCAGCATGCCGCCCAGCCAGCGCTGGTCAACATAGGGAATACCGGCGCGCTGGGCTTCTGCCGCAACGGTTTCGCGGGCGGTACGCTTGGTACCGACCATCAAGATGGTGCCGCGATTGGCGGTCAGCTGCTTGGCGAATTTCATCGCATCCTGGAACATCGGCAGCGATTTTTCCAGGTTGATGATGTGAATACGGTTGCGATGGCCAAAGATGTACGGGGCCATCTTCGGGTCCCAAAAGCGGGTTTGGTGACCAAAGTGGACGCCGGCTTCCAGCATTTCGCGCATGTTCGTGGACATATGTAACTCCAAAGGTTGTGTCTAAAATCAGCGCTTATCGTCCGAAAGAATTTCCGGACAACACCTTGAGTGGCTGATTTGCGATTTGCCTTGTAAACAACAGAAATCGTCATTCACAAAGCCTGCTGAGTATAACACCCCGCCCCATGAGCCAGCCGAACCCAATGCCCATTTCTGGCGATATTCATGCCACCCGCCAGGCCCTTCAAAATAAACAGACCAGCCCGGAGGAAATTCTTGCACGTGCGGCCGCGATAGCCCAGAGCGAGGCTTGTCGCCACGCCTTGATTGCCGACCCAGACAACAATCCTCTGGCAACGCCGCAAAAAACCACCAGCCATGATCCGGCCCTGCCGCTGGCGGGGCTTCCCGTTTCCGTCAAAGACCTGTTTGACGTGGCAGGCCAAGTGACGGCGGCCGGCTCGACCGTGCTGGCGGGAGGCGCTGCAGCCAAAGCAGATTGCCCAGCCGTGGCGCGGTTGCGTGCTGCAGGGGCCATACTCGCGGGCCGCACCAATATGGTGGAGTTTGCGTTCTCCGGCGTGGGCATCAACCCGCACTACGGCACGCCCGTTAACCCTGCCGACCCAGCAACAAAGCGGATTCCGGGCGGTTCCTCATCGGGGGCAGCCGTGTCGGTCGCCACCGGCGCCGCCCTGGTGGGGCTGGGCTCGGACACGGGCGGATCCATCCGCATCCCGGCAGCGCTGTGCGGCATTGTGGGCTTCAAGAGCACGGCGCGCCTGGTACCGACCGAAGGGACAGTACCGCTATCGAGCAGTCTGGACACCGTGTGTGCCCTGACGCGTTCGGTGCGCGATGCGGTCACCGTGCACGAGGTTTTGGCGGCGCGCAGCGTACAACTCGCGGGAAAACCACTTTCATCCTGCCGACTGGCGGTGGCCGGCACGCAAATGCAGGACGGGCTGAGCCGCACCGTTGCCCAGGCCTTCGAGCGCAGCCTTCAAGTTCTGCGCCATGCCGGCGCGCACATCGAGGAAATTGCCCTTGAAGAAATCAGCGATCTGGCCGCCATCAACGCCACAGGGGGGTTGTCGGCCGCAGAAAGCTATGCCTGGCACCGGACACTGATTGCCGAGCGTCAAGCCGAATACGACCCGCGGGTGGCGTTACGCATTTTGCGGGGCGCCCGCATGAGCGCCGCCGACTACATCGATTTGCTGGCGGCACGCAAGGCATGGATAGCCCGCATGGAGGCCAGACTGAGCGGCTTTGATGCGGTGCTGTCACCCACCGTACCCATCGTGGCGCCGTCAATTGCCAGTGTATTGAACGATGACGACGAGTTTTTCCGGATCAATGGGCTTTTGCTGCGCAACACATCGGTGGTTAACATGCTGGACGGTTGCGCGATTTCGCTGCCCTGCCACACGCCCGACCAATTACCCGTCGGCTTGATGCTCTGGCACGCGGCACTCCACGACGATGCGGTGCTGGACCTGGCCCTTCAGGTTGAAACGGCACTCGCCCAATCACTACAAAAATAATAGCTGCCCGCCCCCGTCCATAAAAGGCTAGCAGCTTATTCCATACATAAAACAATGAATCACACGATTTTTTTCTTGCCGTTTAACGGCCGCATGCCGGACGCCGGCGCATGAGGGTGGCCGTCATTGGTGCCGGCATCATCGGCATCACCACCGCGTATGAGCTGGCCGTAGATGGTCACGAGGTCACTGTCTTTGAACGCAGGGGCGCTGCAGCGGAAGAAGCCAGCTTCGCCAACGCCGGTATCGTCGCGCCCGGCTACGTCACGCCATGGGCAGCGCCCGGCATGCCAGGCAAGGTGCTCAGCTACCTCTTCAGGCGCCACGCGCCGGTCAAGCTAAGCCTGCCCCTGTCTGGGCGCGAGTTGGCCTGGATGTGGAAATGGAGGCGTGCCTGCAAGCTTGAAACCTACCTGGCCAACCGATCGAGGCTGCAGCGCCTGGCGTTTTACAGCCGCGAGAGGCTGCACCTTCTGAGCGCTGAGCTGGAGCTCGAATACGAACGCAGCCCCGGCTACCTGGTGCTGGTGCGCTCTGAAAAAGACAGCCGGCTGATTGAACCCGGACTGCAGGTGCTGCGCGAAGCCGGCGTGGCATTCAGCTTGATCGATGCTGAAGAGACTCGCAAGATAGAGCCGGCGCTCAATCCCGACACAAGCTTTCTGGGCGCTGTGCACCTGCCCGACGACGAAGTCGCCAATTGCCGGCAGTTTGCGCTGCTGCTGAAGAACAAAGCCCAGCGAATGGGCGTCAGTTTTGAATTCAATACGGCTGTAGCCCAGTTGGATTGGTCGCAACCTGCTACTCTTTCAATAGCAGGCGAGACGCCGAAGCGCAGTTTTGACCGGGTGGTGATGTGTGCCGGGCTGGCTTCTGCAGCGCTACTCAGGCCCTTGGGCCTGAAGATTCCCATGATCGCCGTTCATGGCTACTCCCTCAGCGCGCCGATTCGGGAGCCCCTGAACGCACCGCGCAGCGCGCTGATGGACGAGCGCTACAAGGTGGCCATTTCCCGGCTTGGCAACCGGGTACGCGTGGCGGGCAGCGCAGAAATCGGCGGCTCCCTGGAGCGCAAGCAGGAATCCTCCATCAAGACGCTGTACAAGGTTTTGCAGGACTGGTTTCCCGGCGCTGCACAGCTTTCCAGCACCAATGGCGACGTGCAGGTCTGGAAAGGTGCGCGTCCCATGCTCCCCGACGGACCGCCCATCATCGGTGACAGCGGTCTGCCCGGACTCTGGCTCAATCTTGGCCACGGCTCAAGCGGCTGGGCCCTGAGTTGCGGCAGCGCGCGCGCACTGGCTGACCTCATGGCCGGGAAAGCTGCCGATATCGACATGGAGGGGCTGGACATCGGTCGTTTGGCCTAAGCCTCCTGTCAACGCGTAGTTGTCCTACATGATTTATTGCATAGGCCGCGTGGATTTGTCACAGGGCGGCTCTAAAGTAAATGCAGCCCGGCGTGTTGCACCGGGCGATTTATTTTTGATTGGAAAACTCATGGGCATGATTAGTTTTATCAAGGAAGCCGGTGAAAAGCTGTTCGGGCGCGGCGAAGCCAAAGCAGCCCAGGAAGCCGCTGCGGCCACTCCCACGCCTGAAAACGTGGCGGCACTGAGCAAAGCGGCCGGTGATGCGATTGAAACCTACATCAACAGCATGAACCTGAAAGTCGAAGCGCTCGACATCAGCTTCGATGCGCCCACCGGAACGGTGACGGTTGCCGGCGTGGCGCCCGATCAGGCGACCAAGGAAAAAGTACTGCTGTGCTGCGGCAACGTGGCCAATGTGGCATCGGTCAATGACATGCTGACAGTGGCCAGCAGCTCACCGGAATCGCAGTGGTATACGGTGGTGAGCGGAGACAACCTCTCCAAAATCAGCAAACAGTTTTATGGAACGCCGAACAAATATCCGCAGATATTTGAGGCCAACAAGCCCATGCTGACGCATCCGGACAAGATTTATCCAGGCCAGGTTCTGCGCATTCCGCCTGATGCCTGATGCCTTCTTTGAGACAAGCCAGAAAGCCCGGCCCGCCGGGCTTTTTTGCGCCCATTTTTCGATCCGGCGTCCTGCCGCAGTAAATTCGAAAAATTGCTTCTATCGCTTCTTCCAATTCAGCAGCAAGCGCCGCAAACCCTCACAATCATCTGATGCAAAAAATCTCCAGCAATTTCAGCCAGCCGCTGCACAGCATCGCGGCAACCCGCCGGATTGAACTGCTGGCTGCTGCCGCCCTGCCGCCACACACCTTGATGCAGCGCGCGGGTCTTTCCGTGGCGCGCCTGGCGCTGGCGCTGGCGCCCCATGCGCGAAGTGTCTGGATCGCTTGTGGACCCGGCAACAACGGCGGCGACGGCTTCGAGGCGGCGCTTCATCTGCATCAGTGGGGTAAAAAAGTCATCGTGACCTGGACCGGCTTGCCGTCCGGCAGGGCCGAGTTGCCGCCCGATGCCCATGCCTCGCGCCAGCGGGCGCTGGCCGCCGGTGTGCCCATGGCAAGCGAGCCGCCACAGGATTTTGATTTGTGCATTGATGCGCTGCTTGGCATTGGCGCCACGCTGGACCCCAGCCGGGCAGGCGCAGCGCTGATGCAGCAGTGGCTGGCGCTGATGCAGGCCAGCCATGCGCCACGACTGTCTGTTGATATTCCGACCGGGCTGAACGCTGAAACGGGCTTCGCGACAGTGGAGAAAACTACCAAATCAATAGCGCACTATACCCATCCAACAAGCGCTACAGGCATTTATACCTTGAGCCTCTTAACGCTGAAGGCCGGGCTATTCACCGCCAGCGGAAGGGACTGCGCCGGCCAGGTCTGGTTTGACGACCTCGGAGTCAAGACCATGGCAAGCGGGCCGGGCACGGAGCCATGCGCATGGCTGCTGGGCGCTGACCATGCCAGCCCGCCGCTTCGAACAAAAGCCGCCCACACCAGCCACAAAGGCAGCTTCGGCGATGTCGCGGTAGTGGGTGGCCAGTCCTCCGCCGCCGCCGCTACGCACATGACGGGCGCTGCCTTGCTGGCCGCCCGTGCTGCACTGCACTCAGGCGCAGGCCGGGTGTTCGTGGCCTTGCTTGGATCGGATGGCCCCAGCGTGGACCTGCTGCAACCCGAACTCATGTTCCGCACGCCCGAAGCACTGGATTTGAAAAATCAGGTCGTGGTATGCGGCTGTGGTGGCGGTGAAGCGGTGAAAACCGTCATCGCCAAAGTGCTGTCCACAGCGACACGGGCCGTGCTGGATGCGGACGCGCTCAATGCCATTTCCATGGACCCGCAGCTGCAAATGCAGCTGCAAGCCCGCCATGGTCGCGGATACAGCACAGTGCTGACGCCTCATCCGCTGGAAGCGGGACGTCTGGGAGCCAGCACAGCTGCGGCAGTGCAAGGCGACCGGCTGGCAGCGGCCCAGCAACTCGCCGATCAGTTTCAGTGCGTGGTCATACTCAAAGGCTCTGGAACCGTCATCGCTGCGCCGGGTCAGGCGACCCGGATCAACTCAAGCGGCAACGCCCTGCTGGCCACCGCAGGCACTGGCGATGTGCTCGCGGGTATGGTCGGTGCTCGCCTGGCCAGTGGGCTGAGTGATTTTGAGGCGGCCTGCAGCGCTGTATTTGCACACGGCCACAGGGCTGATCAGTGGGCGGCAGAGCAACCCCGCCAAGCCCTGACGGCGTCCGCATTGGCGCAATGGCCGGGCAATTAAGCCAGTACCATCATGCCGATTTGCAGCACGATCAGCAGCACAAGCGTGGACAGATCGACACCGCCTACCATCGGAATCACGCGCCGCAGCGGCGTCAGCAAGGGCTCGGTCAGGCGGCCCAGCAAGCCGTAAGCCGGTGAGCCGGGCTGGACCCAGGACATGATGGCGTAGCCGAGCACCAAAATGAACAGCGTTTGCAGCGTCACCCGGATCAGCATCTTCACGGCAAAAACCAGCAGCGCCACTACGGCCATGGGCGCCAATTCCGCGCTCCAGGAGGCAGACCCCAGCAGCACGCTGAACAGCAGCCACCACAGCAATGCATAGACCAGCGCCAGCAATGCGGCAGCCAGCACACTGGCCCAATCCACCCGAGACTGGGCCAGGGACTTGGGCAGGGAACGACGCAGGGGTTTGACCAGCCAGTCGGTCAGGGCCATCACAAAACCGCCCGGCTGCGCGATCATATTGACGCGCAACCAGTTCATCCAGGCACGCAAAAGCGTCGCCGCGATGAGCAGGAAAAATGCTGTCTCAAGCAAAAAAGCCAAAATTCTAGTCAGCATAAATTCCCACGGTTGACCCAAGCAGGTGTTTGAAAAAGTACCTCATGGAAACCCTAGCGGCGGGGCTTCTTGCCCTGCTTGCGGCCTGGATTACTGGCGGACTTTTTGACTGCTGCCTTGAGCGCCTGAATAGGCGACTGGTTTGCTCCGTCTGTCGCGGCACTTCGGCTTGCCGAACGGGCACCACGGCTACCGGAATTCGACTCCGAACGCTTCCCCGCCGATTTTCCGCTCTCCTTGTCGCCCCGCTTGCCACCAACACCACGCTCTTGCCTTGGCAGTTCGACCGCAGAGCCTCCCGCTTTGTCCTTCATGGCCCGGCTCAGCAGTCCTGCCTTCTCCTCGCCCTCGTGCACCAGGCGGAAGTCGATTTTCCGGCCATCGAGATCGACACGACTGACCTGCACCCGGACCCGCGTCCCGATCGCATAGCGAATGCCGGTGCGCTCGCCACGCAACTCCTGCCGGGCTTCGTCGAAGCGGAAGTACTCGCCGCCGAGTTCGGTGATGTGCACAAGCCCTTCCACATACATGGCATCGAGCGTTACAAAAATGCCGAAGCCGGTCGCAGCTGTCACCACGCCGCCATACTCCTCCCCCAGATGTTCGCGCATGTACTTGCACTTCAGCCAGGCCTCGACATCGCGACTGGCTTCATCGGCCCGGCGTTCGTTGGCACTGCAGTGCAGACCGGCAGCCTGCCAGGCCAACTGGTCGGCGCTGATTTTTTTGGGCTTGTCCGTTGGTTCCTTGACGCGGGACGCCAGCCGCTTGGAAAGTTTGGCTTCGGCTTCACCAGGTGTGGGCAGAAGAGGCAATTGGTATTTGGTCTTGCCCAGAATAGCCTTGATGACCCGGTGCACCAGCAAGTCGGGGTAACGGCGAATCGGGCTGGTGAAATGTGTATACGCCTCGTAGGCCAAGCCAAAATGGCCGCTGTTCATGGGCGTGTAAATCGCCTGCTGCATGGAGCGCAGCAGCATCGAATGAATTTGCAAGGCGTCGGGCCTGTCTTTGGTCGCCACAGCGATCTGCTGGAACTCACCCGGCGTCGGCTCGTCGCCGATCGTCATGCCAATGCCCATAGCCTTGAGGTAGTTGCGCAGCAACTCGACCTTTTCAGGTGTCGGGCCTTCGTGTGCGCGAAACAGGCCAACGTGCTTGCTCTGGGCGATGAAGTCGGCCGAACAGACATTGGCGGCCAGCATGGATTCTTCAATCAGGCGGTGCGCCACGTTGCGGGTACGGGGCACAATTTTTTCAATGCGCCCGACCTCGTCGCAAACGATCTGGGTTTCGGTGGTTTCAAAATCGACCGCACCGCGTACCCCCCTCTCCTTGAGCAAGGCCTGGTACACCTCGTGCAGGTCCAGCAAATGCGGCACCAGCGCCTTGCGCTGTGCGGCTTCAGGACCGCGCGTATTGGCCAGGATGGCCGCAACCTCGGTGTAGGTAAAGCGGGCTTGGCTAAACATCACGGCCGGGTAAAACTGGTAGGCGTGAACCTCACCCTTGGCATTGACCAGCATGTCGCACACCATGCACAGGCGCTCGACATTGGGGTTGAGCGAGCACAGGCCGTTGGACAGTTTTTCCGGCAGCATGGGAATCACCCGACGCGGGAAATACACGCTGGTGGCGCGGTCGTAGGCGTCAATGTCGATGGCACTGCCGGTTTCCACGTAATGGCTGACGTCGGCAATGGCGACCAGCAGACGCCAGCCCTTGCCGCGCCCGACCTTGGCCGGCTCGCAATAAACAGCATCGTCAAAGTCGCGCGCGTCTTCACCGTCGATGGTGACCAGTGGAACGTCGGTCAGATCAACACGATTTTTCTTGTCGGTAGGGCGCACGGAATCAGGCAGGGTGCGGGCCAGAGCCAGCGCCTGGTCGCTGAATTCATGCGGCACGCCATACTTGCGCACGGCAATCTCGATTTCCATGCCGGGGTCATCAAGCTCACCCAGCACTTCCGTAACACGGCCAACGGGCTGGCCGAACAAGGCGGGCGGCTCGGTCAGCTGAACCACCACGATCTGACCGGTCTTGGCCGCGCCGATGCCGCCTTTTGGAATCAGCACATCCTGGCCGTAGCGTTTGTCTTCGGGTGCGACCAGCCAGACGCCGCTTTCCTGCAGCAGGCGGCCGATGATGGGGTTGGACGAGCGTTCGATGATTTCTGTCACGCGCCCTTCAGGCCTGTTTTTTCGGTCGTGCCGCACGATGCGCGCCTTGACGCGGTCCTTGTGCAACACGGCGCGCATTTCATTGGGCGGCAGATAAATATCAGCCTCGCCGTCGTCGCGCAGGACAAAGCCATGACCGTCGCGGTGGCCAGAAACAGTGCCCTCGAATTCAGCGAGGAGTCCGGACGATGTGCCGGCAGTGGGGTGAGTCGGTTTGATAGGAAGTCTCTTTCGTGAGTGCCTCTGGCTACAAATTGTTGACGCAGGGGCTTAAATAGTGGAATTGGCTAGCCAGCTTGGATTTGTATCAGTTTCCAAGCCGATACTAGCCGCGATTTGTTAAAAGGCGATGTCCCAGGAAGCAAGGAAAGCCTAGACAGCTCATTTTTTTTAAATTTTCCCGCCCTGCGTGCCTCGGTGCAATTCTTAAACATCGAAATTTCTACGTGAAATTTGAAAAAATTCAGGGGTGCCTCCCGTAAAGCAGAAAATGAAATGTTAAACTGCTTGCTGTGCCCGGGTGGCGGAATTGGTAGACGCGCACGGTTCAGGTCCGTGTATCGCAAGATGTGGAGATTCGAGTTCTCTCCCGGGCACCAAAATTACTCAAGTCGAAGTAAAAAGGCCACTGCAAAACAGTGGCCTTTTTGCTTTCTGCCTCTCATTTTCCGAATATCTAATGTTAAACTGCCCACTGTGCCCGGGTGGCGGAATTGGTAGACGCGCACGGTTCAGGTCCGTGTATCGCAAGATGTGGAGATTCGAGTTCTCTCCCGGGCACCAAAATTACTCAAGTCGAAGAAAAAGGCCGCTGCAAAACAGTGGCCTTTTTGCTGCTCGCTTCTATTCTTCCCAAGGTACTCCCCCCGAAGATAATACCCAGCCCACACAAACGTACGGGCCGGCAAAAAAGCACCGAAATTTTAAAAACAGTTCAAATGGGCACGGCAATCAAGTCATGGCCTTGAACTCCGACAATACGGGCCCTGGTGAACTCGCCGACTTTCAGCGTCTTGCTGATTTTCTCGGGCGGCAACAACTTCACCACACCATCGATCTCGGGCGCATCAGCATACTGACGGCCCATGCCGCCCTTTTGCCCAGTGCCGGGCGCTGAGTCCACCAGCACCTGCATGGTGGCGCCCACACGCTGCTGCAACTTCTGGCTCGAGACCGCTTCGGCCACGGCCATGAAACGTGCGCGCCGCTCTTCGCGCACTTCCAGTGGCAGCATGCCCGGAATTTCGTTGGCGGTTGCACCCTGCAACCGCGCTGTAGGCAAAGCAGCCCGCGCGGTCGATTTTGCGCTTCGCGCATGAAATCGAGCAGGTGCTCGAACTCGCCTTCGGTTTCGCCCGGAAAACCCGCAATGAAGGTGCTGCGAATCACGATCTCGGGACATATCTCGCGCCAGCGCGCAATGCGCTCCAGATTTTTCTCGCCGCTGGCCGGCCGCTTCATGCGCTTGAGCACATCGGGGTGGCTGTGCTGCAAAGGCACGTCCAGGTAAGGCAGCACCTTGCCTGTGGCCATCAGCGGCAATACTTCATCCACACTTGGGTACGGATAGACATAATGCAAGCGCACCCAGGCGCCATAGGGCTCGGCAATCTCGCCCAGCGTCTGCACCAGCTCCAGCATGCGGGTCTTGACCGGCTTGCCGTCCCAGAAGCCGGTGCGGTACTTCACGTCCACGCCATAAGCCGAGGTGTCCTGGCTGATGACCAGCAGTTCCTTCACGCCGCCTTCAAACAAGCGCGCGCCTCGTTGAGCACATCGCCGATGGGCCGCGACACCAGATCGCCACGCATCGACGGGATGATGCAAAAGGTGCAGCGGTGGTTGCAGCCTTCGCTGATCTTGAGATAGGCGTAGTGGCGTGGCGTGAGCTTGATGCCGGCGATGCCAAAGCGTCGGGCACCAGGTCCACGAACGGATCGTGCGGCTTGGGCAGGTGCAGGTGCACCGCCTCCATCACCTCTTGCGTCGCGTGCGGGCCGGTCACGGCCAGCACGCTCGGATGCATCTGGCGCACCAGGTTGCCGCCACCATCGCCCGCCTTGGCACCCAGGCAGCCGGTCACGATGACCCTGCCGTTTTCGGCCAGCGCCTCGCCAATGGTGTCCAGGCTTTCCCTGACGGCATCGTCGATGAAGCCGCAGGTGTTGACGATCACCAGGTCGGCGCCTTCAAAGGTCTTGGAGGTCTGGTAGCCCTCGGCGCTGAGCTGCGTGAGGATCAGCTCGGAGTCGGTCAGCGCCTTGGGGCAGCCCAGGCTGACAAAACCGACTTGCGGGTGCGCCGGCAAGGTGGGGAATGGTGGGGAAAGAACTTCGCTCATGCCCTGTATTGTCTCAGAGCCGGCCGCTGGAGCCGCGGTCGCCCTAAATGGCCTGGATCGCGCTCAGCGCTTCAAGCCCAAGAGCCGCCAGCATCTGCTCGCTCTGCTTTTGCATCTGCTCCTGCATCTGCGTGAAAACGGTTTTGGACTGCTCGACATAGCGTGCCCATCATGCCCTGCATCATGGGCGACTGCGCATTCATGAACTGCGCCCACATTTCGGGCGTCAAGCCTTTGGACTGCTCGGCCATCTTGATCTGCAGATCCATGAAAGATCTGGACGTTTTTCTCAAGATAGGCGCCCATGAAGCCCTGCATCGCATGGCCGTAAAAACGGATGATGTTGGCCAGCACCGCCTCGGTGAACATGGGCGCGCCGCCGGCTTCTTCTTCCAGAATGATCTGCAGCAGGATGCTGCGGGTCAGGTCTTCGTTGGTCTTGGCATCGCGCACCACAAATCGCTCGTTGTCCATCACCAGCTCCTTGACCTCGGCCAGCGTGATGTAGGCGGAGGTATCGGTGTCGTACAGACGGCGATTCGGGTATTTTTTGATGACCCGCACGAGCCGCCTTGGCGGCCGCTGGCTTGCTGCCTTGCTTTTTTCACTGGCGTGCTATCGATTGAGCGACGAGGATGACTCGCTCGGATACTGGGAGGGCTTGCTCTTGTGCACTGATGACTCCTTGTGAGTGACCGCGCATGCCGATGCACAGGGTCTGTCCATTCTAGGAAGTCTGCGTAACGCAATCCCATTTGTGATTTACTCTGAGTCAAAATGGGCTTACGCATGACGTAGGAACATTGACTTAATTCGGAGAAATTTGGTAGGCGCGATTGGACTCGAACCAACGACCCCCACCATGTCAAGGTGGTGCTCTAACCAGCTGAGCTACGCGCCTAAGGACTGTTCGAAGCTCGTCATTATAGCAGGCAAAAGCGGCTTTTTGCGCCCGTACCGAATATACTGCCGATAATTCAGCGTCTGCGCGCCGAACGCACGCCTTGCACCTCGGCCACCACGCGCCAGCACCTGGTTGAGCCGGCCCGACGTCGGCGACCTCGACCGTGAAGGTCATCCAGGCCGTGCCGCCGCGGTTGTCTTTGACCGACTGCGTCTGCACGCCGATGACGTTCATTTTTTCCCTCGCAAACACTTCGGAGATATCGCGCAGCAAGCCTTGCCTGTCGGCCGCTTCCACGGCCACATCCACCGGATACACCGTGCCGTCGCGCCTTTGGGCTGGCCCCACTGCACCTCGATCACGCGGTCAGGGCTGCCGTTGGCCATATTGCGAAAGTTGCTGCAATCACTGCGGTGGATGCTCACGCCTTTGCCCTTGGTGACAAAGCCACAGAATGTCATCGGGCGGCGCAGGCTTGCAGCACTTGGCCAGTTGGGTCAACAGGGAGTCGATGCCGACCACCAGCACGCCGCCCTTGCCCCGTGCCGGACTTGTCGGCCTGGCGCGGCTTTTTTATGGGCAGGCAATCGTCCGCACGGCGCCGGCTCGGGCGGCCGCAGCATGATTTCAATGGTGCGCAGCGACAACTCGTCCTTGCCCACACTTCAAACAGGTCCTCCGCCGTTTTAAAGCCCAGATGCAGCGCCAGGTCGTTCAGCTTCATGGCGGTCTTGCCCTCTCGCTGCAGCAGCTTTTCCACCGCCTCGCGCCCCTTCGCCACGGTGTGCTCCATGGCCAGTGCGTTGAACCAGGCACGCACCTTCGATCTTGCGCCGGTGGCTGGCCAGAAAGCCCAGCTCGGGGTTAAGCCAGTCGCGGGACGGCCCGCCCTCCTTGGCCGTGATGACCTCAACCGTCTGACCGTTTTGCAGCGGCGTATTCAGCGGCACCATGGCGCCGTCGATACGCGCGCCGCGGCAGCGGTGCCCCAGGCTGGTATGCACGCTGTAGGCAAAGTCAACCGTTGTGGCGCCCTGGGGCAGTTCGACAATGGCTGCATCGGGCGTCAAGACGTAAATGCGGTCTTCGAACAGGCCCTGGCTGGAATCGCGTGCCGCTGCACCACCGGCCCCGACAGGTCGCGCTCCCAAGCCAGCAACTGGCGCAACACGGCAATTTTGGCGTCGTATTCGCTGCTGGCCGATACGCCGCTATACCCCTTGGCTGCCAGCCTCCTTGTAGGCCCAGTGCGCCGCCACGCCATGCTCGGCATGGTCGTGCATGGCCTGCGTGCGGATCTGGATCTCGACCGCCCTGCCCTGCCTCATCGCGCACCACCGTGTGCAGCGACTGGTAGCCGTTGGCCTTGGGCTTGGCGATGTAGTCGTCAAACTCGCCGTCTACCGGCGTAAAGTGCGAATGCACAAATCCCAGCGCGGCATAGCAGCCCTTGACATCGGCGGCAACCACGCGCAGAGCGCGGATATCAAACACCTGGTCAAAATCAAGCGATTTGCCGCGCATCTTCTTGACAATGCTGTAGATGTGTTTGGGCCGGCCCTGCACCAGCGCGGCAATGCCGTTCTGGTTCAGCTCGCGTTCGAGTTGCGAGCGCAGTGCTTCCATGAAACCTCGCGCTCGGCGCGCTTTTCATCAAGCAGGCGGGCCGTTTGCTTGTAGGTCTCAGGTTCCAGAAACGGAAGGCCAGGTCTTCCATTTCCCATTTGATCTGCCAGATGCCCAGGCGGTTGGCCAGCGGCGCAAACACATGCAGCGATTCGCATGCCAACGCTGGCGGTGCAGGTCTGCCGGCTGGCCGCGAAGTAGCGCAGGGTCTGTAGGCGCGAAGCCAGCCGCAGCATGACCACCCGCAAATCGCGCGAAAACGCCAGCAGCATCTTGCGCACATTCTCGGTCTGCGCGGCCGGGTCCTCCAGTAGCTGCGCCTTGGCGTCGGCGGTGCGGGCCTGGCGCTGCACATGAACCAGCTTGGTGGTTTCCATCGCCAGCGCCGCATAGTTGGCGCCAAAAGCCTTGGCGATCACTTCCTGCGGCTTGTTCAGGTGCTGGCAGGCAATGGACCAGATAGGTGGCCGCCTGCATCGCTTCGGAGCCGCCAATGTTTGAGGATGGCACCACCGCATCGGCGTGGGCCAGGATGTTTTCGCCGGTATCCAGTTGTTTCGCTGGCAATCAGTGGCTCGGCAAAAGCACGCGCCCGCGTCAGCGCATGCGGCTGGTCCGGCAGGCTGTCGGCCGTGGCCGTCACGATGGAGCTGGGAATACCCTGGGAGGCTATTGGGCCGTCTGGCGCCAGCACGTTGCTTTTCATGAGATTCAGTCTAATTGTTGGTCGGAGTCACCTAAGCAGGAAACTTGCCACGGCATCGACCTGGTCTTGCGCAATCAGCGTGGGCGCATGCCCGACTCCTTCAAACTCAAGTAGCCTGGCACGTGGGCCCGCGCCGCAGTCATGGCATGAGCCGTCTCGACACTTAGCAAGTCCGAGTGTGCGCCACGTATCAGGAGCGTTTCGGCTTTGATGTTGTCATAAAGCTGCCAGAGCATGGCCTCATCCTGCCGTGCAGACTCGTCGGTCATTGATTTGAACGGCCCCGCGATAGCCGGGTCGTAATGCATTCGCCACGGACTGTCAGCGGCAGGCGATGACTGTTTGACCATGGGCCGCGACAGCGCCAGCCATTGCTCCGGGGTGTGGGGGCCAAAGCTCTGGGAAATCGCCCACATCGCGTCAGCGGCCTCCTGCACCGTCGCAAACTGGCCCGACTGCCCCAAATAAGCGCCAATCCGCACAATGGCCTTCCACTCAATCGCCGGCCCCACGTCGTTCAGCACCAGGCGCCTGACCGGGGTCGGTATTGGCAGGTCGGGCTGGCCGCACACCACCATGCCAATCAGCCCGCCCATGCTGGTGCCAACCCAGTCCAGCGTGGTGATCGGCGACTGGGCGTGCGCGTGCGCCAGCAAGGCCAGCATGTCAGCCGCATACGCCGGCACCTGGTAACCCATGGGATCTTTCAGCCAGTCGCTTGCGCCACGGCCGACTACATCCGGGCAAATCACCCGGATACCCCCCGGGTTTTGTGAAGAATGCCCAGCCTCTTTAGACAAGGCCTGCGCCAGTGTGTCGAAATCACGTCCCTGGCGGGTCAGCCCATGGACACACAGTACAACGTGACCGCTGTCGGGCCGGCCCCATTGCCAATAGGCCATGCGGTGGCCGCCTGTGGCGTCGGGGTAGTTTACATAGTTCAGGCTGGGTTCAATCATGGTGCATGCGGTCCGGATCAAAGGCTTGATAATGGCTTGTGAATTTTTTGGCGCACTCTTTTCAGGCGCTGTTGGCATCGTAAATCATCCGGAGAAACTTCATGCTCAAAGGTAAAACAGCTCTCGTCACCGGCTCGACCAGCGGAATTGGCTTGGGAATCGCCAAGGCTTTGGCCGCCCAGGGGGCCAACGTCGTCATCAATGGGTTTGGCGATGTGGACGGCCCCAAGACCGACATTGCCGCGCTGGGCGTCAAAGTCGTGCACCATGGAGCCGACATGAGCAAACCCGCCGAGATTGAGGACATGATGAACTTTGCCGCCGCCCAATTCGGCCGGGTCGATATTCTGGTCAACAACGCAGGCATCCAGCATGTAGCCAGAATAGAAAATTTTCCGGTTGAAAAATGGGATGCCATCATGGCCATCAACCTGAGCAGCGCCTTTCATGCCACCCGGCTGGCGCTCCCAGCCATGCAGGCGTCCGGTTGGGGCCGTATCATCAACATCGCCTCGGTGCATGGCTTGGTCGGCTCGGCAGAGAAATCAGCTTATGTTGCGGCCAAGCACGGCATAGTCGGCCTCACCAAAGTTACCGCCCTGGAAAACGCCACGACAGGCGTGACCTGCAACGCCATTTGCCCCGGCTGGGTGCTGACACCGCTGGTGCAAAAACAGGTCGATGCACGAGCTGCCGCAGCCGGCATCAGCAATGAAGCGGCAACCCAACAGCTGCTGGGCGAAAAAGAACCCTCCCAGCAGTTCACCACGCCGGAAGAACTGGGCGCGCTGGCGGTATTTTTCTGCTCGCCCGCCGGAAACAATGTGCGCGGTGTGGCATGGAATATGGATGGCGGATGGGCCGCGCAATAAGCGGGCTTCAAGGCGTGGACAGCAAGCGGCCCACATAATCACCGATGGCCAGTGAGCCCGTGAGGCCCGGAGACTCAATGCCAAAAAGGTTGACCAGCCCGGCCACACCATGCACGGCAGGGCCCTCGATCAAAAAGTCTCTGGCCGGCTCATCAGGGGCCTGGATTTTGGGGCGTATGCCGGCGTAGCCCGGATTCAGGGCACCGTCCTGCAGCCCAGGCCAGTATTTGCGCACCTCGGCGTAAAAAGCCTCTCCGCGCGCCGGGTCAACCACCAGGTCGTCCGGCGAACTGACCCATTGCACATCCGGGCCAAACTTGGCCTGCCCGCCCAGATCAATGGTGAGGTGAACGCCCAGACCTGCGGCTTCCGGCACGGGATAAATGAGCCGGGTAAACGGTGAGCGGCCTGACAGCGTGAAGTAATTGCCTTTGGCGTAATGGCTGGGTGGGATGAACTGCGGCGCCAATCCGCCAAAGCGGCTGGCCAGGGCTTGCGCCTGCAGGCCTGCCGCATTAACGACCGTTTTGGCCTGCAGCTCCGTGCCATCCTCTACTATCAAAATAGTAGCACCATGAACCCTTTCAGCATGGGCTAGAGGTGCATTCAACACCACAAGTCCACCAGCATTCTCCAGATCGCCCTGCAGCGCCAGCATCAGGGCATGGCTGTCCACGATGCCGGTGCTGGGTGAATGCACTGCGGCCACGCATTCAAGCTGCGGCTCCAGCGCCCGGGCCTGCTCGCGTGTGAGCAGCACCAGGTCATGTACGCCATTGGCGGCCGCCTTGTTGATGATGCCCTGCAGCTGCGCCACCTGTGCATCGCTGGTGGCCACCATCAGCTTGCCGCAGCGGCTATGGCCAATGCCACGCTCGGCGCAGTAGGCATAGAGCAAGGACTTGCCCTGCACGCACAAGCGGGCTTTAAGCGAGCCCTGCGAGTAATAAATGCCGGCATGAATGACCTCGCTGTTGCGGGAACTGGTGCCGGTGCCAATCGCATCGGCCGATTCCAGAACCATTACCTCCCTGCCCTGCAGGGCCAAGGCACGCGCCACTGCCAGCCCCACCACACCCGCTCCGATCACCACGCAGTCAATCTTGTCCATTCAATTACCCTCGAAACCTTCAATGACATTGATGGCATTAGTGCCCAAGGCCGCCGCCGCATAACCGCCCTCCAGCACAAATACCGTCGGCAAACCAAGCGCACCCAAGCGTTCACCCAAGCGGCTGAAATCTCCGGCCTGCAAGGAAAAATTTGAGATCGGGTCTTCGGCGAAAGTATCCAGCCCCAGCGAAACAACCAGCGCGTCGCCACCATAACGGCTGATGCGCAGGCATGCCTGTTCCAGCGCTTCAAACCAGCGATCCGCAGTGCAAGCGGCGGGCAGCGGCAAATTCAGGTTGAAGCCTGCGCCCTCGCCTTCGCCCGTCTCATCTGCGTGACCGAGGTAAAACGGGTATTCGGTCAGCGGGTCGCCGTGCAGACTCACGAACAACACGTCGGCCCGATCGTAAAAAATGCTTTGCGTACCGTTTCCGTGGTGGTAGTCCACATCCAGAATGGCCACGCTCGCAGCGCCCGCGTCGCGCAGGGCCTGGGCAGCAACCGCCGCATTGTTTAAAAAGCAGTAGCCGCCCATGAAATCGGCTCCGGCGTGATGTCCCGGTGGCCGGCTGCAGCAAAATGCGGCGCGCTCGCCAATTCGGCCATTGGCAAGCAAAAGGGCGGCACTGGCAGCGGCATCGGCACCGGCCTTGGCGGCCAGCCAGGTGCCCGCAGAAAGCGGCGAGCCGTTGTCCATCGAATACAGGCCCAGCCGGGCGATGAAATTCACAGGTTCAATATCGCTGCGCAAACTACGCACCGGCCAGACGGAAGGAAAAGGCTGGCGCTGCTCATTGCCGGCCTCCAGCGCGACCCAGTCGCGCCAGGCATGTTCCAAAAATGCGAGGTAACGTGACGTATGCACCCTGGTCAGCACAGTACGGCTGTCGACATGCGAGCTACGCAAGGTATGGCCGCGTTCGATCAGGCAGGCTTTGACGTATTCAGCGCGTGCCGGGGTTTCAAAGCATGGCACACGTTCGCCCCGGAAAAACTCGAACACAGGGGCGTGAGCGTGATGGCTGTCGTTGAAGAAGGTAATCATTGGGATCAGGAACGACGCAAGGACCGGACAGTTCAGGTCAACTAAACGACTGTCGGTCTACAAACGTCAAATCATCCGCGGATCGGTTTTCAGCAGCATCTCGACCAGCGAACGCAGGTGGGACTTGAGGGATTCAAAACCCGGCGTTATCTCCAGTGTTTCTTCGTTCATGTAGAGCTTGCGGTTGATCTCCAGCTGGATGCTGTGCCGGTGCTCTGCCGGCTTTCCATAGCGGCGGACCAATTCCACGCCTTTGTAGGGATGGTTGTAAGACACCTTGTAGCCCAGCGCCCCCAAATGCTCGCACACCAAGCGGGACAGAGCCGTGCTGGCAGTGGTGCCGTCGCGGTCACCCACCACAAAATCCGCATGGGCCTCGCCCGGAAACTCCGTGGCGTGGCTGGACGCAATAGCAGGCATCGAATGGCAGTTGATGTGGATGCTGTATCCGTGCAGTTGATAAGCCGCCTCAATGGCCTGCGCCACGGCTGCGTGGTAGGGCTTCCAGCACTGCGCGATGCGCGCCTGCACCTCGGCCACGGCCAAGCTGCGCGCGTAAATGGGCACGCCGTCATCGGTGGCACGCCAGATCAAGCCCTTGCCAAGGCGCACCTTGGACAGTATTTTTGGGTCCGTCTCCACCGGATCCGGCCACGGCTCGCCAAACAGCGAAACATCAATCTCCGTGGTGTTGCGGTTGGCGTCGAGGTAGCTGCGCGGAAAGTGAGCCTCTATCCAGTGCGCACCCAGAGCGGGTGCAAAGTCGTAGAGTTTTTCGACATGGGTGTCTTCCGCACGGCGCAGCGTCCCCATCTCGCAGGCGTATAAAAAATCCGGCGGATAAGTGGTTCCGCTATGGGGCGAGTCAAGTACCAGCGCGCCGCTTCCTGGGAGATGGGTAATAAGCTGCATGAAGCTGACTTTACCAGCAGCTTTCTGGTGACGCACATTACCCTTTTTCAACAGATTACAGAGCCTTGCGGCTCAGAAAAATTGGCGCGTCAATCGGCTGAATTCACAAAAAATCTCCATTTATCCTACGAAAAGTTACTTTTTAAACCTACACCTTTGCCAACAGCAAACCTTAAACTTGAATGAGTGGAAGACCAGCCGGCCTCTTTTTGAGGCGCCATCCCTACATTCACCACTGAAGGACGCACCATGAAATTACTGACCCGAACCTTTTCAGCAACCCTTCTGGCCGCAGCCGCTCTAAGCGCTGGGGTAAGCGCTAACGCCCAGAGCAGCAGCAATTACTCCCTTTACGGACCCGGCAATGGCTACATTGGTCTGAATGTAGGCCAGTCGGATTATTCGATCCCCACCGGAACGGGGAGCTTTTCCTCCGACAAACACGACACGGTGTACAACATTTACAGCGGCAGCTATTTCAACGAAAACTTCGGCGCTGAACTCGGCTACACCAACTTCGGCAAGATCTCCCGTGCTGGCGGAGAAACAAAGGCCTACGGCATTAACCTGAGCCTGATCGGCAAAATGCCGCTGAGCCCGCAATTTAACCTGCTCGGCAAACTGGGGACCACTTATGGTCACACCGATGTGTCGTCCAATCCCGCCTCAGGCATCGCTTCCGGCAACGAGAGCGGCTTTGGTTTGTCCTATGGGCTGGGCGCCGAATACTCATTTACCCCACAGATGTCGGCCGTGCTTCAGTACGACGAACATAACCTCAAGTTCCCCAGCAGCGGCCGTGACCGCATCAGCGCCACAACGGTAGGCTTGCGCTACCGTTTCTAAACGACGAAAGCGCCAAAGGCGCTTTCGTCCCAAGCCTGCAAGCCCCTGGTTTGCAGGCTTTTTTTTTGCGCTTCCGACAATTTTTGCTATCAACTAAATAGCTAAAAGCGACCACCCCGTAAGGACTGGAATTCGATTTAACTTGATTAGCTACTTGCCTCAGATTTCCTTGGAACTCCTCGCCGAAGCCTTGCCTCCAAGCAGCATGCCCCCAATGCACCGGGAGCCCGAGGAGAGCGATATGTCCATGAACGCCATCCAATTCCAGCACGGCCTGTCGCTGGCGCAATTCCAAGCACAGTACGGCAGCGAGCAGCAGTGCGAGCGCGCCTTGGTGGCTGCCCGCTGGCCCCAGGGTTTTCAGTGCGCGCACTGCAGCTGCAAGCGCTCGTTTACCACCCGCAACGGCCAAGGCCGCCCGCTGTGGGAGTGTTTCCTGTGCGGCTACCAATCCTCCAGCATCGCAGGCACCGTCATGGAGCACACCAAGCTGCCCCTGACGGTGTGGTTCCTGGCCATGTACCTGATGACGCAGCACAAGGGCGGCATCAGCGCGCTGGCGCTCAAGCGCCATCTGGGCGTGTCCTACAAGAGCGCCTGGCTACTCAAGCACAAGCTCATGCAGACCATGTCCCAGCACGATGCATCCTATCGCCTGCAGGGGCGTGTGGAAATCGACGATGCGTACCTGGGCGGCGAGCGCGCAGGCCACATCAACGGCGGGCGCAAGGCAGCCAACAAGACCGCCTTCGTTGCTGCCGTACAGACCCGTCCTGACGGCCGCCCCCTGTACGTGCACCTGACGCCGGTGGCGGACTTCACCAACCAGGACATGCGCCAGTGGGCTCAGCAGCACTTGGCGCCTGGATGCCATGTGGTCAGCGACGGCACGCGGGCCTTCGCACAGGTATGCCAGGCCCAGGCCACGCACGAGCGCTATGTGACCGGGGGCGGACGCCCAGGGGCGCAAACGCCCCAGCTGCGTTGGGTCAACATCGTGCTGGGCAATCTCAAGACCAGCCTGGCAGGCACGTACCATTGCTTCGACCACGCCAGGTATGCTGGACGCTACCTGGCGGAATTCGCTTATCGTTTCAACCGCCGCTTTGACTTGCCTGCAATGCTGCCCAGACTGCTCAAGATAGTTGCGACTACCGCTCCGCTGCCTTTGAAAGTAATTCGCGTGTCTGAGGTAAGTCGCTAATCAAGCGATTTAACTCACATTTTGGATCTGCAGGCGGCTCCAGCATGTCCGGCAGAAGCCACGGGCACGCGCTGTGGCGCACAAGCCCAGGATCGAAGCCGGGGTGAAGACGCTCAAGGCCTACGGGCATCGCACACGGCTTCACCGTGACTATCTATTTTGGATGCCTCTCAAATTTGATGTGCCCCGGATAGCGAGGAAAATAGCGCCAGCTTTCTCAACTTCAATTCAAAGTGACCTCATGAGTCTGCAGAAATCAGTCAAGGAACGTTTTTTTCATGCGCTCGGGTTCGAGGTGCTGGCGATCGCCATTTGCGCTCCGCTGGGCGCTTGGCTGCTCGGATATTCGCTGGGGCACATGGGCGTGCTGACCCTGATGATTTCCCTGATCGCGATGACCTGGAACATGGTGTTCAACGCCCTCTTTGATCGCGCCCAGCGGCGCATCGGCTTTGAGCGCAAGGTGCTGGCGCGTTTGCTGCATTCGCTTTTGTTTGAAGTCGGCCTCATCCTGGCAGTCGTCCCGCTGGCCGCCTGGTGGTTGAACATCGGCCTGTGGGAAGCCTTTGTCCTCGACATAGGCATCGCACTCTTCTTTCTGCCTTATAGCTTTGCCTTCAACTGGACCTATGACCATATGCGCGCCATCGTGGTGGCCCGCAGCAAGCGCCCCGCAACAGCCTGAGGGCTTGTCCGGACCGTATTACTTCATCTGGACCGAGCCGCTTACGTTCACCAGCACCGTACTCTTGCCGGCTTCCACCGGAATGGGTGAGTCCGACATTTCAGCCTTGGCACTCATGGCCATCACGCGCGGGCGGGGCGTGTAGCCCTGGTCGTTGGCATTAATGACAACTTCGCGCAGGGAATAGCCGCCAAAGCCAAAACTTTTGGCAACCTCACCGGCCTTGACCTTGAAGCGCTCGATCGCCAGTACTTGGGCATCGCCCTCCACTTTGACTCGCTGCTCACGGCTCAGCGCGAAGCTGACGTTGCCCATGGTGAGGGTCTGTATCTTGCCGGCCGTGCTGGTGATGCGCGGAAAATCCCTGCCTTCCAGCACCAATTCGGCAGAGCCCTGCCAGCCATTGATCTTGCCGTCCTTGCCATAGCGCGGATACAGGCTGAAATTGCCGGTACGCACATCCATCTGGCCGGGAACGGCCGCCTGTTTGGCCTGGGCCAGCGCGGTGTCAAGAGCCTGCTTGAGCTGGGTTTGCACGGCCCCCGCATCAATGCCATCACGTGTAGTGCTCAAGGAAATCGACAGCAAATCCTGCTGCACCTCCACCGTAGCGCTGGCCGAGAGCTGGGCCACGTTTTGCAGCGCCGCCTCGCGCGGAATGTTTTGGGCAAAAAGGCCTGTAGTGCAAACGGCAAGAGCACAAGAAGCTATCAATTTAATAGTACGCATTGATCGGTTTACCTTTCTGGCTGTCATGCCATAGAACCAAGAAAACGCTAATTCGGGCTTTCAAAAACCTTGAGTGGCTCAAAGCGCCCCGACGTGACGATGTCCGGCGCCGTCACCCGATCAGTCTTCGCCACGGTAGCATGAAGTTGACAGGCGTCTGCGCTCTAGCGGGCATTTTGCGTGCTGTCCGTCCGCGTCAGGTCAGGACCAGCCATTGAGCATGCTCTTGCGGGGCAAGGGTGCCCAGCAGCGGTTTCGCCCGAGTAGGCTCCGGCTTGCACCACAGGAAGCCGGAGCATCGAGCGGCACCGCCGTTAGGCGACGCTGCAGCCATCAAAAAAATGCGCAGAAAACGATAATTTTCATGGGCCTTATAAGCTATCTTCGCTTTGCATTCAAGAACTGCGCGGCATACTTTTACAGCCACGTCATAGCGTGGTGATGCGCTTGATTCCTGACAGCGCTTTGAGACTGTGTGCAACGCACAGCCAATTGCAAAGTAACTGCTTTTAATCGAAAGTATTGTAATAATGTGTCAAAGTTAGTGAAGAAAGAGACATTTAACGCTTTCAGCATTCAAAATGGCCCTGTTACAAATTACCAGATACCTATGACCCAAGCTCCAAACACTGCCCGCGCCGACAAGATCCTGATTCTTGACGACGACGCACGTATTCGCGACCTGCTGCGCCGCTATCTGGCCCAAGAGGGTTTTGACGTCATCCTCGCCGAAGACAGCAAGGCGCTGAACCGCATCATGCTGCGAGACGCAGTCGACCTCATTGTGCTGGACCTGATGATGCCCGGCGAGGACGGCCTTTCCATTTGCCGCCGCCTGCGCGCCGCCAACGACCGCACGCCCATCATCATGCTTACCGCCAAGGGCGAAGACGTGGACCGCATCGTCGGCCTGGAAGTCGGTGCTGACGACTACCTGGCCAAGCCCTTTAATCCGCGCGAACTGCTGGCCCGCATTCACGCCGTTCTGCGGCGCCGCCCCGCAGCCGAGGTGCCAGGCGCGCCTTCCAGCGATCAGGAAGTGATTACTTTTGGGCCATTTTCCTTTGACATGGGCCTGCGGACCCTGCACAAAAATGGCGAAGAGCTACCCCTGACCACTGGCGAATTTGCCATGCTCAAAACCCTGGTGCGCCACCCGCGTCAGCCGCTGTCGCGCGAAAAACTGGCGCAACTGGCGCGTGGCCGCGAGTTCGAGCCCTTTGACCGCAGCCTGGACGTGCAGGTTTCGCGCCTGCGCAAGCTGATCGAGTCGGATGCGGCTGTTCCCCGCTACATCCAGACAGTCTGGGGCATTGGCTATGTGTTCGTGCCGGACGGAAGCAACTAAGCTTATCGGCACAAAAAAAGTGCGCGCCCTGCGGATCGACCATAATTGCTGAGATGTGCTGCGCCATCGCCGCAGCGTGGCACCAGCCGCAGCGACCATTCAGTTTTTCAGCCTTTAGGGCCAGTCCCTTCTTGCGATGTCCCCCAATTCGATTCTGTCTGAAACCGCGCCAGCACCGCTAGAAATGCGGCCCCGCCGGGGCATTAACCTGTTCTGGCGAACTTTTTTCTTCCTGGCGCTGCTGCTGTTCGGCTCTATCGTGGCTTGGCTGCAAACCTTCCGCGCTCTGGAATCCGAGCCGCGCGCGATTCAAAGTGCGCAGCAACTGGCCTCGCTGGTCAATTTGAGCCGGGCAGCGCTTCGCTATTCCGACTCCATAGCGCGTGTCTCGCTGATCAAGACACTGGCCGACGAAGAGCATGTACGCATCGCGCCACGTGAACCCAAAGACAAATTCGAACCCTTTAACAGCGACGAGTTCGATGAGCGCATCGCCGCGGAGCTCACAGCCCGGCTCGGCAAAGGTAGCGTCGTCGCGGGCAGCGTCAATGGCGAAAAAGGATTGTGGGTTGGTTTTAGCATTGACGACGATTCTTATTGGCTGCTGACTGATCCGTCCAGGCTGGGTCCATCCCGTGGCAGCACCTGGGTCATCTGGCTCCTGACCGCCGCCGCCTTGTCGCTGGCAGGCGCTGCACTCATTGCACGCCTGATCAACCAGCCGCTGAAACAGCTTTCGTTTGCAGCCAGCCGCATGCGCGATGGAGATTTCGACGCCAGCCTGCTCGACGAGAAAGTCGCCACCAGCGAGATTCGGGAGGTCAATATCGGCTTTAACCGCATGGCCGAACAGTTGTCAAAAATCGAGCAGGACCGCGTGGTCATGCTGGCAGGCATCTCTCATGACTTGCGCACGCCGCTGGCACGGCTTCGCCTGGAAACCGAGATGAGCGTGAGCGACCTTGATGCCCGCGCCCATATGGCCGACGACATCGCCCAGCTTGACGCCATCATCGACAAGTTCCTCGACTACGCCCGCCCCGAGCCAGCACGCCTGGAGCCGGTGTCGCTCAATGCCGTGATTAACGCCGCCGTGTACTCCGTGGCCGACTACGAAGACATGCAAGTGACAGTGGACATCCCCCAGAACATCGAGATCCTGGCCGATGAGGTCGAACTTTCCCGCGTTATTGCCAACCTGCTTGAAAATGCAAGACGCTACGGAAAGACACCCGCAACCGGCATCGCGCTGGTGGATATAGCAGCCAGAATCCGCGACCAATGGGTGCTGATCAAGGTTCGCGATCACGGCGAAGGTGTGGCGCCAGCCATCCTATCCAAGCTCACCAGTCCATTTTTCCGGGGTGACGCGGCCCGCACCGAGGCTACGGGTGCAGGCCTGGGCCTGGCGATTGTTGACAAAACGATTCAACGCATGGGCGGGACGTTCACTCTTGCCAACACCAGTTCAGGCGGATTGGCCGCGCACATCAAGCTGCGCAGAGCTTAGGCATGCCGCAAATGAAGTGGCTTGCACCGCACAATGCTCCCGGTTCATCCCAGGTCATCCCGGGCCTCCGGATTTGTAATGAAACATGCGTCCAGCCCTGAAAATACGGGCATAACAAGCTATTAAATCAATAGCATCAAATCAGCAAAACCACTGCACGTGCTTCCATGCTCAGGCCTTGGCCGACAGGGCCGAGCCTTTCAGCAGTCTTGGCTTTTACATTGACTTGGCCCACATCCAGACCCAGGGCCTGCGCAATCCGGGTACGCATTGCCGGGATATGTGGCGCGAGCTTGGGGGCCTGGGCGACCACGGTGCTGTCAATATTGCCGATGCTGTAGCCACGCACCGTCAGCAACCGGCCGGCTTCAATCAGCAGCACTACCGAATCGGCGCCTTTGAAGCGCGCATCCGTGTCGGGAAAATGACTGCCAATATCACCCAGCCCGGCCGCGCCCAGCAATGCATCAATGATCGCGTGCAAAAGCACGTCGGCATCCGAATGCCCAAGCAGACCCAGCGGGTGGGGAATCTCGATGCCACCGATGATGAGCTTGCGTCCGGGCACCAGGGCGTGCGTGTCCCAGCCTTCACCAATGCGAAACTTTGGAAGCTGGAGGACGGGGACAGGATTCATGGCTGGGGCTTTCACAGGGAGCAGAAAAGGAGTATTTTCGCGGCGACCGTATCAAGCCGGGCGGCCGCGGTTCAACAGAATCGCTTCGGCCAGCGCAAAGTCTTCGGGGTAGGTCACCTTGAAATTCTGCGCGCTGCCCGCAACCAGCTTGGGCGCCAGACCCAGGGCCTCAATGGCGCTGGACTCGTCGGTGACCGCCCCACCCGCGGCCGCCAGTGCCTTGGCCAGCGTGCCGATGCGAAACATTTGCGGCGTTTGAGCCAGCCATTTGTCGCTGCGGTCCAGAGTAGCGGCTACGCGCCCACGCTTGTCAAACGTGCCTTCGCACTTTAGCGTGTCAGGCAGTTTGTGCGCCAGCAGCCCACCCACCTCATCTTGCTCACAAGCAGCCATCAGAAAACTGATTTGCGCCGGCGTAATCAGACAACGGGCAGCGTCGTGTACCAGCACCCAATCCTCCGCGCCCGCTCCGGCATGAAGCAGCATTTCAAGTCCATTGCGCACCGTGTCGCCCCGGCTGGCGCCACCGCAAGCGGCCACGTCAAACGGCTTGCCTGCAAGCGGCTCAAAAAAATGGTCACCTGGCGCCACCACCACCAGCGTGCGAGTGATGCGTTCAATGCCCAGAAAGGCCCCCAGTGTGTGCAGCACCATGGCTTGACCGGCTATCGACTGGTATTGCTTGGCTTGTCCGGAGGGAGAAACCCCAGCGCGGCTGCCCTGCCCGGCACAAGGAATCAGGGCAAAAAAACGGGCGTCAGAGTGGCTATTGGCACGGCTAGTCGTCATAGCTTCATCATAGATTCTAAAATTACCAACTTGAACACAAGAACGCCGCCCTCTCCACATGGCCTGGAGTGTCCCGCCCTTTCACCAATTTGCCGCGCAAATTGCCGCATGCGTTCTGACTGTCTGAACCTGACCGACACTTGACCTGGCTTCTCGCCACACTGATTCATGCACTTACCCTCACTCGTTTCCGGCAAACGCTACACCCTGCCCCAGCCCGTTGGCTCCGCCGACGCCTTGCTGCTGGCCCGCCTGGGGCAACGCGAGAAAGCTGCCGGCAAACTGACCGCCATCATCACGTCGGATGCCACCACGGCCCAGCGCCTGATGGAAGAGATTGCGTTTTTCGCCCCCGATCTGCGCTGCGCCCTGTTTCCCGATTGGGAAACCCTGCCCTACGACACCTTCTCGCCGCACCAGGACCTGATCAGTGAACGGCTGGCAACGCTGTGGAGAATCCAGCAGCGCGACAAGGAAACCGGCGCGGATGTCGTTATCGTGCCCGCCACCACAGCGCTGTACCGGCTTGCGCCACCGAGCTTTCTGGCCGGCTATACCTTCGAGTTCAAGGTCAAGCAAAAACTCGATGAAGCGCGCCTGAAAGCCCAACTCACACTAGCAGGCTACAGCCACGTCACGCAAGTGGTGAGCCCGGGTGAATACGCGGTGCGCGGCGGGCTGATTGACCTCTTTCCCATGGGCTCGCTGGTGCCCTACCGGGTTGACCTTTTTGATGACGAGATAGACAGCATCCGAACCTTTGACCCGGACAGCCAGCGCAGCCTGTATCCGGTGCCCGAAGTGCGC
Organism: uncultured beta proteobacterium; assembly: GCA_963793855.1. Lineage (GTDB taxonomy): Bacteria > Pseudomonadota > Gammaproteobacteria > Burkholderiales > Burkholderiaceae_C > Polaromonas. The sequence continues at coordinate 326,146 of CAWCBL010000001.1, forward strand.
CTGTTGCCGGGGCGCGAGTTTCCGATGGACGACGACGCACGCGCCAAATTTCGCAGCCGCTGGCGCGAGTTGCTCGAAGGCGACCCGACCAAAAGCCGCATCTACAAAGACATAGGCAATGGCGTTGCCACGGCCGGCATCGAGTATTACCTGCCGCTGTTTTTCGACGAAACCGCCACCGTTTTCGACTATCTTGGCAAGAATGCCACGGTGGTGCTTCACGGCGACCTGGAGCCCGCATTCCAGCGCTTTTGGCAGGACACCAAGGACCGCTACCGTCTGGTGCGCAATGCGCCGGACCGGCCGGCACTGCCGCCCGAGTCGCTGTTTCTGAGCGCCGAGCAGTTTTATGCCCGCGCCAACGACTACGCCCAGCTCGCCTTGCGCGGAACGGTGGAGGACGTTGCAGACAATGCACAGTTTCAAAAGCTCGGTGAAATGGCCGTGGTGCGCGGCGCGGAAGACCCGCTGGCGCGCTTCAAGAGCCATGTTCGCAACACGGTCCACCGCGTGCTGGTGCTGGCCGAAAGCGATGGCCGCCGGGAAAGCCTGCTTGACTTCCTTCGCGCCAGCAATGTCAGCCCGCCTGCCTTTGATTCCCTTGAAGATTTCCAGACCAGCGAAGAAAGACTCGGCATTGCGACGGCCGCGATCAACACCGGGTTCAGCTGGCTAGAGGAAAGTATTGATTTCGTTACCGAGACCGAACTGTTTGCTGCAGGCGTCACCATCCGCAGGCGCAACAAAAGACAGGAGCAGGTCAGCGATGTTGAAGCGCTCATCAAGGACCTGTCCGAACTCAATGTCGGCGACCCCGTCGTCCACAGCGCCCACGGCATAGGCCGTTACCGGGGCCTGATCAATCTGGACCTGGGCGAAAAAAGTCCGGATGGTTCGCCCCTGCTGCAGGAGTTTTTACACCTCGAATATGCCGACAAGGCCACGCTGTATGTTCCCGTCAGCCAGCTGCACCTGATCAGCCGCTATACCGGCGTCAGCGCCGAAGAAGCGCCGCTGCACAAACTGGGCAGCGGCCAGTGGGAAAAAGCCAAGCGCAAGGCGGCCGAACAGATACGCGACTCCGCCGCCGAACTGCTGAATATTTACGCTCGCCGCGCCGCGCGCGAAGGCCATGCCTTCCGCTATTCGCCCGGCGACTATGAAGCCTTTGCCAACGACTTCGGCTTTGAGGAAACCGCCGACCAGCGCGCGGCCATTCACGCCGTGATCCAGGACATGATCAGCCCGCGCCCCATGGACCGGCTGGTCTGCGGCGATGTGGGATTCGGCAAAACCGAGGTCGCCCTGCGCGCCGCCTTTATCGCCATCACCGGCGGCAAGCAGGTCGCACTGCTGGCGCCCACCACGCTGCTGGCCGAGCAGCATTACCAGACGCTGGTGGACCGTTTCGCCAAGTGGCCGGTGAAGGTCGCGGAAATGAGCCGCTTTCGCTCAGGCAAGGAGATCAGCGCCGCCATCAAGGGCCTGGCCGACGGCAGCGTCGACATCGTGGTCGGCACGCACAAGCTGCTCAGCCCGGACGTGAAATTCGCGCGGCTGGGCCTGCTCATCATTGACGAAGAGCACCGTTTTGGCGTGCGACACAAGGAGGCCATGAAGGCCATGCGCGCCGAGGTGGATGTGCTCACGCTCACCGCCACGCCGATTCCGCGCACGCTGGGCATGGCGCTGGAAGGTCTGCGCGACCTCAGCGTGATTGCCACCGCGCCGCAGCGCCGCCTGGCCATCAAGACCTTTGTACGCAGCGAGAGCAATGGCGTTATCCGTGAAGCGGTGCTACGTGAATTGAAGCGCGGCGGACAGGTTTACTTCCTTCACAACGAAGTTGAAACCATCGAAAACCGCCGCCAGAAACTCCAGGAACTGCTGCCTGAGGCGCGCATTGCCGTTGCCCATGGCCAGATGCCCGAACGCGAGCTGGAGCGGGTGATGAAAGACTTTGTGGCCCAGCGCTTCAATATTTTGCTGTGTTCGACCATCATCGAAACCGGCATCGACGTGCCCAGCGCCAACACCATTTTGATCAGCCGCGCCGACAAGTTCGGCCTGGCCCAGCTGCACCAGTTGCGCGGTCGCGTCGGCCGGAGCCATCACCAGGCTTATGCCTACCTGATGGTGCCGGACATCGAAGGCCTGACCAAGCAGGCAGGCCAGCGCCTGGACGCCATCCAGCAGATGGAGGAACTCGGCTCCGGTTTCTACCTGGCCATGCACGATCTGGAGATTCGCGGCACCGGCGAAGTGCTGGGCGAAAACCAGAGTGGCAACATGCTGGAAATTGGCTTTCAGCTCTACAACGAGATGCTCAGCGAGGCTGTCGCGTCGCTCAAGGCCGGCCGCGAGCCCGATCTGCTGGCGCCGCTCAGCGTCACGACCGAAATCAACCTGCATGCCCCGGCGCTGCTGCCCAATGACTACTGCGGCGACGTGCATCTGCGTCTGAGCTTCTACAAAAAGCTGGCCACGGCCAAAAACACCGACCAGATAGACGCCCTGCTGGAAGAAATTGTTGACCGCTTTGGCAAGCTGCCGCCTCAGGCCCAGACGTTGATTGACGTGCACCGCCTACGCGTCATTGCCAAGCCCTATGGCGTCGTCAAGGTGGATGCGGCGCCCGGCGCGATCACCATCACCTTCAAAAAAGATCCGCCCATCGACTCGATGGCCATCATGCATCTGATCCAGAAAAACCGGCACATCAAATTGACCGGCAACGACAAGCTGCGCATAGAGCGCGCGCTGGAGAACCCCAAAGACCGCGCGCAAATGGTGCGCGATGTATTGCGCTCACTCGGACAACCCCAAACGGAAGCTCTTGCTACATGACCCCCGCTGAAACCACTCCCGGCCTCGTCGTTAATGTCGCCACCCCAAAGCTCAAGCTCAGCGACTTCAAGCTGATTGCCTTTGACATGGACTCCACCCTCATCAACATCGAGTGCGTGGATGAAATTGCCGACGCCGTGGGCCGCAAGGCTGAGGTGGCCGCCATCACTGAAGCCGCCATGCGCGGCGAGATTGCGGACTTCAAGGAAAGCCTGCGCCAGCGTGTGGCCCTGCTCAAGGGCGTGAGCATATCCAGCATGCACGAGGTCTACCACCAGCGCCTCAAACTCAATCCGGGTGCGGCGGAGTTGGTGCGGGCCTGCAAGACTGCGGGCATGAAGGTGCTGCTGGTCAGTGGCGGATTCACCTTCTTCACCGACCGGGTTCGTGACGAGCTGGGAATTGACTACACGCGCTCGAACGTGCTGGACATCAGGGACGGCCTGCTGACCGGCCGCATGGTCGATCAGCCCTGGGGCGACATCTGCGACGGCGAGGAAAAGCGAAAGATGCTGCTGCAAACCTGCGACCGTCTCGGCATCAGCCCGCGGCAGGCCATTGCCATGGGCGACGGCGCAAACGACCTGCCCATGATGGGCGAAGCCGGCCTCTCAGTGGCCTACCACGCCAAGCCCAAGGTACGCGAGCAGGCCATGGTGGCCATCAACGAAGGTGGGCTTGACCGATTGCTGGAGCTGATGAATTAGAGCCGGCTACGAAAGCACCGGGACTGCAGGTCGCGTTTGTCCGCAGGGAGTGACGCGGCATTTTCCTGAACGCCAAACGGGAAAATTTTCGTTGAAATAGGCTCCAGGCCTAATCAATACGGCGGTATGTAGCTATCATATTAATAGCAATCAAACCCGATCAGCAAGACGCGCGCATCAATGCCCGACCTTCAGCTTCTCGTGAATGCGGCGCGTGGTGCGCCATACCACCCACAGCACCAGCGGGATCAAGGCACCAGCCGCTATCTCCGGATTGATCGGCGCGCCGGCTGCCTTGACCGCCTTGCCGCCATAGAGCAGCAAGCTGACCACGTAGTAAGAGATCGCGGCTATCGACAAGCCCTCCACCGTGGACTGCAGGCGCAACTGTAGCTCCTGGCCGCGGGTCAGCTTTTCCAGCAGCAGCTGATTCTGTATTTCGGTCGCAATGTCCACCCTCGTGCGCAGCAGCGCGCTGGTGCGTGCAACCCGTTCCGACAAGGAGCTCAGGCGCTGCGCCGTCGCAGCCACCGTGGCAATGGCGGGCGACAGGCGGCGCTGCATGAACTCGCCCAGCGTTTGCGTGCCCGGAATCGGCTTTTCGCGCAGTTCGATGATGCGCTGGCCAACCAGGGTGTCGTAAGCCCGGGTGGCAGAGAAACGAAAGACATGCTCGGCCGTGGCGCGCTCCACGCGCGCGGCCAGCGACACCAGCGTGTCCAGCAGTTCCTGGTCAGAGGCTGATTTGTTTTCAAGTCGGGCGGTAATGTCGGCGAGCGCGCCTTCGGCCTGCGCCAGCATGGGCCCGAGCTGCTTGGCAACAGGCAGGCCGCGCAGTGCCATCAAACGGTAGATTTCGACTTCCAGCAAACGCTGCGAAATCCGGCCCGCGCGCCCCTCGGAGGTGCCAGGCCGAGCGATCACCAGCATGCGCTCATAGCCGTCGGGGCCGATCCGGAATTCGGTCAAGGCCCATGAATGCCCATGGCCCAGCTGCGAGGCGATCACCGCCCGCCCACCAAACCAGGCCTGTGCCTTCGCCATCAGTGCCGGCTCATCGGCTAAATCCGCGGTCACCATTGCCAACTGGATGGCTGACACGGTGCGCCCCGGAATGCCGCGCAGCCACTCGGGCGTCACCGCCGGGGCAGACATCAACTCCGGCTCAAGCGCCCCCAGCAGTGCTTGAGCGGGTAGCGCCTGCACGATGGAATAACGCGTGAACTCGGTGTGGCGTTCCCACTTGACGGTGTACTCGCCAAAGGGCAGGCGCAAAAAGTTACCGCTCAGGCTGTCCAGCGGCAATCCGTGCTGGCCAGGAAGGCGCTGCAAATGCTCGCACTCCTGTTCGCGCGTCACACCCGCGTTAAGCACGGCCACGTGAATAATCAGCGCTGGCAAGCGCACCCGAGCCGGAGGCCGCGCATGGACCTCGTTATGAAGCGTCTCGCGCAAGGGGTCGTCAGGTGGCAAGAGCGTGGCGGGAATGGAGCGTGGAGCCGGGCTGAAAGTCATGAGCGAATACTACTATTTACATAGCGCGCCCCGTCCGCGGCGCAGCGATTTGCCTCATAAAACCAACAGAATCCGCAAATGACCGATGACACGCTTCGGCGAAGCGTCACGCATTGTTCAGGGCGCCTTGCGCCTGAGCACCTGCCCCGGTGATGTCGCCGATGCCGGAACCCGTCCCGCTGCATGGCGCTGGCCATTGCAGACTTCATGGCTGATGGCGAGATTTTCGGCGTGGCTGTTGCCCCCTTCACTCCGGGCCTGTATATGCTCCAGCGTTGCCGCCTCAGGCGTGACATGCTCGCCGCAAACCCAGCATGGCACCACGCCGTGGAGCTGGCGCGCCACCGTCTTGTACATCTTGACCCGAAGGTGTCCCAAACTGCTCATGGCGATATTTTCACGCAAAAACGAAGATCCGCAGCCCGCGCTATTTCTTTCTGCTTTGGACCTGCAAGCCTCATTCACACCCTTTCCACCACCGATTTTCCCGCCTGGACCCTAAAGCTTGCCAAAGTCTCTATCGCCGTCACGGGACGCCGCACGTCATCGACCACGCGCAAGGTGGTGCTCAGGTGCCGTGGCGTGAACTCCACCACGCCATAGCCTTTGCGCTCGGCATCGGCGAACACGAAATGCGGGTTCTCGGCAAGACGCTCCGCAGTCTTTTGATTGCCGCCCGAGTGCGAGCTGATGCTGGTGCCGCAAAACTCCACGCCGATGGCGGGACTCGCAGCCTGGGCGTAGTCAGCCTTGACCTGACCGACCCAGTTTTCATGCACATCGCCGCCCAAAATCACCGGGTTGGCAACGGCATTTTTTCGCAGCGAATCCGTCAGGCGCGTGCGCGCGGCGCTGTAGCCGTCCCAGCCATCGTTCCAGAGCAGCTGGCCAGTCCCGCTGCGAAAATCGCGCCGACCCAGCAGCGACTGCTGCCCCAGTACATTCCAATGCCGGCCGGCTTTGCCAAACTCGGCGTCCAGCCAGCGCTCCTGGCCGACGCCCAGCAGGCTGCGGTCGGGGGTATCCCAGTCGGTACAGTTGGCCGGATTCAGCGTGTCTGAGCCTTTTTTTCCATCCCGCGTGCAGACTTGCGGATCCTTGTACTGACGCGCGTCGAGCATATAGAACGAAGCGAGCTGGCCATAGTGCACGCGCTTGTAGATACGCATCTCGGCCCCGCTGGCCAGACCGGCCATGGCCTGGGTGAGCACTGAGGCGCGAATCGGCATGTGTTCATAAAAAGCCTGGTAGGCAGCAGCACGGCGTGCGGCAAAGTCAGGATTGGGCGCGCCGCTGCGGCCCTCCTGCATGCCGGCGTAGTCGTTTTGCACCTCGTGGTCGTCCCAGGTCACCAGCCATGGACACGCCTGGTGCATGGCCTGCAAGGCTGCATCGCTTTTATACAGGGCGTAGCGCTGCCGGTAGTCCTCCAGCGTCAGGACCCAGCCGCCGGTAGCCGGTCGCACCGCTGTGCTGCTGTTCGGGTATTCATAGATGTAGTCGCCCAAAAACAGCACGGCATCGAGGTCTTCACCGAGCATGTGCCGGTAAGCGCTGAAGTAGCCGTGCTGCCAGTGCTGGCAGGACGCATAGGCCAGCCGCATGCGCGCCACCACGGCATCCGGCGCCGGAAAGGTACGCGTGCGGCCTGTGGCGCTGACGGCGTCACCCAGCATGAAACGGTAGAAATACCAGCGGTCAGGCATCAAGCCCTGCACCTCGACATGGACGGAATGCGCCAATTCGGCCGCGGCCTGCGTCTGCCCAGCTTGCACCCTGCGAGTGAACTGATCGTCATGCGCAACTTCCCAGCGGACCGTCACGGGTTCGCGCCACTGAGCCGGCTCCAGCAGTTCGGGCGCCATGAGCCGGGTCCACAGCACCACTGAGTCATGCGTGGGCGAACCGCTGGCAACGCCGAGGCCGAATGCATGGCTGCTGAGCCGGGGCTGGCTCCAGACGCTGCGCGACAGCCAAAAAGTCGCGGCGCTGGCCGCTGACAGTTGCAACAGGCGGCGGCGGGTAGATGGGGCTGGCAAGCTCATTGAAAAACTCCTGCCTGCATTATTGACTTGCCGCACCAGTTCGCGTCACACCCGACTTGCCCTCAGGGAAAACGGTATGCCGAATAACGTTTTTTGCACGCGTTAACATTGCGTACTTCGTTTGCTGTCCTTGATCAGGACGTTTAAACAAATCCATTCATCTCTTGGGTCTTACCATGAACCTCTTGCAAAAAGTCGCCGCTAGGGCCGGCCTGATCCTCCTCACGCTGGGCAGCGCCCAGGCGCAAAACAAGGAGCTGGTTGTCGGCTCAAGCGCCACTTACCGCCCGTTTGCCTACGAAAGCCCGACCAAGGAAATCGTCGGCTACGACGTGGACATGATCAAGGCCATCGCGAAAAAAGCCGGCCTGCAAATCAAGATAGTGAATACACCGTGGACCGGCATTTTCGCCGCGCTCAACAACGGCGATGTCGATCTTGTCATTTCCGGCGTCACCATCAACGACAAGCGCAAGCAGTCCTATGACTTCACCACGCCCTACTTTGAAGCCCGCCAGCTGATGGCCGTGCCCAAGGAAAGCACGGTCAAAAACCTGAAAGACCTCGCCGGCAAGAAAATCGGCGTGGTTACCGGCAGCACGGGCGACGATATCGCGTCGCGTGAATTCGGCAAAACAAATCCCGACATTCGCCGCTTCGAAAGCACGCCTGTGGTGATTTCCGAACTGGTCAACACGGGGCTGGATGCCGCCATCGGAGACAACGGCGTGATTGCCTTTCGCGCCCAGGAGCACAAGCAGCTTAAAACCGTGAGCGACCCAAGCTTTCCCAAGGAGTTCTTCGGCATCGTCGTCAAGCAGGGCAACAAGGCGCTGCTGGACAAATTGAATGCCGGTCTGGCTGCAGTCAAGGCCGATGGCAGCTACGCGCAAATCTACCAAAAGTGGTTCCATGCTGATGCGCCCCTGCTGCCTGCCCAATAATCGCTGAACGCATTCGTTATGGAGCAAGTTCTCTGGTTCGGCTGGTTCCGGGCTGACATCATTTCAGAATACGCCGTGCTGTTCTGGCGCGGCCTGCAAATGACCATCACCGTGACGCTGATCTGCATCGTGCAGGGCACGGCGCTAGGCCTGGCCATAGGCCTGGCGCGGGTTGCCGAAGCGCGCCATTCGCCCGCCAAACAGCTGTGCAGGTATGCCTTGCGCTGGCCAGCGGCGGTGTATGTCAGCTTTTTCCGCGGCACGCCGCTGTTTGTGCAGATTCTGCTGATCCACTTTGCTGTGCTGCCTCTGTTTGTCAACCAGGCTGACGGCCTGCTGATTTCCGGCGAAGCCGCCCGCAACATCAAGCAAAACTACGGCGCATTTCTGTCAGGCGTCGTGGCGCTCACACTCAACTCGGGTGCCTATATCTCCGAGATATTCCGCGCCGGCATCCAGTCGATTGACAAGGGTCAGGTGGAAGCATCGCGCTCGCTGGGCATGTCGTTTCCGCGAACCATGTACCACATCGTGCTGCCACAGGCGTTTCGCCGCATGCTGCCGCCGCTGGGCAACAACGCCATCTCGCTGCTCAAGGACTCGTCACTGATTTCAGCGATCGGCCTGGCAGAACTCGCCTACGCCGCGCGAACCGTAGCGGGCGCCTATTCCCGCTACTGGGAACCCTATCTCACGATTTCGCTCATATACTGGGTACTGACCCTGGGCCTGGCTTATGGGGTCAAAAAACTGGAGGACCGTTATGGACGAGGTGATTCGCGTTAAGGCACTGACCAAGCAGTTTGGTCATCTCCAGGTGCTGCGCGGCATTGACTGCTCCATCAAGGCTTCCGAAGTGGTTTGCGTCATTGGGCCCTCGGGTTCGGGAAAGAGCACCTTCCTGAGGTGCCTGAACGCCCTGGAGGACGCTTCCGGCGGAGAGGTGCTGGTGCATGGTGTTTCGGTACACGAGCCCAAAACCGATGTTGATGCCCTGCGTTCTGAAATCGGTATGGTGTTTCAGCGCTTCAACCTTTTTCCGCACAAGACCGTGCTGGAAAACATCACGCTGGCGCCCACCAAGGTACGGGGCCTCACGGCGGCGCAAGCCCGCATCCGCGCCAGTGAATTACTGGAGAAGGTCGGGCTGCTCGACAAGATAGACGCCTACCCCAACCAGCTGTCGGGCGGGCAGCAGCAGCGCGTAGCGATTGCCCGGGCGCTGGCCATGCAGCCGCGCATCATGCTGTTTGACGAGCCGACCTCGGCGCTGGACCCGGAAATGGTCGGCGAGGTACTGAGTGTCATGCAGGACCTGGCCGAGGAAGGCATGACCATGGTGGTGGTCACCCATGAAATGGGTTTTGCGCGTCAGGTGGCAGACCGGGTGTTGTTTATTGACGAAGGCCTGGTGGTCGAGGAAGGAACGCCGGCCAACATTTTTGACCACCCCAAGGAAGAGCGCACGCGCAAATTCCTCAGCAAGGTGCTGTAGGTCAGCACAGAAAGAACATGCCCGGGCCGTGCCTTTGCAGGCTCGGGCAGTTCGTGTTCACTGACTCTGGGCCCCAGATCACTTCCAGTTTCTTTGCATAAACTGCCTGTTACGCAAGCAGGTCGGTCACAAGCAGCTATCTTTTGCATAGCATGCACACCGCTCAAGCGGCTCGCCTGAGATCAGACGTCCACAGGATTCAGCGCTTGCGCAGCGGATCGAGCAGTGACGAGAGGCCGTTGTGGTCAATCTCGTGCATCAAGGCCAGCAGGCGGCCAATTTCGCCCTTGGGAAAGCCTTCGCGGGCAAACCAGTTCAGGTAGTCGCCAGGCAGGTCGGCAATCGGCCACCCCCTGTATTTGCCGTAAGGCATTTCGCGCTCAAGCAACAAAGGCAGGTCGTCGGGGCTCACTTTAGCCTCCTGCACGCTTGGCGGCATAGCCCTGCTTGATCAGCGCCTGCATCACCAGGTCGCAGTGGTCGCCCTGCACTTCAATCACGCCGTCCTTGACGGTTCCGCCGGAGCCGCATGCCGCCCTGAGTTGCTTGCCCAGCTGGGCCAGGGTCGGCTCATCGAGCGACAGCCCCTTGACCAGGGTGACCGTTTTTCCGCCCCTGCCCTTTGTGCTTCTGGAGACTCGCACCAGCCCATCGGTTTTCGGGAGTGCCATGGCCTTTTTGCAAATGCAATCGGCGACAGGCTTGCGGCAGTCGGGGCACATTCTTCCGGCATCAGTGGAATAGACGAGGCCGCCGCTTGAAGGATTTCTTTTCATTCCGGAGTTATAGCGGATTTGGCACTCGCATCACCAGCGGCCCCCGCAGGACTGGACATTTTTCCGGGTCACTGTGCTTTTAGCAAAAACTCCATCTCGTTTCCTGCCAGATTCAGCACATCGTTATGAGCCAGCACAAGCGCCTCCGCACCCACTGGTTTGCCATTGAGCGTGGGCGTTGTTTTACCGCCCATGTGGGCGACGTAGTAACCGTCACGCCGGTGCGAAACAGCCACGACGGCGACACCCGCTTGGCCAAATGTCGTTACCGCCTTGATCAAGGGAACTTCCAGCCCGGTAGAAGTGCCTGTCAACAGCTTGAGACAGGCCTGCCGTTCGCCACTGGTACCGGGCAAACCCAGGGCCACCAGCGACATGACCGCCGTTTCCGGCGGGGTGCTGGCTGGCTTGTGCTCTGAGGCTGCGAAAAACTGAACGCTGAAGTTGCCGATAGTGATGATGTCGGCATCCCTAAGCTGCTGCGGGGCCTTGATGATGTGACTGTTGACATAAGTGCCGTTGGTGCTGCCAAGGTCTTCGAGAGTCACATCCGCAATCCCGCTGAGCAGGAACACGCAGTGCTCGCCACTGACGACCATGCTGTCTAGAACAATATCATTATGCCGCTTGCGGCCAAGCGTGGTCCGGTCATTTTTTAGATAAACGTGCTTGACTTCGACGCCGTCGACCGATGCGATAAGTTGCGGCATGCAAGCCTCCTGAAGGGTAAATTGCCAGGCATGTCCGATGCGGTTCCTGGCGGCTGATCGTAATCCCGCCGCTTCGAGGACACAAGACCGCTCACCGGAAAAAATTTCCGATGGATGCGAAGAAGGACGATGCGGCCTTAATTATTCGTCACGCTTGCGCTTTCGCATACTGCGCGGACGATCCGGCGGGTCGGATTGGGCTCGATGTCGCGAAACTGCATCCAGCGCGGATCTTCCTTGGTGTAGAGCGAAATTTGATACGGTTCGCCCTTCCAGAGCGGCTGCAGGTAAAAGTCTATCGAGACATATTTCGCCGACTTGTTGATACAGTCAAAAAGCACTTCGGCCCGGTAGGACCTGTATGCAACTCCGTCCTGGCTGGTCCTTTGCACCGACCGATTGCTCCTGACCCGCAAGGTCCGCACGCCTGCGCTCACGGCAACCGGTGTCGGGTCCACTTCAACGGTATCGGCCGCCGGGTTACCAGGGTCGCCCAAGACGGTAAACCACGCTGTTTCAGCCCGAACCGCTGACCCGCCGAGCAGGAAAAACAGGATCATGAACTTTTTCATGCAAGCCTTACAGGGTGAACGACGCGCGAATCAAGGTGGCCGGCAACACAGGCGAGAAAGGCGAAAAAGCCTTCAGTCAGCTTTTCAGGGCCTGGCCCAGACGTGCGATACCTTCCTGGATTTTTGCCACGTCTGCCGTGGCAAAGCTCAGGCGCAGAGTGGCCACATCCGGATGCTCTGCGTAAAACGGCGCGCCTGGCACAAAGGCCACGCCTTTTTCAATCGCCCGCCTGGCCAATTCACCGGCGTCGCTGATGCCGCCCTTCGCCCCCGTCAGGCGGACCCAGAAGAACAGGCCGCCACCGGGCTGCTCAAACGTAACGGCGTCACCCAATTCACGCTTTAAGGCCTCGCCCATCGCCCTGGCGCGCTCGGCGTACACCTTGCGTACACGAATCAGGGTAGCGGGCATGCGGCCACCCATGAGGTATTGCGACGCGGTAGCCTGGGCAAAGGTGCTGGTATGGGCGTCACTGAACTGTTTGCACATGACGGCGTTGGCCAGCAGCGCAGGCTGGGCGATGAGCCAGCCGATGCGCAAGCCCGGTGACAGCACTTTGCTCAGTGAGCCGCAATGCGCCAGCAAGTCACGACTGCCGGGAACGGAGTCGCTCAAGGCCAGCAGGGACGGCGGCGGCGGCTCGTCAAAATAGAGATCGCCATAGGGGTCGTCCTCCACCATCAGCGTCTTGTACCTGACGGCCAGTTCCAGCACCTTTTTGCGCCGCTCCAGGCTCAGCATGGCGCCGCTCGGGTTGCCGAAGGTGGGAATCAGGTAAACAAATTTTGGTTTGTGCTCGGCGATGAGTTGCTCCAGCACATCGGTTTGCACGCCGTGGGCATCCACAGGCGCACTGATGACTTCGGCCCCGTACAACCTGAAGCACTGGATGGTGGCCAGAAAGGTCGGCCCTTCCACAATCACCTTGTCACCGGGCGAAATCATGGTTTTGCCCAACAGGTCCAGCGCCTGCTGGCTGCCGGTGGTGACGATGAGCTCGCTGGCCGCCACCGTCGCGCCCTTGCTTGCCATGAAGGTGCTGAGCTGCTCGCGCAGCGGCTGATAGCCTTCGGTGGCGCCATATTGCAGGGCAGCGCCGGCTTCCTCGGTCAGCGCCTTGTTGGCGGCTTCCTTGATGCCCTCCACATCAAACATCGCCGGGTCGGGAAAACCGCCGGCAAAGCTGATGATGCCGGGCTTGCCGAGCAGCTTGAAGAGTTCGCGAATGGCGGAGGTTTCAACCTTGTTGAGGCGATCGGCAAAGTGCAATGGTGCAGGCAGTGACATGGGAGAATTGATCCATGAAAAAGGAATACATAGAGCCGTTTTTTGCCACTTTGAAGGCGGCCAATCCACAGCCCGTTACCGAGCTGGAGTATACGAGCGTGTTCGAATTGCTCGTGGCCGTGCTGCTGTCGGCGCAGGCTACGGATGTGGGCGTGAACAAGGCCACGCGCAAGCTTTTTCCGGTTGCCAGCACCCCGCAGGCCATGCTGGATTTGGGACTCGAAGGCCTCGAGAGTTACATCAAGACCATTGGCCTGTACCACACCAAGGCAAAAAACCTGCTGGCCACCTGCCAGATACTGGTCGCGCAGCACGGCGGCCAGGTGCCGCGCACCCGCGAAGCCCTCCAGGCACTGCCGGGTGTGGGCCGCAAGACAGCCAATGTCGTGCTGAACTCGGCCTTTGGCGAAGCCGCCATGGCGGTGGACACGCACATCTTCCGGGTCAGCAACCGCACCGGGCTCGCACCCGGCAAAAACCCGCTGGAAGTCGAGCTGAAACTGCTCAAACGCGTTCCGCCTGAATATCTGGTGGACGCGCACCACTGGCTGATCCTGCACGGGCGCTATGTCTGCATCGCACGCAAGCCGCTGTGCTGGCAATGCGCGGTAGCGCCCTTTTGCGACTACAAACCGAAAACTGAGCCGCCGCCGGCTTGAAGGGCTCAAGCGCCTCTATCGACGCCTCTACCGGGCTAAGTCCCTTTCCAGACAGGTCGCCTCTTGCCCACAAAAGCATCCACGCCTTCCCGAAAGTCATCGCTGCCGTAGCAACGGCGGATTAAATCGTCATCAGGCGGCAAGCCCTGCCCCACCAGCCTGCGCAAACCCTCCTTGGTCACGCTTTGAGTCACCGGTGCCAAAGCGCCCAGGCGTTCGCACAGCTGCACCAAGGCAGCATCCATCTCGCCCGCCTCGCTGACCTGGATGAGAAAACCGCAGTCCAGCGCTTCGTCAGCGGCAAGAGTTTCTGCCAGCATCAGCATGCGCTTGATGCGCGGCATGCCGAACACGGCACTCATCCGGGCGAGATTGGTCACCGACAGGCAGTTGCCCAGCGTCCGGGCAATGGGCACGCCGAAACGGGAAGCGGGCGTGGCAATGCGGAAATCGCAGGCCGTGGCAATGGCCAGGCCGCCGCCAATCGCCCAGCCCTCGATCACGGCCACGGTGGGCATGCGCAGCGACTCCAGCCGGCAGATGCACTTGTCAATCTGCTGCTCATAGGCCACGCCGTCCTCGCCGCTGCGAAAAGACTTGAACTGTTCGATGTCGGTGCCAGCCACGAAGGCTTCGCCGCCAGCACCTCGAAACGTGACCACCCGCACAGCAGCATCGGCCTGCAACTGTTCGCAGATCTGGCCGAGCTGTTCGTACATGGCCCAGGTCATGGCATTGCGCGCCAGCGGACGATCAAACACCACCGAGGCCACACCGTCCTGGATGCTCAAGCGAACCCTGGCCTCGCTCATGCCGCGAATGCGCCTAGCGCTTCCAGTTCAGCCTGCTCGTCGGCGCCGATGCCGAGTTCGGCGAGCACCTCGGCGTTGTGCTCGCCCAGCAGCGGCGGATGCCGGCGCACCTGCTGCGGCGTGCCCGAGAGCTTGACCGCAAAACCGATGTTGGGCACCTTGCCCTCGATGGGATGGTCAATCTCCATGCGCATGCCGCGAGCACGGCCGTGCTCGCTCTCGAAGGCTTCCGGGTAGGTGAGGATGGGGCCTGCGGGAATACCTGCCGCCAGCAGCGTGTCCACCCAGTGGGCCTTGGGCTGCTGCCTGAAGCTGTGCTCCAGCTCCTCGACCAGCACGGCCCGGTTGGCCAGCCGAAGCGAGATGGTGGAAAAGCGCGAATCCTCGGCCAGGTCCGGCCGTTCGATCAGCGCACACAGCTTGAGCCACAGCTTCTGGTTGTTGGCCCCCATCACGAAATAGCCGTCGGCACTGGCCATGGCCTGGTAAGGCGCGGTCATCTTGTTGGCCGTGCCCAGCGGCTCGGGCGGCTTGCCCGTGCCCCAGTAGTCGCAGATGTCCCAGACCGAGAAGGCCATCGCCGAATCGAACAGCGACGCATCGATGTACTGGCCCTGGCCCGTGGCCTTGGCGCCTATGTAGGCCGCCAGCGTGCCGTAGACCGCGAACAGGGCGCAGCCAATGTCTGCCACCGGCACGCCGGCTTTCACAGGCGGGCCGTCCGGGTAGCCCGTCACGCTCATCACGCCGGACATGGCCTGCGCCATCAGGTCGAAGCCGGGGCGGTCGGCCCAGGGGCCGGTCTGGCCGAAGCCCGAAATGCTGGTGTAGACCAGCCGCGGGTTGATCTCCTTGAGCACGTCGTAGCCCAGGCCGAGGCGCTTCATTGCGCCAGGACGGTAGTTCTCGATGAGGATGTCCGCGTCCTTCGCCATGCGCAGCAGCAACTCGCGCCCGGCATCGGACTTGAGGTTCAGCGCGACGCTGCGCTTGTTGCGGTTCATATTGAGAAAGCCCATGGAGTCGGGGCCCTTCATCTTGAAGCCCATGGCGCCGCGGGTCTGGTCGCCGCTGCCGGGCGGCTCAATCTTGATGACATCGGCGCCCAGGTCGGCCAGCAGCATGCAGGCATAGGGGCCCGCCATGACCTGGCTGATGTCCAGCACCCGGACACCGGCCAGCGGCAAGGGGCGCGTCATGCGAGTCCATCCTTGCATGCGGCGGCCGCAGGCCGCTTCGGGGGGGCACTATTGCTCATGCGTCGCCCTTCACATTGGCATCCTTCACCACCTTGGCCCATTTCTTTGCTTCAACCTTGATGAAATCGCCGAACTTTTCAGCGGAGCCTCCGCCATCCTCGGCACCGTACTGCTCAAACTTTTCAGCCACGTCGGGCATCAAGAGGACCTTGTTGATGTCCTCGTTCATGCGTTTGGCCAGCGCCGAAGGCAGCTTGCCGGGACCGACCAGGCCATACCAGGTGGTGGCCTCGAAACCCGGAAAACCCGATTCGGCCATGGTTGGCACATTCGGATGGCCCTTGGCGCGCTTCTGGCGCGTCTGCGCAATAGCAATCGCCTTGCCGCTTTTCACGTGTGGCGTGGCCGCTGTCATGGTGTCGAAGCTGTAGTTGATCTGGCCACCAATCAGGTCCGTCAGCATGGGGCCGGACCCCTTATATGGCACGTGGATGGCATCAATATTGGCGGCAAGCTTGAACATCTCCAGCGCCAGGTGCTGCGCCGAGCCGTTGCCGGCCGAGCCGAAGCTGATCCTGCCGGGGTTCTTACGGCACAGTTCCACCACGTCTTTGACGGTCCGTGCCGCTTGCTGCTCGTTGCAGACCAGCAAATTGGGCGTGACACCCACCAGCACGACAGGCGTAAAGTCAGTTTCCACGTTGTAGGTCATGCGCGGCGTCAGCGCGGGCGCGATGGCGTGGCTGTTGATGTGCGCCATCAACAGCGTGCTGCCGTCGCTGGGCTGCTTGGCCACGTAATCGGCGGCAATCATGCCGGCAGCACCTGCCTTGTTTTCCACCAGCACAGTGGTGTTCCACATCGCCGTGAGTTTTTGCGCAATGACGCGCGCCAGAATGTCGGTGCCGCCACCCGGCGCGAAGCCGACGATGATGCGGATCGGACCGGCTGGCAGTGTCTGGGCCCATAGCATGGGAGCGGCCATGGTGGCTGCCGTGGCGGTAGTGGCGCTGATGAAAGTTCTGCGTTGCATGGTTTTGTCTCCAGGTTTTAGTGAAATAAGCCTGTAGCCCTTGCTCTATCGGCACGGTAAGCTACTACATTGATAGCAAATCCTTCGGGTCAAGCCGCCCTGCGCTGTGGCACCACGGCCGCATGGCTTGAAAAGTGGTCCATGGCGGCCAGTACACCCGAGCCCGCCAGCTTCACGCCGGCCAGCTTCAAGCCCATCTCGCAGCCGCTCAAGGCCGCCATCAGCGTCAGGTCGTTGCAGTCGCCGAGATGGCCAATGCGGAACATTTTTCCCTTGACCTTGCCCAGGCCGGTGCCGAGCGAGCAGTCAAAGCGCTCGTAAATGGTCTTGCGCACTGCATCGGCATCAATGCCCTCAGGCATCATCACGCCGGTCAGCACAGGCGAATACAGGGCGGCATCGGCACACTGGATTTGCAGGCCCCAGGCCTTGACGGCGGCGCGAACGCCCTGGCCCCAGCGCTGATGCCGGGCAAACACGGCCTCCAGCCCATGCTCCAGCAGCATGTCGCAGGCTTCGCTGAGCGCATAGAGCAAATTGGTGTTGGGTGTGGACGGCCAGTAGCCGGTCTTGTTCATCTCGATGATCTCGTCCCAGGCCCAGAAAGCCTTGGGCAGCGTGGCTTTTTTGCTGGCTTCCAGAGCCCTGGCAGACAAGGCGTTAAAACTGATGCCGGGCGGCAGCATCAGACCTTTTTGCGATCCGCTGATGCTCACGTCCACACCCCACTCGTCGTGACGGTAGTCGGCAGAGGCCAGGCCCGAAATCGTATCGACCAGCAGCAGCGCCGGGTGTCTGGCCGCATCCATGGCCTTGCGCACGGCAGCGATGTTGCTGGTGACGCCGGTGGAGGTTTCGTTATGCACCACGCACACTGCGCGGATAGCGTGCTGGGTATCAGCCTTCAGGCGCTCTTCAATCAGGCTGGCCTGCACGCCATGGCGCCAGACCTCGGAACCGGGGTAGCTCATCACTTCGGTTTTAAGGCCCAGCCGCACCGCAAGCTTTTGCCACAGGGCGGCGAAATGGCCGGTTTCATACATCAGCACATGGTCGCCCGGGCTCAGGGTATTGGCCAGCGCCGCTTCCCAGGCGCCCGTGCCGGAGGCCGGGTAGATGATGACCGGCTGCTTTGTCTGAAAGATTTTTTTGATGTCTGCCAGCACCTTCAACCCCAGCGCGCCAAACTCCGGGCCGCGGTGGTCAATGGTGGGCAGGCTCATGGCACGCAGGATGCGATCCGGCACCGGCGACGGACCGGGAATTTGTAAAAAATGGCGTCCTGTGGGATGAAAGTCGAGAGTCAACATGTCGCGTGCGCTCCTGGAGTAATTGGCCATTTTTTGCATACAAAATTCATTTGTCAACAAAAAACCAATGATAATTAGGGTTAACGATTGATTTGATACCCTTCTTTTTTGCATACAAACTTCACCCCTATGTCCGCAGAAATCATTGCTATCCCCCGCGCGGCCCTGCATGAGCAGGTCGCGCACCGCCTGCGCCAGATGCTGGTCGAAAACCGCATCGCGCCCGGCGCCAAACTCAATGAGCGCGAACTCAGCGAGGTGCTCAATGTTTCGCGCACGCCGCTGCGGGAAGCTATCAAGATGCTGGCCGCTGAAGGCCTGGTCGAACTGCTGCCCAACCGCGGCGCGATTGCCGTTGAGCTGACCGAAGCCGATGTGCTCAACACCTTCGAGGTCATGGCCGGACTGGAAGCCCAGTCGGGCGAGCTGGCCGCCCAGCGCATCCTTGAGCCCGAGCTCAATGAAATCAAGGCCATGCACTTTGAAATGCTGGCCGCCTACACCCGCCGCGATCTGCCTGCTTACTACCGGCTGAACTCGGCCATCCACAGCGCCATCAACGCCGCCGCCAAAAACCCGGTGCTCATCGCCACATACAACCAGGTCAACGCACGCTTGCAGGCCTTGCGCTTTCGCTCCAACCAGAACGAGGAGAAGTGGCGGGATGCCGTCAAGGAGCATGAGCAGATGGTGGCCGCACTGAGCGCACGCGACCCAGCGGCCATGCGGGCTGTCATGTCCATGCATCTGGCCCACAAGCTGGACACCGTGATTCAGCAGCTGCGCGCGGCCGGTGCCGCCAGCCGGCCTCCTTCTCAAGCCTGAACTACAAAGCCCGAAGATGAACGCACCCCTTCCCCTGAAAATAACCCGGGAAACCACTGCCCAGGTCTACGACGACGTGGCACGCGTCAGCAACGAAGTGGCGGGCCGGCTGGCCGCACGGCTTGCCGCAGAAACCCGGGGCGAAGTGCTGTTTTCAGGCGCTGACCGGGGCCGCTATGCCACCGATGCATCCATCTACCAGGTCATGCCGGTGGGCGTATTCGTGCCTCGCACCGCAGACGACGTTAAAACCGCACTCGACATTTGCCGCGACCTGCAGGTACCCATCGTGCCGCGCGGCGGCGGCACCAGCCAGTGCGGCCAGACAGTGGGCGCGGGCCTGGTCATTGACTACGCCAAGCATGTGCGCAACATCCTGGATGTGAATGCGATAGAACGCACCGCCAAGGTCGAACCGGGCATCGTGCTCGACCACCTCAATGCCGCGCTGAAGCCGCACGGACTCTGGTACCCGGTGGATGTATCCACCAGCGCGCAGGCTACGCTAGGCGGCATGGCGGGCAACAACTCCTGCGGCAGCCGCAGCATCGCCTACGGCAACATGGTGCACAACGTTCTGGGCGCCACGGCCTGGCGCTCTGATGGCAGCTTGCTGGAGCTGGGACGCTACGACGCAGCCACCGGCCCGGCACGCCAACTGGGCGATTACGTCAAGGCCCTGTCTGACCAGCTTCGCCCCGAGCTGCAAGCGCACTGGCCCAAGGTGCTGCGCCGGGTGGCCGGCTACAACCTGGACATCTTCAACAACCAAAACGAAAAACCGTACACGCCCGATGGCTCGGTCAATCTGGCGCACCTGCTGGTTGGCAGCGAAGGCACGCTGGCGCTAACCAAATCACTGACGCTGCGCCTGAGTGAACTGCCACGCGCCAAGGTATTGGGCGTGGTGAACTTTCCGACGTTCTACAAGGCGATGGACTCGGCCCAGCACATCGTCAAGCTGGGCAGCGACGGCACGCTCACCGCTGTGGAGCTGGTTGACCGCACGATGATCGAGCTGTCGCTGCAAAACCCGGCCTTCGCGCCCACCGTGCGCACCGCGCTGATCGGCCAGCCCGACGCCATCCTGCTGGTGGAGTTTTCAGGCCAGTCCAAGGCTGATCTCACGCCAAAAATCAGGCAGCTGGTGGAACTGATGGGCGACCTGGGCTTGAGCGGCTCGGTGGTGGAAATGATTGACGACGCACCGCAGAAAAACCTCTGGGAAGTTCGCAAGGCAGGGCTCAACATCATGATGAGCCTCAAGGGCGATGGCAAGCCGGTCAGCTTTATCGAAGACTGCGCCGTGCCGCTGCAGCATCTGGCCGAATACACCAACGCGCTCACCCAGGTCTTCCGCAAACACGGCAGCAAGGGCACCTGGTACGCCCACGCGTCGGTGGGCACGCTGCATGTCCGGCCCATCCTGGACATGCGCCAGGGTGGAGCCAACGGGGGCGCCGCCAAGATGCGCGCCATCGCCGAAGAAGCATCGGCACTGGTGCGGCATTACAAGGGCGCCTACAGCGGCGAGCATGGCGATGGCCTGTGCCGCGGCGAGTGGGTGCAGTGGCAGTTTGGCCCCAGGATCAACGACGCGTTTGCGCAAATCAAGCATTACCTGGACCCGCTGAACCTGCTGAGCCCGCAGCGCATCGTCAATCCGCCAAAAATGGACGACACCCGGTTGATGCGCTTTCCGCCCAGCTACAAGGTCATTCCGATTCAGACCGCGCTGGACTGGAGCGCATGGAATGTGCAGAACGACCCAGTGACGGAACAAACCAGTGCGCCGGGCACCGGCGGCGATCCCGCCCAGGGCTTTGCCAAGGCCGTGGAAATGTGCAACAACAACGGCACCTGCCGCAAGTTTGACGCCGGCACCATGTGCCCCAGCTACCGCGTCACGCGCGACGAGAAACACCTGACCCGTGGCCGCGCCAATACCTTGCGCCTCGCGTTGTCAGGCCAGCTGGAAGGAATGAAGGCCGAAGACGCCTTCACCAGCGACGCCGTGCAGGAAGCGCTGGACTTGTGCGTGGGCTGCAAAGGCTGCAAGCGCGACTGCCCCACCGGCGTTGACATGGCCAGGATGAAGGTCGAATTCTTGCACCACTACAAGGCCAGGCATGGCTACACGCTGAAAGACAAGCTGGTGGCCTATCTGCCCGACTACGCCCACTGGGCCAGCCGCCTGGCGCCGCTGCTGAACCTGCGCGACAAGATTCCCGGCCTGGCCGCATTGAGCGAAAAGATGATGGGCTTTTCCGCCAGGCGCACGCTGCCCCAGTGGAAAATGCAGACCTTTTTCAATTCAGGCGCGGCCAGCGCCAGCCGCGAAGAAGTCCTGGCGGCCAGCAAACCCGTTGTGCTGTTTGTCGATACCTTTAATGGCTACTTTGAATCAGACAACGCAAGTGCAGCATTAAAAGTGCTGCAAGCCGCCGGTTACATGGTGCATATTGCTACCAAAAAAATAGCAGATGGAAAAAACCTGTGCTGCGGCCGCACTTTTCTGGCCAGCGGCATGGTGGACAAGGCCAAAGCCAAGGCGAGCGAACTGGTTGCCGCCCTGCTCCCCTTTGCCGAAAAAGGCATTGCCATCGTCGGGCTGGAGCCGTCGTGCCTGCTGACGATGCGGGATGAAATGCTGGTGATGGGTCTGGGCGACGCGGCGCAGACCATCGGCCGGCAGGCCCTGCTACTGGAGGAGTTCCTTGCGCGCGAAGCGGCTGCGGGCCAGCTTGAAGCGCTCAAGGCACGACTCAAACCTGCCAGCCAGCCCATCCTGCTGCACGGCCATTGCCACCAGAAGGCCTTTGGCGCGGTAAGCCCTATCATCGACGTGCTCAAGCTGATCCCCGGAGCCCAGCCCGAGCTGATCGAGTCGAGCTGCTGCGGCATGGCGGGCAGCTTCGGCTACGAGGCCAGCCATTACGAGGTATCGATGCAGATGGCCGAGCTCAGCCTGCTGCCGGCCGTGCGCAAGCAGCCCGACGCCATCGTGGTGGCTGACGGCACGAGCTGCCGCCACCAGATCAAGGACGGTGCACAGCGCGAAGCGATTCATGTGGCCGTGCTGCTGGCCCGGCAACTGCAGGACTGAATGCCGCGTGGGCACTTTTATCGGCCGTCAAGGGCGGGCGAAGTGCTGCTACTTTGAATGGCAGACTTCGCCCGTAGTGACCGGGACAGATAACTTTTGCACTCAAGGCTTTGGCCGGCAACACCCTCACCGGCGACACGGCCCAATAGGCTCTGGCAGCTACTTCGCAGCCGCTAGCAAAGCTGCAGGCCCGGCGCCGCCATGGGCTTGCCATTGCGCGCGAGGATGGTCTCCGCTAGCGGAAAAAATTGCTGCTCTTCGAAAAACGCATGCGCCATGTAGCGCCGCACCAGATCTTGCACCCCCTTCAAGTCCAGATCACCCGGCTCGGCCGTCGACGCGGCCGTGAGCTCCGGCTCCAGGTTTTTCCAGCAGGATTCAATCTCGCGGTGCTCTGCTGTCAGGCGCTGCACCATGACCAGGATGCGTTCGGCCTCTTCTCCTTGAGTGGCGCTGCGCAGCACAGCCGGAAACAACTCGTTTTCCTCGTCTGCATGGTGCCCATAGACCGCGAACTTGAACAGCGCCAGGATGTTGGTTGCCACCTTGCGCGACTGCACTGCTTGAGCCGACACCCGTGCAGTCATTTCCGCAAATTCCTGCAGCTGCGAAATAATGCCGAGATGGCAATGCGAGAGGCCAGCCAAGGGCACCTCCAGGTTCACCAAGCCTTCAACCGCAGGACTGGTGCTGTTACTCGTGATCATGTAAGTTTGCCTTCGGTTAAGGGCTGCGCGGGTGGACCATTGCACAAGCAACCTAGGATCAATTTTCAATATAGAGGGGCCCGCATGCCGCAAGCTTGACACACATCAAGAGAGGCCGCGCGCGGCGCCTGCAAGATGTAACATGATTGCTCAGTCCCGAACCTCAGAGAAAGATAACCATGTTCAAAAACATCCTCCTGGCCACCGATGGTTCCGCCGCGTCCGAGAACGCTGCGAAACTGGCCGTCAGCATGGCGCGCACGCATGGCGCAAAACTGACGGTGATTTACGTCATTGATCCCTATCCCTATCTGGCCATCGGCGAGTCCAACCCGCTGGGTTTTCAGGCTTATATGTCGGCAGCCCAGGAGCATGCCGCAAAGGCCCATGCCAAGGTGGCCGATATCTGCAGTCAGGGCGGCGCACCGGTCGATCTGCAGGCGCGTATGGTCGAAGACGTGACCGCCTCGGCTGGTGTCTTGCAGACAGCCAAAGAGGAAGGCGCGGACCTGATCGTCATGGGCTCACATGGCCGCAGCGGTATCGCCAGGCTCATGCTGGGAAGCGTGGCAGCCAAGGTGCTGGCGGAGTCTCCCGTGCCCGTGCTGGTGACGCGCTGAAAGCAAGGGCCATGACTGAGCTGATCGCCCTGCCCCCACCGCGCAAGCTGTGGGTGCGCCTGCTGCTCATGGTGCTGCTCGCGGCCGCCTTCCAGCTGGCCGCTTCGGTGCTGTTCTTCGTGGCCGTGCTGCAACTGGTGCTGGCCGTGGCTACCGACGCGCCAAATCCCCGCCTGCAACACCTGGGCCGCAGCCTGGGTCGTTATCTGGCCCAGATCGCCGATTTTGAAAGTTTCGGTACCGAGACGCTACCATTTCCATTTAGCGAGTGGCCGGCGAGCATCAAGCAAATAGGGCTTTAACCCATACAATACGCGCGTAAGCAGCTATACTTTTTATAGCAATTCGCGCACCCCCTGCAAGAAAGTCCCCCCAGGGTTTCCGATCAGCGCAGCCTGACCATCTGGTCTGACTCGCCGTTCCTGATTTCCAGCAGCGCATCGAATGCCTTGAGCATGGCCAGAAAATTGGGGTGTCCGTATTCCCTGGGGTCAAAAGTCGAATCCAGGCGCTTGATCATGTGCAGGATGGCCGCCCGGCTCACCCAGGCATCGCCCTGGGTTTCAGCCATCAGCCGGATCGCACGCTTGAAGATTGCCGCCGCCGCGTCGACCTGAGATTGCGGCACAGGCAGGACAGGCATGGGTTCATCCGGGTTTTGCACCAGATTTTCGTAGTAACGGAACTCGTGGCAGCTTTTGGCCCAGTGCCGGTTGGTGAACGGTCGTGCGCCAACCCCCACCAGGGTGCGCCCGGCAGCCTTGATCTTTTGCGACATCGGCATGAAATCGCTGTCGCCGCTCACGATGATGACGGTGCCGATATGGCCAAAGCGCCCAATGTCTTCCATGGCGTCCAGACAGAGCTTGATATCGGCACCATTTTTGGCCGAGCCGCCGGGCGGAAACAGCTGAATCAGCTCCACCGCGCTTTGCAGCAGCGCATCGCGGTAGCGGCCGAAATACTGCCAGTTGCAGTAAGCCCGGTTAATCGCGATCGGGCCAAACGATGCGGCCAGTTCCACCACCGCCTGGATGTCGATCAGCGGCTCCTGCACCCTGAAACGGTTGTCCTGCTTGCTGTAAGCCCCCTCTTGCCTGGCCTCGCACAGGCTGGCGTGCAGGTTCTCAAAATCCCAATATAGGGCCACTGATGGTTCTTCTTCGCTGCCGCGCTTGCGCATAAGGCCTCCTTGTGTGTTGCTGCGATGCTAACGCGCCAGCAGCCCCGCCCCACTTGACGCCATTTTCAGCCGCGGCGTATGCTGCATCTTTTGCCAAGGAGCCTCCATGCCGCCACGCCTGACCGCCCAGGATTTTGACCAGGAACTGCTGATCCTTTTCGACGCCTACGTCCACGGCAATCTGGACAGGCGCGGCTTTCTCGCGCGGGCGCAAAATTTCGCCAAGGCCGGCATCACGGCGGCGGGCCTGCTGGCAGCGCTCAGCCCCGATTTCGCCGCCGGCCAGCAAGTGGCGCCCAGCGACGCAAGACTAAAAACCGAACGGCTCAGCTATCCGTCGCCAGCAGGCACCGGCAGCGTCAATGGCTACCTGGCCCGCCCGGCCGGCGCGGGCACCCACAAGCTGCCGGCCGTGCTGGTCATCCACGAAAACCGCGGCCTGAACCCGCACATCGAAGACATCACCCGCCGCCTCGCGCTGGACGGCTTCATGGCCTTTGCCCC
Source organism: uncultured beta proteobacterium (assembly GCA_963793855.1). Lineage (GTDB taxonomy): Bacteria > Pseudomonadota > Gammaproteobacteria > Burkholderiales > Burkholderiaceae_C > Polaromonas. The sequence continues at coordinate 351,003 of CAWCBL010000001.1, forward strand.
CGATGCGCTGACATCGGCGGGCGGCTACCCCGGCGACGAGGAAAAAGCCGTCGCCGCCTTCGCCGCCCTGGACCAGGCCAAAGCACGCGAGGACTTCGTCGCCGCAGCCCTGTGGCTCAAGGCGCGCAGCGACTCAAGCGGCAAGCTCGGCGTGGTGGGCTTTTGCTACGGCGGCGGCATCGTCCACCTGCTGGCGACGCGCCTGCCCGAGTTGAATGCCGCCGTGGCCTTTTACGGCAACACGCCGGCGCCGGCAGAAGCCACCAAGGTCAAGAGCCCTCTACTGATACAACAGGCCGCCGTGGACGAGCGCAACAACGCCGCCTGGCCAGCCTATGAAGCCGCATTGAAGGCCGCCGGCGTCAAACTCGCGGTGTACCGCTACCCTGGCACCTACCACGGCTTCAACAACGACACCACGCCGCGCTATGACGCTGCCGCCGCCAAGCTGGCTTGGGAACGCACGGTGGCATTCCTCAAGGCCAACCTGCAATCCGGCCCGGTCAGCGTCTCATCAGCCTCGACAACGCCGGCAGTACGCCTGCGCGGCACCCTGCAGTCGGTGGAGCCTGACAGCGTGACGCTGAAAACGCGCAGCGGAGAAATAATCAAGCTGGCCCTGCCGGCCAGCTTGGTGGTAAGCGAGGTTTACCCCATCGCGCTGGCCGACATCCAGGCGGGCAGCTTCGTCGGTGTAGGCGGCCTGCCGCAGGCGGACGGCTCGCAACGCGCGATCGCCGTGACGGTTTTTCCCGAGTCAGCGCGTGGCTCCGGCGAAGGCCACCGCCCCTTCGATCTTGCCCCGGAAAGCACCATGACCAATGCCACCGTGGCCGACCTGGCGGCAGCGCCCGAAGGCCGCAAGCTTCGGCTGAAATACAAGGATGGAGAACAGACCATCGTCGTTCCCCCCGGCACGCCCATCGTGAGCTTCAGGCCCGCCGACCGCAGCCTGCTGGGGCCCGGCGCCAGCGTATCGCTGACCGCCCAGGCCATCGACGGCAAGCCCACAGCGCAACGCATCAATGCGGGGCGCAACGGCTTCGCCTTGCCGTATTAGCGGCTTATCCGCTCCCACACCAATGAATACAGGCGTAAGGTGCTATTGTATTAATAGCATTCAGATCCCCGTGCCGGATATTCGGGTCGTCAGCCGTCCCTGCCTCGCGCCGCAACATTGAAGCCCCAAGTCCAGGCCTTCCCCTTTGCTCACCGGCCCACAGCCTCCGCGCCTTCTCCTGGAAAGGTCCTGGGCGACCCGATGCCGATCGGGTCGGGCTGCGGGATGAATTCGGGCTGCGCAGCAGGTATCGACGGCCAGACCGGTTCGGGCGTAAAGCTGTCCTCGGCCTGAGGAAGGGGTTCAGCCTGCGGCTCGGAGGCGGGAGCGGGCTGGTCATTAAGCCAGGCGCTTGACTCGGCCCCGGACGGTCCGGCAAAGCGCGCGCGCTGATCTATCACCCTGCCCCTCAGGGACTGCTGGAAAAAGTCGCCCACGATGGGCAGCGCGCTGTGCGCGCCCTGGCCCCAGTAGTCGCTTGCATCGTGACGCGGTTGTCGTTGAAACCGACCCAGGCGCCCGCCACCAGTTGCGGATGCATCAGGATGAACCAGCCGTCGGTGTTGTCCTGCGTGGTGCCGGTCTTGCCGGCCACATCGGCCCGAATGCCGAACGTGCTGCGGATGCCGGCGCCGGTGCCCCGGTCGATCGACGCCGCGCATCACATCCAGCAGCGTTTGCGCGGCGGCAATGGACATGGCTTGCTCGGGCGACTTGGCCTCGAACTCTTCAAGCACCTTGCCGTTGCGGTCTTCAATGCGCGTGACCAGCATAGGCTCGATATAGCTGCCGCTGTTGGCGATGGTGCTGTAGGCCGAGACCATTTCCTTCAGGGTCACCGGGCTGGTGCCCAGCGCCAGCGAGGGCACCGGCTCAAGCTTGCTTTGCCGCACGCCCATGGCCTGGGCCAGCCTGGCGACCTTTGCCGGGCCCACCGTCTGCATGACCTGGGCGGTGATGGTGTTCTTGGAATACACCAGCCCGTCGCGCAGGCTCATGTGCGCGCCGCTGGGCTCGCCGCCATCGCTGGGCCGCCAGACGGCGCCGCCGCCCAGCGGGATCTCCACCGCCTGGTCAATGAAACTGTCGGTGGGCTTGGCCCCTTGCTCAAAGGCCGCGCCGTAGACGAAGGGCTTGAAGGTCGAGCCGGGCTGGCGGCGCGCCTGCTGCACGTGGTCGAACGGGTCCTGGCTGAAGTCGCGGCTGCCCACCCAGGCCATCACATGGCCGTTGCGCGGGTCCATGGCCACAAAGCCGGCCTGCAGGCGGGTCTTTTCCTGCCGCAATTCGCCGCATGAACGCCGGGTCGGCCTGAACCTGCTTGCAGGGCCTGCTCATCCTTCAGGCCCGAATCCCGGGCGGCCTTGTACTCGCGGCGTCTCGCGCACAAAGGCCATTGACCAGGTTCTTTTTGGCGCCCCAGCCGGTGCGCGGCCCCCACTCCATGTTCGGCCACGCCCTGCAGCCTGTCGGCCTGGCGCGTCACGGCCTGGTTGGCCAGCCTCTGCAGCCGGGAGTCGATGGTGGTGCGCACCACCAGCCCGTCGGCATAGATGTTGTAGTCGTTGCGGTCGGCCCATTCAATCAGCCAGCGGCGCAGCTACTGGGTGAAGTGAGGCGCTGGGCCAAGCGGCTCGGTCTGCCGCTCGAAATCCACCTTGAGCGGCCTTTTCTTCAGCGATTCAAACTTCGCTGCCGAGAGCTTGTCGTGCTTGACCATCTGCGCCAGCACCGTGTTGCGGCGCTGCACGCGAGCGCTCCGGGTTCAGCACCGGGTTGTAGTAGCTGGTGCCCTTGAGCATGCCGATGAGCGTGGCGCTCTCCAGCACATCGAGCTTGTCGGCCGACTTGTCGAAGTAGGTGCGGGCCGCCATTTCGATGCCGATAGGCGTTGTAGAGAAAGGGGACGGTGTTGAGGTAGGTCTCCAGAATCTCTTCCTTGGTGTAGACCGGCTCGATTTTCAGGGCCGTGATGGCTTCCTTGATCTTGCGCGTCAGGGTCGGCGCACGGCCGATCTCCTCGGGGTAAAGGTTGCGGGCCAGCTGCTGCGTGATGGTCGAGCCGCCCTGCAGGTCGCCCGGAGAAGGTATTGAGCGCGGCGGAGGCCGTGCGCTTGAAGTCGATGCCGTGGTGCTGATAAAAGCGGTGGTCTTCGGTGGCGATCAGCGCCGTCAACCACCCTGGGGGAGATGTCGGCGAGCTTGACCCAGTCGCGGTTGGCCCGCTTGAACACGGCCAGCTCCTTGCCATCGGCCGAGAGCACCGATGGCGGGCTTCTCGAACTTGGCTTTGCGCAGGTCGTTGATGCTGGGCGTGAAGGGAATCAGGACCAGCACATACAGCAGCAGCAGCACCGGCAACGCGGCCAGCGACAAGGGCTACGCCGCGCCGGGTGGGATGGCGCAGGCGGCGAAGAACTTCAGCCGCAAGGGGCTTGGCACGGGCCAGGACCATTTTCATCGCATGGGTGTCCAGGATTGATCTCATAGTGGGGTGGGAGTATGGCAGGGCAAGCGCCGGGAGAAACCGTGCGACTTGCTCGTCGCTGCCGTCGCAGGTGCCCGGTTTGTCGGCAGCAGGGGCACAGCCCCGAATTCAAGGCCTGGACGCCCGGCCCGCAATCCGGGTAAATGATCAATTTTATCCAACTCGGTGAACGGGCAGAGGCAAGCCGAGAGAACCCCCGGATACTGAGGAAAATATGACTGTAGCGCTATAGATAAAAGCACCGGATGCTATTTTATTTATAGCAAACCCCGTTCGCCAGCGGTGACGAGTCGTCATAACGGCCAGAGGGGTCGTCTTCTTGCGCCAAAAACCATCGGCCGTCAGCGCGGCTAGTCCTTTGCTTGCACCGCCTTGCGGTCCGCCACCACCTGCTGCGCCGAAGGCCGCTCGCCAATGAACTTGATGTAGGGCTTGTAGTCCACACCTGCGGCCACCAGCAGGTCTTCGCCCAGAACCGCCCTGGTCGCCATGCCCACCAGCGGCAGGCTGGCAAAGGCGGCGCAGTCGGCTTGGGTGAAAGCGTCCCCCGCCACATAGGGTGCAAGCTTCGCAAGCCGCTTGAAGGCGGCGATGTTCTTGTCCAGCTGCTTACGCACGCGGGCTTGAGTGGACTCGCTCACCGTGCCGCCGAAAAAGGCCTGCGGGTACAAGTCGCGCGCCACCAGCTCCAGGTGCAGATCAATGAAGGTAATCAACTCGCGCACCTTGGCCGCCGCAAACGGGTCTGCGGGTAACAGCGGCGGATTGGGGTAAGTCGCCTCGATGTATTCCATGATGGCCTGGCTCTCGCACAGCCCGCCCTGCTCCGTGCGGATGTAGGGAATCTTGGCCAGCGGCGAAGCCTCCAGCACCGCATCGCTTTTGCTCATGATGGGCACCAGCTCTTCAGTGAAGCGCACGCCTTTTTCAAGCAGCGCCAGCTTGACCTTGTTGTAGTAGTTGGAAATCGGGGAGCCGCAGAGGGTAAGCATGAAGTGAGTCTCCTGAAATTGGACCCCTCAGTTTATGCGGGGCGCGCCCGGTAGTGCGTGATGGGCGCGACAACTCCCCCTGTTGTGGCTACGCGGGCTGGCTTGAGGCGCCCCAAGTCAGCTGCGGAGCATGACGCTGCAACGCCACGACGGTGCCGCCGCCCGGCTGTGCGGGCAGCACAAAGCGGCTGATGAGCGCCGCCAGCTCGTGCGCCTGGCGGCGCAAGCTTTCGGAGGCGGCCGCAGACTGGTCCACCAGTGCCGAATTTTGCTGGGTCATCTGGTCCAGCTGCGAGACAGCCGCATTGATCTGGGCAATGTCGCGGGTCTGAGCCTGCGTGGCGCCCGTGACCTCGCTGATGCTGTGAGCCACGTTCTGGATCGCGTCTACGGTCAGGTTCATGGTCTGGCCGGCCTGGTTCACCAGCTGGGCGCCGGTCTCCACGCGCTGGACCGATGCGTTGATCAGCGTCTTGATTTCCCGGGCAGCAGCGCCCGACCGGCTGGCCAGACTGCGGACTTCAGCGGCCACCACGGAAAAGCCGCGCCCCTGCTCTCCCGCGTGGGCCGCCTCAACAGCGGCATTCAGTGCCAGGAGGTTGGTCTGAAAGGCAATGCCGTCAATCACACTGACGATGTCCTCGATGAGGCGCGAGGATTGGAGAATCTCCTGCATGGTGATGACCATCTCGGTCACCGCCTTGCCGCCCTGAACCGCCAGGACGGCGGCCGATGAAGCCATCGCTTCGGCGCGGTGCGCGGCCTGGGCGGACTGCTGTACAGCCTGAGTAACCAGTTCAAGCGAGGCAGCGGTCTGCTGCAGGCTGGAAGCCGCTTCTTCGGTACGGCTGGAAAGGTCGGCGTTGCCGCTGGCAATGTCGGTCGATGCGCTGCTGATGTTCTGTGTCGAGCCTCGCACCTGCTGCACCAGAGCGCGAAGCGCGCCCTGCATCACGCCCAGCGAAGTCAGCAGCCGACCGGCTTCGTCGCGCTCATGCCCTTCAATGTCCTGGCGCAGGTCCAGGCTGGCCACGCGGTCAGCGGTGTCGCTGGCCTGCCGGATGGGCCGGGTAATGCTGCGCACCAGCCACAGTGAAAGCACCGTTCCAAGCACCAGGGCCGCGGCGCTGAACACAATCAGTGCAGTACGGGCCATGACGCTCCACCGGGCGATCTGGCTGGCGGCGATATCAATCGCCTGGCGCTGGGATTCGGCCAGGGCCGCCACGGCGGCCAGCAGCGCATTGGACGAAGGCATGAAACGTTCTGCATGCACCTTGCGGATGCGTTCGGTGAGGCCTGAATCGCGCGCCGCCACCAGTTCGGCTTGGGCAACCACGAAATCCTTGCTGGCAGCGCTGATTTTCTGCAGCAATGCCTGTTCCTGCACGGTCTGCAAGCGGCCCGCCAGCTGCTTCATCAGCCCGTCGTAGCGCTGCTGCGTGACCAGAATATCGGCAGCCAGAATGTCGCCGACCTCCGGCTCCGAACTCAGCGCCATAGCCTTGTAGCTCGCCGCGTTGATCTCCTGATACCGGTAGGCGTCGGCCACCAGCCGTTCGGTCGCCACGCTTTGTTGCACCATTCGGTCAGTTGCGTCATTGACGCGGTGCAGCGACCAAAGCCCGATGGCAGAGCCGACCAGGGTCAGTAACAGAATGGTAAAAAATGTGGCGAGCAGGCGCTGGCCAAGTACGTTGCGACGTGTTGTTTTTGATTCTGTCATCTGGGTGTCAAGCCCGAAATCGCTGTGCAGCGCAGGTGAGCGAGATCAGGTGCATGGGTAATGAAGGGACGGATTCGCAGGCAGTTGCCTGCGACTTCATTAGATGCATGTTCTGTGACAGAGTGATGTCAGAGGGAAATGCATCAGGTGCTGCGCGCCGCGTCGAACCCGACACAGACACCCTGACGCGGATTCCTGCCGCCTACGCTGACGCCTCTGGAAACGGGGCGGGTTCTGTCTGCGATAGTCAGTTATGGGCGTCGGAACGGTCACCTACCTGATCACGGGCTGCGGCCCATGATCGGCCAGCAAGCCCGTGTCAGGCGTGGGCGCGTTTTCTGCCTGCGGCTCCGCGACAGGCGCCAGCGCACCATTGCGCGCTTCCGCAGTACCTCCGTAGGCGTCGGCATTTTTGCAGCTTGACAAAGGAGCGCTCACGGCGATTCGCCAAGATGCATGGCACACTGAACCGACACTTTTAAGGTCACCATGTCTCACAGGCTCTTTTTCTGGCTGATGGCACTCGCAGCGATGCTTTGTCCTATGCAAGTGGCCATGACGGCCGATGGGCAGTCGCTCGTGTCGGACAGCGATGTCCGAGTCGAGCGTTCAGGTGGAAATTTCACGGTGGACTTGACCATGTACGCGCCTGTGGCACCTGCGCTGGCTTGGGCGGTGCTCACAGATTTTGAGAATATGGGCGAGTTCGTGCCCAATCTAATCAGCAGCCATGTGACTGAACGCAGTGATACCCTGCTCAAGGTCACTCAAAAAGGGGTGGCCCGTTATGGCCTCTTTTCAGCCAATTTCGAATCTATCCGGGAGATCCAGCTAACCCCGCTGCGCGAGATCCGGGCTCATGGCGTGGGCGGCAATATCCGGCGAATGGAGAGCACGATGCAGCTACAAGCCGAAGGGCCAGGCACCCGGCTAACCTACCATGCGGAGGTACTGCCGGGCTTCTGGCTTCCGCCACTCATCGGGCCGGCCCTGGTGCGACATGAAACGGCCGAACAATTCTCTGCGATGGTCCACGAAATGTTGAGGCGTCAATGACGTCAGACGATAGGCCAGCGACACAGCCAGTTCAGAGCTTGTAGCTTGCTACCACCAGGGACGGCACCACAATTGCACAGGTTATGTGCTGGCCAGGATGTGTCAACCGGGCTCCGCAGACGATCAGCTGCAGCCTGCTTACCGTACCTGACCTCTCAGTCCACAAGAATCACAAATAGGCTGCGTCATGGCCTTAACTCAGCAAGCTAATCAAATGCCCAGCCCGCCAGTTGGGTAGGTCCAACCATCCCGGCCCACATCTTGCGCGCATGTACATCACTGCCAGCACCGCTGGCCACCATCAGAGGAATCAAGTGTTCTTCACGTGGGTGCGATGCACGCCCGCCGGGGGCGCTGCCCCACTGTGCAAGCTGCTCAGTACGCTCAGCCCAGTTGCCTTCCAACGCGTCATCAAGCCAATTATGGAACGCCAGTGACGCTGGCCCGCCATTGATAAAATTGCGCAGGTTGTGGTAGCTCATGCCGCTACCCACCAACAGTACGCCCTCGTCGCGCAGGGGGCGCAGCGCTTTACCCAGGTTGCAATGCAGCACCGGATCCAGGCTGGCCTGCAGGGACATGGCCACTACCGGGATGTCCGCATCGGGGAACATGACCTTAAGCGGGATGAATACACCATGGTCCCATCCGTAGCTGAGGTCTACCTTTGCGTCGTATCCCGCATGCTGCAACAAGGCGGCAGCCTGTTTGGCCAGCGCAGGTTGACCAGGGGCCTTGTATTGCAGTTCGTATGTCTCGGGCGGGAATCCAAAATAGTCGTAAATCAACTCCGGCTGGATGCCGCCGGTAAAGCTGGGCACTTCAGCCTCCCAGTGGGCAGTAACCAGCAAAATGGATTTCGGTATAGCGGGCAGCGTGCTGCGAATGCCGCGGAGAAAATCCTCCGTAGCCTGATACATCCGCTTCCGGTCGCCGGTCATAAAGAAGGACGGGCCGCCACCGTGAGGCAGATACATGGCGGGCATACGGATTGTGCTCATTGCAGTTGTGAGTTGAGGTGAAGGTTTACGGGATGATGTGAGAGCCGCTTTGCGGAAGTAGCCTATTTGACATCGTATGCCAGCAGACTGCATGCCCAATACCGGCCATCGCTTGACTGCAGTGAAAGGCTGCTGATGGCCATTTGCAACCTGTCAATGATCTGGCGTCCCCGACCTGGGCTCGAACCAGGGCGGCTCACTCCTTCTTCTTAGCCTTGGCAGGCGCTGCAGGGGCTGTGTTGTCGGCTTCAGGGGCAAGGTCTGAGCCTTCCTTCAGTACTTCTTCAAACTCAGCCAGCTCTTCACCAATGGAAGCGTATTTTTTGGACTTGGCTTTGTTGTCGATCCATTTGAGTGCCGCAGCTTCCAGGTCTTCCTTGAAATGAGCAAGGGCTGATTCTTTGACGGCTTTGGTTGCCGTCTTCGATGTACCGGACCAGAGGTCAATTAGGTCGGACAGGCCGTTGTCAAAATCATCGAACGTTTCAAGGCGTATCCATTGGCCGCTTTTATCAAACATTTTTTCTTTCGGTAATTGCATGTGTTTCAGTTTAGCGGGGTGAGCAGCCAAGGCACCCTTCAGGTCACCTCATGACGGCCTTTGCCGCACCAGACATTGGAGAGCAGCAGCTACTCATGGAGTTCACGGAATAGCAGTGTGTACGCAATCTTCCCAAGGCAGGACATTGCAGCCACAGTGCGGAACTTCAATGGCGGGCTTGGTGGTAGGTCCCATTGACTGATGGATTGAAGCCTTTGGGACGTTCTTCGTCAGCCGTGTCGCCTCGTCCTTCGAGCCTTCAATGGCCGCATCCAAACTTGGAATCCAGCGAGAAAACGGGGTGAGGTCTGCGACATCGGTGATGTACCAAATTTTTTTACTGGCGTCCCAACGGGCTCCCAGTGCCTTCACAGCATCCTTCTCAGCAAACGGCGTGACTAAATTAATTCTCATCCGGAGAATTATCGGTGTTGGGCCGCCGAAGCAAGCCAGAACCCGCAGCAATGCTGCTGCAGTTGCCGCCCTATCCCCACATCCACCACCGAACCCATGCAGAACCCAAAGAGTTGCTATAGACTGGTCCGGAAATGAAAAAAGCACCTAGGCTTGTGACCTAAGTGCTTGAATCGTTTCTTTTTTTGGCTCCTCAACCTGGGCTCGAACCAGGGACCTACGGATTAACAGTCCGGCGCTCTACCAACTGAGCTATTGAGGAATTCAGCCTCGAATTATAGCGTCACTTTTTCCACTTTCTCATGGCTATGAGTTTTTTTACGTTTCCTGCATATGAAGATAAGAATGAAGGGCCGGGTTTGCCAAAAGTTGGCGCCCTCCTCTTCTCTCCCACCCAACGGGGGGCCGGCATCATCGACATAAATTTTTGTATGAGGATGTGGGGGCCTTGCCGCAGCCCAAGGCCGGCCATTTCTGCGTTCGCGTATGCAGCGCCACCGACCGCCGTTCGTCCTATAAAGCAAACCGACAATCTGCAAGGACAAGCGGACGTGAACAGCGCCCGGATAGCACGTTCATTCATACTGGCAACCGGACCCACCACTGACCCGGAAAACTTCCATGCTCAAAACCTCGATCGACAAACAAAAAATCAAGTTCCTCCTGCTTGAGGGTATTCATCCATCAGCAGTCGCTGTCTTGAGAGCAGCGGGCTACACCCAGATTGACAGCGTGCCAGGTGCACTGCCTGACGATGAGCTCAAGGCCAGGATTGCAGAAGCGCACTTTGTCGGAATCCGCTCGCGCACCCAACTCACTGCGGACGTGCTTGCGCACGCCTCAAAACTCGTCGCTGTCGGTTGCTTTTGCATTGGCACCAACCAGGTCGACCTGCTTGCAGCACGCGAGCGCGGCATTGCGGTGTTCAACGCGCCGTTCTCCAATACTCGTTCGGTGGCGGAATTGGTGCTCGCCGAGGCCATTTTGCTGCTGAGGGGCGTGCCCGAGAAAAGCGCAGTGGCGCACCGTGGCGGCTGGCTCAAGTCGGCTGAAAATGCCTATGAAATTCGCGGCAAAACCCTGGGCATCGTCGGTTATGGCTCCATCGGAACGCAGTTGTCTGTGCTGGCCGAAGCGCTGGGCATGCGTGTCGTTTTCTTTGATGTAGTGACCAAGCTGCCGCTGGGCAACGCGCATCAGGTCCCGCAGTTGCACGAATTGCTGGCCCAGTCCGATGTGGTCAGCCTGCATGTCCCCGAAACCCAGGCGACGCAATGGATGATTGGCGCCGCCGAAATCGCCGCAATGAAACCAGGCAGCGTGCTGATCAATGCGTCGCGCGGCACCGTGGTCAAGATTGAACCGTTGGCCGAGGCACTGCGTCAGAAGAAACTGTTGGGCGCTGCGATTGACGTCTTCCCGGTCGAACCGCGCAGTAACAAAGAACAGTTCGAGTCGCCCCTGCGCGGTCTGGACAATGTTATTTTGACACCGCACGTTGGTGGCTCGACCATGGAGGCACAGGAAAATATCGGCGTCGAAGTGGCTGAGAAGTTGGTGAAGTACAGTGACAACGGCACATCAACCTCTTCAGTCAACTTTCCCGAGGTAGCGCTGCCGGCCCATCCCGGCAAACACAGGGTGCTTCACATTCACCACAACGTTCCGGGCGTGCTCTCAGAGATTAACCGGGTGTTTTCTGAAAACCACATCAACATCGCTTCGCAGTACCTGCAAACCAACGAAGCTATCGGTTACGTGGTGATCGACATCGATGCCGCCCACTCTGACATGGCGCTGGCCAAGCTCGCGGACGTGCCCGGGACCATCCGTAGTCGCGTTCTGTTTTAAATTCAGCCAGTGGCAGCGCCAAGAGCCATCAAATGATGGCCGCCTGCGCTCACAGATATTGGGCTAGCAGCACATCCTCAAGTTCTAGTTCGCAGGTGCCGCCGGCTGACCGGATGGCGCCTGCAGTCCCAACAAAGACGCAAGGGCCGCAGTGGGCATAGCGCCTTCCTGCGTCACAAGCGCGCCGGTCTGTGCGTGGGTTCCCACAATAGTTGGTATCGACGCAATGCCGAATCGATTCAACAACTCCGTGTTTTTTGCCACAGAAGCCTTCTGCGCGTCGATGTCGCTGGCCGCGCTGATGCCGCCCTGCCCGGCCTGCAGGGAGGCTTCGTGCTCATCCATAGCAGCGATAGGGTCCTTGGCGCTCAGCAAGGTGGCACCTTGGGAGGTGCTGGACGGATTCAGAATGCCTACAGGGATCCAGACAAATTTCGCCTGAGATATCAGTGGCTTGGCCGCTTGCCACAAGGCACCGCAGTGGGGACACTGAGCATCAAAAAATACGTAAATCGTGCGGACACTCATCGTCGAGCCGACAGCAAAACCTTTGGCTTCGGCTGCAATCGCCGCCACCGAAATGGGAGTAGAGGCAACTTTCGCGGGGGCGCGACTACTGGGTGCCTCGTTGCAGCCGGTCAAGGCCACACTGGCCAAAATGAGCGCTGCGGGGAAGAATTTAAGAATGGGTCTGAATGTCATGGCAACAAAGTGGGAATGAATTGAAAAGCGGGTGCGGCAATGGTCGTCGGAGCTATCCGCATCATTGGACCAGTCTGCCACCAATTCCTTTGCGCGCATGAGAAAATTCTCGCGGGCGCTGCAGCGCAAGCCACATCACGGCCAGGGTCAAGGCAGCAAGCACTCGAGTAACGCTGTGCGCTTGAATGGATGGGACGACCTGGCGGAGGAGTTTGTGCATGTGACTCAAGACACGGGAGGCAATGCCGCGGGTTTGGCATGGCCCCACAACAACGCGCCGCCAAAGGAAGAATCCGTTCCTTAATTCGCAGCTGCTCCCGCCCGCTGCTATTGGGGTACAGGCCAAAAATTAATGTGTATCGGGTAAAGACAAGATCAGGTGATCACGCAGGCTGGCGGTTCAGCCAGCCGCCTCGTGTGCCCGTAGCGGCACCAATAGTCTCACCCGGGTACCCACTCGAGATTTGGTTGAAATCTGCAGATACCCACCCAGCTTGCGAGCGCGATGCTGCATACCCTGCAAACCTTTTCCCGTGGGTCGGCCCGCCTCACGGCTGGCGATGCCGCAACCGTTGTCGCGCACTTCCAGCAGCATGGAATCACTATCGGGCAGGTAACGGCAAACCACCTCAACAACGGTGGCGCCGGCATGGCGCATGATGTTGGACAGACATTCCTGGGTGATGCGAAGCACTTGCTGCGCCCGTTCCCCATGGAAGTCCTGCAGCGGACCGTCCACGTCTACCGTCCAGATCATGCGGATCCCCAACTTGTCCAGCGCGTGCTGCACGCGGTAACGAAGCCGCCCAAGCGCTTCGACCACGCTCTCCTCCGAGCCATCAATACTGTCCACCATGAATTTGAGATCCACCAGGCACTGCTCCAGAGCCAGAGCCACGGCCTGCTGCTGCGGTGCGCGAACGTCAAGTGTGGCCAGGATATTGACCAACTGCGAGCCCACGCCATCGTGCAGGTCCTGCGCGATGCGCCGGCGCTCTTGAATCACTGCCAAACCAGAATGGTCTGTCTCAGGGAAAAAACCAGTAACGTTCTCCCAAGTCGAGTTCGTGCGGTCCATTCCCGGCACGGCGGCTGGCTCGGGCCGCCCGACCCGATTGGTAATCAGCAGCCAAACCAGAAGCAGGAAGGCAGCATAAAAATATTGAGCAAGGGTGGTGCCCGGGCGCAGATGCGCAGCGGCGAGCAGATCCTCGAAGCAAATGCCCAGTCCCAACAGACTCCCCCCAAAAACCAGCCAGCAGCGGTAAGTGCGCCGACGATAAACATTCAATCCCAAATACAGGGACAGCGCACTCGCACAGGCAAGGTTTAGCAACACCCAGAGTTTGTACGCCAAATCTGGTTCCTGAGAACCCCACACATTCCAGGCAAGCAGCAGTAGCAGTCCGCCCAAGCCTTGTGCCATCCACACGGAATGGATTGAAAAGCGGGTGACCGAAGCGCTAACGAGGAGAAAGTACGTCACCCCGATCACGAGGATCTGGTAGCTGGCATGGGTGGCAAACACCGCCCACGAGTTAGTTGGGGCGACAACACTGATACTGCTGGCCAGAAGGTACAACAGCCAGCCAGCCGTGCCGACCGTATAGGCCAGATCGATCGGATTGCGCTGCCTTTTCCAGGCCCGAGCCGAAACGGTCATTGTTGCCAGCGTCGCGCCCCCGCTCAGCACGGCCCCGACCTGCGCAGCCCAACTGTAGGCGCTGGGTAACACGATCGGGTTCCCTAAAAAAGGCCGCGATCCGCTGCAAAACTCACGGCCTGCGCACGCGTGCGGACATTGAGCTTTCTGTACATGTTCTTTATGTGTGTGTTGACCGTTTGGCCGCTGATGAGGAGCCGGGAGCCTATTTCCGAACTGGTGTAACCCGAAGCGACAAGCCGCAGAACTTCTTTCTCGCGATCAGACAGCTTGTCCTTGTTTCGGGCTTCGGGTGCGAGGTGATCACTGCCCTGTGCGTGTTCGAACTTGCCGAGGAGGCGCCTGGCAAGGTTGGGGGTAATCGAAGCTCCGCCATTGACCACCTGCAAGACGGCCTGCGAAAAGTTGCCGAACCAGGAATTCTTGACCAGGTAACCCGTGGCGCCAAGTTCAAATGCGTGCAAAGCGTGCTGCTCGTCCTCCATGGCCGAGATGACCACAGCCTCGGCCATGGGACGCACGGTTTTCATGTATTCAATCAGATCGAACCCCGTGCCATCCCCTAAATTCAGATCCACCAGCATCACATCAAACTCATGCAGGCCCATCAGTCGCCGCCCTTCCCTCAAACTGCCGGCTTGGCCCACGAGGTTGATCCGCATGTCCGCCAGCAACTCGTGCGCGATGACCCGGCTCATATGCGGATCATCATCGACCAGCAACACGCGGACCGGCTGCCCTGGCTGCCCCATCAGGAAGTCAGGCCAGAGAGGAGGTAGGGCACTATGCGGAGCAAGGTGCTGCCCGGTTGTCAATGCGCCAAGTTTTGTCGATGAACTTGATATGACATCAGACTCGCTATGACTTTCCATAAATCCTCCTGAAACTTAAATTTATCCTGGCAATCTAGGTATCGTCGGTAAATTTTTTGACAATTTACTTACCGTTTGTGCAAAAACATACTACATTTAGTTACATACTTTTATTTCGATCTTGCACAGAAAAGCATATTGACACGCATATCACAAGAAATATCTACTCTAATCACGATAAATTACAGTTAGTTTCAATTGCTGTATTTTGGTACATTTCGATTTAGATCATGGGCTACTCACCAAAAAAGATAGCGTCCAGATCGTAAAAATGGACTCAAACATGTGCATAAAGGTGGATTTCTGCCACAAATCATGTGATTAATGGCTGCGACTGCCATCAAGAATGCTGCGCAAACACTACTCCCAAATAAGGCAAAAACCGAAACAAACAGCACCGGGCTTGGCTTCTCCGCCGAGCGATGTCGGTCAGGCTGGGGGTTCTGGATTAGAAGCAGGCGCGGTTGATTGAGCAAGATTCCCCGATTTACCTGTGGACCGCCCGGCGGTTCGGAAACGGTCAGGAGTTGCCCGCTGAGGCAATAGACGTTGGCGACGACCCGGCGGGCAACTCCGGGCATGACCCAAGGATTCAACTTCAGGCAGCCTCAATCAGTTTGAGGCGGCAAGTCCACGGATGAATGCTCGGGGTGACCAAATCCATTTTCGAGTGCGATCTGCTCATGTTTTACCTGCCAAATTAGCCAATATGATCGGTGCGTGCGGCGCTTACGCTGTCGTGAGCTTTGGGTGTTGGTTGACGACAATTACCTTGGCCGGATAACGACAACTATGTTGGCCGGTTAGAGGCCTACACCGGGCGGGTCCGGGAGGCGGGGCTACCGTTGAACCTTCGAACACAAATCGAAGGTAAACGGCATGCCCGGCAAGAGAATCTCGGACCACCAAGTGCACAAATACAAGCAACACCGCAACAAGCTCAGCCAAGTAGCTTCTGCCGCCAAAGCCGGAATCAGCGAGCGAAGCGCCCGGCGCATCGAAGGCGCGCAAAGCTTGCCATCACAGCGCCCCGAGCGGAACTGGCGCACCCGAGAAGACCCGTTGAGTGCGGTTTGGGACAGCGAGGTTATCCCTCTGCTGCAAACCGATGCCAGACTCAACGCCGTCACCCTGCTCGAAGAACTCCAGCGCCGTTACCCCGGTCAGTGGGACAGCAGCGTGCTGCGCACCTTGCAGCGCCGAATGCGCCTGTGGCGGGCCAAGTTTGGCGTCGAGCGGGAGGTCTACTTTGCGCAGGAGCACCCCCCAGGACGCCAAGGCATCTCGGACTTCACCGTGGCCGACGAGCTGAACGTAGAGATTGCCGGCGTGGCGTTTACTCACCGCCTGTACCAATTTGCATTGGCCTATTCGGGGTGGCGCCATGTCACCGTCATCGACTCTGGCGAGAGCTTCATGGCGCTGTCCACCGGTTTGCAGGCGGCACTGTGGGCGTTGGGCGGCGTTCCCGAAGAACACCGAACCGACAGCCTGTCGGCCGCATTCAACAATTTGGCCGAACAGGAGAAGTTGACCAAGCGCTACCAAGACCTGTGCAGCCACTACGGGCTGCGTGCAACACGCTGCAACCCAGGCCAATCCAATGAGAACGGCTCCATCGAATCACGTAACAATTCCCTGAAGACGGCACTGGACCAGGCCTTGCGTCTGCGCGGCAGTCGCAGCTTTGATACGCGCCCTGATTACGAAACATTTGTCGACACCATCGTGCAACGCATGAATACGCGTGCGGCCAAGTTTCTGGACACCGAGCGCGCCATACTCAAGCCCTTGCCGGTCCGGCGTACCGCCGAGTTTGAGGAGATTCCTGCACGGGTCAGCAAATACGCCATCTTCACCCTCAAGGGTGTTCTCTACAGCGTACCGAGCCAGCTCATTGGCCACCGGTTGATGGTGCGCCAGTATGCGCAGCACGTTGAATGCTGGCTGGGCGGCCAATGCGTACTGAGTCGGCCAAGGGTAAGACCGGCCGATGGTCAGCGCGTTGGGCGCTCAATTGACTACCGGCATTTGGTGGGTGCATTGAAACGCAAACCCGGTGCATTCGCCCGCTGGGTGCTGCGTGATGCGGCATTCCCCCGTGCGGTGTACCGCCAGACCTGGGAGCGACTGGCTGCCCAAAGGCCAGAACGTGAAGCCTGTAAAACAATGGTGGGCCTGCTGGTCCTGGCTGCTGACGGGCATGAGGCCCAACTGGCCCAGGAGTTGGAGCAGTTAATTGAGCTGAACCAATTACCAGACCTCAACGCCCTGACCCAGTTGTTGAAACCACCCAAAGGTGATGTGCCGCAGGTGGTCGTCACGCTGCCTACGCTGGCCTCTTATGACGACCTGTTTGAGGTGGCCCTATGAGTCCAGCGTCAATTACAGCGTCAACGACGACAACTACCGTCACCACCACTTCGGCTCGTCTGGGGATGATGCTCACGGATTTGCGCCTGCCCACCATCAAACGGCTGGCCGGTGACCTATGCGCGCAGTCCGACATCGAGGGCTGGCCTGGACACCGGTTGTTGGAGTCTTTGCTGGAGCACGAAATCAATGAGCGCGAGGCCCGTCGCATTGACCGCCACCGCAATGAGTCCAACTTGAGCCCGGACAAACGGCTATCGAGCTTTGACTTCGCCGCTGTGCCCAGTGTGTCCAAGGCGCAGGTGATGGCCCTGACGGAGGGCACCGAGTGGATTGACCGGGGTGCCAACGTTCTGCTGTTCGGGCCACCGGGCGTTGGTAAAAGTCATCTGGTGAGTGCGTTAGGGCATGCCTTGATTGATGCCGGTCGGCGGGTCCTGTTTACCCGTTGTTCAGACCTGGTGCAACGCTTGCAGGCGGCTCGGCGCGACTTGCGTTTGCCGCAGGAACTTGCCAAGTTGGACCGGTTTGACTTGCTGATTCTGGATGACCTCAGTTACGTGCGACGCGACCAGGCCGAGACTTCCGTGCTGTTCGAGCTGATATCAGAACGCTATGAGCGAAAGAGTTTGGCCATCACCGCCAACACCCCGTTCTCGCAGTGGGGTGAAGTGTTTGTAGAGCCCGCCATGACGCTGGCCGCCGTTGACCGCCTGGTGCATCACTCAACCATTCTGGAGATGAACGTAGAGAGCTACCGTCGGCGTGCTGCGCAGGCGGGGCATGCCCCGCCTGCAAGAAAGGCCCGTTCAACAAACTAAACAATCAAATTCATTCCCCGCTTCCGCCGGCCAGGATAGTTGTCGCCGAGCGGTCAAGATAGTTGACATCGACCAGGGTGTAGCTCAAATTATCTGGAAAGCTCAGCCATCGTCCAGGTTGGCTGCAGATTTGTAGGCGTGGAATGGATGCGGCAATTGAGCCACCTGGATTCCTCGAAAGACGCGCTGGAACTCAGCACCCGCACGAGCGCAGGGAAGCTGCATCGCAAGCCCATACCCAGTGTTCGATCGGATGCCTGAAGTGTGGCCTTTATGCCGCGCGGAGCGCAGCCTTCAAGTCGCGTCCAATTTCCGGCCGCTCGGCAAAGGGGTCGGCAGGATTTTTTTGCTGCAAGATGCATTCCATGCGGCTTTGCACGTTGCCCAATGCCTTGGGATGGCTGTAGATATAGAACTGGTCGGCGGTAATGGCAGCAAACACCTTTTCCGCTACTTCAGCGGCAGTCACTTTGCCTGAGCCAACAGCCTTATCGGTCATGGCCTGACCAATCAACTGACTGCGGGTCGGCTTTTCCGTGGACAGTCCAGCAGGCCGATTCCGATGGCTCTGGCTGATGCCGGTGGGCACAAAGTAGGGACAGAGTACGCTGGCGCCAATCTGGTCACTGACCAGACGCAAATCCTGGTACAGCGTTTCGGTAAAGCTCACCACCGCATGCTTGCTGACGTTGTACACGCCCATATTGGGCGGATTAAGCAGCCCGGCCATGCTGGCCGTGTTGACGATATGGCCCTGCCACGCTGGGTCTTTCTTTGCGGCTTCCAGCATCATGGGCGTGAAGAGACGCACACCGTGGATCACCCCCCACAGGTTCACTCCCAGCACCCATTCCCAGTCCTTGACGGTGTTTTCCCAGATCAGGCCGCCTGAACCGACGCCGGCGTTGTTAAACACAAAGTGTGGTGCGCCAAAGCGCTCGAACACCGCCCTGCTCATTGCCTGCATCTGTTCGGCATTGGCCACATCAAGCTTGAACGGCAGCACTTCGGCACCCGCAGCCTTCATTTCAGCGCTAGCCTGGTCGAGTGCATCCTGCTGCACATCGACCAGCACCAGGTTCATGCCCAGCCTGGCACCCAGCCGTGCGCATTCCAGACCAAAGCCCGAGCCCGCACCGGTCAGCACCGCTGTTTTACCTTTGAAATCCGTGATCATCAACAACTCCTTCGATTAAACGCTGCGTAACATTTCGATATGGGGAATGCCATCCTCCAGGTACTGCGGCCCGGCTTTTTCAAAGCCATGCTGCCGGTAAAACGCATCGAGCCGTGCCTGTGCACCAATCCTTATGGCTTGCGGACCCCATTGCCGGAAAAGGCAGGTCGCGGCCTTTTCCACCAGGGCATGACCTACGCCGCTGCCCCGCACGGAATCACGCGTGGCAATGCGGCCTATGCTGGCTTCGGCAAATTTGACCCCGGCAGCAAAGCAGCGCGCATAAGCCACAAGCGCTCCTTCCAATGTGCCCAGCAAATGCATGGCTTCAAGGTCGGCGCCGTCCATGTCCTGAAAAATGCAGACTTGGTCGACCACAAAGACCTCGCTGCGAAGCCGCAGCACGGCGTAAAGCTCGACGGAAGTCAACTCATGAAAGGCAAGAAAACGCCATGAAATGCCGTTCATGCAGGTGCGACGGCCTTGAGGCAGTAACCAATGCGCGGAAAATGCACATGGACGGTGCCGGCGCGCTCGTCGGTGCGGCGCAGGGTGTAGTGCATTCGGGTGGCGGCAATCAGCTCGCCTTCGGTGGGCTCCAGGCCAAAGCTCTCGGCACTGACCACGACCTTGCTGCCCAAGGTAATGCCATGCTCATCCTGAAAAACATCATCATGCAGCGCAGCAGGCGTTGAGGCCGCGGCAAGCTCAATGGCTTCCTGCGCGCTGAATTTTTCCATCGTTCCGTGGCCGATAGCCGCCATGCGGTCCATCCAGTCAAGGACAGAAGGCGTGGCGTTGAGGATGTCGGCCAGCACGGAGGTGCGCACGCGCGTGAACCACAGCGGGTGGTACATCGCAAAGTCGGTGATGCATGGCACATCGCCCAGCACAAACGGCCGGTCGTCAAGCATGTCCGACAAGCGGCGCAAATAGGATTTGTACGCCGAAGCAGCGTCTTGTGGTCGCTGGCGCACCATGCCTGCGCTCATGGCTTTGCGGTCTTCGGAAAACGCCCTGCCCGCGTCGGGCGGTGCGTGGGCAAAGATCTGGGCCAGACCCTTGGGCTGCATGTTGAAGGCCATGGAAGTCCAGAACAGCGTTGTGTCCGCCCATTGCGCAAGGGTGCGCGCCATGCCCTTGCTGGGTTCGGGGTAGAGCGTTGGCAGGTGCTCGATATGCTCCAGCACGTCGGCAATCAGGGCCGTGTCGCAATAAATGTCGGCGCCAATCTGCAGCACCGGCGTTTTGCGGTAGCCGCCCGTCAGCGCCACGACATCGGGCTTGGGACTGGTCATCGGGATCACCACTGACTTCCAGGGAATGTTCTTGTAGCCAAGCATCAGCCGGGTTTTCTCGGCGAAGGGTGAACTTGGATAGTGGTGAAGAATCAATGTCGGCGGGGTGATCATGGCTACCTCCTGGATGGCTGCATCTTTAGCACGACTGGGGCATGGCCCGGGCAATGATGCTGCTGAAATCGGTTCCGGCCGCCAGTGTGCCGAAGGTTTGCCCCCAATTACCGGCAATGCGGGAATCGCAAAAAGCGCTGAAAACCGCACCCGGGGCGGTCTGGTAAAGCAAGGCGGCCTGAACGGCCAGGGCCACGTCCTGCGCAAGGCGGCGCGCTTCCAACTCAGTGGCTTCGGCATCCACCCCCTCGATGCGGGTCGGCAACGCGGCGGCAAGCCGGTCCAGGGCCGGGTGCGCCCCCCGGGCGGCAGAAAGCTCCTGCGTCAGCGCTGCGACGGAATCGGCCTTGCGCAAGGCGCGCAGCAAGTCCAGCGCCATGATGTTGCCCGCGCCCTCCCAGATAGAGTTGACCGGCATTTCGCGGTAGATGCGCGCCATGATGCCTTCGCCGCCCTCCTCCACATAGCCATTGCCGCCCAGGCACTCCATGGCCTCCTGTGCAAAATGGCTGCCGCGCTTGCAAATCCAGAATTTCGCGACCGGTGTGAGCAGGCGCGACAAGGCCTGCTCGTGCGCGTCGCTTGAGTGGTCAAAAGACCTCGCCAGCCTTATGGAAAGGGCGCAAGCCGCTTCACTTTCAATAGCAAGATCGGCAAGCACGTTGCGCATCAGCGGCTGATTTATCAACGGTTTGCCAAAAGCCTTGCGCTGGGCCGTATGGTTCAGCGCGAGGCTGAGCGCCTGGCGCATCAGTCCGCTGGTGCCCAGGGCACAGTCAAGCCGCGTCATGGTTCCCATGGCCAGAATTTGCGGCACGCCCCGACCTTCTTCACCCACCAGCCAGGCCGTGGCATTGCTGAACTCGACTTCGGAACTGGCATTGGCCTTGTTGCCCAGCTTGTCCTTCAGGCGCTGGATGTGAATCGGGTTGAGCGAGCCGT
The DNA here is from genome assembly GCA_963793855.1 of uncultured beta proteobacterium. GTDB lineage: Bacteria > Pseudomonadota > Gammaproteobacteria > Burkholderiales > Burkholderiaceae_C > Polaromonas. Next base: position 372,094 of record CAWCBL010000001.1, read on the forward strand.
CAGGCAGCACACGCGGCAAAAACAGGCAGGACAGGCCGCAAGGCGTCTGCGCAAGTATGAGGAAGGCATCGCACATGGGCGCCGAGAAAAACCACTTATGGCCGGTCACGACGAAGCGCTGGCCCCATGCGTCCGAGCCGTCGGCCAGGGCCTGGGTGGTGTTGGCGCGCACGTCCGAGCCGCCCTGCTTTTCCGTCATGCCCATGCCCATGGTGACGCCGGGCTTGTCGCGCCAGGGCCTGAGCGCGGGGTCGTACTGCCGGCTGGTGAGCTTCGGCGCCCAGTCAGCGTAAATAGCCGCGTTGCTGCGCAGCGCTGGCGTGACGGCATAGGTCATGGAGATCGGGCACAGGCTCGACGGCTCCAGTTCAGTGAAAAGCATGAAACCTGCAGCCCGAAGTACATGCGGTGACGGGCTCTCATGATGGGTCCACGCCGTACCATGCAGGCCCGCATTGGTAGCCGCCGACATGAGCGCGTGGTAGCTGGGGTGGAACTCGACCTGGTCAATGCGCCGGCCGAAACGGTCGTGGGTGTGCAGCTCGGGCGTGTGCACATTGGCCAGCCGCGCATGAGCCTGCATCTCGGACGTACCCAGGCTGGCGCCCAGCTGCGTCAGTTCTTCCGTATCCAGCCCGGGGGCATTGAACTTCAGCGCATCCTGCAGCGGCCGGTTGGATGCAAACAGGTTGTAGTTGACCAGCGGCTCTGGCTGGTTAAAGACTTCATGCGTGATGTCCACGGCGCGCTCCTTTTCCTGTTACGGCTTCAGCCAGAAGTTGTGCTGACTAAATTGCCTAAACCAGCTTGACCAGTTGCTTGCCAAAGTTCTTGCCCTTGAGCAGCCCCAGAAACGCGTCCGGAGCCGCGGCCAGTCCCTGCGCCACAGATTCACGGGGGCGCAACTTGCCGGTGCCGACCAGGGTGCCGAGTTCTTTCAGCGCTTCGGGCCAGACCTCCATATGCTCGCTGACGATAAAGCCCTGCAGCTTGAGCCGGTTAATCAAAATCAGTGCCGGGTAGCTCAAGGGCAGTGGCTTGCCGTCGTAGCCGGCAATCATGCCGCACACGGCAATCCGACCAAATGCGTTCATGCGCAGCAGCACTGCGTCGAGCACCATTCCACCGACGTTTTCGAAGTAGCCGTCTATGCCATCGGGGCAAGCTTCTTTCAGCGCCTTGGCAAGGGATGCGGCATCCTTGTGCAGTTTGTAGTCGATGCAGGCGTCAAAGCCGAGTTCTTCGACCGCGTACTTGCACTTTTCAGGACCGCCAGCGATGCCGACGACATGGCAGCCGCGCGCCTTTGCCAAAGCTGCGAATGCGCTGCCGACAGCGCCGGTGGCGGCACTGACGACCACCGTTTCCCCGGCTTTAGGCTCAATGATCTTGACCAGCCCATACCAGGCAGTGACGCCCGGCATGCCCACTGCGCCCAGGTAATGCGACAGAGGCACATGGGTGGTATCGACCTTACGAAGCACGCCAGGCTCGGAGGCATTCACCACACTGTATTGCTGCCAGCCGCCCATGCCGACCACCTTGTCGCCGGGCTGAAACAGGGGTGATCGGCTTTCAAGCACTTCCCCGACAGTACCTCCTTGCATGACCTGCCCCAGCGGCTGCGGCGCGGCATAGCTCTTGGCGTCGCTCATGCGGCCGCGCATGTAGGGGTCCAGGCTCAAAAAATGGTGGCGCACCAGCACCTGGCCATCCTGCAAGGCCGGTGTTTCGCTGCTTACCAGCTTGAAGTTGCTGGCGACGGCCTCGCCGGTCGGTCGGTTGTCGAGCAGGATTTGTTGATTGACGGGCATGCATAGCTCCTGAAATGGATGGGCTGGCCACGATGGCCAGAATGACACAATTGCTATTAATTTAATAGCTGATAGCAACCACGCTGATAGCGCTAGAGCACTATTTCATCGTTAGCAGCAACTTCAGTCGGTCGATATAGGGCCAACGGGCGTATTCAGCGCATTCGTACTCCTGGGCCCGGTAGCCAGCCGTCTGACATATTTGAACGTTCCAGTCGCGTGAGCGCAAGCCTGACCCTGCGCGTCATAAAGCGTGGCTTCGGTAAAAGCCAGCGTTGCCGTGCGGTGGATCAGCCGGCCCTTGCCGGTGAGCTTGCTGCCGTCGCCGGGCGCGGGCCGCATAAAGCTGGTTTTCATCTCTATGGTGACCACGCCCATGTCTTTTTGCACACTGCGAGCGGCCACGGCCATGGTCACATCCATCAACGTCATGACGGCACCGCCGTGCGTGACAAGAAAAGAGTTCAGGTGCTCCGGGCTCGGGATATAGCCCAGGGTGGATTCGCCCCCTTCAAACTGCTCCAGGGTGAAGCCAAGGTGATTAACAAAAGGAATTTCAGCGCCGAAGTTCATCACCGATTACCCGCCTGTGATTACCGACACGCCGCCGTCCACCGCCAGCCACTGGCCGGTGATGTGCTTGCCCGCATCCGAAGCGTACAGCACGCACAGGCCCTTGAGGTCTTCGTCATCGCCCAGACGGCCCAATGGCGCGTGGGCGGCGAGTTTTTCCTCGCCCATGGCTTTCAGCGTGCCGACGGTCATCCTGCTCGGGAAAAATCCGGGGCAGATGGCGTTCACGGTAATGTTGTTGGCGCCCCATTCGCAAGCCAAGGCACGCGTGAAGTTAATCACGGCGCCCTTGGAGGTGTTGTAAGCGATGGTATTCATCCCGCGCGGGTTGCCGCCCAGACCGGCTATGGAAGCCACGTTGATGATGCGGCCCGACTTGCGCGGAATCATGCTGTGCTTGGCTATGTGCTGCGAGAGGATGAAGTAGCCGCGAACATTGAGGTTCATCACCTTGTCCCAGGCATCCACGGGATGGTCTTCCGCCGGCGCACCCCAGGCGGCACCCGCGTTGTTGACCAGAATGTCTACATGGCCGAAGCGCTTGATGGTTTCGTCGCCCAGCGCGCGGATGTCGGCCTCTTTCGAGCAGTCCGCGGCAATCCAGTCAACCTCAATGCCGGCGGCTTTCAGCTCGGCTGCAGACTCCATGAGGTCCTCGGCCTTGCGCGAGCTCAGCATGACTTTTGCGCCGGCCTCGCCCAGCGCCTGCGCCAGCTGCAGGCCCAAGCCGCGCGATCCACCGGTCACGAGGGCGGTTTTTCCTTTGAGGTCAAACAGTTGTTGGATGGTACGGGTCATAGGTATTTCCTTATATCTTCAGTAAATTTCATAACGCTGTGCCGGCTCAGGAATCCACTTTGATTGTTGAGCGCACATAGATCAGCACAAAGCCCAGCGCAGCCACAATGCCTCCGCCCATTACCAGGGACCAGCCGAAGTCCTCATCCATGCGCTCCACCGACAAGCCCAGCACCAGGGTGAGCAGGCCGCCGTAAATCAGAATCCAGATCAGTGCCTGCAAGCGTGCCACCGTCCTGTTCGAAACGGTGTCGGATGAAGACTTGAAGAGCCCCATCAAAACGCTTCTTCCGGGAAATCGGCGCAGGTCGGATCACGGCTTGCGACCACGTTCAGCCAGGCTCCTATTTTGGGCAATTCATAGTGGTAAAAATAGCGTGTAGCACCCAGTCTTCCTGCGGTGGCAGCTATTGATTTAGCAGCATCAACTTTCAGTGCAGCAAGCGCGACGTCAAGCCAGATCCAAGCCAGCACGGTGTGACCAAAAGCCTGCATGTAGGGTACCGCATTGGCAAGCGCCTCGCCGGGCTTGCCGGTGGCCCAGGCGGCCACAGTGGCAGAGCCAAGCTGCTGCAGGGCTTGGCCCAGCACATTGGCATATTCGGCCAACTCGGGAAACAGGGCTGCGCGGCCTATGGTTGCACTGATGCGAGCAGCAAGCAACTCAAGCCCCCGGCCCCCTTCCATCAGAACCTTGCGGCCCAGCAGGTCCATCGCCTGAATGCCGTGGGTTCCTTCATGAATCATGTTCAGGCGGTTGTCGCGCCAGTACTGCTCGACGGGAAAATCGCGCGTGTAGCCATAGCCGCCATGCACCTGAATCGCCAGCGAGTTGGCCTCCAGACACCATTCGCTGGGCCAGCTTTTCGCAATCGGCGTCAGTACTTCCAGCAGCAGGCGCGCGTCATCGGCTGCCTGCGGCCCGGCGGTGTGCTGCTCGTCGACCAGCCGGGCGCAATAGAGTTCCAGCGCCAGCGCGCCTTCGCAATACGCCTTTTGCGCCAGCAGCATGCGCTTGACATCGGCATGTTCAATGATGCGGCTCTGCGGAACTGATGCGTCCTTGCCGGCGCCGGTGATTGGTCGGCCCTGGGGCCGATTCCTTGCATAGTCGAGCGAAGCGTAGTACCCCGCCATGCCCAGCATGCTGGCCGCCATGCCGATGGCGATGCGCGCTTCGTTCATCATGTGGAACATGCAGCGCAGACCTTCATGCGGCTTGCCGACCAGGTAACCGATGGCACCAGCCTCGCCGTTCACGGGAAATTTGCCTTCACCGAAATTCAGCAGCGTGTTGGTCGTGCCGCGCCAGCCCAGCTTGTGGTTCAAGCCGGCCAGCGCAACATCATTGCGAACACCTGTCAGCTTTCCAGCGGTATCCACCATTTTTTTCGGCACGATGAACAGCGAAATGCCTTTCGTTCCCGGAATCAGTTTTCCGTCGGGACCGGGGATCTTGGCCAGCACCAGGTGAATGATGTTGTCGGTCAGCTCGTGCTCGCCAGCTGAAATCCACATCTTGTTGCCCTTGAGGCGGTAACGTGGCCCCAGCGGGTCGGCTTCAAAATCGGCACCGTCAGGCAGGGCCTTCGTGGCAATATCGCTGAGCGAAGAACCCGCCTGCGGCTCCGATAGGCACATGGTGCCGGAAAACCGGCCCGAAAATTCGTGCCTGGCGAACACTTCTTTTTGCGCATCGGTCCCGTGCACCATGAGCAAATTCGCATTGCCCGTGGTCAACATGCTGGACCCCATGCTGACCGAAGCCATCGCAAAAAAAGCATTGGCCGCAGCTTCTACCGTGTAGGGCAGCTGCATGCCGCCCACTTCATAGTCCTGCGCGGCGCTGAGCATGCCTGACGCGGCATAGGCTTTTTGCGCGTCCTGCGTGGCTTGCGGCAGCATGACTTTTTCGCCGTCAAAACGCGGCTCCTGTATATCGACCGTGCGGTTGAACGGTGCGTATTTCTCGCGCGCGATTCGCTCGCAGGTGTCAAAAACGGCATCAAAGGTTTCGCGGCTGTGGTCGGCGAAACGCTCGCGCTGATTCAGCAACTCGGCATCAAGCCACTGGTAGAGCAAAAAATCGAGGGTTGAACGCAGACTCATGGCTCCGACCTTCACAACGAAAAGGGAACGGGCAGGCGCATGCAGGGCGTTTGCAAGAGCCGGCCTTGTATCAACTACTGGAAAGTTTGGTTTTACAACACTTCAAACACGCCCGCAGCGCCCATGCCGCCGCCAATGCACATGGTTACGCAAACACGCTTGGCACCACGCCGTTGGCCTTCAATCAGGGCATGGCCCGTCAGGCGTTGACCCGTTACGCCGTAAGGATGGCCGACGGCAATCGCGCCGCCATTGACGTTGAGCCTGTCCATCGGAATGCCCAGCTTGTCGGCGCAGTACAGCACCTGCACGGCAAAGGCTTCGTTCAGCTCCCACAAATCAATGTCGTCAATCTTCAACCCCAGTTTGGCCAGCACCTTGGGGATGGCAAACACCGGACCGATGCCCATTTCGTCGGGCTCGCAGCCGGCGACGGCAAAGCCGAGGAAGCGGCCCAGTGGCGCCAGGCCTTTTCGCTCGGCGACTTTTTCGTCCATGACCACCACGGCACCGCCGCCGTCCGAAAACTGGCTGGCATTGCCGGCCGAGATCAGGCCGCCGGGAATGGCAGAACGCAAGCCGCTGATGCCTTCCTTGGTTGTGCCGGCGCGGATGCCTTCGTCCTGGCTGACGGTGACTTGCTTCGTCATCAAGCCCATCACGGGGTCGACCACACCAGCGGTGACGGTGATTGGTGCAATCTCGTCTTCAAACAGTCCTGCAGCCAGGGCGGCCGACGCCTTTTGCTGGCTGGCGGCGCCGTACTCGTCCATGCGCTCGCGCCCAATGCCGTAGCGCTTGGCCACCTGCTCGGCGGTTTGCAGCATGTTCCAGTAAATCTCGGGCTTGTTTTTGGCAAGCCAGTCTTCGCGCAGCATGTGGGTGTTCATCTCCTGCTGCACGCAGGAAATGCTTTCGACGCCGCCGGCGACGTAAATGTCGGCTTCGCCGGCCATCACGCGCTGGGAGGCCAAGGCAATCGCCTGCAGGCCGGAGGAGCAAAAGCGGTTGACGGTCATGCCCGAGACCGTGACCGGGCAGCCCGCGCGCAGCGCAATCTGGCGGGCAATATTGGCGCCGGTTGCGCCTTCAGGCGTGGCGCAGCCCATGATGACGTCGTCGACTTCGGCCGCTTCAATGCCGGCGCGGGCGATGGCGTGCTGAACGGCATGGCCGCCCAGGGTGGCGCCATGGGTCATGTTGAAAGAACCCTTCCAGCTTTTGGCCAGGGGGGTGCGGGCGGTAGAAACAATTACTGCTGAGCTCATGAAAATCTCCGGAATTAGGGGCTTGACTGGGTTGGCGCTGATCAGTTGAAGGTCTTGCCTTCGGCGGCCAGTTTGGCCAGCAGTGGTGCCGGCTTCCAGAAATTGGCGTCGTCGAGCGGGTTTTTCGCAAAGCGGTTCATGGCCTGAACCACATTGAAAAGGCCCACCTCGTCGGCATACAGCATGGGGCCGCCACGGTAAACCGGGAAGCCGTAGCCCATGATGTACACCATGTCGATATCGCTGGCCTTGGACGCAATGCCCTCTTCCAGGATATGAGCGGCTTCATTGACCAGCGAATACACCAGGCGCTGAACAATCTCTTCGTCCGAAATCTTGCGCGGCGTAATGCCCAGCGATTTGCGGTACTCTTCGATCATCTTGACCACGTCTTCATTGGGAATCGCGTCGCGTTTGCCTGCCACGTAGTCATACCAGCCAGCACCGGTCTTCTGGCCATAGCGGCCTTTCTCGCACAGCAAATCGGCAGTCTTGCTGTATTTCATGTCTGGCTTTTCCTGGTACCGGCGCTTGCGAATCGCCCAGCCAATATCATTGCCAGCCAGGTCGCCCATGCGGAACGGTCCCATGGCAAAGCCAAATTTCTCAATGGCCTTGTCCACCTGCGCGGGCGTACAGCCCTCATCCAAAAGGAAACCGCCCTGGCGGCCATACTGCTCGATCATGCGGTTGCCGATGAAACCGTCGCACACGCCAGACACAACGGCCGTTTTGCGGATTTGTTTGGCCACCGCCATGACCGTGGCCATGACCTCCTTGGCCGTTTTTTCACCGCGCACCACTTCAAGCAACTTCATGATGTTGGCCGGACTGAAGAAGTGCAGGCCCACGACGTCTTCAGGACGCTTGGTAAAGGAAGCGATTTTGTTCAGATCCAGCGTGGAGGTGTTGGACGCCAGAATTGCGCCGGGCTTCATGACTCGGTCGAGTTCCCTGAAGACTTTTTCCTTGACACCCATTTCCTCGAACACGGCTTCAATCACCATGTCTGCGTCTTTCAGCTCGTCGTAGCTCAGCGTGCTGCTGAGCAAGCTCATGCGCTGCTCGTATTTATCCTGCTTGAGCTTGCCTTTTTTGACCTGCGATTCGTAGTTTTTACGAATGGTGGCAATCCCGCGGTCCAGCGCTTCCTGCTTCATTTCCAGCATCTTGACGGGTATGCCTGCATTCAGGAAGTTCATCGCAATGCCGCCACCCATGGTTCCGGCGCCAATCACCGCAATCGATTTGATGTCGCATTTTGGCGTATCTTGCGGCACGTCCGGGATTTTTGAAGCGGCCCGCTCGGCGGCAAAAATATGGCGCAGCGCGCGGCTTTCGGGCGTCAACATCAAATTAATGAAAATCTCGCGCTCAGAGCGCATGCCCTCGTCAAACTTTTGCTTGGTTGCGAGCTCCACAGCATCGACGCATTTGAGCGGCGCCGGAAAGTTCTTGGACATGCCCTTGACCATGTTGCGCGCAAACTGAAAGTAGGCATCGCCATTGGGATGTTTGCAAGGCAGGTTGCGTACCAGCGGCAGCGGCCGGATGTCGGCAATCGATTGCGCAAAGGCTATCGCCTCCTCGGCAAGCGATTCCGGAGAGCTGACCATTTTGTCGAACAGCTTCTGACCGGGGACTTGCGCCAGCATTTCACTCTTGACCGGCTCACCGCTGACGATCATGTTCAGGGCTACTTCCACGCCCAGTGCGCGTGGCAGACGCTGGGTACCACCCGCTCCGGGGATCAGGCCCAACTTCACCTCAGGCAAGGCGACATTACAGCCGGGCGCGGCGATGCGGTAATGGCAGCCCAGCGCCAATTCCAGGCCGCCGCCCATGCATACCGAATGAATCGCAGCAACAACCGGCTTGGATGAATTTTCAATCGCCAGGATGACGCTGAGTAGATTGGGTTCCTGCACGGCCTTGGGCGTGCCGAACTCCTTGATGTCGGCACCGCCGGAAAAAACCTTGGCGGCCCCCGTGATGACGATGGATTTGACGGCAGAGTCGGCGTTGGCTTTTTGCAGGTTGTCAGTGATGCTCAGGCGGGTGGCATAACCGAGGCCATTGACGGGCGGGTTGCTCAGGGTGATGAGCGCCACCGAGCCGTGAACTTCGTAGAGAGTTGTCATTGAGGTGTTTCTTTCCTTGATTGAAGTTTCAGTGTTGAAGTTTCAGACTGCAGCAGCCTCGTTGCAGGAGCCGGGCAATTTTCAGCAAAATAGTACGACCGTTCTTTTCTCATTGTAGAGAGGCTTCATGACCGTGCAAGGGCCATCCATCTCGGGTTTACCCCAAATCTGTCCCTGCGGTGACAAGGTGAGGGCTCTCTTTATACTTCGAGCCATTCTTTTCGCGTGTAGGCGTCAGCACGCAGGCTGTCTGGCGTGCCATCAAAAACGATAGTGCCATGCCCCATCACCAGCGCACGATCGGAAATTGCCATGGCAATGGTCAGCTTCTGCTCAATCAACAAGACGGATATGCCTTTGGCCTTGAGCGTTTGCAGATACTGGCCTACAAGCTCCACAATCTTGGGCGCCAGGCCTTCGGTGGGCTCGTCAATGATGATGAGGTCCGGGTCGCCCATCAGGGTGCGACACAGCGTGAGCATCTGCTGCTCGCCACCCGACAACACCCCGGCTTCGGTGTGCTGGCGCTCGCGCAGCCTTGGAAACATCGTGTACATGTCATTGAAAGACCAGCGCGACCCTTTGCCCGAACCTTTCTGGCCGAGCAGCAGGTTTTGATGCACGGTGAGCTTGGGGAAAATATCGCGATTTTCGGGCACATAACCCAGGCCGAGGTGGGCAATCTGGTAGGCCTTCTTGCCGACGATTTCTGTATTTTTCCAGAGGATGGAGCCCTGGCATTCGACCAGCCCCATGATGGCTTTTGCGGTGGTCGAGCGGCCCGAGCCGTTGCGGCCCAGCAAGGCCACAATTTGGCCCGGCTGAACGGCAAAGGAGACGCCGTGCAAGACGTGGCTCTTGCCATAAAAAGCGTGTAGATTATTCAAATGCAGCATGTTCAGTGCCCTCCTGCCTGCTGGTCGGCCACCGGGGAGCCAAGATACGCTTCCTGAACACGCGGGTCAGCACGGACCGCTTCAGGAACGTCGTAGGCAATGACTTCACCATAAACCACTACGGCGATCTTGTCGGCCAGACCAAACACCACGCCCATGTCGTGTTCCACCGTAAGCAGGGTCTTGCCCACGGTGACTTCCTTGATGAGGCTGATGAAACGGCTGGTCTCGGAGCGGCTCATGCCCGCGGTCGGCTCGTCGAGCAGGATCACGCCGGCTCCGCCCGCAATGGTGATGCCGATTTCCAGCGCACGCTGTTCGGCATAGGTCAGGTTGATGGCTAGCACGTCGCGCTTTTTGTCGAGCTTGATCATGGCCATCAACTCGTCAGCACGCTCGTTGGCATCGTCCAGGTCGGCCAGGAACTTCAAAAAAGTGTACTTGTAGCCCAGACTCCAGAGCACGCCACAACGCAGGTTCTCAAACACGCTGAGCTTGGGAAAAATATTGGTTATCTGAAAGCTTCGCGACAAGCCTAGCCGGTTTATTTCAAACGGTTTTTTGCCATTGATGCGCTGACCGTTGAGCAGCACGTCTCCGCTGCTGGGCTCAAAGCGCCCGCTGATCAGATTGAACAAGGTGGACTTTCCGGCCCCGTTCGGCCCGATGATGGCAACCCGCTCGCCGGATTTGACGGCCAGGTTGGCGCCGCGAATGATTTCAGTTTTTCCAAAGCTCTTGCGCAGGTCCTTGAGTTCCAGCGCGTACCCGGCCCTGTTTGTCGTACTCATTGGGCCTCCCTTCGCTTGATTTCCGTTTCAATTTCGTCCTGTATGCGGCTCCATTGCGCAAGGAACTTTCGGCGCGTGAGCTCAAACAGCCCCAGGCCGATCAGGAAAACGATGCCAGCACCCAACCATGTGTTGGACTGGGTGGCGTTGAGCCTCACGCCCATGAACCCCAGTTCGGGGCCAAGCGCTGCGTTAAGCTGCAGGTGGTAAATCATCTCGACCATGGCGGCCGCGCCCATCAGGGCTGCGAAGGCCGTCACGGCCAGAGTCAGATAGCCAACCCACAGCCGCCTGAGCTTTCCAAATGAAGCCACGCGCAAATTCATCATGATCAGGCTGGCGATGCCGCCGGGGGCATACATCACCATGAAGAGGAAGATCAGGCCCACGTACAGCAGCCAGGCCATGGACAGCTCTGACAGGAAAATCAAGGCCAGCACCAGCAAGCCTGCGCCGATGATGGGGCCGAAGAAGAAAGTGGCGCCGCCCAGAAAGGTGAACAGCAGCAGGCTGCCAGATCGCACGCCGCTGACCACTTCGGCCGTCACGATTTCCGAATTAATAGCTGCCAGCCCGCCACCGATACCGGCGAAAAAACCGGCAATAATGAACGCGTAATAGCGCACCCGCTGCGTGTTGTAGCCAATAAACTCCACTCGCTCGGGGTTGTCGCGCACGGCGTTCAGAATGCGGCCCAGCGGCGTACGGGTAAAGGCAAACATGGCTGCCGTGCAGATGAAGCAGTAGACAGCGATCAGGTAATACACCTGAATCTGGGGACCAAAAGTGATGCCCCACACTGGTTTGCCGTACGCGCGGTTGGTGGTGATTCCGCCCTCCCCACCAAAAAACTCGGGAAACATGAGCGACATGGCAAACACCAGCTCCCCCACGCCCAGGGTAATCATGGCAAACGTGGTGCCGGCTTTCTTGGTCGTGACATAGCCCAGCAACACGGCAAAGAAAAGCCCCGAAACGCCGCCCACCAGAGGAATCAGCGGCAGCGGAATGTAAAAGCCGCCTTTCGCCGCAAGGTTCATGGCATGAATCGCCAGGAAAGAACCCAGGCCCGCGTAAACCGCATGGCCAAAACTGAGCATGCCGCCCTGCCCCAGCAGAATGTTGTAGCTCAGGCAGATGATGACGAGGTAACCGGCCTGCGAGAGCATGGTGAGAGCCAGGCTGCTCTTGAACAGCAGTGGCGCGGCGATCAGCAGCAACGCGTACAGCGTCCAGACCACCCATCGGCCCATGTTGTAGGGCTTGAATTGATAAAACTTGCTTGCCATGTGAAGCCCCTACCCTTCCCGCGTACCCAAAAGGCCCTTTGGCCGGAAGATCAGGATCAGCACCAGAAACAGGAATGGCAAGATCGGAGCGACCTGCGAGATAGTGAGCTTGAGCAAGGGATATCCAAAGGTTTCGGGAGTCACAACGTAGCTGAAGTGGGCCAGCAGCGTCATCAGCGACTGGTCCATGGCGACCGCAAAGGTCTGGATCAGCCCAATCAGGATGGACGCCAGAAACGCGCCGCTGAGCGAACCCATGCCGCCGACCACCACCACCACAAAAATAATCGCACCTACCGAGCCGGCCATTGCGGGCTCCGTAATGAAGGTGTTGCCCCCCACAACCCCTGCCAGCCCGGCCAGGGCCGCTCCGCCGCCAAACACCAGCATGAAGACACGGGGCACGTTGTGACCCAGCGCTTCAACTGTTTCGGGGTGCGTCAGCGCGGCCTGAATGACCAGCCCGATCCGCGTGCGGGTCAGCAGCAGCCAGATGCTGGCCAGCATGCCCAGGGAGATGAACATGATGAAGGCGCGCGACTTGGGAAAATTGGTGCCGAACACCGTAAAGAGCGGGCCCTGCAAACCGCTGGGCAACACATAGTTGACCGCCGAGCGGCCCCAGACAAGCTGAACCAGTTCCAGCAACAGGTAGGACAGGCCAAAGGTGACGAGCAGCTCCGGCACGTGGCCAAACTTGTGCACCCGGCGCAGACAGAAGCGCTCAAAGGCCGCCCCCATGACGAAAACCAGTAAAGGCGCAACCAGCAAGGACCACCAGAAGCCAATAACCTGCGAAGTGCTGTAGGCAATGTAGGCACCCACCATGTAGAAGGATGCGTGGGCAAAATTAAGCACGCCCATCATGCTGAAAATCAGTGTCAGCCCGGAGCTGAGCATGAAAAGCAGCAGCCCGTAACTAAGCCCGTTGAGCAAGGAGATGGTGAAGAACTCTAGATTCATCAGTAGAGGCCTATAGCTGGGGCATGTGCCGGATTGAAAGGGGAAGCAAAAGGCCCGGGCGGGCCGGGCCTTTCGCATTGGGTTTGCGCCATCAGAGCCGCAATACTCACGCCATCAAGAAGGCCGCTTCATCTGGCAAGAGGTAGGCGTGCTGGCCACATACGCCTCGTAATATTTCACCGGGACGAAGGTGTAGCCCGAGTTCTCGGCGTCATACGGGTACTTGCCGCCAGCTTTTTCCCAGCGGTCAATGTACAAGCCCTGCTGCAACTGGTGATCGGTCTTGCGCATTTCGACGTCGCCATTAAAGCTCTTGAAACGCAGGCCTTCCATGGTTTTGGCGACCATGGCGGGTTCGGTCGATCTGGCCTGGGCCATCGCCTCGGTCAGGATGGCGAAGGCGTGATAGATGGCCCCGGTATACATGTCGTCGTTGAACTTCTTCTTGAAGTCCGCCATGGCTTGCTGAATATCTCCGCCCATGTTGAGGTGGTTGTAGGAGACCTGGTAGACCCGGCCGGCCGAGGCTGCGCCCATGGCGGTCGGCGTACCGGTCACCCCGCCGTAGTAGGTGTAGAACTTGACATGGCTCAAGCCTGCCTCGTTGGCAGCCTTGATCAGTAGCGTCAGGTCGGAGCCCCAATTGCCGGTGATGACCGAGTCAGCGCCCGATTGCTTGATTTTGGCAACATAGGGGGCGAAATCGCGCACCTGGGCAAGAGGGTGAAGGTCGTCTCCGACGATCTGCACGTCAGGCCGCTTGGTCGCCAGGTTCAACTTGGCAAATTTGGAGACTTGCTGGCCATGCGAATAATTCTGGTTGATCAGGTAGACCTTCTTGATCTCGGGCTGGTCCTTCATGAAGGCGGTGAGCGCTTCCATCTTCATGGAGGTGTCGGCGTCCAGGCGGAAATGCCAGTAGTCGCATTTGCTGTTGGTCAGATCAGGATCGACCGCGGCGTAATTCAGGTAAAGAACTTCTTTGCCGGGATTGCGCTCGTTGTACTTGGACAGCGCGTCGATGATGGCCAGCGCAGGGCCGGAGCCGTTGCCCTGCACCACGTAGCGTGCGCCCTGGTCAATCGCCGATTTCAGCGCATTGGTTGTTTCCTGCGGGCTGAGCTTGTTGTCGATGCCGATGATCTCGAACTTTACGCCAGCCTTGTTTTTCTGGCTGAAGCGATCGGCGAGAAACTGGAAACTCTTGAGCTGGTTGGTGCCGACCGCCGCCATCAGGCCAGACAAAGGGTCAAGCCAGGCAATTTTCACGGTCTGGTTCAAGTTGACCGCGCCCGCCGCTGGCGCAGCAGCCTTGGCCGGTGCAGGCGCCTGGGCAAGGGTCATTCCCGTATACAGCATGGCCGATGCGGCCACGGCAATACCAAAATGCCGACGGAAAAAAAGCTTCTGGGTTGTCATCCCTTGTCTCCTGATGAATTTATGGAACTACTGGCAAACCGAACGAGTGAGTGGCAAAGGTTAGGTCAAAAGGGGCAGCCCTTTGTCAGGGAATGCCCTATCCGATGTCGCTCGCGTGACTGGCGCGAGCAGACTCACCGACGCAGTCAGGCTTGCGGCAGCTGGTAGTCTTTCAGCAGCTCGCGAAGCCGGGTCTTGAGCATCTTGCCGGTCGCCCCCAGCGGAATGGCATCAACAAACACCACGTCATCGGGAATTTGCCATTTCGCTGTCTTGCCCTCGTAGAACTTGAGGAGCTCTTCGCGTGTGACGTCCATGCCCGGTTTTTTCACCACGGCAACGATAGGGCGCTCGTCCCACTTGGGATGCGCCATCCCGATACATGCGGCCATGGCCACCGCTGGATGTGCCACCGCAATGTTTTCAATTTCAATGGAGCTGATCCATTCGCCGCCTGATTTGATGACATCCTTGCTGCGGTCGGTAATCTGCATGTAGCCGTCAGCGTCGATGGTGGCCACGTCGCCGGTCGGGAACCAGCCATCGACGAGCGGATCGCTCTCGCCTTTGTAGTACTCACGGATCACCCACGGTCCCTTGACAAACAGGTCGCCATAGGTCTTGCCATCCCAGGGCAGCTCCTTGCCCGTCCCATCGACGATTTTCATGTCGATGCCGTAAATCGCCCGGCCCTGCTTGAGGCGGATTTTCATCTTTTCGTCGGCAGACAGGCCGTCATGCTTGTTTTTCAGCGTGCAGAGCGTTCCCAGCGGACTCATTTCCGTCATGCCCCAGGCGTGCAACACCTCCACACCATAATCGTCATTGAAGGCCTGGATCATGGCCGGCGGGCAGGCTGAGCCGCCAATCACCGTGCGGCGCAGCGTTGAAAAACGCAGGCCTTGGGGCTTCATGTGCGTCAGCAGCATTTGCCAGACGGTCGGCACACCGGCAGCGTAGGTGACTTTTTCGGCCTCGATCAGCTCATACACCGACTTGCCATCAAGTGCCGGGCCGGGAAACACCAGCTTGGCGCCAGTGAGCGCCGCCGAGTAAGGAATACCCCAGGCGTTGACGTGAAACATCGGAACCACCGGCAAAATGGCATCGCGCGCCGAGATACCCATCACATCCGGCAATGCCGCCGCATACGCGTGCAGCGTGCTGGAGCGGTGGCTGTAAAGCGCCGCCTTGGGATGACCCGTGGTGCCGCTGGTGTAACACATGCTGGAGGCGGTGTTTTCATCAAAACTGGGCCACTCGTAGTCGGCCGGCTGCGCGCCAATCCAGCTTTCATAACTCTGCAGATTGGGAATGCCTGAATCTGGAGGAAGCTTGTCCGCATCACACAGTGCAACATAGTACTTGATGGTGGTGCACCGGCTGTGGACGGCCTGAACCAGCGGCAAAAAGCTCAGGTCAAAGCACAGCACCTGGTCTTCAGCATGGTTGGCAATCCAGGCTATCTGGTCGGGATGCAGCCGCGGGTTGATGGTATGCAGGACACGGCCCGAGCCGCTGACACCGTAGTACAGCTCAAAGTGCCGGTAGCCGTTCCAGGCCAGCGTGGCCACACGGTCGCCGGCATTGAGCTTCAATGCGTCCAGGGCATTGGCAACCCGTCGCGAGCGCTGGGCTGCATCCTTGTAGGTGTAGCGATGGATGTCGCCCTCAACGCGCCGGGACACAATCTCGGCATCGCCATGATGACGTGCCGCAAATTCAATCAGAGATGAGATCAGCAGGGGCTGGTTTTGCATCAAACCTAACATCGATTGCTTCCTTTTCTGCCCGACCGGGCGTTCTTATAAATTTGAAAAAATGTGCGTCGATGGTACAGCGCACGCAAGCCCCCCTGCCCCGGGAAACTCCGGAGTAGCGCCACCTTGGCGACATGGCTTGGCGACATGGCTTGGCCCGCCACAAACCGCTTAACCCTTGCTGCACAGGGCTGATGACCCCATTGCACAATCAGGCATGCACCTAGCCACCGATACCGCACCTGCCGAGCCAAGCCCTGCCGCGTCGACTCTGAATTGGACGAATACCTTCGCCCAGCTCGGTCCGGATTTCTACACCGAGCTCCAGCCCCGGCCCCTGCCTTCGCCTTACTGGGTCGGACGCAACCGTGCTCTGGCACGCGAGCTTGGACTTGAAGATCAGTGGCTGGAATCCGCCGGGGCGCTGGCCGCATGGACCGGCAACGAGCGGCTGCCCGGCTCCAGGCCACTGGCCAGTGTTTACAGCGGTCATCAGTTCGGTGGGTGGGCGGGGCAGTTGGGGGACGGGCGGGCAATATTGCTCGGAGAGATAGAAACGCCGCGTGGCGCGCAGGAAGTCCAGCTCAAGGGCGCCGGTAGCACCCCCTACTCGCGTATGGGTGATGGCCGGGCCGTCCTGCGCAGCTCCATTCGCGAGTTTCTGTGTTCCGAGGCCATGCACGGCCTGGGCATTCCAAGTACCCGCGCCCTGTGTGTGACAGGCTCCGATGCTGAGGTGCGCCGCGAAGAAATCGAAACGGCTGCCGTAGTCACCCGCACGGCGCCCAGCTTCATCCGCTTTGGTCATTTTGAGCACTTCAGCTATAGCAACCGGCATCTCCAACTCAAAACACTTGCCGACTACGTCATCGACCAGTTTTACCCGGCCTGCCGTGAAGCCAGCCGGCCTTATGCGGCTTTGCTGCAGGCGGTAAGCGAGCGCACGGCCCACCTGATGGCCGCCTGGCAGGCCACGGGCTTTTGCCATGGCGTGATGAACACCGACAACATGAGCATTCTGGGCCTGACGATTGACTACGGCCCGTTCCAGTTTCTCGATGCATTTGACCCGGGCCATATCTGCAATCACTCGGATAACCAGGGCCGCTATGCCTACAACAAGCAGCCCAACATCGCCTACTGGAACCTGTTTTGCCTCGGTCAGGCTTTGCTGCCATTGATTGAAAACCAGGAAGATGCACTGGCCGCCCTGGAGTCCTACAAGACAATTTTCCCGGAAGCACTGCAGGCCCGGATGCGCGCCAAGCTGGGTTTGCCTGACGAACAGGGAGACGACAAAGAACTGATAGACAGCACATTCCGGTTGCTGGCCAGCAACAAGGTGGACTACACGATTTTCTGGCGTCGCTTATCCGGTTTTTCGGTGCAAAGCGGCCATGAGCCGCTGCGCGACCTGTTCTTCGACCGCGAATCTTTCAATGCCTGGGCGCTACAGTATTCGGAGCGAATCGCACCCGTAGATACAGCATTACGAGCCGATTTAATGCTTAAAACCAATCCAAAGTTTGTTTTGCGCAATCATCTGGGCGAAGAGGCCATACGCGCTGCGAAACTAAAGGACTTTTCCAAGGTCGATACCTTGCTGACTCTGCTGCAAGCCCCGTTTGATGAGCATCCCGGCCACGAGAGCTTTGCCGGTTTCCCCCCTGACTGGGCTGCTTCCATCTCCATCAGCTGCAGTTCATAACACCTCTTACACCCCCCAGGATTCCTAATCATGAATGCCAAAATCCAGAAAACCGATGCCGAATGGAAAACCTTGCTGGCCGAAAAAGGCGCTGAGCCCGTGGCCTTCGAGGTCACACGTCACGCTGCTACCGAACGCCCCTTCACTGGCAAATATGAAGACAACTACGCCGAAGGCACCTACCGCTGCGTCTGCTGCGACGCCGAGCTTTTCGACTCATCCACCAAGTTTGATGCGGGTTGTGGCTGGCCCAGCTTCTCTGAGGAAGTGAGAGAAGGCGCTATTGAAGAGCATGTCGATCGATCACTGGGCATGGCCCGAACCGAGACCGTCTGCGCCAACTGCGGCGCGCATCTGGGTCATGTTTTTCCCGATGGACCGACGCCGACCGGCCTGCGCTACTGCATGAACTCTGCCTCGCTGGATTTCAAACCCCGCTAGGGATGTTGCCCCCACGCTTTTCACTGCGTGTAATGCGCCGCGCCCCGAGGGGGCGGAACATTGCCTGGGACGGCCCGGCGCTTCGTTCGTGCCCCCACGCTTGTCGCTTCGCCTACTGCGCTGGCCTCCATCCTCTTAGCCCCTATAGCTCCGCCATAATCACGCCATGAAAATTTTGTTTGATTTTTTACCGATTGCGCTTTTCTTCGGCATGTTCAAGTACGCCGAAGGCAACAAGGACTGGGCCGCCAGCACCGCAACGGACTGGCTGGGCTTCATGGTGTCGGGCGGCGTGGTGGGGCCTGCTGAAGCACCGGTTCTGCTGGCCACTGTTGTCGTGATTGTCGCCACGCTGGGGCAAATTCTCTGGATCAAGGCCAGGGGCCGCAAGGTCGATGCCATGCTCTGGATAAGCCTCGGGCTGGTCACGGTGCTAGGCAGCGCCACCATTTATTTTCACAGCGAAAGTTTCATCAAATGGAAGCCGACGGTGCTGTATTGGGTCATGGGCGGCTCCCTGTTGATAGGCCAGCTGGTATTCAAGAAAAATGGCATCAAGTCGCTCATGGGCGCACAAATGGCACTCCCCGACTCCGTCTGGCGCAGCGTCAATTTCAGCTGGGTCGGTTTTTTCACCGTGATGGGTTTTCTCAACCTGTGGGTGGCATTCAACTTCCCCACCAGTACCTGGGTCAACTTCAAGCTATTCGGTGGCATGGGCCTGATGCTGGTGTTTGTACTGGTGCAGGCAATTTATCTCAATAAGCACATCAAACCGGACACCACACCATGAACAGTCCCCTGAGCGTCAACCCTGCGCTGCCCGTCCGCGTCAGGGAGATTGAGCAGCAGCTCAGCGCGCGACTTCACCCCACACGGCTGGAAGTGCTGGACGAAAGTGCTGCGCATGCCGGGCATGCTGGCGCGAACGAACAAGGCTTCGGTTCGCATTTTCGCGTTCGCATTGCCAGCCCGGCGTTTGTGGGCAAGAGCCGGGTGGCCTGCCACCGGCTTGTGTATGATGCAATGCAAAATTTCATCGATCAGGGACTGCACGCCCTGGCCATTGAAATTCTTGAAACAAAAGTGCCCTGAATACCCTTGATTTTTCGTAAGAAACGCCCGGCCTCAGGCTGGCAAAAATTGAGCCACTACCAAGCATTACCCAAGGATTCCACCTTAATCATGAAGAAACAATTTTTAGTGGCTACGGCCATTTCAGCCCTGCTGGCCTTCAGCGCCCAGGGCGCTTTGGCTCAAAACATTGCCATCGTCAATGGCAAAGCCGTGCCCAAGTCCCGCCTTGAGGCCCTCGCCCAGCAAGTCGCAAAATCCGGACGCCCGGTGACCCCTGAAATGGAAGGCCAGCTGCGCGAGGAAGTTATCGCGCGCGAAGTGTTCATGCAGGAAGCCGAGAAGCAAGGCCTGAGTGCCAGCGAAGACTTCAAGACACAAATGGAGTTGGCACGCCAGACCCTTCTGATCCGCGAACTGTTCGCCGATTACCAGAAAAAAAATCCGGTGACCGAGGCTGATCTGAAGGCCGAATACGACAAATTTGCAACTGCCAACGGCGGCAAGGAATACAAGGCTCGCCACATCCTGGTCGAAAAAGAAGCCGATGCCAAGGCTATTATTGCCAGCCTGAAAAAGGGTGGAAAATTTGAAGACATCGCCAAGAAGCAATCCAAAGATCCAGGCTCTGGCGCCAAGGGCGGAGACCTGGACTGGGCCAATGCGGCCAGCTACGTACCTGAATTCACCGAAGCGCTGCTCAAGCTGAACAAGGGCCAGACGACTGAAACTCCCGTGAAGTCGCAGTTCGGCTACCACGTCATTCGCGTGGACGACATCCGTACCGCACAACTGCCCTCGTTTGATGAAGTCAAACCGCAAATCGCCCAGCAGATGCAGCAGCAAAAGCTGGCCAAGTTCCAGGAGGAACTGCGCGCCAAGGCCAAGGTGGAATAAAGCCCTGCGGCCTCATCAAAAAACGCGGCTTGCCGCGTTTTTTGCTTTTAGACAAGCACTGCTTCAGGGTTGCACAGCTATCAGAAAACTGATCAACAGGGGCTGGTACAGCATGTATTAGCTCAGGCTCCAGCGCGCCAGCCACGCCAGAGGACAGCTTGCCGCGCCTCCGCGCGTTCCGGCCCCGCCAAGGCGTCTGCCGCAGCATCCATGCGCAGGCCACCATGTTCAGTTCGGGGCCATGCCGGTTGCCACGACCAGCCCGCGGCCCTGTCCCTGCCAAATACATGCTTACCATACAGGCATGGTGACTGAAAAGACATATCCCTCAGCCCCGCCATCCGGCGACTGGCACCTGCGCGATGCCCATGAACTCGCGCGCGAGCACGGGGTAGACCCTGCGAACGGCCTGCAAGAGCACCAGGTCGCCCAGCGCGCCCTGCAGCATGGCGCCAATGAACTGCCCACGAGCAGCGGCCGCAGCCTGTGGTCGCTGCTGGTCGATCAGGTCAGCGACTTCATGATCCTGGTGTTGATCGCTGCGGCGCTTATTTCGGGCGTGATTGGCGACCTGGTGGACACACTGGTGATTTTGGTCATCGTGCTGCTCAATGCCACCATCGGACTGGTGCAGGCCTGGCGCGCGGATCGGGCATTGGCTGCACTGCAGCGGCTGGCTGCAGCCAATGCCACCGTGCTGCGCAGCGGCCAGGTGCAGCAGGTGCCGGCACAAGCCCTGGTGCCAGGCGACATCGTGCTGCTGGAAGCCGGCAACCAGGTTCCCGCAGACCTGCGGCTGATCGATATCGCTCAGCTCAAGGTGGATGAATCCGCACTGACCGGCGAATCAGTCACGGTGGCCAAGCACGCCGGTATGCTCGCTGGCGCGGTGCATGCACTGGGCGACCGTCTGAACATGGCCTTCAAGGGCACCACGGCCACACACGGTCGAGGCCGCGGGCTGGTCGTGGCAACCGGCATGGCCACCGAACTGGGCAAGGTGGCCGGCTTGCTGCAGCAGGAAACTGACCGCAGCACGCCACTGCAGCGGCGCCTGGCAGCCTTTGGCCAGCGGGTGGCGCTGGCCGTGCTGGCGATCTGCGGGGTCATTTTTGTGGTGGGTGTGCTGCGCGGCGAGTCGCCATTGCAGATGGTCCTGGTCGCCGTGAGCCTGGCTGTGGCCGCCATCCCCGAGGCGCTGCCAGCCGTCGTCACTGTGCTGCTGGCACTGGGTGCGCGCAAGATGGTTTCATTCAACGCGCTGATTCGCCGCCTGCCGTCGGTCGAAACGCTGGGCTCGGTCACCACCATCTGCTCGGACAAGACCGGTACCCTCACGCAAAACCGCATGCAGGCCGAATGCCTCCTCGCGGGAAGCAAGAGTACAGGCACCGTCTGGCTTCCCGGCTCCGCCCCTCCCGGCGCTCCGCCCGACGCTCTTTACGCCGAGCTGCTGCGCGCGATGGCCTTGTGCAACGATGCCAGCCCCGCGCCTGCAGGGGGCTGGCAGGGCGACCCGACGGAAACGGCACTGGCCGACGTGGCTGCGGCTGCGGGCCTGGACAAGTCCTTGCTGGACGTCGAGTGGCCGCGCGTGCATGAGCACCCCTTCGATGCCGACCGCAAGCGCATGACCACCTTTCATCGCACGCCGCAAGGCTACGTGGCCTATACCAAGGGTGCGCCCGAATCGGTGATTCCGCTGTGCATTGCTGACCTAGGCAAGGATGGCCCGGCCAGCATGGATCATGCGGCCTGGCTGGCACGCGCGGACGAACTGGCGGCGCAGGGCCTGCGGGTACTGGCTGTGGCAAGGCGGACCTATGAGCGGTTGCCCGAGGCCGGCGGCGAGATCGAGTCGGTTGAAAGCGGACTGTGCCTCCTGGGACTGACAGGGCTGATCGATCCGCCGCGCCCGGAAGTCGCCGCCGCGGTGCGCGAATGCATGGCCGCCGGCATCACCCCCGTCATGATCACCGGCGACCACCCGGCCACGGCGCGCGCAATCGCGCTGCGCCTGGGGATTGTGGGCAACGCGCAGGCGGCGGTGCTGACAGGCGCCGACCTGGCCGCGATGGATGAGGAAACCCTGCGCGCCCGCGTCCAGCGGGTGCAGATTTATGCCCGGGTGGACCCGGCGCAGAAAATCCGCATCGTGCAAGCACTGCAGGCGCAGGGCGAGTATGTGGCCATGACCGGCGATGGCGTGAACGATGCACCAGCGCTCAAAAGCGCCGACATTGGCGTGGCCATGGGCAAGGGCGGCACCGACGTGGCCCGCGAAGCCGCCAGCCTGGTGCTGCTGGACGACAACTTCGCCACCATCGTGCGGGCCGTGCGCGAAGGCCGGCGCATCTATGACAACATCCGCAAATTTGTGCGCTACGCCATGACCGGCAATTCGGGCGAGATCTGGACCATCTTTCTCGCGCCGCTGCTGGGCCTGCCCATTCCCCTGCTGCCCATTCACATTCTTTGGGTCAATCTGGTCACCGATGGCCTGCCGGGCCTGGCGCTGGCGGCCGAACCCGCCGAGCGCGGTGTCATGCAGCGCCCGCCCCGCCCGCCGAAAGAAAGCCTGTTCGCCCACGGCATGTGGCAGCATATCCTGGGCATTGGACTGCTGCTCGGCGGGCTCTGCCTTGGAGTGCAGGCCTGGGCACTCTCCACAGGGCACGCGCACTGGCAGACCATGGTATTCACAGTGCTCACGCTGGGGCAAATGGCGCATGTGCTGGCCATCCGGTCCGAACGCGACCCCCTGTGGCGCATCGGCATTGCATCCAACCGGCCCCTGCTGGGAGCGGTGCTGCTGACGTTTGCCTTGCAGATGGCCACCATTTATGTCCCCGTGCTCAACCCCATCTTCAAGACCCAGCCGTTGAGCCCGTTCGAGCTGGCCATCTGTCTTGCGGCCTCCCTGCTTGTTTACCTGGTCGTTGAAATTGAGAAAGCCTGGCGGCATAGCCGCCAGGATGAACAAACGCAGGCCACCACGCTGGATGAACCATGAGTTTTCAGAGCCTGGCCGGCCACGGCGCGACTGGATAATGAGTGCCATGCCCATGCCTCTGCCACCCCAAATCACGCTATTCCAGCATGCCGGCCACGACTGCCTGCAACTGAAAACTCGCCACGGCACCGCCATCATTGCCCAGCATGGCGCTCATCTTTTATCCTGGGTGCCCACCGGTCAGCGCGATGTGTTCTGGCTCTCGCCCGAGGCCCTGCCCGAGCCCGCGGCCATTCGCGGCGGGGTGCCCATATGCTGGCCATGGTTTTCCAAACAGGGCATGCCCGCCGGTGCGATGCAGCATGGTCCGGTGCGCTGCCTGCCATGGCGGGTCAGCGCGATTCATGCCAGCAGCGATGATGAAATCAGCCTGAGTCTGGAGCCCTGCGCACAGACCACCCATGACAACAGCCTCGCCGCCCTTGCGCCCGGCTTGCAGGTCAGCCTGCGCATCACGCTGGGCCAGACTCTCAGCCAGACCTTGCACACGCGCAACCTGGGCAGCCAGCCTTTTCAGCTGACGCAGGCGCTGCACAACTATTTTGCGGTGGGCAGCGCCAGTCAGGTCGGCATAGGAGGTCTCGCCGACCTGCCCTACCAGGACCGCCTGCGCGGCCTGGCCACCAACATACAGCTGGAACCGTTTGCACTGGAGCAGGCCTGCGACCGCACTTATTACCACGCATCGCCAGACGCATCGGACGACTCAATGCGTCGCTACACCCTGGTTGACCCGGTCTGGCAGCGCCGCATCATGATAGACACCCGGGGCAGTCGGTCGGTGGTGGTGTGGAACCCCGGCAGCGAAGGCGCCCGCAAGATGGCCGACGTCCCCGATGACGGGTGGCAAGACTTTTTCTGTATCGAGGCCGCCAACGCCGGGCCCGATGTCATTGCCCTGGCGCCTGGGGCAGAACACAGCCTGAAGCAGACCTTGAGCCTCATTCTTTAGGCCAGCCCAAGCGGAACGGGCGCAATCAGCTATCTTTACGATAGCTGATTGCAGCACAATAAAGTCGGCCTGATCAGCCCACCCACTTGCGCGCGTTGTGCCACAACTGCACCCACGGGCTCAGTGCACTTTGGTCGCCGCTGGTCCAGCTCATCTGGATGTTGCGGAACACCCGCTCGGGGTGCGGCATCATGGCGGTGAAGCGGCCGTCTGCCGTCGTCACGGCAGTCAAACCACCAGCGCTGCCATTCGGATTGGCCGGATAAGCTTGGGTCGCCTTGCCCGTGTTGTCCACGAAGCGCATGGCCGCAATCGCCTGAGTCGCATCGCCCCGGTGGGCGAAATTGGCATAGCCCTCGCCGTGCGCCACGGCAATCGGCAGGCGGCTGCCTGCCATGCCGGCGAAGAACAGGCTGGGCGACTCCAGCACTTCCACCATGGACAGGCGGGCCTCGAAGCGCTCGCTCTGGTTGGTGGTAAAGCGCGGCCAGGCCTCGGCGCCGGGAATGATGTCGGCCAGCTCGGCAAACATCTGGCAGCCGTTGCACACGCCGAGGCCAAAGGTGTCGGTGCGGCCAAAGAAGGCCTTGAACTGCTCGGCCAGCACCGGATTGAAGGTGATGGAGCGCGCCCAGCCAATGCCGGCGCCCAGCGTGTCGCCGTAGCTGAAGCCGCCGCAGGCCACCACGCCGGCAAAGTCGGCCAATTTGGCACGGCCGGTTTGCAGGTCTGTCATGTGGACGTCAAAAGCCTCAAAACCGGCTTGCGTGAAGGCGTAAGCCATTTCCACATGCGAATTGACGCCCTGCTCGCGCAGCACAGCGACCTTGGGGCGTGACAGCATCAGGGCCGGTGCCGTGGGCGCCTTGGCCGGATCGAAAGTCAAATGCACATGCATTCCCGGATCCTCCGGGTTGCCAGCGGCGGCGTGTTCCGCATCGGCGCAGGCCGGGTTGTCCCGCTGCTGGCAAATCTTCCAGCTGACGGCATCCCAGACCTGGTGCAGGTCTTGAAGCCTGGCCTTGAAAACCGCCTTGGTGTCGCGCCAGATCTGCACTTCGCCCTTGCCCACTTCCAGTGAAGCGTGCTGCGGACGCGTTTTGCCAACGAAATGGCTGAACTTTGACAGGCCGTGCTTGCGCAGCGTTTGCATGACGTCATTGCGAGCAGAAGTAGCAACCTGGATGACGGCGCCCAGTTCCTCATTGAACAGCGCCTTGAGCGTCAGCTCTTCGCGGCGGCCGCCGACTTGCGACGCCCAGTTCTTGCTGTCACCCGCGTCCATTCGGCTGTCACTGATGCCGTCGCCTTCGAGTAGCAGCATGTCGACGTTGAGCGACACGCCGACATGGCCGGCAAAGGCCATTTCGCAGGCCGTGGCGAACAGTCCGCCGTCGCTACGGTCGTGGTAGGCCAGAATCTGTCCCTGCGCGCGCAACTCGTTGACTGCATTGACCAGGTTGACCAGGTCTTTCGGGTCGTCCAGGTCAGGCACGTCGCCCTCTTCAAGGTTCAGGCTTTGCGCCAGGATGGAGCCGCCCATGCGGCTCTGGCCCTTGCCCAGGTCGATCAGAATCAGCGTCGTGTCGGCCTCGGCGCTGCTTCAGTTCGGGCGTGAGCGTGCCGCGCACATCAGCCAGAGTGGCAAAGGCGCTGACGATCAGCGACACCGGCGAGGTAACCTTTTTGCTGTCAGCACCTTCGGTCCAGACCGTGCGCATGGACAGCGAATCCTTGCCGACAGGAATCGACACGCCCAGCGCCGGGACACAGCTCCATGCCGACGGCCTTGACGGTTTCATACAGGGCTGCGTCCTGGCCCGGCTCGCCGCAGGCGGCCATCCAGTTGGCCGACAGCTTGACGCGCGGCAACTCAATCGGTGCGGCCAGCAGATTGGTAATCGCTTCGGCTACCGCCATGCGGCCAGATGCGGCGGCATTAACGGCCGCCAGCGGCGTGCGCTCGCCCATGCTCATGGCCTCGCCGGCAAAACCCTGGTAGTCGGCCAGCGTCACAGCGCAATCAGCCACCGGCACCTGCCAGGGACCGACCATCTGGTCGCGGTGCGTCATGCCGCCCACGGTGCGGTCGCCAATGGTGATCAGGAAGCGCTTGGACGCCACGGTCGGGTGGCTCAGCACATCAATGCGCTTTTTTGCAGATCCACGCCGGTCAGGTCGATCGGCTTGATGGTGCGCGCCACGGTTTTCACATCGCGGTGCATCTTGGGTGGCTTGCCCAGCAGCACGTTCATCGGCATGTCCACAGGGGCGGGCGCATCGTTGTCAGACAGCACCAGTTGCTTTTCTTCCGTCGCCACGCCAATCACGGCAAACGGGCAACGCTCGCGCTCGCAAAACGCCTGAAACTGCGCCAGCGACTCGGGCGCAATCGCCATGACGTAACGTTCCTGGCTTTCGTTGCTCCAGATTTCCTTGGGCGACAGGCCGCTTTCTTCGAGCTTGACGGCGCGCAAATCAAAGCGTGCGCCGCGCCCGGCGTCGTTGACCAGTTCAGGAAAGGCATTGGACAAGCCGCCAGCGCCCACGTCGTGAATCGCCAGGATCGGATTGGCCAGTGCCCAGCTGGGCGCACTGGTTGATGACTTCCTGCGCGCGGCGTTCGATTTCGGGGTTGCCGCGCTGCACCGAATCAAAGTCGAGCTGGGCCGCGTTGGCGCCCGAGGCCATGGAACTGGCTGCGCTGCCGCCCATGCCGATGCGCATGCCGGGGCCGCCAAGCTGGATCAGCAGCGTGCCGGCAGGGAACAGGATTTTGTGGGTCAGCTCGGCGTCAATCGTGCCGACGCCGCCGGCAATCATGATGGGCTTGTGGTAGCCCCAGCGCTGCGCCGCCCACGGTCTGCTCGTACTCGCGGAAATAGCCCGCCAGGTTGGGCCGGCCAAACTCGTTGTTGAACGCGGCGCCGCCCAGCGGGCCTTCAAGTCATGATCTGCAGCGGGCTGGCGATGTGCCCGGGCTTGCCGTATGTCGCCCTCGAACAATTTGGAGACGGTGAAACCCGTCAGGCCCGCCTTGGGTTTGGAGCCGCGCCCGGTTGCGCCTTCGTCGCGAATCTCGCCACCCGCACCGGTGGAGGCGCCAGGGAAGGGCGAAATCGCCGTGGGGTGGTTGTGGGTTTCGACCTTCATCAGCACATGCGTCAGCACGTCGTCGGTTGCGCTATAACTTTGATAGCTGACTGGCACCCAAATTCTCTGGGCTGGAGCTTGATTTTGCATGAAAACGCTGGATTTTGACGCCTTCCATGACAGACGCATTGTCGGAGTACGCCACCACCGTGTGCTGCGGGTGCAGCTTTTCGGTGTTGCGGATCATGCCAAACAGGCTTTTGTCCTGCGCCACGCCGTCAATCGTGAACTCGGCATTGAAGATTTTGTGGCGGCAATGCTCGCTATTGGCCTGCGCAAACATCATCAGCTCGACATCGGTCGGGTTGCGCTTGAGCTGCGTGAAGGCGTTGACCAGGTAGTCGATTTCGTCAGCGGCCAGCGCCAGGCCAAACTCGGTGTTGGCTTGCTCCAGGGCGGCTTTGCCGCCGTGCAGCACGTCAATGCTTTGCAGCGGCGCGCCTTGAAGTTCCGTAAACAGGCCGGCGGCGGCCTGAGCGCGGTCAGCCACCACGCTCTCGGTCATGCGGTCGTGCAGCACGGCTGCAACCTGCTCGCGCTGGGCATCGGTCAAGGCGGTTTTGCTGAAAAAGCCGGATTTGAGTGTTAGCCGGTATTCGGTGATGCGTTCGATGCGCTTGACGGCCAGGCCGCAGTTGTGGGCAATGTCGGTGGCCTTGGAGGCCCAGGGCGACACGGTGCCAAAACGCGGGGACACAATGAATAGCAAGGCATCGGTGGCGTTGGACGCAGGCGCTGCACACGGCTCGCCATAGGTCAACAAGGCCGCCAGTTGGGTTTCTACTGCTTCCGTTGGCGCTCTTCGGTCGCCACCAAATGCACAAACCGGGCGCTGATGTCCACGATTTTGTCGTGGATTGCTTGCAGGCGGGGAAGAAGTTGCTGGACGCGGAAGTCGCTCAGGGCGCTGATGCCGTGGGCTTCGCCCTCAAAAGTCGTCAGGTGCAGAGTCACGGTAGCGGTGGCCTTTTGGTGGAGGTAGTGAGTGGCAGCTGGCAGCTGCTTTTGAGTTTGACACTCCTGCAAAAACGGATTCCCCCAAAATTGGCTAAAAATTGGCGGAAAGCCTGCAAGACATGCGCAGAGCCGCAATTTTATCAGCGACGCGCCTTAAGCTCCGCCACCGGCCGCATGTCCGTCGTCTGATGGGTTAATCCGCCTAAAACCCTGACAGATTCACTGAAATGCAGGTGCTGCGGTCCAGTGGGATAATTGCAACATGAGTATTATTTACAAAGATGCAGCTGCTATAGAAGGACTGCGGGTGGCAGGCAGGCTCGCAGGTGAATTGCTGGACTACCTCACGCCCTTCGTCAAACCCGGTGTGACCACCAATGAAATCAACCAGTTGGCTCACGATTACATGGCGCAGGTTCAGGACACGATTCCGGCCACGCTTGGTTACGGCCCCCCAAACTACCCCCCTTACCCCAAATCCTTGTGTGCCTCGGTAAATCATCAGGTTTGCCACGGCATTCCCAACGACAAGCCCCTGAAAAAAGGCGACATCGTGAACCTTGACGTGACGGGTATCAAGGACGGCTGGCATGGTGACAGCAGCCGAATGTTCATGGTGGGCGAAGTTTCGATTGCAGCCAAGCGCCTGTGCCAGGTCACCTACGAAGCCATGTGGCATGGCATCATGCGCGTCAAGCCCGGCGCCCGGCTGGGCGATATTGGCTATGCCATCCAGACTTTTGCCGAGAAAAGCGGCTACTCTGTGGTGCGCGAATTTTGCGGTCACGGCATTGGCCGGGGTTTCCATGAAGAGCCTCAGGTGATGCATTACGGCCGCCCCGGCACAATGGAAGAACTCAAGCCCGGCATGGTCTTCACTATCGAACCCATGATCAACATCGGCAAGCGCGACATCAAGGACGGCGCCGAAAAAGATGGCTGGAGCATCGCGACACGCGACCACTCGCTCTCAGCCCAGTGGGAACATATGGTTGTGGTCACAGAAACCGGCTACGAGGTGCTGACCCTGTCCGCCGGCAGCCCGCCGATTCCGGATTTCGTGCCCCAAAATACGCAAGTACAGGCAACGGCCAGCGCCTGATCAAGGCATCAGGCGCTGATTCTGGCACGCTTGATGCTTAAGCTCTTCCAGCATGACTGAAGCAGGCCCTTTGCGCGAACAATACCGGGCTGGTAAAGCCGCCCTGCTCGCCTCGCTGGCGGGGAGTGGCGCCTCCACGCGGGGCATTCAAGGCCTGTTGCGAAAGCTGGCAAAACACGCGGACACTACTCTGCAGCTGCTGTGGCAGCGCGCCGCCTTTCCGCCATCCGCCTGTCTGGTTGCGGTGGGTGGCTTTGGTCGGGGGGAGCTGTTCCCCCATTCCGACGTCGATGTTTTACTGCTGCTGCCCGATGGCACCTGTATCGAGGACGACCCTGTCCTTAAAGCCAAGGCAGAAAGCTTTATCAGCAATTGCTGGGACAGCGGCCTGGAGATCGGCTCCAGCGTACGTACGGCTGCCGATTGCGTGGAAGAAGCAGCCAAGGATGTCACGGTGCAGACCGCCCTGCTTGAGGTGCGGTTGATTGCAGGCTCAAAAAACAACTTTCTGAACCTGCAAACCCGGCTCGATGCAGTGCTCGACCCGAAGGCTTTTTTTGTCGCAAAAACGCTGGAACTACGCCAGCGCCACTATAAATTTGACAACACACCTTACGCACTGGAGCCCAATTGCAAGGAATCTCCGGGTGGCCTGCGTGATCTGCAGGTGGTGCTTTGGGTGGCGAGGGCCGCCGGCCTGGGGAAATCCTGGGACGACCTGGCTAGAGGCGGCTTGGCGACGGCTTTTGAAATACGGCAGATCAAGGCCAACGAAGCGCTGCTGAACCTGATACGCGCCCGCCTGCACCTGATTTCCGGGCGACGCGAGGATCGACTGGTGTTCGATCTGCAGACGGCGGTCGCAGAGTCCTTTGGGTATACGACTGAAATCGAGGGAGCAGGCAAGTTGCCGCGCCGCCCCAGCGAAGCCCTGATGCGCCGCTACTACTGGGCAGCCAAGGCGGTAGGGCAGCTCAACCAGATCCTGCTGCTCAACATCGAAGAGCGACTCAACCCTACAAGCTATCCGCTGCAGCCGATCAACGAACGGTTTTTCGACAAGGCCGGCATGCTGGAGGTGGCCAGCGACGATCTGTACCTGCGTGAGCCGCACGCCATTCTGGAAACATTTCTGCTGTATGAGACGAGTGTAGGCATCAAGGGCCTGTCGGCACGGACCCTGCGGGCGCTGTACAACGCCCGGGGCGTGATGGACGCCAAATTTCGCAGCGACCCGGTCAACCGCCAGACCTTCCTGCGCATCCTGCAGCAGCCCGAAGGCATCACGCACGCCCTGCGGCTGATGAACCAGACCTCGGTGCTGGGCCGCTACATCTGGGCCTTCCGCAACATCGTCGGGCAGATGCAGCACGACCTGTTTCATGTTTATACGGTGGACCAGCACATCCTGATGGTGCTGCGCAATGTGCGGCGTTTTTTCATGGCCGAGCATTCCCACGAATACCCGATGTGTTCGCAACTGGCCGCAGGCTGGGACAAGCCCTGGATACTGTTCATCGCCGCGCTGTTTCATGACATTGGCAAGGGGCGTGGCGGCGACCATTCCGAGCTGGGTCGCAAGGAGGTCCGCGTCTTCTGCCGTCAACATGGCATTGCCGCTGAAGACGCACTGCTGATTGAATTTCTGGTGGGCGAACACCTCAGCATGAGCCGCATCGCCCAAAAAGAAGACCTGAGCGACCCCGAAGTGATTGCTGCATTCGCCCGGCGCGTAGGCAATGAACGCTACCTGACAGCCTTGTATCTGCTCACGGTGGCGGACATCCGCGGCACCAGCCCCAAGGTATGGAACGCCTGGAAGGGCAAGCTGCTCGAAGACCTGTACCGCTACACGCTGCGCGTGCTGGGCGGCCGCGCGCCCGATGCCGCGGCCGAGGTAGAAGCCCGCAAGCGCGAAGCGCTGACCCTGCTGGCCCTGCACGCCGAACCGTTTGAGGCCCACAAGGCCTTGTGGGCCACCCTCGATATCAGCTATTTCATGCGTCACGAGGCCGCCGATATTGCCTGGCACGCCCGGCAGCTATCGCGCCACGTGGGCAAGGCAAAAGCGATTGTGCGCGCGCGCCGGTCACTGGCAGGTGAAGGGATGCAGGTACTGGTCTATACGCCCGATGCGCCGGACCTGTTCGCTCGCATCTGCGGCTACTTCGACCAGGCCGGTTTCAGCATTCTGGACGCCAAGATTCACACGGCCAATAATGGTTACGCACTCGATACCTTCCAGGTCACAAGTCTGTCCCTGCTTGAGCATTACCGCGAGTTGGCCTCCATGGTCGAGGCCGACCTGAACCGAACCCTTGAGGAGCGCGGGCCCTTGCCGCCACCGGGCCGGGGCCGCGTTTCACGCCGGGTGAAAAGCTTTCCAGTGGCGCCCCGTGTCGATTTGCGTCCCGATGAAAAAGCCCAGCGCTGGCTGCTCAACGTGTCGGCAAGCGACAGGGTCGGGCTGCTGTATCTTATTGCGCGCGTCCTGGCCAACCATCACATCAATGTGAAGCTTGCCAAGGTCATCACTCTGGGCGAACGGGTAGAAGACACCTTTTTGATTGATGGGCCAGAACTGCAGCACAACAAGGCACAGATCGCCATCGAGACCGAGTTGCTGCAAGCGCTGAACGACTGAAGAGCCGGCTCCGGCACCAGGAACCGCTCAGTCGTCAGCCGGAGCGTCCAGGCCCGGAAAAAGAACCTCGGTAAACCCGAACTTGCTGAAGTCCCGAATCCGCATGGGGTAGAGTTTTCCGATCAGATGGTCACATTCATGCTGCACCACGCGTGCATGAAAACCCTCCACCGTGCGGTCAATCGGATCGCCGTATTGGTCAAACCCGGTATAACGAATGTGCGAGAAACGCGGCACCATGCCGCGCAGGCCGGGCAGCGAGAGGCAACCTTCCCAGTCGCTTTCTTCCTCAAGGCTCAAGGGAGTGATAACCGGGTTAAGCAACACGGTACGGGGCACCACCGGCGCATCGGGGTAGCGCGGGTTGGCCTGGTCGGTGCCAAAAATCACCAGCTGCAGATCCACGCCAATCTGCGGTGCGGCTAGGCCGGCGCCATCGACCGACTGCATGGTGTAGAACATCTCCGAGATCAGGACATGCAGCTCGTCGGTATCGAAGGCGCTTACGGCTTGGGCAACGCGCAGGAGCCGCGCATCGCCCATTTTAAGAATTTCACGAATGGTCATGGACTCAAGCATAGCCGCTGGCGGCACAATCGAGCGATGCCCACCGAAGTTTCCCCCGGCCCTCGCACACCCCGAACGCAGGCGCTGCCTGCGCCTGCACGCTGGTTTCTGCTGGTGCTGGCGGTGTTGTGCGTCGCCCTGGGGTTAGTGGGCTTGTTCCTGCCTGTGCTGCCGACCGTGCCTTTCCTGCTGCTGGCCGCCTGGGCTGCAGGGCTGAGCTCGCCCCGCCTGCAGCAATGGCTGGAGCGCCACCCCCTATTTGGCCCCCAGATCACGGATTGGCGGCGGGCCGGTGTGGTCCGCCGCCGGGCAAAGTGGACAGCCACGGTGGTCATGACCGCCAGCGCCATCACCACGGTGCTGCTGTTGCACGCCCATTGGGCAGCCCTGGCTTCGACAGCCCTTATGGCTTGCGTGCTGGTGTGGCTTTGGCTGCGCCCCGAGCAAGAGACATAGTTAAGCCCCGTGTTTTTTGAGGCGGCGCGCCTTCAGCCCGGGGGCGAGGCCAGCAGCGCCATCAAGGCCGCTTCATCAATGATGGCGACGCCAAGTTCCTGCGCCTTCACGAGCTTGCTGCCAGCCTCGGCACCCGCCACAACATAGTCGGTCTTTTTGCTGACCGAACCGGCAACCTTGCCGCCTGCGGCTTCGATTTGGTCCTTGGCATCATCCCGGCTCAGGCTGGGCAGCGTGCCGGTGATGACAAAAGTCTTGCCCGAAAGCGATTTAAAAGCCACTGCGGCGGGCTCGCCCTCTTCCCAGGTCACACCACAAGAGCGCAATTGCTCGACCACTTCCCGGTTGTGCGCTTGCGCAAAGAAAGTGCGTATGCTCTTGGCGACGATGGGCCCCACGTCGCCAACTTCGAGAAGTTGCTCTTCGGTGGCATCCATGATGGCATCGAGCTTGCCGAAATGCTGAGCCAGCGCTTTTGCGGTGGCCTCGCCGACGTGGCGTATGCCCAGACCAAACACGAAGCGCGACAAGGTGGTTCGCTTGGATTTTTCCAGCGCTTCGAGCAGCTTGCTGGCCGACTTTTCGGCCATGCGGTCCAGGCTGGACAGAGCCGTCAGGCCCAGCCTGTAAAGATCGGGCAAGGTGCGAACCACATTGGCATCCACCAGTTGTTCGACCAGTTTGTCGCCCAGGCCTTCAATTTCAACAGCGCGCCGGTGCGCGTAGTGCAGGATGGCCTCCTTGCGCTGGGCAGCGCAAAACAGGCCGCCGGTGCAGCGGTAGTCGGCTTCGCCCTCTTCGCGCACGGCGGCCGAACCGCAGACCGGGCAATGGCGCGGCATGGTGAAAATCTGAGCGCCGGGCATGCGCTTGTCGGGCAGCACGCTGACCACCTCGGGTATCACATCGCCGGCGCGGCGCACGATGACCGTATCGCCCACGCGCACATCCTTGCGGCGCGCCTCGTCCTCGTTGTGCAGTGTGGCATTGGTCACGGTCACGCCGCCGACAAATACGGGTGCCAGCTTGGCGACTGGCGTGAGCTTGCCGGTGCGTCCGACCTGCACTTCGATGCCAAGCACGGTGGTGAGCTGCTCCTGCGCCGGGTATTTGTGCGCCACTGCCCAGCGCGGCTCGCGCGTGACAAAGCCCATTTTCCTTTGCAGCGCCAGGCTGTTGACCTTGTACACCACGCCGTCAATATCGTAAGGCAGGCTGTCACGCTGCTGTCCGATACGCTGGTGAAATGCTATTAATTCAGGAGCACCTTGCACAATCTGTGTCTGGGCTGCAACCGGAAACCCCCATGATTTAAGGGTCATCAGCAATTGAAAATGGGTATCGAACACCGGGCCGCCCTCCTCGGCCGGCGTGATCTCGCCGACCCCATAGGCGAAAAAACTCAGGCGCCGCTGGGCAGCAATCGCCGGATCAAGCTGGCGCACGCCGCCCGCTGCGGCATTGCGCGGGTTGACAAAGGTCTTTTCACCCTTGGCGCCTTGCGCGATTTTTTCACGCTGCTTTTCGTTCAGGGCTTCAAAGTCGGCACGGCTCAGGTAGACCTCGCCCCGCACTTCCATCACGGGCGGTGCATCAGCCGGCAATCTCAAGGGAATTTGTCGAATGGTCCGGATGTTCTGGGTCACATCTTCTCCAACCTCGCCATCGCCTCGCGTGGCGGCCTGCACCAGTAGCCGGTTTTCATAGCGCAAGCTCATGGCCAGACCATCGAACTTCAGCTCACCGACATACTCCACCGGCGGGTCCGACTCGCTCAGACCCAGCTCTTTGCGTACGCGGATATCAAAATTCTGCGCGCCGCTAGCCTCGGTATCGGTTTCGGTACGAATGCTCAGCATGGGCACCTTGTGGCGCACGCTGGCAAACTGGTCCAGGGGCTTGCCGCCAATCCGCTGCGTAGGGGAGTCGGCCGTCAGCAACTCCGGATGAGCCGCTTCGAGGTCTTGCAGCTCCCTGAACAGCTTGTCGTACTCGCTGTCAGGAATGGTTGGCTCGTCGAGCACGTAGTAGCGATGGGCGTGCGCATCCAGCTCGGCGCGCAATTGGGCAACACGCGCCGCAGCGGAAGAAGGCTGCGCAAATAGATCAGCGGTAACCATGGAAAAACTCAAAGCAATACATCAAAGGACGCGGCGGCAACAGAAAAATCACGAGAACAGGCGCCGGCCAAGCACCGAGCCCGCCGACAGGTCGCGCCCGTCCAGCGTGTCATAGAGCTGCTCCAGGTCGGCATGGATAGCCTCCATGGCCTCGGGCCGGATAAGCTGGCCCTTGTCGTCGATGATCACGCCGTCCATGCTGGAAGCCAGCGCGATCGCCACCTCGCACATACGGACAAAGGGCTGCTCGGCGCGCAACACCTGCGGCACGTCCAGCGACAGCGTGAGTTCGCGCAGCGCGGTTTGTTCGGGGTCTTCCGCCATGGCGGCCTGTGTGTCAAAAGCCAGGCCCAGCATGGGAACATGAGCCGTCTGGCTGGCCGGCAAGACCATGCGCCCCGGGATGGAGCCGGCCATAAAACCCAGCCTGGCCGCGTTTTGCTGCACATAGCCCGGACTCCAGGCCGTTTGCCTGGCCCGCAGGGTAAAGCTCAGCTGCGCGTCGTGCGCGCTGGCAAACTGGTCCAGCTCGCGGGCGCGCGCCACTTCATCCTGCATTTCCGCAAACTCCGCCTCGCCGCCAAGCGCATCGGCAAAGGCCTGCGTGGTGATGACGAATTCCGAATATTCAATCTGGTTAAGCGCACCGGTCCGGTTCGCCAGTTGCACACCGCACTGGAAGGCGCTGTAGCGATGGCCGGCAGCGGGAAATTCCCAATCCCCGGTAATCACACTCAAACCCTCGACGCCAAAAGGCTTGCTGCCCACCCGGCGCGTGTTCGGCATCGCCGCCAGCGCAGCATCACCCGAAACCACGGATTCGACAGCCACTGACGCCATCGCGTCGATCAGGATGTCCAGTCCCGGTTTTCGGTCAGGCGCAGTGAGCTGGGTTAAAGAGGACAGAGAAGACAGGTCCGAGTCGGTGTCAAAGCTGGGCTCCTGCCGCTCCCCGGGTGCATCAGCATCCTGCGCCTGTGACGGCCCCGGTGTCTGCGCAGGCTCCAGCGCTGGGTCTTTGGGGCTAGCCTGCTTGGGCAGGTTTTTCCGGGTTGACCAGGCGCTGTGGGCCACCACAGCAGCCAGCACCAGGCCCCCTACCACTGCCAGACTGATTTGTAATGTACTCATATTGTTTCAGGCTGCCTCGGCGAAACCGAGAGCGGCTTCCATGTCTACCGCCACGATGCGGGAGACGCCCTGCTCCTGCATGGTCACGCCGATCAGCTGCTCGGCCATTTCCATGGCGATCTTGTTGTGGCTGATGAACAAAAACTGCGTCCCCTTGCTCATGCTGCTGACCAGCTTGGCATAGCGCTCGGTGTTGGCGTCGTCCAGCGGCGCATCCACCTCGTCCAGCAAGCAAAAGGGCGCAGGGTTAAGCTGAAAAATGGCAAAGACCAGCGCAATCGCCGTCAGCGCCTTCTCACCGCCCGACAGCAGGTGAATCGTCTGATTCTTCTTGCCGGGCGGTTGCGCCATGACCTGCACGCCGGCATCGAGAATCTCTTCGCCCGTCATCACGAGCCTGGCATTGCCGCCCCCAAACAGCTCGGGGAACATGCGGCCGAAATGCCCGTTGACCGCATCAAAAGTGCTGGACAGCAGATCACGCGTCTCCATGTCGATTTTCTTGATCGCATCTTCCAGCGTCGCCATGGCTTCGTTCAGGTCGGCCGACTGCGAATCGAGGAACTGTTTGCGCTCTCTGGCCACACCCAGCTCGTCCAGCGCGGCCAGGTTGACGGCACCCAGCGACTGGATGTCACGGTGGATGCGGTCAATCTCGCCCTGCAGTCCCGTCATACGAACATTACCGGCTTGAATGGACTGCTCAACCGCCGCCAGATCCGCCTGTGCCTCCGTCAACAGCTGGGCGTATTGCTCAAAGCCAAGGCGTGCGGCCTGTTCCTTCAACTGGAACTCGGTGATGCGCTGGCGCAGCGGGTCAAGTTCGCGTTCAAGCTGCAGTCGGCGCTCGTCGCTGGTGCGCAGCTTGGCGGTCAGGTCGTCGTACTGGCTGCGTTTGGCGCTCAAGTCGGCCTCGCGTTCCAGCTTGGCGCTCAGAGCGTCTTGCAGGCCGCCCTGCGCGGCGGCATCGGTCAGGCGTGACAGCTCGTCGCGGGCGCGCTCTTCTTCTGTCGCAATCGAGGCCGCCTGGGCCGAGGCAATCGCAATCGAGCGGGCCAACTCCTCGCGACGCGCGGCCAGGCTGCGCAGCGCAAACTGCGCTTCCTGCGCCTGGCGCTCCAGGGTGCGTTGCTGCTCGCGCGACTCGCCCATGCGACGTTCGGTTTCAATCACACGGTCGTCAAGCTGGGCGTGGCGTTCCTGGCTGTCGGCCAGCTGCATGTCGAGCTCTTCAAAGCGGGCCTCGGCCGTGACCTTGCGCTCCTGCAGTTCTTCGAGCTGGATTTCAATTTCGGCCATGTCGGCCTGAATCTGTTCACTGCGGGCACGGGTCTGCTCGGCCAGTTGCGAAAGGCGCAGCACTTCGACCTGCAATTCGTGGGTACGGCTCTGGCCTTCAGCAGCTTCACGGCGTGCCGTAGCCAAACGCTGGGCCGCGTCGGCATAGGCGGCTTCGGCGCGTATCAGCGCCGACCTGGCTTCGTCGCTGATCAGGACCTGCGCCCTGAGCTGCTTGTCCAGGTTTTCAATGTCCTGGGCTCTGGCCAGCAAACCCGCCTGCTCAGAATCGGGCGCATAAAAACTCACACTGTGCTGCGTCACGGCGTGGCCGCTCATGACGTAAATCACTTCACCCGCTTGCAGCCTGTCGCGCGCAGCCAGGGCGTCGTCCAGCTTGCCGGCGGTGTAGCAGCCGTGCAGCCAGTCGCCCAGTAGCGCCGACAGTCCGGCATCGTTCAGTCGCAACAAATCGGCCAGCGGCTTGAGGTTCAGAGAAGGGTTGGAACGCCCGGGTGCCGCTGCGTCTGGCGCCGTATAAAAGGAGAGTTTGGCCGGCGGCGTATCGCGACCGTCGGCGCCGGCAAAGCCGCGCACCATGTCCAGCCGGCTGACTTCGAGGGCGCTCAGGCGTTCGCGCAAGGCCGCTTCCAGCGCATTTTCCCAGCCTTGCTCAATATGGAGGCGGCTCCAGAGACCGTGCAAGCCATCAAGCCCGTGCTTGGCCAGCCAGGGCTTGAGCTTGCCGTCGGTTTTGACTTTTTCCTGCAGGGCTTTGAGCGCTTCCATCCGCGCCGACAAATCTGCCCGTTTGGCCGATTCGCTATTGACAGCCTGCTGCTGCGTGCGCCGCTCTTCATCGAGCTGGGGCACCGATTCCGTCAGTTCCTGCAGGCGGGCTTCGGCCACGGCCTGCGCTTCCTGCTCGCTGGCAAACTGCGTCGTGAGATTGGCCAGGCGTGATTCGTCAGGCGCGTTGAGTGCATTGCGATCGGCCGTCAGCCGCTCGTGGCGCAAAGCCAGCGTGCGCGTCTGCTCTTCGATATTGCGCTGATCAGCGGCCAGCACATGAATCTGCTGCTGCACCTGCGTCACGCCGGCGCGCTGCTCATTGGCCTTGGCCTGGGCCTGACGCAGCGCTTCTTCAAGCGCCGGCAACTGGCTGTGCTGTTCTTCGTTTTGCGCTGCCAGCAGCTCTGCCTTTTCCTCGGCCTCAAAGGCCTGTTCGGCCAGGCTTTCAGCCTCGACGGCCGCGTCTTCCTTGCGCGTGGACCACTGGGCAGTTTGCTCTTTAAGCTGGGCCAGGCGCTGCTCAACGCGCAGGCGGCCATCGACCACAAAGCGGATTTCAGCCTCCAGCCGCCCCACTTCGGCGCTTGCCTCGTAGAGCTTGCCCTGGGCCTGGTTGACCTGGTCGCCCGCCGCATAGTGCGCCTGGCGTATGGTTTCCAGGTCGGCTTCAATGTGACGCAAGTCGGCCACACGGCTCTCAAGATCGTTCACCGACTTTTCGGCATCCGCCTTGACTTTGACCTGGTCGGCCTCGCTTTCGGTACGCTTTAAAAACCACAGCTGATGCTGCTTCAGGGTGCCCGCGGCTTGCAGCGTGTTGTAGCGCAAGGCGACTTCAGCCTGCTTCTCAAGCCGCTCAAGATTGGCATTGAGCTCGCGCAATATGTCTTCCACCCGGGTCAGGTTTTCACGCGTGTCCGACAGCCGGTTGGCGGTCTCGCGGCGGCGCTCCTTGTATTTTGAAACCCCGGCAGCTTCTTCCAGAAACAGGCGCAGTTCTTCGGGTTTTGACTCAATGATGCGGCTGATGGTGCCCTGGCCAATAATGGCGTAGGCGCGCGGTCCGAGACCGGTGCCGAGGAACACGTCCTGCACGTCGCGGCGGCGCACCGGCTGGTTGTTGATGTAGTAGCTCGACGTGCCGTCACGCGTCAGCACGCGCTTGACGGCAATCTCCAGAAACTGCCCCCACTGGCCGCCGGCGCGGTGGTCGGCATTTTCAAACACCAGCTCCACACTGGCGCGGCTGGCCGCCTTGCGCGTGGTCGTGCCACTGAAAATCACGTCCTGCATCGACTCGCCACGCAGTTCGGACGCTTTGCTCTCACCCAGCACCCAGCGCACCGCATCCATGATGTTGGATTTGCCGCAACCGTTGGGCCCGACGACGCCGACCAGTTGTCCCGGCAGCACGAAATTGGTCGGCTCCGCGAATGATTTGAACCCTGATAACTTGATCGAATTGAGACGCACAGCTGTCCCTGTTTTCTTGAGCCTGAAGATTTTTAGCGCCGCAACAAGCCGCTGCCTCTGGGTGCACCGCTTGGCACGGTGCAAGGCCTGCAATGTTACCCGAGCGAAGGAGCCCATTTGTAAGTGAAAAGCCATTGAATCCGCTGCAGGCGGACTTACTCACTTTGCGCAGCCCGCAGGCGTGAATGGACGCGCTGCTTGACTGAAAGATGGCGTCCTTGCAAAAAAGTATTAAAACGGCCATTAACCCAATGAATACCGGCACAATAAGCTATATTTTTTATAGCATAAAACAAGCACTATATCCGGGGCAAGTCGAAGCTCCGGCCCATTAGCAGCTGCCAAGGCTGGATAATCCGGGGATGAATCCCTTGCTTTCCCGCCTTCAGCCCTATCCCTTCGAGCGGCTGCGCCAATTGCACGCCGACGTCATCCCCAACCCGGCCTACAAGCCCATCAGCCTGGGCATTGGCGAGCCTCGGCACGCCACACCCCAGCTGATCAAGGATGCACTGACCGGCAGCCTGGCCGGCCTGGCGAGCTACCCCGGCACACTGGGCGAGCCCAAGCTGCGCCAGGCCATGAGCGACTGGCTCGCGCGCCGCTACGACCTTAAAGTGGACCCCGCGACACAAATCCTGCCAGTCAACGGCTCGCGTGAGGCGCTTTTTTCGCTGGCTCAAA
Source organism: uncultured beta proteobacterium (assembly GCA_963793855.1). Lineage (GTDB taxonomy): Bacteria > Pseudomonadota > Gammaproteobacteria > Burkholderiales > Burkholderiaceae_C > Polaromonas. The sequence goes on from CAWCBL010000001.1 coordinate 412,357, forward strand.
CAGTGCTCGATGCGAGCCAAGCTGGCGCTACCGTGGTCTGCCCCAATCCTTTTTATCAAATCTATGAAGGCGCGGCGCTGCTGGCCGGCGTCCAGACCTGGTTTGCACCCAGCGACCCGGCGCGCAACTTTGCCATCGACTGGGCCGGCGTGCCCGAGTCAATCTGGGCGAAAACCCAGCTAGTATTTGTCTGCTCGCCAGGCAATCCGACCGGTGCGGTGATGGGCCTTGGCGAGTGGGAACTCCTGTTCAAGCTCAGCGACAAGTACGGCTTTGTCATTGCATCCGATGAGTGCTACAGCGAAATTTATTTCCGCGATGAACCGCCGCTGGGTGGCCTGCAGGCGGCCGCGCAACTCGGGCGTGTTGGTTTCAAGAACCTGATCTCGCTGACCAGCCTTTCAAAACGAAGCAACGTTCCCGGCCTGCGCAGCGGCTTTGTTGCGGGCGATGCGGCCATCATCAAATCCTTTTTGCTCTACCGCACCTACCACGGCAGCGCCATGAGCCCGATCGTGCAGGCCGCCAGCATCGCCGCCTGGAATGATGAGCAGCATGTCATCGAAAACCGCGCCCTGTACCGCGAAAAATTCGCCAAGGTCACGCCCCTGCTGGCCTCAGTCATGGACGTGGCCCTGCCCGACGCCGGCTTTTACCTCTGGGCCGCAATTCCTGAAGTATTCAAGGGTTCCGACACCGCGTTTTCGCGCGAGTTGCTCGCTCTTTACAATGTCGTCGTGTTGCCCGGCAGTTACCTGGCGCGCGAAGCCCAGGGCCACAACCCCGGTGCCGGCAGAATCCGCATGGCGCTGGTGGCCGAAACCGCCGAATGCGTGGAAGCGGCAGAGCGCATCGTTCAATTCATTCAATCCAAAGTTCACTGAAAACTCATCACATGACACAAGATAACCTCCAAGCAACCATCGACGCCGCCTGGGAAAACCGTGCCAACCTGTCGCCCGCCTCGGCACCCAAGGAAGTGATGGATGCGGTGGAGCACACCATTTCCGAACTGAACAACGGCAAGCTGCGCGTGGCCACCCGTGAAAGCGTGGGCCAATGGACGACGCACCAGTGGATCAAAAAAGCGGTGCTGCTGAGCTTTCGCCTGAAAGACAACGAGCTCATGCGCGCCGGCGATCTGGGCTTTTTTGACAAGGTTCCGACCAAGTTCGCCCACCTGAGCGAACAGGAAATGCGCGCCACCGGCGTGCGCGTGGTGCCGCCTGCCGTGGCCCGCCGCGGCTGCTTCATCGCCAAGGGCGCAATTTTGATGCCCAGCTACGTCAACATCGGCGCCTGGGTCGGCGAAGGCACCATGGTCGATACCTGGGCTACCGTCGGCAGCTGCGCGCAGGTCGGCAACAACGTGCACCTCTCCGGCGGCGTAGGCCTGGGCGGCGTGCTTGAGCCCCTGCAGGCCAACCCCACCATCATTGAAGACAACTGTTTCATCGGTGCGCGTTCCGAAGTGGTTGAAGGCGTGATCGTCGAAGAAAATTCGGTGATTTCCATGGGCGTATACCTTGGCCAGAGCACGCCGATTTATGACCGTGAAGCCGATACGGTCACCTATGGCCGCATTCCGGCCGGCTCCGTCGTGGTGTCAGGCAACCTGCCCAAGGCCGGCGGCAAGTACAGCATGTATTGCGCGGTGATCGTCAAGCGCGTGGATGCCAAGACGCGCGCCACGACCAGCCTGAACGATTTGCTGCGTGACTGATTAAGCACGGGCCTGCGCGTATAAATTAACGATGACCGAAGGGTGACTATGAGCACGATGGAACGAATTTTGCGTTTGATGGTGGATAAAAAAGCGTCAGACGTCTATCTGTCGGCTCACTCGCCCGCCCTCATCAAGATCAACGGCCAGGCCATTCCCATCAACGCCCAGATTCTTCCTGCCGACGCCCCGCGCAGTCTGCTGGCCGAAGTGCTGCCGCCTGAGCGCATTGAAGAGCTGGAAGAAATCGGCGAACTCAACATGGCCCTGGCCGTTGAGGGTCTGGGCAACTTCCGCATCAGTGGATTCAGGCAGCGCAGCAGCTATGCGGCAGTGATTCGCTACATTCCAAACCAGATTCCGTCTCTTGACAGCCTGAACGTGCCCCCAATCCTGGCGGACCTGATCATGGAAAAGCGCGGCCTGTTTTTAATGGTGGGATCGACCGGCGCCGGCAAAAGTACGACGCTGGCTGCCATGCTGGACCATCGCAACGAAACCGCGCCGGGCCACATCCTGACGATTGAAGACCCCATCGAATACTTGTTCACCAACAAGAAATCACTGGTCAACCAGCGTGAAGTCGGCAGCGACACACAGTCACTGCAAGTCGCGCTGAAAAACGCCTTGCGCCAGGCGCCTGACGTGATTTTGATTGGTGAAATTCGCGACCGGGAAACCATGTCGGCCGCCATCGCCTATGCCCAGTCGGGTCATTTGTGCCTGGCCACCATGCACGCCAACAACAGCTACCAGGCGCTCAATCGCATCCTGAGCTTTTACCCGGTCGAAGTACGCCCCACCATGTTGGGCGACCTGTCGGCCGCCCTCAAGGCCGTTGCGTCGCAGCGTTTGCTGCGCACGCAGAATGGCAGCCGCACGCCCGCGGTGGAAATCATGCTTAATACCAAACTTGTGTCCGAGCTGATTGAACGAGGCGACTTCTCGGGCGTAAAGGAAGCCATGGAAAAATCCATGGCGGAAGGCTCGCAGACATTCGAACAGGATATTGCCAAACTGATCGTGGACGGCGTCGTGACGCGCAAGGAAGGCCTTGCGCATGCCGACTCGCCGACCAACCTGATGTGGCGGCTGGAAAACGACTTTGGGACAAGCAAGGCAAAGACGGCAGAGACTGAAGATGACGCGGATGACGAACCATCCTTCACCGAAATCACGCTGGACGTGACGCACTGAACATGTCCGCCAGCCTTGTCGCTTCGCATACTGCGCAACATCCCGATGCGGCTGGACTTTTTGGGGCGGGCCACGCTGCCCCCTTTAACGCAACTCGCCAGCGACTGAATCACCATGTCCCGAACGCTTTACCTCGCTGAACAGCTGATTTCGCGCCCATCCGTCACCCCTGAAGATGCAGGCTGCCAGGCCATTCTGGCCGCGCGGCTAGCGCCCCTGGGCTTCAAGTGCGAAACCATCGTCAGTGGCCCTGAACACTTTCGCGTCACCAATCTGTGGGCAAAGTTTGAGGGTTTCAGCCTCCCATCCCAAGCAGAACGGGCGCAATCCGCTATTGAATCCATAGCACCCCCGGCACCCTGCGCGAACCGCGTCAAAACGCTGGTTTTTGTCGGCCACACCGACGTAGTGCCCACAGGCCCGCTGGAGCAATGGCACAGTCACCCGTTTACGCCCAGCCACCGCGAAGGCAAGCTGTATGGGCGCGGCGCAGCCGATATGAAAACCTCCATTGCCGCCATGGTCGTGGCCATCGAGGAGTTTCTGGCCTCCCATCCGGAGCCAGCGCTGTCGATTGCCCTGCTGATCACCAGCGACGAAGAAGGCCCGGCGCTGGATGGCACAGTGGTGGTCTGCGAACAACTTTTGGCCAGGGGCGAAGTGCTGGACTACTGCATCGTCGGTGAACCCACGTCGGTCAAGGAATTGGGCGACATGATCAAAAACGGCAGGCGCGGCACCCTGAGCGGCAAACTCACCGTCAAGGGCATACAGGGCCATATTGCCTATCCGCACCTGGCAAAAAACCCTGTCCACCTGTTTGCGCCAGCCCTGGCAGAACTCGTGGCGACCGAGTGGGATCAGGGCAATGAATTTTTTCCGGCCACCAGCTGGCAGGTCTCCAACATCCATGGCGGCACCGGCGCATCCAACATCATTCCGGGCGATCTGGTCATTGACTTCAATTTCCGGTTTTGCACGGAATCCACGCCCGAAAGCCTGCAGCAACGCCTGCAAGCCATTTTGAGCAAGCACCAGCTGGAATACGACTTGAAATGGACCCTGGGCGGTCTTCCCTTCTTGACCACGCCCGGAACGCTGGTCGATGCTGCAAGAGGCGCAATCCAGCGTGAGACGGGCCTGCTGACCGAGTTGTCCACCAGCGGCGGCACCAGCGATGGGCGTTTTATTGCCAAAATCTGCCCGCAAGTGATCGAATTCGGTCCGGTCAACGCATCCATTCACAAAATTGACGAACATGTGCTGGTGAGTTCGCTGGATCCTCTCAAGAATATCTACAGGGGCGTTCTCGAACGCCTGGCAGCGCTATGAATGCAGAAATGACCGGGACGCCAGTAACAGTGCTGGCCCTGATTGAGCAGATGGCGCAGCGGCTGGAAGCTGCCGGGCTGAGCTTTTCCGACGGCTTTGGCCAGGGCACGACCAACGCTTTCGACGAGGCCGCATGGCTGGTGCTGTGGCAGCTTGGCCTGCCGCTGGACGACCTGGATTCAGTAGAAAATAGGCCAGTGGCGCCGGCAGATCAGGCGCGGGTAGCTATGCTTTTTGAAGCACGCATCAACACCCGCAAGCCAGCGGCCTACCTCACGAATGAAGCCTGGCTGATGGGCGTTCCGTTTTACGTTGACGAGCGTGTAATCATTCCGCGCTCACTGATTGCCGAGCTGCTGGATGACGGCAGCATTGACCCATGGCTCAGCGAGGAAACGCACCGCGTGCTCGACTTATGCACCGGCAATGGCAGTCTGGCGGTGCTCGCCGCAATGACCTACCCGGAAGTGACCGTGGATGCCGCGGATATCAGCCCGGACGCACTGGCCGTGGCGCGCATCAACGTGGACAGGCACCAACTGGCCGAGCGCATTAACCTGATCGAATCGGACGGCCTGGCGGCTTGCCCTGGTGGTTACGACCTGATTCTGTGCAATCCGCCCTATGTCAATGCCACCAGCATGGCCGCCCTGCCCGCCGAATTTCGGGCAGAACCGGAGCTCGCCCTGGCCGGTGGCAGCGACGGCATGGACTTCATTCGAAGCCTTTTTCTAAACGCCGCAGCGCAAATGAACGAAAATGCCGTATTGGTGCTGGAAATCGGCAATGAGCGCGAGAATTTTGAACGCGCTTTTCCTCACCTGGAGCCGCTCTGGTTTGAAACCAGTGCTGGCTGTGACCAGGTTCTATTGCTGACACGGGAACAGCTGGCCTGAACCCAGCGTCCGTCTTTCGGGCATCACGCATCAAGCCGGCGGCTTGCGGCCCGACTAATTTTCTTGAGTCTGTTTGTTTAAATGATTACCCTTAAAAATGTGGTGCTGCGTCGCGGCGCCAAAGTGATTCTCGACAGCGCGTCTGTCACCATCAACCCAGGCGAAAAAGTCGGCCTGGTGGGTCGCAACGGCGCGGGAAAATCCTCGCTGTTTGCCATGCTTAACAGCACGCTGCATGAAGACGGCGGCGAATACTACATTCCCGCGCAGTGGCGGATGGCCCAAGTGGCCCAGGACATGCCAGAAACCGAGCAAAGCGCCACCAGCTACGTGATTGAAGGCGACGTGGTGCTGCTGGCCGCGCAAACCGAGGTCGAGGCGGCCGAAGCCAGCGGCGACGGCGACCGCATGGCCCATGCCTACATGGAGCTATACGACTGCGGCGCGCACGACGCACCGGCACGGGCGCAGGCCTTGATCCTGGGTCTGGGCTTCAAGCTCAACGAACTCGACAACCCGGTCAACAGCTTTTCCGGCGGTTGGCGCATGCGTTTACAGCTGGCGCGGGCGCTGATGTGCCCGTCGGACCTGCTGCTGCTCGATGAACCCACCAATCACCTGGACCTGGACGCGCTGGTCTGGCTGGAAGCCTGGCTCAAGCGCTACCAGGGCACCATGCTGGTCATCAGCCATGACCGCGAGTTTCTCGATGCTGTGACCGATGTCACTGTGCATATTGAAGGTGCCAAGCTGACGCGCTACGGTGGAAACTACAGCAAGTTTGAAGATCTGCGCTCCGAGCAGATGGCGCTGCAGCAAGGCGCTTATGCCAAGCAGCAGGACAAGATTGCCCACCTGCAAAAGTTCATTGACCGCTTCAAGGCCAAGGCCAGCAAGGCCAAGCAGGCGCAAAGCCGGGTCAAGGCACTGGACCGCATGGAAAAAATCGCGCCGCTATTGGCCGAAGCCGATTTCACCTTCGAGTTCAAGGAACCGGCGAATCTGCCCAACCCCATGCTGTCGATGCAGAACGTCTATTTTGGCTACCCGCCGCCAGCAGATGCACCGGAGGGAACACCGCCCACCGTGATCGTGCAAAACGTCAGCAAATCAGTGCTGGCCGGCCAGCGCATCGGCATTCTGGGCGCCAACGGCCAGGGCAAATCGACCGTCGTCAAGACCATCGCCCGGGCACTGGCGCCGATCAGCGGCGAGATGACCGAAGGCAAGGGCCTGAACATCGGCTACTTTGCCCAGCAGGAGCTGGACGTGCTGCGCCCGGCGGACAACCCGCTGGAACACATGATCCGCCTGGTCAAGGAAGTGACCGCCGCCGGCAAGATGAGCAACCAGCCCACCCGCGAGCAGGACTTGCGCAGCTTTCTTGGCAACTTCAACTTCGGCGGCGACATGGTCAAGCAGGCCGTCGGCAGCATGAGCGGCGGCGAAAAAGCCCGCCTGGTGCTGTGCATGATCGTCTGGCAGCGGCCCAACCTGCTACTGCTCGATGAGCCCACCAACCACCTGGATTTGGCCACGCGCGAAGCGTTGTCGATGGCGCTCAACGAGTTTGAAGGCACCGTCATGCTGGTCAGCCATGACCGGGCACTGCTGCGCGCCGTGTGCGACGAGTTCTGGATGGTCTCGCGCGGCGGCGTGGCGCCGTTCGACGGCGACCTGGACGACTACCAGCGCTACCTGCTCGATGAAGCCAAGCGCCTGCGGGAGGAAGCCAAGAAGTCAAGCAGCAACGCCATGACGCCCGCCGCCACAAAAACAGTAGCAGCCAGCACAGGGGCAGCAAGCGCCACGGGCACTTCTTCTACTCAAAAATCTTCCGACAAGAAAGATGAGGCCCAGCGCCGTCAGCAGCAGTCCGATGCAAGCAAGCCACTGCGCAAGGAGCTGGAGAAGATAGACCTCAAGATTCAGGCACTTACCACCGAGCAGGGCAACCTGCAATCCCTGCTGGCCAGCACCACTGTCGCCACAGAAATTGCCCAGACCGGCAAACGCCTCAAAGTCATTGAAAATGATCTGGGTAAACTGGAAGAACGCTGGCTGGAACTAAGCGATCAGATTGAAACAGCCACAGTGTAAAGTCAGGGTTCGTCTGCCATCCAACGATGGTTTTTACGCTTGAAAGGGGTATGAATCGTGCCCACCGCACTGCATATGGCCGCTGATGACGCGGCTCTTGAAGCCGCCGTCAAGCGTAGCCGTAAGCTGCTCAACAAGCGAGCCATGGTCGCCGCGGTAGCCAGCGCCCTGCCGGTACCCGGGCTGGACTGGGCCGTGGACGCGGCCCTGCTTTCAAAGCTGATTCCCGAAATTAACAAAGAGTTTGGTTTGACGCCAGCCCAACTCGACCAGCTCGACCCCAAGAAACGCGACCAGGTTCAGAAAGCTGCAGCCATGGTGGGCTCGGTGCTGATCGGTAAATTTATCAGCCGCGACCTGATCATCAAAGCCACCACCAAAATCGGCATGCGCTTGACGACAAAGCAGCTGGCCAAGTATGTTCCACTGGCGGGTCAAATCGTGGCGGCAACCGTCGGCTTTGCAGCGATTCGCTACTTTGGCGAGGAGCATATGAAGGACTGCATTCGGGTGGCCAGACATGCACAGCTGGAAATCCCCTTGCTTGGGCATTCAAGCTAAAAGTGGCGCTGCCTTGGTGACGGGAAAGGGCCATCAAAAGCCATCACGCTAATAATCACGAGTGAGTTCGCCTGGGGTGCCAAGCTTGAGCGGCACGCGACCGAGAAGGCATGGTTTCATAAAAAATGAAAAATCTACCGCGCCTGAATCGTTCAAACTACCTGCTGATTGAAGACATTCCATCCACATTAGAAAACCCGATACAACACCCATACAAGCAAACCCGCAACGGCCAGACTTAAAACAAACGCGGGGAGCGCCCACTTCTTCAAGTGCCGCAGACGCTGCCGCCATGTAAACTTTTTCCCGACGCGTTGGCATCTCCGGCAGATGTATTCGCCATACCGGTTCCTGTGGCAATCGTAACGTGCAACGGTCGCGCCACAAGTGGCGCAAGCTCTCGACATATCAGGACAATCCGGAGAATTAGCGTTTTCGTTAAGGTCCATACGCTATACGTGAGCTACAAGTGGTCATCTAAAACCACTATAAACCCTTTGATGCCGCTTTCTGAGACAGTGGCGGGATAAAAGCCTTATCGACATGGACCATCATAAGTCCGGCGCATCCCGGCAGAATGGAAACCAAGGCCCTCTTTACGCACGCACACGCAAAATGGAGACTTCAATTCGCGTTTCGATTCGCCATTCGATGGGCGTTTGGTTTACGAACCAGAACAGGAGCGCTGCCGCTGGATCGTTAACGCGTGACATGAGCAGCCGGTGAAGGCCCGCTCGACGGAAGGGTCAGAGCGCATTGTTGCGGCTGCTACCGTTCGATGGTGATGATGTGAGCCTGAATCTTGCCGTCCACAGCACCTGCACTGAACCGACGCGCGAGCGCCGCCGCCGCGATGTCGGTGACTTCGGCCAAGCGTGAGACAGCACGCGCCTCGATCTCGTTACGCAGCGGCGTGCCTTGGCAGTAGGCGACGGCGGGAATGTGCGGCGAGTCCGCGCGACTTCGCCCTGGCAGAGTGATGAACTCAGGAGTTCGCGTAAACCCCCCGCCTTCGAGATCGCGAGCGATGACCGACGCATCATGGTATCCGTGCGGAACACGAGCCAGGAACAGAGGAGGATCGCCGGGGAAAGTGCTTTGAAGGGCCAAGGTCACAGTGTCGGCGAATTCGTTCTGGTCGATCCGATCCCAGACATTAAAGATGAAAAGCCCGCCGGGACGCAGGACTCGCCTTGCCTCGGCAAAGGCGCCTGGCTTGTCCGGAAAAAACATGACGCCAAACTGGCAAGCGACCACGTCGAAGCTTGCGTCGGGATATGGCAAGTGCATCGCATTGGCCTGTCGCCACTCGACTGAACGAGAGGTTCCCAACGCGGCCGCATAGTCGAGCATCGGCTGATTCAGATCTGTGGCGACAATCGAGACTTCGGGGGCAAGGACGTTTGCGAACTGACGCGTCACGACGCCGGTTCCCGCCGCGATCTCCAACACGCGCGAAGGCTTCAGCAGCGCGACCCGAGACGCAAGGTCGACAGCATAGGGCGCGAAGATGAGCGGCACCAGGTACTGCTCGTACAACTGCGGAATAGAACCCGAAAACAAGCTGTCGCCGTCAGGAGAGGTCATGGTCGTCACCCTAAGTAAGCATGCTTTCTAACGTGATGTAGACCGCACGCGGCTGCGGCATCTATTGACATATTCACCCATAGAAAAAGCTTTACACATTTCGGTATTAATTTGCTTGCTTGCATAAAAATTGCGATGAACACGTCAGCTTTAGCGTATTGATTCGCGATTGCTTTTATCACTTTAAATCCGCACTTTTCGCCTGTTTTACCCCCACATAAGCTCAAAGCACAGGTTATGCGGACGTCGATTGGCCAAGGCCAAAGGTAGGGCTCCCAGACGACATAGACTTTGAGAAAGATCAACCAATCCGGACATGGTTGGAGACATCGCAGAAGCCTCTTGCCTAGCGTGGCGCGGAAGAGCAGCAACGCGCTGACGCATCCCTTTTGTGGAACATTTTTTCCTACTGTTACTGCGTCAAGAATGTAGACGCAGATTTATTGAATTGCAGTGCGGGCCATGCTCCAGAGCGAGAGCGAGAGCGAGTGCGAGTGCGAGTGCGAGTGCGAGTGCGACGCCCAGTTGGAGGCGCAAGGTCGTGATCGACCCGGCCCCGTGACGCTGCGCCATCAGAAAGCCATACGCTGCAATGCTCAAAACTGGCATCACCGGCGGGCGACCCATGCCGCCGTGGGGTTCGGGCGGTAGCAGATCAACACCCGGTGGACAGACAAGGACAGCATTGGTGATGCAAACCACACAGGACAGGCCTAGATCGGTCAGGCCCTGTCGAAACTCATAGTCGATCCCCTAGCCAGAGTCGACCACAAGGTGGTGGCGCTCACACTGGCAAGCTGGAGCAGCCGACGGCGGCTCAGCCGCTATGAATTCCCGGCGTCCAATGCGGATTGGAGCATGCGGAATGCGGCAGCAAGATCATCGCCGGCGGGCGTCGCATCATCAAAAACAAACCCGATCAAACGCGGATTGCTGCGGCTTCCGGTCAACTTGTGCCAGCCATGCATGGCGCGTAACGCAAACCTGGAATCTGTGGCAAAGGTGCCAATACTGTAGGCGTGAAAAACATGACACAATTCCCGGCTTTTATCGCGCTGCCAAGTGGTATGCATCAGAGTCAAGCAGTCAGAAGCGACACAACTTGTCTGTTCCTGGACGCGCCTTTCACGCCAGATGCTCTTGTCGCCGGGGCCGAGCCGGGATTCTTGAAGTTTCGCAGCTGGCGACAAAGTTTCGACTACCACAACGCGCATGTCTTTACCGTTGCGCCGGTAGGTCAACGTTAAAGTTGCATTGTCGCTTTGCGGCTCCACGGACCAGGCCGCTGCAGGAGAAGCAAGCTCCCAACCCAATATATTTTGGGGCAGCAATCCGGTCTGCCCTGCGCGCGGCGGCCGCGGTGCATTAGCAGGCAACCCCATAACGGTGCCAGCAATCAACAGCACCGACAGGCCGGCGACCACCGGGGCAAAGCGGCGTACCGACCTGGCTTGTTCTTGTGGGGGAATCACTGGCGCCACTGCAGCCGCATCGGCTTTTAGTTGGCTCAAAACATAAAACAGCAAGCCCAAGGTCATGAACAAGGCGATCCATTGGATATTGCCGTGAGCGGTCAGCTCCATTTGAGAGCCCCGTACCCAGTCAATCAGTACGATCGCATTGACGCGCAGCGCGTTGGAAAAGATACCGAGCAAGGCGCCCAACAATGACAGGGCCGCGATCTTGAAGACCGAGCGGTACAACAATAAACCAAAGCTATAGCCGAGAAACATTGCCAAGGTCACATAGGAGAGACCGGAGCATTCATCAACCACAATGTATCGGTTTGTGCCAATGTAGATGACGAAACCATCCACACTGTGGGGCAGATGGGCGACAACGGCAAATAGTTCGATGGCCTTGACCGTCAACACACGTAATGCCGGCTGAAGCAAGTCGCCGCTGGGGATCATCAAAAACATCAACGCCAGGGCCGGGAACAGCCGCCAATAGGAACGCCAGCCCATCATTGACATGGCGACGCCCTGCATGGCCAGGATGAGGGCGAAGTGCCGGCCGACATCAATGTTCATCAAGGCCGCCGCACCCCAGCAGACTGCTGCACCCATCGCCACGAAGACGCCTGTGAAATCGGATTGCGGGCTAATGGTCACCCCGATCTGACGGTGATGCCAACCCAGCACATACACGAGCATCGGCATGACAAGCCAGGCGTACTGATAGGCCTCGTTATTGCGCCAGGAAGTCGCCAAGTCCAACAGGGTGGGCCACAACACCAAAGACGCCAATAGGCAGCCGGCCATTCCGCCCCAAAGTGCGTCTTTCCAGCCCTGCGTCATTGCCGCACCGGACGGCTCCGCAAAGGCCGCCGCCGTCGGGCCGGGTTGACCATCCATGTTGTCCCGATCAGGATAAGCAAGGTGGGGATGGAACAAAAAGGGTTGCTGCAGCACCCTTGCCAGGCCGGTGTCCCTGGGCTGATGAAAATAGCCCAAACCAAAATGCGGGATTTTGACGCGCGCAGGATCAACATAGCTGCCAAACAGGCGATCCCAAAGCGTCAGAACCGTTCCATAGTTACTGTCGGTTTGTGCTTGCAGGTCAGAATGATGCACGGCATGCACGTCGGGCGTGACGATTAGCCAGTTCAAGCGACGATCAAGAGAAGCCGGATGGCGTAGATTCGCGTGCGAGTACAGCGCGATCACGGTTGCGATCAGCAGATACAGCCCCACTGCCTGGGCGGGCAGGCCAAGTACACCGATCAGGGCCAGCATGACTGCGGTACCGAGCAAAAATTCAAACGGGTGATGGCGCTCCGACGAGGTGACGTCGATCTGTGTGTCACTGTGGTGAACCAGATGAAGACGCCACAACACAGGAATCCGGTGGAACAAGCGATGTTCCCAGTAGCGCCAAAGATCCAGCAACAAAAATGACAACAGCAGCTGCGCGCCGAAAGGCAGCCCCAGCCGCACCAGCAAGCCGGGTGGCTGCTGTTGAGCAAAGGTGTAAATACCGACCGGTATGACCAGGGAGGTAACTACGCTGCCGATCAGAAACAGGCCGATATTGCTCGTCCAACGCCGCGCCAGTTGAACCGGCTGGCGCTGAAAAGCGCTAACTCTCTCCAGCAGCACAAGCAAAACCACGGTCGAGAAAAAGACAAGCTGATACCGGATTTCAAATTGCTCAGCCATTGTTCAGCGACCCGATTCGCTTTGAATGTCGGCCTAGCGGTTCCGCTTGCGCCGCACGATGCGGATACCCAGCACCAGACTCACAGCTGCGACGGTCAGCAAACCCACCCCCGCAATCGGCAGAGCGGTACCAAGTTGTAGCCCCAATGCGGCACCCAGCGCATTGCCCAGAGTGATACCTAGCGGCGCACCCAACGGCGTCGCTGTTCCTGCCAGCACCATCTCTGCCATTGAAAACGACAGGGTGCCAAAGATCAGTTTATTCAGCTTCACGATGCTCTCCCAGTTTGTGCGACCAGTTCGACGCCTCGGCCGCGCATGGATCCTGCGGGGGCAGGTTCAATTGATTCGGCGATGTTCCCCAAAACTATCGGCAGCACTTTTTATGCCAGGAAAATTCATTCCTTATGAATCAATCACATACGGTCAGCGTAACGGGAGGCTCTTGATCGGATGTCAAATTTCTCGACATGTGGGATTCAGGGCTCCGCTGAGTTGTCTGAAAAAATCTATCCCTGATTTTTCTGCAGAAAGCGGTACGCAAACTGCGACCAGCGGGCGTCTCAGGGCAAACCAAGTGATGCGAGCAACATGCTCACTTTGCGGCGCTGTTTGGCAGGTACCGGCAAACCACTGCTAGTGGCTGGCGCAAGGCCGGACGACGTCGGGTGATTCACTCGTCAATGGCGTCTGCCTGCGTGGCTGTGTGCTTCGCACTAGGTGCGTAGATGGAATCGATAATCAACATAAACACAATAGAGCCCACGATAAATGCGCAAAAAAGAGTCCAGCCAATCCAGGCTTTACCTGATTTTCGCTTTTGGTCTGATTTGACCAACTTTTTTTCTTGCGCCAAGGTGAACTCCCATCTGTGACTGTTCCGTGTTGATGTTAGCTTGGTCATGTAAAGGGGAGACACAAAACATTTAACGGTGCTTATGGCGGTACTTTTCTATTGATTAAAGTCAGACCCCAGTATTCATACGGGTTGCAGCTTGCCATGCGCTTCCCTCTAGTCGCTTAATTACCGCTGGCGAAAAGTCGGAACCCTCCACCACCCAAGACGGCAAGGTTATGAGCGATGAAGATGGCGGGTGCATACAGGCGCCTTTTGCGCCAACAAACTCCTGTCCTGCTACGGCAGCCTCAAAGAGCTGCCAGAACGACAACCCAGTTTGATGCGACGATTTCGCGCGCATTCGGCAGATCTAACCCCAAGTTCGACACAAGGCCAATTCTTCACCCGACACTACTCCGGGCATCGCGCCGCCGCAGCGCCCAGGCAAAGTAAACCCCCTCCACCGCCATCACGGTACCGCCCAGAGCGATCACGAGCCCGGTTCCGATGCGGTCGATCAAACTGGCGGCCACGACAACACCAATCGACTGTCCAAGAAAAAGGCAGGAGGCAAACAGCGACACCGCCGTGCCGCGCGCTTCGGGCGCCATCTGCGTGGCGTGGGCCTGCATGGTGTTGTGGAACATGAAGAAGCCAAATCCGGCAAACAGGCTGGCCGGAATGGCGGGCAGCCAGTGCGGGGTGAAGGCAAGCACCAGAGCGCACAGGCCCACCATCGCCCCACCTATCAAGACCAGCCCTTGCTGGCCGAAGCGGCGAATCAGGTGGCGGCCCACGGCCATATAGAGCACGCCGCCCAGTCCGAACATCGCCACGATGGCCCCCGCCACCGAGAGCGGCAAGCTCAGCGACCGGTGCAGGTGGGAGGCCCACATGGCCAGCACACCGAAGCCGACAGCACCCTCGACCAGTGCCATCAGCAGCACGACGCGTGACCAGGGGCCGGTGACGATCATCAGCGCCTGCCGTACAAAGCTGGGTCGTTCCACCCTCTGGCTGGGTTTCAGCGGCGCTGCAGGCGCTGCCCGCTGCCGGCGCAAATCCACATACAGCAATGAGCCCACCACCGCGAACAGCAGCGTCATGAAGGCGAATGCCCAGCGCCAGCCCAGGGCATCGGTCAGCAAGCCCCCCACCAGCTGCCCACCCACAATACCCATGGTGCTGCCCAGGCCGGTGCGCGTCAGCGTTTCCTGAAGCTGCTCTGGCGGCACCGCGTCGCCGACCCAGGCCATCGAGAGCGGAATGAGGGCCGCTGCGCCCAGCGCCATCAACATGCGCGCCAGCAGCAAAACGTCAAGACTGGTGGCGAACACCGCCACGATGCTGCCGATACTGCAACCCAGCGTGGCAAATGTGACGACGCGGAACTTGCCCAGCCGGTCGCCCAGCGGGCCGTAGAACAGCTGCGCCAACCCATAGGTGATGGCAAACACCGACACCACCTGCGCTGCCTGCGCCAGGCTCACGGCAAACACACGGGAAAGCTCGGGCAGCATGGCGTCGCAAATACGCTGCGCCGCCATGCTGGCGAAGGTGGCAAAAGAAAGCAGCAGGATGGAACGTCGCGTCGCCGCGGAGATGGGTGCAGAGCCTGTGGTCACGTGTAATGGAGGTTCAAACAGTAATGAGTCGTGCCCATGAAGGCGGCTAGCGGCTCACGCAGCGGCTTGCTGCCTTCACCGGGCTGGAGTATAGGAGACAGGAGCGGGTCAGGCATGGACGATGCTGCTTTTTTAATAGCAACATTTACCCGTTCTCATTGGGCAAATCACTCATTTTTCACAAACACAGCGCCAGAGGCCTGGTATCTGCGTGAGGGTCTGGATCAGCGTATCCCCAGTTCAAATTCACACCTAGGGCGCCTAGCCTATTCAAAGCCCCACGGCCTTCTGGCGCAGCCGCCGAAGGCCGTGAAACGCTTTATTTTTAACAGCACCTTCCGCCCTTTTCACAAGGACGGAAGGCCATAGAGCTTATAAATCCGCGTAAATGCCGGACTTCTTGATCACCGGCCCCCACTTGGCGATCTCGGCTTCCAGGTGGCTCTTCAGACCGTTGGCGTTGATCTTGTCCGCGGGGGCAATTTCAGAGCTCAGGTCGGCCATGCGCTGCTTGACCATCGGGTCCTGCATCGCCGTCTGCAGCGCGGCAGTGATCTTGTCGAGCACAGGCTTGGGCGTGCCCTTGGGCGCATACATGCCGTGCCAGACTTTCACTTCAAAGCCCTTCATGCCCTGCTCGTCGAGCGTGGGCACATTGGGCAGGGCCGACAGGCGCTTGAGCGTGGTCACGCCAAACACCTTGACGCGGCCCTCCTTGATCATGGGCACGGTCTGCGTGGTCTGGTCGCACAGCAAATCCACCTGGCCGCCGAGCAGGTCATTCATGGCCGGGCCGGTGCCCTTGTACGGAATGGTGTTGAGCTCGACGCCCAGCTGGCTCATGAACAGCAGGCCGCACAGATGCGACACCGCGCCCAGGCCAGCATTGGCCAGCGATACCTTTTCCTTGTTGATCTTCAGGTAGGCCTGCAGTTCCTGCAGGTTGTTGGCCGGAAAGTCCTTGCGCGCCAGCAAGGTCATCGGCACATCGACCACCTGGCCGATGTACTCAAAATCCTTCAGCGGATCGAAGGCCAGCTTCTTGTAGAGTGCCGGTGCGGTGGACATGCCCATATGGTGGATGAAGATGGTGTAGCCATTGGGTGCGGCGCGCGCGACCCGGGTGGCGGCAATCGTGCCGCCGGCACCCACCGTGTTTTCCACCAGCACGGTCTGGCCTAGCGATTTGCTCATGGGAACGGCGATCATGCGCGCCACCACGTCAGTCGGGCCGCCGGCCGCAAACGGCACGACCAGCGATATCGGCCGGTCAGGAAACGGCACCTGCGCCAATGCCGGGGCAACGAGGCCGGCCACAACGGTAGCCATCGAGGCCATGAGCAGGGTCTTGATTCTGAGTTTCATCTTGTCTCTTTCTTTATTTAATACTTCGGTTTCAAAAATCTTTAGCTCCATGCCACCCTAATCTTGAGGCTACGAGGCGGCGTTGAACATTCGGACAAACCCCTCAGTGCGCGCTGGCCTGCGCCAGGGTGCGCTGCGCCAGGCGCAGAACAGGCGCATCCACCATGCGGCCGTCAAGGCTGAACACGCCACCGCCGGCCGCGTCAAAGGCCGCCTGCACGCGCCTGGCCCAGTCAAGTTCGGCTGGGCTGGGCGTAAACGCCACATTGACCGCCGCCACCTGCGCAGGATGGATGCAGAGCTTGCCGCCAAAGCCGCCGCGCCGGCTGCGCGCCGCGTCAAGGGCCAGCAGCGCCGCGTCCTGCGTGCCGGGCGAAATGCCGTCCACCGGCGCGGCCAGTGCGGCGCGGCGCGAAGCCAGCACCAGCGCCAGGCGCACGGGAAGGAGCTCAGACTCGTCGGGGTCACAGGCCAGGCCCGCATCGGCCTGGAAATCCAGATGACCAAAGGCCAGACGCAATACTTGCGGGCAAGCCGCCAGCGCATTGACTGCATCCAGCCCCGCCACCGACTCGATGAGCGGCAGCAGTGCGCAGGTCGGGCCCAGGGCAGCGGCGATTTCGGCCAGCTTTGCTGCCGACTCGGCCTTGGGCACCATCACCGCGCCGATTCCCTGGCTGACCAGGCCACCCAGGGCGGCCAGATCCGCATCAAACCAGGGCGAGCCCGCTGCGTTGATGCGCACCAGTACACGATGGCGTTGCGCGCCATCCAATCCGGCGAAGGCCTGCAGCAGAGTCTGCCGCGCCAGCAGCTTGTCGGCCGGGGCAATCGCGTCTTCCAGATCGACGATGACCGCGTCCGCACCTGAAGCCAGGGCCTTGGCGTAGCGTTCGGGCCGGTTCGCCGGCACAAACAGGAAAGAGCGCGCCGAAGCCAGCGCCTTGTCGATTGCGGCCTTCATCATCACTCGACTCGGGCGCGATCTGGCAACAATGCGCCCACCACCGGCACACGGGCGATCTGCCACAGCGCGTCTATGGCCTGCTGCATTTCCGGGGCCGTGGCCCCACCGCTGAACGCGGCAAGTTGCAGCGCCTTGGCGCTGATCTCCTCACGGCTCAAGGTATTGCCGGGGTCGCCCTTGGGCTCATCGACCCGGCCGTGCAGCACGCGGCCGTCGGTGGTGTGCACCGTGACTTTGCCGATCCAGCGCTGGGGATAAGCGGCATCGACTTCCGCGTCGAGTTCCATGCTGACACGGTCACGCAGGCTCTGCGTGCTGTCGTCCTGGAAATGCCGGTCGAACTCAGCCAGACCGGCATGGCCGAAGCGCGCCACCAGCGCCAGCACCGTCCCCATGGAGAACTTGCTCTGGTGCACCGTGGCCGGCCGCAGCACCGGGCCCAGCACATCGATGGCACCCTGGTGCACATGCGTGACGACGCGTGCCAGGTCTTCGGGCTTGAGGCCATGAACCTGCATCACCTGCAGCAATGCATCGGCCGCCGGATGCGTGTGCCGGCAACTGGCGTGGTACTTGAACGAAGTCTCGGCCGTGGCCCAACGCGATCCGAGGCCGTCGGTGAGTTTCGCGGGGTCGGCGTCGCTCGACATGCCGGCCGCCATGCCCTGCGGGCCTTCAAGAATCTCTGCTGCGCCGGTAAAGCCGTCTTTGGCGAGGTAAGCCGACATCAGGCCCGGCGGCGGCCGCGTGCGCGGTATGCAGTTGTTTGGAATCTGCGGCGGTGCGCAGGAACTCCCACAGGCCCGCCGACTGCGTGCCGGCCGAGCCGAAAGCATGCTGCATCTGCCGCGCATCGAGCCCGAGCAGGATGCCCGCACGGCCGCAGCAGCCGCCAGTGTGCCGGCCGTGCCCGTGGTGTGGAACACCTTGTAGTGCGAACGGCCGAGGAATTCACCGACGCGGATACCGACCTCGTAACCCGCCACGCAAGCCGTCAGCAGCTGCTGGCCGCTGGCGCCCAGCGCCTGCGCGGTCGCCACGGCCGCCGGAAAAACCACCGTGGCCGGATGGAACACCGAGCCGTTATGCACATCGTCCTGCTCGGCCACATGCGAGGCGGCCGCGTTGGCCATGGCCGCAAGATAGGGGCTGGTGCGGGCACGGCTGACGATCACCTCGGCAGGGCCGGCAGGCGGCGTGTCGCAGCCCGGCGTGGGCTGCGGACCCATGGCCTGCGCAAAGCGCGTGATGCTCTCCACCGGACGCGAGCCGTGGCCGGCCACGGCCGAACCAAACCAGTCGACCAGCAAGTCCTCGGCCCGGCGGACCACGGACTCGGGAATCGCGTCAAAACGCAGACCGGCCGCAAAGGCAGCGAGCTGGGCAGTCGGAGAGTTCATGCAAGACATCCTTATGAGTCAAATCGGCATCTGGCGCTTTATTTACGGAGGCAGATAGCTCTGTTTTTAATAGCAGGCAGCTGTATGACCAGGCCGGCTCAAATTGCCCCGGCAGCGCGCAGCTGTGCAATGGTTTCATCGCCCTGACCCAGCTCACGCAGAATGGTCTCGGTGTGCTGGCCCACGGCGGGAATGGCGTCCATGCGGTAGTCAAAACTGTTGTTGCGCCCCGGCGGCAGCAGCGCGGGAATGTCGCCGGCGGGCGAGCCCACCTGCGCCAGCGCTCGCGCGCCTTGAGCTGCGGATGCGCCCAGACGCTCCGCCATGCTGTTCATGCGGGCGTTGGCAATCTGCGCCTCATCGAGCCGCGCCAGGACCTCGGCCGTATTCATCCTGGCGAAGGTAGCCAGGATGATGGCCTTGAGCGCCTCGCGGTGCTCATTGCGTCTTGCATTGCTGTCAAAGCGCGCATCGGTGGCCAAACCGGCATCCTTGAGCACCAGCTCGCAGAACGCCTTCCACTCGCGCTCGTTCTGCAGGCCCAGCATCACCGTGCCGCCGTCGCCCGCCTGGAACGGGCCATAGGGATAGATGCTGGCGTGCGAGGCCGCGGTGCGCGGCGGCGGCGGCGCGCCTTCAAACGCGTAATACAAGCGGGTAGCCCATCCATTCGGCCAGCGACTCCAGCATGGACACATCGATATGGCTGCCCTGCCCCGTCTTGCCGCGCAGCAGCAGCGCCGAAAGGATGCTGGTGTAGGCATACATGCCGGCGGCAATGTCGGCCATCGAGTTGCCAGCCTTGGAAGGCTCGTCGGGCGTGCCGGTGACCGACAGCAGGCCGGCCTCGCTCTGGATCAGCAGGTCATAGGCCTTCTTGTCGCGGTAGGGGCCGTCATCGCCATAACCCGAGATGTCGCAGACGATCAGCTGAGGATGGGCCTTGCTGCAGGGCTTCAAACGACAGGCCCATGCGCGCTGCAGCGCCGGGCGCGAGGTTTTGCACCAGGACGTCTGCCTTGCCCAGCAGCTCCTTCAAGCGCCGCCAGCGCCGCCGGCTGCTTGAGGTCCAGCGTGAGGCTCTCCTTGGAGCGGTTGGTCCAGACGAAATGCGAAGCCTGGCCCTTGACGCGGCTGTCATAGGCCCGCGCGAAGTCGCCAGTGCCGGGACGCTCTACCTTGATGACGCGGGCGCCGAGGTCGGCCAGCTGGCGGGTGCAGAAAGGTGCGGCAATCGCATGCTCGAGCGAAACGACGGTGATGCCGTCAAGCGGTCTTGTCATGTCTGTTCCCTTGTATCAAAAGGAGCGCGGCAGGCCCAGCTCATGCTCGGCCACGTAGCTCAGGATCAGGTTGGTCGATATCGGCGCGACCTGGTACAGGCGGGTTTCGCGGAACTTGCGCTCAATGTCGTATTCATTGGCAAAGCCGAAGCCGCCATGAAACTGGATGCAGGCGTTGGCGGCCTCCCACGAGGCCTTGGCCGCCAGGTACTTGGCCATGTTGGCCTGCGCGCCGCAGGGCTGGTGCGCGTCAAACAAGCTCGCAGGCTTTGAACCGCATCAGGTTGGCGGCCTCGATCTCGATGTAGGCCTCGGCAATCGGAAACTGCACGCCCTGGTTCTGTCCGATAGGCCGGCCGAACACCACGCGCTCGCTGACGTATTTGCTCACGCGGTCTATGAACCAGTAGCCGTCGCCGATGCACTCGGCAGCGATCAGGGTGCGCTCGGCATTCAGGCCGTCCAGGATGTACTTGAAGCCCTGGCCCTCCTGGCCGATCAGGTTCTCTTCCGGGATTTCGAGGTTCTCGAAAAACAGCTCATTGGTCTCGTGGTTGACCATGTTGGGGATCGGCCGCACCGTCATGCCGGATTTTTCGGCCTGGCGCAAATCGACCATGAAGATCGACATGCCTTCGGACTTTTTCTTCACCTCGGCCAGCGGCGTGGTGCGCGCCAGCAAGATCATGAAGTCGGAGTGCTGCACGCGCGAGATCCAGACCTTCTGGCCGTTGATGACATAGCGGCCATCCTTTTTTACGGCCGTGGTCTTGATCTTCGTGGTATCGGTGCCGGTGGTCGGCTCGGTCACGCCCATCGACTGCAAGCGCCATTCGCCGCTGGCTATTTTTGGCAGGTACAACTCTTTTTGTGCCGTGGAACCGTGGCGCAGCAGCGTGCCCATGTTGTACATCTGGCCATGGCAGGCGCCCGAATTGCCGCCGCTGCGGTTGATTTCTTCCATGATGACCGAGGCCTCGGCCAGGCCCAGGCCCGAGCCGCCATACTCGTGCGGGATCAGCGCGGCCAGCCAGCCGGCCTTGGTCAATGCGTCGACAAAGGCTTCCGGGTAGGCACGCTCCCGGTCGATATTGCGGTGATATTCATCAGGAAACTCGGCGCAGAGCGCCCGCACTGCGTCGCGTATGTCCTGGTACTTGTCGATCGTGGTTTTGATCATGAACGGGGGGGTTGTTTGGAAAAAATTAAATCAAGCCAGCTCGGCAGTGGCCGTCATGGTGAGCCAGCCTTCGTGGTCTTCAGCCCAGAGTTTCACGGTCTTCCCGTCGGCCGAGGCTTGGCCGTTCAGCCGGAAGGGATGCAAGTCGAAGGTCGGCCGCACGGCTTTGAAGTTCAAACGCGTGATGAAGGCGCCCGGTGCCTGGCGGCGCACCAGATCGACCAGCAGCGTGGCAATCAGCGGGCCGTGAACGATCAGGCCCGGGTAGCCCTCGACCTCGGTGACGTACTTGCGGTCGTAATGGATACGGTGGCCGTTGAAGGTCAGCGCCGAGTAGCGGAACAGCAGCACATCGTCGGGCGCTATCTCCCGCTGCCAGGCTGCTCCTTTTTCTGCAGCCACAGGCGGCGGCACCGGGTCGCCGGGCTGGACAGCGGCGCGGTAGACGATGTCGTGCTCTTCGGTCAGCGCCAGGCCCTTTGAGTTATGGACTTCATGCTTCACCAGAACAAACAACAGGTCGCCGGTGCGGCCGGCCTTGTGCGTGACCGATTCGATGCGCGAGATGCGCTGCACCGCGTCGCCCACCACCAGCGGGTTCTCGGGCAGCCACTGCAGCCGGCCGCCGGCCCACATCCGGCGCGGCAAAGGTACGGGGGGCAGGAAGCCGCCGCGTTTGGCGTGGCCGTCGGGACCGAGCTCACTCTGGCGATGCTGCGGCAGAAAATACAGCCAGTGCCACAGCGGCGGCAGCACCGTGCCTGGCCCGGGCGCCGGGTCATCGCGGTCCAGCGTGGCGGACAGCCCGCGCACCGGCGTGGCGGTGATGTCATCGCTCAGGGTTTCGGTCTTGCCGGTCCAGCCTTGCAGGTGGGCCAGGATGGCTGCGTCGAGGGTATGTGTATTGGTGCTCATGGTCGGCTTTCAGTCCAGGTTCATCAAGATTCAGTCCACCGCCGCGCCAGAAGACTTGACGATGCGTGCCCACTTGGCGATGTCTTCTGCCAGCAGCGCCGCAAACTGATCCGGGCTCACGGGCCGCTCGGGTGTACCCGCCAGCTCCACGCCCTGCTTCTCCAGCGTCGCGCGCAAATCCTTTGACGCCAGCGCCTTGGCCATGCCGCCCTGCAGGCGGGCTAATACCTCCTGCGGCACACCGGCCGGAGCAAACAGGCCTATCCATAGCGTGCCGTTGTAGCCGGGGACGGTTTCCGCCAGCGTCGGCACATCGGGCAGCACAGGTGAACGGGCAGCACCACTGACCGCCAGCGCGCGCAGTTTGCCGGCCTTGATGTGTGACAGCGACGACGGCAGGCTGGCGAACAGCATGGGCAACTGGCCACCCAGAACGTCATTAAGGGCCGGGGCCACGCCCTTGTAGGGAACGTGCTGGAGCGACACGCCGGCCATGTTGTTCAGCATCTCACCCAGCAGGTGGTTCAGCGTGCCGTTGCCTGCAGAGGCGTACTGGTAGTGCCCGGGATTGGCCTTGGCCAGAGCCAGCAACTCGGCAACATTTTTTGCGGGGAAGGACGGATGCACCAGGAGCACATTGGGCACCGCGCCTATCAGGCTCACGGGCCGGAAATCCTTCACCGGATCGAAGCCGGGATTTTTATAGAGCGCCGGGTTGATTGCCTGGCTGCTGCTGATGGTCATGAGCAGGGTGTAGCCGTCTTTGGGGCCCCTGGCCACCGCCTGGGTGCCGATATTGCCACCGGCGCCGGGCCGGTTCTCCACCACCACGGAGCCGCCAAGCACTTCACCGAGCTTCTGGCTCACCAGGCGGCCCACGATGTCATTCGTACCGCCAGCGGCCTGCGGAACGACCATCACGATGGGCCGGCTCGGGTACGCCGTCTGTGCCTGCGCAAGCTGCGCGCCCGTGCAAGCCAGCCATGCCAGAGAGCCCGCAATCAAGGCGCGGCGCGGCAAATGAAGAGATACGGAATTGAACATGCACTTGTCTCCTGTTATGCAGGCATGGTCACAGTTTCCAGCACTCAAGGCAATCACTGATTTCAAGATCAAGACTTCTGAATTTCCGAAGGCTGGCGCCAAGGCGTTACCATCCACCCATGCATTTCGATCTGACCGACCTGCGCCTTTTCGTCCTCACCGCCGATGAAGGCAACCTCACGCGGGCGGCCGCGCGGCAGCACCTGTCGCTGGCCGCCGCCAGCGCCCGCATCAAGGCCCTGGAAGCGCAGGCAGGCCTGGCCCTGCTTTACCGCGAAGCACGTGGGGTGCGCCTGACGCCGCCCGGCGAAGCCTTTTTGCACCATGCACGCGGCGTATTGCGGCAGACCGAGCAGTTGCGCACCGATCTGCAGGAATACGGCGGCGGCCTGCGCGGCCATGTCCGGGTCTTCGCCAACACCACGGCCGTGACGGATTTTTTGCCCGAAATCCTGCCGGGCTTTCTCTCAGGCAACCCGCGTGTGAACATCGACCTTCAGGAAAAACCGAACGCTGAAATTGCACGGGGTGTACTCGACGGGCGCGCCGACATCGGCATCGTGGCAGGCAAGGTAGACACGCTGGGCCTGCAGGCCATCCACTTCAGCACCGACCGGCTGGTGCTCGTGACGGCCCGCAACCACCGCTTTGCGCGCCACAAGAAAATCGCGTTTGCTGAGACCCTGGACGAAGACGCCGTGGGCATGCAATACGGCAGCACGCTGCAGACCTTTCTGGCGCAGGTAGTGGAAGCCCTCGGCAAGCCGCTGAAACTGCGCATCCAGCTCTCCAGCTTCGACGCCATGTGCCGCATGATCGGCGCCGGGGTTGGCGTGGGCATCGTTCCCGAAAGCGCGGCGCGGCGTAACCGCGAGAGCATGAACCTGACGCTGATCGAACTGACCGACGCCTGGAGCGTGCGCGAGCGCTACATCCTGGTGCGGGAGCAGGAAGCGCTTCCCGCCTATGCGCAGGCACTGATCGATGCGGTCTGCGCGCATTACCAGGCAGACAAGGCAGGACCGGTGTTGACGCAGGGTCTTCATAATCATTCATGAAGTCCTCCACACCGGACATTCCTTCTTGGAAATGAATATCAGGAGTCACGAATTGCGAAAACTAATTTCTCTCGCCGCACTGCTCTGCAGCGTTGCAGCGGCGCAGGCGGCAGGGCCCTCATCCACTGCACCCATCGCCCCATCCCAGCACCCCATCGTCGGAAACTGGACCTGGACGCTGCCGGGCAAGTCCTGCACTGAATCCCTGCAATACAGCACCGACGGCAGCCGCACAGGCAGCAGCGGTGAAGAGGTGACGCAGAGCCGTTATGAAATCTCGCCCGTACCCAGCCTGCTGGGTTTTTATCGCCTGGTCGAAACCGTTACGGCATCCAATAACAAGCGGGATTGCTCAGGCGACCTGCACGAGGCTTCCAGCGAGCCGGTGACCCGGTTCATCCAGTTCAGCCCAAAGCGCGACCAGCTCATCGTCTGCAAGGAAGAAGAACTTAAAGCCTGTTTTGGACCCTTGAAACGCACGACTGAGTAAGGCCGTTCAGCCCGGCTCACTCAATCAGCGACTGCAGCACGCCGGGCTCAAAATGCTGCTCGATGAAGTCGGCCAGGCCGTCAAACACCGTGTCCAGCGTGGGCACCGCGGCGCCAAACAGGGCCTGCAGCACACGCGGGTCTTCAAACAGGCCGTGCAGGTACAGGCCCAGCACATTGCCGGCAGCGTTCTGCCAGGCCAGGCCGTCGGGCATCACCGGATAGCGCAATGTCGCCGGCAGCGGCCATGGCGGGTGCGGCGCCGTCTGGCCGTGGTGGATTTCGTAGCCCTGCACGGTCACACCGCGACAGGGCCGCCCATGAACCGCGCACGCTGGCAGAACGCGGCCTGCCGGTGCTGCACGGTTTTGGCTGTCATCAAACACGGTGACCAGCGGCAGCAGGCCCAGGCCGGGCGCGTTGCCGTCGATGCCGTGCGGGTCGATCAGCGCCTCGCCCAGCATCTGCAGGCCGCCGCAGATGCCCAGCACCGCCCCGCCCCGGCCCGCGTGGGCGGCAATGGCCCGGTCCAGCCCCTGCGCGCGCAGCCAGGCCAGGTCGCCGCTGGTGTGCTTGGAGCCGGGCAGGATGATCCAGTCGGCATCCACGCAGTTCGGCCGGGCTGCGCACCCACATCAGGCGCACGCCGGGCACGTTTTTGAGCGGCTGGAATTCGTCGAGGTTGCTGATGCGCGGGTAGGCGATGACGGCGATCGTCGTGCTGGACCGCGCCCGATGCCGCGCGTGCCGGTCATCGAACACGCCGTCTTCTTCCGGCAGGCCGTGCTGCCACCACATCGGCAGCGTGGCGACGGTGGGCACGCCGGTCAGCTCCTGCAGCATCTGCGGCGCCGGGCGCCAGCAGCGTGGCATCACCGCGAAACTTGTTGAGCACAAAGCCCTTGATCAGCGCGCGCTCGGCTTCGGGCAGCAGCGCCCAGGTGCCGTAGAGATGGGCGAAGGCGCCGCCGCGGTCGATGTCGGTCACCAGCAGGCAGCGCGCACTCGCATGGCGCGCCACGCGCATGTTGACGATGTCGCTAGACTTGCAGGTTGATCTCGGCCGGCGAGCCTGCGCCCTCGATCACCACCACGTCGTTCTCCGCGCAGCAGCGCGTCCAGCGCCTGCGGCGACCGCGGGCCAGACCTGACGCGCTGCGGCCGCGCCAGGGCATGCGCGTGAGCTCAGCGTTGACCTGCCCCATCAGCACCACCTGGCTGTGCGTGTCGCGCTCGGGCTTGAGCAGCAGCGGGTTCATGCGCACATCGGGCTCGGCTGCGCGCCGCCAGCGCCTGGAAGTACTGGGCGCTGCCGATCTCGCCGCCAGCCGACCACCCGCGCGTTGTTGCTCATGTTCTGCGCCTTGAAGGGCGCAACCTTGAGGCCCTGGCGGGCGTAGTAGCGGCACAGCGCGGTGGTCAGCCAGCTCTTGCCGGCGCCGCTGGTGGTGCCCAGCACCATGACGCATTTGGCGCTCATGTTGACTTACCTTGTTGAGTTGTTGCCAGGCATTGTGCAATGCGTCTTGCGCCGCCGGCGGCTGCACGCTCCAGGCGTACATGGCCGGGCAAGCCAAACGAGGTGGTATCGCGCAGCTTGATGCCTTGGGCGCGCAACTGGGCCAGCGCCTGCGTCAAGCGCCATGCCTTCCGGCAACAGGGGTTTGGCGCAGAAAAAGTTGGCGTCGCTGGGCAGGCAGGTCCAGCCCAGTGGATTCGCAAAAGGCAATCTGACGTGCCTTCCATCCGCGCAGGGTATTCAGGCTTTCCTGCCAGCCAGGCTTGTACGTCGGGCTGCGTCCAAGCCTGCAGCATGGCCACGCCGTGCGCGCCGAGCGGCCAGGAAGGGCCAAGCTGCTCCAGCATGCGCGACCGCCTCCCCTGCCCCCAGCGGCGCAATCGCGTAGGCGGCGCGCACGCCTGTCAGGCCCAGGGCCTTGTTGGGCGTCCAGAGTTGCCAGACGGTCTGCAATTGCGCCAGCGGTCAGAGCGAGCGCGCCGCTCAGCCGCAGCGGCTCGTAGGCGCGGTCAAGCACGAGCATGGCGGTTGTCGCATGCGTATCAACCAGCTCACCCAGGCCGGCCTGCGACGCGCCCAGCGGGCTGGAGGGCTCGCAGGCCCAGCAGCAATTGGCACTCCCCGGGCTGGGCGGCCACGCGCCAGCCGGTGCGCCTGGGCCGCCTGGGCGTAGTCGCCATAGCTGTGCGGCGGCAACCCGATGGCGCGCCCGCCCTGCTGCGCTACCAGCGCGGTGATGCGGAAAATGAACTCGCTGGCGCTGCCGCCAGCAGCCATGCGCCGCACGTCCACGCCATGAAACTGCGGCCAGCTGCTGGCGCAAAGCGGTGTAGCTGGCGTCCGGGTAGCTGCGTGGCATCGGCCTGGCTGCACGGCGGCCAGCGCGGCCGGGCACGGCCCGCAGGCATTGCTGTTGGTGGAAAAGTCGTACAGCGGGCACGCCGTGGTGATCGGGGCCGCCGTGAACGCGCAGGGTGGCGAGCGGGTCTGTCGTCATAAAGTCGCTGCCATTGCTATCAAAAAAATAGCTATCGGCGCATATAAAACCTGCACTGCAAGCACTTTTGATCCGTATTTTTGCGCAAGCAGCGTGTCTGGCGCCCCGGGCCGGCGGCCCGCGGGGTTGAGCGTGTAGACGCCGGGCTTGCGCAATGCACATGCCAAGCGCCAGCGCCATGGCGGCCATGGGCCAGCCGCTGTTGGGCGACGGCGTTTTGCCGGCTTCCTGCTGAAGGATCTTAAGCGGCAGGCCACCCGCTGCACAGCACAAGCAGCAAGGCGGTGAGGCGCGCCGGCAGCCAGGACAGCACATCGTCGGCCCGCGCGGCCCATTTGCCGGCCCATTCCCAGTTAACGCCGTGGCGCAAACCGCGGTAGCCCCACATGGCATCGGCCGTATTGGCAAAGCGGTAAAGGGCGGCGCCGGGCAGGCCAAACAGCACAAACCAGAAGATGGGCGCAACCACCGAGTCGTTGAGGTTTTCGGCGAGCGATTCGATGGCGCTTTCGCGCACTTCGCTTTCAGTCAGCTTGGCCGTATCGCGGCTGACCAGCCATGAGAGGCGCTCGCGCCCGGCGGCAAGCGATTGCTGCAGCGCGGCCTCGACGGCGCCGACTTCACCGCTGCAGCATGCGCCATGACAGCATGGACTTGGCTAGCCAGGCCATCAGAGCGGTCAGCGCTATGGCGGCCATCCCGCTCCCATGGTCCAGGCTTGCGCTGAAGCGGGCGACCTGCCAGAACGTCAAGGCTTGCAGCCCCCATGCCAGCGCCCCCACCGCAATGGCGCCCAGCCCCCAGGCCAGCGCTCCCAGGCCAAAGGCGAGCGCAGGCCGGCAACGCACGGTGATGCGGCCGCAGGCCTGAAGGTAGCGGCCCATCCATACGACGGGATGAAGCGCTGCAGGCGGCTCGCCAAAGCGGCGATCAATCCAGAGCGCCAACAGCAAAACGAGGGCCATGACCCATGCCGACACCATCAGCATGTCAGGCACCCGATACCTGTTCAACTGGCGCAGCGGCCGGCTCGGCGGCTTGTCCCCAGCGATCGTCAAACACCATGTCGGCCAGCGGCGCGCGGCGCGCCCATTTCTCAGTCTGCAGCATAGGCTGGTCGTAAAACGCCTCAACAGGCCCAAGGCACAGAATCGCAATCGGCTTGCTGCCCTCGGGCATCTGCAGGAATTGGGCCAGCTGCAGCGGGTCAAAGATCGACACCCAGCCCATGCCCAGCCCCTCGGCCCGCGCAGCCAGCCAGAGGTTTTGAATGGCGCAGGCGGCCGAGGCCAGGTCCATCTCGGGCAAAGTGCGGCGGCCGAACACATGCTGCTCGCGCCCCGGCGGCAGGACGACCACCAGCACCTCGGCGGCGTCCAGCACGCCCTGCACCTTGAGCTTCATGAACTCGTCCTCGCGTTCGCCCAGGGCTTGCGCCGTCAGCACGCGCTCCTGCTCGACCAGCGCATGCACGCCTTCACGCAGCGGCCGGCTGCGCACGCGGATAAAGCGCCAGGGCTGCATGAACCCGACGCTGGGCGCGTGGTGGGCGGCCGACAGCAGGCGCTGCAGCATTTCGTCAGCCACAGTCCCGCCGCTGAAGTGGCGCATGTCCCGCCGCTCGTAAATGGCGCGGTACACCGCCTGCTGCTCGGCCAGGCTGAAGGCATGGGATTCTGCGGAAGCGCTCACTGCGTGCTTCTAATCTTCTATGCCGCGCTGGGCCGGTATGCCTGCATTGAAGGCATGCTTGACCTTGGTCATCTCGGTCACGGTGTCGGCCAGCTCGATGATTTCGGGCGGGCAACGCCGGCCGGTGATCACCACATGCACTTCTTTCGGACGATCGCGCAGCGTCTGCAGCACATCGTCCAGCGGCATCCAGCCGTAGATCAGCGGGTAGGTCAGCTCGTCGAGCACGACCATGAAGTTCTCGCCGCTCAGGATCGCGGCTTTGGCCTTTTCCCAGCCCTCGCGCGCCAGCTGGGCCGAATGCTCCAGGTCCTGGCTCTTCCAGCTGAAGCCGTCGCCCAGGCCTTCGATGGGAATGCCCAGTTGCTCGAACATGCGGTGCTCGCCGAAGCGGGCGCTGGGCACTTTCATGAACTGGAAAATCTTCACGGCCTTGCCGTGCACATGATGGCGTCCGTGCGCGCGCAGGGCCAGCCCAAAGGCGGCCGTGCTTTTGCCTTTGCCGTCGCCGGTGTTGACGATGAGAAGGCCGCGGCGCTCGCCCTCGGGTTTGTCGTAGGGCTTGTCGGACGGCGGTGTTTCAATTTGCATGGTGCTTCTTTTTGATAGTTAAATTTTTGGCAGGGCGATCCACTGTCCGGCAAGCGGGTGCACGGCAATGCGGTGATCGAACACGTCTTCGAGCGCGCGGTGGGTGGCCGGCATCGCTGCAGGCGCCCTGGTGCGTGATACGGCCGTGGTCCATCACCACCAGCTCATCGGCCTGCAGCGCAAACGATATTTCGTGCAGCACGCTGACCACGGTTTTGCCGCTGGCCACCAGCTCGCGCACCATCAGCAGCCAGTCGGTCTGGTGCGGCGGGTCGAGGTTGGCCAGCGGCTCGTCCATCAGCAGCACCTGCGGCCTCGACCGCCAGCGCGCGCGCCAGCAAGCACGCGCTGGCGCTCGCCGCCCGAAAGCTGGCCGAGCGGCCGGCCGCGCCAGTCCCAGGCCTGGGTGGCGCGCAGAGCGCGCTCCACGGCGGCGTGGTCGGCGGCGCTGGGCGGCGCCAGCCAGGCCTGGTGCGGCAGGCGGCCCAGCATGGCAACGTCATAAACCGTCAGGTCGTCGGCCGAACTTTCGTTCTGGCCCAGCCAGGACAGCTGGCGTGCCCGCTCGCGCCCGCGCAGTGCGGCCAACGGCTGGCCCAGCAAGGCGACCTCGCCGCTGTGCGGCAGCAGCCCGGCCAGCACCTTGAGCAAGGTGGACTTGCCGGCGCCGTTGGGGCCGACGATGCTGGTCCAGCGCGCCGCGCGGCAAGCGCCAGGGAGATACCGTGCAATACCTCGACATTTCCGAGGCTGGCGCTTATGGAGCGGGCGTCAATAGCTATTGAACCAATAGCAAGCGAATGAATGGCGCAGTCACAGCCCGGCCCCTCGTCCGGTATGCCGGTGCATCAGCCAGAGCAGGTAACTGCCGCCCAGCACGGCGGTCAGCACGCCCACCGGCAGCTCCTGCGGCGCAATCAGCCACCGCGCCAGCATATCGGCGGCCATCAGCAGCACGGCCCCCATCAGGCTGGCCAGCACAATCAGCCGGCCGTGCGTGGTCTTGACGACCGAGCGCACCAGGTGCGGCGCGGCCAGGCCGACAAAGGCGATCAGCCCGGTTTGCGCCACGGCCGTGCCGGTGGCCAGCGCCAGCACCGCCACCAGCGCAGCGCGCATCTGCGGCAAGCGGCAGGCCCAGGCTTTGCGCGGTGGCTTCGCCCAGCGCCAGGCCGTCGAGCACATGGCTCATCATCCAGGCGGCCACCAGGCATGCCGGCAAACACCGCCGCCATCACGGCGCAGGCCGTCCAGCCGACAAAACCGGTGCTGCCCAGCATGAAGGACTGCATGGCCTGCATGATGTCAGGCGTCAGGAGCAACACCAGCGAGGTGATGGCGCCCAGCACCACGCCCACAATCACGCCGGCCAGCAGCAGCCGCAGCGTGTGCTGCACGCCCTTGGCCAGCAGCAGGGTCAGCAGCACGGCCAGCACGGCACCGACAAAAGCGGCGCCCGTCAGCCCGATGCGCGCCAGCCAGTGGGTAGCCAGCGGCGACACGCCAAACAGGGCCATGGCCAGCGCCACGCCCAGCGACGCCCCCGAGGCGCTGCCCAGCAAATAAGGGTCGGCCAGCGGGTTGCGAAACAGGCCTTGCGCCACTGCACCCGCCAGGCCCAGCAAAGCGCCGGCCAGCCAGGCGCCCAGCGTGCGCGGCAGGCGGATTTCCGAAACAATCAAAAGCGACTGCGGATCGCGCTGCATGGCCAGCACACTGTCAAAACCGGTGCTGCCCACGCTCATCCCGAGCAACAGCAAGGCAGCAGCAAGTCACCAACAAGCCGATAGCCAGCCAGCAAGGCCTTGCGGTGCTGGTGCGTGAAAGACGGGCTCATCGCGGCCTTGTCCTCGAGGCACCTGGCCATGATGCGGGCCGCCTCGGCCATGCGCGGGCCCGGGCGCACCAGCACGTCGGACTCTTCGGTGCTGAACACGCAGATGCGCTTTTCACGCACCGCCTTGATACCGGACCAGCCGGGATAAGCCACCATGCCCCGCATGCTGCCGCTGCCCACCATGATCAGGTCCGGATTGGCGCGCACCACATACTCCGGGTTGAGCCTAGGGAAAGGCCCCAGCGAAGCGGGAACCACATTCTTCACGCCCAGCCGGGCCAGGGTCTCGCCAATGAAAGATGATTCCCCGGCAGCATAGGGCCCGCGGTTGACTTCAAAGTAAACCCGGGTGTTTTTTGCTTTGGGTGACAGGGACTGGGCCGCAGCCGACACGCCGGCGTCGATGACGCGCCACACGCGTTCCGCGCCCTGCTCTTGCGGAATGTCGAGCAGCAGGCCCAGCTTCTTGAGCACACGCCTGACATCGGCATGGTTCTTGGGCTCCAGCGCCACCACCTTGATGCCCAGCGACTCCAGGCGCTGGCTGGCGCGCGAGGACGTGGCCAGTATCACGACATCGGGCTTGAGCGCGACGATCGCTTCAATATTGGGGTCCAGCCCTCCCCCCACCACCGGCAGGCGCCGCACGCTGGCCGGGTAGTTGGAATAGCGGTCCACACCGACCAGACGCTGGCACTGCTCCAGCGCGCAGACGCTTTCCGTCAATGAAGGCAGGATGCTGACAATGCGCTGCGGCGTCTGCGCGAACGTGACGGTAACGCCGCGGTCATCGTTTAGTTCCAAGGCATGGGCAGGTGCCACTGCCACCCAGCACATCATCAACAGCGCGGCGATTGTCTTCATGACTGCCCTTTCAGGGTAAGCGGCAAACCGGCCGCCATCAGGGTGACGCGCTCGCAGACCTGCGCCACGTCCTGGTTCAGACGACCGAGCGCATCGACAAAAGCCCGCGTCTCGCGCCCGAGCGGGATCACGCCCAGGCCGATCTCGTTGCCGACCAGCACGACCGGCCCTGAGGCTTCCACAATTGCTCTTAAAACCATAGCTATCTGCGTCCGTGCATCAGGGGCCACAAGTCCTTTTTGTTCAAAACTCTCGGCAGGCATCAGCAAATTGGTCAACCACAAAGTCAGGCAGTCCACCACGACCAGCGTGTGCGGCTGGCTGTGCGGGTCAGCGCCTGGGCCAGTTGCAAAGGCTCTTCAACAGTATGCAGTTTGGGAACCCGGACGGCGCGGTCCGCCTGGTGGCGCGCAATGCGTTCGCGCATTTCCTCGTCCCAGGGCTGGGCGGTGGCGATCAGCACCGCCCGATGTTCAGGCGATTGCGCCAGCCAGCTGCGCGCCAGCAACTCGGCACGGCGCGACTTGCCGCTTTTCTGGCCGCCAAGGATCAGCTCGCTGCGGGCAATCGACAGCTCGGCCAGTTCGTCACCCATATTGACGGCTCCAGTCCATGATCAGGCCGTGGAGCTTCTCCACGCCATCGGTCAGCGCCGCGGGTCCGGGCTGCAAAATCTCCGACGACTTGATCTCGAACAGCTGGCTGTTCTTGACCGCAGCCACGCCTTCCCAGCCAGGCCGGGCGGCCACCTGCTCGGGCCTGAATTTCTTGCCGCACCAGGAGCCGAAAATGATGTCCGGGTCGCGCCGCACGATTTCGCCGCCGTCGGCAATGATGCGGTCTTTGCCCATGGGCTCTTTGGCCAGTTCGGGAAAGCAGTCGTCGCCCCCCGCAATGCCGATCAGCTCTGACACCCAGGCAATCGCGCTGATGTGCGGGTCGTGCCACTCCTCGAAATACACGCGCGGGCGGCGCTTGAGGGCACGGGCCGCCTGTTCAATTTCAAGCAGCCGGCGCTGCATGGCCTGGATCAGCCCGAGGCCGCGTTCCACCTGGCCGACCATGGCGGCGAGCTGGTACATCATGGAAAAAATCCCGGCCACGCTGCGCTGATTGAAGATGGTGACCTGAATGCCCTTCTTGACCAGCTGCGACGCAATGTCGGCCTGCAGGTCTGAAAAGCCGATAACGCAGTCGGGATGCAACTCAACGATCTTGTCGATTTTCGCGCTCAGGTAGGCGCTGACCTTGGGCTTTTCTTCGCGCGCGCGCGGTGGGCGAACGGTATAGCCCGAAATTCCGACAATGCGCCGCTCCTGCCCCAGCAGGTACAGCCACTCGGTGGGTTCCTCCGTGAGGCAGACGATGCGCTGTGGACCATAGGCCGCGCTGTCGCTGCTGCTGGCCAATGCCCGCCAGTCGCTTGATTTTTCAGGCATCGCCATCCTTCAAAAACAGCCGCGCCGCCGCAGCCGGAGCGGACGCAAACCATGCGTGGAAATAACTGGCCTTGACCGAACCCGCCACGTACAGCGCCTCGCCCTCCCCGCGCAAAGTGCGCCCGGGTGCGGCTTGAGTACGGTTTACCGCCTGCAGCGGCGTGGCGCAGGTGGAGTAGTGAAACGTGTGGCCTCGCAAAGTCCCGCCAGCCATCTCAAGCTGCTGCGGACCCAGGGCAGCCAAGCGCTTTTGCATCGTCACGCTGCCAGGCAATACGCCCCACATCGCTTGGCTGGCGCCGTCGACGGTAACAAGCTGCTCAAACAAGGCCATCATGCCACCGCACTCGGCCCAGACGGGCTTGCCGGCCTGCACATGGTGGGTGACGCTGGTTTTCATGGCAACGTTGGCGGCCAGGGTTTGCGCATGCAGCTCGGGATAGCCGCCGGGCAGCCACAAGGCATCGCATGCAGGCAGTGAGTCGTCGGCGAGCGGCGAAAAGTAAACCAGCCGGGCGCCCATCGCCTCAAGGCAATCGAGATTGGCAGCGTACAGAAAGCAGAAGGCCGCGTCGCGCGCCACCGCAATGGTCTGGCCCTGCAAGGCGCCCACCGGAAAGTCTTGCCCTGCGGCATCAGCTCCATCAAAGGTAACGGTCCAGGCCTGCAAAGCATCGGCCGTCATCTGCCCCAGGGCAGTTTCGGCCAGCGCGTCAGCCACCGCATCCAGCCGCGGCATGGCGTCGCCCAGTTCGTCGGCCATGACGAGTCCCAGATGCCGCTCAGGCAGCGTGAATACAGGGCTTCGCATCAGTCCGCCAAGCCATTTCGTCGGTCCGCGCAGGCTCCCTTCGAGCATCACGGCGTGGCCCGGCGACGCCACCCGGTTGGCCAGCACGCCGGCAAAAGGCAAGCCTTCCCGATAATTCTGCAAACCCCAGGCCAGCGCGCCAAAGGTTCCTGCCATGGCGCTGGCATCAATCACCGCCAGCACCGGCAAGCCGAAGCGCTGGGCCAGGTCGGCCGCGCTCGGCTGGCCGTCAAACAGGCCCATGACCCCTTCCACAATGATGAGGTCGGCCTCCTGCGCCGCATGGTGCAGGCGCTGGGCACAGTCAGCCTCGCCCGTCATCCACAGGTCGAGCTGGTGCACCGGCGCGCCGCTGGCCAGCGTCAGCCAGTACGGGTCCAGAAAATCCGGCCCGCACTTGAAGACACGGACCCGCCGGCCCTGCCGGGCGTGCAGGCGTGCCAGGGCGCAGGCAACGGTGGTCTTGCCCTGGCCGGAGGCTGGGGCGGCGATGAGGATGGCGGGGCAGCTTACATGGGACACGGATGAACCCTCCGGAGCAGATTGATTACTGTGGCGCCCATTTCAGGCCGACGTAAAAAGTTCGACCTTCGGTGGCGTAAAGGCGTGCGGTCTGGTAGTCCTTGTCTGCCAGATTGTCAATTCGCGCCAGCAGCGTGACGTCCCGCGTAAGGCGGGTGCTGGCCGACAGGTTAAGCAGCGTGTAGCCCCCCAGTTCGGTGGTGTTGGCTACCGTATCAAAGCGTTTGCCCGACGCCTGCACTTCAGCACCCAGACTCCAGCCGGCGACCTGTGTGTCAGCGCCCAGTGTGGCGTGGCGGCGCGCACGACGCGCCAGCTGCTTGCCAGTGTCCAGATCCTTGGGGTTCTGGAAGTCGGCCGAAGCGCGCAGATTCACCCCCCGCAGAGCGTAAGTTCCGGACAGGGTGATTCCTTCATACCCGGCACGAGCCACACTGTCGTAACAGCCAAAGGGCGAAACACAAGCGCCGGGGCCATTGACAAAGGTGATCAGGTTGCGCACTCTGTTGCGATAGGCGACTACGCCCAGACTGCTGGCGCCGTCGGTGTAGCGCAGGCCGGCCTCGACGTTGCGGCTAGTCTCGGGTTTCAGGCTGCTGACGCCGTACTCACTAAAACGCTGATACAGCGTCGGTGCACGGAATGCTGTCCCGGCCGAAGCGGTCATGCGAAGTTTCGGCGTGATGGCATAGCCGTAGGCCGCGCTGCCGGTACTTTTTCCGCCAAAGCCGCTGTCGTCATCGTGGCGAACATTAAGCTGAACCGTGTGGCTTGCCTGGGCAAAACCATATCCCAGCGCAACAGCGTTTTGAGACCGGGTTCGATTGGGGCCGACAGCGCTGTTTTCCAACTCGTCTTCCCGGCGTTCCAGGGCTGCTGTCATCAAATGAGGACCAAAACGCAGTTCGTTTTGAAACAGGTAGCCGCGCAAATCCGTCGTGGTCAGGTAGACAGAAGGCGTAGTTTCATAACGGCTATGGCTGTCGGTCAGGCTCAAGCGTGTGCTGTAGGCATCGGTCCACTGGGCGTTCCAGTTCAGTCCCATGCTGCTCAGCTTGTGGTGGTTGCGGTCATCCACCGGGCTGGCGGGTTTGTGCTTGGGAGCGTCATACTGCGACTCCATCTCGCTGGCCAGCAGCGTAGCCTCCAGGCGATGGGTGCGGTTCATCTGCCAACCCAAGCGGGTATTGACCGAGGTGCTGCGATAGCCGTCCTGGTCAGGGTTGAGTATGCCGTCCGCGGGCTTGCGCAAACGTAGCGGCTGCGAGTCAAAACCATCGCTGCGTTCATGCGCAAGGCTGAGCGAATAGTCGAACGCGCTGCCGACTCCCGCAGCGCCACTCACACCAGCCTCCACCTTTCGCAGGCCATGGCTGCCCATTCCCACCCCGACATAAGGTGCAGCCGGGCCTTCGCCCCTGCGGGTAAATAGCTGAATCACGCCATGGATGGCGTCGGAGCCATAGACTGCGGCGGCTGGACCGCGTAGGACTTCAATGCGATCAATCTGCGCCAGCGGAATACTTTCCCACGCCACGCCGCCGCTGCCAGACTGCGCGTCCAAACGTACGCCATCAAGGTATACGGCTGTGTGCTGCGAGTTGCCGCCGCGCAGAAATACGCTGGTCGTGCTTCCGATTCCGCCATTGCGGCTGATCTCCACGCCTGGCACGCGTGCCAGCACATCAGCCACACCGGTAGCGCCGCTGCGCTCAATCATGGCCCGGTCGACGATGGTGACATCGGCAACCAGATCGGACAAAGGTTGCGCCGTACGCATGGCGGTGACCACCGTTTCTTTCAGCTGAACCTGGGCCTGCGCGGAAAACACGGAAGCCAAAGCCAAGGGTAGAACGCCTAGGCGTATGGTAGAAAAACAGGGTTTCATGGATCAAACTATCAACAAAATGCCCTCACCGGCTTCCCCGCCAGTGCATGAGCGTTACAAACGCGTCGCGCCCTGAAAAAGGACGAGCGCATTCACCTTGTTGGCCGGTATCCGGGCTGACGGAACTGCTCTCATCGCCTTCCCAAGCGCGTGTTCAAAACGCTCAGTGGCTAATGATGAAAGCTGAATGCGTCCTTAAGTTTGAAACTGAAGGAGCGGCATTCGTCCGTTTACCGTTGCGGGGGCAGCGCAGGTTAGAAATCGCAGCGCCTGCGGACCAGGCTGACCCGGTACGTATGGCATTGACTCCCTCCTGCTTCCCGTTGAACTGCAGCGTGTGAACCACACTGCGAGCACCAACAGGCGAGATTCTACGCGGCAAAATTTTGCAAACCCTACAATCGGTGCTGTCATGTCGAACCAAACTCAAGTCGACCCCATCGACCAAATTACCGAACGCGTTGAACGGCTCCTGCTTCGCTACGAGGAATTGCAGCGCGCAAACGCACTGCTGAGCGAGCAAGTTAACGTTCTGACGCTTGAGCGCGACTCGCTCAGATCACGGCTTAGCGCCGCGCGCGCCCGTGTGGACGCCTTGATCGAACGTCTGCCCGAAAGCACAGGCCACACGGCCGATACCTCTGTGGACACTGCGTGATGAAACAGCTGGAAGTACAAATCATGGGGCAGAACTATTTGCTGGGTTGCCCCGAAAACGGCGATGCTCGCCTGCTCGAAGCCGTCGGCAGAGTTGACGCGGCCATGTGCAAAATCCGCGATGCCGGAAAAATCAAGGCGCGCGACCGCATTGCGGTGCTGGCCGCCCTGAACCTGGCGTTTGAGCTTCCGGATCGCAGCGCCGCCATGCCAGTGCCTGCGGAGGCACAGCTCCCAACGTCAGCCCAATCTCCCGACACGGCCGACACAGCATCGCACCCCCAGCTGTCCGCCTTGCTGCAACGCCTGGACACCGCCCTGGGTGTCGACGGTCGCCTGCTTTAAGCATTTTCAGCCCGGTCCCTGCCCCGTAAAGGGGCACAAAGGCCTACAATCAGCTGGTCTGCGATGCGCACTGGGCTTTATATTTCCTTGAACCAATGCTCCACGAGCACGGGCTTGGTAAATTGTCCGGCAGGTGTGATCGTCTCGCGTCAGACGAACCCGAAACCTGACTGCCCTCGCCCACCTGAACCCCGGTTCAGGATGACGGTCCAGTGGCACTCGCAGACACCTTATTTGTTTTCCCGTCGTCGGACACAGCCCGCCCGCCTCCCCGGCGGCATGGTGGACAGTCCTGTCCGTCACACCAAACACCCATGATGCTTGAACCTCTGCTGATCATTGAACTTGCCCTATTGGGTGTGGGAACAGGTTTTTTAGCCGGCCTGCTGGGCATTGGCGGCGGCATGCTGATGGTGCCTTTCATCACCATCATCCTGGCCAACCGCGGCGTCTCACCTGATCTTGCTGTAAAGATGGCGATTGCCACCTCCATGGCCACCATCATCTTCACCTCCCTCTCCAGCGTGCGGGCGCACCACAAACGCGGCGCGGTTCGCTGGGATATCGTGAAGCGGCTGGCGCCCGGCATCGTGGCTGGCAGCATCATCGGAAGCCTGGGGGTGTTCGCGCTGCTCAAGGGTTCCTACCTGGCCATTTTTTTTGGCCTCTTCGTGAGCTTTTCCGCCACACAGATGTTCCTGGACAAAAAACCCAAACCGACCCGTCAGATGCCCGGCACCGGAGGGCAGTTGGCGGCAGGCGGCTTTATCGGTTTTCTTTCGGGGCTTGTCGGCGCTGGGGGCGGCTTTATCAGCGTACCTTTCATGACATGGTGCAACGTACCCATTCATAACGCGGTCGCGACCTCCGCAGCGCTGGGTTTCCCCATTGCCATGGCCAATGTGCTGGGCTATGCCATCAGCGGGCAAAGTGTGCACGACCTGCCTGCAGGCTCCTTCGGCTACATATGGCTGCCTGCGCTGCTGGTGATTGCCGTGTGCAGCTTCGCCACGGCCCCATTGGGCGCCCGAGCCGCACACAACATTCCGGTAGGCAAACTCAAACGGGTCTTTGCCAGCATCTTGTATGTGTTGGCTGCCTACATGCTCTACAAGGGTTTGAGTAGCTAGCCCCCCAGCTTTTTCACTGGGTTCAATGCTGCCCCCAAGCCAGTTGGAGATCAGGCTGTTTGTGGCGACGGCATCACGACAATGCCATCCTCATCGGCGTAGAGCCAGTCCCCCGAATGCACCCGCACGCCCTGAACTTGTATGGCAACATCCCGCTGTCCTTCCTGGCGTTTTTCAGTCGGCAGCGGCACGGCGGCCAAAGCCCGTATGCCCACGCTGCACTGCGCCAGCTCGGCCACATCACGCACGCAGCCATCAATCACGACGCCCGACCAGCCATTTCTAGCGGCCGCAGCGCCCAGATTGCCACCCAGCAAGGCGCGGCGCAGTGAGGCGCCGCCATCCACTACCAGCACACGTCCAGCCCCCGCCGAATCAACTGCAGCCTTTACCTGCGAGTTGTCCTCAAAGCATTTGACGGTAACGATAGGGCCGCTGAATTTTGAAACACCGCCAAAGTCCTTGAAGACAGGCGGCAAAACCCTGAATTCGCCCGAGCTGTCATTTTTATGGGCATCGCAGAGATCGCAGGTGGCGAACGAAACGGTAGCGGTTGGGGTCATTGTCCAGTCACTTTCCTGATGGTGGGGTTTCATATTCTGCCTGCTGGTGGGGAAACATGATCGCGCGCTGGCAAGGTACGCCAAGCAGGATACAAAGAGACGCTTTCGCAAGAATGCAGAATTCAGCCCACTTTGGCAATTCAGGCGGCTCTTCCGATTTAGCCGCATCCGGTCTCCGGAGGCAGTCCAGTGAACGCTCGCCACCTGCGGCGGCGCCCATCATGCATCCTTTAATCTTTCCGCAATGGTTTTCTAGCGGACGATGTCGTTGATGAGGGCCAAGAGATGGGCCAGGGCCCGACACTCATGCCTATTTTTTGATTTTCAGAGGTAAATCTGCAACATGAGGGCGTAAATAAAGTACTTTCTCCCTATGAAACAGTGTTTTTCTCCAGTAGCATGCGCTTTGCCACAGAGGAGTAGTTATTCCGGTGGTGATTTGTCAACTTCTAGAAGGAAAATTAATCATGGCAACTGCGAAAAATGCACCGGCAAAAAAAGCACCTGCAAGCAAGGCTGCTCCGGCAAAAACAGTAGCTGCAAAAAAAGCAGCACCCGCGACCAAGGTCGCCGCAAAAAAAGCGGCTCCAGCCAAAACGGTAGCCGCAAAGAAAGCAGCTCCCGCCAAGAAAGTGGCAGCAGCAAAGACAGCCGCTCCAGCGAAAAAACGCACACCCAATGCAGCATTCATGAAAGCGCTGACTTTGAGCCCTGCACTGGCTGCCGTGGTAGGCGACAAGCCTTTGCCACGCACAGAGATTGTCAGCAAGCTGTGGGTTTACATCAAAGCCAAAGACCTGCAGGACAAGCTCAACAAGCGCATGATCAACGCCGACGAAAAACTGCGCGCCGTGTTCGGCAAGGCGCAAGTGTCGATGTTCGAGATGGCCGGTCTGATCGGCAAGCACGTCAAATAAACAGCTTTTTACTGCTACTCAAAAAGGCCGATATTTATCGGCCCTTTTTTTATGCTTGCTTAACGCCCATGAGGCCAGAGCGCCGCTTGCACGTTTCTTGCGTACCACCAGGATGACCAGAAAACAGCAAAAAATGCGGGAACAGTACGGGTTAGTAAGGAGTGCATCGCCTTCAGAACTACCTCCAAATAGCGGGTTTGTTGCTAAGATAAAAATCACCTGCGGCACTACCGCCGACCTGATTGAGCAGAACAAAATTCTATGCCAATGAATCCAAAAATCGGTGTCGCGAAGCATTTCGCCAGTTGCCCCTGTCGCATTGAAAGTATCTGCCTGGCGACCCGCTTTGATAGCCCGCGATAATGCTGCGCTTTATCTTTACCCGACTGAGTCTCATCATCCCCACCTTCCTGGGAATGACACTGCTGGCCTTTTTCCTGATTCGCATGGTTCCAGGAGACCCTATAGAAACCATGGCGGGCGAGCGTGGCATCGATCCGGTGCGCCATGCCCAGTTGCTCAAGGAGTTTGGTCTGGACCAGCCGGTTTTGGTTCAGTACGGCATTTATATTGGACGGGTACTTAAAGGCGACCTGGGCAAGTCCCTCATTACGCAGGAGCCTGTTCTGCGCGAATTCCTCACGCTATTCCCCGCCACGATTGAGCTGGCCATTTGCGCCATTCTCTTTGCCCTGCTGATTGGCATTCCGGCGGGCATCCTTGCGGCCGTCAAGCGCAATTCAATCCTCGACCATGGCGTGATGGGCGTTTCCCTGACGGGCTACTCAATGCCAATTTTCTGGTGGGGTCTGCTGCTGATCCTGCTGTTTTCGGTCGAGCTGGGCTGGACCCCTGTTTCGGGTCGCATGTCCGTGCAGTATTACATCGAGCCCACCACCGGATTTTTGCTGATCGATTCACTGCTGTCGGACGACAAAGGCGCATTCTGGTCGGCGGCCTCCCACCTTATTTTGCCGACCATTGTGCTGGGTACCAATCCGCTGGCTGTCATCGCTCGCATGACGCGTTCGGCCATGCTGGAAGTGCTGGGTGAAGACTACATCCGCACCGCGCGCGCCAAAGGTCTTTCCAATCTTCGCGTGGTCGCCGTACACGCCCTGCGCAATGCGCTGATTCCGGTGATCACGGTGATTGGCCTGCAGGTCGGCGTGCTATTTACGGGCGCGATTTTGACCGAAACGATTTTTTCCTGGCCAGGTGTCGGCAAATGGCTGATAGAGGCCATCAGCCGCCGCGACTATCCGGTTTTGCAAGGCGGCATCCTGCTGCTGGGCGCAATTGTGATGGCAGTCAATCTGCTGGTGGATATTACTTACGGCATCATTAACCCACGCATCAGGTACCAGCGATGAGTATGGCCACCATAAAAATTCATGCGCCCTTGGCTCCAGCACCGGCGCATCCACTGCGTGAATTCTGGAGCTACTTCAGCGCCAACCGTGGCGCACTCATGGGACTGATCATCGTGGTGGGCGTGCTGCTGGTGGCGCTGCTTGCACCGCTGCTGGCACCGCACGCCCCAAACATTACAGACAACACCGTGTTTCTCAAGCCGCCCGCCTGGCAGGCTGGTGGATCATGGTCTTACCCGCTGGGCACCGATGCCATTGGCCGGGATATCCTGTCACGACTGATGTATGGCGCTCGCCTGTCACTGGTCATAGGCCTGGCGGTGGTGGCGATATCGGTAGTGATAGGCACCGTACTGGGACTGCTGGCGGGGTATTTTCGGGGCATTTTTGAAATCGCCATCATGAGGCTGATGGACATCATCCTGACTCTGCCCAGCCTGTTG
Source organism: uncultured beta proteobacterium (assembly GCA_963793855.1). GTDB lineage: Bacteria > Pseudomonadota > Gammaproteobacteria > Burkholderiales > Burkholderiaceae_C > Polaromonas. Next base: position 454,666 of record CAWCBL010000001.1, read on the forward strand.
CTGGCCATTGTGATTGTGGCCATTCTCGGCCCCGGTCTGATGAACGCGATGCTGGCGGTGGCCATTGTGGTACTGCCGCACTACGTGCGAATCACCCGCGCCGCAGTGATTGCCGAAACCTCGCGCGACTATGTCACCGCGGCACGGATGAGTGGCGCAGGACGCATGCGGCTGATGTTCAGCGAGATCCTGCCCAACTGCACGGCACCGCTGATCGTGCAGGCTTCGCTCGGCGTGTCCACGGCGATTCTGGACGCTGCGGCGCTGGGCTTCCTGGGTCTGGGCGCGCAGCCGCCCGCCCCGGAGTGGGGCACCATGCTGGCCGACGCCAGAGAATTTGTACTGCGCGCCTGGTGGGTTGTGACATTCCCAGGCCTCGCAATTTTGATCACTGTTCTGGCCTTCAACTTGCTGGGTGACGGGCTGCGTGATGCGTTCGACCCAAAACTGAAGCGCTGAAAGTGGTAGCTGCCATGGCCCTGCTTGAAATCGAAAACCTGTCCGTCGAATTTCCTTCGCAAAATGGCGTTATGCATGCCGTCGAAGGCATCAGCCTCTCGCTTGAAGAAGGCGAAGTCCTCGGCATCGTCGGGGAATCCGGTTCCGGCAAGAGCGTCACCATGATGGCGCTGATGGGCCTGGTGGCTTATCCGGGCCGTGTTCGCGCTGACAAACTACGCTTTGCTGGCCATGACCTGCTGGCCCTTTCGGATAGCGAACGCAGCAAGCTCACCGGCAAAGACGTAGCCATGATATTTCAGGATCCCACGACCAGCCTGAACCCCTGCTTCACGATTGGTTTTCAGATCACCGAAACGCTGCGACTGCACCTGGGGCTGGACCGCAAGGCTGCCACGCGCAAGGCCATCGAGCTGCTGGAGCAAGTCGGCATTCCTGCAGCGGAAAGCCGCCTCAAGGCCTATCCGCACCAGTTGTCGGGCGGTATGAACCAGCGCGTCATGATTGCCATGGCGATTGCCTGTAATCCGCGGCTGCTGATTGCCGACGAACCCACCACGGCGCTGGATGTCACCATTCAGGCACAAATCCTTGACCTGCTGCGCAGCCTGCAAAAAGAACGCGGCATGGCGCTGGTGCTGATCACTCACAACATGGGCGTGGTGTCTGAAATGGCACAGCGCGTCGCGGTGATGTATGCCGGCCAGATCATGGAAGAGCAGAAGGCACATGCCCTCTTCAACACGCCCCAGCACCCTTACACCGAAGCGCTGCTGGCCGCCCTGCCCGAGCGCAGCGACGGCAGCACGCGCCTGGCGACCATCCCCGGCATGGTGCCTGGCCTTTATGACCGACCTTCCGGCTGCCTGTTTTCCCCGCGCTGCGCTTATGCAACGGACCTCTGCGGCAACGAGCGCCCGCGGCTGAACACCTGGAAAGACGGCATGGTGCGCTGCCACTATCCGCTGGGCGACCCCAACCGTGAAGCCGCCATGCTGCGGGCGAAACCACTGATGGAGGTAGCGCGATGAGTACGATACAGCTTGACAACACACCATCAACCCAGCCGGTAGTTGAAGCCAAAGACCTCAAGCGCGTGTACGAAATCCGTCGCGGCTTCATGCACGCGCCTGATCACCTTCAGGCCGTCGGTGGAGTTTCGTTCACGGTCGATGCAGGCAAGACGCTGGCCGTCGTGGGGGAATCTGGTTGCGGAAAATCAACGCTGGCGCGGATGGTGTCCCTCATCGAAAACCCCAGCAGCGGCCAGCTGAAAATCACCGGTGTAGATGCTGTCAGCGCGCCGGATGAAGAACGGTTAAAGCTTCGCAAGGCTGTGCAGCTGGTGTTCCAGAATCCTTATGGCTCGCTGAATCCGCGCAAAAAAATCGGTGCCATTCTGGAAGCGCCTCTGGAGATCAACACCAGCCTGTCTGCCGCGGAACGTGCTGAAAAGGCGCGAGCCATGCTGGCGATGGTCGGCTTGCGTCCTGAACATTACGACCGATATCCCCACATGTTTTCAGGTGGCCAGCGCCAGCGTATCGCCATTGCACGCGCGCTCATGCTCAACCCAGCGCTTGTGGTTGCGGACGAACCGGTGTCGGCACTGGACGTATCCATCCAGGCCCAGGTCCTCAATCTGCTGGCCGACCTGCAACAAACCATGGGGCTGGCCTACCTTTTCATCTCGCACGACCTGGGCGTGGTGCGCCATATTGCCCATGATGTGCTGGTGATGTATCTCGGCCACGCAGTTGAGCAAGGCGAAAAAAATGCGCTCTTTGCGCAACCCCTGCATCCCTATACCCAGGCCTTGCTGGCCTCCACGCCGGGTCTGGCAGGAAGCAGCGTCATCAAGCACCGCATCGTGCTGAAAGGCGAACTACCCTCCCCGCTCAATCCGCCCGCCGGCTGCGTTTTTTCAACCCGCTGTCCCCACGTCACCGAACACTGCCGCGCCGAGCGACCCATGCTGCGGAAAGTTGCGGGCCGCCAGGTAGCGTGTCACTATGCTGAAAATTTTCTCATTGCGTGACCTGGAAAACGGTGCAAGCATCGCATCGGTCCCAAGCCGCGTATTCAAAGACCGGCACGCGCGCACCACAAGTGCTATGCAAACCGGCCACAAGCCCGCTGCATCGCAGCATCAAACCCTCCCTCAAAAAATGGAGTTCGTCACATGATCCAGACCAAACCCACTGCAAGCCGGCTGCGTCCGGTGCAGCGCGCATTACTGTTCGCTGTTGCCCTGCCAGCCCTGTTGGCGCTCTCGCCTGTTTCTGCAAAGACGCTGGTGTTCTGCTCTGAGGGCAGTCCGGAAAACTTTTACCCGGGCGTGAACACCACGGGTACCTCGTTTGATGCCAACGAACCCATTTACAACCGGATTGTGGAGTTTGAACGTGGCGGCACCACCGTGGTGCCTGGCCTAGCTGAGAAGTGGGAGATTTCAGCTGACGGCAAGGAATACACCTTTCACCTGCGCAAGGGCGTGAAGTGGCACAACACCAGCAAGAGCTTCAAACCAACGCGCGACTTCAATGCCGACGACGTGGTGTTCATGTTTGAGCGCCAATGGAAAGAAGACAACGCCTTCTTCAAGGTCACCAGCCCCAACCACTCCTATTTCAGCGACATGGGCATGCCAAAGTTGCTGAGATCAGTGCAGAAAGTCGACGACTACACCGTCAAGATCACGCTGGAAAAGCCTGAAGCACCGTTCTTGGCCAACCTCGCCATGCCTTATGCGGCAGTCCAGTCCAAGGAATATGCCGATGCCATGCTGAAGGCCGGTACACCGGAAAAAATTGACCAGGACCCGATTGGTACGGGGCCCTTCTCGCTGTTGCAGTACCAGAAAGACGCCATCATCCGCTACAAGGCATTCCCCCAGCACTGGGCCGGGAAAGCCAAGATTGACGATCTTGTATACGCCATCACGCCGGATGCCTCCGTGCGCTGGGCCAAGCTGCAAAAAGGCGAATGTCATGTCATGCCCTACCCCAATCCGGCCGACCTCGAGGCCATCCGCAAGGATCCCAACATCAAGGTGCTTGAGCAGCCCGGTCTGAACGTCGGCTACCTTGCCTACAACACGACCAAAAAGCCGTTTGACGATGTGCGTGTGCGCAAGGCCATCAATATGTCCATCAACAAGAAAGCTATTGTTGACGGCGTATATCTCGGCACCGGCGTAGTTGCCAAGAACCCGATTCCGCCCTCGATGTGGTCATACAACGACGCCATCAAGGACGACGCCTACAACCCGGAAGCAGCCAAGAAACTGCTGGCAGAAGCCGGCTACCCCAACGGCTTCACCACCGATTTGTGGGCCATGCCGGTGCAACGCCCCTACAACCCCAATGCCAAGCGCATTGCCGAACTGATGCAGGCTGATCTGGTCAAGGTGGGCGTGAAGGCCGAAATCAAGAGCTTCGAGTGGGGCGAATACCGCAAGCGCATGCAGGCCGGCGAACACCAGATGGGCATGCTGGGCTGGACGGGTGACAACGGTGACCCGGACAATTTCCTGTACACCCTGCTGGGCTGTGCCTCGGCCCAGTCGACCAGTGGCAGCAATATTGCCAAGTTCTGCTACCAGCCTTATGAAGACCTGGTGCTGAAAGCCAAAACCGTGACCAGCATGGCTGAGCGTACCAAGCTTTACCAGCAGGCCCAGGTCATCTTCAAGGAACAGGCTCCGTGGTTCACGATCGCCCACGCGGTGCAAATCAAACCCATGCGCAAGAACGTGATCGATTACAAGAACTCGCCCTTCGGTCGCCACAATTTCTACGGCGTGGATATCAAGGAATAGTCCTTCACGGGCTTGAAACAGAAAAAGGCCGGGTCACCCCGGCCTTTTTCATTTGTTCGAATAAAATTCGACCCTAGCCCATATGAAATGGGCGTAAGTAGCTATTATTTTTATAGCAATCTGCCAAGCGCGTTTTGGGTGATGGATGACAGCGTGCCGCGCGTGGTGATGACTTCCGGGTCCAGCGTCACCTCGATCAGCGTGCCCTCTGTGCGCGCCAGCGCGGCCAGCAGTTCGGCCTCAAATTCACCGGTGCGTGTGATGCGCACTCCCGCATAGCCATAGGCCCGGGCCAGCGCCGCAAAGTCCGGGTTATTCAGGCGTGAACCGCTTTCATGCTGCGGATAATCCCTTTCCTGGTGCATGCGGATGGTGCCGTACATGCCGTTGTTCAGCAGCACGATGATGCTCTTGGCGCCATGCTGAACGGCGGTGGCCAGTTCCTGGCCATTCATCAAAAAGTCGCCATCGCCGGCAATCGTAAAAGCAAGACGGCCCGTGGTGATGGCGGCGGCAATGCCTGCCGGTACGCCGTAGCCCATTGCGCCCACCGTCGGCGCCAGCTGGGTCTTGTGGCCTTTGACCAGCCCGTGGTGCTTGAAAAAACGGTGTATCCAGCTGGCAAAATTTCCCGCACCATTAGTCAGCACGGCGTCAGGCGGCAGGTGCTTTTGCAGCAAGCCGACGATGGCCGGCATGTCAATTTCACCCGGCAGTGCTTGCGGCTCCAGGTTGGCCAGGTAGTCTTCGTTGGCTGACGCTGTCCAGCCCCCCCAAGGCACGGATACCGGGGCCTCCAGCGACTCCAGCGAACGGGCGGCCGCATTCATGGTGGCATTGATGGCCAGGTCAGCCTGGTACACGCGGTTGAGCTCCTCCGCACTGGCATGGATATGCACCAGCTTTTGTTTGGGCCTGGGCGCTTCCAGCAAGGTGTAGTTGCCGGTCGTCATCTCGCCCAGACGCGGACCGATGGCAATAATGAGGTCGCTGGCCTTGATACGCGCGGCCAGTTTGGGATTCAGGCCAATGCCGACATCACCGGCGTACAGCGGATGGTGGTTGTCAAACGTATCCTGAAAGCGAAATGCATTGCCCACGGGCAGCTTCCAGTTTTCAGCAAAGCGCTGCAGCGCCTGCGCCGACTGCGGCGTCCAGCCGCCCCCGCCGGCAATGATGAACGGTTGCCTTGACGCCAGCAGCATCTCGCGCAGCGTTCGCAGGGCATCCGGGGCACTCCAGGTCTGAACCGCCTCAACCCTGGGTAAGGGCCTGGCATCCGTGAGCCGGGTCAGCATGTCTTCCGGCAGCACCAGCACCACGGGACCGGGCCGGCCGTTCATGGCAGTGGCAAAGGCGCGGGCGATGTACTCGGGGATGCGGTCCGCATCGTCAATACGCTCCACGCGTTTGGCAAAGCCCTTGGTACTGGGCCCGAAAAAACTGGAATAGTCGACCTCCTGAAAGGCCTCGCGGTCGCGGCAATCGCTGGCCACATCGCCGACCAGCAGCACCATGGGTGTCGAATCCTGAAAAGCCGTGTGCACGCCGATCGAGGCATTGGTGGCGCCGGGTCCGCGCGTCACCATGCACACGCCGGGGCGACCGGTCAGTTTGCCGTGGGCTTCGGCCATGAAAGCGGCGCCGCCTTCCTGGCGACAGGTAATGAACTGAATCTTGTCCCGGCGTGCGTGCAAGCCGTCCAGCACAGCCAGATAGCTTTCGCCGGGAACGCCAAACGCATGGGTTACGCCCTGGGCCAGAAGGCAGTCAACAATGAGGTGGCCGGCAAGTTGTGGTTTCATGCCTCATTGTGCCTTGGCGCTCCCCACGCAGAAACGTCGTCGGACGCGGGCGCTGGCGCACCGCAAACATGTGAACGCTTTTACTCCGGCGTGGCCGGGTCAGCGTCGGTGCCGCCATCGGCCAGTGCCTGCTTGGCCAGCTCTTCCTCGCTCAGCGGTGGCGCAGCGTCGAGAGCGGCAAGCTCCTCCAGCAGCGCCTCGCTTGGGGCTTCGTGCCCGAGCAGAACTTCCTCGATGCGCTGGGTAAAGGTTTCTGCATGGACGGCTTCAAGCCCGCTGGTCGCGGGGGGAAACTTCTCGCCCAGCTCGAACTTCAGCGCTTCTGACTTCTCTTCGACCCAGTGGGTGAAATCACCGCCTTTGGGTGTGTCTGAATTGCCCATGATCATTTCCTTCGCGTGTAGTGCAGTCGTGGCGCGAATGCCAAGACCTGCTTCATTATGAAGGCCACCCGCCATGAGGTGGCGAGCCATCAACGCCCTCCCACGAACTGATCAGTTCCGTGTCCCGTTGACCTGCATCAACCGCAGAACCAAATGTGCCTGCCAATATGAATTGTGGCTGAAATTTTTGCCCCTGGTTTCTGATTTTCAGCCATCCCACACATTGAGGAGAAAAGAGATGAGACAACAAAGTATCAAGACAAGCCTGGCCGCCGCAACGCTGTCAGTGTTGTTCAGCGCGGCGCTGGCTCAGACACCAACAGAGGTCCAGCGTGTGCCGAGGGACTTCGGCAAGAGCGAGTTCCAGTCCAGCTGTGCCAGCTGCCACGGAACGAGCGGCAAAGGCAACGGTCCTCTGGTGCCGCTGCTGCGCCGCAATCCGCCGGATCTGACGCTGCTGGCCAAAAACAACCAGGGTGTCTTCCCCATGAACCGACTGTATGAGGTGATTGATGGCGAGAATGTGCCTGCCCACGGCTCCCGCGACATGCCTGTCTGGGGCAGGGCCTACCGCACCATGGATGCCGCATATTACTTCGATACAGAATACGATGCGAACGGGCTGGTTCGCGCGCGCATCCTTTCTTTACTGGAATACATCAACCGAATACAGGTTCGCTGACCCGGGTAAGCGGCGTGGCGCCTCGTGCCATCGCCAGCGCCGCGAACCATGCAACACCTTCGCCCGGATTCGCAATCCTGCGGCGTCGCCGCAGTCAGCAGAAGACTGCCTCAGTAGCGCGCGCTGCGCGGCCACGTCGGACGCTTCTTTTTGGCTCTGTATCGGTGGCCCAGTTCATCAAGGCGGTCCTGGATGACACTTGACCAGAGGCGCAACACCTTGTCCAAGCCGGGTATCAGCGGCATCTTGCTGGGGTATGGAAAGGCTTTAGTGCAGGGGCAGCAGAGAAAGGGAACAAGCGGCAGGAAGCAGCATCAGCACCATGCCAGCCATTACGAAATGGCCAACGAGCCATGGAACTTGGCTGCACCGCAGTGCCTGATCGGTTCCGGGCAGCAGTAAAAACAGGACCACCAGGAGTCCCATCATAGGTTGGGTCGGCGGCGTAGCCGGAAAGTCTGCCCCGCGCGATCAGACGGATGCCAGGGTCGTTCGCCGCACACGCCGGACGTTAAACGCACTGGCAATCAGCATCCCCTGCACCAGCGCCAAGCCGAGCAGAACGCCGCGGTATTGGCCGTGGTCCATCATCGCGCCAAAGATCAGCGGCGACACGGCCTGGCCAATATCCAGGCCGGCATACACCACACCATAAACACGGCCCGAGGCGTTTTCTGGCGTCGAGCGCTTGACCAGCAAGTCGCGCGAAGGCCCGGCAATGCCCGAGGCAAAGCCCATGACGCCAAACAGCACAGGCACCATCCACGCGGCAAGACTCCCCAGGGCCAGCAGTAGCGCGGTCATCGCCGCCACCCCAATTCCTGCTCCCACGATGCGCTCGCAGCGTGTGGGGTCAGCCGCCAGAAAGCCGCCCAGCACCATGCCGCCAGCGCTGCACACCATGTAAATCGTCAGACACATTGCGACCAGCGGCAGCGGCACACCGTGCAACTGGCGCGCTGCTTCGGGAGCAAACGCCTGCACTACGCTCAGCGCGATGGCGAACCAGAAGAAGAAGGTAAAGCACATCCATACAGCGGGAATCTTGAGAAAGTCCAGGCCACCTTCGACGGCTATCTGGCCCTTGGACGGGACGGCGACCTTCAGCGCCAGCTTGTCACGGTTCAGCAGCAACACCATTAACACCGTAAACACCAGTACGCCAGCCACAGCCAGCGCCGCGCGCCACGACCAGGCAAAGGTCAGACCGACCAGCAGCACGGGAGCCAGCGCCCAACCCAGACTGCCGGTGATGCCATGCACACTGTAGGCGTGACCCAGACGGGACGGACTGACCTTGCGATTGAGCAGCGTGTAGTCAGCCGGATGAAAAACACCATTACCCAGGCCGCCAATGACGGCAAAGCCCGCCAGCATCCAGTAACTGGTGCTGACCGCATAGCCAAACGCCGCAATGCCGAGCAAAGCCAGGCCACCAAAGAGAATGGGACGCGGGCCAAAACGGTCCACCACAAAGCCCGACAAGGCCTGCACCGCGCACGAGACGACGAAGAAAATCGTCATCAAAAAACCAAGCTCCGCGTAGCTGACGTGGAACTCCGCCTTGAGCCAGGGAAAGAGCGGTGCCAGCAGCAACTGGCTGAAGTGACTGACCAGGTGGGCGAGGCCAACCAGACCAATGACGCTGGCGTCGTGTCGCAGGGGCACGGCGCTGGCGGGCACATTCAGGGTGCTTGATGTAGTCATGCCGCTATCGTAGTATTCGCTGGTGCTGCTGAAATGCGACAGAAAGCCATGTTTCGGCGAATTTCAGACAATCGTAGCGACTCAGTCTTGGGCCGCTCCTCCCTTTTCACTTCAAGCGTTTCATGCCCCGTAACGACCGTCTTCAGCTCATGCCCGTGGGCGACACAAACCGCTTCATGCCTAGCCGGCTGCAGCCCGTGCGGGTGCGAGCCCGCACCATGCTGGCCGACACGCATTTGGAGCCGCACTCGCACGCTTGGGCGCAACTGGCTTACTGCGCCACGGGCCTGGTGCAGGTCACGGCGGAAAAACGGGGGCAGGCTAGCAACAAAGTCGAGGAAATTACCTATATCGTGCCGCCTTCGCGGGCGGTGTGGATTGCACCGGGCGCCCGCCACCACATTGCCGTTCTGGAGGCCGCCCAACTCCGCACGCTCTACATTGACGCAAGCGCCGCCCCTGAAGGATGGAACGGCAGCCGCGTGATTGTGGTCTCGCCCCTGCTACGGGAATTGATTCATTCGCTGGACACGGGCGACGCGCAGCCACTAACCGAAGCACGGCAGCGTTGGCTCAGCACGCTGGTTCTCGACGAAATCACGCATGCCGACACCCAGGCGCTGGGCGTTCCCCTGCCCCTTCCGCAGTCCGGCGACAGGCGCTTGCGGGCGCTCTGCGAAGCGTTCTTGCGCGCCCCCTCGGAACACGCGACCCTGGCAGGCTGGGCGGCCGACATTGGCGCCAGCGAGCGCACTGTGGCCCGGCTGTTTCGCGATGAACTGGGGCTAAGCTACCAGCAATGGCGCCAGCAGGCCATTCTGGCGAATGCCCTGCCCATGCTGGCGCGCGGCACGGCGGTGGGCCAGGTAGCCGCAGCCAGTGGCTACGCCAGCGAGAGCGCATTTTCGGCCATGTTCAAGGCCGCCATGGGTCAGCCACCGAGTCAGTTTCACTCGAAAAATGGCAATCCACCATCGGAGTAGCAGCCGCTTTCAGCGTCCCTGCTTTCGCACTCTTGACTTGGGACCCATCGCATGGCGACGAAGCCCATTGGATGGCGAAAATGGCGCCCCAAGACAGCCCTTTTCCGCTTCATTAAAACTATTCGAGCCGCAAGCCTTTGCCATCTGTGACGCTTACTTTGATGGGAATTCCTGTCTGCACGCTTTGCGACACCGTACAAAAATCCTGAAACTGCCCCAGCACGCGATCCAGATGGGCCAGTTCTGCACCCTCTTTTCCAAGTTGAATCGTCACGTCGATTTGCTGGACTCGCAGTCGATTGTTTTCATTGCGATCCACGGTACAGGTCGCCTTGGTCGTGATGCCACCCGCATCCTGTTTGAACTTCTGCAGCGAAAACAGCAAACTTGCCGACAGGCAATTGGCTACCGCCGCCAGCAGCATGTGCGTGGGTGCCGGACCTTCACCCTGGCCAAGCGGTGCTGGCTCGTCCGCAAGCAGGCTGGGCATCGCCTCTCCAAAATCCACCAAAAATTGGTAATTCTGCTTCTGCGTAATCGTGACGCTTACCGTTTCGGCCATGGAAACTCTCTGTTAAAAGTCATTATTCGGAAACCCCGCTTGCCTTCTCGCCACCCGTATGCTCATCCTTCGCGTACACCGGCTTTTTTCAACATGATTTCAAGCGGACAAAATCGCGTGAAGCTGCTCTGCAAGAGATTGGCCCCCACAAAAACCGTGACCCACAGGAAATATTTACTCACAAAAAGCGGGCTCTCCGGCACGCCCAGCGCCAGCGAAACAAGGATGAAAATCCCTGCAAACATACGGACCATAAGGTTGGTATTCATAGCCAGTTCTCCTGAAAAATCAATAAGCATTAAACAAACTTTTTCCGATTCGCCGTGTAATACAGTACCGGAATCACCACCAGCGTGAGCAAGGTGGAGACAAAAATACCAAACACCAGCGAAATCGCCAGCCCGTTGAATATCGGGTCATCCAGAATGAAGCCAGCGCCTATCATGGCCGCCAGACCTGTCAGCACAATCGGTTTGGCACGCGCCGAAGCGGAATGAACCACCGCCTCCACAAAGGGCACGCCTTGCGCGACCTGCAGGTTGATAAAGTCCACCAGCAAAATTGAATTACGCACAATGATGCCGGCCAGCGCAATCATGCCGATCATCGACGTCGCCGTGTATTGCGCGTTCAGCAGCGCATGACCCGGCATCACGCCAATGATGGTGAGCGGGATGGGCGCCATGATGATCAGCGGCGTCAGGTAGGAGCCAAACTGCGCCACCACCAGGATATAAACCAGCACCAGACCGACCGCATACGCCAGCCCCATGTCGCGAAAGGTTTCATAGGTGATCTGCCATTCGCCGTCCCATTTCAGGGCGAACTGGCGATAGGGATCGGTCGGTTGCTTAATAAAATATTCCCCTAGCGGCACACCCTGCGCGGCAGTCAGCTTGTCAAGCTTGCTGCGGACCGCGAACATGCCATACAGGGGACTATCAAGCTTGCCAGCCATGTCGCCAATCACGTAAGTCACAGGCAGCAAGTCCTTGTGATGAATGGTTTTCTCGCGCAGGGTCGGCTGCACTTTCACCAGTTCGGAAAGCGGTACGTTGTCGCCGCTGGCGGATTTCACTGTGAGGGTCAGCAGGGTATTGAGCCGGGCCTGCTTTTCCGGCGGCAGGTTCAGGCGCACCGGAATGCTGTACTTGGACTGGCCGTCATGCAGCGATGTGATGTCTTCGCCGTCGAGTGCGACCCGCATCGCCTGCACCACATCGGAAGCAGGAATACCGAGCAGCGCCGCCTTGCGCTGATCAACGCGCAGCACCACCTTGGGCGCATTGTCCTCAATCGAATCGTCGATGCCGATGATGTCGGCCGTCTGGCCAAACGCCTGCCGCACCTGCTTGGCCAAGGCGTGTCGACCGGCTTCGTCGGGGCCGTAGATTTCCGCCACCAGAGGAGACAACACTGGCGGACCCGGCGGGACTTCAACCACCTTCACTTTCCCGCCATGCGTAGCGGCAATTTTCTCCAGCGCGGCGCGCACTGCGCCAGCAATTTCGTGGCTCTTGCGCGAGCGCTGATGCTTGTCCACCAGGTTCACCTGCAGGTCACCCAACTCCGGAGCCTGGCGCAAATAGTATTGGCGCACCAGGCCATTGAAATTGATGGGCGCAGCGGTTCCTGCGTAGGCCTGAAAATCGGTGACCTCGTCTACTGTTGCCAGATAAGCGCCCATGTCATGCAGCACCGCGGCGGTGTTTTCAAGCGGCGTGCCGGCCGGCATGTCGAGCACCACCTGGAACTCGGATTTGTTGTCGAAAGGCAGCATCTTCAACACCACCAGCTGCAAGGCGGGCAAGCCAACCGACAGCAGTATGGCAAGCAAGATGCCAACCCACAGGAAGCGGCGGTTTCGCCTGGCTTTTGCATCGGAGAGAAATGGCAGCAGCAGTTTGTTGAACCAGTGATGCAGTTTGCTGTCTGCATGCGCAAGATGACCAGCATCAGCACCATGCGCCTTGGACAATCGATGCGCCAGCCACGGCGTGACAGTAAATGCAATCACCAGCGAAATGACCATGCCCATACTGGCGTTGATCGGAATCGGGCTCATGTACGGTCCCATCAGGCCGCTGACAAAGGCCATCGGCAGCAAGGCGGCAATGACGGTAAACGTGGCGAGGATGGTCGGGCCGCCGACCTCGTCAACCGCCGGCGGAATAATCTCGGCCAGCGACTTGCCGGGATGAAGCTCGCGGTGGCGGTGAATGTTCTCGACCACCACAATGGCGTCATCAACCAGAATGCCGATTGAAAAAATCAGCGCAAACAGACTGACCCGGTTCAGCGTGAAGCCCCAGGCCCAGGATGCAAACAGGGTGGCGGCCAGCGTCAGGATGACCGCAATGCCAACAATGGCCGCCTCGCGCATGCCCAATGCGAAAAACACCAAAACCACCACAGCAGAGGTGGCAAAGATGAGCTTTTGAATCAGCTTCATCGCCTTGTCATTGGCGGTTTCGCCATAGTTGCGTGTGACACTGACCTCCACGCCCGCCGGCACAACGGTGTTGCGCAATTCAGCCACCCGCTGAGTGATCTGCCCGGCGACCTGAACGGCGTTCTCGCCAGGTTTTTTGGTGACCGAAATGGTCACCGCCGGGAATTCGCTGCCCATTTTTGTGGCTGGCGTCGCTGCGGCTTTGCCCATGCCGAACCAGACATATTTCGACGGCTGCGCAGGGCCATCGACAATGCGCGCCACATCCGACAATGTGACCGGATTGCCCTCGCTGACACCAACGACCAGCTGGCCAACTTCGTTGGCATTCGCCAGAAAATTCCCCGTCTGGACTTCGACCGTGGCATTGTCGGCAGCCAGTTGGCCCGCCGGCAAGGCGGCATTGACGCCCAGCAGCGCCTGACGGATGTCGTTGATGGCCAGGTGATAGGCGTTGAGCTTGTCAATATCCAGCAGCACCCGCACCACCCGTCCCGGCCCGCCCAGGGTAGTGACTTCGCGCGTGCCGGGCACCCGCTTCAACTCGGCTTCCATCGCATGGGCGACGCGTTCCAGTTCATATGCACCACGGTCACTGTCTTTAGTCCAGAGCGTGAGCGATACCACCGGCACATCATCGATGCCCTTGGGTTTGATCAGGGGTTCGCCTACATTCAGCTCACGCGGCAGCCAGTCACGATTGGAGTGAATGGTGTCGTACAGCCGCACCAGCGCGTCAGTACGCGGAATGCCGACCTTGAATTGCGCGGTGATGACAGCCATGCCAGGCTTGGAGACCGAAAAAACATGATCAAGGCCCTGGATCTGCGAAATCACCTGCTCCGCCGGAGTCGCCACCAGCGTCTCCACGTCTTTGGCCGATGCACCCGGAAAGGGAATCAGCACATTGGCCATGGTGACGTTGATCTGCGGCTCTTCCTCGCGCGGCGTCACCAGGACGGCGAACAGGCCGAGCAGCATGGCCACCAACGCGATGAGCGGTGTTAGCTGCGAATGCAGGAAAAATTTCGCGAGGCGACCGGCAAGACCCATTATTTTTTATCCTTGAGTTTCAAAATGCCAAGCGCCTTCAGCACGTACTTTTCGTAAATCGGCTCGGACGTGCCTTTTTTCATCTTGCGCATGAAATACTTTTCAAACGCAACTTTTGCCAGGTGCACCCATTTGCCTTCGGCGAACCAGTTCACATTGCGCGGCGGAATCTGCGGCAAGGCGACGAAAACGATGCCGCTATCGCCAAAGTCGGCCAGGCAGATGGCGTTCCAGGTCGCCGTGGCGTCAGGCTCGCGTCCCAGCAATTCCGATTGAATGTTATGGGCGGTGGCGGTCACCATCGACTCGATCATGTAACCGGTCTTGGGCGCACCGGTCGGCACCGGAGTGACTTCAACCGGCGGTATGGCAACGCAAACGCCGACGGCATAGATATTTTTAAAAGTCGGATTGCGCTGGTGCGCGTCAATCAAAATAAAACCACGCGGGTTGGTCAGGCCTTCGATGCCAAATACCGCATCAATGCCCTTAAACGCTGGCAAAACCATGGAGTAGGCAAAGGGCAGCTCATGCTGTTTTTTTACCGCGCCATTCTCATCATGCTCGGCGACCAGCATCTTGCCGTCTTCGATCTTGAGAATCTTGGCGTTGCAGATCCACTTGATATGACGCTCGCGCAGGGCCGATTCCAGCATGGTTTTCGAATCGCCCACACCTGAAAGGCCCAGGTGGCCGATGTAGGGTTCGGGCGTGACATAGGTCATCGGCACGCGGTCGCGGATTTTGCGTCTGCGCAAGTCGGTGTCCATGATGAAGGCGAACTCGTAGGCCGGGCCGAAGCACGACGCGCCCTGCGCAGCGCCGACCACCACCGGTCCGGGTGCGGCGATGAATTTCTCCCAAGCCTGGCCTGCGGTGACCGCATGATCAACATGACAGACTGACTGTGTGAAGCCGGAAGGCCCCAAGCCTTCAATTTCATCGAAGGCGAGTTTCGGGCCGGTCGCAATCACCAAAAAATCATAGTCCAGCATCCGCCCGTCGCCCAGTTCGACCTGGTTGCGCTCGGGATGCAGCCTCTTGGCACCAGCACCATCGAAGGCTATGCCCTTTTGCTTCAGGTAGGGCGCCGCCTCAAACTCTACCGCATCGCGTTTGCGCCAGTTGACTGCGACCCACGGATTGGAGGGAACGAAATGGAAGGTGCTTGTGTTCGACACCACCGTGATATGGTCCTCCGAACGAAGCAAGGGCTTCAATTCGTAGGCCATCGGCATGCCGCCAATACCCGCGCCCAAGATGACAATGTGAGCCATATGACCTCCTGATGTTGACAAAAAGAGACGGGTGGCTATTTCCCTGTGGGCGTTGCCGTGCCGGTAGTGCCACCGGATGAAAGCCCAGCCCTGACAGGGTCCAGCGCAATGCGCTCGCCCTCGCGCAAACCAGACAATACTTCTATAAAACCATCGCCCGATCCATCACCAGTGCGAATTTGCCGCAACTGGGCTTGCGCGCCTGCGCCCTGCACATAGACCGCAGTGACTTCACTGCGGCGCAGCACCGCACTCTCCGGAATGACCAGCTTGCGGGCCACACCCGTGGCAAAGTAAGCGCGCGCAAATTGCCCCGGCAGCAATCCGGCAGCATCTCCCAACTCAAGGCGCAGCCTGGCCGTATGGGTGCGGCTGTCAGCTACCGGCACCAGCGTGACCTGCTTTGCCGTCAGGCGGCGCTTCAGGGCCGGTACCTCCACCTGGACCGGCATTTGCAGCTTCACGTCACGCAGGCTTGACTGCGACAGCGTGGCGATGACCCGCATGTTGGCCGGGTCGAACAGGGTGACCAGCGCACGTCCGGGTGTTGCCATGTCGCCAACCTCAATCGGCGTGGCAGCAACCACACCCGCATAGGGTGCAGTGATGGTAGTGAATGTGCGGGCCGTGGACGCCTGCCCTGCATTGGCCTGCAAGGCACCGACTCGCGCCTGGGCCGCTTTGTAGTCCAGTTCAGCCTGATCAAGTGCGGCCTTGCTGATGAATTTTTGGGAAAACAATTGCTTGTTGCGCTCAAAGCTGCGCAGGGCGTTGGTCAGACCCGCCTGCGCTTCGGCGAGTTGACTTTGACTCCCGGAGACCACTTGCTCAGCGGCACGCGGATCAATACGCGCCAACACCTGGCCTGCCTTCACGCTATCGCCGACCTTGACCTTGAGTTCGACAATCTGGCCCGCAATCTGCGCGGCCAGCGTCGATTGACGGACCGCCTCCACTACGCCCTCCGCGCTGATCATGTCGGCGACATCACGGTAGGCCAGCACATAGCTTGTGGCCGGCGTTGCAGACGCAGGACCGGCGGCATTTGCCCAGGGCACCAGTGCCCCCTGTACGACAAAAGCCAACAATGCGACCGCAGTGAAAGCGCCCACACGCAGGCCACGATGAGCTGAAAAAGAAGCCCCATCAGGTGGCAAACATTGGGTGCGCTCTCGCATCATCCCCTCCGCATTTTGCAGGTGCGAATACCAAAGGGAAGATAAGCAGGACACCACCCCACCAAACCGGTAAATAGCGGAACAACGCCCAGTAGCGTCCACCAGCGATAGGTGTCGCCCACGACAAAAAACAGGCTCAGGATGACAAGCCCCATCACAATCCGCACCACCCGATCGATGCCGCCTACGTTCTTTTCCATGATTTCTCCTCGTTAAAAACTGATACCAATTGCTGTTTACTGGCGAAAGATGTATTGCCGCCCGTATCGATGAAAATTGTCTCATCGAGAGGGTGCTGCCTCTGACGGTGACGCGGGACAGAACAAGCCGTACAACATATTCAGCATCGAAACCACCCTCTCATCACAGACCTGGTAAAAGACTTTTTTCCCCTCGCGCCGGGTGGAAACAATTTCTTCAGCACGCAAAATGCCAAGCTGCTGCGACAGCGTCGGCTGGCGTATCCCCAGCAACTCCTCAAGTTCGCTCACGCACACTTCCCCTTGCGTCAGCTGGCACAGCAGCAAAAGTCGGTCTTCGTTGGCAAGCACACGCAGCATGGCAGTGGCCTGGCCAGCGGCATCGCGCATTTCCTGAACATTGAGATCTGAAGTAGTCATGAGAATGAGTTCTGACTGGAGGTCAATTTGATATATCTTAAAACAATATATCTTTTTATACAATATTAATTTGTTAATTATCTTTGTATGCTACCGCTACGTTCGCCTTCTGAACCTGCGTGCTGTCTACTAGAAAAGGATTCGGGCCGAGTTTTTTAAACTGGAGTGGAGCCAGGACCGATAACAGCAAGAGCATCTGGAGATGACCCTGCTTTTCCCGCCTGCACCTTAAGTCCAGGCAGGGTGCGCCGCTTAACGAAATACCAGCACCGGCATCTGGGTGTGGACCAGCACCTTCTGGGTCTCGCTGCCCAGCAAGAATCCCTTGACGCCTTTTCTGCCATGGGAAGCCATGGCGATCAGGTCGCAGCCCTTGTCCTCAGCCGTCTTGATGATGGCCTCATAAGGATGGTCGCTCGTCACAGACACGGTGTCGCACGCTACGCCCACTTCATTGGCCACACGTTCTATGGCTGCCAGAAACTGGGCAGCTTGAAGCTTGCTTTCCTTGTCATATTGTTCCCGGGTATCTTCCAGCATCTCGGTCCGATAAGTGAGCACTCGGAATTCGGGGATCACATGGACGCCCGTGACCCTGGCCTGAAGGGTCTTGGCCAACTCGATGCTTTTTTTGATCGCGGCTTCGGAAGCCTGGGAACCATCTGTCGGCACTAAAAGATGCTTGAACATATTTTTCTCCCTGAGTTGAATTTTTCAGCAACGCCAAAGTCTTTGAACGTAGCCGATTCAGTCTAGGGTTCCCCTGACGACGCCCGCTTGATCCACATCAAAACAACGATGGTGAGACCTAGTACGCCAAGGCCGCTCTGCGTACCAACAAGCCAAACGTCAAGCGGACAGCCGCGCAACCGGGCTGTACGCGCCGGGCAGCTCGCAGTCTGTTGCCCTGAAATCCGCTCCTCCACCAGGGGCAGACAAATCAATAGCGATTCAGGCCAGCCATTGCACAGGCTACATCGCCGGGGAGCAAACTTGATGCGGATCAAGTGCCTATCGAGCGAGCGGTGATAGCCTCAGGCGTTCAAACTCCAGCCGGAAAGGCAGTGCAGCATGGATATGCTCGATTGGGCGCGCGGCCCCTTGCTCAATACAGCCGTCTTTATTTTCGTGGTGGGTGTCTCATGGCGGCTTTTTGCCCTGTGGCGCCTGCCGCCCGCCTCTGTCGGCAGTGCGCCCGCGCGCCAACATTTTGGCCCCGCTGATGCACTCCAGGCCAGCCTCTCGCGCATGATTCCGCACAGAGGATTTCATCCCAGCGCCACGCTGGTGACCGTCAACCCCTACGTTTTCCATATCGGTCTTGCGCTGGTTTTCTTCGGCTACGCGCCCCACATCGCCTTCATCCGCCGGCTGACCGGCCTGGGCTGGCCTGCGTTGCCCGACATGGTGATGTACATCGCAGCGGCGGCGACCATCGTATCGCTACTGATGGCCCTGCTATTCCGGCTCACGGACCCGGTTCTCAGGAAAATATCCCGGGCCGATGACATGCTGACCTGGGCGCTCACCATGCTGCCGCTCATGACCGGCATGGCCGTGGTGGGCGAGTCCTCTGCATCACTGCTCGCGCACAGCAGCCCCCTTTACCGCGGGCCGCTGGCCGTGCACCTGCTGAGCCTGGAGCTCCTCTTGGTGTGGTTTCCTTTTGGAAAATTGATGCACGCCTTTCTCGTGTTTCCCAATCGAATGCGGCTTGCCAGATTTTTTGGACGCCGGGGGGTTCGCACATGATTGACATGGCCGTATTCAAACAATTCCAGGAAGCCATCAGCCACCTGGGCGAAATGGCGCGACCTGAAAAGCTGACGGATCAGGAGCGGCTTTCCCGCGCCAAGACCGTGATAAGCCAAAAGACCGACCGTGCGCTGGGCATGGATCTTGAGGCCTGCGTGAATTGCGGCTACTGCTCCGAAGCCTGCCACTTTTACCAAAGCACACAGGACCCCAAATACACGCCGACCCGCAAGCTCGATCTGCTAAGGCGCGTGCATATGCGCGAGACCTCTGCATTTGCGCCCATCCGCCGCCTGTTCACACGCGACATCACGGTGGATGAGTTGCAGGAATGGCAGGAATTGGTCTATGACTCTTGTACCGAATGCGGCCGATGCAGCATGGTGTGCCCGATGGGCATCAATATCGCGCGGGGGGTGAATGTGATGCGCGAGGCGCTGTATGAGGCTGGACTGGCACCACTCGAGCTAATGGCTGTGGCGCAGGAGCAGGCCGGCAGGGGCACCGTTTTCGGTGTGGGCCCGGCCGAACTGTTACGGACGGTGGATGCCCTGCGCGCGCAGGGCATCGTGATCCCGGTGGACGAGCCGAAGGCTGACGTCATGCTGGTGTCCACAGTGATCGATGTGCTGCTGTATCAGGACGCGCTGGCCGCTACGGCCCGCATCCTGAATCATCTGGGTGTGAACTGGACGCTGCGCAGCACGGGCTTCGAGGCCGCGAATTTCGGGCTGCTATCGGGCGGCGAGGCGCTGCAGAAGGCCGCAACCAAGCGCCTGATTGACGAAGCGTTGGCGATCGGCGCCAAAACGGTCATCATGCCGGAGTGCGGCCACGCCTACCCGGCGCTGCGTTGGGACGGACGGCTCGACAACGGCGATCCGCTGCCTTTTGAGGTTCTGGCAGCCTCTGAATTTGTGGGCCGGGAAGTGCAGAACGGACGGCTGCAGTTGCAGCCGGGCGATGCCGGCCAGACGTACACCTACCACGATGCCTGCAAGCTCGCCCGCCACGGCGGTGTCATTGATGAGCCGCGTGCTGCCATTCGTGCGCTCGGCGGTGATTTTCGGGAAACTGCACCAACAGCCGAACTCAACTGGTGCTGCGGTGGTGGTGCCGGGACATTCCTGATCAACCGGGCTGCGCCGCTTCGGCACAAGGCGTGGGGGATCAAGCGCGAACAGATAGAAGCCACGGGCGCTGACACGGTCGTGGTGTCCTGTGCGAGTTGCCGCCTGAATTTCATGGCAGCTGCGGAGACGGACCAGTGGCCCACTCGCATTGCCAGCCTGGTTGAACTGGTGGCGGAACAATTGCCCAAAGACAAGACGCCCTGAGGTGTTTTTTCTTGATACGCCGAGCACGTACTCAGCCAATTTCCAAGATTAATAGCCTGTACCCCTTTATTTACGGGAGCATACAGCTATGCTAATGATAGCAAATTCAACCGCCGAGACGGCCTGACTCCGTAGGCTCAGAGCAGGCGTTTGAGCAAGCCCATGACCCGATCAAAACGCTTGCCGTAGGGCGGGTAAAACAAATCGCCGCGCGCCCACTTCGACTGCAGCAGCACCGGTTTTTGCTGCGTCAGGCGCAGAAATCCGGTTTCACCGTGATAGGCACCCCAGCCGCTCTCTCCCACGCCGCCAAACGGCAGGTTTTCATGGGCAATGTGCATCAGCGTGTCGTTGACGGTGACGCCGCCGCTCACGGTGTTGTTCAGCACCCGCTCGCGTGCCGCAATATCGCTGCCGAACCAGTACAACGCCAGCGGCCGGGGCCGGGCATTGATGTAGCCAATCGCCTCATCGAGCGAGTCGTACGCCAGCACCGTCAGGATGGGGCCGAAGATTTCTTCGTGCAGCAATCTGGCGTCGGGTGCCACATCAAACACCAGCACCGGCGCCATTTGCCGAGGTGCAGTGCCGGCGGCATGGGCAGCCACCGCGCCGGGTTCGATCACCTGCAGCCGGGCGCCCCCGCCTTCAGCTTGAGCCAGCAGCGCCTGCAGCCGTTCATGGTGGCGCGGGCTGATGATGGAAGCGTAATCAGGATTGCCTGCAATTGCCGGAAAGAGCTGGGCAACCGCCCGCGCAAACGCCGCGCCAAACGCGGCTTCGCGGCCCCGGGGCAGCAGGACGTAGTCGGGTGCAATACAGGTCTGGCCGGCATTGAGCAGCTTGCCATGGGCAATCTTGAGGGCAGCCTGGTCCAGGTCGCAGGATGCGTCAATGATGCAGGGCGACTTGCCGCCCAGTTCCAGCGTGGTGGGCGTCAGGTTGGCAGCGGCGGCTTCGGCCACTTTTCGACCCACGGCTGTGGAGCCGGTAAAAAACAGGTGGTCAAACGGCAGGCTGGCAAATTCGGCTGCAAATGCACCATCACCCTGCACCACGCAAAGCTCGTCGGGGGCAAAGGCCTGGGTAATCAATGCTTCCAGCAGCGCCGATGTCTGCGGAGTCAGTTCGCTGGGCTTGAGCATCACCCGGTTGCCCGCCGCCAGCGCCGTGATGACCGGGCCCAGCGACAGCTGCAGCGGATAGTTCCAGGGCGACACCACGCCAACCACTCCCAGCGGCTGGCGCAGCAAATATGCACGCGAGGGTTGCAGATACAACGGCGTTGCGACCTTCACTGGCTTCATCCATCTGGGCAGCTTTTTAAGCGTGCTGGAAAGCAGCGTGCGCAGAACAAACAGGTCGGCAATCTCTGTCAGCTGCAAGGAGCGCACGCCGAAGTCGGCCTGGACCGCCTGTGCCAATGCCGGGCCATGCGCATTCAGCAGCGCCTGCAGTCTAAGCAACCGGTCCCGCCGCAAAGCAAGCGGCACCGCCACCTGCGCGCGGCTGGCGCTGTGCTGGGCCTCAAACAGGGAGCGAAGACCGACCGGCGAATTAATGGAAGTCATCGCGCCATGATAGAGGCCCGCAGCTTTGTACATTAGGGGGGCGGCTCCAGCGCGTCGACAAACGGCGCATAACCCCAAGGACACTCAATGACGACAAGCAATTCACCGCAGCACAGACTCAAACATTTCGCTATCGCTACCGCCCTGCTTCTAAGCGCCTGCGGCTGGGCCAGCAGCGAAGAGATTGGCGCAGTCGACACGGTCTTCAAGTTCATCGGCCCTGACCACAAAATCGTGGTGGATGCCTATGACGATCCCAAGGTGAGCGGCGTCACCTGCTACGTGTCGCGCGCCAAGACGGGCGGCATCAAGGGCGCGCTGGGCCTGGCCGAAGACAGGTCGGAAGCCTCAATCGCCTGCCGCCAGACCGGCCTCATCAGCTTTGGCGCCAAGCCGCTGGACAGACAGGAAGAGATGTTCAACGAACGTATCTCCCTTGTTTTCAAAAAACTGCGCGTAGTTCGCATGGTGGACACCAAGCGCAACACGCTGGTCTACCTGACTTATTCCGACCGATTGATTGAGGGCTCCCCGCAAAACAGCGTGACGGCCGTGCCCGTACCGGCAGGAACGGTGATTCCCATCAAATAAACAGGCCTTGAAGCGCTGAAGATTTCCGGCTATCGTCAAAGCAGGTCTGCATTTTTTCCTAAAAGGTTTTCATGGAATTCAAGGACTACTACACCATCATGGGCGTGGCGCGCGACGCAAATGCCGATGACATCAAGCGCGCCTACCGCAAGCTGTCACGCAAATACCACCCCGATGTCAGCAAGGACAAAAATGCCGAGGCGAAATTCAAGGAACTTGGCGAGGCCTACGAAGTCCTGAAAGACCCGGAAAAGCGCGCCGCCTATGACCGGCTGGGCGCCAACTGGAGAGAAGGCCAGGAATTCCGGCCGCCGCCTGACTGGAACGCCGGCGCGGAACACCCGGGCCGGGGCGACCGGTGGGAGTTCACTGGCGACGACGCTGGCGAACACAGCGATTTCTTTGAAAGCCTTTTTCGCAGGGGCTTTGGCGGCGCGCAAGGACAGGCCGGCGGCAGAAGCGGCGGCCGGCACGCACGCTTTAGCGCCAAGGGTGAAGACCACCACGCAAAAATACAGATTGACCTCGAAGACTCCTACCAGGGCACGACGCGCACACTCAGCCTGCGCGTGCCCGAGATGAGTGAGCAGGGCCACGTCATCCCGCGCGAGCACCAGATCACTTTCACGGTTCCCAAAGGCATCCGCGAAGGCCAGCATATCCGCCTGGCCGGCCAGGGCGCACCCGGCGTGGGTGAAGGCGGCCCGGGCGATCTGTACCTTGAGGTCGAGTTTCGTCCCCACCCGCTGTACCGGGTGGACAAGCACGATGTCTATCTTGACCTGCCCGTGGCGCCCTGGGAAGCGGCGCTGGGCGCAGAGGTGGAAGCACCCACGCCGAGCGGACAGGTCGAGGTCAAAATACCCGCAGGCTCAGCCACCGGGCGCAAGCTGCGTCTCAAAGGGCGTGGCTTGCCAGGCGTCACGCCGGGCGACTTTTACTTTGTGCTGCAGATCGTGGTGCCGGCTGCCGACAGCGACAGCACAAAATCGTTTTACGAGGGCATGGCCAAACAGTTCCATGCCTTCAAGCCACGCGCAAAACTGGGAGGCAAGTCATGACATCGAACCTCAAGATTGCTGAAATCACCGGCTTCATTCTTGAAGAGCAAACCGAGTTCAGCCTGGCTGACCTCTGCCAGGCCTGTGCAGCGCAGACCGACATCATTGTTGAATTGGTTAACGAAGGCGTACTGGCTCCGGCAGGCGAGTCCTTCCAGAATTCACCCGAGGCCTGGCAATTTACCGGCGCGCACCTGCAGCGCGCCAAAGTGGCGCTACGTCTGCAAAACGATCTGGGTGTGAATCTCGCCGGCGCTGCGCTGGCGCTGGAACTGCTCGATGAACTGGACAGCCTGCGAGCCAGGTTGCAGGTACTGGAGGCCGCCGGGCACTGATCCAGCCCGGCGATCGATTGCGCCGGCCTGAACCTAAATAGACCTTCCGCAGGCTTGGCAACAGTCGCCACCTGCAGCCCTTGGCACGCCACGCTGCCCAAGCTGGTGAGTACGGTGGTCCGTGGAAAAAAGAGCTAGATCCGCATCTTCGACACCCTCGAAGCCCCGGGCCGTGACCGGCGCGAAGGGGCTGACTGGCGCGGCCAGGCATGACATGGGGCCGTAAATGATAATCAGCGTCGATTAAAAACTCCCGCCAACAAAACCCATGAGCGAACGCGACATTTTTTCTGAATTCTTTGAAGGCTTTGCCGCGATGCAAGCGCACCGGGAAGCTGCACTAAGCCAGTATCTGGCCAAGGCCTCGGAGGTCAAGCCCGGGATGGCAGCTCTTGATGCCCCGGATGACACAGTCTCCTGTCATAGAGGCTTAAATCAGTACTGAGAAATTGCGCCGTTCTGACAAGAAACTAGCGCCAGTCCAATAATGCAGAACGCCACCTGCTATTTATTCAATAGCAGGTGGCGCCGTTCATGGCTCAGTGAGTCAGTGCGTAGTTTTCTCGAACTTGAACACGCCCGGCTGGCGGATCGGGTCCACCTCCACCGGAATCGTGCTCTTGGGCGGAAAGCGGCCTTCGAGCAGCAATTTCGACAGCGGGTTTTCAATCCGCTGCTGTATGGCCCGTTTCAGCGGCCGCGCACCAAACACCGGATCGAAGCCGACCTTGGCCAGCTCGGCAATTGCCGCTTCCGACACCTCCAGCGCGAGGTCCATCTTGGCCAAGCGCTCCAGCAACACCTGCAGCTGGATACGGGCGATGGACTCGATGTTTTTCGCGTCCAGCGCGTGAAACACAACGACTTCGTCAATCCGGTTCAGGAACTCAGGCCGGAAGTAGTTTTTCAGCTCGTCCGTGACCGCTTCCTTGATCTCTTCCGTCGGCTGGCCGACCATGGACTGGATGATGGGTGAGCCGATATTGCTGGTCATGACGATCACGGTGTTCTTGAAGTCCACGGTCCGCCCCTGGCCATCGGTCAGCCGGCCATCGTCCAGCACCTGCAACAGCACATTGAAAACGTCGGGGTGGGCTTTCTCCACCTCATCGAGCAGCAGCACGCTGTAGGGCTTGCGGCGGACAGCTTCGGTCAGGTAGCCGCCCTCCTCGTAGCCCACATAGCCCGGAGGCGCGCCGATCAGGCGGGCGACCGAGTGTTTTTCCATGAACTCGCTCATGTCGACGCGAATCAGGTGGTCCTCGCTGTCGAACAGGAAACCGGCCAGCGCCTTGCACAGTTCGGTCTTGCCCACACCCGTGGGGCCCAGAAACAGGAAAGAACCGGTCGGGCGATTCGGGTCGCTCAGGCCGGAACGTGAACGGCGAATGGCATTGGCGACGGCGCCTATGGCTTCGTCCTGACCGACCACGCGCTCGTGCAGCTTGTCCTCCATCTGCAAAAGCTTGTCGCGCTCGCCCTGCATCATCTTGGACACAGGAATGCCTGTGGCACGGCTCACGACCTCGGCGATTTCCTCGGCACCCACCTGGGTGCGCAACAGCCGGGGTACGTTGTCCGCGCCTTTGTGCTCTTCGCTGTCCTTGGCTTCCTTCAGTCGCTTCTTCAGCTCCGGCAGCTTGCCGTACTGCAGTTCGGCGACCTTGTTGAAATCACCCTTGCGGGTGAGTTCTTCAATCTGGGTGTTGATGCTGTCGATCTCTTCCATGACGTCTTTGGAGCCGAGCGCCTGCGCTTTTTCGGCTTGCCAGATTTCATCGAGGTCAGAAATTTCCTTTTGCAGCTTGACGATCTCCTCCTCGATCAGGCCAAAGCGTTTTTGCGAGGCTTCATCTTTCTCGCGGCGCACCGCTTCGCGCTCGATCTGCAGCTGGATCAGCCGGCGGTCCAGCTTGTCCATGACTTCGGGCTTGGAATCAATCTCGATCTTGACCTTGGCCGCCGCCTCGTCGATCAGGTCAATCGCCTTGTCAGGCAAAAACCGGTCGGTAATGTAGCGGTGGCTAAGTTCAGCGGCAGCCACGATCGCCGGGTCGGTGATCTGCACGCCGTGGTGGGTTTCGTATTTTTCCTGCAAGCCGCGCAGGATCGCGATCGTGGCTTCCACGGTCGGCTCCCCCACCAGAATCTTCTGGAAGCGGCGCTCCAGCGCAGCGTCCTTTTCAATGTATTTGCGGTATTCGTCCAGCGTGGTCGCGCCTACACAGTGCAACTCGCCGCGCGCCAGGGCAGGCTTGAGCATGTTGCCGGCGTCCATCGCGCCTTCGGCCTTGCCGGCGCCGACCATGGTGTGCAACTCGTCGATGAAGACGATGGTCTGGCCCTCGTCCTTGGCCAGTTCATTGAGTACGGTTTTCAGGCGCTCTTCAAACTCGCCACGGAATTTGGCACCGGCCAGCAAGGCGGCCATGTCCAGCGACAGCACGCGTTTGCCCTTGAGCGAATCGGGCACCTCGCCGGCCACAATGCGCTGCGCCAGGCCTTCGACAATGGCGGTCTTGCCGACGCCGGGCTCGCCGATCAGCACGGGATTATTCTTGGTGCGGCGCTGCAGCACCTGGATGGCGCGGCGGATTTCATCGTCGCGGCCAATCACCGGATCGAGCTTGCCCAGACGGGCTCGCTCGGTCAGGTCCATGCAGTATTTCTTGAGGGCTTCGCGCTGGCCTTCGGCGTCGGCGCTGTTCACGTTCTGGCCGCCGCGCACCGCGTCAATCGCCGCTTCCAGCGATTTGCGGGTCAGGCCGTTTTCCCTGGCGATCTTGCCGACGTCGGCTTTGCTGTCCGTCAGGGCCAGCAGAAACAGCTCGCCAGCGATGAACTGGTCATTGCGCTTGATGGCTTCTTTTTCGGTGGCCTGCAGCAGCTTGGCCAGCTCCTGACCCACCGTGATCTGGTCTTGCCCCTGCACCTGCGGCAGCTTTTTAACAGCCGCGTCAGCTGCCTGGGTCAGGCCGTTGACGTTGACGCCAGCACGTTCGAGCAAGGCGCGCGGACCGTCTTCCTGGCGCAGCATGGCGGCCAGCAGGTGGGCCGGCTCGATATAGCCGTTATCGTTGCCCAGAGCCAGGGACTGAGCGTCGCCAAGGGCTTCCTGAAATTTGGTCGTTAGTTTGTCTTGTCGCATGAAATCTCCGATAGAACTTTGAAAAAAGCCTGACCTTATGTATCTTGGGGCTTTTTCGCAGCTTTGCAAGCGGCAGTAGCGACGCGCGCCTCATGGAACAGGCTTGCGCTTGACGAAAATCAAACTTGAACGCGGGGACTCAGGCGTTGCTGGCGCTGATGCCCCACTTGGCCAGTGCAGCGTCGTCGCTGACCCGGGCATCGACCCAGCGCGCGCCTTCGGGCGTCTGCTCTTTTTTCCAGAACGGCGCCTGCGTCTTGAGATAGTCCATCAGGAATTCGCAGGCCTTGAAACTTTCGCCCCGGTGGGCGGAAATAACGGCCACCATGACCACCTGATCCAGCGGCTGCAGGAGCCCGACGCGGTGAATCACCCGGGCGGCAAAAATATCAAAGCGCGTCAATGCCGCGTCAATCATGGCCTCGATGGCTTTTTCGGTCATGCCGGGGTAATGCTCCAGCTCCATGCTGCTGACACTCAGGCCGTCATTGCGGTCACGGACGGTGCCTGTGAAAGTGCAGATGGCCCCCACGCGCTTGTCGCCTTTGCGCAGCGCCTGAACCTCCGCGCCTAAATCAAAGTCTTCGGTCTGAATCGATACGCGGCTGCTCATCTCAGCCTCCGGTCACTGGCGGAAAGAAGGCCACTTCGCAGCCGTCGCTCAAGGCGGCCGTCTCGTCGCTCATGACCTGGTTCAGCGCCATGCGCACGGACTTGCCGCGGGCAAGACTGTCCGCATGCGCGGGGCTGGCAGCCAGCAATTCGTCGCGCAAGGCCGACAGGTTGGCGGCGGAAGTTTCGCGTAGCTCGCTGCCCTGCCCTATGGCTTCGCGGATGGAGGCAAAGTATTTGATGGTGACTTTCATGCGAGGCCTCAAGACAAGAGTGCTGAAAACGGGATGAACCGCACTGTGTCACCCCGCGCAATGGCCTGGCCTGGCGGGTTGTCAACCAGGCCGTCAGCCCAGACCGCAGACGTGAGCACGCCGGAGCTCTGGTTGCCAAACAGGTCCAGCCCGCCCGCAGCATTGCGCTTCACACGCAAAAATTCACGACGTTTATCGGCTTTAGCCCAATCAAAATGGGCGGGGATAGCTATAGATTCAGGAGCAAGCTCGTTTGCCCCCTGGAGCTTGAGAATGAAGGGCCTGACCAGCAACAGAAAGGTCACAAAGCTGGAAACCGGGTTGCCTGGCAAGCCGAGGAAGTGGGCCGCACCGACATGGCCATACGCAAAGGGCTTGCCGGGTTTGATGGCAATCTGCCATAGGTTCAATTCACCCAGAGCCTCCACGGCGGGCTTGATATGGTCTTCTTCACCGACCGAAACACCGCCGCTCGTGAGGATGAGGTCGTGGTGCACGCTTGCGCCTTCAAGCGCGGCAATCGTCGCATCCAGCCGATCGGGCACTATGCCCAGATCAGTGACCGTGCAGCCCAGACGCAGCAACAGCGCCTTGAGGAAAAACCGGTTGGAGTTGTAGATCGCGCCGGGTTTCATGTCGGCGGGCGCCACATCACCGGGCATGACCAGCTCGTCGCCCGTGGAGAACAAGGCCACGCGCACCCGCGGGGCGACCTGCAGCTTGTCAAAGCCGATGCTGGCAGCCAGGCCCAGCGATGCGGGGCTCAGGCGCTCGCCGTGGCGCAGCACCACCGCACCGGCCGCAACGTCTTCACCGTGGCGGCGAATCCACTGCCCCGGCTTGGGCTGCACCCGAATGCGGACATCGGCCCCAAGCAATTCGCAGTCTTCCTGCATCACCACGGCGTCAGCGCCGGGCGGAATCGGCGCACCGGTAAAGATTCGTGCCGCAGAAGCAGGAGCCAGCGCCTGCCCGGTGCTGCCCGCCGGAATGCGCTGCTTGACCTGCAGGGCCGTAGCGGCATCGGTCCAATCGGCACAGCGCACGGCGTAGCCGTCCATGGCGCTGTTGTCATGCGCCGGCACATCCAGACTGGAGCGTAGATCCCGAGCCAGCACCCGTCCATCGGCCTCAAAGGTGGAAACGGTTTCCAGCCCCGGCAACGGCACAGCCCGGGCCAGCAATTCGCTCAGCGCAAGGTCAAGCGGCTTCATGGGTGCGCGTGCAGGCGGTGAGGCCTTGGCAGTTGTTTGCGATGGAGAAGCTGGGTTCATGGCGAGGTATCCAAAGCGGCGTCGGTAGGGTCAGGCGGAACGTTCTTCGAACGAGTAGTGAAAGCGTTCCTG
Organism: uncultured beta proteobacterium; assembly: GCA_963793855.1. Taxonomy (GTDB): domain Bacteria; phylum Pseudomonadota; class Gammaproteobacteria; order Burkholderiales; family Burkholderiaceae_C; genus Polaromonas. The sequence goes on from CAWCBL010000001.1 coordinate 483,657, forward strand.
ATTGTTGAGCAGGTAGTCGGCCACGGCGTCTGCATCGTCCAGATCCAGCACCGGCCGCAAGGTCGCTTCGGGCAACTGCCCGGGCGAGTCGGTGGCAATGGCGACGATGAAGTCGTCTTCCATGTAGCGGGCGGGTTTGCCGGACGAGGCGCGCCAGATTTCAATCTTCAGCAAATCGCTGTGTTTGAAGCCTTCAACCAAAACCCAGTCCACGCCCTCGTACAACTCGGCGATCAGGTGGTGAACAGTCAACTCGGCAGGCTGCTCGAACTCGCGCATCAGCGCCAGCCGGTTTTGCGAGGCAACCACCACTTCAAAAGCCCCTGCTTCGCGGTGGCGAAAGGTGTCCTTGCCCGGGTGGTCAATGTCGAAGCGGTGATGGGCGTGCTTGACGACCGACACCCGCAGGCCGCGCAGCTTGAGGGCAGGAATCAGCTTTTCAACCAGCGTTGTTTTGCCCGAACCAGAATACCCGGCAAATCCGACCACGTTCATGCAGCTACTTTCAGAAAATGAATTTTGCTATAAATTAAATAGCTGCTTATGCCCGTAAAACAAGGGCTTTAGCCATACTTAATGTACATTTTCGGCTATGTAGCGCTTGATGACCGCGACGTCAGCGGGTAGCACCGTGACGCGCTTGGGCAAGGCTTCAATTCCTTCAAACCGGGCGGGCCGCGCCGGCGTCTGGCCCAGCGCTTCTTCTATCGTCGCCGCAAACTTGATGGGCAAAGCGGTTTCCAGAACGATCATGGGTACGCCGGCTTGAACCTGCTCGCGCGCCACCTTCACGCCATCAGCGGTGTGCGTGTCAATCATGGTGCCGAAGCGCCGGTAGGTATCGCGAATCGTGGCCAGGCGGTCCGCATGGGTGCTTTTGCCGCTGACAAAACCGTACTGCCGGGCGGCAGACGGGAAAGCAGCATCCGCGCTGAGGTCAAAACTGCCGTGCCCGGTCAGCTGGTCATGAAACAGCGCTCTGGTTTTTTCGCCGTCGCGGCCCAGCAGGTCGAACACAAAGCGCTCGAAATTCGAGGCTTTGGAAATATCCATCGACGGGCTGGAGGTTTCGTGCGTATCGGCGCTGCTGCGCACCCGGTAAACGCCGGTGCGGAAGAACTCATCGAGCACATCGTTCTCATTGGTGGCCACCACCAGCCGGTCAATTGGCAAACCCATGCTGCGCGCCACATGGCCGGCGCAGACATTGCCGAAGTTGCCGGACGGCACGGTGAAGCTGACCTTCTCGCTGTTCGACTTCGTGGCCTGGAAGTAGCCGGCAAAATAATAAACCACCTGCGCCATCAGGCGCGCCCAGTTGATGGAGTTGACGGTGCCGATCTTGTATTGGCGCTTGAACGCCAGGTCGTTGGACACGGCCTTGACAATGTCCTGGCAGTCGTCAAACACGCCTTCAACGGCGATGTTGTGGATGTTTTCGTCCTGCAGGCTGAACATCTGGGCCTGCTGGAACGGGCTCATGCGGCCGTTCGGCGAAGTCATGAAAACGCGCACGCCCTTTTTGCCCCGCATCGCGTATTCGGCGGCGCTACCAGTGTCGCCGCTCGTCGCCCCCAGGATATTGAGTTCTTCGCCACGGCGCGCCAGTTCGTACTCGAACAGATTGCCCAGCAGTTGCATGGCCATGTCCTTGAAGGCCAGCGTCGGGCCGTTGGACAGGGCTTCGAGGTAGAGGCCGGGCTCAAGCTGGCGTAGCGGCACGATTTCCCGGCTGCCAAAGACTTCCTCGGTGTAGGTTTTTCCGCAGATCGCTTTCAGGTCCGCGGCGGGAATGTCGTCGATATACAGCGACAGCACTTCAAACGCGAGTTCCGCGTACGTCAGGCCACGCCACTTTGTGAGCGTCGCATCGTCAACTTGCGGATAGTGGTCGGGCAAATACAAACCACCATCGGGCGCCAGGCCTTCAAGCAGGATCTCGCAAAAGCGCTTGCGGTCGGCATGGCCGCGCGTGGAAAGGTAAAGCATCAGGCCAGCTCCTCCTTGCGGATGCGCGTGATGGGCGCGAGCACCGTGGGCAGCGCCTGCATTTGCGCGATGGCTTCATTCATTTTCGCTTCCACACAGTCATGCGTGAGGATGATGAGGTCGGTCTGGGTGGAGCCTTCTCCGCCCACGTCATCAGCCTCGCGCTGCAGCACCGCGTCGATGCTGATGCCTAGCGACGCGAGAATGCCGGTGACCTTGGCCAGCACGCCGGCCTCGTCAGCCACGTTCAGGCGCAGGTAGTAACTCGTCACCACTTCGCTCATGGGAACGATGGACAGGTCGCTCATCGCGTCAGGCTGGAAGGCCAGATGCGGCACACGGTGCCCGGGGTCGGCTGTGTGCAGGCGGGCGATATCGACCAGATCGGCGATCACGGCGCTGGCGGTGGGCTCGCTGCCGGCGCCCTTGCCGTAGTAGAGCGTGGTGCCGACGGCATCGCCATGCACCACCACCGCATTCATCGCGCCTTCGACGTTGGCGATCAGGCGCTTGGCCGGCACCAGGCTGGGGTGCACGCGCAACTCAATGCCGTTGGCGACACGCTTGGTAATGCCCAGCAGCTTGATGCGGTAGCCCAGTTGTTCGGCGTAGCGGATATCCTGCGCCGCCAGATGGGTGATGCCCTCGACATAGGCCTTGTCGAACTGCACCGGGATACCAAAGGCAATCGCGCTCATGAGCGTGGCCTTGTGCGCAGCGTCCACGCCTTCGATGTCGAAGGTCGGGTCGGCCTCGGCATAGCCCAGGCGCTGCGCCTCTTTCAGCACCACGTCAAAGTCCAGGCCCTTGTCGCGCATCTCGGACAAAATGAAGTTGGTCGTGCCATTGATGATGCCGGCGATCCACTGGATGGAGTTGGCGCTCAGGCCTTCTCGCAATGCCTTGATGATGGGAATGCCGCCGGCAACCGCGGCCTCGAAGGCCACCATCACGCCCTTGCGCTGGGCGGCAGCAAAAATCTCGGTGCCATGGACGGCGAGCAGCGCCTTGTTCGCTGTGACCACATGCTTGCCCGCCTCAATCGCTTCCAGAACCAGCTGCTTGGCAATGCCATAACCGCCGATCAGTTCAATCACGATGTCGATGTCTGGATTGGCAACGACCTTGCGCGCATCGTCCACGACCTGCACACCCTCACCCACCAGCGCTTTGGCGCGCGCTACATCGAGGTCAGCCACCATGGTGATTTCAATGCCGCGGCCGGCACGGCGGCGAATCTCTCCCTGGTTGCGTTGCAAAACATTGAAGGTGCCGCTGCCCACGGTGCCAATACCCAAAAGGCCTACCCGGATCGGGCTCAAATTCGTCGTCGTTTTCATGGTCACCTGGAGTCCTGCCTGTCGTACTAACTGCTTGCAGCCCATAGAAAAGGGCCGGGGAAAATTGAAAATCAGTGGCGCTTGTTGCGATAGTTTTCAAGGAATTTGGCAATTCGAGAAATCGCCTCGCGGAGGTCTTCCTCATGCGGCAAAAAGACGATGCGAAAGTGGTCTGGGGCGGCCCAGTTGAAACCCGTGCCCTGCACCAGCATCACCTTGGTTTCCTTGAGCAGCTCAAGGAAAAACTGCCGGTCGTCCTTGATCGGATAGACCTCGGGGTCCAGCCTCGGGAACATGTAAAGCGCCGCGCTGGGCTTGACGCAGGTCACGCCGGGAATCGCGGTGATCAGCTCGTAAGCCAGGTCACGCTGACGCCGCAGCCGCCCGCCTTCACCCACCAGGTCGTTGATGCTCTGGTAGCCGCCCAAGGCCGTCTGAATGGCCCACTGGCCCGGCACGTTGGAACACAGCTTCATGTTGGCCAGCATATTGAGGCCTTCGATGTAGTCCTGCGCCATTTTTTTAGGGCCTGAAACCACCAGCCAGCCAGCCCGGTAGCCGCAAGAGCGGTAACTTTTGGAGAGCGAATTGAAGGTCAGCGTCAGCACGTCGGTGGACAGGCTGGCAAGCGCCGTGTGTTTGACGCCGTCATACAGCACCTTGTCGTAGACCTCATCCGCAAAAATCACCAGGTCATGGGCACGCGCGATTTCGACGATGCCTTTGAGCAACTCGTCGGAATACAGTGCGCCGGTCGGGTTGTTGGGATTGATGACGACTATGCCCTTGGTGCGGGGCGTGATCTTGGCGCGAATGTCGTCGAGGTTGGGCATCCAGCCGTTGTTCTCGTCGCAAACATAGTGAACCGGCGTGCCGCCTGACAGGCTGGCGGAGGCTGTCCACAGGGGGTAATCGGGCGAAGGCAGCAGCAGTTCGTCGCCGGTATCGAGCAAGGCGTTGGTGGCCATGGAGATGAGCTCGCTGGCACCGTTGCCCAGGTAAATATCGTCGAGCGTCACGCCCTTGATGCCCTGCTTTTGCGTTTCATGCATCACCGCCTTGCGCGCCGCAAAAATGCCTTTGCTGTCCGAATAACCGGCTGAAGCAGGCAGGTTGCGGATCATGTCCTGCTGGACCTCTTCAGGGGCATCAAAGCCGAACACCGCCAGGTTGCCCAGGTTGAGCTTGATGAGCTTTTGCCCTTCCTCTTCCATCTGCCTGGCCGCATCCATGATGGGGCCACGGATGTCGTAGAGCACATTGGCCAGCTTGGCAGACTTGGAGATCGGTTTCATGACGCTTTTCTGAATTTTTTGGCAATACCGCTTCGGCAACCGCACTGGCCAAGGGGAGGTAGCGCCAGCATAGCTACAGGAAATTCGGACGGAATCTATAATTTGACCACATAAAACGCCAATTTTGGCGGGCAAGCTCCCGGCAAAGAGCACTTGCTCCGCTGCCGTTTTTTCAGCCTTCACGCCATGAGTTCCGTATGAAACTTCAACCAGACCGTCTCGATGTTCAATCCATTCTCGCCTACGGCCCCGGATGGGTGGGCTTGGGCAATCATGGCGTGGCCGAAAAAATAGATTACAGCATTGTCATTGGTTCGCGCGGCGAAAAATTCGCCTGGAATTGCACAGGTTTCGACCAAATCACCGCAGAACATTTCGCACTTCTGGCAAAACTCCAGCCGGAGCTGGTTATTTTTGGCAGTGGTGCGCGCCTGCGCTTTCCACCTCCCGCCTTTTTGAGTACTTTGATGGACCAGCGAATAGGCCTTGAAACCATGGACACACTGGCAGCTTGCCGCACCTACAACATTCTGGCGGGCGAGGGACGCAAGGTCATTGCAGCCCTGCTGATAGAGCCGGAAGGAACTAAGGGCTGAAGTGCCTTCTGTTTCGGGTAAAATATAAGGTTGCATTTGGTAGCACACCAAAGCTTGCTGCCCAGGCCCGTTGCCAAATGCCGCGGCTAATTACAACTACTTTCGTCAGGGTCAACTCAGTATGGCAGTCGTCGTCAATAAACCACTCCCCGAATTTGAAACGAACGCCACAGGCGGCCTCAAAGTTTCAAATCAAACACATCTGGGAAAAGTCGTTGTGCTGTACTTTTATCCCAAAGACAACACTCCGGGATGCACCACGGAAGCCATGCAGTTTCGTGACCGCTACAAGGATTTCGTCAAGGCAGGTGCAACTGTGTTTGGCGTTTCGCGCGACAACATGAAGTCCCACGATGAGTTCAAGGCCAAACTGGAACTCCCCTTCGAGCTGATTGCAGATACCGAAGAAAAAATGTGCCACATGTTTGGCGTGGTCAAAAACAAGATCATGTACGGAAAGAAGGTCAAGGGCATTGAGCGCAGCACCTTTCTGGTGGGGGCTGATGGCCTGCTGAAAGAAGAATGGCGCGGCCTCAAGGTTCCCGGCCATGTCGACGACGTCCTCAAGGCCGTCAAAGGCCTCAAAAAAGAAGCCTGAAGCCATTCGGGAGACCGGTCATAGGAGTTGTGCATAATGAACTCATGCCCGTGACCTCCGCGATTGCGCTCAAAGAAAAAGCCGCCCTGGTCTAGAGGCGGCTTTTTTATTTCTGGAACTTCATTTAGAAAGTTTTAAGCACCATGCCCCTGCCACCCGCCCCGACCAAACGTGCCACCCTGCTCTCACACGATGCGCTTGAGACGTCAGCACGGGCGCCTTTATCAAAGGCATCACGAAAGACAGGGCGCGCTGAACCGGCCCAGAAGCCCGGAGTGCATGATCTGTTGGACAGCCGAGCCGCCAGGGGCGGCGATCATCCCACCGTGTATGCAGAGAAAAAGCCTTCTAGCCCAGTAGATACGAGCGTAATTAGCTATAAAAACGAGAGTGTCACGCCGCCAAAGCCCGCCTTGAGGCCCAAAAAGACCAAGCCTGCAGGGCAAGCCAAGCTGTTTGTTCTGGACACCAATGTGCTGATGCACGACCCGATGTGTCTGTTCCGCTTTGAAGAGCACGACATCTTTTTACCCATGATTGTGCTTGAAGAGCTCGACGGCCATAAGAAGGGCATGACGGAAGTCGCCCGCAATGCGCGCCAGACCAGCCGCTCCCTGGATGCGCTGGCGGGTGCCAATGGTGCCGATATCGGCAAAGGCCTCAAGCTGGATACGACAGGCCACCCCGAGGCCGGCGGCTCCCTGTTTTTCCAGACAAAAGTACTGGACTACACGCTGCCAATGAGCCTGCCGCAGGGCAAGGCCGACAACCAGATCCTCGGTGTGGTCGAAGCGCTTCGTAAGGAATACGCGCCGCGCGAAGTAGTGCTGGTGTCCAAGGACATCAACATGCGGGTCAAGGCACGCGCACTTGGACTGACCACCGATGACTACCAGAATGACAAAGTGCTGGAAGACGGCGACCTTCTATACTCCGGCGCCCTGGCCCTCCCGCCGGACTTCTGGACGCGCCAGAGCAAAACCATAGAAAGCTGGCAGCAAAACAGTCACACTTTCTACCGCATCACTGGCCCCATCGTACCCAGCTTGCTCATCAACCAGTTTGTTTTCTATGAAGCCCCAGGCGAGCCGCCGCTGTATGCCCGCGTCACTGAAATACAGGCCAAAACGGCTATCCTGAAAACGCTCAAGGACTACACCCATCTGAAAAACGCGATTTGGGGCGTAACCATGCGCAACCGCGAGCAGAACTTCGCCATGAACCTGTTGATGGATCCGGAGGTTGACTTTGTCACTCTGGCAGGAACGGCCGGCACCGGAAAGACACTCATGGCCCTGGCCAGCGGTCTCACGCAAGTGCTCGATGACCGCCGCTACACCGAAATCATCATGACCCGCGCAACCGTATCAGTCGGCGAAGACATAGGATTTTTGCCTGGCACCGAAGAAGAAAAAATGGGCCCATGGATGGGCGCGCTCGACGACAACCTGGAAGTGCTGGGAAAAACCGACGGCGGATCTGGAGAGTGGGGCCGCGCCGCGACCAATGAGTTGATCCGCTCACGCATCAAGGTCAAAAGCATGAACTTCATGCGCGGCCGCACCTTCCTCAACAAATACGTCATCATTGACGAGGCGCAAAACCTGACGCCCAAACAGATGAAGACCCTCATTACCCGCGCCGGTCCGGGCACCAAGATTATCTGCATGGGCAACCTGGCACAGATCGACACACCCTACCTCACCGAAGGCTCCTCGGGCATGACGTTTGCCGTGGACCGCTTCAAGGGCTGGCCGCATGGTGGACACATTACCCTGGCGCGCGGTGAGCGTTCACGTCTGGCAGATTTCGCCAGCGAGGTACTCTGATTTCGCCTTGAGGATTTTTTGTGGCTAATATGCCACTGCGCAAGAGGGAATATCAACAACAAAAAAGGCCAAGTCATGACGACTTGGCCTTTTTTGTTGTCTTCAAATTCTGTCGACTCGAAGGTGCAGCAGGGCCGCAATGAACCGATAAAAATGCGATTCAACAACGGAGCAAGCGCTGCTCGGCATGTGTGCAAATACGCTTTCAAGCCGCAAAACTCAGCACCGCGAAGGTGTGGCAACCCGTGCCGGCGGCAACGAACCCATGCCAAACCGCATGGGAATATCGGATACGGGAGTCCAGCACGAAAAACAGGACTCCCACAGTGTACGCAAGCCCACCGGCCACGAGCCATATCAAACTCTGCAATGGGACCTGCTTGAGGAGCGGCACGGCCGCAATGAGTACGAGCCAGCCCATCAAGAGGTACAAACCCGTCGAGAGCCAAGGGTGCGTCAGGCGGTCAAAAACCTTCAGCGTGATGCCAATGAGCGCAAGCGACCATACCAGCCCGAAAAGCGTCCAACCCCATGCGCCACCGAGAGCGCCCAGTGCAAAAGGTGTGTAGCTGCCGGCAATAAACAAATAAATTGCGCCGTAATCCAGCTTCAGAAAAACGCGCTTGGCAGGGCCGTCCGGCAGTGCATGGTAAATCGTCGAGGTAAGGTACAACAAAACCATCGTAGCGGCGAAAACGATGACGCCAATAAAGCTGGCTGCGCCCAGATTGCGCGCCGAAACAATTAAAAAAGGGACAGCACCGATAGCTGCCAGCAAGGCGACGCCATGGCTGACGCTGTTTGCGATTTCCTCGCCCAAGCTTTGCGTGCGTTCTGTCATGTCGAGCATTTTTGCATGTAGGGAGGAGAGCCTGCTGAATTTGATAACAAGGAGCAACTCGCGGCCAACTTATGGAATTCCAGTGAACGCCCAAGATTGTTGGATCATGGCCCCAATGGCTCGTGCACCCGTTTTTCGCTTCTTCGACTCCGGTCCTCCCAATCCACCCACGGCACCTGATTGGCCCTGAGATAGCTACTCACGGCCTGCCCTAAGGTCGGAAAAAATCGCTGCTCGCCGAGACTGGAGAAAAGGCCGAAGCGCTTGAGCTTGTCCTTGACAGGATCCTTCATTTCAGCGAAGCACAGGACAATGCCCGCGGCCCGCAATGTGTCGTCCAGCTCTTCCAGGATGTCGGCGGCGGTGACATCAACACTGGTGACAGGTTCCGCGCTGACGACCAGCCAGCGCACGGGCGTCAGCGATGCCGCCACGGCATCCAGAACGTGATCTCGAAACAGCTCGGCATTGGCAAAGAACAGGGGTGCATCCCAGCGGAACAACACGAGTCCGGGGATAATACGGGCATCAGGATAGCGGGTGATGTCGTGGTAGCCCTTGATGCCATCGACCCTGCCCAGGACGGCGGAATATGGGCGCCAGCCGTCCCACAGAAACTCAATGATGGCAATCACGATTGCCAGGCCGATGCCCTCAATCGCCCCCAGGACCACCACGCCGCTCATGCAGCCGATGGACAGCCAGAACTCCCAGCGCTGGATGCGGTAGATTCGGCGCAGGTCTTTGATCTCGATCAGTGCCACAGCCGAGGCGATCACCACGGCGGCCAGCGTGGCGGTGGGCAAGTTCTGGAGCAGGTTCGGCGCAATCATCAGCAACCCGGCCACAGCGAATGCGCCCACGACGCCCGCCAGCTGGGTCTTCGCCCCGGCTGCCTCGGCGACGGGCGTGCGTGAAGCGCTTGCGCTAACCGGAAAGCCCTGGAAAACGCCAGCAGCCAGGTTCGCCACCCCCAAGCCCACCATCTCTTGATTGGGATCGACGAAAGTCCCTGCGCGTGCCGCATACGACCGCGACAGGACGCTTGTGTCAGCAAAGGAAACAAGCGCCACGGCCAATCCGCCGAGCAGCACCGGAACGATGTCGCCAGAAGTAATCGAAGGGGGAACCAGGGCTGGCAGGCCCTGAGGGAGTGAGCCGAGGACCGATACGCCAGCGCGCGTGGCGAGGTCCAGAACGGCGACCGTGAGAGTCGCCGCCACCACGGCGATCAGGACGCCCGGCAGGCGTTTGCTGCGCTTGAACCAAAAAATCACGGCAAGCGTGCCTGAGCCAAGCACCAATGAGATCCAGTTGGTCTTGCCGGCGCTTACCGCCTCAACAAACGCCAGGCTTTTGTTCAGCAAGCCATCGCCATTGATCGAGAAACCGAAAAGCGCAGGCAATTGGCTGATCAGCACAGTCAACGCAATGCCGTTCATATAGCCATAACGGATGGGCTTGGAGAGCAGTTCGGTGACAAAACCCAGCCGCGCCGCTCCCGCCAGGATGCAAAAGATGCCGCAGACCACCGCCATCATCCCGGCCAGAGCCACCGCGCGCTGCGGATCACCCGCCGACAGCGGCAGCACGACACCCAGGATAAGGGCGGCGAGCGAAGAATCCGGGCCAAGCACGAGCACCCGGCTTGGCCCGAATAGCGCGTAAGCCAGGAGCCCGAAGATGGTCGCGTACAAACCAGAAATGGCCGGCAGACCAGACGCGACCGCGTACGCAATACCGACCGGCACCAGCACAGAGGTCAACGCCAGACCGGCCATGAGATCATGGCGCAGCCATGCGATCTCGTAGTGGCGCAAAGCAAGCAAGCCCGGCAGCCAGCGCATCCAGCCGGTTGCGTGCCCGGCACGCACCACGCGAGCGGGTTCCACCGGTTCCGAAGAAGGCGTCAAATCGCTCATAAAATCTACGGGACTTTGAAGTTGAGAGCCAAGTGTAGGCGCCGCTCCACTTTTGCCCCTGTGTTTCAGAGATGGCCGGCAACTGGCGCCCGCGCTGAGGCGGGTATGCCTTCTTGGCGATGCGGGTTTGTGGCAGTGAAACAACCGCACTTTAGCGGAAGCGGCCGGCTTTTCAGGTAAAGTACCCTATGGCCAAGCCCATTCCAGCAGCACCCCTCCCCTGGGTTATTTACTGTGACGGCAGCGCGATGCCCAACCCTGGCTACATGGGCATTGGTGCGGTATTCACAGAACCCAATGGCACCCGTCATACCCTCTCGCGGGCGATGAACACCAAGGGCTGTAACAATGAAGCGGAACTGATGGCGCTAATGGCTGCACTTCGGGAACTGCAGATGCATGGCGCGACGGCACTGCATGTTTATTGCGACAACAGCGTCCTCGTTGAACAACTCAGCGATAGGAACGTCAAGCCGGTCGCGCGGCTAGCCTCCATATTCGAAGAAGCTCGCGCATTGCTTAAATCATTCGACCACGCAAGCCTGGAGTGGATACCGCGCCACCGCAACGGCGAAGCAGATGCACTTGCCCGTGCGGCCTTGGGAATCCTGCCAAAGCATCCAGTGAAACCATCGAAGAATCAGCGATAGTTCTCGGTAGTGTTGCTACCTGTTGAATGGCGAATGGTGACCACCCTTGCCGATTTAGGGCTGATCATGATCAGTATTCTCCGAGTGTTACGCCTGGCCAGTTCAGGTCGTCTGATTCAAAGCCACCGTGGACTCGTGTTGATGTGTCGGGGGTGAATGAGTACGGGGAAACCAATACACTGTTTTCCGTACTATTCCGTACAGACATAAAAAAAGGACTTGGCACATTTGCTAAGTCCTTGATTTTATTGGTGGGCGGTGCAAGTTTCGAACTTGCGACCCCTGCAGTGTGAATGCAGTGCTCTACCCCTGAGCTAACCGCCCTATCGATCAGCTTTTTATTATAAGCTGTTTTTCAGGCTACTTTTTCAATACCGTCTGCTGCAATTCGCCAAACGGTTTTCCCCTTGCTTGCTTTATCAAGTCCAGCCAACAATTCTTCATGCTCACCGATCTCATGGTCATTGGCTGCCACTACCGGCAGGTCAAAAATACTCAGGTCAATGAGGGGCACAGTGTCGCCATCCTTGGCGGGGCCACCCACATCCATCATCAGGCTGTTCTGGCCCCGCGTGAGGTTGATGTATACGTCAGCCAGCAACTCGGCATCCAGCAGAGCTCCGTGCAAGGTTCTGCCTGAATTATCGACCTCCAGGCGTAGGCACAGGGCGTCCAGCGAATTGCGCTTGCCGGGAAATACTTCCTTGGCCATCATCAGCGTGTCGGTGACCTTGGCCACGCAGTGCTTGAGTGGCCCCCGGCCGATAAGCTCGAGCTCCTTGTTCAGGAAGCTCACATCGAAGGGCGCGTTGTGGATGATGACCTCGGCGTCCTGCAGGTAGTCCAGCAATTCGTCGGCAACTACGGAAAACTTGGGCTTGTCTTTCAGGAATTCATTGCTGATGCCGTGAACCTTCAGAGCATCCTCATGACTGTCCCGCTCGGGATTCAGGTAGAAATGCCTGTTGTTGCCCGTGAGCTTGCGAGCCACCAGCTCCACGCAGCCGATTTCAATGATGCGGTCGCCGTTTTCAGCGGAGAGACCCGTGGTTTCAGTATCTAGAACGATTTGTCGCATGACCCGGATTATCGCTTTGAGGTGTCCAGCCTGTCTGCTGGAAGAAGAACAAAAGGGAAAGGGCCGCTGACTGACTTATGGATGCCTTCCAGCAGCGTCAACAGTGCCGGGGAATCTCCCGCTATCAGTGGACTTCCTTGGCGTGGTTGATCGAGTATTTGGGTATTTCCACCGTCACGTCGCTCTGCGCCAGAAATGCCTGGCAGCTCAGTCGTGAGTTGGGCTCCAGTCCCCAGGCGCGGTCCAGCAGATCTTCTTCGCTTTCATCGAGCTCGTTCAGCGACTTGAAGCCTTCCCGCACGATCACGTGGCAGGTCGTGCAGGCGCAACTCATGTCGCAGGCATGCTCAATGTTGATCTTGTTGTCCAGCATGGCCTCACAGATGGACGTGCCCGCAGGTGCTGAGATTTCAGCACCTTCAGGGCAGTATTCCGGATGGGGCAATATTTTGATGATCGGCATGGTGTTGCTCTGGCTTTCCTGGATTTTCGGTAAGAATTTTTCAGACCGACTCAATGTTTTTTCCGGCCAGGGCTTTTTTAATACCCCGGTTCATGCGCTGCGCGGCGAAAGCCTCGGTGCCTTTGGCCAGCGCCTGTGTCGCCGCTTCAATGGCCGCCGCATCACCGTGCGCACGCGCATCGGTGACACCGGCCATCTGGCTGTCAATCTGCGCCAGCTCACTGGGACTCAGCAGGTCGGAGTCGGCTGCCAGCGCACTCTGTGTGGCCAGGATCATGCGGTCTGCATCGACCTGTGCCTCGGCCAGTGCACGGGCCTGCATATCCTGCTGGGCGGTGGAAAAGCTGTCCTGCAACATGCGGGCAATTTCGTCGTCCGACAGCCCATAGGAGGGCTTGACATCAATGTGGGCTTCGACACCGCTGCCCTGCTCCCGCGCATTGACGCTGAGCAGGCCATCGGCATCCACCGTGAAGGTCACACGGATGCGCGCCGCCCCCGCGACCATGGGCGGGATACCGCGCAATTCGAAGCGGGCCAAGCTGCGGCAATCGGCCACCAGGTCGCGCTCGCCTTGCACTACATGTAGTGCCAGCGCCGTCTGGCCATCCTGGTAGGTGGTGAAGTCCTGTGCCATGGCCGTGGGAATGGTCTGGTTGCGCGGCACGATGCGTTCCACCAGGCCACCCATGGTTTCAATCCCCAGCGAGAGCGGAATGACATCGAGCAGCAACAAATCGGACCCCGTGTTGTTGCCCGCCAGCTGGTTGGCCGAAATGGCGGCGCCCAGTGCCACGACTTCGTCCGGGTTGAGATTGGTCAGGGGCTCATGGCCGAAAAAGCTGGCGACTGCCTTGCGCACCTGCGGCATGCGCGTCGAGCCGCCGACCAGCACGACGCCCTGAATGTCTTCTTTGGCCAAACCGGCGTCACGCAAAGCCTTGCGTACCGCAGCCATAGTGCGCTGGGTGAGGTGCGCGCAGGCGGTCTCAAAATCCTCGGCCTTCATCTCAAAATTGATGGCCGCCCTGGAAAGTTGCACAGAAAAAGGCACGCTCTCGGCGCTGGACAGCGCCTCTTTGCAGGCGCGTGCCGTCTTTTGCATGGACGCCTTGTCAGAGGCGGTCAGCGTGTCGGCGGCCAAGCCGGCTTTGCCGAGCGCCCATTCGACAAGCGCGCGATCGTAGTCGTCGCCACCGAGGGCTGAATCCCCCCCGTGGAAACCACTTCAAACACGCCCTGGGACAAACGCAGGATCGAAATATCAAAGGTGCCGCCGCCCAGGTCATAGACTGCATAAACCCCTTCGCTGGCATTGTCCAGGCCGTAAGCAATGGCCGCGGCGGTAGGTTCGTTGATCAGCCGCAGCACATTCAGCCTGGCCAGTTGCGCCGCATCCTTGGTGGCCTGACGCTGGGCATCGTCGAAATACGCGGGCACCGTAATCACGGCCCCATAAATGTCATCGTCAAAGCTGTCTTCGGCGCGCTGACGCAACGAAGCCAGAATTTCAGCGCTGATCTCGACCGGACTCTTTTCGCCTGCGACTGTTTGCAGCGTGACCATGCCCGGCTTGTCGATGAACTGGTAGGGGAACTGACTGCGGTTACCGATGTCGTGAATGCCCCGCCCCATCAGACGCTTGGCTGAGGAAATCGTGTTGCACGGGTCTTCGACCTGCGCCGCCAAGGCATCAAAGCCAATCTGCGTCGCGTCCGCCGTCCAGATAACGCACGACACTCGGCAAAAGCACGCGCCCCTGTTCATCTGGCAGGCACTCGGACGCGCCATTCCGCACGCTGGCCACCAGCGAATGCGTGGTGCCCAGATCAATGCCAATGGCGATGCGCCGCTGATGCGGGTCTGGCGTCTGGCCGGGTTCGGATATTTGCAGAAGTGCCATGGCGCTTTTCTATTCTTTGCTGTATTTTTTATGATGCTTTATTGTCCCAGCAGGTCGATGCGGGCATCCACTTCGCTGGTAAAACGCTCGATAAACATAAGGCTTCTGACCTGCTGCACGGCTGCCGGAAAGTCCTTGTCCACATCGAGCGTCCGTTCTATTTTTAATAGCTGCTTGCGCCCGCTGGATTTGGACTGCGAGGCTATTTCATCTAAATCCTGAACTGTTTTCGCCTCATCCAGCGCCTCACGCCACTCCATCTGCTGCACCAGGAAGTCTGACGGCATGGCGGTGTTGTTCTCGGCATTGATGGGTGCGCCGTGCAGCTCGCATAAGTAACTGGCGCGCTTTAGCGGGTTTTTCAGGCGCTGGTAAGCCTCGTTGATCCGCACCGACCATTGCATGGCCACACGCTGGGCGGCTGCGCCCTGGGCTGCGAACTTGTCCGGGTGGGCTTCACGCTGCAGCTCTTTCCAGCGTGCGTCAAGTTGCACGCGGTCCTGCGCAAACTGCATGGGAATGCCGAAGAGTTCAAAGTCAGTGGATTGAAGATTCTGTCAAGAAAAAAACCGCCGGCACAATCAGTGAGGGCGGCTCTGAGAAAGTTGCGCACCAGGGCGCCTTGTGCCAATGCCGCGTAGTTCGCCGTTCAAACGCGAAAGCTTTCGCCACAACCGCAACGATCACGCTCATTGGGGTTGATGAACTTGAAGCCTTCATTCAGACCTTCCCGCACAAAGTCGAGTTGCGTGCCATCAATGTAGGCCATGCTTTTGGGATCGACCAAGACCTTCACGCCATTGTCCTCAAACACCACATCTTCAGGCGCGATTTCGTCGGCATATTCAAGCTTGTAGGCCAAGCCCGAGCATCCGGTGGTCTTGACGCCCAAACGCACACCCACGCCCTTGCCGCGCTTGGACATGTAGCGGGTTACGTGGCGGGCGGCAGCGTCGGTGAGGGTAACGGACATTTAAATCGCTCGAAAATTAAACGGGTTGATCAGTGCGTGGCTTCAGAGTGCTTCTGCTTGTAATCGTTCACGGCAGCCTTGATGGCGTCTTCCGCCAAGATGGAGCAGTGAATTTTCACAGGCGGTAGGGCCAGTTCTTCCGCAATGGCGCTGTTTTTTATGCTTGCCGCTTCGTCCAAAGTCTTGCCCTTGACCCATTCGGTGACGAGTGAGCTGGAAGCAATGGCCGAGCCGCAACCATAGGTTTTGAAACGTGCATCTTCAATCACGCCCGTGGTCGGGTTGACCTTGATTTGCAGCTTCATCACGTCACCACAAGCCGGTGCACCGACCATGCCGGTGCCTACCGTTTCATCGCCCTTTTCAAAAGAGCCGACGTTGCGGGGATTCTCATAGTGGTCTACCACTTTTTCACTGTATGCCATTGAATTAACTCCTGAGTTCTGGTTGCCGGACAAATGACTGATCACCAAGCCATCTGATCGCCTGTTTGCTTAATGCGCAGCCCACTGAATGGTGGACAGGTCAACACCATCCTTGAACATTTCCCACAGCGGCGAAAGTTCACGCAGCTTGGCCACATTTTCCTTGATGGTGGCCACGGCATAGTCAATTTCTTCTTCGGTAGTCCAGCGCCCTATCGTCATGCGCAGGCTGCTGTGCGCCAGCTCGTCGCTGCGGCCCAGGGCGCGCAGCACATAGCTGGGCTCCAGGCTGGCTGAGGTGCATGCCGAACCGCTCGACACCGCCAGGCCTTTGATGCCCATGATCAGCGACTCGCCTTCGACGAAGTTGAAGCTCATGTTCAGGTTGTGGGGCACGCGTTTTTCGGCGTGACCATTGAGGAACACTTCCTCGACATCCTTCAGACCGTTGAGCATGCGCTCGTGCAAGGCGCGAATGCGCTTGTTCTCTTCATGCATCTCAGCCTTGGCAATGCGGTAAGCCTCGCCCATGCCGGCAATCTGATGCGTGGGCAAAGTGCCCGAACGCATACCTCGTTCATGACCACCGCCATGCATTTGCGCTTCCAGGCGCACGCGGGGCTTGCGACGCACATACAAGGCACCAATGCCCTTGGGGCCATAGGTTTTATGGGACGTCAGGCTCATCAGGTCAACCGGCAAGGTCTGCAGGTCAATGTCCACCCGGCCCGTCGCCTGGGCAGCGTCTGAATGAAAAATGATGCCCTTCTCGCGGCACAAGGCCCCGATGGCGGAAATATCCTGAATCACACCGATTTCGTTGTTCACGAACATGACGCTGACCAGGATGGTGTCAGGTCGAATCGCCGCCTTGAGCACCTCCATGTCCAACAAACCGTCGGGCTGCACGTCCAGGTAACTCACTTCAAAGCCTTGGCGCTCCAGCTCACGGCAAGTGTCAAGCACAGCCTTGTGCTCAGTCTTGACCGTGATGAGGTGCTTGCCCTTGGTCTTGTAGAAATGCGCCGC
This sequence comes from uncultured beta proteobacterium, assembly GCA_963793855.1. Taxonomy (GTDB): domain Bacteria; phylum Pseudomonadota; class Gammaproteobacteria; order Burkholderiales; family Burkholderiaceae_C; genus Polaromonas. The sequence goes on from CAWCBL010000001.1 coordinate 500,588, forward strand.
CCCCTTGAGCGCCAGGTTATTGGACTCGGTCGCGCCGCTGGTCCAGACGATTTCCCGCGGATCGGCGCCTATCAGTGCGGCAACCTGCTCACGCGCTTTTTCAACGGCGGCTTCAGCCTCCCAACCCCAGGCATGACTGCGGGAAGCGGGATTGCCGAAATGCTCGCGCAACCAGGGAATCATGGCATCCACCACCCGCGGGTCGCAGGGGTTGGTGGCGCTGTAATCCATGTAAATCGGGAAGTGTGGGGTTTCCATTTGGTTAACTCTTTAATTCACAGGCTGGCTGGCAGCTCAAAACAATGAAGTCGATGCAATGCAATACAAGCCCTGTCAGGGTTTTGAAAATGCATTGCCCAAGGCGAAGACGGAATTGGGCGCATTGACGCGAAGCGGCTTAACGATAGGCGAAGCGAATATGGCTTTCTTTACTTGCGGGGTGCTCTCGACCACCACGCCTTTGGCCAGTTGCTCGTCGACCAGCTTTTGCAATGTCACGGAATCGAGAAACTCAACCATGCGGCTGTTCAGTGATGCCCAGAGATCGTGCGTCATGCAGCGGGCGCCTTCGCCCAGGCAGTTTTCCTTGCCGCCGCACTGGGTAGCATCAATGGGCTCGTCCACCGACACGATGATGTCGGCGACCGTGATTTCGGAAGCCTTGCGGCCCAAGGTATACCCGCCGCCCGGACCCCGGGTGGACTCCACCAACTCGTGGCGGCGCAGCTTGCCGAACAACTGCTCAAGATAAGATAGCGAAATCTGCTGGCGCTGGCTGATGGCGGCAAGCGTGACCGGGCCGTTATTCTGGCGCAAGCCCAAATCAATCATCGCGGTGACCGCAAAACGGCCTTTGGTCGTGAGACGCATAACAAGCTCCTTAAAGTTCGCTTGACTGTCGTTTGATCCTGATAACTTGTGACCATCAGGGAACTATTTTTCCAGCAGCCCAAGTCAGCTAAACCGATATTGCGGGGCTTTTTCTGGATGCCATGTTGTTGACTATTTCAGTCAAGTATACCATGGCGGCACTTTTTTTCACCAATCCAGGCGACCAAACCGAGGGCTAACCCGAATAAGCAAGGCATAAAATGCACCATTTTAGTGCAATGCTTGCACTCAAGCCGCCGCCGAGGTGGCCACCACGTTGTCCGTACCCGGTGCACCAAAGGCCTGCTGCTTCAACACATGGAGCTGATCGCGGACCCTGGCGGCTTTTTCGAATTCCAGGTTTTTCGCGTGCTCAACCATCAGTTTTTCGAGGCGCTTGATTTCACGCGCAATGTCCTTCTCGCTCATGTCTTCCACCAGCGCTTTCTGCATCTCGAGTTTTTCGGCTTCCTTGCCGGATTTCTCGCTGTACACGCCGTCAATCAAATCCTTGATCCGCTTGACCACACTGCGCGGCGTAATGCCATGTTCGACGTTAAACGCAATTTGCTTGTTCCGGCGTCGCTCGGTCTCGCCCATCGCCTTCTTCATCGAATCCGTGATGCGGTCGGCATACAGAATGGCTCGGCCGTTGACGTTTCGGGCCGCACGGCCAATGGTCTGAATCAGGCTGCGCTCCGACCTTAAAAAGCCTTCCTTGTCGGCATCCAGAATGGCTACGAGTGAGACTTCGGGAATATCCAGCCCTTCGCGCAGCAAGTTGATGCCCACCAGCACATCAAAAGTACCCAGTCTCAAATCACGCAGGATCTCCACACGCTCAACCGTGTCCACATCGCTGTGCAGATAGCGCACCTTCACGCCGTTCTCGCTCAGGTAGTCGGTGAGTTGCTCGGCCATACGCTTGGTCAGCGTGGTAATCAGCACCCGTTCGTTTTTCTCAACGCGAATCCGGATTTCCTGCAACACATCATCGACCTGATGGGTAGCCGGCCGGACTTCCACCTGCGGGTCGACGAGCCCCGTGGGGCGGACCACCTGCTCCACGACCTGCCCGGAATGCTCATTTTCGTAAGCGGCCGGCGTAGCTGAGACAAAGACCGCCTGCCGCATCTTGGACTCGAACTCTTCAAACTTGAGCGGCCGGTTGTCCAGCGCACTGGGCAAGCGAAAACCATATTCCACCAGTGTGGTCTTGCGTGCCCGGTCACCGTTGTACATGGCGTTGAGCTGGCCGATCATGACGTGGCTCTCGTCAAGAAACATGAGCGAGTCTTTGGGCAGGTAGTCGCACAGCGTGGAAGGTGCCGAGCCCGGCGGTGAGCCGCTCAGGTGGCGGGTATAGTTTTCAATGCCCTTGCAGTGCCCGATTTCGCCGAGCATTTCAAGGTCAAAGCGGGTGCGCTGCTCTATGCGCTGGGCTTCGACCAGCTTGCCCTCCGCAATGAACTGGCCGACGCGCTCTGACAACTCCAGTTTGATGGTTTCCACGGCTGCCATGACCTTGTCGCGCGGCGTGACATAGTGGCTTTTGGGGTACACCACAAAACGCGGAATCTTCTGCCGTATGCGCCCGGTGAGCGGATCGAACAGCTGCAGGGACTCAATCTCGTCGTCAAACAACTCGATGCGGATGGCCAGTTCGGAATGCTCGGCCGGAAAAACGTCAATAACATCGCCGCGCACCCGGAAGGTGCCGCGCGAAAAATCCTGATCGTTGCGCGCGTATTGCATACGAATGAGACGGGCAATCACGTCGCGCTGCCCCATCTTGTCCCCCGTACGCGCAATAAAACGCATCTGCGTGTAATCCTCGGGCGCGCCAATACCGTAAATCGCGCTGACGGTTGCGACGATGATCGTATCGCGCCGCTCAAGTACGCTCTTGGTCGCCGAAAGGCGCATCTGCTCAATGTGCTCGTTGATGGCGGAATCCTTTTCAATAAAAAGGTCGCGCTGCGGCACATAGGCTTCCGGCTGGTAGTAGTCGTAGTAGCTGACGAAATACTCCACCGCATTTTTCGGAAAAAACTCCCGGAATTCGCTGTACAGCTGGGCCGCCAGGGTCTTGTTGGGCGCAAACACAATCGCCGGACGCCCCAGCCGCGCAATGACGTTGGCCATGGTGTAGGTCTTGCCCGAGCCGGTCACGCCCAGCAGGGTCTGGAACACCTCGCCGTCGTTGATGCCCTCCACCAGCTTTTCAATCGCCTGCGGCTGATCGCCCGCCGGCAGGTAAGGCTGAAACAGCTCAAACGGCGAGTCGGGAAAACGGACAAACTGGCCGACGCCAGACAAATCCGCTGAATCAGTGGTGACTTCCAATACTTCTGGCATAAAACCTCAATCAAGCCCCGCTAAAATTCAGGGCAACTAAACACAATACGACATTCGGGCGAAAATGGGAAATGCAATCCCCCATAGCCCGTTGTATATGTCACTGCCGGTAAAAAACCGGTGCAACAGCCTGGTTTAGTGCGACTTTTTTCACTTTCTGAGGATATTCCATGTCTTTGTTTACCGCTGTCGAAATGGCCCCGCGTGACCCGATTCTGGGTCTCAACGAGCAATTCAACGCCGACCCCAATCCCGCAAAAGTCAACCTTGGCGTGGGCGTGTATTACGACGACAACGGCAAACTCCCGCTATTGCAGTGCGTGCAGGCGGCCGAAAAAAAGATGATGGAAGCGCCCAAGGCACGCGGCTATTTGCCAATTGACGGCATTGCAGCTTACGACTCTGGCGTCAAGGACCTGGTGTTTGGCGCCGACAGCGAGCCGGTCAAGTCCGGCCGCGTCGCTACCGTGCAGTGCATTGGCGGCACCGGCGGCCTGAAAGTGGGCGCCGATTTCCTGAAACGCCTGAGCCCCGATGCCAAGGTGCTGATTAGCGACCCGAGCTGGGAAAACCACCGCGCACTGTTCACCAATGCCGGTTTCACCGTGGAAAGCTACCCTTATTACGACGCGGCCACGCGCGGCATCAACTTCGCGGGAATGCTGGCGGCGTTGAATAGCGCAGCAGCCGGCACCATCGTCGTGCTGCACGCGTGCTGCCACAACCCGACGGGCTACGACATCACCGCGGCCCAATGGGATGAGGTGATTACCGCGGTCAAAGCCAGGAACCTGGTGCCCTTCCTTGACATGGCTTATCAGGGCTTTGGCCAGGGTCTGGCTGAAGACGGTGCCGTCATCGGCAAGTTTGTGGCTGCCGGCCTCAGCTTTTTTGTATCCACATCTTTCTCCAAGAGTTTCAGCCTTTACGGCGAACGCGTGGGTGCCCTGAGCGTGCTGTGCGCCGACAAGGAAGAAGCCAGCCGCGTGCTGAGCCAGCTCAAAATCGTCATTCGCACCAATTACAGCAACCCGCCCACACACGGCGGCACCGTGGTGGCCACGGTGCTGAACAACGCCCGAACTGCGCGCCCAGTGGGAAAAAGAATTGGGCGAGATGCGGGTACGCATCAAGGCCATGCGCCAAAAGCTGGTGGACGGCCTCAAGGCGGCGGGCGTTAAAGAAGACATGAGCTTCATCACCAAGCAGATCGGCATGTTCAGCTATTCGGGCCTGACCAAGGACCAGATGGTGCGCCTGCGCAATGAGTTTGGCGTTTACGGCACCGACACCGGCCGCATGTGCGTGGCAGCGCTCAACAGCAAGAACATCGACTACGTCTGCGCGTCGATTGCCAAGGTCATGTAAGGTTAGCCAGAACCCAGTCCCGGAAAAAAGCCGCTCAAAGGAGCGGCTTTTTTCATAATATAAGCCTCTAGCCCAAGTAAATTGGGCGCAATCAGCTATCTTTTAAATAGCACTCAATTTTCACCCCAGACCACGGAGCGCATCGAAATGGACGCCGCCCTGGAAGCTGGTGTTAAAAAACCGCATCGGCTCCCTGGCCTCTACCGCGCCCGCCGCATACAGCAGCGGCAAATAATGCTCGTGGGTGGGGTGGGCCATTTTGGCCATCTGCCCCAGTTTCTGAAAATTCTGCAGCGCATCCAGGTTCCCCTGCTGGAGATAGCCGCCAATCGTCTGGTCAAACTCCAGCGCCCAGTCGTAAGCCTGATTCGCCGGCGGCGCCGCGCTGCATCTGGCGCAGGTTGTGCACGATGTTGCCGCTGCCCACAATCAGCACACCCCGGTCGCGCAGGGCCTTGAGCTGCCTGGCCAGCGCGTAGTGGTCTCCGGGCGCACGCCCATAGTCCATGCTGAGCTGGATCACCGGAATATCAGCGTCGGGAAACATGGGTTTGAGCACCGACCAGGCGCCGTGGTCCAGGCCCCATTCGCTCAGGTCCAGCCCAAGCGGCCTGGAGCCGCGCTGGCGGACCAGCACGCTGATCGCCCGGGCTGCCGCCGGATCGCCGGGTGCCGGGTATTGCTGATCAAACAATTCCTGCGGGAAGCCGCCAAAATCGTGAATGGTTTTGGGCTGGCCATGGCGGTGAGCCACCAGCCTTCGGTCAGCCAATGTGCCGAGATACACAAAATCAGCTGCGGCCTGGGCAGTCTCGTGCCAAATTGGGCACCCAGTGCCTGCCAGCTGCGCCGGTATTCGTTGTCCCCAATGGCATTCATGGGGCTGCCATGGCCCGACAAACAGCACCGGCATGCTGTCGGATTTTTTGAGGGAGGCCAGCCGGTCAAGCGCAGCGACGTCGATGGTGGAAAACATGATCGTTCCTATGCCGGGTAGTGTCCGAGTCCCCACTCTGCGGGGGCTCTGGGAGAGTTGAAATATTAAGCGCCAGCGTCATCTGAAAACGGCAAGTGGCCACTCAGAACATTCACGCAAAGCCTGAACCGATTTTTCTATAGATCGAAAGGACTCCAGTCTGACCGGCCTGTCGCCTTTTTGGAGCTCACCAACGTTAAATCGTTAAAAAGTGGGTATTTATCCTCACACCGCCAGTCCAAACGCCTGTTATATTGCACTGCAACATATCAAAATTTAACAAATTTAACAAAATCGAAGGTTTGTTTCCATGCTGTACCAAATTTATGAAACCCAGCGTACGCTGATGGAGCCGTTTGTCGACTTTGCTCAGGCGGCTGCAAAAGTTTACAGCAACCCGTCGTCGCCAGTGGGCCAAAGCCCTTTTGCGCAGCGCGTTTCTGCAGGCTACGGCCTGATGTACCGCCTGGGTAAAGACTACGAAAAACCAGCTTTTGGCATCCGCACCATCGATGTCGACGGCGTCAGCCGTGGCGATTCACGAGCGGATGGAGATTGACAAGCCATTTTGCGAGTTGCGCCGTTTCAAACGTTTTTCGGACGACCCGGCCACGCTGACCAAGCTCAAGGGACAGCCGGCCGTGCTGATCGTGGCGCCGCTGTCGGGCCACTACGCCACTCTGCTGCGCGACACCGTCAAGGCCATGCTCAAAGACCACAAGGTCTACATCACCGACTGGAAAAACGCGCGCACCGTTCCCTTGTCCGATGGCGAGTTCCATCTGGATGATTATGTCAACTATGTGCAGGAATTCATCCGCCATCTGCAGGGTAAATACGGCAACTGCCACGTCGTCAGCGTGTGCCAGCCCACCGTGCCGGTGCTTTGCCGCCGTTTCGCTGATGGCCTGCCGCGGGGAAACCACGCCAATGTCCATGATCATGATGGGCGGCCCCATTGATGCGCGCAAGTCGCCCACGGCGGTTAACAACCTGGCCATGAACAAGAGCCTTTCGAATGGTTTGAGAACAATGTGATTTACCGTGTGCCCAACAACTTCCCGGGTGCAGGCCGACGCGTTTACCCCGGTTTTCTCCAGCACTCCGGCTTTGTGGCCATGAACCCCGACCGCCATGCCAACAGCCACTACGACTACTTCAAAGACCTGATCAAGGGCGACGACGCCAGCGCCGAAGCGCACCGCAAGTTCTACGACGAATACAACGCCGTGCTGGACATGGACGCCGATTACTACCTGGAAACCATCAGCGCCGTGTTCCAGGAATTCAGACTGGTCAATGGCACTTGGCAAGTGAAGTCTGTCGAGGGCAAAATTGAACGAGTGCATCCCCGGCGACATCAAAACCACGGCTGTGATGACGGTAGAGGGCGAACTCGATGACATTTCCGGCTCCGGGCAGACCCGCGCCGCGCATGACATGTGCACCGGCGTCCCGAAGACGTCAACAAAAGACACTTGGAAGCCAAGGGCGCTGGTCACTACGGTATCTTCAGTGGCCGCCGCTGGCGCGACATGGTTTATCCTGCAGTCAAAGCCTTCATTCTTGAGCACAATCAGCCTCTAGCGCACGTAAATAGGTCGCCGGTAGCTATAGAAACAATAGCAAAAGCAGCGCCTGCAACGCCGCCTGCTGCCGTAAAACCGGTCGCCGAATCGACACGTCCTACTGCAGCGAAAGTGGTCAAACCAACGCCACCTGTCACTGCAGCGAAATCTGCAGCAACGGAGACAAAGAAGTCCACAGCACCGGCTCCAGCCAAATCAGCAGAAAAACCTGCGGCCAAACCCGTTGCGAAGGCCTCCACACGGACAGCAGTTACATCAACAAGCCGAAAGCCCTCGCGGGGCAGGTAAAAGCGAGGACGGCGGCGGAAATGAGGGGTCGTGCGGTGGGAGAATAGAGCGGTGAAATCCTCTGCCGAAAGCTCCCTTATTGACCGCCTCAATGCCGCGTTACCGCAAACCCAGTGCAAGCGCTGTGGTTACCCCGACTGCGCAGGCTATGCGCAAGCCATCGTTTCAGCTCAGGCCGCCATCAACCAGTGCCCGCCTGGGGGCGCGGAAGGTGTGGCGCGCCTCTCCCGGATCACCGGTCGGCCGGCACTGACCTTGAACCCGGCGAATGGCGCGGAAGGTCCGCGTACGGTAGCCATCATCGACGAAGCCTGGTGCATAGGCTGCACGCTGTGCATCAAGGCATGCCCAACCGACGCCATCATCGGAAGCAACAAAATGATGCACACCGTGATTGAACCCTACTGCACCGGCTGTGAACTATGCGTGCCTGTGTGCCCGGTGGATTGCATCAGCCTGGAAAATGTCACCGGAACACGTACAGGCTGGAGCGCATGGTCGCAGGTAGAAGCGGACACGGCCCGAAGCCGCTATGACTTTCATAGCAAACAGATAAAACGGGACCGGGACCAGCACCCCGGGCGGCTTGAAATTCCGGAAAAGCCGAATGCAAAAGTTGAATCAGAGTCTGTCGGCGCCCCGACACGCCGGGAGGCAGACACCGCCGTCGCCGACCGAAAGCGTATGGTGATTGATGCTGCGCTGGCCCGCGCACGGGCTCAGCGCGAAAAAAACGCGTAAACCGCATAAACCGACCAATAACCCAGGGGGTTGACGGCTGCTCCCGCAGCCTTCAGGTAGCCAAGAGTCGGTCAGATCCTGCACTTAGGCCGTCTCTACCGGCCAGAGCCTCATCCAGCGTCAGGTCACAACCAGATTCTTGTAAACACCGCAGCCAACAAACACTTCATCGACCTTATCCACAAACGACATCTTGGTCTGCACTTTTCCGGTGGTCGGGTTGGTGATGTCGTATTCAACCCAGCCCGGCTCATGGCTGGCCTGATCAATGATGGACTTCAACAACTGATTGCCATCAATCCCCGGAATGTCCTGCACGCGTGAGCCCACCTTGGACTGGTTTCCCCCAAAAGCGAGGTAGCTGCCTTTACGATCCAGTGCAAAAACATACATGTCGCGGTCATGGAACCCTTTGGCGGGATTGGTCAGATCACGCAGGAAGGCGTCTTTCGAAGTTCGATGACGGTGCGCCATGGCACGTTCCACCAGCTCCACCGCCTCTTCTGCGGAGCCTTGCTGCAGCTTGAAGGCTGCCACGGACTGCACCAGCGTACTCGCCCGCCCTTCAAGATTGACCGCCTGCGTCACCGCGCGGCCGACCATCCGGGCATTGCGCTGGGTGATTTCATCGAGCTGGCGCACGGCCGAGGTGATCTCGGTCAGGCCCGTACTCTGCTCAGTGCTGGAAGTGGCTATCTGCGACATGTTTGCGGCGACGTCCCGGATGCCCGCCACGATTTGTTCAATGTTGGCGCCCGCCGCCCTGATTTTCTGCACGCTGGCGGCCACATGGCCGGATGACACCCCAATCAGCAGCCTGATTTCCTTGGCGGACTCTGCCGAGCGCTGCGCCAGCGAACGAACTTCGCTGGCAACCACGGCAAATCCGCGCCCTGACTCACCGGCACGAGCGGCTTCGACGGCCGCGTTGAGCGCCAGGATGTTGGTCTGAAAAGCCAGACCATCGATGACGCTCACGATTTCATCCATGCGCTTGGTGCTGCCCTGCACGGCCTCGACCGCTTCAATCGCCTGGGCCATGGTGCTTGCCCCGTCATTGGCCACATTCCTCACCTGCGCCGCCTGCGCATTGGCCTGGCTGGCGGTGGTCGCGTTACCGTGAACGGTCGATGACAGCTGCTCCACGCTGGCGGCGGTCTCTTCCAGGCTGGCAGCCTGCTGCTCGGTGCGGTCAGACAGGTCGCGGTTGCCCATTGCCAGGCTTTTGCCGGAATGGGCCACAAAAGCGGCATTGCTTCGCACGTTGGCCACCATGCCAGACAAGGTATGGCCGAGTTTTCCCATGGCAACGGCCAGGCTGCCGAGTTCGTCCTGGCTGCGGTCGACCAGGCTCAGGCGCAAATCGCCGGCCACCATTTTTTCTGTCGCCAAAATCACCTGCCCCAGATCCTGGGCAACACTGCTGTGAAGGGCCAGCAGAAAATACACCAGCAGCATCAGGGCGATGCCGTTGGCTACCGCCACGCTGTTGAACCCGGCAGCGGGACTTCCGTCCAGAAGGACTTGCCACGCCACAGCCACCAGAGGGAAAGCCGATACAAGTGCGAGCAAGATCAACTTGCCCGAGAAACGCATGCGGCGCATCAGCCAGATGCCCGGGTTCAACAGCTTGCCAAATATCATGGATACTTCTCCGGAATCACGGCCATAAGGATGGATGGCGCCACTGCGCCTGACTCCACGACTCAGTTCCCGGGTTTATGCTGGCAGACTGCAGGAATGACTGGCCAAGCCCACTGGCAACCCATGCCATTGAAACTCCCTCATCAACAGGGAATGGGTTGCTGCCTTGATTCGCTACAAGTCTGTCTGCATGCCGCCAGCTGCAGCATCTGCGCCCGAGGTAAAAACAGTTTACGGGCGTATGCGCGAAAAAGCGCTTGGGTTAATCCCGAAGAAGAATGATATTTATCAGCAAGCCTGCGCGGTAAACGCAAGCACAACTTCGGGTGGTGCTTGCACAAGTTCAATCAATACGCCCTCGCCCGCAATCGGAAATTCCTCGTTCGACTTGGGGTGCAGAAAGCAGATGTCAAAACCGGCCGCGCCCTTGCGGATGCCGCCCGGGGCGAAGCGCACACCCTGTGCGGTGAGCCATTCCACGGCTTTGGGCAGGTCGTCGATCCACAGGCCCACATGGTTGAGCGGCGTGACATGCACGGCGGGCTTTTTGTCGATATCCACCGGTTGCATCAAGTCGATCTCCACCTTGAACGGGCCGCTGCCAATGGCGCAGATGTCTTCGTCCACATTCTCGCGTTCGCTGACGAAGCTGCCGGTGACTTCGAGGCCCAGCATGTCCACCCATAAGGCGCGCAGACGGTCCTTGCGGGTGGCGCCAATGGCGATCTGCTGAATGCCCAGCACCTTGAACGGGCGGCTCATCACGCAAACTCCACAATCGGCTGATCCACGCTCAGCGACTCGCCCTTGGCGGCCAGTACCTTGCCGACAACGCCATCAGCAGCGGCAAACAGCACGTTTTCCATCTTCATGGCTTCGATCACCGCCACGCGCTCACCGGCCAGCACTTTTTGCCCCGGCTGCACAGCCACCTCGACCAGCAGGCCCGGCATGGGCGAGAGCACAAAGCGGCTCATGTCCGGCGGTGCCTTGTAAGGCATCAGCGCGTGGAGCTGGGCCGCGCGCGGCGTCAACACCATGGAGTCGAACTGCGTGCCATCGTGGGAAATACGAACGGCCAGAGGATTCCGGCCCACGCCGCGTTCGACCTGAGCGGCAAAGGGCTCTCCATTGACCGTGCCGCGAATGCGGGCGCCGCCCAGATGCCATCTGCTGCATATTTCATAGCTAGATCCGCCCGTTTCTATTACGCTTGAGCCCGATTCAGCATCAAAATCCCGCACCAGAACCGATTGGTGGATATTCTGCCCCTCTGCGCCCAGGCCAATGACCACAAACTCCTCGCCTACCGTCACGCCGTGACCCGGCAGCTGACCGCTGATGCCTGCGGCGCGGCCCAAGAGGCGGCGGTTCACATAGGTGGCCAAGGCCACCAAAAAGCCAGCATCGGCATGCGGCACATCTTCGGCACGGAAACCCTGGCCGTAGTTTTCGGCAATAAACCCGGTATTGAAATCACCCGCCACAAATTTGGGGTGTGCGAGCAAGGCTGCCTGGAAGGGGATGTTGCTGCTGATGCCGCGAATCACAAAGCCGTTGAGCGCCTCGCGCATCTTGGCGATGGCGTCATTGCGGTCCTTGCCGTGAACAATGAGTTTGGCAATCATCGAGTCATAAAACATCGGAATTTCACCGCCATCCTGCACACCGGTATCGACCCGCACGCCAAACAGCTGCGACGTCTCCGCCGCAAACATGCTTTGCCTTGGTGGCTGAAAGCGCACCAGCCGGCCGGTAGAAGGCAAAAAGCTGCGGAATGGATCTTCAGCGTTGATCCGGCACTCGATCGCCCAGCCATCACGTTTGACCTGATCCTGCGTGATCGGCAGTTTTTCGCCCGCTGCCACGCGGATCATCAGCTCGACCAGATCGAGGCCCGTGATGCATTCGGTGACCGGATGCTCCACCTGCAGGCGGGTGTTCATTTCAAGGAAGTAAAAGCTCTGATCCTTGCCGACCACGAATTCCACCGTGCCGGCCGACTCGTATTTGACGGCCTTGGCCAGCGCCACGGCCTGCTCACCCATGGCCTTGCGCGTCGCTTCGCTGATGAAGGGCGACGGCGCCTCTTCAATCACCTTCTGGTGGCGGCGCTGGATGGAGCACTCGCGCTCGTTGAGATACACCACATTGCCATGGCTGTCGCCCAGCAGCTGGATTTCGATGTGACGCGGTTCCTCGACAAACTTTTCGATGAAAACCCGGTCGTCGCCAAAGCTGTTGCGCGCCTCATTGCGGCAACTGGTAAAGCCTTCCAGCGCTTCCTTGTCGTTGAAGGCCACGCGCAGGCCCTTGCCGCCGCCACCGGCGCTGGCCTTGATCATGACGGGGTAGCCGATGCTCCTGGCAATTTCCACCGCTTTTTCGGCCGTCTCAATCGCATCGTTGACGCCAGGGATGCAGTTCACCCCCGCCGCGCCCGCCAGCTTCTTGGACTCGATCTTGTCGCCCATCGCGGCGATGGAGTAATGCTTGGGGCCGATGAAGGTGATGCCTTCCTCTTCGACCCGCTTGGCAAAACCGGCGTTCTCGCTCAAAAATCCATAGCCCGGGTGCACGGCTTGCGCGCCGGTCTGCTTGCAGGCGGCAATGATCTTGTCGGCCTGCAGGTAGCTGTCCCGGCTGGGTGCGGGGCCGATGTTGACGGCTTCATCGGCCAGCGCAACGTGGCGCGCATCCTTGTCGGCATCGGAATACACGGCAACGGTCTTGATGCCCATTTTGCGGGCAGTGAGGATGACGCGGCAGGCGATTTCACCCCGATTGGCAATCAGAATTTTATTAAACATGGCTTGTTTCCATCGTGTTGAAATCGCCGGCATGCGCTACGCGCACGCTGCAATTTAGCTTCGCTGCTGCGCCGCTTTGCGGCTGGTCACCCCGATTTGCAATCAGAATTTTTGTAAACATACTTATTTCCTGTCTTGTTTTTCCAGCATTGCCTTACGCACTGCCGTGAAGTCCCACCATGGCTGGCGGGGGCCGCCGTTCATGAATTTCTTGGCGGCCATGAAGGTGTCGAGTACACAGGGATCATGGCGTTTTCCCATCAGCCCACGCAATGCTTCATAGGTGGCCAGGGCATCCATGCGCTTCACATCTGCAGGCGTCTGGATACCGACCGACTCAAGATCGGCCGCTATCGACACACCGATATTCGGTATGTCGGTGAGCACGCGGGCTGCGTTGGCGTTCAGGGCCTTGGCCATGACATTTGCTTTAAAGCGGGATATTCCCGTGCTTGCGCCACGGATTTTCGAGTTTCTTGTCCTTGAGCATCACCAGCGAGCGGCAGATGCGCTTGCGCGTCTCATGCGGCAGGATCACGTCATCGATAAAGCCGCGTGCGCCGGCCACAAACGGGTTGGCAAAGCGGTCCTTGTACTCGGCCTCCCGGGCGGCCAGCTTGACCGGATCCTTGCGGTCTTCGCGGAAAATGATTTCAACCGCGCCCTTGGCGCCCATCACCGCAATCTCGGCATTGGGCCAGGCGAAGTTGACATCGCCGCGCAGGTGCTTGGAAGCCATCACGTCGTAGGCACCGCCGTAAGCCTTGCGGGTAATCACGGTGATTTTTGGCACCGTGCACTCTGCATAGGCATAGAGCAGCTTGGCGCCGTGCTTGATGATGCCGCCGTATTCTTGGCTAGTGCCGGGCATGAAACCGGGCACGTCAACAAAGGTGATGACCGGTATATTGAACGCATCGCAAAAACGCACAAAGCGCGCCGCCTTGATGGAGCTCTTGATGTCCAGGCAACCGGCCAGCACCAGAGGCTGGTTGGCGACGATGCCGACCGACTGGCCGTCCATGCGGGCAAACCCAATGATGATGTTCTTGGCGTACTCGGGCTGGATCTCGAAGAAGTCGCCATCGTCCACGGTCTTGGCGATAAGTTCCTTCATGTCATAGGGCTTGTTCGGGTTCTCGGGCACCAGCGTGTCCAGACTCAGGTCCATGCGGCCGGCCGGATCGGCGCTGGGACGGACTGGCGCTTTTTCGCGGTTATTCAGCGGCAGGTAGTTGTAAAGCCGGCGCAGCATCAGCAGGGCTTCCACGTCATTTTCAAAGGCCAGATCGGCGACGCCGCTGCGGGTCGTGTGGCTGATGGCGCCGCCCAGCTCTTCGGCGGTTACTTCTTCGTGCGTGACGGTTTTCACCACTTCGGGGCCGGTCACGAACATGTAGGAGCTATCCTTGACCATGAAGATGAAGTCGGTCATGGCGGGCGAATACACCGCGCCGCCGGCCGATGGCCCCATGATCATGCTGATCTGCGGAATCACGCCGCTGGCCATCACGTTGCGCTGGAACACGTCGGCATAACCGCCCAGAGATGCCACACCTTCCTGAATGCGTGCGCCACCCGAGTCGTTGAGGCCAATCACCGGCGCGCCGACCTTCATGGCTTGGTCCATCACCTTGCAGATTTTTTCGGCATGGGCTTCGGACAAGGCCCCGCCAAAGACGGTGAAATCCTGGCTGAAAACGAACACCAGGCGACCGTTGATCATGCCGTAGCCGGTGACCACGCCATCGCCCGGAATTTTGTTGTCCTGCATGCCGAAGTCGCTGCAGCGATGCTCGACAAACATGTCCCATTCCTCGAACGTGCCTTCATCGAGTAGCAACTCCAGCCGTTCGCGGGCCGTCAGCTTGCCTTTGCCGTGCTGCGCATCAATGCGCTTTTGGCCGCCACCCAAGCGGGCCGCAGCGCGCTTTTTTTCAAGTTGTTCAAGAATTTCCTGCATGATTTTCTTTCAGTTTTCTCTTTACTAATGCTCTTTACTAATGCTCTTTATTTGATAGCTTCTTGCGCCCGTTGCGCATGGGTCGCAAGCAAATTTCGTGCTGCTGTCGAGGCAGGAAGCCGACCGCTCTCCACCTGGGCCAGCAGGGTCGGAAGCAAGGCACTGACGGCCGGGTCCTGGCGAAACGCCTGCTTCAGGCCAGTATCAACGCGTTCCCACATCCAGGAGAGCGCCTGATGCTGGCGCCGCGCAGCCAGTCTTCCGTTGGCGGTCTGCAGGTTTTTGTACTGCATCACCGCCGCCCAGAATGCATCGACGCCCTTGTTATGCAAGGCACTCAACTGCAGAACTTGCGGATGCCACTGTTCATTAAAACCGGCTGCCTGTGCGCTACCCATGGCGTTGTTGACCAGCCCAAAGAGGCGCATGGCCGACTTGATCTGGGCTTCGGCGCGCATGGCGGCGTGGGCATCAATGTCGGCCTTGTTGATGACGACCAGATCGGCCAGCTCCATCACGCCTTTCTTGATGGCCTGCAAATCGTCCCCGGCGTTGGGCAGCTGCATCACCACGAACATGTCGGTCATATTGGCCACGGCGGTTTCGCTCTGACCGACGCCGACGGTTTCAATGATCACCACGTCGTAGCCCGCCGCTTCGCAGACCAGCATGGCCTCGCGTGTTTTTTCGGCCACGCCGCCCAGTGTGCCGCCAGACGGGCTGGGACGGATGTAGGCGCGCTCCTCCATCGACAGCTTCTCCATGCGGGTCTTGTCGCCCAGGATGGATCCACCCGACACGCTGGACGACGGGTCGATGGTGAGCACCGCCACGCGGTGTCCCTGCCCAATCAGGTACAGGCCTAGCACTTCAATGAACGTTGATTTACCCACGCCGGGCACGCCGCTGATGCCGAGGCGGAAAGATTTTCCGGTGTGGGGCAACAGAGCTGTCAGCAACTCATCGGCCTGCGCTCGGTGATCGGCCCGGGTCGATTCCAGCAGGGTGATGGCTTTGGCGATGGCGCGGCGCTGCACAGCGGCGTCGCCATGAAGCACTGCGTCCATCAGGTGGCTGGGAGTCACTTCAAGGCAGCCTTGATTTGCTCCAGAACATCCTTGGCACTGGCCGGAATCGGCGTGCCCGGTCCGTAAATGCCCTTGACGCCGGCTTCATAGAGCATGTCATAGTCTTGCCGTGGAACCACGCCGCCGACAAACACGATGATGTCATCGGCGCCCTGCTTTTTGAGCTCGGCGATGATGGCGGGCACCAAGGTCTTGTGACCGGCGGCCAGCGTGCTCACGCCCACAGCATGCACGTCGTTTTCAATCGCCTGGCGAGCGCACTCCTCGGGCGTCTGGAACAAGGGGCCAATGTCCACGTCAAAACCCAGGTCGGCAAAGGCGGTGGCCACGACTTTGGCGCCGCGGTCATGCCCGTCCTGGCCCAGCTTGGAAATCATCACGCGCGGGCGGCGGCCTTCGGTTTCGGCAAAGGCATTGATTTCGCTCTTGAGGGTTTCCCAGCCTTCGGCCGAGTCATAAGCAGCTGCATACACACCGGTCACCTTTTGCGTATCGGCGCGGTGGCGCCCGTAAACTTTTTCCAGCGCATCGCTCACCTCGCCTACCGTGGCGCGCAAACGCACGGCCTTGATGCTCAGGTCCAGCAAATTTCCACTGTTGCTTTCAGCCGCAGCCGTCAGCGCGTCCAGCGCCGCCTGCACCGCAGCGCCATCGCGCCGGGCCTTGATAGTCTTCAGGCGGGCAATCTGCCCGTCGCGCACGGCCACGTTGTCGATGTCGCGCGTCTCAATCGCGTCTTCCGTTTTCAGTTTGTACTTGTTGACCCCTACGATGACGTCTTTGCCGCTGTCGATGCGCGCCTGCTTTTCGGCCGCTGCGGCTTCAATCTTGAGCTTGGCCCAGCCGCTGTCAACGGCTTTGGTCATGCCGCCCATGGCTTCGACTTCCTCGATGATCTTCCATGCCGCATCCGCCATGTCCTGCGTCAGCTTTTCCATCATGTAGCTGCCAGCCCAGGGGTCGATCACATTCGGGATGTGGGTTTCTTCCTGGATGATGAGCTGGGTGTTGCGCGCAATGCGTGAACTGAACTCGGTGGGCAGTGCAATGGCTTCGTCAAACGAGTTGGTGTGCAGGCTTTGCGTGCCGCCAAACACGGCTGCCATGGCTTCGATGGTGGTGCGCACCACATTGTTGTAGGGGTCCTGCTCGGTCAGGCTCCAGCCGCTGGTCTGGCAGTGCGTGCGCAGCATCAGGCTCTTTGGGTTCTTGGCGTCGAAACCCTTCATGATGCGGCACCACAGCAGGCGCGCGGCGCGCATCTTGGCCACTTCCAGGTAGAAGTTCATGCCGATGGCCCAGAAAAAGCTCAGGCGACCGGCGAATCCGTCGACGTCCAGGCCCTTGCCCAGCGCGGTTTTCACGTATTCCTTGCCGTCGGCCAGCGTGAAAGCCAGTTCCAGCGCCTGGTTGGCCCCGGCTTCCTGCATGTGATAGCCAGAAATCGAAATCGAGTTGAACTTCGGCATGTTTTGCGCCGTGTACTCGATGATGTCGCCAATGATGCGTATGCTGGGTTCGGGCGGAAAAATATAGGTGTTGCGGACCATGAACTCCTTGAGGATGTCGTTCTGGATGGTCCCGCTCAACTTGTCCTGGCTCACGCCCTGCTCTTCAGCCGCGACCACGTAGCCCGCCAGCACCGGCAGCACCGCGCCGTTCATGGTCATGGAAACGCTCACCTTGTCGAGCGGTATCTGGTCAAACAGGATCTTCATGTCCT
This sequence comes from uncultured beta proteobacterium, assembly GCA_963793855.1. Classification (GTDB taxonomy): domain Bacteria; phylum Pseudomonadota; class Gammaproteobacteria; order Burkholderiales; family Burkholderiaceae_C; genus Polaromonas. The sequence continues at coordinate 518,006 of CAWCBL010000001.1, forward strand.
CGACGCTGTCGATCGCCACGCCCGCCTTGCCGACATCTCCGGTCACGCGCGGATGGTCGCTGTCGTAGCCACGGTGCGTCGCCAGGTCAAATGCAACCGACACGCCCTGCCCGCCTGCGGCCAGTGCCTTGCGGTAAAACGCGTTGGACTCTTCAGCGGTCGAGAACCCGGCGTATTGGCGAATCGTCCATGGACGCACCGCGTACATCGTGGCCTGCGGGCCACGAATGAAGGGCTCGAACCCCGGCAAGGTGTTGGTGTAAGGCAGATCCTTGATGTCGTCGGCGGTGTACAGCGGCTTGACGCTGATGCCGTCCGGCGTTTGCCAGTTCAGGGCGTTCACGTCGCCGCCGGGCGCTGACTTGGCGGCCGACTTGGCCCAATCTTCAAGGTTGGCGGCGTTGAACTGAGTGGGCTTTGAGCTCATGGTGGGGTCAGCAGTCTTTGTTGAGATTGGCGGAGTTTCCAACCCTTGACGGGATGAATCAAACGGCAAAAGCAGTCTTGTAACAATGGCAGGTAGTTTACATTATTTATAATTATTGATTAAAAATATTCCATTGAGCTTACACTTTAGACCATGGCTGAACTTTCCCTGTCTCCCCGCGCGCTCTACGTTGAGGTCGCCGAGTTGTTGCGCCAGCGCATATTCAATCGTGAACTCGTGCCAGGAAGCTGGATTGACGAACTCAAGCTGGCCGAGGAATATGGCATCAGCCGCACCCCCCTGCGTGAAGCCCTGAAGGTGCTGGCCACCGAAGGGCTGGTCACCATGAAGGTGAGGCGTGGCGCCTATGTCACCGAGGTGTCGGATAGCGACCTCAGTGATGTCTATCACCTGCTCGCCCTGCTCGAAAGCGATGCCGCCGCGGTGGTGGCCGCCAAGGCCACCGAGCCCCAACTCAAGGAACTGCAGGACCTGCACAATGAACTGGAGAAGGCCGTCAATAACCGGGAACGGTTTTTTGAAATCAACGAAGCCTTTCACATGCGCCTGCTCGAAATTGCCAACAACCGCTGGCGCGACCAGATGGTGGCCGACCTGCGCAAGGTAATGAAGCTGAACCGCCACAACTCGCTACTGAAAAGCGGTCGCATTGAAGAGTCGCTGACCGAACACCGAGCCATGATGGCCGCACTGGCTGCGCGCGATGCCGATGCCAGCGCCCAGCGCATGCGCGAGCATTTCAGCAGTGGGCTGGAGGCGGCGGCTTGAGGTGTCAACCACCTGAAGCACGTCACCCCGACCAGGTCGCGCCAATCAGCATGAGCGGTCCCGGAACAGTGCGGCGCGCGTAAGACGCCCTGCCCGCCTTCCGTCGACCGCCTTCATTGCCGGATCGGTGGTGAGATCCGGAAGAATCGGCCAAAGCGCCTCTTCACTCGCCAAAAAAGCTACATTATTGATAGCAAACTAATGACTATGTGTGAGCGCCAATGCCATATTCAGCTGCGAGAGCTACGACAGGAAGCCACTCAGGCAGCTTCTTGCACAACACGATGCGCAAGCGCCATCACCTCGCGCGGATCCAGGGTTTTTAACTTGTGGTCGCTCCAGACCTGGCGCCAGCGCCGTGAACCCGGCAAACCGTGGCGCAGACCCAGCATGTGGCGGGCGATCGCACTGAATGACGTGCCATGTTCAGCCGCTTCGCGGACCATGTAGTCGCACATCTTTTCTTCAACCTGCTCGCGCGTCATCGCCTGCTCGTCGGCACCAAAGAAGGCCTCGTCCCAGGACGCCAGCCACCAGGGGTTGTGATAAGCCTCGCGGCCAATCATCACCCCATCGAGTTCAGCCAGCTGCGCTGAGACCTGTTCACCGGTGTTAATTCCGCCATTGACGCAAATCGTCAGATGCGCAAAGTCCTGCTTCAGGCGGTGCACCAGTTCGTAACGCAGCGGCGGCACCTCACGATTCTCCTTAGGAGAAAGGCCTTTGAGCCAGGCATTGCGCGCATGAACGATGAAGGTATTGCACCCCGCCTCGCTCACCGTACCTACAAAGTCCCGCACAAAGTCATAGCTCTCGCCCCTATCGATGCCAATGCGGTGCTTCACCGTGACAGGCACGTTCACCACATCAACCATCGCTTTCACGCAGTCAGCCACCAGCTGCGGCTCGGCCATCAGGCAGGCACCAAAAGCGCCGCGCTGCACGCGTTCGCTGGGACAACCGCAATTGATGTTGATTTCATCGTAGCCCCACTGCTCCCCCAGTTTGGCGCAGTGGGCCAGATCAGCGGGCTCGCTGCCACCGAGCTGCAAGGCCACCGGGTGCTCCTCGGCGTTGAAGCGCAGGTGGCGCTCCACATCACCGTGAATCAGCGCGCCGGTGGTGACCATCTCGGTATACAGCAGCGCATGACGCGACAGCAGCCGGTGGAAGTAGCGGCAATGCTTGTCAGACCAGTCCATCATCGGAGCCACGCTGAGACGCCAGGGGCTAACGGCTGCATCCAGAGCAGCAACAGATTCAAATTCGGGGGCGTTTAGGGCAGAGGCGGGCATGACGACCATTTTCCCAGAAAGCCGTTCGCCCCAGAGTTTGTGGGTTGGCAAGCGATGCTTGGCATGCCTGTAAAAACTTCGGCCCCACGCCCGCCGCGCTGAAACAGGTCCGCTTTTTCGCATGCAACTGCCCCGTCGAAAGGCCAGCAAGGCAGGTAATATAAGCGTTCGAGCGACCCCGCAAGTGAAGCCATTCCCCATGGTCAACACCCCCGAAAACAGGATGCCCGCCATGCTCAAATCCAGCCCTGCAGCCCATTCCGGTCATTCCGGTCATTCAGGCCATTCGCCGTTTCGCACGCGTTCGCTGTTGAGCATGGTGGCTCCGCTGGCCTTGCTGGCCGCCTGCACTTCGGTGCAGCTCCCCCCCTGGACGCCAGCCATTCCCCGCCCGGCCGCAAGCGCGTCAGCAACACCCGCGCCGCGTCCGGCAGTGCCAGCCGTCGTCGTACAGGCCGCCCCGCCGACGACAATCACAACCGCAGAGCCAGCGCCGTATAGCGCAGCCGTTGCTGCCCGGTTTCCGGCTCCTGCCGTCGTTTACGGCACCCCTGGCCTGCAAGCCGGCCGCACAAGCTTCACTACGCAGGCTGAAATCCACAACTGGCTGAGTGATCAGGCTGCAGCCCTCTCGCGTTCTGCGGGTGCCAGGGCTTCTGTGCTCGCCATTGGCCGATCCCAGCGTGGCGAATCACTGGAAGCGCTGGTTTTGACGCGCGGCACGGGCACAGACCCATCTGCACTCAAGGAGACTGGGCGCCCCACCGTATTGCTGGTAGGCCAGCAGCATGGCGACGAGCCCGCCGGCAGCGAAGCGCTGCTGGTAATTGCCAGGGAACTGGCACAGGGCCTGCTGCAGCCAGAGCTGGAACACATCAACGTGGTGATTGTTCCGCGTGCCAATCCCGACGGCGCCGCCGACGGCCAGCGAGTGACGGCGGGCGGACTGGACATGAACCGCGATCATTTACTGCTCAATACGCCAGAGGCCCAGGCGCTGGCAAGGCTCACGCGTGACTACCAGCCTACCGTGATAGTGGATGCCCATGAGTACACCGTGGTGGGGCGCTACCTGCAGAAGTTCGGGGCAGTGCAAAAATTCGACGCGCTTGTGCAATACGCCACTACCGCCAACGTGCCTGAGTTTTTGACCAAGGCCGCCGAAGAATGGTATCGGCGTCCATTGCTGGCGGCACTCAAGGGCCAGGGCCTCACGACCGAGTGGTACTACACCACCTCCACCGACCTGGCCGACAAAAAAATCTCCATGGGCGGCACCCGGCCTGACACCGGCCGTAATGTGGAGGCCCTTAAAAATTCCGTCAGCCTGTTGCTGGAGACGCGAGGTGTAGGCATTGGCCGACTGCACATCCAGCGCCGTGTGCATACCCAGGTCACAGCCATATCGAGCGTGCTGGCCAGCACCGCCCAGCGCGCCAGCGAGCTCGGACAGTTGCGTCCCTACCTCGACAAGGAGGTCAGCGCCCTCGCCTGCAAGGGCGAAGCCATTGTGGAGGCCGCACCCACGCCCGCCCAATATGATCTGGTCATGCTGGATCCGGCCAGCGGAGATGACAAAACCATCACCGTAGACTGGGACTCCGCACTCGCGCTGCGAAGCACCAAGACCCGGGCCCGGCCATGCGGTTACTTGCTTTCTGCGAGCTCTACCACGGCCGTCGAGCGCTTACTTCTCCAAGGTGTGCAAGTGCTGCGTGTCGCAGAGCCCGGCGCCATGCTGGGCGACAGCTACCGGGAAAGCTCACGCACCACGGGCGAGCGCCAGGATGTGCGCGGCACCATCGCCGGCAGCGCTCCCATCATCAACGTACAGGTCAACCTCATTCGCGGATTGGTGGACGTGCAGCGCGGCAGTTACTACGTGCCGCTCAATCAGCCACTCTCAAACCTCGTGCTTGCAGCCCTAGAACCCGACACACAGAGCAGCTACTTTGCCAACCAGATTCTGGACAGCGTGCAAAGCACGGTGCGAGTCATGGCCGAGCCCAATGTCAAACTTGAAGAGCTGCCCTGAGCAACTTCAAGCTTGCGCGTGATACGAAAGGATTTGGCACTCACGCTTACAGGGAAAAGGGGCGGAAACCGACTGCAGGCGACAAAAATCCGGACCTTAATGGGAGTCTCTTTGCAAGAAAAGGATCCGCTATGAAGGACTTTGAACTGACCCCGAAAATGCTGAACCTGGGCGGAACGTTCTACCCCACAGGCTACGCGCTCATCATGTTTCCTGCTCTGGAAGACGCCAGGCAAGTGGCACGCCAGCTTGAGCCGGACATCGACGAAATAATGCTGCTGACGCCCGCGACCATTCTGGAAGAAATTGGTCACGCTGACGGCGACTCCAGACTAACCCTTCCCAGTGTCGGAACGGAAGGCGCCACCGTTCATAAATACGTCACGCTGGCAGAAGAAGGCCACTACGCGCTGATGATTGCCGTGCCTTCAGCTGACGTCACCGAGCGGGTCATGTCAGTGGTGCGCAATTTCCCCTTTTCCTATGCACAAAAGTACCACATGCTGGCAATCGAAGATCTGGAATAGCCAACCCGGCCACGCTGCCGCTACAACCAGCCCGGCATCACGCATGGAACAAATGCCGTACGCGCGATCCGCGCAGCAACAAAAAAACCCGCCATGGCGGGTTTTTTACATCAAGCTGTCAATCTCCGCCAGCACTCACCCCATGTGCAGGCCGCCGTTGAGGGAGAAGTCCGCTCCCGTGGCGTAGCCCCCCTCTTCGGAAGCAATCCAGGCAATGATGGATGCAATCTCTTCCGGCTTGCCCAGGCGCTTGGCGGGCACACCAGCCACAATTTTCTCCAGCACTTCCGGGCGAATGGCCTTGACCATGTCGGTGCCAATGTAGCCGGGGCTCACGGTATTGACCGTCACACCCTTGCTGGCTACTTCCTGAGCCAGCGCCATGCTAAAGCCATGCAGGCCGGCCTTGGCTGTGGAGTAGTTCACCTGGCCAAACTGCCCCTTCTGGCCGTTGACCGACGAGATGTTGATGATGCGGCCGAAGCCCCCTTCAACCATGCCTTCAATGACCTGCTTGGTCACGTTAAACATGCTGTTGAGATTGGTCGAAATCACGGCATCCCAGTCAGCCTTGCTCATCTTGCGAAACTGGCTGTCGCGCGTAATTCCGGCATTGTTCACCAGCACGCTGACCGGCCCGTGCTCTGCCTTGACCTTGTCGAACGCAGCCACCGTGGAATCCCAGTCAGCCACATTGCCCACCGAAGCGTGAAAGGTGTAGCCCAGTGCTTTTTGCTCATCCAGCCATTTGGTGAAGTCCCGCGTGGGGCCACAGCCCGCGATCACCGTGAACCCGTCTTTGGCCAGCCGCTGGCAAATTGCGGTTCCAATGCCGCCCATACCGCCCGTCACGTACGCTACTTTATTGGCCATGCTGCTCTCCTTGATTTACTGATTTTTATGAAACGTTTTGCTACTGATTCAATAGCCTCTTGCGCCCGAATAACGGGCGTCAGAAGCTCTTTTACCTGAAATCTAGCGCTCCAGTGTGAGGGCAACCCCCATGCCGCCACCAATACACAGGCTGGCAATGCCTTTTTTGGCGTCACGGCGTACCATCTCGTGAAGCAGCGTCACCAGAATCCTGCAGCCGGAGGCGCCAATGGGGTGACCGATGGCGATCGCGCCACCATTGACGTTCACCTTGCTGATGTCCCAGCCCATTTCTTGGTTCACCGCACAGGCCTGCGCAGCAAAGGCTTCGTTAATTTCCAGCAAATCGAGATCTTGAGCCTTCCAGCCAGCACGTTGCAAGGCCTTGGTCGATGCAGGCACCGGGCCCATGCCCATGTAGGCGGGGTCCAACCCTGCCGTGGCGTAACTGGCGATGCGAGCCAAAGGCTTCAGGCCCAGGGCGGCCGCCTTCTTGGCTGTCATGACCATCACGGCAGCAGCGCCGTCGTTCAGACCCGACGCGTTGCCTGCGGTGACACCGCCAGCCTTGTCAAACGCGGGGCGCAAGCCTGCCAGGCCTTCGGCACTGGTTTTTCGGTTGATGAATTCGTCAGCCGAAAACACGACCGGATCGCCTTTTTTCTGGGGAATCGAGATCGGCACAATCTCATCCCTGAACTTGCCCGCATCCTGTGCCGCAGCGGCCTTGGTCTGGCTGGCCAGCGCCAGCGCGTCCTGCATGGCCCGGTCGATGCCGTATTTCTTTGCCACGTTTTCCGCGGTAATGCCCATGTGGTACTGGTTGTAGACGTCCCAGAGGCCGTCGACAATCATGGTGTCTACCATTTTCCAGTCGCCCATGCGCTGGCCATCGCGTGAACCGTTCAGGACATGCGGCGAAGCACTCATGTTTTCCTGCCCTCCGGCAATCACAATCTCGCTGTCGCCGGTCGCCACCGACTGCGCAGCGAGCATGACGGCCTTCAGCCCGGAGCCGCAGACGGCATTGATGGTCAGGCCCGGAATGCCATGCGGAAAGTCTGCCTTGATCACCGCCTGGCGGGCCGGATTTTGGCCTACACCAGCGGCGAGCACCTGGCCCATGATGACTTCACCGACCTGCTCCGCCGTCAGCCCCGAGCGCTCCAGCACGGCTTTGATCACGGCGGCGCCCAGCTCAGTGGCGGGAACTTTGGCCAGCGAACCACCAAATTTGCCAACGGCAGTGCGCCCGGCTGAAACAATAACGATGTCTTCCATGTGCGATCTCCTCTGTAGAAAAATCTTGTCGAAAAATCAGGCTTTGGCCTTCACGTATCGACCCGGTGCGGGCTCGATGACCTTGTATTGGCGGCTGCCGTAGGCTTTGGGTGCGGTAATCTGCTTTCCGGCATGCTGTTTGAGCCAGTCGGACCAATCGGTCCACCAGCTGCCGGGATGCTCGGTCGCGCCTACCAGCCAATCTGTCTGCGCTTCGGGATACCGGGTTCCGCCAGACCTGGTGGATGGCAGCTTGTCGTTGGTCCAGTAGCTGCGTTTGTTTTTTGCAGGCGGATTGATCACGCCAGCAATATGGCCAGAAGCCCCCATCACAAAGCGTTTTTTCCCAGGAAGGACTTGCGTGGACGCATAAGCCCCGCCAATCGGGACGATGTGATCTTCACGCGAACCATAGATATAGACAGGCATGTCAAGCTTGCCCAGATCAACTTTCTCACCGCACACCACGGTCTTTCCGGGCTTGATCAGGTTGTTTTCAAAGTAGGTGTTGCGCAGATACCAGGCGTAAAACGGGCCGGGCAGATTGGTCGAATCGCTGTTCCAGTAGAGCAGGTCAAACGGCGGCGGCGTTTCGCCCTTGAGGTAGTTGCCGACAACGTAATTCCAGACCAGGTCATTGGGCCGCAAAAAACTGAAAGTGGAGGACAGGTCTGTGCCTTTTAGCAAGCCGCCCTTGCCCATTTCCGTTTCGCGGTACTTGACGGAGGTTTCGTCAATGAAGATGTCCAGGATGCCGGTGTCGGTAAAGTCAAGAAACGAAGTGAGAAGTGTTGCGCTCGCCGCCGGCTTTTCGCCACGCGCCGCCAGCACGGACAGCGCCGTCCCCAAAATCGTGCCTCCCACACAGAAGCCAAGGGTGTTGATGGAGGCAGCGCCGGTAATCTCACGCACTACCTCAACGGCCTTTATGGCCGCGTGTTCGATATAGTCGTCCCAGGTTTTTTCGGCCATGGACTCATCGGGATTTCGCCAGCTCACCACGAAGGTGCGGTGGCCCTGGGCCACGGCATACCGGATCAGGGAATTCTCGGGCTGCAAGTCGAGGATGTAGTACTTGTTGATGCAGGGCGGAACGAGCAGGAAAGGCTTTTCGTAGACCGTGTCCGTCAGGGGCTTGTATTCCAGCAGCTGGAAAAATTCATTTTCAAACACCACGGCGCCCTCAGTGGTGGCAACGTTTTTCCCCACCTCAAACAAGCTTTCGTCAGTCATGGACACATGACCCTGCTTCATGTCATGCAGCATGTTCGCCAAGCCCTTGGCGATGCTCTCGCCCTTGCTTTCGATGGCTTTTTGCTGGGCGTCAGCGTTGAGTGCCAGAAAATTACTGGGCGCAGAAGCCGCCATCCATTGCTCGACGGCAAAGCGCACACGCGCCCTGGTTTTCGCATCGCTCTCGACCGCGTCGGCCAGGCCCATCAGGGTGCGGCCGTGCAACAGGTAGGTCGAAGCCGAGAACTTCGAAACAGGATTATTCTTCCAGGCGTCAGCGGAGAACCGCCGGTCGGACGCCGCAAGTGCAGCATCGCCAGATTGCAGGCACTGATTCCATAGTGCCGACGCATCCTCGATGTAGCGCTGCTGAAGCGCTTGGAGTTTGGCAGGATCGAAGCGGAGGGCCGGCTGGCTCTGACCGAGCTGATTAAAAGCGGCCGAATCCGATGGCGGAAAACCGGCAGGCTGCGCCGCCGAAAGTGCGCCCATCGCCTGTTTGAAGCCCTCGCCAAAGGTCTCTTGCATCTGTTGGGCCGCCTGCGCCCAATTCGAGTCAGAATTCATGGTTGTCCCCTCGATCGCAGCGGGTCTTGATGACCGCCTGACGTCCATGCAAGTATCGTAGGATTAGCTTCTGAAATCCTGACAAAGCCGAGAGTTTTATGTATTTAATCGTCATCGCCTGGATGTATGTCGTGCTCATGATGAGCATTGCCGAAGCCACCAACAGCAACGGAACACTATTGGGTGCGCTGGTCACCTTTGTACTCTATGGCGTGGGGCCTGTGACATTGGTGGTTTACCTGATGGGCGCGCCCGGGCGCAGCAAGGCGATAAAAAAATGCGAGGCTGAAGCGCGTGCCCAGCATGCCGCAGCTCAAATGGAGCCAAATGCCGCACCGGACCCGGTTTTGAATAACACGACGGATACAGAGGCCACAAAAAAGCGCGTTGCGTCATCGAAATACCAGCCTTGATCTCCAGGAGACCTGCGCACAAAGGCACGCGTTTACTTCAGGATTTTCGCGGCCGTGCAGCATCACCGTAGTGCTGCACACACAACTCCCGGGCCATCTGCACCAGAAAGCGACTCAATCGCGTGGCGGGGCGGGCCTTGGGAACGGCAATGCACAAGCGGTTTCTAATCACCGGCGCATGAATGGCAGCCACAAAGGGGGGAGTGTCATGTGTCCACTCCCGAATCGCACTGGCGGGCAATACGGTCGCAGCCACACCACGCGCGACCAGTGACAAAACGGTTTTGATCGAATCCACCTCAGCCACCACCTTCAGAAGATAACCCCTGGGCCTGATCTCGCTTTCAAGCAACTGCCGCAGAGAGTTCGGTTTGCTCGGCAATACCAGCGCCAGTGCCGCCACATCTGCCAGACGGATGCGAGACGCTAAAGGTGTTGAGGCCATCAGCACCAACGGCTCGCGCGCTATCGTTTCAATGTTCAGCAGCGGTGACGCCGGGGGATCAAAAAGCACTGCGGCGTCAAGGCGGCCAGCCACCAGCCACTCACGCAATCGGATACTCAGGCCCTCCTCTACGCTAATGGCCGCATCAGGAAACTCGGCCCGAAAACGTTCAACAAGATCTGCCGTCATGGCATGCGCAACACGCGGCGGCAAGCCGATCGTAATGCGCCCGCTGGGGATCAGTTGCCGCTCCCGCATATCAGCACGGGCCCGCTCTGCCAGCTCAAAAATGGCTCGCGCGCGCGTCAGCAGCGCCAGCCCCGCTTCGGTCGGGTCTGCACCTCTGCCTGTGCGATTGAGCAGGCGCTGGCCGGTTTCCTGCTCCAGCGCGGCCACTTGCTGGCTCAAGGCCGGCTGAGACATAACCAGGGCGGCGGCGGCCTTGCTGAAACTTCCAGCCTCTGCGACAGCAACGAAATATTCAAGACGGCGCAGATCGATGGCGGACTCCCCTGGTCAGTAAATAAGAGCTTCCAATTGTATTTGTATTTCAAATATCTGATAGCTATAAATCCTCTGGCTCAATCAGCCACTTCGCCATCAGAATAGTGCCCATCACCATGACAACATCTGTACTGACCTATAAGCTCCAGCCAACCCACCCCGCCCTGCGTTTGGCAGACGGGGCCTGCGACAGCCATGTGCATGTCTTCGGCCCCGCCGCACGTTTTCCCTTTGCGGACAGCCGCAACTTCACGCCAGCTGATGCCCCCAAGGAAGCACTGTTTGCCCTGCACCGAATTTTGGGCATTTCGCGCTGCGTAATCGTGCAATCGGCTATTCACGGCTTTGACAATTCGGTTGTGGAAGATGCCATTGCCGCAGGTGGCGGCCGCTATCTCGGCGTGGCCTTGGTGCCGCACACGGTGCCCGACGCCGAATTGCAGCGACTTAAGATCGCCGGCTTTCGCGGCGTGCGATTCAACTTCATGCCGCATCTCGGGCAAGGAGCGACACCGCAGGAGGTTGTGGCGCTCACGCATCGGCTTGCACCGCTAGGCATGCACCTGCAGGTGCATTTCGCCAGCAGACTGATTCATGAACTGGCACCCATCCTCAAAAAGTCTGTGGTGCCGGTAGTGATTGACCACATGGGCCGCGTGGACGCTGCGCTGGGCTCTGACCATGCGGATTTCCGCGCCCTTTGCACCATGATGGAAGACCCACGCTTTCACGTCAAGGTCAGCGGCGCTGACCGTATCTCGCCCGCGCCGCCGTACTCACCGGGGGCAGCCCTGGCGCGCCAGCTGGTGCAGTCGTTTCCTGAGCGCTGCTTTTGGGGGAGCGACTGGCCCCACCCTAACCACACACATGTGCCGGACGATGGCGCGCTGGTTGATCTTCTGCCCAGCATCGCCCCGACACCCGAAGCGCTGGAACGCCTGATGGTTCTTAACCCGCAACGCTTCTATCAATTTTCAGTATGACAAACAAGCAGGAAGGTATTCCCATGAATGGACGTTTGCAGGGCAAGGTAGCGCTTATCACCGGCGCCGGGTCGGTCGGACCCGGCTGGGGCAATGGCCGCGCAATTGCGGTGCGCTTTGCACAGGAAGGCGCCAAAGTATTCGCCGTGGACCGCGATGCAGACCGCATGGAAGAAACCTTGCGACTGGTAAAGGAAGCAGGCGGCGAGATTGAAACCGCCACTTGCGACGTGACCCAGTCTGGCGCGATTTCCATCGTTGTCGCAGCCTGCCTTGCCCGTTTCGGACGCATCGACATTCTCGTTAACAACGTCGGCGGCTCCGCGGCAGGCGGCCCTGTTGAAATGGCTGAAGAAGTGTGGGATGCCCAGATTGAGCACAACCTCAAGAGCGTGTTTCTCACCTGCAAACATGTGCTTCCCATCATGGAAAAGCAGGCCTCGGGCGCCATCGTCAACATTTCGTCTACATCCGGCACGCGCTGGACGGGTTCGGCACAGGTGGCTTATGCCTCGACAAAAGCGGGCGTGATCCAGTTCTCGCGCGTGGTGGCGGTGCAATATGCCAAAAGCGGCATTCGCGTCAATACCGTGGTGCCCGGCCAGCTCTACACCCCCATGGTGGACGTGCGCCTTGCCAAACAACGCACTGGCGGCGACGTGAGCGCCTTGCTGCAGCAGCGCCAGTCCCGCATTCCACTGCCCTTTATGGGCGACGGACGGGACACCGCCAACGCGGCGCTGTTCCTGGCTTCGGACGAAGCCCGCTTCGTTACGGGCACCGAGCTTGTGGTCGATGGGGGCATGTCGGTTCGCTGTGATTAATGAATAAAAGGAAAAGTCAATGAAGACCCGAGACAACAACACCCGCAGAAATGCAATCACCCGTATCGCCAGTGCCGCGCTTGCAGCACTGATCCTGTCGGCCGGTCTTGTATCACCCGCAATGGCCCAGCCAAAAATAACCAAGCTGGTCGTCGCCTTCCCGCCCGGCGGGCCGGTTGACTTTGTGGCGCGCACCCTCAGCGAGCAGCTTGGAAAAGAACTAGGCACCCAGGTCATCATCGAAAACAGGGCCGGGGCAAATGGCGCGATCGCCGCTGATTACGTGATCCACTCAGTCCCCGACGGAAGCACCATCTGGCTCACCAGCGTGGGTGCCGTGGCCATCAATCCACCCCTGTATGAAAAACTGTCCTATAACCCCGTGCGCGATCTAGCACCCATATCGCTGGTCGTTAACAACGTGGAGTTGCTGGTGGTAGGCGCCGGTAATCCGGCAAGCACGGGCGCCGAATTTGTCGCCAACGCCAAACTGCGCAAAGAAGGTGTCACCATGGCTTCCTCGGGCACCGGCAGCGTCCCGCATCTGGCTATGGAACTATTGGCCGATGCGAGCAAAGCGAATCTTGTGCATATTCCTTACAAAGGGGCTGCTCCTGCCATTACAGATGTCATCGCCGGGCACGTGGATGGCTTCTTTGGCGACATCCCAGGTCTTGTCGGCTTTATCAAGGCAGGCAAGCTTAAGCCCATAGGGATTGCATCCACCAAGCGCCACCCCCTGCTGCCCGATGTAAAAACCTTTCAGGAAATGGGCATGGCCGGCGTGGACTCCGACAACTGGTATGCGCTCTTTGCCAGCAAAGCCACACCATCGGCAGTGGTGGTGCATCTCAACCAGGCGGTCAAACGAGCACTGGCCAACGACGGGGTGCGTGCAAAACTAATGGCATCCGGCGCACAACCTTCGGCATCCAGTCCTGCCGAACTTGCATTGCTGCTCAAAAATGACACAGCCAAATGGGGCCGGGTTATCCGGGACAAAAAAATCAAACCTGATTAGCCTTTTCAGACCTTATTTCACCCATCGAAACACATGAGAATTTCACCGATTACCCCAGGTAGCCGCCCCGAGCTGGCCGAGCTTGAAGCCGGCATTCAGGCCGAGCGCGGCCGAGTCTCCCTGCTCTATCAGGTGCTGCTAAACAGCCCGCCACTGGCACAGGGCTGGGAACAACTGCTGACCGCAGTGCGCAACCGCAGCACCCTGCCCGCTGAGCTGCGTGAACTCATCATTCTGCGGGTGGCCGTGCTTAACCGCGCGCCGTATGAGTTCGAGGCGCATGTCCCGCACGCGCTCAAGGCCGGCATGCCGCAAGAAAAAATAGACGCGCTGCATAAGCTGACACTGCCTTCCGCCGGTACGGGTGCATTTTCGGAGAAGGAGCTGCATGTACTGGCCCTGACGGATACCATGACGCGCGACATCGAGGTGCCCGACAGCGTGTTTGAACCGGTCAAGCGCGGCTTCGATGATCACCAGCTAGTTGACTTGGTGGCGACCGTGGCCGCCTACAACATGGTCTCACGCTTTCTCACGGCCTTCAGGATCGGGCACTGAGATGGGTTCCGCCATGACCCCCTCGGAGACACGACATCCGGGTATGCCTACAGATGCCTTGCTGCTTCAGGCCACGTTGCCTGACAACTGCGAGGACTGCCTGCCAGCCGTGATGCAGCATTTGCGCAGCGCCGTGCCACATCTATCCGTGCGTTTGCATGTGGCCTACGCCCCAACACAAAAGTTGTTCTACGCCTACCTGCATTTAGCTCAACGCAGCCCGCTTGACAAGCTTGCAGCGACTGCGCTGGCGTCAGGGCTCAAAGCCGAATGGCCGCAGTTGCAAAATGTGCGCGTCTCCCGGCTGGAGAAGGTATTTGAAACCGCGGGCACGTCAGCAGGCACCGAGCCCGTTTTTCACTACGCCGTGGAGATGGACCCTGAGTCCGGTTGGATGCCGGAGCTGGCACAGTGGTACGACACCGAACATATGCCGGGGCTGGCCAAGGTACCCGGCTGCATTCGCGCCACCCGTTTTCTCAACCATGACCACGGTCCATTATCCCTGGCCTGCTACGACTTGGTGACCAAGGAAACGCTGGGTTCAGCCCCCTGGCTCGCGGTACGCGGCACCGAATGGAGCAGCCGCATGAGGCCGCGCTTTACCAACACGATACGGACGATGTTTGGCCTGATGGCTGATGCCAAGGGCTAAGGCGATCAACCACCGCTGCGGCCAATTCCAGCTCTGATTCGAGGCGAGATAAGACCCAACGCGGCAAAAAGTTCGGTTGCACGGCAAGTCGGCGCAAGAGCCTATTGCGCCGAAGCAGAAATGGAATAAGCCAGCATCACTCCCGCCAGATGCAGGCCGCCATGCGCCCAGTGGTGCCGAAGCCGTTCCCATTGACGCCGGCGTCGCGCCGATGGGAAAAGAACCTTGAAGGATTGCTCACCGTGCACCAGGGCGCGCTGCCGTCGTTGCCGTAAACCTGCGTGATGCCCATCGCCTGAAAGCGCAAGCGCGCAAGCGCGGGCAGATTGGCCAGGTATTTGCCTGCACCGATTTCTTCAAACAAGCGCCCCGCTCCGGGCAGCGCTGACTCAAACGCAGCCTTGACTTCCACGCCAACTTCAAAGGCAGACGGCCCGATGCACGGGCCCAGCCATGCTATTATTTTAATAGCAACTTGCACCTGTTCTGCTTGGGCTAGAGCAACAAAAGACTCATAAACCGATTGCAAAACGTCCTGCCCCCCTGATCCGCCGCTGCCCGCCAGACCGCGCCAGCCGGCGTGCGCAGCAGCCACCACGCGGCCGTCTTCCGTGGTTAGTAACACGGGCAGGCAATCGGCCACCATGACGGTGCAGGCCAGCCGGCGCTGCGCGGTGACGCAGGCATCGGCGGGCTGGCCGTCGGGCGTGGCTTGCCCCAGCGCCAGCACCTCATGGCCATGCACCTGCTTGAGGAAGACGGCATGTGTGCCCGTGGCTCGCTGCAGCATGGCACGGTTGGCCGCCACATGTTCAGGCCGGTCGCCTACATGGTCGCCCAGATTCATGCTGTCGAAAGGCGCGACCGACACGCCGCCCGCGCGGGTGGTAAACACCGAACGCACCCCGGCGGGTGCCGGCCAGTCGGGAATCAGCCAGTCGGGATGCCAGGCGTCCGCCACCGTCAGGCCTCGTTATCAGGACAGGCGGACGGCTGCGCCTTCTGGAAAGCCGGCAGCGCCATGCAGGCGTCAAAAGCCGCCATGGTGCGGCTCAGGCCGTCAAAACCCACATCGAAACGATTGGCGTTGAAGATTTGCGGAACCAGGCAGCAATCCGCCAGTGTCGGCGTGTTGCCATAGCAATAGGTGGAGGCTGGCAGCTGGTTGAGCTGGCGCTCGAAGGCTTCCAGCCCCTCACGGCACCAGTGGCGGTACCAGGTATTTTTGGCCTCCTCTTCCACCTTGAGCTCCCTCACCAGGTACTTGAGCACGCGCAGGTTATTGAGGGGATGAATCTCGCAGGCAATCGACTGCGCGAGCGCACGCACCTTGGCGCGGCCCACAGCGTCGGCAGGCAAAAGCGCGGGCACGGGATGTGTTTCGTCGAGGTACTCAATGATGGCCATCGACTGCGACAGCTTTTCACCATCCACCTCCAGCAGCGGCACCAGGGTGTCGGCCGATAAGGCCGCGTAGGCTGGCTTCTTGTGGTCTCCCCGGGCAATGTGGACGGGAATGTACTCGTAGCTCAGTCCCTTCAACTCAAGCGCAATCCTCACACGAAAGGAGGCAGACGAACGGAAATAGTTGTGGAGCTTCATGTCCGAAAGCATAAACTGAAACCCCGTTTTTCGACGCCACCACGCCGGCGTCTGCACTGAAAGGTTCGCCATGCCCCGAGGCGTCCGGCCGTTCGACCCACCTGTCATGTTTATGTCCGCGCGCCCTTCGCCCCGGATAGCGATAAACTTCCGCCGCCCGGCGCTGATGAGCGGGCCATGCGGCATTCACGCCTCGCCGGGCTGCAAAGCAGTCGACCGAGCTGCCAGATCTGCTGGCGCCTGCGCTGGCCGGCTTGACGCTACAGTTACCGCTTACACCATACTGAACACAGGAATTTTCATGATTCTCGAACTCGCCGATATCCGCATTCAAGCCGGCCAGCAGGCCGCTTTTGACGAAGCCGTCCAGCGCGGCGTCAACACCGTGATTTCAAAGGCCAAAGGATTCAAGGGCTACAAGATCAACAAAGGCATTGAAAGCCCTGAGCGCTACGTCCTGCAGATCTTCTGGGAAACACTGGAAAACCACACCGTCGATTTCCGCGAATCACCGGCCTTTGCCGACTGGCGCGCGATTGTCGGGCCGTTTTTTGCCGGACCACCGACCGTGGAACATTTCGAACTCCTGGCCAAATCGGACTGAGCCGCGCGGCCCCGCCGGAAAAACAGGGCTTGACACACCACAGGGCGGGTTCGCACGCCTTCGTCCATGGCGTGGCTCATTGCACCCAGGCCAAGGGAATGCATGGCAGAACCCGGCCGCCGTAACTCTTCCCATAAAGCATAAAAACCCGCAGGAGAACCTGATGAAAATATTTGGCGCAATCTCAAACGCCGCCGCAGCCGCTACCATTTTGGTAGCTGCCTGCACCCTCCCATCCTTGGCCGAGGCACAAAGCAACTCAAAAACAGGACAAGCCTGGCCGACCCGGCCGGTTCATATCTTGGTCGGTTTTCCCGGCGGCTCAACGCCCGACATGGCAGCACGCACGCTGGCCGAACCCCTGGCCAAGGCACTGGGCCAGCCCGTCATCGTTGAAAACAAGGTCGGCGCCTCCGGCAACATTGCCGCCGACCAGGTCGCCAAGGCCACCGACGACCATACGCTGGGCGTCGTCATCAATGGCAACCTCACTTCAGCCAAGCTGCTGTACCCCAAGCTGCCCTACGACCCGGCCAAGGACTTTGCCCCCATCTCCCTGCTGACCACCGCGCCGCTGATGCTGGTGGCGCCCGCCAGCCTGCCCGGCGGTGCCGAATTCTTCGTGGCAGCCCGCCAGGGCGGCAGCCGCTGGAACTATGGTTCGGTGGGCAATGGCTCCGTGGCGCATCTGGGCATGGAACTGGTCAAGAGCCGCGCCCCCGGCGTCACCCCCGTGCATGTGCCCTATCAGGGCAATCCGCAGGTGGTCACCGCCATGATGGGCGGGCAGATTCAGATGGCGCTGATCCCGCCTGGCGTGGCCATGCCGCATATCCGCTCCGGCAAACTCAGGGCGATTGGCCTGGCCGGCGGGCGCAGTTCGCTGGCGCCGGATGTGCCGCCATTGGCCGACGCCGGCGTGAAGAACGTCAATCTCGAAGTGTGGACGGCGCTGATCGGCCCGGCCAGTCTTTCCGCTGCGGCTCAGGCGCGGCTGGCCCAGGAAGTTCCCCGCATCATTCGCGATGCCGAAACGCGGCAAAAACTGTTCGCCCAAGGCTGGCAGGCCGTAGGCACCTCGCCCGAGGGCCTGAAAAGCCGGCTTAAGGAGGAAAGCGCCCTTCTGGGCAACATCATCAAGACGCGCGGCATCAAGATCGAATAAGAGATAAGTGGCCAAACCTCATGTCCTTCATCACCGAACCCGCACGCTCCCTGCCCGTCTATGGCGAATATGACGTCGTCGTCGTGGGCGGCGGCCCGGCCGGCCTGGCCGCCAGCGCCAGCGCGGCCAGGCACGGCGCGCGCACCCTGCTGGTGGAGCGCTACGGCTTTTTGGGCGGCATGGGTACAGCCGGCGGCGTGACCAATTTTGCCGGCCTCTACGGCCGCAGCCATGGCGAGATGCGGCAAGTGGTGCATGGTGTGGTCGATGAGCTGCTGGCGCGCATTGAGGCGCTCGGCGGACTCAACGCCCCACAAGACGGCATGCAGGGCCGCATCCGGGTCCGCTCCTACGATGTATCGGCCTATAAATGCGCGGCTGACCAGTTGCTGCTCGCCGCGGGCGTTCAGCTGCTGTTTCATGCCTGGGCCGCAGCCGTCATCATGCAGGGGCGGCAGATCCAGGCCTTGGTGGTGGAGACAAAGTCAGGTCGGCAGGCGATTCGCGCCCGCTGCTTTATCGACTGCTCGGGTGATGCCGACGTGGCCCACTTTGCCGGTGTGCCGTTTGAGCTGGGCGACGGCCATGGCAGCGCGCTTTTTCCGTCCACCATGTTTCGCGTGGGCCATGTGGATGCGGTGCGCGCGCTGGCCGCCGTGGGCGAGTTCAAGGCCATCAACACCCTGATGGTGCAAAGCCAGTTGCGCGACCCCGGCCGCTACAAATTTCCCCGCGAGGGCGCCATTCTCCGGCCCCAGAAAAACCCCACCGAATGGCGCGCCAATGTCACGCAGATCCGCAACGCCAGCGGCAAGGCCATGGACGCCACCGACGCCCGCCAGCTCAGCGAAGGCGAGCAGGAAGGCCGGCGCCAGATCACCGAATATTTCCGCTTTCTGCGCCATGAAGTGCCCGGCTTTGAGCATTCGGCCATCGTGGACATTGCGCCGCAAGTCGGCATCCGCGAGACGCGGCGCATCCAGGGCCTCTATTCGCTGACTGGAGAAGACATCCTGTCGTCGGCGCGATTTGGGGACGCCATCGGCATCAATTCCTGGCCTATGGAGCTGCATGCCGATGGCCGGGTCGACTGGGTGTTTCCGCGCAACATCGACCAGGCGCAAGGCCGCGCCTACAACGACCTGCCCTGGCGCATGCTGCTTCCCGCCACCACCGACAACCTGCTGGTCGCCGGACGCTGCGCCGCCATGACGCACGAAGGCCAGTCGGCCGCACGGGCCAGCGGCGCCTGTTTTGTGATGGGCCAGGCTGCGGGCACCGCCGCGTCCCATCTAGCGGCTGGCCAGAGCTTTGCCGATACCGATGTCAAGGAACTTCAAAAGCGGCTGCTGCAGGAGGGTGTGTGTTTCGGCGATGACGGCGAGGTATAGACAGCCGGCAGCGCAATGATCAGACCCGGCTATCAATCCGTCATGGCACACTGCGCAATGGCGTGCGACGCAAGCGGGTGCGCTATTGAGTTTTTCATACCACCGGGTGCCTCAGGCCCGGGCCTACACAAAGAGGAAAGCCTGTCATGAATTTTGTATTTACACCGCCGGCCACAGTATCCGTGCCGGTCGTCGGCTCCAAAGACCGATTCCCGGTTCACCGCATTTACTGCGTGGGACGCAACTACGAAGAACATGCCAAGGAAATGGGCTTCACCGGCCGCGAACCGCCCTTCTTCTTTCTCAAGCCCGCAGACGCCATCGTGGCGGTCGAAGCCGGCAGCACCGGCTCCGTTCCCTATCCCAGCCTGACCCACAACCTCCACCACGAAATTGAGCTGGTCGTGGCAATTGGCACCGGCGGCAAAAACATCAAGGCGGCCGATGCGCACAAGCACATCTTTGGCTACGCTGTGGGCCTGGACATGACTCGCCGTGACCTGCAGAACGAGATGAAGAAACAGGGCCGCCCCTGGTGTATCGGCAAGGCCTATGACCATTCCGCGCCCATAGGCCCCATCACGCCCGTTGCACAGGCCGGGGACGTGAACAATGCTGAAATCTATGTGCAGGTGGACGGCAAAGACCGCCAGCGCAGCAATGTATCCAAACTCATCTGGAATATTGCTGAAACCATTGAACACCTGTCAGCCGCCTGGGAACTGCAGCCCGGCGACCTGATTTACACCGGAACCCCCGAAGGGGTGGCGGCGGTGGTGTCCGGAGACACCATGGTCGGCGGCGTGGCGGGTCTGGGCACCCTGACCGTCAAGGTGGCCTGAGCCAGTCCTTGCATCATGCCTGCCCGTGTTATCGGCACTGGCGGCGGACGACAGGGCAGCACCTAAAAAACCGGGTCTTTTCCCGGCTTCTTTATGCCTTTCATACCTCTAGCCCTTTGTGTACGGGCACAGAAAGCTATATTTTCAATAGCACTTCAGCTAGGCAAGCGCGCTGGCTGGCGCCAGGTCCGCCACCCAATGCCGCTACACTCATTTGATGCACCGCCTCCCCCTGAATCACTGCCGCGTTTGCGGTGCCCCCGTGACCTATCGCCTGCCCGATGACGGCGACACCAAGGAGCGGGCCGTCTGCTCCGCCTGCCACACCGTTCATTACGAAAACCCGCTCAACGTCGTCGGCACCGTGCCGGTCTGGGGCGAAGATGGCGCGCAAGTTCTGCTGTGCAAACGCAATATCGAGCCGCGCTGGGGCAAATGGACATTGCCGGCAGGATTCATGGAACTGGGTGAAACAACCGCGCAAGGTGCTGCCCGCGAAACCGACGAGGAAGCCGGCGCGCAATTTGAAATGCAGGAGCTGTTTTCCGTCATGAACGTCGTGCGCGTCGGCCAGGTCCATCTCTACTACCGTGCCCGGCTTCTCAGCACCGAGTTCAGGCCCGGCCACGAAACCATAGAAGCCAGGCTGTTCACCGAGCCGGAAATCCCGTGGGACGAGATCGCCTTCAAGACAGTCAGGCAAACACTGGAGTGCTACTTTGCCGACCGCCGCAAGGGGGCTTTCGCTCTCCACGTGAGCGATATTGACTGAGCTGCATAGCCAGCCCCGCCTCAATCAATGTAAGCAAGTGCTGTTCACGCGCCAGGCGTCACTTAAAATTTCAACTGCCGGACGCACGCCCAAGATGGTCTTTTTTACCAGCCTGCATGGCCGTCCGCCCCTCCGACCCGCCCACCCCAACATTCCGGAATTACATGTTCAAATCCGCGTCTTTTTTCCGCATTGCCACCGAATTTGTTCTGCCCCCGCTGGACGCGCTTGAAGAGGCGCTCCAGTCAGCCCAATTCATGCCCTGCGGCGCCACGCAAGCCGAGTCCATAGGCTGGGTTCCGCCGCGCGGCAACAAAAGCACCGTCCTGGTGGAGTCCGTTGGCAGCAGCGTCATCCTGCGGCTCTGCATCGAACGCCGCCCGCTGCCGGCATCGGCAGTCAAGGCCGCCGTCGACGAACGCGTTGAAAAATACAAGCAGGAAACCGGCCGTGAGCGCGCCAGCGCCAAAATCAAGAAAGAGTTCAAGGAAGAAGCCGTCCTCGACCTATTGCCGCGCGCCTTCACCAAGCGCTCATCCACGACGCTGTGGATTGATCCGGTCAACAAATTCCTGGTGGTCGACTCCGGCAGCCTCACGGGCGCCGACAAGGTCGTGAGCAACCTGATCGAGGCGCTCAGCGAAATTCCGGGTTCCCGCCCCGGCATCATGGCCAAACCGGTGCAAACAACGATGGCCGCAGGCGCTGCCATGGCGCACTGGCTGGCAAGCCGCGAAGCGCCAGTCAGCTTTACAGTTGACCGTGACTGCGAACTGAAGACGCCCGACGACCAGAAATCGACGGTCCGCTATTCGCGCCACACGCTCGAAATCGACGAAGTTACCCAGCATATCGAGTCGGGCAAGGTGCCCACACAACTGGCCATGACATGGAATGACCGCGTGTCTTTCGTCCTCACCGATACGGCCCAGGTGAGAAAAATCAAATTGCTCGACGTCGTGCTGGACGGCGTGCAGGAACGCGGCAAGGACGACGACGGCTTCGACACCGATGCCGCCATCGTGACGGGCGAGTTGTCCGCCCTGATTCCTGACCTGCTGGAAGCCCTGGGCGGAGAGCTTTCAATCGATGGGTCCACACCCCCGTCGGCGCCCGGCGACACTACCAAGCGGGAACTCGCCGCCGCATAAGGCCGCAGCAGCGCAATGAGCGGGTTCTGCACGCCCGTCTTTAGCGCCGCTTCGGCCTTGATACCCACTTTTAGGTACGGGTTGTCTCTCTCTGGGGGAAACCCCGGCACCGCTCCCGCTCTCATTGACAACGCGCAAGATTTGGGAGGATCATGTCTTGTGCGCCACGCAAAAGCTATTAGAGGCAATTTTTGATTGGTGCAATCCTTTGGCCGCATGTTGATGGAGGTTGTCATGAAATTCCATTTTTTTGCACACGCTGATGCTCACATTAGAAAATCCCTTGAATATCTGGAAGAGGCGCAGCTGGCATGGGTTGAGCACAAGGCGGCCGCAGAGCACCATGCCGCGCTGGCCAAAATGTACGCAGAAAGAATCGCCAGGATTGAAGCGGAAGTCAACAACGCGCGCCAGTCACACACCTTGCTGACACGTCAGCCGGTCGAAGGAGCCCGCGACGCAGACGAGCGCCCCAAAGCAGAGTCCGTTCTTGTTTACCCGTCGCGGGCAGCGCGGCAGTAATTCCATTTTTTCAATGCGTGTCAGGCGCAAAGCTGCGTTCAACCTCAAGGGCCAGCGCCCTCGACGGCCACCACCTGCTGCTTGATGACCGCGACAGGCGGCTGATGCATGGGGTGGCAGCGGCGCTGCCGACAAAGACGACCGGCGCAATGTTTCCCCCGGCATTCATCACCCCCAGCAAAAGCCAAAAGCTGCGGGCCAGTATTGAGGGCTAAAGAATGCGTCAAAAAAAATGGCGAAGCCCACCAGTGCGTTGCGTCTTGACTATTGGTATCGAATTGTTACTATGAAATAGTTTTTAACAGCGTCGGATCTTTATAAGGCTGATACGTGCTTGAATTCTACAAACCTACGTGGCTCTATGAGAGTCTGCCCTATCTTTACGTTGCAGCAGGTGGAGCAACCATAGCCACCCTGGAGCATGCGTTCTCCTTGATCAGTGGTAGCTTGCTGATCATGGCGGGTGTTCAGGTTTGGAGAATCAGACGAACCAATCGTCGGAAGATTAAGCTTGCGCGTCAATTGCGAGAAGTCCGCCGTTTAAATAGATCGCGTTGACTTTATCAGCATGTGAAAGTTGAGCGCTGCTTCTAGACGGTAATCCACGAACTCCAGGTAGCCCTCCATGGCACCGATGGCCGCCTGGGTGTCGTCGGCATGAGCTGGCAGCGCTGATTGCCAGTGCAGCGAGGGAAGTCGAGAGCAGCCTTTGCATAGTTTCCTTGAGTGGAAAATAGATTCAAAAAGAGCCCATGGCTGGAGCAGGATTGAGGCGTGGATGTGTCTCCTCGCCCCACCACCAGAGCGCGGCGCCAGACATGAACATGGATATGGCGACAAACCAGAATGCGCCTTCCATGTGGCCGGTGAAGTGCGCCACCAGGCCGAGTCCGAGTGCGCCGATTCCATAGCCCAGGTCGCGCCAGAAGCGGTAAATCCCGATAGCAGAGCCGCGCCAGTTGGGATGCGAAATGTCAGCCACCGCCGCCGAAAGATTGGGATAGAGCAGCGCCATGCCAAAGCCCGACACCGCCGCCGAAACCACCCACCACGCCACGCCACTGCCCAGCACCATCATCGCCACACCCGCGCCGCAGATCCACATGCCCCACACATTGGGCTTATGGCGGCCAATGCGGTCCGACAGTTTGCCAGTGAACAGCTGCGAGCCGCCCCAAGTAAAGCCGTAGACGCCAATGATCCAGCCTACATTGGGCAGGCTGATACCCTGCTGATAGAGGAACACCGGGTAGAACACCCAGACCAGCGCATCGACGAACTTCTCGACGAGCCCGGCCTGGCACAACGCTGCCATGCGGCGGTCGCGCCAGCTCATCAGTGCAAACATGTCCCAGGTGCCTGGCTTTGCCGGCACCTGTGCCGGATAGCGTGGCGTGGGTCCGGTCGCTTTGCCGGCAGCGTGGCGCGCGCCTTCGGCCTTGGCCCAGGGTAGTGTTTCCTTGACGAAGAGCTGCGTCAGCACCAGCGCCGAGACGATCACCACCAGGCCGAAGATCAACAGGCCCTGCCGTGGGCCGAAAGCCGTGGCCATGTAGCCAGTGACGATGCCGGCAATTGCCACGCCCACATAGCCAGCGAACTCGTTGAGGCCGATGGTCAGGCCACGCTGATCGGGCCGTGTGAGGTCGAGCTTGGATGTCTGGGTCATGGACCAGGCGAATCCCTGGTTCATGCCCAGCAGCACGGTGGCCGCTATGATCCAGCCCCAGCTAGGCGCCCAAAGGATCATGAAGGGAATCGGCAGCGCGCTGAGCCAGCCCAGCAGCAAAACCTTCTTACGCCCGATGTTTTCCGACAGCCGCCCAGCGACAAAGTTGAGCGTGCCCTTGACGAAGCCGAAGGCGACGACGAAAGCAATCAGCAGCATGAAGGAGTCTTTGGGAACACCAAATTCGGAACTCGCCAAGGCCGGCACCACCGTACGCATCATGCCCAAGGTCAATCCGACCATCAGGACCTGCAGCAACTGATAGACGAACTGGCGCAGGTTGTGACGGATGCCGTGCAGGTAGTCCTGTACCTCGTGGCGGGCCTGGGTGAATTCACTCATGGCGTTTCTCCCTCAGGCCTGTGCCGTCGTGCGCAGCAGCCCGGTCGGCGTGGTCCAGGCAAAATGCCGGGCCACCACGGCACTGGCAAACGCACCGATGAACACGCCCAGCAGGGAAGCTGAGCCGAACTTAAGCGCAAAGCCCGGGCGCCCCATGGCAAAAAAACGCAACAGGTCCTGCGCTGGTGCGAGGAAGCTCAGTAGCACGCCCAGAATCAGCCCGCCCCATAGGGGCAGGCGCATTGCACCAGTTTCCAAATCTGTCTCCGTTTAATTCAAAGGTATATCTCAGGCTGCGATATTGGCCGCGACGATCCGGTCCATGTCGGCCGGGCGCGGCGGTATCTCGCGTGTGAGCTCGGCGATGAAGTCCGCGCGCGTCATGCCCAGCGCAGGGTTCCAGCGTTTCTCGAAGCCCAGGGTGGATGACGGCTTGCCCGACAGGCCCACACCACAGGCGCTGCCGGCCTGGTGGCCAGGGTAGATTTCGATGTCATCGGGCAGGCCCAGCAGGCGCGCGTGCAGCGAGTCATGCAACTGCGCGGCCATTTCACGCTCCTTGCCAGCGAGATCGGGCCGGCCGACAGCCCCGACAAACAGCGTGTCGCCCGTCACGACGAACCAGGGCGCTCCACCGCGGCGCAGATCGGTCACCAGCAGACAGACACTGTCGGGGGTGTGCCCCGGCGTGTGTAGAACTTTGACTTGCACATTGCCCAAGTCGAGCGTCTGGCCATCGCGCAACGGCTCAAAATCAAACTTCACATGGCCTTCATCCGACTCGTGCAGGCAATACGAGGTGCCCAACATCTGCGCCAGCTTGCGCCCACCCGAGTAGTGGTCAGCATGCAAATGGGTATCAATGACGTGCGTGATCTTGACGCCAGCTTTGCGCGCTTCCTCAATAAACCACTCCTCGTCGCCGGCCACCACGTCTACCGCAATGGCCTTGGCATAGGTTGCGCAGCCGAAGAAATAGGACAGTGAAGCCTCTTTGGTTGCGAGCTGCTTAAAAAACAAATGGAGTCTCCTTCACTTAACTTAAAAAACCAATACATTGTCAGCTTCGACAGTCCAGTCGGCCAGTTCCTTGAGCGTCGAGCGCTTGGTGCCGCCTATCAGGTCGGCATCGGTCAGCGCCCGTGCGTCCATTCAGATGCCGCAAAGGCCAACCTCCCCGAGACACGCCACCTTGCCCGGCATTAGCTCGACGTTGTAATATCCCTCGGGGAGCTTCTGCCCGGCGCGCGCGCATCCTACGGCCTCTGCCAACAGAAACAAACGCACTTGCTGGCCTTCACGCCCCGCCAGCGCACCCGCCAGACGCAATGCGTTGTAGGCACGCTCGCCGCCATAGGGCGCCTCATTGAGAATGAACAAAGTGGATGTCATGACACACCTCCTGAGTGGAAAAATTCAACTCACAGGTCCGTCTTGCGTTCCAGGGGCATGCCAGCGGTTGCCCATTCGGCAACACCGTCAAGCAGCTTGCGAATACGGTAGCCTTTGCCACTCAGCAACTTTTGCGCTTCGTCTGACATCAGGCAAAAAGGGCCTCGGCAATAGGCCACGATCTCGCGGCTCCTGGGAAGTTCGGCTAGACGCCTTTCAATCTCTGGCATGGGCATTGATCGGGCATACGGCAGATGCGCCACCTCGAACTCCTCTTGCGGGCGTACGTCGATTACGATGACATCGCCGCGGCGCGCCCGCTCCAGCAAGTCGCTTCGTCCCATCTGTGCCAGCTTGTCGGGCGCTGCCACCATCTTCTGCAGTGTTAGCTGCAACTCGACCAGATGCTCCTCGGCGACCAAGCGCAGGCTCACCCAGAGTTGAGCCACGTCATCCCCACTGAGCCGATAGACCATGTACTTGCCTTCGCGGCGGCTCTCTACCAGGCGCGCAGCCTTCAGGGCTTTCAGGTGTGCGCTGGCCAGCTTTACATCTATCGATAGCTCGCCTGCCAGCACCTCAACCGTCTTCTCGCTCTGCGCGAGCAGTTCCAGCAGTTCTAACCGCTTTGGGCTGGACACTGCCTTGCCAATGCGGGCAACCTGTTCGTATAGCAAGTTTTTGAGTTCGCGCTTGTTCATTCAAACATTCTAACGGCTGTTTGAATATTGTTCAAAATTAGTACCCAGTGACGATTAACTCTTTGAATCGCCCCATATTTCCTAGCCGCCTTTGAGCGTCTGCTTTCATGCGGCCGCTCTTCCGCTTTGGGCAGTTGCGGGTCGCCATGAACGGCTGCAGACGGGTAAGCCAACCCATGCAATTGGGCCGCCAGAAAGCGGGCACCGGCCACCGGCTGCTACCCCTGCAAAGGAGTCACCAGCCATGTCATCTTTGCGACCGGACAGGGAGTATGAATCACCGAACAGGCAGTCATGGGGATTCCAATTCGCTGATATTGTCAGCGGCCGACCAACTCACGCCCTCGCGACCGGCATGTCCGCACAACACGTCGTGTAGTAGCCCGCCGGTCCATGCCCAGCCCTTGTCATCAGCATCGTGCCAAGCACTTGCTTCCATTGGTGGAGAGGAGGAGGATCGAACTCCCGACCTCTGCATTGCGAACGCAGCGCTCTCCCAGCTGAGCTACCCCCCCAATCATCAACAAAGTCTAGCTGAAATACGACCGCACTGCGATTCGCTTAGCCAGCATTGAGAAGTCGCCATCTGCTTCCTTCGCCTGTACGCGATACTCTCGCGCTTGTCACGTAACCCCACTATCGTTTTATCCTTCGTAGCTTGCCTTTCAACTTCCAGCTGGGCTTCCCCCAATGCCGTAAGCAATTCGCCGCAGGCGTGGCCCCAACTTCCGACCAGAATCGGACATATGTAGTCGCAATACAAAACAGTCGGTCAAGCTGTGCTCATTCGACTTAGCCCAGATCGGCAATCAAGGTTGTTTCCTGAAGACCTGAACGTTTCTTGGCCTGAATGTAGAGCTTGAAGGGGGATGCGATTCCCGCAAACCTGAAAGCCGAGCACCTCAGGCCTAGGTATTCCAGCTCAGGTTGTTGCAGGCCTCGCATTCCTCTTTCATCAGGCCCACTTTGACCAGCAGGGAATGAACTTTGCAGCCGATGCAAAACCCCAGTACCGTTTCCATCCACATGAACCCGATGCACACCCATACGAGGACCAGCGGAATCCATCTGGGCAGATAGTTTCGGGTGGTCGGCAGTACGTCATGAGCAAACACCCAGTTGACCCAGCCGGCAAATACCTCCGGGTTGAAGAAGATCAGGCAAACCGATATAAAACTTGCACCGATGGACCACGCGAAGCGTTTGGGAGTCAGGGGCTTCCAGACGGGCGCATGGTTTTTGGCAAGAAAGCTGCTGACCAGAACAGTGGGGGAAAACCGGGCAGTGAAGGTGAACATTCCCGACAGCATTTCAAACAGTGCGTACCAGAGCACCATTGTCTGCCTTGAATAGTCCGAAGTGCGCCGAATGGCCTCGACGCTGTAAAGAATGTGGCCGTCAAAATCCGTGTCGAACGTATCCTTGATTGCATTGCCGGTGACAATCCAATGAGAGCCATACACGGCCTCGTAAAGAGTCAATCCCATGTACAAGGGAATGATCAACAGCAGGCCGGCACGAATCCGGACCGCAATATCGTTGATGTAGAGCGTGTCCGCGCCCGGGTCAAGGAACCAGAGTTTTCTGGAAACTTCCGCGATATATCTGAAGAGATTATTCGATGACATGTAGGTTGCTTTGACTTGAATGCATGCTGGACAATCTGCGATCTGCGGAACGATTTCCCTTATATCGAGAGCCATCCGGTTCCAGAATATGCCTAGCATAAGCCGAAAATTCTAGCGTGGAGACCTGTTTTCTGCTTGCAGGGAAATTTATGCAGTGGTGCGAGCGACAAGTGAAGACGAAGGTCTCGGATCGTTCTCGCGTCAAGTTGCACTGCCATACTGTCAATCCTCAGCACTTCTGGAGTTTTCCATGCCACGCCCGATTCTTGACGAGAGGTACATTCATCCAGCCATCCGCAGCAAGGTCGCGGAGCATCAGAAGGCGATTGTGCAGGAGGTAATTGCAGCTATTAGAGACAACGACGTGGCGGTCGTGGGAATGGGGTTGAATCCTTTCCCCAAGCAGGCACGCAAGGCGCTGGACATGATTGGCCAGCCGTACAAGTATCTGGAGTACGGCAACTATTTCAATACTTGGCGCGAACGTAACGCCCTCAAAATGTGGACTGGTTGGCCGACTTTTCCGATGGTGTTCGTCAAAGGCACGCTGGTTGGTGGCGCCAGTGATTTAAAGGCGATGATCGACAGCGGTGAGTTCAAACAGATACTGGCCAAAGCCGCTTGAGAAAGCAGAATCAATGGTGCGCAGGAAGAAAAGCAGTGCCTTCTTGGGGAGGGATGGGCTTCCCTTTTGCCGAGTAATTAGGCAAAAAGGCTAGTTGCGTATCACTGGTCAACTATTGACGAGGTTCAGGAGCATGCCACGCAATGGACCTGGTCCTACAATCACGACCGCCCACACATGGCCTTGGGTGGATTGACCGCGAAGCAGCACCTGGCCGAGGCTGCATAAACCCTCTACTTCTGATGTCAGTGGAAAGCGGGGGATTACCCCAAGACTGCGACCGATGAAATCCGGCCGTCATGCCCCGTGCCAAAAGCACTTGGAAAAAGCTCTACGCATGATGTGCAGACTTGAGACAGGCCTGCGGAGGCGTTTTCCGGTTTATCCCTCGGAACCAGAAAGAAGAAAGGACTTAGCCCCTTTCGAAGCTAAGTCCTTGATTCATATGGTCGGTGTGAAAGGATTCGAACCTTCGACCCCTTGCACCCCATGCAAGTGCGCTACCAGGCTGCGCCACACACCGCCAAGCCGCAAATTATAACCCGATGCGAAGACTTCTTAGTAGTTGGCGCTCAGCAGATCGCGGATTTCGCACAACTCGCGACGCACCAGTTGCAGGCGCTGATAAGCCAGGCTTGCTGAAGGTCCAGCAGAGTGATCGGGAGCGCTGTCTTGAAAATCGGTTGAGTCGCCAAAATCGTCAAGCATGGAATCGCCAGCCTCCAGCATCTCCACGCTTTCGAGCATGGTTTCACCGCTTCTCCGCTTGTCGCGTTCGATTTGAACATGCTCCTGCAGTTTGTTGCGTGCACCGCTGATGGTGAAACCCTGGTCATACAGCAGATCCCGGATTCTGCGAATCATCAGCACTTCATGATGCTGGTAATAACGCCGGTTTCCGCGTCTTTTCATCGGGCGCAATTGCGAGAACTCCTGCTCCCAATATCGGAGAACATGAGGTTTGACGCCGCACAAATCACTGACTTCACCAATGGTGAAGTAGCGTTTTACGGGAATGGAAGGAAGGGTTTTTTCCAATTAAATCAATGCGCTAGAGGAATAAAGCGTTAAATCTACTCCAAGTCGAAACTTAGCGCAAAGGAACTTATCACGTTTCTTTTCTATTATTGCCGAGGGATTCTGTTGACATTCGGTTACGGCGTCAATATTTTTGAAACATGTCAACTCGCATCGATCAGCTTTCTTCAGCAGAGGCAATGCCCTGTATCTGGTCTTTGAGTTTGTGGCTGGCGTGAAAGGTCACGACGCGCCGAGCCTCAATGGGAATGGCTTCGCCGGTTCGCGGGTTGCGGCCGGGGCGCGGCGCTTTTGTGCGTATCTGGAAATTTCCGAAGCCGGAAATTTTCACGTCCTTGCCTTCCACCAAGCCGCCTGAGATCAGGTCAAAAAACGCGTCAATCATGTCTTTGGATTCGCGTTTGTTGAGGCCGATCTGCTCAAACAGCAATTCAGCCAGATGCGCTTTGGTCAGCGCCGGGGTTTCCAGGCTTTCAACAGAAAATTCCATGGGGACGCTCCTCCTCGCGATTATTGTTTTGCAGCGGTTAAAGTAGGAGTATCAAGCGCGCAGCCGGGCTTTCAACTGAGTCTGCAGACTTGCAAGCACCGCCTGGACAGCCGCTTCAATGGCTTCATCGGTCAATGTCGCGGCATCGCTCGAGAGCACCAGACGCACGGCAAGACTCTTTTCGCCCAGCTGCATGGCGGCGTTGGCTTGCTGCGGCCGATAGACATCGAACAGCGTCGCGCCCTTGAGCAGGCCTTGCGTGCTGGCACCATGAATCGCAGCCATGAGCGCTGCATGCGTCACGCTCTCGGGCACGATCACGGCAATGTCACGCTCCACGGGCTGCAGTTTGCTGACGGGTTTAAAAACCGGCACCTGGCGCTGCAGCACGGCATCGAGCTCCAGCTCAAACAGCAGGGGCGCCTGGGCCAGCTCATAGCCTTGGCGCCATTGCGGATGCAACTCGCCGACGTAGCCAATGGCCTGGCCCGCGACCAACACGCTGGCGCAACGGCCAGGATGCATGGCCGGGTGCGATGCGGGCGCAAATACAGCTTGCAATGGAGCCAGCAAGGCTTCAACGTCGCCCTTGATGTCAAAAAAGTCGACCGCCTTGTCGGGCTGACCCCAATGCAGCTGCGATCTGGGACCGTAGGCTAGAGCGGCCACGCGCATGGGCTGATTGAAGCCCGCCACTGTGGTGTCGGTATTTTGGCTTTGCGCGTCGCGCAAAAATACCCGGCCCAGCTCAAACACGTTGACGCGCGCAGTCTTGCGGTCCAGGTTGAACTTGAGCACCTGCAACAGCGAACCCAGCAAGGAGGAACGCATCACGCTCATCTGGCTGGCAATCGGGTTCAGCAGCTTGATGGGATTCGGATTGCCGGCCAACTCGTGCTCCCAGCGCTCTTCCACAAAGCTGAAGTTGATAGTTTCCTGGTAGCCGAGCGAAGCCAGCGCCCGGCGCACGGCAAACGGGCTGCGCTCGGCCTCCAGCCGGATTCTGGCGGTAATGGGCGCCAGCGGCGGGGTCTCGGGCAGATGGTTGTAGCCGACCATGCGCACCACCTCTTCAATGAGGTCTTCTTCGATTTGCAGGTCAAAGCGGTAGCTCGGCGGCGTGACTGTCAACGTGCCCTCGCCCTCCTTGACATCCAGACCGAGGCGCTTGAGCGCATCCAGGCACTGCGCCTGGGTCAGCGGCATGCCGATGACCTTGGCCGCACGGGCCACACGCAAGCTCACCGGACTGGCCTTGGGCAGGTTGACCTGGGCGTCGTCGATGGGGCCGCAAACCGTCTCTGGCGTGCCGCAGATGTCAATAATGAGCTGGGTGATGCGTTCGATGTGCTCCACGGTTTGGCCGGGGTCCACGCCCCGCTCAAAGCGGTGGCCCGCATCGGTGGAAAAGTTGTAGCGGCGTGAGCGGCCGGCGATGGCCTTGGGCCACCAGAAAGCGGCCTCGACGTAGATATTTTTTGTGTCATCCGACACCGCCGTGGCATCACCGCCCATGATGCCGGCCAGCGATTCAACTTGATTCCCGTCAGCGATCACGCCAACTTTTTCATCAACCGTGACGGTGCTGCCGTTGAGCAGCTTGAGCGTTTCGCCGGGCTTGCCCCAGCGAACATCGAGTCCGCCGTGGATTTTGTCGAGGTCGAAGATGTGGCTGGGACGACCCAGCTCGAACATGACGTAGTTGGAAATGTCCACCAGCGCCGTGACGCTGCGCTGGCCGCAGCGCGCCAGGCGGTCCACCATCCAGGGCGGCGTGGCGGCTTGCGGGTTGACATTGCGCACGATGCGGCCCGAGAAACGGCCACACAGGTCGGGCGCGCTGACTTTGACGGCCAGCTTGTCGGCATTGCCGACAGCCACTGCGGGAAAGGACGGCGCATTCAAAGGCGCGCCCGTCAGGGCGGCGACTTCACGCGCCACGCCATAGACGCTCAGGCAGTGCGCCAGATTGGGCGTGAGCTTGAGGGTGAACAGCGTGTCGTCTAGCTTCAGGTGCTCGCGAATGTCTTGCCCCAGCGGTGCGTCAAGTGCCAGCTCAAGCAGACCGCCATGATCTTCCGAGAGCTTGAGCTCCCGGGCAGAACACAGCATGCCCTGGCTTTCCACGCCGCGCAGCTTGCCCACCTTGATCAGGAAGGGTTTGCCGTCCTCGCCGGGCGGCAACTCGGCCCCCACCAATGCGCAGGGAACCTTGATGCCAACCCGGGCATTGGGCGCACCGCAGACGATGTTCAGCAGGCTGCCCTGTCCCACGTCGACCTGGCACACGCGCAGGCGATCGGCGTTGGGGTGTTGCACGGCGTCCTTGATTTCGCCGACCACAATATGGGTGAAAGGCGGCGCGACCGGCTTGAGTTCTTCAACTTCAAGTCCGGCCATGGTCAGGGTTTCAGCGAGCTGTTCGGTGCTGAGGGCTGGGTTGCAGAATTCGCGCAACCAGGATTCTGGAAATTGCATGGTATGGCCTTGTTCTTTTGTTTGTTCTTGTTATGACTGGAACTGGGACAAAAAGCGGATATCGCCGTCGAAGAACAGGCGCAAATCATTCACCCCATAGCGCAGCATGGTCAGCCGGTCCGGCCCCATGCCAAAGGCGAAGCCGATGTATTTTTCCGGATCGAGCCCCATGTTGCGCACCACGTTCGGATGCACCTGGCCCGAGCCGCCCACTTCCAGCCAGCGGCCCGACAGCGGGCCGGTCTGGAACTGGATGTCAATCTCGGCGCTCGGCTCGGTGAAGGGAAAGAAGCTGGGGCGAAAACGCAGTACCAGGTTGTCGCTCTCGAAAAAGGTGCGGCAGAAGTCGGTAAACACGAACTTCAGATCCTTGAAGCTCACGTTCTCGCCTATCCAGAGGCCTTCGCACTGGTGGAACATGGGCGAATGGGTGGCATCACTGTCAACCCGGTAGGTACGGCCCGGCACAATCACGCGAATCTCGGGCATCCTGCCGCCGGCATCAATGACCGCGCGGTGCTTTTTGACATGCTGGACCGCATAACGGATCTGCATCGGGCTGGTGTGGGTGCGCAGCAAATTGGGCGCGGTTTCGGTGCCGCCCTCGACATAAAACGTGTCGTGCATGGAACGCGCGGGATGGTCTTCAGGCGTATTGAGTGCCGTGAAATTGAACCAGTCGGTTTCAATCTCGGGACCATGCGCAACGTCAAAACCCATGGAACCAAAGATGGCCTCGATACGCTCGAGTGTGAGCGACACGGGGTGCAGCCCGCCCTGTGTGCGCCGTCGGCCGGGCAGGCTGACATCAAGCGCTTCGGCCTTGAGCTGCTTTTCCAGTTCGGCATTGGCGAGGGCCTGGCGGCGCTCATTCAGCGCGGACTCAATGGCTTGTTTGGCCAGATTGATGGCAGCACCGCGGGATTTTTTCTCCTCAACGGAAAGTTGTGCCATACCCTTCATCAACTCGGTAATTCGCCCAGATTTACCCAGAAACTGCGCCTTGGCGTTCTCCAGGTCGGCGGGCGTGGCGGCCTGCACAAAACTGGCTTGGGCAGAATTTACCAGTTCGTTGAGGGTATCGGCATCGTTCATAAATTCTCTTGTACGGGTACGGGTGCGAGGAGAAAAACAGCAGCGCCACTTTCGGCCACACGGCCATCACACAAGCGCTACACCAAAGGCCATGAAAAAAGGGCCAGAGCCTTTTCAAGCTCCAGCCCTTTATTTTCGTGCGCAAGCAGCTATTAATTTAATAGCATTTTGTCCTGAAAATCAGGCAGCCAGCTTGGCCTTCGCCTGCTCAACGATGGCGCCGAAAGCAGCGCTGTCATGGATGGCCATATCGGACAATACCTTGCGGTCAATCTCGATACCGGCTTTTTTCAGGCCGTTGGTAAACTGGCTGTAGGTCAGGCCAAATGAACGGCTTGCAGCATTGATACGGGCGATCCACAAGCGGCGGAACACACGTTTTTTGGTACGACGGTCACGGTAGGCATATTGCCCTGCCTTCATTACCGCTTCTTTGGCGATACGGAAGACATTACCGCGGCGACCGCGAAAACCTTTTGCAAGGGCTAGAACTTTTTTGTGGCGGGCGCGAGCCGTTACACCACGTTTGACGCGAGGCATGTATTACTCCTTGTTCGTCGTTAGTTAAATGCCACGGCCTGGCAGCATCTGCGACATGTGACCCATATTGGTCTCATGAACAGCTACCGAACCACGCAATTGACGTTTGTTCTTGGTGGTCTTCTTGGTCAGAATGTGACGTTTGAAGGCTTGGCCGCGCTTAACGGTGCCACCTGGACGAACGCGGAAACGCTTTTTAGCGCCGCTCTTGGTCTTCATTTTGGGCATATGAATGCTCCTTTTCATTTGTGCTCGTGAGGCGCTGCGAAACTTTCGCAAACTTGATGGCCCCGAGCCACTTGTTAGCAGCGGGTTTTAACACCTGCCACTAGGCGCAACGGCTTTTACACCGTCACTTTTGGAAGGCCGGCTTGTCGCCTGCCTTCTCAGGAACACGGTTAAGCGCCCCTTTTAGAACCTGCTGGTCAAAAACCGGCAAGCCCTTGTTCCATCTAACGCATCAAGCAGCAGCCGACGGTGCAGCTTCTGCTGCCGCCGCCTTGGACGCAACCTTCTTGCGACCCGGCGCAATCATCATGACCATCTGCCGGCCTTCCAGCTTGGGGAATTGCTCCACCAAAATCAGATCAGACAACTCGTCACGAATCCTTGCAAGCAGGGCCAACCCCAACTCCTGGTGCGTAATTTCACGACCGCGAAAGCGCAAGGTAATTTTGCACTTGTCGCCGTCCTCCAAAAAGCGCTTGATATTGCGCATTTTGATGTTGTAGTCACCATCATCAGTGCCGGGCCGAAACTTGATTTCCTTGACCTCGATCACTTTTTGCTTGGACTTCGCTTCCGCCGCCTTCTTTTGTTCGGCGTATTTGAACTTGCCGTAGTCCATGAGCCTGCACACTGGCGGCACCGCCGTGGGCGAGATCTCAACCAGGTCTACGTCCGCTTCACCGGCCAAGCGAAGCGCCTCCATGAGACTGACAACGCCCAAAGGCTCATTGTCCGGCCCGGTCAGGCGTACTTCAGGGGCCATGATTTCACGGTTCAAGCGATGCTTGCGTTCTTCACGGTGACGGCGGTCACGAAATTCTGTAGCGATGGTGCGAATCCTTCAATATTTGCTATAAAAGCTATAGCTGCTTGCGCCCGCCAAAAAAAAGACGACAGACCCAATTCATCAAAAACTTTTGAAAATCAGGCTTTTTGTGCGACATCAGAAGCAATTTGCTGGGCAAATGCCTCAAGGGACATCACTCCAAGGTCTTTATTACCCCGGGCGCGCACTGAAACTGCTCCGGCAGCCATTTCCTTGTCACCTACGACAAGGATATAAGGCAGCTTTTGCAACGAGTGCTCGCGTATTTTATACGTTATTTTCTCATTGCGCAGATCTAGCTTGACCCTAAGCCCCTGATCCTGCAGCGTTTTAGCAACTTCCCGGGCGTAATCCGACTGGGAATCGGTGATATTGAGCACGGAAACCTGCTCGGGTGCCAGCCAGGTTGGCAGAGCGCCTGCGTGTTCTTCGATCAGAATTCCGATGAACCGCTCCAGGCTGCCGACAATCGCCCGGTGCAGCATGACGGGACGATGGCGCGCGCCGTCTTCACCCACATACTCGGCGTCCAGGCGCTCGGGCATGGAGAAATCGACCTGTATGGTGCCGCACTGCCACTGCCGGCCAATCGCATCCTTGAGTGTGTACTCAATCTTCGGGCCGTAAAACGCGCCCTCGCCCGGAGAAATTTCATAGTCACAGCCGGAAGCGCGCAGGCTTTCGATCAAGGCGCTCTCAGCCTTGTCCCAGCTTTCGTCGGAACCAATACGGGCGTCGGGACGCGTGGCGACTTTATAGATGATGTTCTTAAAGCCGAAGTCGGTGTACACCTTCTGCAGCAGGGTCGTGTAGTCGACGCACTCTTTCAGAATCTGCTCTTCGGTGCAAAAAATATGGCCATCGTCCTGCGTGAAGCCGCGCACCCGCATGATGCCGTGCAAGCCACCGGTAGGCTCGTTGCGGTGGCACTGGCCGAATTCGCCGTAGCGCAGCGGCAAGTCGCGGTAGCTCTTGATGCCCTGCTTGAAGATCAGGATGTGACCGGGGCAGTTCATCGGCTTGAGCGCGAAATCACGTTTTTCGCTCTCGGTCGTGAACATGTTGTCGCGGTACTTGTCCCAGTGACCGGTTTTTTCCCACAGCGTCTTGTCGAGCAGCTGCGGCCCCTTCACTTCCTGATAGCCGTTGTTCTGATAGACCTTGCGCATGTACTGCTCAACGCCCTGCCAGACGGTCCAGCCCTTGGGGTGCCAGAACACCAAGCCTGGCGAATGGTCGTCGATGTGAAACAGGTCCAGTTCCTTGCCAAGCTTGCGGTGGTCGCGCTTTTCGGCCTCTTCGAGCATCGTCAGGTATTGCTGCAACTCGTCTTTCGTCGCCCAGGCAGTGCCGTAGATACGTTGCAGCATCTCGTTGTGGTGGTCGCCGCGCCAGTAAGCGCCAGCCACTTTCATGAGCTTGAAGAATTTCAGCTTGCCGGTGCTCGGCACATGAGGGCCACGGCACAAATCTTCAAAAGTACCTTCGCGGTACAACGACACATCCTGATCGGCCGGAATGCTGGCAATGATTTCGGCCTTGTAATGCTCGCCCAACCCCTTGAAATAGGCCACCGCTTCATCGCGCGGCAGGACGCGGCGCGTGATGGGTTCATCCTTGGCGGCCAGCGAGGCCATGCGCTTTTCGATAGCGATCAGGTCTTCGGGCGTAAACGGGCGCTTGTAGGAAAAATCGTAATAAAAGCCGTTTTCAATCACCGGCCCGATGGTGACCTGTGCATCGGGAAACAAGTCCTTGACCGCGTAGGCCAGCAAGTGGGCAGCACTGTGGCGAATCAGTTCCAGTCCATCAGCATCCTTGGCGGTGATGATCGATACCGCACTGTCCTGACTGATGAGAAAGCTGGTATCGACCAGCTTGCCATCAACCCTGCCACCCAGCGCTGCCTTTGCCAGGCCGGCGCCAATCGACCCAGCGACTTCGGCCACCGTGACGGCTTGAGGGTATTCACGTTTGGAGCTATCAGGAAGTGTGATTTGAATCATGGTTTCAAGAACAAAAATAGAAAAGCGCGGACGAGCCGCGCTTGAAAGCTTAAAGCCGGAATGGCGTAATTTTACGCCGCGCCGGCTTGTGCCTCAGATCAGTGGAACTGCTCTTCTTCGGTCGAGCCGGTCAGCGCAGTCACGCTGGACTTGCCGCCCTGGATCACGGTGGTGACTTCATCGAAGTAGCCGGTGCCGACTTCCTGCTGGTGCGACACAAAGGTGTAGCCGCGGTCGCGGGCTGCGAATTCAGGCTCCTGCACCTTCTCGATATAAGCGGTCATGCCGCGAGCCACGTAGTCCTGAGCCAAGTCGAACATGTTGTACCACATGGAATGGATGCCGGCCAGCGTGATGAACTGGTACTTGTAACCCATGGCGCCGAGTTCTTTCTGGAACTTGGCAATGGTGGCGTTGTCCAGGTTTTTCTTCCAGTTGAAGGATGGCGAGCAGTTGTAGGCCAGCATCTTGCCGGGATGCTTGGCATGCACGGCATCGGCAAACTTCTTCGCGAATTCCAGGTCAGGCGTGCCGGTTTCGCACCACACCAGATCGGCGTATTCAGCGTAGGCAACGGCGCGGCTGATGGCCTGCTCCATACCCTTCTTGGTCTTGTAGAAGCCTTCGGCAGTGCGCTCACCGGTCAGGAAAGGCTTGTCGTTTTCGTCGTAGTCGCTGGTCAGCAAGTCGGCCGCTTCTGCGTCGGTACGGGCAATCACCAGGGTGGGCACGCCGCAAACGTCGGCCGCCATGCGGGCAGCGATGAGTTTCTGGCAGGCTTCGGCGGTAGGCACCAGCACTTTGCCGCCCATGTGGCCGCATTTCTTGACAGAAGCCAGCTGGTCTTCAAAGTGAACGCCAGCCGCACCGGCCTTGATCATGGCCTTCATCAGCTCAAACGCGTTGAGCACGCCGCCGAAACCGGCTTCGGCATCGGCCACGATGGGCGCGAAGTTGTCGATATAGCCAGCGTCGCCAGCGTCAATGCCTTTGGAATGCTGGATTTCGTCGGCACGGCGGAAGGTGTTGTTGATGCGTTCAACCACCGTTGGCACAGAGTCCACCGGGTACAGCGACTGGTCGGGATACATGGAGGCGTAGCTGTTGTTGTCGGCGGCGACCTGCCAGCCCGACAGGTAAATGGCCTTGACGCCAGCCTTTACCTGCTGCATGGCTTGACCACCGGTCAGGGCGCCCAGGCAATTGACGTAGGGCTCGTTATTGACCAGGCCCCAGAGCTTTTCAGCACCACGGCGAGCCAGCGTGTGCTCGATGGGGAATGAACCGCGCAGGCGAACCACATCGGCAGCGCTGTAGCCGCGCTTGATGCCCTTCCAGCGTGGGTTGGTGGCCCAGTCTTTTTCGAGGGCGGCAATTTGCTGTTCGCGGCTGAGTTGTTCGGTGAGGCTTTGTGGCATGGTGAGCTCCGTAGGTTGAAAAGAAGTGCCTTAATTTTAAGTCTTCTACAAGACTAATGTTTACTCTTATGTCTTATATAAGACATAAATAAAATTCAATAAAATCAACACAATTCAAGCGCTATACCGCAATATGAAATTTAATTTCTTATATTGAGAAATTTTTCTGCAGTGCAGCATTTCCATCTTTCACATTATGGAAGCTAATTTTTGAATTATGAAACCCATAGCAAGGCTGGCGTAAGCAGAGCGGCTCCGACCTCTGTGGGATCCGAAACCCGCTCGGCATGCTTGGAAGCAAGGCAATAGTCATGCGGGTTCAAAGGCGCTCAGACCCCGCCGTCCGCGCGGTACTGACCCAATCGCCACTGGCAATAACTGTCTTGCCGACCGTCCGCTCTGGCGCGATCTCATAAAGAACGCAGAGAATTTCTTCACGCGCCTCGTTAGTCAGGCTCTCGGCTGACCAGCCACTAGCGCCATCAAGCCGCACCGCAGATTCGCGCTTGATGTATTCACCGCTCTGCTGCGGCCACACCTCCTCTATTGCGTCGAGTTGGCGCTCAAGTAAAGCGCTGATTTCGTACACCTCTCCCCGCACCCATGCCTGTCCGCCCAGCACGACGCCCGGATAAGCGCCCAGCTGATACATGAGCCCCGGGACGCTGGCAAAACCGCGCCATCGCGGCGCAGGCAGCAAGCGGTTGATATCCCGCGCCTCACCCCGACGCAGGGTGCCGTAGACAAAAATGTGCCGAGCAGGCTGCAGCGACATCCGTGAAAACTCCGGTT
Organism: uncultured beta proteobacterium; assembly: GCA_963793855.1. Lineage (GTDB taxonomy): Bacteria > Pseudomonadota > Gammaproteobacteria > Burkholderiales > Burkholderiaceae_C > Polaromonas. Next base: position 557,813 of record CAWCBL010000001.1, read on the forward strand.
CAGCATTGAAATAAGGCATGATTTCATCCTGCGCCTGACACTCCAGTCAGCCATACCAACGACGGGCCACAGGCCGGTTGCACAGGAACCCAGTTTAATGAACCGCCCTCTGGCTTACGCCTGCCTCGCGCTCAGCATGTCACTGGTGGGCAGCTACGTGGCGTTGTCCAAACCCCTGGTTGCCGCCCTGCCCGTCTTTCTGCTTGCCTGGTTGCGCTTTGGCCTGGGCGGGCTGGCGATGCTGCGTTGGTTGAAAAAGCCTGCCGAAGAAATCCCCCTGAGCGGCCAGACGAAACGCCTGGTTTTTCTGGAATCGTTTCTGGGCAATTTTCTATTTTCGATCTGCATGCTGTTTGGTGTCAGCATGACCAGCGCGGTAGCCGCCGGCGTCATCATGGCCGCCATTCCTGCCGCAGTGGCGGTGATGAGCTGGCTGTTTCTGCGGGAACGCATCAGCCTGCGGGTGTGGGCTGCGGTTGCCTGCGCGGTGATCGGCATCGGCCTTGTTTCGCTATCAAAAAGTGAGCATATTGCACCCGTTAATATTGGGCTGGAGGCCGATTCACCATCAAGACCGGCATGGCTGGGCAACTTATTGCTGGTGGGCGCGGTGCTGTGCGAAGCCGCCTATGCCGTGATCGGCAAAAAACTGACCGGCGTGCTCAGCCCCAAGCGCATCACGGCGCTCATCAACCTCTGGGGTTTTGCGCTGGTGACACCTTTCGGACTGTGGATGGCCTGGGGGTTTGACTTTGCTCGCGTGGCGCCGTCAAGCTGGGCGCTGCTGCTGTTTTACTCGCTGGCCGCCAGCGTGTGGACCGTCTGGCTCTGGATGACCGGACTGAAAACCATTCCCGCCAACCAGGCCGGCGTGTTCACCGTGCTGCTGCCGGTGAGTGCGGCAGCAGTTGGCGTGCTGGTGCTGGGCGAAAAGCTGAACGGAACGCAAATTGGCGCCTTCGCCATCGCGTTGACTGGCGTGCTGCTGGCTACCTTGCCACAGCGGGGCTTGCGACAGCCTGTTCCTGAGACAGGGCTGCATTGATTTCGCGGCCAAGCCGCCGTTGCCGGCGCACCATGTACAGGCTGTAGGCGATGATGCCCATGGACACGACGGCTATCAACATCGTCGCTGCCGCATAGATGGATGGATTCACGCCCCGGCGGGCATAGCTGAAAATCACCTGCGGCAAGGTGGTCACGCCCGGCCCCGACAAAAACTCGGAAATCACCACGTCATCAAACGACAGGGTGAAAGTCAGCAGCCAGGCTGACACCAGCGCCGGGGCAATATTGGGCAAGGTCACCAGAAAAAACACTTGCACGGGCCTGCAGCCCAGGTCCATGGCGGCTTCCTCGATCGAGCGGTCCATTTCGCGCAGGCGCGACTGGATCACCACCGTGGCATAAGCCATGCCCAGCAGCGTGTGGCCGGTGACGATAGTGATGAAGCCCCGGTCCGGCCAGCCGACAGTGCGCTGCACCGCCACCATCAGCAGCAGCAAGGACAGCCCGATGATGACCTCGGGCATGACCAGCGGCGCGTTCACCAGGCCATAAAACAGCGTACGCCCGCTAAAGCGCAAATAGCGCACCAGCACAAAGGCCGCAAAGCTGCCCAGCACCACCGACAGCGTGCCTGTCAGCAGTGCAACCTTGAGCGACAGGAAAAAGCCGTCCACCAGCCGGGAGTCCGATAGCAAGGCCTCGTACCAGCGCAGCGAAAAGCCGGTGAACACGCCGTCCTGCCGGGTGCTGTTGAAAGAAAAAACAATCAGGAAAAACAGCGGGATGTAGAGAAACAAATACACCAGCCCCAGCCAGATTCGGCCGACATGGTTTTCGGCAAAGCGCAACAGCTTCTTCATGTCATGACTCCCTGACCACTTCGCGGTCACGGCTGGATCGGTAGTAAACAGCCAGCGGCACCAGAATAAGCAGAATCATCACGACCGACAGCGCGGCTGCACGCGGCCAGTTGTTGCTGCTGAACATTTCGTCCCACACGACGCGGCCAATCATGACATTTTCAGCGCCGCCCAGCAGCGAAGGAATGACGAATTCACCAACGCAAGGAATGAATACAAGCATGGAACCGGCCACGATGCCGGACTTGCTCAGCGGCACGGTGATGAGCCAGAACGCCTTCCAGGCGCTGGCGCCCAGGTCATGAGCCGCCTCCAGCAGACGCACGTCCATCTTCACCAGGTTGGCATACAGCGGCAAAATCATGAAGGGACAATACACATAGGTCATGCCGACCAGCATGGAAACATCGGTATAGAGCATCGCAATCGGTTCCTGGATAAGGCCCAGTGATAGCAGAAGATTGTTGAGAACGCCCTGGTCGGCCAGAATGCCTTTCCATGCATAGACCCGCAGCAGGAAGGATGTCCAGAACGGCAGCATCACCAGCATCAGCAGCGCCGGACGAATCGACGGCCGCGCGCGGGCGAGGAAATAGGCAAACGGATAGCCGATCGCCAGGCACAGCAGCGTGGTGAAAAACGCATATTTCAGCGAGGTCCTGTAGGCGTCCAGGTAGAGGGTATTGCCCCACACCGCGCTGGCGCCCTCCTCCGGGTTTCTGAAAATCGACAGGTAATTGTCGTATTTCAGGATCAGGTGCCAGGCCCCTGAAGCCGAATCAATCAATGGTGCAAACGGGTCCACCCCGTTACCCATGTCGGTGACGCTGATACGCAGCAGGATCAGGAAAGGCAGGACGAAAAACACGATCAGCCAGAGATAAGGAAGGCCGATCACAAAGCGCCGCCCGGGCCGCCACGAAAACCATGAGAAGTTTTTCATCGCGCAGCCCTTATTGCGTGAGCACCACCGGGGCAGAGTCATCCCACCAGAAAAACACCGTGTCCTCCCAGGTGATCACGCTGCTGTCGTGGCGCGTGGTATTGGTCTCGGTAATCTTCACCGTGCGCCCGTCCGGCATCTCCACGATGAAAGTGTTGTAGCTGCCGAAATAGGCGAACTCGCGCACCTTGCCGGCAAACAGGTTTTGCATGACCGGCGGGCGCTCCTTGGCAATGTGAATCTTCTCGGGCCGTACAGCCACTGCAACCGCCATGCCGGCCGTGCCGCTGATGCCGTGCCCAACGTTCACGATGCCCTGCGCGGTGGTCACTTCGCAGCGGTCCGCTTCGTCGAGCGTCAGTTGCCCTTCAAACAGGTTGACGTTGCCAATGAAGTCAGCGACAAAACGGCTGTTGGGGTGCTCGTAAATTTCCCGGGGCGTGCCCACCTGCAACACGCGGCCATGGCTCATGACCGCAATGCGCGAAGCCATGGTCATGGCTTCTTCCTGGTCATGCGTCACCATCACGCAGGTCACGCCGACCGACTCGATGATGTTGACCAGCTCGAACTGGGTGCGCTCCCGCAGCTTGCGATCCAGCGCGCCCAGGGGCTCATCGAGCAAGAGCAGCTGCGGCTTTTTGGCCAGGCTGCGGGCCAATGCCACTCGTTGCTGCTGTCCGCCCGACAGCTGGTGCGGCTTTCTTTTTGCCAGCGCCGTCATCTGCACCAGATTGAGCATTTCCTCGACGCGGGTCTGAATCTGAGCCTTGGGCATGCCTTCGCGCTTGAGTCCGAACGCGATGTTGTCCCATATATTGAGGTGGGGGAACAATGCATACGACTGGAACATCATGTTGATGGGCCGTTCGTAGGGCGGAAAAGATGCAATGTCCACGCCGTTCAGCATCACCGCTCCCGAAGTCGGTTTTTCGAAACCCGCCAGCATGCGAAGCAGGGTCGATTTGCCGCAGCCCGAACTGCCAAGCAAGGCAAATATCTCGCCCTTGCTGATGGACAGCGACACCTCATCAACCGCAACGACGCCGTCAAAGCGTTTGACCAGTAATTCTGTTCTTAAATAGCCATCGCCAGGCGACAGAGGCAGATTCATGATGACGGGTTCCTGCTGTCAAAAGCACAATGAAAAAAGCTGCGCACGCAAGGCATTGCATGCACAGCTAAAAATCAGCTATCCAGGAGAAGGCTTACTTGCCTTTTTTGAAAGCCGTAAAGACGTTGCTCATGGATTCACGCGCTTCATTGCTGAAGCTGGCCGGCGAAACCATTTTCTGCAGATTTTCGGCATCCGGGAACACAGCCTTATCCTGCGCGATTTCCGGCTTCACCTTAGCCAGACTCGCCTTGTTGGCGGTGGCGTAACCCAGTTCATTGGTCAGTGAAGCCGAGACTTCCGGGCGCAGGAAGTAGTTGATGAAGGCGAAGGCGTTGTTGGGATGTTTCGCATCCTTGGGAATCGCCAGCGTGTCAAAGAAGATCAGGCCACCGGTTTTAGGCAGCAGCGCCTCGACCTCGTTGCCACTCTTGTTCTCGATAGCACGTCCGCGAGCAATGTTAATGTCCCCCGCCCAGCCCAGCGCCACGCAGGCTTTGCCGCCGGCGAGGTCGTCAATCATGGTGCTGGAGAACATACGGATGTGCGGGCGCACCTTGGCCAGCATCTCGCCTGCTGCCTTGTGGTCGGCCGCATCGTTCGAATAGGCGTTCTTGCCCAGGTAGTGCATGGCCGGGGGAATCACCTCGGTCGGGGAGTCGAGGTAGGCAATGCCGCAGGACTTGAGCTTGGCGGTGTAGACCGGGTTGAACACCAACTCCCAGGCGTTGTCGGGAAGTGGCGTGTCGCCGAGCGCCTTGGTGACTTTCGCTTTGTTGATGCCGACCGTGGTGAAGCTCCAGGCCCAGGGCACCAGGTAGGCGTTGCCAGGATCAATGGCGCCCAACTTGCTCATGATGGCGGAGTCGAGGTTGCCGTAATTGCTGATTTTTGACTTGTCCAGCCTGGCCAGCAAGCCGCCGTCAATCTGCGGCTTGGCAAACACGGCACCCGGCACCACGATGTCGTAGCCGGTATTGCCGGCGACCAGTTTGGCGTGCAGGGCTTCGTTGTTTTCAAAGGTCTGGTAATTGACCTTGATGCCGGTTTCCCTCTCGAAGTTCGCCACCATGTCCTTGGCGATGTAGTCGGGCCAGTTGTAGATGTTGAGCACCTTTTCCTCGGTGTTCACCGCCACCGCCGCACTGGCCGGGGCAGCCGGCGTCGCAATGGCCGGAGTCTCCTCCTTTTTGCCGCAGGCACTGAAAGCCATTGCAGCCACAGCGGAAAAGGCAAAAATCCACAAACGTTTTCTCATCATGTCCGGACTCCGTCAGAAAGGGTGACAACAGAAGGTCAAGGTGCGGCTAACTGGCGAAAATTCAGGCCTCCAGTTCGCCGCAGATTGTAGTGGAGCCGTCCCCGCACCAGGCAGCACAATGAAGTGCGTCATCCTGACGTAATCCTCAGGTGAACAGCGCCTTGTACTGATCGCGCAACAGGTTCTTTTGCACCTTGCCCATGGTGTTGCGCGGCAGCTCGCTGACCAAAAAACACTGCTTGGGAATCTTGAAATTGGCCAGCTTTGACTTGAGTTCGGCCACGATGCGGTCCGCATCCAGCGTGATGCCCGGCTTGGGAATGACGACGGCCACACCGGCTTCGCCAAAGTCGGGGTGCGGCACGCCGACCAGCGCGCTTTCGGCCACGCCGGGCATTTCGTTGATATAGCCTTCAATCTCTGCCGGATAGACGTTGTATCCGCCGCTGATGATCAGGTCCTTGCTGCGCCCGACGATGGTGATGTAGCCCCGCTCGTCTATCTTTCCGACGTCGCCGGTTTTGAAATAACCATCGGCCGTGAATTCTTCAGCCGTTTTCTCGGGCATGCGCCAGTAGCCCTTGAACACATTCGGTCCCTTGACCTGGATGCCGCCTATTTCCCCAACAGGCAAGGGCTGGCCTTCCTCACTCTGCACACGCAGGCTCACCCCGGGCAACGCAAACCCGACCGTGCCGCCCCGCCGCTCGCCGCCCTGATAGGGGTTGGAGGTCAGCATGGCCGTTTCGGACATGCCGTAACGCTCCAGGATGGTGTGGCCGGTGCGCTCCTTCCATTCATTGAAGGTTTCGATCAGCAACGGTGCCGAGCCGGCGATGAAAAGGCGCATGTTGCGGCAGGCCTCGCGGTTCAGCCCGGGTTCGGCGAGCAAGCGGACGTAGAGCGTCGGCACGCCCATGAACACGGTGGCCTCCGGCAGTTTTTCAACGACTAGTTTGGGGTCAAATTTCGACAGCCAGATCATCTTGCTGCCGTTGATCAGCGCGCCATGAATGGCGACAAACAGGCCATGGACGTGAAAGATCGGCAAGGCGTGAATCAGCACATCGCCTTTTTTCCAGCCCCAATAGTCCTTGAGCACCAGGGCGTTGCTCAGCAGATTGCCGTGCGACAGCATCGCGCCTTTGCTGCGGCCGGTGGTGCCGCTGGTGTACAGAATAGCGGCCAGGTCATCGGCTTGCTTGATGGCCACCTCATGCTGGTCGCTGCAGTGCGCGGCGCGATCGAGCAGGGACCCTCGGCGGTCAGCGTCCAGCGTAAACACGTTCTGCGTACCCGCCGTGAAAGCGATTTTGCTGACCCAACCAAAGTTCTTGCTGCTGCAGACCACTACCGCCGGCTCGGCGTTGCCGATGAAATATTCGATCTCAGAGCGCTGATAGGCGGTGTTGAGCGGCAAAAATACATAGCCGGCACGCAAGGTGGCCAGGTACAGCACCATGGCTTCGACCGATTTTTCGACCTGCACCGCAACCCGGGAGCCTTCGGGAAGGTTCAGCGACTGCAGCAGGTTGGCCATCATGGCGGTGCTGCGCTCCAGGTCACGCCATGAATACGTCAAGCCGTTGTCGGCCTCAATGGCGACTTCGTCCAACGCGGCGGGGAAAGCAGCACGCAGCGCTGCGAAGAGATTTTGATTTTTCATGGAGTTCAACTGTCAAAAAAAGATGCCAGCGGTCATCACTTAAAGCTGGGCGGACGCTTTTCAATGAAGGCCATTACGCCCTCACGGTGCTCGAAAGAAGCGGCGTAATCATAGGCCGTTGCTATTAAATTCATAGCTGCTTGCGTAGGTATTTCGGGGGCTAGAGCCCTAAACGATGCCTTATTCAGGCGCACCGCCTGAGGCGCCAGCTGGCTGATGCGATTGACGCGCTCAAGCGCCGCAGCGCTCACACCAGCCGCAGGAACGAGCTGATTCAGAAAACCGCGCTGCTTCATCTCAGAGGCATCCAGCACAGCCGCAGACAGCAGCATTTCGCGCGCCGTCAGCTCTCCCACGGCACGCATGACCAGTGCAGCCTCGCGCGGCGCCATGGGGAAACCAAGCTTGGCAATCGGCGCGCCAAAGCGGGCCGTGTCGGCTGCAATGCGGATGTCGCAGCAGCTGGCAATCTCTACGCCAGCGCCCATGCAGTTGCCCTCAATCTGCGCGACGATGGGACGGTCGCAGTCCAGCATGGCCTGCAAGCCGCCCCACACGTCGTTTTCATGAAAGTCGCGCAGGCTGGCCTCCTCAAACCGAAAACCGGCGTATTCAGAGATATCGCCGCCGGCGCAAAAATGGCCATTTTCACCCTGGATCAACACGCAGCGCAATTCGCTGCGCTGCCGGATGCCTTCAAATGCGGCGCGCAACTCACGCCACATCACGCGCGACATGGCGTTGAATTTTCCGGGGTGCGAAAGCGTGACCGTCGCCAAGGAACCAGAAATCCCCCATAAAACTGAGCCACCCATCAATCAGTCCAATCTAGCGCCAGACGCCTTCACGACGGCAGCCCAGCGTTTGACCTCGGCGCTGACAAAAGCACCAAACTGCGCGGGCGTCAGGTTGCCAAACTCTGCGCCATTGCTGGCCCAGATGGCCTTGAGTTCATCGGTGGCAGCCAGCTTGCGCAAATCATCCACGATGCGGGCCTGAATATCGGCGGGCGTGCCTTTGGGCGCCCACATGCCATACCAGGTGGTGACGGTGTAGTCTGGAAGCCCCAATTCGGCGGCGCAAGGCACATCCGGAAAGGCCGGATTGCGTTTGGTGCCAGAGACCATCAAGGCCTTGATGCGGCCGCCCTTGATATGGTTGGCAGACGAACCCAGACCGTCAAACATCATGTCCACATTGCCGGAGATCAAGTCCTGCAACGCAGGACCGGCGCCGCGGTAGGGAATGTGGGTGATGAAAGTACCGGTTTGCTGCTTGAACAACTCACCCGCCAGATGGTGCGAGGTGCCTGCGCCGGCCGATCCATAGTTGAATTGACCGGGCTTGGCGCGCACTTTCGCGAGAAACGCCTTGAAGTCGCCAGGAATATTCTTGGGGTTCACCACCAGCACTTGCGGCACGTTGGCAATCAGTGCCAGCGGCACGAAGTCTTTTTCAATGTCGTAATCCAGCTTGGGATACATGGAGGGCGCGATCGCATGGTGCACCGCCCCCATGAACAGCGTGTAACCATCGGGCTGCGCCCTGGACGCAATGCCCGCGCCCAGCGTGCCGCCCGCGCCGCCGCGGTTGTCGATGATGAGCTGCTTGCCGGTCAGTTTGGCAAATTGCGCTGACAGCGGTCGGGCAAAGGCGTCGGTGCCGCCCCCGGCGGGAAACGGCACCACCACCGATACCGGTTTGGCGGGCCAGGCCGATTGAGCATGGCTGCCCAACGATAGTGCCGCAACGCTGGCTGCTGCAGCGCGCAATACGCTGCGGCGGGTACCGCTGGCTTCAAACTCAAATGTCATTGTTGTCTCCTGTTTATTGTTAACGCAAGAAAATGCCTAGTACACGTTCAAATATACAAATCCTGGATGCCGGTGGATACCGGGACTTTCCCCTGCGCCAGCAAGGCACGGTGCTTGTCCAGACGCTTCAGGTCATAGAGGTAATTCACCATCAGGCCATAAGACTGTTTGAGACCCTTGGGCGAAGGGTCGGCGGCCCAGTTGATGCGTTCGATGCGGGCACCGTTGCCGAGGTGAAAGCGCGCCACCGGATCAACTGGCTTGCCCTCTTTCAGCAATTGGCCCAGGTAATGCGCAGCGCATTTCAGCAGCGTCAGGCGTACCGGCGATTTTTCAGAAAGGTCCAGCGCACCCTCAGCGGCCGCAAGAAAACTGGTCGAGGTAAGCGCATCGGGACCGATAGCGCGGCCCAGGGCCGCACGCTCCTTGTCGGCAAGCTTTTCCAGCACCGCCGCGGCATTCTTCCCAAGCCAGCTGCGAAAACCGGGAATCGGCGACAGCGTGGCAAAAACCTTGAGCTTGGGAAACTCATCCTTGAGCGTTTCAACCACCCGCTTGATCAGCGAGTCGCCAAAACTCACGCCGCGCAAACCCGGCTGCGTGTTGCTGATTGAATAAAAAATGGCGCTTGTCGCCTTGCTCAGGTCCGCTGCGGCAGCGAGCTCGTCGAGTAGCGGCATGATGTCGCCGGCCATCTCATCCACCAGCGCGACCTCGACGAAAATCAGGGGCACCCCGGGCAGACGCGGGTGAAAAAACCCGTAGCAGCGCCGGTCGCTGTCGAGGCGGTTTTTGACATCGGCCCAGCTCTTGATGTCGTGCACCGCCTCGTACTGGATCAGCTTTTCAATCAGGGACGCCGGTGAGTCCCAGCTGATGCGGCGTAGGTCAAGGAAGCCCACATCAAACCAGGTCGAAAACATGTACTCCAGTTCCACGTCCAGCGCCATCAGCCGTTTATCGCCCTTCAGGAAGGGCAGCATTTCAGCCCGCAAATCCACCAGAAACTGAACGCCTTGCGGGTAGGCGCTGAAACGCTGAAGCAAACGCCGGCGCGGCGACACTGTGGCTCGCCGGTAATGCACCTCGGCAACAGCCTCATCCGGGGTGCCGACGGCTGCGGCAAACCGTGCTTGCGCGTCTTTGGCTTTTTGTGCGTCAGCCACGAACTGCTCGCTCATCAGCAGCCACATGTCGCGCCGCTTCTCAGGCGCAGCGGCCGCATACCAGGCGGCCGCTTCCATGGCGCGCCGACCGCCCTCCACCTCGCTCACGCGCGGGTCGATGATAGCCTGCAGCTCCTGCAGGCAACGGCGCAACAGGCGGGGCGACAAAGCCTCGTCATCCTGGCGCAGCGTGGCCTGCAAGCGGGCATGAGTGGAGCGGCCGGCCGTGGCGCTCCTCTCAACGGACTTCGCCGCCGTTGCTCCTGGTTTAATAGCGGCCTGCGCCGTATCGTCTTGGGTATCGCCTTCTATTTGCCGGGAATTGCTCGCAGGCAAAAGGCGGGAAACGCTGCGGCTTATCCAATCGGGAGTGTTCATGCCAGCAACCTGCTTTTCTGTTTACGTGTGATTTCGCGCAGCGCCTCACGCTGACGCGCAAGGTGGGTGCGCATGGCGTGCTCCGCCCCTTCGCAATCGCGTGCACGCAAGGCGGTATAGATCGCCAGGTGTTCGCTCAGGCTCTGCGCCAGCCGCCCCGGCGCATGCAGCTGCTGTAGCCGGGCGAGCTTGAGGATCTTGCGCAAATCGGCAATCGCCTGGGCCAGCCAGCGATTGTTGGCCAGCGTGATGATGGCCTCGTGAATGGCGAAATTGGTGGCGTAATAGTCGTTGATGCGTTGGGCTTGGGCATGTTGTTTGAGCCGCTCATGCAAGCTGTCCAGCGCAGCAATGTCGGCATCGCTGGCCTTGCGCGCGGCCTCATAGGCGCAGCGGCCTTCCAGCAGCGCAATTACCGGAAAAATCTCGTCAAGGTCCTGCTCACTCACTTCATTGACAAAACAGCCGCGCCGGGGCTCGTGGCGCAGCAGCCCTTCGGCGGTCAGTACCTTGAGCGCTTCCCGCAGCGGTGTGCGGGAAATTTCCAGGCGCTCGCACAAGGCGAGTTCATCGAGAAAACTGCCCGGCGGCAGCTGACCCGCGAAAATCTGCTCGCGCAGCGTTTCGGCAACTTCCTGATGCAATGAGTTCTGGACAAGGCGCATGGCATGAACTCCCAAAATTTCGATCCACTCTGTAATTTTCAATAATTACACGTAATTATCAGCATCAGGCAGCGCTGAATCAAGCAGGCTGAGCACCAGAATCACAGGTAAAAACCCGCATATCTCTCTGCCCGCCATCCAGCCGTCCGTAACTTTGGATCGGTCCATAAGCTATCAAATAGATAGCTTATTTCGCCGGTATTATGTGCGCTCAGCCCGTTTTTTAGCCCAAACCCAGAGCCACACGCCAGCGGCGATCATGGGCACGCACAGCCATTGGCCCATGCTCATGCCCAGAGCGAGGATGCCGAGAAAATCATCGGGCTCACGGAAAAACTCGGCGATGAAACGGAATACGCCATAGCCGACCAAAAATGCGCCTGAGACTTCTCCCATCTTGCGAGGCTTGCGTGCGTATAGCCACAGCAGCACAAACAGCAACAGGCCTTCCATCAAAAACTGGTACACCTGCGAGGGATGGCGCGGCAGCATGGAGCCGCTGTGCGGAAATACCATGCCCCAGGGCAAATCAGGCGCGCTGAAACGTCCCCACAGTTCACCGTTGATGAAGTTGCCAACCCGCCCTGCCGCCAGCCCGGTGGGCACGCAGGGCGCAATGAAGTCCATGACTTGCAGCCAGGGCCGGCGACGCGAATGTGCAAACCAAAGTTGCGAGGCCAGCACACCCAGCATGCCGCCATGAAAGCTCATGCCGCCCTGCCAGACCGCCAGAATTTCCAGCGGATGGCTGAGGTAGTAGCCTGGTTTGTAGAAAAGACAATAGCCCAGCCGGCCGCCAATCACCACGCCCATGACGCCGAGAAACAGAATGTCTTCAATGTCCCTGCGCGACCAGGCGCCTGGGCCGGTAATGGATGCGTAGGGCTCGTGACGCAGGCGAAGCGTGGCCAGGAAAAAGAACAGGCCAAAGGCCGCCAGGTAGGTCAGGCCGTACCAGTGAACGGCCAGGGGCCCTAGCTGGAGCGCAACGGGATTGATTTCGGGATGGATGAGCATGGGGCTATTTTGCATGGAACAAATATGCCCCCACGCTTGTCACTGCGTGTACTGCGCTGCCCCCCGAGGGGGCGGGCCTTGCTTGGGGCGGCCCGGCGCTGCGGCCATTGCCCCCACGCTTGTCGCTGCGTGTGCTGCGCTGCGCCTGCGGGGGCTAAACCTCGCCTGGGGTGGTCCGGCGCTTCGTCCAACGGCGTGTTCAGGCAGGCGACTGGCTGATAAACGCGACAAATCGCTCCAGCACCGGGTTCGCGCTGGCCTTGGACCAGACCAGGCTGGTTTCGCAGCCCGGCACCTCGCGCTGAGCGCTGCCCGTGGACTTACCGGCAGACACGCGGCGATAAACAACGCCCGGCCGCTGGAACTGCTGCACGCTTTGCGGCACCCACGCGACGCCCAGGCCGGCGGACACCAGATTCACGATGGTCTGCATCTGGATGGCCTCCTGCGCCACGCTCGGCAACTGGCCGGCGGCGTGGTACATCGCAAAGATTGCGTCATACAGCGATGGCAGGATGCGACGCGGAAAAATCACCAGAGGCTGGTCGAGCAAGTCCCTAAGCGTGAGCGTGTCCTTGGCGGCCAGGGCGCTTTGTTCAGGCAGGGCCACCACCAGCGGGTCCTGGGCAATGCGCCGGCACGCCAGGCCGAGCGGCGCAAATCCGGGCGAATGCAAGATAAATCCGGCATCGATTTCGCCGCGCTCAAAGCCCTCAAGCTGCACGTCGCCGGTTGCCTCAATCAGCTCCAGCTGCACCTTGGGATGCTGCTCGCGAAAGGCGCGAACCCAGCGCGGCAGCAAATCAAAACCGACCGTAGAGACAAAAGCCAGCCGCAAACGCCCCGCTTCGCCGTCAGCACTGGCGCGCGCAAAAACCGGCAAGGCGGCGGCGCGCAGCAGCAGGTCGCGCGCCTCGGGCACCAGCGCAGCGCCCGCCACCGTGAGTTGAACGCTGCGCTTGGTGCGGTCAAAAAGCTTGAGTCCCAGCGCGGCTTCAAGCTGGGCAATCGCCTGGGTCAGCGGCGGCTGCGTCATGTTTAAGCGCAGCGCCGCCCGGCTGAAATGGAGTTCTTCCGCCACGGCCACGAACTGGCGCCACAGGCGCAGTTCAATCAAATGCGGCTTGCGGGCGTCGGGGGCAGCATCCTTCTTCATATCCAGCAGATATTAATACAACATGAATAATGGATTGGAAAGAATCAGTCAAAGCACGCATACTTGGTGTTTCGATGAAAATCCACCGCTTCCCCGCGTGTGGACCGTCACCGCAAAAGTCAAACTCACCAACCACCAAGGCAAGCACATGGAAACCAAAGTCATCGCCATCAACCGGCGCTCGGCCAACATCACAGAAGGCAAATCGCGCGCACCCAACCGCTCCATGTTCTACGCCATGGGCTACGAGGAAAGCGACTTCAAGAAGCCGATGATCGGCGTGGCCAACGGGCACAGCACCATCACGCCGTGCAACAGCGGCCTGCAAAAGCTGGCCGATGCGGCCATTGCCGCCATTGAAGAAGCCGGCGGCAACGCGCAGGTGTTTGGCACGCCGACCATTTCCGACGGCATGGCCATGGGCACCGAAGGCATGAAGTATTCGCTGGTCAGCCGCGAAGTCATCTCCGATTGCATCGAAACCTGCGTGCAGGGCCAGTGGATGGACGGCGTGCTGGTGGTCGGCGGCTGCGACAAGAACATGCCGGGCGGCCTGATGGGCATGTTGCGCGCCAATGTGCCGGCCATTTATGTCTACGGTGGAACGATTTTGCCGGGCCATTACAAAGGCAAAGACCTCAACATCGTGAGCGTGTTTGAAGCCGTCGGCGAAAACGCAGCGGGCCGCATGAGCGATGAAGACCTGCTGCAAATCGAGCGCCGCGCCATTCCGGGCACCGGCAGTTGCGGCGGCATGTACACCGCCAACACCATGTCCAGCGCTTTCGAGGCCCTGGGCATTTCACTGCCCTACTCCAGCACCATGGCCAATCCGCATGACGAGAAATTGAACTCGGCCAAGGAGTCCGCCAGGGTGCTGATCGAAGCGGTCAGGAAAGACATCAAGCCGCGCGACATCGTCACCAAAAAATCGATTGAAAACGCCGTGGCCGTCATCATGGCAACGGGCGGATCAACCAATGCCGTGCTGCATTTCCTGGCCATCGCCCACGCTGCGGGCGTCGAGTGGACGATTGACGACTTCGAGCGCGTGCGCCAGAAAACGCCGGTACTGTGCAACCTGAAACCTTCCGGCGAGTACCTGGCAGTGGACCTGCACCAAGCCGGCGGCATTCCGCAAGTCATGAAGATGCTGCTGGTAGCCGGACTGCTGCATGGCGACTGCCTGACAATCTCCGGCCAGACCATTGCCGAGGTACTCAAGGATGTACCCGACGCGCCGCGTGCCGACCAGGACGTGATTCGCCCCATCAGCAAGCCTATGTACGCGCAGGGCCACCTGGCCATTCTCAAGGGCAACCTGTCACCGGAAGGCTGTGTGGCCAAGATCACCGGCCTGAAAAACCCGGTCATGACGGGCCCTGCCCGTGTGTTTGACGACGAACAGACGGCCCTCGCGGCCATCTTGGCCGGAAAAATCAAGGCCGGTGACGTGATGGTTCTTCGCTACCTCGGCCCCAAGGGTGGACCGGGCATGCCTGAAATGCTGGCGCCCACCGGTGCGCTGATCGGCGCCGGGCTCGGCGAAAGCGTCGGCCTGATCACTGATGGGCGCTTCTCGGGCGGCACCTGGGGCATGGTGGTCGGCCACGTTGCGCCTGAAGCTGCTGCCGGCGGCAACATCGCGTTCATCAATGAAGACGACTCCATCACGATTGACGCCCATCAGCTGCTGCTGCAATTGAACATCAGCGACGCAGAACTGGAGCGCCGCAAGGTCGGCTGGAAGACCCCGGCACCGCGTTACACCCGTGGCGTACAGGCCAAGTTCGCTTTCAACGCCTCCAGCGCCAGCAAAGGCGCGGTACTTGACGACTATTGAGGCCTGCAGAGGGATTCCCCTGCGGGAATCTCCAAAAGAGAGCCCGTGCGCATCAATTGCCACGGGCTTTGTTATTTGGAAGGCTGCGCGCGGCGTTTCGCAGCAATCCGGAAGGCAGACCTGTGCGACGCCGGTCAGCCTCAGGTGAAGTTCAGCTCCTTCGGCAATAGCGCGACAGGCCAGACATGGATGCCTATTTCCGCCTTTTGGATAACATACCCAGCGCATCACGCTGCTTGTCCAGACGTTGCTGTTTGCGCTGAGCCATTTTGTCGATCTCCTTCTTCTTTGTGTAGCCGAAGGCGTCGGCCCAGGCCCACCAAGCGACGGCCAAGGCAAACGGTAGCAGCACTATCCACCAGCTCAATGTCGCCACTGGACCCATCTCGAAATATTTCAGAGAAAGAGCAACGATGCCGAGCAATAACAAATACATATTCAACTCCTGAAAATTCCGACCTGCGCAAGCGCTTTTCTTTTGAGCCTGCTTTCCCTCTTGAAAGCCAGAGTCAACCATGACCACTAGAATGACGTTGATTAACTGTAACCGAACCCATTACTCACTCGCTAAGACACCCATGAAACTAAAACGCACTCTTTTGGCAATCGCTTCCGTGGCTGCAGGTTTTGTTGTCTGCGCGCCTGCAATGGCTGACCTGCAGTTGGCTACCGCCAAAAACTGCATGGCTTGCCACGCCGTTGACAAGAAACTGGTAGGACCTTCGTACAAGGACGTTGCCGCAAAATACGCCGGCCAAAAGGACGCTGCCGCCAAACTGGAAGCCAAAGTCCTCAAGGGTGGTTCCGGCGTTTGGGGGCCTGTGCCCATGCCGGCCAATACCCAGGTCAGCCCTGATGAAGCCAGGAAACTGGTCGCTTGGGTCTTGGCGCAAAAGTAAGCTATTGATTTGGCGTGGTAGCCGGATCCATGCGGCTACCTCACCGGCAGCCATGAAAAAAGCCCGTCAGTTGACGGGCTTTTTTCATGGCTGTTGCGGCCCGACAGAGGCCTTACAAATTCTGCGACAGCTGCTCCAGAATCGCGGGATTCTCAAGCGTCGAGGTGTCTTGCGTGACAGCCTCGCCTTTGGCAACGCCCCGCAATAGGCGGCGCATGATTTTTCCGCTGCGCGTCTTGGGCAGGTTATCGCCAAAACGGATGTCTTTGGGCTTGGCAATGGGGCCGATCTCTTTGCCCACCCAGTCGCGCAGTTCCTTGGCAATGGCCTTGGCTTCATCACCCGTGGGGCGTGAGCGCTTGAGCACCACAAAGGCCACAATCGCTTCGCCGGTCAGGTCATCAGGACGTCCCACCACGGCCGCTTCGGCGACGATGGGGTGCGCTACCAGCGCCGATTCAATCTCCATGGTGCCCATGCGGTGACCCGACACGTTCAGCACGTCGTCAATACGCCCGGTGATGCGGAAATAACCGTTGTCAATATTGCGCACGGCACCGTCGCCCGCCAGGTAAGTCGTGCCGCCCATCTCTTCAGGGAAATAGCTTTTCTTGAAACGCTCGGGATCGTTCCAGATGGTACGAATCATGGCGGGCCAAGGGCGCTTCACGACCAGCATGCCGCCCGAACCATTGGGCAGATCCTTGCCAGTTTCGTCGACGATGGCTGCCATGATGCCGGGCAAAGGCAATGTGCAGCTGCCGGGAACCAACGGCGTGGCACCCGGCAAAGGGGTAATCATGTGGCCGCCGGTTTCTGTCTGCCAGAAGGTGTCCACTATCGGGCAACGCTCGCGACCGATGTTTTTGTAGTACCACATCCATGCTTCGGGGTTGATGGGCTCACCCACCGAACCCAGAATGCGCAGGCTGCTCAGGTCAGAGCGGTCCGGATGCACGGCAGCCTCGGCATCGGCTGCCTTGATCAGCGAACGGATGGCCGTGGGAGCAGTGTAGAAAATCGTGACCTTGTGTTTTTCGATCATCTGCCAGAAACGGCCGGCGTTCGGGAAGGTCGGAATGCCCTCGAAGACAACCTGCGTCGCACCGGCCGCCAGCGGGCCGTAGGTGATGTAGGTGTGGCCGGTGATCCAGCCGATGTCGGCGGTGCACCAGAACACATCGGAGGGCTGCAGATCAAAGGTCCAGTCCATGGTCAGCTTGGCCCACAGCAGGTAGCCGCCGGTGCTGTGCTGCACGCCCTTGGGCTTGCCGGTTGAGCCGGAGGTGTAGAGCACGAACAGCGGATGCTCGGCACCGACGAATTCAGGCTCGCACACCGGGTTGGCCTTGGCGGTGACTTCGTGCATCAGGCTGTCGCGGCCGGCCACCATATTACAGGCGGTCGGGGTGCGCTGGTAGACGACCACGTTCTTGATCGATTCGCAGCCACCCATGGCGATGCCTTCGTCGACGATGGCCTTGAGCGGCAGTTCCTTGCCGCCGCGCAACTGGTAGTTGGCGGTAATGACCGCCACGGCACCGGCATCCTGAATGCGCTCCTGCAGGCTTTTGGCCGAGAAGCCGCCAAACACCACCGAATGCGTGGCGCCGATGCGGGCGCAGGCCTGCATGGCGACGATGCCTTCAACCGTCATCGGCATGTAGATGACGACGCGGTCACCTTTTTGCACGCCCATTTCCTTGAGCGCGCTGGCGAACTGGCTGACTTTCGCGTGCAGTTCCTTGTAGGTGACGTTGGTTACCTTGCCGTCATCGCTCTCGAAAATAATGGCCTTCTTGTTTTCCGTCGGCGTGCCCAGATGGCGATCCAGGCAGTTATAGGAGGCGTTCAGCTCGCCGTCGGCAAACCACTTGTAGAACGGGGCCTCTGACTCATCCAGTACCTGAGTGAACGGTTTCTTCCAGCTCAGGTTTTCCCGCGCCAGCCGGGCCCAAAACCCTTCAAAATCATTTTCTGCTTCGGCGCACAGCGCGTTGTAAGCATCCATACCGGAGATGCGGGCCGCCTTGACGGTGGCTTCGCTGGGCGGAAATACGCGGTTTTCAACGAATGCGGACTGGATGGAAGTGTCAGGGGTGCTCATTGCTTATGTCTCCTTTGGGTCATTGAATGCGTGGTACTTTCGGGCTTGGCACTTACAAACCACTGACGGGTTTGAACCTTGCCCATGTCATTAAATCGAAATTTGGCTCCCCCTACAATTTGCGACTCTGCTTAACAATTGTCATCATGTCTGAACCCACCCCTGCCAAAACCTCGCCGCTGCGTCCGCTGCCCAAACTGATTTTTGCCAGCCGGTGGCTGCAGTTGCCGCTCTACCTGGGGCTGATTGCAGCGCAGGCGGTCTATGTGGTTCACTTTCTGGTGGAGTTGCTGCATCTCATCGAAGCGGCATTCGGCAGCCAGACGGCCCTTCAGGCCTTGATCAGCAGCATAGGCTACAAAACGACCACACCTATCACCACGCTGAACGAGACCGTCATCATGCTGGTCGTTCTTGCGCTGATCGACGTCGTCATGATCTCCAACCTGCTGATCATGGTCATTGTGGGCGGTTATGAGACCTTTGTGAGCCGTATGGAACTGGAAGGCCACCGCGACCAACCCGAATGGCTCAGCCATGTGAATGCCTCGGTGTTGAAAGTCAAACTGGCCACAGCCATCATTGGCATCAGCTCGATACATCTGCTGAAAACCTTCATCAATGCCGACAACTACACCGACCGGGTGCTGATCGCGCAGACCATCATCCACATCACTTTCCTGCTTTCTGCGCTGGCGATTGCCTACACCGACAAGATCATGTCGGGCATCGCCGCCCGGGACCACTGAACAAGGTAAAAACCTGCGCCGATTGACCGGGACCTTCCGTTACTGCGGCGAAAAAAATAAAAGCCAAATTAGCACCTAACCCCAGCAGGGATGGGCACTACCAGCTACTTAAACCATAGCAAACAGCACCCCTTCTTCCTGGGTAATCATCGCCACGATTGCACCGCTCACACCATGTTCTGCGGCACCACCCAGGCGTCGAACTGATCGGCCGTCACATGTCCAGACGCAATCGCCGCCTCGCGCAGGCTACTGCCATCCTTGTGCGCTTTCTTGGCAATGAAGGCGGCCTTGTCGTAGCCGATATGGGTATTGAGCGCCGTCACCAGCATCAGCGAACGATTCACCAACTCCGCAATGCGCTCGCGGTTAGGTTCAATGCCGGCGGCGCAGTGGTCGTTAAAACTCACCATGCCGTCGGCCAGCAGCCGCACGCTTTGCAGGAAGTTGTAGGCAACCATGGGCCGGAACACGTTCAGTTCGAAGTTGCCCGACGCGCCGCCAAAGTTGATGGCCACGTCATTGCCAAACACCTGGGCGGCCAGCATGGTGAGCGCTTCGCTTTGCGTCGGATTGACCTTGCCCGGCATGATGGAGGAACCCGGCTCGTTCTCGGGAATGCTCAGCTCGCCAATGCCGCTGCGCGGGCCGCTGGCCAGCCAGCGCACGTCGTTGGCGATTTTCATGAGGCTGGCGGCCAGGGTCTTTAAAGCGCCGTGGGCATGGACCAGCGCATCGCAGGAGGCCATGGCCTCGAACTTGTTCGGCGCGGTGACGAAAGGCAAGCTGGTCAGCCGCGCCAGTTCAGCGGCCACCTGTTCAGCATAGCCCTTGGGCGCATTCAGCCCGGTGCCGACCGCCGTGCCGCCGAGCGCCAGTTCCCAGAGATGCGGCAGCGCGGCCAGCACATGCTTTTCACCGTGTTCAAGTTGTGCCACATAGCCCGAGAACTCCTGGCCCAGCGTCAGCGGAGTGGCGTCCTGCAGATGGGTGCGGCCGATCTTCACAATGCCGTCAAAATCCCGAACCTTCTGCGCCAAGGTCGTGCGCAGCTTTTCAATCGCCGGCAGTAGCCGGTTCGTGATGCCCAGGGCGGCAGATACATGCATGGCTGTGGGAAACACATCGTTGGATGACTGGCTGCGGTTCACATCGTCATTCGGATGGACAAGCCGGGCATCGCCGCGCTCGCCACCGAGCAGTTCGCTGGCCCGGTTAGCCAGCACTTCATTGACATTCATGTTGGTCTGCGTGCCCGAGCCGGTCTGCCAGACCACCAGCGGGAATTCGTCCGGGTGCCGGCCGGCAATGACTTCATCGGCGGCCGCCACGATGGCCTGGGTTTTTTTCTCGTCCTGCAGGCCCAGCGCCTGGTTGACAAGCGCGGAGGAGCGCTTGATCTGCGCCAGAGCGCGGATCAGCTCGACCGGCTGGCGCTCTCCAGAGATGTCAAAGTTCTGCAGCGAGCGCTGCGTTTGCGCGCCCCACAGCCTGTCAGCCGGAACCTCAATCGGGCCGAAGGTGTCGCGTTCCGTGCGCGTTGTGTGCCTGATGCTGGGTGTACTCATGGTGTAAGGCCTGACCTGTCAAAATAGAGAGTTGTAGTTTCAGCATAGCCGTTAATAAAAGCAATGCCCCGCCAATGGGGCTTGCACCATCTCACGAAAAGCCATGACCACGATCAAACAAGCCGACCTCATTGAATCCGTTGCCGCTGCCCTGCAGTACATCAGCTACTACCACCCGGCCGATTACATTGCCCACTTGGCCCGCGCCTATGAGCGCGAGCAGAGCCCCGCCGCCAAGGACGCGATTGCACAAATCCTGACCAACAGCAAGATGAGCGCCACCGGCCACCGCCCGATCTGCCAGGACACCGGTATCGTCAATGTGTTCCTGAAAGTCGGCATGGACGTGCGCTGGGACGGTTTTACCGGCAGCCTGGATGACGCCATCAACGAAGGCGTGCGGCGCGGCTACAACCACCCCGACAACACGTTGCGCGCCTCGGTGGTTGCCGATCCGCAGTTCGACCGCAAGAACACCAAGGACAATACGCCGGCCGTGATCTTCACCGAAATCGTTCCCGGCAACACGGTGGAAGTGACCGTGGCGGCCAAAGGCGGCGGCAGCGAAAACAAAAGCAAGCTGGCCATGCTCAACCCCGGCGACTCGGTGGTGGACTGGGTGCTCAAGACCGTGCCGACCATGGGCGCCGGCTGGTGCCCGCCCGGCATGCTGGGTATCGGCATCGGCGGCACCGCTGAAAAAGCGGTGCTGATGGCCAAGGAAAGCCTGATGGACGACCTGGACATGTACGAGCTGCAGGCCAAGTCGTCTTCCGGCGCCGCACTGACCAAAGTGGAGGCCCTGCGACTCGAGCTGTTTGAAAAGGTCAACGCGCTGGGCATTGGCGCGCAGGGCCTGGGCGGCCTGACCACCGTGCTCGACGTCAAGATCAAGATGTACCCGACGCACGCGGCCAGCAAGCCGGTTGCCATGATTCCGAACTGCGCCGCCACCCGCCACGCGCATTTCGTGATGGACGGCAGCGGCCCGGTTTACCTCACGCCGCCCTCGCTGGATACCTGGCCCGACGTGGACTGGACGCCCGACTACAAAAAGAGCAGGAAGGTCGACCTCAACACGCTGACGAAGGAAGAAGTCGCCAGCTGGAAACCGGGCGACACGCTGCTGCTCAACGGCAAGATGCTGACCGGCCGCGACGCTGCGCACAAGCGTATTTCCGACATGCTGGCCAAGGGCGAAAAACTGCCGGTCGATTTCACCAACCGCGTGATTTACTACGTCGGCCCGGTTGATCCGGTCAAGGGCGAAGCCGTCGGCCCTGCCGGCCCGACGACGGCGACCCGCATGGACGGCTTCACCGAAATGATGCTGGCGCAAACCGGCCTGATCTCAATGGTTGGCAAAGCCGAGCGCGGCCCCGTCGCCATCGAAGCCATCAAGAAGCACAAGAGCGCTTACCTGATGGCCGTGGGCGGCGCCGCTTACCTGGTGTCCAAGGCCATCAAGCACGCAGAAGTTGTCGGCTTTGCCGACCTGGGCATGGAAGCGATTTACGAATTCGACGTGGTGGACATGCCGGTGACCGTGGCGGTGGATTCGGGCGGCACCAGCGCGCACATCACGGGCCCGGCCGAGTGGAAGGAACGAATTGCCACGGGCGAATTCAAGAACATCGCGGTAACCAACGCCTGAAAGCGCTGTGCAAGTTGAGCCCTCACCGATGGAGCAAGCCATCGGGGTGTTCGATAGCGGCATTGGCGGCCTGAGCGTTCTTAAAGCGCTGCGGGCCGAACTGCCGCATGACAACTTCATCTACGTCGCCGACAGTGGCCACGCCCCCTACGGCGAGCGGGATGTTTCACAGGTGATAGCGCGCTCGCGCGCCATCGTTCGCTACCTGGTCGACCAGCAAGTCAAGGCGCTGGTCATCGCCTGCAACACCGCGACGGCAGCCGCCATTCATCTGCTGCGCGCGGAGTACCCCGGCTTGCCAATCATCGGCGTAGAACCGGCCCTCAAGCCGGCCGTAGCACTCAGCAAAACCGGGCATATTGGCGTCATGGCCACGCGCAGCCTGCTTTCCAGCGCCAAGTTTCGGGCATTGCTCGATTCACAAGCTGAGCTCGCTACTTTCGTTGCGCAGCCCTGCGATGGACTGGCCGATGCGATTGAGCACAGCGCAGAGACCGGTGACGTTGCAAAAACAATAGCACTATGTGCCCGTTATACGGGGGCCATGGGCCTATTTGGCATTGATAAAAACCAGATTGACACGCTGGTGCTGGGGTGTACGCACTACCCGTTTGCCAGTGAGCACCTGCGCGCCCTGCTCGGCCCGGACGTGCAGATCATCGACAACGGCGAAGCAGTCGCGCGCCAGACGCGGCGGCTGGTGCACGCCACCCTCCCCGCGCCGGATCGGCCGACAGGCCAGGTCAGACTGTTCAGCACAGGCCAGCCGCAGACGCTGCAAGCAGCGGCAAAGCGCTGGTTGGGACTGTCGGCCCCTGTCAATTCACTATTAATTTAATAGCTGCTTGTGCCCGCGGAGCCTGCACTAACAACCAGAAGCATCATTTCCGTATAAGAGGCGAGCCGCTGGCGAAGATCTAGGCGCCTTGACTCACGGCCTCGGCAGGCTTTCTGGATTCACAGTCTGCGCCACCTCACCCGGCTCTTTCCAGCCGCCACCCAGCGTTTTATACAGCGTGACCTGGCTTTGCAGCTGGGCCAGGCGGGTTTGCACCACCGCTTGCCGTGCCGTGAAGAGCGAGCGCTGCGCATCGAGCAAATCGAGGTAACTCGAAACACCGTTCTGGTAGCGCAGGTCGGACAGCTTGAAGCGGATCGCCTCGGCATTGGCTTGCGCCTGCTGCGACCGCAACTGGTCGGCCAGCGTGGCGCGGGTGGCCAGGGCATCGGCCACTTCGCGAAAGGCCGTCTGAATGGATTTTTCGTACTGGGCCACAGCGATATCACGGCCCGCCTTGGCCGAGTCCAGTCCGGCGATATTGCGTCCGGCGTCAAAAATCGGCAGCAGCAACTGCGGTGCCATGGTCCAACCCCAGCTGCCGTCTTTCAACAGTCCGGACAGATGGCTGCTGGCGCTGCCAGCCCCCACCGTCAGCGAAATCCTTGGGAAGAAGGCCGCGCGCGCTGCGCCAATGTTGGCGTTGGAAGCCAGCAAAAGCTGCTCGGCCTGACGGATATCCGGCCGATTGGTCAGCAAATCGGAAGGTAAACCGGCAGGCACCTCAGTCATGAGCTGGGCCTGAACCAGTGGTGCAGACGGCACGGCCGCCGTGGGCAATTCGCCCGCCAGCGGCTGCCCGACCAGCAAGGTCAATGCATTTTCGTCCAGCGCGCGCTGGCGTTGCTGCTGCGCATACGCCACCCGCGCCGCTTCAGCCAGGGATTCGGCCTGACGGAAGTCAAGCTCCGAAGCCACACCGTTGTCAAAACGCAGCTTGCTCAGCTTCATGGACTCTTCGCGCGTTGCCAAAGTCTGGCGCGTGATGTCCAACAGTTCTTCGTCAGCCAGAATGCTCAGGTAAGTGTTGGCGACCGCAGAAATCAGGCTGATTTGCGCCGTCTTGCGCCCCTCCTCCGTCGCCAGATACTGACCCAGCGCGGCTTCTTTCAGGCTGCTGACGCGGCCGAAGAAGTCAATCTCGTAAGCCGTTACCGCCAGACCCACGTTGTACAGACTGCTGATGGCGCCCTTGCCGTCGGGTGCTCGCGAACCCGTGAACACGCCATTCACAGTCGGCAACTGGTCGGCCCGGCGAATCTGGTACTGCGCCCGTGCCTGCTCGATGTTGAGCACCGCCACACGCAAATCCCGGTTATTGGCCAGTGACAGCTCGATCAAGCGCTTGAGTTTCGGGTCTGAAAAGAAATCCTGCCACGCCACGCTGGAAGCGGGCACCGCATCAGCGGCCACTACAGGCGTTGCCTGGCCCGAACTGCCGTAAGCCGGAAAGCTGGCCGCAACGGGCGCTGCGGGACGCTCGTACGTGGGAATCATGGAGCAACCCGTCAGCAGCGCCGCAGCGCTCACTGCCAGGAGTTGGGGAAACCGGATCTTATTCATGAGCCTTACCTTCGCTTCCTTCAATGCCTGCCGCTTTGGCATGCTCGGAATATATTTTTCTCTGCCGCTCGCTGCCTTTGAAAAAGCCACGGACCAGGACAAAGAAAACAGGAACAAAAAACACGGCCAGGGCGGTCCCGGTAATCATCCCGCCAATTACGCCGGTGCCAATGGCGCGCTGGCTGGCAGAGCTGGCACCGGATGCAATCGCCAGCGGCAACACGCCCAGCATGAAGGCAAACGAGGTCATGACGATGGGCCTGAAGCGCAGGTGCGCTGCAGTCAGCGCGGATTCGATCACGCCCTTGCCCTGCGCCTGCAGGTCTTTGGCAAACTCGATAATCAGAATCGCGTTTTTCGCCGACAAACCAATGATGGTGATCAGGCCGACCTGGAAGTACACGTCGTTGGCATAGCTGCGAAACAGGGTCGCCAAGAGCACGCCCACCACCCCCAGCGGCACGACCAGAATCACGGCCAGCGGAATGGACCAGCTTTCATACAGCGCAGCAAGACACAGGAACACCGCCAAAATGGCAAAGCCATACAGGATCATGGCCTGCGAGCCCGCCAGCTTTTCTTCACGCGACTGCCCGCTCCATTCATAGCCGAAACCTTGCGGCAACTGGGCTGCAATTTTTTCCATTTCAGCCATGGCAGCGCCCGTGCTGTAGCCAGGCGCAGCGCCACCGCTGATACGCATCGCGGGGTAGCCGTTATAGCGCACGGTCTGCATCGCGCCCTTGACCCAACGCGTGGTCGCAAACGCCGACAGCGGCACCGGCTCTCCCTTGCTGTTGCTGGCATTGAGTTTGAGCAGGTCATCGGGCTGCATGCGGGCAGGCGCGTCGGCCTGCACCACCACACGCTGCAAACGTCCCTGGTTGGGAAAGTCGTTGACATAGCTCGAACCCAGCGACGTCGACAGTGCGGCGTTGATGGCGTCAAAGCTAACGCCCAGGGCATTGGCCTTGTCACGGTCAATATCGACCTGCACTTGCGGCGCGTCTTCCAGACCGTCGGGCCGCACCTGCGCCAGCACCGGGCTCTTGGAGGCCATGCCCAGCAACTGGTTGCGGGCAGCCAGCAGCGCGTCGCTGCCGGCGCCGGAACGGTCCTGCAGACGGAAGGTAAAGCCGCTGGCATTGCCCAGCTCAGGAATCGGCGGCGGGCTGAGCGGGAATATGAAGGCATCGCGAACGCCTGACAAAGCGCCAAAGGCTCGTTTGGCCAGGGCGTCGGCATGCTGGCTTGCGTCCTTGCGTTCAGACCAGTCTTTCAGGGTCACGAAAGCCAGCGCCGCGTTTTGTCCCTGGCCCGAAAAGCTGAAGCCCAGCACACCGACCATGCCTTGCACTTCGGGTTGCTTGAGCATGAAACCTTCGACCTGTTCCATCACGGAGCGGGTTCGATCCACCGTAGCGCCTGGCGGTAGTTGCACGTTCACCAGCAGGGTGCCCTGATCTTCCGCCGGCAAAAAGGAGGTCGGCAGCCGCGTGTACACCAGAGCCACCACCCCGACGATGGCCGCATAAATCACCATGTAGCGGCCGGCACGCTTCAGCAGGCGGGCCACTAGGCCTTCATAGCCCTTGGCGGTGCGCGAAAACCCCCGGTTGAACCAGCCAAAAAAGCCGGTCTTCTCATGATGATGGCCGGCTTCCACCGGCTTGAGCAACGTGGCACACAGCGCCGGCGTGAGGGACAGCGCCAGGAAAGCGGAAAAACCAATCGACGCCACCATGACGGCGGAGAACTGGCGGTAAATATTGCCCACCGAGCCGGCAAAGAAGGCCAGCGGCACAAAGACTGAAATCAGCACCACGGTCACGCCGATGATGGCGCCCGAGATCTGCCCCATGGCCTTGCGTGTCGCTTCCAGCGGCGGCAGGCCTTCTTCGCTCATGATGCGTTCGACGTTTTCGACCACCACAATCGCATCATCGACCACGATGCCGATGACCAGCACCATGCCGAACATGGTCAGCACGTTGATGGAAAAACCCAGCGCCAGCAACGTGGCAAACGTTCCCAGCAAGGCAACCGGCACCACGATGGTCGGGATAACGGTGTAACGCCAATTCTGCAGGAACAGGAACATCACCAGGAACACCAGCACAATCGCCTCAACGAGCGTTTCAGCCACCTGTTTGATGGAAATGCTGACAAAACGTGAACTGTCATACGGAATGGAATAGCTCACGCCCTTGGGAAAGAAAGGCTTGAGTTCCTCCATCTTGGCGCGCACGGCTTTGGCTGCGGCCAGGGAATTGCCCGTGGGGGTGAGTTGCAGACCGATGCCGGTTGCCGGCTTGCCATTCAGACGCGCCGAGGTCGCATAAGCCTGCGCGCCCAACTCAATCCGCGCCACGTCTTTGAGGCGCACGGTCGACCCGTCGGTGTTGGCACGCAACACGATGCTGCCGAACTGCTCCACGCTGGAAAGCTGGCCGTTGACGACCACCGTGGCAGCAATTCCCTGCCCTGCCACATTGGGCAGGTCACCAATCGTGCCTGACGAAATCTGGGCATTCTGGGCCCTGATGGCGTTCGTCACATCGGAGGCTGACAGCGAGAAGCCGGTCAGCTTGGCCGGATCAATCCAGACCCGCATGGCACGCTCGGTGCCAAACAACTGGGCCTGACCAATACCTGGCAGGCGCTGAAGTTCAGGCACCACGTTGCGCGACGCATAGTCACCCAGCGCGATCGGGTCAATCGCCGGATCGTCGGACGACAGCATGGCGAACAGCAGGAAGTTCGTGTTCGCCTTATCAACCCGCACACCCTGCTGGGTGACCGCCTGCGGCAGGCGGGGTGAGGCACGCGACAGCCGGTTCTGCACATCAACCTGGGCCAGCTCGGGATTAGTTCCTGGCTCAAAACTCAGGGTGATGTTGCCGCTGCCGTTGGCCTGAGCCACCGACTCCATGTAGATCAGTCCCGGAGAGCCATTCATCTCGCGCTCAATCACGCTGAGCACACTGTCTTCAAGCGTTTTGGCCGATGCACCGGGATAGCTTGCTGTCACCACAATCGACGGCGGCGCCACGCGCGGATACTGGGCAATAGGCAGCTGGGTAACCGCCACACTCCCCAGAACCAGAATGAACAGGGCAATCACCCACGCAAAAATCGGGCGATCAATAAAAAACTTGGCCATGAAGTGCGCTCCTTACTTCGCTGCAGCAGAAGCAGCGGGCGCAACGGATGCTGCAACCGGGGCGGAGGCGCCGGCAGCCGGGGCTGAAGCCCCTCCAGCGGGTTGAAGACCTTGCGGCTGCCAAGGAACGGCCTTGACGGGTGTGCCGGGTGGGAGCATCTGGAGCTTCTGGAAGCCATCGACCATCACCTGCTCGCCGGATTTCAGGCCGTCCAGCACCACCCACTGCGTGCCTTTGGACGACCCAATTTTCACCGGGCGGGGCGCGACCTTACCATCGCTGCCCACTACCATGACCGTGTCGCCCTGCGCCGTACGCGTGACGGCCTGCTGCGGCAAGGTAATCGCATTGGTAGCTTGGGCCTGCTCCAGGCGCACGCGCACGTACAAACCGGGCAGCAAGCGGCCTTCGGGATTGGGCACTTCGGCCCGCAAGGTCACCTGGCCCGTAGTGGAATCAACGGTTAGGTCTGAAAACAGCAAGCGGCCGGATTGCGCGTATTCCGTGCCGTCTTCGAGCACGATGCGCACGCTGGCCGCTTCAGCACCGCTGGCACGCTTGAACTGGCCACTCTCCATTGCAGCGCGAAGTTTCATCACTTCCGAGGCGGACTGCGTGAAGTTCACATACATGGGGTTGATCTGCTGAATGACCGCCAACTGCGTCGCGTCGCCCTGCCCCACCAGTGCGCCTTCCGTGACAAGGGAACGGCCTATGCGACCGGAAATCGGTGCCGTAACGGCGGCATAACCAAGCGTAATGTTGGCCGTTTGCACATTGGCCCTGCCCACCGCAACATCGGCTTCGGCCTGTTTCTGGGCGGCCACGGCGTTGGCGTATTCCTGCTTGCTGATGGCATTGGCTTCAACCAGCGGCTTATAGCGCTCGGCCAGCGCGGTGGCCTGCGCCAGATTGGCTTCGGCGCGCGCCTGACCGGCTTTGGCACTGGCCGCGGCAGCGGCGTAAGGCGCAGAGTCAATCGTAAACAGTGGCTGTCCGGCTTTCACATCGCTGCCTTCACGAAACAGGCGCTTTTGCAAAATACCCGCGGCTCGCGCCCTGACTTGCGCAACGCGCGAAGCTTCCAGGCGGCCGGGTAACTCGGTGACCAGTCCCACATCGCCTTGCGTGACAGTGACCACACCCACCTGCACGGGCGGCGACGCTGCTCCGCCACCGGAAGCTGGCGCCCCAGCCTTGCCGCATCCGGCCAACGACATGGAAAGCACGGCGGCCCCCACAAGAGGCGGAATGCGGGAAAACTGGGTCGGTGAGAATAAATGGGCAATGCTAGACGTCAACATGTCTGTTCCTCGTTTTTTTGGGGAAAAGGCGCAAGAAAATAGTACGGTATTGGCAATGGTGCAAGCACATTTGCCAAAAGCGAAAGTTCAGAGGATAAGGGTTTCTATGAGTGCTACAGTTTACATACATTTGCGAATGTATAAAAGAGTCATGCTGAAATCGTTTACAGGAGACCCAAATGGCCCGTCGTACAAAAGAAGAAGCACAGGAAACTCGCAGTAAATTACTCGATGCTGCAGAATGTCTGTTTCAGGCGCAAGGGGTCTCGGGTACCAGCCTGCAGGACATTGCCACGCGTGCCGGGACTACGCGCGGGGCTGTGTACTGGCACTTCAAGGACAAGGCTGATCTGTTCAATGCAATGATGGAACGGGTGACACTGCCACTGGAAGCGTATTTTCACCCGGAAGATGTTCATCCAGAAGGAAGCATCGACTCCAATGCCAACGCACTTCAGCGAACACGAAGCGCCATCCTTAATGCTCTCCGGCAAATCGTGACCGACGCACAGACCCGCCGCGTCCTGGAGGTCGCAACGCAAAAAGTGGAGTACGTCGAGGAACACAAGACCATTCGCCTGCGGCATATCGCGGCGCGCAATGGCTTTTATAGCCGCACAGAAGAAAACATGGCCGCCGCCAGCCGACAAACAAACATCAAGTTCCCGATGCCCGTATCTATGGCGGCAAGGGGGTTGCACGCACTTATCGATGGCCTGATACAAAACTGGCTGCTGGAACCAGAGGCTTTCGACCTTGTAGACACAGGTCGAAATGCGATGGACGCCTACCTTCGCGGCTTGGGATTGCCACACACGCAAGACGCGGCTTAACGCCAGCCAGCCCCTAGTGCAGATGCCGTGGCTTGCGGCCACCGCCGCCGTGCCCTGAGCCGCCCTGCGACCCACCGGGTCCACGCGGCGGCCGGCCAAGCTGCATCGAATTGACCAAGGCATCAAAGCGGCGTTCAAACAACTTGTCAACTGCCGCCACGACTTCACCGAGCTCTGCACCATCAAAATGCCGCTCCATCAGGCCAATCATGTCCTGCACCAGCAAATCACGCTGGACCTGCATGATGGCCGCAGGCGTAGGGCCTACGAAGTAAATAGCAAAGTCATCACGGGCCTCATCATCGGTCCCATCGTCCTCATCATCAAAATCCGAATCGTAAAAAGTCACCTCAATAGGTGCGCCCGTTTCTGCCAGGTCATTCAGCCCCATGCACATTTCATCGAGTGCCTGACGAAAATCCTCATCACCCCGCACCGTCCAGCACATCTGAAGCAAATGCTTGTGAACATCAAACTTGAGGCCTGGCTCCTCTTCATAAACACTTGCAGCGCCTGCAGCCAGAGATTTTGAACCTGCGTACTTCCACAATGGCTTAAGAGCCTCCTGCAATTGATCAAAGCTGACATCCGCGCGCAAAAGCACTTCACCGTGGACGTGAATTTCAAAGGGAGTGTTGTAAGGGGACATGAAATTTATCTTACCCAGTTTTCAAGAGCGGCGCCGTCGAGACCGGAACCAAAAATCAGGCGGCAACCCGCATGAATACTGGATTATTTGAGAGAAGGTTTGAAAAGTACTGTCAAAAGTACTGTTATTTTTCAAAGTGTCCCGCCTATGTGGGGGGGTTGATGCGTAACGATTAATTGTGCCATGATGCGCCCTCGCACGCACACGCATGAATCAATATGTGGGTTAGCGTTACTTAAAAGGAACAGCCGGTTTCCATGGTTCGATCAGCCGAACTTACAAGCCGCCCGGGTGCGTCTCGCAAGCACAGACGATTTTCCTGATTCGATCAGCTAGGCTTTCTGGAAGCTCTCAATTATCGAGGCCCAGTAAGGGAACGGCGAATACTCGAGCCTCTTGGTGCACGACCTGCACACCCTCGCGTGCGTTATGCCTCCCGCAGACCAATTTCGATACCCCAATTTAGTACCTCCAAAGAAAAAAGGCTTCAAAACCGAAGTTCCGAAGCCTCTTATGCTTTGCTCAGCGCAAGGCTGAGACAGCTGGTTTGCAACGATATTTCTACCGTTGACTGGGTTTGCAGGGCTTAGTAGCCGCCGCGACCGCCGCCACCGCCGTAGCCGCCACCGCCAGAACGATCGCCACCGCCGCCGTAGCCGCCACCGCCAGAACGATCGCCACCGCCGAAGCCGCCGGTACGGGGAGGACGTGCTTCCATGGGACGGGCTTCGTTCACGGTGATGCTACGGCCACCAAGAGACTGACCGTTCATGCCGGCAATTGCGGCTTGCGCTTCGGCATCGCTGCCCATTTCGACGAATCCAAAGCCTTTGGAGCGACCGGTGTCGCGTTCCATCATGACTTTTGCGCTGGTAACAGCGCCAAATTGGCCAAAAGATTGTTGCAGATCTTCGTCACGCACCGTGTAAGGCAGGTTGCCGACGTAAAGTTTATTGCCCATGGGGACTCCTCAAAAATACATAAAACAAAAGCGATGGGGTCCCGAAAGCACAACAAATCCAAAAAGTACCGCCGTAGCGCGCGAAACTGACCGATCACCTAACGTGTGCAAGTGTTTTACTACTCACACATTTACATTATGCGTCAAGAAACGCGGGGCAACAACATTACTTGCCCACAACCACAATGTGCGAACGGGATAAAACGGGCTGTGCAACGTTCTGGAGTTTGGTTTGCTTTAGACCTCGTCCGCTGGAGGTCGAGTGAAAGCGTCCTGCGATACCGTCCGCGCCGAGCCTATGGTATAGCCATGCGCTCGCAATACCCCCGAATTTCCCCCGGCTAAATCACACGCTTTTGGTGGGCCGGCCTGGACGGCTTCTTGACGTCATGGATTGACTGCAACCCACCTCCATTCGATGCGGGCGGTCTCCAGCACGGAGGAAATCAGCGTCATATCGCCCAGGGCGGTACCACGCGAGCAGGTTTTCAGGCGACGATTGCGCCCCCCTTAATGTCGTCATCCGAGAATTGGGAAATGGGCTTGCTGATGGGAAGTGCATGATCTGGCTTCTCGTAAGCATTGCGCCGCACATCTCCCAGTATTCGCCCCGTCGCCGAGGTGATTCTTCTCCGGAAAACCGGCGAAGTGCCTCCTTGGTGCGTCTTGCCAGGGCCATGGTCTCCAGCCTTTACCGCTCGCAACTCCACACTTCGCTTGTCAGCCCATGCTTAGGCCTCACGCCTTGTCGGGAGTGTCTCGCTGTCACACCGGCTTTTGGCCTCAAGCTGAACACGCTTGGTACCTTGCGCCGTCTTTTTAGGCGTGGCCATAAATTCGAGGGGATCGTTTGGGGATTTCGGGGGCATAAGTTCGCAGACTTTGTGCAACCGCTGCCTATTTGCCCGGATGATGCCCCAGAATTGTGCGTGTTATAGCAGCTAGCACGCTGCGCTGGATGATCCGGTGGTGCCTGAGACCGGAATCGAACCGGTATGCCCGCTATTCGCGAAGCGGCGGATTTTAAGTCCGCTGTGTCTACCTATTTCACCACTCAGGCCAAGACGTATTGTCAATACGCCCCCATCGCAGGGGGTGGTGACAATAATTTATTGGAGGCGCGGCCCGGAGTCGAACCGGGCTAGCCGGATTTGCAATCCGGTACATAACCGCTTTGTTACCGCGCCATGTTCTGTCTGCTTCGGTGATGCATATAGACATCACCAACTACTCTAATAAAAAAGGGCAGCATTTTGAAGTGCTGCCCTTTGAATTGGAGCGGGAGAAGAGTCTCGAACTCTCGACCTCAACCTTGGCAAGGTTGCGCTCTACCAACTGAGCTACTCCCGCGATTTACAGATCAAATTATAACGTACTATTTCTCATATTTAGCCGAAGCATTCACTATTCGCTATGCTCGCCGTCGACGACGCAAAAGAGTTCAGATCCGCCATGCCTGCCTCTTTCACCACTCAGGCCAAACCGTATTGAAAAACATCTCCACCTTGAAGCGAATGGTGACAATAACTTGCTGGAGGCGCGGCCCGGAGTCGAACCGGGCTAGCCGGATTTGCAATCCGGTACATAACCGCTTTGTTACCGCGCCGTGTTCTGTCTGTTTTGGTGATGCATATAGACATCAGCAACTACTCTAATAAAAAAGGGCAGCATTTTGAAGTGCTGCCCTTTGAATTGGAGCGGGAGAAGAGTCTCGAACTCTCGACCTCAACCTTGGCAAGGTTGCGCTCTACCAACTGAGCTACTCCCGCGAGTTTAGAGATAAATTATAGCGTGATTTTTGGAGATTCCTGAGAACCTCCAAAAAGTTTACTCAATGCTTGACCGTATCAGAAGTTTGTATGGGGGCCGCAGCACTGGCAGCGGCAATCAAGGCAACTTCTTCATCAGTCAACGGTATAGGTTGCCGCTCCAAGGCCACCTGAAGCACCTGATCTATCCACTTCACCGGAATAATCTCAAGACCCGCCTTCACATTATCGGGAATCTCCTGCAGGTCTTTAGCGTTCTCCTCGGGAATCAGCACTGTCTTGATGCCGCCCCGCAAAGCCGCAAGCAATTTCTCCTTCAATCCACCAATGGCGGTCACCTCGCCTCTTAGCGTAATTTCTCCGGTCATGGCAACATCACCGCGAACAGGAATGCCAGTCAATACAGAGACAAATGCCGTCGTCATGGCGGCCCCAGCGCTCGGACCATCTTTGGGTGTTGCCCCGTCCGGCACGTGAATATGGACATCACGCTTTTCAAACATCTCATCCTTGATGCCCAGGATTTTTGCGCGACTGCGAACCACCGTACGGGCGGCCTCAACCGACTCCTTCATGACATCGCCAAGTGAGCCGGTCCGGGTGATCACACCCTTGCCTGGCATGACCGCTGCTTCAATCGTCAGCAAGTCACCGCCAACTTCAGTCCATGCCAGGCCGACCACCTGCCCCACCTGATTTTTCTGCTCCGCACGGCCATAATCGAATTTTCGAACGCCCAGGAAATCATTGAGGTTGTCCGGTGTTACCACCACTTTGGGCGTCATCTTCTTGAGCTGAATACCCTTGACGACTTTACGACAAATCTTGGAGAGTTCTCGCTCAAGCGAACGCACGCCAGCTTCGCGGGTGTAGTAGCGCACGATGTCGCGCACGGCCTGCTCCTGCACCTCGAGTTCATCGTCCCTCACGCCGTTGTTCTTGACCTGCTTGGGCAGAAGGTAGCGCATCGCGATGCTGGTCTTTTCGTCTTCGGTATAGCCTGAAAGCCGGATGACTTCCATACGATCAAGCAGGGCCGGAGGAATGTTCATCGAATTTGACGTCGCCACAAACATGACATCGCTCAAGTCGAAATCAACCTCGACATAGTGATCACCAAAGGTGTGGTTCTGCTCCGGGTCAAGCACCTCCAGCAAGGCACTGGAAGGATCACCGCGGAAATCTGTGCCGAGCTTGTCAATTTCATCCAGCAGAAACAATGGGTTGCGCGTGCCTGCCTTGCTCAGGTTTTGCAGCACCTTGCCGGGCAAGGCGCCGATGTAGGTCCGGCGGTGACCCCGGATTTCCGCCTCATCCCGCATGCCGCCCAACGCCATGCGCACGTATTTGCGCCCGGTCGCTTTGGCAATTGACTGCCCCAGAGAAGTTTTACCCACCCCTGGAGGCCCGACCAGACAAAGAATGGGGGCCTTGAGTTTGTCAACGCGTTGTTGCACCGCGAGGTACTCCACAATGCGGTCCTTGACTTTTTCAAGACCATAGTGGTCTTCATTAAGGACGTTTTCAGCAAAAACCAGATCGTGCTTGATCTTGGTTTTCTTGCTCCAGGGCAAGCCGAGCAGAACATCGATATAACTGCGCACCACCGTTGCCTCGGCAGACATTGGCGACATCAGTTTGAGTTTTTTGAGTTCGCTCTCGGCCTTTTTGCGGGCTTCCTGCGGCATCTTGGCAGACTTGATCTTCTTCTCGATCTCATCAATATCCGCGCCTTCTTCACCTTCGCCAAGTTCCTTCTGGATGGCTTTTACCTGCTCATTCAGATAGAAGTCGCGTTGATTTTTTTCCATCTGGCGTTTGACGCGGCCACGGATCTTCTTGTCAACATTGAGGATGTCGACCTCGCGCTCAAGCTGCTCATATAGATTTTCGAGCCGGCCTCTGACATCCTCAAGATCGAGAATGACCTGCTTGGCATCGAGCTTGAGCGGCAAGTGCGCCGCTATTGTGTCAGCGAGCCGACCCGCATCGTCAATGCTCGATATCGACGTCAGAATTTCCGGCGGTATTTTTTTGTTGAGCTTGACGTAGTGGTCAAACTGCTGCATCACGGCGCGGCGCAAGGCTTCAACTTCGCTGCCCTTGTCCCCGGCGATAGCCGCTACAGGTTCAACCGGCGTGACATTGGCAGTGAAGTGCAGTTCGCCTTCTTCTATTTTGTTGATCCTGGCGCGCTGCTGCCCTTCAACCAATACCTTGACTGTGCCGTCGGGCAGTTTCAGGAGTTGCAGGATGGTGGCGACACAACCCACCTCGAACATGTCTTCAACGGAAGGCTCGTCCTTGGCAGCGGCTTTCTGCGCCACCAACATGATGCGACGTTCAGCCTCCATGGCTGATTCCAGCGCCTTGATGCTCTTGGGGCGCCCCACAAACAGCGGAATCACCATATGCGGAAACACGACTACATCCCGCAAAGGCAGGAGCGGCAAATCAACAGGAGTGGAAGGAAGAGAAGTTTGTCCGGACATATAAACCTTAAACCTTAAAATTAAGGCAAAACGCAAAAACCCGTTTCAGGGTCAGGCGAAGCAGAAGCAACTCAGACATGAGGTACAGGGGGCGCTTTTTCAAGCACCCCCTACTCCATCTGGTGTTCAAGCCTTCTTGGCGGTCTCGCGATACACCAGCAGCGGTGGTTTATTTTCTTCAATCGTGGATTCGTCCACCACCACCTTGTCAACATTGCTAGTGGTGGGCAAATCAAACATGGTGTCAATCAATGACTGCTCCAGAATGGAGCGGAGGCCTCGGGCACCGGTTTTACGAGCCAGCGCTTTGCGGGCGATAGCCTTCAATGCGGAAGGCCGAATTTCCAGATCTACACCCTCCATGGCAAGCAGTTTGCTGAACTGCTTCACCACAGCGTTCTTGGGTTCGGTCAGGATCTGCACCAGTGCATCCTCGCTGAGCTCGGCCAGGGTGGCGATCACCGGCATGCGCCCCACCAGTTCAGGGATGAGACCAAACTTGATCAGATCTTCAGGTTCGACATCCTTGAACGCCTCCGTCAGGCTGCGCGCCTTTTTGCTCTTGACGGCCGCGCCAAAACCGATTCCCGAAGCTTCAGTGCGGTTCTCGATGACCTTCTCCAGCCCGGAAAAAGCTCCGCCACAGATAAACAGGATATTGGTGGTGTCGACCTGCAGGAAATCCTGGTTCGGGTGCTTGCGACCGCCCTGTGGCGGCACTGAGGCCATCGTGCCCTCCATCAGCTTGAGCAGCGCCTGTTGTACGCCTTCGCCCGACACGTCCCGAGTGATGGAAGGGTTGTCGGACTTACGGGAAATCTTGTCGATCTCGTCGATATACACAATCCCCTGCTGTGCGCGCTCGACTTCGTAGTTGCAGCTTTGCAGCAACTTCTGAATGATGTTTTCAACGTCTTCACCCACATAACCGGCTTCGGTCAAAGTGGTGGCATCGGCCATGACGAAAGGCACATTGAGCGTGCGGGCCAGCGTTTGAGCCAATAAGGTTTTACCTGAACCGGTGGGGCCAATCAGCAAAATATTGCTCTTGGTCAGCTCCACATCGTCTTTTTTGGCGGTTTCCTTGTGACGCAGGCGTTTGTAGTGGTTATAGACAGCCACGGCCAGCGTGCGCTTGGCCGGTTCCTGGCCAATCACATAGCCGTCAAGTGTTGCCTTGATCTCTGCCGGTGTAGGCAGATCACTGCGCGTCTCACGGGCATCCAGGCCAGCAGGAAGCTCGTCGCGAATGATCTCGTTGCAAAGATCTATGCATTCATCACAGACAAAGACAGACGGGCCAGCAATCAGTTTTTTGACTTCGTGCTGGCTTTTACCGCAGAACGAGCAGTACAGGGTCTTTTCGCTGGAGGAGCCTTTTTTCTCGGCCATTGTTGGGGATGCCTTTAACGTGACTTGGAAAAACTGTTAGCTAATGATAACCAATAAAAAACGGCGTTTCCGTTACAGAAAACGCCGCTGTTGTATTGCAACTTGAAGCCCCATGGGCCGTCAATCAGGGGCGCTTGGAGATGACCTGATCCACCACACCGTAGTCTTTTGCCTCATCGGCGAACATGAAATAGTCGCGCTCGGTGTCCCGTTCGATTTTCTCGATCGTCTGCCCGGTGTTGGCCGCCATGATGCGGTTGAGCTGGTCACGAGTCTTCAGAATATCACGGGCGTGAATTTCAATGTCAGTGGCCTGACCTTGCGCGCCGCCTGAAGGCTGGTGAATCATCACGCGCGAATTGGGCAAGGTAAACCGCTTGCCTTTGGCGCCTGCCGACAGCAAAAATGCGCCCATGCTGGCTGCCATACCCACGCAAAGCGTGGAGACATCCGGCTTGATGAACTGCATGGTGTCGTAAATGGCCATGCCAGCCGTCACGGAGCCGCCCGGCGAGTTGATGTAGAAGGAAATATCCTTGTCAGGATTTTCGCTTTCCAGGAACAGCAGCTGCGCCACCACCAGATTGGCGGTCTGATCATTGACCGGGCCGACCAGGAAAATGACGCGCTCTTTCAGCAAGCGGGAATAAATGTCGTACGAGCGCTCACCCCTGCCGGATTGCTCAATCACCATGGGCACCATGCCCAGGCCTTGAATTTCCTGGCTGGCGGCTTGCGGGCTGCCGTAGCCGCCATAAATACTGTTTCGGACCATC
Organism: uncultured beta proteobacterium; assembly: GCA_963793855.1. Taxonomy (GTDB): domain Bacteria; phylum Pseudomonadota; class Gammaproteobacteria; order Burkholderiales; family Burkholderiaceae_C; genus Polaromonas. The sequence goes on from CAWCBL010000001.1 coordinate 595,422, forward strand.
AAGTTTTCTCCAGAGATGTATGTACTGTACCCAAAATGAATTGGGGCCTGTACTGCAAAGCACAAGCCCCAAGCTCAGGAAAAGCTAGCTTCTCAGTTCTGACCCATCAGGTCGTCAAATGAGATGGCTTTCTCGTTCACCTTGGCTTTGCCCAAGACAAAATCAGTCACGTTGTTCTCGATGACAACGGCTTCCACTTCGGCCATGCGGCGGTTGTCGCTCAGGTACCAGCGCACCACGTCTTGTGGTTTTTCGTAGCTGGCGGCCAACTCTTCAATATGGGCCTTCAGTTGCTCGGGTTTGGCTTGCAGCTCGTTGGCGCGCACCAGTTCGGCCACGACCAGACCCAGACGAACACGTTTTTCAGCCTGTGGGCGGAAAATATCGTCAGGAATCGGCGCCTTGTCGGCGTCCTTGATGCCGCGCTGTTTCAGGTCGGCCCGGGCGCCTTCAACCAGGCGCTCGAGTTCGGCCTGCACGCTTGCATTGGGCAAGTCGAGTTCGGCGTTGGCAACCAGCGCATCCATCACGGCGTTCTTGTTGCGGGCCAGCAGGCGGAATTTGACTTCGCGCTCGAGGTTCTTCTTGATGTCGGAACGCAGGCCTTCAACGGTTGCCTCGGCAATACCCAGCGATTTGGCCAGCGCCTCATTGACTTCGGGCAGGTGTGCTGCCTCGATTTTCTTGACGGTCACCAGAAAGTCGGCTTGTTTGCCGGCAACGTCTTTGCCATGGTAGTCGGCAGGGAAGCTCAGCGGGAAAGTCTTGCTTTCACCACTTTTCATGCCGCGCACGGCATCTTCAAACTCCTTGAGCATCTGGCCTTCACCCACCAGAAACTGGAACGCCTCGGCTTTACCGCCGGCGAAGGTTTCGCCGTCAATCTTGCCTTCGAAATCGATGGTGACGCGGTCGCCGTCCTGTGCGGGCGCATCGGCTGCGCGCTGGGCGAAGGTGCGGCGCTGCTTGCGCAGGATGTCAAGCGTCTTGTCGATGGCGGCATCGCTGACTTCAGCGCTGACCTTTTCAACTTCAGCAGCCGTCAGATCGGCGATCTTGACTTCAGGGTACACCTCGAAAACTGCATCAAAAGCCATCTCACCTTCAGGCGCGCCTTCTTTTTCGCTGATGCGGGGCTGGCCGGCAACGCGCAGTTTGGCTTCGTTGGCCGCCGTAGCAAAGGCCTCGCCAACCTTGTCATTCATGACTTCGTAATGCACCGAGTAGCCATAACGCTGGGCCACCACGCTCATGGGCACCTTGCCAGGACGGAAACCGTCCATCTTCACCGTGCGGGCCAACTTCTTCAGGCGGGAATCAACTTCCGACTGAATGGTGTTGACGGGCAGCGTCAGCGTCATTTTGCGCTCAAGCTTTTCAAGAGTTTCAACAGTCACGGCCATGATGGTTTCCTAAAATCAAAAATATTCAAAACAGGGCTTTCACCTGACATGCTGCAGTCAAGCAGCAACACCTGATGACTTGGGGGCACAACTGCCTCTGCAAAGCCTCAGGGGTGGTGCGCGGGGGACTCGAACCCCCACACCATTGCTGGCGTCAGGACCTAAACCTGGTGCGTCTACCAATTTCGCCACCCGCGCGCCTGAAAAAACAACGGGAATCCGGATATCTTCCAAATTCCCGCTTGAAATCGGTCAACTTTTTATTTTAGCCTGTATCCGTGGCCGCTTTTCCCGTCCCGCCTTGTTGCGGCGCGGATTCATGCCGAAGTAGGTGCTCCACCCTCTTCCCGTTTCACCCGAAACCAGGCTGCATACATGGCCGGCAGCGCCAGCAAGGTGAGCGCCGTGGCGACGATCAGGCCCCCCATGATGGCCACAGCCATCGGTCCCCAGAACACGCTGCGCGACAAGGGAATCATCGCCAGCACGGCTGCCGCTGCCGTCAGCACGATGGGCCTCAGCCGGCGCACGGCGGATTCGACAATCGCGTCCCAGGCTGGCACGCCTCGGGCGCGGTCCTGCTCGATCTGGTCAATCAGGATGACGGAATTGCGCTGGATCATGCCCATGAGTGCAATCACGCCCAACAAGGCCACAAAGCCAAACGGCCGACCCAGCAAAATCAAGGCCCCGGCCACGCCGGCAATGCCCAGCGGCCCGGTCAAAAACACCAGCATGGCGCGGCTGAAACTGTGCAGTTGCAGCATCAGCAGGGTGAAGGTCAGAAACAGCATGATGGGAATCCCGGCCGCGATGGAGGCCGAACCCTTGCTGCTTTCCGCCACCGCGCCGGCCACCTGGATGCGGTAGGCCATCATGCCGCTGCTGTGCCATTTGGCCTCCAGCGCATCGAGCTGCGGCTGCAGTTGCCGCGTGACGGTCGCACCCTGAAGCCCTTCGGCGATGTCGCCTTGAAGGGTAATGGCATAGTCACGGTTTTCGCGCCACATCACGCCCGGCTCCCAGGCAAACACGGGTTTGGCCATCTGCGTCAGCGGAATGGATTGACCCGATGCGGTTGGCAAATAGGCATTGCCGATATCGGTAATCGCGTTGCGCTCGTCAAGCGGCTGGCGCAGCACGATATCAATTAACTTGTCGCCTTCCCGGAACTGGCCGACGGGGGTTCCCACCAGGAGCGTTCGGGCCGCCTGAGCGATCGACTGGCTGCTCACACCCAGCGCGCGCGCCTTGGACTGATCGACTTCCAGACGCAACACCTTGACCGACTCGTTCCAGTTGTCATTGACGCCCCGCATGTTGGCATTAGCCCGCATCACCGCCTTGACTTCATCGGCGCGCTCCCGCAGCACCAGCGGGTCTGGGCCCACCACGCGGAACTGCACCGGATAAGGCACCGGCGGTCCGTTGGGCAAGAGCTTGACGCGGCCGCGCACCTCGGGAAACTCGGTCGCCAGCAGAGCGGGCAGCTTGATGCGCAGGGATTCGCGGACCTTCACATCCGTGGGCAACACAATCATCTGCGACACATTGGTCTGCGGGAACACCTGGTCCAGCGGCAGATAAAACCGCGGCACCCCCGAGCCCAGCCAGGTGCTGACCGTCGTGACCCCCTCCTCCTGCATCAGGCGCTGCTCGACGCGTTTGGCCGTCATTTCATTGGCGGCAAACGAGGTGCCTTCGGGAAACCATATATCCACAATGATTTCGGGGCGACTGGAATCCGGAAAAAACTGCTGCTGCACCCGGCCCATGCCGGCAATGCCCAATGCAAAAAGCAGCACCGTGGCACCAATCGTGAGCCAGCGGTGTTCCACGCACCAGTTCACCGTGCGGCGAAAGCGGTTGTAAAATGGACTGTCAAACATCTCGTGCAGGCCTTCGTGGCCGGGCGCGGCGTGCTGAACATGCGGCGGAACCTTGAGCAACAGCGTGCCCAGATAGGGCACAAAATAAACCGACACAATCCAGCTGAGCACCAGCGCAATCACCGTCACCGCAAAAATCGCATAGGTGTATTCGCCGGTCACCGACTTGGCCAGGCCAATCGGCAAAAATCCGGCAGCGGTAATCAAGGTACCGGTCAGCATAGGCATGGCGGTGATTTCATAGGCGAAGGTGGCGGCGCGCACCTTGTCATAGCCTTCTTCCATCTTGCGCACCATCATCTCGACGGCAATGATGGCGTCATCGACCAGCAGCCCCAGCGCAATGATGAGCGAGCCCAGCGATATCTTGTGCAGACCGATGTCCAGGTACCACATCCCCAGAAAGGTCAGGCTCAGCACCAGCGGAATGGTGATGCCCACAACCAGACCCGGCCGCATGTCGAGGGTGTAGCGCTTCCACAGCGGCCACGGCCCGGGCCCCTCAGGAGGGCGCTTGTGCAGTCCCAGGCTGATGAAACTCACTGCCAGCACAATCAGCACAGCCTCAATCAAGACCCCGACAAATTCGTTCACCGACCTCGCCACCGCTTTGGGCTGGTCCTGCATGGGGACCAGCTTGATGCCCGCCGGCAAGGTTTTGGCCAAGCCATCCGACAGTTTGCCCAGCGACCTGCCCAGCGCGATGATGTCGCCGCCCTTGGTCATGGACACGCCCAGCGCAATCACCTCCTTGCCCTGGTGATGCACCTTGACGGCCGGCGGATCGACATAGCCGCGCTTGATCTCCGCAATATCGCCCAGCCGCAACTGCTTGGCCGAGCTACCGCGAATCGGCATGGCGCGCAGCTGCTCCACCCCCTCAAACTGGCCGGCTACCCGCACCTGCACCACATCCAGCGGGGTTTGCACCGCCCCGGCCGACTCAACCGCGTTTTGCTGGCCCAGCTGCGCCAGCACCTGGGTCATGTCCAGCCCCAGCTGGGCCAGGCGTTTTTGCGAGATTTCGATGAAGATTTTTTCGTCCTGCACGCCGAACAATTCCACCTTGCTGACATCGGGCACACGCAGGAGTTGCTGGCGCACGTCATCAGCGAAAGCCTTCAGCTCGGCATAGTTGAAACCGTCCGATTCCAGCGCGTAAATCACGCCGTAGACGTCACCGAAGTCATCGTTGAAAAACGGCCCCTGCACGCCGCCTGGCAGCGTGCCACGCATGTCGCCGACTTTCTTGCGCACCGAATACCAGACGTTCGGTACCTCCGACGCTTTGGATGAATCCTTGATCTGGAAAATAATCTGTGACTCGCCAGGCTTGGAATAGCTGCGGATCCGGTCGGCGTAGGGCACGTCCTGCAGCGTGCGCTCCAGCTTGTCGGTGACCTGCTCGGCGACCTGTTGCGCCGTGGCGCCCGGCCAGTAAGTGCGCACCACCATGGCGCGGAAGGTGAAGGGCGGGTCTTCGTCCTGCCCCAGCTGAAAATAGGCGGCAAAGCCCAGCACCATCAGCACCAGCAGCAAATAGCGGGTCAGCGCCGGATGCTCCAGCGCCCAGAGGGAAAGATTGAAGCGCCCGGAAGGGGACGTGCTTGGGCCGTCGGCCTTGTCATTCGTCGTCTGCGTCATTGCGCTCTCACTTCGCGCTAGAGGCCGAAGCGGCAGGAGATGCAGCCCTTGCCGGAACTGCTACGGAATCAGGAGCTGTCTGCGCCCCCGGTTCCTGGGCTAGGGGCCTATTTGACTTATAGACGCTGACTTTCTGGCCAGTCGACAACACATGCACGCCGGCGCTGACCACCAGCATGCCTGGCTGCAGGCCGGCAGCCACCACAGCCTCGTTGCCGTCGGCAGTCGCGATCTGGATCACCTGCGACCTTACGGTCATGCTGGCCTCATCGAGCACCCACACCACCGTGGCGTGGCCTTCCTGGCGCAAGGCCGAGGTCGGCAGCTTGATGACCGGCACACCCACGGCGCCCACGGTGTCAAGCACAACAGAGGCCGTGGCGCCCAGCGCTGGCGGCTGTGGCGCATCAATCGACACCTTGACCGCAAAGGTGCGGGTGACCGGGTCGCTGCTAGCAGACACCTCGCGCACCTTGCCGGGCAGCACTGTGTTTTGCGCCCAGACCCGAATCTTCACAGGCGTGCCGACCCTGAGACCAGCCACTTTGTCTTCTGGCACCGAGAACACCACATCGCGCACACCGTCGGCCGCAATCCGCACCACCGGAGCACCGGCCGCCACGACCTGCCCCACCTCGGCTTCCACGGCCGTCACAAGACCGGAAACATCAGCCGTCAGCACCGAGTATTTGGCCTGATTGCCTTGCACAGTCAACTGCGACTGGGCCTGCTCCAGTTGCGCCTGCGCGCCCTTGAGCGTTGCGTCACGGCGCTCCAGCTCGGCGCCGCTGATGAAGTTCTGGTCCTTGAGTTCCTTGTAGCGCCTGAAATCAGCCGCTGCCAGATTGTGGTTGCTCGTGGCTGCGGCCACCTGCGCGCGGGCGGCATCAGCGGCCAGCTGGTAATCCTGCGGATCGAGTTGGGCCAACACCTGCCCGACCTCGACATGCTGGCCCAGTTCAGCCTGACGCCGGATGATCTTTCCGCCGACCCGAAATCCCAGCCGGGACTCAAGCCGGGCCCGGACTTCACCGGCATATTCGTGACTGGAAGAAAACGCGCTGCCACCTACCATGATGACCTTCACGGCGCGAACCGGCTCCTCGGGCGGCGCTGTTCGGGAACAGGCGGCCAGCAAAATGGCAATGCTCGCCAGGGACAAAGCGGTTTTATTCATGAAGATTTGATTCGATAAGAGGTTCGGATGAACCCAGGCAAGGCATCGGGCCAGGCAGCCCGAAAAATTAGTTACTGACTAAAGGGTTAGTAATCTATGAGAAATGCAAAATCTTGTCAAGCGACAATCCACGGCATGAATCCAGGCCCTCCCCCGCTCGCTCAAGGCGTGAGCCATTACGAAAATTTCCCGGTGGCGTCCGTGCTCTGCCCGCCGCGCCTGCGCCCGGCCATCGCCGCGATTTACTGGTTTGCCCGCACCGCCGATGACATTGCCGACGAAGGCGAAGCCGCTCCCCAAACGCGTCTGGACGACCTCGCGGCCTACCGCGCCGACCTGCTGGCAACGGCCAGCTGCCTGCCGGCCTCGCCGCGCTGGGCAGGCGTGTTTGAGCATCTTGGCCCGGTAATCACGCAATACAGCTTGCCGGTGAACCTGCTGGCCGACCTGCTCAGCGCCTTTGAGCAGGACGTGGTCAAACAGCGCTACGCCAGCCAGGCCGAGCTGCTGGACTACTGCCGCCGCTCTGCCAATCCGGTGGGCCGCCTGCTGCTGCATCTGTATGGCGTGAATGATGCGGAGTCGCTGGAGCAAAGCGACTGCATCTGCACGGCTTTGCAACTCATCAACTTCTGGCAGGACCTGAGCGTGGACATTCCGCGCGGCAGGATTTACCTGCCGGCTGAAATATGGGCTCTGCATGGTGTTGATGAAGCGCAGCTGCTGGGTCTGCAGCATAATCCACACACTATTGATTTGATAGCTGACCGCACCCGTTCAGCAAGGGCCATGATGCTAAAAGGTTCACAACTGGTGAAAAAGATCTCCGGACGCGGCGGCTGGGAGTTGCGGCTGGTGGTGCAAGGCGGCCTGAGGATCCTGGACAAGATCGAAGCGCTGAAATTCAACACGCTTGGGCAGCGGCCCAAGCTCGGCCCCTGGGATGTGGTGGTGATGGGCTGGCGCACGCTCTGGATGTGAATGTGGCCCCCACGTTTCCCACTTCGTGTGGTTCGCTGCCCCCGAGGTGGCCGTTGCGCCTGCGGCCCGGCTAAGCCGGTTCCGCGGCCCCGGCTGGTAGGGAATTGCCCCCACGCTTGCCACTTCGTGTGGTTCGCTGCCCCCGAGGGGGCCGTTGCGCCTGCGGCCCGGCTAAGCCGGTTCCGCGGCCCTGGCTGGCATGGAACTCCTGCAGTCACTTCCATCGCCCTCACGCTTTTCACTTTGCGCGCTGCGCTGCGCGCACGAATCCACCATTTCAGCCTGCGACAATCCCCCGCATGACGCCCGAGAATTATGTCCAGCAAAAAGCCGCCGCCTCCGGCAGCAGCTTTTATTACGCCTTCCTGTTTTTACCCAAAGAGCGGCGCGCCGCCATCACCGCGTTTTACGCCTTCTGCCGCGAAATCGACGATGTGGTCGATGAAGTGACCGACCCCGGCGTGGCGCACACCAAGCTGGCCTGGTGGCAGGGCGAGGTCGCCAAGTCTTTCGCCGGCAGCCCCAGCCATCCGGTGATGAAAGCGCTGATGCCGCTGGCCCCCACTTACGGGATTGAGGCGCGGCATCTGCAGGCGGTCATCGAAGGCTGCCAGATGGACCTGGCGCAAAACCGTTACCTCGATTTCCCCGGCCTCACGCAGTACTGTCACCTGGTCGCAGGCATCGTCGGCGAAGTGGCCGCCCGCATTTTTGGCCAGACCGACGACGCGACCACGGCCTACGCCCACAAGCTGGGCCTGGCCTTTCAGCTCACCAACATCATCCGCGACGTGGGCGAAGACGCCATGCGCGGCCGCATTTACCTGCCGGTCAATGAGCTGCAGCAGTTTGACGTGAAGGCCCACGAGATTTTGAAGCGCCAGTATTCGGATCGCTTTACCGCACTGATGCAGTTCCAGACCCAACGGGCGCTGGCCTTGTATGAAGAAGCACTGGCCCTGCTGCCCGACGCCGACCGCCGCGCCCAGAAACCCGGCCTCATGATGGCCAGCATTTACCGCACGCTGCTGCGCGAAATCGCCGCCGACAACTACCAGGTGCTGCACCAGCGCGTGAGCCTCACGCCATTGCGAAAATTCTGGCTGGCCTGGAAAACCCAGGCCTTCGGGCGCGTGGTTTGATTCACTGGCTAAAGCAGATCGCATGAAAATTGCCATCGTCGGCGCCGGCTGGGCGGGCTGCGCCGCCGCCGTAGAGGCCACGCGCCTGGGTCATCAAGTCACGCTGTATGAAACATCCCGCAGCGCCGGCGGACGTGCCCGGCGCGTCATGGCCACGCTGGCCGGCCAGCCCGCCCTCCTTGACAACGGACAGCACATCCTGATTGGCGCTTACGCGCAAACGCTGCGGCTGATGAAGGACCTCGGTGTTGATGAAGGCGTAGCCTTTCTGCGACTGCCGCTGACGATGCAGTTCCCCGATGGCAGCGGCCTCAAACTGCCAAATTGGCCGGCGCCACTGGACGCTTTGGCCGGAATTCTGGCGGTGCGCGGCTGGTCATGGGCTGACAAGCTGTCGCTGCTGAAGGTCGCAGGGGGCTGGCAGCTTGGCGGATTCAAATGCAGCCCCATGCAATCAGTCAACGATTTATGCAAGGGCATCACGCCGGGGGTCATGGCCTCACTGATCGAGCCGCTGTGCGTCTCGGCGCTGAACACGCCGCCCGGGCGCGCCAGCGGACAGGTTTTTTTACGCGTGATGCGCGATGCACTGTTTGCCGAGAGCGGCGGCTCCAACCTGCTGCTGCCTCGCACAGACCTGAGCACGCTGCTGCCCGATGCTGCCCTGGCCTGGCTCGCGGCGAACGGCAGTAGAGCGCGCCTGGGCGTGCGGGCGCAAGCCATCGCCCCCGCCGCCTCCTCCGGCTGGACCGTCACCGCCGACAGCCCTGAGGCCTTCGACCGCGTCGTGCTGGCCTGCCCGCCGAATGAAGCGGCGCGTCTGGTGCAAGGCAGCAATGTGCCGGCGCATGACTGGCTCGCGCAGGCACGCAGCCTGCAGCATGAAGCCTTGAGCACCGTGTATGTGTACGCGCCCGAGGCCCGCCTGCGCCAGCCCATGCTGGCGCTGCCATCGAGCGCTGCCGAACCGGCGCAGTTTGTCTTTGACCGTGGCCAGCTCGGCGGCCCGGCCGGCCTGCTGGCCTTCGTCATCAGCGCCAGCACGGGCGACAGTGCCACGCTCACGCAGCAGGTGCTGGCGCAGGCGGCGCGGCAACTGGGGCTGGCCGCTTTGCAGCCGGTGCAAACCATCGTGGAAAAACGCGCAACCTTTGCCTGTTCGCCGGGCTTGCAACGCCCAGCCGCGCATATCGCACCCGGCCTGCTGGCTTGCGGTGACTACATAGCCGGGCCTTACCCCGCCACGCTGGAAGGCGCCGTGCGTTCAGGACTCGAGGCCGCCCGCTATCACATCAATAGCTGATAGTGCCCGTGAATGATCGCCTCAAGCACTTTTTGCCATTAATCTGACCGCCAGGTAGGCGGGCCGCACAAGGCAGCCCTGCAGCCACTCGCCAACCCGCGGGCACTGCGCCATCAGCTCGCTGGCCTCCTCAACCCACGCCATCACCGAAGCAACGCAGATATCGGCGACGGTAAAGCGATCCCCCGCCAGATAAGGGCGCGACTGCAAATGCTGCTCCAGCACGCGCAGCGGACCCAGCAGCCGCCGCTGGGCCGCGTCAGCGAGTTGAGGCTTGCGGCGGTCAGCCGGCATCAGCACGCCGTGCATCAAAAAAGTCAGCGCATCTTTCTCGCACTCGGTGACAGCCCAGAAACTCCAGCGCAATATTTCTGCCAGTTCGGCGTTATCTTGGGCTGCCAGCGATAGCTTGTCGCCGCCTTTGAAACGCTCGGCCAGGTAGAGCGCGCAAGCCATGGACTCCCAGACCAGCACACCGTCGTCGTCAAGGACCGGAATGCGTCCGTTCGGATTGAGCGCCAGAAATTCCGGCGTGCGCGTGGCACCGCCCAGATAAGACAGGGGTATGTGTTCGTAGGCCAGGCCCAGCTCGTGAGCCACCCATAACGGACGCACCGCGCGCGACGCAGCGGTGCCGTAGATTTTCAGGGCCATGCGCAGCTTAAGGGAAAAGCGTCCCGCCCTCAGGCGGGGAACAGCGCACACAACTCGGTCAGCGTGGTGATCGTTTGATGCGGCTCGGCAGGATGCGTCCACAAATGATCGGCGCGATTGACCCAGACCGTCTGCATGCCGCAGTTAAGCGCCGCCAGCACATCGAGCCTGGCATCGTCGCCCACATGCAGCACCTCGCAAGGCTGAACTTCGGCCGCGCCGGCTGCGGCGTGAAAAATGCGCGGATCCGGCTTGCCCACACCAAACTGCTGGGCGCTGATACTGGCGGTGAAATACGAAGCAATGCCAATGCGCTGGATATCCGCATTGCCGTTCGACACCGCCACGATCGGGAAGCGGCTCGACAAAAACTTCAGCGTAGGCAGCACATCGTCAAACAATGTGACCCGGTTACGCTCGGCAAAAAAAACATCGAAAGCCGGCTCGGCCAGCAGCGGGTTTTCACTGGAACGATAGAGGGCGAGCCGGATGGCTTCGCGGCGAATGGCACTCAGGTTGTGCTTCAGCTCGGGTCGCGAACGTGTCACATGCTGGCGAATATCCTGGCGCGCCGAGGGATTCGAAAAAAGCGCCGCGGTCATGGGTGCGTTCAGGCCAAGCCAGTCCTCCAGCGCTTGCTCTGCCCGCTCAATGGCCGGCCAGACGGGCCACAAGGTATCGTCAAGGTCCAGGGTGATGGCTTTGATGGCGGAGAGGTCGAGCATAGGTAGGCGAGAATAACCCATGTCTTTTGCACCAGAACCCGCTTTCATCCATGGCGCGCCACCGAAAGCTGTCGCCACCACCGCCATCCTGCTCTGCAACCTGGGCACGCCCGACGAACCGACGGCGCCCGCGTTGCGCCGTTACCTGGCCGAATTTTTAAGCGACACACGTGTCGTTGAAATCCCCAGGGCGCTTTGGTGGCTGATCCTGCACGGCATCATCTTGCGCATCCGCCCCAAAAAATCAGCGGCCAAATACGCCAGCATCTGGATGAGCGAGGGCTCACCACTCAAGGTCTGGACGCAAAAGCAGGCACTCATGCTGCGCGGCTACCTGGGTGTGCGCGGCCACACCGTAGAGGTACGTTACGCCATGCGCTACGGCAAGCCGTCCATCGCCTCGCAGCTGGACCAGCTCAAGGCCGATGGTGTTACCCGCGTGCTGATCCTGCCGGCCTACCCGCAATACAGCGGCACCACGACGGCCAGCGTGTTTGACGCGGTGTACAGCTGGGCCGCCAAAGTACGGCGGATTCCCGAATTTCGCTTCATCAATCACTACCACGATGACACGGGTTACGTCGCCGCACTGGCCGGAAAAATCCGCGCGCACTGGCAGCAAAACGGCCAAGCCGAGCTGCTGGTGATGAGCTTTCACGGCGTGCCCGAACGCACGCTTAAACTGGGCGACCCCTACCACTGCGAATGCCACAAGACAGCGCGCCTGCTGGCTGAAAAGCTGGGCCTTTCCAAAGACCGCTACAAGGTCACCTTCCAGTCACGCTTTGGCAAAGCCCAATGGCTGGCGCCCTACACCGAACCCACGCTTATCAAATTGGCGCAAGCGGGCGTGAAAAGCGTGGATGTGGTGTGCCCGGGCTTTACCGGCGACTGCCTGGAAACGCTGGAAGAAATTGCCATGGAAGCGCGCCATGCCTTTTTGCAGGCGGGTGGCCAGGCATTCAACTACATCGAATGCCTGAACGACAGTCCGCAGTGGCTGGCCGCCTTGAGCGAGCTCTGCATCCAGCACATGGGCGGCTGGGATACCGCAACGGCTGCCGATCCCCAAGCGCTGGCTGATTCCCGCGACCGGGCAAAGGGCTTGGGCGCCGCGCAATAAAACCATGGCCGAATTGACGGCCTGTTGAGCGCTTCAACGCACCAGGCAAGGTCCTTTTGGATCGAATTTCCAGCCAGGAATCAGGTACTGCATCGCCATGGCGTCGTCGCGTGACCCCAGGCCGTGCTGCCTGTAGAGTTCATGGGCCTTGGCGATTTCCGTCATGTCCAGCTCGATGCCGAGGCCGGGCTTTTTCGGCACCTCGACGAAGCCGCCTCTGATCTGCAGCGGCTCTTTGGTCAGGCGCTGTCCGTCCTGCCAGATCCAGTGCGTGTCTATTGCCGTCACGCGTCCGGGGGCGGCTGCGCCTACGTGCGTGAACATGGCCAGCGACACATCGAAATGGTTGTTCGAATGAGAGCCCCAGGTCAGGCCCCAGTCACGGCAGACCTGGGCCACACGCACCGAGCCGGCCATGGTCCAGAAATGCGGGTCGGCCAGGGGAATGTCGACCGACTGCAGAGACAGCGCATGCGTCAGTTGCCGCCAGTCGGTAGCCACCATATTGGTGGCGGTCGGCAAGCCGGTGGCGCGGCGGAATTCCGCCATCACCTCGCGGCCCGAAAAGCCCTCCTCGGCGCCGCAGGGATCTTCGGCATAGGCCACCACACCCCGTGCGTCGCGCATCAGGCGTATGGCGTCCTTGAGCAGCCAGCCGCCGTTCGGGTCCAGCGTGACCCTCGCCTTCGGGAATCGCTCGTGAATGGCAGTGACAGCAGCCATCTCGTCTTCGCCGCGCAGGACGCCACCCTTGAGCTTGAAGTCATTGAAGCCATAGCGCTCGTAAGCCGCTTCGGCCAGGCGCACCACAGATTCCGGCGTGAGGGCCACTTCATGGCGCAGCCTTGACCAGGCATCAATACCGTCGGGTTCTGACGCGTAAGCCAGGTCGGTCTTGCATTTGTCACCAATGAAAAACAGGTAGCCCAGCATTTCGACCCTGTCCCGCTGCTGGCCTTCCCCCAGCAAGGCCGCCACGGGCACCTCCAGGTGCTGGCCCAGCAGGTCAAGCAGCGCTGACTCCAGCGCCGTCACTGCATGGATGGCGATGCGCAGATCAAAAGTCTGCAGGCCGCGGCCGCCGACATCGCGGTCCGCAAACAGCTCGCGGGCCTGCTGCAGGATGCGCAGGTAGTTGCCGATGGGTTGCCCCATGAGGAGCGAACGCGCATCCTCGATGGTCTGGCGGATCTTCTCGCCACCCGGCACTTCGCCCACGCCGGTGTGGCCAGAACTGTCGGTGACGATGACGATGTTGCGGGTGAAAAACGGGCCGTGCGCGCCGCTGAGATTCAGCAGCATGCTGTCGCGACCCGCGACGGGAATCACCTGAAGGCTGGTGACGAGAGGAGTTGTCATGATAATTTTCCGGTCTTGTTCCAGGGTGGCTTCAGTCGGCCTTGATGTTGCCGGCCTCTATCACGCGCTTCCAGCGTGCAAACTCCTCGGCCTGAAATTTGGCGAACTGCTCGGGCGTGTTGGCGACAACTTCAAACCCCAGGTCTATCAGCTTGGGCTTGACCTGCGGGTCATTTAGGGCGGCCACGATGGCTGAATGCAATTTCGCACGCACCTCGGCGGGCAGGCCTTTGGGCGCTGCCATGGCTTGCCAGGAATACACATCCACATTCCTGACGCCCGCCTCGGCCAGCGTGGGAACCTGGAGCAGCAGCGGGGAGCGCTTGTCACCCGTGACCGCCAGCGCGCGCAACTTGCCAGCATTGACTTGCGAGAGTACCGCGTTGATGTTCTGGAACGAAGCATCGACCTGGCCGCCCAGCAGATCGGCGATGGCCGGCGCGCCGCCCTTGTAGGGAACGTGCAGAGCCGTCGTGTGCGTTTGCTGCCAGAAGAGCTCCGCCGTCAAATGGTCTGAAGACCCGTTGCCGGACGAGGCAAAGCTCATCTTGCCGGGTGCCCTCTTCATCTGCGCCAGCACATCGGCGACGCTTTTCAGGGGCGATGACGCGGGCACCACCAGCACGTTGGGTGCCTGCACGGCGACCGTAATCAGATCGAAGTCTTTGGAAGGGTCGTACTGCATGCTTTTGAGCAGATGCGGCGCAATCACCAGGGGCCCCAGCGATGTGACGAGAAGCGTGTAGCCGTCGGGCGCGGCACGCTTGACCTGCGTCGCGCCGATGGTGCCGGTGGCACCGGCCCGGTTATCGACGATGAAGGTTTGGCCGAATTTTTCACCCAGCTTAAGGGCCAGGGTGCGGGCAATCATGTCGGTGGAGCCACCTGCGGGGAAAGGCACCACGATGGTGACGGCCTTGTCAGGCCAGGCAAAAGCTGGCGTCGCCAGGGCAAGCGCAGTAGTGATCGCACACAGCAGTTTTTTCATCGAAGCATCTCCTCGGGGTTGGCGAAAGGCGCGACAAACGCCCGTCAAGCTGAAGATTGGTAACGTTAACAACACAGAATGTTAACGTTACCAATTTTTTTGTCAATTAAAATTTGCCCGGAAAACTACGCAGGAATCAACGGCGTTCAGACGCTGGCGCGCTCGATGATCGCGAAGCCGATATCCGTCACACGCGCCTCAATCTCACGGCCTTCAGCGCAGTCCACGATGTATTGGGCGGCCTGACGCCCGATACGTGTGCCATCTATGCGAACCGTCGTCAATGCCGGATTCAAGTCGCGCGCCAATGACAGGTCGCCAAAGCCCATGACACCGAGCCTGCCCGGCACATCAATGCCTTGCGCCTGCGCCTCGATGAGCACGCCAAGCGCCAGCAAGTCAGAGCTGCAAAAAATCGCATCAATATCCGGCTGTGCGGACAGAAGCGCGCGCAAACCAGTGCGACCGCTTCCCAATGAGGTAGGCGCCGGTACCAGGTGAACCGGCGGCGGCGCGAGCCCCAACCGGATGGCGGCCTCAACGAAAGCCTGATTGCGACGCTGCGAGCGCTCGTCGTCCCCCCCCATGACAGCGAGCCGGCGGCGACCCCGGGAGTGCAAATAGTCGCAGACGCTGCGGCCCACTTCTGTATGCGAAAAACCGACCAGCATGTCAATCGGCGTCGGTGTCAGGTCCCAGGTCTCGACCACAGGAA
Source organism: uncultured beta proteobacterium (assembly GCA_963793855.1). GTDB lineage: Bacteria > Pseudomonadota > Gammaproteobacteria > Burkholderiales > Burkholderiaceae_C > Polaromonas. Next base: position 610,525 of record CAWCBL010000001.1, read on the forward strand.
TGCCCGCTGCCAACAGGCGCCGCCGGCCTTCGATGGAGTGCATGATGCCCGTCAGAACAATGCCGTCGGGCCTGCGGCCGATGATGGCGCCCAGCAGATCATCTTCTCGCGAGCCCGCGTAGCCGCTCTGTCCGAGCATCAGCTGATAGCCGTTTTCCGCCAGGGCGGCGGTCAGGGCCTGAATGGTTTCCATGAACACCGGGCCTGCCAGCGTGGGGACCAGCGCAGCCACCAGGCGACTCTTGTTCGAGCGCAACCCACCAGCCAGCAGGTTGGGCACGTAACCGGTCTTCGCGACGGCATCCTGCACCTTTTTCAAAGTCGCCACCGGCACCTGTTCGGGCGTATTGACAGCGCGCGACACCGTCATTGCCGATACGCCCGCCAGACGCGCCACATCGCTTACCGTCACGCTGCGAGGGCGGCGGCGTGGCGACGTGGATGGCACTGTTTGAATCGTTGAGTCCGCGTCTTTCATCGCGCCAATGGTAACGCTATCAAGAGGCAGAGAACGCCTTGCCGTCCAGATTCAAGCAGCTTCCCGGACAGTCGCCCGGAGCGGGTTTGAATGGGCGCAGAACCTACTACGAATCTGCCTCCGGACCACTGCGCCCCTGCCCTTTGCTCACGGCACTCTTCAGGGCAGAGCCCGGCGCGCGGCCCAGTGCCTGGCCAAGCGTGGCAGCACCAATACGGCAACCACCACCACGATCAGGATCAGTGACACCGGACGCTGGACGAACACCATCGCGCTCCCCTCGCCAATCGACATGGCGTTGCGCAGCTGCGCTTCCGCCAAGGGGCCCAGAATCATGCCGACAACGACTGGAGCGGTCGGAAAGTCAAACCGGCGCATCACCACGCCCAGCACGCCAATGCCGTAAAGCAGGAACAGATCAAATGCGCTTTGCCGCATGCCGTAGACACCCACAGTGGCAAAAATCAGGATGCCGGCGTACAGGTAGGGCTTGGGAATTTTCAGCAGTTTCACCCACAGGCCGACCATGGGCAGGTTGAGCACCAGCAGCATCACGTTGCCGATGTAGAGTGAAGCAATCAGCGCCCACACCAGGCTCGACGAGGTGGTAAAGAGTTGCGGGCCCGGCTGAATACCGTAGTTCTGGAACGCGCCCAGCAAAATCGCCGTGGTGTTCGAAGTGGGAATGCCCAGTGTCAACAAGGGAATCATCGCAGCCGTCACCGTGGCGTTATTGGAGGCCTCAGGACCCGCCACGCCTTCGATGGCGCCCACCGTGCCGAACTCGTCCCTGACATCTTTTTTCGCCAGCTTCTTCTCGGTGGCATAGCTCAGGAAAGTCGGAATCTCGGTGCCGCCCGCAGGAATGCAGCCAAAAGGCACGCCTATGGCCGTGCCGCGCAGCCATGCCGGCCAGGAGCGGCGCCAGTCTCTCGCGGTCATGTGGACCTTGCTCATCTTGTTCTGGACATCGACCACCCGGCCTTCATAGAGCACCGCGTACAGGGCTTCGGCCACGGCAAACAGGCCCACCGCCACCAACACGATTTCAATGCCGTCCAGCAACTCGGGCACGCCCCCGGTATATCGCGCCTGGCCCGAAATCTGGTCCAGCCCCACCAAGCCAGCGGCCAGCCCGATAAAGAGTGCCGTCATGCCGCGCACGGTGCTTTTCCCCAGCACCGCGCTCACGGTGGTGAAGGCCAACAGCATCAGCATGAAGTACTCGGGCGGGCCGAGCTTCACTGCCAGTTCGGCTACGACGGGCGCAAACAGCGTGACCAGCACCGTGGCAATCGTGCCCGCCACAAATGAGCCGACGGCGGCCGTGGCCAGTGCGGCGCCCGCGCGCCCGCTCTTGGCCATCTTGTTGCCCTCCATGGCCGTCACCATGCTCGCCGTTTCCCCCGGTGTATTGAGCAGAATGGAGGTTGTCGAACCGCCGTACATGGCACCGTAATAAATGCCGGCAAAAAAGATCATGGAAGCCGTTGCCTCGACCTTGACCGTGATCGGCAGCAGCATAGCCACGGCCACAGCCGGCCCAATGCCGGGCAACACACCAATAGCGGTGCCCAGCGCACAGCCCACAAAACACCACAGCAGATTGACCGGTGTGGCAGCAGTCGCAAAGCCCTGCAGCAGTTGATTGAAAATATCCATTTAGAGCCAGCCTGTAGAGGTAATGCCGGGAAGATTGATAGCCAGAAATTGCGTGAACATCCAGTAAACCGGTGCCGAGATGGCCAGGCCAATCAGCAGGTCCTTGAGCCAGGCCATGAGGCGCCGGTCAGCCTTGCCTTCGGCGCCGCGCAGACCCTGCACCGCCAGGACGAAGCACAAGGTGCAACTGAAGATGAAGCCGATGGTGGTGATCAGCGCGGCGTTGGCGAGCAGGCCCGTCGACACCCAGATAAAACCGGGCCAGTAAGCGCGGGATGCACCGGTGGGCTCATCCATGGAGCGAAAACCACCGCTGCGCGATTCCCACACGATAAAGCCGCCGCACACCAGCAAGGACAGAGCAATCAGCCAGGGCAGGAAGTTGGGTCCAACGCCGCCGTAGCCGGCGTTGGACGAAATACTGAGGGCGCCTGCGGCCAGGCCGAGGCCAGTCAGGACGACGCCTGCGCCTATCAGCGTCTGCACCGTCGAATTTGGCTGTTGTGTCATTTTTATAACCCTGGGTTTCATGGGCGTGAATGCCGTGGCGGCGAAAATCAGCCGCACTGTTTCCACCGAAACCGTGCGGCTATAGCGGGAAATTCAGTGGCCCGAAAGCTGCCCCGCAAAATGCACTGGCAGCCTTATCGGGCAAGCTTTTAAATCATGCCGGACTTGACCATGGTGGCGCGCAGGCTGGCGAAGTCGTCGTCGACGAACTTGTCGAAAGCCGGGCCGGTCAGCACGGCGGGCGTCCAGCTGTTTTTCCCGGACGCATCCATCCAGCTTTTGGACTTGACGGCCTTGAGAATCATCTCGGTGAGGGCCTGGCGCTGCGCGGCCGAAATGCCGGGCGCGCCGTAAACGCCGCGCCAGTTTCCGATCACGACGTTGATGCCCTGCTCCTTGAGCGTGGGAATGTTCACGCCCTGCAAGCGGGCGTCGGAAGTCACCGCCAGCGGCTTCATCTTGCCGGTGGCGATGTACTCGGAAAACTCGCTGTAGCCGCTGCCACCTATGGTCACATTGCCGCCCAGAATGGCCGCAGTGGCTTCTCCGCCGCCACGGAAAGCAACGTAATTGATTTTGGCCGGATCGACGCCGACCTCCCGGGCAATCATGGCCGCCGCAATGTGCTCGGTGGAGCCGCGCGAGCCGCCGCCCCACTTCACGCTACCGGGGTCCTTCTTGAGCTGCTCGATCACTTCCTTCATGGACTTGAAAGGCGAGTTGGCGGGCAGCACAAACACGTTGTATTCGCTGGACAAGCGCGCGATCGGCGTGGCTTGACTCAGACTGACCGGTGGCTTGCCGGTAATCAGCCCGCCCAGCATCACGGCGCCCATCACCATCAGCGCATTGCCGTCACCCTTGCTGCCATTGACAAACTGGGCCAGACCCAGCGCACCGGCAGCGCCACCCTTGTTGTCGTAGGTCACGGTCGCGGCCGCGCCGGAATCCATCAAGGCCTTGCCCAGAGCACGGCCTGTGGTGTCCCAGCCGCCACCAGGATTGGCCGGAATCATCATTTTCACGTTGGCCGCAGCCAGGGCCGGCAGGGGCAAGGCGCCCGCAGCTGCCAGGGCCGCCAGGGATTTCAAAAAGGTATCGCGACGCATCAGTGTCTCCTTGTAGTGGTGATAGCTCCTCAATGATGCACTTGCTTGCTGTCAAACGGCTGTCCAAAAGCCTAGGGGAAAGTGCTAATGTCCTGCCCATGACTTCGAGCCCGATTCCCTTTCTAATTCGATGCGAGATCAGGCGCATCGCCGCAGGCAGCGCCGTCGCGCGGCAAGGTGGAGCCAGGGCAGATCGGATTGAGCAGGAATGCAATGAAACTACTATTGATTGAAGACGATGCCTCCATGCAGACAGCCCTTCAACGCACCCTGAGCCGGCGCGGCATGGAGGTGTCAAGCTGCACCGATGGCAGGCTGGCACTGGCGCAATGGAGCGAAGGTCAGCCCGATGTGGTGGTGCTCGACCTTAGCCTGCCAGGGCTTGACGGCCTGCAGGTGCTGGAGCAGGCGCGCCGCCAGGGGCTGGCCACGCCGGTCCTCATCTTGACGGCTCGCGGCACCGTGGGCGACCGCATCATGGGCCTGAACCTCGGGGCCGACGATTATCTGCCAAAACCCTTTGACCTGGACGAGCTGGAGGCCCGGCTGCGCGCCCTCGGCCGCCGTTCTTCCGCGAGCACGGAATCCGACTCCAGCGCGCAGATGGCGGGCGCTCTTCGCTATGAAAAAGAGAGCGGTGCGATTTACCACCTGGGTCAGGCACTGGAGCTCACACCGCGCGAGCTGGCTTTGCTGCAGACGCTCATCGTCAAACCGGGCCAGGCAGTATCGAAAGAACGGCTGTTTGAGCTGGTGTTTCCGGGCGAAACCGAGGTGCAATACGAAGCGGTGGAAGTCGTGGTGTACCGGCTGCGCAAAAAGCTCATCAATACCGGCGTCTCACTCGTCACGCTGCGCGGCCTGGGCTATCTGCTGAAGGTGGATTCGTGAATTTCTTTGAAAAACAAGGCAGCGCAAACATAGATGCCAGCGGCCGTAGCGCCGGGCCGCCCCAGGCCAGGCCAGCCCCCGCGGAGGGCAGCGCAGGATGCGAAGCGACAGGTGTGGGGACCAGCTTCGCCGCCGGGCCGCCCCAAGGGGAAGAAGCCCCCCCGAGGGGCAGCGCATTACACGCAGTGAAAAGCGTGGGGGCCATCTCTCTTCGGCGCTACCTCCTGCTCGGCATCCTGCTGCCCGTCGGCATCCTGATCATCATCAACACCGCGAGTCTGTACCGGCAGGCTCTCGGCGCCGTCAACACGGCCTACGACCGCACCCTGCTGGCTTCGGCCAAATCGATTGGTGAAGAACTCGACGTGAGCGGCTACGACGAACACGCGGTGTTGAGCGTCGCCGTGCCTTACGCGGCACTGGAAGCCTTCGAGGCCGACAACCAGAGCCGCCTTTTTTACCGGATATCCAGCCTCAAGGGCGAAATGGTTTCAGGCTTTGCACAGCTGCCCTTCTGGCGCGGACGCATCCCGGCCAAGCCACCCTACTCGGCGCTGGTGGATTTCTACGACGACGTTTTTCTGGGCGACGATGTGCGCGTGGCGGTGCTGCTTCAGCCGGTTGCCAGCGCGAACGGCCTCGGCATGGCCGTCATCCAGGTGGCAGAAACGCTGGAACTGCGCACCACGCTGGCGCGCAAGATCCTGTTCGACACGCTTTGGCGCCAGGCCTTGCTGCTGGCCGTGATCGCCCTCGTGGTCGTGCTCGTGGTGCAGCGCGCCACCCGCCCGGTGCGCCAGCTCAGCGCTCAGTTGCAGGCCCGACCCGAAGGCGACCTGACAGCCATTGCCGCACCCGACGCACCGCGCGAACTGCTGCCCCTGGTGGACGCCACCAACGAGGTGATGGGCCGGTTGCAGCACCTGCTGGACAACCAGAAGCGGTTTGTACGCGATGCAGCCCATCAGTTGCGCACGCCGCTGGCCGTACTGAAAGTGCAGGTGCAATCGGCGCTGCGCGGTGACATGGACGCGCGCGAAGCCCTCGGCGACATCAACCAGACCGTGGACCGCGCCACCCTGCTGGCCAACCAGATGCTCGCGCTGGCCAAGGTGGAGCAGCTGCGCCAGCAACCCGACCTGAAAGCCATTGACCTGGCGCAGATGGTGCGACAGGTCGCATTGGACCTCTCCCCGCTGATTGCCGAAAAAGACATCGACTTCGGGATAGAAACCATGCCCGCGCCCGTGCTGGCACATGAATGGATGCTGGGTGAGCTGGCGCGCAACCTTCTGCACAACGCCATCAAGCACACGCCGATCGGAGGCTCACTAGGGGTGCATATCGTGCATGACTCAAGCTGGGCAGCCCTGACCATCAGCGATGGCGGCTCCGGTATTCCGGCCGAACTGTCAGCGCGCTTGTACCAGCCTTTTTCGGCCGGCAATGTGCACCATGGCTCCGGCCTGGGCCTGGCCATTTGTCGGGAAATTGCAGAGGCGCTGCACGGTAGCATTTCGCTGGAAAATCGTCTGCTGCATGGCCGGGTCACGGGCCTGGACGCCACGGTCCGCTTTCCGATGTTTCAGATGAATGAAAATGGCAACTGATGGACAAATTACGCATTGACAAATGGCTGTGGGCCGCCCGCTTTTACAAAACGCGTTCGCTCGCGGTTGACGAAATCAACAAGGGGCGGGTACGCATCAACGACCAGGAAGCCAAGCCCTCCCGCGAGGTCAAGGCGGGCGACACGGTGGCTATGCGACAGGGTCCGGCAGTCCGCACAGTGGTGGTGCGTGGCATCAGCAGCCAGCGCGCTGCGGCGCCGGTAGCGCAGCAGCTCTATGAAGAAACCGAAGAAAGCCTGGCGCTGAAAGCTCAGGCCGTCGCGCAGCGTCAGCTCAGCATCAGCAGCGAGCCGGCCAGCAGCCTGGAACACGGCCGGCCAACCAAGCGCGACCGCCGCAGTCTGGACAAAGCGCAGAGCAAGGCCTGGAACAGCCGCTGGAGCGCATCGGCCGACCAGTAGATTGCTATGTTTTTAATAGCTTACCGCAGCCATTTTTCCTGGGCTGGGAGCAACTTTCATCAAATAGCAGCGGTTCGACGCCGCTGCATTTCCCTCACAGCGCCGGCGCGTTGCTTGGCATTTTGATATTAGCCTGGAGCTGCTCGCTCATGGGCAGGTTCAGGTTCATGCCTTTGGGCGTAATCGGCGACATGAACCATTTGTCGTACATCTTGGTGAATTCGCCCGACTTCATCAGGCGTGTGATGGTGCCGTCCACCAGCTTCTTGAACTCGGGGTCGTCCTTGCGCAGCATGCAGGCGTAAGGCTCCACTTGCAGCGAATCGGCCACCACTTCCAGCGATGCCGGATTTTTGGAGTTGGCCATCAGGCCGAACAGCAAAATATCGTCCATGGCAAACGCCAGGGCGCGGTCATTCTCAACCAGCAGCAGCGAATCATCATGGTCTTTGCCCAGGATGAGTTGCATGTCCAGGTTTTTCTCGGTGCTGTATTTGCGGATCACCTGCGCGTTGGTGGTTCCGGTGGTGCTGGCAACGGTCTTTTTGGCCAGGTCAGCGTAGTTTTTAATGCCTGAACTCTTCTTGACCAGCAAACGCGTGCCGGTGTAGAAGTGGTTGATGGAAAACGCCACATCCTTGGCGCGCGTGCTGTTGTTGGTGGTCGAGCCGCATTCGAGGTCGTAAGTGCCGTTGGCCAGCAGCGGGATGCGATTTTGTGAAGTCACGGGCATATAGGCCACTTCAAGATTTGGCTTCTTGAGCTTCTTGCGCACATCGTCAACGATGGCTTCGGTCAGATCCACCGAAAATCCAACCGCCTTGCTCGAGCCGATCAGGTAGCTGAAGGGCACCGATGCCTCGCGGTAGGACACGGTGATCTTGTTGTTGTCCGCAACCTTTTTCAGCGTTTGCGCGCCGGCCGTGGTGGCCAGGGCGACGCCAATGGTCACCAGTGCGGCGCTTGTGAGGGTCGAAAGTTTCATGCAGTTTCTTTCAAAAAGGTAAACGGTGGCTGAATGTGAGAAAGAAGATGTCCCAGGTACGGAGATCACCAGCTCGCGCCTTTGATTTTCCCCATAAACCCGGAATACAAACTCATGGTTTACCCAAGCAGCCCGTGGATCTGCCGGTCAGACACAAGTCGCAAGGCGACATGCAATTTCTCTGCCAGTTTTTCATTAACCCTTGCGAGCCGGTCCTTGCACCGCCGCACCGAACACGGGGACCTGGTCTGGCTTATAGTGCCAACTCATTCACCGTTCACTCTACGCGCAAGCCCTTATCCTCATGAAAACCAAAGCCGCCGTTGCCTGGAAATCAGGCGAACCCCTCACCATTGAAACCGTCGACCTTGAAGGCCCGAAATTCGGCGAGGTGCTGGTTGAGATCAAGGCCACCGGGATTTGCCATACCGACTACTACACGCTCTCGGGTGCCGATCCGGAAGGCATTTTCCCGGCGATCCTGGGCCATGAAGGCGCGGGCATCGTGGTCGACGTCGGTCCCGGCGTCACCACGCTTAAAAAGGGCGATCACGTCATTCCGCTTTACACGCCCGAATGCCGCCAGTGCAAGTTCTGCCTGCTCGCGCAAGACCAACCTGTGCCAGCTGATTCGCGGCACCCAGGGCAAGGGCCTGATGCCCGACGCCACCAGCCGCTTCAGCCTGGACGGCAAGCCGATCTTTCATTACATGGGCACCTCCACCTTCAGCAACTACACCGTCGCGCCCGAAATCTCGCTGGCCAAGATCCGCGAAGACGCGCCGTTCGACAAGGTCTGCTACATCGGCTGCGGCGTGACCACCGGCATCGGCGCCGTGATCTTCACCGCCAAGGTGGAAGCCGGCGCCAACGTGGTGGTGTTCGGCCTGGGCGGCATCGGCCTGAACGTGATTCAGGGCGCCAAGATGGTGGGCGCCGACAAGATCATCGGTGTCGACCTGAATCCCGACGCGCGAAGCCATGGCGCGCAAGTTCGGCATGACGCATTTCATCAACCCGAAAGAAGGTGGAGAACGTGGTCGATGCCATCGTCCAGCTGACCGACGGCGGCGCCGACTACAGCTTTGAGTGCATCGGCAACACCCAGGTGATGCGCCAGGCGCTGGAGTGCACGCACAAGGGCTGGGGCCGCAGCATCATCATCGGCGTGGCCGAAGCCGGCGCCGAAATCAGCACCCGCCCGTTCCAGCTGGTCACCGGCCGCAAGTGGGAAGGCTCGGCCTTCGGTGGCGCGCGTGGCCGCACCGACGTGCCGAAAATCGTCGACTGGTACATGGAAGGCAAGATCAACATCGACGACCTGATCACCCACACCATGCCCCTGGAAGACATCAACAAGGGCTTTGACCTGATGAAGCGCGGCGAGTCGATCCGCGGCGTGGTGCTGTACTGAGTCCGCACCCGGTATGAACGGCACACCCCAACTTCTCAGCGAACACGCCTGCTTTGGCGGCAGTGCAGCGTTTTTACCAGCACGACTCGCACGAAATCGGCTTGCCTATGCGCTTTTCGGTGTTTCTGCCGCCGCAGGCCGCGCAAGGTCCTGTGCCTGCCCTCATGTATCTGGCGGGCCTGACCTGCAACGAGGAAACCTTCATGGCCAAGGCGGGCGCGCAGCGCCTGGCCGCCGCGCTGGGCATGGCACTGGTGGCGCCCGACACCAGCCCGCGCGGCGCAAAGGTGCCCGGTGAAGCCGACAGCTGGGATTTTGGCGTGGGTGCCGGGTTTTACCTTGACGCCACGCAAGCGCCTTGGTCCCAGCACTACCGCATGGAGAGCTACCTCACAGCCGAACTACTGCCGCTGCTCACGAACACCTTGCCGCTCAATGCTGCGCGCTTCGGCATTTTTGGTCACTCCATGGGCGGCCATGGTGCGTTGACGCTCGCCCTGCGACACCCCGGCCTTTTCAAGTCCGTTTCGGCCTTTGCGCCCATTTGTGCGCCCAGCCAGTGCCCATGGGGCCGCAAGGCGTTCACCGGCTACCTCGGGGCTGACGAGTCCAGCTGGCTCGATCACGACGCGACAGCATTGATGGGCCGACTGCCAAGTGCACCCTACCCCGGCGGCATCCTGATCGATCAGGGCCTGGCCGACAAGTTTCTTGCGGAGCAGCTGCATCCGGACCTGTTTGAAGCGGCCTGCGCCAAGGCGGGTCAAGCCCTCACGCTGCGCCGCCATGCGGGCTACGACCATGGCTATTACTTCATCGCCACCTTCGTGGATGACCACCTGAACCACCACGCCTGCCAGCTGCACGCTTAAGCCCGGCCTAAGCTGCCCCAAATACAATGGCAAGCTATGCCATTGCAACTGCCTACACCTGCGTCCGGACGCGCCGCCAAGCCCAGCACTCGTTCTTCCCCCCTGAACGCTGAGAAACGGCCCGCCGGCATGCGGCCGATCTGGGTAGTGGTGCTCGCCAGCTTCTGGGTTGCCACCGTTTGCAACGTGGCCCTGTGGCGCGCGCTGGCCCGTCTGCCCGACCTGAGCAGCGGCCAGGTCCTTACCATCAGCGTGGCCATGGCGCTGGTGATCGGGCTGGCCACGGCGGGATTGTTCAGCCTGCTGGCCTGGCGCTGGACCCTCAAGCCCGTCATCATGCTTTTTTGCGTGTCAGCGGCCTTTGGCGCTTATTTCATGATGGCCTATGGCGTCGTGATCGACCAGACCATGATGGTCAACACCCTGCAGACCGATGTGCGCGAGACACGCGATCTGCTGAACTGGCGTCTGCTGGCCACGGTGCTGGTACTGGCAGGGCTGCCCTGCGTTTTGCTGTGGCGCCAGCATATTCGGCTGCAAAGCACCACGAGGCAGGTCCTCTCCAATGTGGCAGCGCTGGTCGCCACCTGCGCCCTGCTGGTGCTGGTGGTGGTGCTGTTCTTTCAAAGCATTGCCTCCGTGATGCGCAACTACCCCCATGTGCGCTACCTGATCAATCCGCTCAATTCCTTTTACGCACTGGGCTCGGTGGCTGCCAAGCCGTTTCAGCGCGACGAGTCCGTCGTGCTCCCTTTGGGCCAGGACGCCAAGCTGGGTGCCAGCTATGCAGCCCAGGCCAAACCGCCACTGCTGCTGCTGGTGCTGGGCGAGACCGGGCGCAGCGGCAACTTCGCCATCAATGGCTACGGCCGCCCTACCACGCCCGAGCTGGCCAAAGAAAATGTGGTCAGCCAGCGCAACGCCTGGTCATGCGGAACCAGCACGGCCGCTTCTGTGCCCTGCATGTTTTCGCACTTCGGGCGGCAATCCTATGACTCCCGCCCGGCCAATTACGAAGGTCTTCTCGATGTGCTTCAACACTCGGGCCTGGCCGTACTCTGGCTGGACAACCAGTCGGGCTGCAAGGGCGCCTGCGACCGCATCCCCAACGTCGATACCACCCAATTGAAAGTACCCGGCCTGTGCGATGGCGGCGAGTGTTTCGATGAAGTCATGCTGCAAGGCCTGGACGAGCGTATCGCCGCCCTGCCCGCTGAACGCCGAGCCAAGGGCGTGGTGGTCGTGATGCACCAGATGGGAAGCCACGGCCCTGCGTATTTCAAGCGTTCGCCGCCCGCATTCAAGAAGTTTCTGCCCGAATGCACCGACAACGCACTGCAAAGCTGCGCGCCCGAAGGCCTGGTCAATGCCTATGACAACAGCATTGTGTACACCGACCACCTTCTGGGGTCCGCCATTCAGTGGCTCAAGGGGCAAGAGCCGCGCAATGCGCCCGCCATGCTCTACCTGGCCGACCATGGCGAGTCGCTGGGTGAAAACAACCTGTATCTGCACGGCATGCCCTACAGTGTTGCGCCCGACGTGCAAAAGCATGTGCCCTGGATTACCTGGCTGTCCCCTGAATTCGAGCAACGCAGCAAAATCACCACAGCCTGCCTGAAGCGGCAACTCGACGCCGCGATCAGCCACGACAATTATTTCCATTCGGTACTGGGACTGATGAACGTGCAGACAAGCGTTTACAAACCGGCCCTCGACATTTACGCCCACTGCGCCAGTTCGTAGCAATGCGGGGAAAAGCCGCTGCCTGTATTTTTCAGCAGCGATGGCCGCGAAGTTGCTTCAGAAAAGACGTCCCTGGCCGTCGAGGTCTGGCGGCCTGAACTGGCTCAGGTCCAGCTCCACGCGCTGGCGGTTGAAACCCAGGCGCTGACAGGCTTTCTCAAAGCGCTGGCGAATCAGATCGGCCCACAGGCCATCGCCCTTCATGCGGGTGGCGAAATTGCTGTCGTAGTCCTTGCCGCCGCGCATCTCCTGAATGCGCGCCATGACGCGTGCGGCGCGTTGCGGGTAGTGAAGCTCCAGCCATTCACTGAAAATCGGTGCGACTTCCCAGGGCAGGCGAATCACGGTGTAGAAAGCGGTGCGCGCACCGGCCTCCCAGGCGGCTTGCAGAACTTGCTCCATATCGTCATTCACAAAGGGAATTTGCGGCGCAACGCTGACGCCGACGGGCACGCCTGCTGCGGCCAGGGCCTGGATGGTGCGCAGGCGCCGGTGCGGGGCTGCCGCGCGTGGCTCCAGCTTGCGCGCCAGCTCGCCATCAAGCGTGGTGATGGTCACGTACACCGCAGCCAGCCTGTCAGCCGCCATCGGCGCAATCAGGTCCAGGTCGCGCTCCACGCCGCTAGACTTGGTAAGCAGTGAAAACGGATGGCGCGCCTGCTGCAAGGCCTCAATCACACCACGCGTAAGGCGCAACTCGCGCTCCACCGGCTGGTAGCAGTCGGTGGCCGAACCAATATTGAGCAGCTTGGGAATATAGCTGCGTTTGGCAAGGTCGGCACGCAGCACCTCGGAAATATTGCGCTTGGCAATGATCCTGGTTTCAAAGTCCAGCCCCGGCGACAGGTTCAGATAGCTGTGCGTCGGTCGCGCGTAGCAATACACGCAGCCATGTTCGCAACCCCTGTAGGGATTGAGGCCGTAGTCAAAGAAAATGTCGGGCGAGTCGTTGCGGGAAATGGCGCTTCGGGCATCTTCAAACATGACTTCGGTTTGCAGACGCGGGGTTTGGCCCTCCGCTTCTTCAAGCGTGCCCCAGCCATCGTCATAGGCATCGCGTACATCTTTCTCAAACCGGTGCGCGATACGCGTTGCGCTGCCGCGCCCCTTGATCGCATGGATGGGGATGATGATGTCGGACATGAGAGTCAATTTAAACTGTATGAATATACAGCTTATTCGACGTAAACAGTTTCTGCAAGTTCCGTCACACGTACTCACAATTGCAGGGCCTGTCACCCCTGCCAGGCTCATGTTTATTTCGGTCCGGCTTCAGCGGAGCAGACCCGTGCGCGGTGCAACCAGGGGGCAAGCCGTTCAGTCCTAAGGTGGGGTGTACAGGAGCGCGAGGTGGGGCGAGCGCCACGCCGGGGCTAAAACCGGACGCATTCAGCGTCAGGAGAATCGCTATTAATTAAATAGCACCCTGCGCCCATATCATATGGGCTAGAGCCATTTTTTACTTAAAAATATCGAACGAAAGCGCTCATGGCGTATGAGGCGCGCCCTGATCAGGCCGAGGAAAGCTGTCCGCCTCGATTCCACACCCCGATAGAGCACCCTTCCCGCCAGCAGGGAGAGAACAAAGGCGGCCATCAAGCCAAGTACGTTTGCCGGCAACTGCGTGGGCCAGAAATGACTCACGACCGCATTGACCAGCAGGCAAACCGAAAAGTGGATGAGAAAAATGGAATACGACATTTTCCCGAGTTGCTCCAGGGGCGGCAACCAGTACTGCTGCAGCCAGCGCATTGGCCTGGTCGTCAAAAGGCCGTACTGAAGCCAGACCAGCCCAAACGCCACGACCAGGGCAACTGCCAGCCGCCCTCTGAAATCAAGCAGCAGGGCCGAAACTCCCAATGCAGCCAGGCCCAGCAGCCAGGGGCCTGGCCTTGCGGCTTTCGATGCCCAGAAGGCCAGCATGCCCAGGGCGTAGGCGCCAAAGAAATACAGCCCTGTCATGTCCAGACCCGCCTGGCGGTTGAAGAAGAACAAGGACAGGACGGCCAGAACCAGCACGAGTGCCATGCCGACGGAAACCGGCCAGGCGGAAAGCCCTGGCCAACGCCCCTGAAGCCGCCGGGTCAGGCCAAAAATCAGTACGCTCATGGCAAAGAGTTGAAAATCGATGGCCACATACCAGACGCCAGCGGACAGCGCTTCCTGGCCCAGCACATCCTGCAGCAGCAGCACATGGGCGAGAAGCTGCCAGACTGTGGGTTCGGCTGACACAGACGGGTGGTTAAACCAGGGTCGCACCAGCGCGGCCACCATCACACTCACAAGCAGCGCCACCAGATAAGGCTTCAGAAGCCGTTGATAACGGCGAAGAATGAGCCGCCCCGCCTGATCGTATGCGGCAGCGCCCGCCGGCGCCAGCGAACTGGCCGCCAGGAACCCACCGACGACGAGAAACACCTGCACCGCCATGCGGCCATACTCATACAGCCAGTCCGTCAGGGCCGAAGCAAAGGGATACACGACGTCCGACATCGGGCCGTAAAAAGCCAGGTGGTGCCAGATGATCATGACGCAGGCAATGCCCTTGAGCGCATCAATGCCGGGCAGACGTTGGTCAGGCAGGCTCATGAATGGGCGCAGCGGGCCTGGTTGTCGTCGCCGGCCCCGCGCAGATGATGCAGCAGACCCGATGGCAGGTCGTCACGACGCAAGTCAATCAAGCCAGCAGTCTTTGACGCGCTTCCTGGTATTCACGCTTGAGCTGGGCCACAAAGGCGGCCGTGGTCTGCACCTTGGTGACCGCGCCAATGCCCTGCCCGCAACCCCAGATGTCTTTCCAGGCCTTGGACTTGTCGCCGCCGAAATTCATCTTGCTCGGATCACTCTCGGGCAGCTTGTCGGGGTCCATGCCGGCGGCGCGGATAGACGGCGCCAGGTAGTTGCCATGCACACCCGTAAAAAGATTGCTGTAGACGATGTCATCGGAGCTTCCATCCACAATCGCCTGCTTGTAGGCATCGGCAGCGCGTGCCTCTTCGGTGGCGATGAAGGCCGAGCCGATGTAGGCAAAGTCGGCCCCACAGGCCTGCGCAGCCAGCACGCCGCCGCCGGTCGAGATGGCGCCAGACAGCGCCAGCGGGCCGTCAAACCACTGGCGGATTTCCTGGATCAGCGCAAACGGGCTTTTCACGCCAGCGTGGCCGCCCGCGCCGCAGGCCACTGCCACCAGGCCGTCAGCGCCTTTTTCGATGGCCTTGTGGGCAAACTTGTTGTTGATGATGTCATGTATCACCACGCCACCCCAGCCATGCACGGCCTGATTGACATCTTCACGCGCGCCCAGCGAGGTGATGACGATGGGCACCTTGAACCGGGCACAAACTTCCAGGTCATGCTCAAGACGATCGTTGGACTTGTGGACGATCTGGTTAATAGCAAAGGGTGCAGCGGGTTGGTCGGGGTTGGCCAGGTTGTAAGCGGCCAGCGTTTCGGTGATTTCGGCCAGCCAGTCCTCCAGTTGCGCAGCCGGCCGCGCATTAAGCGCCGGCATGGAGCCGACCACACCGGCCTTGCATTGCTCGATCACGAGCCTGGGATTGCTGATGATGAACAGCGGCGAGCCAATGATGGGAAGCGGCAGGTGGCTCAGTGCGCCGGGAAGTCTGGACATGGAATGCTCCGTAATCGTTATTGGTTTTTATGGGTAAAAACTCTTCTGCGCCCGTCTAAGGGGCGCAGGCAGCCAGGAAATTAGCGGCAAAAAGACCCAGCGGGCCTGGAGACCCTAGAAGGCTTCAAGGGCCAGAGCCGTGACGCTGCCAGCACCTTCGACGATGCTGTCGCGCATGCCGGGGGCCTTGGTCAACAGGTGGTCGGCATAAAAGCGGGCGGTGGTGATTTTGGCTTTCATGAAGTCAGCCTCCACGCCCTCTTCCAGTTGCTCCTGGGCCACCAGCAGCGAGCGGGCCAGTTGCCAGCCCGCCACCACGTTGCCCGCCAGCATGAGATAAGGCACGCTGCCTGCGAACACCGCATTCGGGCTGGTTTTGGTGTTGGCTGCCACAAACTCGACGACATCGACAAAGGCTTCCCGCGCGGCCTTCAGGCGTTTGGCTACGGCCAGGGCATCGGTACCCCCTTGTTCGAGCAATTCGTTTTCAGTGGCTTCTATCTGCAGCGCAATCGCCTTGGCCGTCTGGCCGCCGTCCCGCGCAGTTTTCCGGCCAATCAGGTCGTTGGCCTGGATGGCCGTCGTGCCTTCGTAAATGGTCAGGATTTTCGAGTCGCGGTAGTACTGCGCTGCGCCGGTTTCCTCGATAAAGCCCATGCCGCCATGGACTTGCACGCCCAGCGAAGTGACTTCCTGGCTCATCTCCGTGCTGTAGCCCTTGACCAGCGGCACCATGAATTCGTAGAAAGCCAGGTTCTGCTTGCGCACCTCGGCATCCGGGTGGTGATGTACCGCATCGTAGGCGGCAGCAGCCACGCAGGCCATCGCGCGGCAGCCTTCTGTATACGCACGCATGGTCATCAGCATGCGCTTGACGTCGGGGTGGTGAATGATGGGTGCGCTGGCCTTGATGGAGCCATCGACCGGGCGGCTTTGCACGCGGTCTTTGGCAAAGGTCACGGCCTTCTGGTAAGCGCGCTCGGCAATCGCAATGCCCTGCACGCCGACAGCGTAGCGCGCCGCATTCATCATGATGAACATGTATTCGAGGCCGCGATTTTCTTCGCCGACGAGGTAGCCCACGGCACCACCGTGGTCACCGAATTGCAGCACCGCCGTCGGCGAGGCCTTGATGCCCAGCTTGTGCTCGATGCTGACGCAATGCACATCGTTGCGCGAGCCCACGGAGCGGTCGGCATTCACCATGAATTTGGGCACGACAAACAGGCTGATGCCCTTGACGCCTTCAGGCGCGCCAGTGACCCGGGCGAGTACCAGATGGACGATGTTTTCGGCCATGTCGTGCTCACCGTAGGTGATGAAAATCTTGGTGCCGAACACCTTGTAAGTGCCGTCGGCCTGCGGCTCGGCGCGGCTGCGCACAGCAGCCAGGTCGGAGCCAGCCTGGGGCTCGGTCAGGTTCATGGTACCGGTCCACTGGCCGCTGACCAGCTTTTCAAGGTAGACCGCTTTCAGCGCATCGGAGCCGGCTGTGAGCAGGGCCTCGATGGCGCCGTCGCTGAGCATCGGGCACAGGGCAAAGCTCATGTTGGCCGAATTGACCATCTCGCCGCAAAGTGCACCAATGGTCTTGGGCAGGCCCTGACCGCCAAAATCGGCCGGGTGCTGCATGCCTTGCCAACCGCCTTCGGCGTATTGTTTGAACGCTTCCTTGAAACCGGGCGTCGTGGTCACCACGCCGTCTTTCCAGCTTGAAGGGTTCTTGTCGCCTTCCCAGTTCAGCGGCGCCAGGACGCCCTCAGTGAACTTGGCGCACTCTTGCAGCACGGCCTGCGCCGTGTCAAAACCGGCATCTTCAAAACCCGGGATTTGCGCGATCTGTTCGATATTGGCCAGATGCTGGATGTCGAACAGCATGTCCTTGAGGGGGGCTTTGTAGCTCATGTCGTCTCTCCGTGTATTTCACAGCCGCCCGTCAACACAGGCAGTCAAGATAAAAAAAGGGCGTCCATGAAGACGCCCTTGGCTTCGCACTGTCTTACAGTGCGGCAACGAGTTCCGGCACGGCCGTAAACAAATCAGCCTCCAGCCCATAG
The DNA here is from genome assembly GCA_963793855.1 of uncultured beta proteobacterium. Classification (GTDB taxonomy): domain Bacteria; phylum Pseudomonadota; class Gammaproteobacteria; order Burkholderiales; family Burkholderiaceae_C; genus Polaromonas. Next base: position 627,912 of record CAWCBL010000001.1, read on the forward strand.
TCGGCAACGCTGAAGATCGGCGCTTCAGGGTCCTTGTTGATGGCCACGATGACCTTGGAATCCTTCATGCCGGCCAGATGCTGGATGGCGCCCGAAATGCCCACGGCCACGTAGAGCTGGGGCGCCACGATCTTGCCGGTCTGGCCGACCTGCCAGTCGTTGGGGGCGTAGCCCGCATCGACCGCGGCGCGGCTCGCGCCCAATGCGGCGCCCAGCTTGTCGGCCAGCGGCGTCAGCACTTCATTGAACTTCTCGCTCGAGCCCAGAGCCCGCCCGCCGGAGACGATGATCTTGGCCGCCGTCAGTTCGGGCCGGTCGCTCTTGGCGATTTCCGAGCCCATGAACGTGGACTTGCCGCTGTCGGCCACGCCTGCCAGGGCTTCAATGGCCGCTGCGCCTCCGGTGCTTGCGGCCGCGTCAAAACCGGTCGTGCGAACGGTGATGACCTTGACGCTGTCCAGGCTTTGCACAATGGCAATGGCGTTGCCGGCGTAGATGGGGCGCTCGAACGTGTCGGCGGCATCGACCTTGGTGATGTCGGAAATTTGACCGACGTCGAGCAGCGCCGCCACGCGCGGGGCAATGTTCTTGCCCGAAGCCGTGGCCGGGAACAGGATGTGGCTGTAGCTGCTGGCGATGGCGATCACCTGCGCGGCCATGTTCTCGGCCAGGCCGTGGGCGAATTGCTCACCCTCGACGTGGATGACTTTGCTCACACCGGAAATCTGGGAGGCCGCTTGGGCGGCGGCTTCGGCGCCCTTGCCGGCCACCAGCACATGCACGTCACCGCCGCACTGGCTGGCAGCGGTCACGGTGTTGAGGGTGGCGGGCCGGATGCTCGCGTTGTCGTGTTCTGCAATGACTAAAGAGGTCATGGTTTTGTACTTCCGTTCAGGCTGGGCAGGTATTAAATGACTTTGGCTTCGTTTCTGAGCTTGTCCACCAGGGCGGCAACGTCGGCGACCTTGATGCCGGCGCTGCGCTTGGCGGGCTCGCTGACCTTGATGGTCTTGATGCGCGGCTTGACATCGACGCCGAGGTCTTCGGGTTTGACGTTATCGAGCTGCTTTTTCTTGGCCTTCATGATGTTGGGCAGCGTGACGTAGCGCGGCTCGTTCAGGCGCAGGTCGGTGGTGACGATGGCCGGCAGGGTCAGGGAAAGTGTTTCCATGCCGCCGTCGACTTCGCGCATGACGACGACCTTGCCGCCGGCCACATCGACTTTGGAGGCGAAGGTGGCCTGCGGCCAGCCCAGCAGCGCGGCCAGCATCTGGCCGGTCTGGTTGCAGTCGTCGTCGATCGCCTGCTTGCCCAGGATGACGAGCTGCGGCTGCTCTTTGTCCACCAGCGCCTTGAGCAGCTTGGCGACGGCCAGCGGCTGCAGCTCTTCGCTTGTCTCGACCAGGATGGCGCGGTCGGCGCCTATGGCCATGGCGGTGCGCAGGGTTTCCTGGCACTGCAGCACGCCGCAGCTGACGGCGATGACCTCGGTGGCGACGCCTTTTTCCTTCAGGCGCACGGCTTCTTCGATGGCGATTTCGTCAAAGGGGTTCATGCTCATCTTGACGTTGGCGATATCGACACCGGTGCCATCGGATTTGACGCGGACTTTGACGTTGTAGTCGACTACACGCTTGACGGGTACCAAGACCTTCATGACAGGGCTCCAGATTTTGTTAATTGACGTTGACGTAAACGTAAAGCATACATTCTATGCTGCGGCATTCTTGATGCGAAGCGGCCACCCGACTGCAGGAGGGTTATCCATTGCAGCCGGAAGAAAAGAAGAAAAAGAACGATCGTTCTTTTTCATTATAAATGACTCATCCCGGCTAATTAGAGCATTCCACAAGCCCGCTGTCCTGCAGGCGTCAGCGGCCCGGTCTTTCAGCAAGGCTTGGCCTCTGCAGCCGTGCTGACACGGGTGTGAATCACCCGCTGCGGGTAGGGAATGTCGATGTTGTGTTCACGCAGCGATTTCAGAATGGCCAGATTGATGTCCGAGCGCAGGTTTTGCTGGCCGTTTTCGGGATCGGCCATCCAGTAATTGAGCGTGAATTCCAGGCCATCGGCACCAAAGTTGGTCATATTGACCCCAGGCCCGGGATCGCGCAGCACACGCCCCTGGTTCAAAGCCGCCTCGGTGAGCAGGCGCATCACCAGATCCACATCGCTCTCGTAGCCTACCGACACCACGGTGGACTGCAACAGCCGGGAATCCGTCAGCGAAAGATTTTCAATGCGGTTGCTGATAAACATTTCGTTGGGCACGATGGACTCGCGGCCGGATGCCGAACGCACCACCGTGTAGCGTGCCTTGATGTCGGTGATGCGCCCCTCGAAGGTATCGACGCGCACGTTGTCGCCGATGCGCACACTGCGTTCGGCCAGCATCACAAATCCGCTCACGTAATTGGCCGCAAGCTTTTGCAGACCGAAACCCACACCCACACCCACCGCGCCGCCCAGCACCGACAGCGCCGTCAGGTCAATGCCCACCGAGGACAGGGCCAGCAACAAGCCCACGAACATCAGCACCGCGCGGGTGGCATTGCTCACGGCCTTGCGCAGGGACAGCTCACTGCCGGTGGCCGAGCGCAGCAACCGGCCCTCAATGGCAGAAGATATCCAGAGGGTAATGAGCAGCACAACACCTGCCGTCAGCGTGCCCTCAAGCATGGTGCGCACCGACAAGTTTGAGCCGCCCACCTTCCACTTGATCTGGTCCAGTTCGTCAAGAATAACTGGCAGCAAGCCGCTGACCCAGAGCACCATGAGCGCCCAGGCCAGCCAGGAAAAAGTGCGCTCCAGCGCCCGCACCACGGGCGCATTCTTGAATGCGACCTGCAACACCTTGACGCTCAGGCGAATCAGCGCCAGCGACAGCAGTACCGGGATAGCGACCTTGAACACCGCCAGCGGAAGCACCTGCGCCAGCAGGGCCTGCACCGCATAAGCAAAGATCAGGAGCAGCAGAGGAAAAAGCACGCCATCCACAATGCGCCGCCCAAAAGAATCGATGACTCATCGGGTATACGCCGCGCGCGATTCGCCACATGGGCAATCAGCCAGGCCAGCAGTGCGCAAGCCAGCAGCGCCGCCATTTCAGTCAGCGCGCTGGGCCGGGTCAATGCGGCAAGCCAGGCATCGAGGCCCTCAACACGTGAAGGTGCAGGAGATGAGTAAAGAGTCACAGCGCCGCCGCCGGCCATTGCGGTTTCCTTTTGTCGATGAAGGCCTGCACGCCCTCCTGCGCGACAGGGTGCATCATGTTGCTGGCCATGGTCTGTCCCGCCAGCTGGTAGGCGGCCTCCACGCCGGTTTCCCGTTGCCTGTAGAAAAGCGCCTTGCCCATGGCGACTGCTTCACGCGGCTTGGAGAGCAAGGTTTGCACGAGTTTTTCGACCTCGTCATCCAGCGCTTCGAGCGGCACGACGCGATTCACCAGGCCCCGGGCGCGCGCCTCATCGGCGGTGATGAATTCACCCGTCAGCAGCATTTCCATGGCCTGTTTGGCCGGCATGTTGCGCACCAGCGGCACGCTGGGCGTGGCGCAAAACAGGCCTACATCAATTCCGTTGACGCCAAAGCTGGCCTGGCTGGCCGCTACGGCCAGGTCGCTCTGCGCCACCAGCTGGCAACCGGCGGCCGTCGCCAGCCCCTGCACCTTGGCAATCACGGGCACCGGCAAATTCTGCAGGCTGAGCATCATGCGCGTGCACTGGGCAAAAAGCTTCTGGTAATAGGGCATCTCAACGCGGGCGCGCATCTCTTTCAGGTTGTGGCCGGCGCAAAACGCCTTGCCTTGCGCGGACAACACCACGACGCGCGCAGCGCGATCCAGCGCAATGGCATCCAGCGCGGTTTGCAGCGCGGCCAGCATCTCTTCACCGAGCGCGTTGAAAGTTGCGGGCCGGTTCAGGACCAGGCTGTGAACACCCCGCTCATCCCGAGTGTGAAGAACCGGCGGTGATAAATCAGCTGAAGCCGAATCTGAAGCAGTAGCACTCATGAAAATTCCTATAAATCAGCCAGCACCCGGATGTGCGCTTCCACGCTGCGCCCCAGCGCGCTGAGGTTGTAGCCGCCTTCCAGCGATGAAACGATGCGACCCTTGGCGTGGCGCTTGGCCACATTCTTCACGCGCTCGGTGATCCAGGCATAGTCCTGCTCGTTCAGGTTCATCTGGCCCAGGTCGTCTTCACGGTGCGCGTCGAATCCGGCGCTGATAAAAATCATTTCGGGCTTGAACGCTTCCAGGCGCGGAATCCACATCATCTCGATCAACTCGCGCACATCCATGCCCTTGGTATAGGCCGGCACCGGCAGGTTGACCATATTGGGCTCGCGCGTCTCCGCACCGGAAAAGGGGAAAAGCGGATGCTGGAAAAAGCTCACCATCAGAATTCTGTCATCACCCCGGATGATGTCTTCGGTGCCGTTGCCATGATGGACGTCAAAGTCAACTATCGCCACGCGCTTCAGGCCATGACGCTCCAGCGCGTACTTGGCCGCGATGGCGATGTTGTTGAAAAAACAAAACCCTGTCGCCTTGTTGCGCTCGGCATGGTGACCCGGCGGACGCACTGCGCAAAAGGCATTTTCCATCTCGCCCGCCAGCACGCTGTCGGTCGCCGCAATCGCCGCGCCGGCAGCGCGCAGTGCGGCGTTCCATGTGTGGACGTTCATCGAGGTATCGGGGTCGATCTGGACATGAGCCGGGCCGCCCGCCTTGATGTCATCGGCAAGCTGATCGCTCAGGCCCCGAATGGCGGCCACCAGCATGCGGTCGTGCGCCAATTCGATGTCGACCAGCGCTGCCTGCGGCGCCTCGCGCCGGTCCAGCGCGTCACCTACGCCGGTGATCAGCAGCCGGTCTTCAATGGCGTCCAGGCGCGCCGGACACTCCGGGTGCCCCGCGCCCATTTCATGCTTCCAGCAGTCGGGGTGAGTGAAATAACCAGTCGCATTCATAACTGACAAACTTTGCGAAAAATTACGTTATGGTTGAAGACATGCATGTCAAAGAAAAACTTCAAACGCTCTTGAATCAGCTTAACACGGTCATTGTTGGCAAGCCCCTGCAGGTGCAGGACTGCGTGGCCTGCCTGCTGGCCGGCGGCCACCTGCTTATTGAAGACGTTCCTGGCGTCGGCAAAACCACGCTCGCGCACGCGCTGTCGCGCTCGTTCGGCCTGCAGTTTTCACGCGTGCAATTTACCGCCGACCTGATGCCCAGCGACTTGTCGGGGGTGTCCATTTATGAGCGCCAGAAGGAAAGCTTTGTGTTTCACCCCGGGCCGGTGTTTGCTCAGGTGCTGCTGGCCGACGAGATCAACCGCGCAAGCCCGAAAACCCAGAGCGCCTTGCTGGAGGCGATGGAAGAAAAGCAGGTCACTGTTGAAGGCGAAACCCGCCCCCTGCCCCTGCCATTTTTTGTGATTGCCACGCAAAACCCGCATGACCAACTCGGCACCTACGCCCTGCCCGAGTCGCAACTGGACCGTTTTCACATGCGGATCTCGCTTGGCTACCCGGACCGAGCCGCCGAACGCGAACTGCTCAGGGGTGCTGACCGGCGCGACATGGTCGATACATTGCCGGCGATGCTGGCGCCGCACGAGTTGCTGGAGCTGCAGCAGCAAGTCCAGCAGGTGCATGCTGCGGAGCCGCTGCTGAACTACCTGCAGGATCTGATTGCCGCCACCCGCTCGGGCCGCTGGTTTTTGCAGGGCCTGAGCCCGCGCGCCGGCATCGCCATCATGCGGGCCGCCAAGGCGCAGGCATTCCTGAGTGGCCGGGACTATGTCGCGCCCGATGACATCGCGGCCATCCTGCCGCAGACCGCCGCCCACCGCCTGATTCCGGTGAGCGACGCCGGCCGGGGCGCGGTGGAGCAGGTGCGCGCCATGCTTGACGCCGTGCCGCTGCCATGACAGCTCAGTCTGCCGGGGTTAAAAAACCTCCAACGGCTATGGCGAGCACCAACGGCCGCCGTGCCGGGCCGCCCCAGGCAAGGCCAGCCCCCTCGGGGGGCAGCACAGTACGCGCTGCGACAAGCATGGGGGCCCTGGTCCAGAACTGGTTTGAGTCTCGCCTGCCACCGACCGACAACGTCACGCTGACCCAGCGCAATGTGTACATCCTGCCCACAGGTCCGGGCCTGATGCTGGGCCTGACGCTGCTGGTGCTGCTGGTCGCCTCAATCAACTACCAGCTCAACCTGGGCTACCTGCTGACGTTTCTGCTGGCCGGAACCACGCTGGTGGGAATGCACATCTGCCATGGCACGCTGCGCGGGCTTGCTATGAACCTGATAGCACCTCCCGCAAGCTACGCGGGAGCCACCACTGTTTTTGACATCAAACTCACGAATGCGCGGCATTCTGCGCGCCATGGCATCGGCCTGAGCGAGCTCAACGCCCACGAGGTCAATGCGCAAAAAGGCACAAAGCGGCACTGGGCCTGGACCGATGTGCCGGCCCAGGGCAGCAGCGTGGTGCAGGTGGCCTTCACGCCGCCCCGGCGCGGCCTGCACCGCTTGCCGACGCTGACCGCCGAGACCCGTTTCCCGCTAGGCACCTTCCGGGTCTGGACGGTCTGGCGGCCGGCCGCTCAGGTCCTTGTCTATCCGGCGCCTGAGCTGAACCCGCCACCGCTTCCGGCCGGCGAGCCCCGTGCGCAAGGAGCAGGCGCTGCCACGCGGGCGCAAAGCACCGGCGAATTTGACGGCGTGCGTGCTTACCGGCGCGGCGACCCGCTGAAAAATGTGCTCTGGAAAAAGGCCACCAGGGCCGACGAGCACGCCGGTGGAGAAAGTGGCGGCCTGGTGGTGCGCGACACCCAGCAGGCCCAGCGCCATGAACTCTGGCTCGACGTCCGGCAGGCCGGGCCTCTGGGGCTGGAGCAAAAACTATCCCGCTTGTGCGCCTGGGTTCTGCAGGCCGACAGGCTCGGACTGGACTATGGCCTGCGACTGCCCGCCCTGGAAATCAGGCCGGGCAGCGGTGAAGCCCACAAACGCCGTTGCCTGGAAGCGCTCGCCACATGCTGAGGCCCTCCCTGACAAGCTTGCGAACGCTGCCGCGTGATGCCCGCGACACGCTTTTTTTGCTGGCGGTGATTGCCTGGGTGCTGCTGCCACAAGTGGGCCGTCTGCCGTTGTGGTGCAGCCTAGGTGCGGGCGCGGTGCTGCTGTGGCGCGGCTGGCTGGCGCTGAAGGCCCGGCCACTGCCCGGCAAGGCGTGGCTGGTGCTGCTGCTGGCTCTCACCCTCGCAGCCACTTATGCAAGCCACCGCACCCTGCTCGGGCGCGATGCCGGCGTCACCCTGCTGGTCGTGTTGCTGACGCTCAAAACCCTGGAGCTGCGCGCCCGGCGTGATGCATTCGTGATTTTCTTCCTCGGCTTTTTCTGCATGCTGAGCAATTTCTTCTATTCGCAGTCGCTGCTGACGGCCTTCAGCATGGTGATAGGCCTGCTCGGCCTGCTGACCGCGCTGGTCAATGCCAACATGCCTGTCGGCAAACCGCCGCTGGCGCAGGCTGCCAAAACGGCAGCCTGGATGGCCTTGCTGGGCGCGCCCATCATGCTGGTGCTTTTCCTGCTGTTTCCGCGGCTGGCGCCCTTGTGGGGCGTGCCCAGCGATGCCATGACCGGGCGCAGCGGCCTGAGCGCCAGCATGGAAGTCGGCACGATTGCCAAGCTGGCGCTCGACGACAGCGTTGCCATGCGCATCCGCTTCGAGGGCCAGGCGCCGCCGCAGCGCGAGCTTTACTTTCGCGGCCCCGTGCTGTCCAGTTTTGATGGCCACAACTGGCAGCCCTTGCGCGCCAACCTGCCTTCGCGCTACGCACTGCCAGCCGACCTGCAGGTCACGGGCGAGACCGTGCGTTACGAAGTCACCCTGGAGCCCACCAGCCGGCCCTGGCTTTTCATGCTGGAAGCCGCCGCGCAAAGCCCGGAGCTGCCCGGTTATCGCAATGCCATGCAAGCCGACCTGCAGTGGCTGACCAACCGCCCGATCACCGAGCTTGTTCGTTACAAGGCCAGCAGCCACCCGGTGTTCCGGCATGGGCCGATGCAACCCGTGCTGGGGCTGCAGGAATTTGTGGATCTGCCGCCCGGCTTTAACCCCCGCACGCTGGCGCTGGCCGCCGAAATACGGCGCGATCCGCGCTACGCCCAGGCCAATACGGCGGGTCTGGTGCAAGCGGCGCTGGAGCGCCTGCGCACCGGCGGCTACAGCTACACGCTGGAGCCCGGCGTGTACGGCCAGCACACGGCCGACGAGTTCTGGTTTGACCGCAAGGAGGGCTTTTGCGAGCACATTGCCTCGGCTTTTGTGGTGCTGATGCGCGCCATGGACATTCCCGCCCGCATCGTTACCGGCTACCAGGGCGGCGAGCGCAACAATGTTGACGGCTTCTGGGTCATCCGGCAAAGCGACGCCCATGCCTGGGCCGAGGTATGGCAGGCCGGCCAGGGCTGGGTGCGGGTCGATCCGACATCGGCCGTGGCGCCGGGGCGCACCGGCGCCTTCCAGCGGCTGGCAGCACCCCAGGGCGTAGTCGCGCAGGCCTTCCGCAATTTCAGCCCCACGCTGGCCGCCCAGCTGCGCGCCACCTGGGGAGCCGTGAACAATGGATGGAACCAGTGGGTGCTCAATTACACCCAGGGCAAGCAGCTCAATCTGCTTAAAAGCATCGGCTTTGAGGCCCCGAGCCGGGAGGATTTGAGCACCCTGCTGATCGGCCTCCTCGTGATGTCCAGCCTTGCGGGTGGTGCCTGGGCGCTATGGGACCGCGCACAGCACGACCCCTGGTTGCGCCTGCTGGCACGGGCACGCAAACGGCTGGCTCAGGCGGGCATTGAAAGCACCTCAGCGACCTCGCCGCGCCAGCTGGCCCGGCAGGTGCTGGCGAAATACGGCAGCCAGGGGCAGGTGCTGCATGACTGGCTGATGCAGCTGGAATTGCAGCGTTATGCAGCAAGGCCTGCCAGGGCTCGAAGCCAGCGCCAGCAACTCGATCAACTCAGGCAACAATTCAGCCGGCTCGGCTGGCCTGCTTAAAATCCGGTTCAGCCCACACAACTTCTGCGCATGACACGTCAAAAATCTTCTTTTCGCCTCAAACTTGCTATATTTTTAATAGCTGCTCTCGCGGGCGCAGCAAGCGCCAGCGACGTAAAAACTTTTAAAAAGAAGGTTTCCGCCAGCACCGCGCAGGCGCAGGGGCCGCTGTACGCCACCCGCGCCGAAGCCATGCAGTTTGCCGATGACCTGGCCAGCCGCCGCAACCTAGACCCGGCCTGGGTGCGCGAAGCCATTGGCCAGTCGCGTTACAGCGCCACCGTCGCACGGCTGATGCAGCCGCCCACCCAGGCCTTTGTGAAAAACTGGCAGGTTTACCGCAGCCGCTTCATCGACCCCACACGCATCGAGGCCGGCCGGCGATTCTGGCTGGAGAACCAGGCCAGCTTGGCCCGCGCCGAAAAGGAATACGGCGTGCCCCCCGAAATCATCGTCGGCATCATCGGCGTCGAAACCATTTACGGCCGCAACACCGGCAGCTTTCGCGTGATGGATGCCCTGACCACGCTGGCCTTCGATTTTCCGGCTTCCCATCCGCGCGCCCAGGAGCGCAGCGAGTATTTCAAGGGCGAAATCGAGCAGTTTCTGACACTGGAAAGCCGTAAGAATGCCGACCCGTTTGAGCCCCGAGGCAGCTATGCCGGCGCCATGGGCATGCCGCAGTTCATGCCATCGAGCTGGGTCAAGTACGCGGTGGATTTCGATGGCGATGGCAGCATTGACCTGTGGAACAGCCCGGCCGACGTGATCGGCTCGGTGGCCAGCTATTTCAAGGCCTTCAACTGGCAGCCCGGCATGCCCACACACTACCCGGTGAGTTTTGATGCCAGCCGCCTGGACATGGACGCACTGATGGCGCCTGACATTTTGCCCACCTTCAGCGTCGCCAGTTTCACCGCCAAGGGGGCGGTACTGGAAGGCGCAGCACTGGACCACAAAGGTCCGCTGGCGCTGATCGAGCTGCTCAACGGCCCGGATGCGCCCAGCTACGTGGCAGGTACCGAGAATTTCTACGCCATCACCCGCTACAACTGGAGCAGCTACTATGCCATGGCGGTGATCGAGCTGGGCCAGGAAGTCAAGCGGGAAATCAACATGCTTGCAGTGCGCTAGCCTCCAGGGCTGCCCAGCCCTTCTTCTGCAGTCAACTCTCGAGCAACGCACTCCCCCGGAAAACCTCATGGACACACGCATTCGCGACCTGCTGCAACAAATTGGCGCTCTTGAAGACGACTTGCGCACTGCGCTTCACGAGCGCGAGTCCCGGGTGAATTTCACCATTCGAGGCAAACGCATCGAGTTCACACGCGAGATCAGCCAGGCGCACCAGAAGCTGAAACGCAATCTTTTTCGCTGGCTGACCACAGACCGGCCACAAAATCTGATCACCGGGCCCATCATCTACGCGATGATCATCCCGCTTGCGATTCTTGATTTATTTGTAACCTTCTACCAGGCGAGCTGCTTTCCAATTTACGGCATCGCCAAGGTCCGGCGCGCAGACTACATCGTGTTCGATCGGCACCGCCTCGGCTATCTCAATTTCTTTGAACGTTTCCACTGCGAATATTGCAGCTACGCCAGCGGACTGATGGCCTACCTGACAGAGATCATCGCGCGCACCGAGCAGTACTTCTGCCCTATCAAACACGCACGCAAGGTTCTCGGCACGCACGGCCATTACACCCGCTTCCTGGAGTATGGCGATTCCACGGAATTTCATGCTCGGCTTGAGGAATTCCGGGTCGGGAGCAAAAGACAGGCGGATGATCCGCCACTGCCTGAAAAGACAAATTAAGAGAGTGACGAACTCGCCCGACCCATCCCGTCACGTGATGCTCGCGCTTCGGGCTCGCCAACACCCAAGCCCCGTCAAACCGGCTCAATCGTGATGTTCACGGTCATGGTTTCCAGTCCGCCGCCCTGCCGCACGCCCTTGATGGGCGGGCAGGCGTTGTAATCGGTGCCCATGGCCAGACGCACGTGGCGCTCGTCAATCGGGCAGCTGTGGGTCACATCAATACTGACCCAGCGACGGCTGGCCACATCCAGGCACACATCGACCCAGGCATGGCTGGCCAGATCAGGCTCGTTGGCGGCGTAAAAATAGCCGCTTACATAGCGCGCCGGAATGCCCAGACTGCGGCAGATCGCCACCATGACATGCGCCTGGTCCTGGCACACGCCGGCGCCGGCTTCAAACGCCTGCAGTGCCGTGGTCGTGACATTGGTACTGTATTTTTGATAGCTTACTGCGACCGCCACACCTTGGCTCAAGGCCAAAAGCTCGTCGAGATCAACTTTTCCACCTTCTGTCTGTCGCGCCACAAAGCGGCGACCGAAGCCGGCCAGCAGCGGATGCGGACTGGCCAGCTCGGTGGCGCGCAAATACAGCTGCGCAAGCGGCAGGCTGTCGTCATCGGTGAACTCCGCGACACCCAGCGTTTCCACGTTGCCGGCGGCGTTGACCAGACTCCAGCGCACGTTGTCAGCCGCCTGGCCGACAAAGGTGTAGGAATGAAGGGTATTTCCGAAGGCGTCTCGCTGGGCAAAGAGTTTTTGCGGCGCGCCCAGAGACCAGAAATTCACGGTTTGCGCCGGGCCGGACTGCGGCGTCAGCCAGAGCGTCTGCAAGGCGTAACGCAAAGGCTCGGTATAGCGGTATTCGGTGGTGTGCTTGATGTGCAGCTTCATGGACGGCGCACTCGGGGGTTTGTTTGGGACAAGTTCGTACTCAACGGGTGACCGGAACCAGAAACTCGCGGCTGATGTGCGCACCGAGCTCGTTCACCCGATCCAGGAACTGTGTCAAAAAGGCATGCAATCCGGTCGCCAGGATCTCGTCGATCCGGCCGTACTGCAGATCGGCCCGCAGTTTTCCGGCCCGGCGCCGGGTTTCGCTGAGCGGATCGCTGGTCACCATGGCCAGATTGCCCATGACCTCGTTGAGGCAGGCCAGCAGCGATCTTGGCATGTCGGCGCGCAGGATCAGCAACTCGGCCACCCGCTCGGGCTTGATCACGTCACGGTAGACCTTGCGGTACACCTCAAAGGCCGACACGCTGCGCAAAATCGCGCTCCAGTGGTAAAAATCATAGTCCTGATTCTCGCTGCTGGCCACGCCGGAAAAATCGCTTTGCGCCGCATGAAATTTCACATCCACCAGACGGGCGGTGTTGTCGGCGCGCTCCAGAAAAGTGCCCAGGCGCAGAAAGTGAAATGCTTCATCCTGCAGCATGGTGCCAGCGGTCACGCCGCGCGAGAGATGCGAGCGGAACTTGACCCACTCGAAGAACTGGCTCGGATCGCGCTCAAAATCACCGCCACGCAGCATGCGCATGACTTCGAGGTAGGTCTGGTTTTGCGTTTCCCAGACCTCGGTGGTCAGCGTACCCCGCACGGCGCGTGCGTTTTCACGGGCATTTTTCAGGCACGAGATGATGCTGGAGGGGTTTTTTTCATCCCGCACCATGAAGTCCATCACATCACGGGGATTGATGCCGTCGCCGTATTGCGCGGCATAGGCGGGTTTGAGCTCACTGATGCTGAGCAGGCCGCGCCAGCCCGCCTGCGCGTCGGCGGTCGATTGCGGCAGCAGCGAAGTCTGGTAGTTGACGTCCAGCAGGCGGGCGGTGTTCTCCGCCCTTTCCGTATAGCGCGACATCCAGAACAGGTGATCAGCAGTGCGGGATAACATGGTTCAAGCGCCTCCGGTTTGCGATTGCGACTGCGCGGGAGCCGCAGCATCCGCTTCGAGAATCCAGGTGTCTTTGGTGCCGCCTCCCTGCGATGAATTGACGACCAGCGAGCCGTCTTTCAGCGCCACCCGTGTCAGTCCGCCCGGCACCATCTGAACTTCCTTGCCGCTCAGCACGAAGGGCCGCAGGTCAATGTGGCGCGGGGCAATGCCGCTTTCCACGTAGGTCGGGCAGGTGGACAGGCTCAGCGTGGGCTGGGCAATATAGCCCGCCGGATTGGCCAGGATGGCGCGGCGAAAGTCTTCGATTTCGGCTTTTGTCGAGGCCGGCCCGACCAGCATGCCATAGCCGCCCGCGCCATGCACTTCCTTGACGACCAGGTCTTTCAGGTTGGCCAGGGTGTACTGCAGGTCTTCGGCGTTGCGGCACATAAAGGTCGGCACGTTCTTCAGGATGGGGGTTTCGCCGAGGTAGAACTCAATCATTTTTGGCACGTAGGGATAAATCGACTTGTCGTCCGCCACGCCGGTGCCTATGGCATTGCACACGGCCACATTGCCGCTGCGGTAGACATTGAGCAGACCGGCACAACCCAATGTGGAGTGGGGACGAAAGGCCAGCGGGTCGAGGTAATCGTCGTCGACGCGGCGGTAAATCACATCCACGCGTTTGGGGCCGCGCGTGGTTCGCATGTAGACAAAGTTGTCCTTGACGAAAAGGTCCAGGCCCTCCACCAGTTCGATGCCCATTTGCTGGGCCAGAAATGCGTGTTCGAAGTAGGCCGAGTTGTACATGCCGGGCGTCAGCACCACCACGGTCGGCTCGGCGGTGGCGGGCGGCGCCATGGCGAGCAGGGTTTCGAGCAGCAGGTCAGGATAGTGCTCGACCGGGGCGACGCGGTTTTCGCTGAAGAGTTCGGGAAACAGCCGCATCATCATCTTGCGGTCTTCCAGCATGTAGCTCACGCCGCTGGGCACGCTCAGGTTGTCTTCAAGCACGTAGTACTCGCCTTCGCCCTGCGCATTGGGCGCACGAATAATGTCAATACCGCTGACGTGTGAATAGATGTTGCCGGGAACGCTCACGCCCATCATTTCGGGACGGAACTGTTCGTTCTGGAAAATCTGCTCAGCCGGAATCACGCCCGCCTTGATGATTTCCTGACCGTGGTAGACGTCGTGGATAAAGCGGTTAAGGGCCGTGACACGTTGCACCAGGCCCTTTTCCATGCTGGCCCACTCGTGGGCAGGAATGATGCGCGGAATCAGGTCAAACGGAATCAGCCGCTCGGTCCCCGCACCCTCTTCGTCTTTGGCGCCGTACACGGCAAAGGTGATGCCGACGCGTCGGAAAATCATTTCTGCTTCGGCGCGCCTTGCCTGCATCACGTCGGCCGGCTGCCGGGCCAGCCAGCGCTGGTAGCACTGATAGTGGTCGCGGACGCTGCCGTCCGTGGCATTCATCTCATCAAACATCGGTCGGCTCATGGACTTAAATCTCCGGCAGGTTTGCGGATTGCACTCTTTAGACAGACCTTAGCAAGTTGCGCGCCACGCTCTCATCTCCAGCGCCCTTCAAGGCTCGGCCAGATGGTGCCAGTAGCGCTGGCCCAGTTGCCGCTGGCAGCTGATGTCCGCGGGATCGACGCTCTGCCACGTAGCCGCTCCGCACTGCGACGACCTGACCAGCCGTATGCCGCGCTTGTCGTAGCGCGCCACCACCACGGCTACCGGATGGCCAAAACGGTTGCGGTAGCCCGCCTGCACCAGCGCCAGTTGCGGCTGCACGGCGTCCAGGAATACCGCGCTTGAAGAGGTCTTGCTGCCGTGGTGCGGCGCCAGCAAGATGTTGGCCTTCAGGCGGTCCGCGGCGCTCGTGGCCAGCCTGAGTTCCTGCGGCGCCTCGATATCGCCGACCAACAAGGCGGTCTGGCTGCCGTTGGATACGCGCAGCACGCAGCTCATGGCGTTGGACTTGTTCGCCAGTTCGTAGTCGGCGGCATCCGGGTGCAGGACATCAAAGGCCACCCCATCCCAGAGCCAGCGCTGGCCCGCCACGCAGCGGGTTGATTTGCGCAAGGCCTGCAGTTCATGGCTGTCCTCGATAGAGCTGAGCAAGCTGGCCTGCGGCTGCATGGCCAGCACGGCGGGCGCGCCGCCGATATGGTCGGTGTCGCGGTGGCTGAGCATCAGCATGTCCACCCGCTCGCCGAGCGCGCGCAGCAGCGGCACCAGCACGCGGTTACCCGCATCGCTTTCGCGCGAAAAACGCGGACCGGTGTCGTAGAGCAAGGTATGGCTCGCGGTGCGCACCAGCACCGCATTGCCCTGCCCGATGTCAGCGGCCAGCAACTCGAATTGTCCCGGCGCCACCCGCGCGGGCTGCCACAGCAAAACCGGCAGCAAGAGCGGAATGCCCAGCGCGCGCCAGTGCCATGGCAGCCGCATGGCCAGCAAGCCACCGCCCAGCACACCGGCAACAGCGCACCACAGCGGTGCAGCAGCGACACTGACCGACGCCAGCGGCCAGCTGGCCAGCCACTGCAAAAAAATCGCCAGCAGCCCCACAGACCAGGCCGCCAAATCCCACAAGGGCGACCAGAGCACGCCCAGCATCGCCAGCGGCGTGACCAGCAGCGTCACCCAGGGAATGGCCACTGCGTTGGCCAGCAAGCCGACCAGCGACACCTGGTTGAACAGCAGCAGCGACAAGGGCGTGAGCGCCAGCGTGACCACCCATTGCTCGCGCGCGGATCGCAGCAGGCCGGCTGCGGGTCTGGCCAGCAGTTGCCGCCACAACGCGGGCTTTGGTGAATTTTTCAAGGAAAACAGGGCTACACCCCTTGATTCACGGTCGTCATCAGCTCCCGAATCTGTAGCAAACAACACCCCCACCGCCACAAACGACAGCCAGAACCCGGCCTGCATCAAGGCCCACGGGTCCAGCGCCACGACCACGGCCATGGCCAGCAGCCAGGTCTGCAGCCATGGCCACTGCCTGCCACTTTGCCGCAGCAGCACCACTGTGGCCAGCATCCAGATGGTGCGCTGGGCCGGCACGCCCCAGCCTGAAAACAGCGCATACAAGGCTGCCAGCAGGAGTCCGCCCAGGGCTCCGGCACTGCTGGCCGGCAGCGCCAGACACAGCCGGGTCGTCAGCCTGACAGAGCGCCGCCAAAGGCTGGCGATCAGCAAGGAGGCGACCCACGCAAACATCGTGATGTGGAGCCCCGAGATGCTCATGAGGTGGGCTACCCCTGTGGCACGGAACACGTCCCAGTCGGCGCGCTCAATGGCGTTCTGGTCACCCACCACCAGTGCGGCCAGCACACCGGCGAGTTGCCGGTTGGCCACGCGCTGGTAAATCGCCTCAGCTACCCGCTGACGAGCGCGCTCCACCGGATAGCGCCAGCTGTTTGAGAGCTTGAGCGGCGGCGCGTCATGCGGCCCGGCGCGCACATAGCCGGTTGCCTGAATGCCCTGTTCCCAGAGCCAGAGCTCGTAGTCAAAGCCGTGGGGATTGCTGTTGCCATGCGGCGCCTTGAGCCGCACCGTCATCTGCCAGCGTTCGCCCGCGCGCAGAACCTGTGGCTTGCGCTGCAAGTCGAGCGCCAGCTCCGACGCATCGCTGCTTTCCGCCGATGAGCTTTTGGTCTCGCGCCCGGCAAACCCTGAATACCAGCCCAGCATGATTTGCGGCGGCAGCGTGACTGTCTGAGCATCGAGTCGGGCCGATTCGACGCCCAGGCGCAAGCGCACCGCGTCCTCACTGAGCTGCGGCATGGCCAGCACCATGCCGGTCACCGAAATGTCCCGCCCTTCCAGCGCCGGGTTCAGTGCGGAGGCTTGAAAAGCGCTGGCTCGCCAGCCCGTCAGTCCAAGGCCCAGCAGGGCAGCCAGCACAAACATCATCAGGCCCACGCTGCCGGGAGCAGGGTTTTTGAATTTATTCAAAACCTTGCAGCCATACAGAGCGCACGCGACCGCAAGGGCCAGCGATGCCAGCGCGACATACACCGCAGCGGGCCAGAGACCGGACTGCTGAAGCTGCGCGGCCACCCCGGCAATAAAGCCGGCGAACACCAGCCCGAAGCTCACGGGACGGGCCAGAAGCCCGGACAAACCAGAATAATCCACGCCTTGCCTCCCCTTGACTGCATGTTGTTCGCTTGATGCGCCGACACCTGTTCAACGGGATAGCGTAACGAAATGTCTACACGGCCTGTTTCGAGCAAGCGTAATAGCGTCTTCCCGACAGACCTCAAACCATCAGCACATCGCTCAGTTGGAGTCTGGCCTTGCGTTACCATGCAAAGACAGAGAAGCCACGACGCTCTATTTTTTATAGCATCACGCACCCATAGTCATTGGGATTGCACTGCTTTTATCTTTACTTCCCGCATCATTCAAGGAGATCACCATGACCCAAGCCACGCACGGAATTTATGAAAAACTCAAGGCGCTAAACATCACCCTGCCCGAAGTGGCCGTGCCTGCAGCCGCTTACCTGCCCTTCGTGCAGAGCGGTAATCTGGTCTTCCTGAGTGGCCATCTGGCCAAAATAGACGGCAAGGTCATCGTCGGCCAACTGGGGAAAAACATCAGCACGGAAGAAGGCAAGGCGGCAGCCCGCGCCATCGCCATTGACCTGATGGGCACCCTGCACGCCGCCGTTGGCGACCTGAACAAGATCAAGCGCATCGTGAAAGTGATGAGCCTGGTCAACTCGACCGGCGACTTCACCGAACAGCACCTGGTGACAAACGGCTGCAGTGAATTGCTGGGAGAAGTCTTTGGCGACGCCGGCAAGCACGCCCGCAGCGCGTTTGGCGTGGCGCAGATTCCCATGGGGGCTTGTGTGGAGATTGAGCTGATTGCTGAGGTGGAGTGAGGTCGTATGACCTATTACATCAGCCCATGAATGATATTCGCCACGACATGAGTCACTTCTACCCTATGAAAGCTACGCTTGAGCAGCTTTTCGGGCACCGCTGCTACACGAAGCTCAAGGAGACAGCCGATCTCAATGACTGGAAACACGAGATTAAGCGTCTTCTGCGTGCCATCGAAGTTGCAGTCAATACCACCGTCCAAATTGCCGACCGAGAGTGGCGATCGGAAGTGAGCGATGTATTGCAGCTTGGGCAAAATCATGTCGATAACGCGAAATCAATTTCCGATTTGTTTGCACATCTATCGTCAACGCTTACACGACTTGTATTTTTACAACTAGGACACATTCCAAACCATCAACGCGCTGAAGTTGTCCCTTTGATCGCTAAAAACTGGCAACTCGACGGGTTCCGTTCTGTACAGTATGTTCAAAGCTCCGAGCAAGCTTTAACCGTAAAGAGTGCGGCTCGACGCCGCGAGTCGACCCGAAAAGAAGATAGCACCTAGCCTTTCTATGCCGCCAGACTGCTATGAAATAAATAGCTACTAGAGCCCATTTTTATTGCACCAGAGGCATATTTAATCACTCAACCCGCACAATTCCGGTCGGCTTGAAGCCCAGATCCGCCGCCTTGCCTTTGCGCGCCCGTGCCGCTCTGGCATTGTTCAAACTGCGGATTTCCAGCGTTTCCTCACGCTCCTTGCCGCCGCGGCCAATGCCCTCAATCTTCACGCTGCGGGTGTAGGCAGCCGCACCCGCGAGCATGTCCTTGGGCTCCAGATCGATGAGCATGAGGCCGCGTCCGCCCTTGTCCATCTGCTTGAGTTCACTGATCTCAAAGGTCAAAATGCGTCCACCAGTGGACGCACAAGCCACATGCGTGGCAGGGAGTAGCAGCTGTGCGCCCGTGCTGCCCTTGGCGTGCGAGGGGCGGCAGATGGTTTCACCCTCTCCCAGGCTGAGGAAGGCCTTGCCGCCCTTGTTGCGTGAAATCATTCCCTCTACCGTCGCCAGGAAACCGTAGCCGCCCGAGCTTGACAGCAGCAGCGTGGCCGAGGTGGGGCCGGCAAAGTAATGCAGCAATTGCGTACCCGATTCCAGCTCGACCAGCGTCGTCACCGGCTGGCCATCGCCACGCGCGCCGGGCAGCAGAGCCACGGGCACGGAGTAGACCCGGCCGTTGCTGCCAAACGCCAGCAGAGTGTCGACCGTGCGGCATTCAAAGGTGCTGTAAAGCCCGTCGCCGGACTTGAAGGCAAAGCTGGCGGGATCGTGGCCGTGTCCGCCCCGGGCGCGTACCCAGCCCTTGCTGCTGACCACCACGGTGACCGGCTCGTCCAGCACCTTGACTTCCAGCACGACCTTCTTGTCGGCCTGTATCAGCGTACGGCGCGGGTCGGCGAACTGTTTGGCGTCGGCTTCGATTTCCTTGATCATCAGCCGGCGCAGGGCCGTCGGGCTGCCCAGGATTTCCTCAAGCCTGCCCTGCTCTTCACGCAGGGATTTAAGCTCCTGCTCAATCTTGATGGCTTCCAGCCGCGCCAGCTGGCGCAGGCGGATTTCCAGAATGTCTTCGGCCTGCCGGTCGCTGAGCCTGAAGCGCTCCATGAGCGCTGATTTTGGCTCGTCGGACTGGCGGATCAGGGCAATCACTTCATCGATATTGAGCAGCACCAGCTGCCGCCCTTCGAGGATGTGGATGCGGGCCAGCACCTTGTCGAGCCGGTGCTGCGAGCGCTTTTCAATCGTGGTCTGGCGAAACGCAATCCATTCCGTCAGCACCTGGCGCAGGGATTTTTGCGTCGGCCGGCCATCCAGCCCGACCATGGTCATGTTGATAGGCGACGAACTCTCCAGGCTGGTATGGGCCAGCAGGGTATTGATGAGTTCCTGCTGCCCGATCTTGCTGGTCTTGGGCTCAAACACCAGGCGCACGGCAGCGTCCTTGCTGGATTCGTCGCGCACCACGTCGAGCACGGCCAGCACGGACTGCTTGAGCTGCACCTGGTCCAGGCTGAGCGCCTTCTTGCCGGCCTTGATTTTGGGGTTAGTGATTTCCTCAATCTCTTCCAGCACGCGCTGGGTACTGACGCCGGGGGGTAACTCCTGCACCACCAGCTGCCACTGGCCGCGCGCCATGTCTTCGATTTTCCAGCGGGCGCGCACTTTGAGCGAACCCCGCCCTGTGCTGTAGGCCGCCGCAATTTCTGTCGCACTCGAGATGATTTGGCCGCCGCCCGGATAGTCGGGGCCGGCAATCAGCGTGAACAGTTCGTCGTCGCTGAGCTTGGGGGTCTTGATCAGCGCGACACAGGCGTCGGCGATCTCGCGCAGGTTGTGGCTGGGGATCTCGGTCGCCAACCCCACGGCAATGCCGCTGGCGCCGTTGAGGAGGGTGAAGGGCAGGCGGGCCGGCAACTGGCGCGGCTCCTCGGTCGAGCCGTCGTAGTTGGGGATGAAATCGACCGTTCCTTCGTCGATTTCGTCCATCAGCAGGCTGGTGATGCGGCTAAGGCGCGCCTCGGTGTAGCGCATGGCAGCCGCGCCGTCGCCGTCGCGGCTGCCGAAGTTGCCCTGTCCGTCAATCAGCGGATAGCGCTGGGAAAAGTCCTGCGCCATGCGCACCAGCGCGTCATAAGCGGCCTGGTCGCCGTGCGGGTGAAAGCGGCCCAGCACATCGCCGACCACGCGGGCGCTCTTGACCGGCCGGGCGCCGGTCGCGCCGTTGGGGCCGCCAAAACCCAGGCCCATGCGCGCCATGCTGTACAAAATGCGCCGTTGCACCGGTTTTTGGCCGTCGCAGACATCGGGTAGCGCCCTGCCCTTGACCACGCTAAGCGCGTATTCAAGGTAGGCGCGTTGCGCGTAGGCGGCCAGAGAATCCTGGTCGGCGGGTTCGGAATTTTCGGCAACATCTGCCGGAGTGAAAAGATCCATCGTGATTTTTTAGTTTAGTCAGCTAGGCGCTGCCAGGGCACGCAGGTACGGCAGGCAGCAGTAGTGATGGGGGAGTTAACTCAGTTTGCTCGGTTTTGGTTTGGACAACTTGCCGGTGCGGCGCAAGGCCATGAACCAGGCAGCAAAGCAGACGCATCAATTCAGCTCAGCCGAGCCCTCTGGCACAGCGGTGTATGCCACCTTGGACGACACCATGTTGGCGCGGCCGGCGCTGCCGCCCATCATTTCCATGCGAACCCTGCCCGATGCGGCAGTTCCCATGCTGGGCGGCTTGAGGTGGCTGTATAGCTGCATCACGGTCTTGACGTAATTTTGGGTTTCCGGGTAATTCGGGATTTTGTTGCCCGCCCGCTGTACCGCGCCTTCACCGGCGTTGTAGGCAGCAATGGCCAGTTCAATCTGACCAGGAAATAATTTGATGAGATAGCTCAAATAGCTCGACCCGGCCCGGATATTGGTTTTGGGATCGGTCAGCTTTTGCTGGATCGGCGTGTTCTTGTCGGCCTTCACGCCGTAACGCTCCGCCGTCGGCGGAATCAGCTGCATCAGGCCCACCGCGCCTTTGGGGGAAACGGCCCGGCTATCAAATCCGGATTCTGTCGCGATGAGGGCCTGGAGCAGTTCGTAATCGATGCCGTGCTTCGCCGAAGCTTCGCGCAGCAAATGCTTGACGGCTTTGTAATTTGGGGAAACATCAAAGTAGGCCAGCAGCTTGGAGGGTGCCCCGGCCACGCCCTTTCCGCGCCTGGCCGTGCTGCCGGATGCACTGCCCGCATTGAAACTCTCGCCGCCCCGAAAGAAAAGCTCGTAGCGTTCATCCAGCTGCAAGGCGGAGTAGTGCGCAATGCCCTGACCATCCACATAGCCCCAGATATCGGCACGTGCGGGCGTCACATGCAATGCGGCCAGCACCATGAGCAGCGCGGGCAGCAACAGTGCACGCCAGCTTGCCAAGCCGCATTTCGGAAAAGGAAAAAACCTCAGATTCATCAAATATCGATCTCCACAGCGTCGCCGTGCAATTCCATCAGCTCGCGACGTGATGCTGCCTCGCCTTTGCCCATCAGTTTGGTGATCAGGCTCTCGGTCTGCAGAAAATCCTGGTTGCCCAGCTGTATGGGCAAAAGGCGGCGTGTATCGGGATTGAGGGTGGTGTCCCACAACTGTTCCGCGCTCATTTCACCCAGCCCCTTGAAGCGGCTGATGCTCCAGGCGTTTTCACGGACACCATCCTTGCGCAATTTATCCAATATGGAGGTCAACTCGCCTTCATCAAGGGCATAGACCTTGGATGCCGGCTTTTTGCCACGCGCTGGCGCATCCACGCGGTACAGCGGCGGCTTGGCGACATACACATGGCCGGTTTCAATCAGTTTTGGAAAGTGACGGAAAAAGAGGGTCAGCAGCAGCACCTGGATATGCGAGCCGTCCACGTCGGCATCACTCAGGATGCAAACCTTGCCATAACGCAGGCCGCTCATGTCCGGCGAGTCATTCGGGCCGTGCGGATCGACGCCAATGGCCACCGAGATATCGTGAATCTCGGTATTGGCAAACAGCCGGTCGCGATCGACTTCCCAGGTGTTGAGCACCTTGCCGCGCAGGGGCAGCACGGCCTGGCTTTCCTTGTCGCGGCCCATCTTGGCACTGCCCCCAGCCGAATCACCCTCGACCAGAAACACCTCGTTGTTGGCAATATCCCGGCTTTCGCAGTCGGTCAGCTTGCCGGGCAGAACGGCCACTCCCGAGCCTTTGCGCTTTTCAACCTTCTGGCCCGCCTTCTGGCGAATTTGCGCGGCCTTGATGGCGAGCTCGGCCAGCTTTTTCCCGTAATCGACATGCTGGTTCAGCCACAACTCCAGCGACGGGCGTACAAAGCTGGACACCAGCCGCACCGCATCCCGCGAATTGAGCCGCTCCTTGATCTGGCCCTGAAACTGCGGATCCAGCACCTTGGCACTCAACACATAGCTGGCACGGGCAAAGACGTCTTCGGGCAGGAGCTTCACCCCTTTTGGCAGGAGCGAATGCAGCTCGATAAAGCTTTTGACCGCCGTGAACAGGCCTTCGCGCAGACCGCTTTCGTGGGTGCCGCCGGCACTGGTCGGAATCAGGTTGACGTAGCTTTCACGCACCGGCTGGCCGTCTTCGGTAAAGGCCACGCACCAGCTCGCACCCTCGCCCTCGGCGAAGGTCTCGTGCGCGGCATCGGCAAAGCCTTCATTTTCAAACATCGGAATCACCGGGTCCGCCGTCAGCGTCTGCATCAGGTAGTCGCGCAGGCCGCCCTTGTAAACCCAGCTTTGTGTTTCCTTTGTTTTCTCATTCGTCAGCGTGACGGTGACGCCTGGCATCAGCACGGCCTTGCTGCGCAGCAAATGCATCAGTTCGGCCATCGGCAATGCCGACGATTCAAAGTATTTGGCATCTGGCCAGGCGCGCACCGTGGTGCCTGACTTGCGGTCACGGCCCCCCTCCCCGGTTTCGTTGCGCTCGCCGTCGCCGAACTTGCGCAACTCCAGCGGCTCAATGACGTCTCCACCGGAAAAAGCCAGCCTGGCGACCATGCCTTCCCGGTAGGAGGTGACCTCCAGCCGTTTGGACAGCGCGTTGGTCACGCTCACGCCCACGCCGTGCAGGCCGCCCGAGAAACTGTAGGCACCACCCTTGCCCTTGTCGAACTTGCCGCCCGCATGCAATCGGGTGAAGACCAGTTCAACCACCGGTGCTTTTTCTTCCGGATGCAGGCCAAACGGGATGCCGCGGCCATCGTCTTCAATGGTCACCGAGCCGTCGGTGTGCAATATGACCTTGATCTTTTTGCCATGCCCGGCGAGCGCTTCATCGGCTGAGTTATCCAGCACTTCCTGGATGATGTGCAGGGGATTGTCGGTGCGGGTATACATGCCCGGACGCTGCTTGACGGGCTCCAGGCCCTTGAGGACGCGGATCGAGCCTTCGGAGTAAACGGGAGAAGCAGGAGAAGCGGTAGGTTGTTTGTCAGCCATGGCAGTTGAAATGATTGCGGCAATTGTAGACCGGGCCGCGAAAGAAGCTGTACAAATACCCAGTCAATCTAAAATTCAGGTACCAAAGGCGACTACGAACACCGGACAATTTCGGTACAGTCCGGGGATGGCTTCAAGCACTCCTTCCTCCTCAAAAAACCTTTCAATGATGCAGGTCCTAGCCTGCGGCGCGGCGATTGTGACCCTGTCCATGGGCATTCGCCACGGCTTCGGCCTGTGGCTTCAGCCGATTACCCAGGCGCAGGGCTGGACGCGCGAGACATTTTCCTTTGCGCTTGCCGTGCAAAATCTGTCCTGGGGTATTTTTGGTATTTTTGCGGGCATGCTGGCCGACCGCTTTGGCGCCTTGCGGGTCATTGTGGGAGGCGCTCTGCTCTATGCACTGGGCCTGGTGGGCATGGCGCTGTCACCCACCGGCCTGTTGTTCACGCTGACCGCAGGGGTCCTGATTGGCGCTGCGCAGGCGGGTACCACCTACGCGGTGATCTATGGCGTGATCGGCCGGCATATTGCGGCTGACAAGCGCTCGTGGGCCATGGGCGTTGCGGCGGCAGCGGGCTCGTTTGGCCAGTTTTTGATGGTGCCGACCGAAGGTTTCCTGATCAGCAGCTTTGGCTGGCAAACCGCCCTGCTGGTGCTGAGCGGCGCGGTATTGCTCATCATGCCGCTGGCGCTGGGCCTGCACGAAGGTGGTTTTTCGGGGGGCCATGCCGCCAGGCGCGAGCAGACCATTGCCCAGGCACTGCGGGAGGCTTTCAAGTATCCGAGCTTTCAGCTGCTGATGGCCGGCTACTTTGTCTGCGGCTTTCAGGTGGTTTTCATTGGCGTGCACATGCCCAGCTACCTCAAGGACAAGGGCTTGTCGCCGCAGGTGGCAAGTTACGCGCTGGCGCTGATTGGCCTCTTTAATGTCTTTGGCACTTACATCGCAGGCACTCTGGGCCAACGAATCGCCAAAAAGAAGATTCTGGCAACGATTTACTTCTCGCGAGCCGTTGTCATCGCCGTGTTTCTGGCTGCGCCGCTCAGTCCGGCCAGCGTTTATATTTTTGCAAGCCTGATGGGCTTGCTGTGGCTGTCCACCGTGCCGCCGACCAACGCCATGGTGGCGCAAATCTTCGGCATCCAGCATCTGTCGATGCTGAGCGGCTTCATCTTCTTCAGCCACCAGATTGGCTCCTTCATGGGCGTCTGGCTGGGCGGCTATTTATATGACCGTACCGGAAGCTATGACATCGTCTGGTACATCGCGATTGCGCTGGGCGTATTTGCGGGACTGGTGAATCTGCCCATACGCGAAGCCCCCATTTCCCGCACCGAACACGGTCGACTGCCGCAGGGAGCATGAGATGGCCAGAAGAATCGCGCTGTGGGCAGTTGTCATCGCAGCGTCGCTGGCGGTATTTGCCCTCTATACCCGCCCTGACTTCCTGTTCACACTGGCCAACCAGCTTTGGGCCTGTTTTTAGGCTCCCAGGCCGCGTTGCAAGACCATTTCATGCGTCAGTCCAATAGGGACGGGTGCAAGAAGCTATGAAAACGATAGTAATGACGAATATTTCAGCCGCCATGGATGATGGAAAGTGCCGCCTGCATGGCATGGAGCCGCCCTCGCCCTGGGTCCGGCGCTGGTCCCACCTCGTTGCCGACCGTGGCGTGGTGCTGGACGTGGCCTGCGGACATGGCCGGCACGCCCGCTGGTTTTATGAACGAAATCACGCTGTAACCCTCGTAGATAGGTCGCAAGAAGCTATTAACTCAATAGCAATCCCAGGCAACGCCTGCGAAGCCGTGGTAGCCGATATTGAAAACGGGCCCTGGCCTTTTGCGGGCCGCCAGTTTGATGCCGTGGTGGTCACCAATTACCTGTGGCGTCCGCTCATGCCGACCCTGCTGGACAGTCTGGCGCAAGGCGGCGTGCTGATTTACGAAACCTTTACGCAGGGCAACGAAACCGTCGGCAAGCCTTCACGACCCGATTTTTTGCTGCGCCCAGGTGAACTACTGGAGGTCTGCCGCGGCCTGCGCGTGGTGGCGTTTGAGGACGGCTTTGAGGACGGACCACTCGGGCTGGCGCCGCGTTTTGTCCAGCGCATTGCCGCAGTCCGTGAAGCCGCCACCTTGACCGATCCCACCCAATTATTCAAGCAGGCAGACCCCGGGCCGCCCCGCTACCCCCTGCTTTAAGCTCTGGGTAGAATGCACAATTGGCTTTTTGGGCCGGTCTTCAGGACAACTTGAACCCGACCATCACCCCAGCCAACCACGTTACAAGCAAGACATGAAACCCATTACTGGCAGCATCGTTGCACTGGCAACGCCTTTGCATGAAGACGGCAGCGTGGATTACCCCACCCTGCGCAACACTGTTGACTGGCACATCGCCGAAGGAACCGACTGCATCGGCGTGGTCGGCACCACCGGCGAATCGCCGACCGTCAACGTTGAAGAGCACTGCGAAATAATCCGCGTCGCGGTCGAACAAGCCAACAAGCGCGTGCCCATCATGGCCGGCTGCGGCGCCAACTCGACCTCCGAAGCCATCGAACTCGCCAAGTTTGCCAAACAGGTGGGCGCCGACTGCCAGCTGCAGGTCGTGCCTTACTACAACAAGCCGACTCAGCAAGGCCAGTACCTGCACTTCAAGGCGATTGCCGAAGCCGTGGGCGACCTGCCAACAGTGCTCTACAACGTTCCAGGTCGCAGCGTGGCCGATATGCAGCACGCCACCGTGCTGCGCCTGGCCCAGGTGCCCGGCATTGTGGGCATCAAGGAAGCGACCGGCAACATCGAACGTGCCCAGTGGCTGATCAAGGAAGTCCCCAAGGGCTTTGCCGTGTATTCGGGCGACGACCCAACCGCTGTGGCCCTGATGCTCTGCGGCGGCCAGGGCAATATCAGCGTAACGGCCAACGTCGCACCCCGACTCATGCATGAGTTGTGCGTGGCGGCGGTCGCAGGCGACGTCAAGCGCGCCATGGAATTGCAGTTCAAGCTGCTGCCCCTGCACCGAAACCTGTTCATCGAAGCCAACCCGATTCCCGTCAAATGGGCGATGGCCCGGATGGGACTGTGCGGCGGTACGCTGCGGCTGCCCATGACGCCGCTTGAGACAGCGAATGAAGCTGCCGTGGAAAACGCACTGCGCGCCTGCGGCCTGATTTGATTTTTAAGGGAATTTAAGTGAAGACTTTGCCGACATTACCTCAGCGTCCTGCCTTTCTGAAAGCCCAAAGCGCTGCCACCCTCACTGCGCTGGTTGCAGTCAGTCTTCTTGCAGGCTGCTCCACGCTCAGGGACACCATGGAAGGCGAACGGGTCGACTACAAATCGAGCGGTGCCAAAGCGCCTTCGCTGGATATTCCTCCTGACCTGACCCAACTCAGCCGCGACACCCGCTATGTCGTTCCCGGCACGGCCGTGACGGCCAGCAGCTACCAGGTGGGTCAGCCCACCCAGACGGTGACCACGGCAGCAACTGCAGTGGGCGACGTGCGTATTGAACGCGCAGGCACCCAGCGCTGGCTGATCGTTAACAGGCCGGCTGACAAGCTCTGGTCGCCGGTACGTGATTTCTGGCTGGAAAGCGGTTTTTTGCTGTCGCAAGACCAGGAAAACCTGGGCATCATGGAAACGGACTACGCCGAAAACCGCGCCAAACTGCCGCAGGACTTCATTCGCAATGCGCTGGGCAAGGTCTTCGAAAGCCTGTATTCCACGGGAGAGCGCGACAAGTTCCGCACCCGTCTGGAACGCCGGCCCGACGGCGGCACCGAGATTTACATTAGCCACCGCGGCATGGAAGAAGTCGTTACCGGCACCAAAGGCGGCGACAGCACGGTCTGGCAGCCCCGCCCCGCCGACCCTGAACTCGAAGCCGAATTTTTGCGACGTCTGATGGTCAAGCTGGGCGTAACACAGGAACAGTCCAAAGCACTGATCGCCGCT
Source organism: uncultured beta proteobacterium (assembly GCA_963793855.1). Lineage (GTDB taxonomy): Bacteria > Pseudomonadota > Gammaproteobacteria > Burkholderiales > Burkholderiaceae_C > Polaromonas. The sequence goes on from CAWCBL010000001.1 coordinate 655,531, forward strand.
GGCGCAACCCAGCAGACATCGCGCGTGGCGATGGTGAACAACCTGCCCGTCGTACAGATGGATGAGGGCTTCGAGCGCGCTTGGCGCCGGGTGGGCCTGGCACTCGACCGGACTGGTTTTACCGTTGAAGACCGCGACCGCAGCCAGGGAACGTATTTCGTCCGTTATGTGGACCCCGGCACCAGCAAGACCGAACCCGGATTCTTCAGCAAACTGTTCAGCGGGTCGCCCTCCGCGACGCCTCCGCTCAAGTACCGCATCACGGTCAAGAGCCAGGGCGAAAGCACCACGGTGTCCGTTTTGAATGCCTTGGGCGCACCAGAATCGTCAGCCAATGCCCAGCGCATTGTGCAGGTGATTGCCGACGACCTGAAATAAAGGCACAGAGGTTTGCAAGTCCGCCACCAGCCTCCTTTGCCTTGTTGAGATTCAAGAGCCTGGGCAGCGGAAGCTCAGGCAACTCAACGCTGGTCGAAGCCATGGGCGCAGCGCCATTCCGCGTACTTGTTGACTGCGGCCTGGGCTTCAAGCACATGTTGTACAGGCTGGGTGAAGCAGGGCTGCAACCGAGCGACATCCATGCGGTATTCATTACCCATGAACATGGCGACCATATCGGTTGCGCCCGCTCGCTGTCCCTGCGTTACCGGATTCCAGTCTGGATGAGTCATGGCACGCATGAGGCGATCGGCTCACCGGATTTTGACGGCTTGCTGCAAACGGCACGTGATGGAGAAACCATAGCCCTGGGCGGCATGCAGCTCACGCCGTTTACCGTCCCCCACGACGCCAGGGAACCCTTGCAGCTCAGCTGCACCGATGGCTCGGCGAAGTTGGGCATCCTGACCGATCTGGGACATGCTACGGCGCATGTGATGGCGCATCTCAAGGCCTGTGACGCCATGCTGCTGGAATGCAACCACGACAGCGAATTGCTGAGCCAGTCACGCTATCCACCTTTTTTAAAGCGGCGCGTGGGCGGCCAGTATGGCCACCTGTCCAACGTCGCGGCAGCCGACATCGCCAGCGCCCTTACGCACAGCGGCCTCAAACATATAGTGGCAGCCCATTTGAGTGCGCAAAACAATCGACCCGAACTGGCGCAAGAGGTGATGTCCACGGCTTTGGGCTGCCAGAGCAGCGACATTGTGGTGGCAGGCGCTGTCGGCGGTACGCCATGGCTGAAAATTTAAAGAGACATCAAGGCCGACGGCGGCAAAGCCCATAAGGTCTGCGTTGCGCGCAAGCAAGAAAAAAGCCGCCCAAAGGCGGCTTTTTTCTGAGCGTTAAGAATTACTTCTTAGCAGCGTCTTTGGCAGCATCGACAGCAGCGCCGGCAGCAGCGCCAGCATCTTTAGCTGCATCAACAGCGGTAGCTGCGGAACCGGCAGCAGCAGAAGCGGCTTCCGTTGCGGCAGCAGCGGCAGCAGGTGCTTCTGCAGGTGCTGGTGCAGGTACTACGACCACAGCAGGTGCAGGAGCTGGAGCTTCTTCTTTCTTACCGCAAGCAGCCAGAGCAACAGCGGCAACAATAGCTGCCAAAACGAGGGATTTGTTCATTTTTACTATCCTTGATGAATTAAGAAAACAATTTCCGGAAATTGCCAAAAGAAACCTAAACCAAAATTCAAGTTATGTTTTGACTGGGGAAAGGACTCGAGCTCTTTCTACCCAGCTTTAAATTATATGCCGGATAACACAAGCACGAAAACCCTTAGTCGGCCAAAAATGCAGCCGGGCACCCGCTAACAACCAGAAAAACCACACTACAAGCCGAGGGTTGTCGCAGGGAAAGCCGGTGAACTGTTTAGCACTCGTTCATTCAAGCGCTCCTTCAAGGCGACACGCCTGGCCACCTCAGACCCGGCCAGGCCCGCACAGCGCTGCCGGTCCAGCCGTTCAAACACCCAGCCAGGGCTCCACAAAGCACTGGGCATGCTGTCGGCCGGCGTAGCCGCGCTCCCCCTGCATTCCACAATATGCGCCCAGGTTCTTCGCCAGACCACAAAGCGCGCGTGCTTCCTCAGCACCTCATCGTAATTTTTGGCCACCATCGTCAACTTGCGTCCGGTGCCGGACCAATCGTTCAGGGCCTGGGCCACCACACGCTCGCCCAGGGGCCAATCTTCAAAGTCGGGATCACACAAGACAATCTCACGCCATCCCTGAGCGGCCGCTGCGGCGAAGGCTTGACGAATCATCTCGGCGAACTCGGTCCGGCCGCTGAATCGACCTTCCAGCAAGGCCGGTAGTGGCGTGCCTGCGTCGGGTGTCATGATTTTCCTCTCTGAAAATGGCGCTGTGCGAGTAACACCAGAGGCTTCAGCGCCCTGCGCTTGACAGTTCAGGCAACACTTGCCGCAGCCAGCCCGCATCATGCCAATCGCCCAACAGCGCAATAGCGGACACGCCCGCCTTGCGCAAATCGCGGGCCGCAAGATGGCGCTGGTCGGCCAGACGGCGCATCAGGCTTGCATCGGCACCTTTGGCGCGGTAGCTTTCACCATTGATAAATATGTGGTCACTGTCATACATCATGCGGGTGCGGGCATCAAGCTCAATACCGGCCTTACCTGCTTTTGCGGCGTCGCCGTTCCAAGGCTGCAAGGCCTCGTCAAACCAGACGGAAGGTTTCGGCTCGGTCATGTACTCACCCAGGGCGCAGGCCAGCGCCAACGGGTCTTTCAGCGTCTCAAGCACTGCTTGCGTCGCAAAATCTGCGAGGCCAGCCGGCAGCGCCGCAGGGTTGGCGGTTGCGGGCTGACGAGGATCACGGTACATGCGCTGAGGGCGGACGGGCCGACTGCCCTGAATGCCGGGGGAGGCCTCAGCAGCATCCTCGCTGAACTCAGCCAGGCGATGCAGCAATTCCGCCGCCAGTTCAGTCTGTGCAGGAGAGCGAAAACCGATGGAATAGGTCATGCAGTCAGAAGCTTTACCGTCTGGTCCGACGCAGGCCTCCGCAATCCCGTCATGCGCATAGCGTGGCGGCAGGTAGAGCATGTCGCCCGCCTCCAGCACAAACTCCTCGTCAGCCTCGAAGTTCTGCAGGATTTTCAGCGGCACGCCCTGCTGCAGGGTAAAGTCTTTTTGAAGCCCGATTTTCCAGCGCCGACGGCCACTGGCCTGGAACAAAAATACATCATAACTATCGAAGTGCGGCCCAACGCCGCCACCCGTCGTTGCAAACGAAATCATCAGGTCATCAAGCCGGGCATCGGGCACAAAACGGAATTTTTGAAGCAACGCGTGCCCGGCAGGCTCGTGCAGATCCACCCCTTGAACCAGCAATGTCCAGCCCTCCTTGCTGAGTGGGGGCAGCCCCCTGGACGCCAGTGGCCCCGACTTCATGCTCCAGCCTTTTTCCTTCTGGATGATCAGGCGCGACTCGACCTGCTCGCGCGCCGCCAGCTTGAATAAGTCGGCACGGCTGAGAAAAGGCTGAAAGCCGGGAATGGCCTGGCGCACGAGAAGCGGCTTTTTCTGCCAGTGTCGGCGCATGAATTGGGCGGGGCTGAGACCGGCGAGCAAGGCGAGGGGCTGATTTACATCCATGGGACAATTGTCTAATGAAAATCACCCCGCAATGCGTCGTAGCCCTGACATGGACGCTGAAAGATACTTTGGGCGAAGTGCTGGATGAACTGGACGAGCCGGTCGAGTTTTTGCTCGGCGGCGATGATCTGCTAGCCGCCATTGAAGAAGCACTGCAAGGACATGAGCCCGGAAACCAGCTTGAGTTGCACCTTGAACCGGAAAACGCCTTTGGCGACTACAACGAAAATCTGGTTTTCCTCGAAGCCCGTAACATTTTTCCGACTGAACTGGAAGAAGGCATGACTTTTGACGGCGCGGCAATGCCAACAGGAACAAGCGGGCACATTCCGCATGAGCACATTTACACGGTGACGGAGATTTACCCCGAGCATGTGGTGCTGGACGGCAACCACCCGCTCGCAGGCATCGCCATCCGGCTGGCGCTCAAGGTGGAGTCCGTGCGCAATGCTAGCGAGCAGGAAGTGGGCCAGGGTTCGCTCGGCACCGGCTTTTTCAGGCTGGAGCCCTTGACACCCGGCAACGGCACGCTGCACTGAGCGACCTGAGTCACTTGCATAAAAAAAGCGGCGCTGCAGATTTCTGCAGCGCCGCTTTTTTGTTTGACCTAAAGATCTATCAATAACGGAACAGCTGACCGTTTTGAATTCTCACGCGATCACCGATGCGCAATTCACCCGTTGACGGCACGTCATAAGCACGGGCGCCGCCGTTGTCGAGTTGGACAGTGACGCGATAGGCTTGACTGACATTGGGGTTACGGTTCTTCTCGATGGCGTTGCCGGCAACGGCGCCGCCAACGGCCCCCACTACCGTAGCAACATCACGTCCGGTACCTCCGCCAATCTGATGACCAACGACCGCGCCGGCTACGCCGCCGAGCACCGCACCGAGACCGGAGCCTTGGGCTTGCTGCTGGGTCTGGACCAATTCCATGTTGGTCACGCGGCCGTACTCAACATAGTTGCCCTGTTGATTCTGTGCAGGGTATTGCGTCTGCGCGGGATACTGGCCCGGGTATTGCGCAGGGTATTGTGTTTGCGTCGGATATGACGACGCCGGGTAGGTGTGGTCATTCATTGGCACGTTGCCGCAGGCAGCCAAGCCGGCCAGCACAAGCACCGATGAAGCCACTGAAATAAAACGGGAAGCATGACGCATGAAAATCTCCTGTAACAATAATTGTGAACCTTGGCGTATTTGACGCAATTCAATACTGAGTGCAAATGCCGAAGGGGTATGTAACGTGATTAGAAATGACTATTCGTCCACAAAAGGTGAGGCCCAAGGCTTTCGCAGCGTGGGAGGCAGCTATCGAACGATGTAGGAAAAGCCTCACCCGAAAAGCGTACGCAAGAGGAAGTTGTCATCCCTTACCGGTCGAGCCATAACCGCCCTCACCCCGCTCACTGGCCGGAAACTCGGTAACCACATTGAACCGTGCCTGCATGACCGGGACGATGACCAGTTGCGCAATGCGCTCCATGGGTTCAATCGTGAAAGGCACATAGCTGCGGTTCCATGCGCTGACCATCAACTGCCCCTGGTAGTCGCTGTCAATGAGGCCGACCAGGTTGCCCAGCACAATGCCGTGTTTGTGACCCAGCCCGGAGCGCGGCAGAATAAGCGCGGCATAGCTGGGGTTGTGCAGATAGATGGCAATGCCGGTGGGTACAAGCTGCCAGGCATTGGCACCCAGCGTGAGCGGCGCCTCCAGACAGGCGCGCAAGTCCAGGCCGGCGCTGCCGGGCGTGGCATAGTTGGGAAGATTGTCCTGAAGGCGTGGATCCAGAATCTTGACATCGATATTCATGCGTTATTTCTTCGGAGAATGTTGGGATTTTTTGACGTCTTCAATGGCTTTTAGGGCGAGTTCACGCAAGTGTTTCCTGAGGTCGCCAGAAGAGTTGAGATTAAGCTTGAAAACTACCCATACCGCATACGCAATCAGTAGGGGTATGAAGAAAAAACCGGCACCCGGCACCAGTTTGGCCAGCACCTGCGTGGCAATCCAGGCCACGGCCACCCATTTGGCATGTTTCAAAAAATTCATCCCGGTCACGGGCTTGGGGACGCCATGAGCGGAGGGTGTGCCGGAGCTTTGCACAAAGGGTGTGCCGGCCTGAGCGTCGTCACCAGACTGAAAAAAGTCTTCACGCTTGTCCTGCCCCGCATTGGCCCCGGTCAGACGTTCAATGTAGCGCGCGAAATCGCCATTGGGCGGGGTATTTGAAGGCTGTTTCATGGATTCACGCCGCCATCCTGGCAGCGATTTCCTGCACCAGCCGCCGCGCCAGCGAAAGTTTGGACGCTCTGGGTAGCTGGGTAGCGCCTTGGCCGTCAACCAGCAGCAGCGCATTATGGTCCTGCCCAAAGGTGTCGGGTCCGATGTTGCCGACCAGCAGCGGCACTTTTTTTCGCAGACGCTTGGCTTGGGCGTTTCCCAGCAGGTCGTGGCTTTCAGCGGCAAAACCCACGCAATACAAGCGGCCTGCCTGAGCCGCAGCCGACTGCGCCACGGTAGACAGAATATCGGTGTTCTCAGTAAAGTTAATCAATGGCGTCTGGCCCGACCCGTCCTTCTTGATCTTGTGACACGAAGGCGCCGCAGGGCGCCAATCGGCCACGGCGGCAGTTGCTACAAAAATGGTAGCCGCATCCGCATGTAGCATAACGGCATCAAGCATATTTTGTGCTGATTTAACGTCAATACGGGTCACACCACGCGGCGTGGCCAGACTCACCGGGCCGGCGACCAGCGTGACCTCGGCGCCCGCTTCACGGGCAGCGCGCGCGATGGCAAAGCCCATCTTCCCGCTCGACAAATTGGTGATGCCGCGAACCGGATCAATGGCCTCGTAAGTAGGGCCGGCCGTGACCAGTACGCGCTGGCCGGCCAGAGCCTTGGGCGCAAAGAAGGCGATGATGTCTTCGAGCAGTTGTTCGGGCTCCAGCATGCGGCCATCCCCGGTTTCACCGCAGGCTTGAAAGCCGCTGCCCACGCCCAGCACCGTTGCGCCATCCGCCGCGATTTGCATCAGGTTGCGCTGCGTGGCCGGGTGGGCATACATCTCGCGATTCATGGCCGGCGCCACCAGCAGCGGCACCTGGCCGATGGGGCGGGCCAGGCACATCAAGCTCAGCAAGTCGTCAGCCCGGCCATGGAGCAGCTTGGCAATGAAGTCGGCGCTGCAGGGCGCAATCACAATGGCGTCTGCCTCCCGGGACAGGTTGATGTGCGCCATGTTGTTGGGCTCGCGACTGTCCCACTGGCTGGCGTATACCGGCCGGCCGCTGAGGGCCTGCAGGGTGACCGGCGTAATGAACTGCTCAGCAGCCTCGGTCATGACCACCTGCACGGTGGCGCCGGCCTTGATCAGGGCGCGGCACAACTCGGCCGCCTTATAACAGGCGATGCCGCCCGAAAGACCGAGCACGATATGTTTGCCGGCCAGGTCCAGCGCCTCATCGCCGCCCAGGTCATTTGCTTGATTTGTCATGGCTGGCAATGTATCAGCTAAACCACGCCTGTTCTTGCATCGCAAAGCTTTGACGAAGCGGTCAGCCCCTATAATCTCCGTTTACCACCTCAGCGAACTTGCGGTTCGTACCTGACATGACCAAATTTGTCTTCGTCACCGGCGGTGTGGTGTCTTCCCTGGGCAAGGGAATCGCCTCAGCCTCCTTAGCGGCGCTTCTCGAATCGCGCGGCCTCAAAGTCACCCTGATCAAGCTTGATCCCTACATCAATGTGGATCCGGGAACCATGTCGCCCTTCCAGCACGGTGAGGTGTTTGTGACTGAAGACGGCGCAGAAACCGATCTGGATCTAGGCCATTACGAGCGTTTCATCGAAACGCGCATGCGCAAGTCCAACAATTTCACCACCGGCCAGATTTACCAGAGCGTGCTTGACAAAGAACGCCGCGGCGATTACCTCGGCAAGACCGTACAGGTAATACCCCATATTACCAACGAAATTCAGGATTTCATCAAGCGCGGTGCCTGCTATGACACACCTGAAGCGGTAGATGTGGCGATTGTTGAAATCGGCGGCACTGTCGGCGACATTGAATCCCTGCCCTTCCTTGAGGCCGTGCGCCAGATGAGCCTGCGCATGGGCCCGAACAACACGGCCTTTGTGCATCTGAGCTATGTACCCTGGATTGCAGCTGCAGGTGAACTCAAGACCAAGCCAACACAGCACACAGCCAAGCAATTGCGTGAAATCGGCATCCAGGCCGACGTATTGCTTTGCCGCGCCGACCGCCGCATTCCCGAAGAAGAGCGCGACAAAATCTCAATGTTTTCCAACGTCCCCGAGTGGGGTGTTATCTCGATGTGGGACGTGGACACGATTTACAAAGTGCCTCGCATGCTGCACGAGCAGGGACTGGATGGCCTGATTTGCGACAAGCTGCGCCTGAACACGCCGCCCGCAAACCTCAAACGCTGGGACGACCTGGTGTATGAGACCGAGCACCCCAAAACCGAAGTCAACATTGCCATGGTCGGCAAGTATGTGGACCTGAGCGACAGCTACAAATCGCTCAACGAAGCCTTGCGCCACGCCGGCATGAAAAACCATGCCAAGGTGGTAATCGAATACATCGACTCCGAAACCCTCACGCCCGAGTCCGTGTCGCGTCTGGCCCAGTTTGACGGCATTCTCGTGCCCGGCGGTTTTGGCATACGCGGCGTCGAAGGCAAAATTTGCGCCGCCCGCTTCGCCCGTGAGAACAAAATTCCCTACCTCGGCATATGTCTGGGCATGCAGGTCGCCACGATTGAGTTTGCGCGCCATGTCGCAGGGCTGAAGAACGCCAACAGCACCGAGTTTGATCCGGCCAGCCCCAACCCCGTCATTGCCCTCATCACTGAGTGGAAAGACACTGACGGCACCATCAAGACGCGCGATGCTAACTCCGATTTGGGCGGCACCATGCGGCTGGGAGCGCAAAGCTCCGACGTAGCCAAGGGCACCCTCGCCCACAAAATTTATGGCGACGTGGTGACGGAACGCCATCGCCATCGCTATGAAGCCAACGTCAATTACCTCGACGCCTTGCGCAAATCAGGCTTGGTCATCTCGGCGTTGACGCAGCGTGAGCATCTGACCGAAATTGTGGAGTTGCCGCAGGATGTTCACCCCTGGTTCATGGGCGTACAGTTCCATCCCGAGTTCAAATCCACCCCGTGGGACGGCCATCCGCTTTTCAATGCCTATATCGCTGCGGCACTCGAACACCGCGCAACGGCAGGCCAGGAAGAAAAATCTGCGGCAAAACCCCTGAAAGTGGTGGCATCAACATGAAGCTCTGCGGATTTGACATCGGACTGGACCAGCCATTCTTTCTAATTGCCGGGCCCTGCGTGGTGGAGTCCGAGCAGCTGCAAATGGACACTGCTGGCACGCTCAAGGAAATCACCTCTTCCCTGGGTATTCCCTTCATTTTCAAATCCAGTTATGACAAGGCCAACCGCTCCAGCGGAACGAGCTTTCGCGGCCCGGGCATGGCCAAAGGCTTGGAGATTCTCGCCAAGGTCAAACGGGAACTGAAACTGCCCATCCTGACCGACGTGCACTCCGAAGCAGAGATTGCGGCAGTAGCCGCCGTCGTTGACGTGCTGCAAACACCGGCTTTTTTATGCCGGCAGACCGACTTCATTTACGCAGTGGCGCAATCAGGCAAACCGGTCAATATCAAAAAAGGCCAGTTCCTCGCGCCCGGCGATATGAAAAATGTCATCGACAAGGCGCGGGCGGCAGCCCGTGAAAAAGGCCTCAATGAAGACAACTTCATGGCCTGCGAGCGTGGCGCAAGTTTTGGCTACAACAATCTGGTATCCGACATGCGCAGCCTGGCCATCATGCGCGAAACCCATGCGCCCGTGGTGTTTGACGCTACCCATTCGGTGCAACTCCCCGGAGGCATGGGCACCAGCAGCGGTGGCCAGCGTGAAATGGTGCCTGTGCTGGCCCGTGCCGCGATCGCGGTGGGTATTGCCGGCATCTTCATGGAAACGCACCCTGACCCCGCCAAAGCCATGAGCGATGGCCCCAACGCCGTCCCCCTCAAGCACATGAAAGCGCTGCTGGAAACGCTACTCGAACTGGACCGCGTCACCAAGAAGAATGGCTTTCTGGAGAACCATTTCGAATGACTGCCTGCATATCGGTGCACATGAAACCGTGCGTGCCCGGTCATAGCCAGAGGCAGCTTGAAGACAGTTTCAAGGTTTTGTAATTTTTGATTTGAAAGAACACAAATGAGTGCAATTGTTGATATCGTCGGCCGCGAAATTCTTGACAGCCGTGGCAACCCCACCGTTGAATGCGACGTGCTGCTGGAATCCGGCGTCATGGGCCGGGCTGCCGTGCCTTCGGGTGCCTCCACCGGCTCGCGCGAGGCCATCGAACTGCGCGACGGCGACAAAGCGCGCTACCTCGGCAAGGGCGTACTCAAGGCTGTTGAACACATCAACACCGAAATCTCGGAAGCCGTGCTGGGTCTGGACGCCAGCGAGCAAGCCTTTCTGGACCGCACCCTGATCGACCTGGACGGCACCGACAACAAGTCGCGCCTGGGTGCCAATGCCATGCTGGCCGTCAGCATGGCCGTGGCGCGCGCCGCTGCGGAAGAAGCCGGCCTGCCCCTGTACCGCTATTTTGGCGGCAGTGGGCGCCATGCAAATGCCCGTGCCCATGATGAACGTGGTCAACGGCGGCGCACATGCCAACAACAACCTGGACCTGCAGGAATTCATGATCATCCCGGTGGGCGCGCCCAGCTTTCGCGAAGCCGTTCGTTACGGTGCTGAAGTCTTCCATGCCCTGAAGAAAATCCTGCACGACAAGGGCATGAGCGTGGCCGTCGGCGACGAAGGCGGCTTTGCGCCCAATGTTCCAAGCCACGAAGCAGCCATTCAAATGATTCTGGAAGCAATTGATAAAGCGGGCTTTGTGGCCGGCGAGCAGATCGCACTGGGCCTGGATTGCGCGGCCATCCGAGTTCTACAAGGACGGCAAGTACGTGCTGTCCGGCGAAGGTCTGAGCCTCGACGCGACCGAGTGGACCAACATTCTGGCGACCTGGGTCGACAAATACCCCATCATCAGCATCGAGGACGGCATGGCCGAAGGCGACTGGGACGGCTGGAAAATTCTGACCGAGCGTCTTGGCAAAAAAGTTCAGATCGTGGGCGACGACCTGTTTGTCACCAACACCAAGATCCTGAAAGAAGGTATCGACAAGGGCATTGCCAACTCGATCCTGATCAAGATCAACCAGATCGGCACGCTGACCGAAACCTTTGCCGCGATTGAAATGGCCAAGCGTGCCGGTTACACCGCAGTGATCTCGCACCGTTCCGGCGAAACCGAGGATTCAACGATTGCCGACATCGCCGTGGGCACCAATGCCGGCCAGATCAAGACCGGCTCGCTTTCGCGCTCCGACCGCATGGCCAAGTACAACCAGTTGCTGCGCATCGAAGAAGACCTGGGTGAAGTCGCGTCTTACCCCGGTCGCGACGCCTTCTATAACTTGCGCTAACGCCTTCGCGTCGTGCCCGTGGGAAATCGTTTCGTCCCTGCCATCCTGGTTGCGCTGCTGGTGCTATTCCATGTGCAGCTCTGGATGGGCAGGGGCAGCATTCCCATGGTGCGCGAGATGCAGCAGCGACTGGATGAGCAGCTGACAAAAAATGCACAGGCCCAGGCCAACAATGACCAGCTGGCGGCTGAAGTCAAAGACTTGCAGGAAGGCCTGGAAATGGTCGAAGAAAAAGCCCGCAGCGAGCTGGGCATGGTCAAGCCCAATGAAATTTTCGTACAGATCACGAAATAAGCCGCTCGCCGCGTATTCCCAGTAAGCCCTCCTGGCCCCCTCTGGCATGACCGTGCTGAAAATCGCGCTGGTGGGCGCACCACACACCGGAAAATCGCATCTCGCCGCAGCCCTGGCTGCTTCGCTGAAGGCCTCCGGCTGCCAGGCTGTCATCGTGGTTGCCGACACGCCCGCGCTTCAGGCCGAGCTTGCAAGCTACGACCTGACCTTCCTCATGGGCCTGGTCTGCAGCGCAACCAGCCCTCAGGATGACCGGGAAGCGGCAGACCAATCGATTCGCGCCGCACTGACACACGCAGGCACCCCTTACCGGGTAGTCTATGGCGGGAGCGAGGAGCGTCTGGATCAAGTGCTTGGAACCCTTGACGGCCTCCTGCCAGGAAATGGCGCAGGCCTGCGGCCAAACGCAATCCCGGCCAGCATAGAAAAACGCAAAAAGACCCAGTCCTGGGTCTGGATGTGCGACAAATGCAGCGACCCGCAATGCGAGCACCGGCTGCTGACTGATCTGATGGCCCGGCGTGCCAACCCGGGTTGATCGAACTGACGGATGCTGGCGGCTTTGCAGCCTGGTCAGTCAATCAGGCGCTTATTGAAGCGTTGAAGTAGGCGGTTGCTGATGGATCTGGTGGGTGAAAATCTGCGCCGCATCGACCGGATCAAACTCGTATTGCGCACCACAAAACTCACAAGCGACATCGACCTTGCCGCGCTCGGCAATGATGCTTTCAATTTCTGCCGTGCCCAGGCCGCGCAGCATATTACCCACGCGCTCACGTGAGCAGCTGCAGGCAAAGCTCGGCGTCAAGGGCTCAAAACGCGTCATGGGCTCTTCCCAAAACAGCCGGCGCAAAATCGTATCGACATCCAGCGTCAGCAATTCTTCCCGTTTCAGCGTTCCGGCCAGCATGGCAATGCGTTTGTAGTCTTCATTGAGACCAATCTGATCCTCATTCGCCTCGCGATCAGTTTTACCTTCCAGATTATCCTGCCCCTTCACCGGCAAGCGCTGAATGAGCAGGCCGGCCGCCACATTGCCATCAGCCGCCAGAATCAAGCGGGTGTCGAGTTGCTCGCTTTGCAGCATGTAGTGCTCCAGCACCTCGCCCAGGCTCTCCAGTTTTTCCTTGCTGTCGCCAAAAAGCGGCACAACGCCTTGGTAGGGCTGCTGCCCCGGAAACCTGTCCTTCGGGTCCAGCGTGATGGCGCAACGCCCCTCGTTAGTCACATTAACCAGCTGGCTCAGCGAACTCCCCGCCTCAACACTGCCCGTCACGGTGGCGGTGGCACGCAGGCTCAGGTCGGGCTGAACTTCGGCCACGGCCAGCTTGACAGGGCCATCGCCAAAAATCTGCAGTATCAGCGCGCCATTGAACTTGATGTTGCTCTGCATTAGTGCGCCCGCTGCCGCCATTTCGCCGAGCAGGTGCATCACCTCGACCGGATAACCGCCTGCGTCCTGCCGCCGCTTGAGGATTTCCTGCCAGGAGTCGGTCAGGCGCACGAGCATGCCGCGTACCGGCAGGCCATCAAAGATAAATTTATGAAGTTCAGACATGGGCAAAAGTAAAAGTAGCAGGCCAGGAGCCAGACAAGCTCCCCGGCCAAAAAAGAAAAACCGGGAGATCAGCCCAGCTTCTTGAGCCCGGTCTTATAGCGCCGGGCATTGTCTATATAGTGCTGCGCGCTCATTTTTAAACCCTCGATCTGTTCTGGCGAGAGTTGACGCACCGCCTTTGCCGGACTGCCCAGAATCATGCAGCCATCGGGAAACTCTTTGCCTTCAGTCACCAGCGCACCCGCGCCGACCAGGCAGTTCTTGCCAATCTTTGCGCCATTTAGCACTACGGCCTGAATGCCGATCAGCGAGCCGTCGCCAATCGTGCAGCCATGCAGCATGACCTGATGGCCGACAGTCACGTTCGCGCCAATGCTCAAAGGCATGCCATGGTCGGCGTGCAAAACGCTGTTGTCCTGGATATTGGAGCCTTGGCCTACCGTAATGGTATCGGTATCGCCGCGAATCACCACCCCGAACCAGACACTGCTGTCTTCGGCCAGTGAAACATTACCCATGACCTGCGCGCTGCCGGCCACCCACGCCGTGTCGTGAATGGCAGGGGTCAAATTATCCAGCTGGTAAATAGCCATGCTTGTCCTTGTTGAAATGGTCTTGGGTCTTGGCTTTTGATTGTAAGGAAGCCGCCGTCTCGGCGCCGGCCACTGGCCTGTACCCGCCAAACTGCTTCGCCGACAATTCAGCCATGAATGCCATGCATCCCCCCGCAGAACTGCGCCAGCTTGCCCTGCAGGCGCTTCTGGAGCCAGATTCACAAGAAAAAGCGAACCTCACCCAAGAATTACGGGCACAAGCAGCTACTATTTTTATAGCAAATGATGCACGCCTTGAGGCCCCAAAAAACCTGCCCGGCTGCCCGATGCGACCGGAATTACGTTCACACCTGGATGTGCCCAAGCGCTCCCCCTTCACACCGGAAGGTCTCGCAGCACTGCTCCACGCCGTGACCCATATCGAGTTCAATGCCATCAACCTGGCGCTCGATGCGATATGGCGCTTTGAAGGCATGCCGCAAGCCTATTACCTCGACTGGCTGAAGGTGGCTGCTGAAGAGGCCCATCACTTCAGCCTGCTGCGCGCCCTGCTGCAAAGCATGGGTCACGACTATGGCGACTTTCCAGCCCACACCGGGCTGTGGGACATGGCCCGTAAAACCGAGGCTGACGCGCTCGCCCGCATGGCCCTGGTGCCCCGCACGCTGGAGGCCAGGGGACTGGATGCGACGCCGCCCATGCAGGCCAAGCTGCGCAAAGTCGGCACACCTGATGCGCTGCGCGCGGTCGCCATCCTGGACGTCATCCTGCGCGACGAAATCGGTCATGTTGCCATTGGTAACCACTGGTACCGCCATTTGTGTGCCCAGCGTGGCCTGGAACCCGTTGCGACCTATGCCGTGCTGGCCCGGCAATACGCCGCACCTCGCCTGAAAGGCCCGCTCAATCTCGATGCCCGCCGCGAGGCCGGATTTGACGATGCCGAGCTGGCCCAGTTGAGCGCTGGAGTCTAAAAATATTACAATTTGCAACATAATTCAGGTGATGGCAGAAAAGGTTCAGGCGCGCTAGACTGTTTTTTAACCAAAAGGAGTTGTGCATGATACGGAATCTGGTCGCCAACGTTCCATCGCAGATGCCGGGTCTGCCCGCAGACATCACGGTGCAACTCCCGCAGGGCCAGCGTTTGGGTGCAGCTGACGCCCCCGTCAAGTTAGCGTTTTCAAGCTGGGCGAGCATCGCCCGCCTGAAGGCCGGCCAGATAGGCGCGCTGGCCGAAGACTATGTCGAGGGCAAACTGCAGCTTGAAGGTGCAATGCGCGACATCATGCGCGTAGTGACGAAGCTGCTACCGGGCAACCCGGTGGAAAGCGATACGGGCTGGTGGTCGAACTGGCTGCAGCGGGCCAAATCCATCGGGGCTCACACGCTGGCCAAAGACGCTGCCCAGGTGCAGTTTCACTACGACGTTTCAGACGCTTTCTACGCACTATGGCTGGACCCGCGCCGCGTCTACTCATGCGCCTACTACCGCGAAACTGACACGACGGTGGCCCAGGCGCAGGAGGCCAAGCTGGACCATATCTGCCGCAAGCTCATGCTGCAGCCCGGCGAGCGATTCCTGGATATAGGCTCAGGCTGGGGCGCGCTGCTGCTGTGGGCCGCCGAGCATTACGGCGTCGATGCGACCGGCATCACGCTGTCGAAAAACCAGCACGCGCACGTCCAGCAACTGATTGAGCAAAAAGGCTTGGGGCAACGCGTGCGCGTCGAGCTGCGCGACTACCGCGACCTGCCGGAGCACCGTCCTTTCGACAAAATTTCGTCGGTCGGCATGGTTGAGCATGTGGGCCACGCCAACATGAATGCCTACTTCAGCAAAATCATGCGCCTGCTGGTCCCGGGCGGACTCATCCTGAACCATGGCATCACCGCTGGCGGGCTTGAAAACCGGCAGCTTGGTGCCGGAATGGGCGACTTCATTGAAAAATACATTTTTCCCGGCGGCGAACTTCTGCACGTCAGCGCCATGCTGGAGCACCTAGCCCGCTCCGGGCTGGAGATGGTCGACACCGAAAACCTCCGTCCGCATTACGCCCGAACGCTGTGGGACTGGTCGGATGCACTGGAAGCGAAGCTGGACGCAGCGCGCGAGGTTCTTACCCAGGACGGAGGCCCGGATCGCGCCGAAAAAACCCTGCGCGCCTATCGCCTGTACCTGGCTGGCAGTGCCATGAGCTTTGAGCAAGGCTGGATTTCGCTGCACCAGGTACTGGCCACGCGCCCATCGGGAGATATAGGCAACTCCCGGGTGCCGGGCGCCCACTCGGTCTACCCTTTCAATCGAAATTACATGTACAGCGCCGCCCCTTCAGTCGAGGCTAGCACACCACGGTGAGACCTAGTGCACGCTTGCATTGGAAGCGGGAACCAGGCACATAGGAGGGTGCAGCAAGGCTGCATCGTGATCATCTTCAATGCGAACTAAACTAGTCGGCTTTGATATGCGCCGCCTTGATGATGCGCGCATTGTTATCGGACTCAAGTGCAATCTGCCGGACAAACTCCGCAGCACTACCGCCGGCCGGCACATTGTCAGCGCTGAGCAGGCGCTTGCGCAGCTCGGAAGTCTGCAGCGCGCGATTGATCTCGGCGTTCAGACGAAGAAGCACGGCCTCAGGCGTTTTGGCTGGTGCAAACACACCAAACAGCGAACTTAGATTGGCTGGGGCAAGCCCGAGTTCAGCAAAAGTGGGCACCTGCGGCAGGGCCTCGACCCGCGCTGGCGCACCAATGGCCAGCGGCCGCAGCTTGCCTGACTTGATGTGCGGCATCAGGTTTGCACTGAGGTTGGTGGAAATCACTTCAAATTGCCCGCTCAGTGCATCGGCGAGCTGTTGGCCGCCGCCTTTATAGGGAATGTGGGTAATTTCAATTTTTGCACCTTGCTGCACCTGCTCCAGCACGATGTGTCCGACTGTGGCCAATCCTGCGGTGGACCAGCGCACGCTGCCAGGCTTCGCTTTCGCCATAGCGACCATGTCCTTGAAGTCCTTGCCTGGAAAGGCCGTAGTCGCGAGCAGGATGACCGGCGAATACATCACACTGGTCACAGGGGCAATATCCCTGAGCGGGTCATAGGGCAGCTTACCCAGATGCGGCGTAAGCGCCAGCGGGCTAATTGACGAAAATCCGATCGTGTAACCGTCGGGCGCTGCTTTAGCTACCGCGTCCATACCGATGCTGCCGCCTGCACCGGCACGATTTTCGACCAGTACCGGCGTGTCCAGCTGCAGCGATAGCTTTTCGGCCAGCGCCCGCGCCACGCTGTCGCTGATGCCGCCCGGTGGGTAGGCCACCAGGATGCGTATCGGGCGCACTGGCCAGGCGGAGTTGTGGTTCGTCGAAGCCGGCTGGGCCATGGCGGCAAATGGGGCCCAGCTTGCGCCCAACGTCAGCAAGGACAAAGTGAGCAGGCCATGGCGTCGGGTCAATCGTGACATGAGAACTTTTCAAGAGTGAATATTGGCCGCAATTTTGCCCTGCGCCGAGAGGACGGAGGAACCCCCTGCACCTTAACCCCTGGGATGATGCTGCGCATGTAACGACTTCAGTCGTTCCCGCGCAACATGGGTGTAAATCGTGGTCGTGGAAATGTCTGCATGGCCCAGCAGCATCTGCACCGCGCGCAAGTCAGCGCCATGATTCAGCAAGTGGGTGGCAAACGCATGGCGCAGGGTATGCGGCGACAGCGGCGAGGTAATGCCGGCCAACTGTGCATACTTTTTGACTAGCATCCAGAACATCACCCGGCTCATGCCGTGGCCATGGCTGGTCACAAACAGATCGTCGGTCTGCTGGCCGCCCAGAATCACGGGCCGTGCCTCTGCCAGGTACAGCACGATCCATTCACGCGCCACCTGTCCGAAAGGCACCAGCCGCTCCTTGCTGCCCTTGCCCATCACGCGCAGCACGCCTTCATTCAGGCCTACATGAAAAGTCTTGAGCGTGACGAGCTCGCTGACGCGCAGTCCGCTGGCATACATCAATTCCAGCATGGCACGGTCACGCTGGCCGAGCGCCGTATCCTCAAGGGGAGCTGACAGCAAAGACTCCACTTGAGCTTCGGACATCACTTTGGGCACACGCAAAGCCTGCTTGGCCGATTGAAGCTTCAGCGTCGGATCTGCCGCAATGAGTCGTTCACGCAGCGCCCAGCGAAAGTAGCGTTTGAAGACAGTCAGGCGCCGGTTGGCTGAGGTGGCTTTGGTGAGTGCATGCCTAGCCGAGAAATAAGCCTTCAAATCGTGCTCGGCAGTGTCATCGAGCGCGCGGCTCCCCTGCGCTTGGGCGCCCAGCCAGACCGCATAAAGCGACAGGTCCCGCCGATAAGCATCCAGCGAGTTTTTACTCAATCCGTCTTCCAGCCACAAGGCGTCAATGAATGCATCAATGCTGGTTTGGCTTTTTGGGGGCATGGTGCGGACGATAACAAAAAGAGAAAGCCGCCTTTCGCAGGAAAAGGCCTGCGAAGGCGGCTTCAAAACAAGCTCAGCCGACGGCTACGAATCAATCAAGCCGGAGCTTGGACGTCTCGACCACCTTTTTGTAAACCTCGAATTCCGCCTTGATCTGGGCGCCAAACTGCTCTGGCGTGTTGGCAACAATGAGCGAACCGGTGTCTTCAATGCGCTTGCGAACCGCAGGATCTTCAAGCGCTTTCTTGACGCCGGCATTGACCTTCTCAACAACCTCTTTCGGCAGGCCCTTGGGTCCCACAATGCCGTAGTAGGCCATGCGGTTTACAGGCTCAAGCCCCACTTCCTTGAAGGTTGGCACATCAGGCAATACCGCCAGACGATGCGGCGCGGCCACCGCGATCGGAATCAGGCGTTTTTGCTGGACGAAGGGCAAGGTTGACGGCAGGTTATCAAAAATAATTGGCACCTGGCCAGCTACCGTGTCATTCAAGGCCGGACCCGATCCACGGTAGGGAATGTGCGTGATGAAGGTGCCGCTGAGGTTTTTGTACAACTCCATCTGCAGGTGGGCAATGCTGCCCGTGCCGGACGATGCGAAGGAGTATTTTCCGGGGTTTTTCTTCAGTTCGGCCACGAACTCCTTGTAGTTGCGCGCCGGAAAGCTGGGGTGGACCGCGATGATGTTGGGGGTCGCAGCAATATTGATGATGGGCGTGAAGTCCGTCAGGGAGTTGTACGGTATTTTGGGATTGATGGCCGGATTGGCGGCCGTGGTGGACACCGTGGCCATGCCCAGCGAGTAGCCATCAGGAACGGCGCGCGCTGTCTCGGTGGCTCCAATGACGCCACCTCCGCCTGCTTTGTTTTCAATAATGACAACCTGGCCCAGGGCCTTGCCCAGCGGGTCGGCAATCACGCGGCCGATGATGTCGGTTGTTCCGCCCGGCGCAAATGGTATTTGCAACTTGACGACCTTGTTGGGGTATCCCTGCGCCAGAGCGGCACCGGTGGCGGCAGTCAATGCGAGCGCAGACAGGGCAAACAGATAACGAATTTGCATATTTAATTCCTTGGCATCAAACAAGTGGGAATCGTAAACGCAAGTTGTGACGATTTCACTTGTGGAATACGCATAAGGGCAAACCCCAGTCGTTTGCGGTTATTCTCCGCGGAGTGAATTACGCGCAACTTCTTTTTCCCGACTTTTCCCTCATCGTTTGTGGTTACCTGGTCTGCCGCTACACCGCCCTCAACCGCACAGTTTGGGAGCAGGTGGAAAGCCTGGTTTATTACTTTCTCTTTCCGGTTCTGCTGTTCCAGTCGATTGTGAAAAGCCCGCTCGATCTGGCGGCCACTTCCAGCCTGATCGGGGCTGGCCTGTCTGTGGCACTGGCCGGCATTGCGATGGCTTACAGCCTGCCGCGTCTGCCCTGGCTGGGTCGGCACATTGATCCACGCGAACATGCGTCCAGTGCGCAGGTCGCTTTTCGCTTCAACTCCTTCATCGGCCTGGCCCTGGCCGACCGGCTGCTGGGCAGCCAGGGCCTTCAGTTAATTGCCGTGCTGATTGGCGTCTGCGTACCCGTTGCCAATGTGGCCGCGGTGTGGCCCATGGCCAGACATGCGAACCGCGGCTTGATGCGTGAACTGGTGCGCAATCCGCTGATCCTGGCCACCGCTTCCGGCCTGGTGGCCAACCTGATGGGCTTCACGCTTCCTGTCTGGCTGGAACCCACGCTGAGCCGCATCGGAGCGTCAGCGATTGCGCTGGGCCTGATGGCCGCCGGTGCCGGGATGCAGTTCGGCCATCTGTCCCAAGCCAAAACACTGGCTGTGGCGGTACTGTCGATACGGCACCTGCTGCTGCCTGTTGTGGCCCTGGGCTTCGCGAAGGCCTTTGGCCTGTCGTCTGCGCAGAGCACCCTGTTGCTCGCGTTCTCTGCATTGCCCACGGCATCCAGCGCTTACGTGCTGGCGGCCCGCATGGGCTACAACGGGGGTTATGTTGCGGGCCTTGTGACTCTGTCAACCCTGCTTGGCATCGTGAGCCTGCCGTTTGCATTGGGCCTGCTGCGGTAACTTGCTGAGATTTCATGCCTTTGCACGCCTGTCGGCATCGCCAAAACGCTACATATTTTATAGCAGCTTATACCCGAATTTAAAGGGCCAGCAGCTGTTTTATCCGTAAATATGCAAATTCACAGAGAGAGCGCCCACAGCACATGCTCCCGAACCAACGCGCTCGGATGGTCCGTGCGGGACTGCAAGCTTGCCCGTATTTCAGCATGCCCCGCGCCCTGTCCACGCAGCGCATTGCCCATGGCCACCGCAATATTGCGCAGCCAGCGTTCGTGTCCTATGCGGCGAATCGGACTGCCTTCCGTGAAGCGCAAAAACGTTTCTTCGGTCCAGGAGAACAGGGTCACGAGTTGTTGCCCGGTGATGCCCTGGCGCTCATCAAAGTCAGGCAAGGTGCTGCGCTGCGCGAACTTGTTCCAGGGGCAAATCAGCTGGCAGTCATCGCAGCCGTAGATCCGGTTGCCGAGCAACGGCCGGAGTTCCAGCGGAATCGGCCCGGCATGCTCAATCGTCAGGTAAGAAATGCAACGCCTGGCATCGAGCCGGTTGGGCGCGATGATGGCCTGCGTGGGGCACACATCAATGCAGGCCCGGCAGCTGCCGCAGTGTTGCGTCGCAGGCTCGCTGGGCGGCAGGGCAAGGTCCACATAAATTTCGCCGAGGAAAAACATGGACCCCGCTTCGCGATTGAGCAGGAGCGTGTGCTTGCCGCGCCAGCCCTGGCCGCTACGCGCCGCCAGCTCGGCTTCGAGCACCGGGGCAGAGTCGGTGAAGGCACGGTGACCCAGCGGCCCCACATGCGCAGCAATTCGCTCGCTGAGTTTTTGCAGTCGGGCGCGCATGACCTTGTGATAGTCGCGCCCCCGGGCGTAGACCGAGACGATGCCTTCGTCGGGCCGCTGAAGGCGACTGAACTCCATGGCCTGCCAATTGCCAGACGGGCCGGGCTTGGCCGGGATGGACGCCGGCAAATAATCCATCCGCGCGGTGATGACACTCACAGTGCCCGGAATCAGCTCGGCTGGCCGGGCCCGCTTGAGCCCGTGCGCCGCCATGTAATGCATGTCACCATGAAAGCCTGCGGCAAGCCAGGCCGATAATCCGGGTTCGGCCGACGATAAGTCAACACCGGCTATGCCAATTTGCGAAAATCCAAGCTCGCGCGCCCAAGTCTGAATTTGACTTACAAATTGATGATTGAATTGATGACTGTTCAGGACCACCCGCTGATTGTAAAAAACATTGCCTGGCAGGATGAGGCCGCCACCGAATCCTTTGCGCAAGCCCTGGCTCGCCAGCCGGCGATTGGCCGCGCGCTGATTGAACTGCAGGGTGATCTGGGCGCCGGCAAAACCACGTTTGTGCGCCACCTGCTCAAGAGCCTGGGGGTGGAGGGCCGCATCAAAAGCCCCACCTATGCCGTAGTGGAAGCTTACACATTGCCGGCATCAGAGTCGAAGTCGGGGCACAATTCAGGATTATCCATCTGGCACTTTGATTTTTACCGCTTCAACGACCCGCGCGAGTGGGAAGAAGCGGGATTCCGCGATATTTTCGCCAGCCCCGGGCTCAAACTGGTCGAGTGGCCCGAAAAGGCTGGCGATCATTTGCCGCAGCCTGACCTCTTGATTGATATTGACATGCTGGCCAACGAATCGCGATCCATCACCCTGAAGGCCTACACCCCCACAGGCGCGGAGCTGCTGGCATGAAAGAAAAAATCGCATCTCCCTCGCTCAGTCGCCGCAGCGCCTTGCAGTTCGGCAGCGTGGTGCTTCTGCTGGGGGTGCAGCACTTCGCACGGGGCGCCACGATTATTGCTGTGCGCGTCTGGCCTGCCAAGGACTACACAAGGCTCACCATTGAATCCGATGTGGAAATAAAGGCCCGCCAGTTCTTCATCCCCGAACCGCCGCGCCTGGCGGTGGACATCGAGGGTATAGACCTGATTCCGGCGCTGCGCGAGCTGGTGGCCAAGGTGAAATCGGACGATCCCAATATCTCAGGCATCCGCGTCGGACAAAACGCACCGGGCGTCGTGCGGCTGGTGATGGACCTAAAAAAACCCATGATGCCCCAGGTCTTCACCCTGCGCCCGGTGGCAGCTTATCAGTACCGGCTGGTATTTGATCTTTACCCCGCGCTTGAGGTCGATCCGCTGGAAGCCCTGATTGCAGAGCGGCTCGCAGGCAACCCGCCGCAAGCAAGCGCCGCCATAGGCACAGACGCAGACCCGCTGGGAAATCTGATTGCGCGGCAGTCCGGCAAGACGTCTTCAAGCAATGATGCAGGCCCGGCCAAGCCGTCGAATACAAAACCGCCAGTCATGGTTTCTCCGCCCCTTCAGGCGGAAATTGCACCGCCCAAAGACAGGCCGTCAGCAACGGCTGAAGCCAAGACCGACCGCCTCGTCATCGTCGCACTGGATCCAGGCCATGGCGGCGAAGACCCTGGCGCTATCGGCCCTGGCGGTACGCGTGAGAAAGATGTGGTGCTGCAAATTGCACACCGCCTGCGCGACCGCATCAACCAGCAGCCGAACATGCGCGCCTACCTCACGCGCGATGCTGATTTTTTTGTGCCACTGCATATCCGCGTGCAAAAAGCGCAACGCGTGCAAGCCGACCTGTTTATCAGCATCCATGCAGACGCCTTCTTTACAGAGCGGCCACAAGGTGCCAGCGTATTTGCGTTGAGCGAAAAAGGCGCGTCCAGCAGCGCCGCACGCTGGCTGGCCAACAAGGAGAACTCTGCCGATCTGGTGGGCGGCATCAACGTCAAAGCCAAGGATGCGCAGGTTCAGAGAGCCCTGTTTGATATGAGCACCACCGCACAGATCAAGGACAGCATGAAACTGGGCAGCGCCATGCTCGGAGAGATTGGAAATGTTGGCAGGCTCCACAAACCCCGGGTGGAGCAAGCCAGTTTCGCCGTACTGAAAGCGCCCGACATTCCCAGTGTGCTGGTCGAGACCGCCTTCATCAGCAACCCGGAGGAGGAAGCCAGACTGCGCAGTGAAGGCTACCAGATTCAGCTTGCCGATGCGCTGATGCGCGGCATTTCGAGCTACTTCGCCAAAAATCCGCCGCTGGCGCGCAATCGCGCGCTGTAAGCCCTTTTCCCCGGATCGCATCCAAGTTTAGGGTGCGAGCGCAGTGCGCAAGACCGCGGCAAGACGACGGCCAGCGGGGGCATCCTCCTACAGACCTGATTCGTTCCAAGTCTTACATTGGAGTTACAGGTAGCGCCAGTACCTCACGAAGTGACGATCGCTGGTGAAAAGCCTGAATCTTCCAGAAAAGGTAACTCTCATGAATACGAAAATTTTGATGTCCATTGCTGCAGCCTCCCTGATTGCGCTGACGGGCTGCGGAACCAATCCGACCAACGCACAAATTGGCACGGCAACCGGTGCAGTACTGGGTGGTGTAGCCGGCAATGCCGTCTTTGGCAGCACGCTGGGTACGGTAGGCGGCGCAGCCGCCGGCGCCTTGATTGGCAACGAAGTCGGCAAGAAAAACTAACTCAGTTTCGATGTTTTAACTACCCCGCCCCGATTCAGTCAGATGGGGTAGATCAGCGAGTTGAGAATCATCTCGCTGTCATACACACAAAGGCGACTCCTGAATTTCAGTGAGTCGTCTTTTTTTATGATCTCGTCAATATAGCGGCCCACGTTGTAGACCTCGCTTGCACCACCGGGTTTGGTACGAAAGACGGCATAGTGAGCCTCGGCTCGGATCACTTCCCCATCGCGGGACAAAATGCGCGCCGGACTGAGGACATGGCGCGTGTAATAAGGGGCGTGAAAAATAGTCTGGGTCACGCCATAGACCCTGTCCTTCATCATGCCCCGGCTCTCCAGCGCCATGAGTGCAAGGGGCAGACCACGTTCGAAATTTTCACGCGCCTGCAATTTATAGCGGCCCTCTTCGATAAAGAAATCCGGCCAGTCCTCAAAGCGCTTTTCGTCCAATGCTGCGGCATAGGCGGCATTGAGCTGGTCAAGCTGAAATTGCAGCAGCAAGCGTTCAATAGGCTCTGGATGTTCGCTCATAGGTCCATGACTTTCTTCCAGTAAGCGTACATGTTTCGGATCAGGGTCTCGGTGACCATGTGCTCGGTCGCATCAAGGCCAGTGCCGCCCAACTCGCACAATGTAGATCCGCCCTCGCCGGCCTGCCTGAAGCCGTCTTGGCTGAACTCGATGACCTCCCCATCGTCCGCGCTGACAAAACCAGCCGGGCCAAACAGGTTGGCCTGGCGCAGACGGCGCTGCGTCATGTCCGGGGTGTCGTCGGCAAACCCGAAATGCGTCCAGACAAAGTCAAACTCACCTTGCCCGCGCGGCACGATATGGCGCGTGCTTAAAGAGTTCACCTGCTGCTGAATAATCAGGCTCGGAAACAAGGTGATCATGGTCACGGTCGGTGTGATCTCGCTGCCGGGCCGGGAGGGATCCGGCACTGTCCACCATGCTTCCGGAACCACATCAAGCAAGCGGTCATCGTGCAGCGCCATATTGGCCTTGAACGAGGTCACCCCTTCGGTCACGGCCGCGTTCTGGCCGCCTTCGTTGCGGCGCGAGATCATTACCGCATGACGGCCCTGCCCGTCCATCACCATGCGGCTTTTCTGGTCAGCGCGCCACAGGCCAAAGGTCACAAACCAGGTGTGCAGCAAACCGGGGTGGTAAGGGTCCTTGATGTTTTCCATCATCAGTTTCCAGTTGCCTGGAATCCGCTGGCGGTTGTAACCCAGCAGCGTCAGCTTGCGCGCCCCATCCGGCCCTTTGAAAATCCGGTCCAGCCACGGCATGATGTGCGGGCCAATGTAGTCTTCCAGCGGCTCGGCGTCTTCGCTGAAGGTGGCAAACACCAAGCCATGCAGCACAGCCACGCGGAGTTTCCTCAAGCCATGGTCCTTGAGCTCAAAGCCTGCCGCCATGCCGCCATTGACACAGTCGCCGTCTTTGACGCCGTCCTTGAAGGGCAGCCCCGCCAGATCGCCGTTGAGCTTGTAGGTCCATTGATGGTAGGGGCAGACAAAGCTGCGCGCGTTGCCATGCGGCTCCTGGCAAAATCGAACGCCACGGTGAGCGCAGCGGTTTTCGACGACCCGAATGCCGCTGTCAACGCCGCGGTCTTTCGGTGCCACGCGATCACGCACCAGCAGCACCTGGCGCTCACCCACATGGCTCAGTTTGTAGTCGCCAACATTGGGAATCTCAACTTCCAGCCCGACATAACACCAGTGGGGGCCATAAAAGATTTTCTCCAGCTCTTGCTGGTAGACCTGCGCGTCGGTGTAGACCCAGAAAGGCACGCGGCTGGAGCCGGTCCCGGTCCAGCGGGAAAGGTTTTTTTCTGCACTCATAGCTTGTTCTTAATCCCGGGCAGCCTGCCCCATAGCGTATTGATTCCCGAATGCTAGGCTTTCCTGCCAACTTCCCTCAAGAGGGTTTATGCGGAGGGCGCGGTTTTGCGTGTTCCGGACTGGTACATCGCGTCGATTTCGCTTGCATAGCGCTTCATCAGATTGTTGCGCTTGAGCTTGAGCGTCGGCGTCATCATTGTGTTCTCGATGGTCCAGGCCTCCGTCGTCAGGCATATGGCGCGCGGCGTGGCGTAGCGCGCAAAATCCCGGGTCTGCAAGGCAATGCGTTCCAGGGCGGCCTTGTGCACCATCGGCAAATTGAGGCTGGCTGCATCATCGGGCTTGACGCCGAGCGATGCAGCCAGACGCTGCCATTCGGCCGGATTGACCACGGCCACGCAGGCGATGAAGGGACGGTTTTCCCCGACGACAAACACCTGCTCGAAGAGCGGATCAACGGCAATGGCCAGTTCCAGGTCGCCGGGCGGCACCTTCTCGCCGGTCGAGGTGACGATGATTTCCTTGATGCGGCCCATGATGCGGATGCGCCCATTTTCAATGTCCGCCTGGTCGCCGGTAGACAGCCAGCCGTCGGCGGTCAGCACGCGAGCCGTGTCCTCAGCCCGGTTCCAGTAGCCTTTCATCACCGAGGGGCCACGCACCTGCAGTTCGCGGTTCTCCCCTATGCGCACTTGCACGCCCGGCAGCGCGCGGCCCACGGTGGCCGGGTCGTTGTCGTCGACGCCGTTGGCCGCCACCACGGGCGAGGTCTCCGTCATGCCGTAACCCTGCAGCACCGGCACACCCAGCCCCAGAAAACAGCGCGCCACGGCGTGCGACAGCGGCGCGCCACCACTCACGGCGACCCGCACCCGTCCGCCAAACTGCGCCTGCAGCTTGCGCGCCACCAGCCGCTCCAGCAGCGGCCACACCACAGGGTCCAGCGCCGCCCAGCTACTCCGCTCGCCTTCGGCCAGGGGCAAGCCCTGCATCCGGCAAAAGCGCCGCCAGCCCACAGCCTGCGCCGCTTCGAACAATCGGGTCTTGAATGACGACGTTGCCAGCGCCTCATGCAGCTTGGCAAACACGCGCTCGTAAATGCGCGGCACCGAAATCAGCACCGTGGGCCGCACGGTTTTAAGGTCTTCGGCCAGCAACTGCACCGATCGCGCATAGGCCACGCAGCTCCCCACGGCAATGGGCAGGTAGTAGCCGGCCGTCCGCTCAAAGGTATGGGACAGCGGCAAAAAGGAGAGGAAGACATCGTCTGCCGTGGGCACAACGCGCTCCAGGATGGCCTGCACGTTGGACACCACATTGCGGTGCGTGAGCATCACGCCCTTGGGTTTACCAGTAGTCCCCGAGGTGTAAACGATAGCCGCCAGGTCATCCTCTGAGGGTGGCCGCGCAATCCCCGCATGCCCCTGGCCCGCTGCCAGCCAGTCGGCCAGAGAGCGCACCGGCACAGCCTCGCTGGAGAGTTCGGGCGCCACGGCCTCATCTGTAACCACGACTCCCCGCAGTCCGGGCAGGGGCAATCCAACACCCTCAATCGCACGCCACTGGGAAAGGGACGTCACCATCAGCATCGAGGCTTGGCAGTCCGACAGGATGTAGGCGATGCTTCCGGGGTTGTCGATGGCATGCAAAGGTACCGGCACAAAGCCAAGCGACAGCGCTGCCTGGTCGAGGCTTACGGCGTCAAGACCGTTGGGCAACAGGATGGCGATACTTGCGTGGGACGAAAACCTCATCGCCGCCAGGGCATGGCGCCACTGGGTGACGCGCTCACCGACTTCGGCCCAGCAGGTGCTGACCCATTGGCTGCTCGCGGGATCGAATTCACGGTAGGCCTCGCCCTGTGGGGTTTGTGCCACGCGAAAGGCCAGCAGTTCAGGAAGGGTGCGTACAGCGGAAAGTTGCATGAAGGGGACAGTCATTCAGAAGCTTGCCAGGAATAAAAGGATTGGAAAAGATCGTTTTCATCGTGCGCCAGGCCGGACGCAGCCGCACTGTACTGCGTCAAGACCGATCACTTCTGTCCGTCTGAAGATCGGGCGACATGTTCTTCTAGACGGTGGTGCGACTGGCCTGTCGCTTCGCACGCCAGGCACCAAAGACCACGAGCAGGCCAGGAATCAGGATCATGGCCCAGATGATTTTGTCCAGGTTCGCCTTGACGAAAGGCACGTTGCCGAAAAAATAACCTGCCGTGACAATGCCGCCCACCCACAGCGCGCCACCAGCGAGATTGAACAGCGAGAATTTGCCGCGCGACATATGCGATATGCCGGCCACAAAGGGAGCAAAGGTGCGCAAGAACGGCATGAAGCGTGCCGCGATGATGGTGATGCCGCCATAGCGCTCGTAAAACGCATGGGTCTGATTGAAGGCCTTTTTGTTAAACCACCGGGAGTCTTCCCACTGAAACACCCTGGGCCCGAAGTAACGGCCGATCGTGTAGTTGCACTGATCGCCCAGCACCGCCGCAGCGAACAGCAGTCCCAGAGACAGCGGAAAGCTCATCAGGCCGACTCCGCACATGGCGCCCACCACAAACAGCAGCGAATCACCGGGTAAAAACGGCATCACGACGAGGCCGGTTTCGACAAAAATGACCACAAATAGCAGCGCATAGACCCAAGTGCCGTAGCTGGTAACAAAGGCCTCCAGATGCCTATCGATGTGGAGGATGAAATCGATGAGAAAAGTAGCTAGTTCCATGCGGCGATTTTGACAGGTCAGGAACCCATCCATTCGCGTGTCCCGTCCCTTCTCCCGGTTCGCCGCATCGGCCACCGCGCTGCGCCTAAAATCACGCCTTCATGACGCCTCTGACCCAAACCCCGCGCCGCCCCATTCGCGATCTCCCCGACGAACTGATCAGCCAGATTGCCGCCGGCGAGGTGGTCGAGCGCCCGGCCTCGGTGGTACGCGAGCTGGTGGATAACGCCCTGGACGCAGGCGCCAGCCAGGTGACGGTGCGCTTGCTGGCAGGCGGTGTGCGGCTGATTCTGATTGAAGACGATGGCCTGGGCATTCCACGCGAAGAACTCCCGGTTGCACTCAGACGCCATGCCACCAGCAAGATCGCCTCGCTGCAAGACCTGGAAGCCGTGGGCACCATGGGTTTCAGGGGCGAAGCACTGGCCGCCATCAACTCGATTGCCGACATGAGTCTGCTGTCGAGAACCCTGGACACCGAACATGCCTGGCAACTCGACGGCCGCACCGGTGAGCTCAAACCGGCCGCCCGCGCGCGCGGCACCAGTGTCGAAGTAAGGGAACTATTTTACGCCACACCGGCCCGTCGCAAATTTTTGAAAACCGATGCGACTGAGCTGGCCCACTGCATTGAAGCCGTGCGCCGCCATGCGCTGGTGCGGCCCGACGTGAGCTTTGCCATCTGGCACGAGGGCAAGCTGGTAGAGCAATGGCGGGCTTGCACCGGTGAGTCGGTGCATGAGCGCGGCTTATCCGGCCATGACCAGCGGCTGGCCGACGTGCTGGGCAAGGACTTTATCGAGCAATCCATCGCCGTCAACTACGAAAGCTCGGCGCGCCGCGCCGATGGCTTGCCCGCCGTCCGCGTCTGGGGCCGCGCCGGTATTCCGGACGCCGCCCGCTCGCGCGCCGACCAGCAGTTTGCCTATGTCAATGGCCGCTATGTCCGCGACAAGGTGCTTACCCACGCGGCCCGCAGCGCTTACGAAGACGTGCTGCACGGCCACCGCCAGCCCGTTTATGCCCTGTATGTGGAAATTGACGCGGCGCGGGTCGATGTCAACGTGCATCCGACCAAGATAGAAGTACGCTTTCGGGATAGCCGCGAGGTGCATCAGGCCGTGCGTCATGCCACGGAAGATGCGCTGGCCGCCCCACGCGCAGGGGCCGCCAGCCCAGGCGACGCAGCGCCAGACCGTGCCATCCAACAGCCCACAGATGAAATACTTGGATTAAACAAGCCCTACTCCCAGCAGGGATGGGCGCAGCCAGCTATTAATTTCGGAGCAACCAAGACCAGCCATGCCTCCGATTTTGAAGCGATGTGGCCCCTGCCTGCGGGCACCGAACGCGCACCCCCCGCTGGTGACGCTATCGTCTCAGCCGATACCCGGAACGCAGCGCCGTCGCAGTTGACGCCCCTGCCAGCAGGCGACTGGCCGCTGGGGCGCGCCCTCGCCCAGCTGCAAGGCGTCTACATCCTCGCCGAAAACACCCAGGGACTGGTCATCGTGGACATGCATGCAGCCCATGAGCGCATCGTCTATGAGCGGCTAAAAAGCCAGCTCGACAGCTCGCGCATTGCCAGCCAGCCGCTGCTGGTCCCGGCCACTTTTGCAGCGACCCCGCACGAAGTGGCGACCGCCGAAGCCTGCACCGAAACCCTGGGCCTGCTGGGTATTGAAATCACGCCTTTTTCTCCCAGAACCCTGGCAGTGCGGGCCGTGCCCAGCAGCCTGGCGCAGGGCGACGCCGTGGAACTCGCCCGCAGCGTGCTGGCTGAATTGGCGCAGCACGATGCGAGCACCGTCATTCAACGCGCCCAAAACGAACTTCTGGGCACCATGGCCTGCCACGGCGCCGTGCGCGCCAACCGGCGATTGACCGTTGATGAAATGAACGCCCTGCTGCGCCAGATGGAAGCCACCGATCGCTCGGATCAGTGCAACCATGGGCGGCCGACTTGGCGCCTGGTCAGCCTCAAAGAGCTCGACAGCCTGTTCCTGCGCGGGCGCTGACACACGGGCAGGCACCTCGGGGTGCCGCTTGAAGCTCAAGCCCCGGGCAAGAAAAAACACCAACTTGGTGCAACGACGCCCCATTTTGGTGAACAGCCTCCATAACCGAGGCTTTTTCGCGGCAAAATGTATGTTTTGGACGGGTTTATGTATGCTGTGCAGAGCGCGCGTCGTGCCTTTCCTTCACTTTTGGAAGTCAAGCAATGAAATACAAAACACTGGAAGGCTTTTTAAGCCACGTGGCTGCCTGCAACCCAGTCCAGCCGGAATTCCTTCAGGCCACGACCGAGGTCATGGAAAGCCTTTGGCCCTATATTGAAAAACATCCCAAATACGCCGAACACGGCCTACTTGACCGCCTGATTGAGCCTGAGCGCACCATCATGTTCCGTGTGTCGTGGATCGACGACCACGGCGAGGTCCGCGTTAACCGCGGCTACCGCATCCAGCACAGCTCGGCCATCGGCCCGTACAAGGGCGGCCTGCGCTTTCACCCCTCGGTCAACCTGTCCATCCTGAAATTCCTGGCCTTCGAACAGACCTTCAAGAATGCGCTGACCACCCTGCCCATGGGCGGCGGCAAGGGCGGCTCCGACTTCGACCCCAAGGGCAAGAGCCCGCTGGAAGTGATGCGCTTTTGCCAGGCTTTCGCCAGCGAACTGTTCCGCCACATCGGCGCCGATACCGACGTGCCGGCTGGCGATATCGGCGTGGGCGGCCGCGAAGTCGGCTTCATCGCTGGCATGTACAAAAAACTCAGCAACCGCTCCGACTGCGTCTTTACCGGCAAGGGCCTGAGCTTTGGCGGCTCCCTGATCCGTCCCGAAGCAACGGGCTACGGTACGGTTTATTTTGCCGAGGAAATGCTCAAGCAGAAAGGTCGAACCCTGGACGGCCTGCGCGTGAGCGTCTCGGGCTCGGGCAATGTGGCCCAGTACGCGGTGGAAAAAGCCATGGCGCTGGGCGCCAAGGTGGTCACCGTGTCGGACTCCAGCGGCACGATCGTGGACGAGGACGGTTTCACGACCGAAAAGCTGGCCGAGCTGATGGAAGTCAAGAACCACCTGTATGGCCGTGTCAACGACTACGCCCAGCGCACCGGCGTTGCCTTCCATGCCGGCGTGCGCCCCTGGCATGTTCCGGTCGATGTGGCCCTGCCCTGCGCGACGCAGAACGAACTCAATGCGGAAGACGCCGCCACGCTGGTGAAGAACGGCGTGATCTGCGTGGCCGAAGGCGCCAATATGCCCTCGACGCTGGACGCAGTGCGGGTGCTTGAAGGCCAGGGCGTGCTTTACGCACCGGGCAAGGCCAGCAATGCGGGTGGCGTCGCCACCTCCGGCCTTGAGATGAGCCAGAACGCCATGCGCCTGTCCTGGTCGCGCGACGAAGTGGATGCGCGCCTGCTGCAAATCATGCGCGACATCCACGCCTCCTGCCTGCAGTATGGCCGCCGCGACGACGGCACGTTCAGCTACGTCGATGGCGCCAACGTGGCTGGTTTCGTCAAGGTGGCAGATGCCATGCTGGCGCAGGGCGTGGTCTAGGGCCAGACTGAATTCCGCGCTGTCACCGGTCTACAGGGCCGGTGGCACGAGGGCTTGCGGGACGGCAGTTCTTCATGGGAAATTCTGCAGGCGAACTATGTCCCACGGCGCACGCTGGAAGGTTGAAGCTTAGGCGCGATGCCGCGTGGCCCCGGCCGACCTGTTCGGCAAGCAGGATGACACCTGGGCCGCATTGCCCTGGCCGGACCACCGCGCCTTTCTGGTAGCCTCGACGGCATGTCCGTTTCTCATTCCGCCAAGCACGGCAAGCAGCCCCTGCAAACTCCCTACATCGCCCTGGCCGGCCCGACTGCGTCGGGGAAAACTGCTGCCGCGCTTGCCATCGCGCAGCGTCATCCCGTCGAAATCATCAGCGTCGATTCGGCCCTTGTCTACCGCGGCATGGACATCGGTACGGCCAAGCCGACAGCCGATGAGCTGGCCGCCGTGCCGCATCACCTGATCGACATACGCGACCCGCTGAACGCCTACAGCGCAGCAGAATTTGTGCTTGATGCCCAGCGCTTGATTGAAGACATCAGCGCGCGCGGCAAGCTGCCGCTGCTGGTGGGCGGCACCATGCTGTATTTCAAGGCGCTCTTTGACGGCCTGGACGACATGCCCAAGGCCGACCCGGCCATTCGCGCCGAGCTGGCCAGCGAAGCAGCCGCCAGAGGCTGGCCGGCGCTGCACGCCGAGCTGGCGCACGTCGATCCTGTTACGGCAGCCCGGCTGGAGCCCAATGATTCGCAGCGCATCTCGAGAGCACTGGAAGTGTTCAGGGTGTCAGGCCAGCCGCTGTCATTTTTCCACCAGCGAAATGCTACTAAAACAATAGCTAACGACGGCCATTTTGAGGGGGCTGCAAGCCTTATTTCCCTTGAGCCCACAGATCGCGCCTGGCTGCATGGCCGCATCGCCCAACGTTTCGATACCATGCTCGCTGCGGGCTTTCTCGATGAAGTCAAGGCCCTGCGCGCACGCGGTGACCTGACACCGGATTTACCCTCCATGCGCTGCGTCGGCTACCGCCAGGCCTGGGAAGTATTGGACGCGCTTGAGGTGCAGGGGCTGGACGGCCACATCCCCCTGAAGGCCTTGAGCGAGCTGCGCGACAAGGGAATTTTTGCGACGCGCCAGCTGGCCAAGCGGCAAATCACCTGGCTGCGCTCCATGCCGCAGCGGCGCGTGGTGGCCTGCGATGCGCCTGCGGCCCTGGAGCAGGTTCTGGCGCTGGTGAAGGCGCAAACAAAGGCCTTCCAATGAACACGGCAGCGCCTGCGCAGCCAGGCCTGCACATCCGCAATCTGGGCAAACGCTACGGCGACTCCACCGTGTTCAGCCAGGTGACGCTCGATGTCGCACCCGGCGAATTCGTCGCCATCATCGGCGAATCGGGCGTGGGCAAATCAACCCTGCTCAACTGCATGGCCGGACTGGACAGCTGGGATGAAGGCTCGGTCACGCTGAACGGCGCGGACCTGGGACTGATGAGCGACGACCAGCGCGCGCTGCTGCGCCGCCGCCATGTCGGCTTTGTGTTTCAAGCCTTCCATGTGCTGCCGCATCTGGATGTGGCGCAGAACGTGGCGCTGCCACTGCTACTGCTGGAGCAGCCCGACGATGCCCGTGTGCTAGCCCTGCTGGAGGCGGTCGGCCTGGCCGGCCTGGGCCAGCGACTGCCGCCGCAGTTGAGCGGCGGACAGTTGCAGCGCGTGGCGATAGCGCGCGCGCTGATCCATCGGCCCAGTCTGCTGCTGGCCGATGAACCCACCGGCAACCTGGACCCCACCACAGCGGCCAAGATCATGGATGCGCTGGTGGCACAAACCCGTGAACACGGCGCGTCACTGGTGCTGGTCACGCATTCAGAAGCCGCCGCTGCGCGCGCAGATCGCCGGCTGCACCTGAGTGCGGATGGCATCCGGCCCTGAAAATCAGGGCGACCGGTCTTAACGGGTTGACAAAAGCTCGGCGTAGCGCGCCAGATCGACATTGCCGCCGCTGACAATCAGGCCGACGCGCGCGCCCTTGATCGCCGGGTCAGCCTCGCCCGCTGCGCAGGCCGCGGCAAATGCCAGGCAGCCGGTAGGCTCCACCACCATCTTCATGCGCTCGGCGAAAAAACGCATCGCCTGCACCAGTTGTGCATCGCTCACGGTGACGATGTCATCAACATCGCGCTGGATGATGGCAAAGGTGTAGTCACCCAGATGCTGGGTTTGCGCGCCATCGGCAATGGTTTTGGGGCTTGCGATGTGCACGATGCGGCCAGCGCGCAGCGACTGCTGGCCGTCGTTGCCGGCCTCCGGCTCCACGCCATAAACCTTGCACTGCGGCGCAAGGGCGCGCGCAGCGAGCGCCGAACCGCTGGTCAGCCCGCCGCCGCCGCAACACACGTACAAGCGGTCAAGCACGCCGACTTCCTCTATCAACTCCTTAGCCGCCGTGCCCTGGCCGGCAATCACGTCCGGGTGATCGTAGGGCGGGATCAGGGTCATGCCGCGCTCCGTGGCGAGCCGCTGCGTGATCGCTTCGCGGTCTTCGGTGAAGCGGTCGTACAACAGCACTTCGGCACCGTAGCCGCGCGTGGCTGCGAGCTTTGCGGCAGGCGCATCCCGGGGCATGACGATCGCTGCAGGCATGCCGAGCAAGCTTGCGGACAGCGCCACCGCCTGCGCATGGTTGCCCGAGGAAAAAGCAACGGCACCCGCGCGGCGCTGCGCGGCATCGAACTTCGACAGCGCATTAAAAGCGCCCCGAAATTTGAAAGCGCCCGCGCGCTGAAAGTTCTCGCATTTGAAGAAAAACTGTGCACCCCAGCGCGCATCGGCAGTGGCAGATTGCAGCACCGGCGTGCGGTGTGCGTGGCCTTCAAGCCGCGCGGCCGCGGCAGTGACATCATCGTAAGTGGGAAGTTGCATGCGAAACAGGTCTTTCGTTCAGTAAAGCGAAGGATGCGCGAGAGGTGGCGTGCTGAAACGGCGCAGCGCAAAGCGTATCAGTGTTCCGCGATGCGGACCAGGCCCCCATATTCCATGACACCACGCAAGAAAGACTTTTGCGCTGAAAGGCACAATCCAGGCCATGCGCGCCCTGCTTCGTACCTTCTCCTGGCGGGAACTTCGCCACCACCCCTGGCGCAATGCCGCCGCCGTCGTTGCGGTGATGCTGGGGGTGGCGCTGGCGTTTTCAGTCCACCTCATCAATGCCTCGGCGCTCAGTGAGTTTTCGCAGGCTGTGCGGGCGGTCAATGGCCAGCCTGACCTGGAATTGCGGGCGGTGCAGGGCAGTTTTGACGAAACACTGTACGAACGCGTCGCCAACAGCCCCCAGGTAGCAATGTCCAGTCCGGTGCTGGAAATCACGACTTACGCGCTCAACGAAGGCGGCGGCCAGTCCGGGCGCCAGCCGCTGCGCATCATCGGCATCGATGCGCTGGCCGTGGCGTCGGTGGCACCCGCCCTGATGCCGGTGCCCTCCAAAGGCGCAGACCGACTTGCCCTCTTCGCGCCGGGCAGGGTGTTCCTGAATCCGGCGGCGAGCCGGGCTTTCAGCTCAGGCCGCTTGCAGCTGCAGGACGGCCTGGAGTTGCGCGGCGTTAGCGTGGCCGGCAGCGTGAGCGCCGGTGGCGGGCCGCTGGCCGTGATGGACATTGCCGCCGCGCAAGACCTGTTTGGCCGGGGTGGCCAGCTCTCACGCATTGACGTTCGACTGAAGGCCGGCGTTGACACGCACAGCTTTATCGGCTCGCTGCAACTTCCGCCCGGCATCACCGCCGCCGCGCCCGGTGATGCCGCCGAGCGCGTCAGCAACCTGTCGCGCGCCTACCGCGTCAACCTCACGGTGCTGGCGCTGGTCGCGCTGTTCACGGGCGCTTTTCTGGTGTTCTCCGTACTCTCGCTCAGCGTGGCCAAACGGGCGCAGCAATTCGCCTTGCTCGGCGTTTTGGGCCTCACCGGGCGCGAGCGCTTGCAGCTGGTGCTGGTCGAATCATTGCTTCTGGGCCTGGTTGGCAGTGTGGCGGGCATTGCGCTGGGCAGCGCGCTGGCGGCGCTGGCGCTGCGGCTGCTAGGCGGAGACCTTGGCGGCGGCTACTTTGCCGGCGTCGCACCGACGCTGCAGTGGAGCAGTGGCGCGGCGCTGATCTATGGCGCGCTGGGCGTGGCGGCCGCTGGCGTGGGCGGCTGGTGGCCGGCGCGGGCAGCGCAAAAGCTGCCGCCGGCGCAAACCCTCAAGGGACTGGGTCTGGCGCCTGGCGCCGGCACCGGCCGCTGGCTCAGTGTTTTCCTGATAGCGGCTGGCGCCCTGCTGGCATTACTTCCACCGGTGTTTGGCATTCCGCTGGCGGCTTATCTGTCGGTCGGGCTGCTGCTGGTCGGCGGCATCACCGCGCTACCCTGGCTGATCACGCTGCTCTACGACCGGCTCAGCCCCTGGGTCGCGCATCGCCTGCTGCCGCTGCTGGCGGTGGAGCGTGCCCGCCGGGTGCGCGAAAGCGCAGCAGTGGCCGTCAGCGGCGTGGTCGCGTCTCTCAGCCTGGCCGTGGCGCTGACGGTGATGGTGGCGAGTTTTCGCGATTCGGTAACGCACTGGCTGGACGTGTTGCTGCCGGCCGACCTTTATGTGCGCACGACCCTGAGCGCATCGGCCAGCGACGCGGCGTACTTGTCACCACAGTTTGTTCAAGCGGTGGGCCGCTTGCCCGGTGTGGCGCGCGTCAGTACCCTGCGCACCACCCAGCTTCTGCTCGACAGCGGCAAGCCCGCCGTGACCTTGATTTCCCGGCCCATCGACGACCCGGCGACCGCCCTGCCGCTGGTCGCCCCGGCGTTGCCGGTGCCTCCAGCACACATCGGCATTTATGTAAGCGAGGCGATGGTGGACTTGTATGGTGCCCGGCCGGGCACCGTATTTTTTCCGCTTTCGCAAGCTTTTATAGCTCTGGCGCAAGCAGGACGGGCACAAGATGCTCCTGATTCAATAGCAGCTCCAAAATTTTACGTGGCTGGCGTGTGGCGTGACTATGCCCGGCAGTTTGGCGCAATTACCTTGGCGCAGCGCGATTTTGAGCGGCTGAGCGGCGATGAGCGCGTCAACGACCTGGCTTTGTGGCTGAATGGCTCGGTGGCCGATGCCGACGTTCAGCAGGCCATTCGCGGTTTGGCCGACCAGCAATCGGGCGGCGGTGCCTTGCTCGAAATGGCCTCGGTCAGTCAGATACGCGCCCGTTCGCTGAAAATTTTTGACCGCAGCTTTGCCGTGACTTACTGGCTGCAGGGCGTGGCGATTGCGATTGGCCTGTTTGGCGTCGCCGCCAGTTTCAGCGCCCAGGTGCTGGCGCGACGCAAGGAATTTGGTCTGCTGGCCCATTTGGGCCTGACGCGGCGGCAAATTCTGACGGTGGTGGCGGGCGAAGGCGCGGCTTGGACGGTGATAGGCGCCTTCGC
This sequence comes from uncultured beta proteobacterium, assembly GCA_963793855.1. GTDB lineage: Bacteria > Pseudomonadota > Gammaproteobacteria > Burkholderiales > Burkholderiaceae_C > Polaromonas. Next base: position 692,684 of record CAWCBL010000001.1, read on the forward strand.
CGGTCTGGCACTCGGTCTGGCCGTCTCCATGGTGCTGGTGTTTGTGGTGAATCCGCAGAGTTTTCACTGGACCATGAACCTGAAGCTGCCCTGGCTGCGCCTGGCGCTGCTGTGCGCGGCGGTGGTCGTGGCGGGGACGCTGACCGCCTGGCTGGCCGGGCGGGCGGCGGCTGGCAAGGAGGCGGTTCTGGCCGTGAAGGAAGACTGGTGAATCCGGTCAGGCCGACAAGTCAGTTTCTTTTTGTTGCAATAGTCACGTTTAGAGTTTGGTGTTTTATCCCCTGTTTAAGGGCCTTTGTCATCATTGCGTCGCAGTGGCTCCGTACTATGAAAGCATTACTCAACGAGGTGTTCATCATGGTGTCAGGTCGGTACCGCATTGAAAGCAGAGACACACTGAGCGGTAGCCTGTTGCCGCCCGCCAATTTCAGCCATCTTTACAAAAACTATTCGCTGGCCGTCGCCGTTGCGGTAAAAAGCGTGGCCGACCCGACGCGAGAGGAAATTCGGGTGGTGCATGTTCCCAGCGGTGAAATTGTTTTCCGCACCGCTTTCGCGGGCAAGGCCTCGTAAAACCGCATGCACTCGAGCGGCGCACCCGCATCTCACATGCGAATAGCGTTGCCGCCCGCCGTTTCACCTTGCTGCGAGAATCGGCAGCATGTCCCCTCCCCTGTCTTTCAGCGATGCCTGGCACGACACCGCCATCATCCGCATCATGTCGCTCGGCAGCCAGCAGCGACGCCGTCTGTTACTCGGTGGTCTGGGCGGCCTTGCCGGACTTTCGGGCGCAGTGGGATGGTCAGGAAATGCGCATGCCCTGCCCGCCAGGGTGCTGACCTTTCCGCGTGACCGCGGCTCGCACCCCGACTTTCGCACCGAATGGTGGTACATCACCGGAAACGCCACCGCTGGCGGGCCTGACAGCCGCAGGTTTGGTTTTCAGCTCACATTTTTCCGCTCGCGGGTCGACGCTACCCAGGGCATGACATCAAAATTTGCGGCCAGGCAATTGATCTTCGCGCACGCCGCCATCACCGATGTGCAGGGCCAAAAACTCTGGCATGACCAGCGCATTGCGCGCGACGGATTTGGCGTGGCGTCTGCCAGCGAGCAGGATATGGCGATCAAACTGCGCGACTGGTCGCTGAAAGCCGAGGGCGCGAAATACACCGCCGACTTGCCTGCGGCAGACTTTGCGCTGACGCTGCAGTTTGAGGAAACGCAAAACGTGCTGCTTCAAGGCAAGCAGGGCTTGTCACGCAAGGGCCCTGAAGAAAAGCAGGCCAGCTATTACTACAGCCAGCCCCAGTTGGCCGCGAGCGGAAGCTTGCAGATCAAGGGGAAAACTTTTGAAGTCACCGGCAAGGCCTGGCTGGACCATGAGTGGAGCCAAGAGCTGCTGCACCCCAGTGCCGTAGGCTGGGACTGGATAGGCATGAACTTGGACCACGGCAGCGCACTTACCGCGTTCCGGTTGCGTGACAAGGACGGCAACGCGGTGTGGACTGGCGGTTCATTCCGTTCATCCCAAGGCGAATTGCGCATTTTCAGCCATGGCGAAGTCAGCTTCACGCCCGTGCGAAGCTGGAAAAGCCCCCTCACGCAAAGCACTTACCCCGTGGAGTGGACAATTAACACACCCATCGACTCCTATGCCGTGCGCGCCGTCATCGACAATCAGGAGCTCGACAGCCGCAGTTCCACTGGGGCGATTTACTGGGAAGGCCTGAGCGAATTGATGGACAGCCAGGGCAAGCGCGTGGGCATGGGCTATCTGGAGATGACAGGGTATGGGCAGGCGCTACGGCTGTGACAAGGATGCCCGCTATCGACCCGGGCCTGTTTCTCGCGCATAGTCACCCAAAGGTCCGCAACGCAAAGCAGGCCTTCGCTTGCGGCGATCGCTTGGAAAACGTTGTCCGTTTTTCTCGCTCATTGCGCCTCCAATGAAGTGTGCGAAATGCGCAGATGTACAGACACGAAGACAGGATCAACAAAATTTATTTAGCAGTCCTGATTGCTTCATCAGGCAGGAACTTGACATCCCGCAACGGCCGATAAAAGCGCAGCACTACGGTGTCGATAAGTTTGCAGCCAACCGCTTACCTGGACCAATTCGCTGAAAACGAGCGGATGACAGCGCGTTGCTACGGTGACATTCACTTTCTTCAGAAAATATGAAGGCAATCGTGGGTGCCGTCATCTATTCAATCAATGCCCGATGCTCATGCACCGCTGCCAGGACAATCGCGCTGATGTGTTGCTGGTGGGCACCCCCTACCTGAGCCAAAAACGTTTTACGCATACGTGGATCCCAGAATTTTCCAAGGTGTGACGCAATGCCTTCGAGAGCCTCTTTGCGGTCAGGCATGCTTTCAAAAAAAGCGCCAATCTGGTTGGCCATTCGAATCAGGTTGTCGTCATGCGTCATTGATCATCCAGTTGGAATCGTTCGTGGTGGCTGTAAATTGAAACGTCGCCGCCGCGGGCAAACCCGAGCAAGGTCAGGCCTGCGCTATGGGCCACATCGACCGCCAGGCCAGTGACACCCGAGACAGCGGCCAGCAAGCCAACACCCACCGAGGCCGTTTTTTGCACCATTTCGTAACTCGCCCGGCTGGTGATGGTGATGAATCCCGTACTCGCGGGCCGACCCGAGCGAACCAGCGCTCCGACCAGTTTGTCCAGCGCATTGTGTCGCCCCACATCCTCCCGAATCAACGCGATGTGGCCATCAACCGAACACCAGGCCGCCGCGTGCGTGGCACCGGTCGCAGCCAGCAACAATTGACGCGCACGCAGGCTGGCGACCGCCTTGGCCACGGCACGGGCATCAAAACACTGATCCAGTTGCAGCGATTTTGGGCGACGCACGGCTTGCGAAAGACTCTCGGTGCCACACAGCCCACAACCAGTGCGGCCCGTCAAATTGCGCCGCCTCTCCTTCAAGCGGGCAAAGCAGGACGCGGCAATCTTGAGTTGTACCGTGTAGCCGTGGGGCGAAGAAGACCACTCGCAGTCATGAATCTGTGACGCGGTGTCAACGATCTCCTCGGTCACGGCGAATCCATACGCGAAGTCTTCCAAATCCGCAGGCGTTGCCATCATGACCGCGTGAGAGATGCCGTTGAACTCCAGGGCGACCGGCACCTCTTCAGCGACACAGTCCCGCCCTTCGAGCCGGGTACCCGCCCGAACCCCTCGGACTTCCAGCGTGCGATAGGCTTGTGCAGCCGGCAGGGGTAAATCAGACATGTCCATAGTGGCCATTCATCGAGCGATCACTGCGCTCGGCCCTCCGTGTTGGTGGGCGGCTTCAAGCAGTGCCAGCTGCTCCTGGTTGAATTTTGAATAGGTCTTTTGCCATTCCGAGGGTTGCGCCACCGGCATGACCTGCACCGCCGTGACCTTGTATTCCGGGCAGTTGGTCGCCCAGTCGGAGTTGTCGGTGGTGATCACGTTGGCACCCGATTCGGGAAAGTGGAAGGTGGTATAGACCACTCCTGGCTGCATGCGCTCGGTGACCACGGCGCGCAGCACGGTTTGCCCGGCCCGGCTCTCGATACCCACCCAGTCATCCTGCCTGATGCCGCGCTCCTCTGCATCATGCGGATGAATCTCCAGCCGGTCCTCGCTATGCCATTCGGTGTTGGAGGTGCGTCGGGTTTGCGCGCCTACGTTGTACTGCGACAGGATGCGCCCGGTGGTCAGGATCAAGGGGAACTTGCGTGTCACCTTTTCGTCCGTGGCGACATATTGCGTGATGATGAACCGCCCCTTGCCACGCACAAAGTGATCGACGTGCATGATCTCCGTCCCCAACTCGGCTGTGCTGTCATTGCATGGCCATTGCACGCTTCCATATTTGTCGATTTTTTCATAGGTGACACCTTGGAAGCTGGGCGTCAACGACGCTATTTCGGCCATGATGTTTCGGGGATGGGCGTAGTTCATTGGATACCCGAGTGCATTGGACAGCCTGACGGTCACCTCCCAATCCGCCAGACCCGCTTTGGGTGGCATGACTTTGCGCACTCGGGAAATTCGGCGTTCGGCATTTGTAAACGTGCCATCCTTTTCCAGGAAGGACGAGCCCGGCAGGAACACATGCGCATATTTAGCGGTCTCATTCAGGAAGATGTCCTGCACCACTATGCACTCCATCGCCATCAACGATGCCGTGACATGTTGCGTGTTCGGGTCTGACTGGGCAATATCTTCGCCTTGGCAGTACAGCCCCTTGAAGGTTCCTGCCTGCGCTGCGTTAAACATGTTGGGAATGCGCAAACCGGGCTCCGGATCAAGACTGACACCCCAAGCGGCTTCGAACTGGGTTCGCACGGTTGTGTCGGAAATGTGGCGGTAGCCTGGCAGTTCATGGGGAAACGAGCCCATGTCGCACGAACCCTGCACGTTGTTTTGACCGCGCAACGGGTTTACGCCCACGCCCTCCCGACCCACGTTGCCCGTAGCCATGGCCAGATTGGCAATGCCCATGACCGCAGTGGAGCCTTGTGCGTGCTCAGTCACACCGAGGCCGTAATAGATGGCGGCGTTACCTCCAGTGGCGTACAGGCGCGCCGCGGCGCGAGCAGTCGCTGCCGGCACGCCGGTGATCTGCGCCGTGGCTTCGGGCGAGTTCTCGGGTCGGGCCACGAACTCGCGCCATTCGCGAAATGATTTGTCATCACAACGCTCGGCAATATAGCTATCGGCCAGCAAGCCTTCCGCCACCACCACATGCGCCAGCGCCGTTATCACGGCCACGTTGGTGCCTGGCTTGAGCTGCAGGTGATAGTCGGCCTTGATGTGCGGTGCGTCCACCAGATCAATCTGGCGTGGGTCGATCACGATCAGGCGCGCGCCTTCACGCAAACGCCTCTTCATGCGCGACGCAAACACAGGGTGGGCGGCCGATGGATTGGCGCCCATGACCAGAATCACGTCGGCCTTCTCCACCGACTTGAAGGTTTGGGTACCGGCAGAGGTGCCGTAGGTTTGACCCAGGCCGTAGCCGGTTGGTGAATGACAGACACGGGCACAGGTATCGACATTGTTGTTGCCGAAGGCCGCACGCACCATTTTTTGCACCAGATACGCCTCTTCGTTGGTACAGCGTGACGACGTCAGGCCGCCAATGGAGTCTTTGCCGTGCGTGGCCTGAATGCGCCGGAACTCACTGGCTGCATAGTTGATCGCCTCGTCCCAACTCACCTCTTGCCACGGATCACTGATGTGTTTGCGAATCATGGGCTGGGTCATGCGGTCTTTGTGGGTCGCGTAGCCCCAGGCAAACCGGCCTTTGATGCAGGCGTGGCCTTCGTTGGCCTTGCCGTCTTTCCACGGCACCATGCGCACCACCTCATTGCCTTTCATCTCGACCTTGAAGGCGCAACCGACACCGCAATAGGCACAGGTGGTGATCTTGCTGTGCTCGGGCTGTCCCAGCATGATGACGGTTTTTTCCTGCAGAGTCGCGGTTGGGCAAGCTTCAACACAGGCACCGCAACTCACGCACTCGGAGTCCATGAAGGGCTGGTCTTGCCCCGGCGACACGCGTGACTCAAAACCTCTTCCTTGAATAGTCAGCGCAAACGTACCTTGCGTTTCTTCACAGGCGCGCACGCAGCGGTTGCACACAATGCATTTGGACGCGTCGTAGGTGAAATACGGGTTGGACTCGTCTTTCTTGCTCTTGAGATGGTTGGCGCCCATCGAGTCCGTAGCGCACCTCGCGCAGGCCTGTCACACCGGCCATGTCCTGCAGCTCGCAATTGCCGTTGGCGGAACAGGTCAGACAGTCCAGCGGATGGTCGGAGATATACAGCTCCATCACGCCTTTGCGCAGCTCCTGCAGCTTGGGCGTTTGGGTTCGCACCTTCATGCCTGCTTCTGCCGGGGTGGTGCATGACGCCGGGAAGCCTTTGCGGCCTTCAATTTCGACCAGGCACAAGCGGCATGAGCCAAACGGCTCCAGGCTGTCGGTTGCACAGAGTTTGGGCACCTGAATGCCGGCATCGACCGCTGCGCGCATCAGCGAGGTACCGGCCGCCACGGTCACACTTTCACCGTCAATTTCCAGCGTGACTTGTTGTGTCGACACGCGACGCGGCGTGCCATAGTCGGTTTCCTTGAGGTGTTCAAGCATGGGATTCTCCTGAAGCAATTCTTTTAAGCGGCAACGGCTACTGGCACGGCCAGGCCAAAATCTTGCGGGTAGTGGTTCAGCGCCGAGAGCACCGGGTTCGGCGTCATTCCGCCCAGGGCGCACAACGAGCCGTGCAGCATGGTGTCGCACAGGTCGCGCAGCAGCTTGACTTGTTGGGGTTTGTTTTCACCCTGGGTAATGCGATCAATCACCTCGACACCGCGGGTCGATCCAATGCGGCAGGGCGTGCATTTGCCACAGGATTCAATCGCACAAAATTCCATGGCGTATCGCGCCAGTTTGGACAAGTCCGCCGTGTCGTCATGCACAACAATGCCACCGTGCCCCACCGTGGCACCGATGGCGGCGAAGGCTTCATAGTCCAGCGGCACGTCCCAATGCGCCTCGGGCACGTAAGAGCCCAACGGCCCGCCGACTTGCACCGCCTTGATCGGTCGGCCCGATGCACTACCACCGCCAAAGTCAAACATGAGCTGGCGCAGCGTGATGCCAAATGCCTTTTCGATCAGGCCGCCATACCTGATGTTGCCAGTCAGCTGGATCGGCAGCGTGCCGTGCGATCGGCCGACACCGTAGTTTTTGTAGAAGGCCGCGCCACGCGCCAGGATGATGGGCACCGAGGCAAAGGTGATCACGTTGTTGATGACGGTCGGCTGGCCGAACAAGCCCTTCAAGGCCGGAATTGGTGGCTTGGCGCGTACCACACCCCGCTTGCCCTCGATGCTCTCCAGCATGGCCGTTTCTTCGCCGCACACATAGGCACCCGCCGCCTTGCGCACTTCGAGATGAAATACGTGACCCGAACCGAGGATATTGGAGCCCGAAAATCCCGCGGCAGCAGCCAGGTCGATCGCCTCGCGCATGGTGGCCACCGCATGCGGGTACTCCGAGCGAATGTAAATGTAGCCCTGAGTAGCACCCGTAGCCAGAGCGGCAATGGTCATACCTTCAATCAGCATGAAGGGGTCACCCTCCATCGTCATGCGGTCGGAATAGGTGCCGGAATCGCCTTCATCGGCGTTGCAGACAATGTATTTTTGCGCGGCCTGTGCCGCAGCCACTGTCTTCCACTTGATGCCGGCTGGAAACGCCGCACCACCGCGCCCCCGCAAACCGGCGTCCATCACCTGCTGCACCACCTCCGCGGCGCTCAAGTCCAGCGCACGGCGCAGGCCGGCAAAGCCACCATGCGTTTCAAAATCGGCCAGCGACAGCGGGTCCGTCACGCCCATGCGTGCAAAAGTGAGGCGCTCCTGTTGGCGCAAGTAGGGAAGCTCTTCCGTCAGCCCCAGTCTCAAAGGGTGCGCTGCCCCATCCTGAAACTGCGCATCAAACAAGCTGGCTACTTCCTCAGTGGATACGGGGCCATAGGCCACTCGGCCTGCATCCGTCTTTACCTCGACAAGGGGCTCCAGCCAGAACAGGCCGCGTGAACCATTGCGAACAAGTTCAATCGCAAGTCCGCGTTGCTTTGCCTCAACCGCAATGGCTTGCGCCACCTCGTCGGCACCCAATGCCAAAGCGGCCGAGTCACGGGGAATGAAAATCTTGATGCTCATGTGGCACTCCTGGCTGCAGCCACAAGCCGGTCAAACTTGTCCGTATCCACACGGGCATGAACCTTGGCGTTCAGCGAAATTGCCGGGGAGGACGAACACAAGCCCAGGCAGTAAGTCGGCTCCAGTGTGAAGGCGCCATCCGCCGTTGTACCGCCTTGCGTTTTCAGATGACTGCAGGCATGCGCCCACAGCCTCTCCGCGCCCATGGACTGACACGCCTCGGCACGACAAATCTGCACCACGTTATCGCCCGACGGTTCAGACCGGAAGTGGTGATAAAACGTCACCACCCCGTGCACCTCGGCGCGCGACAGATTCAACTCCTGCGCGATGACGCTAACGGCATCGGCCGGTATGCAGCCCACCGCATTCTGGATGTCATGAAGAATGGGAAGCAGCGCCCCGGGCAATTGCTTCCTGGTTGCCACCAAGGCCTGGATCGTCTGGCGAGTTGTTTCAGTCAACATGGTGATTTTGTTTGCATTGAAAGTGAAAGCAAGGCCACCTGGTCAATACCGGGCGGCCTGTGGACGGCTCTTGTTCAGAAGAACTTGGCGACGGTCAGCGAGGTGCGGTAAACGCCCCACGCCAGCGGAATACCCACTACCGCCCAAGCCAGCACCAGGAATGCAGGGTTGCTGGGCTTGTCGTGCGCGTGCGTGCCATCGCCTTGCACTTCCGACGCCTGGACCTTCTCGTGGGCCAGACGCTTTTCAATGGCCAGTTCTTCAGGTGTCATGAACCACTTTGGATTCAAGGGACGTACCAGCAAGTTGCAGATGAAACCCACCACCAACATCCCGACCAGGATGTACATGGTCTGGTTGTAGACTTGCTCGCGCGGGAGGCCCAGCCCGAGTTGGTATTCACGCATGTAGTTCACCACCACCGGCCCGACGATGCCGGCCGTGGCCCAGGCGGTGAGCAAGCGGCCGTGAATGGCGCCTACCATCTGCGTGCCGAAGATGTCGGCCAGGTAAGCGGGCACGGTGGCGAAGCCGCCACCGTACATGCTCAAAATCACACAAAACGCCGCCACAAACATCACCTTCGATCCCGCAGCGGCACTGCCAGGAATACTGAAGTACAGAATGCCGCCGAGCACAAAGAACACCGCATAGGTGAGTTTGCGACCCAGTTTGTCAGAGATGGTGGCCCAGAAGAATCGGCCGCCAATGTTGAACAGGCTCAGCAGTGCCGTGAAGCCGGCGGCCACGCCGGCGATGGCGGCCAGTTGCGCTTTGTCGAGTTCGCCAAACTTCTTGGCCACCCCGATCAGGGAGCCGCCAAACACTTCCTGCAGCATGGGTGAGGCCATGCCGATCACGCCAATTCCGGCGCTCACGTTCATGCACAAGACCATCCAGATCAGCCAGAATTGGGGAATGCCCCAGACCTTGCTGACGTGCACATGGTGCGGGGTGATCATGGCGTTGTCGACCTGCGCCGGCTTTGGTGTCCAGCCCTTTGGCTTCCAGCCGGTCTCGGGAATGCGGTAGCCAAATGCACCCGCCATCATGAAGACAAAGTACACCAGGGACATCACCGCCAGGGTCTGCGCCACACCGACATTGGTGGCGGTGGCAAAGTATTTCATCAGGTCGGCGGCCAGCGGGGAGCCAATCATGGCGCCGCCACCAAAGCCCATGATGGCCATGCCGGCCGCCATGCCGCGACGATCCGGGAACCATTTGATCAAGGTGGAGACGGGCGAGATGTAGCCGAGCCCGAGCCCAATGCCACCGATCACCCCCGAGCCCACAATCATCATCCAGAATTGGTGGAAGTAGACGCCCAGTGCCGAGAACAGCATGCCGCCGCTCCAGCACAGGGCCGAGACAACGCCCACTTTGCGCGGACCGACCCGCTCCAGCCAGCCGCCCCAGATCGAGGCGGAGGAGCCGAGCAACACAAAGAACAGTGTAAACATCCAGCCCAGGGTGGAAATCTTCCAGTCGCAGGTGGTGGTGAATAGCTCCTGAAAGAAGCCCACGTCCGGACCACACTTGATGGATTCCTTGATGCCCAGGGCCTTGGACAGCGGCAGCCAGAACACCGAGAAGCCGTATGCCATGCCGATGCACAAATGAATCGCGAGAGCCGCAGGGGGGACTAGCCAGCGGTTGAATCCGGGGCCCGCGACGATACGCTCTTTGTCGAGCAAGCCCAATCTTTCCTTTGGGATCGGGAACGTGGTCGTTCCGTCTAATACTGATGACATGCTGTCTCCTTCTTTATTTACACCCACTTGATGTGGGTTGAAGACAGTGTCGAGGAGAGATCAGTTGCCAGGCAAGTTTATTCTGCACATAGCCCAATACAGAACTTGAATGTATGCAACAACATTCATAGTCTCGATTCGATTCAGCTCATCGTGAAGACAGGCGGCGGGTAGGCATCCCCGCTTGAAGCAAGCCGGTATGCGACCTGACATGGTGCTGCCACGTCGGATCAATCGCCATATCGAGCGCAGCGCGCAGCGTGTGCGACGGTCGATCAGTGAAGGCGAACATGAATCCAATCGGCGTTAGCACTTCCGGTTCGACAAGAGGCACCGCCTCCAATTCAGGATAGCCACGCAGGACGTCAACAAGCGCGCCAGGCAATATGCTGCTGACTTCACCCACCAACACACTCATGCCCAGCGTCAACACGGAGTTTGTCTCGATGACGGGCTTGATTGCCACACCGGCTTGCCTGAAGGCAGCGTCAACAATCGCGCGATTGTGCATTTCCGGAGTCAACAGGCACAGGGGCAATCGCGAGGCAGCTTTCCATGACATGGGGCGCGCCACTATGCGCAAACCTGACCTTGCCGGTTTTGCTGCACGCCGCAGTAAAAAGTACCGTTCGGTGTACTGATCAATCGTCGTGATTTTGGCTGCCCGTGTCTTTAACCTGTCTGTATATCCGAGCGCAATATCCACGGAAAGATTTTCCAAGCCGGCCTCGATGTCGGGAGAGCTCATTGACCGCAACACAAGAGACAGACCTGGGTGGCGCCCGTGCAGCATTCCGGCAAACCGCGCGGCAATTGGCATAACAGAAGGCACCGCACCCAGTATCAACGACCCAACCGGCTGATCCGCCGCGCCTTTGAGATCTTGCTGCAGGAGTTCCTGTTCATGAAGCACGCGCTGCGCGGTGGCAAATATCCGCTCGCCCTCGGGCGTGAAACTCTGAAAAGCTCGGCCCCGCTTGACGATGGCTGTACCAAACTCATCCTCCAGGGCGCGAATTGCATTGGACAAAGTCGGCTGCGTGATATGGCATGCCTCTGCCGCGCGTCCGAAATGCTTGTGCTCGTGAAGCGCAACAAGGTAGTGAAGTGAGGTGAACAAGCTCATAGGCCGCAATGATAGCGGTGAACTTTTTGGCGGCATCAGCCATCATCCGGGTCGTGGCAGAAGGTGCGATGATGTCATTTCCGAGGACGCTTTTCACAAAGCCTCGCTGCAAAGCGGACGCTCATCCTTGCTGCGTGGTCTGTCCAGATGGGGGGCCAGTCTGCCCGTCAAGCGGGCAGGCATAGCCACCAACGGCTGCCGGCTCACCGCGCTACAGAAAATCAGCAGTCAAACGAGAAAGCGGCGCGCTGAATTCGGCGACCCAGTGTTCACCGGCTTGAATAGGCAAGGCATCCGTCCATGTTCCAGTGGTGATCACGTCGCCGGCCACGATGTCGGGGGCGCCCGGACATTGCCGCAACTCTGTCAGGAAGTGGTGCAGTGCACGGAGGGGACTGTCCAGGACGTTGGCGCCGCGCCCTTGTTCGACAAGCTGATCGTCCTTGAACAGCTTTACCTGCGTAGCAGCCAACAAGGCATCGAGCAGCTGCGCACTCGCAGCAATTTCACGTACAGGCACTTTGCGCCCGACCAAAAGGCGTGCATGCAGACCACCGTCTGCCACGGTATCGGCGGCGGCGAACTTCCAGTCGGGCAGGTGTGACTGCACAACCTCGAACCCTGGTGCCACCCATTCGATGGCGTCGAACAGGTCTTCAATTGAGGCATTAGCCACGGGCACCGCCTTCATACCGAACACGGTCTCAGGCTCGATTCGTGGCTGGCAACTGCGGGCAAGTGGAACTGCGCCATGGCCCGCATCGTCACCGAAGCTGAGCGTTGTGTCCCAGACGGTTCCCCAGATGGGCGAAAACACCTTGTAGCGAGGCCAGATGTGACGGTTTGTGAAGCCGATCTTGTACCCCTTGGGAACCTCGCCTCGCGCAATCCGAAGCTCGCGCACGCACAGGGCGTTCTGGTAAGCGGCGGCCAGGTCGAAGCTTGGATTGGTGCTTGGAGGCAGCGGCCACATCAGGCCCAGGTCGTAGTGTTCAAGAAAGCTCTGAGGTGTCATTTGGTGCTCCTGTGGACAGTGCCATCGCCATCCTCATGAAACGCTGGAAATCTGGAGCGCGTCACGAATGAATGCATTTTCTACACCAGCCGGTAAGCCCCTTTGTTGCCCTCTCGCACCTTTCCTGCAGCAACCATTCTGCGCAGTGCCAAGCCAACCGAACCAAGAGGAATGCCAGCGCCTTGGGCAATTGCACCATGGGTCAATGACCGCCAGCTTCTTCGATCCAGTACTTTCTTCAGATAGCCCAACACTTTCTCATCGTTGGAACTTTTAAGCTGCGACTTTTCGGACTGGCCTTCCTGAAGATTTGATTTGTGTGACGGCACGGTCTTGGCCACAACGTCTTGCGCGCCTTCGCTGCTTCCAGCGGCGCGGGAACGCGCCGCATGCCCCGGCAAGGCGACCAGGACGGGGGTCTCCGGCTCCATCATCTCAGTTGCAGATGTGTAGAGAGCACGCAGTTGATCCTCCATGGCCTGGAGCTCATGGGTCAGACGTGACACGTTGCGAAGTTGCGCATAGGCCAGATCACTCTCGGGGCTGAAGGGCTGGCTTGCCACAATGGCAATCATTTTTTCAGCTTGCGCCTGGACAGCGCCAGAGACAGCCTGACGGGCGGCATGGAGTCCTTCGCCTGCATGCTGAATGGCCGAAAGAGTTGATGGGGAGAGGGACATGGGAACTCCTGGAAATAAGGTCGAGATTGAGCCTATTCAACAACAACGCAATCAGTATTGGTAATGCGTCTAGTTTAGGCGCGCCATAGGGTGACGCCTGCTCAAGAGGACACAGGTGCAAAGACAGCTATTTTCACGGAACTGCTGCCCGGCTCGCCATCAGCCATCAGCGCCTTGGAAATCATTGAATTCAGTTGCTGTCTATTCGGCATCTGAAATTGCGCACCATTGCCGTCGCTCCGACGCTTGATTCCCTGCCGGACCTTCAAGTGAGTCAAGGCCAGCATCCCCATCATGGGGCTGGATGCAAGGCGATGCGGTCTATTCCTGCGGGGTCATCTGCAGCTTGCGGAGATCAAAGTCCTTGTGCGCCAGCCGGCCCAGCAGGGCCTCATAGGCTTCTGGCTCGACCCTGGCGGTTCTCGAAAGCACCCACAGGTACTCGCGCCGGGCATCGCTCACCGCCACCAGCTGGTAAGCCGCGTCGAGGTCAATGACCCAATAGTCGCCCCATACGGCGGGAATGAATGAGAGCCAGGCCGGAGCAAAGCGCACTTCAAGCTTCGGCGAGCTGGCACCGCCGATCTGCCGCCCTGCCCCCACGATTTCATTCATCTCCCCGCTCTTCAGCCTGCAGCGGTTGATCACCTGCACACCGCCATCGTCCTTGATGCTGTAATCCGCCCGTGTGTTGCCCGTGCATTTCTTCTGGAACGGGTTAGGGAACCTGGCGATCTCGTACCAGGTGCCCATATAGCGCGGCAAGTCCAGCGAGTCGATGGTGATGGGCTTCTGGCTGGTGGCACTCTGGGCCAGGGCCGGCTGCATTGCCAGGGCGCTGAGCGTCAAAATGAGCGCTGCGCAGAGTCGGAAAAAGTTGAAATGCATGCTCATGGCTCCGGGTCAATAGCTTGAAAAATTTAACTGTTGGCGCGCTTTTTTAGCCAGCGCATCAGGCCACCCACCACCGGCAGCTTTTCGTACAGTTCTTCGGCGGCATCCCAGTAGTCGCGGTGCAGGGTGATGAGGCCCTGCGCGTCCAGCACCAGGTGCGAGGCGCCGCGCACCGTCTGCGTGCTGCCCTGCTGAAAATTCCTGAAGCGGAACAGGAAGTCCCAGGTCAGAAAGCATTGCGCGCCCTGCACCACTCGGCCGGTCACGACAAAGCGGGGTTCATGCAACGCCACAAACATGTGACTGAAGATCTGCCGGATGGGCGCCACGCCCTGCACCTCGTTGAACGGGTCCTTGAAACGCGCCTGCGGCGCATAGAAGCGGTCGATGGCGGCAAGGTCGGCGGGCGTCAGCTGCTCAAAAAAAACGACGATGCGGGCGACCGCATCTTCAGTCGACAGGAAATGCGGAGGGTTCATGAATTACAGCCCGGTAAGGCGGCTGATGGCCGGAAAGTAGCAACTGTAGGGCAGCAAGCGCAGCAGTTTCATCACGCGGGTGAAGCGCTTGGGGAAGTGGATATCGAAGTCGCCCCGCGTCCAGCCCTGCAGGATGGCCGCTGCAGCCGCCTCTGGCGAAATCAGCGCCGGCATGGCGAAGTCGTTACCGGCCGTCAGCGGCGTGGCCACGAAGCCGGGATTGATCACGCTCACGCCCATGCCGAGCCCGTGCAGGTCCAGGTAAAGCGCCTCGGCGAGGTTGATCAGCGCGGCCTTGGTGGGCCCATAGGCCAGGCTTTTGGGCAGACCGCGAAAACCGGCCACGCTGCTGACCAGGCTCAGGTGGCCGGCTCGCCCGTGGCGCGCGGCTTCGACCATGGCGGGCAGCACGGCGCCCAGCACATGCAGGGCACCGGTGGTGTTGACCTGCTGGTGGCGCAGCATTTCGTCCAGATCGAAGGCGGTGGCACGCATGTCGCGGTAGTGGCCGGCACAGTAAAGGACCAGGTCCAGCGGACCGTCTGCCAGCAGCTGGGTGGCAGCTACCTGCACGTCCTCGCGGCGGGCGGTGTCGAGCGGCAGCGCCCTGCTGCCGGGATGCTGATCGACAAAAGACTGCAGTGCGGCTTTGCCGCGCGCCGACACCACCACCTGCGCGCCCCGGGCGTGCAGGGCCGATGCCGTGGCGCGCCCGATGCCGCTGGAGGCGCCGACCAGCCAGGCCCTGCGGCCCTGCCAGTTGCTGATGCGGGGATTGAGACTCATCGCTTCAGCGTTTCATGAAGGACAAGGTGACTTCGCCCAGCCGAACGCCGAACTTGCTCATGGTGGCCCGGTTGAGCATGACGCGCTCGTCCATCAGGTACATCCAGTCATCGAACTGCACCTCGTAGACCTTGCCGTCCACAGGCAGATTCAGCGTGTAGTTCCAGCGAAAGGCATTGCCCGAGGTCTGCCCCACAGCCTCGCCCACCACGTCGCCGGCGGTGCCGGTGTAGCGGCCGTCCGCATGTTTGGTGAGTCGCCAGACGCGGCGCTGCTTGCTGCCATCGGAATAGCTGAAGGCTTCGTCGAGCACGCCCTGGTTGCCATTCCACCGGCAGTCCATCACGACCGTGAAGCGCTTGACGATCTTGCCGTTTCGGTCCTGGAAGATGCCGTGGGCATCGATGCGGCCGTTGAAGTATTGCGCAAGGTCCAGCAGCGGTTTTTCGCGGGCATAGTCTGCCAGGTTCTGGCTGGCACAGCCGGCCAGCAAGACGGGGGCGGCAGCGGCCGCGGAGAGAAGTAGACGTCGTTGCATCATGGGGTGCCTTCCGGGATGAGAGTGCGCCCGGAACCCGGGCTGCGGATGATGAGGAAATACAGCGCAGTTGCCGCCAGCAGTTTGAGTGCGCAAGGCAGGACGGCGTAGGCCAGGCCCAGGGTTTGCAGCGCTTCGGGGCTGCGCGTGCCGGGGGAATAGCCCAGCGCACCGAGCAGCGGAAGCGCCAGACCAGCGGCCAGCGCCAGGTTGAGCTTGGTGGCAAAGCTCCACCAGCCAAAGTAGGCGCCCTCAAACCGGCCACCGTCGCCCTGCTGCGCTATCACCCCGGCCAGCAGCGCACCGGGCAGGGCCAGGTCGCTGCCCAGCGCGGCGCCGGAGAGCGCGCACACTAGGAAGAAGGCAGCCGTGTCGCCCTCGCCCAGGCCAGCGACGCCGGCGAATACAACAATCGCCAGCAGCATGCCCGCCAGCCAGGTGCGCGCCAGCCCCCGGCGCGCCACCGCCTGCAGCCACAGCGGAATCGACAGCGCAGCACAAAGAAAGTAGGCGCCGAGGAAAAGCGGTTCCTGCGCCGGCGGCGCCTGCAGCCTGTCCTGGATGAAAAACAGCACCAGCGTGGCCGGCACGGCACTGGAAATCCCGTTGAGCATGAACACCGCCAGCAGGCGCCGGAAGGCCGCACAGCCCCATGGCCGCCACAGGCTGGCCGCGGGCGCGGCACGATCCGGCCGCGGCCGCGGCGATGGCGCGGGCGCCCTCGTCCAGGCCAGCCACCCCAGCACCAGCGTGACGGTAAAAACGCCCAGCATCACCGGCAGTCCCAGCAGCGCGGGCAGCACGGAGGCCAGCACCACACCCAGGAGACCGCAGCCCTCGCGCCAGGCCACGATGCGCCCGCGCTGCAGCTCGTTGCCGCCCAACCGGGCGCCCCATGACTGGTGGGCAATGCTGAGCTGGCTGTAGGCCGTGTAGGCGATCAGCAAAAATCCCGCCGCCCAGGCGATGAGCGCGCCCGGCCCTGCTACCGCTGGGAAAAATAGCCCGGCAAGCCCCAGCGCCAGCACCAGCGCAGACACCGCCCCTGCCGCCAGCACGGCGCGCAGCGAACGGGCAAACAGCCAGTCGCTCAGGCGCCCGAGCAGCGGATCGATGGCGGCGTCGAACAATCGCGCGGCAAGCAGCACTGTGCCCAGCGTGGCCAGCGGCATGCCGAATTCCCGCGCGTAGTGGTTGGGCAGTAAGACATACAGCGGCAAGGCCACAAAGGCCAGCGGCAGTCCAAGCAGCCCGTAGGCCAGGCCCTGGCGCACCGAGACCGCAGCTGCCGGCTCCCTCATGGCTGCCCCGGGATCCGGGCGGCAAGCAAGGCCTCGCGCAAGCGGGGTTCGGAGGTTTGCGGCGACAGCCAGATGCCGAAGAACAGGCGCGCAAACGCAGGGTCGGCCACCTCACCCACGGTCCGGCCCTGCATCTGGAACACTGCGCCGGCGCCTGGCCGGTAAAGCCCGGTGAGCCGGTCGCCGGCTTTGATATCGGGCAGCGCCGCCTGCAGGGCCTGCTGCCATCGCTTGGCCTGCTGCGCGGTGAACGGGCCTACGCGGCGCATTTCCTCAATCGAGCGCTGGGCAATCGCTTGCGCCGAAAAGTCGCGCTGGTAGGCAAGCTCCAGCGCAAGGGGATGGCCGGCGTAGTCGTCGGACTGGAAGCCGGAGCTGACCCACAGGCGCGCGTGGTAGATATCAAAACCGAGGAAGCGCAGCGTGCCCTGGCCAGCCGGACGCATAGCAGGCAGAGGCGCGCCAGGCTCAGCCGTCTGCGCGTTCGCATTTATCAGGCAAAAAACGGCTGTAGCGCAGGTGATACAAGCGCGAGCAGCTATCTTTTTGATAGTCATGGCCTGACCAGGGTGAATTGCACCAAGTTGGTGTTGTTCATGGCAAACGCGGCTTCGCAGTAACACAGGTAGAACTCCCAGATGTGCATGAAGCGCTCGTCAAAGCCCAGCTGCAGGATTTGCGCGCGCTGGGCGACGAAGCGCTCGCGCCAGCGCCTGAGGGTTTCAGCGTAATCCTGGCCGAAGGCGAATTCGTCTTCCACCCGCAGGCCGGCAGCCTCGGCCTCGCGGCGGAACTCGCCCGGGCAAGGCAGGCAGCCGCCGGGAAAGATGTATTGCTGGATGAAGTCGGTGGAGCCGATGTAGCGCTTGAACAGGCTGTCGTCTATGACGATGCTCTGGATGCAGGCGCGCCCACCGGGCTTGAGCAGCCGCCTCACCGCCTGGAAGTAGGTGGGCCAGTATTCGCGGCCCACGGCCTCCACCATCTCGATGGAGCAGATGGCGTCAAAAGGCCCGTCATGGATGTCGCGGTAATCCTGCAGCCGCAAATCGGCCCGGTCTGCCACGCCGCGCTGCGCCATGCGCTGCCGCGCGAAGGCCAGCTGCTCGGTGGACAGCGTAACGCCGGTGAGCGAGGCGCCGAATTCTGTGGTGGCCATCTCGGCCAGGGCGCCCCAGCCGCAGCCTATCTCCAGCACGCGGTCGCCGGGCTTCACGCCGGCCATGCGCAGTGCGCGGCGCACCTTGGCCTGCTGGGCCGCACGCATGTCACCCTGCGCATTGCCCTCGAACCAGGCCGACGAGTAGTTCATGGTGTCGTCCAGCCACAGCTCGTAAAAGGCATTGCCCAGGTCGTAGTGGGCGTGGATGTTCTTCTGGCTGTTGGCGCGCGTGTTGCGGTTGAGCAGGTGCTTGATGCGGTAGAGCAGCCGCCCGGCCCAGCTGCCGTAGATCACGCCTTCGATCTGCTGGCGGTTGGCGATGAAGAGCTGCAGCAGCTCGGTCAGGTGCGCAGTGGTCCAGTCGCCCGCGATGTAGCTCTCGGCAAAGCCGATGTCGCCGGATTTAAGCGCCGCGCCAAACACATTCCAGTTGCGCAGCGTGATTGCCGCCACGGGACCGCCACCATGGCCAAAGTGCTGCAGCGAGCCGTCGGGCAGCTGCAGGGTGAGCGAGCCTTTTTCCAGGCGCTGCAGCAGCTTCAGGGCCGTGCGTGCGGCGGCGGGAATGCCCGGTGGCAGCATGCGGACGGGGCGATGGGAGGCGGTGGTGCTGTTCATGGCGGTGGTGCAGGGGTGATGAATTGGGGGGCTGATCAGCGTGTCACAGGGCGGGTGGGCGCTTCGGGTTTGCGGTGAAAACGCACGCGCTTGAGCCAGAGCCTGAGCGCCTGCCAGTGAATGCGGGCCATCACGGCCAGGGTCATGGCCGGATAGCCCCAGAGGGCGCGGCGCTGGGTGCGCGGACTGAGGGGCAGCAGCGTGCCGCTGACGCTGGTTTGCAGCAGCGGGCCGGTGGCATCGTCGTGGTCGATGCGCACCACGGTGCGGTCTTCACCCTCGTGGCGGGTGCGCAGAAAGCGGAAACGGTAGCCGCCGCTCACCTCGCAGAAGGGCGAGACATGAAAGACCTTGCGGGCGTAAAGCTCGGCACCGTAGTGCGGCCTGTCCAGCAGGTAGCAGTGGCGCTCGCCAAAAGTGTTGTTGACCTCGACCACGATGGCGCGCAGGCTGCCATCGGCGCGGTGACAGTACCAGAAGCTCACGGGCTTGAAGCTGTAGCCCAGCACGCGGGGGTAGCAGTGCAGCCAGATTTCGCCCTTCGCATCTTCAATGCCTTCGGCGCGCAGCGATTCATCAATCCACGCGAGCGCCCCGCCCTCCTTCGCGCTGCGGCCGTCGCCGTGGTCGGTGTCATGAAAGCTCAGCGCGCCGCGCCGGTTGATGGCCAGCACGCTGCTCCCCGCCTGCAGGCTGCGCATGGGCAGCATCAGGAAGAAGGTGGGGTAGGCAAACGCATGCTGGCTGGGTCGCAACCGGGTGTGGCGCACCTGGCCAAAGCCGATGAGCGGGACAGCCACGCGGGGCGCCACCGGGTTCATGCAGCCTCCACCCACGGCACTTGAGTCTCGGCGAGCAGCTGCTGCGCCACAGCCAGGCCCGACTTGAGCCCGTCTTCATGGAAGCCGTAGCCCGTCCAGGCACCGCAAAACCAGGTGTGGTGCCGGCCCTGCAGCTGCGTAACCTGCTGCTGGGCACGGATGGCCGTCAGGTCAAAGACCGGATGGTCATAGTCGTATTCGCCGATCACATGCTGCGCGGAAATTTCGCGCAGCGGATTCAGCGACACCACCACGGGCTGGTTGAAGGGTACAGGCTGCAGCTGGTTGATCAGGTAGTGCAGGCAGACGCGTGCGGACTCGCGCCCGCTGTCTTGCGCGCGCTCGTAGTTCCAGGCCGCCCAGGCGCTGCGCTTTGCGGGCAGCACCGAGGCGTCGGTGTGCAGCACGGCGCGGTTGGGCTGGTAGCGGATGGCGCCCAGCACCTGGCGCTCCTGCGCCGTGGCATCGCGCAGCAGGGCCAGCGCCTGGTCGGAATGGGTGGCCAGCACCAGCCGGTCAAAGCGCTCGGCGCCGGAATCAAGCACCACGCGCACGCCTGCGGCGTCGCGCTCGATGCGGCGAACCGGGGTGTTCAGACGCTTGTCCGCAATGCGCGCGACGATTTTGTCGACGTAGTGTTTCGCGCCACCCTTCACGGTATGCCACTGGGGCCGATTGCTCACCTGGATCAAGCCGTGGTTGTGGCAAAAGCGGATCATGGTGGCCACCGGAAACTGAAGCATCTGGTCCGTGGGGCAGCTCCAGATACAGCCCAGCATGGGCAGAAAATACCAGTCGCGGAAGGCGTCGCCAAAGCGGTGGGCCTTCAGGAACTCGCCCAGCGGCTGCGTCAGCGCGGCTTCTTCATTGGCCGCGGCGATGCGGCTGGTCAGTGCATTGAAGCGCAGCAGATCTGCCAGCATGCCCAGAAAACGCGGGTTCACCAGATTGCTGCGCTGGGCGAACACGGTGGACAGGCTGGAGCCGCTCCACTCCAGGGTGCGCCCGCGCCAAGCGCCTGGCACCTGGACCGAGAACGACATGTCCGACTTGGCCGTGCGCACGTCCAGTTCGGCCAGCAACGCAATCAGCGTCGGGTAGGTGCGCTCGTTGAAAACCAGAAAGCCGGTGTCCACGCCATGCGTGAGCTCGCCCTGCGGCGTGGGCAGCGTGACATCGACCGTGTGGGTGTGACCACCGAAATAGTCACCCGCCTCGAACAGGGTGATGTCGGCATGGCCCTGCAGCTTGTGGGCCACGGCCAGGCCGGAGATGCCGGAGCCGACGATGGCGAGCTTCATGGCCGCCCCCTGCAGGTCGCGGCCGGGGCGATAGCGAAGACATTGAATGGTTTTATCATTGGACGTAAATTATAGTTTGTCTAGGACAATAATTAGATTTAAACATATTTTGTCTAACTGAGGTTTAATCAGCGCTATGTTGTTTACGTATTGGCATGGGTTTGGGATTCGTTTGGGATTCGCTTCTGGCTGGGTGCGCCATGAATGAGCGCGAGTCCCTGCCAACGCAGAGCTTTTCCATCGCTGCGGTAGAAAGAGACACCGGCCTGTCCAAGGACACTCTTCGGGTTTGGGAGCGCCGCTACGGCTTTCCTCGCCCCGGGCGTGACAGCGCCGGTGACAGGCTGTATCCGCCCAATCAGGTAGAACGCCTGCGCCTCATTCGCCGCCTGATGGATGCGGGTCACCGCCCCGGACGCATCGTGGCGCTGGAGCCGGAGGCCCTGCAGGCCCTGTCAGCACCCGCAGTGCCACCTGAGCGACAGGCCGAGATGAGCAGCGCGACCGATCTGGCCGTTTACCTGGAACTCATCCAGCGCCACGATGTGCACAAGCTGCGAAGCCTGATGGGTCAGACCGCATTGCGCCTTGGCCTGGTCAATTTCGTCACTCTGGTGGTGGCACCTCTCAATACGGCCGTGGGCGACGCGTGGATGCAGGGCCGGTTTCAGGTGTTCGAGGAGCACATCTATACGGAATGCGTGACAGGCGTGCTTCGCAACGCCATTGCGAGCATTCCCGCGCCGCAAGGCATGGGCGCTCCCCGGGTGCTGCTGACCAGCTTTCCGGATGAACCGCACGGGCTGGGGCTTCTCATGGCCGAGGCCCTGTTTGCGCTGGAGGGCTGCAACTGCCTGCCCCTGGGGCCACAGACACCGATTTCCGACATCGCAAAGGCAGCGCAGGCCTACGGAGCTGACATCGTGGCACTGAGCTTTTCGGCGGTTCTGGGCGCAAATGCGGTCGTCGCCGGCCTGCGCGAATTGAGGCGCCAGTTGCCGCAAGGCGTGGCCCTCTGGGCTGGAGGGAAAAACCCGGTTCTTTCGCGGCGTGAAGTGCCTGGCGTATTGCCGGTGCAGGCCCTTGAGTCGCTGAGAGAACAGGTGGCGAGCTGGCGCCGCAGAGCCCTGGATGGGCGAGAAGCTATGGATTAGCTGCAAGCGCCTTTACCTCTAAAGCGCCAGCGGCGAAACGGCAGGTCAGGAAAAACCTCAACGCCTGAACGTTGTGGCTGGCCGTCCGGCGCTGCGGCTGCCATGCCCGCACCCAAGCACGGATGACCTCAACCCACGACAATGAGCCCCATGAAAGCACTCAAAAACATTGCCTTGTCCATGCTTGATCTGGTCGCAGTCCGCGAAGGCGGCACGGTGGCCGAGGCGCTGGCGATTTCGCTGCGCACTGCGCAGCATGCCGAGCGCCTGGGATTTGCCCGCTACTGGCTGGCCGAGCACCACAACATGCAGGGCATTGCCAGTTCGGCAACGGCCGTGCTGGTGGGCTACATCGCCGGCGGCACCCACACGATACGGGTGGGTTCGGGCGGCGTGATGCTGCCCAACCATGCGCCGCTGGTGGTGGCCGAAGCCTTCGGCACGCTGGCCGAGTTGTATCCCGGCCGCATTGATCTGGGCCTGGGCCGCGCGCCCGGCACCGACCAGGCCACGATGCGCGCACTGCGGCGCGACAGAACAGAAACAGCTGATGATTTTCCGCAGGATGTGGCTGAGCTGCAGCATTTGCTGGCCCCCGCGCAACCGGGCCAGCGCCTGATCGCCATGCCGGGCGCGGGCACCAACGTGCCGATCTGGCTGCTCGGGTCCAGCCTGTTTTCCGCCCAGCTGGCGGCAGAGCGCGGCCTGCCCTATGCCTTTGCCTCGCACTTTGCGCCCCGCCTGCTGCTGCAGGCGCTGGCACTGTACCGGCAAAACTTCCGGCCCTCGGCCACGCTGGCCAAACCCTATGTCATCGTTGGCGTGCCGCTGATTGCCGCGCCCACTGACGAGGAAGCCGACTACCTGGCCAGCAGCACCTACCAGCGCGTGCTGGGTATTCTGACCGGCGACCGGCGCGGCCTGCAGCCGCCCGTGGAAAATTTCATGGCGCAACGGCATCCCCAGGAACGCGCAGCCATCGACGACTTTCTGGCCGCCGCAGTCATTGGCGGCCCAAAAACGGTGCATGAAGGGCTGGCCGCGCTGGCACAGGCGACCGACGCCGACGAGTTCATGCTGGTGAGTGACATTTTTGACCCGGCCCTGCGGCTGCGCTCGCTGGACATTGCAGCAGCGGCCCTCGCCGCCTGATTTCCAGCCTGCCCGCCTGCCGGGCGCAAGGCTTAGCGCGCCAGGTAGCCGCCGTCGACCGGGTAGTAGGCACCCGTCACAAAAGACGCCCGGTCTGACGCCAGCCACGCCACCAGTTCGGCCACCTCTTCCGCGCGGCCCAGGCGGCCAATCGGATGCGCCGCGACCAGCATCGCGTTGACACCTGCGTCACTCTCAAGCCCGCTGATCATGGGCGTGTGGATGAAACCCGGCCCGACGGCATTGATGCGCACGCCCTGCGCGCTGTACTCCAGCGCGGCGGCTTGCGTCAGCCCCAGCACGCCGTGCTTGGCTGCGGTATAGGCCGGGGCGCCGGCAAAGCCTACCGCACCCAAAATGGATGCCATGTTGATGATGGAGCCGCCACCGGTCTTGAGCATGGCGGCAATCTGGTACTTCATGCCGTAGAACACGCCCGAGAGGTTGATGTTGATGACCTGCGCCCAACCGTCGAGCGGATAGTCGGCCGTCGGAGCGTTCGGGCCACCTATGCCGGCGTTGTTGCAGGCCACGTCCAGCCTTCCGTATTTTTCGACCACGCGCGCCACCAGCGCCTCGCCATCGGCAGGATTGCCCACGTCGGCCGCCACAAACAGCGCATCACCGCCCTGCGCTCTCACCAGCGCGGCAGTCTCTTCGCCAGCCTGGGCATTGATATCAGACACCACCACTTTGGCGCCCTCACGCGACCAGATCAGCGCGACTGCGCGTCCGATACCCGACGAAGCGCCCGTAATCAGTGCCACCTTGTTCTTTAGCATGAAAAATCCCTTCCGTCATTCCACGGCCCGGCGCCGCAACCCTGCAGGCGGGCACATCCGGGCTTGCCGCATGACCATAACTGCAAAGCGCATTGTCAGCCCGCTGCTGCCGGAAGGACTTGATTTGAGACAGACCCGCGATTAATGGGCTCCCGCTGCGGCGTCAGCACCGCCTGCACCCTTATGGGCAGGCCGCGTCAAATACACCAGCGGAATCAGCAGCAGGAAAATCAAGGCAGACGCATAAAACACGTCCGATGCGGCCAGCATGTAGGCCTGCTGGTCCACCAGCCGGTTGACGGTCCCGAGGGCCTGCTCAGGCGTCAACCCGGCACCGGCCAGGCCTGACAAGGCACTGTTGGTGGCCGCACTGCCCTGATTGACGTATTCACTGATCTGGGCATGGTGCATGGCGGCGCGATCTTGCCAGATGGTGGTGGCAATCGAGGTGCCGAACGAGCCCGCAGTAATACGCACGAAGTTGGACAGGCCGGAGGCGGCCGGAATCTTGTCGTGCGACAGGCCTGACAGCGTGATGGTCATCAGGGGAATGAAAAAGAAGGCCATGGCCACGCCCTGGATGACCGTGGGAATCATGATGGTGCCGAAATCGGCTTGCGTGTTGAAGTTCGAGCGCATCCAAAGCACCAGCGCAAACACCACAAAGGAAAAGGCCGCGTAGCGTCGCGGGTCCACCATGCCAAGGGTCTTTCCCACCACAGGCGACAGCAGCAAGGCCATCAGCCCCACCGGAGCCAGAATCATGCCGGCCTGCGTGGCGGTGTAGCCCATGTACTGCTGCAACCACAGCGGCAGCAGCACCACGTTGCCGAAAAACAGGCCATAACCCACCGATATGGCGACAACGCCGGCCCAGAAATTGCGTTTCTTGAACAAGGTCAAATCCACCACCGGGTGCTCCTCCGTCAGCTCCCAGATGACAAAAGCGATGAAGCCCACCAGCGAGACAATGCCCAGCGCGATCACTTCGCCGGAGTGAAACCAGTCCAGCTCCTTGCCCTTGTCAAGCATGATCTGCAGCGCGCCCACCCAGATCACCAGCAGAGCCAGTCCCACCGAATCGATGGGCAATTTTCGGGTCACGCTTTCCCGTTTGTGAAAAATGCTCCAGGTGACAAAGGCGGCACCAAAACCGACGGGAATGTTGATGTAAAAGATCCAGGGCCAGGAAACGTTGTCCGTAATCCATCCGCCCAGCAGCGGCCCCATGACGGGCGCCACCAGAGTGGTCATGGACCAGAGCGCCATGGCCGTCCCCGCCATCGCCTTCGGGTAACTTGACAGCAGCAAGGCCTGCGACAAAGGAATCATCGGCCCGGCCACCAGCCCCTGCAGCACGCGAAAGAAGATCAGCGTGGTCATGTTGGGCGCCAAGCCGCACAGCCAGGAGGTCAACACAAACAGCATGATGCTGGCCGTAAACAGGCGCACCTGGCCAAAGCGCTGCGACAGCCAGCCGGTCAGCGGCACGGCAATCGCGTTGGCCACACCAAAGCTGGTGATGACCCAGGTGCCCTGGTTAGGGCTGACGCCCAGATCGCCGGCAATAGCCGGCAGGGACACGTTGGCAATCGACGTGTCAAGCACATTCATGAAGGTGGCGGCCGACAGCGCCAGCGTACCCCACATGCGGGCCGAGCCGCTCAGCGGCGGTGGCGGAAGGTAGGCAGATGCGGAGCTAGGTGCGGAAGCCATGAAAACCTTGACTGAGCGAAAAAGAACAAAGCAGCCAGGCAGCTCAATGCGGCAAAGACGTGGCACCGCCGGCCTTGGCAGCGGCTCCGGCCTTCCCTGCATTGGCCACAATCACGCGCCGCACCTCGTCGTTGGCGGCGCCATCCTGCGCGGCAAAGGCCTGCGTGTGGGCCAGCGCGGCATCGCGCGGCGCATCGGCCAGGGCTTTGCCGTCCTTGTTTTGCACGTCAACCTCGGCATCCATGGACAAGCCCACCCGCAGCGGGTGCTCGCTGAGTTGCTTCGGGTCCAGCGCAATGCGCACGGGCACGCGCTGCACCACCTTGATCCAGTTGCCCGTGGCGTTTTGCGCCGGCAGCAGCGAAAAGGCGGCGCCCGTGCCGACGCCCAAGCCGGCCACCGTCCCCTTGTAGCCCACCTTCTTGCCATACAGGTCAGCCACCAGGGTCACGGGCTGGCCGATGCGGATATTGCGCAGCTGCACTTCCTTGAAGTTGGCATCGACCCAGACCTGGTTCAGCGGAATGATGGCCATCATGGGCGTTCCGGCGGCCACGCGCTGGCCGAGCTGCACCGTGCGCTTGGCCACATAGCCGTCGACCGGCGCCTTCAAGGCGGCGCGCTGCGTGGCCAGGAAAGCTTCGCGCACTTTGGCCGCTGCGACCTGCACGCTGGGGTGCTGCTCGATGCTGGTGCCTTCGGTCAGCGCCTGGTTGCTGCCGAGTTGCTCGCGCGCGGCCACGACGCCCGCCTGCGCTGCAGCCAGGGCGCTTTTGGCATTGGCCAGCTGCGTCTGCGCGTGATTGAGTTCCTCTTTGGACACCGCGCCGTTGCCGGTGAGCGACTGGCGGCGATTGAGGTCGTCAGAGGCCCTGGCAATATCGCTTTGCGCCTTGACCACATCGGCATCACGCAGCGCAATCTGTGCGCTCAAGGTGCCGTTGTTGGCGTACAGGGTGCGCACCTGGCGCACCGCCTGAGCCAGTGCGGCTTCGGCTTGGTCGAGCGCCACTTTGGCATCGGCCGGGTCGAGCTGCACCAGCGGCTGGCCGGCTTTCACAAAATCGGTGTCGTCGGCCATGATGGCCATGACCGTGCCGCCGATTTGCGGCGTGATCTGGATCACGTTGCCCTGCACGTAGGCGTTATCGGTCGACTCGTAATGACTGGCCACGAGGTATTCGTAAGCGGCCCAGCCCAGAGCGGCCACCACCACGACGCTGGCCAGCGCGGTCAATGCCTTCTTGCGTGTGGAGTTGCCCGCCGGTGCCTGCACGGGTGCGGCGGTGCTGATTGAAGCGTTGGCGGCGGAAGAGGATTGTGGTGCGTTCATGATGATTGCTATGCGTTTGTTATGTGTTTGTTATGCGTTGCTCATGGCCTGCTACGCCCGGAAGCGCTGCGCTGGCCACCGACATGGCTGCAGCGACTTTTTCAGTTAAATGCGCCACCAGTCCTTGAATTACGGTCACTATTAGCTATCATTTTTGTAGCATTTTGCATAGCCAAAGCCTGCTCCGGCGTATAGCCGCCGCCCAGCGCGCGAATCAGCGCCACCTGCGTATCGAGCGCGCGGCCCGCCAGATCGACGGCAAGACGGCGCTGTGCCAGCACGCTGGTCTCGGCAGTCAGCACATTCAGGTAATTCCCCAGGCCTGCCTTGTAGCGCTGCACGGCAATTTCATAAGCGCCTTCGGCAGCGTCCTGAGCCGCAGCCTGCTCGGCCTGCTGCCGGCCAATGGCCTGCGACGAGGCGACCTGGTCGGCCACCTCGCGCACCGCATCAATCACGGCGGCGTTGTAGCTTTCAACCGCCGCATCGAGGTCGGCGGTCTTGCCGCGCAGGTTGGCACGCAGCCGTCCGGCATCAAAAATCGGCAGGCGCAAGGCGGGGCCGACGCCCCACTGCTGGCTGCCCGAATCCAGCAAGCGGCCCAGGCCAATGCTGGAGAAACCCGCGAAAGCAACCAGGTTGATGTTGGGGTAGAACTGGGTCTTGGCGTTGACCACGTCTTTCGTCGACGCCTCGACCCGCCAGCGCGCAGCGGCAATGTCCGCCCGGCGGCCCAGCAAGTCCACGGGAATAGTCTGAGCTACCGCTAGCTTCCTGATAGCTGCTTGCGCAGATGGAACAAGGGGAAGCGCACTATTTGGCTGCCCAAGCAGGGCATTGAGCGCGTTGCGCGTAAGCGCCATCTGTTCCTGAAGGGTTTCCAGTTGCAGGCGCGCCTCCGGCAAGCCGCCTTCGCTCTGGCGCAGTTCCAGGCGGGTGTCCAGACCGGCATTGACGCGGTCTTGCACGAGTTTCAGGGTTTCTTCGCGTTGGGCCAGGGTGCGGCGCGCCACGCCAGCCTGCTCGTTCAGGCGCACCATCTGAAAATAAGTGCGTGCCACCTGGCTGGCCAGCAGCACGCGGGCGGCCTGCGCATCGGCCTGCGCGGCATTCGCGCTGCCCAGTGCGGCGTCCAGCGCGGCGCGGTTCCTGCCAAAGAAGTCCAGCTCCCAGCTGGCGCTGAACTGGGCGGTGCCGCTTTCACTGATGGAGCCGGCCAGCGGCGGCGGCACTGCGCCATTGGCGGTATAGCGCTGGCGCGTCAGGTCAACCTGGCCATTGACTTGGGGCTGCGTCGCGGCGCTGGCGACTTCTGTCGCGGCTTGCGCACGGGAAAGCCGTGCCTGGGCCAGTTTCAGGCTGGGGCTGGTTTCCAGGGCCTGGGCGATCAATTGATTGAGCGGCTCGTCGCCGAAATCGCGCCACCATTCGGAATTCACCACGGGCTGGGAATTTTCCCCAGCCGGGCCGGCCGACAGCCCCAGCGAGGACGCATCGCGCAGGCTGGCCTGCGGCGGCGAGATGCCCGACATGTCGGCACACCCCGCCAGGCCCGTCGCAATCACGCCCACCGCCACCAAGCCGGCGGCCGATACCAAAGCCATGCGGAACGACGCGCGCCATACAGGCATGGCGTGCTGCCCGGATACCAGCGCCACTTCGCTTGAGGTCTGCGCAAAATTCCCGGGGAGCTGAGCTTGAGGCTTATTTTTCATTTTTTTCTGTCACTGCTTGAAGGGTTTGGGCCGTATCCAGCATGCGGCGCAAATAACTCTGGAGGGTTTGCCATTCCTCGACCGAGAAGCCGGCCAGCAAGGCGTTTTGCACCCCGCAGAGAATGCCGGGAATCTCCTTGGCTGCTGCGCGTCCGGCATCGGTCAACTCCAGATTGACGACACGCCGGTCATCCGAGGAACGAACGCGCCGGCACAGTTGCTTGGCCTCCAGCCGGTCCAGCAAACGCGTCATGGAGCCGGCATCCAGTTGGCACTGGCGCGCCAGTTCGGCCGCCGTTGAGGCGCGCCCCCTGTAGAGCTTGAGCAAGGGCACCCACTGGGCGTTGGTCAGGCCCGCAGACTCCAGTTCACGCTCCACCCCATGCGCCACCAGCGTAAGAATGCGGCGCATCAGGTGGCCGATGCTGTCGTCGGGCTTGTAGTCTTCCGGCCGGTAAAAATCAACCAGTGGGCAGGACAGCGCATCAATCAGGGGGTTGGCGTTGCAGTTTTTATCCATGAGTGGCGATATTAATTGTCTAGACAATCATTGTCAAGCCTATCTTTGCAATGACAAGCGTTAACGCTAAACTCTTGTCATGGCTACTTCAACCACCGCGTCCAGTTCAACTCCCGTCAGGGGATCTCCCCGCTCCCTGTCCGGGCTCGCGCCTTTCCTGCGCCCCTATTCGGGGCGGATTGCGCTGGCGGTATTTTTCCTGGTGATGGCCGCGGTGGCCACGCTGGTGTTTCCGCTGGCGCTTCGCAGCCTGATTGACGGCGGCCTGGTGCGCTGCAGACAAGGGCGAGCAGGCTGATGGCGCTGCGCACCCATTTTTTCGAGCTGTTTGGCGTGGCGGTCGCGCTGGGGCTTTTTTCAGCCGGCGCGGTTTTACATGGTCAGCTGGCTGGGCGAGCGGGTCACGGCCGACCTGCGCAACGCGGTGTATTCGCCATGTGGTGCGGCAAAGCCCCGAGTTTTTTGAGACCACGCAAACCGGCGAGGTGCTGTCGCGCCTGACGGGCGACACCACGCTGGTGCAGACGGTGGTTGGCTCCTCGCTCAGCATGGGCCTGCGCAATGCGGTGATGGGCATAGGCGCGCTCGGCATGCTGGTCTGGACCAACCCCTATGTCATGCTGCAGGTGCTGGGCGTTCTGGTGCTGATCGTCTGCCCAGCGGTGTGGTTCGGCCGGCGCGTGCGCAAGCTCTCGCGCGCCAGCCAGGACCGGGTGGCCGACTCCAGCGCGATTGCCGCCGAGGTGCTCAACGCCATTCCGGTGGTGCAGAGCTACACCGCCGAAGACCGCGAAGCCGCGCGATTCGACCAGTCGACCGACAACGCTTTCAACACCGCCGTACGCCGCACCAAGCGCGCGCTCGGTGCTGGTCGCCTTCATCATCATTGCCACCTCGGCGGCGCTGCTGTGGGGCCTGTACCAGGGCACGCAGGCCGTGATGCGCGGCGACATCACCGCCGGCCACCTGGGCCAGACCGTGGTCTATGTCATCATCCTGGCCAGCGCCTTTGCCGTGCTGGGCGAGGTCTATGGCGACCTGCTGCGCGCGGCCGGGGCGACCGAGCGGCTGATGGAGCTGCTGGAAGCCCGCTCACCCATCACTTCGCCCTCAAATCCGGCTCCAGTCCAGCGTTCCGCAGGCGGGAAGCGCTATCAAATTCGAAGCGGTCACATTTCACTACCCGTCGCGCCCGACTGCAGGCCGCGCTTGACAGACTTCACGCCTGAGCGTCGCACCCGGCGAAACCGTGGCCATCGTCGGCCCCAGCGGCGCAGGCAAGAGCACGGTGTTCCAGCTGCTGCTGCGCTTTTACGACCCGGACTCGGGCACGCATTGAGCTGGACGGCGTGCGCAACCACGCGATCTGGCATTGCAGGATCTGCGCAGCGCATCGGCATCGTGCCGCAGGACGCGGTGATTTTCTCGACCAGCGCACTGGAAAACATCCGCTACGGCAAGCCCGACGCCAGCGATGCCGAAGTCAAGGCCGCCGCCCAGGCCGCGTTTGCCCACGAGTTCATCTCAGCGCTGCCCGAAGGCTACAACACCTTTCTGGGCGAGCGCGGCGTGCGCCTGTCTGGCGGCCAGCGCCAGCGCATCGCGATTGCGCGCGCCATGCTGAAGAACCCGCCGCTGCTGCTGCTGGACGAAGCCACCAGCGCGCTGGATGCCGAGAGCGAACGCATGGTGCAGGCCGCGCTGGAGTCGGCCATGCAAGACCGCACCACGCTGGTGATTGCCCACCGCCTGGCCACCGTGCAGCAGGCCGACCGCATCGTGGTGCTGGACCATGGCCGGCTGGTGGAACAGGGCACGCACGCCGAACTGGTGGCGCACGGCGGCGTGTACGCGGGGCTGGCGGCGCTGCAGTTCAACGCCTGAGGAAATTGGCAGGCAGACGCCCAAAAGCGTGACTATGACTTATTTGCATAGTTAGTCAAAAACAATGCCTTGGACAGTTGGCTGCGCCGGCTCTAAGCTGCGCTATCCGATTTGTTTTTACAAGGAGTGCATCCATGTCACAAGCGCCCGCCGCCTTTGGCGAAAGCCCCATCGCGCCAGCCTCTTCCCTCCCGTCCTACCTTCAGGCCGACAATCTCGGGCCCTGGGGCAATTACCTGCAGCAGGTGGACCGCGTCATTCCCTACCTGGGTCATCTGGCGCGCTGGGCCGAAACCCTGAAGCGCCCCAAGCGCATCCTGATAGTGGATGTGCCCATCCACATGGACGACGGCACGGTGGCGCATTTTGAAGGCTACCGCGTGCAGCACAACGTCTCGCGCGGACCCGGCAAGGGCGGCGTGCGTTTTCACCAGGACGTGACGCTGTCGGAAGTGATGGCGCTGTCGGCCTGGATGTCGGTCAAGAACGCGGCGGTCAACGTGCCTTATGGCGGCGCCAAAGGCGGCATCCGCGTGGACCCGAAAAAGCTCTCGCATGCGGCGAACTCGAGCGCATGACGCGCCGCTACACCAGCGAAATCGGCATCATCATCGGCCCCAACAAGGACATTCCGGCGCCCGATGTGAACACCAATGAGCAAATCATGGCGTGGATGATGGACACCTATTCCATGAACACAGGCTCCACCGCTACCGGCGTGGTGACGGGAAAACCGGTGGACCTGGGCGGCTCACTCGGGCGCCGTGAGGCTACCGGACGCGGCGTATTTACCGTCGGCCTGGAAGCTGCCAGACATATTGGGCTGGACATCAGGAGCGCGCGTCTCGCCGTACAGGGTTTTGGCAACGTCGGCGGCATGGCGGCACGCCTGTTTACCGAGGGCGGTGCGCGCACCGTGGCGGTGCAGGACCATAGCGGCAGCATCTACCAGGAAGCGGGGCTGGACGTTCCGGCACTTCTCGCGCATGTGCAGCAGACCGGTGGTGTGGCCGGCTTCACAGGCGCTGAAGAAATGGCGGATGATGCCTTCTGGGGCGTTGACTGCGACATTCTGATTCCGGCAGCGCTGGAGCAGCAAATCACCGAGGAAAATGCGGGACGCATCAAGGCGCGCATGGTCATTGAGGGGGCCAACGGCCCGACCACACCGCAGGCCGATGACATTCTGGCCGAGCGCAACGTACTGGTCGTGCCTGACGTGATTGCCAACGCTGGCGGCGTGACCGTCAGTTACTTCGAGTGGGTGCAGGATTTTTCCAGCTTTTTCTGGGACGAAGACGAAATCAACGCCCGCCTGGTCAAAATCATGAAAACCGCCTTTGCCGGCGTCTGGCAAGTCGCGCAGGAAAAGAAGGTCAGCCTGCGCACGGCGACGTTTATCGTGGCCTGCACGCGCATTTTGCACACGCGCGAGTTGCGCGGACTTTACCCCTGAGCCGTACCCGGCCTCAAGCCGGGAAGTGAACAACAGGAGCGCCAGAGTAGCCCTGCTCTGCCCTTTTACTGCAGGGTTTCCTTGAGGGCGGGAAGCATGGGCAGGGGCATGATCTCAATGCCCTCCTCCAGCAGTTCAACAGCCTCCCGTGTACTGGTCTGACCGCGAATGTTGCGCGCCTCGACTTCACCATAGTGCATGCGGCGCGCCTCGTCAGCGAATCGCTGGCCGACATCTTCGGTATTCGCCACCACCAGGCGCAAGGCTTTGAGGAAGGCAGCCTGCGCAGCAGGCGGGATGCCGTCCGGCACAAGCTCCGGGCTCCTGGCGACGGCCTGGTCCGGCACCCCGACAGCGGAGGAGGACGGCGCTGCCTGTCCGGGGCTCCCTGACGCTGTTTGCGGGGCTTGGTGCCCGCCAAAATTGAGTCGCGGCGCGCTCGGTAGCTTGTGAATACCCTTGTCGGCGCACAGGGGGCACTCTATGAGCCCACCGGCCAGCTGGCCCTGAAAGTCGTCCTCAGACCCAAACCAGCCTTCAAACGAATGCCGGCGGGAACACTGGAGATTCAGGACTTTCATAGGCGGATTATGGCGGCGGTGCTAAGCCACTGCTGGCGCTGCGGCTTGCCAATCCAGTGTCCACATCCCTGAGAGCACGTTTTGCAGCCACAGCATGCCCGTCAACGTCTTCGCATCCGTGACCTGGCCGCTGCCGCACCAGCTCAGCAGGTCAGCTGGCGGGGCGGTGAACACGTCGAGGAACTCACCGGCGTCGAGCTTGCGTTCACCCAGGCTTAATCCGCGTGCAAACCAGATGTCGATGAATTCGGTGGAGTAGGAAATTACCGGATGCAAGACCCCGGCCCTGGCCCATTCGCGTGCGGTATAGCCGGTTTCTTCCAGCAGCTCGCGCTGCGCGCAGGCCAGCGAAGTTTCGCCTTCGTCCAGCTTGCCCGCCGGAAACTCAATCATGACGGCTTGCACCGGATAGCGGAATTGGCGCTCAAGCACCAGTTGGCCATCATCGAGCTGCGCAACGATCATCACCGCCCCGGGGTGGATCACATACTCGCGCGTGGTGTGATGGCCATCGGGCAGCTTCACGGTATCGCGAAACACATGCAGAAAGCGGCCCTTGAGGATCTCTTCGGATTCAACCAGGGTCTCGACCAGATGTCCGTCGTCCATGCCATTTTTCCCGTCAGCACCTGGCAGCCGCATCATGTGCGGTGCTTGAAGAGATATCGGTAGGTGAAGCCCGGGAAGGCAAAGGTGAGAAAGAGCGTGCCCGTGATGGCGTAAAACTCCCAGCCCTGCGGTGCGATTTGCCCGTTACGCTGCTCAAGATAGAGCCCCAGCCCGCCCACGAGCAGATACCAGACGACCATTTCAGCCAGACGAACCGCCAGATTTTTGGGGCCTTTGAGCGCATACAGAGCGAAGAGACGGTTGCTGAGAAACGGCAGGTTGGCCACCAACAAGGCCAGCAGCACGACCAGCCAGACGGAAGCAGTTTGGTTCATGGAAAAACTCAAACCCCCAGGGAATTGACAACGCTGTTAATCGCTCGCGCGCACAGAGTCATCAGACCGCCAGGTGCGATACCCAGTACCAGGATGAGCGCGCCGTTGACAGCCAACACAATCCGCGCGTCAGCCGGCGCCGAAATCGGCTGGGCATTGTGGCTCAGAGGCGCATCAAAGTACATGACCTTGACCACGCGCAGGTAATAGAAAGCGCCGATCAGGGACATGATCACCGCGAAGACGGCCAGCAGCAAATAGCTGGTTTGCCCTGACGAGATGAGTGCCTGCAGCACGCCCAGCTTGGCGTAGAAACCCACCAGCGGCGGCAAGCCAGCCAGCGAGAACATTGCTATAGCCATCACGCCGGCATACAGCGGACTGCGCTGATTCAGCCCAGCCAGATCCACAATATCTTCGGACTCGTGTCCCGCACGTGCCAGCAGCAGGATGATGCCAAACGCGGCCAAGGTGGTGAGCACGTAAGTCAGGGCGTAGAACATCGCCGCGCCATAGGCTGACTCGGTATTGAGCTGGTTTCCATTGACCACGCCCGCCAGCAAGCCGAGCAGCAAAAAGCCCATTTGTGAAATCGTGGAAAACGCCAGCATGCGCTTGAGATTGGACTGGGCGATGGCCGCCAGGTTACCAATCAGCAGCGAGCCGATTGCCATCAGCGCAAGCATCTGCTGCCAGTCAATCGCCAGGGGTAACAGGCCTTCAACGAGCAAGCGGATGCACATGGCAAACGCAGCAAGTTGCGGGGCAGCGCCAATAACCAATGTCACGGCCGTGGGAGCACCCTGGTAAACGTCGGGCAGCCACATATGAAAAGGCACTGCACCCAGCTTGAAGGCCAGACCAGCCACGATGAACACCAGCCCGAACACCAGCACCTGGTGCTTGACCTGACGGCTCGCGATGGCGTTGAACACCTCGTTGATGTCAAGCGAGCCGGTCGCGCCGTACAGCATTGACAGGCCGTAAAGCAGAAATCCCGAAGCCAGCGCACTCAGCACAAAATACTTCATGGCCGCTTCAGTAGCCGTGGCGTTGTCGCGGCGCAAGGCAACCAGGGCGTAGCTGCAAAGCGTCATCAATTCCAGGCCCATGTAGAGCACAAGGAAGTTGTGGCCGGAAATCATCACAAACATGCCCAGCAGGGCAAACAGGCTGAGTGTAAAAAACTCCCCGCCGCGCAGCATGTCGCGGTCGGCCGCGTACGGTCGGCCATAGACCACGGTGACCATCAGCGCAATGCTGGAAAAACACTTGAGCCAGCTACCCATGGGGTCAACGACCACCATGTTGCCAAAGCCGTAGAAAGTCTCGCCTGAGAGGGCGTAGGACGCCTCCATGACCGCTACAGCGCCAAGCGTCAGCATGGTAAGCGCATAGGTGACCGTGCGGCGAGGCGTCTTGACGCCCAGATCCACCAGCGCAATCAGGCAGGCCATGAGCAAAAGAATGATTTCGGGGTAAACCGCGATCCAACTGAGTTTGTCAATCATCTGAATTCTTTGTGTTTGCTTAGTTCAGTTTCGAGAGCGCAACATGCTTGAGCAGGTCGACCACCGACGTGTCCATCACATCGGTGAACGGCTTCGGATAGATGCCCATGAAGAGCACCGCGATGGCCAGCAAGGCAAGCATCAGGAACTCACGGCTATTGATATCGGCCAGCGCTTTCACCTTCTCATTGACGACAGGCCCGAGATACACGCGCTTGTACATCCACAGCGTGTAGGCGGCGCCAGTAATCAGGGCGGTCGCTGCCGCGCCACCAATCCAGAAGTTGAATTTGACAGCACCCAAAATGACCATCCATTCGCCCACAAAACCAGCTGTGGCGGGCAAGCCGCAATTGGCCATCGCAAACAGCAGGGCAAAAGCCGCAAACTTTGGCATGGTGTTGACCACGCCGCCGTAGCTAGCGATTTCTCGTGAATGAACACGGTCGTACAGCACACCAATGCACAGGAACATGGCTGCCGAAACAAAGCCGTGGGCGATCATCTGAACAATACCACCAGACAGGCTCAAGTCATTGAACAGGAAAAAGCCGAGCGTCACAAAGCCCATGTGCGCCACGGACGAATAAGCCACCAGCTTTTTCATGTCCCGCTGCACCAGGGCCACCAGGCCCACATAGATGACCGCAATCAGCGACAAGGCAATCATCAGCCATGCCCACTCATGCGAAGCATCGGGCGCTATCGGCAGCGAAAACCGCAAAAACCCGTAAGCACCCAGCTTGAGCATGATGGCGGCCAGCACAGCAGAACCGCCGGTGGGCGCTTCCACGTGCACGTCGGGCAGCCAGGTATGGACAGGCCACATCGGCACCTTGACGGCAAAAGCCGCAAAGAAAGCAAAGAACAGCAAGGTCTGCACCGTGCTCCCGAGCGGCAACTTGTGCCACGCGAGAATGTCAAAACTGCCGCCCGACTTGTTGTACAAAAAGACCAGCGCCACCAGCATCAGCAGCGAGCCGAGCAGCGTGTACAGGAAGAACTTGAAGGCGGCGTAAATCTTGTTCGGGCCGCCCCAGATACCGATGATGAGGTACATCGGAATCAGCGTTGCTTCAAAGAACACGTAAAACAGCATGCCGTCCAGCGCAGCGAACACGCCAATCATGAGGCCGCTCAAAATCAGGAAGGACGCCATGTACTGGTTGACACGCGTCGTGATGGATTCCCAACTGGCGATGATGACAACGACATTGATAAATGCCGTCAGCAACACGAACCAAAGCGAAATTCCGTCCACGCCCAGATGGTAGTTCATATTGAAGCGCTGGATCCAGCTGCTCTTCTCAACAAATTGCATGGCCGAAGTGCCCAGCTGAAAGCCATCGTACAAAGGCAAGGTCACCAGGAAACTGGCGACAGCCCCTATCAGCGCGATCCAGCGCACCGTGCGTACCTGTCCGTCCCGACCCAGGGCCAATAAAACGACACCGAAAAAAATCGGCATCCAGATGGCAAGGCTCAACAATCCCATTTTTTCGCTTCCTTCTTCTAGATTGTTTTATCGATTGAGCCAGACGAAATACGTCATCAACACAAACACACCAATGATCATGCCAAAGGCATAGTGGTAGATGTAGCCCGACTGCAGCTTGCGCACCATGCCTGAAATCCAGCCCACCAGCTTCCACGATCCATTGACCAGCACGCCGTCAATCAGCTTCTGGTCACCGACTTTCCAGAGGACTGTGCCCAGACCGCGCGCGCCACGGGCCAACACGTTTTCATTGAACCAGTCGAGGTAGTACTTATTTTCAAGCAGTGTGTAGACCGGTTGCACCTTGCGCTTGATGGCCGCCGGCAAAGCAGGGTTGACCATGTACATGTAATACGCCAGAACCACACCCGACAACGCGAGCCAGAATGGCGCCGTCGTCAAGCCGTGCAGAGCCATCTGCACCGGACCATGAAACAGCTTGGCCAATTCATCCATGGCTGGATGTCGCTCAAGATTGACATGAATCGCATTCTTGAAAAAATCGCCGAACAGCATCGGCTCAATCGTCATGAAGCCAATAACAACCGAGGGAATGGCCAGCAAAATCAGGGGTACCGTGACAACCCATGGAGACTCATGCGGATCGTGATGCTCACCGTGGTGTCCGTGGTCGTCATGGGCGTCATGATGGGCATCGGGATTCTGCTCATACCGCTCCTTGCCGTGAAAGACCAGGAAGTACACGCGAAATGAATAGAAGGCCGTTACGAAAACGCCCGCCAGCACCGCGAAATGCGCAAAGCCGCTGCCCCAGAGGTGGCTTTCAGCGACAGCCTCAATGATGCTGTCCTTTGAATAAAAACCGGAGAAGAAAGGCGTTCCGATCAGGGCCAGCGAGCCCAGCAGGAATGTAATCCAGGTGATCGGCATGTACTTGCGCACGCCGCCCATCCAGCGAATGTCCTGGTTGTGGTGCATGCCGATAATGACCGAGCCCGCCGCCAAAAACAGCAGCGCCTTGAAGAACGCGTGCGTCATCAGGTGAAACACAGCCACGGAGTAGGCGGAAGCACCCAGCGCCACCGTCATGTAACCCAGCTGGGACAAGGTGGAATAAGCAATCACCCGCTTGATGTCGTTCTGGATGATGCCCAAAAAGCCCATGAACAGCGCAGTGATCGCCCCAATCACCATGATGAAGCTCAGCGCGGTATCGCTCAGCTCAAACAATGGCGACATGCGCGCCACCATGAAAATACCGGCTGTCACCATGGTCGCTGCGTGAATCAGGGCCGAGATGGGAGTCGGGCCTTCCATGGAGTCGGGCAGCCATACATGCAGCGGAAACTGGGCCGACTTGCCCATCGCACCGATGAACAGGCAGATGCAGATCACGGTGATCAGCATCCAACCGGTACCCGGGAACGTCAGCTTGGAAAGTTCATCAGCCTTGGCAAATGCCTCGCCATAGTTGAGCGTGCCAGCATAGGCAGCGATCAGCGCAATGCCCAGAATAAAGCCAAAGTCGCCCACGCGGTTGACCAGGAAAGCCTTCATGTTGGCAAACATCGCACTGGGTTTGTTGAACCAGAAGCCAATCAGCAAATAGGAAACCAGACCCACAGCTTCCCAGCCAAAGAACAGCTGCAGCATGTTGTTGCTCATCACCAGCATCAGCATGGCGAAGGTGAACAGCGAAATATAGGCGAAGAAACGGTTATAGCCCTCGTCTTCTTCCATGTAGCCAATGGTGTAGATATGCACCATGAGGGAGACAAAGGTCACCACGCACATCATCATGGCGGTCAGACCATCGACCAGAAAGCCAATTTCCATTTTCAGGCTGCCCAGCATCATCCAGGTGTAGAGCGTTTCATTGAAGTACGCGCCATCCATTACGACACTTTGAAGCGTCAGGGCAGAGAGAATGAAAGCAAGCAGAACGCCCAGAATGGTGAGGGTGTGCGCCAGCCGGCGGCCTATCCAGTTGCCACCAAACGTGGTTCCGAGAATACCGGCCAGCAGTGCGCCTGCAAGAGGTGCCAGCGGGACAGCCAGCAAGGTCGAGGCGGAAAGGATTTGGCTCATTGTTTAACTGCCCGTAGGGCCGCCCCAAGGGCGGTTAGTGCCCCCTCGGGGGGCAGCGAATACACGAAGTGAGAAGCGTGGGGGCTCATTGTTTAACCCTGAAGCGTGTTGAGTTCGTCGACGTTGATGCTGGACTTGTTACGGAACAGCAGCACCAGAATGGCCAGTCCGATAGCAGATTCGGCAGCCGCGACGGTCAGAATGAAGAACACAAAGACCTGCCCGGCCATATCGTTCAGGTAATACGAAAAGGCCACGAAATTCATGTTTACCGCAAGCAGCATGAGCTCAATCGCCATGAGCAAGACGATCAGATTCTTGCGGTTCAGGAAAATGCCAATGACGGACAAGGCAAACAGCATGGCCCCCAGCGAAAGAAAATGTCCCAGCGTGAGCATCATGATTGTTTTTCCTCGGCAGAAACCGTAGCGGGCTCAACGGATGCAGCGACAACAGATTTCATCTTGACCAACCTGACACGGTCTGCCGCCTTGACTTGAACCTGCTCGGCAGGATTGGTCCGTTTGGAGTCCTTGCGCTGGCGCAAGGTCAGTGCGATGGCGGCGATGATCCCCACCAGCAAAATCACGGCAGCGATCTCCAGCGGGTAGATGTACTCCGAATAGAGCAGCTTGCCCAGCTCTTTCGTATTGGAAACCTGCGCGTCAATCTGCACTGCAGCGCCAGTTAATCTGGGGGGCTCTCGAAACCCGCCCATCAATACGTAGGACATTTCCAGCGCGATGATCGCACCCACCGAGCCGGCGAGCGGAAAATGCTTCCAGAAACCCTTGCGCGCACTGTCCAGATTGATGTCAAGCATCATGACTACAAAGAGAAAAAGGACCATCACTGCGCCCACATAGACGAGCACCAGGGTAATAGCCAGAAACTCGGCCTTGAGCAAGATCCAGATGGCCGCCGCCTGGAAAAAGGCGAGCACGAGGAAGAGCGCAGCATGGACCGGATTGCGTGCGGTAATCACCCGGAAAGCTGCAAACAGCAGCACCGCGGCGAAGACATAAAAAAGTCCTGTTTTAGCGTCCATGTTGTGGTGGATTCTTTCTTGAGCGATCTACTTGGCGACGGGGTTCAACGGTATTTGGCATCTGCCGCCCTGTTGGCAGCAATTTCGGATTCATAGCGGTCGCCCACTGCCAGCAGCATCTCTTTGGTGAAGTACAGGTCACCACGTTTTTCACCGTGGTATTCGAGAATATGCGTTTCGACAATCGAATCGACCGGGCAGCTCTCTTCGCAAAAACCGCAAAAAATGCATTTGGTCAGATCAATGTCATAGCGCGATGTACGGCGGCTGCCGTCTTCACGCACGTCAGATTCGATGGTGATGGCCATCGCTGGACATACGGCTTCGCACAGCTTGCAGGCAATGCA
Organism: uncultured beta proteobacterium; assembly: GCA_963793855.1. Lineage (GTDB taxonomy): Bacteria > Pseudomonadota > Gammaproteobacteria > Burkholderiales > Burkholderiaceae_C > Polaromonas. The sequence continues at coordinate 733,047 of CAWCBL010000001.1, forward strand.
ACGCTCTTCACCGTTTTCATAGCGGCGCAGTGCGTGCAGGCCGCGAAAACGCGGGCTTAGCGGCGTTTTTTCTTCGGGGAACTGGATAGTGATCTTGCGGCTGAACATGTACTTGCCGGTCAGGGCCATACCCTTGAGCAGCTCGGTGAGCATGAAGCTTGAGACAAAATCCTTGACGGAGGAAACAGCAGACATGACTTTTTCGCCTATTTCCAGATGTTGTAAGAGGTCTGCATCCAGGCACCAACGACCACCAGCCAGACCAGGGTCACAGGTATGAATATTTTCCAGCCAAGACGCATGATCTGGTCGTAACGGTAACGCGGGAAGGTGGAGCGCACCCACAGGAAGATGGTGACGACAACAAAGGTTTTGAGACCCAACCAGATCCAGCCCGGAATCCAGGTGAACAATGCGCTGTCAATCGGAGACAGCCAGCCGCCCAGGAACAGCAGGACGCACAGTATCGACACCAAAATCATGTTGGCGTATTCGGCCAGGAAGAACATGGCAAACGACATGCCGGAATACTCCACCATGTGACCGGCCACAATTTCGGACTCGCCTTCCACCACGTCAAACGGGTGGCGGTTGGTTTCGGCCAGGCTTGAAATGAAATACACCACAAAAATGGGCAACAAAGGCAACCAGTTCCATGACAGGAAATTCAGGCCCTTGCCGGCGCCCATGCCTTTGGCTTGACTCATCACGATGTCGGTCATGTTCAGGCTGCCCGTAACCATCAGCACTACTACCAGGCAAAAACCCATGGCAATTTCGTAGCTCACCATCTGGGCCGAAGCCCGCATGGCGCCCAGAAACGCGTATTTGGAGTTCGAAGCCCAGCCGGCAATGATGACGCCATACACCTCGAGCGAGGTAATGGCCATCAGGAACAACAAGCCGGCATTGATGTTGGCCAGCGCCACGTCAGGTCCGAAAGGGATCACCGCCCAGGCAGCCAGGGCCGGCATGATGGTCATGATCGGGCCGAGGACAAACAAACCCTTGCTCGCTGCCGTGGGAATGATGATCTCTTTGGTCAGCAGCTTGAGCGCATCCGCAATCGGCTGCAGCAGGCCAAAGGGGCCAATGCGGTTGGGACCCAGGCGAACCTGGGTGAAACCGATGGCCTTGCGCTCCCATAGCGTGAGATAGGCAACACAGCCCATCAAAGGTACGAGCACCACCACAATCTTGATGAGAACCCATAACACCGGCCAAACCGTCGCGGGCCACATGCCACCCATCAAGCCCTGGCCAAAACCGTAGATTGAATCAATCATGCGCCGACTCCTTCCAAAGCGGCTGCCTGGCGCGCATCTGCCGTCAACTGCAGCGAGGTGGCGCGCCTGACGATTCCATCGAGCTGGTAAATACTGGCAACAGCAGGCGCCTGGCCAACTGCGGCAGACAGCACAATATTGCCCTGACCTGCATTACCCAATCTGTCCGCTGGCACCTGGTCCGCGTCAGAGCCGGGGATCTGCTTGAGCACATCCTGCGAGGATTCAAAGTCAAAACCGGGCAAGTCCAGCAAGTTGGCCAGCACGCGCAAGACCTTCCAGGCCGGTCGCGTTTCAGCCAGCGGTTTGACAACCGCGTGAAAGCCCTGCACCCGGCCTTCGGCGTTGACAAAAGTACCCGACGTTTCGGTGAATGGCGCAATCGGCAGCAGCACATCACTGAAGCTCATATTGGCCTTGAAGGGACTCAGCGTGACAACCATCTGAGCGGTGTTCAGCGAAGTTTTGGCCCTGGCGCCCGCGGCCGAATCAAATTCGGGTTCGTTGTTCAGCAGGATGACCGCTTTCAGCTTGCCATCCAGCATCTGCCCCGCATTGAGGCCGGACGCACCCGGCAAGGCCCCTACCCACTGCGCACCAACGGTATTGGCCGCTTCAGTCAGGTAGCCAACAGTCGCGCCGGTTTGCTCGCCAATCCAGTTGGCAATGGCCAGCAGACTGGAGGCATTGGCGTGATGCGCAGCGGCATTGCCCAGTAGTATGGCTTTGCGCTCGCCGCCCATCAGTGCCTTGGCTATGGCGTTTGCAGCCTCACTTGCCTGGCCGGGAGCGGGCTGGGAAACGCCCTTCTCTGCCGCAACTGCTGCAGCCACATCGGCCAGCGCTTGCGCCCATGCTTCGGGCGCTGCCAGCAGCGTGTTGGCTACAGGCATGGCCCACGCCCCTGCGGAGGCCAACTCTGCTGCCGAATTAATAGCACTCAGCGAACAGCCATTACGGACAGACTGCCGAATACGTTGTGCAAAAAGCGGGTGATCCTTGCGCAGGTTGGAACCGACCACCAGCACGCGCTGCAGCTGCGACAGCGATGCGATGGAAGTCCCAAGCCAGCGCACGGAGGCTGAAGGTGAAAATTCCGCGTTGCGCAAACGGTAATCGATGTTCTCGCTGCCCAGTCCGCGCATCAGCGAGGCAGCCAGATGCAGTTCCTCCAGCGTGCTGTGCGGACTGGCCAGCGTGCCGATGCTTTCAGCGCCGTACTCGGCCCTGATCTGCTTCAGGCCATTGGCGACATATTCCAGGGCGGTCTGCCAATCGACGGATTTCCACTCGCCGCCCTGCTTGAGCATGGGGCTGGTCAACCGGTCGTCGGTATTCAGCGCCTCATAAGAAAAACGGTCGCGGTCGGCAATCCAGCATTCGTTGATGTCTTCGTTTTCCAGCGGAACCACGCGCATGACCTTGTTGTTCTTGACCTGAACAATCAGGTTGGCGCCGGTCGAATCGTGCGGGCTGACCGACTTGCGGCGCGACAATTCCCAGGTGCGAGCGCTGTAGCGAAACGGCTTGCTGGTCAACGCACCGACCGGGCAGATGTCAATCATGTTGCCCGACAGTTCGGAGTCCACCGACATGCCGACGAAAGTCTCAATCTCGGCGTGCTCACCGCGGTGCGACATGCCCAGCTCCATCACGCCGGCCACTTCCTGACCAAAGCGCACACAGCGGGTGCAGTGAATGCAGCGGCTCATCTCCTGCATGGAGATCAGCGGGCCCACATCCTTGTGGAACACCACGCGTTTTTCTTCCTGATAACGCGACTCGCCTGCGCCATAGCCCACCGCCAAATCCTGCAACTGGCACTCGCCGCCCTGATCGCAGATGGGGCAATCGAGTGGATGGTTGATCAGCAAAAACTCCATCACGCCCTTTTGGGCCTTGATGGCTTTTTCGTTCTTGGTCCGAACAATCATGCCCTGCGTCACCGGAGTGGCGCAAGCTGGCATAGGCTTGGGGGCTTTTTCCACATCGACCAGACACATACGGCAATTGGCCGCAATGCTCAGTTTCTTGTGGTAGCAAAAATGCGGAATGTAGGTGCCCGCTTTTTCAGCCGCATGCATCACCGTGCTGCCTTCGAGCACTTCCACCTTCTGGCCGTCTAGTTCTATTTCAACCATATGTTTTCTTTCCGCCGTTCAAGCCTGCGCGGCGGCGCGACCTGTAACCTGAACTGCGCCCTGGGCTGCTACAGCTGGAGATGTGTTTTTCTGGATCATGGCCTCAAACTCATGACGGTAATGCTTGATCATGGCGCGCACCGGCATGGCGGCGGCGTCGCCCAGTGCGCAAATGGTGCGCCCCTGAATGTTGTCCGCCACCGAGTTGAGCAAGTCCAGGTCGCTCTGACGACCGTGCCCATTGTGGATGCGGTCCACTACGCGCCACAACCAGCCCGTGCCTTCGCGGCATGGCGTGCACTGCCCGCAGGACTCGTGCATGTAAAAGTAGGACAGACGCTTGAGGGATTCGACCATGCAGCGGGTGTCGTCCATCACGATCACGGCGCCTGAGCCGAGCATGGAACCGGCCTTGGCAATCGAGTCGTAGTCCATGGTGCATTCCATCATGATGGAAGCCGGCAACACGGGTGATGAGGAGCCGCCGGGAATCACGGCCTTGAGCGTGCGCCCCTTGCGCACGCCGCCGGCCAGTTCCAGAAGTTTGGCAAACGGGGTGCCCATGGGCACTTCGTAGTTGCCCGGCAACTCGACGTCGCCGGATACCGAGTAAATCTTGGTACCGCCATTGTTAGGCTTGCCGCACTCCAGATAGGCAGCACCGCCGTTACGAATGATCCACGGCACTGCCGCGAACGTTTCGGTGTTGTTGATGGTGGTGGGCTTGCCGTACAAGCCAAAACTGGCCGGAAACGGCGGCTTGAAGCGCGGCTGACCTTTTTTGCCTTCGAGCGACTCAAGCAGACCGGTTTCTTCACCGCAAATGTAGGCGCCAAATCCGTGCGTGGCATGGAGTTGGAAACTGAAGCTGCTGCCGAGAATGCTGTCGCCCAACAGGCCAGCGGCGCGCGCCTCGTCCAGTGCGGCTTCAAAACGCTGGTAAGTGGCGAAAATCTCGCCATGAATGTAGTTGTAGCCGACGCTGATACCCATCGCGTAAGCCGCAATCGCCATGCCTTCAATCACGCTGTGCGGGTTGTACTGCATGATGTCGCGGTCTTTGCAGGTGCCGGGCTCCCCTTCATCCGAATTGCAGACGAGGTATTTCTGGCCGGGAAACTGCCGCGGCATGAAGCTCCACTTCAAACCGGTCGGAAAACCCGCACCGCCGCGGCCGCGCAGACCACCGGCTTTTACCTCGGCAATCACCTGGTCAGGGCTCAGGCCTTCGCCACCATCCTGCCCCAGAATCTTGCGCAGGGCCTGATAGCCGCCACGCGCCTCATAGTCCTTGAGGCGCCAATTGCTGCCGTCAAGGTTGGCGAGGATTTGCGGGTTGATATGTCGACCGTGAAAACACGTCTGCAGACCGGTCGCCGCAAATTGCGACAGCAGGGCCTGCCCCGCTGTCTTGTCGATTGAATGGGATAGAAGCGTCATAAGACTTAAGCCTCGGCCGATTTAAGACCATCAATGAGTTGGTCCAGTTTCTCGTTGCTCATGAAGCTGCACATGTTGATGTCATTGACCAGCATCACCGGTGAGTCGGCACAGGCGCCCAGGCATTCGGACTGTTGCAGCGTGAACAAGCCATCGGCAGTGGTTTCACCCATGGCAATGCCCAGCTTGTGTTCCAGATGCTTGAGCGCTTTGGTGCCGTCGCGCAACTGGCATGGCAGATTGGTGCAAACATTGAGCTTGTACTTGCCCACCGGCTGCTGGTTGTACATGTTGTAGAAGCTGGTGACTTCATGCACGGCAATCGGCGCCATGCCAAGGTATTCGGCCAGCAGCTTTTCGCTCTCGGCGCTGACAAAACCCAGTTCCCGCTGCACAACCGTGAGACAGGCCATTACAGCCGACTGCCTCTGGTCCGCAGGATATTTCGCGATTTCGCGGTCAAAAAGCGCTTTGGTTTCTTCAGAAATCATGGGAGAACTCATGCGGTTTAGCGGTCAATTTCACCGAACACAATATCCATCGTGCCTATCACGGCAACGGCATCGGCAATCATGTGGCCACGCGCCATTTCATCCATGGCCGCCAGATGTGGAAAGCCTGGCGGACGGATTTTCAGACGATAAGGCTTATTGGCGCCGTCGCTGACGATGTAGATACCGAACTCGCCCTTAGGGTGTTCCACGGCGGCGTAGGCCTCGCCTTCGGGCACATGGAAACCTTCGGTAAAGAGCTTGAAGTGGTGAATCAACTCTTCCATGTTGGACTTCATGGATTCGCGATCTGGAGGCGCAACTTTGTGATTGCTCGTGATCACCAGGCCGGGATTTACGCGAAGCCAGTCAACGCACTGCTTGATGATGCGATTCGACTGGCGCATCTCCGCGACACGGACCAGATAACGGTCATAGCAATCCCCGGTCTTGCCCACCGGAATATCGAAGTCCATGTGTTCATAGACTTCATAAGGCTGCTGCTTGCGCAAATCCCATGCGAAGCCGGAGCCCCTGAGCATCGGACCGGTAAAACCAAGATTGAGGGCGCGCTCCGGCGACACCACACCCACTCCGACCGTACGCTGTTTCCAGATACGGTTGTCGGTCAACAGGGTTTCGTATTCATCAACCAGCTTGGGGAACTTGGCCACAAAGTCGTCAATAAAATCAAGCAATGAACCTTGTCGGTTTTCGTTCAGAGCATCAATCGCCTTGGCATTCCTGATCTTGCTGACCTTGTACTGCGACATGCTTTCCGGCAGGTCGCGGTACACGCCACCGGGACGGAAGTACGCCGCGTGCATGCGCGCACCCGACACTGCCTCGTACATATCAAACAGCACTTCGCGTTCGCGAAAGCAGTAAATCAACATGTTCATCGCGCCGCAGTCCAGGCCGTGCGCGCCCAGCCACATCAGGTGGTTGAGCAGACGAGTGATCTCGGAGAACATCACGCGGATGTACTGCGCACGGATCGGAACATCAACACCCAGCAGCTTCTCGATGGCCAGGCAGTAGGCATGCTCATTGGACATCATCGAAACGTAGTCGAGTCGATCCATGTAGGGCAGCGACTGGATGTAAGTCTTGCTTTCGGCCAGTTTTTCAGTGGCGCGGTGCAACAAGCCGATGTGCGGATCGGCACGCTGGATCACCTCGCCGTCAAGTTCCAGCACCAGACGCAAAACGCCGTGAGCGGCCGGATGCTGCGGCCCAAAATTGAGCGTGTAATTTTTGATTTCAGCCATGTCGTATCTCTCGCGGGAACAGCTTATTGAAGGCCACCATAGTTGTCTTCACGGATCACGCGCGGCGTAATTTCACGCGGTTCGATGGTGACAGGCTGGTAAATCACACGTTTTTGCTCGGCGTCGTAACGCATTTCGACATGACCGCTCGTCGGAAAATCCTTGCGGAACGGATGACCGATGAACCCGTAGTCGGTCAGAATGCGGCGCAGGTCGTTATGACCTTCAAAGACGATGCCAAACAGGTCAAACGCCTCGCGCTCAAACCAGTTCGCAGAATTCCAGACCCCATTGACCGAGTCAACAACCGGAAAATCATCGTCAAGGCAAAACACCTTGAGCCTCACGCGCTGGTTCAGACTGACAGACAACAAATGCGACGCAACACAGTAGCGCAGCCCGTCGTACTGGCCGCCCTTGTACTCCGAGTAATCCAGCCCGCACAGGTCGATCAGCTGCTCGAACTTGCAGCCCGGCGCATCGCGCAACAAGCATTGCAACAGCAAGGTAGTCAGCTGCAGCCACGGTCACGGTCACTTCGCCCAGCGCAAGCTTCACACTCTTGGCTTTGGCACCCAGCACCGCAGCGATGGTCTCGCCAAGCTGCGACACAGAAACAGGAGGAGAAGACTCCAGCATCACGCCCTCGCAATCGTGTTGGTACGGCGGATTTTTTGCTGCAGCTGAATGATTCCGTACAGCAAAGCCTCGGCGGTTGGCGGACAGCCAGGCACATAGACATCCACAGGCACAATCCGGTCGCATCCGCGAACGACAGAGTAACTGTAGTGGTAGTATCCACCGCCATTGGCGCACGATCCCATGGAGATCACCCAGCGCGGCTCGGCCATCTGGTCATAGACCTTACGCAAGGCCGGCCCCATCTTGTTGCACAGCGTGCCGGCCACGATCATCAAATCGGACTGCCGCGGACTGGGACGAAACAGCATGCCAAAGCGGTCTATGTCGTAACGTGCGGCGCCAGCATGCATCATTTCCACGGCGCAGCAGGCCAGACCAAAGGTCATGGGCCATAGCGAACCGGTCTTGGCCCAATTCACCACGGAGTCATAACTCGTGGTCATGAAGCCTTCTTTGAAAACACCTTCAAGTGACATACCCGTACCTTTGTGGCAAAACCCCCTCAAGGGCTTTTCTTATTCCCAGTCCAGCGCACCCTTTTTCCACTCGTAGACAAAGCCCACGACCAGGATGCCCAGGAAAACCATGACCGACCAGAAACCCACTGGACCAATTTCCTTGAGCGCCACCGCCCACGGAAAAAGAAACGCAATTTCAAGATCAAAAAGAATGAAGAGAATGGCCACCAGGTAGTAGCGCACATCGAATTTCATGCGCGCGTCTTCGAAAGCCTCGAAGCCGCACTCATAAGGGGAATTTTTTTCGCTATCAGGACGCACAGGACCCAACAAACGACCCAGCACCTGGGGCAACACACCGACACCCACGCCCACCAAAATAAACAAGAGGACAGGAAGGTATTGATCGAGGTTCATGGTGGATTCAACTTCTGAAAAGCCGCTCATGCAGTGAGTCCGCGCAGGTCATGCACAGCTCGCAAGAGTTTACCGTTTGAGCCGAGAGCAGCGCCAAAACGCTACTACCGATGCTTGTCAATCTGGTGCGGACGGCGAGACTCGAACTCGCACAGCTTTCGCCACTACCCCCTCAAGATAGCGTGTCTACCAATTTCACCACGTCCGCGATGTTTAACTGCCTGGATGGCTTGAGGAAACTTTACAGTTTTTTGCTTTCCAGACAGTCTAAGAGTTTACCCTGAAATCTTGCCGCTTCCGACTTGAAGCGGCAGCTTTATCAGCTTATTTCGTCGGTATTTGCGCCGCACCTGATGCGGCGGGCACTGGCGGCACAGGAACTGCTGTGCTCGTCGTAGCCGGCGCAGTAGTTCCCGGGATCTGAGCCGCGCCTGACGCCGGAGTAGCAGGTGCGGTGGCAGCAATGCCTTCCAGGACACTGGAGCTGGTGCGCGGTTGCGCGTTGCCAAAATAAGCGAGCATCAAAGTGGCGGCAAAAAATAGCGCAGCCAGAATGCCGGTAGTGCGGGAAAGAAAGTTGGCACTGCCGCTAGCGCCAAACAGGCTGCCCGAACCGCCGCTGCCAAATGCCGCCCCCATGTCGGCACCCTTGCCATGCTGCACCAGAATCAGGCCAATCATGCCCAGCGCTGCCAACATTTGCACGGCGAGGACAATGGTCAAAAAAACGTTCATATTTACTCCTAATTTAATAGCAAACTACAGCCATCAAACGGCGGCTGCAGTAATAATTTTCAAAAAATCCGGGGCTTTAAGGGAGGCGCCGCCTATCAGGCCGCCATCAATATCAGGCTGGGCCAGCAGTGAAGCCGCATTGGCAGCATTCATGCTGCCGCCATACAGGATTTTCACCCGGGCCGACTGGTCGGTCGCAGCCTTGAGTTGAGCGCGCAACACGGCATGAACGGCTTGCGCCTCTTCAGGCGAGGCCGTCTTGCCAGTGCCAATGGCCCACACGGGCTCGTAAGCCACCACCACCTCACTAATGCAATGGCCGTTGGCATGAATCACGGCAGCCAGCTGGCGCTTGACCACTTCTTCGGTGCGGCCGGCATCGCGTTCGGCCAGCGTCTCACCGACGCAAACGATGGGCGTGATGCCGGCAGCCAGGGCAGCCCTGGCCTTGTCGGCAACCTGCGCATCATTTTCGCCGTGGTACTGACGCCGCTCGGAATGACCCACAATCGCATAGCGGCAACCAAGGTCCTTGAGCATGGCGGCACTGATCTCGCCCGTGTAGGCACCCGAGGCATGCGCAGATACATCCTGCGCGCCCACGTCAATAGGCGACAAACTGGAATGGACCGACTTCAGGGCCTGAATCTGCGCCAGGTAAGGTGCGGGTACGCATAGAGCGATCTCGCAAGACGGCGTAACAGCAAGCCCCTGCGCCAGCGCCGCCAGCAACTCTTCATTGGCAGCCAGGCTGCCGTTCATCTTCCAGTTTCCTGCAATCAGCTTTTTCATGTGATTCTCATGTTGCTTGCCAACTACCAGGTTAAGACGATCTTGCCGACATGCTGATTCGACTCCATCAGCGCATGTGCTTTGGCTGCATCAGCTGCTGCAAAGGTGCTGTGGATGACGGGCTTGATAGCCCCGCTGACGATGAGCGGCCAGACATTGGCCTTCAGCGCCTTTGCCATGGCGGTCTTGAATTCCAGCGAGCGCGGCCGCAAGGTCGAACCGGTGATCGTCAGACGCCTGCGCAGTACCAAGCCGGCATTGAACTCGGCCTTGACTCCGCCCTGCACTGCAATGATGACCAAGCGGCCGTCTTCTGCCAAGCACTCGACCTCACGCGCTACGTAGTTGCCGGCAACCATGTCGAGAATGACATTGACGCCCTTGCCGCTCGTCAGCTTCTTGATCTCTTCGACAAAGTCGCTGGTCCTGTAATTGATGGCATGATCGGCTCCCAAAGCTAGGCAGGCCGAGCACTTTTCGTCGCTGCCAGCCGTTACCAGGACCCTCGCGCCCAGCGCCTTGGCCATCTGAATTGCGGTCACGCCGATGCCGCTGGAGCCGCCTTGAATCAGCAGGGTTTCACCTTTTTGCAGGTAGGCCCGCTCAAAGACATTGCTCCAGACCGTGAAGAAGGTCTCAGGCAGGGATGCGGCTTCCATATCGCTCAAGCCAGGCGGCACCGGCAGACACTGACCGACAGGTGCGACGCACAACTCGGCATAGCCGCCACCGGCGACCAGCGCACAGACGCGATCACCTATTTTGAAACCCGCATCAGCCATCGCTTGCGCGTCACCCGAGACAATTTCACCCGCGACTTCCAGCCCCGGAATATCAGACGCGCCGGGCGGCACCGGATAGTTGCCAGTGCGTTGCAACACGTCAGGCCGGTTCACGCCGGAGGCAGCGACGCGGATCAGTAGCTCGCCTGCACCGGGTATGGGCGCAGGACGCTCACCCAGACGCAACACGTCAGGTGCACCAAAGGAGGTGATTTCAATGACTCTCATGATTATCCCGGTCATTTGTGCCGCTAACGCCCTTTTTACGGGCGCCAGCAGCTACAAAATCAATAGCAGATGAAGATCAGCCCTGATCCTGATTTTGGGAAGGACGGTCCAGCAAAGCCTTCATCGACAGCTTGACGCGGCCTTTTTCGTCGGTTTCCAGAACCTTGACCTTGACGATCTGGCCTTCGCTCAGGTAGTCGGTCACTTTCTCGACGCGCTCATGGGCGATCTGGCTGATGTGCAGCAAGCCGTCCTTGCCGGGCAGCAGGTTGACCAGTGCACCGAAGTCCAGAATCTTGGTGATCGCGCCTTCGTAGACCTTGCCGATTTCAACTTCGGCGGTGATCTCGGCGATGCGGCGCTTGGCTTCGTCAGCCTTGACGCTGTCGTTGGAAGCGATGGTGATGGTGCCGTCTTCCTCGATGTTGATCTGGGTGCCGGTTTCTTCGGTCAGCGCGCGAATCACGGCGCCGCCCTTGCCGATCACGTCACGGATCTTTTCTGGGTTAATTTTCATCACGTAGAGGCGCGGCGCGAAGTCAGACACTTCGGCTTTGGCTTCGCCCATGGCTTCCTGCATCTTGCCCAGAATGTGCATGCGGGCTTCCTTGGCCTGAGCCAGCGCGACCTGCATGATTTCCTTGGTAATGCCCTGGATCTTGATGTCCATCTGCAGCGCGGTGATACCGAAGGTGGTGCCTGCGACCTTGAAGTCCATGTCACCCAGGTGATCTTCGTCACCCAGAATGTCGGTCAGCACGGCAAAGCGGTTGCCTTCCTTAATCAGGCCCATGGCGATACCGGCGACGTGCGCCTTCATGGGAACGCCGGCGTCCATCAGGGACAGGCAGCCGCCGCAGACCGAAGCCATCGACGAGGAGCCGTTGGACTCGGTGATCTCGCTGACCACGCGCATGGTGTACGGGAATTCTTCCTTGCTTGGCAGCACGGCGATCAGCGCGCGCTTGGCAAGACGGCCGTGGCCGATTTCGCGGCGTTTTGGGCTGCCCACACGGCCGGTTTCGCCGGTGGCGAACGGAGGCATGTTGTAGTGCAGCATGAAGCGGTCTTCGTAGTCGCCGGACAGCGCGTCAATGCGCTGGGCATCACGTTCGGTGCCCAGCGTGGTGATCACCAGCGCCTGGGTTTCGCCGCGCGTGAACAGGGCCGAGCCGTGGGTGCGGGGCAGCACGCTGTTGCGGATTTCAATGGGACGTACGGTGCGCGTGTCACGGCCGTCAATGCGCGGATCGCCGGCCAGGATCTGGCTTCGCACGATTTTCGCTTCGATGTCGAACAGCATGCCGTCTACGGCCACGCTGTCAAATTCGACACCCTCGGCCTTCAGGCCCATCTTGGTCCAGGTGGTCACTTCACGCGTGGCGTGGGTGCGGGCCTGCTTGTTGCGGATCTGGTAGGCGGCGACCAGCTTTTCTTCGGCCAGCGCGACCACTTTGGCGATCAGCACCTCGTCTTTGGCGGGCGCGCGCCAGTCCCAGACCGGCTTGCCCGCATCGCGAACGAGTTCGTGAATTGCGTTGATGGCAATGTTGCCCTGCTCATGGCCAAATACCACGGCGCCGAGCATGATTTCTTCAGACAGCTGCTTGGCTTCGGACTCGACCATCAGCACGGCGGCTTCGGTACCGGCCACAACCAGGTCCATGGTGGAATCCTTGAGCTGCGTCTTGCCGGGGTTCAGCACGTACTGGCCGTTGATGTAGGCCACGCGGGCGGCGCCAATCGGGCCATTGAAGGGAATACCGGAAATCGACAGCGCAGCGCTCGATGCGATGAGCGCAGGAATGTCGCCTTCGACTTCAGGGTTCAGCGACAGCACATGAATCACGACCTGCACTTCGTTGAAGAAACCTTCGGGGAACAGCGGACGGATCGGGCGGTCGATCAGACGGGATGTCAGCGTCTCGAATTCGCTGGGGCGGCCTTCGCGCTTGAAGAAGCTGCCGGGAATGCGGCCGGCGGCGTAGGTTTTTTCGAGGTAATCAACCGTCAGGGGGAAGAAATCCTGGCCGGGCTTGGCATCGCTTTTCGCAACCACGGTGGCCAGCACCACGGTGCCGTCCATGTCCAGCAGCACAGCGCCGCCGGACTGGCGTGCAACTTCGCCGGTTTCCATCGTGACCTTGTGCTGGCCCCACTGGAAGGATTTGGTGACTTTATTAAAAATGCTCATGTTCTTCTCCATTTTTTAAGGCACATAAGGCCGTGCAAAGAGCCCGGAGTGACAGCTGACCGAACACGATGCCATTCCAAAAAACACCTGGAAGTATCCGACTTTCAGGATCCCTCTTGTGGAATGACACAGCGCATGCTCGTTTTGCCTTGCTCCGAAGTAAATCAGTTATGCAATACGCACTTCTGAAATGGGACGGGACTGATGTTTTTGCAGTTTTAAAGTGCAAAACGCCTGAGCTAGTGAACTAACTCAGGCGCTTACTGTTGGGTTTACCGATTATTTACGCAGGCCAAGCTTGGCGATCAGCGCAACATAACGGGAAGCATCTTTGGACTTCAGGTAGTCCAGCAGCTTGCGGCGACGGCTCACCATGCGCAACAGGCCACGGCGACCGTGGTGATCCTTGGCATGGGTCTTGAAGTGAGGCATCAATTCATTGATGCGGCCGGTCAGCAGGCCGACTTGAACTTCAGGACTGCCGGTGTCAGTAGCGGAACGGGCATTGTCTTTGACAATCTCGGCCTTGATTGATTTTGCGATCATGGATTTTCCTCTTGCAACCGTGTTGCACTTGCGAGCGAAGCAGTGTTCCCACTATTGAGACTTGACCGCTTTCGTCGTGTTATCTGCGAATGAACCCCTGCCTGTTACGGCAGGGCACTCTGTAGCGCAGAGCCTTGGATTATAGCCCAAGCCAGCGCCTGAGCCGTTCCACGCCCTGCTCCAGCCTGACCAGGTCCCGGCTGGCAAAGCACCAGCGCAGCCAGCCCTGGGCTTCGGGCGAGGGATTGACCATGAAAGCGTTGCCCGGCGCCAGTCCCAGCCCCGCCTCGGCAACCAGCCACTTGGCGGTCTCCAGCGAGTCGCAAAAGCGCTGCTGGTCCGCCAATCTGAAAAAGGCATACATACCCCCTTTGGCAGGCGCGACTTCTACGCCCGGCACCGCCTGTAGCAAGGGCACCAGCGTGTCACGACAGGTTTTGAGGTGGGCCACCAACTGCGGGGTGACGTCGCCGGTCCTTTGCAGCGCGACCAGCCCCGCCCGCTGGATGAAGACCGGCGCGCAGGAGGTGTTGAACTCGACCAGCTTGCCCATATGCGGCGTCATGGAAGCCGGCATCACCAGCCAGCCCAGGCGCCAGCCCGTCATCAAAAAGCTCTTGGAGAAACTATGGGCGACGACCACGCGGTCCTCGGGACGGGCAATATCCAGAAAGCTGGGCGCGCAGCCGTTTGGCGTGGTTTCATAGTAAAGACGCTCATACACCTCGTCGGCCAGAATCCAGGTGCCGGTGCTGCGGCAGTGCGCCAGAAGTGTTTCCTGCTCGGCCCGGCTCAAGGTCCAGCCGGTCGGGTTGTTCGGGGCATTGACGATCAAAAGTTTCGTCGCAGGCGTGATGGCCGCCAGCAACTCCGCCATGTCGAGCTGCCATTGCCCGGCCACCGGCTTGAGGCTGACGCAGCGCAGCCGGGCGCCCATGATCAGGGGCTGGGCCGTCAGGTTGGGCCAGACCGGCGTGACCGCCACCACGTCGTCGCCCGCATCAACCAGCGCCTGCACGGCCAGCATCAACGCATTGACACCGCCCGAGGTGACGGCAATGCGGTCGGCCCCAATCGGCGCGGCGCCCGGGCAACGCAGGGCTGTGACGTATCGGGCGATGGCTTCCCGCAACTCCGGCAGGCCGAGATTGTGGGCGTAAAAAGTCTCGCCCTGCTGCAGGGATGCGATGGCGGCATCCCGGATGAAGTCGGGCGTGGCTTCGTCACTCTCGCCAAACCAGAACTTGAGCACATCGGTGCGTCCCATGCCGGCATTGGCCACCTGCCGGATCATGGATTCCTCAAGATTCAGAACGACCTGTCTCATACGCGCCTTTCAATTTTCCCGATTCAGTTTCCACCCGTTTACGGCCGCACCATCTTGCAGCTGGTGGGCTGCTCGGCACGCTGCGCCGAAATTGTCTTGATGACGCGAAAACCGTAACCCGATCCTTCAACATCAAATTTCACGCCCGGCGCGCCCCGCCTGTCCATCATCGCCACCTCCAGCGGCTGCTGAAACTGGTGATCGGCCGCGCGCATCGTGCCCTGAAGCCCTGAAAACTTTACCGTAGTCCGCTCCATCTGGGCCGCCACTGCAGCGGCATCGCTCACACCGGCTTTTTCAAGACTCTGGGCCAGCGCTTCAATCATCAGCTGCATGCGCATGTGCACGTAGTCATCCTGCGGCTTGGGGAAGCGCTGATGAAAGGATTGGTAGAAAGCTTCCGATGCAGCGCCGGGCGCATTGGGGAACCAGTCAGCCACCGCAATCACCTTACCCACGCCGGCATCGCCGATGGCCGCCGGCGCACCCAGGGCATTGCCGTAAAACGTGTAGAACTTGCCTTCATAGCCAACTTCTTTGGCCGCCTTGATAAGCAGCGTCAAGTCATTGCCCCAGTTGCCCGTCAGTACCGCCTGCGCGCCGCTGGCCTTGATCTTGACGGCGTAGGGAATGAAGTCCTTCACCCGCCCGAGCGGATGCAGTTCGTCGCCCATAATCTGAACGTCGGGGCGCTGTGCTGCGATCTGCTTGCGGGCTTCCCGCAGAACGGCCTGGCCAAAACTGTAGTCCTGACCAATCAGGTAAACCTTTTTCAGGGCCTTGTCATCCTTGAGCACGTCCATCAGGGCGGCCATGCGCATATCGGCATGCGCGTCAAAACGAAAATGCCAGTAACTGCATTTTTCATTCGTCAGGGCAGGATCGACCGCCGAATAATTGAGGAACAGCACCCGCTTGGCGGGCTCGCGTTCGTTGTGCTTGTTGATCGCGTCGATCAGGGCTGCGGCCACAGACGACGAATTGCCTTGCGCAATGATGGTCACGCCATCATCAATCGCCGAACGCAAGGCCGCCAGCGATTCTTCGTTCTGGCCCTTGTTGTCATAGCGTTCAATCACCAGATTGTGCTGGCCATCGGCGAGCCTGACGCCGCCGCGCGCATTGACCCGCTCGGTCGCCCACACCAGGTTTCGAAACACGGCTTCCCCCGTATTGGCAAAGGCGCCCGACAGGCTTTCGATGAGGGCAATCCGCACCGGCGGCTGGGCGGCTGGTTGCGCCTGCGCGAGCAGTGAGCCCCCCAGGCAGAGAGCCGCAGCGGCGCGTTTGAAGAGTTTTCGCATAAAAAATAGCTTCCGTTTTTTGTTTGAATAAACCGTTGGCGCGCTGCGCTGGCAGGCATGCGGCCTACACAGCGAAGGCCGCGCAGTTTCAGCTGACGAGTCCTCAGCAGGTGGCCGGTGCGAGCTGCAGTTCTGCCAGATTCCAGCGCGGCTTCACGTCAAAGGTGTAGCCTTGCTGCAGCATCTCCAGGTTCACCAGCCCCGCCTGCAGGCGCATGCCGGCGGCCAGAGCGATCATCGCGCCGTTGTCCGTGCAAAACTCCAGCTCGGGGTAATGCACACGAATACCGCGCTGCTGGCAGGCGGCGTTGAGCTGGCTGCGCAGCAAGGCGTTGGCGCCTACTCCGCCCGCCACCACCAGCCGCTTGAGGGCGGCTTGCGACAGGGCGGCCAGCGTTTTTTTAACCAGCACCTCCACGATGGCTGCCTGCGTGGAAGCGGCCAGGTCGGCTTTGCGGCTTTCCAGTTCAGGCCCCAGTTTTTTGGCTTGCGTAAGCACTGCGGTTTTCAGGCCGGCAAATGAAAAGTCGAGATTGCCGCTGTGCAGCAGGGGCCGTGGCAGCTTGAATGCCCTGCCGTCACCGGCAAGCGCCAGCTTGGCCAAATGCGGTCCGCCGGGATAGGGCAGGCCCATCAGCTTGGCCGACTTGTCAAACGCCTCGCCCGCCGCGTCATCAATGGTTTCGCCCAGCAACTCATAGCTGCCGACCCGGTCGACGCGCATCAGCTGCGTGTGCCCACCCGAGACCAGCAAGGCCAAAAAGGGAAACTCCGGCGGGTCGGCGCTCAGAAAGGGCGACAGCAGATGCCCCTCCAGATGGTGCACGCCCATCACCGGCTTGCCCAGCGCCGCCGCCAGCGAGCAGGCCACGCCAGCCCCCACCAGCAGCGCACCCGCCAGGCCAGGCCCGCGCGTATAGGCAATCACATCGACATCGGCCAGCGAGCGCTGCGCGCCTTTCATGACTTCCTGCGTCAGCGGCAGCACGCGCCGGATATGGTCGCGGCTGGCCAGCTCGGGCACCACGCCACCATAGGGCTGGTGCATGGTGATCTGGCTGTACAAAGCATGCGAGAGCAGACGGGGCACGTTGCTGCCGCTGGCATCGACCAGCGCCACACCTGTTTCATCACAACTTGATTCAATTCCTAGGACTAGCATCGCCCAAGTGTAAGGTTTGGTCCGTATTCCCTGAACGGCATGGAATTGGCGGGAACGAATGCCCGCTGCCCCGCCGATGGTGCGAATCTTGCTTAAACTGGTGCATGAACTCCCCCCGCTCCTTGCGCCTGGTCGTCATTACGCCGGATTCGCTCACCTCGGATTCCGGGGATGAAGCCGCCGTGGCGCTACTGGAACGCTCGCGCCAGCTGCGCATTGGCTTGCTCGAAGGCGGCTTCAACCTGATCGCCACGCTGCCGGCCGATACTTTTTTGCGCGAGCGGCTGGCGCAGCTGCAGCCCGACATGATCATTGTCGACGCCGAAAGCGATGCGCGCGACTCGCTCGAACATGTGGTGATGGCCACGCGCGACGAGCGCCGGCCCATCGTGCTGTTCACCAATGACGACGATACCCGCCATGTCAGGGATGCCGTGGCGGCCGGGGTCTCCGCCTATATCGTGGCTGGACTGGAGCCCGCGCGCATCCGCCCCATTCTGGATGTGGCGATGGCGCGCTTTGAACACGAGCAGGGCCTGCGCCGTGAGCTGGCCGATGCCAGATCCGAGCTCAGCGACCGCAAGATCATCGACCGAGCCAAAGGCATGCTGATGCAGCGTCAGGGGCTTTCGGAGCAGGCTGCCTATGAAAAGCTGCGCAAAGCGGCGATGGACAAGGGCCTGCGGCTCAGTGAGGTGGCCCAGCGCATGCTGGATCTGGCCGACCTGCTGGGCTGAGCGTTTCCTCGCTGCCCACGCCTCTGACGCCGAAATGGTGCGCCGCACAACTAAGGTGCGCAGCCCCAAAAATTTCCATCCCAACCAGTGCGCCATCGAAATGCTATTAATTCGATAGCACATTACACCCAATAACAAAGGGCTACAGCGCAATTTCTCTTAAATATTCAGCTGCCGCCGATTAAAAACCCGATTGGCACAGCTTTTGCAATGAACTGGACATAGGGCCTTTCACTTCAACGGCGAAGCGGAATGTCCAAAGAACAAAGGCGTTCGCACCCTGCTTCACACCCTGATGTGATGGCCCGGGTCGGGCGCCTTTTTTGTTTTTGTTTTTGTTTTTTGTTTTTTGTTTTTTAACTCCTGGAGTCGCTGACATGACCGATCTGCTGAAATCCTCCCTGACGCGCCGCACCGTACTGCAGGCCGCCGCCGTGGGCGCCGTGGGCATCAACCCCGCGCTGCGCGCCGCCGTGTACGCCCAGGGCTCGGACGCGCCGGAAAAGAAAGAGGTCAAGATCGGCTTCATCCCGCTGACAGATTGCGCCTCGGTGGTGATGGCGTCGGTGCTGGGCATCGACAAGAAATACGGCGTGACCATCATCCCGAGCAAGGAAGCCAGCTGGGCCGGCGTGCGCGACAAGCTGGTCAACGGCGAGCTCGACTTTGCCCATGTGCTGTATGGCCTGATCTATGGCGTGCACCTCGGCACCGCCGGCCCGAAGAAGGACATGGCCGTGCTGATGACACTGAACAACAACGGCCAGGCGATCACGCTGAGCAAAAAGCTGGCCGACAAGGGCGCAGTGGACGGCGCAGGGCTGGCCAAGCTCATGGCGGGCGAAAAGCGTGAATACACCTTTGCCCAGACCTTTCCCACGGGCACGCATGCCATGTGGCTTTACTACTGGCTGGCTGCCAACGGCATCAATCCCATGAAAGACGCCAAGGTCATCACCGTGCCGCCGCCGCAAATGGTGGCCAACATGCGCATCGGCAACATGGACGGCTTTTGCGTCGGCGAGCCCTGGGGCCACCGCGCCATCATGGACGGCATCGGCATCACCGCCGTCACCACACAGGACATCTGGAAAGACCACCCCGAAAAAGTGCTGGGCACCACCGCCGAGTTCACCCAGAAATACCCCAACACCGCGCGCGCCGTGACCGCGGCCATCCTGGAGGCCGGCAAATGGATAGACGCCAGCCTGGCCAACAAGAACAAGATGGCCGAAACCATTGCCGGAAAGGCCTATGTCAACACCAGCGTGGACGCCATCAACCAGCGCATCATGGGCCGCTACCAGAACGGCCTGGGCAAGACCTGGGACGATGCGAACTACATGAAGTTCTTCAACGACGGCGCGGTGAACTTCCCGTATCTGTCGGACGGCATGTGGTTCCTCACGCAGCACAAGCGCTGGGGCCTGCTGAAAGAGCACCCCGACTACCTGGCGGTCGCGAAACAGATCAACCAGATCGACCTCTACAAGCAGGCCGCCGCCGCCGCCAAGGTCAGCGTTCCGAAGGACGTGATGCGCAGCAGCAAGCTGATAGACGGCACGGTCTGGGACGGCAGGGACCCGAAAAAATACGCCGAAAGCTTCAAGGTCCACGCCTGAAGCCGCCCCTGAAATTTCATTGAAACGTAACCAAGAGGTGATGCCATGGTCAGTGCCGTATTTCACAGCCCGCTGGAAACCGCCAGCGCGGAGCGAAGCGCTACAAATTCGATAGCTTCAAGCGCAGACGGAACGAGCGTAAAAGCCATGAAACACCCGATAAGTCCGGCAGCTCCGGTGGTCAGGCCGCAGCGGGATTTTTCTGCCCTGTACTTGCGCGTCCTGCCGCCCCTGCTCGGCCTGGGCCTGCTGGTGCTGGTCTGGGAGCTGGTGTCCCTGGGTACGGGCAAAAGCATTCCCTCGCCCAAGGACACGTTTTTGCAGGCGGTGATCCTCTTCAGCGATCCTTTTTACAGCAAGGGGCCGAACGACCAGGGTGTGGGCTGGAATGTGCTGTCCTCGCTCAAGCGCGTTGCCCTGGGCTTTGGCCTGGCGGCTGTCGTCGGCATTCCGGTCGGCTTCCTGATTGGCCGTTTCACGTTCCTGAGCCGCATGTTCAACCCGCTCATCAGCCTGTTGCGCCCGGTGTCCCCGCTGGCCTGGCTGCCGATTGGCCTGCTGGTGTTCAAGGGCGCCGACCCGGCTGCCATCTGGACCATCTTCATTTGCTCGATCTGGCCCATGATCATCAACACCGCCGTGGGCGTGCAGCGGGTGCCGCAGGACTATATGAATGTGGCCCGGGTGCTGAATCTGTCGGAATGGAAGATCGTCACCAAGATCCTGTTCCCGTCGGTGCTGCCCTACATGCTGACCGGCGTACGGCTGGCCGTGGGCACGGCCTGGCTGGTGATCGTGGCGGCCGAAATGCTGACCGGCGGCGTTGGCATCGGTTTCTGGGTCTGGGACGAGTGGAACAACCTCAATGTGATGAACATCATCATCGCGATTTTCGTCATTGGCATTGTGGGCCTGGTTCTGGAGTACGCGCTGATCAGGCTAGCCACGGCCTTCACCTTTGAAGAAGTCAAAAACTGAACCCACCGGGAGCATGACCATGAACACCTCAGCGAACACGAAATACATCGACATCCAGGGTGTCGAGCAAACCTTCAAGACCAAGAAAGGCCCGTTCTGCGCCTTGCGAAACGTCAACCTCACGGTGGCCAAGGGCGAGTTTGTCGCGCTGATCGGCCACTCGGGCTGCGGCAAATCCACCCTGCTCAACCTGATCGCCGGGCTGACGGTGCCAAGCCAGGGCGTGCTGCTCTGCGCCAACCGCGAAATCGCCGGTCCCGGGCCCGAGCGCGCCGTGGTGTTTCAAAACCATTCGCTGCTGCCCTGGCTGACCTGCTTTGAAAATGTTTACCTGGCGGTGGAACGCGTCTTTGCGGCCACTGAGGGCAAAGCCCGGCTCAAGGCCCGTACCGACGCGGCGCTGGCGATGGTCGGCTTGACGCCGGCAGCGCAAAAACGCCCTGGCGAAATCTCGGGCGGCATGAAGCAACGCGTCGGCATTGCCCGGGCACTGTCAATGGAGCCCAAGGTGCTGCTGCTGGACGAGCCCTTCGGCGCGCTCGATGCGCTGACCCGCGCCAGACTGCAGGACGAACTGCTGCAGATCGTCGCCAAGACCCAAAGCACGGTGGTCATGGTGACGCACGATGTCGATGAAGCCGTGCTGCTCAGCGACAGGATCGTGATGATGACCAACGGACCTTCGGCCACGATTGGCGAGGTGCTCAGCGTGGATTTGCCGCGCCCGCGTGACCGCGTAGCGCTTGCCGAAAGCGTGCCCTACCAGCATTACCGCAAGGCGGTCATCAATTTCCTGTACACGCGCCAGGCACATGTGGAGAAGGCGGCCTGAGGCAGCCATGGATCAGCCAGCTGGTAGCCAGCGCAAGGCTGTTCAGTCGCGCTGGCCAGTGATGTAGTGCTCGAGCTGTTCAATGACGAATTTCTGCTCGGAGATGATGTCTTTCACCAAGTCGCCGATGGAGATGAGGCCGATCAGCTTGCCGCCATCGACAACCGGCAGGTGGCGCAGCCGGTTGTCGGTCATCAGCGCCATGCATTCTTCGCTGGACTGTGAAGGTTTGACGAACATCACCGCAGTGGTCATGACGTCGCGCACCAGCGTCAGTGCCGAGGTCCGCCCCTTGAGGGCAATTTTGCGGGCGTAATCGCGCTCGGTCACGATGCCGACAATGGCCTCACCTTCCATCACCAGCAAGGCGCCAATGCCCTTGTCGGCCATGCGCTGCAGCGCATCGAATACCGAATCCTCCGGCCTGATGGCGTGGACAGTGTGGTCGGCTTTGGATTTGAGAATGTCGGCTACAGCGGTCATACGATTACTCCCTCAAAAATAATGCTGATGCAAGTTTCAGCCCATATGCACCCGCAATGCAATAGCCGCTGGTCATCTGCGCGTCATATTTTCATCGCCGGCCGCCAAGCAGGCTGCCGCCGACCTTTAACAGGTCGCCCAGCCCCAACTGACCGTCACCGTCCTGGTCCAGCAAGCTGCCCAGCAAACCACCGCCCAGGCCGCCCTGCTGCTGCACCCGCTCACGCTCCTGGCCCAGCGTCTGGCCCAGACTTCCGGCATCCAGGCCGCCGGCGCTCACGCGCTGCGCCAGGAAGGACATGACGATGGGTGCCAGCAGCGTGAGCAACTGACCCGCATTGCCGCCCAGACCGGTGGCTTGACCCAGCCCGGCTTCGGCGCGCTGCTGGTTTCCGCCGAAGATGTGCCCAAGGATGGCCGCGCCCGATGGCGCTGCGCTGGCACTGCCAGCACTCCCGCCACCGCCCAGCAAAGAACCAAGCAAGCCGCCCAGGTCAAAACCGCCGCCACTGCTGTGGTCACGCTGCAGCGCCCCAAAAAGCGCTTCGGCACCCTGCGGCTGCGCCGCGTTCCGGCCCATGGCCCCCAACATCATCGGCAGCGCCGCGCTCACGGCCTCCTGGGTCTGCGCGGTATCGGTTCCCAGTTGCTGCGCCAGTTGTTCCATCGGAGCGCCCTGGAGCTGGGCCAGCAACTCGTCAGCAAGGTTGGCAGAGGTGTTCATGGTCAATCCTTTCAGCTTTAAAACAGCCGGTCTGGCAAAACGGTCATGACGGGTCCAACGGTCAAACCGGAACCCGGCAAAAAGAGTTTCTGACAACTTGCAACCAGTATCCCGCAACAACCTAGTTCCTTACACGGTAATTACTATTTCATACAATTAGGATTAACCACTAAGGCAGCACCTGCTTACCCTGCGGGTGCCTGATGTTCGCGCACGATCTGCGCGCTGTGTATGCCCACCCTCACCGACCCCGTGGCTACAGGTCTGGGCATTCTGGTCAAACCCACCGTTTCATTCATTCTGTCATCCCGGCAGCCGTCGCTCCTGTCCTATTGCTGTTGCAGCCGTGGCTGTGGCGGTAGCCCAGGAGGCGATTGCCGCCATTTTTGAGGATATTCACCATGCAGGCTATCGCCCGCCTGAGCCGCTTTGTCGGAAACACCTTTGCCCTTTGGGTGCTGCTGTTTGCCGTGCTCGCCTTTTTCGCACCCGCCCAGTTCAAGTGGATTGGCCCCTATATCGTCCCGCTGCTGGGCCTCATCATGTTCGGCATGGGCCTGACCCTGTCCAAGGACGACTTCAAGGAAGTCGCCAGACGCCCGCTTGACGTTGCCATTGGCGTGGCCGGCCAGTTCGTCATCATGCCGGGCCTGGCCTGGCTGCTGAGCACGGTCCTGCAACTGCCGCCCGAGATAGCCGTGGGCGTGATCCTGGTCGGCTGCTGCCCCGGCGGCACGGCCTCCAACGTCATGACTTTCCTGGCGCGCGGCGATGTGGCCCTGTCGGTCGCCGTGACCTCGGTCACCACGCTGCTGGCGCCGGTAGTGACGCCCGCGCTGATTTACCTGCTGGCCAGCCAGTGGCTGGAAGTCAGCGCCTCGGCCATGTTCTGGTCCATCGTGCAGGTCGTGGTGCTGCCGATTGCCTTTGGCGTGCTGGCCCAGTCGCTGCTTCGCGAAAAAGTAAAGGCCGCCGTGGCCGTGCTGCCGCTGGTCTCGGTGGTGGCGATTGTGGCCATCGTGGCCGCCGTGGTGGCGGGCAACCAGGCCCGGATTGCCAGCAGCGGGCTGATGATCTTCGCCGTGGTCGTGCTGCACAACGGCCTGGGACTGCTGCTCGGTTACTGGCTGGCCAAGCTGACGGGCATGAGCGTGGCCAAGCGCAAGGCTATTTCGATCGAGGTCGGCATGCAGAACTCCGGCCTGGGCGTGGCGCTGGCCACCGCGCACTTCTCGCCGCTGGCCGCCGTGCCCAGCGCCATTTTCAGCGTCTGGCACAACATCTCCGGCCCGCTGATCGCGACACTGTTCCAGCGCTTCAAGAACGAGGAAGAACCGGCAGCGGCAATCCCGGCGCCTGCCAGGTCCTGACCCACCGAAGGTCAGGACGGCACAGGTTCCTGGCTTCGCCCAGAAACCTGACGCTATCAAAGCAAGAGCTTCCAGCGCCCTATGGATGGGCACTGGAAGCTTTTTTAATGCCCAGACGGCGAAAGCCGCCGCCACACGCCAGCACGGCGGCATCGGCACGGTCCGATGCACAACTTCAAGGCGGAGATGCACCACGGCAGTCCATGCTGCACCGCAATGGACTTTCATTTTGATAGCTGTCAACGCAGGCGCTGCAAGCACCGGCATTGATTTTCCTTCCCATACCCCGTAGCGGACAAAGCTGGCACACCCCTTGCTTGAATGCACATATGGCCAATGATGGCCGCATGTTTGTCCCGGTGCAATGGCGGATTGGGCAAACAGGACGATGGCGTCCCCACGGGTAACCGGCTTCAGGCCTTTCCCCCGTGCGGACGCCTTTTTTGTTTTTTGCGAACTGCCTTCGGGGATCATGATGAAAAAATCCAGACTGGTGATGATTGGCAACGGCATGGCCGGCGTGCGGGCGCTCGAAGAGCTGCTGAAAATTGCGCCCGAGCTCTACGACATCACGGTGTTTGGCGCCGAGCCGCATCCCAACTACAACCGCATACTGCTCTCGCCGGTGCTGGCCGGCGAGCAGACGCTGGAAGAGATCGTGCTGAACGACTGGTCCTGGTACCGGGACAACGGCATCACCCTGCACGCCGGCTGGACCGTGACCGAGGTGGACCGGCTGCGCCGTGTGGTCCATGCCCAAAATGCCGCGGGCGAGCAGATCAGCGCCGAATACGACCGGCTGGTCATGGCGACGGGCTCCAACCCCTTCATCCTGCCGATTCCGGGCAAGGACCTGAAAGGCGTGCTGGCCTACCGCGACATCGCCGACACGCAGGCCATGATCGATGCCGCCACGACCTACAAGCACGCGGTGGTCATAGGCGGCGGCCTGCTCGGGCTGGAAGCGGCCAACGGACTGATGAAGCGCGGCATGCAGGTCACCGTGGTGCATGTCGGCGACTGGCTGATGGAGCGCCAGCTTGACGATGTGGCAGGCAAGCTGCTGCAAAAATCGTTGGCAGAGCGCGGCATGAAGTTTCTGATTGGCGCGAACACGCAGGAACTGGTCGGCGGTGAGGATGGCCGCGTCACGACCGTCAAGTTCAAGGATGGGACCGAGGTGCCCGCCGACCTGGTCTGCATGGCCGTCGGCATACGCCCCAACACGGCGCTGGCCGAGAAAATGCGCCTGCACGTCAACCGCGGCATTGTGGTGAACGACACGCTGCAGACCACCACCGACGCGCGAATTTACGCGGTGGGCGAATGCGCGGCGCACCGCGGCATCGCCTATGGCCTGGTGGCGCCGCTGTTCGAGCAGGGCAAAGTGCTGGCCAACCACCTGGCGCAGTTCGGCATTGGCCGCTATGTGGGCTCTCTCACCTCGACCAAACTCAAGGTCACAGGCATTGACCTCTTTAGCGCCGGCGAATTCATGGGCGGCGAAGGCGCCGAAGAAATCGTCATGAGCGACCCCTTCGGCGGCGTCTATAAAAAGCTCGTCATCAAGGACGACAAGCTGATCGGCGCCTGCCTCTACGGCGACACGGTGGATGGCAGCTACTATTTCAAGCTGCTGCGCGACGGCCGCAGCGTCGCAGGCATCCGCGACAAGCTGATGTTTGGCGAATCCAACATCGGTGACGCCGGCCACGAGGGCCACAGCAAGGCCGCCTCCATGCTGGACACCGACGAGGTCTGCGGCTGCAATGGCGTGACCAAGGGCGCCATCTGCAAGGCCATCAAGGACAAGGGCCTGTTCACGCTGGACGAAGTCCGCAAGCACACCAAGGCCAGCGCCAGCTGCGGCTCCTGCACCGGGCTGGTCGAGCAGATCCTGATGTTCACCGCCGGCGGCGACTACTCGGCCACGCCCAAGCTCAAAGCCATGTGCGGCTGCACCGACCACGGCCATCAGGCGGTGCGCGACGCCATTCGCAGCAACAAACTGCTGACGATTACCGACGTTTACCAGTTCCTGGAATGGCGCACGCCCAACGGCTGCGCCAGCTGCCGCCCGGCCATCAACTACTACCTCACCAGCACCTGGCCCAAGGAAGCCAAGGACGATCCGCAGAGCCGCTACATCAACGAGCGCAGCCATGCCAACATCCAGAAAGACGGCACCTACAGCGTGATTCCGCGCATGTGGGGGGGCGAAACGACGGCCAGCGAACTGCGCCGCATAGCCGACGTGGTGGACAAATACAAGATTCCCACGGTCAAGGTCACAGGCGGCCAGCGCATCGACCTGCTGGGCGTGAAGAAAGAGGACCTGCAAGCCGTCTGGAAAGACATAGGCATGCCCAGCGGCCATGCTTACGCCAAGGCGCTGCGCACGGTGAAAACCTGCGTGGGCAGCGAATGGTGTCGCATGGGCACGCAGGACAGCACCCAGATGGGCAAGATGCTTGAGCGGGCGATGTGGCGCATGTACGCGCCGCACAAGGTCAAGTTTGCCGTCAGCGGCTGCCCGCGCAATTGCGCCGAGTCGGGCATCAAGGACGTCGGCATCATCGGCGTTGATTCCGGCTGGGAGATGTACATCGCCGGCAACGGCGGCATCAAGACCGAAGTCGCGCATTTCTTCACCAAGCTCAAGACGGCCGAGGAAGTGCTGGAATACACCGGCGCCTTTTGCGAGCTGTACCGCCAGGAAGGCTGGTACCTGGAGCGCACCGTGCATTACGTCAATCGGGTCGGCCTGGACCATGTGAAGAAAAAAATCCTGGACGACCACGAGGGCCGCAAGGCGCTGTGGGCGCAGCTGCAGTTCGCGCTTGATGGCGAGCCCGATCCCTGGTTTGAGTTTGACAAGGCAGCAGTGGACACGCGCCAGTTCATCCCTGTCGCAGCCATCTGATTTCATGCAGAAACCGCCTCTGGCGCAGTAGTCACCTGCGCCACCCGCTACCAAAGGAATAGCAATGACTGATTGGACAACCATTTGCCGCGTGCAGGACATCCCCGTGCTGGGTTCGCGCCGCGTATCGCGCCAGCAGGGAATGGACGTCGCCGTGTTTCGCAACGGCGAAGACGAGGTGTTCGCCCTGCTCGACCGCTGCCCGCACAAAGGCGGCCCGCTGAGCCAGGGCATAGTGTTTGGCACCAGCGTGGCCTGCCCCCTGCACAACTGGAAAATCGGCCTGTGCGACGGCCAGGCCTCAGCCCCCGACGAAGGCTGTACTCCAAAGTTCAGCGTGAAGGTGGAAGACGGCCTGGTGCTTCTGAGCACGCAGGAGCTGGCCGAGCACGCCACCGACCTCAGCCGCCCCATGGCGGGACCGGCGTGCAAACAGGTGGCGTGATCGCCACGATCTGATGGACTCTGTATCCGCATCCGCCTCCCGGATTCACCCTTCTGTCTGCGCCGGGGAGCGCAGCTTCAGGCGGGGTCGCCTTTCTTTGGCTTACTTTTCTTTGGCGAAGCAAAGCCAAAGGAAGTCGGCCGCCGAGCCGATACCCGGCCCCAACACTTAGCCCAGTTAGCACGCGACAAAAAGAGAGCCCGCCATGCATGAAACCAAATCCACCTGCCCGTATTGCGGCGTAGGCTGCGGTGTCATCATCGAATCGCAAGGTAACGAGATCACCGGCGTCAGGGGCGATCCGGATCATCCGGCCAACTTCGGTCGGCTGTGCACCAAGGGCTCGACCCTGCATTTGACTGCCTCGGCGCCGGTGACACGGCAGACGCGGCTGCTGTACCCGATGCGGCGCGAGCACCGGCACGAGGCGCCCAAACGCGTCTCATGGGACAGCGCCCTGGCCTTCGCCAGCGAAAATTTCGCCCAAATCATCAAAGAGCACGGCCCGGACGCCGTCGGCTTCTATATCTCGGGCCAGCTACTGACCGAAGACTATTACGTCTTCAACAAGCTGGCCAAGGGCCTGATCGGCACCAACAACATCGACAGCAACTCGCGCCTGTGCATGAGCAGCGCGGTGGCAGGCTACAAGCAGACTCTGGGCGCCGACGCACCGCCCACCTGCTACGACGACATAGCCCATGCGCAATGCCTCTTCATCGTCGGCAGCAACACGGCCTATGCGCACCCGATTCTGTTCCGGCGCATTGAAGACGCCAGGGCAGCCAACCCGCAACTCAAGATCATTTATTGCGACCCGCGCCGCACCGATACCGCCGAGATTGCCGACCTCTATCTGCCGCTGCAGCCCGGCACCGACGTGTCGCTCTTCAACGGCATGCTGCACATCATGCTGTGGGAGGGCTGGACTGACCCGGCCTGGATCGCCGGACACACCACCGGATTCGATACCCTGAAGGCCACGGTCCGCGACTACACGCCCGACCTGGTGGCCCAGACCTGCGGCATCCAGAAAGAAGATTTATTCGCCGCCGCGAGAATGTTTGCCGCCTCCAGCGCGACGCTCAGCCTGTATTGCCAGGGCCTGAACCAGTCCAGCAGCGGCACCGCGAAAAACGCCGCGCTTATCAACCTGCATCTGGCCACCGCCCAGATCGGCAAGCCAGGCGCAGGACCGTTTTCACTGACCGGCCAGCCCAATGCCATGGGCGGGCGCGAAGTCGGCGGCATGGCCAATCTGCTCAGCGCCCACCGCGACCTGGCCAACGCTGAGCACCGCGCCGAGGTCGCCGCGCTCTGGGGCGTGCCGCACGTGCCCGAAAAGCCGGGAAAAACCGCCATCGAGATGTTCCAGGCCGCCGCCGACGGCGAGATCAAGGCGCTCTGGATTGCCTGCACCAACCCGGCCCAGTCCATGCCCGACCAGGCCACGGTGCGCCGTGCACTCGAACGCGCCGAGCTGGTCATCGTGCAGGAAGCCTTCGCCACCACGGCCAGCTGCGATTACGCCGACCTGCTGCTGCCGGCCACCACCTGGGGCGAAAAAACCGGCACGGTGACCAACAGCGAACGGCGCATCAGCCGCGTGCGGCCTGCCATTGCAGCGCCCGGCGAAACCCGCCATGACTGGTCAATTGCAGTGGCGTTTGCCCAGCGACTGGAACAGCTTGTGCCCACGCGAAGCACAGGCGCCCTCTTTCCTTATTCGCTGACGGACTCAGCGCATGGCGCCGAATCCATATGGAATGAGCACCGCGAATCAACGCGCGGCCGGGACCTGGACATCACCGGCATGAGCTACGCCATGCTGGAGCAGGCGCCGCAGCAGTGGCCTCTGAAAGAAGGCGAAACCGAGGGCAAGGGGCGTCTGTACGAAAACGGCATTTTCCCCACGCCCGACGGCAAGGCGCGCTTCGTCAACACCGCTTACCAACCCGTCGCCGAGCCGCGAGAATCCCGCTACCCGTTCTCGCTGAACACCGGCCGCCTGCGCGACCAATGGCACGGCATGAGCCGCACCGGCACGCTGGGCCGCCTGTTTGGTCATGTGGCCGAGCCGGCCCTCCAGATGAATCCCCAGGACATGGCCCGCCGGCAACTGCTGGAAGGCGATCTGGTGCATGTCACCTCCAGACGCGGCTCCGTCGTCGTGCCGGTGCAGACGTCAAGCGAAGTGGCGCTGAGCCAGGCCTTCATGGCGATGCATTGGGGCGGCGAATACCTGAGCGGCCTGTCCAGCATTGGCGAACCGCTGGCTGGCGTCAACGCACTCACCACCCCGGCCTGTTGCCCCAGCGCCAAGCAGCCCGAGCTCAAACACACGGCCGTGAAAATCCTCAAGGCCGAGTTGCCCTGGTCCCTGTTGGCAATGGCCTGGCTGCCCGAGGGTGATGCGCTGGCCGCACGGGAGCAGCTAAAAGCCCTGATGACGGCCTTTGCCTTCACCAGCTGCACCCCGTTTTCCAACAACAAGCCACTCACGGACCGCAGCCGCGAACGGACCGGTGTGCTGTTCCGTGCCGCGGCTCATGAAGCGCCCGCCGAGGAAACGCTGGCCATGCTGGAGCGCATCCTCGGCCTGGACGGCCTGGACACCCTGCGTTATGCCGACAGAAAAAAGGGCCAGCGCCGCACCGTGCGCCTGGTACGCCATGGAGAGCAGGCGGAACTGGCCGGCTTCATCCTCGCCGGCGACACCAGCGCCCAGGCCTGGATCACCACGCTGCTCAAGGACGAGCTTCCCGCGCAGGCCTATGGCCGCCTGCTGCTGTTGCCGGGGGCCAAGCCGCCCGTGGCCATCCAGTCCCGCGGCAATGTGGTGTGCAGCTGCCTGAACGTCACGGACACGGCCATCGACGATCATCTGGCGCTTCCGGCTCAGGGTCCGGCTTGCCCGGATACCGATGAAGCACGGCTGGCCTCACTGCAGCAGGTCCTGAAGTGCGGCACCAGTTGCGGCTCCTGCGTTGCGGAACTCAAACGCCGCGTGCGCTCTGCCCGCAATGCAGCAGGCATTGACCTGCTTGGGGCACCGCGCCGCGTCATCCCTGTCAAACCAATCCCCCAAGCAAGCCTAAGCTCATAACAAAAAGTTATCTGCATTCACGGACAATCACAGCATGGGTATAAGCCAGTACATCAAAGAAATCGGTCGCGGCAAAGACGGCGCCCGCGCCCTGTCGCGCGAGCAGGCGGCCGACCTGCTGGGCCAAGTGCTTGACGGCACGGTGACGGACCTGGAGATCGGCGCCTTCTGCCTGGCCATGCGCATCAAGGGCGAAACGCCCGAGGAGATGGCTGGTTTTCTCGATGCCGTCCATCAGCGCCTGAACCTTGTACCCGCCAGCGACGGCCCCACGGTGGTGCTGCCCAGCTACAACGGCGCCCGTAAATTGCCGGTGCTCACGCCGCTGCTGGCGCTGCTGCTGGCGCGCGAAGGATTAAGCGTCCTGGTGCATGGAACGCCCACCGAATCCAAACGGGTTTTTGCATCAGAAGTGCTTGCAGCGCTTGATATACATGCGCCGTCAGCTATCAAACCAATAGCCTCTGGCGAGGTGGCCTTTGTGCCCACGGAGCTGCTGAGCCCGGCCCTGAAGCGCCTGCTGGACGTGCGCCGCGTCGTCGGCCTGCGCAATCCGGCGCACAGCCTGGTCAAGCTGATGAATCCCGTCGCAGGCAAGGCCCTGGTGCTCAGCAGCTACACCCACCCGGAATATGCCATTTCGATGGCCGCCACCATTGAACTCACCAAGGCCAACGCACTGCTGCTGCGCGGCACCGAAGGCGAAGTGGTGGCCGACGCGCGCCGCTCGCCGCAGATGCAGGGTTTCCTGGCCGGGCAGCGCGTCCTGCTGCAGGAAGGCGTGAAGGGAACCTTGCCCTCGGTGCCCGATTTACCCAAAGAGATTGATGCAGCCAGCACAGCGGCCTATATTCAATCGGTGCTGGCAGGGAAAAGCCCCTTGCCTGCATCAATTGCCCAACAGGTGGAACATATCTTGCAACTGGTCAGGCAACTATGAACAACGGCAAAGTCATCCTCGTAGGCGCAGGTCCGGGCGATCCGGAACTGCTCACACTCAAAGCCCTCAAGGCCATCCAGCGCGCCACCGTGCTCTTCGTTGATGACCTGGTCAGCAACGAAATCGTGGCGTTTGCGTCGCCGGATGCCCGCATCGTGTATGTGGGCAAGCGCGGCGGCTGCAAATCCACGCCGCAGGCCTTTATTGAAAAGCTGATGCTGATGGCGGCGAAAGAAGGCGAAAACGTCGTGCGGCTCAAGGGCGGCGACCCTTTCATCTTTGGCCGTGGCGGCGAAGAAGTGGAAAACTTGCGAGCGGCCGGCATTGAGGTGGAAGTCGTCAACGGAATCACCGCCGGCCTGGCCGCCGTGACCTCGCTGGGCGTGCCGCTCACGCACCGCCAACATGCGCACGGTGTCGTCTTTGTCACTGGCCACGCCAAGCCCGGCGATGCGGGCACCGACTGGCGGGCGCTGGCCGCCACCGCTCATAGCGCACGCCTCACGCTGGTGATTTACATGGGCGTCAGTGGTGCGGAGCGCATCCAGAACGAGCTGCTGGACGGCCTGCCCGCGGCCACACCCGTGGCCGTCATCCAGAATGCGTCTTTGCCGACCCAACGCCACATCGCCACGACGCTGGGCATGCTGGCAGACAATATCCGCCAGTCCGGCATGGCCAGCCCATCCATCATCGTGGTGGGCGACGTGATCAGCGGGGTGGCGCTGGCGGCGGCGCACCCTGACAGGGCGCGCGCCGCCTGAGCAGGGTGGCGGGCCATGTTCAGTGCCTGCAGGCCGGTCACATATCACGTCACAGGTCAGTCACGCGACTTGACTATGCTTGCATCCTTTCACCGGAGCATTCCATGTCAACCCGAATTCTGGCCGGCGCGCTGCTGGCTCTCAGCCTGAGCTGCGCCCAGGCGCAAACCTTTTCCTTTGGCCTGTGGGGCGACATGCCCTACCAGAAGGCGGGCGACGAGCCAAAAATCCCGGCACTGCTCAAAAGCATCAACCAGTCCGACATCGCTTTTTCCATTTACGACGGCGACATCAAGGATGGCAGCTCGAAATGCACCGATGACATCTACGCCTCGGCATTGAGCATGTTCGGCCAGCTGAAAAAGCCCGTGGTCTATGTGCCGGGCGACAACGAATGGACCGACTGCCACCGCCTGAACAACGGCGGCTACGACGCGCTGGAACGACTGGACTACCTGCGCAAGACCATGTTCCCCACGCCCAGGAGTCTGGGTCAGCGCCAGATGCCGCTGTTGCATCAGGGTCAGGCCGGCGAAAAGTTTGTTGAAAACACCCGTTTCAACCACCGCGGCATCGTCTTTGCGACCCTGAACATTCCCGGCAGCAACAACAACAAAATCCTGGACGAAAAGGACTGCAGCCACAAAAGCGCGCGCACGGCCGCCCAGTGCGAAGCCGGCAACGCCGAATACCTGGAACGCGACGCCGCCAACCTGAGCTGGATGCGGGAGGCGTTCAAGGCTGCCAAGGCGCAAAAGGCACGCGGCTTGGTGCTGGTGTTTCAGGCCGATCCGGGTTTTGATCTGCCCGAAACGGAAGACCTGGACGAAAGCCAGGCGCCCCGCTTCAGCGGCTACCGCAATTTTCTCAACAGCGTGATCGCCGAGACGGAACAATTCCCCGGCCAGGTTCTGCTGGTGCACGGCGACACCCATTTTTTCAAGACCGACAAGCCGCTCTACAGCCCGACCAAACTGCTGGCCAATTTCACGCGCCTGCAGACCTTTGGCAGCCCGCTGATTCACTGGGTGCGCGTGACGGTGGACCCGAAGAATGTCAATGTCTTTACGATCCAGCCGGTGATCGTCAAGCAGTAAGAACTCGAAGCGACAAGCGGGGGCATGGTGGCAACGCCGTCCCCGCCGTGACGCGGCTACACTGCCGTGTTCAAAAAGACGCGGCCAGGTGCCACGGCAATATAGCTATGCTTTTCATAGCTACTTGCACCCGTCTTACCTGGACCAGAGGCTGATTTGACTGATAAATTCGATGTAGTAGTGATAGGCGCAGGCGCCGCCGGACTGTTTTGCGCCGGCCAGGCGGGCCAGCAAGGCCTGAAGGTATTGCTGGTGGACCACAGCGACAAAGTCGCCGAGAAGATCCGGATTTCGGGTGGAGGCCGCTGCAACTTCACCAATCTGGGCACCACACCGGCCCAGTTCCTGAGCGAGAACCCGCACTTTTGCCGCTCCGCCCTGTCACGTTACACGCCGCAGGACTTCATTGAACTGCTGCAGCGCCACCACATTGCGTTTCATGAAAAGCACAAGGGCCAGCTTTTTTGCGACCGTTCGGCCGAAGACATCATCAACATGTTGCTCGCCGAGTGCGCTGCGGGCCAGGTCACGCGATGGCAGTCTTGCAGCATAAAAACCCTACTGAGTCCAGAGCAGACGGGCACAGGCAGCTACCAAATCGAGAGCAGCCGTGGCCTGATAGAAGCACCCCAGGTGGTGATTGCCACCGGCGGCCTGTCCATCCCGAAAATCGGCGCGACCGACTTTGGCTATCGCCTCGCCAAGCAGTTCGGCCTGCGCCTGATTGAACCCAGAGCCGCGCTGGTTCCACTGACTTTTGATGGCGAGGGCTGGACTCCCTATGCCCAGCTGGCCGGTCTGGCGCTGCCGGTGCAGATTGAAACCAGCCCGCTTGACGCCACACCCAAACAGCGCAAAAAGGCGGTCGTGTTTTCGGAGGACCTGCTGTTCACGCACCGGGGGCTGAGCGGCCCGGCCGTGCTGCAAATTTCCAGCTTCTGGCGCGAAGGCCAGCCCATACGGATCAACCTTGCGCCGGGACTTGACCTGCCCGCCACGCTGCTGCGCGCCAAGGCCACCTCGAAAAAGCTGATCGCCAACGAACTGGCCAGCCTGGTGCCCAGCCGCCTGGCCGACGCCTGGGTCAGCCAGGACCCGACCTTGCTGCGCCCCATCAGCGAAGCCACCGACAAGGCCCTCCTGGGCCTGGCGCAGCGCCTGACTGACTGGCAGCTCACGCCGACCGGCTCGGAAGGCTACAAAAAGGCGGAGGTCACTGTCGGCGGCGTCGATACGCGCGACCTGTCCTCGCAAACCATGGAATCAAAACAGGCCGGCCTGTATTTCATTGGCGAAGTCGTCGACGTGACCGGTTGGCTGGGCGGCTACAACTTCCAGTGGGCCTGGGCGTCCGGGTTTGCCTGCGCAAAGGCGCTGGCGGAACGGCATGCGCAACGCGCTGTATGATTGGCAGCAGCAGTTGTTTTTTAGACTGCTATAATCTTAGGCTTTGCTAGCAAACCCGCACCTGGCCTGATCCTGATCAGATCAATTAAGGTGCATCTTTTGGATCAATTCATCAATGACCACCATTCGCGTAAAAGATAACGAACCATTCGACGTGGCACTGCGCCGCTTCAAGCGCACCATCGAAAAACTCGGCCTGCTGACCGACCTGCGTGCCCGCGAGTTCTACGAAAAGCCAACCGCCGAGCGCAAGCGCAAGAAGGCAGCCGCTGTCAAGCGTAACTACAAGCGCATCCGCGCCATGCAGTTGCCCAAGAAACTGTACTAATCAGTACAGCCTTCTGGCAGCTCAAAGCCCGCAAGAGGACGCTCTGCGGGCTTTTTTGTTTTCTCAAGCGCGGCATCCTCACATCCCTTAACCAGCATTACCTCAGGAGTCCACCATGACACTCAAAGAACAAATCACCGAAGACATGAAAACTGCCATGCGCGCCAAGGACAGCGAGCGCCTGGGCACCATCCGCCTGCTGCTGTCGGCCATCAAGCAAAAAGAAGTGGACGAACGCGTGGTGGTGGACGACGTGATGGCAGTCGCCATCGTGGACAAGCTGATCAAGCAGCGCAAGGATTCGATCGAGGCTTTTGAGAAAGCCGAGCGCAAGGACCTTGCCGACAAGGAAGCAGCCGAGCTGCTGGTGCTGCAGGCCTACCTGCCGGCCCGCCTGAGCGCCGAAGAAGTCACAGCCGAAGTCAAGGCCATCGTCGCCGCGCTGGCCGCCGAACTGGGTCGCGCCGTCGGTCCGGCCGACATGGGCAAGGTCATGGGCGCGGTGAAAGCGCAACTCGCCGGCAAGGCCGACATGGGCCAAGTGTCGGCAGCGGTGAAGGCGGCACTGGCCGGCTGATCACAGCACGCAAAAAATTCTGACAGGCCACCAGCCTACTCAAGCGCACCAGCCGGGCCGACATAAGCATCTTTAGACGCCTCAGCATGAACGGCTACGCATTCCGCCCTGCAAGTTCCGGCCACAGGGACCGGCTTCGCCGGACTGCAGGCGGGGCGGCCCCTCGGGGGGCAGCGAACCACGCGAAACGGGGAGCGTGGGGGCTTACGTGGAGGGGCTTAATCAGCTCCCCGCCACCTTCATCCGGTTGACCAGGATCGAACCCACGGTTTTGGCGCCATAGTTGTAGGCGTCCGCGCCCACGGCCTCGATGCCCAACAGCATGTCCTTGAGGTTGCCGGCAATGGTGATTTCCTCAACCGGAAAGGCGATCTGGCCGTTTTCCACCCAGAAGCCGGACGCGCCGCGCGAGTAGTCGCCCGTCACGTAGTTCACGCCCTGCCCCATCAGTTCCGTCACGAAGAGGCCCCGTCCCAGCTTGCGCAGCATGGCATCGAGGTCATCGCCGGGGCGAGTGCGGCGGCTGGTGAGCGTGAGGTTGTGCGAGCCGCCGGCATTGCCCGTGGTGCGCATGCCCAGCTTGCGGGCGGAATAGGTGCTCAGGAAGTAACCCTGGACCCGTCCGGCATCCACCACCTGCCGCGCGCTGGTCTTCACGCCTTCTTCGTCAAAGGGCGCGCTGCCCTTGCCTTTTGGCAGGTGCGGATCTTCGCTGATGTCGATGTGATTGGGGAAAGCGAGCTTGCCCATGCTGTCGAGCAAAAATGTGCTTTTGCGGTACAGCGCGCCGCCGCTGACGGCCTGCACAAAACCACCCAACAGTCCAGCGGCCAGCGGCGACTCAAACAGCACCGGACATTGCGTGGTCGGGATCTTGCGGCTTTTCAGGCGCGACAGGGCGCGCTCGGCGGCATAACGGCCC
The DNA here is from genome assembly GCA_963793855.1 of uncultured beta proteobacterium. Taxonomy (GTDB): domain Bacteria; phylum Pseudomonadota; class Gammaproteobacteria; order Burkholderiales; family Burkholderiaceae_C; genus Polaromonas. The sequence goes on from CAWCBL010000001.1 coordinate 769,518, forward strand.
ACGGCTTCGGGGCGGGCCAGTTCCTTGGCGTCGCGCATGGAGCTGTACCAGGCATCGCGCTGCATCTGGCTGCCCTTGCCGGCGATGGGCGCCACCGAAATGCTGTGGCGCGAGCTGGCATAGCCGCCGCGAAAACCCTTGCTGTGGGCGCTGAAAAAATGGCTTTGCTGGGCCGAGACGCCCGCGCCTTCGCTGTTGGTGATCAGGCGGGGAGGTAGCGATGGCAGCGGCTTCGCATTGCAGGGCCAGCTGGGGCCGCCTCTTCCGAGGTGATGGCCCAGGGGTGAAACAGGTCCAGGGACGGATAGTCGCGGGCAATGTCGCTGTCGTCGGGCAGGCCCGAGGTTTCGTCCTCCGCCGTGAAACGCGCAATGTCATAAGCCGCTTTCACGGTTTGCTGAATCGCCGTTTTCGAAAAATCGCTGGTGGACGCGTTGCCGCGCTTTTTCCCCAGGTACACCGTGATGCCCAGCGACTTGTCGCGGTTGCGCTCAACCGACTCAAGCTCGCCCTTGCGCACGCTGACCGACAGGCCGCAACCCTCCGACGCTTCTGCCGCCGCGTCGCTGGCACCGAGCTTTTTGGCATGACCCAGGGCGGTATCGACCAGCTCCTCAAAAAAGTCGCGGTGGTAGCTGAAACCGGCCTCGGGCTGGCTGGTTTGGCCGCCAGCAGCATGAGAAGTGTTACGGGATGAACGGACGGGGGATTTTTGGGTCATATGGGTAGCTATGATACTGACTGCTATGAACAACAAGACTCCCAAGGCCATCAAAGGCTACTGGTCCAACGGCCGATTCGTGAAACCCGAAGAAATTGCCCTCGAAGAAGTGGGGCCGCCCAGCAAGACCCAGCTCAAAGCCGAGGCCGACGAAAAACAGGCGCTAGGTGAAGCGCTGCTGACCCTGCGTGCCGACCTGATGGCGCGCCTGGACCTGCCTGACAAGCTGCTGGACGCGCTGAAGGAGGCCAAGCGCATCACCAACTTTGAGGGCAGGCGCCGCCAGATGCAGTTCATCGGCAAGCTGATGCGGCCGCTGGACACCGAGCCCATCCGCGCCGCCATCGACGAACAGGCCAACGGCTCGGCCGACCTGACGCTGGCCCTGCACCTGGCCGAGCAATGGCGCGACAAGCTGATCACGTCTGACGACGCGCTGAGCGAATGGCTCACCGAGTACCCCGACACCGATTCGCAGCAACTGCGCGCGCTGATTCGTCAGGCCCGCAAGGACGCCAAACCTGAAAAACCGGGCGAGGCGCCGCGCCACGGCAAGTCTTACCGCGAAATTTTCCAGATGGTGAGGCAGGCCATGGCCCAGGAACCCGAGGCATGAGCGGGATTCTTGACCCGGTCAAGATCGGCATCGTGTCGGTCAGCGACCGCGCCTCCGCCGGGGTGTATGTTGACAAGGGTTTGCCGGCCCTGAAAGACTGGCTCACCCGCGCCCTGCGCAACCCGATCACGTTTGAGGAGCGCCTGATACCCGACGAGCAGGCGCGCATCAGCAGCACCTTGATTGAACTGGTGGACGCCGGCTGCTCGCTGGTGCTGACTACCGGCGGCACCGGCCCCGCGCGGCGCGATGTGACGCCCGAAGCCACACTGGCCGTGGCGCACAAGGAAATGCCGGGTTTTGGCGAACAGATGCGGCAGATCAGCCTCAGGTTCGTGCCCACCGCCATTTTGTCGCGCCAGGTGGCCGTGATCCGCGAGCAGAGCCTGATCCTCAACCTGCCCGGCCAGCCCAAGGCGATTGCCGAAACGCTGGAAGGCTTGAAGAATGAAGCCGGTGAATCCATTGTGCCCGGCATCTTTGCTGCCGTGCCTTACTGCATTGACCTGATTGGCGGACCCTACCTGAAGCTGATCCGGCCGTGTGCAAGGCCTTCCGGCCCAAGAACGCGATTCGCGCTGAAAAGTCAGAGTGAAATACAGCCTGGCTGCACGCCAGGCGGGCGCGAGAAGCTATTGAAACAATAGCAACTCGACCCACCGCTTATCAATGATCTACTTACCGACCAGCTGATTGAGCTTGTCCGCTTCAAAGTTTTCCTGAAACGCGGCATCCCTGGGAACGCAATTCTGGTATCCTGGCGGTTTGAAGGCTGGAGAGCTTTTCGATCGCCTGCCAGAGCAAAGAGATCTGGTGTTCCTGGCCAGACGCGTTGTCGATCAGTCCGCGCAGGGCTTGCGACAGCGGATCGTCATTTTGCGTGACGCCATAAGCTGAAAAACCCATCTGGCTGGCGGCCTGCTCGCGTTTCACGTCAGCGTCGGCCTGAATCACGCGCGCCGGGTTGCCCACGGCGGTAGCACCCGCGGGCACCGGCTTGACGACCACGGCGTTGGAGCCAATTCTTGCGCCGTCGCCTACCGTGAAGCCGCCCAGCACCTGGGCACCCGCACCCACCACCACATTTTTACCCAGCGTCGGGTGGCGCTTGGTGCCTTTGTAAAGGGCGGTGCCACCCAGGGTCACGCCCTGGTAAATCGTGCAGCCGTCGCCAATTTCGGCTGTTTCACCGACGACTACGCCCATGGCATGGTCAAAAAAAACGCGCTCGCCGATCTTGGCGCCGGGATGAATTTCAATCCCGGTGCAGCCGCGCGAAAGATGGGAAATAAACCGGCCCAGCCATTTGAACCCGTGATTCCAGCACCAGTGCGCGCGGCGATGCAGGATCACCGCATGCAGGCCGGGGTAGCAGGTCAGCACTTCCCAAGCCGTGCGGGCAGCCGGGTCGCGTTCAAGAATGCACTGGATATCGGAGCGGAGTCTGGAAAACATACAGGGAGTTTAGGGGTTGACTGGCGTATCCGCTGGCGCTGGTGCCTTGTCCGGAGCAGGCAAAGTTTTTTCCGGCGCGTTTCGCATCATGGCTTTGGCCACGCCGCGCAGGATGTGGATCTCTTCAGGACTGAGCTGCGCCCGGTTAAACAGCTGGTTCAGGCGCGGCATGAGCTTTTTGGGCGCGGCCGGGTCCAGAAAGCCGATGTCGGTCAGCGCCTCTTCCCAGTGCTTAAGCATGCCGCTCACGGCAGCCGCATCGGCCAGCGTGGGCTCGGCGGTAGCCGACTGCACGGGGAAGCCACCGAGCGCCTCGCGCCAGTCGTAGGCGATCAACTGCACGGCTGCGCCCAGGTTGAGCGAGCCAAACTTCGGATCGGTCGGAATGCTCAAGGCAACATGGCAGCGATAGACATCCTCGTTCTGCATGCCAAAACGTTCGGAACCGAACAAAAACGCAACGGAATCCGGCCTTATCCCTTCATTAACGGGCGGAATACGCTCCTGATTTGATAGCGCCTCAGTTTGCCCGAGCAGTTCGGCGAAATGCACACGCGGCGCCCGGGTGGGCGGGCCGAAGTCGCGCGGCGTCATGGCAGTGGCACACAGGTGCACCATGCCATCAAGCGCCTCATCCAGCGTGGCGACGATGCGGGCATTCTTCAGCACGTCAAGCGCGCCACTGGCCCGCTGTATGGTTTCTTCGCGATTGAGCACGTTGGCCCAGCGCGGTGCGACCAGCACCAGATCGTTAAAGCCCATGACTTTCATGGCGCGGGCCGTAGCACCCACGTTGCCGGCATGGCTGGTATTGATCAGGATAAAACGGGTTTTCATGGGTAAAGTGGGATTCAGACTGCACCCGGGCCAGAAGTTTCAGGGCATTTTCAGGCACGTCTGGAGGGAAGCCGGTAAAATGCGTTATTGTCGCCTGCCTCCGGTTACCGGCCTGCAGCTCCTGCCCGCTCTTTCATACCCTCTATGTCCAGCAATCTACACCCCATGCTTAACGTGGCCGTCAAGGCTGCGCGCGCCGCCGGCGCCCTCATCAACCGCGCCGCACTTGATGTCGAAGCGGTTCGCGTTTCCCTCAAGCAGACCAATGATTTCGTCACCGAAGTCGATCAGGCCGCTGAAGCCGCGATCATCGAAACCCTGCTCACCGCTTACCCTGGCCACGGCATCCTGGCTGAAGAATCAGGCAGCGAGCATGGGGCCAAAGACTCCGAATTCGTGTGGATCATCGATCCGCTGGACGGCACCACCAACTTCATCCACGGTTTTCCGTTTTACTGCGTCAGCATTGCACTTTCCGTGCGCGGAAAAATCGAGCAGGCCGTGGTGTACGACCCGACCCGCAACGACATTTACAGCGCCAGCAAAGGCCGCGGCTCCTACGTCAACGACCGCCGTATCCGCGTAGGCAAGCGCACCCGTTTGCAGGAATGCCTGATTTCGACCGGTTTTCCTTACCGCCCCGGTGACAAGCTCAAGCCCTACCTCAACATGCTGGGCGAAGTCATGAGCCAGTGCGCGGGCGTGCGCCGTCCCGGCGCGGCAGCGCTCGACCTGGCCCATGTAGCGGCGGGTTTTTCCGACGGCTTTTTTGAAACGGGCCTGCAGCCCTGGGACGTGGCGGCTGGCTCGCTGCTGATCACGGAAGCGGGCGGCCTGATTGGCAATTTCACCGGTGAAGCCGACTTTATCGACCACAGCGAATGCGTGGCCGGCAACCCGCGCATCTACGGCCAACTGGTGGCAACGCTGGGCAAATACAGCAAGTTTGCCGGCGCGGGCGACAAGGCCACAGTACGCCAGGCCCTGCAGGATTCACGAACTGAAGCCAGCGCCGACGAAAGCACCGAAGGCAGCGAGAAAATCGCCTCCGCCGTGAGCGAAAAACCCACGCTCAAGGCCAAAAGAATCAAGCCGCCGGTTGCGCGCGACACCAGCACCCCAGACGCCCCTGTCTAAGCCGGCGTTGGCGGTTCAGCCGCCTCCCTACAAGCTCCGTTTTGCAAACGCCTCGGCTAAAATAAAAAGCCTTGGCGCACCTGCGCTGGAGTTGGGCAATCTGCCATTTACCCCCTATTGAGCAATCCTCTTCTATGTCCGAACTGACCCTCCAAGCTTTGTCCACACCGGCTGATGCGGCCCTGCTGCTTGAAGTTGCCGAACTGGTGGTGAGCGCCCTGAACCTGGAAGTTGCTGCCGCCGACGTGCAGGCGGACGAGCCGCTGTATGGCGACGGACTGGGCCTTGACTCCATCGATATTCTTGAAATTGCGCTCGTGGTCTCCAAACGCTACGGCCTGCAGCTGCGCGCAGACCATGATGACAACCACGCCATTTTTCATTCGCTGCGCAGCCTGAGCGACCATATCGCGGCGCAACGCACCAAGTGACAAGCCAGCTGACGACGCGGTTGGTCCAAGCCTGTCGTTGGGGATTTATCGGCCTTCTGGCCGTTGGCTACGCGGTGCTTTCCCATCTCACCGCCACGTCGACAACGCATGAGCTCCTGGGTGCCCTGGTCGCCGTGATGCCCATGCTGGTGCTGTCATTCCTGCTGGCCTGGCGCTCGGTCCGGCGCGCGCTCATGCTGGCCCTCTGGCTGGTGGTCTGTACCCTGCTCTACGGCAGCAAGGACCGGCTGATTGCCCATTACAACTGGGTTTTCCTGCTGGAGCATGCCGGCACCTATTTAATGCTCTGCGCCACTTTCGGCCTGAGCTTGCGCCAGGGCGAAACCCCGATGATTTCGCGCTTTGCCCATATCGTGCATGGCGGCATGTCGACCGCGCTCATCCGTTACACACGATCTGCCACCTGGGCCTGGACCCTGTATTTTGGCGGTATTGCAGGCATGTCCCTGCTGCTGTTCTGGCTGGCCCCCGTTAACGTCTGGTCGGCGTTTGCCTATCTCCTGGGTATTCCCTTGCTGGTACTGATGTTCGTGGGTGAATATGCTACGCGTTGCTACCTGCTCCCGGCGGCCGAGCGGGCCGGGCCGCTGGAGTCCATTCAAGCCTACCGAAAGGCTTCCACAGAGGGCTCTGCGCAGCCTCGCAGCCATCCATGATCACCTTTCCGCTCATCACCCATGCGCATGCTCACGACGTCATCGCCTACGGCCCTGACCAGCCCATTACCGCGGCGCATTTTCTGGCGGACGTCTGGCAACTTGCTGCCGCTTTGCCAGCGGGCAAGCATGTGCTCAATGTCTGCAGTGACCGTTACAGGTTTGCCGTCGGCATGGCCGCGGCCCTGCTGGCCGACAAGATCAGCCTGCTGCCACCCACGCTCACGCCGGAGATGGTGCGTCAGGTCAAGGACTTTGCACCCGATGTGTTTTGCCTGACGGACCAGCCGCAAGCCATCGCCCTGCCTCAATTTTCTTGGCTAGACGCCTTGTCGGCGCCCCCCCCGGACAGGGCTGGCACGCCAACTGACCACAGGGACATTCCCGAGATTCCCGGCTCACGCACGGCCGCCATCGTGTTCACTTCGGGCTCGACCGGCGCACCTGTGGCGCACCGCAAGAGCTGGGGCGGACTGGTTCATAGCGTGCGCGCTGAAGCGGGCCGTCTGGGTCTGCTCGACGGGCAACGCCACAGCATCGTGGCCACGGTGCCGCCGCAGCACATGTTTGGCTTTGAATCCTCGGTGCTGATTGCCCTGCAAAGCGGTGCTGCCATGTGCGTGGCGCATCCGTTTTACCCGGCCGACATCTGCTCAACACTGGCGGCGGCGCCCCGCCCCCGTATGCTGGTCACCACCCCGGTGCACCTGAAGGTGTTGCTGGCATCGGGCCTGGACATTCCCTTGCCCGATCTGGTTCTTTCGGCGACCGCGCCCTTACCGCCCCAGCTGGCAATGGCTGCCGAGGTGCGCTTGCAGGCACCGGTTTTTGAGATTTACGGCTCGACCGAAACGGGCCAGATAGCCTACCGCCGCACGACGCAAGCCACCGAGTGGACGCTTTTTCCGGAAATCATGCTCAGTGCCATGCAGGGCCGCGTCTGGGCTTCGGGCGGTCACCTTGAGCAAGCCACTCCCCTGGGAGACGAACTGGAACTGCTGGATGGCGAGCACTTTCTTCTGCATGGCCGCACCGCCGATCTGATCAACATCGCGGGCAAACGCAGCTCGCTCGGCTACCTGAACCATCAGCTCAATGCCGTACCGGGCGTGATCGATGGTGCGTTTTTTATGCCTGACGAGGAGGATGGTGTCACGGTGACGCGCCTGACGGCCTTTGCAGTCGCCCCCCACATGACGGCGGCTGCACTGCTGGCGGGCCTGCGCGAGCGTATTGACGCCCTTTTCATCCCGCGGCCATTGGTGCTGCTGGAGTCACTGCCACGCAACAGCACCGGCAAACTACCCCGGGAAACACTTGAGGCGCTGGCGCGCGAGCACCGTATAAAGGCAGCCCATGCAAAGTGAAGCAACGCTCTTCATTGCACCGGACCATCCGGCTTTTGCAGGGCATTTTCCGGGAAGTCCAATTTTGCCCGGCGTGCTGTTGCTCGACGCCGCGGTACACACCGCGCGGCAGGCCATGCACGCCGCCTCATCCGGCGATAGAGGCGAAGACGGCGCAAAAAATATCTGCCAGATCAGCTCTGCCAAATTCCTCAGTCCGGTCAGTCCGGGCGAGACCTTGACTATTTCCTGCACCACCTCGGCCTCGGGCAGCATACGCTTTGACATTTCAAGCGGAAGCCGAAAAGTGGCCACGGGCACGCTGGTGCAGGCACCGCCGCCATGAAAAAGGAAGGCGATACCCCGGCGATGGGAAGCACTGAATGGCAACAAAATCCTGAGCGCAGCAACATGTTCATGCTGCGGGTGATGACCTGGATCTCGTTGCGCCTGGGCCGAGGCGCGAGCCGCATCGTCCTGTACGGGATTGCGGCCTACTTTCTGGCCTTTGCACCCGCCGCCCGCCACACGTCACGCAATTATCTGCGCCGCGTGCTCAAGCTGCCATCGGCTGCAGCCGTTGGCTGGCGACATCTGTTCCGGCATTTCCTGAGTTTCGCGTCGGCCATCCACGACCGTGTCTATCTGCTCAACGACCGCTTCGATCTGTTCGATATTCGCGTTCACAACCAGGCGCTTATCGACAAGATCGTGGCCGATGGCCAGGGCGTGTTCCTGATCGGTGCCCACATGGGCAGCTTCGAAGTGCTGCGGGCCATTGGCCGCAAGCAACCCGGGCTGCGCGTGGCGATGGTGATGTACGAAGAAAATGCGCGCAAGATCAATGCGGCACTGTGCGCCATCAACCCGAATGCGCAGCAGGACATCATTGCCCTCGGTCACATTGATTCGATGATCCAGGTGCATGAGCTGCTGGCCCAGGGCACCGTAGTCGGCATGCTGGCCGACCGTTCGCTTGGCAGCGACGACACGCGTTCCGTTGAGTTTCTGGGCGATGCGGCCGAACTACCGCTAGGCCCCTTTCGCATGGCCGCCATCCTGAAGCGACCGGTCGTCTTCATGACAGGCTTGTACCGCAGCGGCAACCGTTACGACATTCACTTTGAAACCCTGGCCGATTTTTCGGCACTCCCGCCGCGCGGTCGTACCCTGGCGGTTGAGGCAGCCATGAGCCGTTATGCTGCACTGATGGCGCAATACTGTTACGTCGCCCCCTACAACTGGTTCAATTTTTTTGACTTTTGGCGCGCCCCCATGCCGCGAAAAGCAAGACACTCCGCAGAAATCACCTGACATCATGATGCCCACCCTTCACCACCCGATATTTGCGATCCGCTGGACGCGCTCCCTGGCAGCCCCGGCGATTGGCTTGTTGCTGGCCGCAATGGGGCAGTCAGCCTTCGCCGCCTGGGACCTCCAGCAGCTGATGGATACGCTGGCGCAAAACAAGTCCGGCCACACCACCTTCGTCGAGAAAAAATATATAGCCATGCTCGACAAACCCGTCGAGTCATCGGGGGAGCTTGTTTACACCGCGCCGGACGGGCTCGAAAAACGCACACTCAAACCCAAACCCGAATCCATGGTGATCAACGGCGGAGAGTTGTTTATAGAACGCGGGCAGCAAAAACACCGCCTGCAGTTACAGGCTTACCCGGAACTGGCCGCCTTCATCGACAGTATTCGCGGCACCCTGGCTGGCGACCGCAAGGCATTGGAACGCAGCTACCGATTGAGCCTGGAAGGTACAGCCGACCACTGGACGCTGCAACTGCTGCCGCTGAATGAAAAAATGCTGGCCGTCATCAAGCGCATCAGCATCGCCGGTGTGCGCGACCAGGTCCGCAGCATTGAGATTACCCAGGCCGACGGTGACAGTTCCCTGATGACCATCGAAAAATCGGCAACACCGTGATGACGCCAATTCGCCGCCGGGGCATGACCGCTATCGCGCTGTGGCTGGCGTTCCTGCTGGCGTGCAGCGTCATCATCAGCCGCAGCCACTTCACCACGGACCTGTCGGCATTTTTGCCGAGCACCCCCACACCCGAACAGCAATTGCTGATGGATCAGTTGAAGGAGGGATTGACTTCACGCCTTATTCTGGTGGGCATTGAAGGCGAAGATGCGCCCGCCCGTGCCGGAATTTCCAGGCAGATCGCCCAGCGCCTGCGCGCCGATCCGGCTTTTGTCACCATCAACAATGGCGAACCCGTCAACACCGAGCGTGACCGCGCTTTCCTGTTCAACAACCGCTACCTGTTGAGCCCTGCAGTCACACCCGCGCGCTTCACGGAAGAAGGCCTGCATGCCGCCCTGAGCGACAGTATCGATCTGCTCGCCTCGCCTGCCGGCCTGCTGGTCAAATCCCTGCTGCCACGCGATCCGACCGGCGAGATGATGCAACTGCTTGACCAGTTCAACAGCGGCAGTCGCCCCCATCTGGTGGATGGCGCATGGGCCTCACGCGACGGCGCGCGTGCCCTGATGCTGATACAAACGCGCGCCGCAGGCTCCGATACAGACGCCCAGCAGCGCGCCATGGCGTCCATCCAGCAAGCGTTTGACACGGCAGCCGCCGCAAGCCCTGCCGCCAAACTGGTGATGACCGGGCCCGGCGTGTTTTCGGTGACCTCGCGGGACACCATCAAAAGTCAGGTCAGCCGCCTCTCCATCATCAGCGTCGTCCTCATTGCGACGCTTTTGCTGCTGGTATATCGATCCTTCACCGCACTTGCCTTAGGCTATTTGCCGGTCATCAGCGGCGTTCTGGCAGGCATCGCCGCCGTCAGCCTGGGCTTTGGGTCGGTGCATGGCATCACCCTCGGATTTGGCACCGCGCTGATCGGCGAGGCGGTGGACTATTCCATCTATCTGTTCGTGCAATCCGAACAGGATGGCGCAGACCAGCAAAACTGGATCAAGCGCTTCTGGCCCACTATCCGGCTCGGCGTTCTGACGTCGATATTCGGCTTTGCTTCGCTGCTGTTGTCCGGCTTTCCGGGTCTGGCACAACTCGGCCTGTATTCGATTGCCGGGCTGGTCAGCGCCGCCGCCGTCACTCGTTTCGTGCTGCCGCATCTGCTGCCAGCGAAGTTTCGAATCCATGATGTATCAGCCATTGGCCGCGTACTGGCCCAACTGGCAGGGCGCGCTGCGGCGCTGCGCTGGCCGGCCGCAGTGCTGTTGCTGGCGGCATGCATCATCCTGGTCAATAACCGCGCCAGTTTGCTGAATGACAAGATATCGTCCTTGAGCCCGGTATCGCAGGCCGATGTAGCGCTCGATGAGCGCCTGCGCGCCGATATGGGCGCACCCGATGTGCGCTATCTGGTGGTGGTATCCGGCACCAGCCGGGATGCTGTATTGCGCTCTTCCGAGCAAGTCTCAACACTTCTGCAAATGCATGTCGACCAGGGTGAACTCGCCAGATTCGAGAGCCCTAGCCGTTACCTTCCAAGCACCGAGACGCAGCGCGCACGCCAGGCCAGTCTGCCAACACCCGCCCAGCTCGAAACACAGCTTGCAAAAGCGGTTCAGGGCCTGCCGGTGCGGGCAAACCTGTTTACGCCGTTTCTGGCGGATGTCGCCGCCGCCCGCAGCCAGCCTCTGCTGCAGGCAGCCGACGTCGAGAAGACCTCCATGGCCATGGCGATAGACGCCCTGCTCATTCAGCAGGATAAGCAATGGCGTGCCTTGTTGCCGCTGACCGCACCTGAAGGAACCGATATCAATGCCGCTCGTATTCGCGCAGCATTGAAAGCGAGCGGCTTGCCCGACGTTCTGTTTGTCGACATGAAAGCCGAATCAGATCGCCTGTATTCCGGCTACCTGCATGAAGTCGTCCTGCTGTCGCTGGGCGGAGTGATTGCCATCATTGCACTGCTGCTACTGGTTTTTCGCTCGCCCATGCGTGTGGTCCGGATCGTCGTTCCACTCCTCGCCGCAGTCATTACCGTCATGGCGGGATTGGCTGTTTTCGGCCAGCAATTGATTATTCTGCACCTGGTCGGTTTTTTGCTGGTGGTCGCTGTCGGCTCCAATTACGCGCTGTTCTTTGACCGGCCTGATCCGCACACACCGATCGCGCCCCGTACGCTGGTCTCGATGTTGTTTGCCAACCTCACCACCGTTGCTGGTTTTGGTCTGCTGGCATTTTCCAATGTCTCCATATTGCAGGCCATGGGCGCCACCGTGGCACCGGGCGTCATACTGGCGCTGATGTATTCAGCCATTTTTTCCAGGCAAGCCAATGCGTGAGCCACGCTGGCAGCCTACGCTGCTCATACGCGCCTCTGTGGCCCTGCATTTGCTGGCATTCCTCAGCGCCATCGCGATACCGGAGCAATGGCGCTGGGTGCTGGGGGCGGTCCTTATCAATCACCTGCTGATAGCCGGCATGGGCCTGTGGCCGCGCAGCCACGGGCTGGGGCCGAACTGGACGCGGCTGCCCGCCGCCGCGACCGCCAGAAATGAAATTGCCCTGACCATTGATGACGGCCCCGACCCAGCGGTCACTCCGCAACTGCTCGATATCCTAGATCGGTATACGGCTCAGGCCACCTTTTTTTGTATCGGCGAGAAAGCTGTCCGGCATCCCGATTTGTGCCGGGAGATCGTTCGCCGCGGCCATGCCGTCGAAAACCATAGCCAGCATCATTGGCATCACTTCTCGCTGATGGGCCCGCGCGCCATGACGCGTGAATTGCAGGCCGCCCAGGATACGTTCACGTCAATTTCCGGTCAGCGACCCCTGTTCTTTCGCGCCCCTGCCGGCTTGCGCAATCCTTTTCTCGACCCGGTGCTTCATCGACTCGGGCTCACCCTTGCAAGTTGGTCGGTTCGTGGCTTCGATACCAGGGTCGGCGACGCTGGATGCGTAAAAAACAAACTATTGCGGGGCCTGCATGCGGGCGCCATTTTGCTGCTTCACGATGGCAATGCAGCACGCACAGCCGAAGGCATCCCGGTCATTCTCGAAGTGCTGCCAGCTTTGCTGGAGTCGGCTGCGGCCGCACAATTGCGCCCCGTGACCTTGCGGCAGGCGCTTTCATGAACGCCCGGCGAGCTGATGCCGACCCATGGTATCGGCAAGCTGCAATGCTCATTCCCCAACATATCTACCTGAAGAGTATCGGCACGACACTGTTCATCAGCCTGTTTTTCTGCGCTTATTTCTACGTACTCAAAAATCCGGCCTACCCGATCACGGTGATGCCAACCACCCTGCTGGACAGCCTGATCGACTTTCAACCGCTGGCCTTGCCCGTCTACTTGTCGCTGTGGGTCTATGTCTCACTACCCCCCATATTTTTTGCCACTCGAGGCGAACTCTATCGCTACGGGATGGCAGCCGCCCTGACCTGCCTTGCAGGGCTCATTGTTTTTTATTTCTGGCCCACAATGGCACCAGCGGCCGATATCGACTGGGCCCGGTATCCGGACATGCTGTTTCTTAAGAACATGGACGCCTCGGGCAATGCCTTCCCTTCCCTACATGTGGCCACAGCCGTTTTTTCTGGCATCTGGTTACATCACTTGCTGCGTCGACTGGGGGGCCCGTGGTGGATACTCTCGATCAATGGCCTGTGGTGTATCGGCATCGTCTATTCCACTTTGGCCACACGCCAGCATGTTGCCGTGGACATGTGGGCCGGCGTCGCGCTCGGGGGGCTGGCCGCCGGGCTGTCCTTGCGACATCACCTGCAGACGACAGTTGCCATTAAAGTCCGCCAACCGCTCATTTGATGCTGGCTGACTCCCTTAATTTGCTAAATTACAGCCCTACTTAGATTGGTGTTTTCTCTGTACCCGCTCTGGCTTTCCCATTTCACCGCGACCAGCAGCATCGGTCGCGGCCTTCAGCAGACCCTTGCCGCACTGCGCCAGCGCCACAGCGGCCTGGTGCCTTGCGCGTTTGACACCGTGGATTTGCCCACTTTTGTGGGCGAGGTTGCGGGGGTGGATGCCGTGCAACTCCCCGCGCATCTGGCCGCCTTTGATTGCCGAAATAACAGGCTAGCCTTGCTGGGCTTGATGCAGGACGGCTTTTCCGAAGCCGTAGCGGCCGCCACCCGAAAATATGGCGCGCAGCGCGTTGGCGTATTTATTGGCACCAGCACCTCCGGCATCCTGCAAACGGAGCTTGCCTATCGCAGGCGCGACCCGGTGAGCGGCGCCCTCCCTGCCGATTTCATTTACAACACCACGCACAATACTTTCTCTGTCGCCGATTTCACGCGTCATTATTTTGGCTTGACCGGTCCGGCCGCCGTGGTGTCATCAGCGTGCTCATCCAGCGCCAAGGTATTTGCCTCTGCCCGCCGCATGATGGCCGCAGGACTGATAGACGCGGCAGTGGTGGGCGGTGTGGATTCGCTGTGCCTGACAACCTTGTATGGCTTCAACTCCCTTGGCCTGATGTCCTCGCAACCCTGCCGCCCGTTCGACGTAGCACGGGACGGCATTTCCATCGGCGAGGCGGCGGCATTCGCCCTGCTGGAACGCGTACCGGGGTCGCTGGATGAGGATGCCGTGTTGCTGCTCGGGGTGGGCGAATCCAGCGACGCCTATCACATGTCCTCGCCCCACCCTGAGGGCTTGGGCGCCCGCATGGCAATGCAGGCTGCGCTGGAAATGGCGCATCTTAATGCAGCCGATATTGACTACATCAACCTGCATGGCACTGCAACGCCAAGCAACGACGCGTCCGAGGCCAAGGCCGTGGCCGCGCTGTTCGGGTCAAGCACACCCTGCAGTTCGACCAAAGGCGCAACCGGCCACACGCTGGGGGCTGCCGGCGGCCTGGAGGCGGTGATCTGCGCACTGGCACTGCAACACGGGCTAATGCCGGGTGGCGTGAATACGCAGAATCTTGACCCCGCGCTGCCCCTCAATTACCTGCTCGAAAACCGTGAGCAAGCGGTTTCGTATGTGCTCAGCAACTCCTTCGGCTTTGGTGGCACCAACTGCAGCTTGGTGCTTGGACGAGGCAAGGGAAGCCTCCACTAACATGCAAACACTCACCGCCTACATCGAGGGCATCGGTCTGTCAGGACCTGGCCTGAACGGCTGGCCAGGCAGCCTGGCCATACTCGCCGGGCAGCAGCCTTACCAGTTCAGCCCGACGCTGTTGCCGCCGCCGCTAAGCCTGCCCGCGGCAGAACGCCGGCGCAGCAGCAGTATCGTCAAACTGACCCTGGCCACCGGCCTGGAAGCGGTTGCCGCAGCCGGGGTAGACGTGACCCAACTGCCGATGGTGTTTTCCGCATCCAGCAGCGATGGCTACAACTGCCATGAAATCTGCCAGATGCTGGCCTCCGACGATCGCCAGATATCCCCCACCCGCTTCCACAATTCCGTCCACAACGCAGCGGCCGGCTACTGGAGCATTGCCACTGGCGCCATGGCTGCATCGTCGGTCTTGTGCGCGTTTGACGCGAGCTTCGGCGCCGGTTTGCTGGAGACGCTGGCCCAGGTCGTCGTTGACAACAAAGCTTGCCTGCTGCTGGCCTGCGACACGCCTTATCCCGAACCCCTGCATAGCATCCGTCCCCTGCCAGACGCATTTGGCGTTGCCCTGGTGCTGGCGCCCCGGCACAGCGACCGGTCATTGGCAAAAGTCAGCGTCAGTCTTAGCGATGCAGCTGCAGGGCAACTTGACGACAGCGCACTGGAAGCCTTGCGCAAGGCGATTCCTGCTGCACGCAGCCTGCCCTTGTTGCGCCTTGTTGCGAAGCGCGAGACTGCCCATGTGGTGCTGGACTATCTCGATACCGCGCGTCTGGCCGTAGAGATAAGCCCATGCTAGACCACGCCTGGATTGCCGGTCATATTCCGCATCAGGGCACCATGTGTCTGCTCGACAGCGTGGTGCATTGGGATAGCCAGCGGATCCATTGCCGCGCCAGCAGCCACCGCAGCCCCGACAACCCGCTGCGTTCGCGCGATCAGCTCAGCGCTGCCTGCGGCATTGAGTATGCGGCGCAGGCCATGGCGGTGCACGGTGCACTGCAGGCCCCTGCCGGCAGCAAACGCCCGGCTGCAGGCTTCCTGGTCAGTGTGCGCGGCACAAATATGCATGTACCGCGGCTGGACGACATCCATGCCGATCTCGACATCGAAGCCGTGTGCATCAGCAGCAGCGGCGACCATATCCTCTACCAGTTCAGCCTCCACGCAGCCGGGCGCCTGCTGATTGATGGCCGTGCAGCCGTGGTTGTCAATGCGGAAAGTATTGCCCAGGCACCACCACAATCAGGAGATACACCATGAAACACGCACTGGTCACGGGCGGCAGCGGCGGTATCGGTTCCGCCGTCTGTCGGCGCCTGGCAGCTGACGGTTGCCATGTTTTCATCCACGCCCACCGCGGCGCCGACGCGGCGCATGCACTGGCTGATGAGATCACCGCGCAGGGCGGCAGCGCACAGGTGCTGATGTTCGATGTGACGGACAGAACGGCGACGGCGGACGCACTCAACCCGCTGCTGGAGCAAAACCCCATCCAGATCCTGGTCAACAATGCCGGCATCCATGACGACGCGGTATTCCCCGGAATGCGGGCCGAGCAATGGCACAGTGTGATCGACGTATCACTGCATGGTTTTTTCAACGTTACCCAGCCGCTGATGATGCCGATGATCCGCACACGTTGGGGACGCATCATCAACATCACATCGGTGGCAGCTGTGGCCGGCAACCGCGGTCAGGTCAACTACTCGGCCGCCAAGGGCGCGCTGCACTCCGCCACCAAATCGCTCTCACTCGAGGTGGCCAGCCGCGGCATCACCGTCAATGCCGTGGCACCCGGCATCATCGCCACGCCCATGAGCCAGGACACTTTTGATGCGCCGACCATCGCCCGGCTGGTTCCAATGAAGCGTGCAGGCCAGCCCGGCGAAGTCGCCGATCTTGTCAGTTTTCTGGCATCCGAGCACGCGGCCTACATCAGCGGCCAGGTCATTTCCATCAATGGTGGCATGATCTAACATGAACACTCCTGCAACCCCTCTGGTGCATGCACCACACGTCCCGCTGACTGACTACTACCAGACCGAGCAGGAAAGGCAAGCCTATCTACGGATGATTTTCGACAATACCGCCGTAGATTACGACCGTATTGAAGCCATGCTGGCATGGGGAACCGGTTCGCGCTACCGGCGTCAGGCGCTCATTCGCGGCGGCATGAAAGCCGGCATGAAAGTACTCGATGTCGGCGTGGGAACCGGACTGGTCGCAGCGCAAGCCTGCACTCTGGCAGGCGATCCTTCCCTGGTCACGGGCATTGACCCCAGCCCGGGCATGATGGCTGCCAGCAAGCTGCCCAAGACCATGGTGCTGAAGGAGGGTCGGGCCGAGTCATTGCCCTTTCCCGACAATCATTTTGATTTTTTGAGCATGGGCTACGCGCTGCGTCACATTAGCGACCTGGGCGTGGCGTTTGCAGAGTTCGAACGGGTTTTGAAGCCAGGTGGACGTCTATGCATACTTGAGATTACCCAGGCGCAAAGCCGCCTTGGGCGATGGCTTCTCAAAAGCTACATGCGTGGGGTCATACCGCTGCTGACAAGGCTCATCTCCCGGCAAAAAGACACGGCGACGATCTGGCGCTACTACTGGGACAGCATAGAAGCCTGCGTTCCTCCCGCACAAGTCATGGTCACCCTCAGCGGTGCGGGGCTGATGCAAGTGGCGCGACACCTTGAGATTGGCGTGTTTTCGGAGTACCACGCTGTCAAATCCGGCCCCGTTCAGCCCGACTGATTGCACTGCAAACCCATGACGAATGCCGCCAACATCGCCGCCCATCAAACCGAAACACTGTTATTTTTTACGCTGCTGCAGCTCACCGTGATTGTGCTCGCCGCCCGCATTGGCGGCGAAATCGCGATTCGCATCGGGCAATCCGCCGCTGTGGGTGAAATCATTGTGGGCATATTGCTGGGGCCCTCCCTGTTCGGACTAATCGCTCCAGATACCTTTCAGTATGTATTCCACTCCGGCAGAGCCGAGCCCATGCAGATGCTGTCGCAGATCGGACTGGTGCTGCTGATGTTTCAGATTGGGCTGGAATTCGACTTCTCCCATCTCAACGAGAAGCGCAACCGCAAGGCGATGTTATGGATCGCAGTTGCCAGCCTGATTGCGCCATTTGCGCTGGGCTACACCATCGGCGAGGTCAGCGCCCCCGTTCTCTCGCCTGGTGCCCACCCACAGGCATCGGCGCTATTCATTGCCACCGCGTTTTCGATTACCGCCTTGCCGATACTCGGACGCATCATGATGGAGTTCAACATGACTCGCACGCCGATTGGCGTGATCGCCATCAGCGCAGCTGCAATCAATGACGTCGTCGGCTGGTTATTGCTTGCATTGATCACAACGCTCACCTTGTCGGATTTCAATGGCGCCAGTTTTGCAATGAAAGTGGTACTGGTGGGCGTGTTTTTTGCGGTGAGCTGGTATGGCGTACGCCCCGTAATGAAACGCATCCTGCATCGCTGCGATGCCCGAAGCGGCGAGCTTTCCAATAACCTGCTGGGCTGCGTGCTGGCGGCAATTTTTCTGTCTGCCATGACAACTTACCAGCTTGGTATCTTTGCCATTTTTGGGGGTTTCACGATGGGCGTGTTACTGCATGATGAACATGCTTTCGTGAAAAGCTGGCGCGCTCGCATCAGTCCTTTCGTCATGGTATTTTTTCTGCCCATCTTCTTTACTTACACCGGCCTGCGCACCAATATCGGCAGCCTCGATAGCCCCGCCGCATGGGGCTGGTGCGCATTGATCGTGCTTCTCGCCACGCTGGGGAAATTCGGCGGTTCTTACATTGCGGCGCGGGCGACCGGTTTAAGCCACATGGAAAGCAAGATTCTGGGCATCATGATGAACACGCGGGCCTTGATGGAACTGATCGTGATCAATGTCGGCTATGACCTGGGCGTCATTTCGCAGCAGATGTTCACCATATTGGTCGTCATGGCGATTTTCAGCACGGTTATTACCAGTCCACTGCTGCGCCGCTGGCTGCCGTACATCGGGATTCCTGTCCCGTCGAACTCAAAGCTGCCCCAGCACGCGCCTCATCATCAAAACGGGTAAGCGCAGCAAGAACCCCACGAAAAGCCGGCTGTGCATCCAGGTGAGCAGGAGGTTGTCGCGCAGGTAGTTGAAATGCGAGACACCGCCTTCGTCGGCACGAAAGTAGCGCACGGTCGCAGGCAGGTTGACGGGCTTGACGCCGCGCCAGCACATGCGCACCACGGCTTCGGGGTCGAAATCGAAACGACGCATCCAGCGCTGGCCGCGCATGACGCTGCGCAGCGGCTCGATCGGGTAGACGCGAAAACCGAACAGAGAATCGCCAATACCTGCCCAGAGCGTTTCGAGATTGGCCCACCAGTTGGACACCTTGCGGCCGTTCACGCGCAGGCGGGGTGCGTCGGCAGCGAACACCGGCACGCCCAGCACCATGGCAGCGGGCTGCGCGCTTGACGCGGCCATGAAGTCAGGAATCAGTTGAGCCGGGTGCTGGCCATCGGAATCCATGGTCAGCACATGCGTGAAGCCTTGCGCCGCAGCCAGATCCAGCCCATGCAGCACGGCAGCACCTTTGCCGACGTTGCGCGGAAGAACGAGCACACGCAAACCTTCATCCTGCGCAGCCATGGCCTGCAAGCCCTCGGCGCTGCCATCGGTGCTGCCGTCCACCACCACCCAGACCGGCGTCCACTGCGCACGGGCCGCACGCACAGTTTCGAACACCTTGGGGCCGGGGTTGTAGCTGGGAATTAGTACAAGATGCGTGCAGGACGCACCGGTCGAGAAAGCGTTCATCGGCATATAACTTGAGCAGCAATAAAAAGACTACGGGCATTGATCAGGCAGGAGGCGCTGAAACGGGAAACTCGGGTAGCTGGGCGTGTGCCAGCGCTGACTGGAAGTATTGCTCAAGCTCGCTGGCAAAGTGCGCGGTATGCGAAGGCGGGTCAAAGCGTTTGCCAAGACGGATTCGGTAGGTAATCGGCATTTTAGGAGTCCACAGCAGCGACCAGCCTTTGCCGAGAAAACCCGAATCGGTTTCAATAAAGACCGTCTGTACCGGCACACCGGCATGTTTGGCGATCAGGCCGGTCGTGCCCTGCATCGGGCCGACAGGAAACCGCATGGTGCGAGTCCCCTCGGGAAACAGCAGCAAATGGCTACCCTGGCGCAAATCGGCAACGGCCAACTGAACCATGGTGCGTAGCGGCGTGTTGCGGATGTAAGCAGCCAGCCGGGCACCCGCGCCGAAGAAGACATTGTTCACGATGTCGGCCTTCATGATGCAGGCCGCATTGGGTAGCCGGGACAAAATCATGACGGCATCAAGCAATGACGGATGGTTGGGCGCGATGATCATGGCCGGGCCGGCACGCAGCGCATCAAGCTCAGTGAGGTCGAAGCGACAGGCTCCCATCAAAACAAGCAAGCGCAAATAAAGCCGGAACAGCGTGGCAATGAGCTTGCGGCCTATCCGCTTGCTGTGTACCCGCGGGAGAAAGGCATACATCGGAAGAGCCATCAGCGAGAAGGCGAAGCTAAGCAGCCCGAGCAGAACCAAGCCCAAGAGCAGCCTGATGGTTTCATGCAGGGTTCGGCCAACGGTATGTAGCCTAAGGAGCTTGTTCAGGACGATATTTACCTTGTTTACCATTAGGTCGGTGTGTGGCCTGTTAGATTGCCGCCGACTTGGCATCTTCAACGATGCGAATGTTGGCCTTGCGCAAGCGCATGGCCTGCCAGGACCGTTTGAAATTCCAGACTGAAGCAATGTAGAAAATACCCTTGAGCGCTGCGATAGAGCGCCAAATCGGTGTTTTTCCAAAGATATCGCCAGCCAGCATGGACAGCAGCGCCTCCTTCACGCGCCACACATTGCTAGGATCCATGAACATGTCGCGCATGGCCGGGTTGGTCACCCGATAAATAAACCACGAGAACTCTTTGGGGCCGAGCCGCACCTGCTGGTCAAAATGCGCCAGTGCCGTGGCGGCTTTGGCCGGCTCGCGCAAGCAGGTGTCCACCGTCTCGGCGCCGACAAAGCCGCCCTGCATGGCCAGCATGACGCCCGACGAAAATACCGGGTCGATGAAGCCGAAGGCGTCGCCAATGAGCAGGTAGTTGGGGCCATGCGTGCGGTTGCAGGCATACGCAAAATTCGCGGTTGCCTCCACCTCGGACGACAGCGTTGCCTGGGCAAGCCTCTCGGCCAATGCCGGGCACATGGCAATCGTGTCAAGAAAGAAGTCTCGGACTGGTTTGCTTCGGCTCTTCAGATAATGCGGCCAGACGACTGCACCGATGCTGGTGGTGCCGTCAGCCAGCGGAATAAGCCAGAACCAGCCGTGCTCAAACCAGAAAATCGTGATATTGCCTTCATCTTGTCCCGCATGCCGGATAACACCGGTGAAGTGGGCGTAAAGCGCCGAGCTGTTGTGTCTAGTGTTGCGCCGCTTGATATCCAATTGCTTGCCCAGCACCGTGTCGCGGCCCGAAGCGTCCACCACAAAGCGGGCGTGCCAGTCCTGGGTGCGGCCGTCTTCGTGCTGCGCATGAACGGTAGCGCCGCTGTGGTCGGGCGCAAAAGCCACGCCTTTGACCCTGCAGCCCTCAATGACTTCAGCGCCCAACTTTGCTGCATTGCGAATCAGGATTTCGTCCAGCTCGGAGCGCCGTACCTGGTAGGAAAATGGCATGGATTTATCCCAGGCATCGCAAAACCTGAAGGTCTGGCTTTTGCTGTCATGCCAGGGCGAGACAAATTCGGCACCCCATTTCTCCATGCCGATGGCCTTGATGGCATCAGCCACACCGAGTTTTTCAAATAGCGGCAAATTGGCAGGCAGCAAAGATTCGCCAATGTGAAAGCGCGGATGATGTGCCTTTTCAAGGACAACAACCTTGTACCCTCGTTGCGCCAGCAGCGCCCCTGCCGTGGAACCTGCCGGCCCACCACCAATCACCAACACATCGCAATCATTCAGGGCTGCTGAGGATGAGGTGGTCAGTGAAATTTGCTCGATCATTGGGTATCCTTGGTTGGGCGAGCCTGTCGCAAGCTCTCGGCATTCACTTTTGCCGTCGATAATTTTCACTTGCGTGTTCAGCTCGATGATTTTACTTGGGTGGCGCCGCCTGTTTTGTCGAGTTGCCCCTGACTTCACCCGTCAAGGCACTGAACTTAAGCGGTGAAAATACAGTCGCGTCGATGGACGAGCCGGCGCTTGCTCAGCTTTTCGTGCTGCGTAGCCGCAGCAGCACGCCCACGGGCCCGGCGCCCAGCACACCCAACTACAGCATTGCAGGACAAACCGAGCTGCCGGCCGTCGCTGACCGGCTCGCGGCAAGGCCTTCAGCGCCTGGAAGTCCCCTCATTTGGAGAAATTTCCATAAATTTCCACAGCATCGGAAATTTACAAACTACTGGTAAAGTTTGAACAATGAGCAGCTTCACTGACCCTTGGCACTTTGCCCGCCCCGCCTTGGCACAGGCCTATCTGCAAAGCTTCGATGTCGGGCTGACCTCCGCACGGGGCCTCTTTGCCCGTCGCCGCATGGGGAAAACCGAATTCCTCAAACACGACTTGCTGCCCGCAGCCCTCCAGGATGGCTACCTGGCCGCTTACACCAACCTGTGGGACGACACGCTCCACCCGGGGCAGGCGCTGGCCACCGCCATTTTGCAAGCCACGCAAGCCAAGGGCCTGGACAAGTTCTGGGAGGATCTCAGCAGCCCGATTCGCAAGCTCAAGGCCGGTGGCAAACTGCCCCTGGGCATGGAAGGTTCCGTGGAAGTGGACCTGGCCGAGAAGGAAAAGCTGGCGGTCCCTGCCATCCAGGCCGCGCTCCAGGCCGCAGACAAGTCCAAGAGGAAGTTGCTGCTGGTCATCGATGAAGCCCAGGTGCTGGCAGCACCTGAACATACGGCCGTTGCGCACTCCTTGCGCGCGGGGCTGGACATTCGCAAGGCCGGCATCAAGGTGCTGTTTGCCGGCTCGTCTGAGGCGGCCTTGCGCCAAATGTTTTCCAGGTCTGCGGCCCCGTTTTACAACTGGGCGCCGGTGGAGCCATTTCCGCTTCTCGGCACCGAATTCGTTGAAGCCATGGTGGCCCAGCTTGCCACAGCCGCAAAGCAGCCCCTTGACCTTGGCGAGGCGCTGCAGGCGTTTGCGGCCCTAAAGGAAACACCCGAGTTCTTCCGTTGGTATATTGAACGCTACCTGATGTATCAGCAGCAAGGTTCGGCAGAGGCGCTGCGGTACACACAGGCCCGGGTTCACGACGACACCGGCTATGCCAGGACCTGGAAGGAGCTCTACCGCCCCGACCGCGCCGTATTGCTGCTCGCGGCTCGCGGCGTACAAGACCTTTTTGGCGCTGCGACACTCAAGCAGATGAAGGAACTGCTGGATGTGGAAGACGTGACCGCGACCATTCCCAGAGGCTCCTTGCGCCGGTTGACGAGCCCCAAACTACAGTTGCTGGCCCGGGTTGACCACGGCGTTTACCGCTTCGAAGACACTGAATTCCAGGCTTGGGTAGCCGCTCGCCGCACCATCGACTAAAGTTTGCTCCCGCCGCCCTCCGTTTGCGTCCCTGCCATAAATAATCCCGCGCTTTCGACTCACGCCCTAATTTTTAGCGGGCAAGTTACAAGACATTTTTCCAGTAACGCCCCAGCTAGCTGCGTCAGGGGCCTCTCAACGCTCTCCCACGCGCGCCTGCGCTGCGCCAAAAAACTGGTTCTCCACCCACGGCAGCCCCAAGTTCTCCCGCAGCGTGCGGCCTTCGTAATGGTCGCGAAACAGGCCGCGCCGCTGCAGCTCGGGCACCACCCCTTCCACAAAATCGTCTAGCCCGTCCGGCGTGCTGCTGAACATCACATTGAAGCCATCGCAGGCGCCGGTGCTGAACCAGTGTTCAAAGTCGTCCGCAATGCTCTGCGGCGTGCCCACCAGCATGCGGTGGCCGCCGGCGCTCCACTTCGTCGTGAGTTCGCGCACCGTGGGCTGTTCGCGGCGAATCCAGTCCACCAGCAGCTTCTGGCGGCTTTTGTGCGAATTGGTCTCGGGAATGTGCGCGGGCAGCGGCACCCGGTCACCCGGCGCCAGGCCCGCCAGGTCCACGCCCAGGCTGGCATAGCCTGACAGGGCGCGCAGCACGACTTCCTGGTCACGCGTGGCCAGAAGTTCAGCGTACTTGTCCTCGGCCTCTGCCTGTGTGCGACCGATCACCGGCATCACCCCGGGCAGGATGGAGATGTGCTCGGACAAGCGTCCATGCCGCGCCGCGCGCGCCTTCACATCGGCATAAAAGACGCGTGCCTCGTCGATGTCCTGCGCGGCGGTGTAGAGCAGCTCGCCGATGCGCGCCGCCAGCCCCTTGCCGGACTCGGACGAACCGGCCTGCGCCAGCACCGGCCAGCCCTGGAGGGGGCGCGGCGCGTTCAGCGGACCCTTGACGCGGAAATGCTTGCCAGCATGGTTGAGCACATGCACCTTGGCCGGGTCGGCCCACTGGCCGGTGGCCTTGTTCTCCAGAAAAGCATCGTCGGCCCAGCTGTCCCACAGGCCGGTGACCACATCCACGAACTCGTGCGCCCGCTCATAGCGATCGGCATGATCGCGGTGTGCATCGAGGTTGAAGTTTTCACCCCCGGCGGTGGACGTGACCACGTTCCAGCCCACGCGCCCGCCACTCAGGTGGTCGAGCGAGGCAAAGTGGCGCGCCACGTTGTAGGGCTCGCTGTAGCTGGTGCTGACAGTGGCGACGAGGCCGATGCGCTCGGTCACCAGCGCCAGCCCCGACAACAGCACCAGCGGGTCCCAGCGCGGTGCCTGCGGGCTGGTGGCGACGGTCTGTGCGTCGCTGGCGGAAAACACGTTGTCATAGAAGAACAGCGCATGAAAGCAGGCCCGCTCCAGCGTCTGGGCATAAGTCTTGTAGCGCTCGAAGTTGCGGTAGGCGTCGGTGTGCGCAGCCGGGTGGCGCCAGCTGTCGCCCTGCACGCCGGAGCCGGTGAAGTAGGCGCCGAGTTTGAGTTGTCTTTTGGTCATGAGCGGCGCAGTGCCTTGTCAAAGCTGCGGTCCCACAAAGAGGCCACTTGCGCAGGGCCATCGAGCACGCCCAGTTTCAGGAAAAGATCAGCGACTTCCTGATGGCCGCGTACCACTTTGTCGTCCACCGCACGCAGGTCGTAGTCCGTACTGCGGTTGTTCCACAGCTCGATCAGGTCACCCATAGGTACGCGTGTCTCGTCCGACTGGGCCCGTGCATAGGCCAGGTAGTTTGCGTTGGCCCACTGGTAGCCCGCGCGCAGGCGCTGCAGGTAGTCCGCAATCGCCGCCTGCTTGAGCGGGTCGGTGATGGACTTCGGGTTGGCATAGATGGGGAAGTTGCCCGACAGGTAGCCATTGCCGGTCTTCAGGATGCGCGCCCCGTATTTGATGCGGGCGAGCTGGCCGCTGTAGCCGTAGATCGACCAGGCATCCAGGTCGCCGCGGTCAAAGGCCGAGAGGCCATCAGCGGGCGTGAGGTTGATCGGCGTGATGTCCGCGAAGCTCAGGCCCGCTTCGGCCAGTTGTTTGCTCAGAAAGTAATGCGCCGTGGTGGCGCGCACGTAACCCACGCGCTTGCCCTTCAGATCGGCAATGCTGCGGATGGCGGTGTCCTTGCGTGCCAGCGTCACCTGGTTGTTCAGGTCTTCGCGCACCACGGCGATGAAGCGCACATTGGCTTTTTGCCGCGCGGCAAACAGGGCCGGAATCTCGCTGCCCGAGCCCAGGTCCAGCGCATCGCCGTTGATCGCCTCGATGTGTAGCACCCCGTTGTTGAGTTCGCGCCACTCGATCTTGTAGGGCGTGTCCGTGAGCCTGGCCGCCGTCAGCAGGGCGCGCCAGTTGCCCTTGTAGGTGCCGATGCGCAGCGTGACTTTCGACAAGTCGGCGGCGGTAGCGGCTTGTCCAGCGCCCGGAAAGCCCGTCAGCGCAGAACCCATTCCAGTGGTCAACACGCCCTTGATAAAGCTACGCCGCCCGAACTTTCCCTGATGCTCCTGCATGTCAACTCCTTTGGATTCCATAAGACGACCTCAGCTTCTTCAGGCCGCAACGGCAAAACCGGTGTCAAACGTGCCTCGTACATCCAGCCGCTGCTTGAGCAGGCCGGCGCTCAAATAGAAGTCGGCAGTGCGCTGCTGATCGGCGATGACCTGGTTGTCGATGTCCTGCCAGCGCGTGGCGCGGCGTTCGAACTGCAGTTGCGCTGCTTCGGCCGGAATGCCGATGATGCGGGCCAGCGCCAGGCCAAACTCCTTGGGGTGCTGATAGGACCACAGCTGCGCCCGCGCCACGCGGGTCTTGAAGTCCTGCAGCAGGGCGCGCTTGTCGCGCAGGGCCGATTCCGTGGCTGCCAGAAAGCCCAGGCCGCTCCACAGTCCCCGGCCGCTGACCAGCACCCGGGCATGGCCGCTGGTTTCTGCCAGCGCCGTGTAGGGTTCCCAGGTGGCCCAGGCATCGACCGAGCCCTGCGTCAGGGCCAGCTTGGATTCGGCCGGCGGGATGAAGCGCAGCTGCACATCGGCGGCGGTCAGGCCCACCGACGCCAGCGCCTTGAGCGTGACAAAGTGGCCGATGGAGCCGCGGTTGGTGGCAATGCGCTTGCCCTTGAGACTGGCGGCATCCTTGAGGGGCGAGTCGGGCGCCACCAGGATGGCCGTGCCATAGGTATCCGAGCGGTTGGCGGCAAACGCCTTGACGCGGCTGCCGGCGGCCAGCGAGAACAGCAGCGGCGCGTCGCCAATCGTGCCGAAGTCGATCGCGTCGGCATTCAACGCCTCGGCCAGCGGCGCGGCGGCCGGGAACTCCGCCCACTTGATGTCGTAGGACAGGTTTTTCAGCTCGCCAGCAGACTCCAGCAAAGCGTGCAGCCCGCCTTTTTGATCACCCGCGCGCAGCAGTGGTCGAGTCTGGGCATGGGTGAGTGCCGGCGACAGAAAAGTCGCGGCGACGGAGGCGGACAAAAGGCTGTGAAATTGACGTCTTTGCATGGTGTGTGAATCAGGCGTGGTGAATAGGACGACTCCATTGCATCACCCGCCCCGCCCTGCGGCAACGAAACCTTTCGCGCATCCATATGCGTTTTTTGTCGACACTGCCGAGGCAGGCAACTTGCCTCAGTAGCCGCGCGACAGGTCCACCCTGTCCTCCAGCGGCTGCCCTCCGATGTAGCGCGCCAGGTTGTCCACGAACTTTCCCGCCGTAAGCTCGGCAGTCTCTCCCGCCGACCACGAAATATGCGGCGTCAGCCGGACCCGGGGATGGCGGTAGAGCGGATGACCGTCGTGCAAGGGCTCCGGGTCCGTGACGTCCAGCGTCGCGCGCGAGAGGCGCCCGCCATCCAGCGCCTGCAGCAGCGCCGACTGGTCGATGAGCGGCCCGCGCGCAATGTTCACCAGATGCAGCCCCGGCCGGGCGTGCGCCAGGGTTTCGGCGTTGATGAGATGGCGCGTCTGCGGCGTCAGCGGCAGCGCGAGCACCACGTGATGCGACTCGGCCAGCAGTTCGGGCAAGGACGCCGCCACGCGCACCCCGTCTTCTTTGAGGCTGGCAGCGCTGCGCCGCAAGGCCGTGACCTGCATGCCAAAGGCCAGCGCCCGCCGGGCAATCGCCTGCCCGATGGCGCCATAGCCGACCAGCCCCAGCGTCTGCCCGTGCAGCAAACCCAGGGGCTGGCGGTCGACCCGTTCAAAGGTCTGACGCCATTCAGCGGCGCTCGACACGCCCAGCCCGGTCCACGACTTCTGATGGTCGAGCAAGGCGCCCAGAACGTATTCGGCAATGGGCACCGCCGCCACGCCGCGCGAGCAGGTGACCTGCGGTACCTCGAACAGCCAGGACGGAAAATAGTCAATGCCCGCTGAGGCCAGATGCGCCCACTGCAGCCGGCCAGGCCAGCCGGCGGGTGCCTGCTCTGGCGCATTCTTCCAGCCATGGCGCGGTGCCGTGAACAGCACCTCGGCCTCTCCCGCCCGAGTCCAGGCCAGGGCACCGGGTGCGTTGATCAGCTCGACCGGCATTGCCGAAGCGGCAATCAGCGCGCGGGCTTCGTCGCCCAACTGGTTCAATACAACCGGCCGTCTCCCAGGATTCACGCCGCTGCCGCAATCGCCGGCCGCTTGCGGGCGATCAGCTCGCGCGTCAGCGGAATCAGGCTGCGGCCATAGTCTTTGGCGTCTTCCAGCGGGTCAAAGCCGCGAATCAGGAAAGTGCTGATGCCCAGATCGTAGTAGTCCAGCAGCGCGTCGGCCACCTGCTCGGGCGTGCCCACCAGCGCGGTCGAGTTGCCCTTGGCGCCGGTCAGCGCCGCCATGCCGGTCCACAGCCGCTTGTCCAGGCGCGCGCCCTGCGCCGCGGCGGCCAGCAGGCGCTGCGAACCGGAATTGGCGGGCTCCGCAGTGCGCAAAAATCCGCTTTTGGGCGCCAGTTCGCGTGCCTGCTCCAGGATGGCATCGGCCTTGGCCCAGGCCTTTTCCTCGGTATCGGCCAGGATGGGGCGCAGCGACAGGCTGTAGCGCAGCGTGCGGCCGTGGCGTGCCGCCGATGCGTTGACCCGGCCGGTGATTTCGCGCACCTGGGCATGGGTTTCGCCCCACAGCGCATAGATGTCGGCATGCTTGCCCGCCACGTCGATCGCGGCATCCGAGGCGCCGCCAAAGTAAACCGGCAGGCTCTGGCCGCTGAACGTGCGCACGGCCGACTGCACACGGTCGAAATGGTAGAACTGGCCATGGTGGTCAAACGGCTCCTGCTGCGTCCATGTCTTGCGCACCACGTCCAGGTATTCGCTGGTGCGGGCGTAGCGCTGGTTCTTGGTCAGGTAGTCGCCGTCCTGCCGCTGTTCAGCATCGTCGCCGCCCGTGATGATGTGCACCGCCGTGCGGCCGCCGTTGAACTGGTCCAGCGTGGCGAACTGGCGCGCCGCCAGCGTGGGCGCGGTGAAGCCGGGGCGGTGCGCCACCATAAAGCCCAGCCGTTGGGTGACCGACGCGGCATGCGAGGCCACCAGAATGCTCTCGGGCGAGTTGGAGTGAAAGGCGATGAGGGCGCGGTCAAAGCCCGCTTCCTCATGGACGCGTGCCACTTGTTCGACGTAGGCCACGTCGATGACCGGGCCTTGCGGCGGGTGGATCTCGGACGCTTCGCGCGTGTTGATGAAACCGATGAATTCGACAGACATGGCAACTCCTGAATCAGTCAATAGGACCGTAGGTAAAAATCTCAAACCCCGAGCGCGCGGCGCCCGGCGGCAATGTGGACGCTGTCGTCCTGCGGCGTATGGATGCGCCCGCACAGCACATCGCGCAGGTGGCGCTCCAGCGGGTTCTTGCGCGACAAGCCGTGGTTGCTGCTCAGCGACAGGGCGGCCTGCACCGCCTGCACGGCGTTGTTGGTGGTGATGGACTTGATGAGCCCGCTGTCCACGGCGGGCACGCTCACACCTGCATCCACGTCGCGGGCCAGGCTCGCAATCAGGCGGTCGTTGGTCAGCAGCAGCGCTTCAATGGTGCCGACGATTTCCTGCGCGCGCGGCAAGGTCGCCAGCGCGGCGCCCAGGCTGGCGGGCTTGCGCTGGCGCAGGAAGTCGATCACCCACTCTCGCGCGGCGCGGGCCACGCCGGTGTAGAGCGCGCCCATCAGCACCGTCATGTCGGCCTGCAGCCCGGGGTCGCCACCGACCCAGTCATGCGGCTGGCGCAGGTCCAGCGCGTACTCGGGGTCAATCAGCACATCGTCAAAGATCACGTCATGGCTGCCGCTGGCGCGCAGGCCCAGGTGATCCCAGGTTTCCACAATGCGCGTGCCCGGCAGACCAGCAGGCACCAGGAAGGTGCCCAGCCGCGGCTCGGCCTCGTCGGTGCGCGCCCACACCGCGTACCACGTGAGGATGGGCACGCCGGTCGAATAAACCTTGTGGCCCGACAGGCGCCAGCCCTCGGCCGTGCGGCGCGCCACCGTGGCCGGCAAGCCGCCGCGCGCGGGCGATCCCAGCTCGGGCTCCACGCGCAGGGAATTGATCAGCGACACGCCCTCCACCGATTCGCGCACCAGCCGGCGCGCCACGTCCACCGGCCAGACCTTGCCGGCCCGGCCCATGCCGCGGTGCTGGATGTACTGCATGGTGAGCACCAGCGCGGTGGCCGGGTCGCCCTGCCCGATGGCGCCTATGACTTCGCCAAGCTGCGCCAGCGTCGCGCCCTGCCCGCCCAAGTCACGCGGCGCGGCCAGCGCCAGCAAGCCGGCATCATGCAGCTGGCTGAAATTCTCGAAGGGAAAGCTGGCATCGCGGTCGTGACCCGCCGCGCGGGCGGCAAACTCCACCGCCAGCGTGCGCGCCGCTTGGGTCCAGGTCAGCGGCGCGTTCATTGCAGCACCTCGGGCTGCTGGCGCACCAGCACGTCGTACAGGCTCTTGAAAGCAAAGTTGGCGCCGCCCGGCTTGCCGATCTGCGAATGCGTCAGCGCCGCCACCTCGTGCGGAATCGGGCTGGGGGTTCCGGCAGCTTCGGCCAGCAACTGCGCCTGGCAGGCGTTCTCCAGAGCGATGTACCACCACGCGGCCGACTCCACGGACGGTCCGGCAGTCAGAATGCCGTGATTTTTTAGGATGACGGCCTTGCGCTGGCCCAGCGCCTTGCCGATGCGAAAGCCCTCGTCGGTCTCCAGCACAACGCCATTGAAGTCATCAAACAGCGCATGGTCGCCGTAGAACACGCAGGAGTCCTGCGTCAGCGGATCCAGCGTGCGGCCCAGCGTGGACCAGGCCTTGCCGTAGGTGGAATGGGTGTGGGCGGCGGCCACGATGTCGGGCCGCGCTTCGTGCAGCGCGGCATGGATGGCAAAGGCGGCGCGGTTCAGCGGCCCCTCGCCCACCACGATTTCGCCTTGCGCGTTGACCAGCAGCAGATCCGACACCCTGATCTGCGAGAAATGGATGCCCAGCGGATTGACCCAGAAATGGTCCGGCCACTCCGGGTCGCGCGCCGTGATGTGGCCGGCCAGGCCGTAGTCAAAACCGAACTGGGCAAACAGGCGAAAAGCCACCGCCAGGTGTTCCTTGCGATGGCGGCGCTCGGCCTCCAGCGTGGGGCGGGCGGGCACGTCGTCAAACCAGTCCTTGCGTTGCGGGTTCGGGTTTGTAACGAGTGTGAGAGACGAAGGTAACAGGACGGCAGACATGACAGGCTTTCAGAGGCGATAGAGGGATGTGAGCGATCAGGAAAGGACAGCGAATCACGCCGCCTTGAGTGCCGTAGCCTGGGCAGACTGCTCACGCTCGGCCACCTTGCGGCGCACGAGCGGCAGCAGGTCGCGGCCATAGCCAATCACGTCCACGAGCGGGTCGAAACCCCGGATCAGGAAGGTGGTGATGCCCAGGTCGTAATAGGCCAGCAGCGCGTCGGCCACCTGCTCGGGCGTGCCGACCAGCGACGTGGTGTTGGAGCGGCCGCCGGTTTCCCGCGCAATCGCCGTCCACAGCCGCTCGTCCACCCGGTCGCCCTTGGCGGCATCGGCCAGCAGCCGGCGCGCGCCTTCGCTTTGCAGCGCACCGCCCTTGGCGAAGCCCTGCTCGACGCGCAGGCTGCGCGTGGCCTCCAGAATGCGGTCAGCCTTGGCCCAGGCCTCGTCCTCGGTCGCGCCCAGGATGGGACGGAATGAAATGCTGAATTCGACACTACGGCCATACTGCGCCGCCTCGGCGCGCACGCGGCGCACCAGGTCGCCGGCCTGCGCCAGCGACTCGCCCCACAGCGCGTACACATCGGCATGCCGGCCCGCCACCTGCAGCGCCGGGGCCGATGCGCCGCCAAAGTAGATCGGCACATAGGGCGCCTGCAGCGGCTTGACCTCTGACCACGCACCCTTGACCCGGTAGTAGGCGCCTTCATGGTCGAAGGGCTTGTTTTCGGTCCAGACGCGGCGCAGCAGGCCGAGGTATTCGTCAGTGCGGGCGTAGCGCTCGTCATGGCCCAGGAAGTCGCCATCGCGCTGCTGGT
Organism: uncultured beta proteobacterium; assembly: GCA_963793855.1. Classification (GTDB taxonomy): domain Bacteria; phylum Pseudomonadota; class Gammaproteobacteria; order Burkholderiales; family Burkholderiaceae_C; genus Polaromonas. Next base: position 800,855 of record CAWCBL010000001.1, read on the forward strand.
CTTCGTCGGAGCCGCCGCTGATGTAGTGCACCGCCACTCGGCCGCCGGTGTAGTGGTCAAGCGTGGCCAGTTGCCGCGCCGCCAGCGTGGGTGCCACAAAACCGGGCCGATGCGCCAGCAGGAACTTGATCTTTTGCGTAGCCAGCGCGGCGTAGGTCACCGTCAGCAGCGTGTCCGGACTGGAAGAACTGGCCGGCACCAGGATGCGGTCAAAACCGGCGTGTTCGTGCGCCTGGGCAAACACGCGCACATAGGCCGGATCGACCGCCGGACCTGTGCTGGCAAAGGTCTCGGACACTTCGTTGGGCTGAATCATGCCGATGAACTGGACACTCATGAAAACTCCTTCGGAACGGAAAATGAAATAGCTGAATTAGAGATATGGGCCTGACGATAGAAGGGATTCACCGACCCGACAACGAAGAAAACCGCGTGTCGAAATTCGGTTTCAGCATGAGCCCCAGGGCCCCGGGGAAATAGCTCATTCAATGCGGGAAACCGCCCCGCAGCAGGCGTACCGGCTCGGCATCCATGCGCCGTATCAGCCCGTCCAGGCCATCGGTCGATGGGGCGGTGGAACGCTGTCCTGGCGTCGAGGTCGAACGGCAGACGAGGTCGTCCTCGGACCAGTCCGCCTGACCGGGTTGGCTCACGGCACGCAGCCAGCCCTGGCGGTCAACCATCAGCTGGTAGCCCGGCAACTGCTCGGCCCGCACGCCCAGAATGAGCGACAGCGATGTGGCCGCAGCAGCGCCTTGCATCTCGCATTCCGGTTCGGCCATGGCATTCAAGCTGCCCGGCACCCGCATCTGCAAGGTCACCAGACGCGGATCGCCGGCCAGAGCGGGCGCCCCGGCCGCCGGCACCACCACCCGCAGGCGCTGCCCTGCCAGGCTACGAGCGCTGGCACGGTTGCCCCGCTGGCAGCGCACCGGACCGTCAGGCAGACGAACCGGGTTAGCCCAGACGCCAGCCTCTTTCAGCGTCTGCCCGGCGGCCTGCGCCTGGAGAAAATCAAGCACGTCCCAGACTTGGGCATCGCTCAGTTTCTGCGCAAAGCCCGGCATGGTCGGCCGGCCGTCGCGGCCCTGCAAGCCGTGGCGCACGCGCCAGAACAATTCGCCCTCCATGCGCTTCCAGAGCAGCGAGCCATTCAGCGTCGGCGGCCACATCGCCAGACCGGACGCATCCGGTCCTTCGCCGCGTCCGTCGGCCCCATGGCAGCGTAGGCAATGGTGTTCGTAAATGCCCTGCCCGCGCACAATGCCCTGTGCGCTGAATCCACCCGGGGAAACATGAAAGCTGGTGGGTGTGGCGGGCGTGAGCAGCAGACTCAATGATGGCCAGGGAGCCAGCAGCAGCGCGGCCAGCGTCGCCACGCACAGGCCAAGCCGGGCGCGACGCCAGAACAATGAAACCGCCAGCGCCAGCGCAGCCAGCGCCAGGCACGCGCCCGAAACCAAGACGCTCCGCGCATGGCCGGCATCCATGACCAGCATTTCGCCGGCAATGCGCGATTCAAATGGCCATGCCGGCTGGCCGTAAATATCAGGCGCGAACCCAAGGGCATGGAGCGCAGCGCGCAGGGCCAGTTGAGCCTCCTGCAAACCGCCCAGCAAACCATTGAGCCCCGCAGGGGACAAGGTCCAGTCCATTTCTCACCCCCGCCAGACGCGGACGTGCCGCTTCCGCTGCTGATTACCAGCTCGCATCGAGTCCCAGCAGGGCCAGCGCCTCGTGCCGCAGTTCGGCCAGGCGCGGGTGGCCCCGGTGGCGCGGATAGGGCAAATCGTTGACCAGCACCTGCTTGATGCGCGCCGGCCGTTCCGAGAACACCACCACGCGTTGCGCCATGAACAGGGCTTCCTCCACGTCGTGCGTGACCAGCAGGACCGAAAAGCCCGAACGCTGCCACAGGTCCACCAGTTCGGTCTGCATAGCCAGGCGCGTCAGCGAATCGAGCTTGCCCAGCGGCTCATCGAGCACGAGCAGCGTCGGATCGTTGACCAGTGCGCGCGCCAGCGCCACGCGCTGCGCCATGCCGCCCGACAACTGGTGCGGAAAGGCCTTGGCAAAGGTCTCCAGACCCACGAGCTTGAGCGCCTCGTCCACCCGGTGCCGCTGCGTCTTGAGCAGGCCGCGCGCCTGCAGGCCCAGCGCCACGTTGTCCCAGACCGTGCGCCACGGAAACAGGGTCGGGTCCTGGAACACCACGATGCGCGACGGGTCGGGCTGGGTGATCGGCTGGCCGTCTTGCAACAGGCTGCCCGCCGTGGCCGGCTCCAGCCCCGCCACCAGGCGCAGCAGCGTCGATTTTCCGCAACCGCTGGGGCCGAGCAGGGCCACGAACTCGCCCGGCTCCACCGCCAGATCCAGCTCGTCGATGACCTGCAGCGCCCCATCCGGCAGGTCGAACCAGTGGCTGACATTGCGCACCTCGATGTGCGCGCCCTGGGTCTTTGCGCCGGCTACCGATGCCTGGGCCTGGGCTTGGGTTGAGATCACCATTTCACGATTCCTTTTTGCCACGAGAGGACACGGTCACGCAGCACAAACAGCAGCGATATCACGCCGGAGAACAACAGCGCCATGAGCAGCAGCGCGCCATACATATTGGGGTAGCTGGCCCAGCCCTGCGCCCAGGTGAGGTACCAGCCCAGGCCGGACTTCACGCCCAGCATCTCGGCCACCACCAGCGTCGAAAACGCCGCGCCCAGCCCCATGAAAAGGCCGACGAAGACCTGCGGCAGCGATGCCGGAATGGCCACGCGCAGCACCAGGACCCAGGGCGACGCGCCCATGGTTCGGGCCACGTCATACAGGTTTCGGTTCACGCTGGCCACGCCCGACCAGGTCAGGATGGCCACCGGAAACGCCGTGCCCAGCGCAATCAAAAAGATGGCGGTAGACCAGCTCGACGGGAAAAAGTAGAACGAAATCGGCAGCAGCGCCGTCGTGGGCACAGGCCCGAGCACGCGCAGCACCGGGTGAATCCAGTAGTTCGCCAGCTTCGACCAGCCGATCAGCACACCCACCACAAACCCCGTGGCCGCGCCTATGCCGATGCCAATCGCCAGCAGCTGCAGCGAATGACCCGCGCTGTCGAGCAATCTAGCCCAGTCGGATACAAACACCTCGATCAGGCTTTGCGGCGGTGCAAAAAACGGGGGTGGCAGCGTGCCGAGCTTGGCCGTAAAAACCTCCCACACCGCCAGCGCCAACGCCAGAGCCACCAGCCAGGGACCGGCACCGCGCAAGCGAGTGGAAACGGGTGCGGTCAGCCCTAGCGCCAGGCCCAGCACTAACAAAACGCCCGCAGCGCCAAACGCAAACCAGGCGAATTCCGCGGTGTAAGCCCAGTCGCTGAAGCCCACGGGCTTGTTGGGCCAGATGTCCGTCAACAAGCCCAGCGTCAGCCAGGCCAGCGCAGCGGCCAGGCCTGTCCACCAGACCGAATAAGCGGGGCGCGCCGTCCCGGTGGATGGCGCGGCCGCCGCGGCAGGCCGAAAGGCACGCCGTGGCGGACTCGTCACCGGGGCATTCGCGCCGGGCGACAGAATGTTTTCAGCCGTTGTCATGATGCAATCTCCTCAGCGATTCAGGACAGCACGTCCACGGTCACATGCTCGGCAAAGCGCGCCGCGTCGGTACCGGGCTTGAGCACGCCCACCAGCTTGAAGTCGCGCGCATAAAACTCCACCTCTTTTTTCAGCGCCGCGCCACTGGGGTGGCTGCGGTGCGTCAGCGTGCCCAGGACGGCGCGCAAGTCCTCCAGCGAAGCCTTGGAGTAAGGGCTGTAGATCTTGGCGGTCTCGTTCGGGTAGTCGGCCACGAAAGCCGAGGCTTCATTGATGGCTCGAACCAGCGACGCCACCAGCGGCTTGTCGCTGCGGATCAGCTTGCCACCGACGCCGACCACACAGCAGGTCTTGGCCGCGTATTCGCCCGACAGATTGCTCGCCAGATTGACCAGGCCCTTGGTACGCCGCTCGATCAGGAAAAGGTTCGGGTCGCCGTCGGCAATGGCCTGGGCTTCGCCCTTTTCCACCGCCAGGCCGAGCATGTCGCCGGGGAACTGGCGCCAGCTCACGTCCTTTTCCGGGTCCAGCCCAGCCTTTGCCAGCAGCACCGAGAAGAAATTTTTACCCGGGCTGTTGAGGTCGGACACGGCAATCGTCTTGCCCTTGAGCTTGGCCAGGCTGGTCACACCGGCCGGGCCATAGCCCACCAGGCGCGAGCAGCCGCCGTGCGAACTGCCGACCAGCTTCACGTCCAGACCCGACTCCAGCGGCTTGATCCAGCGATGCACCATGCCCACCGCCGCATCGGCCTTGCCAGTGGCAATGGTCTCCAGCAACTGGTCGGTCGATCCGGCGAAATTAACCAGCTCCACCTTGAGCCCGTGTTTTTCAAAAATGCCACGGTCAATGGCAACCGGCACCGCCGACAAGCACACCGCACCGGCATTCCATGCCAGCTTGACGTCGCGCAGCGGGCCGGCGGCCAGCACATTGCGGCCCGCCACGCCGGCTGCGCCCACTACCCCCGCAGCGCCTGCCGCGCGCAGCCATTGGCGCCGCGAGAGACCTCGCGTATCGGCCCCGGATGAAGAAAATTGATTTGTTGTGAACATGCCAGCCATCCTTTTGAAGTGAATACCCCGGTGCGCAGACAGCTGCGCTCCGTCGATGGTTTGCATTGGAATGAATTCAGGGCCGAAAGGGAAAGAATAAAAACGGTGATCCTTATGCAAAAGATTCAGTACCTGCCCGCGCCAGATCGGGTGAAATCAGGGTCACGCCGTGTCGCGCGCCTTGTGCCGTGATGCACCCTCTTCGCTTACCTCAGCCACCACCATGAGCACCATCAAGCACCCGACTCCCACGCCCCGGCTAAGCCGCTTTGTGCAGCAACTGGCCACTCTGCTGGCGCAACAGCCCGCTGAACCTGAAATCCTTGAGCGGGGCGGCGAACTGCTGGCCGAACTGATTGCGAACGACGACTGGCTGCCCGAGGCCTACGCCCAGCCCAGCCCGCAGCGCTACCAGCAGTACCTGCTGCATGTCGATCCGCTGGAGCGCTTTTCGGTGGTGAGCTTCGTCTGGGGACCGGGCCAGGCCACGCCCATCCACGACCACACCGTGTGGGGCCTGATCGGCATGCTGCGCGGGGCCGAACAATCGCAGGCCTATGTCCGCAGCGCTGACGGCCACTGGACGCCCCAGGGTGCGCCGCACCAGCTGGCGCCGGGCCAGGTGGAGGCCGTGTCGCCGCGCATCGGCGATGTGCATCGGGTCAGCAATGCGCTGGCTGACCAGCCGTCCATCAGCATCCACGTCTACGGCGCCAACATCGGCGCGGTGCAGCGCTCGGTCTACCTGGAGGACGGCACGCGCAAGCCCTTCGTCTCCGGCTACAGCAATGCCCCTTCGCCTGCCCTCTAGGCACCTCGGGCTCAATCGCCCGCCCATTCATTTACCTGTTTAAAGATTCCATGACCGCTCCGCTGCCCCTTAAAACCTATCAAGACGTGCGCCAGGCGCTGCTGGCCAGGCAGGAGATCGCCCTGATCGACGTGCGCGAGGAAGACCCCTTCGCCCAGGCGCACCCGCTGTTTGCCGCCAACTCTCCGCTGGCCGGCTGGAGCTGGATGCCTGGAGCCGCATCCCGCGCCGCGACACGCCCATCGTGGTGTACGACGACGGCGAAGGCCTGGCCGAGCCCGCGGCGCGCACGCTGCAGGCAGCTGGGCTACACCGATGTGCGCCTGCTGGCAGGCGGGCCTGCAGGGCTGGCGCGATGCGGGCGGCGAGCTGTTCCAGCGACGTCAACGTGCCCAGCAAGGCCTTCGGCGAGCTGGTCGAGTCGCAGCGCCACACGCCCTCGCTGCCTGCCGAAGAAGTGCAGGCGCTGCTCGACGCGCAGGCCGACGTGGTGGTGCTGGATGCGCGCCGCTTCGACGAGTACCAGACCATGAGCATCCCCGGCGGCATCAGCGTGCCCGGCGCCGAACTGGTGCTGCGCGCGCGCGCGCTGGCGCCCGACCCGGCCACGCAGGTCATCGTCAACTGCGCCGGCCGCACGCGCAGCATCATCGGCACGCAGTCGCTGGTGAACGCCGGCATTCCCAACCCGGTGGCCGCGCTGCGCAACGGCACCATCGGCTGGACGCTGGCCGGGCAGGCGCTGGAGCATGGCGCAGCAGCCGCCGCTTCGCCGCGGCCGTCAGCGCAGCGCGCAGCGCAGGCCGCGGCAGCGCGCGCGCAGGCGCTGGCCGACCGCGCCGGCGTGCGGCCGGGCCACGCCCGCCGGCCTGGCCGCGCTGGCGGCCGACGCCGGCGCGCACCACCTACCTGCTTCGACGTGCGCACGCCCGAGGAATTCGCCGCCGGCCACCTGCCCGGCTTTCGCAGCGCGCCGGGCGGCCAGCTGGTGCAGGAGACCGACGTCTCCGCGCCGGTGCGCGGCGCGCGCATCGTGCTGGCCGACGACGACGGCGTGCGCGCCACATGACGGCGCTCCTGGCTGGCGCAGATGGGCTGGGAGGTGCCTGTGCTCGACGGCGCGACGCGCCGCCGACTTCAGCGAAACCGGCGCCGGCGGCAGCCGCCGCGTGCCGCCGAGCCCGCGGTGCCCACGCCAGGTCACGCCCGCCGCAGCTGGCCGAGCTGGCTGCAGACGGAGCCCGCGGCCACACCGCGGTGCTCGACCTGACGACCAGCGCCAACTACGTCAAGCGCCACATTCCCGGCGCCTGGTTCGCGCTGCGCTCGCAGCTGGCGCAGGCCGCTGGCGCGCATCGCCGCGGCGCAGCGCTATCGTGCTGACCTGCGGCAGCAGCCTGCTGGCCCGCTACGCCGCCGCCGACCTGGCGCGCCTGACCGGCGCCGACGGTGCACGGTGCTGGATGGCGGCACGCGGCCTGGGTCGCCGCGGGCCTGCCGCTGGAGGCACGGCGAGACCGCGCCTGGCCTCGCCCCGCATCGACCGCTACCGCCGCCCCTACGAAGGCACCGACAACCCGCGCGAGGCGATGCAGGCCTACCTGGACTGGGAGTTCGGGCTGGTGGAGCAACTCGGGCGCGACGGGACGCATGGGTTCTTATGTGATCTGAGCGGCGGGTGCGCCAGAAAGCATCTGTTACTTCATATTTGATAGCAATAAATGCTTATCTGGCGTGCGCAGACAGCCTTTTAAGGCATGAAATATCGGCTCAGATCATGCTGCGTGCTGACGCAAGGCTTGGCTTGGCGAAATCCGCTGCTTGATTTGTGGCTGGGTTGGCGCTTTTAGGTTGAGCTGGCCGGGCGACTCCCGGCCAGCCAAACCACGAAAAACCAAACCGTGCCTCAAGAAAACCAGCGCAGCACCGCAGCAGCAGTCAGCGCCGTTGCAGCCAGCGCGGCGAGTACGCGCCAAGTCGCTTGCCTTGCCCGCTGGCTCCAGCCGTCACCACGGTAAATAGACGTGGCGGCCAGCCCGAAGCCCGCCGCTGCGCAGGCCATCTTGATCAGCAGCGCGGCCACCGCGATGCCATGAATGTCCGGGAAACGCCCGTAATAAAGCCAGCTGACCAAGCCAAAGGCAGCGCCGCTGGCCGCCTGCGCGGTCCATCCGGCCAGCATGATCCACGCCAGCGGCTTGCGCATCCGGGTGAACTGCGACCCCAGCCATAGCGCGCAGGCGGCGCTGCCGACCACGGCGACGGCGCCGAAGTTATGCACCACCTGGATGGCCGCATAGCTCAGGTTTTGCAGTTCCATGAGGCCGACTGCATGAAGGCTAGTTGACGCTCACCTTGACACATTGCTCCACGCCGATGGGCGTGTGGCCCTTGTCCACGACCTTGACGCAGATGTCGTGCGGGCCGGGTGCCAGGCTGGCCAGCGCGTAGCTGCCCTTGAGCTGGCGCAGGATGGCCGCTTCCTTGTTGTCCACGTAGAGATGCACATGGTCGCCCCTGGGGCCGGGAATGACTTCGTAGGCAACGGGGGTCCTGGCCATGGCATCAAGCCTGGCGCCCTGCGCCGGGGACGTGATCTTGACGGATGCCTCCTGCGCAAAGCCTGCCTGCGAGCAGGCCAGCAGCGCGGCGCCGAGGAGGGGATAAACAGACGAAATACGCATGGTGGTTTCCCTTTCGTTGGGTTGAATGCTGAGCGAACCCCTCATGTTTCCAGCCATCTGGATGGCATTTATTTATAGCACCGCCCCATGCATCCGGCACGCTGGAACATTCAAGCAGTGGCTTGCAGGAAGTAAAGGGTGTTGCCAATGAAGACAAGCGGACCGTCATCCGTCCTTGCGCCAGTCTTGATGTCATTGGGGCAGCAGGCCCGCCACCAGATGGTCAATCCACACGCGAAGCTTGGCCGGCAGGAAGCGGTTCGGCGGGTACAGCAGCCAGGCCATGCCGGCGTAGTTGGTCGCGTGCTCCCAGTCGTCCAGCACCGTGACCAGCTCGCCTGCGGCCAGGGCGGCGCGGGCGGTGAACTCGGGCAGGCTGGCAATGCCCAGGTGCGCCAAGGCCCCTTCGAGCCGCACTTCGCTGTGGTTGGCCACGTAGCGGCCGCTCACCCTGACCGTGACTTCGTCCCCGGCGCGCCGGAAGCGCCAGTGGCGGTCGCGCTCGTCTTCGCCCAGATAGAGGCAGCTGTGCCCGGCCAGATCGCGCGGATGCCCGGGCGTGCCGCGCGCCGCCAGGTAGGGCGGACTGGCGCAGACCAGGTGGCGAATCCGCATCAGCGGCCGACCGGCCAGCCCCGGCGGCGGCGCATCGGTGATGCGGATGGCCAGGTCGATGCTTTCCTCGAACAGGTCCACCGTGCGGTCGGTGATGACAAGTTGCACATCGACCTCGGGATATTGCTGCAGGAAGGACGCCATCAGCGGATGCACCACCAGCCGGCCAAACGCCTTGGGCATGCTGATGCGCACCAGCCCGCGCGGCGTGGCGACATGGGTGTCGCTCAGCGCCAGCACCTCGCGCGCAGCGGCCACCATGGCCTGGCAGCCGGTATAGGCCGCCGTGCCGGCCTCGGTCAAACGCAGCTTGCGGGTGGTGCGCTCCAGCAGGCGCACCCGCAGCACGCCTTCCAGCCGCGCCACCTGCCGGCTGACCGCCGAGGGCGTGATGCCCAACTGGCGGGCGGCGGCCGAGAAGCTGCCGGCGTCCACGACGCGGGCAAACACGGCCATGTCGGGCAGATTATCCAGTGGGTTATTGATGTTCATGGCGCACAAGTGCTGTACTGTTTGGCAGGATTATCACGCCGGACACTCGAATCAATAATTCGTGCCTGTTCCCCATCACGAGCCTTTGCCATGACGACCTTCACCCTGCCGCAGCCCAGAAGACTGCTTCACCTGTCCGACCTGACGCTGCTCGGGGTGGCCGTGGTCTGGGGCACCAGCTATGGCGTGGCCAAGGGCGCGCTGGCCTTTTACCCGGTGCTGGGCTTTCTGGCCGTGCGCTTCATCCTGACGTTTGTCCTGCTGCTGCCAGCGCTGCTGCGCGCCGGGAGTCTGCAAAGACATGACGCCATGCGCGCCGGCCTGCCGCTGGGCGCACTGATGCTGGGCATTTTCTTGTGCGAAACCTTTGGCGTCGCGCACACGCAGGCCAGCAACGCCGCGTTCCTGATCAGCCTGTGCGTGGTGTTCACGCCTTTCGTCGAGTGGTGGCTGCTGGGCAGCCGTCCGGCCAGGGCGATGTTTGTGTTTGCCGGCATCTCGCTGCTGGGCGCGGCCCTGCTCAGCGGCGGGCTGGCCGGGCAGTTCGGCCCGGGCGATGGATTGATGCTGGCGGCCGCCGTGCTGCGCGCCGTCACGGTGTGTCAGACCAGCAAGCTGACCCGGCGCAGCAGCGCGCCGGCGCTTGCGCTGACGGCGGTGCAGGCCGGCGTGATCGGCTTTGGCAGCCTGCTGCTGGCGCTGTGCGCGCCCGGCGGACTGCCGCCCCTGCCGGTGGAGATCGCCTTCTGGCTGGCCAGCGCCTACCTCGTGCTGGGCTGCACCGTGTTTGCGTTCTTTGCGCAAAACTGGGCGCTCAAGTACACGTCACCCAGCCGCGTCGCCTTGCTGACCAGCAGCGAGCCGGCCTTCGGCGCGCTGTTCGCCGTGCTCTGGCTGGGCGAAGGGCTGAGCGCTGCGGGCTGGCTGGGCGGCGGGCTCATCGTATTGGCCGCGCTGTGGACGACAGCCCGGCGCAGCTGAGGAGTTGTTGGCGGCGCTCGGATGACTTCTTTTTTGATAGCAGTAACCGACCGCCCGTCCTGCGCAAGCCATCGATTTGATTCAAATTCTCATCTGCCCAGGCATTCAGCGCTTCCCGCAGGCATCGCACCGCGACGCCTGCTTTCCACGGCTCAGGCCAGGGCTTCCTGCACTTCGCGCGCTTCCTGGGTTTTCTCCCCCGTTTCAGCCTGTGCCGCCGCGCGCTGCGTGTAGCGGTTCTCTGGGAACGGCAGACCCAGGTTGCCCCGGAACGTGTCCTCGCCGTATTCGGTGCGGTAAATGCCGCGCGCCTGCAGCAGCGGCACCACCAGCTCGACAAAGTCCTTCAGCGAGGAATTGGGCAGCGCCTCGAAGAAATTGAAACCGTCGGCGCCGCCCTGCACAAACCAGCGCTCGATCTCATCGGCAACCTGCTCGGCCGTGCCGACAAAGGTGCGCTTCGGCCGGGCAAACCACAGAGCCACTTCGCGCAGCGTCAGGCCATGCGCCTTGGCGTGCTGCTTGATCTTGTCGCTGCCGGCCTGCTGGCTGTTGCGGCCCAGATCGCCCAGATCGGGGAAGGGCTCGTCGAGCGGGTACCTGGAAAAGTCGTGATCGTTGAAAGGCCGGGCCAGCGCGGCTATGGCATTTTCAATCGGCACCAGCGCCGCCAGTTCTTCGTATTTACGCTCGGCTTCCTCAGGCGTACGGCCGACGATGGGGCGAATACCGGGCAGCAAAAACACCTCCTCGGGCTTGCGGCCAGCAGCGGCCACGCGGGCCTTCACATCGCGGTAATAAGCTTGCGCTTCGTCCAGCGTGTCGGCGTGGAAAAAGATGGCATCGGCGTGTTGGGCGGCGAAATTCTTGCCGTCTTCCGACGCGCCGGCCTGGAAAATTACCGGCTGTCCCTGGCGCGAGCGGCTGATGTTCAGCGGCCCCTCGACCGAAAAGAATTCGCCTTTATGGTCCAGCCTGTGAAGCTTCTTCGGGTCCAGGAACTGGCCGGTGGCCTTGTCGCGCACCAGCGCATCGTCTTCCCACGAATCCCACAGACCCTGCACCACGTCCAGATGCTCGGCAGCCAGGCGGTAGCGCACGTCGTGGTCATAGTGTTCCTTCTTGCTGTAGTTGCGCGCACTGCCATCCAGCCACGATGTGACCACGTTCCAGCCAGCGCGCCCGCCGCTGATGTGGTCCAGCGAGGCAAACTGCCGTGCCACCGTGAAGGGTTCGCTGTAGCTGGCCGTCACCGTGCCGACCAGACCAATTTTCCCCGTCACGGCGGCCAGCGCCGACAGAATGGTCAGCGGCTCAAAACGGTTCAGGTAATGCGGGCTGGAGCGCTCGGTGATGTGCACGCTGTCGGCCACAAACAGAAAGTCAAAGCGCCCCTGTTCGGCCAGCTGGGCCTGCTCCTTGTAGAACTGGAAGTTGACGCTGGCATCGGTCACTGCGTTCTCATGGCGCCAGTCGCCCCAGCCGGCCCCTACGCCGTGCAGGACAAAGCCGAACTTGAGTTGCCTGGAATTTTTTTTGGAGCTCATGGTGTACCTTGTGTCGTGTTGAAAAAATGAAATCCGGTTGCGCTCAAGCCCGTTGCGCCCGCCCGAGCGAAGCGGCGACGCGCACCACCTATGGCGGCAGGCTCGCGGCCCGGCCCTCCTCTTGTCTGAAAAACCATGCCTTTATTCCTTTATGTCTTGAATCAAACCCCTGCCCGCGGGCAGTTCGTTCACAAGACTAAATCGTTGGGCAGGGCAGCAGAAGGAAGAAATTCAGATATGGATATGAGACAGGGGCAACAAGGGCTTGCCATGCCAGGCCCCATGTCAATTCACCCCCATCGTGGAGAGCCAGCTCAAGGGTGAGGAATAATGACGGACCAGCAACTCCAACCCCTTGAGAACGGGGAACCGTGAGTCCAGGCGCAAGCAGATGACATCAAATAACGGCCGTCACAAAAGGCCAGGTAACTGAATTGAATGCAAAGAGAAAAAGTTAAAGCCAGCGATGCGCCAGACAGGGCCGCCGGACATACCCCCATGATGGCCCAGTACCTCGGCATCAAGGCCGAGTACCCCGACACGCTGGTGTTTTACCGCATGGGCGACTTTTACGAGGTCTTCTTCGCTGATGCCGAGAAGGCCGCGCGCCTGCTCGACATCACGCTGACGCGGCGCGGCCAGTCGGCCGGCGAGCCGGTGGTCATGGCGGGCGTGCCCTTTCACTCGCTCGAAGGCTACCTGGCCAAGCTCATCAAGCTAGGCGAGTCGGTCGCCATTTGCGAGCAGGTGGGCGACGTGGCCACCAGCAAGGGGCCGGTTGAGAGAAAAGTCGTGAGGGTGGTGACGCCGGGCACGCTGCTGGATGCCGAACTGCTCGACGACAAAACCGAATCCATCCTGCTGGCCGTGCACCAGGGCGCGCGCAACACCTGCGGCCTGGCCTGGCTCAGCGTGACACAGGGCGACATCCATCTGGCCCATTGCGCCAATGCGGAACTGGAAACCTGGCTGGCCCGCATTGCGCCCAGTGAGCTGCTCTACAACGTCGACGTCACCCCCGCCTTTGAGCAGCGCCTGAAAGCCTGGCGCTGCGCCATCAGCGCCCGCCCGGCCTGGCAGTTTGACCCGGCCCTGGGCGCGCGTCGCCTGCTGGAGCAGCTCAAGGTGGCTTCGCTGGCCTCGTGGAATGCGGAAGGCTTGAGCGAAGCCCACGCCGCCGCGTCGGCGCTGCTGGGCTATGCCGAGCACACGCAGGGCCGCGCCCTGCCCCATGTCCAGGGCCTGCAGGTGGTTCGCTCCGGCGAGCTGATCGAGCTGCCGCCCACCACGCGGCGCAACCTCGAACTCACGCAGACCCTGCGCGGGGAAGACAAGCCCACGCTGTTTTCGCTGCTCGACACCTGCGCGACCGGCATGGGCAGCCGGGCACTGAAAAACTGGCTGCTGAGTCCGCGCCGCGAGCGTGCTCAAGCCGCTGCAAGGCTGGACGCCATTACCCAGTTGCGCGGCGGTTCGCAGCAAGCTTTGCGTGCCCGGCTCAAAGGCTGCAGCGACGTCGAGCGCATCACCGCCCGCATTGCGCTGCGCCAGGTGCGCCCGCGCGAGCTGGTGGCGCTGCGCGATACGCTACAAAAAACAGAGCTGCTTTCCCCCGTATCTACTGGGCTGGCAGAACTTTTAACCCATATTTTTGAAGATTTACAGCCCCCTTCCGGCTGCGCCGAACTGCTGGGCCGCTATGTGCTCGACGAACCCGCCGCCCTGATTCGCGATGGCGGCGTCATCAACCACGGCTGCGATGCCGATCTGGACGAGCTGCGCGCCATCCAGACCAACTGCGACAGTTTTCTGCTCGACCTGGAAGGCCGCGAGAAAGCCCGTACCGGCATTGCCAACCTGCGCGTGCAGTTCAACAAGGTGCACGGTTTTTACATCGAGGTCACGCAGGGCCAACTCGACAAGGTGCCCGACGATTACCGCCGCCGCCAGACCCTGAAAAATGCCGAGCGCTACATCACGCCCGAACTCAAGGCCTTTGAAGACAAGGCCCTGTCGGCCTCGGCGCTGGCGCTGGCGCGCGAGAAGTGGCTGTACGAACAGCTGCTCGACCAGCTGCAGGACTTCATTCCCGCGCTGAGCCGGCTGGCGCGCGCCATCGCTTCGCTCGATGCGCTCTGCGCGCTGGCCGAGCGCTCGCTGACACTGAACTGGTGCGCGCCCGGCTTTGTCAAAGAGCCCTGCATTGACATCGCCCAGGGCCGGCATCCGGTCGTGGAGGCGCGGCTGGCCGAAACGGGCGGCGGCTCCTTTATTGCCAATGACTGCAGCCTCACCGGCAAAAGCCGCATGCAGGTCATTACCGGCCCCAACATGGGCGGTAAATCGACCTACATGCGTCAAGTCGCACTGATTGTGCTGCTGGCCAGCATCGGCTCCTACGTGCCCGCCAGCAGTTGCCGGCTCGGGCCGATTGACGCCATCCATACCCGCATAGGCGCGGCCGACGATGTGGCCAACGCGCAATCGACCTTCATGCTGGAGATGCTGGAAGCCGCGCAAATACTGCATGCGGCCACACCGCATTCGCTGGTGTTGATGGACGAAATCGGCAGGGGCACCTCCACCTTTGACGGCCTGGCGCTGGCTGGCGGCATTGCCGCCTATCTGCACAACAAGACGCAGGCCTTCACGCTGTTTGCCACCCACTACTTCGAGCTGACCGAGTTTCCGGCCCAGCACCATGGCGCGATCAATGTGCATGTCAGCGCCGTCGAGTCCGGCGCCGACATTGTGTTTCTGCATCACATCGAACCCGGCCCGGCCAGCAAGAGCTACGGCATTGCCGTTGCCAAACTCGCGGGTGTTCCGGCCGCCGTCGTCAACCATGCCCGCCATGCGCTCAATGCGCTGGAAGCCCAGCAAAGCCAGGCCAGCGCCCAGGTGGACCTGTTTGCCCCGCCGCCGCAAGTGGCCGGGCCGGAGCAAAGCGCCGCCGACAAGGCCCTGGCGGCGATAGACCCTGACGCGCTCAGCCCGCGAGAAGCGCTGGATGCGCTGTATCAGCTGAAAAAGCTGTCGCTCGCTGCCGCCGCCTGAACGCCAGGCGCCCATGTTCTACAACACTCCAGACCACCCCATGACTTATTGCGTCGCCGTCAAACTCAATGCCGGACTGGTGTTCCTGTCCGACTCCCGCACCAACGCGGGACTTGACAACATCAGCACCTTTCGCAAGATGATCATCTACGAAAAGCCCGGCGACCGCTTCATGGTCTTGCTGTCGGCCGGCAACCTCTCCATCTCGCAATCGGTGCGGGAGATTTTGCAGGTGGAGCAACTCAAGGAACACGAACACGCCGAGGCGGTCACGATCTGGAATGCCAAAAGCATGTTTGATGCCGCCCGCGTGCTTGGCTCGGCCATTCGCCGCGTTTACGAACGCGACGCCGAGGCGCTGAAAAATGCAGGCGTTGATTTCAACGTGTCGCTGATTTTCGGCGGGCAGATTCGCGGCGAAGGCATGCGCCTGTTCCAGATGTACTCAGCCGGAAACTTCGTTGAAGCAACCGACGAGACGCCCTACTTCCAGGTGGGCGAATCAAAATACGGCAAGCCCGTGCTCGACCGGGTCATCACGCCGGAGACACCGCTGGCCGAGGCCGCCAAATGCGCGCTGGTGTCCATGGACTCGACCATGAAGTCCAACCTGTCGGTGGGCATGCCGCTGGACCTGGTGGTCTATGAAGCGGACAGCTTCAGGAGCGACAAAATTGCGTGCATAGACCACGACAACCCCTACTATAAAATGATGCACAGCAGCTGGGGGCAAAAGCTGCGCGAGGTGTTTGACAGCATTGAAGACCCGGTGTGGGACGATGCGCACACTGACACGCCCCTCAAAATTCCCGCTATCCGCCATGCTGCGCTGAAAAAAATCAGCACCCCTGAAGAAAAGCTTATCTAAGCCTTTCTCCCCTCTTTCACGCCTACTTCATCTCAAGGGCCCAAGCTGCCGCCAGCGTGCGGCAGTGCCCTTTATATCCCTGTGCCTTCCAGCTCCAAACCCCTCATTATTTTTTCCCACGGCAACAGCTTTCCGGCAAGCACCTATAGCGTCATGCTGCGCAGTGTCAAAGCGCGTGGCTTCCAAGTCAAGGCGATTGAGAAATTCGGCCATGACCCGCGCTACCCCGTCACCAGCAACTGGCCCCATCTGGTGCAGCAGCTCGCCGACTTCACCAGCCACGAGGTCGAGAAATCCGGCCAGCCGGCTTATCTGGTGGGCCATTCGCTGGGTGGTTTTTTAAGCCTGATGTGCGCCGCATGCCACCCCGTACTCGGCGGCCTGCCCGTCAAGGGCGTGGTGATGATCGACTCGCCCATTCTGGGCGGCTGGCGTGCAACGGCGCTGAGCGTGGCAAAACGTGCCCAACTGGTGGGTTCCATCTCGCCCGGAACCATCAGCCGAAGACGCAGGCAGGAGTGGCTGGGCGTTGAAGAAGTGCTGGCCCACTTTCGCAGCAAAAAACCCTTTGCCCGCTGGGACGAGCAGGTTCTGCGTGACTACATCGAACACGGCACGCACGACGCCGCAGGCCAGCGCCTGCTGAGCTTTGATCGCGATGTGGAAACGGCCATTTACAACACCCTGCCCGACAACCTGGAGCGCCTGATCAAGCTGAACCCGCTCAAATGCCCCGTCGCCTTCATTGGCGGGCGTCAGTCGACCGAGATGAAAGTCTCAGGCATGGGCATGACCGAAAAAATCACCAAAGGCCGCATCATGATGCTCGATGGCAGCCACCTGTTTCCCATGGAAAAGCCGCTGGCCACAGCGGCGGCCATTGAGGCCTCGCTGCTGAACATCCTGAGCTGACAGGCCACCCGCCTGAACAGCCGCAAAAACCGTCAGGCCCGCTCAGTCCGCCCAGACGACCAGGCCGCTCCAGGCCGTAGCCAGCACCACGATGCCGAACGCAATGCGGTACCAGGCAAATGGCACAAAACTGTGGGTGGCGATGTAGCGCAGCAGCCAGCGAATGCACAGCCAGGCGCTGACAAAGGAAAACAGCAGCCCGACGCCAAACAGCGGCAGGTCGCTCATGGCAAGCAGCGCGCGTTCCTTGTACAAGCTATAAACCCCGGCGCCAATCAAGGTGGGAATCGCCAGGTAGAAGGAAAAATCAGTGGCCGCCTTGCGCGACAAGCCCAGCAACATGCCACCAATGATGGTGGAGCCGCTGCGGCTGGTGCCCGGGATCATCGCCAGGCACTGCACCAGTCCCACCTTGAGCGCGTCCAACACCGTCATTTCCTCGACCGCGTGAATGCGCGCAACAGCCGGGTTGCGCTGCTGGCGTTTTTCAGCCCACAAAATGATGAAGCCGCCAATGATGAAGGTGCTTGCCACAACCACCGGCGTAAACAGATGCGCCTTGATGGCCTTGCCAAACAGCAGCCCCAGCACGACGGCCGGGAAGAAAGCCACCAACACATTGAGCGAAAACTGCTGCGCCTGCTTTTCGTTGGGCAGCGCAACCAAGGTGCTGCGGATCTTTTGCCAGTACACCAGAATCACGGCAAAAATGGCGCCGGTCTGGATGGCGATATCAAAGACCTTGGCCTTGTCGTCATCAAACCCCAGCAGCGATCCGGCCAGGATGAGGTGGCCAGTGGATGAAATGGGAAGAAATTCGGTCAAACCCTCCACAATGCCCATGATGGCGGCTTTGATCAACAGTGCAATATCCACGCTGGCTCCTTAAATTGGCCTTGATTATCGTTCCTGGGCTTAAGCCTTCCTTAAGATTGCTCCGCGTTTTTGTCCCCTGGTCGGGCCATGGAACTGCAAACCCGGCAGACTCTTGTGGCATGACCCACGCAGCACCTGACAATCCTCCTTTGCACACCATTGCCCACACCACTCCCACCGAAGTTCTTGAATTCTGGCTGGGCGACGGCCTTGCCCTAGGCTGGCCCACGCAAGACCTCAACAGGCGCTGGTTTAACGGCGGGCCCGCGCTGGACCGCGAGATCAAGACGCGCTTTGGGGCCGATGTGGTGCAGGCGCTGCAGGGCGGACTGCAGGACTGGGAACTCCAGCTCAACAGCCGATTGGCACTGGTGATACTGCTGGACCAGTTCACCCGCAACCTGTTCCGCGCCAGCGCGCAGGCCTTTGATGGCGATGCGCGCGCCCAGCAACTGGCGCTGCAGACGCTGCTTCGCCAGGAAGACACTCAATTGCCCTGGGTCGGCCGTGTGTTCATTTGCATGCCGCTCATGCATGCCGAAGAGGCGGCATTGCAGGACCAAAGCGTTGCCTGCTTTTCAAAGCTGTTGGCGGATGCACCCGCGAGCCTGAAGCCGCAGCTGCAGGGCAACCTCGACTTCGCCCGAACACACCAAAGCATGATCGCGCGATTTGGTCGTTTTCCCTATCGCAACGCGGCACTCGGACGGACCAGCACCGCCGAGGAGAAAGACTTTCTGCTCAGCGGTCCGCGCTTCGGGCAATAGCCCATAGCTCATAGCCCATGTCGCCTGCGCCGGATTAAAACGCGCCGGCTTTCAGGCCCGCAGCGCAGGCCGACCGGATCGGCCTGCGGTTTTTTTGGGGTTTCATGCGTCCGAACTGTGCCGTCAATGAATCAGCGCAGCGTCCTACGGCCTCCTATTCGGTCCCGGGGTGTACTTGCAGCAACCACAACAACCTGAGGAAGCGAATGAAAAGCAAAGCCAATACCTTATGGGCAACCAGCAAAAGCACAGCCGTCACGTTGGCCTTTGTGACGGGCGCGGCCACCCTGCTGGCGGCCTGTGCCGGCGTCAAGCCCCCGCCCAAAGAGTATGCACAAGAGCGCCTTGACGATCGAATCCAGGTGCCGCCCGGCCATGTTGTGGCGCTTGAAACCACGGCGACAGGCCTTCTTAACTATGAGTGCAAGGCGAACGCCATCAGCGCTGGCGGCTACGGCTGGGTGCTGGTGAGTCCGCAGGCTGAGCTGGTCGACCGCACGGGTAAAGTCGTTGTGAAATATTCCGGCCCGCCGCCTACGTGGACCCACATGGATGGCTCCAGCGTGGTGGGCGAGCAAGTTGCCACTGCGCCCCGTCCGGGTGCAACCAACCTGGCTTACCAGCTATCCAAAGGCACGCCCGGTGCGGCGCCGGGGGTTCTGCAAAACATCACCTACATTCAGCGCATCAAAACCAAAGGCGGACAGGACCTGAGCAAGGCCTGCACGCAAACCGACGCGGGCGACAAACTGACGCTGCCCTACCAGGCTGATTACATTTTCTGGAAGGCCGCTTAAGGCTGCATTCCGGGGCGCGCCCACAAAAAAGCCTGCATCAAGCAGGCTCTGGAGAAGGTTCAGACCAGACTAGCGTCGGCCGTCATGCCGGCGGTCATCGTCCCGGCCGTCGCGCTGATAATACACCGGCGCATAGCCGGGGCCATAGCCCTGGCCCGGTGCCTGTACATACCCGTAGCCATCATGACGGCGATGGCCATGAGGACGACCGTAGCCGTAGAACACCGGTTGCGGCGCCACATACACGGGTGCAGACTGCATATAAACGGGGCGCGGCTGGTAGTAAACCGGCGCTGGTTGCACATAAACCGGTGCAGGCTGCACATAGACAGGTGCGGGCTGCGAATACACGGGGAATCCATTACCCACGTTCACGGCCACACCGGGGCTACCCACGCCGACCGACCAGAACACGTCGTCCCTGGCCTGGGCGCTACCTGCAAAACCCATGGCGGCTACCGCCAGCGTAGCCACAGCACTCGCTACAACTACAGAACGGTTTGCCTTGATGACTGTCTTCATAAACATCTCCTAAAAAGGGCGGGAAGCGCCCATGTACTTATTAAACGCGGCAAAGCGCCTGAGGCCTACCGCATGCACAGTTAAGAGAGTTGCCAAACGTAACCTCTGCACAGTACCGCCTAGAATCAGCTGATGACTTCCCCTGCCCCCTCCAAAGCCGCCACCAGTGCCCCTGTCGCCGCTGACAAAGAACTCCACAAGCCCAGCAATTTCCTGCGCCAGATCATAGAGCACGACCTGGCCGCCGGCACCTACGCCCAGCGCAAATGGGGCGGCAGCCCCGGCGACGCCGCCCAGCACGCCGCAGGCCAGAGCGACCCGGCGAAAATCCGCACCCGCTTTCCGCCCGAGCCCAACGGCTACCTGCACATCGGCCATGCCAAAAGCATCTGCATCAATTTTGGCCTGGCGCGCGAGTACGGCGGCGTGTGCCACCTGCGCTTTGACGACACCAACCCCGAAAAAGAAGACACCGAATACGTCGACAGCATCAAGGACGCCGTGAAGTGGCTCGGCTTCGGCTGGGAAAACGGCGCTGAAAGCAACCTCTACCAGGCCAGCGACTACTTCGATTTCATGTACCGCGCCGCCGAGCACCTGATTGAAGCCGGCCACGCCTACGTGGACGAGCAAACCGTGGAGCAGATGCGCATCAATCGCGGCGACTTCGGCAAGCCCGGTGTCGACAGCCCCTTTCGCAGCCGCACCCCAGCTGAAAACCTCGCACGCTTTCACGAAATGCGCGATGGCAAACATGAAGACGGCTCCATGGTCCTGCGCGCCAAAATCGACATGGCCAGCCCCAACATCAATCTGCGCGACCCGGCCATCTACCGCATTCGCCGCGCCACGCACCACAACACCGGCGACAAATGGTGCATCTACCCGATGTACACCTTTGCCCACCCGATTGAGGACGCGCTGGAGCAGATCACCCACAGCCTGTGCACGCTGGAGTTTGAAGACCAGCGCCCGTTTTACGACTGGCTGCTGGAGCGCCTCATTGAAGGTGGCCTGCTGAGCGCCCCGCCCCCCAGGCAGTATGAGTTTGCCCGCCTCAACCTCACCTATGTGGTCACCAGCAAGCGCAAGCTCGCGCAACTGGTGTACGACCACAAGGTGAGCGGCTGGGACGACCCGCGCATGCCCACCATCGTCGGCCTGCGCCGCCGCGGCTACACGCCCGAGGCGATTCAGCTGTTTGCCGAACGCATTGGCGTCACCAAGAGCGACAGCTGGATTGACTACAGCACTTTAGAGGGCTGCCTGCGCGAAACCCTGGACGGCAGCGCGACCCGCGCCATGGCTGTGCTCGACCCCGTCAAGCTGGTGCTGACCAACTGGGACGAAGTGATGGGCGCGGGCAAGCTCGACGACTGCAGCGCCCCGATTAACCCGCACCACCCCGAACTGGGCAAGCGCAACTTCAAGATCGGCAAGGAAGTGTGGATTGAGCGCACCGACTACGAAGAGACGCCGCCCAAAGGCTTCTTCCGCCTGTTCCCCGCCCATGTGAACGCCAGCGGCCAGGCCATTGCGGCCAGCAAGGTGCGCCTGAAATACGGCCACGTCATTGAATGCATCGGTGCCACCAAAGACGCCAACGGCAAGGTCACGGAAGTGCAGGCCAAGCTGATCCCCGACACCAAGAGCGGCACACCGGGCTCTGACAGCGTCAAGGTCAAGGGCGTCATCACCTGGGTCGCCGTGGCCGACGGCCTGAGCGCCGAAGTGCGCATGTACGACCGCCTGTTTCTAGAGGCCCAGCCCGATGCTGGCGGCAAAGACTTCATCGAGAGCCTGAACCCGAACAGCCTGAAAGTGGTTCAGGCGGTGGTGGAGCCGTCACTGGCCAGCGCCAAGGCCGATGACAAGTTCCAGTTTGAACGGCATGGCTACTTTGTGGCGGATCGGGTGGATCATGCTTCGGGCAAGTTGGTATTTAACCTGGCGGTGGGGTTGAAGGATACTTGGAATAAGTGATACAAAATATGGCTGTAAAAATCAAGATGTTCAATTTAAAAATACTTCGGATTAATTTCCATGCGACTTAAATCAATTAGCTACGTCGAGTGGCAAGGGAGCTCACAAGAGTGGCGCCTTGAAAAATTAAGCTTCGGTTCACGAATGTTGATCGTTGGAAAAAACGCAGCAGGTAAGTCTCGTTCGGTTCGCGTGACCGCGGGCTTAGCAAGAAACCTTATGGGTACGCAACCTCCTGGCTTGTCGGGTGACTACGTCGCAAATTTTGAGCATGAAGGAAAGGAATACATCTATGAACTTCAATATCAAAACGCCGAAGTCGTCTTAGAACGTATTTCGATAGCAGGTCAAAATCTTTTAACTCGTGGCCCCGGCGGGGCGGGAACTATTTTTGCTGAAAAAGTGGCGGGGGGACAACGCATAGAATTTCAAGTGCCTCCAAACATATTAGCAGCCGTAGCGCGCAGGGACGCAATTCAACATAGCTTTATTGAGCCGCTTTTCGAGTGGGCAAACTCGCTACGCTTCTACCAATTTGGGGGGATCGCCCAAGGAGCATTAGCGATATTCGTACCGCTGGGACAGCAGGTTGATGATAGAGATGAGAATGCCGTTGTAGGCATTTTCAGGGAAGGGCAAAAGCTCTTTGGCGCACCGTTTGTTGACTCTTTGAAAGCTGACTTAGCTGCCATAGGCTATGACGTTGAAACAATAGACTTGGCGGCCCCAATATCAATACGCTTTGGCCCTGGTGGGCCGCAACCAGTCTCAATAAATGTGAAAGAGCGCGATCTTCAAGGAATTACAGACCAACTAGGAATGTCAACGGGAATGTTCAGGGTCCTCGCTCTTTTAATACATGTAAATTTTGCACAGTTCAAGGGTTCAGCCAGCAGTGTCATTATTGATGACATAGGTGAGGGGCTTGATTTTGACAGATCTCTTAGACTTATTGAACTACTTCGTTCCAGAGCCGAAAAGTACAATTTTCAACTCGTAATGACTACAAATGACAAATTTGTAATGAACCATGTTCCACTAAATGAGTGGACAGTTTTGCATAGATCTGCAAGTGTTGTGCATGTACGAAACCAAGAAAACTCCAAAGTCGCTTTCGATGAATTCAAATTTACAGGACTAAGCAATTTTTC
Source organism: uncultured beta proteobacterium (assembly GCA_963793855.1). GTDB lineage: Bacteria > Pseudomonadota > Gammaproteobacteria > Burkholderiales > Burkholderiaceae_C > Polaromonas. The sequence goes on from CAWCBL010000001.1 coordinate 823,551, forward strand.
ATTTTTTGAAATGAATGCTGTTGCAATGAATTTTGAAGGAGTCGACGAGGGAGATGATGCGTAGACTCGCAATATTTGTAGAAGGTTACACAGAACTACTTTTCGTCGATCGTCTAATTCAAGAAATTGCGGAGAAGAGCAATATTTTTATTACACATCGAAAGATACGTGGAGGCGGAAGAAAGAGTGGCATACCAAAGAAAATAATTGAATTGCAAACTTCTATATCCACACCCCTTCAAACTTTATACTTTTTGATTGTTGATTGTGGCGGCGAGGATTTGGTCGCTCAGCGTATCCATGAGGAACACGAATCTCTAACAAGAAATGGATACGAAAAGATTCTTGGTTTAAGGGATGTTTTTCCGAAGTTTTCGCATGCAGACATACCGAGATTAAAGCGAACATTGCGATACGGAATAAAAACCAGCTGGATTCCCGTGCAATTTATACTTTCTGTCATGGAGCTTGAAGCTTGGTTCCTTGCAGAATACAACCATTTTTTGCACGTAGACACAACTCTTACCGTCAGTGTAATACGTAGTCAGCTTGGCTTTGACCCAGTAACTGATGACATGGCTAGTCGACTTACACCTGCGATTGATCTTGCATCCGCATATAATATTGCGGGCAAGACATACACCAAGGGTGACGCAAAGGCTACTGTAGATAAACTCGATTTCGAGCACTTGTATGCCACATTGCGGGACCGCATTCCTGAGTTAAGAGAATTACTCGATGCCATTGATGGTTTCATCAAACCCATATTGGAAGTACAGTAATTTGGATAGTTAATATTCCAGATCAAATTCAATAGTTTGATTTTTGTTGGTTCAGGGAGTGCTCCATTTGGGCCCAGATTCCAATTGAGATAACCGGGCTCAGATTTCAATTTGTTTGTTTTCGTTTCTATTAACGCCATTAAGCAAAATATTAGCTACTCGTCCGGAATCTCAAACGTAATATTGCATTAGGGGTCAGACTCCAATGAAGTCTCGATCAAGCTTCTTGCTTTTTGAGGTGACGCAAGGACCCCGGCGGGCTGCATTGACTATGACGCAGCGGCTCACGAGATGCCCGGCGGTCGCCCCAACCGCTTATTGGCGGCTTTTCTCAACGGGGTTGGCTGTCAGCCAGTTGGCTGGATAGGCCCGCATGAACTCTCTGGCCTTCTCCGGGCGGGTGCTCAGCCAGGCGTCGTAGGCGCCCTCGTTCAGGATCGCCAGCATGCGTTTCTCATTGCCGGGCTGCTGGTAGCGGTTCATCAGGGCGTGGCTGTTGGCGTTCACCGTGAGCAAGGTGTAGCTGACGATGACTTCGCCCTCTGCCCCCGTCCAGCTTTCCCACAAGCCCGCCACGCCCATGGGCTTGCCATCGACCCTGGCAATGCGGGTGGGCACGGCCTTGCCGCTGCGCCAATCGTCTTCCATGAACGCCATCATTGGCACGATGCAGCGCTGCCCGGCCAGCCAGGCATCGCGAAAGTTGCTGGACGTGGTCACGGTTTCCGAGCGGGCATTGACCAGCTTGGTCGAACGCAGCTTGGCGTCCGAAGCCGACTTGACCCAACGCGGCACCAGGCCAAATTGCCCGGCCACCAGCTCACGGGTCGGCGGCTCACGCGGGGGCTTGTCAGCGTCTGCGGCTTCTTCGGCCTCTTCGGCCTTTTCGGTTTTCGTGGCTTGGGCCGCGCGGATAAAAACACCCGGTTGGCGCGGCCACACTTCGCGCCCCACGGTTAAAGCGGGGGCGGCCACATGGAAGGCATCGGGGTAAAGCAGGGCGCTGTGAACGCTCTCGTAATGGGTACTCATGCGGCGATGCTATCGCAATGCAGCTATCCGCCGCTGCGGGCGTTGTTGGAAAATTCGGGGTCGGAAAATTTGGGTCCCACCGGCCTGATCTGCAGCGGCTTGTTGATCAATGACCTTGCTTCTGTATTGATAGCTGTCAGCGCATAAGCCACAAGGGCTAGAGGCCTAAAACGTATAAATTTAGGCCTTGGCCAACCAATCCGCCCAGTGCGCCCTGGCCGCTTGCGGCACGGCTGGCTCCGCTGGCCCTCGCGCAGACAAGACCTTCGCCGACACGCCGTGGCGCGCACCTGGCGCCAAATATCTTCTTTGGGCTTTTCAGTCGGTTGCTTAACCCCTCAAGGAGATTGCCATGCCCCAGTTCGCGATGATTACCGGTGACGTTACCTTCACGCCGGGTGACGGTGCCCCCATCGAAATCCCCCGTGTGCGCGTGGAAGTAGTGCTGGCGCCCGACAGCGCCACTCTAAGCTGGGAAGCTGCCAAGGGAATTGCCGAAGTAACGGCCATTCCGCTAGCCCAGTTTGAGGACTACGTGCGGGACGGAAAAATCACCATGACGCCGCAATAAAGACCGGTGAGCCAAGGCAAAAGCCGTCAACCCTGCCCGGTGGAAATCGGGGTCAGATTGCGATTAATTTCAATTTGCAGGCTGCTCTGACTGCACCTGGGCAGAACGGAAGGCCAAAAAACAGCCGATTTATTCCGCTATAGTTTCAGTAGCTTATTACGCATATTCCACGGGGGCTACAGACAATTTTTTCTTATAAATTGAGTAAGCACGCCCAGTTGGCGCCATGGTAGGTTGAAATTACCTGTCGCAGTACACTTGGCCCCATGCGCCCCTCTGAAGCCCTTGCCCTGCACCGCACTCGCATCCGCGAGATTGCACTGAGCCATCGCGTGAGCGGCGTGCGGGTGTTTGGCTCGGCACTTCACGGAGACGATGTTTCGGGCAGTGACCTCGACCTTCTGGTGGAGCCCACCCCTCAGACGACGATGATGGACATTGGTGCTATCCGCTTTGAGCTAAAAAACCTGCTGGGGCTGGAGGTGGATGTTCTCACCCCTAACGGTCTGCCTGCCAAGTTTCGGGAGCAGGTATTGCGCGAGGCAAGACCCGTATGAGCCGGGCCGACCCGCTGCGCATTGGGGACTACCTGCAACATATTCTTGAAGCCATCGACAACATTCAGGACTACACAGCAGGCATGGATTTGGATGCGTTCATGGCGGATCGCAAAACCCGCGATGCAGTGATCCGCAATCTGGAAGTAATTGGCGAGGCGTGCAACAACGTTGCGAAAAACCACCCATCCTTCGCCGCTGAGCACTCAGCGGTACCTTGGGGCTTCGCCTACGAAATGCGTAACGCACTTTCGCACGGCTATTTCACGGTAGACCATGCCATTGTTTGGCAAACCATCCAGCAGGATCTGCCAACGCTGAAAAGTCAAATTCTGGCCTTATCCTGACTTTTTTGCTATTTTTTAAATAGCTGTTAACGTATATTCCACGAGGGCTAGAGGCCAATTTAACACTCCACAAGGATGCCGTGACCGCACTCACCCTCACCCCCGTCAACGCCAACGTGCACAGCGTGCACCTGCCTGACGGATCACATGTGGGCAATCTCAAGCGTATTGGCTCCCTCTGGAAGTTCAAAGCCATTGGCTATGACGGAGCCGGTAGCGTGGTGCCCGGCGGCGGCCCGTTGACCGACCGGCACAACACCCCGTTTTCAGAGCCCGATGCGATGCAAGTCAGCGTCGGGTTGGGCTTCCCGGCTTAGCGCCTGTGGGCGGGCTTCGGTTAACCTCCCAAAGTCACAACCCAAGCCAAAGGAAGCCACCATGAAAAAACTCAATGTCACCATCACGCTGGAGATGTCCGTCCCGGATGATTGGGAACTTGTCCAGACTTCCGAAGGGGGGCAGGTGCTGAAGCTGCCTGACAACCAGTTCATGGACATTGCCATAGAGCCCCTGTTTGCCAGCAACCCTGAGGAAACCTGGGCAAGCACCGAGGACGACGATGTCCTGAACGACATTCTGGACATGGTCGAGAGCGAGAATGTCAGCTACGAGTTCGCCAAGAACTGAGCTTTCCACTTGCACCCCCTGGGGCGACATCCATGACACAAACAAGCCGATGGGCTGAACTGAAGGCGCTGGTGCGCGAAGAGCTGCATCTTCTGATGACGATCAAGCCCAGCGACCGGCTGTGGCAGATGCCCTTCGCCGCTGCGCTCGCGACAGGCCTGCCGCTGCTGGTCGGCGCGTATTTCAATCATATGAATTACGGGCTGGTCTCTTCGCTCGGCGGGCTGGCGTTTCTGTATATGCCCAACACGCCGCTATCGCACCGCATGGTGGCGCTGATGGCCTGTGCGTTTGCCATGAGCGCCTGCTACGCGCTGGGGGTAATGAGCCACTTTTTCCCGCTGCTGATGATGCCGGTGCTGGTCTTCATCGCCATCCTGGTCTCGATGGTCTGCCGGTTCTATGCCCTGGGGCCGCCGGGCAGCCTGTTCTTCATCATGGCGGCGGCTATCGGGGCGTATACGCCGCTGGAGGTTTTGCAGGTGCCGCTGATGGTGGGGCTGATCACCATGGGGGCCCTGCTGGCCTGCCTGATTGCGTTTTTCTACAGCATTTACACCCTGCGGTTTCGGGAAGCGCAGCCGGCCTCACCCTTGCCGCCGGCTACGTTTGACTTCGTGGTGTTCGACTCGGTGGTCATAGGCATCTTCGTGGGCATCTCGCTGGCCCTGGCGCAAGTGCTGCAACTGCAGAAATCCTACTGGGTGCCGGTGAGTTGCCTGGCCGTCATTCAAGGCGTGTCGGTGCGCGCGGTATGGACAAAGCAGCTGCACCGTGTTGTCGGCACCGGCATTGGCCTGCTGGTGGCCTGGGGCTTGCTGCTGCTGCTGCCGCTGGACAAATGGACTATTTCACTGACCATGATGCTGCTGACGCTCGTGATCGAGACGGCGGTGGTGAGGCACTATGCCTTCGCCACCATCTTCATCACGCCCATGACGATTCTGCTGGCAGAAGCTGCCACGCTGGGGCAGGGTTCTCCGGCGACCTTGATCCAGGCGAGATTTTTCGACACCTTGCTCGGCTGCCTGGTGGGGCTGGCCGGCGGCATCTGCCTGCACAGCCCGCGCTTTCGGGACGTGCTGGGTCGCCAGATGCGGCGCCTGGTTCCGTCCCGCCTTGCGCGGTGAGGCGCCCGGCCAGCCAGGCTGCCAGACTTTCACCCCTTAAACCGCACCATGCCCCGGCTACGTTTGGTCATTTTTGTATCTCTGGCGATGCTGGCATTTGCGGGCAATTCGCTGCTTTGCCGCATTGCGCTCAAGCACACCAGCATCGATCCGGCCAGTTTCACCGCCCTGCGTTTGCTGTCGGGGGCCTGCATGCTGTGGTGCGTGGTGCGGCTGAAAAGCGGCAAGGGCTCGCCGGCACGCCCGGGTGGCGGCAACTGGCTGTCGGCTTGTGCGCTGTTTGTCTATGCGGCGAGCTTTTCGTTCGCCTATGTCGGCATGTCTGCGGCCACGGGCGCGCTTTTGCTGTTTGGCGCTGTACAGGCCACGATGATCGGCTATGGCCTGTGGCGGGGTGAGCGTTTGAGCAGCTTGCAGCTTGCCGGCTTCGCCCTGGCCCTGGCGGGGCTGGTGGCACTGATGCTGCCGGGGCTTGCGGCTCCTTCCCTGCCCGATTCTCTTTCGATGATGAGCGCGGGTGCCGCCTGGGGTATTTATTCGCTGCGCGGTAAGCGTCAGCAAAACCAGGGTGCGGCTGACCCGACCCGCGTGACGGCCGGCAACTTTTTACGCACGGTGCCGATGGCTCTGTTGCTGAGCCTGCTCATGGTCAAGCATCTGTCGCTGGACTGGGCTGGCGTCGAGCTTGCCATCCTGTCTGGCGCGCTGGCCTCCGGCTTGGGCTATGCCATCTGGTACCAGGCCTTGCCTGCGCTAAAAGCCACCCATGCGTCCACCGTGCAACTGAGCGTTCCGGTCATTGCGGCGCTGGGAGGTGTTGTCTTTATCGGTGAGGCCGTTTCATGGCCCATGGTGCTGGCCTCCGTCGCCATTCTGGGTGGAATCGCGCTGGTGATCCTCGAAAAGAAATAGAAAGCAGGACGCAGGACGAGGTCAGGCAGCAGTCGGTAAAATTGGCAAACCGACAGCCGCTATATTTTTCATAGCTGCTTGCAACCGTTTGACGGGTGCCACAGACCGTTTTAATCAAAAAAAACCGGCCACAGGACCGCTCTGCCGTTCCAGGTGCCATCCCCAGCCCACGGATAATCTACCGCCATGAACATTTCTCTTTCCCTCTTCCCCCTCGGCTGGCAGCACTATCTGCTGGGCGGGGTACTCATTGGCACGGGCACGGCGCTGCTGTTTGTGCTGACGGGCCGTATTGGCGGCATGAGCACGGTGTTCTCAAGCACCTGGTCTTACCTGGTGCAGCGGCCTTTTTTCCAGCAGCCGCGTTTTGTTGACTCGCGCGGCTGGCGGCTGGTGTATGCGGCGGGCCTGATCCTGGGCGCGCTGGTGTGGTGGCTGGGCTTTGCGGGCGGCGCTACGCAAGCCACGGCGGTGCCGGCATGGCAGTTGCTGGTGGGCGGATTTTTTGTCGGCTACGGGGCGCGGCTGGGCAACGGCTGCACGTCGGGCCACGGTATTTGCGGGCTGGGCTCCTTGCAGCTCCCTTCGCTGATGGCGGTGCTGACCTTCATGGCGACAGCCTTCCTCACGGCCAACCTGGCCGCAAGGTGGCTGGCATGAGCGCGGCCAACATGACGCTTCGCCGCTCGCTTGCCACGCTGGCGGCGGGCGCGCTGTTCGGCTTCGGCCTGTCGTACTCCACCATGATCCGGCCCGAGGTGGTGCTGAGCTTTCTGCGCTTTCAGGACTTCGGCCTGATGCTGGTGATGGGCGGCGCCGTGATGGTGGTGATGCTGGTCTACAAGCTGGCACCCCGACTGCTCGCCCGGCCCCTGCTGGACAACCACTTTCACAAGCACCCCAGCGTCTGGAACCGCGACACCGCGGTGGGCGCCGCACTGTTCGGCGTGGGCTGGGGCCTGTGCGGCGTGTGCCCCGGCCCGGCCATTGCCGGTCTGGGCGCGGGCAACTGGAGCCTGCTGTGGGCGCTGGCCGGCATTGCGCTGGGCGCGCTGGTGCAGGGTCTCAGGGCGAAGTGAGCGTCCGCAAACGCAGCGACAAGGGGAAATGAGCCCTGATACGCTTCGTTTGATCGCCAATCAGCCCATCTCCTTTTTCGCCTCCTCTTCAAACGCTGTGTCCACTCACCACCTCCACCTCACCCCTCCGCCATTGACCCGCCGCTCTGCCCTGCTGGGCGGGATTGGCCTGCTGGCGCTGCCCGCGTCACGCCTTGCTGCTGCGCCAACCCCGCAGCAATCCGATGTCTGGCCGCACAGCTCACAGGTGCCGGGCGGCATCGCGCGCTTGTCGCTTGGCCCGGCGGCGGCGCGGCCCCTGGCGCATCTGCATGACGGTCATGGCGATGTGCCCTTGCTGGTGCTGGGCGATGTGATCGAGTGGACGGCGCTGGTCGGCATCGGGCTGGCGGCTGCGCCCGGCGAGTCGAGCATCACGGTGCAGACTGCCGACAGCGGCCAGCGGCAAGTCGCCTACACGGTGGCGCCCAAGCAGTACCGCGAACAGCGCCTGAAGGTGGCGCCGGGCACGGTCGATTTGTCGCCCGAGGACGAGGCGCGCTACGAGCGTGAGCGCGCGCACCAGGCAACTGTGATGGCCACCTTCACCGAGCCTTTGCCGCAGGCGCTGCGCATGCGGGTGCCCGTGCCAGGGCGGCGGTCCAGTTCGTTCGGGCTGCGGCGCGTGTTCAACGGGCAGTCGCGCAATCCGCACAGCGGCATGGACATCGCCGCTGCCACGGGCACGCCGGTAGCAGCGCCGCTGCCGGGGCGGGTCATTGACACGGGCGACTATTTCTTCAATGGCAATACGGTATGGCTGGACCACGGCGGCGGGCTGCTGAGCATGGTTTGCCACCTGAGCGCCATCGACGTGAAGCCGGGCGACCTGCTGAAGACCGGCGAGCGCCTGGGCGCCGTGGGTGCCACTGGCCGCGCGACGGGACCGCACCTGCATTGGAGCGTGATGCTGAACCGCGCGATGGTAGACCCGGCGCTGTTTCTGGCCGCCTGAGCCAGACGCGGCGGGTCCCGGGCATGGCGCGCCGCTGCACTTCAAGCCTTCAAGTCACCGATTCGATCGGTCGACTTAAAGTGAAATAGAAGGCGGCGCCTTCTTCGACTTTGCTTTCGGCCCAGACGCGGCCTCCGTGACGTTCAACGACGCGTTTGACAGTCGCCAGCCCTATGCCCGTTCCGGCGAAATCCCCCGGCGAGTGAAGGCGTTCGAAGGTGCCAAAAAGTTTATGGGCGAAAGCCATGTCAAACCCGGCACCGTTGTCCCTGACAAAAAAGTGGGTCTCGCCATCGGCACCCGGCTCGCTGCCCACATCGATTTGTGCCAGCGGCTTTCTGGAAGTGAATTTCCACGCGTTGTCGAGCAGGTTTTGATAGACGGCCGACAGCAAGCGGGGGTCACCGAGCGCGCTCAGCCCGTCCTGCACATGCACCCGTGCCTGGCGTTGCGGCTCCCGCTCGCGGCAGTCACATTCGATGCGCCGGGCGATGGCCGAAAGATCCACGGTCTCTGACCTGATCTGCTCACGGGACAGGTGGGCCAGAGTCAGCAAGCCCTCAATCAACTCGCCCATCTGCGTGACGCCCACACCAATTCGATTCAGGTAATGTTTGCCTTTTGGGCTGATATTTTCTGCATCGATTTTCGCCAGCAACTGGCTGAATCCGTGAATGGTATTCAAGGGCGAGCGCAGGTCGTGCGAGACGGAGTAGGCAAAAGACTCCAGCTCCTTGTTCGCCGTGGCCAGCTGGGAAGTGCGCAGCAGCACCCGTTCTTCAAGTTCGCTGTTTAGGCTGAGAATTTCTTCCTGCTGCTGCCGGCGCTCGGTGATGTCGCGCTCGACCGCCACCCAATGGGTAAATCTGCCGGACTCGTCGGGGATGGGGGCAATATCAGTTTCCAGCCAGAGCTCCTTGCCGGCCTTGGTGTAAATAACAATTTCCGCGCGCACCGCCTGCCATTCCTTCATGGCGGCGCGAATCCGCTCCAGCTCGGCATGCTGGGTTTTGGGGCCCCAGAGAAACCCTGCGGCATTTCCGATGGTCTCCTCCCGGCTGTAGCCGGTCTGGCGCTCGAAAGCATCGTTCACAAAAACAATTCGCCGACCCAACTCATCAAACGGCTCGGCTTCCATGATGACGACCATGTCGTTCAGCCGGGACACCGCTGTTTCCAGCAGCCGCAACTGGGCCTGTTCCGCGCGTCTCTCGGTAATGTCCTGAAAGTAAACCGCAAGCCCGGTTTCTGTGGGATAGACGTGAATATCAAACCAGGTCCCCAGCGGCGGATAAAAGGTCTCCATGCGGGTCGTGCGCTGCTCTTGAACCGCTGCGCGGCATTCGCGCTCCAACGGTGTGCCATAGATGGGGAGAAATTCCTGCCACAGGGTTTTGCCCAGCACGTCCTCGCGGCGAAGCTTGAGCATGCGTTCTGCCTGGCTGTTCAGGTAGGTGAATTTCCAGTCTTTGTCTACCAGGAAAATCCGTCCGTGATGCTTTCAAGCGTGGTGACGAGCTGCGTCTCCAGCGCGATCGTGTGCGCTTCAGCGGCCTTCTGCTCCGAGATGTCCTGAAATGCACCCTGGAGGCGGACAATTTTTCCGGCGGCATCACGCACTGCCTCACCCGTCGAACGTACCCAGATGCGCCTGCCCTTGGCAGTCATCTTGGGAAGCACGAATTCGTAAGGCGTGCCATGTTGCGCGCAAGCCTCGACATGCCCGATAACGATGGCCCTGTGCTCGGGCAGGAAGTAGCCAATGCCCTCGTCCAGCGTGGGCGTGTAACCTGGAGGTACGTCGTGAATTGCGCAATTTTCATCGGACCAGGTGAGCTTGCGATCCGGCATTTCAATGGTCCAGCCACCCAGGCGCGCCACCCTCCCGGCGATCCGGTTCATGGAGACATCTTTCTCCAGCCGCTCCGTGGCCTGTTTCAGGTCGTCAATATCGGTCAAAGTACCGAACCATTGAGTCGCCTCGCCCGCCGCATCACGCTGCGGGAGCGTACGTCCCAACATCCAGCGATAGACCCCGTCTGCCCGACGCAGCCGGCACTCGACCTCACAGGGCTCGCCACGGCCCAGCGCCTGCTCCCATAGCCTGGAGGCCCGCAGGCTGTCATCGGGATGAATGTGGCTGCTCCAGCCTTGGCCCAGGCTCTCCTCCATGGACAAGCCCGAATAGTCAAGCCACCGTTGATTGAACCAGCTGTAGCGGCCATCAGCCTGCATCACCCAGACGATCTGGGGCATCGCGTCTGTCAGCAGACGAAACTGGGCTTCGTTCACGCGGCCAGCCTTATCCGGGAGCCCTGTACCGTGCCAGGCAGGGTTGTCGGTTTGCGCAGGTCGCTAACCGGGGTCTCACCAAGCCGGGACAAGGAAATTCCCGGGTGATCGCCTGCATAAGCTTCTTTCATGACTCCCCTTCTGCGCTTGGTGAGAAAACTCTTGCGCCTACCGGACGCTGCTGGGCTCAAGCGGTCAACGCGACCTTCCAAGCAAGTTTAGCGCCTGGAGTCCAAAAGTCAGCTTCTTTACGCGGCCTCGTGGCCAGGTTCAAGGAAATGCCAGGAAGCGGTTGACGGCGAATCCGGCTCGGCCCTCGACTATCGATAATAAGCAGATGAACGCCCCGCCCTCACCTCTTCTCGGCCGAGTTTGGCGGTGCCCACCCCAAAGACATCTCCCCCTCCCTTCCAGCACCTGGCATGCCAGCCGTTTTTTAACGCTGGCCGGCCGCCTGGGCTGCTGACTCACACGCACGATGCCTGTTCTTACCCGCGCCTCCTCCCGCCTGATTCTTTTTAACAAGCCTTATGGCGTGCTCAGCCAGTTCACACCTGAAGGGCGCTGGCGCGGGCTGAAAGACTTCATCACCATACCGGAGGTGTATGTGGCCGGCCGGCTGGACGCTGACAGCGAGGGTTTGTTGCTGCTGACGAACGACGGCAGGCTGCAGGCCCGCATTGCCGACCCGCGCTTCAAGATGGAAAAGACCTACTGGGTCCAGGTGGAAGGACTACCCGACGAGGCAGCGCTGCAGGCTCTGCGTCAGGGCGTGCAGCTCAATGACGGCCTGACTCGCCCGGCCCGCGCCCGGCTGATGGAGCCGCCGCCAAGTCTATGGGAGCGGGAGCCGCCGGTTCGAGTTCGCCAGTCCATTCCCACCGCCTGGCTGGAACTGGTCATCCGCGAGGGCCGAAACCGCCAGGTGCGCCGCATGACGGCGGCCGTCGGCTTTCCCACCCTGCGCCTGATCCGCGCCGCCATCGGCCCCTACACGCTGGACGGCCTGATGCCGGGAAGCTGGCAGGAAGGCAACGGGGATCAGTCTTTCCCGGCGCTCCCCTGAAGCATTCCGTTCGACAGCCTGGGCACAAGGCAGCAAAAATGCTGACGGCCCTGGCGCAAGAAAATCATTCAGGCATTGCGTCCATCACCAGATAACGCTTCACCAGGTCAAAGAAACGGTCATAAAAGGCATCGGAGGAGATGGTTTTGCTGCCCACCTTGACCATGGAATCGTTGCTCGAGCTGAAGGGCAGCGAGACCGATCCCAGCGCGCCCACGCCCAAGCTGGCCGAGTTGTTGCTTTTCTTCAGAGCGTAAACGTCCTGCAGGGCGGTGACAAAACCCAGGCTGACTTTTCCGTCGCTGCTCTCTGGTGCGCAGACGACCCGAATCTCCATTTGCAGATGCGACTCAGGCTCCGGCTGAAAGCTTTTCCGCCCCTCGACCAGATCATCTCTGGCGGTACTGACAATATATCCCTGGCTAAGCAAGGCCCTTCTGGAAGCCTCGCAGGTTTGCGCGGCGGTGGCGTCAAACAGCCGGGAATAGGTCGCGGTGGAATTGAATTGTTCCTGCGACGGAAACGATTTCATCGGGGACCCGCAAGCTGTCAGCAGGCCTGAAAGGCCCACAAAGCCCAGCAGACAGACGGTGGCCTTACAGCGCATCCAGGACAGATTCAAAACAAGACACTCCTTCTGGCATCAAAAATCGCATTTTCGCTTCACCAATCAACACAGGCAATTCCCGAGGCCGACTCGCGTTGCTCCACCCGCTATGAACCCACAGCGAAGCCAGGAGTTCAACCGGCGTTTCGGCTGGCCTTGGCGCCGGATTGGGGGCGGACGCCAAAACTCCCCCGCCTGTATCGGCCCCGCCCCTGGCCAGAAAAAACTCCCGGGGCTAATAAGCCATGTGCGGAGCATGGCAGTGTCGCACTCAATGGACGTGAGCGTGGCCATGGGGGAATGAGGCCGCAGATGCAGAAAGCCATTAGCGCCAGCCATTGCCGCTTGAGCAGACCCCGGAATCACTCGTAAGTATATGTATTTAAACGTAAAAACATGCCCATGCCGAAACACCCTTAAGTCCTTCTTAAGATGGCCGTTTTTATAATTCCGGCCACATCACCATCAACGCCAACAACAGGTAACCACTAATGAGCATCAAGAAAATAGCCGATCGATATCACAAGGCGTCCATTTCACTGCATTGGCTGATGCTTGCATTGTTTGTTGCGGTCTACGCCACCATTGAGTTGCGCGTGCTGTTTGACAAAGGCACTGCGCTACGCGAAACGATGAAAAGTCTGCACTTCATGCTGGGACTTCTGATGTTTGCCCTGGTCTGGCTGCGCATCTCGATGCGCATCAAATACCCTGCGCCGCGCATTGAACCGGCCCAGCCCAAATGGCAGGACATCGCCGCCAAACTGGCCCACCTGATGCTGTACGCCATCATGATTGGCATGCCGCTGGCGGGCTGGCTCATGCTGAGCGCAGCCGGAAAACCGATTCCATTTTTTGGCCTGGAGCTTCCGGCGCTGATCGGGAAAAACAAGGAGTTGGCAGGCCAGATCAAGGAAATCCATGAGCTCGTGGGGACTATCGGCTATTTCCTGATTGGCGCCCATGCCGCTGCGGCGCTGTTTCACCATTACATCAGGCGCGACAACACCTTGCTTGGCATGCTGCCAGGGCTGCAGTCCGAAAAACCTCTCGCCTGAATTGAATTTCCGCACGGAAGCCAGGAAGCATGCGGCGGCCCGGCCCGGCCAGGGTGCCGCCACGCGGTAGCCGCTCCTGGCGCTTGAAATTCCAGGCATAGCCCAAAAATACAAACAATGATCGAATCACTGCACATCGTTTGCCCGCATTGCCACACGACCAACCGCGTACGCGCCGACCAGCTGGGCAGCGCGCCAACTTGCGGCAGCTGCAAAAAGGCGCTGTTTGAGGCGCACTCCGTCGCCCTCGACGAAGCCGCGTTTGACAAACACATCTCCCGCAGCCAAATTCCGGTTCTGGTGGATTTTTGGGCACCGTGGTGCGGCCCCTGCCGCTCGATGGCGCCGGCTTATGAGCAGGCAGCGGCGCAGCTGGAGCCGCATGTGCGCCTGGCCAAGGTCGATACCGAAGCCGTGCCCAATCTGGGCGCGCGTTTCAATATTCGCAGCATTCCCACGCTGGCGCTATTCAAAGGCGGCCGCGAGGTGGCACGCCAGCCCGGCGCCATGGGGGCGCCGGACATCGTTCGCTGGGTGCAGACGCACTTGCGCTGATCGCGGCGCTGCTTAGCCGCGTCCTCGTCGGCCATTGCGCAGCATCCGCTCCACTTCGTCGCTCAGCTTCGTGAGTTCATTTCGGAGTTGCTGGCGTTCCTGCTGGGTCACGACGCCGTCACCCTTGAAATAGGCCTCGTGGCGCGCAATTTCGCGCTCCTGCTGGTGCAATCTGCGCGCTTCGCGCTGGCTGATGCGACCTGAGCGGACGCCGTCATCAATGCGCTGGCCGATATTGACTTGCTGGTTGTCGATGCCGGGGGTGTTGCCGGCATTGCCGCCATAACCGGGTTGGGATGTGACGTCGCGATTGGCCATCATGCGCTCCACCTCGGCGCTCAAGCCATCCAGATCGGCCCTTAACTGCTGGCGCTCCTGGGCTGTGGCATTGCCATCAGATTTGTAGCGGTTTTCGCGAATCCCGATTTCGCGTTCACGTCGAAAAAGCTCTCGCGCCTCGGAAGGCGTGATATGGCCAGACGCCAGCCCTTGCTGAACGCGTGCGCTGATCGCTTGCTGCGCCTGGTCAATGGCGGGCGTGTTGGTGTTTTGAGCCATGGCCGGGGAAAGCCCCAGGCCGGCGAACAGGGCTGATGCCAGTAAAGAAGCAGTCAAGAGTTTCGATTTCATAAGGTTCCTCTACTTTGTGGATGAACTGGCCAGCAACTCAGCGCGCAATTTGCGGTAGACGCAAGGGAATCCAGGTTAGGCAAACGGCGGCTGGAGCTGGAGCTGCTGCTGAATCGCTGCTTTTTAAGGCTTCTGTGTGATTCAGTCTGTTCATTGTTGACCGGCATTTGCTTGCGTCGTGTAAGGCAAACAGAGATTTACCCGGTAATTACCTCGCTACTACAGTGGTGTCAGGATGCGTTTTTTTGCTGCGGCGCCGGTTCCCCTTGAAGCCAACGGCAGCAGCAAGCTTGTGCCCAATTTGCCCCCAGTTTCTGTGGGCCACCCTGTGGATAAAAGTGTGAACAAGCCGGCAAACCCGCGCCAGTACTGGCCTGAAAGCCGGTGCGCAGCAAACAGTCACCACAAGCTGGCCTGCCAGCCGCCGGCCCTGCCCAGGCACTTTGGCGCTGGTTGGCGGGAACTCATCGCCAGGACAGGGACTCGCATACCCATTGCCGCTTGCGCGCTGCGCCCAAAAACCCATCGAGGAAAATAACCGAATGCTTCGAACCCTCAAAGACCTGTTGGATACCTTTATGGCCCCAGGCAAAGAATCACCAGAAGCGAGCCGTCACGCGCTGCAGCTGGCCACGGCCGTTTTGCTGGTGGAGGTCATGCGAGCCCAGCCCGATGTGGATGCCGGCGAACGCAACAGGGTGCTGGCAAGCCTGCGCGAAAAATTTGCGCTGGCTGACGACGAGCTGGCCCGGCTGGTGGAACTGGCCGAGCTGACAGCCAAAAACGCCTCCGACTTTCATCAGTTCACCTCGCGCATCAACGACAACCTCCCGCACGCGCAGAAAATTCAGATTGTTGAAAACATGTGGCAGGTGGCGTACGCGGATGGACATCTGGACGCGCATGAAAGCCACCTGATCAGCAAGATCGCCGCCTTGCTCCATGTGACCCACGGGGAGTACATAGCTGCCAAGATGCGGGCCAAGGAAATTGTTCTTCATGCCTGAAACCGGCTAGGCTCCCCGGCCTGGGGGCGCCGCTCAGACGGGAGCAGCAGGTTATCCCTGATTTCCAGCTGCCACGCCAAGGGAGATTCGGCATCGCCTGGGGTGAAAATGGCTCGCTCACCGAAACCGAGGGTTTACCCCCATTTCCTGTGGGCCAGTCTGTGGATAAGCGCCCCAACAACTCCCGTAGGCCCCGCCAGTGCGGGCTTTCCACAGAGTGCTCATGAATTGACCAGGGCCCGGTCGCCAGCCCGATTAATCCGCGTCAATCAAGCTGACGGGGTCGCGCTCCCCGATCTGCTGGCGCCACATGGCGTAGTACAGGCCTTTTTGCTCCACCAGTTCGGCATGGCTGCCGCTTTCGGTAATGCGGCCTTTTTCCAGTACATAGATGGTGTCCGCGTGCAACACGGTGGAAAGGCGGTGCGCAATCAGCAGCGTGATCTGCGTGCGCGCGCTGGAGACTTCGCGCATGGTTTCGGTGATTTGCTGCTCGGTGAGCGAGTCAAGGGCCGAAGTGGCCTCATCAAAAATCAGGAGGCGCGGCTCACGCAGCAGCGCCCGCGCAATCGACAGGCGCTGGCGCTCTCCGCCCGAGAGCTTGGCGCCCGACTCGCCAATCAGCGTGTCGAGCCCCTGCGGCAGCCGCGCCAGCAAGGCGGTGCAGGAGGCCTGCGCCAGCGCCTGCAGGATTTGCGCGTCGCTGGCGTCGGGGCGCACAAACAGCATGTTTTCGCGCACGGTGCCGGCAAACAGGCTGGTCTCCTGCGTCACGTAGCCGACCTGGCGCCGCGCCTCGTTGTAGCGCAGGTTGCGGCTGCCCACTTCGTTGTAATAGACCTCGCCTTCGGCCGGCCGGTACAGCCCCAGCAGCAGCTTGACCAGCGTGGATTTTCCCGAACCCGAGGGACCGACGAAGGCAATGGTGTCGCCACGCACCGCCTTGAAGGACACGCCGTCGAGTGCATTGCCGGTCGCCCCGCGATGGCGAAACACCACATTGTCAAAGCGCAGCGACTCGATCGGCCCGATCGGCAGCGCATGCGGCGGGCGGCGATCGACCGGCTTGGCCATCAACTCGGCAAAGTGGCTCATCGACGCGCTGGCCTCGCGCCAGGCCAGGATGATGGTGCCCAGTTCCTGCAGCGGCGCCAGAATGGCCACGGCAATAAACTGCATGGCGATCAGCTCGCCGGTGCTCAGCACATCGCGAAAGATCAGCCACAGCAGCGTGAACAGCACCGACAGCTTGAGCAGGCTGAGCGTGGAGCCCTGCCAGAACGTCAGCCAGCGGATGCGCCGCACCTTGGCCATTTCGAGCGCAAAAACCGCCTCGGTCTTGGCTTCGAGGCGGCGGATTTCGCGAAACGTCAGGCCCAGGCTTTTGATCAGCGCCACGTTGCGCAGCGACTCGGTGATGAAGCCGGCGTTGCGCGTGGTTTCGCGGTTGATGGAGCGCTGCTGGCCGCGGATCTGGCGGCTGAGCAAGCCGCTCAAACCGCCCAGCACCAGCAGCCCGATCAGGAACACCGGCACCAGCGCCCAGCTTTTGGTGATGGCATACCAGACCAGAAAGCTCATGCCGATCACCGCGGCAAAAAGCACATTGATGAAGGCGTTGAGAAAGCGTTCGGTGTCGGCGCGCACACGCATCAGCAGCGACAGGGTTTCGCCGCTGCGCCTTTCCTCAAACTCCTGAATTTCCAGGCGCATGGTCTGGCGCAGGCCATCGTTGAAAATCTGCGTGCCAAAACGCTGGACCACCAGCCGCGTCACATATTCCTGCACCGCCTTGGTCGCCCTGGAGGCCAGCGCCACGACCACCGCCAGCCCCAGCAGGGCCAGCGCGCCGCGCACCAGTTCCCTGTCGCTCTTGAGGTCGCGCTGAGTGGCGTAGCCGTCTATCAGCCAGCCGAAGATGATGGGGTCCACCAGCGCCAGGACCTGGCTCACAGCGGCCAGCAGCAAGGCCAGCAGGACGAGCCGGCGCTGGGGTCTGAGGTATTTCCAGAGGATGTGCATAGATGCAAAAGGATAGCCGAGGAAATCGCCCACTGGAATGCCCTGGACCGCCAGGGGACGGTTCTACGGGTAAGGCGCGGCGCATGAAAAAGCCGCTCATGGGAGCGGCTTTTTCAGCGCCAGCAGGCCGGCTTACCGGCTTTATTGACTGAGCAAGATCTGCACAATGATGCCGGTCGCGATGGCCACCAGCACATAGTCAGCGCCGACTTGAACCCAGTAATGACCGCGCGGAGGCGCCTTCAGATGATGGTCACGCCAGTCGTTGACCACATACTGGTTATTGCGGTATTCCCTGGGCAAACGCCCGCCCCGGTAGAAGTTGTGGTCGGGGCCTGCGCCGCGTCCTTCAGCGCCCGGACCCTGTGGCGGCATGCGATTTTGCATCCCCGGCGGTCCGTAGCCTCTTGGCTGCTGATGCATACCCCGCTGCGGCATGCCCTGATGCCCCGGCGGACCCGCACGCTGCGGCATGCCCTGATAACCCGGCGGGCCGCCCCGCTGCGGGGAACCGGGCCGGTAATCGGGCCCCCTGCGATCGTCCCGGCCTTGCGCAAAAGCCAGGCCGCTAAAGCTCAGCGAAACAGCAGTCAGCGCAGCTACCCAAACATTGGCTTTCATGACGCACCTTTGAAGTTGGAACGGTTTATTTTGAGCCTGAAAAAAATCCGCTGCTGTAGGCCAAAGCCGGCTTTTAGCCAAGCTTTATTTGGCCGAGCGCCTTAAAACGCCAGCATGGCCTGCCGCGTCAGTGCAACGGCCACGATGTAGGCAAAGGTTGCCAGCGCCGCAAAAAATGCAAAAGTCCGCACGCCTTTGGTTTTACCGCGTTTCAGGGCAATCGTGCCGAGCACGATATAGGCGATCAGGGCGAGCACCTTGGCCGTCAGCCAGGTCTGCACAAACGGGTACTGGCCGCTCCAGAAAACCAGCACCAGTGCGCTGGCCAGCAGCAGCGTATCGACCACATGCGGCACGACCTTGACCCAGCGCCGCTGCAGCATTGGCGAGTCACCCAGCATCCAGATGCCGCGCAACAGAAAAAAACTGCCGCTCAATACTGCGCAGGTGACGTGGAGATGCTTGATGGCGAGGTAGTTCACAGGGCAATTCCGGTTAATGGCTGTTGAAGACGCTAAAACCAGAATGCCAGGCCCGCCGGTTTAAACCCGCGTCCTGGCAAGCCGGTGGCGGCGCTGCAAAGCCGCCATTCTATAAGCGCCGCAAAGGCAAGCGCCCGTCAGCCCACGACCCGGAAGTCAATCACGATCTCGCCCGGGTTGCGCTGTACATACGCGATGTTGACGTTGGGGCCGAAGCGGCCTTCAATCTGCGACAGCAGGGGCAAGGGGTCATGGTCGTTGCAAAAGCGCATGGTCTCGCCAGGCTGCAGCGAATCCAGCGCGCCAAAGATGGCGGCATGGCGGAATCGCTTGGCGACGCCGCGCGCATCAAACGGGTAAACGCCTTCGGACGTCACGGGAAGGGAACAGTTGTGGGCCATGAAAATACTCCTGAGTTTGTTGTCCATGGAAAAGGCCAGCACAGGCCAGCCTCTTCACAGAACCGTTAATAAATCAAGCTTGTTTGGCGCGGCCCGCAGGGGCCAGTGCTGGCTGCTGGCGTTTACCGCCGGTCAGCAGGCGGATGGCAAACCAGGCCAGGAACACGGTGCCAATGGCGAAGACCACATCACCCGGTACACGCATCCACACCATCGTTTCCATGAAGTGCGAATGCACAACTTCGGGTGAACGCGCAAACCACATGCCTTTGGTAATGCTGGCCCAGGCCTGGTAGATACCGGCTGGCACCAGCGAGATGAACACCATCATGGCCAGGCCGATGTTGAGCGACCAGAACATCAGCTGCAGCAGCTTGTCAGACCAGGCGGCACGTGGCGACAGGCCGCGCAGGCAGAACAGCAGCAGGCCGATGCCGAGCATGCCGTAGACACCAAACAGGGCTGCATGGCCGTGGGCGGCCGTCATGTTCAGCCCTTGCAGATAGTACAGCGCAATCGGCGTATTGATGGTGAAGCCCAGCAGTCCTGCACCCACCACATTCCAGAAGCCGACAGCGATGAAGCACAGGATAGACCACTTGTACGACTGCACCCAGGGCGCTGCCTTGGAGCGCTTGTAGTTGCGGTAGGCTTCGAAGCCGATCATGGCCAGCGGAACCACTTCCAGCGCCGAGAACATGGCGCCAATCGCAATCACGAAGGTTGGTGTGCCGGTGAAGTACAGATGGTGCAAGGTGCCCAGAATGCCGCCGAACAAAAACACGATGGTTTCCAGCACGATGGCGCTGTTGGCCGTGGAGGCGCGGATCAGTCCAAGGCGGGTAAACAGCAGCGCAATAACGGCCGTGGCGAACACCTCAAAGAAGCCTTCGACCCACAGGTGGACCAGCCACCAGCGCCAGTACTCGATCATCGAGTAATGGGTATGCTGGCCCCAGGTCAGGGACGTGGCATAGAAGCCGCCAATGCACAGCGCTGCCAGAAACACCATGGCAATCAGGCCACGGCTTTCAGACGGTTTCTTCAAGGCAGGCAACAGTCCGCGGCCCAGCAGCAGGACCCAGAACAGCAGGCCGATGAACAGCAGGATTTGCCAGATGCGACCCATGCTGGTGAATTCCAGGCCCTGGTTGCCGATCCAGAAGCTGAAGCCGTTGCCCAGATGCTGCAGGGTGCCGAGCCAGCCGAAGGCGGTGGAGCCGACGACGATGAACAGCAAGGCATAAAACAGCACGTCAACGCCCAGTTTCTGGTACTTCGGCTCGTGCCCGGATATGGCGGGTGCGATGTACAGGCCGGTGGCCAGCCAGGCGGTTGCAATCCACAGCACCGCAAACTGGGTGTGAATGGTGCGGCTCACGGTAAACGGCAGGATCTGCGCCAGCGGGAAACCAAAGAAGCTCTGACCTTCCACCGCATAGTGCGCCGTGATCACGCCCATGCCGACTTGCGCCATGATCAGGCCAATCACCACATAGAAGTATTTGCGCGTTGCCTTCATCGACGGTGTCGGTTTCAGGTCGAACAGCGGATCAGTCTTGGGTGGGGTCGGATCGCCCTCTTCCTTGGTTGCCGAGTGGTAAAAAATCATGCCGGCGATGGCCGCAATCATGAAAATCACGCTGGCAATCGACCAGATGCCGGCGCCTGCGGTCGGCGTATTGCCGACGAGCGCATCGTGCGGCCAGTTGCTGGTGTAGCTCAGATCGGTCTCATTGGGCCTGTCGGTCGCTGCCGACCAGGCGGACCAGAAGATGAAGGCGGGGAGCGCGTTCAGGTCTTCCGGGTCAGGCAGGGAGCCGGAATTCATCGCATACTGTTCGCGCAGTTTGTCGAGTGAAGGCGCATCACCAAACAGGTCGGTGTAATGCTTGACGACTTGCTGGACAGCCTCGGCGCGCTCCGGTGACAAGGTGATGGCACCCGTTTCGGCGTTGTAGGTGTTGCCGCGCATCTCGCTCTTGAGCCGGGCATTCAATTCGCCCTGCTGGCCGATGCTCAGCGTTTCAAAGGGCTTGCCAAAATCACGTTGGGCCCACACGGCGCGCAATGCGAGCGCTTCGCGGTGCAGCCAGTCGGCCGACCAGTCGGGCGCGACATAGCTGCCATGGCCCCAGACTGAACCGAGTTGCTGGCCGCCGGCCGAAAGCCAGGCTTCCTGGCCGCGTTGAACCTGTCCTTCTGAAAAGAGCACCGTGCCCTTGGTGCTGATGACTTGTTTGGGAATGGGCGGCGCTGTCAGATAAATCTCTGTGCCGACCCAGCCCAGAACGGCAAAGGACATGACACAGATGACAGCGAGCCAGGTCCAGAGTTTGCGCGTAGCGTGCATGGCAAATTTCCTTTTTTGGGTTGCAGTTGAAAAATTCGAGGAAGTTCAAATTTAATAACATGTATTCTACATACATCATTTAGTAAGCTGCAAATTAAATACATCTTTAATGGTGAACCCTATCCATAAAACCGCCACGCTCGATAGAATCAAGACAGCATTCAACGGAGACGCACCCACGCCTCAACAACTTTTTTATCCGAGCTTTATCACCCAATGAGACTGACCACCTACACCGATTACGCGCTGCGCACCCTGATGTATCTCGCCGCCAACCGGGAGAAACTGGTGACGATCCAGGACATTGCAGACGCGCATGACATCGCCAAAAATCATCTGACGAAAGTGGTGCATCAGCTTGGCATTCTGGGAGTGGTTGAATCGTTGCGCGGTCGCAACGGTGGACTCAGGCTGGGTAAGGAGCCCTCCCAGATAAACATCGGCGACGTGGTTCGCAGCACCGAACCCGATTTCTTCATGGCCGAATGCTTCGACCCCAACAAGAACCAATGCATCCTGAGCGCAGCCTGCGCGCTGAAAGGTGTGCTCTACACCGCGACAGCTGCTTACCTGGCGGTTCTCGATGGCGTCACGCTCGAAAGCCTGATGAAAAAAGGCGGAGGCCGCACGGGTAGCAGTGCTTCTTTCAAGTCAATCCCCATTCACTTGCAAGCCCCGGTCCCGAAAAGCAGCCGTGGAGTGCGGGGCCTGAAGAAATAAGCCTGAAACGCCAGCATTACTCAGCATTACCCAGCAGTAGTCAGCCATCTGCGCAGAGGTTTTTCCGCGAAGTTCTCTTCTGCCATTCCTTCACGCGGCTGGCGATCCGCCATGTCTTGCCTGGTCTGATGGCTCCATGCCAGATGCAGCTCATGCAGCGCGGTCGTTGCGCTTAAGCCTGAGCTTGACTGCCGCTTTTTTCCACAACAGGCATCCATCCCCGGATCAGGTTTTTACCGGAGCTCTGTCCCTGTTTGATCTGAGTCAATCTAAAGATTCATTTTAAATGTATGATTTATCCCAAGCAGGTCGAAGAACCTGTTGGCACATAACCACTTCCTCTCCCGCCTAACCGGCGGCCGCATGGTGGACCGCAAAGCGACTGGCTCGAAATTCGCGCCAGGCAGGAAATTGAAAACATGTTTAAGGCGAAAAAAAATGAAAACCAGTTTTCTTAAAAAAGCGATTGCCACCGCCGTCCTCGGCGTTGTCGGTTTGTCATCAGCCTATGCGGCTGATCTCCATCAACAACACGACACCGGCGTCAAATACCGCCCCGATGTCACCTTTACCCTGCGCACCGACATTGCCGACGGAAAGCTGGTGTTTGTGGGTGAAGCTGGCGCCATCAAGGGCAAGGTCAATCCGCAGCTGGCCGTGGCCGAAGGCGCCATCGTACAGATCAATCTGGTCAATGGCGACGGCGCAACGCACGACATTACTGTTCCTGATTTCAAGGCTGCATCAAACCAGCTCAACACCAAGGGCGCCAGCACCACCATCGTGTTCCGTGCCGACAAGAAAGGTGAATTCACGTACATCTGCTCGCTGCCCGGGCATGTCCAGGCCGGCATGATTGGCAAGATTCTGGTGGGCGAAGGCGCAGCCAAACCCAAGGCGCTAGGTGCCGAAGTCTCACGCAGCCCAATGGAAGTCGGCCAACCGGTCGGCGCCCGTGGCCCGCAAAGCCTGACGGTCAACCTGGAAACCACCGAAGTGCTGGGCCAGCTGGCCGATGGCACCACCTACAAATACTGGACCTTCAATAGCAAGGTGCCCGGCCCCTTCATCCGCGTACGTGTCGGCGACACCGTGACCGTCAACATGGCCAATGCCGCAGACAGCCACATGATCCATTCGGTGGACTTCCATGCGGTGACCGGGCCGGGCGGCGGCGCGGCGGTGACGCAGGCAGCGCCAGGCACCAGCAAGAGCTTTACCTTCAAGGCCACCAATCCCGGCTTGTTCGTTTACCACTGCGCCACGCCCATGGTGGCGCAGCATATCTCGAACGGCATGTACGGCATGATCCTGGTCGAACCCGAAGGCGGCCTGCCCAAGGTGGACCGCGAGTTTTATGTGATGCAGGGCGAGCTGTACACCGCGCAGCCCCACGGCACCCAGGGAGAAAACGAGTTTTCCCTTGAGAAGCTGCTGAAAGAGCAACCCGAGCACATGATGTTCAACGGCACCATGGATGCGCTGACCAAGACCCACCGCATGGAAGCGAAAGTCGGCGAAACCGTGCGCATCTTCTTCGGCGTCGGCGGCCCCAACGCCACGTCGAGTTTCCATGTGATCGGCGAAGTGTTCGACCGGGTCTACAGCATGGCCGATTTGACCTCGCCACCGCTCAAGAACGTGCAAACCATCAGCGTGCCGCCCGGCGGCGCGTCCATGGTCGAGTTCAAGGTGGAAGTGCCTGGACGCTATATCCTGGTGGACCATGCCCTGTCGCGACTTGAAAAAGGCCTGGCCGGCTTCCTGTATGTGACCGGCCCTGAAAATCCTGCGGTTTTTCATACCGCCGAAAAAATGGATCCCAATTCGGGACATTGATCAAGGGAGGGACGGCAGCCTGCCCGCCGGGAAGTTCATGGCGGCGCAGGCTGCTTTCAAAGCGCGACAGTTTTCTGTCGCGCTTTTTTTCATCCCATCAGGAATCCGTCATGAACGCCGCTAACCGCTAGTTTTTTGATAGCTTACAAAACCCTACACTCATGGGCCAGCTAAAATTTAATCAAATCAGCCTCTAGCCCAGGCAGAACAGGCGCAAGCCGCTATAGAAAAAGTAGCACAAGCCGTGCTCGACGCCAGAGCCCAGTTTCCCGATTCGTCGCTGGCCGACCTGTACGATCCGCTGTCCATGCTGCCCGCCGAAAAAGCCAAACCCAAACGCCGGGCGAAAGCCGTTTCAGGTCCCGCTTCCGGGTGACGCCGCCCAACCCGGCGCGCAAACCGCCAAAAAAACCCAGTATGGGTACGATGCAACCCAATTTGCGTATAAAGGTTAAAGGAACATCATGAACCCCTCCTGGTACGACCGCTACATCCTGCCGCCGGCGCTGGACTTTGCCTGCGGCCTGCCCATGATCAGCCGGCAGCGCCAGTTGATCGTGCCGCTGGCGCGGGGCCGGGTGCTGGAAGTCGGCATTGGCACGGGGCTAAACATGCCGTGGTACGACAAGACCCGTGTGACCCACATCACCGGGCTGGACCCGGCCCTGCAGCTGCACCCGCTGGCGCGCGAACGCATCGCCGAGGCCGGGCTGGAGGTGGAGCTGGTGGGTTTGTCGGCAGAACAGATTCCCCGGCCCGATGCGAGCTTTGACACGGTGCTGGTCACCTACACGCTGTGCACCATTCCCGACCCGCTGGCGGCGCTGCGGGAAATGCGCCGGGTGCTGGCGCCCGGTGGGCAATTGCTGTTTTGCGAACATGGCCGCGCACCCGACGAATCGGTGCGGCGCTGGCAGGACCGGCTGCAGCCGCTATGGGGCAAACTGGCCGGCGGCTGCCACCTGGGGCGCGACATTCCGGCGCTGCTACAGCAGGCCGGTTTCAGTCTCGCCAACTTGCAGACGCGCTATCTGCCCGGCCCCCGGCCCTTCACGTTTCATTACTGGGGCGAAGCCGTCGCCGCTTGAGCTACGCGGACAGCTGCATTCCCTTTATTTCACGCACCCCAGCGCAGCCAAGCCGCCAGGCACAGTGCGGCCAGGCAGGACCCGCCAGAGAACAGCACGCGCCACGCCCGGTGGCGCGGCACGAAGCCGACACCATGGACGAATCCGGTGCTCATGGCCCAGAACAGCACCATGGCCAGCCCATGGTCGGCGGCACCATCGGGACGGGCAAACATCAGCGGATAGATGCTGCCGGCGAGCATGATCGCGGTGGCGACGGCCAGGCTGATCCAGTGGATGCGCGGCGGGTGTTCCGCCCCGGTCGCCGTCATGTGTCGGTTCCGCGAGCCTGCGCGCGCGCCTCCTCGTTTTCGCCCCACATGGCGTTCAGGATGGCCAGCAGCACGGCAAAGCCAACGCCCAAGACCCAGGCAAAGTACCACATGCGATGTTCTTTCTGCAGCGTTCAGGCCGCGTTGTTTGTGCAGACTGAAAGAGCGTCAATTAACGCATCAATAAGCAGCATGCTCATGCTCCTTCACATAGGCGGCCGTGACCTTGCCGCGCATGACGCGGTAGGCCCAGCGAGGTGTAGAGCACGATCAGCGGCATGAAAATCAGCGTGACCCAGAACATGATGCCCAGCGTGCAGGTGGCTGGACACGCTGTCCCAGACCGTCAGGCTCGCGCCCGGCATGGAACTCGAAGGCATGATGAAGGGGAACATGGATGCACCTGCCGTGCCGATCACGCCCAGCACGGCCAGCGACGAAGCAGATGAACGCGGCCAGCGTGTGGCCTGCCCGCAGCAGCAGGGCCGCCAGCAGCGCGCCCAGCACCCCCAGCGCGGGCAGCGCCCACAGCAGGGGCTGGCGGCCATAGTTGGCCATCCAGGCGCCGGCCTCGCGCACCACGGTCTTGCGCCAGGGGTCAGGCAATGCTGCCGGGTCGATGACCGAGGTGATGCGGTAACCCTCGATGCCTGTCTGCACCCAGAAGCCGGCAGCCAGGAAGGCGGCCACCATGACAATGGCTGCCGCCACCGCGCCCTTGACGGCGCGGGCCTGGATCGCGCCTTCGGTGCGGTGGGCCAGATAGGCGCCGCCGTGCAGGGTGATCATGGCGCTGCTGACCACCCCGGCCAGCAGCGCAAACGGGTTGAGCAGTTGCCAGAAGCTGCCGGTGTAGGTTGACACGAGGTAGGCGTCAAAGTGGAAACGGCACGCCCTGCAGCAAGTTGCCAAAGGCCACGCCAAAGATCAGCGGCGGCACGGCGCCGCCCGACGAACAGGCCCCAGTCCCACGTGCTGCGCCAGGTGGCGTTGTGGATCTTGCTGCGGTAGTCAAAACCCACCGGGCGAAAGAACAGCGCCCACAGCACCGACCAGCATGGCCCAGTAAAAGCCGCTGAACGCCGTGGCATAAACCAGCGGCCAGGCGGCAAAAATGGCGCCTCCGCCGGTGATGAACCAGACCTGGTTGCCGTCCCAGTGCGGCGCCGACGGTGTTGATCACCACGCGGCGCTCGACATCGCTCCTGCCGACGAAGGGCAGCAGCGTGCCCACGCCCATGTCGTGGCCGTCCATGATGGCAAAGCCGACCAGCAGCACGCCGACCAGCAGCCACCAGATGATCTTCAGGGTTGGGTAGTCGAGCATCGTGTTCTCCTTCAGGCGTGCGCCGGTGTCGCGTGAGGGAGCGGCTTCGCTCTGGTAGCGGCCGGTGCCCAGGCTGCCCGGGCCCATGGCGTGCAAACTTGACCATCAGATACATCTCGACGACCAGCAGCACGGTGTAAAAAACCGATGAAACCGGCCAGCGAGCCGTACAGGCTGTTGACGCTCAGCGTGGAGACGCACAGGTGCGTGGGCAACACGCCGTAGATGGTCCAGGGCTGGCGGCCGTATTCGGCGACGAACCAGCCGAGTTCGCAGGCGATCCAGGGCGCGGGCAGCATCCACAGCGCCCACTTCAACAGCCAGGGCTTGTGCATGCCGGCGGTCTTGAGCGTGCTCCAGAACGCCAGGCCGAACAGCAGCCAGCATCGCAAAGCCCAGGCCGACCATGATGCGGAAGCCCAGAACATCGGCGTCACGCGCGGCACGGTGTCGTTCACGGCCTGGTCGATGATCTCGGGCGTGGCCTGGCGCACGTCGGCGACGTATTTCTTGAGCAGCAGGCCAAAGCCGAGATCGGCCTTGTGACGCTCGAACAGCTGCTTGGCCGCTGGGTCGTCGCGCTGCTTGCGCAGCGCTTCCAGCGCCGTCACGGCCACGATGCCGCGCACAATGCGCTCGCGGTTCTTGGCCTTGATCTCGTGGATGCCGGGAATCTGCCTTGCTGACCGAGCGCGTGCCGATCAGGCCCATCACCCAGGGAATCTCGACCGCCCAGTCGTTCTTTTGCTCCGCTTCGTTGATGCCAGCCACCAGCGTCGAGGCCTGCCGGCGCGGGCTCGGTCTCCCACATGGCTTCCATGCGCCGCCATCTTGGTCTGCTGGGCCTCGCCCACGGTGTAGCCGGATTCGTCACCCAGCACGATCACGCTCAAGCGCCGAGGCCAGGCCGAAGGCGGCGGCCACGCGAAAGCTGCGCTTGGCAAACTCCACATCCCGGTTTTTGAGCAGGTACCAGCTGGAGATCGACAGCACGAACATCGCGCCGGTGACATAGCCTGCCGACACGGTGTGCACGAACTTGGCCTGCGCATCGGGGTTGAACACCACGGCCCAGAAGTCCACCATTTCCATGCGCATGGTCTGGTAGTTGAACTCGGCGCCCACCGGGTTCTGCATCCAGCCGTTGGCAATCAAAATCCACAGCGCGCTGAGGTTGGTGCCCATCGCCATCAGGCGCCGTCACCAGCAGGTGCTGCGTCCTGGACAAGCGGTCCCAGCCGAAGAAGAACAGCCCGATCATGGTCGATTCAAGGAAGAAGGCCATCAGCCCCTCAATCGCCAGCGGCGCGCCAAAGATGTCGCCCACGTAATGCGAGTAATAGGCCCAGTTGGTGCCAAACTGGAACTCCAGCGTGATGCCGGTCGTGACGCCCAGGGCGAAGTTGATGCCGAACAGCTTGCCCCAGAAACGCGTCATGTCCTTCCAGATCACGTTGCCTGTCATCACATAAACGCTTTCCATGATGACCAGCAGCCAGACCATGCCGAGGGTCAGCGGCACAAAGAGGAAGTGGTACATGGCGGTGGCCGCGAACTGCAAGCGCGACAGATCGACAAGCTGTTCTGAAATCATTTGATTCGCTCCTTCGGACTTTCTGCACCGCGGTCCATGAGCTGCGTGGCGACGCTCTTGTCGTCCACGGCGACACGCTGATCACGCACAAACCCCCACCACAGCGCCGTCAGCACGGCCAGCTTGATGACCAGCGCCAAGGCCAGTTTTTTTACCAGTATCTTGTCTTGGGGGTTCATGAGATGAAGGCCACTTGATGTGGGTGGATCAGGAAGCGCGCCATTCAGGCCGCCCTTAGTCCCATGGCACGCACTTTGGCCAGCCACTTCTTGCCCCCGGCTTCGCCCAGCTGACTCACTGTGCCGATCAGGGTTTCATGGACCGGGGCCATGCCGACAAAGCCCAGAATATTGCGCTCCAGCGATTTGAGGCCGTGAGCACGAAAATACCCGCGGTACAGAAAGGCCGGCATGCCCATGGTAGCGACCACGCGCGCACTGCGGCCCGCCAGCGCATGACACCAATGCCGCGCCGAGGCATAGGGGCGCCCCTGAATCAGCAAGATACGTTGTCCGTCCATGTGATGTCCCCCCGCATAATGCGAATGCACATAGTAGCGCGCCGGGCAAGGGTTGTCATTGAGGGACATCAAAGGCGCAGGTACAAACACCCAGCCGCGGCGCCGGGCTTGGCGCCTCCGGGTGCTACGCCGCCGGGGACTTGGCGGCTGCGTCAAACACGCCGCTGAGCAATTCGGGCAGGCGCTCGATTCCCATCTTGAAACCGCATGCCTGCGCGTGGCCGCCACCGCCCATGCTTTCGGCCAGCGGGATGCAGTCAAAGCTGCGCTGCGATCGCAGGCCGACCTTGACGCCGCCGCTCTTGCCCACATGCCACATCAGCGCAAAACTGCCGCTTTTCTCGGACAGCATGTTGCCGATCAGGCTGTGAAACACGCCGGGCACGTTGACCATCAAGCCGCTCTGGCCGTTGAAAACAATGGGCTGGGCGGACTCGGCCATGTCGGTGACGAGCTTTTTGAATTTCTCGTCCATGGCCTGGCCGCGTGCCATGAAATCGGTGATTTGCGCGGGGCTGAACCGGGCAATCTCGGCCCAGCGCTCAAAGGCTAGCGGCTCCATGTCGAGGGCCGCCAGAAAGCCGGCGCTCTCGGGATATTGCCAGGCCCAGATGTCGCGGTCTTCAATAAAGCGCACCAGATCAGGCACCGGCTTGTCGGGATGGAAAAACTCCCAGGCCAGCCGGGCGCCGGACTTGTCCATGTCGAAATGCACCACGCCGCAGCGGCAGGCAAAACCGGTCAGCTTTTCGGCGGCGCTCTTGTGGTGGTCGAGCATGACGAGCTTGGCGGCGCGCTCCTCGATGCCCTGCATGATCTCGGGCGAGAAGGAAAAGTCGAGGATGTACACGGCGCGGCCCGCCAGCGCGGGTAGGTCATCGACCGAGTTGATGTCGCCGTGGTCCAGAGGCAAAAACTCGGCTTTGCCCTCGTAGAACAGCCAGGCGGCCAGGGCTGACGCAAAGCCGTCGGGGCATTTTCGGCCGTGGTAGATGACCAGCGGTTGCGGATCGTTCAGGTCGGGGGCAAACAGGAGTTGCAGGGGAAGAATGGTTTTCATGGATGGATGAATTGTCGCCTCACGGCGGGCGGGCCTCTTGAAGGGGATGAGTCGGTAGCCCTGCCCGCCCGGCATCGGGCTTTTATCCTACAACCGGTCACGGCATACAGGCGCTCGCGCCCGACTCCCATGAAGGCTCAAATAGTTTCCGGCCGGCCTTGTTGAGCCGGTCTCTAGCTATTTTTCAGGCTTGCCCTGTTCCATTTTTGACGTCAGGAGACTGTGATGACAACACCCCGAAATGCCGTATGCTGGTTTGAGCTTTATGTGGCCGACATGATGCGTGCCAAGAACTTTTACAAAGCGGTATTCCAGAAGGAAATGAACGATATGCCAATGGCGGGCGGCGACATGCAGATGTGTACTTTTGCCGGAGAAGACTCTGCCCCGGGCGCAGCGGGCGCGCTGGTCAAAAGCGACAAAACGGGGCCCGGAACCGGCGGAACGCTAGTGTATTTTTCTTGCTCGGACTGTGCTGTCGAATCCGCCCGGGTGGAGCCTGCCGGCGGCAAGGTCTGCCAGCCCAAGAGGGCCATTGGCGAATATGGCTTCATCGCCATCGTGCAGGACACCGAGGGCAACACCATAGGGCTGCATTCGCTTGCCTGAGGTGTGCGCGGATTTTCAGTTCATTTTTTTCAGTTCATGCAACTGGCTGCGAGGTTCAATGGCTGAGGGCGTGCTATATGTTTAATAGCCATACACACCCGTTCGCTATGGGCAAGGCAAGGATTCCCCCCGCACCCCGTGGTAACTCAAGTCCTTGGAAGCCCCCCCCATGCTCCTCTTTCCCCAAGCCGGCGAAGGCGCTATTGAACCGGCTTGCATGGCGGCGCGCCGTTCGCCGCCTTGAGGTAGGCGACCAGGTCGCTGCGGTCCCTGGCGTCGGGAACACCGTCGTAGGTCATGGCGGTGCCCGGCACCACCGCCAGCGGCTTGGCCAAAAACAGATTGAGCGTTTTTTCGTCCCACACGAGGCCTGATTTTTTCATGGCCGGCGAATAGGCAAAGCCCGGCACGCTGCCGGCCCGCCGCCCCAGCAGGCCGCAATGCCTGGGGCCGACGCGGTCATAGTTCAAGGCATGGCAGGCGGCGCAGCGGGCGTAGAGCTGCTCGCCGCGCACGGCGTCGGGCGCTGCCTGAGCCGCCAGCCCCAGGCTGGCCGCGCCCAGCACGAGGGCAGCGCCCGGCAGGAAATGGCGCGGCATCATGATCCTCAGGCCATGAAGGCCGTGGGCACGACGGGCGTCTCGCCAATGGCCTGGCGCAATATGGCCCAGTGCATGGCTTCGTCGCCCAGGATGCTGGCAGCCGCCTTGGACAGGTCGCGGTTGGCAAACAGCGGCACGGCGCCCAGGTAGGCGCTCACGGCGCCCTGCTCCAGCTGCGCGGCGAACTTCAGCACGTCGAGCTCGGTCTTCAGCTGGTCAGCGGGAAAGTTGTATTTTTCCCTGGCGCTGGCAGGCTTGCCGCCCAGCTTTTCGACCGTGCCCGAGAGCAGCGCCACATGCGCCTTGTGGTGGCCCTGAAAGGTCAGCGCCAGGTCAAGCACCGGCTTGGTGAGTAGCTTGCTTTCAGCGCCCAGCTGGTAGGCGGCGATGGCCTCCAGCTCCGCGCCTATCGCGGTGTTCAGGATCTTGACGTCGCCGGCCCTGGAGCCGCCCGCCTTGGCGGCCAGTGCATCGTTACCGGCGAGCAGCGCAACCGCCGCCCCCGACAACACCAGGCCGCCCGAGCGGCCCAAAAACAGCCGCCGTGCGGCCAGCGGGGTGGACATTTGAAAAAAGGACATGACAGTCTCCTGTGTGTAAAAACCGGCTCACATATCACGGGCGGGAGGATTCACGCTCGTGGGCTATCCTGGCCAGCACGCCCGCGACAATGCTGTCGCAGCGCTGGCCGGCAAACGAAAACGCGTCACCCATGGCCATGTCGATGTCGCGTGACAGGCCTTCGCGCAAAAGGCTTCGGGCGCGGAAAAACCGCGAGCGCACGGTAGCCTCGGGCAGGCCCAACGCCACGGCGACCTCCTCGACGCTCCACTCCTGAACGCCCCTGAGCATGAAGACGGTGCGAAACGCATCGGGCAGGGTGTCGATACGGGCTTCGATCTGCTGGCGCACCTGCGCTCGCATCAGTGAAGGCTCGGGCTGGTCGTCGGGGTTGGCGGGCATCTGCATCTCCGGGGTTTCGCCATCGGCATCCATGCTGGCATTGAGCGGCACGACCCGGGCCGGCTGGCTGCCTTGGCGCCGCAGCCGGCCCAGCGCTTCGTTGACCACGATGCGCACCAGCCAGGTGGACAGCCTGGCGTCAGCGCGGAAAGTCGCCAGCGCACGCCAGGCGTGCAAATAGGCGTCCTGCAGGGCATCCTGCGTTTCATCGTCGTTTTTAAGAATGCTGCGCGCGGTGCGAAACAGCAAACGGTTGTGGCGCCGCATGATCTGCGCGAACGCCAGGTCGTTGCCGGCAAGGGACAGGCTGACCAGTTCGGCATCAGGGCTGGCGTCTGACGGCGCGGGGATAGTGGTTTTCAGGGTGTTCATGTCTGCTCCTGTCTTTGTCCATTAGATGGCGACAGTGCCGCCGGCGTTCCGGATTTTTTCCGACCCGGAATCCTGCGGAAATCATGAGAGAGGAATGCGCCTTCCCGCGGCAAGGCCGCCCAAATGGCCTGCTGGCGGTAGCGGGGAACGCGGCTACCCTGCTTATTTGACGCCCACAATGGCGGCGGCGACGGCGGGAGACGTTGCGGCGTAGTGCCGGAACTCCATGGTGTAGGTCGCGCGGCCCTGGGTGAGTGAACGCAGCGAGGTCGAGTAGCCGAACATTTCGGCCAGCGGCACTTCGGCGCGCACCAGCTTGCCGCCCCCGCCGGCAATGTCTTCCATGCCCTGGATGCTGCCGCGGCGCGAGGACAGGTCGCCCATCACATGGCCCATGAACTCATCCGGCATCTCGACTTCGACCGCCATCATCGGCTCCAGCAGCACCGGTTTGGCGCGGCTCATGCCGTCCTTGAACGCGATGGCGCCCGCCATGCGGTAGGCGTTTTCATTCGAGTCGACATCGTGGTAGGAGCCGAAGACCAGCGTAACCTTCACGTCGACCACCGGGTAACCCGCGAGCACGCCGGAGCGCAGGCTTTCCTGGATGCCTTTGTCCACCGCCGGGATGAATTCGCGCGGCACCACGCCGCCCTTGATGGCATCGACAAACTGGTAGCCCTGTCCGGGCGGTAGCGGCTCGAGGTTGAGCACCGCGTGGCCGTACTGGCCGTGGCCGCCCGACTGCTTGATGAATTTGCCTTCCACGTCGCTCACGGCCTGCCGGATGGTTTCGCGGTAGGCCACCTGCGGCTTGCCGACGCTGGCCTGCACGCCGAATTCGCGCTTCATGCGGTCCACCAGGATTTCCAGATGCAGCTCGCCCATGCCTTCGATGATGGTCTGGCCAGACTCCGGGTCGGTATGCACGCGAAACGACGGGTCTTCCTGCGCCAGGCGGCTCAGGGCCATGCCCATCTTTTCCTGGTCGGCCTGGGTCCTGGGCTCGACGGCCTGCGAGATCACCGGCTCCGGAAAGCTCATGCGCTCCAGGATGATGGGATGCGCCGGCTCGCACAAGGTGTCGCCGGTGGTCACATGCTTGAGGCCCACGGCAGCGGCGATGTCGCCGGCGCGCACCTCCTTGACTTCATTGCGTACATTGGCATGCATCTGCAAGATTCGGCCCAGCCGCTCACGCTCGCCCTTGGCCGGGTTGTAAACCGTGTCCCCCGCATGGACAACGCCCGAATAGACGCGGAAAAAGATCAGCTGCCCGACATAAGGGTCGGTCATGATCTTGAAGGCCAGCGCCGCAAAAGGCTCCTCGTCGGCCGGATGCCGCTCGGCGGCCTTGTCGTCCTCGGTGTGGCCCAGGATGGCCGGCACATCGACCGGCGACGGCAGGTAGTCGATGACGGCGTCGAGCAGCGCCTGCACGCCCTTGTTCTTGAAGGCGCTGCCGCAGAGCATGGGAACGATTTCGCCCGCGACCGTGCGCTGGCGCAGGCCCTGCCTGATTTCGTCTTCGCTGAGCGGCTCGCCGCCCACATATTTGTTGAGCAGTTCCTCGCTGGCTTCGGCGGCGGCTTCTATCATTTTGGCG
The DNA here is from genome assembly GCA_963793855.1 of uncultured beta proteobacterium. Classification (GTDB taxonomy): domain Bacteria; phylum Pseudomonadota; class Gammaproteobacteria; order Burkholderiales; family Burkholderiaceae_C; genus Polaromonas. The sequence goes on from CAWCBL010000001.1 coordinate 857,287, forward strand.
CGCCATTCCTGGGCAGTTTCCAGCAGGTTCGCGGGGATCTCGCCATACTCGAAGTGCAGGCCCTGGCTGCTGTCGTCCCAGAGGATGGCCTTCATCTTCACCAGATCGACCACGCCCTGGAAATGGTCCTCTGCCCCCACCGGGATCTGCACCGGCACAGCCACGCCCTTGAGGCGCTCGGTGATCTGGCGCTGCACCCGGAAGAAGTCGGCGCCCACGCGGTCCATCTTGTTGACAAAGGCGATGCGCGGCACCTTGTACTTATTGGCCTGGCGCCAGACGGTTTCTGACTGCGGCTGGACGCCGCCGACCGCGTCATAGACCATCACGGCGCCGTCGAGCACGCGCATGGAGCGCTCGACCTCGATGGTGAAATCGACATGGCCCGGCGTGTCGATGATGTTGATGCGGTGCTCGGGGTAGTTGCCGGCCATGCCTTTCCAGAAGGCAGTCGTTGCGGCCGAGGTGATGGTAATGCCGCGCTCCTGCTCCTGCGCCATCCAGTCCATGGTCGCCGTGCCTTCGTGGACTTCGCCCAGCTTGTAATTAACGCCCGTATAGAACAGGATGCGCTCGGTCGTGGTGGTTTTACCGGCGTCGATATGGGCGCTGATGCCGATGTTGCGGTAGCGCTCGATAGGTGTTTTGCGAGTCACGGCAAGCTCCTTGATGGCGGGGCGAACGGATAATTTTGCGCTAAAAGCGCTGATTCATGGGATTCTTATACAGGCACAGGAATGATCCGCGTTTGCGCGGGCGCAAGCACTGCGCGACACGGAAGCTACAATTTTTGCGTGTGCACCATCACCCCGACCGACCCGATGGATCCGATCGACAACGCCCGCCTGTTCCTGGCGCTGTGGCCTGAGCCTGGCCTGCAGGCAGCCTTGCTCGCATACCGTGATGGGTGGCGCTGGAACACCCAGGCGTCGCTGGTGCGGCCAGAGAAGCTGCACCTGACGCTGCACTTTATCGGCGATGTGCCACGGCACCGCCTGGAGCTGCTCACCAAAGGGCTAGCTGTGCCGTTTCGGCCCTTCGAGCTGATCTTTGGCCGCCCCGCCCTGTGGCGTCACGGCATCGCCGTATTGCAGCCTGAAACAATCCCTGCCGGCCTGCTGCAGTTGCATGACATGCTGGGCCAAGCCCTGCAGCGCCTTGAACTGCCGCGCGAAAAGCTGGAGGATTTTCGGCCCCACATCACGCTCGCGCGCCGCGCCCTCGGTGCTGCGCCACCCGCAGAAGCTCCCATGCTGCACTGGCCGGTGCTGGGCTATGCGCTGGTGGAGTCCATACAAAAACCGGCAAGCCAGTACTGCCTTGTACGTCGCTACAGCTGAGACGGAGTGGCTTTCCTGCACGGCTGCGCCATGGGTGAATGGTTGCCTGATGGGCATTGCGGCCTTGGCGCTCAATGGCGCGGCGATTGGCAAGCATCACCTTGTTGGCACTGGGGCTATCGTCACTGAGCGCAAAGTGTTCCCTGACCATTCATTGAGATGGGGCGTGCCGGCCAAGGGGGTGCGCGAGTTGACAGATGCCGACCTGGCAAGTCTTGAACGCGGCGCGGCTGACTATGCCCTGCGCGCCACGACTTGCCAGGCAGCGCTTGAGTGTGTCACTTGAAGACTAAACGGAGATTTAAAAATGGCAGATTTGTTTGACAACCCCATGGGCCTGATGGGCTTCGAGTTCGTCGAATTCGCCTCGCCCACGCCGGGCTTGCTGGAGCCGATTTTTGAGCGCATGGGCTTCACCCTGGTTGCCAGGCACCGCTCCAAGGACGTTGTGCTGTACCGTCAGGGCGAGATCAATTTCATCGTCAACCGCGAACCCAAGAGCGTCGCAGGCTACTTTGCCGCCGAGCATGGCCCCTCGGCCTGCGGCATGGCGTTTCGCGTCAAGGATGCACACCTCGCCTACAGCCGCGCCCTGGAACTGGGCGCGCAGCCGATTGAAATTAAAACCGGACCGATGGAGCTAAACCTGCCCGCCATCAAGGGCATTGGCGGCGCGCCGCTGTACCTGATTGACCGCTTTGAAGATGGCAAATCGATCTACGACATTGACTTCAACTTCATTCAAGGTGTTGACCGCCACCCGCCAGGCCATGGCCTCAAGCTGATCGATCACCTGACGCACAACGTCTACCGCGGCCGCATGGCGTTCTGGGGCGCCTTCTATGAGAAGTTATTCAACTTCCGCGAAATTCGTTACTTCGATATCAAGGGCGAGTACACCGGCCTGACGTCCCGCGCCATGACCGCGCCCGACGGCAGGATTCGCATTCCGCTGAACGAGGAATCGAAACAAGGTGGCGGACAAATTGAAGAGTTCTTGATGCAGTTCAACGGCGAAGGCATCCAGCACATTGCGCTGATCTGCGACGACCTGCTGGCGACCGTGGACAAGCTCGCGCTGGCAGGCGTGCCGCTGATGACGGCGCCCAGCGAGAGCTACTATGAGATGCTCGACGCTCGCCTGCCTGGCCACGGCCAGCCCGTGACTGAATTGCAGACACGCGGCATCCTCCTGGACGGATCCACAGAAGGAGGCACGCCGCGCCTGCTGCTGCAGATCTTCTCGCAACCGCAACTCGGGCCGGTGTTCTTTGAGTTCATCCAGCGCAAGGGCGACGAAGGCTTTGGCGAGGGCAACTTCAAGGCGCTGTTCGAGTCGCTGGAACGCGACCAGATCCAGCGCGGCGTCTTGAGCGTGGAGGCATGAAACAAATGAAAATCGACCGCATTCACCACGTCGCCTACCGCTGCAAAGATGCCAAGGAAACCGTGCTCTGGTACCAGAAAATGCTCAACATGGACTTTATGCTCGCCATCGCGGAAGACCATGTGCCGTCCACCAAGGCACCCGATCCCTACATGCATGTCTTTCTGGATGCAGGCAACGGCAATGTGCTGGCTTTTTTCGAGCTGCCGACTCAAGCTCCCATGGGACGCGACCCCAACACACCGGCATGGGTGCAGCACATCGCCTTCAAGGTCAGGGACCGGGCCGAGCTGCTTGAATTCCGGGCGCACCTGCAGGCCAACGGTGTCGATGTGCTGGGCGTGACTGACCACGGCGCGTTTCACTCGATCTATTTCTTTGATCCGAACGGCCACCGTCTGGAGCTGGCCTGCCCGGACCCCGAAGAGGCCGCCATGATCAAGCGGCTGGACGCCGTGAAGTGGGACATGCTCGAAGAATGGTCGCAGACCAAACGCGCGCCCAAGCAGGGGGCCTTCCTGCACGAGCGTGAGTTCAAGCAATGAGCCCCGCTCTCGACGCCTCCCACGACCCGGCGCTGCAAAGCTGGGTGGAATCTGCCAACGATCCGGCAACGGACTTTCCGATCCAGAACCTGCCCTTTGGCCGCTTTCGTACCGAAGGAGACGCCGACTGGCGCATCGGCGTGGCCATTGGCGACCAGGTGCTGGACCTGCGCGACGCCAAGGTGATTGATAGCAGCGACATGAACCCGCTCATGCGCCTGTCACCCGAAGTCCGGCGCAGCCTGCGCCAAGCCATCTCGAAAGGTTTGCGCGCCGGCAGTGCGCAGCAAAAGGCCTTCCAGGCCGCGCTGCGTGCCCAGTCCAAAGTCGAACTGGGCCTGCCCTGCGAGATTGGCGATTACACCGACTTCTACACCAGCATTCATCACGCCACCAACATTGGCAAGCAATTCCGCCCCGACAACCCCCTGCTGCCCAACTACAAATGGGTGCCCATCGGCTACCACGGGCGGGCTTCTTCCATCGTGCCGAGCGGCCAAAGCTTTCATCGCCCCATGGGCCAGACCAAGGCTGCAGATCAAGATCGGCCGATGCTGGGCCCTTGCCGCCGGCTTGACTATGAACTGGAGCTGGCCATGCTGATCGCGCGCCCCAATGTCCTGGGTGAGGCTATCCCCATAGCCCGCGCCGAAGAGCATGTGTTCGGCGTCAGCCTGTTCAATGACTGGAGCGCCCGCGACATCCAGGACTGGGAATACCAGCCGCTCGGGCCGTTTTTGTCAAAGAACTTCGCCAGCACGCTTTCGCCGTGGGTCGTGACACTCGATGCGCTGGCGCCGTTCCGCGCGCCCTTTACGCGGCCCGAAGGCGACCCCGAACCCCTTGAATACCTTGATTCGCCCGCCAATCGGGCGCAGGGCGCTATCAGTATTGAACTGGAGGTGTGGCTGCAAACCGCGCAGATGCGGCAATCTGGCCATGCGGGTGACCGCATCTCGCAGTCCAGCTACCGAGACGCCTACTGGACCGTGGCCCAGCTGGTGGCCCACCACACGGTCAATGGCTGCAACCTGCGTACCGGTGACCTGTTTGGGTCGGGCACCCTGTCGGGGCCCAGGCCGGAGCAAGGCGGCTCGCTGATGGAACTGAGCGCGGGCGGCAAGCGGCCTTTTACATTGTCCAACGGCGAGGCGCGCACCTGGCTCGAAGACGGCGACACGGTGATCCTGCGCGGCCATTGCCAGCGCGAGGGTTTCAGGCGCGTCGGCTTGGGCGATTGCCGGGGCACGGTGCTACCCGCCCAAAACTGAGAAGGAGAGGCCATGCCAGCATCGTTGAACAAAACCAGCAAGCACGGGCTTGCAGCGGGCGCCACCCAGGAGCCCGCGCGAGCCGACTGGACCATTGACCAGGATTGGTGTCAGTACAGCGCAGAGGAACACGGCGTATGGAAGACGCTGTTCGAGCGTCAGCGCCGGCTGCTGCCTGGACGCGCCTGCGATGCGTTCGTAAGCGGCATGACGGAGCTGCCCATAGTGGCCGACGAGATTCCCGACTTCCAGCGGCTGTCAGACACACTGATGAAGCGCACCGGGTGGCAGGTGGTCGCAGTGCCAGGCCTGGTGCCTGACGAGGTGTTCTTCGAGCACCTGGCAAACCGCCGTTTTCCGGCGGGCCGGTTTATTCGCAGGCCGCATCAACTGGACTACCTGGAAGAGCCCGATGTGTTCCACGACCTGTTCGGTCATGTGCCTATGCTGATGAACCCGGCCATCGCCGATTACATCCAGGCCTACGGCCTCGGCGGATTGCGGGCCCGGCAACTGGGAGTGCTCGACAAGCTGGCGCGCGTGTACTGGTACACCATTGAGTTCGGCCTCGTGAAACAGAAGGACGGACTGCGCATCTATGGCGCGGGCATCGCCTCTTCGGCATCGGAAAGCGTCTTTGCACTCGACGATCCGTCGCCGAACCGCCTGCGCTTCAATCTACAGCGGGTGATGCACACCCGTTACCGCATCGACGATTTCCAGGAGACTTACTTCGTGCTTGAAGACCTGGATGAACTGCTCGAGCTGGCCCGAATCGATTTCAGTCCCTTCTACGAGCGCATGCGTGGTCAGCCGGAGTACGAGCCCGGCACAGTCCTCGCATCCGATCAGGTCATCACACGGGGATCGGGCCGCTACCACGACAAAAAACGCCTGAGCGATGCCGCCTGAGTTTCAAACATCAGACGGTGATGACGACGGGGGCTAACGGCCACGCGGGGCATGCGGTGACCGCGGCATTCGCCGGCAGCGCGCGCAACCAATGGGTCTTTGGGGACCCCGGGCATGCCGGCAATGATGGGTAGCCCCTTGGCGATGGTGATTTGCGGCTCGGCGGGGTCCCGACCCGGCGCCGGCGCCAGCCGCTCTGGAGGAAAATTGACTACACTTTTTTCCTATGCCGGGTCTCAGCCGGCATGGCGGGCCCGCCTTAACTTCCATGGGCCTTCAACTTCACCGAAAGAACCTCTATGCCCCCGAAAACACGCAGATTTATCCAGGCAATCCGTTGTGGCGTGGTGCTCGGCCTGGCCTGCGCGGCTGCCGGCGCTTGGGCCAGTTCGCAACTGGCCCTGGAGCAGGGCTGCTTTTCCTGCCATGGCAGTCCGCCCAGGGCGGATGCGCCGACATTTTCCCAGCTGGCGGGTAAATTTGCCCGCGACCGTGACGTTTCGCAGGCTGAGGTCAAGCTGGCCGACAAGCTGCGCAAAGTGCCAATGATTGGCGGCATCGGTGCCCATGAACGCGTGAGCGAGGAAAGCGCCCGCGCGCTGATGCGCTGGATTATTCAGGGCGCCCAGTAGTCTGGGGCACCCGGTAGCTGTCGGCTTCCTCGGCGGTCTCCATCTTTTCGCGCGGCTGGTCGCTATGCGAAACCCTGTAGCCATCGGCTACGTAGCCAGGGCCTTTCATCACCATCACGATCACGCAGCCAATGGCCACCGTGGCCACCATGGACCAGTGAAAAATAACCACGCCCCCGACCACATAGTCAACCATCTGTAGCCAGCGGGCCTCTGCGGCGCTGGACTGCGGATCGGCCAGCCAATGCACCAGCCCCAAGACCAGCAGGGGCAGCAGCGTTCCCGCCAGGGCGATAAGCGGTAGCTTGCGCCACAAAGTCCATTCCAGCCCGCTAGCGGCACGCGGAGACTGCGGAAGTTTTTTCAGCCAGTTCATGAAAACCACCTTACGAACGGCAAATGGCCGGGCGAGGGATACAACACGCTGATTATCAGGAAAAGTGCGTTCCCCGGACCTGATTAGTGTCAATAGGCCACTACCCCCTCAATGAATGGATGCAGGGTCTGTCGGCCTTGGGTATGAACCAAACAGAATTGACACCGTAGGTCGACTGGGCCGTTAGCCCTCTTCGGCGCCGGGAACTATTTTTCAGAACCGAGTCGAACCGGACTCGGAAAGATATACCCAAGGATTAATCAATGAGCGCCTCCATTGCAAAAGCTTCAATCGTCTCTGCTGTCATCGCGGTTTCTGCGGCTATGCCCCTGTTGTCCCATGGAGCCGACGTCCAGCGGCAAGCGGAAGTCGCTGGGCGCGGCAAGGATGTCATGCCTTTCAGTCTCAAGGCGACGACTCATATCTTCACCGAGACAGCCGGGGGCGGCATCCAACGTGTCGTGGCCAGGAACCTGTCCGACGCGGAGCAAACCAAGTTGGTGAGAAAGCATCTTCAAGAGATCAAACAGCAGTTTCTCAGAGGCGACTTCTCCGGCCCATCCCATATCCATGGCGAAGACATGCCCGGACTGGCGGACTTGCGTTCATCGAAGCAGGGCCAGATTGCCATAGACTACCGCGATGTCGCGGGCGGAGCGGAGCTGGAATACAAAACCACCGACGCCACAATGGTCGCGGCATTGCACAAGTGGTTCGACGCCCAGCTTTCAGACCATGGCGCAGACGCCATGGCGGGCCATCAGCATTATCACGGCGATATGAGCAAGCAGTGAGGCATAGCCCCACAAGCTGCCCCAGCGGCATCGCCCAGGTGTCTTTTACCGTCGCACCCTGTCATCAGACGCCACACCCCTCGCACGCCTCATTTCAGCCCTGCGTCTATTGATCACGACCTGGCCGGAACAGCGCTAGGAAAAATGGCCCCTGCAAGTCATGGATCACCATTAACCGGCCAGGTCATTGAAGTTGAAAAATTTTTTTCTATTTTTCGGCATCAACCAGACAAAGCCTGGGCCGGTTACCCCCATTTTCTGTGGGCCACCTTGTGGATAACTATGTTTATAGCTACCAAGAGCCGCGCCAGCACTGGCTTCTCAGGCCATGCCACGAAATTGCTCACGAGGCGAGCTGTGGCCATTAAAGGTATGACTTTTACCAGTGAAGGGCGATATTTCGGGCAACCCATTCACCGCCCTCAATGCGCTGCTGCAAACCATGAACAGACACAGTCTTACCCCCGATTTTTGTGGGTCACTCTGTGGATAACAATGTTCACAAGTGCCAAAAGCCGCGCCAGTACTGGCCTGGCGGGCGGTGCCCGGCAATTGACCAGCGGCCTTGCGAAGCTCGCAAGGAAATTTCAGGAACAGCAAAGATTCGGCGGTCTGTGACGATCCGTTTGACTCAGCGCTTTGACATCCCATATCTGTTCACAACCCAATACCTTTTTACGCGAACACAGGACGCGCGCCTGCTGGCGTGGCGGGCCATCAGGGCCGACGCGCATGTGACGCGCTGGATCGGCCAGCGTTTGGCATGAAAATGAGCGCCAGCCCTGATAATTCCGAACAAACAGCTATAGTTTTAATAGTAAATTTACTTCTGGAGAACATCCCTTGAAAACCGCCCACGATCTGGTTGCCGCCGCCAAAAGCCGCATACAGGAAATCTCCGTTCAGGATGCCGAGGCAGCCATCCGCGATGCCGACGTTCTGCTGGACGTGCGCGAAGCCGACGAATATGCCGCCGGCCATTTGGTCGGATCGACGCACATCCCGCGCGGCCTGTTGGAGTTCAAGTTCAGCGCCACCCCGGCCCTGCAGCCGCGCGACCTGAAAATCGTGCTGTATTGCAAGACCAGCGGCCGCGCCGCCCTGAGTGCCGTGGCTCTGCATGAGATGGGCTACCTGAACATTCAGTCCATTGCCGGCGGCATTGATGCCTGGGTGGCTGCGGGCAAGCCGGTGGCCAAGCCCGAGTCGCCGACCTTCGAGTGAACGGTGATCTGACAAGGTAAAGCCTTGTGCTTCGCGGGGCGAAAATGCAATGAGGCCAGCAACACGCATCAGCCGGAAAACTTATTCCCGCCGCCTGTGGGCTAGCTTGTGGAAAAGTCTGTTCAAAAGCCCGCAAAGCCGCACCAGCATTGGCGTACAGCACGGTGCCTGTGAATTGTGCAGCCCTTTTGCATGCAGCCGTTTCTTGTTCGGATCTGGGGATAGGGGCGTTACGGAACGCCGAAGCAGATCCAGCTTCAGGATGCGCAGCGCTACAAGCGCCAAAAGGCCCCACAACAGCAGCAGCCTGAATACCTGCGCGCCCCCGGTGCATTCAACAGATACCGCCCCGCTGGGTAGCGGCATTGCTGTACCGGCAGTTGAAATACTTACTTGTCCCCGCCAAGCACAAATGTGACCTGCATGTTCACCCGATAGGCCGTGATGCGACCGTCTTCAATGGAAACTTTTTGTTCCTTGATCCACGCACCGCGCACGTTGGAGACGGTATCGCAGGCGCGGTTAATACCCTGGTTGATGGCATCCTCGAAACTGGTTTTGCTGGTGGCGCTGACTTCAATGACTTTGGCGACGCTCATGGGAAGACTCCTTAAAAGTTCAAATGAGCGTCCATGCTAAGAGCGACCGGTGCGCCTCCTTGTCGGACAGCACCGTCCGGCGCTGTAGCCATCGGGACTACCCACTTCATGCCTTTTAGCCCGCCAGCGCTTGTACAGAGGTCGTCTTTAGCTATGAAAATAGCGGCATTTTCAGCGTGCCAACCGCCTCTGCTTTCAATAGCACCCTGCGTCCCCTGTGCCTGGACTGCTGGCTGAGACTGCTGGCTGAGCTGGTCTTTCGTTCGGGAAGTTTTCCTGTTGACTCCGCCCCGCGCGCAGGCAAGGCACGCAGGCGCCGCCGCTTAGCTCGCCTCAGGCTTGGCAGGCCGGGGAATCTTCTTGAACTTGATCAGGCGATTGGTCTCGATCTTGTCTTTTTTCACCTGCCGCTCGGCATCCAGCTTCTGCCCTGCGGCCAGCCACTGGGCAAACTCCTCGGGTGTCTCCAGGGTGATGCGGCCCAGGGTGCCGGCGCGGAATTCGTAGATCACGATTTCAGCGGCCTTCTGCAGATTGATCCGGCCTTTGGTCAGCACCGCACCGCGCTTGCGACCGATCTCTTCGAGCAGCTGCTCGTCAGTGATGCCCGGCTCAAGCGCCACCTTGTAGCGCGCCGCCAGCATGTCGGGGTAGTTCGGAATCAGGTAATTGAGCAGTTCCAGCGCCACCTCTTCCTCTTCAAAGGCATTGCGGCCAATCGCGCCGCTGGCAGCCAGGTTGTAGCCGCTTTTAGCCACGATGATGCGCGGCCACAGCATGCCGGGCGTGTCCCACAGGTAAAAGCCGTCGGCCAGCACCAGGCGCTGCTCGACCTTGGTGATGCCGGCCTCGTCGCCGGTCTTGGTGGCGCGCTTGCCCGTGAGCGTGTTGATGAGCGTGGACTTGCCGACGTTGGGAATGCCGCAGATCAGCACGCGCATGGGCTTGACCATGCTGCCGCGCGTGGGCGCCAGCGCATGGCAGGCCTCGATGAGCGCCTTGGCCGGCGTCGTCATGCTGGCGTCCAGCCCGATGGCGCGGGTGCCCGGCAGGCTGTTGTAGTGCGCCAGCCAGAGCGCGGTGCGCGCCGGGTCGGCCAGGTCCTGCTTGTTGAGCACCTTCAGCGCGGGCTTGGCACCGGTGAGCTCGGCCAGCATGGGGTTGGCGCTCGAGCCGGGCAGGCGCGCGTCGAGCAACTCAATCACCACATCAATTTCCTTGATGCGCTCTGCAATAGCTTTTTTGGTCAGGTGCATGTGACCGGGAAACCACTGGATGGCCATCGGGATGTTCTTTCTTGGTTCAGGTGCTTGAGGGCTGCGTGATTGCACGCCTGGGCGGCAGTCTGCATTTATTGCAGGCTCGCCAGCCCTTATTATCGAATTGTCACCTTTTCGGGCCCGGGTCTGCAGCGAATGGGCTGCGTTACGCCGCACTATGGGGGAGAATCCGTCCATGCCCCTGCCCAACGCCCCTACCCGCCGACCCAATAATCCCGCCAGCCGACAGGCCGACAAGAAAGCCAGCAACGAGTTGCTGTTCAAGGCAATTTTGCTGGGCCTGATTGGCCTGGGTGTGTTGCTGTCGCCCTATTTCATCACGTCGCCGGGCATGCAGGGCATTGTGGCCAATGCGTCCGTTGTGGGCTGGTTTGCGCTGGTCCTGGGCTGCGCGTTTCTGGGCCTGTATATCAGGCGGCGCATGGCGGCCTCGGCAAAGCAATAAACTCACGACCCATGCCGGACTTGTCTGCCGGGCTGTCCTCGCCCACCAGCCGGGATGGCGCGCTAGCCCTTTTCAGTGCCCTGCAGCGGCGCGCATGCGCCGCCGGCCTCAGGCTGCGCACGCCGCCGCCAGAGCCGACCGGCTGCTGCGGGCGCGGCTGCAACGGCTGCGTGTGGGAAGGCTATTACAGTGCCGTGGATTACTGGCGCGAAGAAGCCCTGCTTCAACTGCAAATGCAAGCCTGAAGCTGCGCCCTATGCCGACCTTGGCTTTACCCAGTATCCATGCCGTGAAGTTGCCCTGCCCCGTTACCCCTGCGGGCTCAGGCCGGCCTGCCCCATGACGATGCGGATTCTGGTCATTGGCGCGGGAGCCATTGGCGGCTATGTCGGCGGGCTACTGGCCCGCGCCGGGCACGACGTGACTTTTGGCGTGCGCGGTAGCGCCCGGGAGGCCATCGCCCAGAACGGCATCCAGCTCCTCGGGCCGCGCGGCGACTGGCACATCACCAGCGTCAAGGCGGCTGATGCGGCCTCTTTTGCGTGCGGCGGGCAAGCCCCGCCGGACTTGGTGCTGTCATGCGTGAAGCTTTACGACGCGCAAAGTGCATCGCAACAGTGGCGCAGCGCGCTGGAGTCTGCTGGCGCGGTCCTCAGCCTGCAAAACGGCATTGATGGCGCCGAGCGCATCCGCCAGGCGGCACCCGGTGCCCGGGTTTATGGCGGACTGGCCTACATTGCGGGGCAGCTACAAGCGCCAGGCGTCATCCGCTACCTTTCAAGCATGTCGTCCATCACTTTTGGCGGACCGGGCGCCACCTCCGACCCGCTTCTCAAGGCCTTTGCCGAATCGGTCAACACCACAAGCGGTGCCGACGCACTTCAGGCGAATGTGGTGGAAGATATCCGCAGCGCGCAATGGGCCAAGTTCACCGTGCTGGCCACCAACGCCGCCCTGACCTGCCTGAGCCGCAAACCGGCAGGCGTGGTCTATCACGACCCGGACTTGCTGGCGCTGGCCACAGCCTCCATTGCCGAAGTGATGGCCGTGGGCAGTGCTGAAGGTGCGGTGTTTGCGCCCACGCAGGCGCAAGACACGCTGGCCATCCTTCAGGGCTTTCCGCCGGAGCTGTTTGCGTCGATGCACCACGACCTGATGGCTGGCCGGCCGCTGGAGCTTGACGGGATCAGTGGCCTCGTGGACCGGCTCGGGCGCCAGCACGGCATAGCGACGCCATTTCACTCCATGGCCTTCGCCTGCCTGAAGCCTTACCTCAAGGGCAGCCAACCCTGAACGGGCTTTGGCTCCGCATGACGGATCCGGACAATTGCTATGCTTTCAATAGCAATCTTCGCCCGTTTCACCTTGGCCTGCGGGCTATTTCCCTTAAGGCATCAACGCAGCCGGGTCAGGCGCTCGCAGTCTCGTAGCTGGGCATGCCCAGTCGTTTGGCCGACACGTACTCCTGGCGGTATTGCTCGAAAGGCATGGTGTCCGACGCTTCAATTTTCTTTTGCGCTTCGATGGACTCGCGGCTCAGCGTTTCCAGACGCGCCAGATCCTCGTCCGCCAGGGGCAGGCTTTGCAAGGCGGCTTGCGTCTTCAGGGACTGTGCCCGGGCGAACTTGACGAAGGAATTGTCGAAGTCCCGGTTCATGGCAGCCAGCACACGCGCCGATGGCAGTGAAGTGGCGTCTGCCAGTCCCGCCTCGGCCGCCGTTAGCGCAGCCTGATACCGGGTGCCACCGTGTGCGGCATCGAGCGCGGCGGCAATCGGCGCGCATTGCGCGACCACCTCGGCGCCCCATTCGACCAGCGACATTTCGCCGCCTGCGCGCTTGAGCATGAGACCCGCCTCGCGGCCACGCGCTGCGGTCTGGTGCTGGTTGTGCTTAAGCTCGGCAATCTCGGCCGGGGTGTCGGGCGGGCTGTCTGACAGCAGGCAATGCAGCAAGAACACGTCAATAAAACGCATGGTTTGCGCGTTGATCCCGACCTGCTCGAAAGGGTCAAGGTCCATCAGGCGGACCTCGATGTATTCGACACCGCGCTCGCGCAAGGCATGCAGCGGACGTTCGCCCGGAAAAATCACGCGCTTGGGCCGGATGGTGCCGTAAAACTCGTTTTCGATCTGCAGCAGCGTGGTGGCCAGCTGGTTGTAGTCGCCACCCGGGTTGCGTATGCCAACCGCCTCGTAGGCCGGATAGGGCCGGGTCAGCGCTTCCTGCAAAGAAGCGCCATAGCCGTCAAGGCTGTTGTAGCTGACGGCCAGCGAGGCCTGTGCATCGCTCTGGTAGCCCAGCCGCCCCATGCGCAGCGAGGTGCCGTGCGGCATGTACATGGTGCTTTCGGCCAGTTGCTGCAGCTCGTGCTGGCGGCCCGCCACAAAGGTGGAGCACACGGCCGGTGACGCACCAAAAAGGTAAAGCAGCAAAAAGGCATGACGGCGGAAATTGCGGATCAGCGAGAAATACTGCTCGCTGCTCACCCCCGGCAAGGACCAGTTGTAATGAATCCCGGAGATGGTCTGCATGCGCCGCCCGTAGCGGTGGGAAAGGCCCATGCGGTACACGCTTTTGGCACGCCCGACGTTGGACGAGCCAAACCGCGCAATCGGGATGGTCTCGTCGGTCGGCAAATCGCAGGGCATGCTGGAGGCCCAGAGCATTTCATCGCCCAGGTCTTTCATGGCACGGTAGGTGAACTGGTGCAGTTGCGTGAGTTCTTCGAGCGCGACTTCGGGACTTTGATGCACGCCGGTCACCAATTCCACCTGCGACTCGCTGAAGTCGGTGGTGATGTTCGGGTGCGTAAGGGCCGAGCCCAGGGCTGCCGGATGCGGCGTCAGCGCCAGTCCGCCACCGGGCTGAGCGCGCAGGCTTTCCTTTTCAAGGCCGCGGCGCATGCCCAGAAGCTGGGCGGGGGTGAGCGCTTTCAGGCGGTCATGCAAAAGCGTGCCAGTGGGCACCTGCAATTGGGTCATATCGATAATCCCTCAGATTCTTGGTTTGGCGTGGAAGTTATCACAGGCCGGCGCTTTGCGCTGCCAACGGGCTCCTTGCCTGCACGGCGTGCTGGAGTCCGAAAATCCTGTCAGCAAGATGGCGGGATTTACGCCATGCAAAGCGCACTTAGTAAATACTTCACGCTTTATGGCCTTGATGTAGGCATCAAACCACGCAAGCTCGCCATGGTACCGAAACTTTCTTGACTTGTGACAGCCGCTCAACGACCATGAAAAACCCTTGCGCAAAATCAATCATCTTGCGCATCCATCAAACATCAGGTGACGGGGCCTGGCCAGAAAAAAAATGAACAAATTACTCAACCGCTTGTTTCGCGGTCCACAGCAAGCCAAGACCGCCCCGAAAGCGACCACCTCCAACCGGGACAACCCGGCCACCATAGAAGACGGCTCGGACAATGGCGTGCGGCGCCAGCTGGTGCAGGTGCTGCTGCGCGACGTCATACGCCGGCATGGCATACCGGCTCACTGGATAGAGTTGCAGATGCTGGTGGTGAACAGTGCCAGCCGCGGCGCGGGCTTGTATGTGAGGCTGCTCGTCAAGCAATGGGATGCGCGCCTGATGAACCATGCCCAAGCTTTCCAGGACGCGCTGCTGGCTGACATTGCGCGTTTTGAACCCAATGCCTCCCAATGGCTGCACGGTATTTCATGGCAGCTGGAAATGGCCGATACCTGCCCCTACACGACGCTGCCTGACAAGTCCTTCTGGAGTGAGCCAGCCAAGCAGACCGCGCCAGCCGTCCAGGCGATTCCGGCCAACCCCGCCGTGGTGCCGATGGCCGAGAGCACACCGGAGAGCGAGGCAAGAGAAGATTTGGAGCGTCTATTTTTAATACGCGACCAGGAAATTAACAGGGCGGCAGACGGCTACGCGCCTGTCGGCTACGAAAAAACGCAGCCTTCGCCGCTTTGAACCCCGCCGCACAAAGGCTTTAAACGCTACTTTTTATAGCAGCCCACGCCCTAATTACAAGGGCTGCAGGCCTGATTGCTTGGAAAATCAAAGCCATCAGGCAAGGACGCGAAGCAGCCACCGCTCCAGGTCGGCAACCTCCTGCGGGCAGACCGAGTGCTCCATCAGGTACTCGTGCCACTCCACAGGATAGCCCAGCGCCATCAGCGCATCACGCGTGGCAACTGCACGCGGCAGCGCGACCACGCCGTCGCGCGAGCCGTGGGCCAGAAAAATCGGCACATCCTGGTTGGCGGCGCTGCGTTCTGCGGCGATCTTGTCGGCCAGCGGCAAATAGCCTGACAGGCCGGCAATACCCGCCAGCCGTTCGTCGTGGCGCAGACCGATCATGAGCGCCATGGCGCAGCCCTGCGAAAAGCCGGCCACCACAATGCGCTTGGCCGGAATGCCGCGCGACTTTTCATGGGCAATGAGCGCCTCAATCGACGCCTGCGACTGGCGCAGCCCGCTCTCGTCCTGGCGACTGACCAGATCAGCGCCCAGAATGTCGTACCAGGCGGGCATTTCGTAGCCGCCGTTAATGGTCACGGGCATGAGCGGCGCACTGGGAAACAGGAAGCGCACCGGCCCTATGCTGGACAAATCAAGCTGCTCGGCAATCGGCACAAAATCGCGACCATCCGCCCCCAGGCCGTGCATGATGAGAATGGTGGCAACCGGGTTTTCGCCGGTCTGGGCTTCAATAACTTGGAGGGACATGCACTGACCTTGTTAATCACCCGTAAAAGTAGGGTGATGTGAGAATGTTGATGGCGGGATCCAGCCTCAATTTTAATGGGCACCTGGCGGTGCGCACTTATCTCACGCGACGCCCCGCCAACCCTCACTGGCAACACAGGAGCCGCAGGCAGACGGCAACCAGGACGCGAAATCCGGCGGGTCCGGTGCCAGTCGTTCTTCGAGCGTCGATACCTGTTGTGATGGCTTCATGCTGTTCGGAAAATTGCAAGCAGACGTTTTCCAGGAATTTGACGCGGACATCGTCATTGGAGATGGGGCCGCCAGAGGTTCCCACGGCTCAGGACCATGCCCCGGCGGGCCGATAGTCAAGGTAGGACGAGGCCGCAAACGTCCCCAGCCGCCCTTATTGCAGCCTAGAATAAAAATCTCTAAAAAACTGCAATTCGCAGCTTTATCCATTCGACAAAGTGATTTCATTACATGATGATCAAAAAAACCATCGTCGCCTTGGGCGTTGCCAGTGTTGTTCTACTCGGTGGCGGGCTCGTCCCGGCGCAAGCTGCCACGGGCAGTACCGCGACAACAGCCAGCGCCAACAAGGAGGGTGCAAGATTGGCGTCGAGCTACAGTAGCTTTGCAGGTTCTCAAATCAATGCAGATTCTCTGGTCAGCGGCCTTAGCACGGGTTCCACTGTCACGCTGGGACCCAGTGTGTCCGGCCCCAACGCAAACGCACCGGCAGCGAGCTTTTCTCCTGCTACTGGCAAGTTGGGTTATGGCGAAATCAACATAGCGCTCTCGCTTGCCAAAACCAGCCTTGCCCAACAAAACATTACCAATCCCACGCCCGCGCAACTTGCAGCAGCGGTGAGTGGCGTACTGGGGGAAAGAAGCCAGGGCTTGGGATGGGGACAAATCGCCAAAAGTTTGGGCGTCACTCTCGGTTCCGTCGTGAGCGCCTCGCATACCGACAAGAGCGGCAAGAAGGCCAGCTCCTCGGCAAAGGCCGACAACGTTGCAAAAGCAGATCATGTGGGCAAAGGGCAAGCTTCCGGCAAAGGCGCGAACAGTAATGGGACTGGCGGCGGCGATGGCAAGGGCGGCGGTAATGGGGGAAGTAACGGAGGAGGAAATGGTGGCGGCGGCGGAAATGGAGGCGGTAACGGAGGAGGAAATGGTGGCGGTGGCGGTGGCGGCGGCGGCGGCGGCGGCGGTGGCGGTGGCGGTGGCGGTGGCGGCGGCGGCGGCAAATAATAATGCTGCCTGAGCGTTAGGCGCTCATCTCACTCACTCGCGCTCACCGACGGGCCGCCAGAATTGTGAAATTCTGGCGGCTCTGTTTTTTTCCCCTGTCAATTTCTGCGCGCTTGTGCATGGCGAGAGTCCAGCGGCAAGGCATGGCATGGCATGGCTGGAGATTTACCGGCTGCGTCGCATTTGAAAACAAGGAGCATAGGGCCTGTATTGAAACGGCTACAGCCCGTATACATCATGAAGTTGGCTTCGACCGCCGCTTCAGCAGCCCAGGCTTACTCCGCGCCTTTTCCGGGCAGCCCCAATCTCTTGGCCAGCCTGACCAGATTGGCGCGGTGCAAGCCAAGCTCCCGCGCTGCTGAAGCCCAATTGTGGTGATGCCGCTCCAGGCTTGCTTCTATGCGCTGGCGCTGGTGCGCATCCGTCGAACTGCGTAAATCGACCTGGGCCGAGGCCAGCCGCAAATCGGTACCGGCATCAGAACCATCCGGGTCAGCGACAGTGGCCTTTGCACCTGCACTATCACTCCCTGGCGGCGCCGGCAAATCAAAATGCGCGGCTGTCAAACTCACTATCCGCGGCCGGGTGGACAGACCTGCCAGCGCTTTCAGCGCGCTGCGGCCCACCAGATGCTCCAGCTCGCGCACGTTGCCGGGCCAGTCGTGGGCCAACAGCGCAGCCCGCGCACCGGCATCAAGCCGCAAGCTGCCCAGCCCCAGGCGTGAACGGTTTTGCTCCAGGAAGTTGCCGGCCAGCAGCAGCACGTCGTGGCCGCGCTCGCGCAGCGGCGGCACCACCAGCGGGTAGACACTGAGCCGGTGGTAAAAGTCGGCGCGAAAGCGGCCGGCGCGCACCTCGTGGGCCAGATCGCGGTTGGTGGCGGCAATCACTCGCACATCGACCCGGTGCTCGCGGTCTGAGCCCAGGCGCTGAAGTTGTCCACCCTGCAATACGCGCAGCAGCTTGGCCTGCACCGCCAGAGACAGCTCGCCGACTTCGTCCAGAAACAGCGTGCCGCCGTCGGCCAGTTCAAATTTGCCGCGTCGATCTGCCACAGCCCCGGAAAACGCACCGCGCACATGGCCAAACAGTTCGCTTTCCACCAGCGTTTCGGGCAGTGCCGCGCAATTGATGCTGATGAGCGGGCGCAAGGCACGGGGCGAAGCGGCATGCAGCGCCTGCGCCACCAGTTCCTTGCCGACACCGGTTTCTCCCGTCAGCAGTACCGTCAGCTCGCTGTTGCCGACGATGGTGATTTCCTCCAGCAGACTCTGATGCGCCGCACTCTGGCCGATCAGCGCCGGCGGCGCACTTTTTTCTGCTGCCAGCGCGCGGTAGGCGTCGGCGCGCTGGCGCTCATCTTCTGCCCGCAGTGCCAGGCCATCCATGCGCTGCACGACGCTGACGGTCGCAGCGGCCAGGCTGGCAAAGGCCTTCAGGTCACGCAGATCGACCTTTGACAGCCGCTCTTTGCCCAGCGCGTCCAGCGTCAGCAGACCCCAGGGTTTTTCACCCACCTGAACCGGGCAGCCCATGCAGTCATGCACCTCCAGCTGGCCATGAAATCCGTCCACCAAGCCGTCATAAGGGTCGGGCAGCGGGCTGTCTGCAGGAATGCGCAGCGGGCCACCGGCCGCCAGCAGCATTCCAAAGCGCGGATGTTCATTGATTCTGAAGCGCCGGCCCAGCGTATCGCTGCTCAGGCCATTGACAGCCAGCGGCACCAGCCAGTCGCCGTCCAGCTTGAGAAGCGCCACCGCATCACAGGGCAGCAAAGCCTGCATGGCTTCTAGCAAGCGCCGGTAACGCTCGCTGTCGGGCAGTTCGCGTGACAGGTCGTCAACCAGCGGCACCAGCGCCTGCAGCATCGGGTTTACTATCAAATTGACTCCATAAAGCATCTTTCCGACTACTTTACTACAGTATCTTTTTGACTCTTCCTGATCAAAAACGGCGGCAAGTGATTGATCTATATCAATACTTTGGCTGGCACGACTATTGAATAAGGATCATCCGGCAGGTTGTCCGGCTTCGCAAGGCGCGAGGCGACCCTGCCATCACCGGAGAATTCATGCTGAACCCAGAGCAACGCGCTATCGTCAAATCCACCGTCCCCCTGCTTGAGAGTGGCGGCGAAGCGCTGACCACCCATTTCTACAACATCCTGCTGTCCGAGCATCCCGAAGTTCAGCCCTTTTTCAACAAGGCGCATCAGGCCAACGGCGACCAGCCGCGCGCCTTGGCCAACGGTGTGCTGATGTATGCCCGCCATATCGACCAGCTGGACCAGCTCGGCGGACTGGTCCAGCAGATCATCCAGAAGCATGTGTCACTGCAGATCCAACCCGAGCACTATCCTGTGGTGGGCGCGTGCCTGCTGCGCGCCATTCGCGAGGTGCTGGGTGCAGAAATTGCCACTGACGAAGTACTTGCAGCCTGGGGCGCGGCCTACCAGCAGCTGGCCGACATCCTGGCGGGTGCAGAAGAAAAGATTTATGCCGACACCGCCGCAGCCCCAGGCGGCTGGCGCGGAGCGCGCGCATTTCGTGTGGCCCGCAAAGTGGCCGAAAGCGCCGAGATCACATCCTTTTACCTGGAACCGCAGGACGGCGGCGCGCTGGCCGACTTTGAGCCCGGCCAGTACATCGGCCTGCGCCTGCTGGTGAACGGCCAGGAAATCCGCCGCAACTATTCCCTTTCCTGCGCGCCCAACGGCCGGGACTACCGCATCAGCGTCAAGCGCGAGCCGGGCGGCGTGGCTTCGGGCTACCTGCATGAGCAGGTGCATGAAGGTAATGTGCTGGAGGTGTTTCCGCCTGCCGGCGAATTTGTTCTGGCTGCCGGCGAGAAACCGGTGGTACTGATCAGCGGGGGAGTGGGCATCACCCCCACGCTGGCCATGTTGGATGCGGCCCTGCAGGGCCATCGACCGGTGCATTTCATTCACTTTGCCCGCAACCGGTCAGTACACGCCTTTCGCGCAGCCATTGACGCACGCAACGCCAAACACTCACAGCTGCAACGCTTTTATGTCTATGACGAGCACGAGGGCGAAGCGCAAGCGCCGCACGCTACCGGCCTGCTCAGCAGCGAGCAGCTGGCCGAATGGCTGCCGGCTTCACGCGATGTGGATGCCTATTTCCTGGGCCCCAAGCCCTTTATGCGCCATGTCAAAAAACAGCTGCGCGAACTGGGTGTGCCAGAAGCTCAAACCCGCTATGAGTTTTTTGGCCCGGCCAGCGCGCTCGACTGAAAAGCGAACCGCTTGTTCAGGCAAGAAAGATGGGCCTGCCGCCCTACTGCGACCTGCGTGGTCGCGGCATGCCGCATGCGGGGAGCGTCCTCGCCGGCGGCAAGGCTGGGCTGGCTGCTCAATACGTGCCGATGTAGTCTTTCTTGCCC
This sequence comes from uncultured beta proteobacterium, assembly GCA_963793855.1. Lineage (GTDB taxonomy): Bacteria > Pseudomonadota > Gammaproteobacteria > Burkholderiales > Burkholderiaceae_C > Polaromonas. The sequence continues at coordinate 877,430 of CAWCBL010000001.1, forward strand.
ACTTCCACACCGTTGTGGCGCAGGATGGCGTAGGCCGTGGTGGTATGGAAAAAGAAATGCGGCAAACCGTAATTGAAGATGTAGGACTCGCCGGTAAAGCGCTTTTCCTTCGGCGTACCGGCCTGCGTGACGATCTCGCGCGTGGCGGCTTCGTCAAACAAGGCAACATCCAGGCCTTCAATGAATTTCAGCACGGTGGCGATGCGCGCCTGCAGGTCGGCAAAGGTCTGCTCCTTGTCTTCCAGCTTGGGCACTTCCACGCCGGCCAGCCGGGCTGACACGCTCTTGGCGAAGTCGGTCGCCACCTGGACCTGGCGCAGCAGCGGAAACATATCCGGGAAGAGGCGCGCCTGCAGCAGTGCGTTGGGGTCGATTTTTTTGGCTGCCACATGGGCTTCGGCCTTGGCCAAAACCTGATTGAGGCCACCGAGCATTTGTTTGAAAACGGGAATCGAGGCAGTGTAGATAGCGCTGGTCATGGGTTCTTTCGAGGATAAAACGGTAGCGGTCGCCCGTTGGCGGGCGATTCGTGGAAACGTGGATTCTCGCCCGCTTCAGGCGCAGGCGCACTGCAACTCGGCAGTAGCCGGAGCGCGGCCGGGAGATGGCCGGGCAAGCGCCTCAGCCCCCTGCGCCCGCAGCACACCGGCCAGCCACAGGTCAATCTGCGCCGGGTTGTTGATGGTCCTGAGCTGCTGGTAAGCCGTTTCAGCTTCGGGGAATCGGCGGCGCAAGAAATTCAGCCATTGCTTAAGCCGGCCTGCGCGCGAGCGGGCGTCCAGCCGGGTACACACGATGTGCCAGAACTCGGCCAGCAGCGGCACCAGGGCTGACCAGGCAATGCCCTGCGGCACCGCTTGCACTGCACCGCCGCTGAGGGACGCCTTGATGGCCAGCCCCAGCCCGGGGTCGGTCACCACGCCGCGGCCGAGCATCAGCATGTCGCAGCCCGAGGCTTCGCGGCAGCGGCGGGCGTCATCCAGCGTCCATATCTCGCCATTCGCCACGACCGGGATGCGCACGGCGGCGCGTATGTCGGCGATGCGCTCCCAGTAGGCGGGCGGGCGGTAGGCCTGCTCCTTGGTGCGGGCATGCACCACCAGCTCGTCAGCGCCGCCGCCGGCAATGGCCAGCGCGCATTCGACCGCCCGCGAATCATCGTCGTAGCCCAGCCGCATCTTGGCCGACACAGGCATATGGGCTGGCACGGCGCGGCGCACCGCCGTGACGATGGCCGCTATGGTTTCGGGCTCATTGAGCAGCGAAGCGCCGCCACCATGGCGGTTCACTATTTTTGCCGGGCAGCCGAAATTCAGGTCAATGCCGGCCGGCCCCAATTCAGCGAGCCGGGCAGCATTTTCGGCCAGACAGACCGGGTCGGAACCCAGCAATTGCGCCCGCACCGGCACGCCGGCCAGGGTGAGGCCGCCGTTGAGCAGCTCGGGAACGATGCGGGTGAACACGCGTTCGGGCAGCAGCTGGTCGGTGATGCGGATGAATTCGGAGACGCAGCGGTCAATGCCGCCCACCCGCGTCAGAATGTCGCGCAGCACGAAGTCGAGCAGCCCCTCCATGGGCGCGAGCAGGATAGTCATGGACTCGCTAGCTTGGGGAACGGGAGGTCAGGCTGCGCCCAGACGCCAGAGCGACGTGACTTCAGCAGCGCGCGCCTTGTGCAGCGGATTGCTTGCATCGGCCACCTTGGGATGATCGGGTTTGGCGTCGATGCGGCCCAGCACTTTCAGGCCGCTGGCCTTGATGGCGGCCAGCAGTTCGGCGCGCGTGCGCAAGCCCAGCTGCTCGGCAAAATTGGACAGGATCAGCCAGCCTTCACCGCCCGGCGCCAGATGCGCCGTCAAGCCCTTGAGGAAACCCAGCAGCATGCGGCTGTCTTCGTCGTACACCGCGCCTTCGAGCGGCGAGCCAGGGCGCGCCGGCAGCCATGGCGGGTTGCAGACGATGACGGAGGCCAGCCCTTCGGGAAACAGGTCGGCCTGCATCACCTTAACGGGGTTCGGCAGGCGCAGGCGGTAGATGTTTTCGCGCGCGCATTCGAGCGCGCGCGGGTCCAGGTCGGTCGCAACGACCTGATCGACCTCACGCAGCGCCAGCACGGCCGACAGCACGCCGGTGCCAGTGCCGATGTCGAAAGCGACAAACTTGGTGGCGTTCGGGTTGGCGGGCAATGGAGCATTGGCCACCAGGTCCACGTACTCGCCGCGCACGGGCGAAAACACGCCGTAATGCGGGTGGATGCGGTTGTTGGGCGCCTTGCCCAAAGCGGGGATTTCAACGCCTTTCTTGCGCCACTCGTGCGCGCTGATCACACCCATCAACTCGCGCAGCGACGCCACGCTGGGCCGGGCCGCCTCGCCAGCAACGCCCCAGGCCTCAGTGCAAGCCTGCCTGGCATCGGGCGCGCGGCGCAAGTCCACGCTGTAGTCGGGGCCAAACTCGATCAGCACCATGCCCAGAACCCGCGCGCGCTGCGACTGGGCCTGGCGGTACAGGTGGAACTCCTGTCCGGCCGGAACGCCGGAGACAGCGGCGGCGTCGGCTTTCTTCAGCGCGACCCGGGCCAGCTTGGAAGCCTTGGGCGGCTTGTCGATGCGCCGGGCCAGCGCCTGCACCATCTGCCGGGCGTTCTGGAAATCGCCGCGCCAGAGCAGGCCCGTGCCTTCGCAGGCCAGGCGGTAGGCGGTGTCGGCGGCCATGGTGTCGTCGGCCTCGACGATGCGCCGGGGCGGCGCTGCGCCACGTTCGGAACGCCAGAGCGCCGAATGTTCCACACCTGCTTCTTTCCACTGAATTAGGGTTGAGGCCGGGGCGGCTGATTCGGGAAGCGTGACGGCGGTCACGGAAAAGAAGGTAGGCATGAGCAAGGCAGTCAGAAAGGAAAGACCCAGTGTTTTAACAGATGGCCAGCGCTTTCCCGGCAAAAAACCCTGCCAGCATCATTTCTTGAGAGAAAAAATGGCTTTTGCGCAAGCAGGACATGCGCAAGCAGCTATTAATTACATAGCATCCCCGGCGCGCCTGATTTGTTCTCAAACCCAGCCGCCGCCCAAGGCGCGAATCAGCCCGACCGTTGACAGGTATTGCGCGGCTTTCACCTGCAGCGCCTGGCGGCGGTTGCGCAACTCGCTGCGCTGCGCGTCGAGCAGTTCAAGCTGGCTGACAAACCCATTGCGGTAGCGCGCATCCGACAGCAGCGTGGCGCGGCTGCTCGATGCCACGGAGCGCGATTGTGCCTCGGACTGCTCGGCCAGCAGCCGCAGGGCCGACAGCTGGTCTTCCACGTCGCGGAAGGCGACCAGAACCTGCTCGCGGTAATTGGCCAGCGCAATGTCGAGTTCGGCATTGGCGCTTTGCACACCGGCTTCGCGCTGGCCGCCGTCAAAAATCGGCAGCGACAGCAGCGCGCCTATGCCCCAGGCACGCATGGACAGCTTGAACAGGTCGCCCACTTCAGGCGCGGCGTAACCGCCAGTGGCTGTCAGCGAGATGCTGGGAAACCACGCCGTTTTGGCCACGCCCACCCGCGCCTGCGCCGCCTGCAGCGTGGTTTGCGCGGCGGCAATGTCGGGCCGGCGGACCAGCACGCTGCTGGGCACGCCGGCCGGTATGACGGGCAGCGCCGTGACCCATTCGACCGGCGCAATCTGGAAAGTCGAGGCGACCTCGCCGACCAGCACGGCCAGCGGCGTGCTCAAGTTCGGCGCGGCGACGGTCCAGCGCCAGCGCATCGGACTCGGTGGCGGCGACTTCGCTGCGCACGCGGGCTACGTCCAGCTCGGCCACGTCGCCCTCTCTGAAGCGCACTTCGGTCAGGCGCAGCGTGTTGCGGTAGGCCTGCAGCGTGCTGTCGCACCAGCCCGCGCTCGGCATCCAGCGCCCGCAGGCTGAGGTAGGTTTGCGCCACGTCGGCCTGCACCAGCAGGCGCGTACTGCGCAGCAGCGCCTCGCGCGAGGCGGCATCGAGCGAGGCGGCATTCGACGCGCCCGCCAGCTTACCGAACAGGTCGACCTCGTAGGACAGGCTGGCGCCGGCGCTGATGACGGTAGCAGGCACATGGCCGGTATCGGTGTTGCGCTGGCGCGTGACGCCGGCGCCCAGACCGACTTGCGGCGCGCGGCTGGCATCGGTCTGGCGCGCAATCGCCCGCGCCTGCAGCAGCCGCCCGGCCGCGACCTGCACGCTGTTGTTGTTGCGGCTGGCCTGCTCGACCAGCTGATCGAGCACCGGATCGGCAAAAACGCCTTCCACCACACGCCCTGCTCGACGGCTTCACCCGAGGCCGGCCTTGCATCAGCGACTGAAGCCGCTTGTTCCTTGAAAGCGGCTGGCGTGGCCGGAACGCTGGACAGGTCGAGCGGCGTGCTGGTCGCGCAGCCGGCCAGCAGCAGCGCGGCAAACAGCAGCGATAGCGCCGGGGCCGATGAAAATAAACGCTTCACAGTGAACTCCTGAAAAAATGGTGGTTTGATTTCGTCGTGTTTATTCGTGCAGCTTCAGTGCTGCAGCGGGTTGCGCATGCAGCGCCGCAGCGCCGGCCGGATGGCCACCACTGACAAACCCTTCAAGGTGCGGCACCTCGCCATGCAGCTTGAGCGGCCGGTTGCCGGCCAGGCGGCGCAGCACGCACGTAGAACACCGGCGTGAGGAACAGGCCGAAGACGGTCACGCCGATCATGCCGGAGAACACCGCGACGCCCATGGCCTGGCGCATCTCGGCGCCGGCGCCGGTGCGACATCACCAGCGGCAGCACGCCCATGATGAAGGCGAGCGAGGTCATCAGGATCGGGCGCAGCCGCAGCCGGCTGGCCTCGATCGCGGCCTGCACCGGCGTGCGGCCCGGCGAACTCCAGCTCGCGCGCGAACTCGACGATCAGGATCGCGTTCTTCGCCGCCAGCCCGACCAGCACGATCAGGCCGATCTGGGTGAAGATGTTGTTGTCGCCGCCGGTGAGCCACACGCCGGCCATGGCGGAGAGCAGGCACATCGGCACGATCAGGATGATCGGCCAGCGGCAGCGTCAGGCTTTCGTACTGCGCGGCCAGCACCAGGAACACCAGCAGGATGCGCCAGCGGGAAGACCAGCAGCGCCGTGTTGCCGGCCAGGATCTCCTGATAGGTCAGCTCGGTCCATTCGAAGCTCGATGCCCTTGCGGCAGCGTCTCGGCGGCGATGCGCTCGATCGCGGCCTGCGCCTGGCCGGACGAATAGCCGGGCGCCGGGCCGCCGTTGATGTCGGCCGACAGGAAGCCGTTGTAGCGCATGGCGCGCTCCGGGCCGGCAGCTCGGCTTGACCTTCAGCAGCGCCGACAGCGGCACCATCTCGCCGGTGGTCGAGCGCACCTTGAGCAGGCCGATGTCCTCGGCGCGGGCGCGGAATGGCGCATCGGCCTGCACGCGCACCGAGTAGGTGCGGCCGAACTGGTTGAAGTCGTTGACGTAGAGCGAGCCGAGATAGATCTGCATCGTGTCGAACACGTCGGTCACCGGCACGCCGAGCTGGCGCGCCTTGGTGCGGTCGATGTCGGCATAGAGCTGCGGCACGTTGACCTGGTAGCTGGAGAACACGCCGGCCAGTTCCGGCGTCTGCGCGCGCCTTGGCCATGAAGGCCTTGGTCGCCTCGTCGAGCGCCGTCGTAGCCGAGGCCGGCGCGGTCCTCGAGCTGCAGCTTGAAGCCGCCGATGGTGCCGAGGCCCTGCACCGGCGGCGGCGGGAACATCGCGATGAAGGCGTCCTGGATGCGCGCCGAACTTGCTGGTTCAGCTGGCCGGCGATGGCGCCGCCGCTCAGGTCCGGCGCTCTTGCGCTCGTCGAACGGCTTGAGCGTGACGAAGACGATGCCGGAGTTCGAGCTGTTGGTGAAGCCGTTGATCGACAGGCCCGGGAAAGGCCACCGCGTGCTTCGACGCCGGGCTGCTTCAGCGCGATCTCGCCCATGCGGCGGATCACGTCTTCGGTGCGGTCGAGCGAGGCGCCGTCGGGCAGCTGCGCGAAGCCGACCAGGTACTGCTTGTCCTGCGCGGCACGAAGCCGCCGGGCACCGCCTTGAACAGGCCGAAGGTCGACGCCGACCAGCGCCAGGTAGACGCCCAGCATCAGCGCCTTGCGCGAGATCACGCGCTTGACGCCGCCGCTGTAGGCGTCGGAGCCGCGACTGAAGACGCGGTTGAAGCCGCGGAAGAACCAGCCGAACGCGCGGTCCATGCCGCGCGTCAGCGCGTCCTTCGGCGCGTCGTGGCCCTTGAGCAGCAGCGCGGCCAGCGCCGGCGACAGCGTCAGCGAGTTGATCGCCGAGATCACCGTCGAGATCGCGATGGTGAGCGCGAACTGCTTGTAGAACTGGCCGGTCAGGCCGCTGATGAAGGCCAGCGGCACGAACACCGCGCACCAGCACCAGCGCGATCGCGATGATCGGGCCGGACACCTCGCGCATGGCGCGGTAGGTGGCCTCGCGCGGCGACAGGCCGGCCTCGATGTTGCGCTCGACGTTCTCGACCACCACGATGGCGTCGTCGACCACGATGCCGATGGCCAGCACCAGCCCGAACAGGCGACAGCGCGTTGATCGAGAAGCCGAACAGGTGCATCACCGCGAAGGTGCCGACGATCGACACCGGCACCGCCAGCAGCGGGATGATCGAGGCGCGCCAGGTCTGCAGGAACAGGATCACCACCAGCACCACCAGCGCGATGGCTTCGAGCAGCGTGTGCACCACCGCCTCGATCGAGGCGCGCACGAACTGCGTCGGGTCGTAGACGATCGCGTAGTCCACGCCCTCGGGCATGTTCTTCTTCAGCTCGTCCATGGTCTTGCGGACGTTGTCGGAGATCTGCGATGCGCGTTGGAGCCCGGCGCCTGGAAGATCGGCATCGCCACCGCGGGCTTGTTGTTGAGCAGCGAGCGCAGCGCGTAGTCGGCGGCGCCGAGCTCGATGCCGGGCGACGTCGCGCAGCCGCGTGACCTCGCCGTCGGCGCCGGTCTTGACGATGATGTCGCCGAACTCCTCCTCGCTCTGCAGGCGGCCCTGCGCGTTGATCGAGAGCTGCAGGTCGACGCCCGGCAGCCCCGGCGAGGCGCCGACCACGCCGGCCGCCGCCTGCACGTTCTGCTCGCGGATGGCGCGCGACCACGTCGCTGGCGGACAGGCCGCGCTGCGGCGACCTTCTGCGGGTCGAGCCAGACGCGCATCGAATAGTCGCCCGACGCCGAACAGCTGCACCTGGCCGACGCCCTCGATGCGCGCCAGCCGGTCCTTGACGTTGAGCACCGCGTAGTTGCGCAGGTAGGTCATGTCGTAGCGGTCGTTGGGCGACAGCAGGTGCACGACCATGGTCAGGTCGGGCGAGCTCTTGACGGTGGTGACGCCGAGGCGGCGCACTTCCTCGGGCAGGCGCGGCTCGGCCTGCGAGACGCGGTTCTGCACCAGCTGCTGCGCCTTGTCGGGGTCGGTGCCGAGCTTGAAGGTGACGGTCAGCGTCATCACGCCGTCGGTGGTGGCCTGGCTGCCCATGTAGAGCATGCCCTCGACGCCGTTGATCGCTTCCTCCAGCGGCGTGGCCACCGTCTCGGCAATCACCTTGGGGTTGGCGCCGGGATACTGCGCGCGCACCACGACCGACGGCGGCACGACTTCCGGGATATTCCGAGATCGGCAGCGCCGCGCAGCGCGATCAGGCCCGGCGAGGAAGATCAGCAGCGACAGCACGCCGGCGAAGATCGGCCGGTCGATGAAGAATTTGGAGAGATTCATGGGGTTCTTCTTCAGGGTTCCCGCTAAGGGCTCAGGATTTGGCGGCTTCGGCCACGACGGCTGGCTTGGCCAGTTCGGCCTTGGCCGCCATGTCCACGGTCTGCGGCGCGACCAGCGCGCCGGGGCGGACGCGCTGCAGGCCGTTGACGACGATGCGTTCGCCGGCCTGCAAGCCCGGTGGTCACGACGCGCAGGCCGTCGACGGCCGCGCCCAGCGTGACTTCGCGGTAGTCCGCCTTGTTGTCGGCGTCCACCACCATGCACGAACTTCTTGTTCTGGTCGGTGCCGACGGCGCGCTCGTTGACCAGCAGCGCCTTGGCTCGCCTTCGCCTGGCCCATGCGGATGCGGGCGAACTGGCCGGGCATCAGCTGGCCGTCCGGGTTGTCGAACACGGCGCGCACGCGCACCGTGCCGCTCTTGGCATCGACCTGGTTGTCGACCAGCTGCAGGTGGCCTTCGAACGGCGTGTCGGCGCTGGCCGCCGTGCCCATCTGCACCGGGAATCCGGTCCAGGTCTGCGCGCGCCTGCCCTGGCTCCGCCGGCGTCCTTGCAGCGCGCGCGGCCACGACCTGCTCGTCGGCATCGAAGCTGGCGTAGATCGGGCTGACCGACACCAGCGTGGTCAGCACCGGCGCGCCCGGGCCGGCGGCGACCAGGTTGCCGACGGTGACTTCGAGCTTGCCGACGCGGCCCGACACCGGCGCGCGCACCTGCGTGTAGCCCAGGCTCAGGCGCGCGGTCTGCAGCGCTGCCTGCGCGCCGCGCAGGTTGGCCTCGGCTTCGCGCTGTCGCGTTGACGCGCTCGTCGAATTCGCGCTGCGAGATGGCGCTGCTCGCTCCACAGACGCTGCGCGCGCTCATGCTCGCCTTTGGCCTGCGCCACGCGCGCCTGCGCGGCAGCGACCTGCGCCTCGGCGCGCTCGACCTCGGCGGCATACGGCGCCGGGTCGATGGTGAGCAGCAGGTCGCCCTTCTTGACCAGCGCGCCTTCGCGGAAATGCACGGACTGCACGGCGCCGGCGACGCGCGAGCGGACGTCGACGCGCTCGACCGCTTCGAGCCGGCCGGAGAATTCGTCCCATGCCGCCACGTCGCTCTGCACCACGGTGGCGACGGAAACCGGTGTGGCTGGCGCTTCAACCGCCGCACCTGTGGCCGCATCCGTCTGGGCGCGGGATGCGGACATGCCAAAGATGGCCACCGACACGCCGGTGACGACCAGAACGGCCAGCGCGACGGCGAGCAAACGGTTTTTATTGGAAGCAAGTTTGACGGGTGGCATGGTGGATTCCCTCGAAAAATAAAAAAACGGACTGAGCGAGCGGCGCCGGATTCATGAAACTGAAATCGGCGCTGAAATCTGTTGATGGGGTCAAAGCGGTCCGGCCTGGACGGGGCTGAAACGGGAAACGTGCGAGCTATTCATCTGCCTGAGCCGGCCAGCGGCTTCAATTTGTTGCAAGGCAGCAGAAGATACGTGATTGATATTGATTAATAAATAGCGGTTTTGCTTATACTTTGTTTCACCAATGAAACAATCTGAAGTGGCCGTCAGGTTTCCATTGGTACAAACTCCAGTCAAGTCGCTTCACAACAGGAACTGCCATGGATAAATTTTCTGCAATGCAGGCTTTTGTGCGCGTCGTGGAAGCCGGCACTTTCACCAAGGCGGCCGATTCGATGGGCCTGCCCAAACCGACCGTCACCCGCCTGATCCAGGACCTCGAAAGAGAGCTGGACACCAAGCTGCTGAACCGCACCACCCGAAAAGTCACCGTCACGGTCGATGGCGCCGCGTACTACGAGCAGGCCAGCCGCCTGCTGGGCGAGGTGCATGAGCTGGAGGCCAGCATGTCGCGCGCCAAGGCCAGCCCGCGCGGCAAGCTGAAGGTCGATATTCCCTCATCGCTCGGGCTGGCGGTGATCATTCCGGCACTGCCCGACTTTTATGCCCGCTACCCCGACATCCAGCTCGAACTCGGCGTCAGCGACCGGCCGGTGGACATCATTGCCGAGAACGTCGATTGCGTAATACGCGGCGGGGAAATCACCGACCAGTCGATGGTCGCGCGCCGCATCGGCGAGTTCTACATCATGTCCTGCGCCTCGCCGGCCTATCTGAAACGCCACGGAACGCCGCTTCATCCTTCCGAGCTGGACGATGCACATTATTCGATCCGCTATGTGTCCGGGCGCAACGGCAAGCTCCACACCTTCAAGATGCACAAGGACGGCGAGGTGGTCGAGGCCGGCGGGCGCCACCAAATCTCGGTCAACGACTCGAATGCCGGCCTAGCCGCCGGACTCGCCGGTCTGGGCGTGCTGCACACGCTGAGTTTCCTGGTTCAGGATTACATCAGCAACGGCACGCTGGAGCCGCTGTTTTCGGGCTGGTGCACCGAGCCCAAGCCGATTTATGTGGTGTACCCGCCCAACCGCCACCTGAGCAACAAGGTGCGCGTGTTCGTGGACTGGATTGCCGAGCTGTTCGCCAGGCACGACCTGATCCAGCGCAAAAGCTCGCTGCCCGAAGCCATGTGCAGCGGCTGGGCGGCGTCTGCAGCGGCCCTGTCCGGGACGACCGAAACGCTGGAGGTGCCCAGCAATCCAGAAATAACAGTCAAATATGCCGTTAGCGCATAGCAAGCCTGCGCATACAGCTATTGATTTGGTAGCAACCTAGCGAAACGGCCGGCTCAGGAAGCGCGAGCCCGCCAGACCAAAGCGCCAGGGCTGTTCAACGGCTTTTGAAATGCCTACGCGGGGGCCGACCACCAGACTTGAGTCCAGACCCGACTCTGGTGCGAACAGCTGAAAGGGTGGCTGGTCCAGCCGCATGCCGTTGTAGCTGTGATCTATGCCCAGCGCCTGCCCCACGCGGCCAGGGCCGGCGCAGAGCAGTCGAATGTCTTCAAGGCCGCGCCGGGCACGCATCAGGGCCAGTCCGTCAGTCGGTTCCAGTGCGCGTATCAACACCCCCGCGCCATGCCCGGCTTCGCGGCAGACAAAATTGATGCACCAGTGAATGCCGTAGGAGCGGTACACATACGCGCGTCCGGGCGGCCCAAACATGGCGGCATTGCGCGGGCTGGGGCCGGTAAAGCTGTGCGAAGCCGGGTCTTCCCGGTCATAGGCCTCGGTCTCGACGATGCGCCCGCCTACACCATTGACCAGCACCCGCACGCCAATCAGCAGACGCGCCACCTCTTCCGATGATGCTGAAAAATCGATGTTTGCGACAACGGTGCTGGAATCCGGCAAAGCAACTCCCATGGAGATATCACAGAGGACTTGATTTCTTCATCGCTTGCAGGGGATGCGCGTCCTGGCGGGCTGACTCGCCCAACGCAAGCCCGCCGGTTTCGCGGCGGCCTTGAAGCCTGCCGCCCAATCCATCCTACATCCTGCATCACCACAAGACTACATGGGTCAGTGTGCGCGCCAGTTAAGGTCGCATTTTATATTTTGGAGACACCGCCATGCCAAGATTCAGTGCGCCCCCGCCCAACATCGACAGCCGCAAAGCGATCCAGCAGCGTGCCAGAGAAGCGCTTGAGCCGGCCGCGGCGGAAAAGAAGGGGAACTGGCCATTTCCCGCAGAGAACGCCCTCCCTGCAAATACCGAACAGGCCGGGATTCCCCCGGCCAATTCCGGCAAGACCGGCAACTAGGGCAACGACGTGAAAAAGAAGCTCTACCCGTCCTCGACCCCTGCGCCCGGCAAGCATCGCGGCAAGGGACGCAAGGATATTGGGCTCGCCATCTCCCGGGACGGAGAACTGCCTGTGTGGCCCACATTAGGGCAGTTGCGGGCGAGTCTGCACTGCAGGGTCCGCAGCCAGCCGGAATGTCCCTACCGTTTCGATGCATCGCTTTGATGGCCTTGGCCTGCCCAGTTGAACGCCCTGCCCTGTCCGGTCGGACAATGGGCTCACCTTCGGACTAAAACCCGCTTGCCCAGAGTGAAGGCCAGCAAGACCAGCGCTCCCGCCAACACCCCCATGAAGGCATCCAGAGTCAAAGGCGTTGCTGCAGCCAGCACCATGCCTATCCCGTTCACGGCCCCCGCCCGCAGCGCCAGCGCCTCGATGGCGTGGTGAAGCGGTGGAATGCCGTGCGTGAGAATGCCCCCGCCCACCAGGAACATGGCTACTGTGCCCGCGACCGAAAGGCCCTTCATCAGCCAGGGGGCCGCACGCAAAATCCCACGACCCAGGCGGCGCTGAAAGCCTTTCCAGGCATTGGCCCCCGCCTGCTTGCTGAGATGAAGGCCGCCATCATCGAGTTTGACAATGCCCGCGACCAGGCCGTACACGCCTATCGTCATGGTCAGGGCGATGCCGCTGAGCACAAGCAGTTGCGTGGCAAAGGGGCTGCTTTGCACCGTCCCCAGCGAGATGGCGACAATTTCGGCGGACAAGATGAAGTCAGTGCGAATGGCGCCCCTGACCTTGGTTTTTTCAACCGTCAGCAGATCCACGGCCGGGTCAAGCAGTGCCTTGATCAGAGTTTCCTGCTCGGCCGTCTTCTCGGCAGCGCTGGACATGAACCTGTGGGCGAGTTTTTCGAAGCCTTCGAAGCAAAGAAACGCACCGCCCACCATCAGCAGCGGCGTGACGGCCCAGGGTGCGAAGGCGCTGATGGCCAGGGCGGCCGGCACCAGAATCGCCTTGTTGACAAACGAGCCTTTTGCCACGGCCCACACGACAGGCAATTCCCGGTCGGCCTTCACACCGGAGACCTGCTGGGCATTGAGCGCCAGATCATCCCCCAGAACACCGGCGGTTTTTTTGGCCGCCACCTTGGAGAGCAAGGCCACATCATCCAGTACGGTGGCAATGTCATCGATCAGCGCAAGCAGGCTACTGGCCATATCTTTTCGAAAGTTGCGGCTTGCGCCGGGATGGTCGGACAGAAGAAGTGCGCATTTGCATGACAGGCAGCATCGGACTCTGTGAAGATCGGAAAATTCAGGTGCTCATTTTCAGGCACAGAAAAAACCGCCCAAAGGCGGCTTTTTGCATTATCGTAAACCAGCTGACGCTCTCAATCGCGCGCCGTCAGGCGGCCAAGAACAAAGCCAATGGCCAAGGCAAGGCCTACCGCTTCCAGTGGTTTCTCCTGAACCCAGGATTTTGAACACTCAAGGGCCCGACCTGGCGCTTCAGACACCCAGTGGGCCTGGCCGGAAAACCGGTCTGCCGCATGGGTGGCGCCGCTGGCGAGTTTGTCGACCGTTTCATGAGCGGCAGCGGACACGCGTTCGACGGTGCTGCGAGCCGGGTCGGCGACCTTGTCAATCGTGCTGTGCAGTGCAGCGCCTGCCGAATCCACGCCACGCCGAACGGAACTGTCAGAAGGCGAATTGCCAGAATTCGAGTTGGGGTCTTCCATGATGCGTCCTTAGAAAGTTGATAAATCCATAAGATGAGGGGAATGCCACCGGATAAGCAAACCAGAAAACAAACCATGCGTGCCACTCATCCGAAGCAGGAATTTACTTTAAGAGTAAGGTTGGAAAGACCCTGTGCGGCGGCGTAGGGACTGGATGTAGGACAAGAGGGACAAGAAAATGCGTGCAGCCCCCTGCTTCAACCAAGCTGCGTTTCGGCCAGGTGGCCAGCCGAAACGGACCGCACAATACGTTCACACGAAATGCCTCGCTGCCCCCTCACTTTGAAACCGGGAAGGAAAATCACCATGCCAGTCATCATTGCAAAAGCCGCCCTGCGGCGCGCCCATGTCGGCCATACCCTGCCCCGCAAAGGTCCGGCGGAGGAAGCTGAAGAAGACGAAGAAGGCCTGGAGTTGCCGGTGAACCCCGACGAAAGCACGCCCCTCATTCCCGATGAGGAAGGCCAGGTGAATGTGCCGACCTGAGCGCTTCAGCCAAGGCCGGACCTGACCCTGTTTCCGGGACAGCCCATCAAACGTCGGCCAATGGCAGGCCACTTGATCCAGAGCAAGACATGGCGTAGCGGTGAACCCAACAATGAGTGAATTTTCCAATCAGGATGAGTGCTCATGAACACGCTGACCAAAATGGCCCTGGGGATGATCGGCCAGCTCAAACCGCAGCCTGCGCTGGGCAATGCCGCCAGTACGCTTTCCCTGCCGCCGCCGCAGACCGAGGGCGGCCTGCCCTTGATGCAGGCCTTGCGCCAGCGCCAGTCGCAGCGCGAGTTCGACACCGCGCCACTGGCGCTGCAGACCCTTTCAGAGCTGCTGTGGGCAGCAGCAGGCATCAATCGGCCCGCACTCGGCGGGCGCACGGCGCCCAGTGCGATGAATTCGCAGGAAATCGATGTCTATGCGGCCCTGCCCGAGGGCCTGTACCGCTACGACCCGACCGCTCATGCGCTGGCGCTGGTCAGCGCGACCGATGTGAGGCGTGTCACCGGCTACCAGGACTTCGTGGACCAGGCACCGCTGGAGCTGATTTTTGTGGCCGACCACAGCCGCATACGGATGGTGCCGGCGGCGCAGCGCGAGTCCTACGCCTCTGCGGCTGCGGGAGCCATGGCGCAAAACGTCTACCTGTTCTGCGCCTCGGCCGGGCTGGCTACCGTGATCCGCGCCTGGATTGACCGCCATGCGCTGTCGCAGGCCATGGGCCTGGATGCCGACCATCAGATCCTGCTGGCGCAGACCGTCGGCTGGCCAGCCGTTGCGGCTTCCTGAGCCGCGCATCGATCCGCACGCCTGCAAGGGAGGTCGCGCGAGCCGGAGCTTGCGGCCTGTTCCCGATGATCTGATCAGGCCCGGCAGCGACCTTGAATCAGTTCATTCACTTTAATCGACCGCGCGCTTGAGGCGTATTTCTTCCAGCTTGACGGAACCAAAGTCGACCGTCTTGAGCGAAGGCATTTCGCGCTTGAAGCCTGCTGCGTGTTCACAAAACTGCAGGGCGCGTTCGTTGCGCAGCAGCACCCATATCGTGACCTGCGTGCAGCCCTCTTCCTTCAGGCCGTCGCGGGCGCCGTCCCACAGTGCCAGGCCCACGCCATTGCCCCAATGGTCCGGCGACACGTAAATGGCCCAGATTTCGCCCACCGTGGAGCGGGTATTGGCGTCACGTGAACGGTCGTAGCCGACAAAACCGACCACCTGCTCACCATCCGTCGCCACCAGCAGCTGCGGTTCGCTGTACTCGATGGCTTCGCGCCAGAAGGCCTGGCGCTTTTCCACCGTCATTTTTTTGAGGTAGTCCTCAGGCATCAAGTCCTTGTAAGCGGCTTGCCACGTGGCAACATGAATTTCGGCAATGGCTTTGGCATCGCGGGCGGTGGCAGGACGAACGGAATAGCTGGACATGGAAAAATCGCTTGTGAATATCGGTGAGCAATGCTCGGGAGGCAGGATTGTCGCGCAAACGGCAAGGCCAGCCGGCGCTGGGGTAAATTCAGGGCTTCGCGCCTACTGCGCGACCTTGCCCAAACCTTCAACCCCATGCCGCAGCGCAGTTCAATGCCAGAAGCCCAGGATCGGGCAATCCCAGCCGATACGGCCGGCCCTGTTTTTACGGCCCGCATTGAACCGGCCGGCATCACGTTTGAGGCGCCCGCTTCGCTGACCCTGCTGCAGGCTGCCGAGTTGGCGGGCTTGACGCTGGGCAGCTCCTGCCGCAACGGGACCTGCCGCAGCTGCATCTGCCACCTGAGCAGCGGTCAGGTGGTGTACCGCATTGAGTGGCCTGGCCTGAGCAAGGAGGAAAAGCGCGAAGGCTACATCCTGCCCTGCGTGGCCTACCCATCGTCTGATGTGGTAATTGAGCTGCCCTTTTGAGCGCACCCGGCCATCCAGCCGCGGGCAGGGGCGAAATTTCAATCAAACAAGCCGCCAGCCCAATAAATACGGCGCAGACAGCTATATTTTCTATAGCAAGCTGCGGCTGGCCGCCTGGTGACCTGAGAGAAAAACCAGGAAACAGGGCCGCGCGCATTGTTTTGTCAAACAACTGTGCAAGGATGGCGACATGGACTCCTTGCATGACGCCTCCGGCCTTCCCGGCCTGGCCCGCACGCCGCAAGGCGGCGCGACCTTTGACGAGCACGAAGAGCTCAAGGCGATTTTGCGGGCGGGCAGCACGCAGTTTGACATCCGGACCGTAGGGGAGATCGCCACCGGCGCCAGCACCTTTCCCTTGTTCACCGCCAGCATCGGCTCAGGCGATCCGCTGGCGCCGGCGGTCGGCTTTTTTGGCGGCATTCACGGGCTGGAGCGCATCGGCACGCAGCTGATCCTGGCCTATATGCGCGCCTTGCTGTTCCGCCTGGAGTGGGATGAATTGCTGCACCAGCAACTGCAGAAAGTACGCCTGGTGTTCATGCCCATCGTCAATCCGGGCGGCATGTGGGCGCACTCCCGCGCCAACCCCCAGGGCGTGGACCTGATGCGCAACGCACCGCAAAGGGCTGAAAGCGGCGTGCCCTTTCTGGCGGGCGGGCAGACCCTGAGTCCGCTGCTGCCCTGGTATTGCGGCCGGCCGGGCGCGCCCATGGAAACAGAAAGCATGGCCCTGCTGCAGGTGGTGCGGGAACAGCTGGCATGCCGGCCCTTCAGCCTGGCGCTGGACTGCCATTCGGGCTACGGCTTTGATGACAGCATCTGGTTTCCCTACGCCAAAACCCGGCGGATGATGGCTCATTTGCCCGAGATGTTTGCGTTGAAAACCATGCTGGAGCAATCGCACCCGCACCACGCCTACCGCTTTGAGCCGCAAAGCAACCAGTACCTGCTGCATGGCGACCTGTGGGACCATGCCTATGACCATGCGCCAGCGGGTCATGTGTTTTTGCCGATGACGCTGGAGCTGGGCTCGTGGTTGTGGATACGCAAAAATCCGCGCCAGCTGTTTTCACGGCACGGCATTTTCAACCCCATCAAGGCGCACCGCACCCAGCGCGTGCTGCGCCGCCATGCCGACCTGCTGGACTTCCTGACGCGTGCCGCCTTTGCTGCGCCGCGCTGGCTGCCGCCGGCAGAACGCCGCGCCCAGCTCACTCAGCTGGCCATGGCGAACTGGCGGCCAAGGCAGGTGCTGTGACCTGGATATTGCTAAGAGGCCTCACCCGCGAGGCCAGGCACTGGGGAAGCTTTGCGCAGCAACTTGCCCCCATCGTCAGCCCCTCAGAGCCTGCCGGCGGCCCTCCGGTGCTGGCACTGGACCTGCCGGGCAATGGCGTGTTTTACCGGGAGGCTTCGCCCGGCTCGGTGCGCGTCATGACAGACTTTGCCCGCCGGCAGTTGCAGGCCAGGGGCTTGCAGCCGCCCTACAGCCTGCTGGCCATGTCGCTGGGCGGCATGGTGGCCGCCGACTGGGCGCAGCGGTATCCGCAGGAAGTCACCAGGCTGGTGCTAATCAACACCAGCATGCGCCCCTTCAGCCGCGTCACCGAGCGGCTGCGCCCCGCCAGCTGGCCGAGCCTGGCGCTGCTGGCCGCGCGCTGGCAAAGTCCCGGCTACGCCGAGCGCGTCATCTATCAACTCACCTGCCAGCGCCTCACCTCCCGCAATGACGACCTGGCGGCGTGGGTCAGGATTCGCCAGGACGCGCCCGTGAGCGCCGCCAACGCCGGCCGCCAGCTCCTGGCTGCAGCGCGCTTTTCCAGCATGGCGACGCCTCCCCCCTGCCGCACGCTGGTGTTGTCGTCAGCCGGAGACCGGCTGGTCGATCCGCGATGTTCGGCCCGTCTGGCCCGCGCCTGGCAAACCAGCTACCACGCGCATCCGTGGGCAGGCCACGACCTGCCGCATGATGACGCGGCCTGGGTTCTCCAGCGCGTTGCGGACTGGCTGGGAAAGGCATAGTTAGCTATATTTTTGATAGCTAACACCTAAAATAAAACAAGGGCTATAGCCCGATTTATTAAAAATCCAGGCTTACCCGGCCACCGGCGGAACTTGCTGCCGCGCCAGCGCACCCAGCGTTTGCATGGCCGCCTCAAACCGCGCACTCCAGGGATGACCGTAGCTCAGGCGCAGGCAATTCCTGAAGTTGCGGCGCGCTGAAAACATCGGCCCGGGGGCCACGCTGATGCCTTGCTCCAGCGCTGCCTGGTGCAGAGCCAGCGCATCAAACCCTTCGGCAAATTCGACCCATACAAAATAACCTCCGGCCGGGCGCGACACACGCACGCCATCAGGAAAATAACGCGCAATGGCCGCCAGCAGGCTCGACAGCTGCGACTCCATGGCATGGCGCAGGCGGCGCAAATGCTTGTCATAGCCGCCATGCTGCAGGTAGTCGGCCACCGCCATCTGCGCGGGCAGGCTTGCCGACAGGGTGGTCATGAGCTTGAGCCGCTCGATCTGCTGGCCAAAGCGTCCGGGCGAGACCCAGCCGATGCGGTAACCCGGCGCCAGCGTCTTGCTGAAAGAGCTGCAATGCATCACCAGCCCCTTGCGATCGAACGCCTTGGCAGGCAGGGCGCTGCGGCTGCCAAAGAAAAGCTCGCCATACACATCGTCTTCAATCAACGGAATGTCACGGCTGGCCAGCAAAGCGACCAGTGCTTTCTTTTTTTCCTCGGACAGGCTTGCGCCCATGGGGTTCTGAAACGATGTCATGAACCAGCAGGCTTTGACCGGATGACGCTTGAGCGCTTCAGCCAGCGCGAGCCGGTCGAGGCCGTCCTGAGGATGCACCGGGATTTCCAGCGCCTTCATCTTGAGCCGCTCCAGCGCCTGCAGTCCCGCGTAAAACCCCGGCGATTCAATCGCAATCAGGTCGCCCGGCTGCGCCACCGCGGTGAGGCACAGATTGAGCGCTTCCAGCGCCCCATTGGTCACGATCAGCTCTTCAGCGGGCTGGGCCATGCCCATGCCCAGGTAGCGCAGTGCGATTTGCTGGCGCAGCACCGCATGGCCCTGCGGAAGACTGGCAACGGTATCCTGCCCATGAATATGACGAGCCGTGCGGGCCAGCGACTTGCCCAGCCGCTGCAGCGGAAACAGCCCGGGCGCCGGGAAGGCCGATCCCAGCGGCACGATGTCAGGGTCTTGCACGGCACCCAGAACCGAAAACACCAGCTCGCTGACGTCCAGCTTGGGCGCCACCCTGGCTGGCGTACTGGCAGCTTTGCCGGCCGCAGCGCCCCGGGCCGGCGCGGCCAATTGCTGCATGGCCGACGCTGCCACGTAATAGCCGGAGCGCGGGCGGGCACGCACCAAGCCCTTTTCTTCAAGCCGGTAGTAGGCCTTGAACGCGGTGGAAGCACTCAGTCCGTGCTGCGCCGTGATGGTGCGAATCGACGGCAGGCGGGTGCCGGGGCTCAGTTGGCCGTTGCGAATGTCGGCGGCCAGCAGTTCTACCAGTTGTTCGTAGCGCTTCATTGATGGTTTGCCCTTGCCTGCATGGAGGGCTGCAGCACCCATCTGATATTGTAATTTGCGCGAATTTTTCATCTGATACGCTTTTTCAAGCCTCATCTGATGCTTATGGGAGCGGCCTCTGTAGGGCATGATCGACGCATGCCAAAAACCCTCTCTTTTTTACACAGGCTGGCAGCACCCGGCCTCGTGGCCTGCATCGCCTGGATGGCGGCAAGCCCCGCGCTGGCCGCCGCCCCTTTTGAAGACAGCATCGCCCAGCGCACGCTGGCCTGCACCGCCTGCCACGGCCCGCAAGGCCGCGCAGCGCCCGACGGCTATTACCCGCGCCTGGCCGGCAAGCCGGCTGGCTACCTCTACAACCAGCTGCTCAATTTTCGCGACGGCAGGCGGCACTACGGACTGATGACGCAACTCATTGACCCGCTCAGCGACGCTTATCTGCTGGAAATGGCGCAGTATTTCTCCCGCCTTGAGGTGCCCTACCCTGCGCCGCTGCCCAGCTCGGCATCTGCCGACGTATTGCGCCAGGGCCAGCGACTGGTCACGCAGGGCGATGCGGCGCGCAAGGTTCCGGCCTGCGTGCAGTGCCACGGCCAGGCGATGACCGGCGTGGCCCCCAACATTCCGGGCCTGCTGGGCCTGCCGCGCGACTATCTCAATGCCCAGCTCGGCGCCTGGAAAGCAGGACAACGCCAGGCCCATGCGCCCGACTGCATGAAAGAGGTGGTGGCGCGCCTGAGCCTGGAAGACATTAACGCCGTGGCCAGCTGGGTCGCAGCGCAGCCATTGCCCGCAAACACCCACCCCGCCGCAGCCCTGCCACCACTGGCGCCGGGCTCGACTGCCATTAGCTGCGGAAGCGCGCGCCAGACGGCCGCCCCCACCAACAACACAAAGGTTCAAAAATGAAAGCGTGGGCCAAATTTGCCCTGGGATGCTGCGCACTGGCGGCAGGTGCAGCGGCTGTGGTGTGGATCATGAATCTGCGCGATGAAGTGGATGTGAAGGCGCCTGTAGCCTACGCACCCAATGAAAGTTTGATAGCACGCGGCGCTTACCTGGCGCGGGCCGGCAACTGCATGACATGCCATACGGCACGCGGCGGCCAGAGCTATGCGGGCGGCCTCGGCATTCCCACACCTTTTGGCACCGTGTTCACCTCCAACCTCACGCCGGATGAGAACACCGGCATTGGCAGCTGGTCGTCCGCCCATTTCTGGCGCGCCATGCACAACGGCCGCTCAAAAAGCGGCCGCCTGCTCTACCCGGCCTTTCCGTACACGAGCTACACGCAGGTCACGCGGGAAGATTCAGACGCCATTTTTGCCTACCTGCGCAGCCTGCCCGCCGTTGCGCAGCCCAACCGACCTCACGGGCTTCGCTTTCCTTACCAGTCGCAGGCAGCACTGGCGGTGTGGCGCGCGCTGTATTTCAGCCCCGGCGTGTACCAGCCAGATGCCAGCCGCAACGCAGAGTGGAACCGCGGCGCCTACCTGGTCAAGGGCCTGGGCCACTGCAGCGCCTGCCACTCTCCTCGCGACGCCTTGGGCGGCATCAGCCAGGCACTGGACCTGGCCGGCGGCCTGATTCCTATGCAGAACTGGTACGCACCCTCCCTCACTTCGCCCCACGAAGCGGGCGTGGGCGACTGGGACCGGGAGCAGATCGTGGGCCTGCTGAAAAACGGCGTCTCGCCGCGTGCCTCAGTCAGCGGCCCGATGGCCGAAGTGGTGCTGCGCAGCACCCAGCACCTGGACCCGAAAGACCTGGACGCCATGGCGCAGTACCTGAAAGAGCTTCCCGGCGAAATCTCCAGGCCTGACCTGCCTGCCGTGGCCCGCCCGGCTATCGCCTCTTCAGAAGCCCCAAAAGCCCCCAAGCTGTTTGAGCAACATTGCGCACAATGCCACGGCGACAAGGGTCAGGGGATCGCCAACGCCTATCCGCCGCTCGCGGGCAATCGCGCCGTCACCATGGCAGCAACGGAAAATCTGGTGCAGATGGTGCTGAACGGCGGCTTCGCGCCAGCGACGCAAGGCAACCCGCGCCCCTTTGGCATGCCGCCCTTTGTACTGGTGCTGAACGACAGCGAGGTAGCGGCGGTCATCACGCACATACGCACGTCCTGGGGCAACCAGGCCAGCAACGTCACGCCGCTGGAGGTGCAGCGCATACGCGCCAATCAGGCGCATTGATGTCAATTGCAGCCCGGCGCTCAGCGGCCGCTGATGGCTGTTGAATCGGTCATGCGGTCGCGCCCGGCCAGCGCGGGAAAACCCTTCAGCCACAGTGCGGCCACCACAAGCGTGCCTATGCCACCGGCAAGCACCGAGCCGACCGGGCCCAGCAGGGCGGCCGTCGCGCCCGATTCAAATTCGCCGAGCTGGTTTGACGCGCCAATGAAAACGGAGTTGACCGCACTGACCCGGCCACGCATGTCGTTGGGCGTTTCGATCTGCATCAGGGTCTGCCGCACCACCACGCTCACCATGTCGGCGGCGCCAGACACAGCCAGCGCAAACAGCGACAGCACAAAGCTGGTCGACAGGCCAAACACCAGCATGCAGATGCCGTAAAACGCGACCGACTGCAGCATCGTGCGGCCCACGCGCCTGTCCATCGGCCAGCGCGTGAGCACCACCGAGGTCAGCAAGGCGCCCGCCGCAGGAGCTCCGCGCAACAATCCCAGGCCCCAGGGACCGACATGCAGGATGTCCTTGGCAAACATGGGCAGCAAGGCCGTGGCGCCGCCCAGCAGCACGGCAAACAGGTCCAGCGAGACAGCGCCCAGCAAGGCCTTGCGCTGCCAGACAAATTCCGCACCGGCCAGCAAAGTGCGCAGCGAGACCGGCTCGCGCGGCGGCGGCACATGGTCGTAACGCAGGACGGCAATCAGCCCGCAGCCTGTCGCAAAGAGAAAAGCGCAGGTGGCATACACCGCCGTGGCACCGGCGACAAAAATAACGCCGCCCAGCGCCGGCCCGCCCATCACCGCCGCCTGCATGCCGGCCGAGCTGAACGCCATGGCGCGCGGCAGCATGGCCGGCGGCACCAGCATCGGCGTGAGGGCTTGCTGGGCCGGCATCTGGAAGGCCCTGGCCACGCCCAGCATGACCGACACACCCAATAGCAGTTCACGCGACGCCCAGCCCGTGGAAGCGCCCCAGCCCTGCGTGGCAGCCACCAGAATCAGCGCCACGCTGGCCTGGGAGACAAGACAGGCAGCCACGATGCGGCCGCGGTGCAGCCGGTCGGCCACATGGCCGGCCACCAGCGTGAGCAGCAGCGCGGGCGCAAACTGGTACAAGCCCACCAGTCCCAGATCCCAGGCGCTGCCCGTCAGTTCATACATCTGCCAGCCCACGGCCACCATCAGCATCTGGTTGCCGGTCGTGCCAAACAAGCGGGCAAACCACATCCGCATGAAAGCGCGCTGGCGCGTGAGTTCTTGAAAGCTGTGTGTTTCCATGGGGCCTGAAGCTTACCAGTGAGTCGGCATTTCCCCGTCGCTTCATTTGCTCCTGATTTGATAGCTTATTCCGCCCGAAGATGCTGGACTGCGGGCCGATTGGGTTCCAGGCCCGGCATCCGGGCTTCAGCGTGGAGCAACCAATTCCTCCCCAGCTTATGGGTGCAGAGCCCGGCTCATGCGGCTGCGAGCGCCAATCGGCTGCTTCGAGGGATAAGAGCCCCGATGACACTGCCGGAAATGTTTGACCGGACGGGCCGCCAACGTATAGAGTTGCCCCGATAATCAGGCATCAACCCCTTACTGGAGAACGTCATGGCAAAAGGTCAGCAAAACAACGACAAAATGGTCAAAAAACCCAAGAAAGACACGTCCCCCCCGAAACTGGTGTCGCCCGATGCGGTCCGCCCGACCGTCGTGACCCAAGTGCCGGTGCGCGGCAAGCTGAAAAACAAATAATTCAGCCATGGTGATGCCTTCCGGCCCTTCCGCTGCCTCGCCGGCGGAAGTTTCCACTGTCCCGGACCAGCCGGGCAACCCGCTGCACGGCATCAAGCTGGAAGCCATCGTGACCGCGCTGGCTGAACACTATGGCTGGGAAGAACTGGGGCAGCGCATCAATATCCGCTGCTTCACCAGTGAGCCCAGCGTGGCGTCCAGCCTGAAGTTTCTGCGCAAGACACCCTGGGCACGCGAGAAGGTTGAAAGCCTCTACCTTTTCATGCTGCGCGAAATCAGGCGCAGCAGCCCGCCGGTTCACAATTTTCCGCCGCCGAAATCTTGAGCCTTCCCGACAGCCTGGCGGCGAGCAGCATGGCAGCAGCAAGTGAAGATTTTGAGCTTGTCCATGCGGACAAAAGCCTGCTGGTGCTGAACAAGCCCTCGGGACTTCTTTGCGTGCCGGGGCGTGGCGAAGACAAGCAGGACTGCCTCAGCAGCCGGGTGCAGCGGCGCTACCCCGACGCCCTCATCGTGCACCGGCTGGACATGGCCACATCGGGCCTAATGCTGATGGCTCGCGGCATCGCCATGCAACGCGCACTTGGCCGATTATTTGAACTCAGGGAAGTCCACAAACGCTACATCGCCGTGGTCGAGGGCCATCTGGCACCGGCGGACAGCCCGGACGGCTGGGGCCTGATTGACTTGCCCATCGTGGTCGACTGGCCGCGCCGGCCGCTGCGCATGATCGATGCCGGCCACGGCAAGCCCAGCCAGACCCGATGGCGTGCCGTGAAGTTCGACGAAGCCTCGAACAGCACGCGCGTGGAGCTGGAGCCGGTCACCGGCCGCTCCCACCAGCTGCGCGTGCACCTGCAGGCGCTGGGCCATCCGATACTGGGTGACGCGCTGTATGCGCCTGATGCCATACAAGCCAAAGCGCCACGTCTGCTGCTCCATGCCTGCGCGCTGCGGTTTGAACACCCCGCCAGCAACACCCCGCTGTCCCTGGAAAGCGATCCCGGCTTCTAGCCGCAATCCATGCCGGGGTGGTTGCCGCTACCATGCAGTCATGCCCCATATCTCCCTACTCACAGGCGCATCACGCGGCATGGGCCTGGCCATGGCTCGCCAGCTGCTCGTGCAGGGCCACACCGTGCTCTGCATTTCACGCACCCATCAGGATGCACTGGCGCAGCACGCTCAGCAAACGGGGGCCACACTGCTGCAATGGTGCCACGACCTGGCCGACAGCACCGCACTCTGCGCAAGGCTGGACAGCTGGCTGCGCGCGCAAGGCAGCACGGCCTGGTCCAGCGCCACACTCATCAACAACGCAGGGATGATTCCGCGCATCGGCCCTCTCAGTCAAAGCGATGCGGCCGACCTGACCCGGGCCCTGCGTGTCGGACTGGAAGCGCCCATGCTGTTGACGGCCACGTTTTTGCGCGCTACCGCAGGCTGGCCGGCCGAGCGCAAGGTGCTCAACATTTCGTCGGGGCTGGGACGCCACGCCATGGCATCGCAGGCAGCTTATTGCGCGACAAAAGCCGGCATGGATCATTTCACCCGCTGCCTGGCGCTGGAAGAAGCAAGCAAGACGGGCGGCGCCAAAGTCTGTTCGCTGGCACCCGGCGTGATCGACACGGACATGCAGCTCCAGCTGCGCGGCGCAGACCCGGCCGCATTCCCGGACCGGGACAGTTTTGCGCGCCTTAAAAGCGGTGGCCAGCTGACATCGCCCGACGATGCAGCCCGCCGCGTGCTTGCCTTTTTGGCGCGCCCCGACTTTGGAATGCAGCAGGTGGCTGACGTCAGGGAATAAGGCCTGCGCCCAAGCGCTGGCAGAGGAAGGCCCTCAATACACTTCGGGCACCACAATGTCTTGCGAAACGGGCTGACGCACATAGTCGTCATGACGGACGCGCTCGGGCAGCACCACGGTCGGATGCTCGGTTTCCTGGTAGGGCATTTGCTGCAGCAGATGGTGAATGCAGTTCAGGCGGGCTTTTTTCTTGTCATCAGCATGCACCACCCACCATGGCGCTTCGGCAATATGCGTGCGCTCAAGCATGATCTCCTTGGCCTTGGTGTACTCCTCCCAGCGGCGGCGTGACTCCAGGTCCATGGGGCTGAGCTTCCACTGCTTGAGAGGGTCGTGAATCCGGCCAAGAAAACGCAGATTCTGCTCTTCATCTGAAATGGAAAACCAGTACTTGATGATTTGTATGCCCGATCCCACCAGCATTTTTTCGAGCTCGGGGACCGTACGAAAGAACTCTTCATACTGTTCATCGGTGCAAAAACCCATGACGCGCTCGACGCCGGCCCGGTTGTACCAGCTGCGGTCGAACAATACCATTTCACCCGCAGCGGGCAGATGTGACACGTAGCGCTGGAAGTACCACTGGGTGCGTTCGCGGTCGCTGGGTGCCGGCAGCGCGGCCACACGGCACACCCGGGGATTGAGGCGCTGGGTAATGCGCTTGATCACGCCGCCCTTGCCGGCGGCATCGCGCCCTTCAAACAGGATGACCACCTTGTGACCGGTGCTGACCACCCAATCCTGCAACTTGACCAGCTCACCCTGCAGGCGAAACAGCTCGCGGAAATACTGGCGACGATATTCCTTGTCCTGCGCACTGTGGCTGATGGGCTCGTCGCCGGTCAGCTCGGCCACCGTCTGGTCTTCCAGCTCCATCTCCAGCTCTTCGTCATAGCTGTCGATCAAGTCGTGGCGAATACGCCGCATCACATCTTCGTCGACTGAATTCATGGCCATCTCCCGCAAAAAACCGAAAGTCAATTAACTACGCGAGCTTAGCCCCCCGTTGTTGCAGCTTGATGAAAACTGCCCTGGATGATGCGCCACGGCGATTAAAGCGACCGACTCCGGAAAGGATACGCTTCTAAATTCATAGCAAAATATGACCGTATCCATTGGGCATGAGCCCTACTTATTCGCAGACTCAATGATGCAAGCTCATCGCTGCATACCGCTCTCAGGTCGCCTTGAGAATCTGGTGAATTTCGTCCTTGATTTTCAGCCGCTTTTTCTTCAGCGCTTCAAGCGCCTCTACGGTCATTGCACCGACCCCTTGTTCGTACTTGGTAATCGTGAGGTTGTGTGTGTCGTATTGGGTAAACAGGCTTGCAAAATGCGGATCAGACGCTTTGAGGGCGCGCATTTTTTCAAGATGCTGAGGAAACTCATGCACCAGATCGTGATTCAGTAAATTCATGGAAGCTCCTTGTTATGACCGGTAGACGCCGCAGCCTGAAGCGGGGTCGGCGACAAACCCCATGCCTAGTCGCGAACGACCAACACTGACAAATGGGCGTGCGACAGCACCTGGGCGGTGACGCTTCCCAGCACCAGTTTTTCCAGCCCGTGGCGGCCATGAGAGCCCATGACCACCAAGTCCGCATTCACCGCCTCGGCGGTGTCGAGGATGCTGCGGTAAATCGCATGGCCCTCCACGACCGAGCCCTTAACAGCAATCCCGTGCTCCTCGAAAATCTGCTTCGCGGTCTTGATCGCTTCATCGGCCTCTGCTGCGGCTGCACTGAGGTATTCAGCCTGGCCATAGGAGAAATCCGTACCGACCCCCGTGAAGGCATAAGGGTCTATGACATAGATCACCGTTACCGCGCTTTTAAAAGCCTCGGCGATGGCCAGCGCTTTGTCGATAGCCCGGCGTGACGTTGCAGAACCATCAACCGGGAGCAAAATATGCTTGAACATGACGCATGTCTCCTTGAAAGCCATGGAAAGATTCTCAGGCCGCTACCCTATTCGGTCAATGCCTGCGCCTGGACCCACCTGAGCCAGTCAGGGCTCGATCTTCACACCTTTCCAGAAAGCGACATGATCTTTGATATTCTCGGCCTGCGGTTTGGGGTCCGGGTAATACCAGGCGGCATCGGTGTTCATCTCTCCGTTAACCAGCAGCGAGTAATAACTCGCCTGCCCTTTCCACGAGCACATGGTGTGGTGGTTACTAAAGGTCACGTAGTCGCGATTGAGCGAACTCTCGGGGAAATAGTGGTTACCCTCGAGAACCACAATGTCATCGCTTTGCGCAATCACTGCGCCATTCCAGATTGCTTTCATGGGTTCCTTCCAGAAGTGAATTTGATCTTTGCATAATGCTAACGTTGCCGCCCAGTGGCAGGCGATGCGGGCATCGGCCCTCGTGCATGGCTTGCTACAACGGCGCTGCTCAAAAAAGAAAAGGTGCCGATGGCTGTCGTCGGCACCTTCGCTAATGCGATGAGAGCGTTTCCTTAGCCGCGCCCGCCCCTGCCATGCTCACCGTTGCCATGGCCCTTGCCATTTCCATTTCCATTTCCATTTCCATTGCCTCTTTCGTGCCCATTGTCATGACGGTCTCCCTGGTCATTCTCATAGCCACGATAGCTGTCCCGGCCTTGGCGCCGCTCCCAGCCATCATCGCCCGGCACTTTAACGAAATAAACGGGCCGGGCACATGCGTTGTATCTGGCGCAGTGTTTCGACCAATTTTTGGCATGCCCGGGCGGCACATGCAAATAAAGCGGCTGCTGCTGCACAAGCACAGGCGCGCGTTGAATGATGAGCGGCTGCATGTAGACCAGCGGCGGCGGCGGCGCATTGCCGATTTCGATGCGACCATACACGCCCGGCGCCAAGGCGCCCTCCACCGTTGCAGTCGCGTAGGGAGTAACAGCGTGAGCGGCACCGCCCAGCAGGGCAGACAGAGCGACAAGTCCGGCCATCAGCAATGGTTTCGCATTTTTATTCATGGTTTCTTTCTTCTGGATTCGCGTCAAAATTAATCAGCACCTTAAGGCGCCGTACGAGAAATAGCCGACTATAAGGGCGTTCGCCATGGAAGTCGCCGGCGCGTATCGCCCTCGACGGTAGGGCACCGGACTACTTCAAGCTTACTGGCTAGCCACCGTTCATGCGAAAACACCGTTGGTTAACGGTGACTTTCACCTGGTTTTAGCTCTCCATCACGGACCGCCTTTTCTGTTTTCCATTTGTAACAGGAGGGTCGGCTACCCCGCGTAGGACGAAGTGACATTCGTAAGTAAACCTTTCTTGACGACCTAAAGACAGAGCGGCTGCCACGGCAACCTGACTTGCCGCCATGGTTTCTTCACTAACTATGGCAAAACTTTTTAATAGGACTATATTGGTACTGTTTAAAAAATGAAGTGAATAACTCATGCTGAGACTGAGCAAAATGGCCGATTACGGCACTGTCGTCATGACCGCAATGATCCGCGAAGCGGAACGGAGCCGAAGCGCCCCAGAGATTGCTGCCGCCATCCATGTACCCGTACCGACAGTCAGCAAGATTCTCAAAATATTGACACGCGGCGGTCTGGTCGTGTCCCTGCGCGGCGCCAAAGGCGGCTACCTTCTGGCTCGCCCGGCGGAGACGATTTCGCTGGCGGACATCATCCATGCGATGGACGGCCCGATAGGCATGACCGAATGCAGCGTGACCCCCGGCTTGTGCGCGCAGGAATCCGCTTGCGCCGTGCGGGCCAACTGGCAGCGGATCAACCACGCCGTGATCGGTCTGTTGCAGGGCATCACGTTGGCCCAGATGATCGCGCCCGCCGCGCAGCCGGTCGATGCCGGCGCCATCATGCTCAAGCGCGTGCCAAAAACGGTATCCGTAGCGTTCAACCCGATTCAGGAAGAAGCACCATGACAGAGACGGTCACCACACTCGATGAAGTCATGGCCGGCGAATACCGCCATGGTTTCATCACCGACCTTGAAAACGACGCACTGCCGCGCGGCCTTACCGAGGAAACGGTACGCCTGATTTCAGCCCGCAAGAACGAGCCGGCGTTCATGCTCGAATGGCGACTCAAGGCCTTTCGCCATTGGCTCACGCTGAAGGAGCCAAGCTGGTCAACGGTGAAATACCCGCCCATCAATTACCAGGAAATCATCTATTACTCGGCACCGAAATCCATGAAAGATGGGCCTAAGAGCCTGGCCGATGTTGACCCCGAACTGCTGCGGACCTACGAAAAACTCGGCGTGCCGCTGCATGAGCGCGAACGCCTCGCCGGAGTGGCCGTTGACGCAGTGTTCGACAGCGTTTCCGTCGGCACGACGTACAAGGACAAGCTGGCCGAGCTCGGCATCATCTTTGGCTCCTTTTCTGACGCTGTGCGTGAGCATCCGGACCTGGTGCAACAGTACCTCGGCTCCGTGGTGCCCTACTCGGACAACTTCTTCGCAGCGCTCAATGCCGCGGTGTTTTCCGACGGCTCCTTCTGCTACATCCCGCCCGGCGTGCGCTGTCCGATGGAGTTGTCCACCTACTTCCGCATCAACGCCAGGGACACCGGACAGTTCGAGCGAACCCTGATCATTGCCGATGAAGGCGCCTACGTCAGCTACCTGGAAGGCTGCACGGCGCCCATGCGCGACGAGAACCAGTTGCACGCAGCCGTGGTCGAACTGGTCGCACTGGACAACGCAAAAATCAAATACTCCACGGTTCAGAACTGGTATCCGGGCGACAAGGAAGGCAAAGGCGGCATCTACAACTTTGTGACCAAGCGCGGCGATTGCCGGGGTGTGAATTCGCATATTTCATGGACGCAGGTGGAAACCGGCTCCGCCATCACCTGGAAGTACCCCAGCTGTCTGCTGCGCGGCGATAACTCGACCGGCGAGTTTTACTCGGTTGCCCTGACCAACAACTACCAGCAGGCCGACACCGGGACCAAGATGATTCATCTGGGCCGCAATACCCGAAGCACGATTGTGTCCAAGGGCATCTCCGCCGGACACGGACAAAACGCCTACCGCGGCCTGGTCAAGATCATGAAAAACGCCGAGGGCGCGCGCAATCACTCTCAATGCGACTCGCTGCTATTGGGTGAGCAATGCGGCGCGCATACCTTTCCCTATATCGAAGTCAGGAATCCGACTGCCAGCGTCGAACATGAAGCCTCCACCTCGCGCATCGGCGAAGACCAGCTCTTTTACTGCCGCCAGCGCGGGCTGTCGGCAGAGGACGCTGTGTCCATGATCGTCAACGGCTTTTGCAAGGAAGTATTCAAGGAACTGCCGATGGAATTCGCGGTGGAAGCGCAAAAACTGATGAGCGTCAGCCTTGAAGGCAGCGTCGGCTAAACCCTGAGGAAATAAAACCATGTTGAAAATAACCCAGCTGCACGCCTCGGTTGAAGACAATCCCATCCTGCGCGGCCTCGACTTGACCATCAACGCTGGCGAGGTGCATGCCATCATGGGGCCGAATGGCTCGGGGAAAAGCACGCTGGCGCAGGTGCTGGCCGGGCGCGACAGCTACGAAGTCACTGCTGGCGAGGTGCTGTATCAGGGGCGCGATCTGCTGTCGCTGAGTCCCGAAGAGCGCGCGCGTGAAGGTGTGTTTCTCGCCTTCCAGTATCCGGTGGAAATTCCCGGTGTGAGCAATGTCCATTTCCTCAAGGCGGCGCTCAATAACGTGCGCAAGCATCGCGGCCTGCCGGAACTCGATGCGATGGAGTTTCTCAATCTCATCAAGCAAAAGATGAAACAGATGGACATGAGCGAAGAGCTGCTCTACCGCTCGGTCAATGAGGGATTTTCAGGTGGCGAGAAGAAACGCAATGAAATCCTGCAAATGGCCCTGCTGGAGCCCAGGCTGGCCATTCTGGATGAAGCTGATTCGGGGCTGGACATTGATGCCCTGCAACTCGTCGCCAAAGGCATCAATACCTTGCGCAGCCCCGAGCGGGCGATCATCCTGGTGACCCATTACCAGCGCCTGCTGGACTACGTGGTGCCTGACTTCGTGCATGTGCTGTCGCACGGCCGCATCGTCAAAACCGGCGGAAAGGAACTGGCGCTGGAACTGGAAGAGCGCGGCTATGGCTGGCTGGAACCCGCGCCGGCTGAAAAAGCAAAACCTGTTCGCATGGCGGTGACACGATGACCACCGACGCCAGAGCCCACTATCTCGCCGACTTTTCGCGCGTTGCAGGCACCCTGCCCGGCAAGGATCTGCCGTGGCTCAATCGCATCCGCAGCACCGCACTGGAGGCCTTTGCGCAAAACGGCTTCCCCACCCGGCACGACGAAGAATGGAAGTACACCAGCGTTTCCGCCTTCGAAAAGCACGCCTTCCAGGCCTTGCCAGACATCAGCCATCAAGCCGATGAAACCGATGAAGCCGTCGCAATGCTTGATCGCTTTGCGCTGGACAAGTGCGCCGGCCATCTGCTGACATTTCATAACGGCCGTTATGCGCCGGCGCTGTCTTCGCCCGGTCGCCTGCCCGCAGGCGCGACTCTTGGTAATCTGGCGGCGACACTGAACACCGCCCCGGACGCGCTGGCGCCCTACCTCGCCAACGAGGATCAGCAGCCCGCTTTTAGCGCGCTCAATGCCGCCTTCATGGCCGATGGCGCCTGGCTGCACTTGAAGCGGGGCACGGTGCTGGAAGCACCCGTGCATCTGCTGTTCATTTCGACAGCAAGGGGCGGTGCGGCCTATCTGCGCAACCTCATCGTGGCCGAAGCAGGTGCGCAGGCCACCGTGATTGAACACTATGCCGGCGCAGACGAAACCGTGTATTTCACCAATGCGGTGACGCGCATCTTCGCGGCGGAGAATGCTGTCATTGAGCATCACAAGCTGCAGCAGGAATCAGCCGACGCATTTCATGTGGCCGGTATCCACGCTGTCCAGCAGCGTGACAGTCGCCTGGCATCCCACTCGTTCACGCTGGGCGCGGCCCTGACGCGCAACGACATCACGACCGTGTTCGACGCGAGCGGCTGCGAGGCAACACTGAACGGCCTCTACCTGGTCGGTGGACGCCAGCATGTGGACAACCACACGCGCATTGATCATTGCAAACCCAACGGCACCAGCCGGGAAAACTACCGCGGGGTGCTGGACGGCCTCTCGCACGCGGTTTTCAACGGCAAGGTGATCGTGCATCCAGGTGCGCAGAAAACCGATGCCCATCAGGCCAACCACAACCTGCTGCTATCGAAGGACGCGGAAATCGACACCAAGCCACAGCTCGAAATCTACGCCGATGACGTCAAGTGCAAGCACGGGGCGACCGTCGGGCAGCTCGATGAGACGCAATTGTTTTACTTGCGATCGCGCGGCATCGAGGAGGCCATGGCAAGGAGTTTTCTGGTACATGCCTTCGCGCATGACGTGATTGAACGCATCCGGGTTGAGTCATTGCGCACCCGGCTTGAGCAAATCCTGCTGGCCCGTCTGCCACAGGGCGAGTGCATAGGAGAACTGACATGAAAATGGAATCAAAATTGCAGCTTCAGCCAGAGGATCGGACCCACAACACCCAAAGCGATGTTGCCCGATGGCGCGGTGATTTTCCGGTGCTGCACCAGTCCGTAAATGGCAAACCACTGGTCTATCTCGACAATGCCGCGACGACGCAAAAGCCACAGGCCATGATGGATGCCGAAGCGGCGTTTTACCGCCACATCAATGCCAATGTTCATCGCGGCGTACACACACTGAGCCAGCGCGCCACCGATGCGTATGAGGCGGCGCGCGAAAAAATACGCTGCTTCATCAAGGCTTCCAGCACGCAGGAAATCGTGTTCGTGCGCGGTACCACGGAAGCCATCAACCTGGTGGCGCAAAGCTATGCACGACCGCGGCTGAGCGACGGCGACAACATCATTGTCAGCGCGATGGAACACCACTCCAACATCGTTCCGTGGCAAATGGCCTGTGCCCAGACGGGCGCGGAACTGCGCGTCGCACCCGTGAACGACCAGGGCGAAATCGACCTCGACATGTTCGGCAAACTGCTAGGGCCTAGCACCCGACTGGTGGCCGTCACCCACCTGTCCAACGCGCTCGGCAGCATCACGCCGGTGGCGCGCATTGTTGAAATGGCTCACGCGCATGGCGTGCCGGTGCTGCTTGATGGCGCACAGGCCATATCGCATCTCGGCGTCGATGTGCGCGCGCTCGATTGCGACTTCTATGCATTTTCCGGGCACAAGATTTTCGGACCGACCGGCATCGGTGTTCTGTATGGAAAAAAGGCGCTGCTCGAAGCCATGCCGCCCTACCAGGTCGGTGGCGACATGATACGGTCGGTCACCTTCGGCAAGACCGAGTACAACGAGCTGCCCTACAAGTTCGAAGCCGGTACGCCCCATATCGCCGGGGCCATCGGACTGGGCGCAGCCCTGGACTATGTATCGGCTATCGGCATGGAGGCCATCGCCGCGCACGAGCGCGACCTGCTTGACTACGCCAGCGCGCAGGTCGCCGGCATCAAGGGGTTGAAGATCATTGGCACGGCGCAGCACAAGGCCAGCATCCTGTCCTTCACGCTGGACGGCGTTCACCCGCACGACATCGGCACCATCCTCGACCATGAGGGCGTAGCCATCCGCGCCGGCCATCACTGCGCCATGCCGCTGATGCAGCGCTTGGGAATTTCAGGCACTGCACGAGCATCGTTTTCACTCTATAACACCCGTGCCGAAGTCGATGCCCTGGTCGCCGGCATCATCAAGGTACAGGAGATGTTTCAGCAATGAGCGACTTGCGCGATCTTTACCAGGAAGTGATTTTCGATCACTACAAAACGCCGCGCAATCACCATGCGCTGGCAGGCGCCAACCATGTCGCGCATGGCGAAAACCCCTTATGCGGCGACCAGGTCACGGTCTACCTGCATGTCGAGGGCGACGTGATCCAGGATCTGAGCTTCGAAGGCTCCGGATGTGCCATTTCGACGGCTTCCGCATCGCTGATGACCGAGGCATTGAAGGGAAAAAAGTCGGCGAGGCCGAACAGATCTTCCAGAAATTTCCACCGTCTGGTCACAGACGCTGATGCCGATCCGCCCCCCAATCTCGGCAAACTCGAAGTGCTGGCCGGGGTGCGTGAATTTCCGGCGCGCGTGAAATGCGCGACCCTGGCCTGGCACACCCTGCAAGTCGGCACTGAAAGACTATATGGAACCCGTACCCGATGAGGCGCTGAGAGAGGATGTGATTGCGGAAGACGCTATCGCGGTACGCACGATTTACGACCCGGAAATCCCGTCAACATTCTCGATCTGGGACTGATCTACACACTCGATATAGACCCGCAAGGGAATATCGAAATTGAAATGACGCTAACTGCGCCGGCCTGTCCGGTTGCCGGCACATTTCCCGGCATCGTCGAAGCCCGGCTGCGCGAAGTGCAGGGTGTGAAGTCGGTGCATGTCGAACTGGTCTGGGAGCCGCCCTGGAGCATCGATTCCATGAGCGACGAGGTCAAGCTCGAACTCGGCCTGTTGTAGGCCCCGGCATTGTTTTCATGCGCGTCGCGGCCTTCGTTGCCTTCTTGAAAAGGAAAAACATCCCATGAACTATCCAGCATTCTTCGACCAGGCCCCCGTTATGACGCTCCACGACGGGCTCGCCGGCTTTCTGGGTGCCTGCACGGACGGCCTGATCACTTACCGGTATATCGATGCGGTCCGGCTAGCCGGGCATTCCTGCCCGACCGTTGCCGGGGCCTACCTGATGACGAAACGGGCGCTGGAGCTGCTATATCCGGACCAGACACCCGAGCGTGGTGCCGTTCAGGTGCGGTTTGCTGCGCCGCTCGATGAAGGTGTGACTGGCGTCATAGGCAGCGTGGTCAGCTTGATAACGGGCGCAGCCGGTGCCGGCGGATTCAAGGGCATAGGCGGCAATTTCCGCCGGCAGAATCTGATGGACTTTGCCTGCGATGTAGATGGTGAAGTGAGTTTTGAGCGCACCGACAACGGCGCATCCGTTCAGCTTTCCATGCACATGGGCCAGGTTCCAGCCGATCCGCGCACCGGCAGCTTGCTGAAAAAACTCCTGACCGGCGCCTCCGCTCCGCACGAGGCTGGCGAATTCGCAGGGCTGTGGCAAGAGCGCGTCAAGCGCATCCTGATCGATCATGCAGACGATCCGCAACTGATTACGCTTGCGGGATGAACCGACCAGGCCGGGAGCAGGCCGTTCACCACCTTGGCAGCAGCGCCACCTCCGCATTATCGAATTCACACGAAGGACCTGGGCGTAATCAGGCCCTCTGCCCGCAAAAGGTATCGGATTTGCGGGAAAATGCTTTTCATAAACATATCTGGATTGTTCAATGACTATTACCCTGCCCGACATCGAACTCTCCGAAGAACTGATTCGCAAGTTCGATACTCTCGGCCCGCGCTACACGTCCTACCCGACCGCAGACCGCTTCAATGCAGGCTTCACCGAGCAATCGAACCTGAGCCATCTTGAACAGCGCGCGAAGAACCCGGGCAATCCGCCCCTGTCGATCTATGTGCATCTGCCCTTTTGCGAATCACTTTGCTATTTTTGCGCCTGCAACAAGATCATCACCAAAGAGCACGGCCGGGTCGGCCGAATATCTGCGCTATCTCGACAAGGAAATGGCGCTGGTGGCTGCGCGCATCGGCACCTGACCGCAAAACGGTGCAGCTGCATCTGGGCGGCGGCACGCCGACCTTCTTCACGCGCCGACGAACTGGGCCAGCTGATGGCCATGCTGCGCAGCCATTTCGACTTCACGCCTGACGCCGAACTGGGCGTTGAAATCGATCCGCGCACCGTGGGCGACAGGCACGCTGGCCATGCTGGCCGGACTGGGTTTTAACCGCAACAGTTTTGGCGTGCAGGATTTTGACCCGGCCGTGCAGCAGGCCGTCAATCGCATCCAGCCGCTGGAAATGGTCGAAAAAGCCGTTGAGGAAAGCCGCAAGGCCAATTTCCAGTCCATCAATGCCGACCTGATCTACGGCCTGCCAAAACAGACGCTGGAAAGCTTCGGCCGCACGCTCGACAGCCTGATCCGTCTCTCGCCCGACCGCATCGCGCTGTACAACTACGCGCATCTGCCCAGCCGCTTCAAGGCGCAGCGCCTGATCAATGAAAGCGACCTGCCATCGGCCGAAGAGCGCCTGCAGATTTTCCTGATGTCGATGCGCCGCCTGCTCGATGCCGGCTATGTCTATATCGGGCTGGATCATTTCTCCAAACCCGATGACGAGCTGAACAAGGCTCGGCTGAACAAGAGCCTGCACCGCAATTTCCAGGGCTACACCACGCGCGCCGAGTGCGACCTGATCGGCTTTGGCGTTTCCGCCATCAGCAAGGTCGGCAACTCCTACAGCCAGTCGGTACGTACCGTCAACGCCTACTACGAGCGCCTCGACCAGGGCCGGCTGCCGATTGAAAAAGGCTTTGAACTGAGCCAGGACGACCTGCTCAGGCGCGAGATCATCATGACGCTGATGTGCAGCGCGCCGGTCGAAATCGACGCGATCAACCGCGACTACGGCATCGATTTCAACAGCTACTTTCGCATGAGCTGTCCCGTCTGAAGCCATACGAAGAGGCCGGGCTCATCACCGTCGACCCGACTAGCGATCCGGGTAACGCCCAAAGGGCGGCTGTTCGTGCGCGCCAGCGGCATGGTGTTCGACAAATACCTGACGCCAGCCGACGACCTCGACCTATTCCAAGCTGATTTGATCGAGGTTTGTCCCGCTGGGATGGCCCGCAAAAGGCTGTTCCAATAGACGGTTTAACGCAAAGCCCTGGCCGCCTTTCCGGCGCCCAGGCTTTGGCACCTGGAAACCCTGTCCCATGGCCATCAAAGCCACCATTCACAAAGCCCAACTGCAAATCGCCGACATGGACCGCGGGGTCTATGCCGACCACAACGTCATCATTGCGCGCCATCCGTCAGAGACCGATGAACGCATGATGATTCGCCTGCTGGCCTTCGCCCTCAATGTGCCCGGCGACGACAAGCGCGGCAACCTGGAATTTGCCAAAGACCTGTGGGACGTCGACGAGCCCGCCCTGTGGCACAAGGATTACACCGATGCCGTGCTGCACTGGATAGACGTGGGCCAGCCCGACGACAAGCGCCTGATGCGCGCCGCCGGCCGCGCCGAACGCGTCACCGTCTTCAGCTTTTCCAGCAGCACGCCGGTGTGGTGGAAAGCCATCGAGACCAAACTGACGCGCGCGGCCAATCTGGTGGTGTGGCAGATCGAAGCCGCCCAAAGCCAGGCGCTGGCCAAGCTCGCCCAGCGCGGCATGCAGTTGCAAATCACCATTCAGGACGGAACGGTCTGGATGAGCACGGCCACTGATTCGGTAGAGATCACGCCGCGTCGGCTGACTGCTGGCGACTGAGCTATAAAAGCGCTCAGGAAGCGCTGCCGGGCGCAGGCCCCTCTGGCGTCTGCGCCTGCTGCTGATAGGGCGGCAGCTTGGCGCCGCAGTGAAAGCAATAATTAGCCTCGGGCGCATGGCCTTCGCTCAGGCACTCGTGGCAGGTGCGCGTAGTGGGCGCCTGCGTCATCTGCATGCGCCGCTGCGCCGCCATTTCCGCGGTCACTATGCCTGTTGGAACAGCCAGAATGCCCCAGCCCAGCAGCATCATGAAGGAAGAGATCAGCCGCCCCAGATCGGTCTTGGGCGTGATGTCGCCAAAGCCGACCGTGGTCACCGTGCTGATGGCCCAGTAAACCGAGGTAGGAATGCTGGTAAAGCCGTTGACACGGCCCTCGACCACATACATCACCGTTCCCATGACCAGAACCATCATCAGGACTGCTGAAAGAAACACCAGGATCTTTCGGCCGCTCGCCGCCAGTGCCCGCCCCAGCGACTGGTATTCGGCCACATAGGCCGTGAGCTTGAACACCCGGAACACGCGCAACAGCCGCAGCACACGCACATCAATCAGGGCATGCAGCTCCGGAACAAACAGCGCCAGGTAAGTCGGCAGCACGGCGACCAGATCAATGATGCCAAAAAAGCTGGTGGCATAGCGCAGCGGCCTGCGAACGCACAGCAGCCGGGCGATATATTCGAAGGTGAAGAGCAGCGTAAAAATCCATTCAACCACCGCAAACGCCCGGCCCTGCAGGCGATTGACCGACTCCACGCTGTCGGCCATCACCACGGCAATGCTGAGCAGGATGAGCACGATCAGCATCTGGTCAAAGCGGCGGCCGGCGCGGGTATCCGCTTCAAAAATAATCGTGTACAGGCGCAGGCGCCAGCCTGCCAGCGGCTTTTCGGGCGGAAAACTTGGGGTATTGGAGTAAGGAGGGGCCATGCTTGCGGGCAACACTCAGGCTGCTCTGCTATTTTTTAACTCGACAGTCTGGCAGGATAACCCAGTCCCGCCTTCAAACCCACCATTGCCCTGTGGCTTGAAAAGTCAAGGCCCATCCCCAAAACGCTATATTATCAATAGCGGCACGCGCCCGTAGTACCTGGGCTGCAACCCGTTTTGACCATTATTTTGAAGCAGGATTCAGGTTTTTCCGATTTCCGCTTCCTGCAGCGCGCGCCACATCACCTTGCCCGCACCGCTTTTGGGCAGGGCGTCCACAAACTGGACCACGCGCGGGTATTTGTAGGCGGCCATGTTCTCCTTGCACCAGTTGATGATGTCTTCCTCTGTCGTCTGGCCTTTGGCCGCAGCGCGCAGAACCACCACCGCCTTGACGGTTTCGCCACGGTAGGCGTCGCGGGTGGAAATGATGCAGGCTTCCTGGATGGCCGGGTGTTTGAACATCAGGGACTCTACCTCGGCCGGCCAGACCTTGAAACCCGACGCATTGATCATGCGTTTGAGCCGGTCGGTGATGAAAAAGTAACCCTCCTCGTCCACATGCCCGAGGTCGCCCGATCGGAAAAAGCGCTTGCCGTCCAGCTCGATGAACGCCGCTGCGCTGGCTTCGGGCTGCTTCCAGTAGCCCTGGAAATTCTGCGGCCCGCTCATGATGATCTCACCCTGCTCGCCCTGCGGCATTTCCTCCAGCGTCACCGGGTCGATGACGCGGGCCTCGGTGCTCATAAAAGGCACGCCCAGGCACTGCTGCTTGGTTGCGTCGGGAGGATTGCTGTGTGAAGGGGCCGCCGTTTCCGTCAGGCCGTAGCCTTC
This sequence comes from uncultured beta proteobacterium, assembly GCA_963793855.1. Classification (GTDB taxonomy): domain Bacteria; phylum Pseudomonadota; class Gammaproteobacteria; order Burkholderiales; family Burkholderiaceae_C; genus Polaromonas. The sequence goes on from CAWCBL010000001.1 coordinate 916,429, forward strand.
TGCAAAGCGCAGGCCGTACTGCTCCCACAAGCGCTGGGCCACGGCTTGCGGCATGGCCGCGCCTCCGCCGCCGATGTAGACCAGGCTGCTCAGGTCAAAGCTCGCAAAGTTCGGACTGCTCAGCAGGTCAATCACCATGGTCGGAATATTGGTCCAGTGGGTCACGCGAAAGCGCGAAATCAGGCCGCCCGCCAGCTCGCGGTCCCAGCGCGGCATGATGACCAGCGTGGCGCCGCCGTAGATGGTCGCATGCATCACCGACACCATGCCGGTGATGTGAAACATCGGGATCACCGACAGCACCACGTTCTCCGAGGTGCTGTTGCCCCACAGGCCGCTGGCGACCGCGTTGTGCATCAGGCTGGCGTGGGTGTGCATGCAGCCTTTGGGCAGGCCGGTGGTGCCGCTGGTGTAGGGCAGCACGGCCAGGTCTTGCGGCGTGGCGGTGTGCGCAGGCAAGTCCCTGGCATCAAGGCCAGCTGCCAAGGCCTCGGACCAGCTCATGACCGCGCCACCTTCCATCACGGGCAGGCTGTGCCTTGTGCCCAGCCAGTCGCGCCAGGCCAGGGGCATGTCGGCCTCGCCTTCATTCCGGGCGGTCGCGGTGTCAAAAGCATCGCTGTAATGCGTCACGATGAGGTGCGCCAGCCGATCTGTAGGGGCCAGCCCGGCATTGGCTTTGGCCAGCTCGGGCGCCAGGTCTGCTGCCGTGATGGCGACCTTGGCCTCGGGGTCGGTGATGTAGTGCTTGAGCTCTTCGGCCCGGTTCATGGGATTGACCGGCACCACCACGGCATTGACCCGCAATATCGCAAAGTGCGCAATCACCCACTGCGGGCAGTTCTGCATGTTGAGCACCACCCGGTCGCCCTTGCGCACGCCCAGGCGGTGCAACGTGGCGGCCAGGCGCTCGGCCTGCTGCATGACGGCAGCGTAGGTAAGCGCCCGGTCAAAAAACACCAGCGCGGGCTTGTCTGGAAAGCGCAGTGCGCTGACCGCCAGGTTGTGCCACAGCGAGGTCTGCGGCGGCGTGATGCTGCGCGGCAGGCGCTTGGGCCAGACCCTGTAGTGAAGGTCGTGGCGGACAGGCGCATCGGATACAGGGTGATCGGCGGTGGAGAAAGAGGGCAAGGGAAACTCCAGACAGAATAGGCCCACAGCCTAGCCCGAGTTCACAGAATCCACATTGGGGAAGCTCCTTATCTGTGTCACTTGAGGGACCTGAGCGGCTCGTTCCATTTCAAATCGATGGGACTGCAGGCGCACCGCCTCAGGCGGCGCTGTAGCACGGCAAGGCGGTCAGGAGCCCTCAGGGCTCGTGGCGATGCTGGTGGTGGGCATCCGGGTAGTGCGCATGGCTGTGCGTCAGAGGCTCATGGCGGTGGCGATGCGAATGCTCACCCTGAACGAGGTCCGCATGGTCGTGCGGATGATGCGCGTCATGCGCATGCAGGTGCTCGTGTTCCAGCACCTCATGCTGATGGGTATGGACATGCTGCTCGGTCAGATGCAGCCAGACGCCAAGCCCCATCAAACCCGCAGCCGCCAGCAGTTGCCAGGTCACGGGCTCTGCAAGAAAGAGCACGGAAAACAGCGCACCGACGAAGGGCGCAATCGAAAAATAGGCGCCCGCGCGCGCCGCGCCCAGATGCCGCAAGCCCAGCACGAACAAGGCCAGACTCACCCCATAAGCAAAAAACCCCACCCCCATCGCAGCAAAGAGCCTGAGAGCGCCCGGCAGCGCAGCGCCTGTCAGGAAAGCCAGCAACAGATTCGTAGCTCCAGCCGCCAGGCCCTTCACACAGGCAATCCAGGAGGCGTCGGCCAGCGCCACCTTGCGCGTGAAGTTGTTGTCCAGCGCCCAGAAGAAGCAGGCGAGCAGCACGGCAAGCGCCGGCCATAACGATGTGAACGCCGGCTCGCCCGATGCGGGCCAGCTGAGCAAAAGGGCGCCTGCCACAATGGCCGCCATGCCTGCGGCAATGCGCCGGTCGAAGTTCTCCCTGAACACGATCCACGCCAGAAGTGCCGTCATCACGGCTTCGGCGTTGAGCAGCAAGGCCGCATGACTGGCCGGCATGGCCGACAGACCGGACATCAGAAGCACAGGCGCAATGGCGCCGCCACACAGCACCGCCGCCAGCAGCCAGCCCATTTCGCTCCGATTGAGCCGGGGACGGACCGCGCCCCTCCACCAGCGGTACAGACCCAGGCCGATGCCCGAACCCAGATAAAGAAGGCCGGCGAGCATCCACGGGCTCATCTGGCCAAGCAGCCATTTGGCAAGCGGTGTTCCCGCCCCAAACAGAAAAGCCGAACCCAAAGCGGCCAAAACGCCGGGCTGCCAGCCTGCAATATGCAATTTCAATTCGAATTCTCGCTCTGGTGTTGAAAAACCGTTGATGAACGACAGGCCTCAGTTTGAACCTGTTTTCCAATACCGGCATGAGCCCGGCCATCAGGGCGATGAGGCATGCAGAGTCAGCTATTTCAGGCAATTAAGGCCGTTAAGCTGCCTGTGAATGTGCGCGGTAGAACCACCGCCTGGCAGTAAAAGGACTCCTTCGCGCGCAGGCCGCGAATTCACGCTCCCGGACAGGAGCGGCCTTTAGTGAGTTTGTCCCTCCCCCATTCGAACAAGGCCGCAGCTGCAGAAGATCCTTCAGCCTCTCGATCCTGATCGCATGTTCCGACGCTTGGTCTGGGGTGCCGAAGGCGCCCGCAAGCACGCCGGAGACGGCAGGCTCCAAAAACGATGATGTCGGGTAGCTAAGCACCCCGGAGAGCGCCGTCGGGTTCGGTGCTTCCGGTCGGCGAGGTCATCGAGAGTGGCGCCGGAAGTTGGCCACGCTCCTGTGCCAACTCCCGTAACTCTCGGGCTAACTCAAAAGCGCGCCTGTAGGTCCTGAGCAGACTTTTGACGCCGGGCACCAAGTGCCCGGAACGGTGCGGACCGCTTACTTGGCTGCAGCCTTCGCTGCTTTGCGCGCAGCCGCTTTGGGGTCAACGATTGCCTTGAACTTGGAGCCTGGCGTGAACTTGGGGACAGTCGTCGCTGCAATTTTGAGCGAGGCTCCCGTGCTTGGGTTCTTGCCTGTGCGGGCTGCGCGCTTGACCGACTTGAAGGTTCCAAAGCCCACCAAAGTCACCGAGTCTCCCTTTTTGACCGCGACCTGAATGGTCTCAATCAAGGTGTCCAGAATTCGTCCTGCAGCGGCCTTGGTCAGGTCGTTCTTTGAAATAATTTTTTCGATGAGTTCGATGCGGTTCATTTTTGCAATAAAAAGAGATTGATGGGGTTGTCATCTTACTGTGTGAACGGGAAGCTTTGTACCGGGTCTTCACCCTATGGCGGCGCTCGTAAAATAGATTCCTGACAAAAAATTGACAACGTCGTCGTTGAACAGCCTCAACGTCGACTTCATCATCAGGAGTTCCCATGTCCCTATCACCATCTACTCTTTCGGCCATTCAGCATGCAGGCCAGGGACTCCATGCAGCCCGCCAGGCTGTGTCCGAGGCGGTCCAGGCGAATGTTCAACAGCTGGTCGGCATGGTGGCGAGCCAGCCTTTCAGTCCCGAAAGTGATCGGGCCTATGCGCAACTGCGCGCCGTGTCACGTCTGGCGCATGAACTGCAAGCCATGGAGGATCAGCTCAAAACACTGTACTTGTCAGCGGCAGAAATGATGGCGCCTGAGACGCCGGTGTTGGTTGCCCTGCCTGGCCTGGGCGGGCGTTCCCGCGCCCGATATGCAGCAGAAAGCCATGAAGAAGCAGAGGACGCGACCGTCAAGCCTGCGCCGAAACGTCAGCCGCGCAAGGCAAAGGCCCGGCAAGAAGCGGCGAAGCAACCACAGCGCTTAAGTCGCAACGATGAGAAGGTATTGCAATACCTGAAACAGGTACTGGATCGCCGCAGCTGGAAGCCTCTGACCCAGGCCGCCATTGCCCAGGGCGCAGGGATCCCGCCTGGCTCCGCGGGATTGGCTCTTCGCAGGGCGCTGGCCGCAGGGGCGTTGCGCGAGGGGACTAAAGGGAACTATCGGCTGGGACAAAGCGGACATTTCCCGGCCACAGACAAAGCGCGCAACAAATAAAGATCGCCATGAATGCCGTGCATAAACCCGTCGTCGGACTGGCGCTGGGCAGCGGGTCGGCGCGTGGCTGGGCGCACATCGGCGTATTGCGCGCCCTGGAACACGCGGAGATACGACCGGATTTGATATGCGGTATCCTCCATTGGCGCTCTGGTGGGCGCAGCCTACGCAGTGGGCGAACTGGACCGCTTCGAGCAGTGGGTCCTGGGCCTGAGCGTCAAGGAAGTGGTTTCCTTCATGGACTTCAACCTGTCGGGCGGCATGCTCAAGGGCGAGCGTCTCATGGACTTCTTCCGGCGCAACTTTGTGGACAGGCCCATCGAGGAACTGGGGTTGCCCTTTGGCGCCGTGGCCACCGCGCTGCATTCGGGGACCGAAGTCTGGCTTCGCAGCGGCTCGACAGTGAATGCCGTGCGCGCCTCCATAGCCTTGCCTGGACTGTTCACGCCAGTGCAGCGTGACGGGCGCCTGCTGGTCGATGGCGGCCTCGTCAATCCCGTGCCTGTGTCGCTGGCGCGTGCCATGGGGGCCGACATTGTGATTGCGGTCGACCTGAACGCGGACATCCTGGGCCGGCATCTGCGCCAGGAGGCGCCGGCCCAGGATGAGGGTGCCGAGCGCGGCGAATGGATGCGCAGGCTGCAGGAGAATTTTGGCTCCTTATTGCCCGAGCCTGCAGCAGGCAGGCCGCGCCTGCCGTCCATGCTGGACGTGCTCACGTCCAGCCTCAACATCATGCAGGTGCGCATCACGCGCAGCCGAATGGCCGGCGAGCCACCCGAGGCCGTGGTGGCGCCCCGGCTGGCACATCTGGGCTTGCTGGATTTCCATCGTGCGCGGGAAGCGATTGACGCGGGACAACGGGCGGCAGAAGCGAGCCTGCCTTTTTTGCGGGAGCTTGGCTTGGGAAAATGATTCGTCCGGCCGAGTCAGAATGCCAGGCCGAAAATATCACCAGTCCCCGCGAGCCGATTCGCCACAGGGTGAATCGGTGGGTTGCCGACTGACTTTATCTGCGCGCCATGCCGAATGGATGGGCGATGAAAGCGTCGCATCATTTTTTTTGCCCGGTCGCTCAATTTGTTCTGGCGCTGCCGCGAAGCTAATCTTCCTTAGCACCATCCCCTCCTGAATGGACACAAGCGGGTCACGGACCTCCGGGGCCCTACACCTGGCTGCCAGCTGCCATACTAGATCCTCATACTGAGGATTTGTTTATGAAACTGACATTTTTTGGTGCCGCACAAGAAGTCACCGGCTCGTGTTTTCTGGTTGAGGCCGACGGCGTTCGATTCCTCGTTGACTGTGGAATGTTTCAGGGTGGGCGCGAGGCGCGTGCACGCAATCTCAGCGCCTGGACCTTTGATCCAAAGAAAATTGATTTTGTGCTGCTCACTCATGCGCACATCGACCACAGTGGGCTGCTTCCCAGGCTATCAGCACTGGGCTTCGACGGACCGATCATCACAACCTCCGCCACGGCGGACCTGCTGTCGGTGATGCTGCTTGACAGCGCTTTTATCCAGGAGACGGATTGGGCGCGCGCGCAGCGCAAGAGCCACCAGCAACACAAAGGTGCGGCAGCCGTACCGGCGCCTCTGTACACGGTGGCGCAGGCGCAAGACTGCCTTAAGCAACTTGGCGGGGTGGCCTATGACGAGGACATCCAGCCGCATGCGGCCGTACGCTGCCGTTTCCGCGATGCGGGCCATATCCTGGGCTCGGCCATCATTGAGGTCTGGGTCAAGGAAGGTGCAAAAACCACCAAGCTGGTCTTTTCCGGCGACTTGGGACAGCCCGGCAGGCCCATCGTCAATGACCCTACCCCCATCGACACCGCCGATGTGCTGATAGTGGAGTCCACCTACGGCAACCGCCTGCACCGGTCACTGAAGGAAACCATTGACGAGCTGGTGTTCGTGATTGAGGACACCCTGCGTCGTCGACAGGGCAATATCATCATCCCCGCTTTCGCGCTCGGTCGAACGCAGGAGGTGCTTTGGCTGCTGGCGGATTTGTGCCGACAAGGCAAGCTACCGAAGTTGCAGGTGTTTGTCGATTCACCGATGGCCACCAAGGCTACCGAGATCACCTGGAAACACACGGAGTTTCTTGACAAGGAAACCCGGGCGCTACTGTCACTGCGGGGGGAATTTCCAAAATGGATGGACCTGCGCTTTACGCAGACCGTGGAGGAGTCCATCGCATTGAACCGCATCAAGGCAGGCGCGATCATCATTTCTGCCAGCGGCATGTGCGATGCCGGGCGAATCAAGCACCACTTGAGCCACAATATTGAGCGCGCCGAATGCGCTATCGTGATCATCGGTTATCAGGCCGTGGGCACCCTTGGCCGAAAACTGGTCGATGGCGAAAAAAAGGTGCGTATTTTTGGCGAGGAGCACGCGGTTCGGGCCAAGATCCACACCATCGGAGGGCTCTCGGCCCACGCCGACCAAGCTGCCCTGATGGGCTGGCTCAAGGGGTTTTCCAGCGCACCCATGCGGACTTTTGTGGTGCATGGCGAAGCCCAGACAGCGTGCGAGTTTGCCGATAAGGTGTCCGATGAGTTGGGCTGGAGCGTGGAGACACCGGCGCCCGGAACACGGGTTGATTTCTGATGACGAGGTCGCGGCGGCGCAACTTGACCCTGCGAGTGCTTTTTCGCTGGGCAGGGTGGCCGAGCTGCTGCGCTCGGATCTGGATCGCGCAAGACTTTCGGCTGATTTTTGCGGAAAAGCAAGCGGCGATCGCTTAGATCACCTCCCGTACCCCATCAGGCCGGTCCATCCGAAAGATTACGCAAGGCCTGAGCAATGGCCGGCGCCATGCTGACGGCGTTACTCGGATGCGCAATGCAGTCGGTGCTCCAGACTTCAGCCACGCCAGCGTCCCTGATCACCTGCAGCGCATCGCCCGCAAACAAGGCATGCGTCACCGCCACGTCCACCGAGGTCGCGCCGGCCGCGCGCAACAGCTGCGCCGCACGCGCCAAGGTGCGGCCGCTGCTGGCCACGTCGTCGAGCAGCACCACGGCGCGGCCCTGGACGTTGACAGGCGGCAGCACGATCTGCACCGCCTTGTCGCCCTGCCGCACCTTCTGGCAGACCGCATGGTCGAGGCCGCGGCCTGCCGCCGCCTGGGCCACCCACTGCCCGGATTCGCTGTCCGGCCCGATCAGCAATGAATTGGGCCGGCGCTGCGCGATCCACTCGCCCAGCAGCGGCGCGCCGCTGAGTACGATGGCCTGGCGCACCGGCACCGCGTCCTGGAGCGCGGCGATGCGGTGCAGGTGCGGGTCCACGGTGATCACGGCGTCAAACAGCGACGCCAGAAACTGCCCGACGATGCGCTGGCTCACCGCCTCGCCCGGCAGAAAAGCGATGTCCTGCCGCATGTAGGCAAGGTAGGGCGCCACCAGGGTCAGGTGCCGGGCGCCCAGCTCACGCGCAGTGCGCGCAGCCAGCATCAACTCGATCAGTTTTTCGTTCGGCTGGGCCAGCGTGCGCAGCAGCACCACGCGCTCGGGCAGCGCGGGGGGCAGACGCAGCTTGAGTTCGCCGTCCGGGAAGCGGTGGCGTTGTATGACGACGGGGCTCAGACCCGCCAAATTGGCCAGGCGCAAGGCCGCATCGGCCTCGTCGTCGAAATACAGCAGACAGGTCGGCACGCGCATCAAAACTCCACAAACACATGGGGCAGGTCTTTGGCGTTGCCGATCGAGTAGCCATTGAACTTGCTGCTGAGCTGCCGCGCGAACGACAGGTCGGTCTGGAATTCGGCATGAACGCGGTACAGTGCGTCTCCGGTGACCACCCCGTCCCCCAGCTTGCGCAGCAGGTCGACCCCCGCGCCCTTCACATTGGGTGCGCCGGCCAGTCGGGCAACCCGCGCAATCTGGAGGTTGTCGATCCCGGTCACGACGCCGGCAGTATCCGCCAGCACTTCGAACGTCAGCGAACCCAGTTGGGGGTGGTTGTGGTCAAAGCCGCGCGAGCCCTGCGCCTCGATGATGGCATTCATGCGCGCCAGAGCCCGGCCCGAATCCAGAATGTCCCGGGCAATCGCAAAACCATCGCCGCCGCGCACGTCGGGATTGCACTCGATCAGCCGGCCGGCCAGACGCAGGGCCTTTTGCCGCAGGTCGATGGGCGCGCGTGGGTCGTTTTCAAGCACCCGCATCACATCGCGCGCCTCCAGCACCGGGCCAATGCCAAACCCCACCGGCTGGCGGCCGTCGGTGATCACCACATCCAGCGACAGTTGCATGCGCGAGGCGACGTACTCGAACAGGCGGCGCAGGCGCTGCGCCTCGGGCATCGAGCGCACTTTGGCGGTGGGGCCAATCGGGATGTCCAGCACCAGGTGCGTGGAGCCGGCAGCGATTTTTTTTGAAAGGATGGACGCCACCATCTGGGCTGGCGAGTCGATCGACAGCGGCCGCTCAACAGAAATCAGCACATCGTCGGCCGGCGAGAGATCCGCCGTGCCGCCCCAGGCCAGGCAGCCGCGGTGGTCGCGCACGATCTCTGACAGCTTGTCGAACGGCAGCTCGACGTTGGCCAGCACCTCCATCGTATCGGCGGTGCCGGCCGGCGAGGTGATCGCGCGCGACGAGGTCTTGGGGCACAGCATGCCGTGGGCCGCCACGATCGGCACCACCAGCATCGAGGTACGGTTGCCGGGAATGCCCCCGATACAGTGCTTGTCCACCACCAGCGACTCGTGCCAGTCGAGCCGGCGCCCACTGGCCACCATCGCATCGGTCAGGAAGTAGACCTCCTCGCGGTCCATCTCGCCCCGGTTGGTCGCCACCAGGAAGGCCGTCAGTTCGATCTTGGAGTAGTGGCGCTGCGCAATATCGCGCACAATGGCCCGGAAATCATCCTTGTCCAGCCGCTCGCCGTTGATCTTGCGGAACAGCGCCCCCATGGACTCCGGCGGCTCGGCCTGCGACACAGAGACGGTGTGGCCGTTCTCCATGTCCAGCTGGGCAAAGGCGTCCTCCGAGAGCCCCAGTTCGCCGCAATCGACGATGGACGGATCGTCCACCACGTTCAGCGTGGCCAGGATATGGCGGCCGTTGGCCCATACCTCCACCTTGGAGAGGGCCTGAAAGCCTTCGGCGCGGTATACGCCGCAGTCGCGGTTCAGGTAGGCGACGTTCTCGCGGTAGGTGTCGATGGCGACCCGGCGCAGCGCCAGTTTCGAGGAGACATCGTGGTTGGTGGGTGCCGGCTGGGGCGGCGATGCTTCAACGGTAACTTTGCTCATGGCGATAGCCTACACCGGAATAGTCCGCTGGCTCGGCTCGGGCAGCAAGCTGATCAGCCAAAGGCCTTTAAGGGCTTAACTGGTGGCCAGTGGCGAAATCGAACCACCGAAAGAAGGATTTCCAGCCCCGAGTTCGGCACATGGCCGCTCACAACCCTCAGCGACAAGCCCCGCTACTCTTCCCGTGGGGCCGCTATCGCAGTTTCTTGCTCTCACTCACGCGCATCGTTTCCGACTGTACTTGCCCGCAACAGCCGAAAAATAGAAGGCCAGCGGGAACCTTTGCAGCTATCGCCTATCATTTACCCATGCGTTCCCTGCTCTTCGTCCTCATGATCGCCCTGCTGCTTCTGCGCGGCTGGATGGGCGACGCGATGGCTACCGGGATGGCGCTGGCCCCGTTGCAGCACCAGCAATCCGCTACAACATCTATAGCTACTCACGCCCATGGAATGAGCGTAGAGGAGCATTTTTACCATGTAATGGCCGCACCAGAGGCGCGTCATCAGGCGCAGGCCGTTCACGACTGCGCCAGCCACTCCGCTGCAGACCCATCCCCTGCAGCTGATGCACAGTGCGAGTCCTGCACCGCCTGCCAGGCCTGTCACACCTTGGCGCTGAGCCCGGCCACAGCGGACTCGATGACCCATTTCAAGGCATTCACGCGGCCCAGCGTTACGGCCGCCCAATTTGCCAGCGCCGAAACGGCGCCCGGGCAAAAACCACCCATTTCCTGACTCCCAGGCCCATAGTGGGTCTGTACTTGCTTGAGGCGCGGTCTTTTCCAAGGCTGACCAGCCCCAACACCTGCGATTTCCCGTCGCTCCGCTTGTATTTCAGGAGATTTTTGTGAACGCCCCCTTACTTTCAAACCGAGCCGCCAGGCTGGCGCTGCTTGCTGCGCTGACCCTGCCCGCAGGGATCAATCTTGCACAGGCCGCACCCTACCCCCAACTCGACCCCCGCCCCACCGCGCAAGCTGCCAACCCGGACACGCCGGTTCCGGCAACGCTGCACCACTCGGTGTTTGCGGACCTTCCCACGGGTGTGGAGCAAACCAGCCTTGACTGGAAAAAAGCCAATGCCGATGTGGGCCAGTTCAAAAGAGGCCATGCCGATCTTTTGAAATGGGAGCAGGAACAAGCGCTGGCAAAGACCCAACCCAAAACCACCCATCAGCCCTCCGGCACGCCCACCCGCTAAGACTCGCCATGACAAACATTCTGGACAAACGCGCCACCACCACGGTATGGCGCCTGAGCGCAATCACTGCGCTGGTACTGGCCTTCACAGGGCATGCGATGGCCGCACCTGAGGCGGATGGCGGCGTGGCCGATCTGCAGCAACTCGCCACGGGAAAAGTCGTCGGTTTAGGCGGCGCAGCCGTACCGATTGCCCGCCCGGGCGTGGACGCCGCGACAGTGGTCAACGAACTGCTGAAACCGCCACTGAGCGCAGAAGCGGCCTTGCGCATTGCCTTGCTAAACAACCCGGGCTTGCAGGTTTCTCTGGCCAGCGCAGGCGTGAGTCTTTCCGATACCGTGCGCGCAGGCAGCCCGGCCAAGCTCAGGGCACAACAAGATCTCACGCTACTATCCGCCCAGGCGCGCAGGGCCTGGATCGAGGCGGTGGCAGCGGCCCAAAGCGCCCGCTACCTGCTTGATGCCCAGGAAGCGTCGCAAGCCGCAGGCGAACTGGCCAGGCGCATGACGCAGGTCGGCAACATGAGCAAACTGCAGCAGGCACGCGAACAGGCATTGCTGTCCGAAGCGACGGTGCAACTGGCACGCGCGCAGCAGGCCGCATTTAATGCACGCGAAAAACTCATAGTCGTCCTGGGCCTGTGGGGCGAGCAAACCCGGTTTGAGCTGCCGAGCCAGCTGCCAGAGCTGCCACCCCAGGCGCAGGACCTGCCCGACGTGGAAAGCCGGGTGCTGCGCGAGCGGCTGGATCTGCGCCTGGCGCAAGCCCAATGGCAACGCCAGCTGGCAGGCCCGCGCCCGACCAGCGCCGATGGCCTGTGGGACGCGCTGCGCGACTCGGCCAAAGTACGCGAACTGGCCGTCAAAACGCGCAGCGAAGCCCGGCAGGTTTACAACAACTACCGCACGGCTTACGACGTGGCGCGCCACTACCAGGGCGAGGTGGTGCCGCTGCGCAAGTTCATCAACGATGAGGTGGTGCTGCGCTACAACGGCATGCTGCTGAGCGTGTTTGACCTGCTGGCCGATACCCGCGCGCAGGTGCTCAGCGTCAACAGCGCCATCGAGGCCCAGCGCGACTTCTGGCTGGCCGAGGCCGACCTGCAAACCCTTCTCGCCGGCGCGCCCGTGGAGCTTTCCTCCGGCGCTTCGTCGGCAAGCAGCTCCGGCGCTGCAGCCGGCGCCGCTGCTGCGCACTGAACGCCAGCAAAGCCAAAAAACTCAAGGATTTCTACATGAATCGACGTCATTTTTTTAACGGTGCGGCGCTCACGGCCGTCGCCGCGGCTTCGGTCAGCCGGGTCGCCATGGCCGCCCTGCCTGAGCCGGTCATCGTAACCGGGGCCGACACCGCGCCGCCCCTTGTCCCGCCAAGCGGCAGGCCCTACAACCCTGTGGTCACCCTCAATGGCTGGACCCTGCCCTGGCGCATGAACCAGGGCGTGAAGGAGTTTCACCTGGTGGCCGAGCCGGTGGTGCGTGAAATGGCGCCAGGTTTCAAGGCCCACATGTGGGGCTACAACGGCCAGAGCCCAGGCCCCACAATTGAAGTGGTGGAAGGCGACCGGGTGCGCGTCTTCGTGACCAACAAGCTGCCCGAGCACACCAGCGTTCACTGGCACGGCCAGCGCCTGCCCAACGGCATGGACGGCGTGTCCGGCCTGACGCAGCCAGCCATTCCGGTCGGCAAGACCTTTGTCTACGAGTTTGTGGCCAGGCGCCCCGGCACTTTTATGTACCACCCGCATGCCGACGAAATGACGCAGATGGCCATGGGCATGATGGGTTTCTGGGTGACCCACCCCAAGGTCAAACACCCGCTGATTGACGAGGTGGACCGGGACTTCGTGTTCCTGCTCAACGCCTATGACATTGACCCCGGCACCATGACGCCCAAGATCATGACCATGACGGACTTCAACCTGTGGTCGTGGAACAGCCGCGTCTTTCCGGGCATAGACGCACTCAATGTGCGCAGGGGTGACAGGGTCCGCATACGCATAGGCAACCTCACCATGACCAACCACCCCATCCACCTGCATGGCCATGAGTTCAAGGTCACCGGCGGCGACGGTGGCCCCTGGCCGCTGGCGGCGCGCGTTCCCGAGGTCACCACCGATGTGGCCGTGGGCCAGATGCGGCAGATTGAATTTCTGGCCAATGAAGAAGGCGACTGGGCCTTTCACTGCCACAAGAGCCACCACACCATGAACGCCATGGGCCATGCCATTCCCACCACAATTGGCGTGGACCACCGCGGCCTGGTCAAGAAGCTGCAGAAAGCCATGCCCGACTATATGGTGATGGGCGAGCGCGGCATGGCCGACATGGGCGAGATGGAAATGCCCATCCCCGACAACACCGCTCCCATGATGACCGGCACCGGCCCTTATGGCGGCGTGGAAATGGGCGGCATGTTCAGCATGCTCAAGGTGCGTAAAGACCAGAAGCCCGGGGACTACAAAGACCCCGGCTGGTACAAACAGCCGTCCGGCACTCAGGCTTTTGAATGGACTGGCGCCCTGCCCGATCCTGCGCGAGTGAAGGCGAGCAGCACGGCCATGCCGGCCGCGGCAGGCCCCGGCACTGAAGTCCAGATTCGTAAACCCATGGGCCCAATGGCCCATTAACCCAGCAACCCAGCAACCCAGCAACCCAGCCCACCCCAAATGAAGGTAAAAATCTTGAAAAATACTATCAAACTCATAGCTGCTTGCGCAGTATTGGCCGGTGCCACCAGCACTTTTGCATCAGGCAATCACAGCGGCGGACATGATGCGCAGACCATCGGCAAAGCCGGCGTGGCCGCCAATGTCACCCGCACCATCCAGGTTGAGATGAGCGACACCATGCGCTTTACCCCCGCCAGCATCAAGGCCAAGCAGGGCGAGACAATCCGCTTTGTAGTGAAGAACTCGGGCCAGCTGAGCCACGAGTTCGTCCTGGGAACCACCAAGGACCTCAAGGCGCATTACGAAGTGATGAAGAAGAATCCCGAGATGGAGCACGCAGACGACAACATGCTCACCGTCAAACCCGGCCAGACCAGTGAGCTGTTGTGGCAATTCACCCAAGCGGGAACGGTTGACTTTGCATGCCTGCATCCCGGGCACTACGACGCAGGCATGAAGGGCTCTGTGGCAGTGGCCTCAGTCAAGCGTGCCGTCAAATCGCAGGCTCATTGAAAGACAAATCATCATGAATATATTGAAAAACCTCGTCGCCACCGCTCTCGTGGCCACTGCAGCACTGGCGTCTCCCCACCTGCTGGCCCAGCCCGCCATGGACATGAGCGGAATGAAAGACAAAGAAATGAACATGGAGATGAGCAGCGGCGAGGTAAAAAAAATCGACACGGCAGCGCAAAAAATCACCCTCAAGCACGGCGAGATCAAAAACATGGAGATGCCAGGCATGACCATGGTTTTCAAAGTCCAGGACCCGTCTCTGCTGGACAACATCAAAGTCGGAGACAAGGTCAATTTCAAGGCTGAAAAACGCAATGGGGCCATCGTTGTCACGGCGATCGAAACCGTCAGGTAATCCATTGCCGCCCAAACTCACATCGGGAAGAAACATGATGAAACGACGATTTCTTGTTCAAGCTCTCGCCAGCCTGGCTGGCGCTTCAGCCCTGGCGCCCAGCCTGATGGCGCAAACCAGACCCCGGGTCGAAGTCTGGAAAGACCCCGACTGCGGCTGCTGCAAGGACTGGGTCAGCCATCTGGAGGCCAACGGCTTTCAGGTCAAGGTTCACGACAGCGGCAACACGGCGGCCAGAGCCCGGCTGGGCGTGCCCGACAAGCTGGGCTCCTGCCACACCGCGCAGATTGGCGGCTATGCCCTCGAAGGCCATGTTCCGGCCCGCGACATTCACCGGCTCCTGAAAGAGCGCCCCAAGGCCGTGGGTCTTGCCGTGCCGGGCATGCCTGTCGGCTCACCGGGCATGGATGGGCCTGTTTACGGCGGACGCAAGGACCCGTATGACGTGCTGCTCATCCAGGCGGACGGGAGCACGCGGGTGTATCAAAGCTACCACCGCGCCTGAAAATCGGACAGCCTGAAAGCTGGACAGCGTAGTCAAACCTGCCTGTTTCGCAGGCGTAAGGCGTTGCCGATCACTGAGGCCGAGCTGAAGCTCATGGCCAGCGCCGCGATCATCGGCGAGAGCAGCCAGCCGGTCAGCGGGTACAGCACCCCGGCCGCAATCGGGATGCCCAGTGCGTTGTACAAAAAGGCAAACATGAGGTTCTGCTTCATGTTGCCCACGGTCGCCTCCGACAGCGCGCGCGCAATCGCGATGCCGCGCAAATCGCCCTTAACCAGCGTCACCTGCGCACTGTTCATCGCCACGTCAGTGCCGGTGCCCATGGCAACGCCGACATCGGCTTTGGCCAGCGCCGGCGCATCGTTGATGCCGTCGCCCGCCATGGCCACCACGCGGCCTTCCTTTTGCAGCCGCTCGACCAGCAGCAGCTTGTCGGCCGGCTTAACCTCGCCATGCACCTCGTCGATGCCCAGGCGTGCACCGACGGCCCTGGCCGTGGTCAGGCCGTCGCCGGTGGCCATCACGATGCGCAGCCCGGATGCCTTGAGCGTCGCCAAGGCTTCCGGCGTGCTGGCCTTGACCGGGTCGGACACGGCCAGCAGGCCGATCAGCTGCCCGTCGACCGCCAGTTGCATCACGCTGGCACCTTCTGCCCGCAAGGCCTCGGCCTGCGGCACCAAGGGGCTGACCGAGACGCCGATCTGTTCCATCAAGGTGGTATTGCCCAGCGCAAGCTGACGCCCAGCGACCTGTCCGCGCACACCAATGCCCGAGGCCGACTCGAAGTTCTCGGGCTTGTCCAGCGCCATGCCACGCTCGCGGGCGGCGCGCACGATGGTCTCGGCCAGCGGGTGCTCGCTGCCCTGGTCCAGGCTGGCCGCCAGGCGCAGCACTTCGTCGGCCTCAAAACCCGGGGCAGGAATGGCGCGATCAAAGGTCGGACGGCCCTCGGTCAGGGTGCCGGTCTTGTCGATGATGAGGGTGTCTATCTTGCGCATGTTCTCAATCGCCGCGGCATCGCGGAACAGCACGCCCTGCGTCGCACCGCGACCCGTTGCCACCATGATGGACATTGGCGTGGCTAGGCCCAAGGCGCACGGGCAAGCGATGATCAGCACCGAAACTGCGTTAATCAAGCCAAAAACCCAGCGCGGCTCGGGTCCGAACAGGCCCCAGCCGAAGAACGTGAGTATGGCAATGGCAACGACCGTGACGACGAAGTAGCCCGCCACCACGTCGGCCATGCGCTGCATCGGCGCCCTTGAGCGCTGGGCCTGAGCGACCATCTGCACGATCTGGGCCAGCATGGTGGCCGCGCCGACGCGTTCACTTCGCATCACCAGAGCGCCGCTGGTGTTGAGCGTGGCGCCTATCACCTTGTCGCCCACGCGCTTGGTGACCGGTATCGGTTCGCCCGTGAGCATGGATTCATCGACCGCGCTGCCGCCTTCGGTCACCACGCCATCGACCGGGACCTTCTCGCCGGGGCGCACGCGCAGCAGATCGCCCACATGCACATGGGTCAGCGGCACATCTTCTTCCGTCCCGTCCTCCCGGATACGCCGTGCGGTCTTGGGTGCCAGACCCAGCAGCGACTTGATCGCCGCCGAAGTCTGTGATCTGGCCTTGAGCTCCAGCACCTGGCCCAGCAGAGTGAGCGAAATGATCACGGCCGCCGCTTCAAAGTACACGGCCACGCGGCCCATGGAGATGAAAGAGGCCGGAAACACTTGAGGCGCAATAGTCGCCACCACGCTGTAGGCGAAAGCGGCGCCGGTGCCCAGACCGATCAGCGTCCACATGTTGGGGCTGCGGTTCAGGATGGACTGCCAGCCGCGAGTGAAGAAAGGCCAGCCGGCCCACAGGACGATAGGGATCGACAGCACCAGTTCGACCCAGCTCTGCACGGCCATGTCCATCCACTGGAAACGGTGGCCGAACATGGCCAGCACAAAGACAATCGCGGTCAGCGGCAAGGTCCACCAGAAGCGGCGCTGAAAGTCGCGCAACTCCGGGTTTTCGTCTTCGTCGAGATCGGGCAGGATCGGCTCCAGCGTCATGCCGCACTTGGGACAGTTGCCGGGATGGTCCTGGCGAATCTCCGGGTGCATCGGGCAGGTGTAGATGGTGCCGGCGGCCGCTGGTGGCGTGTCAGCTGGTGGCGTGTCAGCTGGTGGCGTGGGCGCTAGGTATTGCAGCGGGTTGGCCGCAAACTTACCCTGACATTTCGCGCTGCAGAAATAGTAGGGCAGGCCCTCGTGCTCCAGCTTGTGTGGCGACTGCTCGGTGACGGTCATGCCGCACACCGGGTCCTTGAGGTCCGTTGGCGAGGGCGGCTTGGCTGGCGGATTGCCGCTGTGATGCTGATGCGTATTCATATCCATCCTCTTATTCCTTCTCATTGCTTGTGCGCCACTGCTCCTGCCGGTGTTCCGGATGAGCGCGTCGGCCACCGAGTCCGCTGCCCACACCACCGAAGCGCATAAACAGGATTACGCCCACAAAAACGACACGGTAGGTCCAGTTTGGTTGTAGCCAATCCATACGCCTTCTACTGGTTCTGATTAGAGTTTCCACCGAAAAATCCGGGGATCGGACTCACCCGACCGCACGATCCTGAGTTCAACCTTATTCGGACGCGGCGCCGGAACATCGAACGCCAGTACACCATCACGATGGTGGCCGCCGGGGGCCGCGCCGACCCAGCTTAAGGGCTTTAGCGTACGGCCATCGTCAGTCGTCAGGGTGACGCTTTGAGTCAGGTCGTCGCTCAGGTCGGCACTGTGCGTGTCAAGCACGATGGCGAATTCCCACCGGCTATCGGCTGATCCCATCGACTTCGGTGTCACCTTGACAGTCACTCCCTGTTCGCTCGACGACTGCGTGACGGCCACCTCAGGGCTTGCCTGAGCCATCACCACCAAAGGCGCTGTCGCCGGCACAAGCCCGGCCGAAACAATCCAGCCCGCGAGCAAGCAGCGCCGCCCCATCGTGAAGCCTCTTCTGTAAACCATGGTGCCCTCCTTGAAATTTCTGTAGGAACCCAGCCCGCGGCAAAAGTGTGCGCCCGCTGGAGTTCTGTCGCCAGGAAACATGCCCGCTCCCTTAGGAGTGTTGGTTGTTCGAGCATCAGATCACACGGCAGTCAGCAGCAACCGAAAACACCTTTGCTGCCGCTGTGGAAGCCCAATGTCTTGGTAAATTACCTTGCCGAAGCGGGGCAAAAAAAGGAAGCCACCAGGAGCCATTAGCGGCTTGCCTGCGAGACTTCCGTCAACTTTCCATCCGTGAGCTTGAAATGAAACCTGGCACTCACCGCTTTGGACCAAAGGTCTTTGTCTTTCAATTCGCGCTGGAACGTTGGCACATCGACCGTCACCGTGGCGGCGTATATACCGTCACCCAAAAGCGCGCTGTTGGCCGAATAGTGGAGGCCGCTGCTACCCCACATCGGCGGCAAAGCCAAGGTGATGGTCTTGCCAGTCTCCTTGTTTGTCGCTGCAAAGTTTATGTTTGCGTAGGGGATTCGCGTCTTGGTCTTCGGATCTGTCAGCTTTAACTCTACGTGGTAGCGCTCATCGTCAGCAGGTTGATGTGCATCCCAAGTGGGCGGATTGCCCATCTGCATCCACATCGGTTCCGAACCTTCAAGTTCCAGTTGAAAAATCATGTCGCCTGTCGCGACACGACCGATGAGTACTGCCTTTTTCAAAGGGTCGGCCGCTATCGCGAGCTTCTCGACCTTTGGCTCGGCAAGCCGCGCCGCAGCGCTTTTTTGACTATTTTGTGAGCTCTGCGCAGAGGTTTGGGCCCATGAACCAGCACAAGCTGCAGCAAGAGCGAAAGTCAACAAAGTGTGGCGAAGAGGTGACATGGTGAACTCCATTTATGAAAGTCAAAGTTAAATGCAAAGAAACGCTTCGGATAGTCCAAACAAGCCACGCGAAGGAAGATGCAGGCAAAGGTGAAAGCCATAAGCGGCATCACCGTCAACGGGTCGGGTGTTTGAATCATGTGCCATGAATTTCTCAAGATGAACTTTTCCTGGATCAGAGTCAATTAGCGGCCGACCGACGAAACAATCGTGGAATGAAACGCGGTGTACGCTCAGCATAACGATCGAAGACGTCACCAAATTGCGCACGCATTTCAGTCTCTTCAGTGAGTGCCAGACGCCCGTACATGATCAGCAGAACCGGGAACATGACCAGGGTCAGCAGCGTCGGCCATTGCAGCAAGAAGCCCAGCATGATCAGCACAAAGGCAAGGTACTGCGGATGTCGAATCGCTGCATAAGGCCCAGTGGTAGCCAGCGAATGCCTGCGTTGCGCGTGGTACAGAACATTCCACGCACTGGACAACAGGATGAAGCCATAGGCCAGGAAGATGTAGCTGGCAATATGCAGAACACCAAAGTGCGGGTTCCCTTTCTCGCCCAGCAAGATCGACCACAAGTGACCGGCATCCTGGGACAGGATGTCCAGACCCGGATACTTGGTCTGCAGCCATCCTGACAGCAGGTAGAGGGTCAACGGGAAGCCATACATCTCGACAAACAAGGCCACGATGAATGCGGAGAATGCCCCAAAGGTTCGCCAGTCCCGCGCCGTTTCCGGCTTGAAAAAACTGTAGGCAAACATGATGAAAACGGCAGAGTTGAGGGCAACCAGCAGCCATAGTCCGTAGGCCGGTTGTTCGCGGCTCATGATGGATTTCCTTGCTTCGGCGGGTCTGGCTTGTCCGGCCCGGCTTGTGGCTCGCCACGGCCATGGCGATGACCATGGCCACCATGACCGTGATGCATGAAGACATGCATCAGCGGACAGGCCAGAAGCAGCAGGTATGGGAGCACTCCGAAGAAGTGGGCGCGGTGCTCGCTTAGCAGGAAATACGCGGCAATCGCGCCGAAGACGATCAGGCCGATCGAATAGCGCGAGCCCCAGAAAGGCTTCGGCCCGGAGTCGTGCTGCGAATGATCGTGGTTCATTTGTTTCTCCAGAAATCCAGCGCTGATCAAGGTGGCAGGCGGTTGCGCAACCAGGCGAAGAACACCCCGGCAAGAAAAGCCCATGAGCTGAGCACGAACAGTGCCGTCAAGAAGCCTGACCACGCGAATGGCCTCGGCTGAACCATGCCGCTGAAGTCCATACCGTGGAATAAGCTGTTCATGAAGCCCAGGAACGGGCCGGGTGCGAGCAACCAGGTGAGCGCGCACAGCGCATAGAAAACCCCGACGGTGATGGCCAGCGCGATGCCTGTGCGAAGTGGTGTCATGGCAGTAGCTCCATTATTTCGTCGGCGTGACGGGCATCCGGTCCATCATCATTTTCATCATGGTCTGCATCATTTCCATGCGCTTTTCCATCATCTGCTGACGCGTTCCCATGTCGCCAGCCATGCCCTGCATGCCCTTCAAACCACCCATGCCAGCACCGGACATGCCATCCATCATGGCCATGCCATCCTGCATGGCTTTCATGTGTTCGGCCATCAGCTTGCTACGCTCTTCCGGATTTCTGGCGTTCATCATCTTTTCGTGCATACCCTGCATGATCTTCATCTGCGCATCCATCCTTCCCATGTAGTCGGGTATGGCCTTGTTGTTGACGGTTGTGGTGCCCATGGGCATCGACGGGGCCGTATTGCAGGCGATCAATGTACTGGCAGCGGCTAAAGCAACGGCAAGGGGAATGAATCGAAAATGGGTCATGGCAGACTCCTGCTTAGGTGGCGGATATGGAATGCGTTGTGCTGTGGATAAGCACCGACGTTGATGTGAAGTCCAAGCCTTCCTTCTGTACTTGGGCACAGAAGAAAACTGGAATGAAAAATGAACGCAGACCGCAGAGCGCGAGGCTCTGGAGTAGGCGTCAGAGGGCGGCTAGAGTGCCAGTCGCGAGTAGCGGACCCGGACGGGCAGCCCGGGCGTGGCGGGCTGCACGCCATCCATTTGGCGAAGCGCAGCAACGACGGGCGCAACTGCACTCCAGAGGACCATGACGAGGGGTGCCGGACCCGGATCGGGCTGAGCGACTGTCAAATTTTTCTTGGGTAAAGAGCGTGAGCCATCGTCGCAGGCCTTCAGGCAGGGTGCCTTGAAGTTCTGCGAGTCATCGTCGTGGTCGGCAACGGTTCCTGCATGACCGGGCAATATGGCGGACGCTTGCGCGGCCTCGAAAGATCCTGCTCCAACAATATGGGAATGCGTTTCGCGTGCTTCCAGCAGACACGCATTGGCGACACCAGAAGCCAGGACAAACAGCCACACCAACAACACCATCAATGCGGTGTTGCGCCTGGCGCCGGTGTTTGAAAAGAGCTTCATGTTGGTACAAATTACAGTCGGTTCATGCTACGCGGGCACCATAGCGAAGTGTTGATCTTCGTCAAACAAAGACTGCATCAAATAGCAAGCATCGGCAATGCAGAAATTCTTACCCGCACTGCCAGCCGTCTCGCGCGAACTGACAGCAGTCCTTGCAGCCACCCACTCAGACAACATGCCAGACACATCTATTTGCTATATTTTTAATAGCTTCTTGCGCTTTCAATTAAAGGGCTGGAGTCATTTTTTACATATTTATTAATGTCTTGTCATGACCCGATACTTCAGCCCATGCTAAGGTTCACACATGCCCAAGAACATACGCTACACCCTGCTGTCACTGCGCGATCTGGCGGTCTCTGTCGGGCCCTTCATCGTGCTGGCCGCAACGCTGCTGCTGCTGGCCTACTGGTGGCTGGACCCCAACCCACCCAAGCGGGTCACGCTGGCCACCGGCCCGGCGCAAAGCGCCTATGAAGAATTCGGCAAGCAGTACGCAAAAATCCTTGCGCAAGACGGCATTGAAGTCACCCTGTTGCCCTCCGAAGGCTCGGCCGCCAACCTGCAGCTGTTGCGCGGCGGCAAGGCCGACCTGGGGTTTGTACAAGGCGGCACCAGCGAGAGCCACCCCGAAGATGAAGAAAACCTGGAATCGCTGGGCAGCCTCTTTGTGGAACCGGTGTGGCTGTTTTACCGGGAAGATGCGATGTCCAGCTTGGCAGGTGCGCGGACCTCACTGGACGCACTCACTCAATTGCAGGGCTGGCGCGTCAACATCGGCACGCCAGGAAGCGGCATTCCCAGCCTGATGAACAAACTGCTTGCCAGCAACAAGATGGAGCTGTCCAGCCTCAAGGCGTCCGAACTCGAGCAGACGCCCGCCACGGTGGCCTTTCTGGAAGGCAAGCTCGACGCCATTGTGTTCGCCTCTGCGCCGGAATCGCTGATGGTGCAGATGCTGCTGCAAACACCCGGCGTTCGCCTCATGGACTTTCCGCAAAGCGAAGCCTACTCCCGGCGCTTTCCGTTCCTGAGCCCGGTCGTGCTGCCGCGCGGCGTAGTCGACCTGGCGGCCAATATCCCGCCACAGGATGTGCGACTGGTGGCGCCCACTACGGCGCTCATCAATCACAAAGGCACGCACCCGGCTTTGCTCCAGCTGTTTGTGCAGGCAGGCAAGCAGATCCATGGCGGTGCAGGCTGGTTCCGGCGGGCACGCGACTATCCCAACCTGGCCAACAACGAGTTGCCGATTGCCGCCGAGGCCGAGCGCAGCATCAGGAACGACAAGCCTTTTTTGCAGCGCTACCTGCCTTTCTGGGTTGCCAATCTGGTGGAGCGCATGTGGCTGGTGATGGGTATCATCCTCGCAATCATGCTGCCGCTGTCGCGCGTCATTCCGCCGCTATATGCATTCCGCGTTCGCTCGCGAATTTTCAGGTGGTACGGCCAGCTCCGCGACATTGAGAACCGCATTGAAAGCACGGGAAATGGCGTTGGCAACCAGCCCCTGATAGACGAACTCAACAGCCTGGAACACCGGGCCGAAAAAATCAGCGTGCCGCTGTCTTACACGGACGAACTCTATGCCCTGCGCAGCAACATCCAGCTGGTGCGCAGAAAGCTGCAAAGGCTCTAGCCTCCCGGGCAGCCGAGTCAGCCTGCGTGGCCTGCGCCGACCGGGACGGCAGGCCGCGATACCCGCTTGGTTTTGGGCGCGCAGCAGCGCAGGTTTACGGCTTGACCATGTGCCACACGTTTTTAAAGTTGTCACCCATCTTGTCGCCCGGTTTGGCATCAGCAGAATAACGATAAAGCGGCTTGCCCTTGTAGGCCCACTGTTTGCTGCCGTCGTCCCTCGTCACGAGGGTCATGTCGCCATTGGGCTTGGCATCGGCAGCCGCCATGACGGCGGGCCACAAAGTACTGCAAGCGCCGTTGCAACTGCTCTTGCCACTGCCGGCAACATCGTTATCAAAGGTATAGACCGTCAAGCCAGCGTCGTTGACCATCACGCCAGACGGGCCTTTGACAGCCATGTCAGCATGAGAAAAGGTCGAGGCTACCGCGATGAGAGAGATGGCCAGTGTTGAAATAAAACGGTTTTTCATAAGATGACTCCCTGTAAAGGTTTTTCAATATTCAGAAGGCATTGTGATAGAGCCGATATCACTCCCGGACATTCCCGTCGCATTCAAACTTTGGCGTAACTCTTTATTTCCGGCGTTAGTGCCTGTCAACGATTGAACGGCAGCAACATCGATCTGGCCGAGCAGGAAGCAGCAAAGGCTGCAGCTGCATTTTTGACTGATTTACGCACCCTGAACCGCCCGTAAGGTGCTAATCTCGTTCCGGACATTGAGGGGACTCAGGTCTGAAGCATTCAAACCATGAAGCCACCACAGCTCGAGTGAACCACGTCTTCAGAGAACACAGCACGCAGTCAACATCATGAAGTCACAGGCTCTTATCCGTCCTCAGGAAGAACTTGAACTCAAGCTTGCGCTGCCGGAGTCCGATACGGCAAGCCTGAAAAAGCGGCTGGCAGGCACTACCGTGCTGGCGCGTCGCCGGGCCACTCACCTTGAGTTGCACAACATTTACTTTGATACACCTGAACAGAGCCTGCGCCAGAAGCGTGTTGCGTTGCGCCTGCGGCGCGTGGGCAGTGACACGAAGCCCGAGTGGCTGCAGACCCTCAAGATGGGAGGCAGCAGCGACTCGGCCTTGAGCCGGCGCGGCGAATGGGAAACCCCGGTGCCCGGAGCCGCGCTGGATCTAGTGGCTCTTGAAGCCACACCCTGGTCGAGTATTGATCCGCACGGCAGCGTGCTTCCAGCGCTGGCTCCGTGCTTTGTGACGAGCTTTGAACGGACAAGCTGGACCGTGCGCAAGCGCGATGGCAGTGTTGTCGAGGTGTCGCTGGACATCGGACATGCGACGATTGACGACAAGAGCGTCCCCTTTTGCGAACTGGAACTCGAACTCCTGGCGGGTGAAGCGGCAACCCTGTTCGATCTTGCCCAGCAAATCGCCCGCAGCATCGCCGTGATTCCGGAGCACAGGAGCAAGGCCGAGCGCGGCTACGCCCTGGCGCAGGATGCCCTGAACCTGCCCGTGCGAGCGCAACCTCCACGAATCGACGCAGACATGCCGGTGGCAGCGGCCGCACAGCTTGTGCTGCGCGAAATGTTCTGCCAGTTCACTGCCAACCTGAATGCACTGCGCAACTCGGATGACCCTGAGGTGGTTCACCAGGCCCGGGTCGGCTGGCGACGCTTTAGAAGCGCCTGCCGGCTTTTCAAGCCTGTCCTTGACCCGGATGCCGTGCCGTCCTGGCAGTCACTGCAAACGCTTCTGACTTTCCTGGGTGAGCTACGGGACCTTGATGTTGCCCGAACCGAAACGCTTCCACAGTTCGCCAGCGCCTATACGACAGGCAACGCCAGTCGTGAAGAGAAGTGGCAGGCGATGGCGCAAGCCTTGACGCAGGCGGCCCAGATCCAGCGCAAAGCCGTTCGCTACGCTCTCCAGACGCCAGCGGTCGGAGCAAGCCTGCTTGCGATCACGCAATGGCTGGAAGAGTTGCCCGGCATGAATAAACCAGGCGATGCACGGGGTGACCGGAAATTGTCCCTGCGTCCCTGGGCCAGGCACCGCGTTGCCCAACTGCATGAAAGGTTGAAGGCCGCCCGGAGGGAAACTGCGACGCCCGAAAGTCAGCATCGTGCCCGCATTCTCGCCAAGCGGCTGCGCTACGGCATCGAAGCGCTGCAAACCCTCCTGAACCGACGACGCACTCAGCACTGGTGCCAGCAGGCTATTGACCTGCAGACGAGCATCGGCATGGCACGTGATGTCGTGCAGGCGGCTGCCCTGGTTGGCAAGCTGGACGTGGACCGTGAACTGGCGGAGTTCTTGCGGGGCGTTGCCGCTGGACAAGAAAGGCGGGGGTGAAATCGCTTGGGCCGCGGCCACTGACTGCGGGTTAAAGCCGGGGCGTGGCTCCAGGCGAGAGACTAAAAATTGCCGCCCCCTTCCAGACTGTTGCGCATGGCGGTGCGGGCAACGCCGTCCAGCGCGCCATCAAGCACGCCTTGCTGACTGACCACCTTGACCAGATCCAACTCCAGCAGATGCTGCAGGACTCGGGAACTCATGGAGTGCTTGCGCCCCCCGTCGCTGGTAAACATGTACAGGGTGTTGTGCGGACTGATCCATGTCAGCTGCGCACGCAACCATTGCAGGTCCATGAGCAACTCCACCCAGTCGCCCAGATGCAAGGTCGGATTCTCGACAGCGCCAGGCTGCGCAGTCCCCGTCAGGGCGGCATCATTTTGCGATGCCGGCCGATCAGGCTCAGGCGCATGTTGGGCAGGAGGCTCCCAGTCCTCCATGAAGCCGGAATTCCGGGCTTCGGCAGGTGCGAGCCAAGGCTGTGAGACGGAAAAGTCTTCCGCGGCCACGAACATTTTCTCAAACCCATCGCGGCTTGTGCCGGCGGGGGATGTCGACTCAGGCGGGGCCTGGAGTCCGGCTCGGTGGATCGCCATGAGTTCATCAAAAAAAGGCCGTGACTTTTCCAGCGGATAGTCGATGGACAACAAGCCTGCGCGCAGCGACTTGAGCATGTCGGGAATGATCCGCAGAAGCCGCTTGCGATGGCTGGACGTGTTCACCGTGTCCAGACTCCAGAGCACATCGCCCAGCGTTTGGCTGAACACGGCTTCTGTTGACCCCGTTCCGCCGTGCTCACCGAGCAGCCGTTCCTTGGCCATGACCTGCGCCCATGGACCTGTCAGGAATGCCGTGATGATGCGATAACCCCCGACAAAATCAGAACGCATCCTGATTTCAGCCGCAATTTTCTCAGCCAGCAAGTTACGCTGCTCCGCTTGCAGCAGAGCCCGCACGGCGCGGCTCTGGGATTCGCGGTGTTCCCGGGTATGACCAGCCTGTCTGCGTTCAAAGTCCTTAAGCAATGTGGCGAAATGCTGGGCATCGCTGGCGTGCTCTTCCGTGAGCAAGACAGCCACCTCCTGCAGGTTCTGCATGAACGCGGCAAAGCCCGTTGCATTCTCATTGGCATAGGCGAGACTCGTGCTCGTAATGACCTCAAGCAGGCGTCTGGCGGGATGGCTCTTGTTGCTGAAAAAACGTGGATCAGTCACCGCAAGTCGCAAGAATGCCGGCTCCGCGTTTGCAATGACCTGTCTGACCGGCATAAGCAGCCGGCTGTCGCGGGCCAACTGATCAATCATCAGACCCACCACCTCAATGGCCAGCGACTGGCCCAGGCTCTTGGCATCTGTTTTAAGGTGTGCCCGCATTTGCGCCAGCGTCCGCGGCGTATCAGGCCGCGCCTTGCCTGCATTTGTGCCGACAAGTCCTTTTTCTTCAAGATCAACCAGCACGTCAAGCGCCGCCGGGATGGTGTGCGCAAACTCCTTGTGAACGATCTCTTCCAATTCATAGCCCGACGGCAAGGCCCGCCCTTTGAAGGAGCTATCGTAATCACCCACCAGCAAATGGTGCAAATGGTCGATTGTGAGCAGCGAGTTGCGCCAGGTCTGGGTCGTTTCAAGGTCTGCCACAGGCCTGCCACGCTCAGAGTCAAGGGGGGAAGCAGACGAGTCCGAATCAAGGGCCGCAGCGTTTTCGGGCTCGGTTCTTGCACTCCGGCTCTCTGGCGACGCAATCACGCCGTAGGCAGCCGCTGCTATTCCCTGCCCGGCGAGCAAGTTATCCAGCAATACATAAAGTGACTGCAGCTCATCGCCCATGAGTTGGGCACCATCGCTCAGCCAGCGGGTGCGTACCTGGCTGGCAACGGGAAGGCCCTGCACCGATTTGAACAGGACTTGCGAAACGATTTCCGGTCGTAGCGGATTCTTGTCCGCCTTGACCACAGCAAAGCCCTGCGCAGTACTCAAGCGCGCAGAAAAAACCGCCAGTCCGGCTTCGCAAGCCAGCCTAATGACCTGCTGCAAGCGTGCGCGATCTACCGCTTCCTGAACCTGGTCATCACCCATCAACTCCAGCGCGTCAAAGCTCAGGGATGAAAACGAAGCGGCTGCACTGCCAGATTTCTTGACCGGGCCAGGCCGAGCATCCTCGGCGATTGCCTTCGCGAGCGCACCCGGGAAGTCCAGCTCAAGGGCCGCGCGGTTTTCCTTGAGCGCTCCGATGGCGCGCTCAAGAAGGCGCCTGTGCGCGGCTTCAGTCAGAGACATAGACCGCTCGTACATGACATCTATCAGCCGTGAACACCAGCGATGAATCAGGCCGGAGCACTGCCGGAGCGCCTCGTCAAGACAGACTTGATAAGCCTCGGTCGGTGTTTGAAATGAAGTAGTCATGACGTTTGATAAGCCGTTTCAATCAACAAACCGAAATAGCAGGACACCCTGGATAAAACTGGCCCACCAGGCCATGTCGAAGCAAGCTCGCCAGCCGGGCCGACATCAGGAAGGCAAGCCCAGGCCCTGCCATCCCTGATACCCCAGCTTCTCCAGCGTCTTGATGTTTTCTTCGAATATGGCTTCGGCTTCCGGGAAAGCCGCCACCGCACGCTCCACACTTTCCTCGCGCAGCAAATGCAATACGGCAAATGGCGCGCGATTGGTGTAGTTGCTGATGTCGTCAAGCTCGGTGCCGTCAAACTGGAACTTGGGGTGAAAGCTGGCCAGTTGCACCACGCCTTCCAGCCCATGCTCGTCCACCACCCCTTCGGCAATTTCCAGGAAGTCATTGAAATCCAGAAAATCGTCAAACAAGGTCGGATGGATCAACAAGGTCGTGTCAATCTCGTCGGCCGGCGTGGCTACCAGCAGGTCAAGCTCGCGGTCCAGCTCTTCCAGCAGGTCGTCGGCGTGCCGCGCCTGGCTCACGACCAGGCGCACCTGGTTCTTCACATACACCGCTTTGGCAAACGGGCACAGGTTGAGCCCGATCACGGCTTTTTCAAGCCAGTGGCGGGTCTGGTTCAGAACATCTTCGTCGGTCATAACTATCTCCAGGGAGCTACACACAGCGGCCGTGGAGGCTCCGATTCAGACCAAGCCAGGGCCGCGGAACCGGCTTTGCCGGGCCGCAGGCGCAACGGCCCTCTCGGGGGGCAGGAAGCTACACGCAGTGAGCGACCGTGGGGGCTCAATGTAAGGCCTTGAAGCGCATGCGCTTGGGCTTGGCGCCCTCTTCGCCCAGACGCTTTTTCTTGTCGGCTTCGTATTCCTGGTAGTTGCCGTCAAAGAAGGTCCACTGGCTGTCGCCCTCGGCGGCCAGGATGTGCGTGGCAATGCGGTCCAGAAACCAGCGGTCATGGCTGATCACCATCACCGATCCGGCGAATTCAAGCAGCGCATCTTCCAGCGCGCGCAGGGTTTCCACGTCCAGGTCATTGGAGGGTTCGTCCAGCATCAACACGTTGCCGCCGGCAATCAGCGTTTTGGCCAGGTGCAGGCGTCCGCGCTCTCCGCCCGACAACGTGCCAACACGCTTTTGCTGGTCGCCGCCGTTGAAGTTGAAGCGGCCAGCGTAGGCGCGGCTGGGCATCTGGAACTTGCCGACGTTGAGGATGTCAAGGCCGCCCGAGATATCTTCCCAGACGGTTTTCTCATTGGCCAGGTCGTCACGATTCTGGTCCACAAAGGCCATGCGGACGGTCGAGCCGATCACCACTTCGCCTGCATCAGGCTTCTCCTTGCCGGCAATCAGCTTGAACAGCGTCGATTTACCGGCGCCGTTGGGGCCGATGATGCCGACGATGGCGCCTGCAGGAATGGTGAAGCTCAGGTTATCAATCAGCACGCGGTCGCCAAATGATTTGGTGACGTTATGAAACTCAATGACCTGGTGTCCCAGGCGCTCGGCCACGGGAATGAAAATCTCGTTGGTTTCGACGCGTTTCTGGTATTCAAAATCGGACAGCTCCTCGAAACGTGCCAGACGTGATTTGCTCTTGGCCTGGCGTGCTTTGGGGTTCTGGCGTGACCATTCAAGCTCCTTCTTCAGCGCTTTGGCTCGGGCTTCTTCGCCTTTTTGCTCCAGTGCCAGACGTTCGCCCTTTTGGTTCAGCCATGAGCTGTAGTTGCCCTTCCAGGGGATGCCATGGCCACGGTCCAGCTCCAGAATCCATTCGGCGGCGTTGTCCAGGAAGTAGCGATCGTGGGTAATGGCCACAACGGTACCGGGATAACGCTGCAAAAATTGCTCCAGCCAGTCCACTGATTCGGCATCCAGGTGATTGGTGGGTTCGTCGAGCAGCAGCATGTCGGGCTTGGACAGCAGCATGCTGCACAGGGCTACGCGGCGCTTTTCGCCCCCCGAGAGCAGGCCGATTTTGGCGTCCCAGGGCGGCAGGCGCAGCGCGTCGGCGGCAATTTCAAGCTGGTGCTCGGAGTCGGTGCCCGCCGTGGCAATGATGGCTTCGAGCCGGGCCTGCTCTGTCGCCAGCGCATCGAAGTCGGCATCGGGCTCGCCGTAGGCGGTATACACCGCTTCGAGTTGGGCCTTGGCGGCAAATACCGCGCCCATGCTGGCTTCAACACTTTCCCGCACCGTGTGCTCCGGGTTGAGCTTGGGTTCCTGCGGCAGATAGCCAATATTCAGTCCCGGCATGGGCGTGGCTTCTCCTTCAATCTCCTTATCCAGCCCGGCCATGATCTTGAGCAGGGTGGACTTGCCGGAGCCGTTGACACCCAGCACGCCGATCTTGGCACCGGGGAAAAAACTCAAGGAAACGTCTTTGAGAATCTGACGTTTGGGCGGCACAATTTTGCCGACCTTGTTCATGGTAAATACGTACTGAGCCATCAAATCACTTTGGTAAAAAGGGGGATACAACGCAAGAGAAACGGACTGCATGCTGCCTGTTCGCAGGCTTCTCTGCAAGCTAAAAACTACACACCTTAGCTTGGGGGCTGACACCTCAAATCAAGGTGTTTTTTCGGCATGAATACGTTGATTATCGTTCCGTGCCACAATACTCGGGTTGCTGGCTCCAGTTGCCCTCAACATTTGGGCACATCTCGGGTACTACTTTGCAGTAACTACTTACGGTGTTTTTGGCCCGACTTTCTGACCCCATCTGCCTATGACTGGCGGGTTGCTTTCAAACAAGGCACCCAACAGGCCGATCTAAAGCGCCCAGCGGCGCAACACCATGAAATTTGAAGAATTGAATCTGGCTCCGGCCATTCTTAAAGCCGTGCTTGAGCAAGGCTACGATACCCCTACGCCCATCCAGGCACAGGCGATCCCCGCCGTGCTCGCCGGCGGCGACCTGCTGGGCGGCGCCCAGACGGGCACCGGCAAGACGGCAGCCTTCACGCTGCCCCTGCTGCAACGCCTCTCCACCGAGCCGCGTCTGACCAACCGCCGCGGCGTCAACGCCGTGCGCGCACTCATCATGACGCCGACCCGCGAGCTGGCCGCCCAGGTGGAAGAAAGCGTTCGCACCTACGGCAAATACCTGGACCTCACCTCGATGGTGATGTTTGGCGGTGTCGGCATGGGCGCGCAAATCGAGAAGCTGCGCCGTGGCGTGGACATTCTGGTGGCCACCCCTGGCCGCCTGCTCGATCATGCGAGCCAGGGCACGCTGGACCTGAGCCAGGTGCAAATCCTCGTGCTCGACGAAGCCGACCGCATGCTGGACATGGGCTTTATCCACGACATCAAGAAAGTGCTGGCCCTGGTGCCCAAGCAGAAGCAGACGCTGCTGTTCAGCGCCACCTTCAGCGACGAGATCCGCGAACTGGCCAACGGCCTGCTGCGCGATCCGCTGTCCATCCAGGTCACGCCGCGCAACACCACGGTACAGCGCATCACGCAGACCATTCACCCTGTGGGCCGCGGCAAGAAAAAGGCCCTGCTCACCCACATCATCAATGAGCACAACTGGAGCCAGGTGCTCGTGTTCACACGCACCAAGTTCGGCGCCAACAATGTGGCCGAGCACCTGAGCAAAAACGGCATCCCCGCCATGGCGCTGCACGGCAACAAAAGCCAGACGGCTCGCACACAGGCGCTGCAGGGCTTCAAGAACGGCGACATCCGCGCGCTGGTCGCGACTGACATTGCCGCCCGCGGCATTGACATTGACGAGTTGCCACACGTCGTGAACTACGAAATCCCGAACGTCAGCGAAGACTATGTTCACCGCATCGGCCGCACCGGTCGGGCGGGCAACAGCGGCGAGGCCGTCAGCCTGGTGTGCCTGGACGAAGAAGGCTTCATGCAAGACATCGAGCGCTTCACCAAACAGAACATTGAAAAAGTCATCGTTCCCGGTTTTGAAGCCGAGCCCGGCGAAAAAGCCGAGCCGCTGGCCATGGGCCGCCAGACCATCTGGGGCGGGCTGGGCAAGCCGCCAAGCCGGGATGTGATGCAGGCGGCTGCCAAGGCAGCGCGCAGCGAAATGATGACGCGCATCCGTGACACCAAGGGTGCCCAGCCTGCGCGTGGCGGCGAGCGTAACGCCAATGCCGGCGGTCGCGGTCGTGGTCCTGCCGGTGGTGGCAACCCCGGCGGCAGCCGTGGTGGTAACGCCGGCGGCAACAGCGATCGTCGCGCCCCGGCCCAGCCACGCCAGAACTCCGGCTATCCCCAAGGT
Source organism: uncultured beta proteobacterium (assembly GCA_963793855.1). Classification (GTDB taxonomy): domain Bacteria; phylum Pseudomonadota; class Gammaproteobacteria; order Burkholderiales; family Burkholderiaceae_C; genus Polaromonas. The sequence goes on from CAWCBL010000001.1 coordinate 947,992, forward strand.
GGCCAGCCTTCAGGCCAGCCAAGGAATGCCTACGCCCAGGCACCGCGTCAGCGCGACAGCGAACCGCGCAATGACTTCGATGACCGCCAGCCGGCCAGCCACGCCTCCTCCGGATTCCCGTCTTCCGGCCAACCCACGGGCAACCGCGGCAACTTCCGTGGCGGCAACCGCTCCGGCGGCGGCGGTGCAGGTGGCGCTGGTGGCCGGAGCAACGGGCCGCGTCGGCCCGGCGGTCCTGGCTCGTTTACCGGCCGATAAGCGGTACTCTGCGGTTCACTGAGTGAGCTCCAGCGTCGCCCGACAGCCCATGCGGCTGTCGGGCGATTTGCATTGATCCCAGGCAGAACAGTGCTGTGCATTCCCCCGACATCTCAAGCGCCATGCATCCTTGCCTGAAAGCCTGCCCATTTCGCGGATTCATGACCTGGATCAGCCTCTGGCGGCCGGCCATTCATTAAGCTTGCAGATTACCCAAACAGGAGCACTACACATGCCGAATCTTGAGTGGTCTGACGCCTTGGCGCTCGACCTGCCCGCCATGGACGACACCCACCACGAATTTGTCGATCTGCTAGCCCAGGTTGAAGCCGCAGGCGACGACGCGCTGCTGGCGCACTGGCGCACGCTGGTCGACCATACTGACGAACACTTCGGCCGCGAAGACCAGTGGATGCAAGCCACCCGGTTTTCATCTTCCAACTGCCATAGCGTGCAGCATCAGGTCGTTCTGCAGGTGATGCGCGAAGGTATCGCCCGCGCCGAGGCCGGGGATCTGGGTGCCGTGCGCCAGATGACAAGCGAACTCGCCATCTGGTTTCCGCAACATGCCCAGTCCATGGACGCGGCGCTGGCCCTGCATCTGCGCAGCGTTGGCTACGACCCCGTGACCGGCACAGTCGCTATGCCCGACGCTCTGCCGAACACCATCATCCACGGTTGCGGAGGCGCCACCTGCTCCGATAGCGAAGGCACTGAAATCACGGCACAGACTGCATGAACACCACCCCGGCCAACGCCATGAACCCCGCTCACGCGGATGCCGTGACACACCACCGCTGGTACGAAGACCTCCAGGCGCTGCTCACCGGCACCCTGTTCGTTGCCTTGGGCGTGGTGATGTTCGGCCATGCCGGCTTGTTGACCGGGGGCACGGCAGGCATCGCCTTTTTGATCCACTACGCCACGGGCGTGAGCTTCAGCTTGGCATTTTTTGTGATCAACCTCCCCTTTTACGTATTCGCCTGGAAGCGCATGGGCGCTGCCTTCACGATCAAGACCTTTGCAGCCGTGGGCCTGTTGTCGCTCTTTACCCATTTCCTGCCGCAGGCGCTGAGCTTTGACTATCTGTCACCCCTTCTGGCGACGATTCTGGGTGGGCTGCTTTGCGGCACCGGGATGCTCATCCTGTTTCGCCATCGCGCCAGCCTGGGTGGCCTGAACGTGCTGGTGCTGTATCTGCAGGAGCGTATGGGCTGGCGCGCGGGCAAGGTTCAGATGGCCATGGATGGGCTGATCGTGCTCGGCGCATTGATGGTGGCCGACGGCGAGCGTGTGGCGCTGTCCGTGTTGGGCGCCATAGTGCTGAATATGACACTCACCATCAACCACCGCCCCGGCCGCTACATGGCCCTGTAAGCAAGGAACACGGCGAGCCACTCTCTGCAGTGGCGCCCTGCGTCCGGCATACGCTGGTCACGGGCACTTCAGCCGCCCGTGTTCTGCCCTGTAAACTTGGAAGATTGAATTCAACGCAGCAGAAAACGCTATGAAGTTAATAGCTTCTGGCGCCGCTACCAAGGGCACATGAGCACTATTTCATCTGAAAACTCTTCCGCCGTCTCCTTCGGGCTGGCGGGTCGGGTCTGCATCGTCACCGGCGGCGCACAGGGCATTGGCGAGGCCTGCGTTCGCCGCTTTGCACGCGAGAACGCCAAAGTGGTCATCGCCGATATTGACGATGCCCGTGGCGCAGCGCTGGCCAGCGAACTCGCAGGCCTTTATGTGCGTTGTGACGTGGGCGACAAAACCCAGGTCGATGCACTGGTAGCCCAGACCATGGCCGCCCACGGCCGCATTGACGTGCTGGTCAATAACGCCGGTATTTTCAGGGCGGCTGATTTTCTGGAGGTGCTTGAAGCCGACTTCGACGCGGTCTTGCGCGTCAACCTCAAAGGTTCATTCCTGATGGGTCAGGCCGTTGCGCGTGAAATGGCCAAGGCCGGCAAGGGCAGCATCGTCAACATGAGTTCGGTCAACGGCGTACTGACCATTCCAACAATCGCCAGCTACAACGTCAGCAAAGGGGGCATCAACCAGCTCACGCGCGTGATGGCGCTGGCGCTGTCCGACAAGGGCATACGCGTCAATGCCGTGGCACCCGGCACCATCGCCACCGAACTGGCCGCCAAGGCCGTTTTGACCAGCGAGGAAGCCAGGGCAAGAATCCTGAGCCGCACCCCCATGAAGCGCCTGGGGGAACCCTCGGAGATCGCCGACACCGTGGCCTACCTCGCCAGCGATGCAGCCAGCTACATCACCGGCGAAATTGTGGTGGTCGATGGCGGGCGAATGACCTTGAATTACACAGTGGCGGTGTAAGGGATGGTGCTGCGCGTGTTGATGCGCGCAGTCTTGCGCAGACAACAACCCCGGAATCATGTCCATGTCAGGCCGCAGATCGTCCACCCATCCTGCACACGATAGAAGTCTGCCCACCGCCCCTGTTGCAGATTGAGCTAGTCAGTGGGCGTGGCCTGGACCAGCCACGCTTTAAAACTCTTCCCAGTCACCGGCGCCAGAGGTGGCGGCCGCGGCGACAGCCAGCCGCCGTGAGGGCAAAGGCTCACTGCTCTGCTTTGACTTTGCCGCAGCAAGCGCATGCCTGGCAGCAGGCGGCTGCTTGGGCGCCGGACGCTGCTGATAGCGGCTGGTTGTGGGACGCGCTGAAGCGCCCTGGCTGAGCTGTTGTTCGTTGTCCAGCTTGAACACGCTGACCACCTGCGCCAGGTTGCCGGCCTGCTCCTGCAGCGACTGCGGCCGCGGCCGCCGCCTCTTCAACCAGCGCCGCGTTTTGCTGGGTCACGTCGTCCATCTGGGTGATGGCCTGGTTGACCTGCTCGATGCCGGCGCTCTGCTCCTGGCTGGCCGCGGCGATCTCGCCCATGATGTCGGTGACGCGTTTGACGCTGTCGACGATCTCGTCCATGGTCTTGCCGGCTTCGTCGACCAGCTTGCTGCCGGCGTCGACCTTGCTCGACCGAGTCGTCGATCAGGGCCTTGATTTCCTTGGCCGCTGCCGCCGAGCGCTGCGCCAGGTTGCGCACTTCGGTGGCGACCACGGCAAAGCCGCGGCCCTGTTCGCCGGCACGCGCCGCTTCGACCGCGGCGTTCAGGGCCAGGATGTTGGTCTGGAAGGCGATGCCGTCGATGACGCCGATGATGTCGGCGATCTTGCGCGAGCTGGTCATTGATCGAGCCCATGGTGTCGACGACCTGGCCGACGACCGTGCCGCCCTTGACCGCGACGTCGGAGGCGGACACGGCCAGCTGGTTGGCCTGGCGCGCGTTGTCGGCGTTCTGCTTGACGGTGGAGGTCAGCTCTTCCATCGAGCTGGCGGTTTCTTCCAGGGAGCTGGCCTGCTCTTCGGTGCGCGACGACAGGTCCAGGTTGCCGGCGGCAATCTGGCTGGAGGCGGTGGCAATGGTGTCGGTGCCGTGCGGACCTGGCCGACGATACTCACCAGGCTGTCGTTCATGTCCTTCATTGCCTGCATCAGCTGGCCGGTTTCATCTTTCGTGCTGACTTCGATGTGGCTGGTCAGATCGCCTGCGGCGACCGTCTGCGCCAGTTTCACCGCCTGATTCATGGGGCGCGTGATCGAGCGCGTGATCCAGTAGGCAAAGCGCAAGCCAACAACACGGCGAGCCAGACCCAATACCGATCATCAGCGCGCGCGTCAAAATACGATGTTTCACTTGCACATCAGCACCGCTGGCTTCGGCTGAGTCTTTTTCTGCAGTGCGACAATCTCCATGGTGGCTTCTTGCAGCATGTCAAGCGCCGGCAGCATTTCGACCCGCAGCATTTGTTTTGCCTCGTCCCGTTTATCTTCCGCAATCAGCTTTCCGATCTTTCCGCATGATCTGCGACATACTGCCACGTTGTTCCTTCAATTCTGGCCAGCATGGCTTTCCCCTCCGGTGTGTAAATCAGCTTGTCGAGCACATCCAGGGCGTCGTTGATGATTTCTTTGTTGGCCTCGATCCTGCTGCGTGAATGGCGTCCGTCTGGGCTGTATCCGGCGCAATGAACAACTCCATGGTACGGCGTGCATTGGCGCGTCATGGTTGCGTTGATCGTGTTCGCGTCTCCATCTTGACCAGTCTTTTTCAATCATTTGACTGCTAGCTTGACCGACGCTGGACAAGCTGAACAAGAGCGACTCCGATCAGCACATCATCAACATCAGCACCAGTGCCGAAGCCTGCACCCAGCCGGGTGCCGATTTTCATATTTGCGATATTCATTGTCTTATTCCTTAATTCAATTAATTTCGCTCAACACAGCAAGCAGTCAGGCCGCCATTTTTTCGATCAGACCCATCTCAGCGCTGGACATGAGCTTGTCGATATCCACCAGAATCAGCATGCGTTCATCCAGCGTGCCCAGGCCGATCAGGTAGTCGGTGTCCAGCACCGAGCCCATCCCGGGCGCAGGCTTGATCTGCTCGGGGGTCAAGCGTGATGACATCCGAGACGCTGTCCACCACCATGCCCATGACGCGGCCGGCGATGTTCAGAATGATCACGACCGTGAACTGGTCGTAGGTGGGCGTGCCCAGGTCGAACTTGATGCGCATGTCGACGATCGGCACGATGATGCCGCGCAGGTTGACCACGCCCTTGATAAGCTCGGGGGCGTTGGCGATGCGGGTCACCGCGTCATAGCCGCGCAGTTCCTGCACCTTCTGGATGTCGATGCCGTATTCTTCCTGGCCCAGCGTGAAGGCCAAAAATTCCAGCGCCTTGGAGGCGGAGGCGCCGGCGGGCATGACGGCGGCAACGGAGGGGGTGCCTGTTTTCGTGTGCATGAGCACTCCTTGAGACGATAGTGATGAGGCGGCCCAGCTACTTTCGGCCCGCTGAGGGGCGCGACAAGCAATGCCATTGCGGACACCTACGCTTGTTTATCGGCCAGTTTCGTCAAAAATTTAGGGTAAACCCTAGAATCTGACGAGAAAAATCACACACCTGCCGTGGTTTTGCTCGGTGGTTCATGGAAACGGCCAGGTCCCCAATGGATTGCCTGTCTGGGAGCCGCGACGCCGCTTGCGCGTCCGGAGACAGTTCAGCGCATGCGTTCACCTTCAGCTCTGTCACTTCGTGCCCGCGACCGGGGCCTCATGCTGAGGGCGGCAGCTTGCACTCAAGCCGGCGCGCGACGAACCTTCCCGGCAGTTTTTTTGCGCATTCCCCAGCGCCAATGCCTAAAATTCCCCATGCCTTCCGACACCACATCGGGCGCCGACGCGAAAGTCGACCCACTCACTGCACCAACAGGCCTTTTCACGGACAGCGCTTGCATTACCCGCTGCGCCTGGTGCCAGGCCACGCCCCTCTATCGCCATTACCACGACACGGAGTGGGGCTTCCCGGTGGCCGATGAGCGCAGGCTGTTCGAGAAAATTTGCCTGGAGGGTTTTCAGGCCGGCCTGAGCTGGTTGACTATTCTGAATAAACGCGAGGCATTTCGTAGCGCCTTCGCCAACTTCGATGCCGAACAGGTCGCCCGTTTTGACGCGCACGACGTCACGCGACTGCTGGGCGATGCCGGCATCGTACGACACGCAGGCAAGATTGCATCGACCATCAACAATGCCCAGCACGTGCTCGAATTGCGACGGGAGTTCGGCTCACTCGGCGCTTTTGTCTGGCAGTTTGAGGCCGATGCTGCGAAGCGGCCTGAGCGCATTACGCATGAGGCCGTCAGGGCCATGCCAACCTCACCGGCCTCGGTGGCCCTGTCCAAAGATCTCAAGAAACGCGGCTGGACATTTGTGGGACCCACCACGATGTATGCCTTCATGCAGGCCATGGGCCTGGTAAATGACCATCTGGAAGGCTGTGCCAGCCGCCAGGCAGCGCTGGCAGCACGCGCCGCCTTCACGCCGCCGAATTAACCCCGGCAAGCCACCGCTCCGGCAAGTTTGGCGACAATCAGCCCTCCCCCAAATCCACTACCAGGCGAATCCACGATGCGACTCCTCCACACCATGCTGCGCGTTGGCAATCTCCAGCGCTCCGTCGACTTCTACACCCAGGTGCTGGGCATGCAATTGCTGCGCACTTCTGAAAACCCGGAATACAAATACTCGCTGGCCTTCGTCGGTTACGAAGGCAACCCGGCACAAGCCGAAATCGAGCTGACCTACAACTGGGGAACCGAAAGCTACGAGCTCGGCACGGCCTATGGCCACATCGCGCTTGGCGTACCCGACGCCTACGCGGCCTGCGAAAAAATCAGGGCCGCTGGCGGCAATGTCACGCGAGAAGCCGGCCCAGTCAAGGGCGGCAGCACAGTGATTGCCTTTGTGACCGATCCCGACGGCTACAAGATTGAATTGATCCAGCGCGCCGAGGGCGCCAGCGGTGGCGGACTGCGTTAAGCACGCAAAGTGCGGGCACAGGTTTGCTATATTTTAAATAGCAATCTGCACACATACCGCCTGGGCTAGAGGCATATTTCGCTACAAAACCAGCCCGAGGAGCTGGCCAGCGGCTCAGGCGGTCTTGCGCGCCAACTGGGTGGCCTGCCTGGCCAGCGCAGTCACCTGCGCCCAGTCGCTACGCGCCACCGCCTCAGCCGGCGTGAGCCAGGAGCCGCCAACGCAGACCACGTTGGACAGCGCCAAAAACTCCGCCGCATTGGCCACGGAAACGCCGCCCGTGGGGCAAAACCGCACGTCGCCAAACGGCCCGCCCCAAGCCTTGAGCATGGCCGGGCCTCCGGCCTGCATGGCGGGGAAAAACTTGAGCTCCGTGAGGCCATCTTCCTGCGCCATCATGATTTCGCTTCCGGTGGCTACGCCGGGCAACAAGGGCAAGCCGGCATCCCGACAAGCCTGCCCCACGGCATGGGTGTAGCCCGGACTCACGGCAAAGCGGGCGCCAGCCATGGCGCAGGCCTGCGCGTCGGCGGCGCTGCGCACCGTGCCGGCGCCAGCCACGGCCTCTGGCACTTCGCGCGCAATGGCTTCAATGCAGGCCAGCGCCTGCGGCGTGCGCAAGGTCACTTCGAGCATGCGGATGCCACCGGCCACGAGGGCGCGCGCCAACAGCACGGCCTGCCCGACGTCGTTCAGCACAATCACGGGGATCACCGGTGCATCCAGCATCACCTGCAAGGCGGTCAGTTTGCCGCTGATGTCCGGCCTTCCAGCAAAATTCACATTCATTTCCATATTCATACCCACGATAAAGCCCCCTCTTCAGCCGTCAGCGCGCGCTCGCGCATGCCGGCAAACAATCCCCGACCCATGCCAATGCCGTTGCGCCGACGCAAGTCAGCCGGCATGACGCTGACGGGCCGCGCAGCCCACTCGGCCTCAGCCACCAACACCTGCAACTTGCCCGTGAGCGCATCGACGCGGATCACGTCGCCGTCGCGCACCTTGGCCAGCGGGCCGCCGGCAGCGGCTTCGGGCGAGACATGGATGGCGGCGGGCACCTTGCCCGATGCGCCACTCATGCGGCCATCGGTCACCAGCGCCACCTTGAATCCCTTGCCCTGCAACACCGCCAGCGGTGGCGTGAGCTTGTGCAGCTCAGGCATGCCGTTGGCCTGCGGGCCCTGCCAGCGCACCACGCACACCACGTCTCGCGCCAGATCGCCGGCATTGAAGGCTAGCTGCAAAGCCTCCTGCGAATCGAACACCCGGGCCGGCGCTTCAACCACATGACGGTCATCGGGCACGGCAGACACCTTGATGACGCTGCGGCCCAGGTTGCCCTGCAGCAGCTTGAGCCCGCCGGTGGGACTGAAGGGCCTGGCGACGGGTCGCACAATCGTTTCGTCTTTTGACTCGCCCGCATCAATCCAGGCCAGCGATGCGCCGTCCAGAGCCGGCTCCCGGGTGTATTCGCGGATGCCGCCATCCCGCACCGTCAACACATCTTCGTGCATGAAGCCGCCATCCAGCAATTCGCGTATTACCAGCCCGGTGCCGCCTGCGGCCTGAAACTGGTTTACATCGGCGCTGCCGTTGGGGTAGACATGCGTCAGCAAGGGCACGACGTCAGAAAGGGCTGAAAAGTCATTCCAGTCAATCACGATGCCTGCAGAATGCGCCACCGCGACCCAGTGAATCAGGTGATTGGTCGAGCCGCCCGTGGCCAGCAGGGCCACCATGGCGTTGACGATGGCCCGCTCATCGACGATCTGGCCAATCGGCGCAAAGCGCTTTGACTTGATGATGCCCAGGGCGGTACGCGCGGCCTCGCGCGTGAGTTCGTCGCGAAGCGCACCGCCGGGCGCGACAAACGCCGTGCCCGGCACATGCAGCCCCATGGCTTCCATCAGCATCTGGTTGCTGTTGGCCGTGCCGTAAAACGTGCAGGTTCCTGGGCTGTGATAGGACTGGAGCTCGGCCACCAGCAGGCCCTCACGCCCGACCAGCCCCTGGGCAGCCTGTTCGCGAATCCTGGCCTTTTCCTTGTTCGGCAGGCCTGAGGGCATGGGGCCGGCAGGCACAAACACCGTCGGCAAATGCCCGAACTGCAGCGCACCAATCAGCAGGCCGGGCACGATCTTGTCGCACACGCCGAGCATCAGCACCGCATCAAACATGTCATGCGACAAGGCCACCGCTGTGCCCATGGCAATCACGTCGCGGCTGAAAAGACTCAGCTCCATGCCGCTGGTGCCCTGCGTCACGCCATCGCACATGGCCGGCACGCCGCCTGCCACCTGCGCCGTGGCGCCGTGCCTGCGCGCCTCGTCCTTGATCAGCGCAGGGTAGCTTTGCAGCGGCGTGTGCGCCGACAGCATGTCGTTGTAGGCAGTGACGATGCCGATGTTGGGCTTGCGCTCGACGACGACCTTGAAACGGTCATCCAGCGGCATGCCGGCCACCGCATGCGCAATGTTGGCGCAGCCCATCCGGTCCATGCTGGGCTCGCGCGTGCTGTCTGCCTGCAATTGGGCGAGATAGGCGCTGCGCGTCGGGCGGCTGCGCTCGGCGATGCGGGCCGTGATGTCTGAAATTGCGGAATGAAGAGCCATGCTGTGCACCTTTAAATCGAGTCATGCCACGATGGTGATGTAACTTTATTACTTACGTCATGGTAACCGGGCCAAGGCTATTTTTGCGCTGTCATGGTTACTTTGCGGTTACCAAACGAGGCAACGAGCAGGGCAAGAAAGGGACACAAAAAAACCCGCAGGGCTCAGCACGCTGCGAGTTTTTTTCGCCTGGCCAAGCCCCAAGGCTGGCCATGCCGTATTTATTGAAGGCTGATTTCGACGCGGCGAGCCTCGGCGTCACTGCCGCTACCGGTTACCTGCTCTGGTTTTTTCAGTTCGATCTGCGCGTCGGCAACGCCGGCAGCCTTCAGAGCGTCACGCACCGCCAGGGCACGCCGCTTGGCCAGCTCGGCATTTTGGGCTGCATCACCAGTGGCGTCATGAAAGCCCGAGATCACCAGCTTGCGGCCAGCCTGGGCACCTTTGACCACATCGACCAATGCTTCGCTGGCGCCCGCTGCAAGGTCTGCCTTGCCGGAGGCGAAGTAAAACTTCACCACGCCTTGCTCAACCTTGACGCTGGCCGCATCCGAAGCGGCTTGCGCAACGCTGGCTGGTGCTGACGACGATACAGGGCTTGCCGGCGCTGTTACCTGGGCCGCTGGCGCGGCAGCGCCTCCGGCTTTGACAAAGGAGCCCCGCTTATAAACGCCAAAAACGAGCACCGAGGCAACGACCAGTGCAACCAGTCCAAAAACAAGAAACAAGGCCACGCGTTGCTGGCTGTCATCATCCTGAGAAAACATCACTGACTCCCTTTAAAGAAAATTTGCCTTATTGTAAAGTGGGGCTGTGCAGACGCCAGAAAACCCATCTTTCGGATCCGCTTGCAGCCGCGACCCGGCCGCGATGCTCAGGACTTTCATGCACGAATGGGGCGGCCAGAGCGACCTGTGGATTTTTGCCTATGCTTCGCTGATCTGGCGACCCGAATTCGAGTTTTCGGAAGAGCGTTTTGCCTCCCTGCATGGCTACCATCGTGCGCTGAAGATGTGGAGCCACCTGAACCGCGGTACGCCTGCGCTTCCCGGCCTGGTGTTCGGCCTGCTACCCGGCGGCAGCTGCAAGGGCGTTGCATTTCGCCTGCCGCAGGACCGTGTGGCCGAGTCCCTTCCCGCCCTCTGGGACCGGGAAATGCCCAACGGCGTATACGACCCGAAGTGGCTGCGTTGTCGCACCGCGCAAGGCGACGTAAGGGCGCTGGCCTTCACGCTTTCCAAACATAGTCCCAGCCACACCGGCGTGCTCAGCGAAGATCACTACCGGCAGATTTTTTCAAGCTCCAGCGGACGCTATGGCACGACGCGCGAGTATGCCCAGCTGACCTACGACAAACTGCGTACCCTGGGCATTGACGATCAGGCGCTCGGAAAATTGCTAACACTGGTCAAGCGCTGACAAATACGGCCTGGCGCTGCGCTTGTCAGTCAAAGCGATTTCCCCTAAAGTTCATCCTCCATCGCCAATACCCGGAGACCCCATGACACGCCACTTCGCTCTGCTTGCCTGCACGCTTGCACTGACCGCCTGCGCATCAACAGGCAGCGGCCCACGGGCCGTTGCTCAACTACAAAGCATAAGCGGCAGCACCGCGACCGGCACCGTCAACTTTGTCCAGACCGGTGACAAGGTGACGGTTTCAGGCACAGTGCGCGGACTCAAGGCGAATGCCGAGCATGGCTTTCATTTGCATGAAAAAGGCGACTGCTCAAGCGCAGACGGGATGAGCGCTGGCGGCCATTTCAACCCTGGCAGCAAGCCCCACGGCAGCCAGGCCGACATGAACCACCATGCGGGCGACTTGCCAAGCCTGAAAGCGGATGCCAGTGGTGTTGCGACGTTCAGCTTTACCTCTCAGGCCATTACGGTAGGTAGCGGCGTCAGCGACATCGTGGGCCGGGCAGTGATAGTGCATCGTGATCCGGACGATTACACCACCCAGCCCACCGGCAACTCCGGCCCCCGGCTGGCGTGCGCCGTGGTTGTTCGGGACTGAGCAAATCCAGGCCCGGCTTCTTGCGGCACGGCCAGCAAGCGCTGCTGGCCTGACTTTATACTTTGAGCATGTCTGCCAGCCACACCTCCATTGCCGATCTCCGCAAAAGCTACGAGCGCGCCGAACTCAATGAAGACGCCTCGCACGCCGACCCTCTGCATCAATTTGAGCAGTGGCTCAGCGAAGCCATCGCGGCGCAGCTGCCGGAACCCAATGCCATGACGGTGGCCACGGTGGCCAGCAACCTGCGCCCCTCCACCCGCGTCGTGCTGATCAAGGGTTTCGATCAGCAAGGCATCGTCTGGTACAGCAATTACGGCAGCCGCAAGGGCATCGAGCTGGCCGGCAACCCCTATGCTGCGCTGCAGTTTCACTGGGTCGAGCTGGAGCGCGTGGTGCGCATAGAGGGCTTGGTTGAAAAGGTTTCGGCGGAAGAAAGCGACGCCTATTTCCACAGCCGGCCGCTGGATTCCCGCATTGGTGCGTGGGCCAGTCCGCAAAGTGAAGTGATCGCCAGCCGCGGCGTGCTGCTGGCCAATGCCGCCAAGTATGGCGCCAAATTTCTGTTGCAGCCCCCACGCCCGCCGCACTGGGGCGGCTACCGCCTCAAGCCCGACAACTGGCAATTCTGGCAAGGCCGGAAAAGCCGGCTGCATGACCGCCTGCGCTACACACTGCAGGACGATGCCAGCTGGCTGCGTGAGCGCCTGGCGCCCTAAACCGCCAGCGCGCCGAGCCGCACTATGACCTGATGCTGAACCGCATTGAGCTGCTCAGCGCTCACTTTGTCGGGCGCAATTTCAGCCAGTGGCACCAGCACAAATGCCCGCTGCCTCATGCGCGGATGCGGCACCAATAACCGGGCCGACTCGATGTGCGCGCTGCCGTATAGCAGCAGATCCAGGTCCAGCGTGCGCGGTGCATTGCGGTAGGGCCTTTCGCGCCCGGCCTGCAACTCCAGCTGCTGCAGCTGATCGAGCAGCGCGGGCGCGCTCAAACCAGTCTCCAGCGCCACCACGGCATTGAAGTAGTCGGAACCCGGCGCAAGGGACTCACTGCCCGAATCAGTATCCAGCGGCGCAGTTCTGTAGACGCTGGAAGCTTGCCGCACTTGCGTCCGCGGCAAGCGGTTCAGGGCTGTGACAGCCTGCCGCAGCGCTGCCGCAGCGTCGCCGAGGTTGGCCCCCAGGGCAACATAGGCGGTCACCGGGTCACGCCCGGATTCAGCTCCTTTTTGCAGCTCCTCCGGGCGCATGGCGTGGTGTCCTCTCAGGTATCGGAACCCATTGAAGGAGAACGGGACACAGACGCTTCACCGCCCTCTCCACCTTCCGCCGTCCCGGCATTCGCCCGGCCGGTGGGCTTGCGGCGGCGACGGCGTTTTTTGGCCGGAACCGCATCGCCTTCTTCCAGAGACGGCTCCGCGGCCTCAGGAGCGGAACGGCTGGCGCTGGACGATCTGACCGGTGCCAAACCGCTCGGGCTGGCCTCCTCGGCATCGACCCGCTTGACCCGAACGCGCGGCGTCTGGGGCTTTTTCATCTGCGCTTCGCGCACGGCTTCAATCATGGCATGACGTTCGTCGTCGTAGGCCGTGCTGAATTTTTCCCACCACTCGGCCAGCGCAGGATCGATCTCGCCGGTCTGTCCGCGCAGACGCAAAAAGTCAAACCCGGCGCGAAAGCGCGGCTGCTCCAGCAGCGAGTAAGGCGAGCTGCCCACGCGCTTTTCGAAGCGCGGCTGCATGGTCCAGATCTCGCGCATGTCCGTGCCCAGCTTGCCGCGACCGGAAACGTCGCCAATCCTGGCGTTGAAAGCCTCGTCAATCGCGTCCTGCAACGCTGGCATGGCAGGCTCACCGCGATGGCGGCGCTGATCCCAGCCATGGCGCACATCGGACCACAGCACGCAGGACAGCAAAAAGCTGGGCGCGACCGGCTTGCCTTCATCCACCCGGCGGTCGGTATCCTGCAGCGCCAGCTTAAGGAAGGGGTCATCGGCCATTTCGACCACCACATCGAGCAGCGGATAAATTCCGGTGCCCAGGCCCAGTGTCTTGAGTTGCTCAATGCTGGCCAGCGCATGGCCGGTCTGCAGCAATTTCAGCATTTCATCAAACAGGCGCGACTGCGGCACGTCGGCCAGCAGGCCGCGCATCTCGCGCAGCGGCGCTGCGGTTTTTTCCTCAAACTTGAAACCCAGCGCATTGAGCTTGGCGGCAAAACGCACGGCGCGAATGATGCGCACCGGGTCCTCGCGGTAACGCAGCGCCGGGTTGCCGATCATGCGAACGATTCTTTTCTTCGAATCGGCAATGCCGTTGTGGTAATCAACCACAATCTGCGTTTCGGGGTCGTAGTACATGGCGTTGATGGTGAAGTCGCGCCGTGCGGCATCCTCTTCCATCGGACCCCATACGTTGTCGCGCAGCACCCGGCCCGACGCATCGACGGCATGCTTCATGCCGGCAAGCTGGCTTTTGCTGGTGCGCTCATTGCCGCCGACCTGCTCGGCCAGGCTGCTGTCCAGGTGGGCGCGAAAGGTCGATACCTCAATCACCTCATGCTCGCGGCCGCGGCCGTAGATGACGTGAACGATGCGAAAGCGCCTGCCAATGATGAATGCCCGGCGGAACAGGCTTTTGACCTCCTCGGGGGTGGCGTCAGTGGCAACGTCAAAGTCCTTGGGACGCAGGCCAACCAGCAAATCGCGCACGGCACCGCCCACGATATAGGCTTGAAAACCCGCGTCCTTGAGCGTATGCACCACATCCATGGCGCGGTCATCGACCAGCTTGGGATTGATGCCGTGGTCTTTGACCTCAATGTCGTGACGTTTGCCAAAGGGGGACTTTTTGACCCGCTTCGAGCCGGCGGCGTCGCTGTCTGATTTGCCAAACAGCTTGTCGATAAATTTTTTGATCATGAAATTTTTAAAATTTGCGGGAAAGACCGCAACTGCGAAAGAGCAAGCTCTGTCCCCATCCAATTTGGGCGAAAAAGACCGCCGCGTATAGCCGCAAACATTCTCCGCCTGACTAAAACAGGTCAAGTATGCGCCATCCGCGCTCTATGGCCAGCGCGCGCAGGCGCTCGTCCGGGTTGGTGGCGACCGGCCAAGTCGCCTTCTCAAGCAGCGCCAGATCGTTCATGGAGTCGGTGTAAAACGTGGTTTCCACATCACCCCAGCCCAGGTTACGGGCCGCCAGCCATTGTTCCACCCGGGTGACCTTGCCCTCCCGGAAGGACGGAATGCCCCTGATTTCCCCCATGAGCCAGCCCTGCGCATCACGCTCGAGTTCCACCGCGATCAGTTCCTGCACGCCAAAAGCGTCGGCAATTGGGCGGGTCACAAATTCATTGGTGGCCGTCACAATCACCAGCTCGTCGCCAGCCACCCGATGTTGCTCAACCAGTTCCCTGGCCTTTTTTGTAATGGCTTTTTGCACCACCTCGCCCATGAAACGGGCGTGAGCTGCTACTGATTTTACAGCACCCTGCTCCCGGATGGCCTGCGTGGCAAAGCGCACGTAGTCATGAACATCGAGCGTTCCGGCGCGGTACTGCGCAAAAAATTCGGCATTTCGGCGCTTGAACTCGGTCGCGTCGCACCAACCCAGCGCGATGGTGAATTCTCCCCATTCGTAATCAGAGTCGATGGGAATCAAGGTGTGGTCCAGGTCAAACAAGGCAATCCGGCGCACCGCCGCCCCCTGTTTTGCGGACTTCGCTACCGCATTCGAACTTGCCGCCGCAGCAGCTTTGGCTTGAATTGTCATTCACTCTCCAGCATGGATTTGATCAGCGGTATTGTGATGGCCCGCTTGGTTTGCAGCGCGTAGCTGTCCAGTTTGTCGAGCAGCTGCATGAGGCTGCCGAGATCCCGGGAAAAGCGCGTCAGCATGAAACCCATCACCTCTTCGCTCAGGAAAAAGCCGCGTGCATCAGCTTCCTGCCTGATCACGGCGCGCCGCTGCGCATCGGTGAGGGCCTGCAGTGCGAAAACATGGCCCCAGCCCAGGCGGGTGCGCAAGTCCTCGCGCAAGGGAAGATCCGCCGGCGGCACATTGCCGGCCGCCAGCACCCAGCGCGGATGACCGTCTTCCGTGCTCAGCGCATTGACAAACCAGTTAAAGGCGGCCCGCTGCTGCACCGCCGTATAGAGGTGGCAGTCGTCCATGATGACGGCCGACCAGGACTCATTGAACTCGGGCGGCTCCAGCATGGATGCGTCCATCCAGCCACTGGATGCGCCCTGCCCGCGCAGGGCCTGGCTCACGGCCTTGAGCAAGTGGGTCTTGCCACTGGCTTCATCCCCCCACAGGTAAGTCGGTACCGGCGAGTGCAGGGGGCTCTCCGCCCACAGTTCGAGCTGCCGCACCGTCTCCTCATTCGGGCCGCTAAAAAAATTGGCAAATGTGGGGTCGGATGCCAGTCCGATATCCAGTGCGAGTTGTTTCATTTCTGCCATGGCGCGCTCACCCCTGGTACAGCCTGCTGGCCATGTAGCTGACCCGCAAGCGACGAATGGCGACCAGCAGCACTGCGCTGGTGGGCAACGCAATCAGGACGCCAAGAAAGCCGAACAGCTGCCCGAAAGCCAGCAGGGCAAAAATAACCATCAGCGGATGCAGGCCGATGCGCTCGCCGACCAGGCGCGGCGTCAGGTAAAAACTCTCGCCCATCTGCCCGGCCCCGTACACGCCGGCCACAACCAGCAGGCCGTACAGGCCGCCGAACTGCAGGATCCCGGCCAGAATCGCCAGCATCAGGCCCAGGCCAAAGCCCAGGTAAGGAATAAAGAAGGCCAGTCCGGTAAACACGCCGACCGGCACGGCCAGGTCAAATCCGAACAGCGTGAGCGCCACACTGAAATAGACCGCCAGCACCCCCATCACCAAAAGCTGGCCGCGCAGGTACTGGCCCAGCACCGTGTCAGCCTCCTGCATGAAGCTGTCAAACGAAGCGCGCAGTTTCGGCGGCACGAGGTCCATCAGAACGGCGACAAAGCGGTCCCAGTCCTTGAGCAGGAAAAACAGCGCCACAGGAACCAGCACCAGATTGCCGGCAATGGTCAGCACGACGCTTCCTCCGAGCTTCAGCGAGGACAGGACCGAGCCCACAGTTTCTTCCCAATTGGTATTGAGGTACTTGAGGATAAAAGCCTTGATGCTGGCGACGTCCAGTGCCACCTTGATGCCAAACTGCGCCAGCCACGGGCTCAGCGACTTGTTGAGACGTTCGGCCAGTACCGGCAGCTGCTCCCGGAGCAAAGGCAGTTCCTTGGCAAAGATCGGCACCACCAGCAGCATGATGGACAGCAGAATCAGGATGAACAGTATCTCAACAATCAGCACAGCCAGCAGGCGGGGCATTTTTCCGCCCAGCATGTCATCGAGTCTGTTCACCAATGGCGTCAGCACATAAGCCAGCACGGCCGCCACCACAAAAGGCGTCAGCACCGGTCCCAGAAACCACAGCGCCAGCACCAGCAGCGCGGCGATCAGGCACCAGGTCGCGGTGCGTTTTTGGGTAGAAGTAAGTTGCATAAAGCCTTGAGGTGAGATTGCCGGACAAAGCCGCGCAGAGGTCTCCGGGTGGAGAGCCTTTAGAATCTCAGGCTGAATTCTATCGGGCTTGCAGCGCAGCTCCAGACCGCAACCCGCCCACCAGACCGCACCCCCACCGTACTAAAACCCGACACCATGACCACCTCTCCCCTCTCCTACAAAGACGCCGGCGTTGACATCGACGCGGGCGATGCCCTGGTTGAACGCATCAAGCCGCTGGCCAAAAAGACCATGCGCGAAGGCGTGCTGGCCGGCATCGGCGGCTTTGGCGCACTGTTTGAAGTGCCCAAGCGCTACAAAGAACCCGTGCTGGTCAGCGGAACCGACGGCGTGGGTACCAAGCTCAGGCTGGCGTTCGAGTGGAATATGCATGACACCGTAGGCATTGACCTGGTCGCCATGAGCGTCAACGACGTGCTGGTGCAGGGCGCCGAGCCGCTGTTCTTTCTGGACTACTTCGCCTGCGGCAAGCTTGATGTGGACACGGCCGCAGCCGTGGTTGGCGGCATCGCCAAAGGCTGCGAGCTGAGCGGCTGCGCGCTCATTGGCGGCGAAACCGCCGAAATGCCCGGCATGTACCCCGCTGGCGAATACGACCTGGCCGGCTTTGCCGTAGGTGCGGTGGAAAAATCAAAAATCCTGACCGGCAAAGACGTTGTCTCCGGCGATGTGGTGCTGGGCCTGGCCAGCAGCGGCGTGCATTCCAACGGTTTCAGCCTGGTCCGCAAGTGCATCGAACGTGCCGGCGCCGACTTGCCCGCCACGCTGGACGGTAAAGCGTTCAAGCAGGCGCTGATGGAGCCGACCCGCCTGTATGTCAAGAACGTGCTGGCGGCCCTCGCAGCTCACCCCATCAAGGCGCTAGCCCACATCACGGGTGGCGGTTTGCTGGAAAACATTCCGCGCGTGCTGCCCGAAGGCACGGCTGCACATCTCAAAAAAGGCAGCTGGCCCCAGACCGAACTGTTTGCCTGGCTGCAAAAAACTGCCGGCATCGACGATATCGAGATGAACCGCACCTTCAACAACGGCATCGGCATGGTGGTGGTGGTGGATGCTGCCCATGCCCAGGCAACGGCTGCCACATTGCGCGAGGCCGGTGAACAGGTATTCGAGATTGGCATGATTGCGGCACGGGGCGAAGGCGCCGCTGTCATCGTCGGCTGACCAGCCGAAAAACTCCGATAGCACCATGCCAGGGCCGGCTTCGTCCAGCAGCGCACCAAGGCGCTTGCCCGCCGCCATCTGGGCACTGGGTTTTGTCAGCCTGCTGATGGACATCTCTTCCGAGATGATCCATAGCCTGCTGCCCGTGTTCATGGTGACGGTGCTGGGCACCAGCATGTGGGCCGTTGGGTTGATTGAAGGCTTTGCCGAAGCCACGGCACTCATTGTCAAGGTGTTTTCCGGCGTGCTCAGCGATTATTGGGGCAAGCGCAAGCCCCTGGCGGTGCTGGGCTACGGACTGGGCGCGTTTTCCAAGCCCCTGTTTGCGCTGGCGACAACGTCGGGCATGGTGCTTGCGGCCCGCCTGATTGACCGCGTTGGCAAAGGCATACGCGGAGCACCGCGCGATGCGCTGGTGGCCGACCTCGCCCCGCCCGGCATGCGCGGCGCGGCATTCGGCCTGCGTCAGTCGCTGGACACCGTGGGCGCCTTCGTCGGCCCGCTGGTCGCCATGGGCCTGATGCTGCTCTGGGCCAATGACTTCCGGGCCATTTTCTGGGTCGCGATGATTCCTGGGTTCCTGGCTGTGGCTCTGCTGCTGCTGGGTGTGCAGGAGCCTGCGGCCACCCACAAGACGCTTGCGCACAACCCCATCAGCAAAGCCAATCTGCGCCGCTTGAGCGCGCCCTACTGGCGCGTGGTGGCCATTGGCGCGGTGTTCACGCTGGCCCGCTTCAGCGAGGCTTTTTTATTGCTGCGCGCGCTGCAGGGTGGCCTGCCAGTCGCTTACACGCCGCTGGCGCTGATAGGCATGAACCTGGTCTATGCCCTGGGCGCTTACCCTTTTGGAAAACTCTCGGATGCCGTCAGCCACACGACGCTGCTGGCCTGGGGTCTGTTGGTGCTGATCGCCGCCGATGTGGCGCTGGCTTACAGCAGTCACTGGACCTGGGTATCGGCCGGCATCGCGTTATGGGGACTTCATATGGCGATGACTCAGGGCTTGCTCGCCACCATGGTGGCCGACACCGCGCCGCCTGATCTGCGCGGCACGGCTTATGGCTTTTTCAACCTGATGAGCGGTCTGGCGATGCTGCTGGCAAGCACAGTGGCTGGCGTTCTATGGGACCGGTTGGGCGCACCCATGACCTTTATCGCAGGCGCCGCTTTCAGCTTGGTGGCGCTGGCGCTGCTGTGGCGCTGGCGCGGTCCTCGCGTCCAGCGATGAGCGCATGCTCCAAATGATCTGGAGACGCGAAAACCACCCGCTGAGCCATTCTTTTTTGCTACTAAAACAATAGCTTTCAGCACCCATCCTTAATGGGCGGCTTCGAGTTAGCAGTGCAACAACCGCTAATTATTGGCTTGGCGCAACTCGGCCAGCCGCTCGGCGATGGCGTCAAGGTCCAGCGCATCCTCGGCATGCGCGAGGTAGGTCTCCAGATCGGTCACCGCATAAGCCACGTCGCCCTGCGCCGCCCAAGCCAGCCCGCGCTCGCGGTACTCGGTCCAGGCATCGGGCTGCAACACAATCAGGCGGTCCTGCACCGCAATCAGGCGCGGCCAGTCTTCCTGGGTTTTATGAATTTCCTGCAGATTGCGCAGCATGCGGCTGATGATCTCGCGCGGAGGGGTTGACTGCAGATACAAGCCCATCGGCACCTCAAAGTCATCGCTTGCATCGCTGCGCTGCCTGAAGGGCTCCAGCCGCTCGGCCAGTTCTTCACGGCTCAAGGACTGGCCGCTGAAAGGATCGATCAGCACCTGCCCCTTGGGCAGGTTGACCTTGACCATGAAGTGACCGGGAAAAGCCACGCCCCGCGCGTTCAGGCCCAAGCCCACCGCCAATTCCAGCCACAGGACTGCCAGCGTGATGGGAATGCCGCGGCGGGTACGCAGTACCGTGTTCAGATAGCTGTTGTCCGGGTCGTAGTAGTCATTGATGTTGCCGCCGAAGCCCATATCCCGAAAGAAGAACTGGTTCAGGCCGCGCAGGCGCTGCAGCTCGGGTGCGTCGCCGGGCAGGCGGCGCTTGAGACGAGCCAGCAGTTGATCCACATCGCCGAGCACCTGCTCAACGTCCAGGTCCGGGTACTCATCCTGGGCCAGGCTGATGGCAGCTTCCAGCAAAGGAAAATGCGCGTCACTTTGCACCAGACTCGAAAAATACTGCAGCGGAGACGGTACGGCCAGATTTAGTTGCATGACGCTACTTTCGCACAAACCGGCCCAACTTGTGAATCGGGAAATGCATCCCGACATGAGTTTAATCAATTCCGGGCAAATTCGGCACAACCATCAGCGCCGAAACAGCTGACGCAGCTTCAGACCCGAGACCCGAAGCGCTATAAAATAAATAGCTGCGGATGCAAGAAGAACAAGGGAAAGCAGCCCTATTCTCTGGAAATAAAGGTGTTTCAGGCCAGTCCAGCTCACGGCCCCGGCGGCCCACAGCAAAAACACCGCCAGCAAGGCGCTGGCCGCCAGGACCTGCAGCGAAAACACGCCCCAGCCGGGTGCAGGCGAGTAACTGCCGCGCCTGATCAGGCCGACCAGCAGGCACGCCGCATTGATAAGAGCGCCGATACCGATGGCGAGCGCCAGCCCGGCATGCTGAAAATAAGGCACAAAGGCCAGATTGAGCAGCTGGGTAATCACCAGCACCACCACGGCAATCTTCACCGGTGTCCGGATGTCCTGGCTGGCATAAAAGCCCGGTGCCAGCACCTTGATGGCGACCAGCCCGAGCAGGCCAGCGCCGTAGCCCATCAGCGCGCCCGTGGTCTGCTGCACGTCGCGGTCGGAGAAAGCGCCGTAGTGGTAAAGCGTTGCCACCAGCGGCTGGGCGAAAGTCAGCAGCGCAACAGCGCAGGGTACCGCAAGCAGCACGACAATGCGCAGGCCCCAGTCCAGCATGGCCGAGTATCTGGCGGCGTCGCCCGCGCCCTTGGCGGCTGCCAGCTGCGGGGTGAGCACGACGCCGATAGCAACGCCCAGCATGGCGGTCGGGAACTCCATCAGCCGGTCGGCGTAGGTCAGCCAGCTGACGCTGCCGGGAGCCAGGTGCGACGCTATCTGGGTGTTGATGAGCAGGGAGATTTGCGCGACGCTGACGCCCAGCAAGGCAGGCACCATCAGTCTTGCTATGTTTTTAGTAGCTGGATCCGCCCACGCTTCCTTGGCAAGCGTCCAATTGAATCCAATTCTTGGCAGCAGGCCGAGCCGCAGCAGCGCAGGCACCTGCACGCCCAGCTGCAGCACACCGCCCAGCATCACACCTACGCCCAGGGCGTAGACCGGTTCAATGCCCATCGTCTTGAACCAGGGAGCGCCCAGCCAGGCCGCGCCAATCATCGACACATTCAGCAGCACGGGCGTCGCAGCCGGCACGGCAAATCGCCGCCAGGTGTTGAGCACGCCCGACGACAGCGCCACCAGCGACATGAAGGCAATGTAGGGGAACATCCAGCGCGTCATGAACACGGCCGCGGCATAGCCGCGGGGCTCTTGCTGCAGACCGCTGGCCATGGCCCAGACCAGCAACGGCGCGGCCGCCACGCCAAGGAGGCAGGTCAGCAGCAGTATCCAGGTCAGCAGCGTGGCCACCCGGTCAATCAGCAGCTTGGTGGCCGCCTCGCCGTGTTGCGCCTTGTTGGCGGCCAGCACGGGCACAAAGGCCTGGCTGAATGCCCCCTCGGCGAACAGGCGGCGAAACAGGTTGGGAATTCTGAAGGCCACATTGAAGGCATCCGTCATGGCGCTGGCGCCAAAAGAAGATGCAATCAGCAACTCCCGCACCAGGCCGGTGATTCGGGAAAGCAATGTGAACAGGGAAACGGTGGAGGCGGATTTGAAAAGTGACACGGCAGGAGTTTATGCGCTGGCGTTGAGCGCACCGTCAAAGTTAAGGCAGCTGACAAGGCTGTCCGCAAACAGGCTGCATTGAGAATTATCAACTGACAGGCAGGCAGTAGTCGCTACAAACAGCTGCAAGCTTGTTGCCGAATGAGCCGGAGATGATGCAAATGTTGGCCCCAACCCGTGAAAGCAGTAAAAATATCCAACATTGGCCATGTTGGGCTGACGGCTCAAGCGTGGACTTCAGCAAGACAGCGGTGTAATTTTCAGAGAGCGGTGCGAATACCATGTCCAATTTCTGCTCAAAAAGCCCATGTGCTGCTCCTGCCCGGCCAGTCTTTTTAGACCATGGCCTTTTGCAAGCCTGCGCCGTAATTTGTTCGGCGGCCATGGCCATGCCGACAGCGCAGGCGCAGGAAGAGGCGAGCAGGGCCCTGGAAGAAGTCGTCATCAGCGCCAGCCGCGCCGAGCAGCGCCGGTTTGATGCGCCCGGCGCCATCGACGCAGTGCAGGTCGATCCCTTTCGCACCGCGTCGCCCCTGGTCAACTTGTCCGAGCTAATGGGCGCTGTTCCCGGCCTGCAGATCCGGGAGCGCCAGAACTATGCCCAGGATCTGCAGCTGTCGGTGCGCGGCTTCGGCACGCGCTCCACATTCGGCGTGCGCGGCGTGCGCATCCTGATTGACGGCATACCGGCCACCATGCCCGACGGCCAGGGCCAGGCCGCCACCGCAAGCCTGACCTCGGCCAAGCGCATCGAGCTGCTGCGCGGCCCGCTGGCCCAGCTCTATGGCAATGCGGCCGGCGGCGTGCTCCAGGTCTTCACCCGGGATCCGCCCGTCACGCCAGACAAGCCGCAATACAGCCTCTCAGCCGGCTTGGGGTCGGACCAGCAGCGCCATATCGCCGCCGCAATTGCGGGCGGCAGCGAGACCCTGGGCGGATTGCTGGACGTCTCGCGCTACTCCACCGACGGCTTTCGCGACCACAGCGCCGCCCGGCGCGAGCAGCTCAATGCCAAGGTCGTGGCCAAGCCGTCGGCTGACACCACCCTCACCGGCATCGTCAACCTGTTCGACCAGCCCCTGGCCCAGGATCCGCTGGGGCTGACGCATGCGCAGTTCACGCAGAACCCGCGCCAGGTGATCCCGGCAGCGATCGCGTTCAACACCCGCAAGACCATCGAGCAGCAACAGCTCGGCGGGCTCATCGAGCACAAGCTGTCAGCCAGCGACACCCTGAACGCCCGCGTCTATGGCGGCGCGCGCAAGGTGGACCAAAAACTCGCCTTTCAGGCCAATGGCGTGGTCAATCTTGATCGCACGTACGGCGGCGTGGGCGCCAGCTGGACGCATGCCGCCCAGGTCAATCAGCTGCCGCTGCGCTGGACCGTCGGTGTCGAGGCGGACCAGCTGCGGGAGACCCGCAAGGGCTTTGACAATGTCGGCGGCAACGACGGCCCGCTGCGCCGCCATGAAGACGATACGGCGCGCAACAGCGATGTCTTCGGCCAGATCGACTGGACATTTTCACCCGACTGGCAGGCCATTGCCGGGGTGCGCGCCAGCCGGGTGCGCTTCAGTGTCGATGACCGCTTCAACCCGGCCGCCAGCAGCACCAGCGGCAGCGTGGACTACAGCAACACCAGTCCGGTCGTCGGGCTGGTCTGGCATGCCGCCGAAACGGTCAATGTCTATGCCAACCTGGGCACCGGTTTTGAGACGCCCACCCTCGCCGAAAGCGCCTACCGGCCCAACAACGCGCCCGGCCCCAACTTTGCCCTGAAGCCCTCGAAAAGCCTGCAGGGCGAAATCGGCGTGAAACTGCGCAGCGGCCGGCACAGCTTTGACGCCGCGCTGTTCGAGGCCAGGAGCACGGACGAGATCGTGTCGTCGCAGTCCAGTGGCGGCCGGGCGATATTCCAGAATGCCGACCGTACCCGCCGCCGCGGCCTTGAAGCCTCCTGGTCGTCGAACTGGCCGGGCATGGCCACGCGCATGGGCTACACGCTGCTCGATGCGCGCTTCAGCTCTCCCTATGTCGGCGCGCAGGGCACGGTAGCGGCGGGCAACCGCTTGCCGGGCGCACCCCGGCACAGCCTCTTTGCCGATGTGGAGGCTAGCGTGATGCAGGCGATGCCCGAGCTCAAGGCGGGACTGGAGATGCGCGTTGAAAGCAAGACCTATGTGAATGACCTCAACAGCGATGCGGCACCGGGCTACGCCGTGTTCAATGCGCGCCTGAGCCGGGAGTTCGTCATGAACGGCGTGAAGATGGTGCTGTATGGCCGCCTGGATAACCTGCTCGACAGGAACTACGCCGGCTCGGTGATCGTCAATGACACGAACGCTCGCTACTTCGAAGCAGCCCCGGGAAGACGCTTTTTCGTGGGGGTGCGGGGTATGTTTTGAGAAAACCTGTTGTGAGTGCCCGCCAAAGAGTCTCGTCCTTCATCTTTTTTTAGGAACTGTCATGAGAACGCCAAACACATTCAAATACTTTTTATTCCTGCTGCTGTCCTGCTGCGCCAGCCTGCCGGCCTTCGCGCAAAGGGGGGCGGAGCAGATCAACATCAATGGCGAGTTTGTTCTGTCGGCAAAGGCCGGACGGATTGAACGCGTGGCGGCCTTGCTTACCCAGGGTGCAGCGGTGAACTCGCGTGACCGCAACGGCGATTCGCCACTCAATATGGCGGCAAGCAAAGGCAATGAAGCCCTGGTGGATGTCTTGCTACGGGCGGGCGCTGACGTCAATCTCGCCAACATTGCCGGCGTGACCCCGTTGATGGGTGCAGCATTCAGCGGCAACGTGCAAATCGTTCGCAAGCTGATGGCAGCCGGCGCAAAGACCGACCCGATCGATCGCGTCAAAAAAAATGCGGCTATATATGCCGCAGGTGTGGGCTGCAAAGAGTGCCTGGCTGAATTACTGCGTGCCGGCGCTCAGGTCAATGCACGCCTGGACAACGATGAGACGCTGCTGATGTGGGCAGCCGGCTATGGGCATGAATCGACGGTGAAGTTTCTCATTGATCAGGGTGCGGACCGCAGCCTGAAAGACAACCGTGGCAAGACGGCTGCCGACATTGCCCGCGACGGAAACTTCACAGCGGTGATGAAACTTCTCGAAAACGGCTGACACGGCGGGGCGTGATGGCGCTCCATTTCAGGGATTGCAACAATTGAAACAACTGAAACAGAGTCAACACCCTCGCCCCAAAATACGGTGAAAGCACATAATTTCTGACGGGCCAGTGAGCAGGACAAAGAGGATCAAGAAGAATAAACCGGGGCAGCGTCGTTCCGCTGCATGTCATGACTGCCTTCTCCAACGCATGTCTCACTGCTGTCTTGGTTGAGGGCTTTACCTGAGGAGACAGATGATGGGAGTACAACAACAAACGACTCTGGCCGCGATGCTTGCGCTGTGCGTCTTCGGTGCCGCGCACAGTCAGGAAATCCAGGGACAAAAAGGCAAGAGTAGCGGCCCCGCCGCCATCAACACAGTCAACGTTTCGCAAGCCCAATTGAGCAACGCAGGCAAGCAGGACAAGGACTGGCTGCACACCAACGGCGACTACACGCAGACCCGCTTTTACCCCGGCAGGCAGATCAACACGAGCAACGTCAAAAACCTCAGGCCGGAATTCAGCTTTCAAACCGAAGTGCGCGAGTCAATGGAAACCGCGCCCATCGTGGTCGACGGCGTCATGTACATGACGACCTCTTACAACCATGTCTATGCGCTGGACGCCACAACAGGCAAGGAGTTCTGGCACTACAAGCACAAGATGGGTCCTTTCACCACTTTCTGCTGCGGGCCCAACAACCGAGGCGTCGCCATTGAAGGCGGCAAGCTCTTCATGGGCACCCTGGATGCCAAGCTGGTGGCGCTTGATGCCCAGAGCGGCAAGCTCTTGTGGGAATCCGAGATTGCCGACCCTGAAAAAGGTTACAGCGAAACCATGTCGCCTACCGTGATCGACGGCAAGGTGTTGATCGGCACCAATGGCGGGGAATACGGCATCCGCGGCTTTGTCAAGGCCTTCGATGCCAAGGACGGCAAGCTGCTCTGGACCTTTTATACGATTCCCGAGCAAGGCCATGAAGGTGTATGGGCTGAGAACGATGCGACCGGCCGCAACATGCACAGAGACATCAAGGCCGAGAAAGAACAGTTCGCGCGCAACAGCAACTTCTACCAGACCCTCGGCGGCGGCGTATGGATGAATCCAGCCGTTGACCTGAAGACCCGGACTATCTTCTTTGTCGTGGGCAATCCCTCTCCTGACTTGTATGGCGCTGAACGCCCCGGTGACAACCTGTACACCGACTCGCTGGTTGCCGTGGATCTCGACAGTGGCAAGTACAAGTGGCATTCACAGTACATTGCGCACGACGTGTGGGACCTCGACGCGGTCAGCCCGCCCATCCTGACTGACGTGAAAGACAGCACCGGCAAAATGATCCCGGCAGTCATTCATGGCGGCAAAACGGGCCATATCTACGTGCATGACCGCAAAGACGGCAAACTGATCCGCTTTTCTGAAGCCATGATCCCGCAGGAAAACATGTGGGTGCTGCCGACGGAAAAAGGGTCGCGAATGCTGCCGGGTGCCAATGGGGGCGTGGAATGGTCGCCGATGGCTGTCAACGAGAAGCTGCGTCTGGCTTATGCACTCAACCTGCATCAGCCGATGACCTACCACGTTGAAAAAGCGGCTTACCCTGGCGGCAAGCTCTGGCTTGGCGGCGCCTTCAAAGTAATCGAAGGCGAAGAACAGTCTGGACGTGTGGCAGCGGTCAATGTCGATACCGGCAAGATGGCATGGAAGTTTGATACCGCACAGCCCCTGATCGGAGGTGCGCTGGCCACGGCTGGCGACCTGCTGTTCTACGGCGAAGGCAACGGCCTGTTCCGCGCGCTTGATGCCCGCAACGGCAAGCTGCTCTGGGAATACCAGTGCGGGGCAGGCGCCAACGCCATGCCGGTGTCCTATACGGTCAAGGACCGCCAGTACATCGCAATGGGCTGCGGAGGTAACACCCAGATCGATTTCAAGCGTGGCAACACGATGTTCGTTTACGCATTGCCAAAGAAGTAGTTCAAACTGTTTTCACCCCCTCCTCGGTCCAGCAGGATTGAGTAGGGAGTTCAGTGCGTTGGTGCAGCAACAGGTAGCGACCTGTTGCTTATGAGCAATGAGGGCGAACGCAGCGGAAGATCATTGCGTGTGTAACGAGGAGTCAAGTTGAAACTCAAGCAATTTTCCACCTCGCTCATGGTCGGCATCGGGGTTTGGCTGATATACCTGACCTCGGCGAGCGCCCAAGACATTGAAGCCGGGCGTGCCAAGGCCCAGGTCTGCGCGGCCTGCCACGGTGCTGACGGCAATTCGATTGCGGGAAATTTCCCTAATCTCGCGGGTCAGACCTGGCGATATATCTACGTTCAGCTCAAGGACTTCAAGGAAGGCCGGCGTAGCGATCCGGTGATGAGCCCCATGGCAGCGCCCCTGAGCCGCGAGGACATGATAGCTATCGCCAACTTCTTTGCCGCGCAGCAGCCCAGGCCATTGACCTTCAAGGCCAACGAGGCAAAAGTCAGACTGGGAAAGGCCAAGGCTGATGAAACCCTGTGCGCGATGTGCCACCTTGGCGGCTTCTCGGGCCAGAACGAGATTCCGCGTGTTGCAGGCCAGCAATATGACTATGTTGTCAAGCAACTGAAGGACTTCAAGGCGCGAACCCGCACCAACGATGCAGGCAATATGACCAGCGTGGCGCAAACCCTCAGCGAAACCGACATTGAAAACCTGGGGCATTACATTGCCAGCTTGCGTTAGGACCTGCGCATGGAAACAAGTTACAACCGCACTGCCCTGTTGCTGCACTGGCTGATTGCCCTTCTACTGGTGGGTCAGTTCGCATTCGGCTGGTATCTGGGTGGCATTCCGCGCGGCGTTCCGGCACGCGGCTATTTCGTCAATCTGCACAAAAGCACCGGCCTGCTGATCGGATTGCTGATTCTGGTGCGGCTAGGCTGGCGCTTGACGCATAGACCACCGCCACTGCCCAGTTCTGTACCGCGCTGGCAGCAGCAGATCGCTACAGCCACGCATTATTTGCTCTATGTGTTCATGCTGGTGATTCCGTTCTCCGGCTATGTGGCGTCCAACTTCAGCAAATTCGGCATCAACTTCTTTAACTCAATCAAGCTCGCGCCATGGGGCAGCGACGACAAGTTGTTGTATGCGGTCTTTAACCAGACACATGTTGTGAGCTCATGGCTACTGTTTGCACTTGTGCTTGTGCATGTGCTTGCCGCGCTCAAACACTTGTGGGTGGATCGTGACAGCATTTTTTTTCGCATGTGGCCGCAACACTCACCGGGCCGGTGACACCCACGACCTTTTTCAACAAGCAACACCGTTACTGGACATTTTTATGATGAATCGCTTGCACCTACTGAGACTCGCCGCAGCAGTGTTGATAGGTGGGTCAGCCGTGGCGGACGCAGCACCCTTTGCCTATGTTCCCAACGAAGGATCGGGCACCGTATCGGTGATCGACACCGCGAGCGATCAGGTGGTGGCGGATATCCCTGCAGGCAAGAAGCCGCGCGGGCTGGCCATCAGTGGCGACTGGCTCTATGTCAGCGACCAGCCCAACAACCGGCTGCAGATGGTTGACCTGAAAAAGCGCGAAGCAGGCGCAAGCATTGCACTCGGCGAATCGCCGGAAGGCGTGTACGTGTCGCCCGACGGCCGCTGGATCGCTTCGGCCATTGAAGAAAGTAACGACGTTGCAATTGTTGACACCCAGACCAACAAGGTGGCCTTCACCATCAAGGTTCATGGACGCAATCCCGAACATGCCGTCTTCAGTCCCGACGGAAAGAAGCTTTTCGTCAGCGCAGAAGAAGGGGAAGCGGTGGACATCATTGACTTCACGACGCACGAACAAGTGGCGCAGTTGTCGGTGGGTGCGCGTCCGCGCGGTATTGGCTTTTTGCCCGATAGCAGCCGCGCTTACGTGGCTACCGAGAACAGCGACGAGGTTTATGTGATCGACACGGCGACCAACAAGCTGATCACGCATTTCAAAGCAGGCCGGCGGGCCAATGGCGTCACGGTGCATCCAGATGGCAGCCGTGTGTATGTATCAAACGGTGGCGAGGCAAGCGTTTCTGTCATCGATACTGCGGATAACAAGATCATTGCGACCATTGCTGTGGGACAACGCCCGTGGAATATGGCAATCACACCCGACGGCAAGAAGTTGTATGTCGCCAACGGCCGCTCGAACAGCGTGTCGGTCATTGATACGGTGCAAAACGTGAAGGTGCGCGACATCAATGTCGGCAAACTGCCTTGGGGCGTTGTCATCAAGTAATCTCACCGGGTAGTGCATTTACCGGAGGCCATTCCTGCATTCAGCAGGCGAAGCCCTATCGGAAAACATGGACCATGCCGGGCAGATGGAGCAAAACCTCGCTTATCGTATAATCATCGGCTTTGCTGCATCATCCACAGACTCCTCCCAGGATTAAAGGAATACATTTATGGCTACCGCCAAACCCAAGAAAAAGAACCCCCGCCTCGCCTCCGGCCGCAAACGCGTCCGCCAGGACGTCAAACTCAACGCAGCGAACACCTCGCTGCGCTCAAAATACCGCACTGCTGTGAAAAACGTCGAAAAAGCCGTTGCAGCTGGTGACAAAGACAAAGCCAAGGACCTGTTCGCCAAGGCCCAAAGCATTGTGGACACGGTTGCCGACAAGGGCATCTTCCACAAAAACAAGGCAGCGCGCGACAAGAGCCGCCTGTCCGCCAAGGTGAAAGCCCTGGCACTCGCCGCCCCAAAGGCCGCCTAAGCAATTAGGCAAATCGCCCGGACTGCATTATCAAAAATACAGTCCGCCGTTTTGTAGGGTGCGCTGCAGCAAAAGTAAAAAAAACCGCCTTCGGGCGGTTTTTTTATGTCCGCGCTAAAGTGGCGCCGAAGAAAACTCAGGGCTTGGGCGGCTCAGGAAGCAGGCAAGCCTCAGCCATCTGCAGGTTGTTGTCTTTGGCGAAGCTGATCGCAAAATCCCAGGCCATGGGTTCGACTTCGCGCAATTCGGCGTTGACCACCACACATTTAATGCCGTTAATGACCGTGGGAACGCACCAGGGCGAGTAGGTCAGGTGACTGCCGGGCTGCGGCCCGCCCGGGCGGAACTGGCTCATCACACCGCATAACCTGTCGGCCCAGTCGCTGGGGCGGAAGGTTCTGCCATCGTGGGTGATGCCCTGAATGAAGACTTCTTTGGCGGAATTAGAGACCATCGGGTGGAGGGTTTTTTGCGGGCCAGGGGTTAGGGTCTGACCCCATGCTGCATCGCACAACGATTCTATCTTATATAAGACTCAGACCCCGCCTTGCCCCCTGCAGTTTGAAAGCCGCGCCTCGCATTACTGTGATGCGGGATAGTCACAAAAGACCGCGAAGTCTGCGCCTAAAATAACTTCAGGCCGGTTCGGGTTATCGCGGCCTTTTTATTTTTTTGCTACTGCCCCTGGAGTTTTCACAATGACCGCTGCCCTTCCCAGTCACATCGAAGCCGCCTCTCCTCACGTGATGAACACCTATGGCCGTCTGCCGATAGCGCTGTCACATGGGCAGGGTTGCCGAGTCTGGGACGTCAACGGAAAAGCCTACCTAGACGCCCTGGGCGGTATCGCCGTCAACACCGTGGGGCATAACCACCCCAAGCTCGTGCCAGCCCTTCAGGACCAGATCGGCAAGATCATCCATAGCTCCAACTACTACCATGTGCCGCTTCAGGAAACGCTGGCAGCCAAGCTGGTCGAGCTGTCGGGTATGGAAAACGTGTTTTTCTGCTCCACCGGACTGGAGGCCAATGAGGCCGCGCTGAAACTCGCGCGCAAGTTCGGTCATGACAAGGGAATTGAGCGCCCCGAAGTGGTGGTTTATGAAAAAGCTTTTCACGGCCGAAGCATTGCCACACTCAGCGCCACGGGCAACCTCAAGGTGCAGGCCGGCTTTGGCCCGCTGGTCGAGGGTTTTATCCGCGTGCCCATCAACAACATGGAGGCGCTAAAAACCGCCACTGACGGCAATCCGAATGTGGTGGCCGTGTTTTTTGAAGCCATCCAGGGCGAAGGCGGCATTCACAGCATGAAAGACGAGTACCTGCAACAGGTGCGCGCACTCTGCGATGAACGCGACTGGCTGCTTATGATTGACGAGGTGCAGTGCGGCATGGGCCGCACCGGCAAATGGTTTGCTCACCAGTGGGCCGGAATCAAGCCCGATGTGATGCCGCTGGCCAAAGGCCTGGGCTCAGGTGTGCCGGTTGGCGCGGTAGTGGCCGGTCCCAAAGCCGCCCACATCTTTGCGCCCGGTAACCACGGCTCCACCTTTGGCGGCAACCCGCTGGCCATGCGGGCCGGCGTGGAAACCATACGCATCATGGAGGAGGAAGGCCTGCTGGCCAATGCCGTCAAGGTAGGCGACCATTTGCGCTCGGCGCTAAACCACGAACTGGCCGATGAGCCTGGCTTCAGGGAAGTCCGCGGCCGCGGCCTCATGCTGGGCGTTGAGCTGACCAAACCATGCGGGGATCTGGTCAAACGCGCCGCCGATAATGGCCTGCTGCTGAGCGTCACGGCGGACACCGTGATCCGCATGGTGCCCTCGCTCATCATGACCACCGCCGAAGCCGATGAAGTTGTGTCCATTTTGTGCCCTCTGATCAAGCAATTTCTGCAGGAAGGGGCACAAGCATGAGCAGCACCCTGAAACCAATCAAGCATTACCTGCAGTTCAGCGACCTGAACGCCAGCGAGTACGCCTACCTGTTCGAGCGCGCGGCCCTCATCAAGAAGAAATTCAAGGCTTACGAAAAACACCAGCCGCTGATTGACCGCACGATGGTCATGATTTTTGAGAAGGCCTCGACACGCACCCGCGTGAGCTTTGAGGCCGGCATGTACCAGCTCGGCGGCACGGTGGTCAACCTCACCACCGAAGGCAGCCAGCTCGGCCGCGCCGAGCCGATCGAAGACAGCGCCAAGGTCATCAGCCGCATGGTGGATATGGTGATGATCCGCACCTTTGAGCAGACCAAGATCGACCGCTTTGCCGAACACTCGCGCGTTCCTGTCATCAATGGCCTGACCAATGAATTTCACCCCTGCCAGATTCTGGCGGACATCTTTACCTACATCGAGCACCGCGGCTCCATCCAGGGCAAAACGGTGGCCTGGGTGGGCGACGGCAACAACATGGCCAACACCTGGCTGCAGGCCAGTGAAATCCTGGGCTTCAAGGTGCATCTGAGCACACCCGGCGGCTACGAGGTCGACCAGTCCATCGCAGGCATTCGCTCGGCAGAAAGCTACAAAGTATTCAAGGACCCGATGCAGGCCTGCGCCGGGGCCGACCTGGTGACCACCGATGTCTGGACCAGCATGGGTTACGAGGCCGAGAATGAAGCGCGAAAAAAAGCTTTCGCCGACTGGTGCGTGGACAGCGAGATGATGCGTGCGGCCAAACCCGACGCGCTCTTCATGCACTGCCTGCCTGCACACCGCGGCGAAGAAGTTGAGGCCGAGGTGATTGACGGCCCGCAGTCGGTGGTTTGGGATGAAGCCGAAAACCGGATGCATGCCCAAAAGGCACTCATGGAGTACCTGCTACTGGGTCGTCTCTAAAAGGCCCCGCTCACGCTACTCAGTCGCGCAGCTTGCGGTAAAGCGTGTTGCGGCTGATGCGCAGGTTGCGGGCGGCTTCGGACAGATTGCCGCCACACGCGCTCACGGTACGGGCAATGGCCTGGCGCGATAGGGTGCGCAGATCAGGCACAGAGCTCTCCAACAAGTCGCCCAGGCTGCCTTCGATCTGTGCATCAAGGCCTTGCAGCGCCTGTGCCAGGTCGTCGGGGAGGTGGTCCCAGCCAATCACGGTTTCATGAGGGTCCAGTAGCGCGCAGGCGGTGCGCAGCGCGTTGGCCAGCTGCCGCACGTTGCCAGGCCAGCGATAACTGTGTAGTATCTTTAGCAGGTCTGACGCGATGGTCACTGCACGGTCGGGCACAAGGCTCTGCAACTCACGCGTCATCAGGCGCTCCAGATCCGAACGCTCGCGCAATGCGGGCAGCTGCAGCGTGAGGCCATTGAGCCGGTAGTACAAATCTTCGCGAAAACGGCCCGCCTTCATCTCGGCAGGCAGGTCGCGGTGGGTGGCGCATACCAGTGCAAAATCCACCGTCACCGGCTTGCCGCCGCCAAGCGGAACCACCTGGCGGTCCTGCAATACGCGCAGCAGTCGTGCCTGCAGCGACAAAGGCATGTCGCCAATTTCGTCCAGGAACAGCGTACCGCCCTGCGCTTCGCGGATGCGTCCCGGCGCCCCCTCGCGCCGGGCACCCGTGAATGCGCCGCCCTGGTAACCAAAGAGTTCGGCCTCAATCAGGTTTTCAGGCAGGGCTGCGCAGTTAACCGCCACAAAGGACTGCGTCCGGCGCGGCCCGCTGTCATGCGCAGCACGCGCGAACACCTCCTTGCCCACGCCGGATTCACCCAGCAAAAGCAAGGCAATAGGCTTGCCCATGACCCTGCGGGCCCGCGCAATGGCAGCCTGCAGCACTGCGTCGCCAGTCTCCAGCGCGGCCAGCGCGTCGCCTGCCTCTGGCGCTCGCGCCGCAACTGCCGGCTCGCGCAATGGGGCATGTGGCAGCCGCCCGGCCTCCACCCTCACCCACACGGCCTGCCCCGAGGCCGTGTGCACCACGCGAGGAATACCCGATGAACGCAGGCACCAGTCCCGCAATTGGGCGAAGGACTCGGCTAGCACGCTGTCCAGCCGGGTATGCGACAAATCCTGCCAGCACAAACCCAGCAAATCCAGCGCCGTGGTGTTGGCGCCTGCCAACAAGCCGTCTTCACTCACGGCCAGCAGGCCTTCGGTCACCGTTCCTATGCCTTCGGGCTGCGCATGAAAGCGCAGCCGCAGGCCCGCCCACTGACGCAGGTCGTGACGGGTGTCAAACAGCCGGTGCTCAATCATCCGGGCCGCCGAACGCACCAGACCCAGGGTGTGGCGATGGTAGCCACGGTGATCCCCCGACACATCCAGCGCGCCCAGCAGGTTGCCGCCGGGATCATGTATGGGCGCAGCGGCGCAGGTCAAAAAGCCGTTGCGTTCCAGGTAATGTTCATCGGCATGCACTACCACGGCGCGGCCGTCAGTCAGCGCGGTGCCAATCGCGTTGGTACCCCGGTACTGCTCTTGCCAGGTGGCGCCAGGACGCAGAGCCACCCTTTCGGCCCGGCTGGCGAACTGGGGGTCGCCAAAGGCCTGCAGCAGCATGCCATCAGTCCCGGCCAGAATGACCATGCTGTCGGTATCCTGAGTCTGCTCAAACACAAACTCCATCACCGGCCGGGCATGGGCCACCAGTTCTCGCTGCAGTTCCAGCGCCCGCGCAAGTTGGGCACCCGAGGCATGTGGAGCGCCCGACATGCGGCCAAACGGCTGCAGCCCGGCGTCCCAACTGCGCAGCCATGAGCTAGCCAGCTCAGGCTGGATAAGGTCGGGTGGCAAGCTGCCCCGATCCACTAGCTGGCGGCGCGCTTCGCGCAGCCGGCTGGGCTCAGGTCGTTTCTGGAGGGCTCTGGAAGAGATAGCCATTTGTCTCCTGATTGATTCAGTTGCGGGATGGGTGCGCCATCTCCGGCATTACCACTCTGGCGGGGGTAGCAAGCTTTCCATTGTGCACCTGCAGCGCCCGCTGCTTCAGCAGGAAAATCCGCCCAGCTGTTCCGTTTTGACACAAGCTGTACCAGCCTCTGCAACAGCTACAACACCCGCCACAGCCCGCCAAAGGTGCGGCCACCGGTCGGATTTCCCTGTTTAAGGCGATTTCCGGCTGAATCCGGTACCGGGCACGCTCCGTGCAGTCAGGCCTCGGTGAAGCAGCCACACCAATCCGGTGAAGGGCTTCATTTTTTAACAATTAATTCTGCTGGAGACAAACCATGATCTACGCCAACCCCGGGTCCGCCGGTGCCAAAGTCGCCTACAAGCCCCGTTACGACAACTTCATAGGCGGGAAGTTTGTTGCCCCCGTCAAAGGCGGGTATTTCGATGTCATCACACCGATCACCGGCAGGCCCTACACCCAGGCGGCCCGCTCCACGGCGGAAGACATTGAGCTGGCGCTGGACGCAGCCCACGCCGCCGCCGGCCAGTGGGGAAAAACCCCAGCCGCCGAACGCGCCAACGTGCTGCTCAGGATCGCCGACCGCATCGAGAAGAATCTGGAATTGCTGGCTTACGCCGAAACCGTCGACAACGGCAAAGCCATTCGCGAAACCCTGAATGCCGACATTCCGCTGACGGTCGACCATTTCCGCTACTTTGCCGGCTGCCTGCGCGCCCAGGAAGGCAGCCTCAGCGAAATTGACGGC
Source organism: uncultured beta proteobacterium (assembly GCA_963793855.1). Classification (GTDB taxonomy): domain Bacteria; phylum Pseudomonadota; class Gammaproteobacteria; order Burkholderiales; family Burkholderiaceae_C; genus Polaromonas. The sequence goes on from CAWCBL010000001.1 coordinate 983,360, forward strand.
GACACCATCGCCTACCACTTCCACGAACCCCTCGGCGTGGTCGGCCAGATCATTCCCTGGAACTTCCCCATCCTGATGGCTGCCTGGAAACTGGCGCCCGCCATCGCCGCCGGCAACTGCGTGGTGTTAAAGCCTGCCGAATCGACGCCCATCTCCATTCTGGTTCTGGCCGAGCTGATTGCCGACCTGCTGCCACCCGGGGTGCTCAACATCGTCAATGGTTATGGCCGTGAAGCCGGCATGCCGCTGGCCACCAGCAAGCGCATCGCCAAGATCGCATTCACCGGCTCCACCGCCACCGGACGCGTGATTGCACAAGCAGCCGCCAGCAACCTGATACCTGCCACGCTGGAGCTGGGCGGAAAATCGCCCAACATCTTCTTCGCTGACATCGCCAATGCCGACGACGATTTCTTCGACAAGGCTATCGAGGGCCTGGTGTTGTTCGCCTTCAACCAGGGCGAAGTCTGCACCTGCCCGTCACGCGCGCTGATTCAGGAGTCGGTGTACGACAAATTCATGGAGCGCGCACTGGCCCGCGTCCGGGCCATCAAGCAGGGCAGCCCGCTCGATACAGACAGCATGATGGGTGCCCAGGCATCCATTGAACAAATGAAAAAAATCGAGTCCTACCTGGCACTGGGCAAGGAAGAAGGCGCGCAGCTGCTGATCGGTGGTGAGCGCGCCCTGCTGCCCGGCGATCTGGCCGATGGCTATTACATCCAGCCGACGCTGTTCAAGGGGCACAACAAGATGCGCATTTTCCAGGAGGAAATCTTCGGCCCGGTGCTGGCCGTGACCACCTTCAAGGACGAGGCCGAGGCGCTGGCCATTGCCAACGACACCCCTTACGGCCTGGGTGCCGGCGTCTGGTCGCGTGACGGCAGCACCGCTTACCGGATGGGCCGCGCCATCCAGGCCGGTCGCGTCTGGACCAACTGCTACCACGCCTACCCTGCACACGCCACGTTTGGCGGCTACAAGGAGTCGGGCATAGGCCGCGAAACGCACAAGGTCATGCTCGACCATTACCAGCAAACCAAAAACCTGCTGGTCAGCTACAGCCCCAAGGCGCTGGGTTTCTTCTAAACAGCTTTTCTCCTCGCCTCAAACTGTTTGCGGGCGGCCAGTGGTCGCCCTTTTCCTGGGCATCGGGATGCGAGGCGGCACTGGCGCTGATTGGGCGCCTCAGCGCCGGGGCTGCATCCACAGCGGCTGACGACCTTCGGTATTGGCATCCGCCGCGTTGGCCTTTGCGGTCGTGGCGCAGCCACCGCAACTGCTGCAAGCGCCACAGCCGGGTTTTTCGCCCAGTCTTTTCTGCAACCGGCCCAGCCGGCGGCGAAGGCCAGCCGGCATCCAGTACCACAAGGCATAAGCCGCGGCGAAGGCCACCATGATCCCGACGATCCATTGCTGCAGCATGCTCAGCTCCCTCCCAACAACAAGGTCAAACGGTAGGTGATCCAGCTCGCACCATAGGCCAGCGCAAACAGATAGCCCGCCATGAACAGGGCATAACGCCAGCTGTTGGTCTCGCGCCGCACCGTCACCAAAGTGGAAATGCATTGCGGCGCAAACACGTACCAGACCAGCAACGACAAGGCCGTGGCCATCGACCAGCTCTGGGCGATGACCGGTCCGAGCGCAGACGCCACATCCTCGCCCGTCGCCGAAAGGGCATAAACCGTGCCCAGCGCCCCCACCGCCACCTCACGCGCCGCCAGGCCCGGCACCAGCGCGATGGCAATCTGCCAGTTGAAGCCGATGGGCGCAAAGACGACCTGCAGCGCGTGCCCCAGCCGCCCGGCCAAGCTGTACTGGATAGCCGGGCCGACAGCGCCATCCGGCGGCGCCGGAAAGGTGGACAGAAACCACAGCAGCACGGTGAGCGCCAAAATGATGCCGCCCACGCGTTTCAAAAAGATAAGGGCCCGCTCATGCAGCCCCATGGCCAGCTGGCGCAGGCTGGGCACACGGTAGGCCGGCAGCTCCATGATCAGCGGCGTGGGACGCGCATGACCGCGCCACAGCTTGAAAGCCGCGGCCACCGCCATGGCGCTCACAATGCCGCCAGCGTAAAGCGCAAACATCACCAGCCCCTGCAGGTTGAAAACACCGCCCACGGTCCGGTCGGGAATGAAAGCGCCAATCAGCAGCGCGTATACCGGCAGGCGCGCCGAGCAGGTCATGAGCGGCGCGATCATGATGGTCACCAGGCGGTCGCGCCAGTGGGTAATGGTGCGCGTCGCCATCACGCCGGGAATCGCGCAGGCAAAGCTCGACAGCAGTGGAATGAATGAGCGCCCCGACAGCCCGACGCTGCCCATGACGCGGTCCAGCAGAAACGCGGCGCGCGGCAGGTAGCCCGAATCCTCCAGAACCAGAATGAAAAAGAACAGTATCAGGATTTGCGGCAAAAAGACCAGCACGCCGCCCGCGCCGGCCAGAATGCCGTCCGTCAGCAGGCTCTGCAGCACGCCCGTAGGCATGTGCGCCCGCAGCAGCGCCGACAGCCAATCCACGGCCGACTTGATGGCCTCCATAGGAAGCGTGGCCCAGCTGAATACGGCCTGAAACATCATGAACAAAATGAAGGCCAGCAACAGCATGCCCCAGAGCGGGTGCAGCACCACCCGGTCGATGGCATCGTCGGTGTCCAGGCTGTCGCTTGGGGCTTGCACGGCCAGCCGCATGATGCGGCGCACCTCCAGCTGGGTGTCCATGACCTGGTCAAAAGTGGGCGCCTGCCAGGCATCGGCAGATTCAGGACCCGACACTTGCCAGTCGTCCAGGAAGCGCAGCAATTCGTGGGCGCCATCGTGGCGCACGCCCACGGTCTCCAGCACCGGCATGCCCAGTTCGCGCGACAGCAACTCGCGGTCAATCACGATGCCGGCGCGCCGGGCTGCGTCACTCATGTTGAGCGCCAGCACCATGGGCAAGCCCAGCGCCCGCGCTTCCAGCACGAGACGCAGGTTGAGCTGAAGATTGGTCGCGTCAGCGACGCACACCAGCCGGTCGGGCAAGGGCTCTCCCTGGCGCCGTCCTATGACGATGTCGCGGGTCACGGCCTCGTCGGCACTCAGGGCATTCAGGCTGTAGGCACCGGGCAAGTCCAGCACCAGCACGCGCTGGCCGGAGGCGGTCAGCACCTGGCCTTCCTTGCGCTCCACCGTCACGCCCGCATAGTTGGCCACCTTCTGGCGGCTGCCCGTGAGCAGGTTGAAGAGCGCCGTCTTGCCGCAGTTGGGATTGCCCAGCAAGGCCACGCGCAGCGGCATGGTCATGACGTTTGCTGCGTTGCTCATGCCTTGCCTGCCTCCACGGCCATTGGGCTCACGCGGATCAGCGCCGCCTCATGGCTGCGCAGGGCGAATGTGGTGTGCCCCACCCGGACGGCCAGCGGATCATTGCCGGGAAAACCCCGCGCCATCACACGCACCGGCTCACCGGGCAGAAACCCGATTTCAAGCAGGCGCAGCAACACTTCGCGCTCCTCGGCGTCGCCGGCAGGCATCAGCCTGACCACCCGGGCCAGCAAGCGTTGCGGCAACGCATTGAGCCCAATGTCCGACTCGCCGCTCATGGGATTGCCCTGTAGGTCATAGCTGCACGCACTCTTTTAAATGAAAATGATTCTCATTATAAGGGTGCAACAAGTGGCTGGACAAGCTCACAAGCTGGCAATTCGTTGATCCATGTCATCCTTTTCAACGGGACAAGGTCCAACTCAGGCCTTGAAGAAGGAATCAGCCACGCCCCACAAACGGCATCTTGGTCGCCATGATGGTCATGAACTGAATGTTGGTCGACAGAGGCAGCGCCGCCATGTGAACGACGGCGTCGGCCACTTCTTTCACATCCATCATTGGCTCTACAGCGATCTCGCCGTTGGCTTGGGGAACGCCCTTTGCCATGCGCGCTGACAACTCGGTCATGGCGTTGCCAATGTCAATTTGTCCGCAGGCAATGTTGTACTTGCGCCCGTCAAGCGAAATGGATTTGGTCAGGCCGGTGATGGCGTGCTTGGTCGAGGTGTAGGACGCAGAATTGGGTCGGGGTGCGTGCGCGGAGATCGAACCGTTGTTGATGATGCGGCCACCCTGCGGCAGTTGCTCCTTCATCAGCCTGAACGCACCCTGCGCGCACAAAAACGATCCGGTCAAATTGATATTGACGACGTTTTGCCATTGCTCAAAAGCGATGTCTTCAAAATTAACACCCATGCCGCTCACGCCCGCGTTGTTGAACAACACATCGATGCGCCCGAACTCTTCCCTGATTTTGGCGAACAGGGCGTTGACGGATTCAGGCTTTGCCACATCAGTAGCCACGGCCAGGGCGCGATCTGAACCGGATTCCCTGGCCACGTCAGTGAGCGGCTCAATCCGGCGCCCGGCCAGCACCACGCGGTAGCCCGCCGCCAGCAGCGCCAGTGCGACCGCCTTGCCAATGCCTGTGCCTGCGCCCGTGACGAGCGCAACTTTTTCGTTCAAATTCATGGGGTGCCTTCGTCTTTTTCTTTGTAGCTTGATGAAATGGATGGAGGAAGAGAAAATTTATTGAATTCATAGCCATTGCCCTTTTAAATAGGGCACAAGCAGCTATCTTTTCAATAGCAGCTCACAAGACCCTGGAGCGGGCGCCGTACAGCCACGGCAGATCCAGAACTTTCTCACCCAGCAGCTTGAGTGACGCATCCCTGCCCCAGCGCAGCGGCCCCCGGGCATGAAATATCTGGCCGTTTCGCAGTGATCGGGCCTGCACCCTGGCATTGCGCTGCCAGCGATTCAGGGCGTAGCGCTGCAGCAGGGTCGGCACCTCGAAGGCGGGGTCCAGCGCCTGAGCCAGGGCAGAACCCAGTTCGGCCGCATCCTCAATGGCCATGCCAGCGCCTTGCGCCAGATAAGGCCGCATGGGGTGGGCCGCATCCCCGAGCAATGCGACGCAGCCCTGCGCCTGCTGCTGCGCACTGCTGATGGGCGGCCGGTCGCACAGCGCCCAGAGGCGCCATGCAGGGCCTGATTTTCCGCCGCACTCCGTCACCGCCGAAACCAGGTCACGCAGCGGCGCTGAAGTGAGCTTGATGGCCGCCTGCAGGTCGGCCGCATTGGCACTGTGGTCCCAGCTTTGCAGGTCGCCCCCGACCTGTCCGTGCACGATGGCAACCACGTTGAGCCATTCGCCGCCGCGCACCGGGTACTGCACCACATGCAGCCTGGGGCCCAGCCAGGCAGTGACCTGCTGGCTGCGCAGCCCCTCGGGCAGGCTGGCCTGCGGCAGCATCGCACGGTAGGCCAGGTGCCCGGTGACGCGAGGCGGACCATCTTTCAGCAACAGTTCGCGCACGCGGCTCCACAGACCGTCGGCACCTATGAGCGCATCGCCTTCGACCTCCAGGCCTTCCGTGGTTTTGAGAGTGACCACCCCGCCCATGTCCGCATAACTGGCCAGGCTGCTGTTCAGATTGAGCCACACATTGCCCCGCGCCTGCACGGCCTGGAGCAGCAAGTCGTGCAGGTCGGCGCGGTGGATGGTGGCGTAGGGAGCGCCGTACCTCTGCAGCGCCCGCTCGCCCAGCCGCAGCACACCGAGTTCCCGGCCCGAGAGCGCATCGCGCACCTGCAGCCGCTGCGGAAACGCCGCCACACGCGCCAGTCCGGCCTGCAAGCCCCAGCCATGCAGCACCCTGACCACATTGGGGCCAAGCTGAATGCCCGCGCCCACTTCGCTGAACACAGGCGCGCGCTCATACAGGCGCACATCCCATCCAGCGCGTGACGCCGACAAGGCCGACGCCAGACCGCCAATGCCGCCTCCGGCAATCAGAGCCTGCCGGATCATGTAGCCAGAACTGCCTGGGGACCTCGCCGCACAGCCGCGTGGCGATTCATGGAAAAGTTGCCTCTCATGCTCATGCTGCGAGGAGTTGCCGCAAGACGTAAGGCAGGATGCCGCCGTTGCGGTAGTAATCCACTTCAATTGGCGTGTCCACGCGCAGGATGACGGTGACCTCCTGGCGCGAGCCATCGGCACGCGTGATGACCAGTTTGGCCTCGCTTTGCGGCTTGAGCTCGGGATGCGGAATCACGTCAATGACTTCCGAGCCAATCAGCTTGAGGGTCTGCCACGATTCGCCCGGCTTGAACTGCAGCGGCAGCACGCCCATGCCCACCAGGTTGCTGCGGTGAATGCGCTCAAAACTGCCCGCCACCACGGCCTTGATGCCCAGCAGCTGCGTGCCCTTGGCCGCCCAGTCGCGTGAAGACCCCGTTCCGTATTCCTCGCCGGCAAAAATCACCGTGGGCGTGCCTTCGGCCATGTATTTCATCGCGGCGTCGTAAATCGGCATCTTTTGAATGACGCTGTCCGGCATGCGACTGGCCGGGTGGTACAGGGTCACGCCGCCCTCCTCGCGCGAGCCATCCTTGCCAGCCGGAATCATCAGGTTCTTGATGCGTACATTGGCAAAGGTGCCGCGCATCATCACGTCGTGGTTGCCGCGGCGCGCGCCGTAGCTGTTGAAATCAGCCTTTTGCACGCCGTGCGCCTGCAGCCACAGGCCGGCGGGCGAGCTGGCCTTGATGGAACCGGCGGGCGAAATATGGTCGGTGGTGATGGAGTCGCCGAACAGCGCCATGATGCGTGCGCCCTTCACGGAATTTGCATCTCTTTTGCCTGCAGCGCCCGATTCACCTGCCGATGACGCTTCCATTTCCATAGCAAAATCCTTGAAGAAGGGCGGCTCGGCAATGTAGGTGCTGGCGGGCCAGGTGTAGGCGGTTCCTGTCACCCCCTTGATCTTTTCCCAGAGCTTGCCCGGCTCGGTCTTGACCTTGGCGTAATTGGCACGGAAAGCCTTGCCATTCATGGCGAACTTCATGAGCTTTTCGATCTCTTCGCTGGTCGGCCAGATGTCGCCGAGGTAGACATCCTTGCCGCCCTTGCCTTTGCCCACCGGCTCGGTCATCAGGTCACGCATCACCGTGCCGGCAATGGCGTAGGCCACCACCAGCGGCGGGCTGGCCAGAAAGTTGGCCTTGATGTTGGGGTGAATGCGGGCTTCGAAGTTGCGGTTGCCCGACAGCACCGCGGCGCACACCAGGTCGCTCTTGTTGATCGCCTCGTTCAGCTCGGGCGTCAGGTCGCCTGCGTTGCCGATGCAGGTGGTGCATCCGTAACCGGCCAGCGCAAAGCCCAGCTTCTCCAGATAGGGCAAGAGGCCGGTTTCCGTCAGGTATTCGGTCACGATGCGCGAGCCCGGTGCCAGCGAAGTCTTGATGTGCGGCTGGACCTTCAAGCCGGCCTCCACCGCTTTCTTTGCCAGCAGACCGGCCGCCAACAGCACGCTTGGGTTGGAGGTGTTGGTGCAACTGGTAATGGCGGCGATCAGCACGTCGCCGTTGCCTACCGTCAGGCTAAGCCCAGGTTTTGGAGCCGCTGGCGCGGCGCTCACGGTCGCATGGGCCGCGTCGGTGCCGGCTTGTTCATGGGCTGTCGCCAGCGTTGGCCGGTTGCCCTCCATCTCCACCACGGAGCGCGCGGCGCCCATGGGCGTAGGCGGCGCAGCGGGCAAGGTGTCCAGCCGTCCGTCGTCGCTGCGACGAACAAGGTGGCGCGTGGCCAGCATGGCCGCAGGCTGGTTAAAACCGTTTTCCGCGCTGGGCTTGCTGAACAGCGACTCGAACTGCCGGGCTACCTGGCCGAGTTCAATGCGGTCTTGCGGGCGCTTGGGGCCTGCCAGGCTGGGCGTCACATCACCCAGGTCGAGCTTGACCACCTGGGAATAGTCAATCTCGCCCGCCCTGGCCACGCCGAACAAGCCCTGCGCCCTGAAATAGGCCTCGAAGGCTTCAATCTCGGTTTTGGTGCGGCCGGTTCCCTTGAAGTAGTCAATCGTTTTTTCGTCCACCGGGAAAAATCCCATGGTGGCGCCGTATTCGGGAGCCATGTTTCCAATGGTGGCACGGTCGGGCAGGCTCAGGGTGCGCGTGCCTTCGCCGAAAAACTCAACAAACTTGCCCACCACTTTTTCGCGCCGCAGCGTTTCGGTCACGCGCAGCACCAGGTCGGTGGCGGTCACGCCCTCGCGCAGCCGCCCGGTCAGCTCCATGCCCACCACGTCGGGCGTGAGGAAATACACCGGCTGGCCCAGCATGGCGGCTTCTGCCTCGATACCGCCCACGCCCCAGCCCACCACGCCAATGCCATTGATCATGGTGGTGTGGCTGTCGGTGCCGACCAGCGTGTCGGGGTAACACACGGCGTCTGGGCTCTGGTGTACGCCGCGCGCGAGGTATTCGAGATTGACCTGGTGCACGATGCCAAAGCCCGGAGGGACCACGCCAAAGGTGTCAAAGGCCTGCATGCCCCACTTCATGAACTCGTAGCGCTCGCGGTTGCGCTGGAATTCGAGCTTCATGTTCAGGTCCAGCGAATTCTTCTTGCCGTAGTAGTCGACCATGATGGAGTGGTCCACCACCAGATCCACCGGCACCAGCGGCTCGATCGATTTGGGGTTCTTGCCGAGCTTCAGGGCCACGCTGCGCATGGCGGCCAGGTCAGCCAGAAGCGGCACGCCGGTAAAGTCCTGCAGCACGACGCGCGAGACGACAAAGGGAATTTCATCGCTGCGGTTTGCATTGGGCATCCAGTTGGCCAGCTGCTCCACATGCGCTGCCGTGACCTTTTTGCCATCGCAGTTGCGCAGCACCGATTCGAGCACGATGCGCAGGGACACCGGCAGGCGCGACACATTCGGATACTGCTTGGCAAGCGCGGGCAGCGAGTAGAACTTGCCTGATTTGCCCGAAGCCGTTTTGAAGTTCTTGAGAGTCGAGGCGAAAGCGTGTTTCGCTGAACGGGCGGGGGTGGGCGATTTGGCCATGGCAGACTCCTTTTATTTAAGCGTCACCCTCCATTCTGGCAGGCATGGGGCTGTGCAGAAAGGGCCGGCGGCAAGCCTGATGGAGCAAGCGGGCTTTTTTACCCTCAGCGCAGGCCGGTCAGCAGCGCGATCACGATGGACAATAGAAGCATGACGACGATCAAGACCCCCGAACTACTCCTGCCGGCCGGCTCTCTGGACAAAATGCGCGCGGCCTACGACTTTGGTGCCGATGCGGTATACGCTGGCCAGCCACGCTACTCCTTGCGCGCGCGCAACAACGAATTCCGGCTGGAGCAGATCCAGCAAGGCATAGAAGAAGCACACCTGCGCGGCAAGAAGTTTTTTGTCACCAGCAACCTGCTGCCGCACAACGACAAGGTGCGCACCTACCTGCGCGACATCGAACCGGTAATTGCCTTGAAGCCCGATGCGCTGATCATGGCCGACCCCGGCCTCATCATGATGGTGCGCGAAAAATGGCCGGAGGTGCCCATCCACCTCTCGGTGCAGGCCAACACCGTGAACTGGGCGGCGGTGAAATTCTGGCAGAAGATGGGCGTGGCGCGCATCATCCTCTCGCGCGAGTTGAGCCTTGACGAAATCGAAAAAATCCGCCAGGAATGCCCCGACATCGAGCTTGAGGTGTTCGTGCATGGCGCGCTGTGCATCGCCTACTCCGGCCGCTGCCTGCTCTCAGGCTACTTCAACCGCCGCGACTCCAACCAGGGCACCTGCACCAACGCCTGTCGCTGGAACTACACACCGCAGGCCGGCACCGACGAAACCGATTCAGGCGAGGTGCAGCCGCTCAAGCTGGAGGGCGACTTCAGCTTTTCCCAGGCGCAGCAGGAAGCCGAACAGGCGTTTTCCGCCTGCGGCGGCAGCCCGCGCCATCCGCTGGCCGACAAGGTCTATCTGCTCGAGGAAAAAGAGCGCCCCGGCCAGCTCTTGCCCATCATGGAAGACGAGCACGGCACCTACATCATGAACAGCAAGGACTTGCGCGCCGTGGAGCATGTGGAGCGGCTGGTGAAAATCGGCGTCGATTCGCTCAAGATCGAGGGCCGCACCAAGAGCCAGTACTATGTGTCGCGCACTGCGCAGGTCTACCGCCGCGCCATTGACGATGCTGGCGCCGGACGGCCCTTCAACCCGGCCCTGATCACCGAGCTCGAAGGCCTGGCGAACCGGGGCTACACCGGCGGTTTTCTGGAACGCCACCCGGCGCAGGATTATCAGAACTACGAAACCGGCAGCTCCGAAATGCGCCGCAGCCAGTTCGTCGGCGAGATCAAGACATCGAGAGACGGCTGGGCGGAAGTGGAAACCAAAAATCGCTTCCAGGTCGGCGACACGCTGGAAGTCATTCACCCCGCCGGAAACCGCACCGTACAAGTTACGAGCATGAAGAACCTGGACGGCGAGGCCATCAGCGTCGCTTCCGGCAGCCCGCTACGCGTGTGGATTCCGCTGGATGCGCCAGCCGACGGGGCGCTGCTGGCGCGGCTTTTTGAATAAAAAACAACCACCCAGCCCGCACCCAATTTACGGAAACAGCTATTGAATTAATAGCAATAAAAAAGCGGCCCGAAGGCCGCTTTTTTTATTCAGCAGGCGAGCCTCTTATGCGGGCAGGCCGTCTTTCACGGTTTCGGCCAGGTCGGTGTAATCCTTGACCTGGTCAAAATTCAGGTACTGGTAGACCTGTTCGCTGGCCGCCGTCAGAACCTTCATGTCAGACATGTATTCGGCCTTGGTCGGAATGCGACCCAGCTTGGAGCAGATGGCTGCCAGCTCGGCGGAACCCAGGTACACATAGGAATTCTTGCCAAGGCGGTTCGGGAAGTTGCGAGTCGAGGTCGAGAACACCGTAGCGCCCTCTTTCACCTGCGCCTGGTTGCCCATGCACAGGCTGCAGCCCGGCATTTCCATGCGGGCGCCAGCGGAACCCAGAACGCCGTAATGACCTTCCTCGGTCAGTTGCTTGGCATCCATCTTGGTCGGCGGCGCCATCCAGAGCTTGACAGGAATATCGCGCTTGTTCTCCAGCAGCTTGGAAGCAGCGCGGAAATGGCCGATATTGGTCATGCAGCTGCCGATGAATACTTCGTCGATGGCGGCGCCAGCCACGTCGCTGAGGGTTTTCACATCATCCGGATCATTCGGGCAGGCCACGATGGGCTCATGGATGTCAGCCAGGTCAATCTCGATGACGGCGGCATATTCCGCGTCGGCATCGCCCTTGAGCAGCTGGGGATCAGCCAGCCAGGCTTCCATCGCGGCAATGCGGCGCTTGATGGTGCGTACATCCGAGTACCCCGTCGCGATCATCCACTTCAACATCGTGATGTTGCTGGTGATGTACTCGATGATGGGTTCCTTGTTCAGGTGCACCGTGCAGCCGCCGGCAGAACGCTCGGCAGAAGCATCGCTCAGCTCGAATGCCTGCTCGACCTTCAGGTCTGGCAAGCCTTCGATTTCGAGAATGCGGCCCGAGAAAATGTTTTTCTTGCCCTGCTTGGCCACGGTCAGCAAACCGGCCTTGATGGCGTAAAGCGGAATCGCGTTGACCAGATCGCGCAGGGTGATGCCCGGCTGCATCTCGCCCTTGAAACGCACCAGCACGCTCTCGGGCATGTCCAGTGGCATCACGCCGGTGGCAGCGCCAAAAGCGACCAGGCCGGAGCCGGCGGGGAAGCTGATGCCGATGGGGAAACGCGTGTGGCTGTCGCCGCCGGTGCCGACGGTGTCAGGCAGCAGCATGCGGTTGAGCCAGCTGTGGATGATGCCGTCGCCCGGGCGCAGCGGAATGCCGCCACGGTCGCTCATGAACTCGGGCAGCTCGTGGTGCATCTTCACGTCGACCGGCTTGGGGTAAGCGGCGGTGTGGCAGAAGGATTGCATCACCAGATCGGCAGAGAAGCCCAGGCAGGCCAGGTCTTTCAGCTCATCGCGGGTCATCGGGCCGGTGGTGTCCTGCGAGCCGACCGAGGTCATCTTGGGTTCGCAGTAAGTGCCGGGACGAACGCCCTGGCCTTCAGGCAGGCCGCATGCACGGCCGACCATCTTTTGCGCCAGCGTGAAGCCGCGGCCGTTGTCAGCCGGGTCTTGCGGCAGACGGAACTGCGTCGAGACCGGCAGGCCCAGCGCAAAGCGCGCCTTGGCCGTCAGGCCGCGACCGACGATCAGCGGAATGCGGCCACCGGCGCGCACTTCGTCAAACAGCACATCGCTTTTCAGCTTGAACTCGGCGATCACCTGGCCGTCTTTCAGTGCCTTGCCGTCGTAGGGGCGCAGTTCAATCACATCGCCCATGGCCATCTGGCTCACGTCGAGCTCGATCGGCAACGCGCCGGAGTCTTCCATGGTGTTGTAGAAAATCGGGGCGATTTTTGAACCCAGGCAGACGCCGCCAAAGCGCTTGTTCGGCACAAAGGGAATGTCTTCGCCGGTGAACCACAGCACCGAGTTGGTGGCGGACTTGCGGGAAGAACCGGTACCCACCACGTCGCCGACATAGGCCACGAGATTGCCCTTGGCCTTGAGTTCCTCAATGAACTTGACCGGACCGCGTTTGCCGTCTTCTTCAGGCGTCACGCCGGGGCGGGCATTCTTGTGCATGGCCAGCGCGTGCAGCGGAATGTCGGGGCGGCTCCAGGCATCGGGTGCAGGCGACAGGTCGTCGGTGTTGATTTCGCCCGCGACCTTGAACACGGTCAGTTTGATCGATTCAGGCACTTCAGGACGGCTGGTGAACCATTCCGCATCGGCCCAGCTTTGCAGCACGGCTTTGGCGTATTTGTTGCCTTTTTCGGCTTTTTCCTGGACGTCGTGGAACTGGTCAAACATCAGCAGGGTGTTTTTCAGGCCGCTGGCCGCTTGCGTGGCAACGCTGTCTTCAGCGTCGTCGAGCAGGGCGATCATCGGGCTGATGTTGTAGCCGCCCAGCATGGTGCCCAGCAACTGCGTGGCCTTTTCACGCGAAATCAGTTCGCATTTTTCGCTGCCATGCGCCACTGCCGCAAGGTAGCTGGCCTTGACCTTGGCGGCTGCATCCACACCCGCTGGAACGCGGTGCGTGATCAGGTCGAGCAGAAATGCTTCTTCGCCCTTGGGTGGGTTCTTCAGCAGTTCAATCACCTCGCCAGTCTGTTGGGCGGACAAGGGCAGCGGCGGAATGCCCAGTACGGCGCGTTCAGCGACATGGTTGCGGTAGGCTTGCAAAAACTCGGATGACATGGCTAGTCCTGTGATTAAAGTTATTGGAAATCGTGAAATCGGGGGCTGAAAACGAGGCTTACCTGGCCGCTGTTGCGGGCAATGCCAAGGCACCGGCCGGCGACGGTGTTGCGGGCGCAGGCTTGAGCGCCTCCAGAATGCTGACCGGGGGATTCAGCTTCAAATTCTCGGCGACAGCCACTTGCGCCGGGCTCATGCACTCATCGGCCAGGCGAATACCCAGTTTCTGGTTCATCAGCATTGATTTGTTGGCCAATTGCAGCCAAACCGCGCCCGCCTTCTGATCTTCCAGGCGAATGGCCCCGGTCGAGGTCATGACGGGGAACATGCGGTAGCTGAAGTTTTTACCCTGCATGTCGAAGTAACCAGGGGCTTTGGCGTCGGCAGTCAGCGTGACCGACGCACCGAGTTCACAGGGCAGCTTGCCCACGTGCACGCGTTCGGCGATCGCCAGCTCGGCGGGCGTCAGAGCGGCTTCGGCCGCTTCAATCCCGGCAGCCACGTTTTTGGCGGCACTTTTAAGATTGGTGCGGTTTGCAGTGGCGACGGGTTTCTTTTTAGCGGCAGGCTTCGCCGCCTTGGTGCTTGCAGCAGCAGGCTTGTCCGCCTTGCCAGTCGTTTGCGCCGAGGCCAGGCCGGAGGCCGCCAGCAAAAGGGTAGCGGCGAAGGTGGCGGCAAGACGTGCAGTGTGGTTTGTTTTCATACAGCTCTCGTGGTGGGTTAAAGCTCAATTAAGAGCAGCCTGGAAATAAAGTTGCGCCTCGGCAGGAAGCTTGCGCCCCGTCTGGTGCGCGCGCTCGAGCAACTGCCAGAAATAGCGGTAACTCGCGCGGTCGTGTAATTTCCCATCAAAACTAATGGGAGCCCAATCAGAACGGGCAGCAGCAGCTATTATTTTTGTAGCATCTTCAATCTCGCTCTCGCTGGGGGCAAAAGCCTCCAGGATGGGGCGGATCTGGTTGGGGTGAATACTCCACATGCGGGTATAACCCATCTCGCGCGCATGGCGCGCTGCCGATGTCATGGCTTGCATGTCGTTGAATTCCGTGACCACACAGTGCGAGGGCACTTTACCGTAGGCATGGCAGGCTGACGCAATTTCCAGTTTGGCGCGCACCACCAGCGGGTGGGTGAACTGCCCCTGGCGGGTCATGCCGCTGGCTGAAATCGCGCCGCCATGGGCAGAGACGAAATCCATGAGTCCAAAGCTGATTGACTGCACCCGGGGATGCGCGGCGATTTCAAAAGCGTTGTGGACTGCCAGCGGGGACTCGATCAGTACATGCAGCGGCAGATGGCCTGCCGATGCGGCCAGCAGCGCCTGTTCGGTCTTGATCACATCAAGCACGGATTCGACCTTGGGCACCATGATGTGTGAAAGCACGCCTGCCAGATTTCCGGCGATCACAGCCATATCCGACTCAAAAGCCGGGTGGTCTACCGCGTGAACGCGAACGGCGACGCGGGCTTTTTCGGGAGCAAGTGTGGCCAGAGCCACCACCATGGCGGCGTGCTCGGCTTCGCCACCCACTGGCGCGCCGTCTTCGCAATCCAGCGTCACGTCAAAAACGCAGGCGCCAAACTCTTCCATCATTTCAGCCTGCAGCTGCAGGCTTTTGCGCATCCGCGCCTCCACGCCACTGTAGTGATCGCAAACCGGTAAAAAAACCGATGCGGCCTGGGCGCCAAGGAGAACGTCGCGCGGATGAGCACTTGCCCCCACGCCCGGCACGGCGCGCCCTGCACCGCCCCCCGATGGGGGCTTGACGTGTTGGAGCCGCTCGACGTCGCTCATCTGTTTACAGAAGGTGCTTGACGCCGTCTTGCTCGCCCTGCAGCTCTTCCAGCGTCTTGTTGATGCGTTCCTGGCTGAATGCATCGATTTCCAGGCCTTCGACGATCTTGTATTCGCCGTTTTCGCAAGTCACGGGAAAGCCGAACATCGTATCCTTGGGAATGCCGTACTGTCCGTCCGACGGAATGCCCATGGTGACCCATTTGCCGTTGGTGCCCAGCGCCCAGTCGCGCATGTGGTCAATAGCGGCGTTGGCAGCCGAAGCCGCCGACGACAGACCACGCGCCTCAATGATGGCGGCGCCGCGCTTGCCGACGGTAGGCAGGAACACGTTGGCATTCCATTCCTGGTCATTGATCATCTGGGCCACGCTCTCGCCGTTGATGGTGGCAAAGCGGTAGTCCGCGTACATCGTGGGCGAGTGGTTGCCCCAGACAGTGAGCTTTTCAATGGCAGCCACCGGTTTGCCAGTCTTGGCAGCGATCTGGCTGGCCGCGCGGTTGTGGTCCAGGCGCAGCATGGCGGTGAAGTTCTTGCGTGGCAGGTCGGGGGCGCTCTTCATGGCGATGTAGGCATTGGTGTTGGCGGGGTTACCGACCACCAGCACCCTGACATTGCGGCTGGCCACGGCGTTGAGTGCCTTGCCTTGCGCGGTAAAGATGGCGCCATTGACAGCCAGCAGTTCGGCACGTTCCATGCCGGGGCCGCGAGGACGCGAACCCACCAGCAGGGCGTAGTCGGCGTCCTTGAACGCAGTCATTGGATCGCTATGGGCTTCCATGCCGACCAGCAGCGGGAACGCGCAGTCCTCAAGCTCCATCATCACGCCCTTGAGCGCTTTTTGCGGGCCTTCAACAGGCACTTCGAGCAACTGCAGAATGACAGGCTGGTCTTTGCCGAGCATTTCGCCCGAGGCAATGCGGAACAACAACGCATAACCAATTTGACCGGCTGCACCAGTAACAGCAACACGGACGGGTTTCTTGCTCATGATTGACTACTCCAGGAAAGTTAAAAATTGCTTGACACGGTATGTAAAGGGAGAGGGTTGGCGGCAACCTGGAGCTATTCGGAGAGATCAGGGAAAAAATCGCTGACCCTCAAAAAAAGACAGGCTGGGCGTTGCGCTCAGCCAAAGATTTTACGCTTGAAAATTGCGGCGCGTCAATTTGTCTTATGTCTTATATAAGATATGATTAAGACCTGCGCTACCGGCGGCGCTGCATGCGCGCCGAAGCGCCGAAATGCCGTTTTTTATCCGCTGTCTGTATGGCAACCAATCCCTCATCTTCATTCACCGACACAACCCTGACCACCGGCGAGACAAGCGCCGCGGGAGGCACGACTCCCGCTTTCAGCCCGCTTTACCAGCAGATCAAGGTCCTGATACTGCAAAGCCTGCAGGCAGGCGAATGGAAGCCGGGCGAGTCGATTCCCAGCGAGATGGAACTCGCCGTGCGCTTTCGGGTCAGCCAGGGTACGGTGCGCAAGGCGATTGACGAGCTTGCCGCTGAAAACCTGGTGATGCGTCGCCAGGGCAAGGGCACGTTTGTTGCCACGCATGCCGAGCAGCATGTGCAATACCGTTTCCTCAGACTCATGCCCGACAGCGGCGACATCAATACCGAAGGCCCGGCTGAGCGACAGATCATTGACTGCAAGCGGCTACGCGCACCGGCCGACATCGCCCGCTCCCTGGCGCTACGCACCGGTGACGCCGTGCTGCAGTTGCGCCGAGTGCTGGCATTTCAGGGCACACCCACCATTGTTGAAGATGTCTGGTTGCCCGGCGGCCCGTTCAAGGGCATGACCGCAGAGCGGCTGGCCATCTACGGAGGCCCCATGTACGCGCTGTTTGAAACCGAATTTGGGGTGCGCATGGTGCGCGCCGAAGAAAAAATCCGCGCCGTTGCCGCCGATGCAGCATCCGCCAAGCTTCTCCATGTGCCCGCGGGCGAGCCGCTGTTAAGCGTGGAACGCACCGCTTACACCTACAACGACGTGCCCATGGAGTTGCGCAGGGGCTTGTACCGCACAGATACCCACCACTATAAAAATGAGCTCAGCTGACTGGATTACTCAGGAAGCGGGAAAGGTATGTAAATAACTTTGATGCATTGCAATAGAATTAAACCCTTGATTGCTAATCAAGCCCTACCGTTAGTTACCACCCGGTTACACCCAAGAAAGCCCAAAAAAATGACAGAGCTGGCATCAACACAGCGTCCCAAGCGGCCTGAGTTCCGCAACATCAACGCTTTTAAAGACCTGACGACCTACCGCATGACGCCGGCGGCCTGGGTCTCCATACTGCATCGCGGTCAGTGGCATCATCATGTTTCTCCTGATGCCCTTCATCATCTGGATGTTCGACACCTCGATTTCCTCCGAAATCTCCTTCGAGAAGTTCAAGGCGGCCTTTAATGGCGGCATGCTGGGTCTGCCCGGCGGACTCTGGAAACTGGTCGCGCTGGCCCTGATCTGGGCTTACCTGCATCACTTCATCGCCGGTCTTCGCCATCTCTGGATGGATGCCAGCCACGCGGCCGTCACCAAGGAATTCGGCAAGTCCTCAGCCCTCATCACGCTGGCACTGAGCATTGGCCTCACGATCGTGCTGGGTGCCAAGTTGTTTGGCCTTTATTAATTTCCAGGAAAAGCACACCATGTCTGTTAATTACGGCACCAAACGCAGTCGTTGTCGGCGCTCATTACGGCCTGCGCGACTGGCTGGCCCAGCGCATTACTGCGGTCCTGATGGCCCTTTTCACCGTGCTGGTTCTGGCACGGGTCATCCTCAGCAAAGGCCCCATCGGCTACGACCACTGGGCCGGCCTTTTCTCCTCGCAATGGATGAAGGCATTGACCTTCACCGTCATCATCGCCTTGCTGTACCACGTCTGGGTCGGCATGCGCAACATCTGCATGGACTACATCAAGCCCGCCTCGCTGCGCCTGTCCCTGCAGGTATTCACCATCGTCTGGCTGGTCGCTTGCGCCGGCTGGGGCATACAAGTCCTGTGGAGACTCTGAGAACATGACCGCTACTTCCAAACTTCCAAAGCGCAAATTTGATGTCGTTATCATCGGTGCCGGCGGCTCCGGCATGCGCGCTTCACTGCAACTGGCCCGAGCCGGCCTGAACGTAGCTGTGCTGTCCAAAGTCTTCCCGACGCGCTCCCACACCGTGGCGGCACAAGGCGGCATTGGCGCCTCGCTCGGCAATATGTCCGAAGACAACTGGCACTACCACTTCTATGACACCGTCAAGGGTTCCGACTGGCTGGGCGACCAGGATGCGATCGAGTACATGTGCCGCGAAGCACCCAAGGTCGTGTACGACCTGGAGCACATGGGCATGCCGTTTGACCGCAACCCCGACGGCACGATTTACCAGCGTCCTTTTGGCGGCCACACCGCCAACTACGGCGAAAAGCCCGTGCAGCGCGCCTGCGCCGCAGCTGACCGTACCGGTCATGCCATGCTGCACACGCTGTACCAGCAAAACGTCAAGGAAAAAACCAGCTTCTTCGTCGAATGGATGGCGCTTGACCTGATTCGCGACGCTGCCGGTGACGTGGTCGGCGTCACGGCCATCGAAATGGAAACCGGCGACGTTCATATTTTCGAAGCCAAGACCACCATGCTGGCCACTGGCGGCGCAGGCCGCATTTTCGCGGCCTCCACCAACGCTTTCATCAATACCGGCGATGGCCTGGGCATGGCGGCTCGCGCCGGTATCCCGCTGGAAGACATGGAGTTCTGGCAGTTCCACCCGACCGGCGTGGCCGGTGCTGGCGTACTGCTGACCGAAGGCTGCCGCGGTGAAGGCGCCATTTTGCGCAACAGCAATGGCGAGCGCTTCATGGAGCGCTATGCGCCGACACTGAAGGATCTGGCGCCGCGTGACTTCGTCTCGCGCTCGATGGACCAGGAAATCAAGGAAGGTCGCGGCTGCGGTCCGAACAAGGACTACATCCTGCTGGACATGACCCATCTGGGCGTGGACGCCATCATGCAAACGCCTGCCTTCGGTGCTGGAAATTGGCCATAACTTTGCCAACGTCGACATCACCAAGGAAGCCGATTCCCGTGGTGCCCACCATCCACTACCAGATGGGCGGCATTCCGACCAACATCCATGGTCAGGTGGTCACGCAGAACGCCAACAACGAAAGCGAAGTCGTCAACGGCCTTTACGCCGTGGGCGAATGCTCTTGCGTAAGCGTGCATGGCGCCAACCGCCTGGGCACCAACTCGCTGCTCGACTTGCTGGTGTTCGGCATCGCTGCGGGCAACCACATTGTTGAATACAACAAGACCACCACGCACAAACCGCTGCCCCTGACGCCGCCGACAAAACCCTGGCCCGCATTGCGCGCCTGGACAATGCGACAGACGGCGAGTATGCGCAAGACGTGGCCAACGACCTGCGCGCGGCCATGCAGCAGCATGCCGGCGTGTTCCGCACCCAGGCCATCATGGACGAAGGCGTCACCAAAATCGCTGCCATGCGTGCCCGCGTCGCCAATATCGGCCTCAAAGACAAGTCGAAGATTTTCAACACCGCACGCATTGAAGCACTGGAAGTGGAAAACCTGATCGAGGTGGCGCAGGCCACCATCGTTTCCGCCGCTGCCCGCAAGGAAAGCCGCGGTGCGCATTCCGTCGACGATTACGGCGATACGCCAGAGCACCCGAACGGCCGCAACGACACCGACTGGCATAAGCACACGCTGTGGTACAGCGAAGGAAGCCGCCTGGCCTACAAGCCGGTGCAGATGAAGCCGCTGACGGTTGAGTCCGTTCCACTGAAGACGCGTACCTTCTAAAAGACGGCCAGCGACCAGAAATGAATCGAAAGAATCGAGAACCCAGATGACCAAACGTACTTTCCAGATTTACCGCTACGACCCGGATACGGACGCCAAGCCTTACATGCAGACCATCGAGGTAGAACTCGACGGCCATGAGCGCATGCTGCTGGACGCCCTGATGAAACTCAAGGCGCAAGATCCCACCATCAGCTTTCGCCGCTCGTGCCGCGAAGGCGTATGCGGCTCGGACGCGATGAACATCAATGGCAAGAACGGTCTGGCCTGCCTGACCAACATGCGCACCCTCAAGGGCACCATCGTGCTGAAACCACTGCCCGGCCTGCCGGTGGTGCGCGATCTGATCGTCGACATGACGCAGTTCTTCAAGCAGTACAACTCGATCAAGCCTTACCTGATCAACGACAACGTGCCGCCTGAAAAAGAGCGTCTGCAAAGCCCCGAAGAGCGCGAAGAACTGAACGGCCTGTACGAGTGCATCCTGTGCGCCAGCTGCTCGACCTCCTGCCCCAGCTTCTGGTGGAACCCCGACAAGTTCGTCGGTCCGGCCGGCCTGCTGCAGGCCTACCGTTTCCTGGCCGACAGCCGCGACGAAGCAACTGAAGAGCGGCTGGACAATCTGGAAGATCCCTACCGCCTGTTCCGTTGCCACACCATCATGAACTGCGTCGATGTCTGCCCCAAAGGACTGAACCCGACCCGGGCGATTGGCAAGATCAAGGAAATGATGGTCCTGCGGGCCGTTTGACCCCGGCATTGCACACAGCCCCATGAACACAACGAACGCGCTGCTCGATGAGCGGGGTTTGAGCAAGCTGAAGTGGCGCTGCCGCCGCGGCCTGCTTGAAAACGACCTGCTGATCGAGAAGTTCTTTCTTTGCCACGAAGCGACGTTAAGCGTCAGGCAGGCTAAAGGCTTGAATGATTTAATGGATCTGACCGACAACGATTTGCTGGACCTCCTGTTAAGACGCAAAGAGCCCGGCCAGCTTTCTGATGCGAATGCACAGGCCAGTGCATCTACAGAGCAGGCGCTTGAAGTTTTGCACTTGTTGCGGCCTGCAGCACCGCCGCCCCCCTGATTCAGGGCCTGTTCCCAATTTGACTTGAAAGAAAGAAGCGAGAAATGAAGCTAGCTGACAACAAAGCCACCCTGTCCTTCAGCAATGGCAGCCCCAGCGTTGACTTGCCGGTTTACCAGGGCACCGTCGGTCCGGACGTCGTGGACATTCGCAAGCTGTATGCCCAGACCGGCATGTTCACCTATGACCCCGGCTTCCTGTCGACAGCGTCGTGCCAGTCAGCCATCACCTACATCGATGGCGACAAGGGTGAATTGCTGTACCGCGGCTACCCCATCGAGCAGCTCGCCACCAACTGCGACTTCCTGGAAACCTGCCATCTGCTGCTCTACGGAGAACTGCCCGACGGCAACCAGAAAAAAGACTTCACCGCCCGCGTGACCAACCACACCATGGTCAACGAGCAGATGCAGTTCTTCCTGCGCGGTTTCCGTCGCGATGCCCACCCCATGGCCATCATGACCGGTTTGGTTGGCGCGCTGTCGGCCTTCTACCATGACAGCACCGACATCAACAATCCGGAACACCGCGAGATTGCCGCCATCCGCCTGATCGCCAAGATGCCTACGCTGGTCGCCATGGCCTACAAGTACACCGTGGGCCAGCCCTATATGTACCCCAGGAACGACCTGAGCTATGCCGGCAACTTCCTGCACATGATGTTTGCCACGCCCTGCGAAGAGTACAAGGTCAACCCGGTGCTGGAACGTGCCATGGACCGCATCTTCACCCTGCACGCAGACCACGAGCAAAACGCGTCCACCTCGACCGTTCGCCTGTGCGGCTCTTCGGGTACCAACCCGTTTGCAGCCATCGCAGCGGGTGTCGCCTGCCTCTGGGGTCCTGCCCACGGCGGTGCCAACGAAGCTTGCCTGAACATGCTCGAAGACATCCAGCGCCAGGGCGGCATCGCCAAGGTTGGTGAGTTCATGGAAAAGGTCAAGGACAAGTACGTCTGGCGTCAAGCTGATGGGTTTTGGCCACCGCGTGTACAAGAACTACGATCCCCGCGCCAAGCTCATGCAGGAAACCTGCAACGAGGTGCTGGCCGAACTGGGACTGGAAAACGATCCCCTGTTCAAGCTGGCCAAAGAGGTCGAAAAGATTGCGCTGGAAGACGACTATTTCGTCTCCCGCAAGCTCTACCCCAACGTGGACTTCTACTCCGGCATCGTGCAGCGCGCCATCGGCATCCCCGTGCCGCTGTTCACCGCGATCTTCTCGCTGGCCCGCACCGTGGGCTGGATCGCCCAGCTGAACGAAATGATCAGCGATCCCGAGTACAAGATTGGCCGTCCACGCCAGCTGTTTACGGGTTCAACCCAGCGTGACGTGAAGCCCATCACCCAGCGTTAAGCAGCCATAGCACTTACCGTGCAATGCCCCAAGCCCGCCAGATGGCAACGTCGGCGGGCTTTTTAACGCCTCATCGCTATTAAAACAATAGCATTTCGCACAAGTTTTTCCAAGGTTTGAGGCCGAAGACCTTGAAAGCCCAGAAAATTCAATGGCAATGCAAACCCAAATTCAGCCATTCCGGCAAGTCCACCATCGCATACTGCGATGGCCAAACTTAAAATATGAAGGCAAAATAACAACCCATCGTCAAACACGATGCCTTTACACCCATGTCCATCAAAAGCTCCGAACGCAATTTCGCCCGCCGCATAGACCTGACTTCGCTTCAGCTCTTTGTGGCCGTGTGCGAGCTCGGCAGTATTGGCAAGACGGCCGAGCGCGAATTCATCGCCGCCTCCGCAGTGAGCAAGCGCCTGAGTGACCTCGAAGCCACGCTGGACACGCCGCTTCTTTATCGCCATACCCGGGGCGTCGACCTGACACCGGCCGGTGAAAGCTTGCTGCACCATGCGCGCTCGGTACTCTTCAGCCTGGAGAAAATGCAGGGTGAACTGAGCGAATACGCTGACGGCGTGCGCGGCCATGTACGCGTACATGCCAGCATTTCGGCCATCGTGCAGTTTCTGCCCGAAGACCTGGGAGCCTTCATACGCCAGCATGCCGAGATCAAGATCGACCTGGAGGAACACCTCAGCACCGAGGTCGTGCGTGCCGTGCAGGAAGGCGCTGCCGACCTGGGCGTGTGCAATACAGCCAACGGCACCGGGGACCTCCAGACGCTGCCCTACCGCAAGGACAAATTGGTGTTGATTGTGCCCAGAGGGCACGATTTGTGTTCGCAAGGCGCTATTAATTTTGAGGCGGCACTGGATTACGACCAGGTCGGCCTGCATTCCAACAGTTCGATTTACCTGGCCATGCGGCAGGCTGCAGCCGCCGTGGGCCGCACCATCAAGCTGCGCATCCATGTCACGGGGCTGGACGCCATGTGCCGCATGATCCACAACGGCCTGGGCGTGGGTGTCATGCCCCAGCGCGCCTTTGAGTTGATGCATGGCGTGGGCGAACTGGAATCCGTCGAGCTGCTGGATGACTGGGCGGCCCGCCAGATCGAGCTGGTGGCGCGGGACTTTTCCACCCTGCCGCTGACCGCCCGGCTGCTGGTCGATCACCTCACACAAAGCCTGCCGCAAGCTATGCAGACCCCCTCAAGCGCGATGGGGAACGCCCCCTCGCCCGCCTAAAATCACCCGCAATCACAAAGAGAGCAAGAAGGAAACCACATGGGACGCACCCTCTACGACAAAATCTGGGACGAACACGTCGTTCACACCGAAGAAGACGGCACCTCGATTCTCTACATCGACCGGCATCTGGTGCATGAAGTCACCAGCCCGCAGGCCTTTGAAGGCCTACGCGAAGCCGGCCGCAAGGTCTGGCGCATCAGCTCCATCGTCGCCACCGCCGACCACAACACGCCCACCACAGGCTGGGAACTGGGCTACGACGGCATCACCGACCTGGTCAGCAAAGAGCAGATCACCACGCTGGACGCAACATCAAGGAATTCGGCGCGGCGGCCTACTTCCCCTTCCTGTCCAAACGCCAGGGCATCGTGCATGTGATCGGCCCCGAAAACGGCGCCACCCTGCCCGGCATGACCGTCGTCTGCGGCGACTCGCACACCTCCACCCACGGCGCTTTTGGCGCGCTGGCGCACGGCATAGGCACCAGCGAGGTCGAACATGTCATGGCCACGCAGACCCTGCTGGCCAAAAAAGCCAAAAACATGCTCGTCAAGGTCGAAGGCAAGCTGCCCAGGGGCTGCACCGCCAAGGACATCGTGCTGGCCATCATCGGCAAGATCGGCACGGCCGGCGGCACCGGTTACACCATAGAGTTCGCCGGCTCCGCCATTCGCGCTCTCAGCATGGAAGGCCGCATGACGGTCTGCAACATGGCCATTGAAGGTGGCGCTCGCGCCGGCCTGGTGGCTATGGATCAAAAAACCATCGACTACGTGAAGGGCCGCCTGCTCGCGCCAGGAACCGACCCCAAGACAGGCCAGTTTGTCGGCGGCGCTGAATGGGACATGGCAGCGCAGTACTGGGCAACGCTGCATTCCGATGCAGATGCGAAATTTGACGCCGTGGTCGAGCTGGACGCCAGCCAGATCCTGCCGCAGGTGAGCTGGGGCACTTCGCCTGAAATGGTGCTGTCGATTGAAGACCGGGTGCCGGACCCCGAGAAGGAAAAAGACGCCAACAAGCGCGCTGCCATCGAGCGTGCGCTGACCTATATGGGGCTGGAGCCGGGCAAGGCGCTGAACGACCTGTACATTGACAAGGTATTTATCGGATCGTGCACCAACAGCCGTATTGAAGACATTCGCGAAGCCGCCGCTGTGGTGAAAAAAATCGGCCAGAAAGTCGCCAAAAACGTCAAGCTGGCAATGGTGGTGCCGGGCTCTGGCCTGGTCAAGGAACAGGCAGAGCGCGAAGGTCTGGACAAGATTTTTATCGCTGCAGGCTTTGAGTGGCGCGAGCCCGGCTGCTCGATGTGCCTGGCCATGAACGCCGACCGGCTGGAGCCGGGCGAGCGTTGCGCCTCTACCAGCAACCGCAATTTTGAAGGCCGTCAGGGCGCCGGTGGCCGCACCCATCTGGTGAGCCCGGCCATGGCGGCCGCTGCGGCCGTGCACGGCCACTTTGTCGACATCCGTAAATTTGTTTAAAGGCCCTAAACCCGTATGCAAAAATTCACCGTACACAAGGGCCTCGTCGCCCCCATGGACCGCGAGAACGTCGACACCGACGCCATCATTCCCAAGCAGTTCCTCAAATCCATCCGCAAGACCGGCTTTGGACCCAACCTGTTTGACGAATGGCGCTACCTGGATGCCGGCTTTCCCGGCCAGGACCCGGCAACGCGCAAGCCCAACCCCGACTTTGTGCTGAACCAGCCGCGCTATGCGGGCGCGTCCATCCTGCTGGCACGCAAGAACTTCGGCTGCGGCTCCTCGCGCGAGCACGCGCCTTGGGCGCTGGACCAGTACGGCTTTCGCGCCATCATCGCGCCCAGCTATGCCGACATATTCTTCAACAACAGCTTCAAGAACGGCCTGCTGCCCATCGCTCTGCCCGAGGCGCAGGTTGCAAAACTGTTTGACGAAGTGCTGGCCTTTCCCGGCTACCAGTTGACGATTGACCTGGAACGCCAGGTCATCGTCAAGCCGCAAGGCGAAGAGTTGCCTTTCGAGGTTCAGGCCTTTCGCAAATACTGCCTGCTCAACGGCTTTGACGACATTGGCCTGACCCTGCTGCAAAAGGACAAGATCAAGGCGTTTGAAGCCGAACGGCTGGCAACCAAGCCCTGGCTGAACCACACCATAGCGGGTTGATTTCCGGCATTGGCGTCAAATCCGCGCAGGTCGGGTGAGGTCTCGCTCACCCGACCTACCTGCCAAATCATGCTATAGCCCAATAAGTACGGGCACAAGCAACTACAAAAAGATAGCAACCATGAAAATCGCAATTCTCCCCGGTGATGGCATTGGCCCTGAAATCGTCGCCGAAGCCGTCAAAGTCCTGAAGGTTCTCGATCTCCCCTTCGAAACAGAAACCGCGCTGGTCGGCGGCGCCGCCTACGAGGCCCACGGGCACCCGCTGCCCGAAGCCACGCTCAAGCTGGCCAAGGACGCCGACGCCGTGCTGTTTGGCGCAGTGGGCGACTGGAAATACGACAAGCTCGACCGGCCGCTGCGCCCCGAGCAAGCCATTTTGGGCCTGCGCAAAAACCTGGGCCTGTTCGCCAACTTCCGCCCTGCCATCTGCTACCCCCAACTGGTTGATGCTTCGAGCCTGAAGCGCGAACTGGTGTCTGGCCTGGACATTCTCATCATCCGCGAGTTGACCGGCGACATTTACTTCGGCCAGCCGCGCGGCCGCCGTATCGCCACGGACGGCCACTTTCCCGGTGCCGAAGAAGCCTTCGACACCATGCGCTACTCGCGCCCGGAGATTGAACGCATTGCCCATGTGGCCTTCCAGGCGGCGCGCAAGCGCAAAGCTTCGGGTGGTGAAGGGCGCGTCACCAGCGTCGACAAGGCCAATGTGCTGGAAACCTTCCAGTTCTGGAAAGACGTGGTCAGTGAAATCGGACTGCAGTACCCCGATGTGGCGCTGGACCACATGTATGTGGACAACGCGGCCATGCAACTGGTCAAGGCGCCGAAGAAATTTGACGTGGTGGTCACCGGCAACATGTTTGGCGACATCCTGTCGGACGCCGCCGCCATGCTCACCGGCAGTATCGGCATGCTGCCTTCGGCCAGCCTGAACGACAAAAACCAGGGCCTGTACGAACCCAGCCACGGCAGCGCACCCGATATTGCAGGCAAAGGCGTCGCCAACCCGCTGGCGACCATCCTGAGCGCGGCCATGATGCTGCGCTTCAGCCTGAACCAGCCCGAGGCTGCCGACCGCATTGAAAAAGCGGTGGATGCCGTGCTGAGCCAGGGACTGCGCACGCCGGATATTTTCAGCGAAGGCACGACAAAAGTCGGCACGGTGGAAATGGGCGATGCGGTGGTCAAGGCCCTCGCTTGACCGTTCTGGCCAGCTTTCCCTGGCCCGCGCAATTGCCTGTCAGCCAGTTAAAAGGCGAGCCTCGCTACAATAAGACCATGTGCAAAAGCCCTATCGCCCTCCATCGTCCCGCCATCTTGCGGGAAGGAAGCGCGCGCCGGCTTTTGCCCAGATCACCCAAACGACCACCATTAAAGGCTGACAAGCCAGGTTCGTCGTGCCCGCCGGCCCGATGAGCCGGGCTCAAAAAGCCGATTTTTTCGTACTTTTTAAGGGCAACTCCATGAAACTCAAAGGCAATCTCACTGGACTCGTCGGCTGGCGCGGCATGGTCGGTTCGGTGCTTGATCGACCGCATGCAGGCCGAAGGCGACTTCGACCTGATCGAGCCGGTTTTCTTCTCCACCTCGAATGCTGGCGGCAAAGCCCCGGCTCAGGCCAAGAACGAGACCACCCTGAAGGACGCCTACGACATCGAGGCTCTCAAAAAATGCGACATCATCATCACGGCCCAAGGCGGCGACTACACCTCCGAGGTGTTCCCAAAACTGCGCGCTGCCGGCTGGACCGGCCACTGGATTGACGCTGCCTCGACCCTGCGCATGAATGACGATGCGGTCATCGTTCTCGACCCGGTCAACCTGCCTGTCATCAAGAACGCACTGGCCAAGGGCGGCAACAACTGGGTGGGCGGCAACTGCACGGTCAGTTGCATGCTGATGGGCGTGGGCGCGCTGTACAAGGCCGGTTTGGTCGAGTGGATGACGAGCATGACCTACCAGGCCGCATCGGGCGGCGGCGCGCAGCATATGCGCGAGTTGCTGACCCAGTTCGGCACGCTTAACAGCGAAGTCAAGGCGCTGCTGGACGATCCGAAATCGGCCATTCTGGAAATTGACCGCCGCATTCTGACCAAACAGCAGTCCCTCAGTTCAGCAGAGACCGCCAACTTCGGCGTGCCGCTGGGCGGCAGCCTGATTCCCTGGATCGACAAAGATCTGGGTGATGGC
Source organism: uncultured beta proteobacterium (assembly GCA_963793855.1). Classification (GTDB taxonomy): domain Bacteria; phylum Pseudomonadota; class Gammaproteobacteria; order Burkholderiales; family Burkholderiaceae_C; genus Polaromonas. Next base: position 1,011,159 of record CAWCBL010000001.1, read on the forward strand.
ATGAGCAAGGAAGAATGGAAAGCCGGTGCCGAGACCAACAAGATCCTGGGCCAGGGCGCCAGGCTTCGGCACCGCCGCCACCCCGGTCGATGGCTTCTGTGTGCGGATTGGCGCGATGCGCTGCCACAGCCAGGCGCTAACCTTCAAGCTCAAGAAAGACGTTCCGCTGGCAGACATCGAAGCCATGATCGCAGCCGATAACGCCTGGGTCAAAGTGGTACCCAATACACGGGAGGCTTCAGTCAAGGACCTGACACCTGTTGCGGTCACGGGCACGCTGCAGATACCGGTCGGAAGGCTACGCAAGCTGGCCATGGGGCCGGACTACCTGGGCGCGTTCACCGTCGGTGACCAGCTATTGTGGGGGGCGGCTGAACCTTTGCGCCGTATGCTGCGCATCCTGCTTCAGGCCTGAAACATTGAAAGTTGGCGCTGGTCGACAGACCATCGCAATCCACAAAGACTTGCCCCATATCGTTGCCTTAAGGCAACGGTATGTGACTTGTAAGTCCATGCTTACCCCATGTATCAAAACTTAAGCATTGCCTTAGCTTGTCAGCCTAATCCCTTGATGTTAAGGTTGTTTTTCGAAAATTCGCATCAAGGTTTTTGTGCGTTCAAGCAAGATAAATTTACATGCAGACCGAGCACTGGAGGCTCCGAACCCCATGAATAATCCCGGTCGTTGGCGCATTGGCGCCTTGGCAAGTGCCATTGCGTTGCTTGGGAGCTTGGCAAGCCTGGAGGCTCATGCGCTGGCGCTGGGTCGAATCACTGTTCAATCCGCGCTGGGCGAGCCGCTCCGCGCAGAAGTTGACATTGCAGACATCAACGCCAACGAAGCCTCCAGTCTGAAGGCGGGCGTGGCACCCGCGGATGCCTTCAAAGCGGCGGGGCTTGAATACAACGCGGTGGTAGCGGCGGGCCTCGACGTCAAGCTGCAGCGCCGCGCGGACGGCAGCGTTTATCTGCGACTGACCAGCAACCGCCCCGTGACCGAGCCTTTCGTGGACCTGATTCTTGAGGCCAGCTGGGCATCAGGGCGCATCACCCGCGACTACACCATGCTGCTTGACCCGCCCAACCTGCGATCCCGCAGCGCAAGCGCGGTGGAGCCAAGCGCGCCCGTGCTGTCCCGGCCCGCAACGCCTTCAGCTGCACCGATCGCCAGGGCAAAAGCCCCCACGTATCCCCAGGCTACCGCAGCCCGGCCCGCACCGCTGGCTAAAGCACCGGAGATCAAAACCAGTCCGGCTGAAAAAGCAGCCCCTGGCGACAAGCAGCTAACAGTCAAAGCCGGGGACACCGCCGGAAAAATTGCAGACATGAGCAAGCCTGCCAGCGTGTCGCTGGACCAGATGCTGGTGGCATTGCTCCGCAGCAATCCCGACGCATTCATTGGCGGCAACATCAACCGGATCAAGTCCGGTGCCGTGCTGGACATCCCCGACGCGCAGGCAGCCAGCGCCATCTCCCCCGGCGAAGCCAGCCGGACCATCGTCGCCCAAAGCAGAGACTTCAACGCATTCCGCCGCAAGCTTGCAGACAGCGTGAGCACCACGCCAGTCGCCAGTGCAGACCGTCAGGCTGGCGGCAAGCTGGAAGCCAAGCTTGAAGACCGCGCACCGGCCAGCGCCACGCCCGACAAGCTGACCCTGTCCAAGGGCGCCGTTCAGGGCAAGACTGCCACGGCAAGCGAAGAAAAAATCGCCAAGGACAAGGAGGCCAAGGAGGCATCCAGCCGCATGGCTGAGCTGTCCAAGAACATCAGCGACCTTAACAAATTGAGCGCCGCGCCCGGGGCAGCGCCAGCTATTACCCCCGCACCATCGTCTGGCGCAGGCGTGTCCGCACCTTCGAGCCTGACTCTGCCCGTGCCAGCTCCCGTTGTCACCGCCAGTTCAGCTCTTGCTGCCTCGCCGGCAGCGGCATCCGCGGGCACAACGACGGCCCCCACTGCCCCGGCATCTGCCGCATCCGACATTGCAGCGCCCCTTGCCGCTGCGTCCCAGCCTGCCGCCGCGGCAAGCGCCGCAGTGGCTGCGGCGCCAGCGGTGGTCAAGAAGCCCCTGGTGACGGCGCCACCGCTGCCAGAACCAGGTTTGATGGAACAGCTGCTTGGAAACCCGCTCCTCCTGGGTGCCGGTGGCCTGTTGGCGTTACTCGCTGGTTTGGGTTTCTCCCGCTACCGCACAAACAAAAAAAGGGGCCAGGTTGACAGCTCCTTCCTTGAAAGCCGCCTGCAAGCTGACTCCTTCTTTGGCGCCAGCGGCGGCCAACGCATTGACACCAATGACAGAAGCATCACGGGTTCATCTCTCGCCTACTCTCCGAGCCAGCTCGACGCAGCCGGTGATGTAGACCCTGTCGCCGAAGCCGATGTTTATCTGGCCTACGGACGCGACCTGCAAGCTGAAGAAATCCTCAAGGAAGCGCTGCGCACCACGCCAACGCGCGTGGCCATCCATGCCAAGCTGCTGGAAATTTATGCCAAGCGACTCGACAGCAAGGCGTTTGAGGGCGTGGCCACGGATGCCTTCAAGCTGACGCATGGCTACGGCCCTGAGTGGGCGTATATCACTGAGCTGGGCCGCGCTCTTGACTCATCCAACCCCATGTACCAAACCGGTGGAGGGTCTGTAAGCACTGTCCAGACAAAAACAGATCCAGACCTTAATCCTGTGGATAAGGCCGAGCCTCTGGATCTGCCTGTAACGGCTCCAACAGCTTCACACGCATTGGACCTGGACCTGGATTTCTCGTCCGATGAAGTGCCTGCCGCCTCCATTGCCCCTGCCAGCATTCCAGTACCCCCTCCCCACGCGCCGCAGACGGCCAACCCGTCACTGGCGATGCAGCCGGCACTGTCTCTGGATGATCTGGATCTGGACCTGGACTTGGAGCTCGATTCAGGCCATGCAACAGCGGCCCTGCCATCCGTCTCATCCCCGGCTCCGGCCTCCCCGTTGGCCAAAGCCTCTTCCCCGGAAATTGATTTCCTCTCCGAGGGACTGGATTTCACGCCCGAGCCCTTTACAGCGCCCGTGCCACTTGCAGACGCCGAGGCCCCGAAAGCGGCCGTCCCCACGCCTGCTGACAGCAGCATGCTGGAATTTGACATGAGTTCCTTGTCGCTGGATCTCGGTCCCACGACTCAAGCCCCGGAAAACGCCCTGACAAGCAGCCCGGAAGACCCGCTTGAAATCAAGTTCTTGCTGGCTGAAGAGTTCCGGGCACTGGGTGACGCGGATGGTGCCCGATCGCTGGCCGATGAGGTGCTGGTCAAAGCCAGCGGCCCCCTGAAAGTCAAAGCGCAGGCATTTCTCAACGCCTTGTCGTGAACCCTCTCTGAACGCGGTGCATTTACCAGTGGGGTATTGCCCGTGAGAATTGCGCTTGGTATCAGCTATGGCGGCAGCGCCTACGAAGGCTGGCAAAGCCAGCTTTCGGGCAAGACGGTTCAGGACAAGCTTGAGCTGGCTTTAGGCAAGTTCGCCGCCCGGCCTGTGCGTACCCTGTGCGCCGGGCGCACTGATGCAGGCGTCCATGCGCTGATGCAGGTGGTGCACTTTGATGCCCCCGTACAGCGCGACAATTCCTCCTGGGTACGCGGCACCAACGCCTTTCTGCCTTCCGATATTGCCGTGCAGTGGGCACGGCAGGTCCCGGATGAGTTTCATTGCCGAGGCAGCGCCATCGCACGCCGCTACGCCTATGTCGTACTGGAATCCCCGGTGCGTCCCAGTGTGGAAGCCGGACGCGTTGGCTGGGTCTACCGCCCTCTCGATGGCGAGGCCATGCGGCAGGCCATTGAGTACCTGGTAGGCGAGCATGACTTCAGTTCCTTCCGGGCCGCGCAGTGCCAAGCCAAGTCCCCCGTCAAAACCATCAGCCGGATCGAGATTTCCCGGCGTGCCGCGTCGGGTTCAGCGTACTGGCGCTTCGAGTTTGAAGCCAACGCTTTCCTGCACCACATGATTCGCAACATCATGGGCTGCCTGCTGGCCATTGGCCAAGGCAACCATCCACCCGAGTGGATGGCCGAGGTAATTGCCGCGCGCAGACGTGATGTGGCCGCCCCCACCTTCTCGCCCAGTGGCCTGTATTTTCTGGGCCCGGTCTATGAAGACCGCTACGATTTGCCAACACGCACCGCAGCATATGATTGGCTGCCATGAAAGCAAAAACGCCCCCCACGCTCCCCGCTTCGCGTGATTCGCTGTCCGAGGGGGCGCAATCCGCCTTGGGGCGGCCCGGCGGCGGATTAGCCCTTCCCGCACTCCCTACGGCCCGCACACGCATCAAGATTTGTGGCCTGACCCGCGAAGACGACGTCGATGCGGCAGTGGCTGCCGGCGCCGATGCCATCGGGTTTGTCATGTACGAAGCAAGTCAGCGTCACGTAACGCTTGAGCGTGCCGCTGAACTATCCCGCCGCTTGCCGCCTTTTGTCACGCCCGTGCTGCTGTTCGTCAATGAGAAAGCTACAAAAATAATAGCTGCATGCACCCGTATTCCTTTGGCTTTATTGCAGTTTCATGGTGATGAACCACCTGAAACCTGTTTACGGGCCGGCAGACCCTTCCTGCGCGCGGCACGCATCCCCCTGAACGAGAACCCCGAGCCAGGCAGCCCCCGCTTTGATCTTCTAAAATACGTGGAAGATTACTCAGCAGCCCAGGCCATCCTGCTCGACGCCCATGTCGAGGGTTATGGCGGTGGCGGAAAAACATTCAATTGGTCACTGCTTCCTCCAAGCGTCAATGCTCACCTCGTTTTGTCTGGTGGACTCACGCCTGCAAACGTGACCGATGGCATTTTGCAAGTCAGGCCACGCTGCAAAACGCTGGCCGTTGATGTGAGCTCCGGCGTCGAGATTTCCCGCGGAATCAAGAGCGCCGACAAAATCAATCAATTTGTCGCAGCCGTTCGCGCTGCCGATGAACAACTTGCAAAGAACCCTATTCATCATGTTCGACTATCACCAACCTGACCTCGCAGGCCATTTCGGGATTTACGGCGGCAGTTTTGTGTCCGAGACGCTGACCCACGCCATCAACGAGCTGAAAGACGCTTACGCCAAATACCAGCACGACCCGGAATTTCTCGCCGAATTTCATTACGAGCTGAAGCATTTTGTAGGACGGCCTTCCCCCGTTTACCATGCCGCGCGCATGAGCCGCGAGCAGGGCGGCGCGCAGATTTACCTCAAGCGCGAAGACCTAAACCACACCGGCGCGCACAAGATCAACAACACCATCGGCCAGGCCATGCTGGCGCGCCGCATGCGCAAGCAGCGCATCATTGCCGAAACCGGTGCCGGCCAGCATGGCGTGGCAACCGCCACCATCTGCGCACGCTATGGGCTTGAATGCGTGGTGTACATGGGCAGCGAAGACGTCAAGCGCCAAAGCCCCAACGTCTACCGCATGAACCTGCTCGGCGCCACCGTGGTGCCGGTGGAAAGCGGCAGCAAAACGCTGAAGGATGCACTGAACGAAGCCATGCGCGACTGGGTCGCCAACGTCGACAACACCTTTTACATCATCGGCACCGTGGCGGGGCCGCACCCCTACCCGATGATGGTGCGCGACTTCCAGAGCGTGATCGGTATCGAGTGCTTGAGCCAAATGCCCGAGATGAATTCCGGCAAACAGCCCGACGCGGTCGTCGCCTGCGTGGGCGGCGGCAGCAATGCCATGGGTATTTTTCACCCCTACATTTCCCATGAGCAAACCCGACTGATCGGCGTGGAAGCCGCCGGCGAAGGTCTGGACAGCGGAAAACACTCTGCTTCGCTGCAACGCGGCCTGCCCGGCGTGCTGCATGGCAACCGCACCTATGTGCTGCAAAACGACGATGGCCAGGTCACCGAGACGCACAGCATCAGCGCCGGTCTGGACTACCCGGGCGTTGGTCCCGAGCACGCATTTTTGAAAGACATCGGGCGCGCCGAATATGTAGGCATCACCGATACAGAAGCTCTGGCGGCCTTTCATTACCTGTGCCGCACCGAAGGCATCATTCCGGCACTGGAGTCCAGCCATGCTGTCGCCTACGCGATGAAGCTGGCCAAAACCATGCGCAGCGACCAGAGCATCCTGGTCAATCTCTCGGGCCGGGGCGACAAGGATATCGGCACCGTTGCCGACCTGTCCGGTGCTGATTTTTATGACCGGCCATCCATGCGAGGCTTGTCCGTCAAGGGTGCACAAGGCACGGGAACCCCATCATGAGCCGCATCGCCGCCACCTTCTCCCAACTCAAAAGCCAGGGCCGCAAGGCGCTGATTCCTTATGTCACGGCGGGGTTCCCTTTCGCGGATGTCACGCCCGAACTCATGCACAGCATGGTCGCCGGTGGCGCAGACGTGATTGAACTGGGTGTGCCTTTTTCCGACCCCAGCGCCGATGGCCCGGTGATCCAGAAAGCCGGAGAAAAGGCGCTCAGTCTCGGCATTGGACTGGTCCAGGTGCTCGAAATGGTGCGCGTCTTCCGCAGGAAAGACCACCTAACGCCGGTGGTGTTGATGGGCTACGCCAATCCGGTGGAGCGCTACGACATCAAGCATGGCGCCAGCGGCTCCGACAGCGCCTTTATCCGCGACGCGGCCGAAGCCGGTGTCGATGGCGTGCTGATCGTCGATTACCCGCCCGAAGAGTGCCTCGAGTTCGCCGCCCGGCTGCGCGCCCACAACATGGACCTGATCTTTTTGCTCGCGCCCACCAGCACCGACGAGCGCATGGCTCAGGTGGCCGAAGTGGCCAGTGGCTATGTCTATTACGTCTCGCTCAAGGGCGTAACAGGTGCCGGCACGCTGGATGTCGGCGCGGTGGAGACCATGCTGCCGCGCATTCGCCGGCATGTAAACGTACCCGTGGGCGTAGGCTTTGGCATTCGCGACGCAGCGACTGCCAAGGCCATCGGTAAGGTGGCGGATGCCGTGGTCATTGGAAGCAAGATCATCCAGCTGATTGAAAACCAGCCGCGTGACCGGGTCGCTGCCGTTGCCCACGGCTTCCTCAAAGAAATTCGCGCTGCCCTGGACTGACTTTCACCCCCCTCGAACCAGCGCATAATTGCGCTTTTCGTCCCGGCCAGCGTTAGCCGCCGGGGCGTATATCCAGTATTAATTGCTTGATGATGCAAGGGTCAGCGACCTGCACCACCCGCAAGCCAACAAGGACTGACACCATGTCTTGGTTAGAAAAACTCCTTCCGCCAAAAATCAGCCCCACCAACCCGACCGAGCGCCGCAGCGTGCCCGAGGGCCTGTGGATCAAGTGCCCAAGTTGCGAGGCCGTGCTGTACAAGACCGATCTGGAAAAAAACCAGAACGTCTGTCCACAGTGCAGCCACCACCACCGGATTGGCGCGCGCGCCCGGCTGGACGCCTTTCTGGATGCCGAAGGCCGTTATGAGCTGGGCCAAGAAGTGCTGCCGGTAGATGCCCTTAAATTCAAGGACAGCCGCAAATACCCGGAGCGCCTGAAAGAGGCCATGGAAAACACCGGTGAAACTGACGCACTGGTGGTCATGGGCGGCGCCGTCCATAGCATAGGCGTCGTCGTGGCCTGCTTTGAATTTGACTTCATGGGCGGCAGCATGGGCAGTGTCGTGGGTGAGCGCTTTGTGCGGGGTGTTCATGCGGCGATCGAACAAAAAGTGCCATTTGTCTGTTTCACCGCCACCGGCGGCGCGCGTATGCAGGAGGGCCTCTTGAGCCTGATGCAAATGGCCAAGACCAACGCGGCGCTGACGCGCCTGGCCAAGAAAAACCTGCCCTACATCAGCGTGCTGACTGATCCGACCATGGGCGGCGTCAGCGCCGGTTTTGCCTTTGTCGGCGACATTGTGATTGCCGAGCCAAAAGCGCTGATCGGTTTCGCCGGTCCACGCGTTATTGAGTCCACGGTGCGTGTCACCCTGCCTGCGGGTTTTCAGCGGGCCGAATTTCTGCAGACAAAAGGTGCCATCGACTTTATTTGCGACCGCAGGGAATTGCGTAAAACGGTGGCCAGTTCGCTGGCCATGCTGCTCAAGCAACCGGCAGACGCCGTCAGCTAAACAGCGCAAACATGGGATGATGTGGCTCACTTCAATTGAAGCCGGACGCCATGCCTGAAACCCTGACGCTGACCTCCCTCCCTCTGTTCCCGCTGGGCACGGTACTTTTTCCCGGCGGCTTGTTGCCGCTGCGGGTTTTTGAGGTCCGCTACCTTGACATGATCGGCAAGTGCCACAAGACGGGCGCACCGTTTGGCATCGTGTCGCTGACAGAAGGGTCGGAAGTTCGCAAGCCCATTGACCTGTCATCCCCCGGCCCCCTGCCGACTGGCGACGGCTTTGCGCGTGAAGCCTTCAACGCCATAGGCACCCTCGCAAACATCAGGGAGTTCTCAGTGCCGCAGCCCGGACTGATGCTCATCCAGTGCATCGGCATACAGCGCTTTGAGATATCCAGGCAGGAAAAACTCAAGCATGGCCTGTGGGTCGCCGATGTGATCCGGCAGGAAGACGACAAGCCCGTCAAGATTCCCGAGGACCTGCAAAAAACGGCTGATGCGCTCGGAACGCTGATCAAAAGCCTGCAGGTGCGCAACCTGCCGGCCGGGCATATGCCGCTGCTGCGGCCCTACCGGCTCGACGACTGCGGCTGGGTGGCCAACCGCTGGTGTGAACTGCTGCCTATACCACTAGCGCTCAAACAGCGGTTAATGGAACTGGACAACCCCTTGCTCAGGCTGGAACTGGTCTGCGATATTCTGGAGCACACGGGTATTTCGCCCTGAACACGGCGAGCAGGGCGCGCTGTATTGCGCGCAAATATGCCATTCGGATCGTGCGATCCCGGAAAAGCACGCCTTAAAAACTTAAAATCGTAAATTCGGCACTTTTACGCCCCCCTTTCCGGGTAGCGTTGCGCCCTAGACCTTCAGCCCTCCTCTTTCCGGAACACCGACCTATGTCCAGCCACCCGAATTTCCCCGCAGCAGGCAGCGTTGCCCCAGCCCACCACGACGAAAACCAGCTCATAGTCGAGCGTCGCGAAAAGCTCAATGCCCTGCGCAAGAACCAGGCAGATGGCAAAGGGCGTGGCCTTCCCCAACGACGTCAAGCCGGAACACAGGGCCGAGGCGCTGTTTGCGCAGTACAGCCATATGAGCAATGAGGAACTGGAACCGCTGGCGGTAAAGGTCCATGTCGCGGGTCGCATGATGCTCAAGCGCGTGATGGGAAAGGCCAGCTTTGCCACCCTGCAGGACGCCTCGTTTGGCCCCTCGGGCGGCCGTATTCAGCTCTACATCAACAATGCAGGCGTGGGCGAGGAGGTTCACGCCGCCTTCAAACACTGGGATCTGGGTGACATCGTGGCGGCCACGGGCACACTGTTCAGGACCAAAACGGGCGAATTGTCGATCCACGCCGACAGCATCCGGCTGGTGACGAAAAGCCTGCGCCCGCTGCCCGACAAGTTTCACGGCATGGCCGACCAGGAAGTCAAATACCGCCAGCGCTATGTTGACCTGATCACGGACGAGGCCACACGCAAGCGTTTCATGGCGCGCAGCAAGGCCGTCAGCGGCATCCGCGAATTCATGGTGTCCCATGATTTTCTCGAAGTGGAAACGCCCATGCTGCACCCCATTCCGGGCGGTGCCAATGCAAGGCCCTTCAAAACCCATCACAACGCGCTGGACCAGGAAATGTTTTTGCGCATCGCGCCCGAGCTCTACCTGAAGCGGCTGATCGTGGGCGGCTTCGAGCGCGTCTTCGAGATCAACCGCAGCTACCGCAACGAAGGCATCAGCGTACGCCACAACCCCGAGTTCACCATGATGGAGTTCTACGCGGCCTGGTGGAATTACACCGATCTGATGACGTTTACCGAAGCACTGATTCGTGATGCCGCCCAGAAAGTCGGCGGCTCGCTGGAATTGAGCTATGCCGGCAAACCGGTCGATCTGAGCCAGCCCTTTGAACGCCTGACCATTCGCGAAGCCATCCTCAAGCACACCGAAGCCGGCGACCATGTGGACGACGCGGCATGGCTGACCAACGCGCTCAGAAAGCTCGGCTTGACTGACGAAAAAGACCGCCTTTCGACACGCTCGCTCGCAAGCTTGCAGGTGCTCTATTTTCGAGGAAACTGTTGAGGAAAAACTCTGGCAGCCCACCTTCATCTGCGAACACCCGGTCGAGATATCCCCCCTCGCCCGCGCCAGCGACACCAACCCCGGCGTGACCGAGCGCTTTGAGCTCTACATCACGGGCCGTGAATTCGGCAATGGTTTCAGCGAGCTGAACGATGCTGAAGAGCAGGCCGCACGTTTCAATGCGCAGGTGGCAGCCATGGACAGCGGCGACGACGAAGCCATGTTCTACGACCATGACTTCATCCGCGCGCTGGAATACGGCATGCCACCGACCGGCGGCTGCGGCATCGGCATCGACCGGCTCATGATGCTGCTGACTGACAGCCCGAGCATCCGCGACGTGATTCTTTTCCCGGCACTGCGCCGGGAGAGCTAGCCCCCACGGTCGCGCACTTCGTGTCGCTCCCTGCCCCCCAAGGGGGCCGCCCCGCCTGCGGCCCGGCAAAGCCGGTTCCGCGGCTCGGACTTGACCAGGTCTGTTGACCCATGACACCACTCAAATACCTTTCCGCCTATCCTGACAGCCTGCAGGTCCAGGTGCGGCAACTGCTGGAGCAGAACAAGCTGGGCGCGATGCTGCTGAAAAAATACCCGCGCGCGCATGACGTGCGAACCGACAAGGCCTTGTACGACTATGTGATGGGGCTGAAAAACGATTTTCTGCGCAACTCGGAGCCGCTGTCGAAAGTGGCTTTCGACAGCAAGCTCCAGGTGATTACCCACGCACTGGGCACGCACACCACGGTGTCGCGGGTCCAGGGCAACAAACTCAAGGCCAAGCGCGAAATCCGCGTGGCTTCGCTATTCAAGGAAGTGCCCGTGGAGTTTCTGAAGATGATTGCGGTCCATGAGCTGGCACACATCAAGGAAAAAGCCCACGACAAGGCCTTTTATCAGCTCTGCACCCACATGGAGCCGCAATACCACCAGTATGAGTTCGACCTGCGGGTTTACCTGACACATATCGATGCGGCAGGCAAGCTGGCCTGGCCCGCTGCCTGAGCGGCCAGGCCAGAAAAAATCAGGGGATCAGGCCCATCGCATGCATGTAGGCCGGGTGCAGCATCAACTCGTCCCACTCGTGGGCCGGGGTGGTAGGCAACAGATCAAGCCGGCGCATCTCGCTGGATTCCAGCGCCTCCCACTGTCCCTTGACCAAGGCCTCGGCCATGCCGTCGAGCAACTCATCGACCGGTTTACCCTCGCCCACCGACTGGTTGCACAGCAGCACCATGTCGCAGCCTGCGTTCAGCGCGGTGATGGCCGCCTGGGTGTAGTTGACCTCCTGGCCGTCAATCAGGCGTGCGCCGGCCATGCTCAGGTCGTCGCTGAAAATCGCTCCGCCAAAACCGAGCTGGCCACGCAGGATGAAGGTCAGCCATTTTTCAGAAAAACCTGCCGGACGGGCATCAACCTTGGGGTAGATCACATGGGCCGGCATCACGCTGGTAAGCGTGGTGTTGAGCCATTCATAGGGGGCGGCATCGTCCTTCAAAATAGCCTTGAGGCTGCGCTTGTCCACCGGGATGTCGGTATGGGAATCGGCTTTGACAAAGCCGTGGCCGGGAAAATGTTTGCCGCAGTTGCTCATGCCGTTCTGCAGCAAGCCGTGCATCAGGCTTTTGGCTAGCAGGGTGACAACGCGCGGATCGCGCCCGAAAGCCCGGTCGCCAATGACGCTGCTCTCGCCGTAGTCGAGGTCCAGCACCGGCGTGAAGCTGAAGTCCACGCCGCAGGCGCGCAGCTCGGCGCCCAGCACATAACCGCAGGCGGTGGCGGCGTTGGTGGCGGCCAGCTGGTCTCTGATCCACAACTCGCCCAGCGCGCGCATCGACGGCAAATGGGTGAAGCCATCGGTGCGAAAGCGCTGCACGCGGCCGCCTTCCTGGTCGACGCAGATCAGAAGGTCCTCGCGGATGCCTTTGATGTCGGCGCAGAGCTTGCTGAGCTGCAGGCGGTCTTTCCAGTTGCGGGCAAACAAAATGATGCCGCCGGTGAGCGGGTGCTTCAGGCGGCGGCGGTCGGCCTTGGTGAGGCTCAAGCCTGCGATGTCGATGATGAGGGGGGCGTGCTGGGTCATGGGTAAATCTTCAAAGTCACTATTTAATTGATAGCTGCTTGCGCAGTATCTGCCTGAGCTATAGCTCGTTTTTCTCTACAACACAAAAGCTGGCAGCGTAGTCGGTTTCATCGCTTACGGAGACATGCGCGGTGAGCTGGCGCGCTTCAAACCACGCCTTCAAGGCTCCGTGCAAAACAATTTCGGGCTTGCCGCTGGCCGCCTTGGCGATTTCGCAGTGGCGCCAGGTCATGGGCAGGCGCATGCCCGTGCCAATGGCTTTGCTGAAGGCTTCCTTGGCCGAGAAGCGTGTGGCGAGGTAGCTGACACCCCGGTCTGGCCAGCGCGCGCTACGCGCTTTCCAGGTAGCAAGTTCGCCGTCGCTGAGAATCCTCAAGGCGAAGCGCTCGCCATGGCGTTCCAGGCTGGCACGAATGCGCCGCACATCGCAAATGTCGGTACCGATTCCGTAAATCATCAGGAAGGGACGGCCGGCGCAAACGCCTCATTGATGCAGCGCAGATAGTCTTTTACCGTGGCGTCATAGCCGAGCTCCAGCGCGTCGGCAATCAGCGCGTGACCAATCGAGACTTCCAGCACACCGGGCACCGCGCGCAGGAATTCAGTGAGGTTGTCGCGGTTCAGGTCGTGACCGGCGTTCACTCCCAAATTAACAGCTGCAGCTGCCCTTCCCGCCTCGACAAAGTGGCTTAATACCTTGTTTTTTTGAGAACTGGACCAGGCCCTGGCATAGGTTTCGGTGTAGAACTCCACGCGGTCCGCACCCACCGCTTTGGCAGCGGCCATGGCCTCGGGGACAGGGTCCATGAACAGGCTCACACGCACACCGCGTGCATGCGCCTGCTCGATGTGCGGTTTGAGCCGCTCGGCATCATGGGGGAAGTTCCAGCCATGGTCGCTGGTGAACTGGTCTTCGCTGTCGGGCACAAAAGTGCATTGGTGTAAGGGCAGGCCTCTGGCGGAAAGATCCCGCACAAAGTGCATCAGGTTCTGGAAGGGATTGCCTTCAATATTGAATTCGCAGTGAGGCCAGTCCTTCATCAGCGCCGCGATTTCATAGACATCGTCGGAGCGAATATGCCTTTCGTCGGGGCGTGGATGCACCGTGATGCCCTGTGCACCGGCCTGCAGACACAGTTCCGCAGCGCGTGTGACGCTCGGAATATCAAGATGCCTGGTGTTGCGAAGCAGCGCAACCTTGTTGACGTTGACCGACAAGGCGGTCTTGTGCGGGCCGGCTGGAGCGGACGGATGGTCAGGGTGGAATAAAGCGATCATGGCGGATTCAATGGTTAAAGGGCTTGCAGGTCCATCATCATTTGCCGGGTTTTCAGAACCCTTACACCACAATGGTAGTGCAGCAAGGCGCGCAACTGGGGTTTTAGCTCATTGAGGCCGCTTATGCAGGCACGCAGCGTATCGGAAAACAGTGATTTATCGCCCAGCGCCTGCTGAAGCGCCTGCCATTGCTCGCCGGGCAAGCTGACACGGTCATCATCATGCGCCTGCCGAAGTCCGGCCTCTGCGACCAGCACGTAGCGGGTTTGCGGCGCCAATGGCGCCAGCGTCGCGGTCTCTGCATCGAGCAGCGGCAACAGGCCAATGTCACGCAGCAGGCGCAGCTCGAAGGCACGCAGGGCTAGCTGCAATGTGTCTATATTCTGGCTGGCGAGCAACTGCACCGTGGCAGCATAGGCGTCAAAAAGGACCGGGTGCGGGTCCTCGCGGGCCAGCAGCCGCATCAGCAGTTCATTGAGGTAGTAGCCCGACAGCAGGGCATCTCCCGTGGGCATGACATGGCCGCCTTGCCACTCGGCACTTTTGAGGGTACGGATTTCAGCATCACCGCCGAAAGCGACATGCAGGGGCTGCATGGGCAGCAAGATCGGACGGAAGCTGGAGCTGGGCTTTTTGGCCCCGCGCGCCACCAGCGCCACCCGCCCGTACTGGCGGGTAAACACATCCAGAATCAGACTGGACTCGCTCCAGTCGTAACGGTGCAGAACATAGGCGGGCTCATTGCTGATGCGTTGGGTAGCCAAAGTTTCATCGCTTGAGGGTCAAATCCAGATCGATTTCAAGGCAATGCCCATTCACTCGTAGCCGAAAGTTTTGACGCGGGCCTCATCGTCGGCCCAGCCCGAACGGACCTTGACCCAAATCTCGAGAAACACCTTACCGCCCGTGAGCGTTTCGAGCTCATGGCGGGCCTCGGTGCCAATGCGCTTGAGTTTTTCACCCTTTTCACCAATGATCATGCCCTTGTGACCATCACGTTCGACGACGATAGTGGCGGCAATCTTGCGCAAATTGCCCTCTTCCTCATACTTGTCGATAATGACGGTCGAGGTGTAAGGAAGCTCGTCGCCCGTCAATCGAAACAGTTTTTCACGAATAATCTCGGCAGCCATGAAGCGGTCGCTGCGATCGGTCAGTTCGTCGGCACCGTACATCCAGGGCTGCACCGGAAGGTATTTTTCGCAAATTCCGAACAGGCGCTCGATGTCTTTGGCGTTATTGGCCGACATGGGGACAAACTCGGCAAAGTTGTGCCGTTCCTGCATGGCGCGCAGCCAGGGCGCGATTTCGGCGCGGCGGTGAATCAGGTCAAACTTGTTGGCCAGCAAAATGGCCGGCGTGGTTGAAGGCAACAGGGCCAGTACCTTGGCATCGGCCAGGTTGAACTGGCCGGCCTCAACCACAAAAACAATCAAATCCACATCATTGACAGCCCCCACCACCGTGCGGTTGAGCGAACGGTTCAGGGCATTGCCATGCCGGGTCTGAAAGCCTGGCGTGTCGACAAAGACAAACTGCGTGGCATTGCGCGTGCGCATGCCTGTGATGCGGTGACGCGTGGTCTGCGCCTTGCGCGAGGTAATGCTGACCTTCTGTCCCACCAGCGCATTGAGCAAGGTGGATTTACCCACGTTGGGC
Organism: uncultured beta proteobacterium; assembly: GCA_963793855.1. GTDB lineage: Bacteria > Pseudomonadota > Gammaproteobacteria > Burkholderiales > Burkholderiaceae_C > Polaromonas. Next base: position 1,026,333 of record CAWCBL010000001.1, read on the forward strand.
TTGCCGACAATGGCGATCAGGCCGCAGCGCTGCTCGCCCGCAGGCGGAAGGCTGACGGCAGCCTCCTCTGCGGGTACGGCCGGTCCGCGCGACGACAAGGCTTGGGCCAGCATCGCGTCGAGCGCATCCTGGCTCTGCTCCTGCTTGACAGAGGTTTTTGGTGCCGCTACGGCCTCAGCTTGTGGCGAGGTTTTTGCGGGCTTGTTGGGTTCTTTTTTACCGGTACTCATGATCAAATTAATAGTGTTGGGCTGCGAACTCCGGAGGAGTTGGCAGCGATGAGTCAGGAAGCGAGTGTCTTGACGAACAGGAGCATGGCTGCAGCAGCAGCTTGCTCGCCGGCCCGGCGCGAGCCACCAATACCGCGTTCAGCACGGCCAAATTCGGTGATTTCGCATTCCACATCAAAGGTCTGCTTGTGCGCCGCACCCATGGTGCCCACCACGCGGTAGATTGGCAGGTGCATTTTGCGCCCTTGCAGCCACTCCTGCAATTCGGTTTTCGGGTCTTTGCCGATGGCCTGCATCTGCGGGTTGACTTCCACGTCCTTGAACAGGCGGCGCACCAGCTGGTCAGCCTTGTCAAAACCTGCGTCCAGGTAGACAGCGCCTATCACGGCCTCCAACGCATCGGCCAGTATGGAAGGCCGCTTCTGCCCACCAGACTTGGCCTCCCCTTCACCTAGCCGGAGCATATCCGGCAGCCCGAGGACCACCGCCAGCTTGTGCAGCGTGTCCTGCTTGACGAGGTTGGCGCGCACGCGGGACAAATCGCCCTCGGGCAATTCGCTCAGCTGCTCGTAAAGCAGCCCGGCGACGGCCAAGTTCAGCACGGAGTCGCCAAGAAATTCAATGCGCTCGTTGTGGTCGGACGAAAAGCTGCGGTGCGTCAGCGCTTGTGTCAGCAGCTTGGGATTGGCGAAATCATGCTGCAGGCGTTTTTGCAAAGCCAGCAGATTCGGACTCAAAGGGGCACTGGCTCTCACTTATTTGGATCGACCGTTGTACTTGAGCAGCAGGAAGGCGGGACCCACCATGTGAATTTCGCGCGTGTAGGCAAAAGCAACAACAGTTTTGTCGCCTTCCTTGGTGACTTCCAGGTCTTTCCCGGAAATCGAGGAGATGTCGTCAATCGCAGCGGCTTTATCAAAAATGGATTTCACTTCCGCCACCGTGTTGCCGTCCTTGGCCTTATTGGCCGCTTTGGCGATGGCCTGGTATTCAATCAGCGTCGGCAAAACCTGGGCAGCCAGTATCCCGGCGCAAGCCACAACGCCGCCAACAAACAAAAGACCGATAAAGGAAATGCCCCGTTGCTGATGTTTCATTTTCATTCTGTCCTGAGAAACCTTTGGGTCATGGGCGCGAAGTCTGCGCCATGCGCCCCAATACCGACGTTAATTGAAAGAACCAATGCGTTTGAGGTTGCCGAAATTCATCCAGACAAAAAAGGCCTTGCCCACGATATTCTTCTCCGGAACAAAGCCCCAATAGCGGGAATCCAGCGAATTGTCGCGGTTATCGCCCATCATGAAGTACTGCCCTTCGGGCACCTTGCAAACGACGCCCTCGCTACTGTAGCGACAGTTTTCCCGGAAAGGAAAATTGTCAGCCCCGGCAATGAAAGCCGGACGTTCGTCGTCATTGAGCAGGCGGTAGGTCCTGTCGCCATTGGTTTCCTGGAATTGTTTGGCGTAGCGCAATGCGTCTTCATCAAAAAAATCAGGCAACGGTGTCTTCGGCAGGGGCTTGCCATTGATGGTGAGCCTCTTGTTCAGATAAGCCACCTCATCGCCCGGAATACCCACGACACGCTTGATGTAGTCCAGGCTGGGTTTGGGGGGATAGCGAAAGACCATCACGTCGCCGCGCTGCGGGCTGTGGTTGTCAAATATCTTTGTGTTGATGACGGGCAGGCGCACACCGTAATGAAATTTATTGACCAAAATCAGGTCATTCACCAGCAGCGTCGGGATCATGGAACCCGATGGAATCTTGAAGGGTTCAAACAGGAAGGACCGCAGCAGGAAAACCACCACAATGACCGGAAACAACCCGGCGGTCCAGTCCAGCCACCAGGGCTGCATGATGAGCCGGGCCCGGGCGTCACGGATGTTGTCGTCAACCTGACTGATGCCCATTTTGGCCAGTTCAGCCCGGCGCTTGGCTGCATTCTCCTCAAGCGCGGCAACGGCTTTGCGTCGCTGCGGCCAGAAGTAAAACCGCTCAGCCAACCAGTAGATGCCCGTGACGACGGCCGCCAGAAACAGCAGCAGCGAGAAGTTGCCTTCCACGATGCCAAAGTACCATGCCGCGCCGTAACCAACAAACGCGGCCAGAACCACGGCGGTGAGAGAACTCATTGCACCGCGCATTAGTCTTCTACCTGCAATATTGCCAGGAAAGCCTCTTGGGGGACCTCCACCGAGCCGATTTGTTTCATGCGTTTTTTACCCGCCTTTTGTTTCTCAAGGAGCTTGCGTTTGCGTGAAATATCACCGCCATAGCATTTGGCGATCACATTTTTACGCAAAGCCTTGATTGTCTCACGCGCAATAACGTTGGCGCCAATGGCCGCCTGGATCGCCACGTCAAACTGTTGACGCGAAATGATTTCACGCATTTTGGCCACCACGGCGCGTCCGCGGTAAGCCGACTGGCTGCGGTGAACAATGATGGACAGCGCATCGACTTTCTCGCCATTGAGCAAAATATCGACCTTCACCACGTCGGAGGCGCGGAACTCCTTGAACTCATAGTCCATGGATGCGTAGCCGCGCGAGACGGATTTAAGCTTGTCAAAGAAGTCGAGCACGATCTCGCCCAGCGGCATCTCGTAGGTCAGCATGACCTGCTTGCCGTGGTAGGCCATGTTCAGCTGCACGCCGCGCTTCTGGTTGGCCAGCGTCATTACAGCGCCCACATAGTCTTGCGGCATATACAGATGCACGGTGACGATAGGCTCGCGGATCTCGTTCACTCTTCCAGCGTCGGGGATTTTCGAGGGATTTTCAACCCTGATGATTTCTCCATCGGCCTTGAGCACTTCGTACACCACGCTAGGAGCTGTCGTAATCAGGTCCTGGTCGAACTCCCGCTCCAGCCGCTCCTGGACAATCTCCATATGCAGCAGGCCCAGAAAGCCGCATCGAAAGCCAAAGCCCAAAGCCTCACTGACCTCGGGCTCGTAATGCAGCGACGCATCATTAAGCTTGAGCTTTTCAAGCGCATCGCGCAGGGACTCGTATTCGCTGGCTTCCGACGGATACAGGCCCGCAAACACTTGTGGCTGGATTTCCTTGAAACCGGGCAATGGTTCTGTGGCGGTAAAAGCAGCGCCACCCGTACCGGCTTTGATCAGGGTGACCGTATCACCCACGCGCGCGGCCTGGAGTTCCTTGATGCCCGCAATCACAAAACCCACTTCACCGGATTCGAGCGCTAAACGCGGCTCCGTGTGCGGGGTAAAAACGCCCAGTTGTTCGGCGTTGTAGGTGGCCTCGCTGGCCATGAGCTTGATGCGGTCGCCCTTGGCAAGCCGTCCGTCGACCACGCGTACAAGCATGACCACGCCCACATAGGCGTCGTACCAGCTGTCAATGATCATGGCGCGGAGTGCCGCATCTGGATTGCCCTTGGGCGGCGGGATGCGGGCAACGACGGCCTCCAGGATCTCATCAATACCCATGCCGGTCTTGGCACTGCAGGGGATTGCATCGGTCGCGTCAATGCCAATCACTTCCTCGATTTCCTGCTTGGCATTGTCCGGATCAGCCTGCGGCAGATCCATTTTATTGAGCACTGGCACGACCGTCACACCCAAGTCCAGCGCGGTGTAGCAGTTGGCCACGGTCTGAGCTTCCACACCCTGACTGGCATCCACCACCAGCAGCGCGCCTTCGCACGCCGACAGCGAGCGACTCACCTCGTAAGAGAAGTCGACATGACCCGGTGTATCAATCAGATTGAGGTTGTAGACCTGGCCATCGAGTGCCTTGTACTTCAGCGAAGCGGTCTGCGCCTTGATGGTTATCCCGCGCTCTTTCTCGATATCCATCGAGTCGAGCACCTGTGCACTCATCTCGCGATCCTGCAAGCCACCGCAGCGCTGAATGAGCCGGTCTGCCAGCGTGGATTTGCCGTGATCAATATGCGCAATGATCGAAAAATTTCGGATGTGATTCATCAACGGGAACGCCTAAGTACTTGAAAGTATTGCGAGAAAACCAGAGGTCATTCGCAATGGACCATAAAAAAGGGCGCGTCCGAAAGTGACGCGCCCTGAACCAACAATCTATGGCAACTGCGATAGTTGGGACTTCATTGTAGGCAAAAAGCCCGCGACGAATAGCCCCAAAATAGCCATATTTTTGACGTTGCAGAGTAGCAACAGGAATCTTATGCACAACTTATTCACAATTTTAACTGTTTGACTCTGTACAACTTGTGGGTGATCTGTGGATCACTTCTGAATAACCAGAATCAAACATCAATCCCGGCTTTCAGCGATATCTATATATCGAAAAAGCTGAAAAATCATGATGCATTCTAACCAAACTCGTTTTTAGACCAACCTATCCATGAGCACTCACTAACAAAATTCCCGGGAATCAGCCGTCAAAAAAATAGCATTCATTGAGGAAAATCCCCCAGAAACCCGTCTGGTATTAATGGATTTCATTGCTTCAGGCGATATTTCAAAAGGCTTCTGCGCAGCCGCAAATTGGCTCGGTATTACATGGTAAAGCTTCAACGCCCAGGCCGGATCACCGCAAACTGCGCCATGTCACCCCGCCGAAACAGCACGTCACGGTCTTGGACTTGTCGTTTTTCGCCAGTGCCGCCTCAAAGTCCTTGACGCTCGTGATTTCGAATTGCCGATCGGCAACAATCACATCGCCTTCACGTAGACCGGCCCGTGCGGCGGCACCTTCGACGGCATCCACCTTGACGCCACCCTTGATTTTGAGGTCCTTCTTCTGCGCGTCGGTCACTTCGCTGATCGCCAGCCCCAGCGCCTGGGCAGGACCAGCCAGGGGCGGTTTGGCCTCCGGCCCGGAAGCTTTGCGTGCTGGTTTTTCTGCCTCCACTTCGGCAATGGTGATCGACAGGTCTTTAGTGGCACCGCGCCTGAACACGGTAACCACGGCCTTGGTGCCAGGCTTCACGTTGCCGACCATGCGCGGCAGGTCGCTGGCTTTTTCAATCGGCTTGCCATCAAACTTGATGATGATGTCGCCCGCTTCGATACCGGCCTTTTCTGCAGGTGCACCGCTTTCGACGCCTCTTACCAGCGCGCCCTGGGCTTTGCCCAGACCGATGGACTCGGCCACGTCCTTGGTGACCTGGTCAATCTGCACACCGATGCGTCCGCGCGTGACCCTGCCGCTGCTGCGCAACTGGTCCGAAACGCGCGTCGCTTCATCAATCGGAATGGCAAAAGAAATACCCTGAAAACCACCGGAGCGCGAATAGATCTGGCTGTTGATGCCCACAACCTCGCCGCGCATGTTGATCAGCGGGCCACCCGAATTACCGGGATTGATGGCTACATCGGTCTGAATGAAGGGCAGGTAGTCGCCGGTATCACGCTGCTTGGCGCTCACGATACCTGCCGTCACGGTATTCTCAAGCCCGAAGGGCGATCCGATGGCCATGACCCATTCGCCCACTTTGAGCCGGTTGATATCGCCGATTTTCACGGCCGGCAAACCCGTGGCCTCAATCTTGACCACGGCCACGTCGCTGCGCTTGTCAGTCCCTATGATTCTGGCCTTGAATTCGCGCTTGTCCGTCAGGGTGACAACGACTTCATCCGCGCCCTCAACCACATGGGCATTGGTCATGACGAAGCCATCGGTCGTGAGGATGAATCCCGAACCGACGCCACGAGGCTGATCTTCGTCGGGCTGGTTGCGGTCGGGGCGCGGAGCGCGCGGCATGTTGGGCGGCACGGGAATGCCGAAACGTTTGAAAAATTCCAGCATCTGCTCGTCCATGTTGCCGGCGTCCGATGCTTTGACTTTTTCCAGGGTGCGGATATTGACCACCGAGGGACCCACCTGCTCAACCAGGTCCGTGAAGTCTGGCAGCGTGCGGCTCTGCGCCCACGCGGGGGTAAGAGGCAACACGGCAGTCGTGGCAATCACGGCCATCAAGCCAGCCGCCAGGAAAGGTCGCAGGGGTTTCCAGTTCAATTCAAGCATCATCAACCTCGTCAAAAATGGGGAATCAGACAAGCCACGCATGTTGGCAGAAATAGAAAGCCAGGGCGAGAAAAACAAACACTGGCATTGTGCAAACTTCTTTCGAAGTTTCAGCAGGTGCAGCCACCTATTGCTTCTTGTGCTCCAGTCCCTGGGCAAAGAGCCGCAAGGTTGTCATGGGAACTTCGCCCATGACCGTGATCCAGTACGCGTCGAGTTGCCGGGTCATGGTCTGGGTGGCTCCCAGAGAGAGGCTGGACTCCTTGTCATGGCGCTGCCGGTCAAGAGGCTCCACAAAAATGGAAACGGAGGCGAGCCCGTCAGAAAAAATCCACTGCAAGGGTTCTTCGCCAGCAGCAGCCGCAATACCAGCCGAGACGGGCCGCTTATAGCAACTCATGGGCTTGAAACCGGCCACAGGCGCCTTCAGCACCCAGCCTTCGGCGCTCGCTGTCGTTTTCAACAGCACAGGTTTTTCAACGCGATAGCCGTCCACCTTGCCCATCATCTGAATAAGCTTGTCCATTTTGACGGGCGCGTCAAGTTGCAACTCGGAAAATGCAGCCTGCTCAAGCACCTTGCCATCGGCGTCCAGCGTTTGCAGTTTCACCACCAGCCCGTTCTTGCGCTCGGTCCAGACTCGGTAACCAAAGCGCATCCTGTCTTTGGGAACAAGATTGACAATGCCGGCTTCCACGCCTGCCACACGCTCGCTACCCGCCTGCTGAACCCTGTAGAAATCGGCAATATGGCTGTCAACGGACTGGAATAACTCGGGGAACAGGCCCAGCGATTCACGTTTTTCGCTGCGAACCACCTTGTGGTCCGGCATAAAGGTGACCACCTGGTCGTTGTGCCGAAAAATGGACCGTGGCGCACCGGTCAGCGTTTCAACCCGTTCCATTTGCTGACTGCCTTCGCACACATGCCAAATCTTGGCGCTGGACATCGCACCTCCCGAGGACACCACAAAGGTTCCGATATAGGCGCGCTTCCTCGAAGCCTCGTGCATGCGCATCAACCAGTCATTAAGCGTCCTGGATTCTGCAGCGGCAGTCGGCGCATGAGATCCTGCTGTGGCCGAGGAGTCTTGCGCTGCTACATAATTCATAGCTGCTAGCACCCATACTGAAAGGGCTAGAAGCCTAAAAAGCTTTAATTTCGTGAGCATCTGAAAAATTTTTTACAACTCAGCGCATGCTTAACGGCCCGCATTCTGCGGCATGTCAAAAGTGGCGTTTCGCATAAAACCCGAGGGTTCCTGCAAGACGGAAGTGCCACCCAGTTGCCTGTGCGCCGCCAGCAGCTCCTCAAGCCTGGCGTCGCGCACCATGAGGCCTTGCGGCGAGGCGACGACCACTTGCGGTGAGGCGGCTTGGGCCAACTGCGGCGAAGAGGCAGGAGCCAGCAATCCTGAGGCATTCCACGCAATGGCGGAAATCGCCGCCAGCGAGGCAAAGCCAGCCACCAGCTTCCAGCGAAAATTACCCTCGTTGGCGGCTGGCCCACGCTGACGAATCAACTCTATTGCGGCTCGGTTCGGCGTCGCCAACTCCGCATTTACCGAGCCGAGCTCAACCTTGATCCGCGGCTCTTGCGCCAAGCGATTGTTGAGCCGACTGATAAAGGCCAACTGATCATCTTCCGCCATGGCAAGTGGCGTTCGCTCCGGCGACCGCAGCACATCGCCGATCAGGTGGTAGGTTCCCCAGCAGGTCAGCGCAGACTCGTCGTGCTGGCAGACCTCAAGTACAGCGGAAAAGTCCTCATCACCCAGTTGGCCATCGGCCAGTGCAGACAGGAATTCGCTGGTTTGCATAGACGGTTTCATGATGTTAATGGGGCTGCGACCTGCCGTTTTGTTTAATAACTGAAAGACTTGCTCCGACTCATCCCCTGGATGCCGATAGCGTTTCACCACCGCTTGCCCGACTGGTTTTCCAGCAAGGGTTTGACTTTCGCGGATATCGCTTCACGCGCCCTGAAAATGCGGGACCGTACCGTACCGATTGGGCAATTCATGGCTACCGATATCTCCTCATAGCTCAGCCCTTCAATTTCCCGCAGGGTGATGGCCTGACGAAGCTCTTCGGGCAATGCGTCCATGGCTGCATTGATAATTGCCGCGATTTCCTTGCTCGCCAACACCGCATCCGGAGTTTCCGAGCTTGTTAGTTCGTTTTCAACCCGGGAAGTTTCATCGTCGTCGTCGGATTTATAGGCATTTTCCGAGACTGTTGGATTGCGCTTGAGGTCCATCAAGGCCTTTTTGGCGGTATTGACCGCAATCCGGTAGAGCCAGGTATAGAACTGGGCCTCGCCCCTGAACTGGGCCAGGGCACGGTAGGCGCGGATAAAAGTCTCCTGCGCAATGTCCTCGACCAGATCCACATCGCGAACCATCCGCCCGATCAGTCGCTGAATGCGTCGCTGGTATTTGATAACCAGCAACTCAAATGCCTTCTGGTCACCCGCCACGGTGCGCTCCACCAGCATGGCGTCGCTGTCGGCCGCCTTCTCGGCTGGCAACGGTGGCAGGTCGGTGCTCATGGCTTTATTCGCGGAAAATCAACTGAAGGCATATCGCTTGATACTGCCACAGCCGAAGATGACAAGGAAGAAGCCTCTGCAGACTGAAAATCGTGCTGCTGCGACGTGACTGGCGACTTGTGCGACGAATAGACCGCGCGACGCAAATCCAGCCAGCGCTCTGGCATGGCGCTTCGCTCCACCCAAAGCCACAAGCTGGCGTGGGCCTGATTTTCAATTCGCAGCAGCAGTCGATGCTGAAAATCAGCAATGACCGAAAGTTCATGCTCAGCCATGCCGGTCTGATAGCTTGCGCTTTCCCAGCGCCAGACTTCACCGTCCCATGCCAGCCGGCCACTCGGGGCGCTCTTCCAGCCGGCTCGCGCGGCAAAGCCAGCAACCAGAACGGCAAGCAAGGCTGAGCCCATGCGCCAATCCAGTTGCCGGGTCAGGTAGCACCACAGCAACACCGATATCAGGCCCGCCAGCCATAGTCCGAACAACAAGCCGCCCGAAAAATACGAACGCCCCAGCGGATAGACGACCGGCGGGGCGCTATGGAGGGTCAAGGCGGTCAGTGGTTTTGCACTTGCTTGAACAACGGAAAACAAGCTGCGTCAAACACGCTTGAACACCAGCGTGCCATTGGTGCCACCAAATCCGAAATTGTTTTTGACCGCAATGTCGATGCTGGCGTCACGCGCTGTGTTGGCGCAATAATCCAGATCGCACGCAGGGTCCTGATTAAAGATATTGATGGTGGGCGGAATTTTCTGGTGATGCAGGGCGAGCACCGTAAACACCGATTCAATGCCGCCGGCACCGCCCAGCAAATGGCCAGTCATGGATTTGGTCGAACTAATCACCATGTCTTTGGCATGAGCGCCAAAAGCCGCCTTGATGGCATTCGTCTCGTTCAAATCGCCCAGTGGCGTTGAAGTGCCGTGGGCATTGAGGTATTGCACCTGATCGGCATTGACACCGGCATTTTTCAAGGCCATTGCCATGGAACGGCGGGGACCATCAACGTCGGGTGTAGTCATGTGATAGGCGTCGCCGCTCATGCCAAAACCGACAATTTCGGCGTAGATCTTGGCCCCACGCGCTTTGGCGTGCTCGTACTCTTCGAGCACCAGTACCCCGCCACCCTCGCCCAGCACAAAGCCGTCACGGTCCTTGTCCCAGGGGCGCGAAGCTGTTTTGGGGTCTTCGTTGCGGGTGGAGAGGGCACGGGCCGCTGCAAAGCCGCCAACACCCAGGGGCGACACCGTCGCCTCGGCCCCGCCGGCCACCATCACATCACAGTCGCCGTACTCGATCATGCGCGCCGACAGGCCAATCGCATGAAGCCCGGTAGTGCAGGCAGTGACGACGGCGATGTTGGGGCCCTTGAAGCCGAACTTGATCGATACATGCCCGGAGATCATGTTGATGATCGTCGCCGGCACAAAAAATGGGGAAATGCGGCGGGGACCGCGGTTTTCCAGCTCGCCGTGCATCTGCTCAATCAAGGGCAAGCCACCGATGCCGGAGCCGATATTGCAACCTATGCGGGTAGCCATCTCTTCGCCGAGAGCCTCGCCGGTAGGCAAACCGCTGTCAGCCACCGCCTGGCAGGCTGCAGCCAGACCCAGATGAATGAAGCGGTCCATGTGCCGGGCTTCTTTTTCGGGAATGTAATCCGCGATATTGAAACCCTTGACCTCACCTGCGAATTTGCAGGCGAAATTGCTTGCATCAAAATGGGTAATCAGGTCAATACCGGGCGTTCCGGCAAGCACATTGGCCCAGGAATCAGCAACGTTATTTCCTACCGGGGTGACACACCCCAGACCTGTCACAACGACACGACGACGGCTCATTCAGTAATCCTGAAAAAAAACCTGAAAGACCGTAATTGGCTTTTCAGGTTGATGACGACAAAGGCGGGAAGCCTCAGGCTTTTTGATGGGTATTGGCGTAGTCAATCGCGTTCTGGACGGTGGTGATTTTCTCGGCGTCTTCGTCGGGGATCTCAATGCCAAACTCGTCTTCCAGAGCCATGACCAGTTCTACGGTGTCAAGTGAATCAGCGCCCAGGTCGGCCACAAAAGCCTTTTCGCTGGTGACTTGACCTTCTTCAACGCCAAGTTGTTCGGCAATGATTTTCTTAACACGTGCTTCGATATCGCTCATAGTTCCCTCTGAGGGTTGTAAATTAATCCGTGATTTTACCGCGTTAGATCTGTTTCTCTAAGCACCGGGCCGGACGGAGAAAAACCGGCTTCGATTTTCTGTGTTTTTACCACTGTCAAGCTGCCGTTTCATGAACCCGGCAAGCTCAACATTTCAAGAGCCAGCGCTACATATACATGCCGCCATTGACATGGATTTCCTGGCCCGTAATGTAAGCCGCCTGCGGACTGGCCACGAAAGCCACCGCATGTGCGATGTCCTGGGGCTTGCCAAGATGCCCCAGCGGAATCTGTCCCAGCAATGCTTTTTGCTGCTCTTCCGGCAAGCGTGCAGTCATGTCGGTTTCGATAAAGCCCGGCGCTATGCAGTTGACCGTGATATTGCGCGAACCCAGTTCGCGGGCCAGTGCACGCGTCATGCCGGCAACGCCAGCCTTGGCTGCGGCGTAGTTAGCCTGACCGGCATTGCCTGACGCGCCCACTACAGAGGTAATGCTGATGATGCGGCCGTAGCGCTGTTTCATCATGATGCGCATCACCGCGCGACTCATGCGGAACACCGCCTTGAGGTTGGTATCGAGTACCGCATCCCAATCATCGTCCTTGAGGCGCATCGCCAGCATGTCACGCGTAATTCCGGCATTGTTCACCAATACCTGCAGGCCGCCAAATTCCGCGACCATGCTGTCAATCAACGCCTCGGCAGCGGCGCCATCGTTCACGTCCAGCTTCTTGCCACCACAGCCGGGAAATGCCGCGAGGGTATGGCTGATTTTTGCAGCCCCCTCATCGCTGGTCGCCGTGCCAACCACCCGCAAGCCCTTTTGGGCCAGTTCCAGGGCGATGGCAGCGCCAATGCCGCGCGAGGCACCGGTGACCAAGGCCACCTGCCCTTCAAACTTCATCTCGCTCATGCCAGTAACTCCTTCACTTCAGCCAACGAAGCCGGATCAAACAGGGGCGCGCCTGTCAACCCTGCATCAATTCTTTTGACCATGCCGGCCAGCACCTTGCCAGGCCCGCACTCCACAAGGGTAGTCAGTCCCCGCGCCTTGATGGCTTGCACGCATTCAACCCAGCGCACCGGTCCGGACGCCTGCCGGTAAAGCGCCGCCCGAATGCGGTCGGCGTCAGTCTCGATGGCGACATCGATATTATTGATGACAGGAATCCGGGGCGCAGAAAGTTCGATGCCAGCCAGCTTTTCCTTGAGTTTATCGGCTGCCGGCTGCATCAGACTGGAGTGGAAAGGGGCGGACACCGGCAAGGACAAAGCACGCTTTGCACCATTGGCCTTGAGAACTTCACAGGCTTTTTCCACCGCCGCCTTGCTGCCAGCGATCACCGTTTGCAGGGGATCGTTGAAATTGACCGCTTCCACCACTTCAGAGCTGTTCGGGCCAAAGCTCCGCACAGCCTCAGCACAGCCCTCCATGACCCTGGCGGCGTCCATACCCAGTATCGCAGCCATGGCGCCCACGCCAACTGGAACAGCGTCCTGCATGGCTTGCGCCCGAAACCGCACCAGTGGCGCAGCCTGCGCAAGGGTCAACACACCCGATGCCACCAGCGCCGAGTATTCGCCTAGGGAATGGCCCGCCATCACGGCCGGAGCGGTTCCAGTTTCAGCCATCCACACACGGTAAGCCGCCACGCCCGCCACCAGCATCACTGGCTGGGTGTTGGTGGTCAGGGCCAGCGCGTCTTTGGGACCTTCCTTGATCAGCAAACCAATATCCTCGGCCAGCGCATCCGAGGCCTCGGCCAGGGTCTGCATCACGACAGGGTGCGCGCCCCAAGCGTCCAGCATGCCCACAGACTGCGAGCCCTGGCCGGGAAAAACAAAAGCAAACGACTTCAAATGATCACTCCAGTTATCAAACGCAAAAAGTACTGCGCTCATTGTAGGAAAATACCCAACGGCCCTGCCATGACTGCAGCAGTTGCGTCAGGAAGCGTGTCGCTCAGCGCCTGATCCGCTCCGCCTGAATCGAGCCAGCAACAATCCCGCCCCAGCTTTCACACTTTGAAAAAGCGCAGCCGTTGCCAGCCATGGGTCTATGAGGTAGTCCCAGAGATTGGTGGACTCCATCAGGCCTGCACTCCATGCCAGCAAGGACAAGCCGACCAGCATCGGCAAAAGCCGAAGCCCCCGGACCCAGGACAGCAGCGACAAGGCCAGCAGCGCTGCATACATCCCAAAGGAACCCCAGCCGGACCGATAGGCATCCCAGTCGCCCCAACCCAGCGCAAGCGGATACAAAAACAAGGCAGCTGCAGCGAGCCCCCCATACAGAACCACTCTCTCCTGCCGGGCGATGGCAGGAAGCCCAAACAGGCGCTGACACAAAACCAGGCAAGCCAGGGCCACCATTGAGACGCTCAAATCCGAACTGATACCACGGATATAGGCAAGGAGCGGTAGATGCGCTGCGCCCGACGGAATCCACAAAAATACGAAGCAGGCAGCCGTGACCCCTTTGGCCCAAAGGCTGGCGCCATGCTTGCCACTCAGCGCACGCAAGCATCCCGCGCACAATACCAGATCAAGGCCCAGCAAGGCCACAAAATCAGTTAGCGGGAGCATGGCTTATGGCTGCCGGGGCAACTGGAACAGTTTGAAGGGCCTGCAACGGGTCAAGCCTCACGTGCTTGATGCGCGTTCGGTGCCATGTGTAGATCAGATGGAGATAGCCATCGCGGCTTTGCAGCAAGTAAGGATAGGAATACTCTTGAGAACAGGCGTCCACGCCACACAGCTGACGCTTGGCGCTGGCAACATAGGACTGGATCTGCGCTTCGCTGGCTCCTGTGGCCTTGAGCTCTATGCCCAGCAAGCGTTCGTAGTCGCCGACTGAAAGCCGCGCCTGGGGAGTTGCAGACGATTCCACGACCCACGGACTGACGCCGTCAAACGAACCGCCGATATCGGTCTGCAATAGCGCCAGAACTTCGCGGTTTTTGGGGCCGGGGTTCAAGGCGAGCCACTGCTGGCCTGTGCCCGTTACCACTGCGGCCAGCGCTGAATCCGGATTCGGCCAGGTGCTTGCATGGGCAGCTGTCCAGGTCTTCCCCGCATCATCCGTCGCTGACGTCATCAGGGCCGTGGCATTACCTGAACGCATATAGACCTGCGCCTGCCTGGGGCCGGCCACCAAAACCACCGGCTGCAAGCTGGTCTGACTGCCGGGGATGCGGACTTTTTCGAGCACCCGCCCCTGGGCGTTGATGCGCAGGATTTCAGCAAACTTCGCCACGAACTCGTGGTACACGGGTAAGCCGATTTCACCATTCTCGTAAAAAATCGGTGCGCCTTTAACCAGTGTACTGATGTTGAGAAACGGTGAGGTCACCAGCCTTCGGGGTTCGCTCCAGGTGGCCCCTTCATCGGTGGAGCGTGCCCAGCTAACGGAACTCCCAGCCCATCCACCCAGGGACACATTGACCATCCAGAGCAGAAGCGAACCATCCGGCGCACGGGCAATCACCGGATTGCCAATTTTTTTGACATAGCGCCAAAGCCCCTGCTGAATTTGCCGCCGGTCGAAAAGCGTGCTTTCCTCGCCCCAGCGCAGGCTCGCGGCGTCCATCACGGAACTCTTGATGCTCACATCCCCTGCCCCTTCGCGCGAGCCGGAAAACCATACGGCCCGCAAACGGCCATCGCGCAACTCGACCATGGAGGCCGCATGCACGGCCTGACCGGGTGCGGAGGAAACAAAGCCCGCATCAAACCGGAAACGGCCGTCCGGTGATATCTGTTGCGGCGGCTGGCTAGTCGCCGGCATGGCTTTGGGAGTCCCGCTCCGGGCGTTTGTCGACGGTGCAGCCTGCTGCGCATTGGCTGCAAAGTTTGCAGCAGGCGGACGGTTCGCAATCTTCCACCCGGCAACCACAAAGGCCACTGCAAGGAATAGCGCCGCAAGGCGGTCCATCCGGGCCGTGAAGTCTGACGATTTGAAATTCAAGCAGCCACCTGCCTGTCAGAAAGGGGCCGATGGGAACATGAAGGCATCTCAGTACTTCAGAAGCACTGCACCCCAAGTGAAGCCGCCACCCACACCTTCCAGCATGAGGATATCGTCTTTTTTGACCTTGCCGCTGCGAACTGCGTGATCCAGCGCCAGCGGGATCGACGCAGCCGACGTGTTGCCATGCTGGTCCACCGTGACGATCACTTTATCAAATGGCATCTTTAATTTTTTGGCCGTGCTCTGCATGATGCGGATATTGGCTTGATGCGGAATCAGCCAATCAATATCTGCTTCCGTGAGATTGGCCTTGGCGAGCGCCGCACGGGCGGTGCTTTCAAGCACACCCACCGCCAGCTTGAATACAGCCTGTCCATCCATTTGCAGGAGCGGATTGCCCAGCACATTGCCGCCGGATACATGACCGGGCACAGAGAGAATGCCGACATGCTTGCCATCCGCGTGCAAATCGCTGGCGAGAATGCCGGGCGTATCCGATGCTTCCAGCACCACGGCGCCCGCACCATCGCCAAACAGCACACAGGTTGTGCGGTCGGAAAAATCAAGAATGCGCGAAAACACTTCAGCACCGATAACCAGCGCTTTGGTCGCCGAACCGGTTTTAATCATCGCGTCAGCCAAGGTCAGCGCGTAAATAAACCCGCTGCACACCGCCTGGACATCGAAGGCCGGGCAACCGGCAATTCCCAGTTTGTTCTGCAAAATACAGGCAGCCGAGGGGAACACCATGTCCGGCGTCGAAGTGGCCACAATAATGAGGTCAATATCAGCGGCCTGGAGACCGGCAGCGTCAAGTGCGCGCTTGGCGGCCTCTACACCCAGATCGCTGCTGGTCACATCGGGGGCGGCGAAATGGCGGGCCCGAATGCCGGTGCGATCGACAATCCACTCGTCGGAAGTTTCCACGCCCTTGATAGCCAGTTCGGCCGCCAAGTCGGCATTGGTGAGTCGGCGCGGTGGCAAGTAGCTGCCAGTGCCAGTAATGCGTGAATAAGGAGTCATTGATTAGTGTGCCGGTGTTGAAACAGGAGAGTCAACTGGCATGGAGGAGACCGTAGGCACCGCATTGATGAGGGGTGCCTCTCGCTCCGCAACCAGCAGGGGCGCAGCATGAGCAATACGTTCGCGGACTTTCTCAAGCAAGTTGTGCCGAGCGGCATCATAAGCCCGATTCAGCGCTCGCTCAAACGCAAACGCGTCGGCCGAACCATGACTCTTGAAGACCAGCCCTTGCAGACCCAGCAGAGCGGCGCCGTTGTATCGCCTATGGTCAAACCGCTTTTTAAACGCATTTAACACCGGATAGGAAACGACAGCGGCCATTTTGGTGAAAATATTGCGCGAAAACTCCGCCTTGATGAAGTCGCCAATCATGTTGGCAAGACCTTCGCTGGTTTTCAGCGCGACATTCCCGACGAAGCCATCACATACGACGAGGTCCGTCGTACCTTTGAAAATATCGTTTCCTTCAACATTTCCAAAGAAATTGATATCACCGGCATCAGAGGCTGAACGCAACAATTTGCCGGCTTTTTTAATCATTTCGCCGCCTTTTATGGCCTCTTCACCGATATTGAGCAAGCCAACGGTGGGCATCGGATTATCTTCAATGGCAGCGACCAGCGCCGACCCCATGACGGCAAACTGCAGCAAATGTTCTTCGGTGCAGTCCACATTGGCACCCAGGTCGAGCACCGTGGTGGCCTTGCCAGCAGCATTAGGCAGTTGCGAGGCAATGGCCGGCCGGTCAATGCCATCGAGCGTCTTAAGCACGTAGCGGGCAATGGCCATTAGCGCACCCGTATTGCCACCCGATACGGCCGCTTGAGCGGCACCCTCCTTGAGCTGATTCAAGGTCACCCGCATGGATGAATTTTTCTTGCGCCGCAAGGCGATCTCTATCGGGTCGTCCATGGTGACGACCTCGCTGGCGGCAACGATTTCGCAGCGGGCGTGCGAATGCAGCCGCGCATACAGGGGGTGCGCCGCCATGACATCAGGCAAGCCCACCAGCATCAGCTCGGCCTCAGGGTGGCCCTCCAGAAATGCCAGACTGGCAGGAAGCGTCACGGCGGGACCGATGTCCCCACCCATGGCGTCGACAGCAATCTTGATCATAAGCAGACCGCTGTATTCAAAATTGGAATTTAAGAAAAAGAAAGGCCCGCAGTATGCGTGCGGGCCTGTACTTGAAACGTGGAATTACGCTTCGGCTTTGGTCTTCAACACCTTGCGGCCACGGTAAAAGCCGGTAGGGCTGATGTGGTGACGCAGATGGATTTCGCCGGTGGTGGACTCCACAGCGATACCCGGCACATTCAGTGCGTTGTGCGAACGGTGCATACCGCGCTTGGAAGGTGACTTTTTGTTTTGCTGGACAGCCATGATTCGCTCCTGACAGGAAGTAGTGTTGGTAAATTTCGCACCAAATCTTGGAGTCTGGTGAGCTGAGCCTCTTTATCAGACTATTAGTCCAGGACAGCATCACTACGTTGGTACGCGAAGCCCCAGATTATAGCCCGATACAACGGGACTTCTTCAAAGACCTGTCTGCTTGACGCATGCAGCCATGCAAGCGGCGCCCGATCGGCAGTCAAAAGCGGCCTTAATATTATTTTTTCTTTTTAAGCTGTGCCAGCACCGCAAAAGGATTCGGCTTCTCGGCAGCTTCAGCGGTCAGCGCATCCTCGCCGGTCCTCAGCACGGGAGCCACGGGGCACTCGTCATGCATAGGCACCAGAGGCAGGGCCATCAACAGCTCGTCCTCCAGCACCGCGAGCAGATCAAACTGAGGCTCCATCACCAGCAAGTCTTCCTCTGACTCGTCGTCTTGCGCCATGGCGATGTCTTCGCTTGCCACAAAGCGATACCACTGATCCACCTCAAGCGGTACGGCGACGGTACCCATGCAGCGCTGGCACGTCAGCGGGACAGACGTTTTGGCCTGCAAGTGCAGCCAGACATCTTCTTCGGCACCCGCGCCCGGCCGCAATTCGGCATCAGCCTGCCAATTTACGACTGAATCGGGCTGCAGCCCTTGCGATTCCTTCGCAAGGCGCTCCATATTTTGTAGCAAAGAGGTTTCGATGAGCGGCACGCCTTCCTGGGCGAAGGCCTGCATATTAAGCCGACTGGCTTGGAGAGATTTGGACATGCCTGCAGTGTAAGAGAATCAAGGCATGAACCCTGTCACCTCTCTCGCTACCGCAACAGCGGCAGTTTCGAACGCCACCATCGCTGGCGACCCGCCATTCCGCCCCCTCATACTGGGCTCAACTTCGCGTTATCGGCGTGAACTGCTGCAGCGCCTGCAAATTCCCTTCGACGTGGCCTCGCCCGACGTCGACGAAACACCTCAGCCAGGCGAAAGCCCACGCGGCCTCGCTGAGCGTCTGGCACTGGTCAAAGCGCGTGCGGTTGCCAGCGCCTTCCCTCACGCCGTGGTTATCGGATCAGATCAGGTGGCCGATCTGAACGGCCAGCCACTGGGCAAACCGGGAAGCCATGATCGGGCGGTTGCGCAACTGCGCCAGATGCGCGGACAAACCGTCATATTTCAGACCGCTGTCGCCGTGGTGTGCCTGGAAAGCGGCTTCGAGCAAAGCAGCCTGGCCGCAGTCCGGGTGAAATTTCGCGACCTCACCGATGATGAAATTGAAAGCTACCTGCGCGCCGAACAGCCCTATGACTGCGCAGGCAGTGCAAAAAGCGAAGGCCTCGGGATTGCACTGCTGGAGTTCATAGAGAGCGATGACCCCACCGCCCTCGTCGGCCTGCCCCTGATTCGTACCTGCAAAATGATTCAGGCCGCCGGCGTCGCCCTGCTGGCAAACAGGAAAGACAAGGCATGACCAGCATCACCAAAGGCAAGCTCTACCTTGTGCCAGCGCCGCTTGATTTTGGCTGCGACATTCAGGCCCCCCTTCAGGACGTGATGCCCACGGGCACGCTGCAGATCGCGGCCCGGCTGTCGTTCTGGATTTGCGAGAACGCAAAAAGCACGCGAGCCTATTTAAAGCGCATCAACGAGCTGCAGCCCTTGGCCAATCCGGTGCAGACGCTACAGATTCAGGAGCTGCCGCGCGAAGTTCACAAAAAAGGCGACCACAGCGGCAATTTTGACGCACGTCCGCTGCTGGTGGCCGCCATGGAAGGCCGGGACATGGGACTGGTCAGCGAAGCCGGCATGCCCGCGATTGCCGATCCGGGCTCGTCCGTGGTGCGCGCCGCGCATGACTTGGGCCTGCAGGTCGTTCCGCTGACGGGGCCGATGTCGCTGATGCTGGCGCTGGCTGCGAGCGGCCTCAACGGCCAGAATTTCGCGTTTGTAGGCTACCTGCCGCAAGATCCGTCCGGGCGCTCCCAGCGCATCCGCGAACTGGAATCACTGGCACTGAAAACCGGCCAGACCCAGCTTTTTATTGAAACACCCTACCGAAACGCAGCGCTGCTGCAGGCGCTGCTGCAAACGCTGCAGGGCAATACGCGGCTGGCGCTGAGCTGTGGACTGACGATGGAAAACAGCGCATCCCGCAGCATGCAAGTGAATAACTGGAAGCGCGACAAGCCGACGCTTCCACTGGATTTGCCTACGGTGTTCTGTATCGGCCGCTGACCCCTCGCCCATAAAAAAGCCCGCATTCTGCGGGCTTTTTTATCGATTTGAAATGACTCAGTGCAGCGCAGGAATCGACTTGAAAGCCTTGATCGCGCCTTCGCCCATGGCCGCGCCAAACTTCTTGGCAAGGCGCTCGGCCACATTGTCGCGGCGCGTGTAATCAATGATTTCTTCAGCCTTGACGACTTCGCGCGCGACGTAATCCAGATTGCCCAGCTGGTCGGCCAGGCCCAGTTCGACCGCCTGCTGGCCGCTCCAGAACAGGCCGCTGAACATCTCTGGCGTTTCCTTCAGGCGCTTGCCGCGCCCCTCTTTGACCACCGCAATAAATTGCTGGTGAATCTGGTCCAGCATACTCTGCGCGTACACACGCTGCTTGTCGCTTTGCGCGCTGAAGGGGTCAAGAAAACCCTTGTTATCACCGGCGGTCAGCAAGCGGCGTTCCACGCCCAGCTTTTCCATCAGCCCGGTAAAGCCAAATCCGTCCATCAGCACGCCGATGCTGCCCACGATACTGGCTTTATCCACGTAAATCTTGTCGGCCGATACAGCGATGTAGTAAGCGGCAGAGGCGCAGGTTTCTTCCACCACTGCATAGACCGGCTTTTTGTATTTGGCCTTCAGGCGCAGAATTTCGTCATTCATCATGCCGGCCTGCACCGGGCTGCCGCCGGGTGAATTGATCAAGAGCACGATGGCCTTGGAGCCCTCGTCCTCAAAGGCTGCACGCAGCGCCGCATTGACAAACTCGGCGCTGGCGTCGGCACCCGCCGCAATTTCCCCCTTAACCTCAATCACCGCGGTGTGCGGAACGCTTGCATCGCTCACCGCAGAACTGCGGTGCAATGCCAGCCATACCAGGAAAATAAAAAACGCCAGCCAGGACATACGTACAAAGGTTTTCCAGCGGCGCGTCGCTTTTTGTTCGTTGAGGGAGGCAAATGCGAGCTTCTCCAGCGTCGCACGTTCCCAGCCCGGAACAGCAGCGGAGTTGGTTCCGGCTGTTTTATTTGCTATCAATTCTGAAGCGTCTTGTGCTTGACGAGAAAGGGATTCAGGCTGATTTTGCTGAAATTCCGGCTTCTTTGCCGGATCAAGGGAAGGGTCGGTGTCGTCGGGGCGGTTTGAATCGTTCATGAGGCTAGTTTAGAGAGGTATTCAAAACAAGACGGGCTTGAGGTTGTAGGCGGAATGCCAATAAATGACCCCGTCACTTTCAGAGAGCCTGATTTTGACCAGCCCGCCCCGGCAGGGACCACCGGCACATTGCCCGGTATCGGGCCGATAGGCTGCGCCATGGCTGGCGCACAGCAGCCACTGGCCGCTGTCGTCGAAAACCCGGTTGGGCTGCCAGTCCAGCTCCATGGCTACATGGGTGCAGCGATTGAGGTAGGCCTGTGGCAAGCCCCGGTAACGGACGGCAAAGGCCCGGCAGGTCTGACCAGCATAGTTGATGTCAAAGGGAATGGCCAGCCCGCCTTCAAGCAGATCGCAGCTATTGCAAAGCGGCAGCAATTCATCCATGAGCAGTCAAGCGTGAACTAGGCGTTGGCGAGAAGCCAGTCACGCAGTCCCTCAACGGAATGCGCCACATGGCGCGGGCTCAGGGGTCCAAAAGCCTCGGTTTCATGCGCCCCGTAGCTCACGCCCACACTCGGGCAGGCGGCATTAAGCGCCATCTGCAAATCGTGCGTGGTGTCGCCAATCATCAAGACCCGTTCGGCGGGAAGATCGAACTGCGTCATCAACTCGTGCAACATGCGCGGGTCCGGCTTGCCGGCCGTCTCGTCGGCGGTGCGGGAGCCGTCGAAAACGCCTTTGAGTTCAACGCTTTGCAGCGCTTCGTCCAGCCCACGGCGTGATTTTCCGGTCGCCACTGCCAGCAGATGGCCACGCGCCTTGAGCGCATCAAGCAGCGGCAGCACGCCCTCAAAAAGGCTCAGGTCGTTGTAGTGAGTGGCGTAGTGGTGCCGGTAACGCTCGCCCAGTTCAGGGTATTTTTCGGCTGGCACGTCAGGCGCGGCATGGGCCAGCGCCTGCATCAGGCCAAGGCCGATGACGTAAGCCGCGGCCTTGTCGGTAGGCACAGTGCCACCCACATCACGCACCGCCGCCTGGATGCAGCGCACGATGATCTGGGTGGAATCAAACAGCGTGCCGTCCCAGTCGAAAGCGATCAGGTCAAATTGTCGAGTTTGCATACATGGATTGTCGCTGGCTGGCATGGCCGCGGCGCGCGCCGCCAGTGCAATTCCTCAGGAATTTTCAGGCTCTGCGGAGGGATCCCGGGAAGCATCTGTTTGACGAGACGGCAAAAACTGCTGCAACTCTTCGGGCAGAGCGGCCTGCAGCTGAATTGCTTTCCTCGTTTTCGGATGGCTGAACTTCAGGCTCCAGGCATGCAGAAACATCCGTTTCAAGGAAGCCACGCCGTCGACAGACTTCTGCAGCGCCTTGTTCAGCTCGAAATCGCCGTACTTGTCGTCCCCGGCAATCGGGTGCCCTTCACCGGCCAGATGCACGCGAATCTGGTGCGTGCGCCCGGTCTTGATGGTGACTTCCAGCAGGGTAAACGGCGTGGCGGGTGCCAGCGTATTGGCAGGAATGGATGATTTGACCTTGACCAGCGTGACCGATCGCATGGCATCGGGATGGTCGTTGGCCACCACCTTGACGCGCCGCTCGCCATTGGGCAGCAGGTATTTATGCAGCGCCTTGTCGATTACGCGCTGGTTGGCGGGCCAGTTTCCGCTGACCAGGGCCAGATAAACCTTGTCGGTTTCGCGCTCCCTGAATTGCTCCTGCAGCAGTTTGAGCGCCATGCGGCGCTTGGCTATCAGCAAAATGCCGCTGGTTTCACGGTCGAGCCGGTGAACCAGTTCCAGAAAATCGGCCTCGGGCCTGGCCATGCGCAGTTGCTCAATGATGCCGAAACTCACGCCACTGCCGCCATGCACGGCCACGCCGGCCGGTTTGTCGATGGCCAGCAGGAAGTCATCTTCGAAAAGAATCGGGAATTCACGCGAAGGCGCATAACCACCCACGGTAGAACTGGCGCCGTGGCGCGCCACTTCTGTCATGACGTTCAGCATGGCCTGGGCCTTCTGGTCGGCCCTCTCTGAGGTGCGCACCGGCGGCAGGCGCACGATGTCGCCCGCTTCGACGCGGGTATCGGCATGCGCCCTGCCTTTGTTCACCCGCACCTCGCCGCTGCGAATAATGCGGTAGACATGCGTTTTTGGCACGCCCTTGAGCTGGCGAATCAGGAAATTATCCAGCCGCTGGCCGGCGTAATCCTCATCCACCGTCACCAAAGTCGCCTGGGGCGCAGCGGAGGCAGCATTTTGAGGGATTGGCGGGCTCGGCGGAGCTTTCGGCTTGGGCTGGACCGCCGGGGAAATTGGACGGACAGGCGCTTTTGCCGGGCGTTTTGCCTTGCCTGAAGCTGCCCCTATAATGTGTTTCACTAGCGATACGCTGTAAGTAGTTGATTTGTCTGGAGTTTAGTCCACACCAATCCAAAGCCCCTTAAAAGGCCTGCAAACAGCCTCGCTGGAAGGTCGATGCCACTGGTGGCAATTGCCCACAAGCGACGCGTGCCAGGCACCTCGTGACACGGGAATTGCGATGCAGACGAGTCGACGTTTTGCGAACACAACTACGGAATATTATGTGTGCAGCCTCAGGTCACGAACTCGTGGCTGCATACGGATCCAGGTGAGAACAAGTCCTTTAACGGGTAACCCTCTGATGACAACACGGGTCAGTCTGATTTTTAGTTGCCTGCGGCGCCTTCTGGCCTCGCTTTATGGCATAAATCAGCCTGTAACCCCTGCACAGCGGGCGCAAGAAGCTATATTTTTTATAGCATACACCTGCCGGACCCCTGCTCACTCCATCCACGCGCCTACGCCCAGACCACTTGGCTGACTGATTTTCCAGTCGGCCAGCGTGCGTCAAAAGCTCTCCGGCAATTCCCCAAGTTCGCACTGCGTCCCTCCTGGCGTCGTTGACCCATTTTTGGGCATTGGAACGAAGAACGACACAAAGGAAAGCACCATGAAACGGATGCTGGTAAACGCCACTCAGGCCGAAGAACGCCGCCTGGCGATTGTTGACGGACAAAAACTCCTCGACTACGAAATTGAAATTGAAGGCCGCGAGCAGCGCAAGGGCAACATCTACAAGGCCGTCGTCACGCGCGTCGAGCCTTCGCTGGAAGCCTGCTTTGTTGATTACGGTGAAGACCGCCACGGCTTTCTGCCCTTCAAGGAAATCTCAAAGCAATACTTTGCGCAAGGCGTGCCGGTCAGCCAGGCACGCATCAATGATGTGATCAAGGAAGGCCAGGAACTGCTGGTCCAGGTGGAAAAAGAAGAGCGCGGCAACAAGGGCGCAGCCCTCACGACTTTTGTGTCGCTGGCAGGCCGTTATGTGGTCCTGATGCCCAACAACCCGCGTGGCGGTGGCGTCAGTCGCCGTATCGAGGGTGAGGACCGGGCCGAGCTCAAGGAGGCGATGGACCAGCTGGAATACCCCGGCGGCATGAGCATCATTGCGCGCACCGCTGGCATCGGCCGCAGCGCGCCTGAACTGCAGTGGGACCTGAACTACCTGCTCAAGCTCTGGACCGCGATTGACGGTGCCGGCAAGGGCGGCAAGGGCGCATTCCTGATTTACCAGGAATCCAGCCTCGTGATCCGCGCCATCCGCGACTATTTCAACAGCGACATCGGCGACATCCTGTTCGACACCGACGACGTCTACGAGCAAGCTCGCCAGTTCATGGCCCATGTGATGCCCGAGCATGAGCACCGCGTCAAGCGCTACCGCGACGATGCGCCGCTGTTCAGCCGCTTCCAGATCGAGCACCAGATCGAGTCGGCCTATGCCCGCACCGTGCAGCTGCCTTCAGGCGGCGCCATCGTGATTGACCATACCGAAGCACTCGTTTCCGTTGACGTCAACTCGGCCCGCGCCATCAAGGGCGGCGACATCGAGGAAACCGCCACCCGTACCAACCTGGAAGCCGCCGACGAAGTGGCGCGCCAGATGCGTCTGCGTGACCTGGGTGGACTGATCGTCATCGACTTTATCGACATGGAAGAGTCGCGCAACCGCCGCGACGTGGAAAACCGCTTGCGCGATGCGCTGCGCCAGGACCGAGCTAGAGTCCAGTTCGGCACCATCAGCAAATTCGGCCTGATGGAAATGAGCCGCCAGCGCCTGCGCCCGGCACTCAACGAAGGCGCCTCAATTCCCTGCCCGCGCTGCGGTGGTTCCGGCCATATCCGTGACACCGAAAGCTCGGCGCTGCAAATTCTGCGCATCATCCAGGAAGAGTCGCTCAAGGACAGCACAGCCTCGGTACTGTGCCAGGTGCCTGTCGATGTGGCCTCTTTCCTGCTCAATGAGAAGCGCTCCGAAATCGCCAAGATCGAAATGAAGCAGCGCATCAACGTGCTGCTGGTTCCCAACAAGACGCTGGAAACGCCGAACTACCGCCTTGAGCGCCTGAAGCACGACGACCCGCGCCTGGACAATATCGAAGCCAGCTACAAGATGGCCGAAGAAATCGAAGACCCGACGACGGTGACACGCCGCAGCCAGGAAAAGCACAACAAGCAGGAACCCATCATCAAGGGCGTGCTGCCCGATGCACCGGCCCCTGCAGCCATCCCCAAGCCGCCAGCAGCAGTAGCGCCTGTGACGCCCAAAGCGCCACCCCGCCCAGCACCCGCTGCACCTGCGCCGGTCGCTGCGGAAAAAGGATTTTTTGGCTGGATCAAGAGCCTGTTGGGCATCGCGGAAACGCCCCCTGCCCCAGCTGCACAGCCAGAAGTGAAAAAAGACGAGCGCGCCAGCGCAGCTCGCCGTGAAGGACGCCCGGAAGGACGTGGCGAGCGTTCTGACCGTGGCGAGCGCGGTGAGCGTGCAGAGCGCGGTGGCCGTGATGGTCGTCGCGGTGGCCGCAGCCGCGGTGAAGGCCGCGCTGAAGGTGGCGAAGCTCGTAGCGAAAACCGCACCGAGAACCGTGGCGAAGGCCGTGGCGGTGAGCGCCGTGAGCGCAGCCCTGAAGGACGCGCTGAGGGCGGCCGTCAGGAACGCCAGGAACGTCCAGCTGGTGAAAACCGCAACGAAGGCCGCGGCGATACCGTCAATGAAACTCAGCCGCGTACCGAGACCCAGAACCGCGAAGGCCGTGGCGACCGCAATCGCCGCGACCGCGGAGACCGTGGTGACCGAGCCGAGCGGGGTGAGCGCATTCCACGCGATGCCGTGGAGCAGGACCTCGCGCTGGCCAACCAAGCCGCCATGGCTGCAGCCATGGGTGGCGAAGTGGCTGCACCGCGCCAGGAACGACAGGCGCAGGACGTCGGCCGTGATGGCGAACGCCAGCAAGGTGGACGCAATGAAGGTCGTGGCGAAGAGCGCAACGAAGGCCGACGCGAACGTGGTGAGCGCAGTGGTCGCCGCAACGACCGCCGTGGCGATCGTCCTGAAGGCGGCACTCCAGCTGCCGCCGGAACCCAGGCTGACAGCTTTGACGCGGCGCACCCTGCCGTGGTGGCAGGCCTGGACGAAGCCGGCAACCCGGTAGTCCCTGCGTCCTCGGCCGATGTTCAGCTCCGCCCTGAGGGACAGGGAGAAGACCAGGATCGTCAACCCCGCGAACGCCGCAGCCGTGATCGCTATGGCCGTGACCGTCGTGAACGCGGCGAGCGCAACGAGCAGCCCGCCGAAGGCAGCGTGGCTGCCGTCAATGCGGATCTTTCAGGTGTAAATCAGGCTCCAGCCCCGCAGGAACGTGCACCTCAAGCACCTGAATTGGTAGCACCAGTGACAGCGCCGGCGCCGGCGCCCACCATTGCGGTGCCCGTGCCTATGCCCGCTGCCGCTCCTGCACCCGTACGGGCGCCAGCACCGGCCGCAGTTGCCACCGCCGCCCTGCCCAAGGTTCAGTCTTACGACTTGCCCCTGCAGGACTTGGCCCAGGTAGCCCAGAACTCCGGTCTGCAGTGGGTCAACTCTGACGCCGCCAAGATTGCCGAGGCGAAGGCCGCGATGGCGGCTGAAGTCAAGCCCGTGCAAGTGCCGCGCGAGCGCCCGCCACTCGTGGTGTCGGAAGAAGCGCCGCTGGTGCTGGTCGAAACCAAACGGGATTTGGGCACCATGCCCCTGCCGTTTGAAGGCTCCGCTGGCTAATGCCTGCAAGGCAGGCCTGAGTCCCTGAAAAAGGGCTTCAGGCAGTCAGCCGGAACCCAAATAGCCGCATCCTCAGGGGTGCGGCTATTTTTTTGCCTGATACGCCTGCCCAGCCCCGCAATTCCATTTCGACGTCGACGAGAGAGCAGGCGCACCGCAGCAGACCATGCGTAGCAAGGCAGGGCAAGACGAGGCAATCAACCACCATCTCATTGAAGTAGAAATGGAATAACTTGAGGACCATTTGACCTGCCGCCAAGTCATTCAATCAAGCGATCGCCAGGCGAATCAAGCGGGATGCTGTGATGCTGTGGTTCGCGCGCCGCCATCTGGATACGCCGTTTCTGGCCCAGGCCTTGTGCTTTGTTGCAGTGGCCTATGCCTTAAGCCCCATCGATTTGATTCCGGACTTTATTCCGGCTCTGGCTTATCTCGCTAACGCCCTCTTGCTGCCCGCCATGATCTGGCTCGCGGTGCGTCTTCTCCCGACGCATGTGACTGAAGCTAGCCGGGCGCAGGCGCGGCAGTGACTGACGGACCAAAAAGCCAAGCCGACCAGCTACCAGGATGACGGCGGCCGCACCCTGGTCCGGATAACGGTTGTCTATCTGTTTTGGGGGCTGTACGAACAGCGGGACTCAAAAGCAAGACCTCGCTCCGGGCCGGCGCGACGCCAGCTGGCTAAAGCTGGGCGGCCCGTTTGTAGGCCTCTGCCGCCGCTGCTTCATCCTCTCGCTGCTCTGCCAGCACCGCCAGGGCTCGCCAGGCATTGCGCAGCAACACCTTGTCCTGCAAGGCTGGCGCTGCCTGGGAAAGGAGCTGGCGGGCCTTACCCCAGAGCTGCCGACTCATGCAGGCCATGCCCGCCAGATACTGAAGCTTGGCATCGCGCGGACGGTGGAGTTGCGCGGTTTCAATACGCGCCAGCCAGGCGGCATCCAGGGAGCCCAGGCCGGCTTCGAGCACAGTGATCAGTTTGATGCGCAGGTTATCGCCCAGGTCGGAGCGTGGCTCCACCATGCGCTCCCACACAGGCAACAGCCAGGAACGGGCCAGCGCCGCATCCCCGTTAAGCGCCATCAGGCGCGAAGCCACATGAACCACCAGTTCGGGCATGGCGCGCTCGTTGTCGTCGAGCGAGTGCCAAGCCTGCTGCAGCTGCACCGGATCGTGGGCATCATTGAGCAGCTCCAGTGCCAGGCCGCGCACAATGCTCTGCCCTGCATCGGGTGAAAAGGCACGGTGCTTGGCCAGCAGGCGTGCGGTTTCAAGCGCCTGGGTGGTTTGCCGCGCATAGCGGGTGGCGCGCAACTTCATGCGCAAGGCCAGTGTGCGCCGTGCTGCGCCCTGCGGCAATTGGCCCAGCCAGTCAAGGGCGGCACTGGCGTCATGGTCTTCCAGCGCCCAGCGTGCGGCGCGAAACTGAACGCCCTCTCGCATCTCCTGGGCGTGGCGCTGACCGGAACTCTGCAGCGCCAACTGCAGATGCTGGTCCCGCAAGGCCTTGTTTTGAAGCGCCTGCGCGCTTTCGGCCAACAAGAGGTGGGCCAACGAACGCAACTGGCTGGCCAGACCGGCACTGTGGCCACTGGCATGCCCTGAGGGCTCGGTTGCCACACCCAGGCTTTTTTCTTGCGCCAGCGCGTTTTGTGCCGACTTGGTGGCTCGTATGTAACGCCCCGCCATCAGATGGGCCAGCGCGTCCATCAGCGCGCCGTACATGGCACGCTCTTTTTGCTGGGCGCGCCAGCGCCTGGCCTCGACGGGCAGGGAAAATACGGCGGAAACGGCCCGCATGGCCAGATACAGCAGCAGGAACAGCCCCGCCAGCAGCAACACCATCAGGTTGAACGAAATATCAAGCCGGTGCGGCGGCCAGAAAACGGTGACGACCGCCTGGTTGTTTCCCGCAAACAGGGCTACCGCGACGGCCACGCCAAAGAGGGCCAGAAACCAGAGAGCGGCGCGCATGGTGAGCCTTCTTTGTCCTTGCGGCGATTAACGGCCTGCAGCCGCTGTGGCCAAGGCGGCCATGGTCTCATCCAGCCGTGGCAGCTCGGTGATTTTCAGCTGGCTCTGCACCTGACCAAGCAGCTGGGTGGCAGCCTGGGTTCTGCGCGAAGCGGGGTCGAAGTATTTTCCCAGCCAGGTACTGGCGCTGACCAGATCGGCGCGCGCCGCTTCGGTCTGGCGCGAGAGTAAGCCCAGGCGCGCATTGAGCAGCCTGAGCTTGAGGTTTTCGCGCAGGAAAAACGATTGCTCGGGCGCCAGCAACGCAGCTTCGGGCTGGTCGATGCGACTGACGCGCAACAGCTGGCGGGCTTCTGCCCACAGGTTGCCGAGGATGCGCTGCGACCAGGACTGGAAGGTCTGTGTGTCAAAACCCGGCAACCAGGACTTGCCCACAGCCGGCGCAGCGCTACCCGGGACGCCTGTCTTTGCGGCGGGCAGGGGCGAAACTACTGAAGCGGGCGGCCGTGGGGCGTTATTGGCCACCATCGCGTTGGCTACCGGCAAATCGTCAACCAGGCGAACCAGCTCGTCGAGCTTGAGCATCAGGGCGGGCACATCGGTGACGCTGGCGCCCTTGATACGGTCCATGTCCCGGGTAATCGCACGCTGCAAGGAGTTGAGGCGGGGTTTGGCCGCGCGTGAAAGGCGCATATCGGCAGATTTGAGCGCGGCCAGCAAGGGCTCGGCGCTGCCGGTCAGCTGCGCCTGCTGCTGCGCCAGCCGCAGGTCAGACTCCATATCGACCAGCAGGTTTTCATCGCGCGAGCGCGACAGGTTTTGCATCAGCTCTTCGAGCTGGGTGCGCTGCAGGCTGACTTCGCTGATGCGGCTCTCCTGGATTGCCAGCCGGGCCGTCAGTTCGCGTGCGTCTTCCTGAGCCTGGCGCGCCAAGGTGCGCGCCTCTGTGGCCTGCGCGCTGGAGTCCAGGCTGCGGCGGGCGAGTTCTTCCTGAATGCCGCCCAGCTTCTGCCAGAGCAGAACACTGGCCAACAGCCCAGCAGCGGCCAGGGCAGCCACCAGTAGCGCCCAGCTGCGAGGCACCAGCCAGGAACTGTTGACCCCAACGCCTGTCGCCTCGTTTACTGCGCTGCCCCCCCCGGGGACTGAACCTGCTCGGGGCGGCCCTTCGCTGCGTTCGGGCGCGCGGCCAGGCACAGGCGCGTCATCGGGCGTGGGTAAAGGGGGTAGTGCTGAAGGGCTATCGCTCATGGATGGGATGATTCTATCGAGCCAAGCGTGTCCCGGATGTCCTTGAGCGCCGGGCGTGACTCCACAACAACACCCCAGCCAAGCGCCCGCACGGCCTCAGCAATACGGGGATGTGTGGCCACCGCGCGCGCGCGACTCCAGTCCATGCCCTCCAGACCGGGCATGCTGGACAGATTGGCTACAGCCTCTGAACTGCTGAATATCCATATCGACCCATCGACGCCAGCGGCCCGGGCGCGCTGCAGCTGCGCTTCGCTCAACTTCGGTGCGCGACGCTGGTACACAGCCAAAAAATCGACCTGCGCACCGGCGGCTGCCCATTGGCGAGCGAGCCAGTCACGGCCCGATGAAGCGGCACCTCCCACGGCTGCCTCGCTTTGCCCGCGCACAACCAGAACCCGGCGTCCCTGCCAGTCACGCCGGCCGATGACTTGCCATAAGGCTTCCGAATCGAACTGGCGGGCATCCGGCGCTGGCGCATCGATCCGCCCGGCGGGAATGCCAACAGCCTGCAGCGCGGCCACGGTGCCTGGCCCGGGCGCCATGAAACGCAGGCTTTGCGGAAGTCCCTCAAAGTGCTTTTTTGCTATTTTATTGATAGCTGACTGCTCCCGTATTACATCGATTACAGCCTTGTTTTCTTTAAAAAAATACGCCACGGCATGGGCACTGACAAACATGCTGGCTGCATAGCTGTCCAGCGTTTGCCAGGCCTGCTGCAGCGCCTGCACAGTCGAGGCGCTTGAGGCCGGTGCAATTTCAATCAGCGGCAAGGCCTCGGCCTCCATCCCGCCCTGCTGCAGTTGCTGCACCCAGCGCTGGGCGTCGCCTGCGGGGCGGGTCACTATCACCCGGACAGCGCTCATGCCAGCCCCACCATCAGACTGCCTGGGTGTTGCCGCTCCAGACGGCGCCGCCGGCACGCAATTGCGCCGCTACGGCTTCGCCAAGCGCCTCGGCCTCGGCAAAACTGCGCACCAGGGCGGTTTTTTGCACCTGTACCAGCGGCGCTGGAGGCAGGCTGGAGGGCGCCTCCACGGTCGCCGGGTCGCCCCAGGCCGCATTGAGTTGCATGGCCTCGCCGCTGCCCTCGGTGGCCGGGCCTTGCGTGAAGGCTGCCAGCGGCATGGAGCAACTCCCGCCCATGGCGCGCGACACCGTGCGTTCGGCCGTGACGGCCAGCCAGGTCGGCTGATGCGCCAGTGTGCCCAGCGCCTCAATCAGATCAGCCCGTTCAGCCCGCACCTCAATCCCCAAGGCACCCTGCCCGGCTGCAGGCAGCATGTCCACCGTGGCAAACGTGCTGCGAATGCGCGATTCCAGGCCTAGCCGCTTGAGCCCGGCGGCGGCCAGCACGATGGCGTGGTACTGGCCTTCGTCGAGCTTGCGCAGGCGTGTATCGAGGTTGCCGCGCAGGGGCTGGATGTTCAGGTCGGGCCGCAAGGCCTTGAGCAGCACCAGCCGGCGCAGGCTGGACGTGCCGACCACGGCGCCCTGCGGCAGTTCGGCCAGTGACGCAAACTGGTTGGACACAAAGGCATCGCGCGGGTCTTCGCGCTCCAAGACGCAGGCAAGCGCAAAGCCTTCGGGCAGGTCCATAGGCACGTCCTTGAGCGAATGCACCGCCAGATCGGCCCGGCCTTCTGCCAGGGCGACTTCAAGCTCCTTGACGAACAGGCCCTTGCCGCCCACCTTGCTCAGCGAACGGTCCAGGATCTGGTCGCCCTGGGTCGTCATGCCCAGCAGTTCTACCTGCCAGCCCAGACGCGCTTCAAGCAGCGCCTTGACATGCTCGGCCTGCCACATCGCCAGACGACTTTCGCGCGTGGCGATCACCACCTTGAGAGTTTTGGGAAGGGTTTGAAACGCAGCAGCCACTTGTAACCTGTCGGTAATCTATAGAGGGAGTGAATGCTAGCATGCGAGCTTAAGTACAAAGGGCGAAGATGCTGACTACCGCGCGCACGAAAACACTCAACGAAGACGAGCAAAAAAACCTGCCCGAGAAGGCCAAACCCAAAGCTGGCGGGCGTTCCAGGGACAACGAGCGCCCGCTGGTGGAAGACATCCGCCTGCTGGGCCGCATCCTCGGCGACGTGATTCGCGACCAGGAAGGCGTGGCCGCCTATGAACTGATCGAGCAGGTGCGCAAGCTGTCCGTGGCGTTTCGCCGCGATGCCGACCAGGAGGCCGACAAAGCCCTCAAAAAACTGCTCAAAGGCCTCTCGGGTGATCAGACAGTCAGCGTGATACGCGCTTTCACCTACTTCAGCCACCTGGCCAATCTGGCCGAAGACCGTCACCACATCCGCCGCCGGGCCATCCACGAGCGCGCCGGCGACACCCAGGAAGGAAGCATAGAAGTGGCCCTGGCCCGCTTGCGCTGGGCAGGCATTGCTCCAAAAACAATAGCAAATACGCTGGCGCACAGTTTTGTCTCGCCGGTGCTCACCGCCCACCCGACCGAAGTGCAGCGCAAAAGCATTCTGGATGCCGAGCGCGACATTGCGCAGCTGTTAACCGCGCGCGATGACATCAAGGCGAGGGCAATGGCCATCAACGCCGCCAAGGACGCATTGACGCCGCGTGAACTGGCTGCCAACGAAGCGCAACTGCGCGCCCGCGTGATGCAGCTGTGGCAAACGCGGCTGCTGCGCTTTTCCAAGCTCACGGTGGCCGACGAAATCGAAAACGCACTGAGTTATTACGAAGCGACTTTTCTGCGCGAAATCCCGAAGATCTACGCCAACCTGGAGCGCGAGTTAGGTCATCAAGCGGTGCACAGCTTTTTGCGCATGGGCCAGTGGATAGGCGGCGACCGCGACGGCAACCCCAACGTCAATGCCGACACGCTGAACTACGCGCTGAGCCGGCAGGCCGATGTGGCGCTGCGCCACTACCTGACCGAAGTGCATCTGCTGGGTGGAGAGCTGTCGATGTCGGCGATTCTGGTCGATTGCAGCGAGGAAATGCAGGCGCTTGCGGAAAGCTCACCCGACACCAGCGAGCACCGCAAGGACGAACCCTACCGCCGAGCCCTGACCGGCGTCTATGCCCGCCTCGCGGCCACGCTCACGGCGCTGACGGGGGGGGAAGCGGCGCGCCATGCCGTGGCGCCGCAAAACCCCTATGCCCGGGCGGAAGAATTTCTGGCCGACTTGCGCACACTGGAAACCTCGCTCAAGACCCATCACGGCGAAGCCCTGATTGCCCAGCGTCTGCACCCGCTGATCCGGGCAGTGGAGGTATTTGGCTTTCACCTGGCCACCGTTGATTTGCGGCAGAGCTCCGACAAGCATGAGGAGGTGGTGGCCGAGTTGCTGGCCGTGGCGCGGATTGAACCGGCCTACGCCGCGCTGGATGAAACGGCCAAGCGCGCGCTGCTGCTGAAACTGCTCAATGACGCCCGGCCATTGCGCGTGCTGGGCAACGACTACTCGGCGCTGGCTCAAAGCGAGCTGGCCATTTTCCAAGCGGCATGCACGGCGCGCGCCCGTTTTGGCAAGGAAGCGATTCGCCACTACATCATCAGCCACACTGAAACGGCAAGTGACTTGCTGGAAGTGCTGCTGCTGCAAAAAGAAATGGGCCTGATGCATGGCACGCTGGATGACCGAGCGACGCATGACCTCATCGTCGTACCGCTGTTTGAAACCATTGAAGACCTGCGCAATGCCGCGCCCATCATGCGCGAGTTCTATGCCATGCCCGGCATCGCGCAACTGGTGCAGCGTAGTGGCGCCGAGCAGGACATCATGCTTGGCTACAGCGACAGCAACAAGGATGGCGGCATTTTCACCAGCAGCTGGGAGCTGTACCGCGCCGAAATCGCACTGGTCGAGTTGTTTGACCAGTTGGCCAATTCACACAACATAACGCTCAGAATGTTCCATGGCCGCGGCGGCACGGTAGGCCGCGGCGGCGGCCCGAGCTACCAGGCGATTCTGGCGCAGCCGCCGGGTACGGTGCGCGGGCAAATCCGCCTGACCGAGCAGGGCGAGGTGATTGGTTCCAAATACGCCAACCCCGAGATTGGCCGACGCAACCTTGAAACCCTGGTCGCCGCCACGCTCGAAGCGACCTTGCTGCAACCCACAAAACAGGCAACCAAAGCCTTTTTGCAGGCCGCCGCCGAACTGTCGCAAGCCAGCATGGCCGCCTACCGCGCGCTGGTCTATGAAACCCCGGGTTTCACCGAGTATTTTTTCAGCGCCACGCCGATTCGCGAAATCGCCGAACTCAACATCGGCTCGCGCCCGGCGTCGCGCAAGCCCTCACAGAAGATCGAGGATCTGCGCGCGATTCCCTGGGGGTTTAGCTGGGGCCAGTGCCGCCTGACCTTGCCGGGCTGGTATGGCTTTGGATCCGCCATCGAGCAGTTTCTTAATCAGGGCGGCTCAGCGGTCAGCCGCAAAGAGGCCCTGAGCCTGCTGCAGAAGATGTACCGACAATGGCCATTCTTTCGCACCCTGCTGAGCAACATGGACATGGTGCTGGCCAAAAGCGATCTGGCGCTGGCTTCCCGCTATGCCGAACTGGTGAGCGACGCCCGGCTGCGCAAAAAGATTTTCGCCGCGATTGAGGCCGAATGGCACCGCACGGCGGAGGCATTGACGCTGATTACCAGCGAAAAACAGCGGCTGGCGGGTAACGCCGCGCTGCAACGCTCCATCCGTCATCGCTTTCCCTATATTGATCCCCTGCATCATCTGCAGGTCGAACTGGTGCGTCGCTATCGCGCGGGTCAGACCGATCAGCGGGTGCAGACCGGGATTCATATTTCCATCAACGGTATTGCCGCCGGGCTGCGCAATACCGGGTGAGTCTCGCTGTCGGTCCGGTCCTACAGATTGACCGGTCCCGTCTGATAGCGCCAGATGCTCGTCATCCGTACTATGGGCTTATGCGCCGAATAGTGCGCCGCTTGGTTGCGGCGCAGGCTGCTCCCCCAGGAGACCAAGCATCATGAATCCTTCCCATGCCAAGACTGCAAGCCGCTTTGCGCTTAACAACGAGCTTGTATCCAGCGACTTTGTGGCCCTTGCCTCTCATATGACCGAGTGTCAACGTTCGCGTGGGCGCTTTTTTATCTTGCGTAGTGCTCTGGAGACCTTGCACGCGGTGGCGGCGCCCCGGCTTGTGACGACAGGCGTCGTGCTGGTGGTCTGCAGCTTTAGTTTAGGCCTGGGCCTGCTGGCTCTGGCCTGAAAGGGTGGACGCCTCCGTACTCGACCGACTGGACACGCTCAGCCTTCAAGCCCGGAAAATCCTTGCAGCCAACCAGGGTGAAGCCGAGCCTCCCATTCGTGCCGAACTCTTCGGTATCCAGCGCTTTGAAGAACACGGTCGTAGCCTGGCAAAGGCCCAGGTAGTCGAAACCGAGACAAAATCACGCCGTCATGCCTCCTTTTTTCCTCGCGTTGAGGAAAATCTGGTCACGCTGCGAAACGCTTACGACTACGTCGCACTGACCTCGCTCAGCGGCCACTACACCACGCCTGCCGCCGAGTGGTTGCTTGACAATTTCCCCCTCATCGAAGCTCAACTGCAGCAAATTCGCGAGGGCTTGCCGCGCAGCTACTACGCCAGCCTGCCCAAACTGGCGGCCGCGCCTTTGCAGGGGCTGCCCCGGGTTTATGGCATCGCCTGGGCTTATGTGGCGCACACCGACAGCGTGCTCAATCCGGAAGTTTTCACTGCTTTCCTGAACGCCTACCAGGATTGCAGCGAACTGTGCCTGAGCGAGTTGTGGGCCTTGCCGACAACGCTGCGCGTCGTTCTGCTTGAAAACTTGCGCCGCATGGCTGAAGAAATCGCCTACAGCAAGGTCGCGCGCGAGCTTGCCCATGCAGTTTGGGACAGCGTCGAACGGATGGACGATGCAGATCTCGACGCCATTTACGCGCTGATGAAGCAACGCGGCCTGCAGCGCAGCTACCTGACCCAGCTTTGGCAGCGCCTGCCGACTGAATTGTTGAGCAAAGCGCCGGCCCTGGTGCAATGGACCCTAAGGCATTGTCCGGATGGGCATGCCCTGATGCTCGAAAGCCAGACCGCCCAGGTGGCCTCCAACCAAACGGTTGGCAACATCATCACCACCTTGCGCCAGATAGGCCAAGTCGACTGGGTGGAGCTGATTGAGCCTGTGAGCCGATCCTTGCAGGTGCTCAGGCAACTGCCCAGCTTTTCACAGGAAAGCGAACTCACACGCCAGCAAATCACCCACGCCATGGAGCGACTCGCCAAGCAGAGCCATAGCTCCGAGCGCCAGGTGGCGGAGACGGTCGTTGGCGCCGCACGGGCAGTTACCGAGCAAGCGTCCGCGGCAGCTGCCGAACGCACCGCAGGTTTTTACCTGATTGGCGCCGGTCGTGCCCAACTGGAAGCTGCGCTCGGCATGCCCCCGCAAAGGGCTTCGAGACGGCTCGACTGGCGCCGCTGGCGGCTGGCGCTATACCTGAGCGTCATCACCCTGGGGACGCTGCTCATTTTGGTGCTTGTAGCGAACCATGCACAGTGGCATGGGTGGCAAACCGTGCTGGCCCTGCTGCTTTTGGCCTGGCCTGCCTCCGAAGGCGTTTCAGCCTTCGTGCATCGCCTGATTGCGGAGTCAATAAAGGTGCGCCCCCTGCCGCGACTGGACTTTTCCACGGGCATCCCGTCCGAACACCGCGCGCTGGTAGTGATTCCCACATTGCTGACCTCAGCGGCGTCGAATCGGGAATTGATTCAGCGGCTCGAATGGCACTGGCTGGCCAACCGCGAAAGCGAAGCCCAGTTCGCGCTGCTGACGGACTGGGTTGACGCGCCTAGTGCCACCCTGCCCGGCGATGCCGCCCTGCTCAAAGACGCGCTGGCGCAGCTGGCGGCGCTTAATGCGAGGTATCCGGCGCCTACCGGTGCGCCGCCACGCTTTCTGTTGATTCACCGGCCCAGATGCTGGAGCAAGACCCAGCAACGCTGGCTGGGCTGGGAACGCAAACGCGGCAAGCTGGAGCAATTGCTGCGCGCACTGGCCACGGGCAATCTGGAAGGCTTCACACTGCTCGCGCCCGGGGTCCGGCTGGCGGACGACATTCGCTATGTGGTCACGCTCGACAGCGACACCGGCCTGCCGCCCGGCGCACTGCGCGAATTGGTGGCAATCGCCGCCCATCCCTTGAACGCGCCGCAGATCGATGCCGCTTCGCGCCGCGTCGTCAGCGGCTACGGCATCCTGCAGCCGCGTGTTGTCACTCCGCTGCCTGAACCAGCCGAAGACACACCTTACCACCGGCTGTTTGCCGGCCAATGCGGAATAGACCCCTACAGCAGCGGCGTCTCAGATGTCTATCAGGACCTGTTTGGCACCGGGAGTTTCAGCGGCAAAGGGCTGCTGCACGTCAATGCGGTGCATGCGGTACTGGATGCCCGCCTGCCCGAGGAAGCCGTTCTCAGCCACGACCTGCTGGAGGGCAGCATTGCGCGTTGCGGCTTTGTGAGCGATGTGGTGCTGGTGGAAACCCCTCCGCACCATCCGGGCGTGGCGGCAGCGCGTAATCACCGCTGGACCCGCGGTGACTGGCAGCTGCTGCCACTCATGTGGCACGCCAGACGCTACGGCATAGACGCGCTGGGCGTTTGGCAAATGAGCGACAACCTGCGCCGTTCACTGGTGGTGCCGGCAACATTCAGTCTGATCACCTGGGTGATTTTCACCGGAGCATTGCCACTGGGCACGGCCCTGCTGGCAACCCTGGCCGCCCTGCTGGCCGGGCCCTTGCTGGGCGCGCTGGCAGGCCTGGTGCCCACACGGCGGGGCATCGCCTGGCATCACTTTTTTCAGGTTGGCCGCCTCGAACTGCTGCGCACCTTGGGCAGCGCCGCCTGGCAGTTCAGCCAGATCCCCGATCACGCCCTCATGCTGCTGAACGCGACCGGGCGTGCCCTCTGGCGCATGGCGGTCAGCCGCCACCAGCTGCTGGAATGGATTACCGCAGCCCAGTCCAAGGCAGCGTCCCGTAACGAGCTCCCCGTATTTCTGCGCCAACATACGCCGGCCTCGCTGCTTTGCGCGGCGCTGGCCATGGCCACGCCGTGGGCGGACCACCCCTGGGCCGGCGTCATTGTGTTTCTGCTGTGGGCTGCATCACCGCTGATCGCGTGGGGGGCCAGTCTGCCTCGTTCGCGGAGCGCGGCGCAGGAGCTGCGCCGCAGGGACCGGCGTTATCTGGAGGATCTGGCACGGGACACCTGGCGTTTTTTTGAGCGCTTCGTAGGCCCCGAAGACAACCACCTGCCGCCTGACAACCTTCAACTCGTGCCTGTTCCCACGGTGGCGCACCGCACATCGCCGACCAACGTGGGCTTGTACCTGCTGGCAATCTGCTGCGCCCGGGAATTCGGCTGGATCAGCACGGCAGAACTCATCAAGCGCCTTGAAGACACGCTGGACAGCATTGAGCGGCTGCCCAAACACGACGGCCATCTCCTCAACTGGTACGACACTCGCACGCTGGAAATCCTGCAGCCGGCCTATGTCTCGTCGGTTGACAGCGGCAACCTTGCAGGCCTCCTGGTCACGGTGGCGCAGGCGTGCATCAGTCTGGCAGAAAGTGGAGCCGATGGCCCGGAAAAGCAGGCCACCTTGCTGCGCCTGGCCGAACGCTGCCGAGCGCTGTATGCCGCCATGGATTTTCGCGGCCTGTATGACAGAAAACGGCATCTTTTCCATATTGGCCTGCGGGTGGCGGAACAAACGCTCGACGCGAGTTATTACGACTTGCTGGCGTCCGAGTCGCGCCTGACCAGCTTCCTGGCGATTGCCAAGGGCGACGTGCCGCGCCGCCACTGGACCGCACTGGGCCGTCCCTTCCTGTCGGTTGGCGGGGCACCGGGGCTTAAATCGTGGTCGGGCTCCATGTTCGAGTACCTGATGCCCTCGCTATTAATGCACGAACCCGACCAGGGCTTGCTGCACACCGCGGCACGAACTGCGGTGGCCGCACAACGCACGCATGGCAATGCGCAGCGTTTGCCCTGGGGTGTATCGGAATCTGCTTATTTTGCACAGGACCACTCACTCGCCTACCAATATGCGCCCTTTGGCGTGCCACGCCTGGCGCTCAGGCGCACGCCGCAGACTGACCGGGTAGTGGCCCCCTACGCCACCTTGCTGGCCACCCTGTTTGAGTCCCGCGCGGCTGTGGCCAATCTGAAGCGGCTTGAACTGCTCGGGGCTCGCGGCGATTTCGGCATGTTCGAAGCCCTGGACTTCACCGTGTCGCATCAACCCGAAAAGCAGGCTTTCAGCATCGTCGAAGCCTTCATGGCGCATCACCAGGGCATGTCGCTGGTCGCACTTTGCAATGTACTGTGCAGCAATGCGCCCCGGCGCTGGTTTGCCGCCGACGCGCAAGTTGCGGCGTACGAGGTCCTGCTGCATGAGCGTACGCCGCGCCAGATTGTGGAAAGTGCCAACCCGCGCCCACCGCCTGAGCCCGACACGCATGTCTCGGCACCGGTGTTCCAGTCGCGTGAGGTGAACCCGCTCAGGCTCGGCTGGAAGCCCACTCACCTGCTGTCCAACGGACGCTACAGCGTTGCCCTGCGCGCCAGCGGCGCCGGCTTGAGCCGTTGGCAAGGCCGCAATATCACGCGCTGGCGCGACGACCTGCTGCGTGACGGCTACGGCAGCTTTTTCTACCTGCGACTGGGCGGCCAGCGCAGCGTGGTGTCGCTCACCGCGACCCCGGCACCGGGCCCGGGCTGGCGCTACCAGGCCCTTTTCATGGCTGACAGGGTCCAGTTCGATGCACAGGGTAACGGCTTGAGCGCGACCACCACCGTCCTGGTCAGCCCCGAGGATGACACCGAGCTGCGCACCGTGCTGCTGCACAATACCGGCCGCAGCGAACAAACCGTGGAGCTGGTGTCCTGCTTTGAGGCCGTGCTGGCCGATC
Organism: uncultured beta proteobacterium; assembly: GCA_963793855.1. Lineage (GTDB taxonomy): Bacteria > Pseudomonadota > Gammaproteobacteria > Burkholderiales > Burkholderiaceae_C > Polaromonas. The sequence continues at coordinate 1,066,220 of CAWCBL010000001.1, forward strand.
CGCGTGCCGACGAAGCGCACCCGGCCTTTTCCAACCTGTTTGTGCAAACCCGCTGGGAGCCGCAATGGCGCGCACTTGTACTCACGCGAAAGCCCCGTCTGCACGGCGACCCGCAAATGACGGTGTCGCATTTCCTGGCAGAAGCAGAGGCTGACCTGATTTCGGTGGACTGCATCGCTGACCGCCGGGTGTTTGCGGGCCGCAACCAGCCCGCGCACCGGCCGGCGCTGCAGGATCAACTGATGGATGCCGACGGCGACCCGGTCAACGGCCTCGACCCGGTGGCCAGTCTGCGCGTGAAGCTCCGGCTGGCACCCGGCGCGATGGCCAGGCTGAGCTTTGCCACCACGGCCGCAGAAACCACGGAGGAACTGGCTCCGCGCATCGACAAGTACCTGCAGCCCATGCACATTGAGCGTGCGACCCGCATGGCCGCCACGCTGGCACATGTGCGGCTGCGCGACCTTGCGCTAACCCCCACAGAACATCTGGCACTGCAGGACCTGACCACGGCCTTGATGTACAGCGTACCGCGGCCGGGGGCCGAACGCTCGCCGCTGGACCAGCGTCAGCTTTGGCGGTTCGGCATTTCGGGCGACAAACCCATTGTGCTTGTGCGCATACAGTCGGCCAGCGGAATACCGCTGGTCAATGCCTTGCTGCGGGCGCAACCCTGGTGGACCTTTGGCGGCCTCGCCGTTGATGTGGTGGTAATTAACAGCGAACCCAATTCCTACCTGATGCCCTTGCAGCGCGAGATTCTGGCGCTGCGCGACCGCCTGATGCAGACCACCCAGCACAGCTTCCCCAACAGTGCTGAGTTGTCCTCAAGTTTTTACCTGCTGCGCGACCAAGATGCAGCAAGCACCGAGAAAGCCGCGCTGGCCGGGCTGGCTCGTGTGGTGCTCAGTGCCGACGGCCGCCCCCTGGAAGTTCAGGTGGCCGCCTTGCGCGAAAGCTGGCCACTGCAGCAGGCAAGTACCGTGGCCCGTGCACCTCTTTTTGGCCGGGCACCCTCTCCCCATACCGAACTTGCGACTGCCCCGACTGCCGCCCCTGCCATAGCGGCGCCCATGGGTCGGTTCGACCCCGACAGCGGAGAGTTTTATTTCGAACTGCAAGGTGGACAGACACCGCCCAAGCCCTGGATCAACGTCATCGCCAATCCCGGCTTCGGTTTCCAGGTATCGGAAACCGGCAGCGGCATGACATGGGCGGACAACAGCCGGCTGCACCAGATCACGCCGTGGTCCAACGACCCGGTACGCGACCCGGCGTTTGAGCATTGGCTGCTGCAGGACCTGGACAGCGGCCAGGTTTTTCCTCTTGCGCCCTCGCTGCTGGCAACGCCGGACAGTCGCTGGCGTGTGCGGCACGGTCAGGGGTATTCGGTGTTTGAGGGCGAGCAAAACAACCTGCAAGTGGAAACGACTTTTTTTGCCGACGCCAGGGAAGCCGTCAAGGTGATTCAGGTGCGTGTGCGGCTGGACGGAGGCGGCCGCAGGCGAATGCGCGCCGTGGCCATGGTGGAGTGGCAGATGGGCGACGCCCGGGGCCGGCGGCGCACGCTGCAAACCTGGAAGGACCCGGCAAAAGCGGCGGTATTTGCCCAGCAGCCCGAAAGCCGGGATGGATTTGGCGGCCGGACCGTCTTTCTGGCCATGTCCGGTGCGGCAAGGGGAATGCAATGGACCTGCGACCGCGGCGAATTTTTTGACACGCTGGGGCGTATGGTGTTGCCGGCCAACCTTGGTCGCCGAAGCGGCGGCGGATTCGACCCCTGCGCGGCCATTGATGGCGAATTCACCCTGAGTCGCACTGCCCCAATGGCATTCAGTTTCATCGTCGGACATGCGGAAAATTCGGCCGCAGCCGAGCAGATGGCTGCACACTGGACGCAGCAGGACACCGGGCTGGCATTGGGCGAGGCCAAGAAGGCATGGACAGAGCTTCTGGGCAAAGTACAGGTCAAAACCCCGGATGCGAAATTTGATGCGCTGCTCAACCATTGGCTGCTCTACCAGACCGTGGTGTGCCGCCTCTGGTCCAAAGCCGGGTTTTATCAGGCCGGCGGCGCTTTCGGCTTCCGGGACCAGTTGCAGGATGCGATGGCATTGGCGCTGGCAGACCCGGCGCGCCTGCGCCAGCAAATCATGCTCAATGCCTCGCGCCAGTTTCCCGAAGGCGACGTGCAGCACTGGTGGCATGCGCCAGGCGGGGAAGGTGTGCGCACGCATTTTTCAGATGACCTGCTCTGGCTGCCTTACGCCTGCGCCCACTATATTGAGGTAACAGGCGACGTCAGCCTGCTCGATGAATCGGTCCCCTTTATTGACGGTGCACCGATTCCCGAGGGCGCCGAGGACGCGTATTACACGCCGCAGACCAGCCCCCAGTCGGCCAGCGTCTATGAGCACTGCATCCGCACCATTGATCGCAGCCTGGCGGTGGGCGTACATGGCTTGCCGCTGATGGGCACCGGCGACTGGAACGACGGCATGAACCGCGTTGGCCATGAAGGCCGCGGCGAATCGGTCTGGCTGGGCTGGTTTCTGTGCAGCGTTGTCGATCGCTTCCTGCCTTTTGCCAAAATGCGCGGCGACGACGCGCGCGCGCAGCGCTGGGTGGACGCGCGCAGCGGCTGGGTCGCCGCGCTGCACGACGCCGGCTGGGATGGCGCCTGGTTCCGCCGCGCCTTTTTCGACAACGGCGCGCCCGTCGGCTCGGACGCCAACGACGAATGCCGCATTGACCTGATTGCCCAGGCCTGGTCCGTCATTTCCGGCGCATCGACGCCGGCTTTCACAAAGCCGGCCATGCTCGCCCTCAACAATCAGCTGATCGATGAAAAAGCCGGCCTGCTGAGGCTGCTCGATCCGCCTTTTCAGCATTCAGCCAACAACCCCGGCTACATCCAGGCCTACCCACCGGGCGTGCGCGAGAACGGCGGGCAGTACTCACACGCAGGCGTCTGGGCGATGATGGCGCAGGCCCTGAGCGGCGATGTGGAAGGCGCGTGGCGCAGTTTTGAAGACCTCAGTCCGGCGCACCGAAGCGAGCATCCCGAGCGCGGTCCGGCCTATGAACTGGAGCCTTATGTGATGGCCGGCGATGTCTACAGCGCCCCGCCCTACGTGGGCCGCGGGGGCTGGAGCTGGTACACCGGATCAGCTCCCTGGCTGTACAGGGCGGCGCTGGAAACGCTGCTGGGCCTGGAAGTCCGGCCTAGCCGACTGTGCCTGTCGCCACGCTTGCCGGCACATTGGTCCACCGTGGAAATCCGCCTGAAACTGCAAGGTCGCGACATCACCGTGCAATGGCAGCGCGACCCGCATGCGGCCATTCAGGTCCAGCCCGACCAACAACTGGCGTGGGGGGAGTGGGTGGACCTGCAAACCCTGCCGCCACAAGCTGTGTTGCTGGTGCTTGGAGCCTGCAAGGCGATACCGGAGACCACAGGATTGCTATCAATTTAATAGCTTCATGCGCCCGTTATTCCTTGGCTACCGGCCTGAAACGCTTAAATTTTCGGAAAACCTTCGGATGACTGGGATAGCTGGCTCGCCTAGGAACCCAGAAACTCGCCGATCGGTTTCAGGTCATCCACCCGGTCGCAAATGGACTTGACCATCATGAGAATGGGTATGCCTAGCAGCAAGCCCCAGAAACCCCACAGCCAGCCCCAGGCGAGCAGCCCTACAAACACGGCCACCGGACTCAGGCGACTGGCGCGGCTCGTCAGCCACGGCGTTACCAGGTTGCCGACCACGGTATGGATCAGCAGCGAGGCGCCACCCACGGCCATCGCCATATTGAGCGAACCAAACTGCAAGAAGCCCACCAGCGCAGAAGCTGTCGCGGTGATCAGCGAGCCAATGTAGGGCACCAGGTTCAGCACGCCGGCAACTATGCCCCACACGGCCGCGTTTTCCAGCCCCAGGGCCATCAGGGCCAGCCCGGTCAACAGGCCTACCAGCGCACTGGTCAACAGTTGCACCTGAAGGTAGCGCTGGATTTGCCCGGTAATTTCGTGCAGTGCCTGCAGCGTGATCTTTTTGCTACTGAGCCTGGGCCCTGCCAGCTTGATCAGCTTGCGGCGAAATGTGTCGCCGGACAGCATCAAAAAGTAAGTCAGGAAGATGACCACGGCAGTCTGTCCTATCAGGGCGAGCAGGCCGATGGTGCCTGTCCACAAATAATCCTTGATGTTGAAACGCGCCGGCTCCACCACCACGCGCGTCGCGCCGCGGGTGTTGGTTGGCATTGAGCCCTCACGCGCAGCCTGCTCGATCTGCGCTGCGGCCCTCTGCACCGTTTCCAGCGTACTGTCTGATTTGCCACCGCGTGTCTTGATGGCTTGCCCGAGCTTTTGTGCCGCCGCCGGCAGCGCCTCCACCAGTTGCGCGGCTTCCAGCCTGAGCGAATAGGCCGTCGAACCCATGGCCATCAAAATCCCCAGCAGCAGCACGGCCGAGCTCAACCAGCGTGGAACCCGTTTGAGTTCCAGCCAGTTGACAACCGGCGAAAGCGCGTAACTGAACAGAACGCCAAGCATCACCGGGATAAACACGGCCTTGGCCCAGTGCAATACAAAAAGACTGGCAAAAATGGCCAAAACCACCAATGCCCCATTGCGGATGTCCACGGGCATGTGAAGCAGCAGGCGTTCCGGTTCAGGGAAACTCGTTACTTCGGGCTCGGCAAGCGGCGCTTGCCCCGTGTTTTCTTCAGGCATTTGTATTTCCTTCAATCCTTGTCAACCCACAATGGCTTCGCGCACGGCTGCGAGCTGGCGGCGCGAGACTGCCAGCAACTCGTCAATGCCGTTGAGCCGCACGGCCCAGCCTTCGCCCTCCTCGGGGTCAAAGTGTTTTTCAAGCACACGCACCGCTCGCCGTGCAATCAGCGCATTGCGATGGATGCGCATAAACCGGCCCGCATGGCGCTCTTCGAGCTCGCTCAATGAGCCGTCCAGTATGTAGCTGCGGCGCGCCGTGCGCACGGTGATGTATTTCAGCTCGGCCTTGAGGTAGAGCACCTCGGCCAGCGGCACCCGTTCTGTCTTTCCACGGTCCTGAATAAGGAGTGTGTCTTCAGGAAAATCAGGCTGTAGCGCACGCTCTGAATACGCCAGCCGCTCCACTTTTTGTAGCGCTTGCTGCAAACGCGCCAGCCGCACCGGTTTGGTCAGGTAGTCGATGGCTTCGAGATCAAACGCCTGCACGGCATGTTCGGAATGCGCGGTGACAAACACCACCGCAGGCGGCCGGGGCAAGGCAGCAATGCTTCTGGCCAGGGCCATACCATCCGTACCGGGCATCCGAATATCCAGCAAAACGGCATCAAAGGTATCGCGTTGCAGGGCGGTCATCGCCTGCACGGCATCGGCCGCTTCCGCGCCCACCATGGCATGCGGCGCAGCACAATCGCCCAACAGGGTGCGCAGGCGTGAACGGGCCAATGCCTCATCGTCCACCACCAATATCTTTAGTTGCCTCATGCAGGAATCTCCAGCCTGACCTGAAATACGCCATTTTTGAACACGGTCTGGAACTGCGCCTGCACATCGTGCAGCAGGAACAGACGTTCACGCACATTGGCCAGCGCCAACCCGTGGCCCCGCTCGCCCACGCCGGCAGGGGTCGAATTGGCCACCTTGATGACCACCGTGCTGCCGCGGCGGAGCGTGGATATCTTGAGTTGCGCGCCGCTGGCGCTGGGCTCCACGCCGTGCCTGACGGCGTTTTCGACCAGCGGCTGCAGCAGCAGCGGCGGCAGCTTGGCTTCTGTTGCACCGGCATCCAGGCTCCACTGAACCCGCAGCCGATCACCAAAGCGAATCTGTTCAATCTCCAGGTAGCGCTGGGCCAGCGCAATTTCCTGCCCCAGCGTGACAGACTCGGCCGGGTCCGCCAGCGCATGACGAAACAGCTCGCTCAGGTCTTCCAGCACAGCCTCGGCCTTGGCAGGTTCGGCGCGCACCAGCGCGATAGCGCTATTAAGCGTGTTGAACAAAAAGTGCGGCCGGATGCGTGACTGCAGCTCGGCCAGCCGCGCGGCCGTGGCTGCCGGTGTGTACGCCTTGGTGCGCCAGAAAAGCCCCGCCAGCACCATGGCCGACAAGAGCGCACCCGCAACCGCACTGGCCCACCATTGGGGCGGCTGCAGCAGCCCCATCAGGGCCAGCAGGCCGCATGCGTAAAGCCCCGCCGCTGCGCCAAACACCGTCCCCGCCAGCCATTGACGCGAAGCTGCCAGTCTGTTCAGGCGAGTCTTGAGGGCGCACACCGCGATTAGCCAAGCCAGCGTGGCAGGCAAGACCCCGCCGGTCAGTAGTGAAAACCGCAGCAACCAGTCCAGCACCTCGCTGGCGCCAAACATCGCGCCGACGCCCACCACGGCCTCCACAAACAGCACGACCCTCAGCACCACGCCCACATGGCAGGCGTCGAACATGCTGGCTCTGGCCAAATTGGGCGACCCCACCGCGCCGTCGGCCGGGGTCAAGCCGCCATGCACGGTGGACACGTCAAAGTTCAGCGAATGGGTAGGCAGCTTCATGACTTGCAATGGCGTTGTAGTTGTTCGGGCTATTTGGGCTGCGTCCCGGTTTTCAGCGCAGATAAAATCATCATCACGAGTATTGCACCGGACGTGGTCTCCCAGCCATGGGTTGAAACGCTATTTCACCGCACCCGGCCGCTCACCTGCCCAGAATAGCGCACTTGCCCCAACGAAAGCCCGACGTGAATCAATTCGACAAGAAGTCCCAAGCCTGGTCCGCCCTGTTCTCCGAACCCATGAGCGACCTGGTCAAGCGCTACACCTCCAGCGTGTTTTTTGACAAGCGCCTCTGGCTGGCCGATATCACCGGCTCCCTGGCACATGCCGACATGCTGGCCGCGCAGCAGATCATCGCGCCCGCCGACCATGCCGCCATCAAGGACGGCATGGCCCAAATCACCGCCGAAATTGAATCCGGCGCGTTTGACTGGAAACTGGACCTCGAAGACGTGCACCTCAACATCGAAGCGCGTCTGACCCAGCTGGTCGGCGATCCCGGCAAGCGCCTGCACACTGGCCGCTCCAGAAACGACCAGGTGGCCACCGACGTGCGCTTGTGGCTGCGCGGCGAGATTGACCTGATCAGCGGCCTGCTCAATGACCTGCAAAAAGCGCTGGTTGACATCGCGGAAAAAAATGTGGAAGTCATCCTGCCCGGCTTTACCCATCTTCAGGTGGCCCAACCAGTGAGCTTTGGCCATCACATGCTGGCCTATGTGGAAATGTTTGCCCGCGATGCCGAGCGCATGCTTGACGTGCGAAAGCGCGTCAACCGCCTGCCGCTGGGCGCTGCCGCGCTGGCCGGCACCAGCTACCCGCTGGACCGCGAACGCGTTGCTATCAGCCTTGGCATGGTCGATGAAAACGGCGTAGCCTGCGTTTGCCAGAATAGCCTTGACGCCGTCAGTGACCGCGACTTTGCCATCGAATTCACCGCAGCCGCCTCGCTGGCCATGGTGCACATCAGCCGCTTCAGCGAAGAGCTTATTTTGTGGATGAGCCAGAACTTCAGTTTCATCCAGATTGCCGACCGTTTCACTACCGGCAGCTCCATCATGCCGCAGAAGAAAAACCCGGATGTGCCCGAACTGGCGCGCGGCAAGACCGGCCGTGTCGTCGGGCATCTGATGGGCCTGATTACCCTGATGAAGGGCCAGCCGCTGGCCTACAACAAGGACAACCAGGAAGACAAGGAGCCGCTGTTCGACACCGTCGATACGCTGAAAGACACGCTGCGCATTTTTGCCGAGATGGTGGGCGGTATCACCGTCAAGCCCGAGGCCATGGAACGCGCCGCCCTCAAGGGTTACGCCACCGCCACCGACCTGGCCGACTACATGGTGAAAAAAGGCCTGCCCTTCCGCGATGCCCATGAAACCGTGGCCCACGCCGTCAAGGCCGCCACGACCCATCAAGTGGATTTATCGGAATTGCCGCTGGCGGTTTTGCAGGAGTTCAATCCGTCGATTGAAAAAGATGTCTATAAAGTTCTGAGCCTGCGCGGCTCGCTGAACGCCCGCAACATCCTGGGCGGCACCGCGCCCGCGCAAGTGCGGGCGCAGATTGCGCGGCACCGCGCGCGCCTGGGGTGAACCCGAAGCTGACGAGCCCGCCAACGGCGATGTAGCTGGGCAACCTGCATCGTTCACTGTGCCTGTGGCTACTTTGCGATCACTCCCGGGAAGTGATTCTTTGGGGTGCTACCGTGATTGTGAGCGTTTCGAGCTGGAAATTGCGCCAAATCAATTGCGGACGCATGTGGCGCGACTAGGCTCTGCTCCATGTGGAGAGACACCCTCTGGAAAGCACGAAGGCGGCAGCCCGCTGCAGCGCTGACACTGAGCCTGATCTTCGCCTCGCAGCTTGCGATGGCGCAGCAAAACGGTTGGGGGGTCGCTGCGCCGAACGACGCCATAGCCATGGCGGCGGCGGCGGATACCACCGAAACTCCCGCTGCGCTCCCGGCAGGCGATGAGCCGCGACCGCCAGCAGACGAAGCACCTGCTACAGCGGAACCCGCACCCACGGGAGCTGCAACTACGGCATTTGCGCGCGCGCAGCCTACAGCGCTCAGCGAAAGAAGCACGCGGTTTCGCACGGCAGCGCTGTTGACTGCCAGCATCGGCGGAACGCTGGCCTATGGGCGGGCCAAGTGGTGGAAAGACGGGTTCGGCGGTGGCTTCAAGACCGTCAATGAAGGCTGGTTCGGCCAGGACACGAACTATGGGGGCGCCGACAAGCTCGGCCATGCCATGTTTGCCTACACCGGTTCCCGTTTGCTGGCGCGAGGCTTCGAGTGGGCGGGAAACGATTCGACAACCGCCCTGAAGCTGGGTCTATGGACAGCGGTCGGCACCTTGATGGGGGTCGAGGTGATCGACGGCTTCTCCAAAAAATGGCGATTCTCAAAGGAAGATGCCATCGCCAACCTTGCAGGCGGCGCACTGGCCTATGTGATGGAACGCAACCCGGAGCTGGACGCGCTGATCGACCTGCGGCTTCAATACAGCTCGCCGTCAGGGGGACACCAATTCGATCCATTTGGCGACTATTCCAGCCAGCGATACCTGCTGGTGCTGAAGGCCAGCGGCGTGCCGGCATTCAGGCAGCACCCGCTGCTGAAATACCTTGAGATCAACCTCGGCTACGGAGCGCGCAACTTCGACACGGACTCGCGTGCGCTGACGCCGCCGACCCGCCATGCCTACTTCGGCATATCACTCAACCTGTCCGAACTGCTGCGTAACACGGTCTATAAAGACAACGCCAGCCCCACACGCACACAGCGCGTGACCGAGACCTTCTTCGAGTTCATGCAAATCCCCGCTGCCACGATGCAGACCGATCACGTCATCCGTTGACGGGTTGATGGCTGTGGTGCCAAATGCGTCCGCAGGGCCCACCACGAGCATCACGGACCGAAGGGAAACAAGGGGAAGATTCCGACTACCAAGTCGGCGATTTCATTAAAATCACTTTCCTGCGTTCTAACCCATTGATTTCAAATGAAATTTGAAACTCTGCGCTCAACAACTCCTACCCCGCAATGCTGCGTTACCACACCGTTACCGTCACCCCCTTCCAGCAAAACTGCTCCATCGTCTGGTGCGACCAGACACTGCGAGCAGCCGTCATCGACCCGGGCGGCGACCTGAATCGCCTGCTGGCCGAAGTGCAGCGTCTGGGCCTGAGCCTGGAGCAGATCTGGCTCACGCACGCTCACATTGACCACGCAGGCGGCACAGGTGAGTTGGCACAGCGCCTGGACCTGCCCATCATCGGCCCCCACCCGGCTGACCAGTTCTGGATTGACAGGCTGCCGATGCAAAGCCTGCAGTTCGGCTTCCCGCCCGCGCAACCGTTCACGCCCACGCGATGGCTGCACGATGGCGACACCATCACCCTGGGGAAGGAAACGGTGCAGGTGCGACACTGCCCGGGCCACACGCCGGGGCATGTGGTGTTCCACGCCCCGCAGATCGACCGTGCCTTCGTGGGCGATGTGCTGTTTGCCGGCAGCATTGGCCGGACGGACTTCCCCCAAGGCAACCACCAGCAGCTCATCGAAAGCATCACCCAACGTCTCTGGCCCATGGGCGACCAGACCGTGTTCATTCCTGGCCACGGACAGGAAAGCACCTTTGGGCATGAGCGGCAGAGCAACCCCTATGTGGGCGGGACCTGAAGTCCACTGCCGGACCAGCCGAATGTTCGTCAGACATCCAGAGCAGCCCACAAGCGCTTTAAGCCTCGTCTAAGCTGCACACTCCAGACTGTGCGGCTTCAAGGAACCCCCAATGCGCCTATTACTGGTTGAAGACGACACCATGATCGGCGAAGCCGTGCTGCAGGTCCTGCGTGCCGAGCACTACGCGGTGGACTGGGTGCGCGACGGTGCCATGGCCGACGAAGCCCTGCGCAGCGAGCAGTACGACTTGGTGCTGCTCGACCTCGGCCTGCCCAAACGCGATGGCTTGGATGTGCTGCGTGCGCTGCGTGGCCGGCGCGATACCGTTCCGGTACTGGTCGCCACAGCGCGTGACGCCGTGGGCGACCGCATTGCCGGCCTCAATGCCGGTGCCGACGACTACGTGGTCAAGCCTTATGACATCGACGAACTGCTGGCTCGCGTACGCGCCCTGCTGCGCCGCAGTGCGGGCCGGGGCGAGCCGGTGTTTGAGCACAAGGGCGTGAGCCTGAACCCGGCTACCCGCGAAGCAAGGGTCAACGGCCAGCCGGTGTCGCTATCGGCGCGTGAATGGGCCGTGCTCGAACCCCTGCTCGCCCGCCCGGGGGCAGTACTGTCACGCGCCCAGCTCGAAGAAAAACTTTACAGCTGGAAAGACGAAATCAGCAGCAATGCGGTGGAGGTCTATATCCACAATGTGCGCAAAAAACTTGGCAGCGAACTGATACAGACCGTGCGCGGGCTCGGTTACGTGGTACCCAAAGAATGAACATCGCGCCTTCACACTCACTGCGCAGGCGCTTGCTCTGGTTTGTGCTGGTCGCCATTTTGCTGGCCGCCGTCCTGCAGGCCGTGACCGCCTACCGTGGCGCCCTGCAACAGGCAGACGCGATGTTCGACGACCATCTGCAGCAAATGGCCCGATCGCTGCGCGGCGGCGTTCCCCTGGGAATACCGCAGGCGGAAGATGATGATGGCACGGGCTTTGATTTGTATGTGCAAATCTGGGGCCAGGACGGCACACAGATTTTCCGCTCCACACGCTCGGCACTGCCGCCGCGTGCGGTGCTGGGCTTTTCCGATGTGGAGGCCCACGGCAACCGCTATCGGGTGTATACGCTGCAAACGCCACTGCAAACCGTGCAGATCGCGCAGAACCTCAGTGCCCGTACAGCGCGCGCCCGGGCGCTCGCGCTGAAGGCCGTATTGCCCTTCGCCTTGCTGACGCCCCTGCTGATGCTGGCGGTCTGGTGGATCATCAACCGCTCGCTGGCGCCCATAGAGCGAGCGCGCCGCCAGGTCGCCGACCGCGCAGCTGACGATTTTTCGCCACTGGCGGAGGACGGCCTGCCCGACGAAGTCCGCCCGCTGGTCAATGAGATCAATCTGCTGTTCGGCAGGGTGCGCAGTGCTTTCGATGCACAGAAGAATTTTGTCGCCGACGCTGCGCATGAGCTGCGCTCGCCCCTCACGGCGCTGAAACTTCAGGCGCAAGCCCTGCGCCGCCACGATGAGGACCCCGGTGCACGGGAGGCCGGTATCGCGCGCCTGAATCAGGGCATAGACAGGGCCATCCGGCTGGTCGAGCAACTCCTGTTGCTGGCGCGCGAAGAAGCCGGCACGGGGCAGGCATCAGCAAGCGCCGGGCGGGTCGATTTGCAGACGGTGGAGAAGCTGGCCGTGGCGGATGTTCTGCCACAGGCCAGGCACAAACACATTGATTTGGGCCATGCAGAGCGCCAGGCCGCGCTGGCCAGTGTTGAAGTTGATGGCCAGACTGAGGCCTTGCGCATCTTGCTGCGCAACCTGCTCGACAACGCCGTGAAATACACACCACCGGACGGCCAGGTGGATGTGTCGCTTCACCTGGAGAACGGGCAGCCAGTGCTGACAGTCGAAGACAGCGGACCCGGCATTGCGGCAGAAGATCGGGCACGCGTCTTTGACCGTTTCTTTCGTGCCAGTGATGTGGCTACTGAAACAGGGAGCGGCTTGGGACTGGCCATCGTCAAGGTGATTGCAGACCGACATGGCGCGACGCTGGCGCTGAGTCGGTCAGAACGCCTGGGGGGCTTGAAGGTCGAAGTGCATTTTCCAGCGGCCCGCCCTGCCTCAGCCCCTCCAGTGAGCAACACCGGTGGCTAATGCCAACAGGTGATCCATGAACAACACCCATCCGACATACTCAATCGAAACGAAGGCGCTCACCAAGACATTTGGTGCGTTTTGCGCGCTTGACCATCTCGATCTGCAGATTCCGCATCAATGCATCTTCGGCTTGCTGGGCCCCAACGGGGCGGGCAAGAGTACGGTCATAAAAATCCTGACGACCCTGCTGGATGCCACCTCCGGTTCAGCAACCGTCGCGGGATTCGATGTGGCGAGCCAAGCCATTGAAGTACGCCGACGCATCGGCTATGTACCGCAAATGCTGTCTGCCGATGGTGCGTTGACGGCAACCGAAAATCTCGTTCTGTCTGCCAGCCTGTATGGCTTGCGGGGCGCAGAAAGAGATGCCCGTATTCACGAGGCTTTGGTTTTTTCTGGTCTGGAGTCCGTTGCTACCCACCTCGTTAAAACATACTCCGGCGGCATGATCCGGCGTCTGGAAATCGCCCAGGCCACCATGCATAGACCGGAAGCGCTTTTTCTGGACGAACCCACCATTGGACTTGACCCCGTCGCCCGGCGAACCGTCTGGGAGCGGCTGCTGGAACTGAAGGCCGCCACGGGCATGACGATCCTGCTCACGACCCATGACATGGAGGAGGCAGACTACCTGTGCGACCAGCTGGCGATTCTTCATCAAGGGCGCCTGGCGGTGGTGGGAAGCCCCACCGATCTCAAGCGCCAGCTGGGACCCGAGGCGAGCCTGAGCGATGTCTTCGTGGCGCACAGTGGCGTGGTGATTGAGCAGGGAGGCCACTATCGCGAGGTCCGGGAAGCCAGGGATACCGCAAAGCGATTGGGATAGACCATGAAAGACTTTTTCTATGCGACATCTGCCGTGGCACAGGCCGAAATCCGCAAGCTCATGCGCGACCCGACCGAGTTGTTGTCACGCGCAATCCAGCCACTCCTCTGGTTAGCCGTTTTTGGCCAGGTCTTCAGCAAGGTGCGCGGCATTCCCACCGGCAAGCTCAGCTACCTTGATTTCATGGCACCGGGCATTCTGGCCCAAAGCATCCTCTTCAGCGCCATCTTTTACGGTATCGCCATCATCTGGGAACGCGATCTTGGGATCGTCCACAAGCTGCTGGTCACCCCGGCACCGCGCACCGCCCTGGTCCTGGGCAAGGCGGTGGCCGCGGGCTTGCGGGGTCTGGTGCAGGCGGTGGTGGTTTATCTGGTTGCCCTGGGCCTGAACGTGGGCATCCGCTGGGATTTCCCGGCCATGATCAGCGTAGCGCTCGCCGTCTTTCTTGGCTCGTGCATCTTTGCAACCTTCTCATTGGTGATTGCCTGCGTGGTCAAGACGCGAGAGCGGTTCATGGGCATTGGCCAGGTTTTGACCATGCCCCTGTTCTTTGCATCGAACGCCATTTACCCGATTGAACTGATGCCTGGCTGGCTCAAGGCGATTGCCATTGCCAATCCCCTGACCTACCTTGTGGACGCACTTCGAGACACGATGATCGTAGGCGGTCATGGCATGTATCCCTTACCCGTGAGCTTTGGCGTGATGATGGCTGTTTTTCTGCTGCTTCTGGCGATCGCGTCCAGGCTTTATCCGGGCCTGATCCGGTGATGCTGGTAAGGGCTTTCAGCTGCCACAGGCATGCCAGTAGGTCGCCCATTTTAAGTTTCACCTAAGGCGGCAGCCTCATAGTTGATGGTACGGGCACCAGGGTGTGCCCCCTCAACTGAAGGAGTGCTTCCATGAAATCCACAGCTTTGTACAACACCCGGCTGGTACTTGCACTGCTGGCCGCTGGCGCCATCGGTGGCGCCGGGGTGGGCGCATTTAATGCCGTGCATTCATCCGCCATTGCCGCATCGCCGCCGCCGATCGCTGCCAGCAGCACCGTCGCCACCCCCATGGCATTGCCTGACTTCTCTCAGATCACCGAACGCTACGGCCCAGCCGTGGTGAATATCAGCGTGACAGGCACGACAAAGGTGTCAAACGACTCACCGCTGGCGCAAGGCGGAGATGAGGGCGATGCGTTTCCCAACGAACCTCTCTTTGAATTTTTCCGTCGCTTCCAGCAGGGCCAGCGTCCGGGTGCTGGCGGGCAGCAGGAGATGCCCACACGCGGCCAGGGCTCAGGCTTTATCGTCAGCGCAGACGGCATCATCCTGACCAATGCCCATGTGGTGCACGATGCGAAAGAGGTCACCGTCAAACTGACCGACCGGCGCGAATTCCGCGCCAAGGTGCTGGGCGCCGACCCCAAAACCGATGTGGCCGTGCTGAAAATTGATGCCAGAAACCTGCCCGTCGCCACCCTGGGTAAAACCAGCGAGCTCAAGGTCGGCGAGTGGGTGCTGGCGATTGGCTCGCCCTTCGGGTTTGAAAACACGGTCACGGCCGGCGTCGTCAGCGCCAAGGGCCGGTCTTTGCCCGATGACAGCGCCGTTCCCTTCATTCAGACCGACGTGGCCATCAACCCCGGCAACTCGGGCGGACCGCTCTTCAATGCGCGCGGCGAAGTGGTCGGCATCAACTCGCAGATTTACACCCGCAGCGGTGGCTACCAGGGCGTGTCGTTTGCCATCCCGATTGATGTTGCCGTAAAAATCAAAAACCAGATTGTGGCGACCGGCAAGGTTGAACATGCCCGCCTGGGTGTGGCCGTTCAGGAGGTCAACCAGGCCTTTGCCGACTCCTTCAAGCTCGACAAGCCCGAAGGCGCGCTGGTGTCCACGGTCGAAAAAGGCAGCCCGGCCGAAAAAGCCGGCCTGCTGTCAGGCGACGTGATTCGCCAAGTCAACGGCCAGCCCATCGTCTCTTCGGGTGACCTGCCCGCCGTGATTGGCCTGGCCTCCCCGGGCGACACGATCAAGCTGGCCATCTGGCGTCAGGGCGCACCCAAAGAACTGACTGCACGCCTTGCCAATGCCAATGACAAAACGGCGCAGGTCGCCAGCAAGAAGGACGCGCCCAGTCAGGGCAGGCTGGGCCTGGCGCTGCGGCCGCTGCAGCCCGATGAAAAACAGGAAGCGGGTATTGCGAACGGCTTGCTGATCCAGCAAGTCAGCGGCCCGGCAGCGCTGGCCGGCGTGCAGTCGGGTGACGTGCTGCTCTCGATCAACGGTGTTCCCGTGAAAAATATCGAGCAGGTGCGCGCGGCAGTGGCACAGGCGCAAAAATCCGTGGCGCTGCTGATCCAGCGGGGCGACGCCAAGATCTTTGTGCCGGTGAATCTGGGCTGAGCTGCCCCACAAAGCATTGGCGGCAAGAAGGCGGACTGCAGGTCCGCCTTTTTTTTGGCCTACTCAAAAACCTCGGGGCCATAGGATTCGGGCTGACCGGGCTACCCTGCTGAAATAAATTTCTGACGTCCAAAATATATTCAATCGCTCCGGCGCCCAAACCGCTAGCATTGGGCGCTTCAGGAGACCCGTCATGACCGTCATCACCAACATCGAAGACCTGCGCGTTCTGGCGCAAAAACGCGTTCCGCGCATGTTTTACGACTATGCCGATTCCGGTTCATGGACCGAAGGCACCTACCGCGCCAACGAGGCTGATTTTCAGACCATCAAGCTGCGCCAGCGTGTGGCGGTGAACATGGAAAACCGCACCACGGCGACCAAGATGGTCGGCGTGGACGTGAAGATGCCGGTAGCCATTGCGCCCGTCGGCCTGACCGGCATGCAGCATGCCGACGGCGAGATCAAGGCGGCCAGGGCGGCTGAAAAATTCGGCATTCCCTTCATCCTGTCCACCATGAGCATCTGCTCCATCGAGGACATTGCGGCCAATACGCAGCGGCCCTTCTGGTTCCAGCTCTACATGATGCGCGACCGTGAGGCCATGGCCGCCATGATCGAGCGCACCCGCAAGGCCGGCTGCGACGCGCTGGTGCTGACGCTGGACCTGCAGGTCATAGGCCAGCGCCACAAGGATCTGAAGAACGGCCTGACCGCGCCACCCAAGCCGACGCTGGCCAACATCATCAACCTCATGACCAAGCCACGCTGGTGCATGGGCATGGCCGGCACGCGCCGCCACACCTTCGGCAACCTGGTCGGCCACGTCAAGGGCGTGAGCGACATGAACTCGCTGTCCGCCTGGACCAATGAGCAGTTCGACCCGCGCCTTTCCTGGGCCGACGTGGCCTGGGTCAAGGAAAAATGGGGCGGCAAGCTGATCCTCAAGGGCATTCAGGATGTGGAAGACGCCCGACTCGCCGCCCAAAGCGGCGCCGACGCCATCGTGGTGAGCAACCACGGAGGCCGCCAGCTCGACGGCGCGCAGTCCAGCATCACCGCCCTGCCCGCCATCGTCGAAGCGGTGGGCTCGCAGATTGAAGTGTGGATGGACGGCGGCATCCGATCCGGCCAGGACGTGCTCAAGGCCTGGGCGCTGGGCGCACGCGGCACCCTGATTGGCCGGGCCATGGTCTACGGCCTGGGCGCGATGGGCGAAGCCGGCGTGACCAAGGCCCTGCAGATCATCCACAAGGAACTCGACGTGACCATGGCGTTCTGCGGCCACACCGACATCAAGACGGTGGACAAGGGCATTTTGCTGCCAGGAAGCTATTGAGAGACTGGCCATCCCGGGACGTCAACCTGCCGGCGCAGGATCTCAGCGCTGCCCGGACGGCCTGGCAGGCACCGTTTTCAAATACGCATACACCGCTTTGGCATCCACGTCACTGAGTTCGCGCAGCGACTCGAAAGGCATCACGGTCACGGGGCTGCTATCCGGGCGCTTGCCGCTGCGCAGCATGGCGACGAACTGCTCGGCATCCTTGTAGCGTGCCAGCGCACTGCCTTCACCCGGCGTCAGGTTGGCGGCAGGCGCCCAGTCGGGCGGCGTCCCCGGAATCTTGCCGCCTGACAGGCCCGGGCCATGGCAGCCGATGCACATATTGGCCACATAAGCACCATGCTCGGCGGTCACGCCCTCGGCAATCGGTTGCGACGGCGGCAGGGAATGGTCGATTTTTTGCGCTGCGTCTTCAATGGCGCCATAGCCATACATCAGCCTGACCGGCAAGGACAATTCCACCTCGGCGGCGCTTCCGCTGGCCGGCGGCAGGCTGCGGACATAGGCCACCAGGGCGCCGAGATCGTCTTGCGTGAACTGGTTGTAGTCTTCGCTGGGCATGATGAACACGGGCCGGCCATCGGGCTTGACGCCATGGCGCACCGTGCGCTCCCAGTCTTCAGGCGTGTAGCGCGCCACCACGCTGCCCTGGCCCGGCGAGATGTTGGGGCTTTTCAGGCGCAGACCCTTGCCGTCGTTGATGAACTCGCGACCGGCGCCATTGACACCGTGGCATTCGGCGCAGCCACGCGAATTGAACAGGTATTTGCCGCGCGCCAGGGTGGGCCCATCAGGCGCAGCCACCGTGGTCGCCCAGCGCACCGGCTGAAGCTTGACCGTGACATGGCGCTGGCTCTTGCGCTCGGCCAGCTGGGTTCCCACCACCGCGGCAGCTGCGGCCAGAACCACCAGAAGGCCCAGCACGCCCAGTAGCCATTTAATCCATCGATTCATGATGCAAGCCCCCCCTGCAAGTATTTGTGCGCCTCCTGCCAGTACCTCTGGCGCGCTTCTTTTTCGGGAAAACCAATATTCTGAACTTCAGGGATTTCTTGTCATTCACGTTTTACAAACTGAGACTGATGTTTACGCGTTCAGAAAAAAATTACCTGAGGTAAGCTTTTTACGCAAAAGGCATAATGGAAAACCCTCATAAGTCAAACATTCCGTTTACCGGAATTTGTTGAGGGCCGCCGGGCAATGCGTCATCAGTGCAACCGTCTACCCAGTCGGTTCCGGCGTTATTCGATGCTCCCAACAAGACTCTTTTCATGACCACACCTCTCTACAGCGCTGAAGAGCGCCGCAAACGAATCTTTGCCATCGTGGGAGCCTCTTCTGGCAACCTGGTGGAATGGTTCGACTTCTACGTTTATGCGTTCTGCGCGATCTATTTCGCGCCAGCTTTTTTCCCATCCGGCAATCCCACCACCCAGTTGCTCAATACAGCCGGTGTATTTGCTGCCGGCTTTTTGATGCGCCCGATTGGCGGCTGGCTGTTTGGCCGGATTGCCGACAAACAGGGCAGAAAAACCTCGATGGTGATCTCGGTCATGATGATGTGCATCGGCTCGCTCGTTATTGCCTGCCTGCCGACCTACGCCAGCATTGGCGCGGCCGCTCCGGCGCTGCTGCTGGCAGCGCGCCTGTTTCAGGGCTTGTCGGTTGGCGGGGAATACGGCACGACGGCCACCTACATGAGTGAGGTGGCGTTAAAAGGCCAGCGCGGCTTTTTCGCGTCCTTCCAGTATGTCACCCTGATCGGCGGCCAGCTGCTGGCGGTGTTGGTCGTTGTGATCCTGCAATTCTTGCTGACGGAGACCGAACTCCGTGCCTGGGGCTGGCGGATTCCATTCGTGATCGGTGCCCTTACCGCCGTCGTTGCCTTGTTTTTACGCCGCTCGCTGGAAGAAACCTCCAGCGCCGCCACCCGCGCCAACAAGGATGCGGGCAGCTTGAGCGGCTTGTTCAAACACCACAAAGCGGCGTTTTTTACCGTGCTCGGATACACCGCCGGCGGCTCGCTGATCTTCTACACCTTCACCACCTACATGCAGAAGTACCTGGTCAATTCGGCCGGCATGTCGGTCAAAACCGCCAGCGGCATCATGACCGGCGCGCTGTTTGTCTATATGCTGATGCAGCCGCTGTTTGGCATGCTGTCTGACCGCATTGGCCGCCGCACTTCCATGCTGTGGTTCGGTGCCTTGGGCGCACTGTTCACTGTGCCCATTTTGATGACGCTGCAGAACGTGACGAACCCCTTCCTCGCCTTCCTGCTGATCATTCTGGCACTGGCCATCGTGAGTTTTTACACGTCCATCAGTGGCCTGGTCAAGGCAGAAATGTTCCCGGCTGAAGTGCGTGCACTGGGCGTTGGCCTGGCATACGCAGTGGCCAATGCGGTGTTTGGTGGAACCGCCGAATACGTGGCGCTGGGCCTGAAATCGCTCGGCCACGAGCAGTCGTTCTACTGGTATGTAACCGGCATGATGGTGCTGGCCTTCATCGTGGCCTTTCGCCTGCCGCGTGAAGCGGCTTACCTGCACCACGATCGCTAATGGCCACCCAGGTTCACGCTTATTCGAGCGTGAGCCTGCGGTCGCGAATCAGCTTGTGCCAGAACGCCGTTTCGCGCTGAATGAAGCTGGCCAGATGCGGCCCGTCCGAAGGCGTGACCTCAAGACCAAATTCCTCCAGCTGGGTCTTGACCTCAGGCACAAGAATGGCTTTTTGCATTTCTGCCGACAGCCGTGCAGTGATGTCGGCCGGTGTGCCCCTGGGCACAAACAGACCCTGCCAGGCTACGGCCTCGAACTTCGGCACGCCGGATTCGGCCAGCGTCGGCACATTGGGCAATTGCGCAATGCGTTGGGGCGAGAGCACCGCCAGGGCACGCACCTTGCCGGCGCGAATCTGCGCCAGACCGCCAGCCGTATCAATGATCATCATGGGCAGCTGGCCGCTCATCACATCCTGAATCGCCATGGCTGTGCCGCGGTAGGGCACATGCACGATGTAGCTGCCAGTGCGCTCCTTGATGAGTTCCATGGCCAGGTGGTGCGGACTGCCGGCGCCGGGCGATGCATAGCTGTAAACGCCGGGTGATTTCTTGACCTCCGTCAGCCATTGGCGGGCGCTGGTAAATGGGCTATTCGGGTTCACCACAAGAATCAGCGGAAACCCGGCCATGAAACCCAGCGGCGTGAAATCGTCCGGGCTGTAGGGAAGCTTTTTGTAAAGCGCGGTGTTGAGCACCATGGCACCGTTGTCGCCCGTGACCAGGGTGTAGCCGTCGGCAGGTGCCTTGGATGCCGCATCGGTGCCGATGATGCCGGCTGCGCCCGGGCGGTTGTCAATAATGATCGACTGCCCGAGTTGCTTGCCCATTTGCACCGAAAGATGGCGGGCCAGAAAATCCTGACCGCCGCCGGCCGGATAGGCGATGATCCAGCGCAGCGGCTTGCTCGGGTAGGCCTTCTGGGCCAAAACGGACGGGCTGGCCAGGGTGAGAGAGGCGGCTGTGCCCAGCAGGGCATGGAGCATGGCGCGGCGGGACGGGGCAGCAGCAGGGGTCACGAAAAAATCTCCGGAAAAATGGGTCATCGGGTTGAAAAGAACGCAAGCTGGAACGCAGTTTTCGTGCCGTAATTGTGCCCCCAGCGCCAACAACAGGCGCAACAGGCTGCACAATCCTTTGCGTGATGCCCGAGCTTGTGACTGCTACTCCCAAGGCGAGCGCCTTGCCCCGGCGCATAGCCCACCTCGACATGGATGCGTTTTTCGCCTCGGTCGAGCTGCTGCGCTATCCGCAGCTCAAGGGATTGCCGGTGGTGATTGGTGGCGGCCGGCGCAGCGTGGACGAAGCGCTGCTGGCCGCGCAGGGCGAACGGGCGCTGCGCTTCATTCCCGTGGCCGACTTTCCGCTGCTGAAAGACTACGTGGGCCGTGGCGTCATCACGACGGCGACCTATGCGGCGCGGCAGTTTGGCATCGGCTCGGCCATGGGCATGATGAAGGCGGCCAGGCTCTGTCCGCAGGCCATCGTGCTGCCGGTGGATTTTGACGAAATCCGCAAGTACTCGCGCCTGTTCAAAAGCACCATTGCCGAGATTGCGCCACTGGTGCAGGACCGCGGTGTGGACGAGGTCTACATCGACTTCACCAATGTGCCCGGCGGGCATCGCGAAGGCGGCCGCGTGCTGGCCCGGCTGATCCAGAAAAGCATCTTTGACAAAACCGGCCTGACCTGCTCCATCGGCGTGGCGCCCAACAAGCTGCTGGCAAAAATGGCCAGCGAGTTCAACAAGCCCAATGGCATCTCGATTGTTCATGAGGCCGACCTGCAAACCACCATCTGGCCGCTCAACGTGCGCAAGATCAACGGCATCGGCCCCAAGGCGGGCGAAAAGCTGGCCAGGCTGAACATCCACACCATTGGCGAGCTGGCAGCGCAGGCCCCGCAATGGCTGATCGCCCAATTCGGCAAAGCCAGCGGCGCCTGGATGCACGAAGTGGCCTGGGGCCGCGACGAAAGCCCGGTCGTGACCGAGAGCGAGCCGGTCAGCATGAGCCGCGAGACCACCTTCGAGCGCGACCTGCATGCGGTGCGCGACAAGGCGGAGCTGGGCGCCATTTTCACGCGGCTGTGCGAGCAGGTGGCGGCCGATCTGCAGCGCAAAGGCTATGTGGCCAAAACCATAGGCATCAAGCTGCGCTTTGACGATTTCAAAATTGCCACGCGCGACCAGACGGCCGAGCGTTATACGGCCGACGCCAAAACCATCCGCAAAATCGCCGGGCTGTGCCTGAAACGCGTGCCGCTGGACAAACGGCTGCGCCTGCTCGGCGTTCGCGCCGCCACGCTGGCCAAAGCGGACGAAGCCCCTGTTTATGAGAACAATAGCCATCAAGCCGAATCAGGGCGGTCGCAGGTAGCTATCGATTCAATAGCAACCGACCAACTTTTTTAGCCCGGTCTCCGGCCGCCATGGCCATGGCTACAAGCCTCAGGCGAGCTGTTTCCATATCGATGTGAAGCAGGCCGCAAATACTTGTCACAAAAAAAAATCAGCAAATGTTGACAGAAGCTTTCACGAAACTTACTGTAAAGCCTTCGCTACGGAGGCTCTCATGTCACATCCTTCCCGACCCACCAGACGCCAGCCCTGGGACCGCATCACGCTGGCGCAGCTGCAGCGCGTCAAGCACTGGCGTGAAGCCCAGCACGGGGCACGCCCGCTGGAGCGCCAGGCGTGGGAAGCCGTGCTGACGCTGTGGATGATGGGCTGGGTGGGCTGGCTGCCCGCCTTTGAGTTTGAGGCGCCTTGGGCTTACCCGCTGTGCCTGCTGGGGGTTTTTACACCCCGGCTGTATGTGTACTGGCGCGCACGCGCCCATGAGGCGCAGCGTCTCAGGTGTGACTGGCTGGACCTGCTGCGCTGATTTACAGTGCAGGCATGACCCCATTGACCTGCTTTTCGCTGACGACCACCGACCACGTCGCCCACCTGGTGCTCAATCGCCCTGATGCGATCAACACCATGCATCCGACCTTCTGGCGCGAGCTCGATGAAGTGCTGACGCAACTTCACCAGTCCGCCGACGCCCGCGTGCTGCTCATCTCCAGCACCGGCAAGCATTTCAGTGCCGGCATGGCGCTGGAAGCCTTTGCCGGAAGCATCACCCTGGACGACCAGAGCCCCGAAGGCCGGGCCGCCATCTTTGACTTGCTGACAGGCATGCAGGCTACCTTCACCAAGCTGGAGACACTGCGCATCCCGGTCATCGCCGCGATTCAGGGCGGCTGCATTGGCGGCGCGGTCGACATGGTGACAGCCTGCTGCCTGCGCTATGCCACTGCAGACGCGTTTTTCTGCATCCAGGAAATCAATATCGGCATGGTGGCCGACGTCGGCACCCTGCAGCGCCTGCCCAAGCTGGTGCCGCTGGCGGTGGTGAAAGAGCTGGCCTACACCGGCCGCAAACTTGGCGCGGCCAAGGCAATGGCTTACGGGCTGGTCAACGAAGTGTTTGACACCGCCGAAGCCATGCTGGCCGCTGCGCTGCAATGCGCCAGGGAAATCGCAGCCAAGCCGCCGGTCGCCATCTGGGGCACCAAACAGGCCATTAACTATGCGCGCGACCATTCGGTGGACGATGCGCTGAAGCAGATGGGCTGGCTGCAGGGCGCGATCTGGAGCAACCAGCATGTGAGCGAATCCGTGACCGCCATGAAGGAAAAACGCCAGGCGCAGTTTCCAGCGCTTGCCCCGCTCAAGAATTTCAAGGAAATAGGCGTCTAGCCCCTATAAGACGGGGGCCAATAGCTATCTTTTCAATAGCATCGTTCGCCGCCGCGATTACTGCCGCGCGGTGCGGACATTCGCCGGCAAGCCCTGCGGGTGGCTGGTGCGAAACGGGTTGATGTCCAACCCGCCGCGGCGTGTGTAACGCGCAAAAACCGTCAGCTTTGCGGGCTTGCATCGCGTCCACAGGTCCATGAAGATGCGCTCCACGCACTGCTCGTGAAACTCATTGTGGTTGCGAAAACTCACCAGGTATTGCAGCAGCCCTTCCTGGTCGATCTGTGGACCCGAGTAACTGATTCGCACGCTGCCCCAATCGGGCTGCCCCGTCACCAGGCAATTGCTTTTAAGCAGGTTGCTGGTCAGCACTTCGCTTACGGGTTGCTCATCAAAGGCCGCCGTCAGCAAGTCGGGCGCGGGCGTGTAACGCGTGCATTCCACGTCCAGTCGGTCAAGGTTCAGGCCATCGAGCTCATGCACCTGCTCCTGGTCAAACAGCTCGGGCAGCAGCAATCTCACACCCACCGTCGAGGCCTGGGCTTCGCCGCGCCAGGCGGCCTCGCTGATGTCGGCCCGTAGCCGGGCCTGCACTTCGGTTGCGTCAGCAAAACGCGTGTTGTTGAAGCTGTTGAGGTAAAGCTTGAAGGACTTGCTCTCGACGATGTTGGGGCTTTCGCAGGGCACGGTGAAGTGCGCCAGCGCCACCTGCGGCTTGCCGCGCAGGTTGAGCCAGCTCAGCTCAAACGCCGTCCAGAGGTCGGCGCCGAAAAAAGGCGGTGTGCCGCTCACGCCAATCTCAAGCCGCTTGCCCGCGCGCGGAATCGGAAACAGCAGCGAAGCATCGTACTGGTCGACATAGGCCGAGGCTTTGCCCAATTGGGAATGTTCAGGAAGATTCATTTCGGAGTGTCTTTATTTCGAATTTGCCGCGTTGAAGTGCGGCATCAGCAATGCCAGCAAACGATCCACCACGCCGGGGGGTAAATCATGGCCCAAGCCCTCAATGCCGACCAGTTTGGCGCCGGGAATGCGGCGCGCCGTGTCTTCGCCGCAGGCAAACGGCAGCAGCGGGTCGGCCTTGCCATGCACGACCAGTGTCGGCACCGCCACGCCGGCCAGCGCTGTGGCGCGCGTGCGGTCGGCCATGACGGCCACCATCTGCCGCGCAATGCCTTGCGGGTACAAACTGCGCTGAACGGCATCGCTCACGCGTTCCCGCAGTTCAGCATCACTCACTGGAAAACCGGGGCTGCCGATCGCCTTGAACAGCCTGACCGTATGGTCTATGGCGGCCTGCAGGCTTTTGTCGGCGGGGCGGCTGAGCATCACGCGCGTCACCGCCGGCTGCGCCTCGGGCAGCCCCCGCGCCCCGCTGGAACTCATGATGCTGGCCAAGCTCAACACCCGCACTGGCGCGAGCAAGGCCAGGCGCTGGGCAATCATGCCGCCCATGCTCACACCGACCACATGCGCCTTGTCAATCTGTAGCGCATCCAGCACACCCAGCGCGTCAAGCGCCATGTCCTGCAGGCTGTAAGGCGGCCTGATGCGCCAGCCCAGCCGGAATTTCAGGTTCGCCCACAGCAGCCTGGGCAGGCCCAGCGCGTCGAAATGCTGGCTCAGGCCTGCGTCGCGGTTGTCAAAACGAACAACGCGCAAGCCGGAATCGACCAGCGCCCGCACCATCTCGGGCGGCCAGGCAATCAGCTGCATGCCCAGCCCCATGATGAGCAGCACCACGGGCAGTGGCTGGCCCTGGGCATCCACGCCCGAGCCGCTGTCTTCGACTTCGATGTCAATCCCGTTTGCTCTTATTTTCATAGCTGCCTGCGCCGGAAAACAAGGCGGTCCACCCCCGAGGCAGCAGCGTCAAAGCCATAGCCTTCAGCCTCAAAGCCCTTCAGCTTTTCCACCGTGACCAGCTTGTTTTCAACCGCGTAGCGCACCATCAGGCCGCGTGCGCGCTTGGCCATGAAGCTGATGATTTTGT
The DNA here is from genome assembly GCA_963793855.1 of uncultured beta proteobacterium. Classification (GTDB taxonomy): domain Bacteria; phylum Pseudomonadota; class Gammaproteobacteria; order Burkholderiales; family Burkholderiaceae_C; genus Polaromonas. Next base: position 1,091,491 of record CAWCBL010000001.1, read on the forward strand.
ACTTGTCGCCCCTGAATTCCTCAAACACGCAGCTCACCACCCGGGCTTTAAGCGCCTTGCGGTCCACGGCCTTGAAATATTCTTCGCTGGCCAGATTCACGATGACGGGCGACGTATCGGCCGCAGCGCGTTCATTGAGGTAGTCGGCAATCTGCGAACCCCAGAACTGGTAGAGGTTTTTGCCATGCCCGGTCGCCAGCGCCGTGCCCATTTCCAGCCGATAGGGCTGCATCCAGTCGAGCGGGCGCAGCACGCCATACAGGCCGCTCAGAATGCACACATGCTCTTGCGCCCAAGCCAGTTGCTGCTCGTTCAGGGTTTTGGCGTTCAGGCCTTCGTAGACATCGCCGTTAAAGGCGAGCACGGCCTGTTTCGAATTTTTGGCGGTGAATTTGGGGGACCAAGCCTCGTAGCGCGCCACATTCAGTCCGGACAAGGCATCCGACAGCTTCATCAGGGTGCTGATCTGCTGCGGTGTTTTGGTTTTGAGCACCTCGATCAGTTCGGTCGACTGGCGCTTGAACAGCGGCTGGGTATGCGTCGCCACATGCGGCGGGGTATCGTAGTCCAGCGCTTTGGCCGGCGAAAGTAAAAACAGCATGGCTTTGTATTCTTCTGGTCAGGCAAAAGCCAGACTTTACGACAGCCGCAGCATCCCCATGGCATTGCAGGCGCGAAAGCCCTGCCAGACAGAAAGCCGACCCTGCAAGAGCTGCCGGCAGCCCAGTCGAATAAAATCAGGCCTACTCTCGCCAATCCCACATCCAACCCAAGGCGGCATCCTGCGATGCCGTTTTTCATTGCCCCATGACTGAAGCTGCCACTCCAACCCTTACCCCTCCTGATTCCAACGCCGCCCGGGTGTCACCGCCCACGCCGGGGCTGGACAGCCTGGCCAAGTCGTTTGAGCCCGCGGCGATTGAACGCCACTGGGGCCCGTTATGGGAGCAAAGCGGCCAGTACGAGCCGACGCTGGACGCCGCCAAGCCTTCGTTTTCCATCCAGCTGCCGCCGCCCAACGTGACCGGCACGCTGCACATGGGCCACGCGTTCAATCAGACCATCATGGACTCGCTGACCCGCTATCACCGCATGAAGGGCGAGAACACGCTCTGGGTGCCCGGCACCGACCACGCCGGAATTGCCACGCAAATCGTGGTCGAGCGCAAGCTGCAGGGCGAAGGCAAAACCCGCCACGACCTGGGCCGCAAGAATTTCGTCGCGAAGATCTGGGAATGGAAGGAAGAGTCCGGCACCACCATCACGCGCCAGATGCGCCGCATGGGCGACTCGGTGTCATGGAAGCACGAGTACTTCACCATGGACCCGAAAATGTCCAAGGTCGTCACCTCGACCTTTGTGCAGCTCTATGAGCAGGGCCTGATCTACCGCGGCAAGCGGCTGGTCAACTGGGACCCGATCCTGAAGTCCGCCGTGAGCGACCTCGAAGTGGAAAGCGAGGAAGAGGACGGCTTCATGTGGCACATCCGCTACCCGCTGGCGGACGGCTCGGGCTCCATCACTGTCGCCACGACGCGGCCTGAAACCATGCTGGGTGACGTGGCGGTGATGGTGCATCCGGAAGACGAACGCTACAAGCACCTGATTGGCCGGCAAGTCACCCTGCCGCTGTGCGACCGCACGATTCCGGTGATTGCCGACGATTATGTGGATAAGGAATTCGGCACCGGCGTGGTCAAGGTCACGCCCGCGCACGACACCAACGACTATGCGGTCGGTCAGCGCCACAAGCTGCCCATCATCGGCGTCCTGACCCTGGACGCTGCCATCAATGACAACGCGCCCGAGAAATACCGCGGACTGGACCGCTTCGTCGCCCGCAAGGCCGTCGTGGCCGACCTGGAGGCCGCTGGCTTTCTGGTCGAGGTGAAAAAGCACAAGCTCATGGTGCCGCGCTGCGCCCGCACCGGCCAGGTGATCGAGCCGATGCTGACCGACCAGTGGTTTGTCGCCATGACCAAGGTCAGCGAGCAGGACCCGACCGGCAAATCGATCGCGCAAAAAGCGATTGATGCCGTGGACAGCGGCGCGGTGAAGTTTGTGCCCGAGCAGTGGGTCAACACCTTCAACCAGTGGATGGGCAACATCCAGGACTGGTGCATTTCGCGCCAGCTCTGGTGGGGCCACCAGATTCCGGCCTGGTATGACGAGGACGGCAGGGTCTATGTCGCGACCAATGAAGAGGAAGCGCAGAAACAGGCGCCCGGCAAAACATTGCGCCGCGACGAAGACGTGCTCGACACCTGGTATTCCTCGGCGCTGGTGCCCTTCTCGTCCCTCGGCTGGCCCGAAAAGACCAAGGAGCTGGACCTGTTCCTGCCCTCCAGCGTGCTGGTCACCGGCTACGACATCATCTTTTTCTGGGTCGCCCGGATGATCATGATGACCACGCATTTCACCGGCCAGGTGCCGTTCAGGCATGTGTATATCCACGGTCTGGTCAAGGACTCCCACGGCAAGAAGATGAGCAAGTCCGAAGGCAATGTGCTGGACCCTGTGGACCTGATCGACGGGATAGAGCTGGCCCCGCTGCTGGACAAGCGCTCGCAAGGCCTGCGCAAGCCCGAAACAGCGCCGCAGGTGCGCAAGAACACCGAGAAAGAATTTCCGGTGGGCATTCCGGGCTATGGCGCGGATGCGCTGCGCTTTACCTTTGCGTCCCTCGCCAGCCTGGGCCGCAGCATCAACTTTGACAGCAAGCGCTGCGAAGGCTACCGCAACTTCTGCAACAAGCTCTGGAACGCGACGCGTTTTACGCTGATGAACTGCGAAGGCCAGGATTGCGGCCTGAACGATCACACGCCGGAACAATGCGCCGCCGGTGGAGAATTTGAAAATTACCTGAGCTTCTCGCAGGCCGACCGCTGGATTTCATCGACCATGCAGCGCGTGGAAGCCGACGTGGCCAAGGGCTTTTCCGACTACCGGCTGGACAACGTCGCAGGCAGCATTTACCAGTTCATCTGGGACGAATTCTGTGACTGGTACCTGGAAATCGCCAAGGTGCAGATTCAGACTGGCAGCGACGCGCAAAAACGCGCCACCCGCCGCACGCTGATCCGCACCCTGGAAGCCATCCTGCGGCTGGCGCATCCGGTGATTCCTTTCATCACCGAAGAGCTCTGGCAGAAGGTGGCACCCGTCGCTGGACGCGCCGGACCCTTCATTGGCCTGGCCGCCTACCCGCAAAGCCAGCCCGAAAAGATTGACCCGCAAGCCGAGGCGCATGTTGCCAAGCTCAAGACTTTGGTCGATGCCTGCCGCAACCTGCGCGGCGAGATGAAAGTCTCGCCGGCCACACGCATGCCGCTGTTCGTGGTGGGTGACAACGCCTTCATGAACAGCGTGGCACCGGCGCTCAAGTCGCTGGCCAAGCTCAGTGAGGTCAGGGTGTTTGAGGACGAAGCCGCATGGGCCGCCGCCGCGCAGGCCGCGCCCGTGGCGATGGTGGGCGACGCCCGCGTCTGCCTGTACATGGAAGTGGATGTTGAAGCCGAAAAAGTGCGCCTGGGCAAGGAAGCCACGCGCCTGGAAGGCGAACTGGTCAAAGTCAATGCCAAGCTGGCGAATGAGGCTTTTGTGAACAAGGTGCCGCCTGCCGTGCTGGAGCAGGAGCGCAAGAGGCTGGTGGACTTCACCGCCACGCTGGAAAAAATCCGGGAACAACTGGCTCGTTTGAAGTAATAAACCATGGCGGCGCGGCATGTAAAGGGCACAGCGCGCCCCCGCCACCAACCCACCCACTGGGCTGAGGCGGGCTCAAGGGGCTTGCAAGCCCCCCAGAAGGGGCCAACCCGGCCATCTCCTGTTACGCCATTGGCGTACCCAAGGTCGGGCAACAGTCTGACCCCGCCGCCTTGCCGGAAGCGGCACAATAAGTCCTTTTTCCTTCACCAAAGCCGATGCAAAAATTCATCTTGAACAAGGCTGTCTTCCCGGTCGCAGGACTGGGAACCCGCTTTTTGCCCGCCACCAAAGCCCAGCCCAAGGAAATGCTGCCCGTGGTGGACAAGCCGCTTATCCAGTACGCGGTGGAAGAGGCTTATTCGGCTGGCATACGGCAGATGATTTTCGTCACCGGGCGCAACAAGCGGGCCATCGAAGACCACTTTGATACGGCTTACGAGCTGGAAAACGAGCTGGAGCGGGCAGAAAAACATGCGCTGCTGGCCTTGCTGCGGTCTGTTCAGCCTGAGGGCATGCACTTTGCCTTTGTTCGCCAGCCGCGCTCACTGGGCTTGGGCCATGCGGTGCTGTGCGCCGAGCATCTGGTCGGCAAGGAGCCGTTTGCCGTGTTGCTTGCCGACGACTTGATGGTCGGGCCCGTCGGCGGCCCGTCGGTGCTGGCGCAAATGGCCGCGCAGTTCGAGCAGCTTCAGCAATCCATCCTGGCCGTGCAGGAAGTACCGCTGGAGCAGACGCGCCGCTACGGCATTGTGGCCGTTGAACCGGTCCCAGCCGCCAGCCCGGGGCTGATGAAGGTCGAAAAAATCGTGGAAAAACCGGCCCCGGATGTGGCGCCCTCACGCATGGGCGTCGCCGGTCGCTACATTCTCACGCCAGCCATTTTTGAGCATATTCGCCGTCAGGCCAGCGGCGTGGGCGGCGAGATCCAGCTCACAGACGGGATTTCCAGCCTGCTGGGCGAAGAAAGCGTCTATGCCCTGCAATACCAGGGCAAGCGCTACGACTGCGGCAGCAAGGAGGGGTTTCTGGAGGCCACCGTGGAGCTGGCGCTGCAGCATCCTGAAGTCGGCGAACACTTCCGCCACTACCTCAAAGGCCTCAAGCTCGACTGAGGTCAAGGCTGCCGGAAATAGCGCCCGGCAAAGTCATCAGCGGCGCTTCAGCACATGAATGAAGTCGCTGCCCTCCGTCTGCTGCTCCACCAGCTCATTGCCGGTCTGCTTGGCAAAAGCCTGGAAGTCGCGGCTTGAGCCGGCATCGGTAGACACCACGCGCAAAAGCTGGCCGCTGAGCATTTCGGCTAGTGCTTTTTTGGCTTTCAAAATTGGCAGCGGGCAATTCAGGCCGCGGGTGTCGAGTTCTTTGTCGATTTTCATGAGGTTCTTTCGGTTGCCGCTATCTTAAGCAACAACAAGCGTGCAATGCGACCGGCATCATGGCGACATTGGCATTTGATCGGGATTTACATCCCATTCCATAAATTCGGGTTCATGGCCACGCGAGCGCAACCAGTCGGCCAGCGCGTAACCGGTGCCGGCCGGCCAGCACCTGAGCTTTTCCAGGTCAAACAGCTTGTACTCCAGCAACTCTGGCGATAGCTTGATGTCTCCCGTGCAGACAGCGTGGTAGGCCACAATCACCTGATTCATGCGCTGAAAATCGTAAACCCCAATCAGGCGGAGTGTCGTCGTGTCCAGGTTAGTTTCTTCCTTGATTTCGCGCTCAATGCCGCCCTCCGGGGTTTCGCCCGCCTCCATGAAACCGGTAATCAGCGCAAACATCTTGCCCGACCAGGCTGCATTGCGCGCCAGTAAAACCTTGCCCTGATACTCGACCACGGCTGCCAGCACGGGAGTGGGATTGTTCCAGTGCGTGTAGTCGCAGGCGGTGCATCGCAAGCGCAGCTTCTCTCCGCTGTCTTCCAGTTGCGACACCATGCGCAACGGCGTCGCGCAGCTCGGGCAAAACCTGAATTCGTGGGTCATCACCGGCCGTTGAACTGCGATAGGGCGCTCGGTTTTTTATAGCTACCAAAGACCATAACAAATGGCCATGAAGCAGTTTTTACTAAAAACAGGACAGAGCTCACGCCGGAAACACGCCGGTAGACAGGTAGCGGTCGCCACGGTCGCAGACGATGAAGACAATCACCGCATCTTTCACCGTTCTGGCAATTTCCTGCGCCACCCAGCAGGCGCCGGCGGCCGAAATGCCGGCAAAAATGCCTTCCTCGCGCGCCAGCCGGCGGCACATGTCTTCGGCATCGCCCTGGCTGACCAGCCTCAGTTCATCGACAGTGCTGGGGTCGTAAATCTTGGGCATATAGGCTTCCGGCCATTTGCGGATACCCGGAATGCGCGAGCCTTCGCTGGGCTGCGCGCCAATGATTTTGATGGCCGGATTTTTTTCTTTCAGGTAGCGCGACACGCCGGTAATCGTTCCCGTGGTGCCCATGGCGCTCACAAAATGGGTTACTTTGCCAGCCGTATCCGTCCAGATTTCAGGACCAGTGGTTTCGTAATGAACGCGCGGATTGTCCGGGTTAGAGAACTGGTCGAGCACCCTGCCCTTGCCTTCCTGCTGCATCCGCTCGGCCAGATCCCGCGAATATTCGATGCCGGCGCTTTTCGGTGTCAGGATCAGTTCGGCGCCAAAGGCTTTCATGGTCTGTGCGCGCTCAATGCTCAGGTCTTCCGGCATGATCAGAATCATGTGGTAGCCCTTGATCGCAGCGGCCATGGCCAGCGCGATGCCGGTGTTGCCTGAGGTGGCTTCAATCAGCGTGTCGCCGGGTTTGATGTCACCGCGCTCTTCGGCGCGCCGGATCATGGCCAGCGCGGGACGGTCCTTCACCGAGCCGGCCGGGTTGTTTCCTTCAAGTTTTCCCAGAATGACATTGCCCCGAGCGGCGTTTTCAGCGGCGGCAATGCGTTGCAAGGCGACAAGCGGTGTTTTTCCGATCGCATCTTCAATGGTTAAAAATTTCATAGGCCACACTGTGCCATAATTTCGCTCTTCGCATCCTTTAGCCCGGGTGGTGAAATTGGTAGACGCAGGGGACTCAAAATCCCCCGCCGAAAGGCGTGCCGGTTCGATTCCGGCCCCGGGCACCACATTTCAAAAGCCGTCCCTGTTCATCCGGAGACGGCTTTTTCCGCTTCGGGCTGCCTGAAAGTCACCTCTGATGCCACTGCCGCTGCCATCACCCCACCCCCAACGTTTCGGCCTGGTCGCGCACCGGCGTCACCGCCAGACTGACGGGGGCCTGGCCCGCTGGGTTGAGGCCTGCGAGGCGGGCATCCGTGCGCTGGGTCTGGGCCTGCATGCCGTCGGCGGAACCTATGACGCGCTCGCGCGAACCAAACGGCTCGGCAACTACCCGCCGCTGGTGCGCTACCCCTTTGGCTACGAAGGCGGGCTGATGCGGCTGGTGTCGCATGTGGCGGGCGGAGCCGATTCCAAGGATGCGCTCGACGGGGTGATCTACCTGATTGATCCGGTCGATCCCTCGTCGATCTACCCGGAAGCGCTGGCGCTCAAGCGGCAGTGCGTGACACACGGGAAACCCTTTGTTTCAACGGTGGCCGGTGCCATTGAATGGGTCGCGGTTGAACTGATGCACGCGGGTCTGGGCGACTTGAAAATCGAAGGAGCCCAAAGGCTCTTTGACCTTGAAAGCCAGACCGTCGCACTGATCGCTCACGATGCCCTGAAAGACCGCATGGTCGATTTTGCGGCCATGCATTTCGACCTGCTGTCACGCTTTGCCGACCGTGTGGCTACAGGCACGACGGGCAGCCGGCTCAACGAGATGGCGTGGGCTCGCGGCTGGCCCAAAGAGCAGAGCTGGGTGCGACGCTACCAGAGCGGCCCCTTGGGCGGCGATGCGCAAATCGCCGAACTCGTGCTCGACCACCGCTGCCACAAGGTGATCTTTTTCGAGGATCCCCATGTCGCGCGCCAGCACGAAGCCGACATCCAGCTGCTCGAGCGCGCCGTGTGCAGTGCCAGCGTGGAAACCACCTGCTTCAACTCACCGGTGATGGCCCATCGCTGGGCGCAGGCACTGAAGCTGCCGGCGCTGGCGTAGTGCCTGTTTCGCCCGCTTCGCCCGTTGCGCCACGGGCATCGGTTCAAGGTCGGGCACACAAACCGTCTTCCACCGTCGGGTAGCGCAGTACCAGCCGGAGCTCCTTCTTCAGGCGCTGGTTGTCCAGCCGCCGCGACTCGCTCATGAAACTCAGCAGCATCAGCGGCAACTGGTCCTGCGCCGTGTTGCGCGGCACCCGCAGCGGCCGTGGCAACTGGTAAAGATCGGCGGCCAGGTCAAAGTAGTCGCCCATCAGCAGCTGCGTGTCGTCGCTGACATTGCTCACGCGTTGCGGCTTGCCACGCCACAGGGCCGCCAGACAGGCCCTGGCCAGGTCGTCAGCGTGAATGTGGCTCGTGTAGACGTCGTCTTCATGGCGCAGCACAGGCGTGCGCTTGAGCAGCCGCTCGCGCGGCGTACCGCCGGCGCGGTCGGGCGCATAAATGCCGGGAATGCGCAAAATGTGCACTGGCGTTCCTGTGGCGCGCCCGAACAGGCGAACATGGCCTTCAGCATGCATGCGGCGCTGCGAGCGCGGCGTATGCGGGTGCAGGCGCCGCGTTTCATTCACCCGCTCGCCGTCGCAGTCGCCATAAACGCCACTGGTTGAGCCATACACCAGCGACTGCGGCAGGCCGCGCAGACGCAAGGCGCGCAGCAGGGCCAGCGTGCGCGGGTCGCTGCGCCAGTCCGGGTTGTCGCCAGGGGGCGGCGCCAGGTGCACCACGCGCGTGGCCAGTCCGGCAAGCCGGCGCAGGGTCGCGGGTTCGTCCAGATTTCCCTGCAGCGGCGTGATGCGATCACGGCGCAGCGCCTGCACCCTTTCGGCTGACGAGGTGAGCGCAATGATCCTCACGCGGGACGGCAGTTGCCGCGCCACACGCAGGCCGACATCGCCACAGCCGACGATCAACACACGCTGCCGGCGAAAACGTGAAGGCAGGGCGCCAAGGGGGTTCAGGTTTGAAGGCAAAATTGGGGAACGCTGGAAAACCAGCCCAGTCAGGTAACAGATTACAGAACCCCCAAGGATACCGAATATGAGCTTCAACGTAAGCGTGCTACCCAGCGGCCGCAGCTTTACAGCCAATGCCGACGAACCCCTGCTGACAGCGGCCATACGCCAGGGCATTGGCCTGCCCTATGGTTGCAAGGATGGTGCCTGCGGCTCCTGCAAATGCAAAAAACTCGAAGGCACCGTGACGCATGGCGCTCACCAGCTCAAGGCCCTTTCGGCCGAGGAAGAAGCCAATGGTTTTATTCTGACCTGCTGCGGCGTGGCCCATTCCGACGTGGTGCTCGAATCGCGTCAGGTGACCGACGAGAGCGCGTTTCCGATCAAGAAAATGCCTGTGCGTGTGACCAGCATGGTGCGCGCCTCGGACGATGTCATGGTCATTCGGCTGCAGCTGCCCGCCAGCGACATGCTCAAGTACCACGCCGGCCAGTACGTGGAATTCTTGCTGCGCGACGGCGACCGCCGGTCCTATTCCATGGCCAACGCGCCGCACACCCAGGCCGATACTCCGGGCGTGGAGTTGCACATCCGGCACATGGCGGGCGGCAAATTTACCGAACACGTGTTCGGCGCGATGAAGGAAAAAGAAATTTTGCGGATTGAAGGGCCTTACGGCAGCTTCTTCCTGCGCGAAGACAGTGACAAGCCCATGGTGATGCTGGCATCCGGCACGGGCTTTGCCCCCATCAAGGCGCTGATCGAACACATGAAGTACAAAAACATCACGCGCCCCGCCGTGCTGTACTGGGGCGGCCGGCGCCCGCTTGACTTGTACATGAATGACTGGGTACAGGCCCAAGTGGCCGAAATGCCCAACCTTCAGTACATCCCGGTGATCTCCAATGCCTTGCCCGAAGACAACTGGACCGGTCGTACCGGCTTTGTTCACAAGGCCGTGCTCGAAGACTTTGCCGACCTTTCGGGCCATCAGGTTTACGCCTGCGGCGCGCCGATTGTGGTGGAGTCAGCTAAAGCCGAATACAGCGCGCTGGCGGGTTTGCCAGCCGAAGAGTTTTTTGCCGACTCGTTCACCACGGAAGCCGACAAGGCCAAGGCAGCGTAAATTGGAACGACTCCGCATCAGGAGTCACATAAATACATCAAAAACAATAGCAACAAGTGCCCTTAATTAAACGTCTAAAGGCACTTTCATAACAATTCAGTCATGACAACTCAAGCACCCCTCTTCCAGATCTTCAGACGAAAAGCGATCATCACCATCACCACCAGCGCACTGATGGCTGGGGCCCTCACGACCCTCCTGTCACCAGCGGCCATGGCGCAAAGCGTCACGCAGCCCGGCAAGATCATGCGCATCATCGTGCCCTATGCATCCGGCGGCCCGCTTGACGTGACGGCCCGACTGATGGCCGAAGGCGTGAAAAATTCGCTGGGCACCGTGATCGTCGAAAACCGTCCCGGCGCGGGCGGCAACATTGGCGTGGATGCGATTGCCAAGGCAGCGCCTGACGGGCTGACCATCGGCATTGCCGCCGTGGCCACGCATGCCATCAATCCCTGGCTCTACAGCAAGATGCCCTACAACGCCGCCACCGACTTTGCGCCCATCACACAAATGGTGCGGGTGCCAAACGTACTGGTGATGAACGCCGACACCGCGCGCCGCCTGAACATCAACACGGTGAGCGACCTCATCAAATACGCCAAAGCCAACCCAGCCAAGCTCAATTACGCCAGCGGTGGCAACGGCAGCGCGGGCCATCTGGCCGGCGAAATGTTCAAGGCCCAGGCCGGAATTTTTGCGCTGCATATTCCCTACAACGGCGGCAACCCGGCTCAGCTGGCGCTGCTGAGCGGCCAGGTCGATTTCAATTTTGACAACCTCGCCACCGCATCGGGCAACATCAAGGCCGGCAAGCTCAAGGCATTGGCCGTCACCACCGCCAAGCGCAGCGCCTTTCTGCCCGAGGTGCCCGCCGTGGCGGAAACGCTCAAGGGATTTGAAATCGATACCTGGTGGGGGCTGGTCGCTCCGGCGGCCACGCCCAAGGACGTGGTGGCAAAACTCAACCAGGCTTTTGTCGCCGCGCTGAAGGCACCCGACACCCGAACCCGCTTTGCAACGCTGATGGCCGAACCGGTAGCCAGCACGCCCGAGCAGTTTGGCGCTTTCATGAAAAGCGAGCGGGCGAAATATGAAAAAGTGGTGAAGGCTTCAGGCGCTCGGGTGGATTGATTTTTATAGTCTTTTAGTGCTGAGGCGCTTTATATTCGGTCGCATACAGCTACGGAATTGATAGCGCGTCAACTCAGTTTGGCTTGGCTGGCCGGGGGTAGCCCGGCGGCTACTCACTTTCTTTGGCGAAGCAAAGAACAAGTGCCTCGCCCGCCGGGCGAGACCGGCCAGCCCAAGCCGGAAAAGCCACCGCGCTAGAAATCACTCGCCCAGATAAGCCGCCCGAACCCGCGGATCATCCAGCAGCGCTTTCGCCTCGCCATTCATGGTGACATTGCCCGACTCCATCACATAGCCCCGGTTGGCAATGCCAAGCGCGCGGCTGGCGTTTTGCTCGACCAGCAGCACCGTCATGCCCTGGGCAGACACATCGCGCACCACTTCAAAAATCTTGTCCACCATGATGGGTGACAGACCCATGGACGGCTCGTCGAGCAGCAGCACCCTGGGCCGGCTCATCAAGGCGCGGCCCATGGCCAGCATCTGCTGCTCACCGCCGGACATGGTGCCGGCCAGCTGGTCTTTTCGTTCGTGCAGCCGCGGGAACAGGACAAACATCTTCTCGATGTCGGCGGCAATGCCCGCCTTGTCGTTGCGGACGTAGGCGCCCATCTGCAGATTTTCGGTGATGGTCATGCGAGCAAAGACGCCGCGGCCTTCCGGCACCATGGCCAGGCCTTCCTTCACCAGATCCCAGGCGCCGCGTCCCTTGATGCTTTTACCCAGGTATTCGATATCCCCCGCCAACATCGGCAGGCTGCCGGTGATGGCTTTCATGGTGGTGGTCTTGCCGGCACCGTTGGAGCCAATCAGGGTGACCAGCTCGCCCTCGCGGACCTCAAAGTCAACGCCCTTGACCGCCTGGATGCCGCCGTAGGCCACTTTGAGACCCGTCACTTTGAGCAGTGTGTTTGCCATATATTTCTGCTTTCCTTCAATGACCTGTGCCCAGATAGGCGGTGATCACTTTTTCGTTTTTCTGCACCTCGGCAGGCGCGCCTTCGGCAATCTGTTTGCCGTAGTCAAGAACCGTCACACGGTCGCACAGACCCATGACCAGTTTCACGTCGTGCTCAATCAGCAAGATGGTGCGGTTGTCCTTGCGGATCTGGTCGATCAACTCACGCAGCTGCACTTTTTCGGTGGCATTCATGCCGGCCGCCGGCTCGTCCAGCGCAATCAGCTGCGGATCGGTCGCCAGCGCACGGGCAATCTCCAGCCGCCGCTGGTCGCCGTAACTCAGGGTGCGCGCCTTGAAGTGGGCGTACTTGCCAATCCCCACGTAATCGAGCAACTCATGGGAGCGCTTGGCAATGGCCGCCTCTTCATGCTTGAAGCCGGGCGTGCGAAAGACCGCGCCCAGCAGGCCGGACTTGGTACGGATGTGGCGGCCGACCATCACGTTTTCCAGCGCCGTCATGTCGGCAAACAGGCGAATGTTCTGGAAGGTGCGGGCAATGCCTGCCTTGGCCACCTCATGCACCGCCGTGGGCTTGTAGGGCTTTCCGGCCAGCTCGAATGTGCCGCTGTCGGGCGTATAAAGGCCGGTCAGCACATTGAAGAAGGTGGTTTTTCCCGCGCCGTTGGGGCCAATCAGGCCATAGACCTGGCCGCGCTCGATATGGATGCCGACATCGCTGAGGGCTTGCAGCCCGCCAAAGCGTTTGGAAACACCGGAGACTTTAAGAATGGTTTCGCTCATGTCCATTCTCCTTAAGATTTAACAGGTTCGACCAGCGACTTGGCCTGCTCTGACGAAGGCCAGAGACCGCGCGGGCGCATCAGCATGATGACGATCATGGCCAGCGCAATCAGCAGCTGGCGCAGGATGGAAGAGTCGAGCCGGCCGTCGGTCATGGCCTGCAAGGGGCCGGCCACATGGCGCAGCACTTCGGGCAGTGCGGCCAGCAGCAGCGCGCCCAGAATGACGCCCGGCAAATGCCCGATACCCCCCAGCACCACCATGGCCACAATCATGATCGACTCCATCAGGCTGAAGGACTCGGGCGAGACAAAACCCTGGAAGGCCGCAAACATCGAACCCGACACGCCGCCAAAGGTGGCGCCCATGCCGAAGGCCAGCAGCTTCATGTTGCGGGTGTTGATGCCCATGGCCTTGGCGGCAATTTCGTCTTCGCGAATCGCCATCCAGGCGCGGCCGATGCGGGAGTTTTCAAGGCGGTGACAAATAATGACCGAGAACGATCACCAGCACCAGAAAGAGGTAGTAATACATCGAGACCGATGTGACCTCGAAACCGAAGAAGTCATGCGACTTGCCCAGATCGAAGCCGAAAAACTTCATGGAGTCGATCTGGTTGATGCCTTTGGGACCGTTGGTCAGGTTGATGGGGCGGTCCAGGTTGTTCAAAAACACCCGGATGATTTCCCCAAAACCCAGTGTCACGATGGCCAGGTAGTCACCGCGCAGCTTGAGCGTTGGCGCGCCCAGCAGCACGCCGAAACAGCCCTGCCAGCGCGGCTGCGGCCGGAATGATGGCCCAGATGGGCAGGTGCAGGCCCTCAGGAAAAGCCGCTGCAATGGCCGGAAAGGCTTCTGCCAGATGGGGCGAGCCAAGCAGCGCAAACAGGTATGCGCCCACCGCAAAGAAGGCCACGTAGCCCAGGTCCAGCAGCCCGGCATAGCCGACCACAATATTGAGCCCGAGCGCCAAAAGCACATACAACAGCGCCATGTCCACAATGCGCACCCAGGCGTTGCCGCCCTGTTGCAGCAACAGCGGCAGCACCAGCAAGGCCAGGGCAACGATCAGGAAGGTGGCGAGTTTTTTGGTTTTCATCATAAATTTTCCTTGTGTACAGGCTTGAGGACAGGCTTATGCCCGGTCCGCCACACGTTCACCCAGCAAGCCCGAAGGCCGGAGCGTGAGCACAAAAATCAGCACGATAAAAGCAAAAATATCGGAGTACTGGCTGCCCAGCACGCCCCCGGTCAGCGGACCAATGTAGCCGGCGCCTATGGATTCGATGAGGCCCAGCAAGATGCCACCCAGCACCGCCCCGCCCAGGTTGCCAATGCCGCCAAACACGGCGGCGGTAAAGGCCTTGAGGCCCGGCAGAAAGCCCATGGTGTGCTGCACCGTGCCATAGTTGGATGCGTACATCACACCGGCCAGCGCGGCCAGAATGGCGCCGATGATGAAGGTGGCGGAAATGACGGTGTCGGGTTGCACGCCCATCAGCGCGGCGACGCGCGGATTTTCAGCGGTGGCCCGCATGGCGCGGCCCAGCTTGGTGTAATGCACCAGCCACATCAGCACCGAGAGCGACACGGCTGTGGCGCCCAGAATGAAGATCTGCGTCACGGTGATGACGGCGCCGCCGACCTGGAAGCGGCTCGGCGGGCAGCAGCGTCGGGATAAGGCTTGTAGTTGGGCTTCCAGATGATCATGGCCAGCGTCTGCAGCAGCAGGGACATGCCGATGGCGGTGATCAGCGGCGCCAGCTTGGGGGAATTGCGCAGTGGCCGGTAGGCAATTTTTTCAATCGCAAAATTAAGCGCGCCGCACACCACAAAGGCGATCAACAGCGAGATCAGCAAGATCAGCCAGCCCGGCGCGCCAGGCATCGCTTCCTGCATCCAGCGGATGATGGTCCAGCTGGTGAGCGCGCCCACCATCAGGACCTCGCCATGCGCAAAGTTGATCAGGTTAATGATGCCGTAGACCATGGTGTAGCCCAGGGCGATCAGGGCATACATGCTGCCCAGGACCAGACCATTGATGATTTGCTGTAGCAATATTTCCATAACACTCTCCGGTTTGATTGAACTTGCCAACTCTGCTTGTGCCACGAACCCATGGGATCACCACGGGTTCGCGTGAGCTAACAAAAAGCCCGCCTATCAAAGCCAGATGACTGGTGAACGTGGCGAGCTAATCCGCGAATTGTAGCTATGCGTGTCTAGCGAGAATCGGGCCAGCGAAGAGGTTTCTGCGGGGTTTACCCTCGAGAAACCTGTTTTTCCGAGAGTAATCCGGCTTTATCAGCGAGTTTTGTTTCACATCAGTTTTTCTGATGATTCTTTGACTTCAACTCATTTAACTTATCGGCAATCTTGATCTCCAGCCCCCGGTTGACGGGTCGATAAAAACCCGGCGCGGCCATGCCTTCCGGGAAATAATTTTCGCCGGCGGCGAACCCGTCCTCCTCATCATGGGCATAGCGGTAGTTCTTGCCGTAATCCAGCTCTTTCATGAGCTTGGTTGGTGCATTGCGCAAATGCAGCGGCACCGGACGTGTGCCGTCTTTCTTGATGAAAGCCTTGGCTTCATTGAAGGCCTTGTAGACCGCATTGGACTTGGGCGCCACCGCCAGATAAACCACGCACTGGGCCAATGCCAGTTCGCCTTCCGGCGAGCCCAGCCGTTCATAGACCTCGGCGGCATCCAGCGCCAGACGCAGCGCGCGCGGGTCCGCCAGCCCGATGTCCTCACTGGCCATGCGGACCAGCCGGCGCGCCATGTACTTGGGCTCCGCACCACCGTCGAGCATGCGCATGAACCAGTAGAGTGCGGCGTCCGGATCGGAGCCGCGCACGGATTTGTGCAGAGCCGAAATGGTGTCGTAAAACTGCTCGCCGCCCTTGTCGTAGCGGCGCAGGCGCTCGCCCAGCACCTTGAGCAGCCAGGTCTCGCTCACGTCGCTGACCTTCTCGGCTCTGGCCGCCACGCTGAGGGATTCGAGCGTATTGAGCAGCCGCCTGGCGTCGCCGTCGGCATAGGCGACAAGGCGCTCAACTGCTTCATCTGCTATTGTTTCAATAGCTGGAAGCGCCCGTTCTGCGAGGACTCTGGCTACTATTTTCTTGAGATCTGCTTCCTGCAGCGGCTGCAGCACATACACCACGGCGCGTGACAGCAAGGCCGAGTTCACCTCGAACGACGGGTTTTCCGTGGTGGCCCCGATGAAGGTGAACAGGCCACTTTCCACATGCGGCAAGAAAGCGTCCTGCTGGCTCTTGTTGAAGCGGTGCACTTCATCGACAAACACGATGGTGCGCTTGCCGCCCTGCCCTTGCCAGATGCTCGGCCTGCTCGACCGCTTCGCGAATATCCTTGACGCCGCCCAGCACGGCCGAAATGGTGATGAAGTGCGCATCGAAACTGCTGGCCATCAGCCGGGCAATGGTGGTCTTACCGACACCGGGCGGGCCCCACAGGATGCAGCTGTGCGGCTCGCCGGATTCGAACGCGATGCGCAGCGGCAGGCCTTCGCCCAGCAAATGCTGCTGACCGATGACTTCGCCCAGGTTTTTCGGGCGCAGGCGCTCGGCCAGGGGCTGATGGGATGAGGTGGTCGCCATGGTGTGTTCTTGCGCTGTGGTGTCGCAGGCGTTGAAGGCCCTGACAAGCAGCGTGGCCCTTGTTACTGCCTGATCACATCCGCGCCTTTTGGCGGCTTGAACTGGAAGGTGTCGGTTGGCAGCTTGGGGTTGACCTCGACCTTGCTGAAGCTCAGGACAGAGCGCTGCCCAAAGCTGTCAAGAATTTCCAGCGCAGCCAGTCCCGCAGATTTTTCACCGGCACGAAAACCCACGCGCACGGCCTGCAGCTGGCCGTCCTTGGCCTTGGGCGTGGCCACCACCCATTGCAGGCCGTCTTTTTCGGGCGCGGCGGTCAGGATGAAGTCGGCCTGCAGGGCCCGCAGATCCGGCGCGGCGGCAATCAGCGCTGCAGGGGTCGAACCGAGCGCGGCGGACTGCTTGCGGGCGGTGACCTGATTCAGGTCCATGTCGTAGAGCCACAGCGTCTGGCCGTCAGCCACGATGCTTTGCTCGAAAGGTTTTTTATAAAGAAATTTGAAGCGGTTCGGCCGGGAAAACTCGAAAATTCCACTGGAGATCTTGCTGCGGGCGGTCTGCCCTTCCTTGGCAGGCGAGGTGACGACCTGCGTGAAGTCGGCGCGGCCGCTGCTCACTGTCTTGACGAAAGTTTCAAGGCTTTCCAACCCGTCCGCCCAAGCAGAATGGACAAAAACAGCTATTAAAATGGTAGCAAAAACATTTTTCATCGATGTCACTCTGCCCGTGCGGGCACCAAAATTTCACGCTGGCCGCTACCACTCATGGCGCTGACCAGACCGGCGTTTTCCATGTCTTCCACCAGGCGCGCAGCGCGGTTGTAGCCGATCTTCAAGTGGCGCTGCACCAGCGAGATGCTGGCCTTGCGGTTTTTGAGCACCACTTCCACGGCCTGGTCGTACATCGGGTCTTTCTCGGCGCCACTGGCTTCACCCCCCGGATCAAAGCCCTCACCATCGACCGTGCCGCCTTCAAGCACGCCATCAATATAGTTGGGCTCGCCCTGCTGCTTGAGGTAGGCCACGACCCGATGCACCTCGTCATCACTCACAAACGCACCATGCACCCGAATTGGAAAGCCCGTACCACTCGGCATGTAAAGCATGTCGCCCATGCCCAGCAAGGCCTCGGCCCCCATCTGGTCAAGAATGGTTCGGCTGTCAATCTTGCTGCTGACCTGAAACGACAGGCGGGTCGGGATATTGGCCTTGATCAGGCCGGTGATCACGTCCACGCTGGGGCGCTGCGTTGCCAGCACCAGATGGATGCCTGCCGCGCGTGCTTTTTGCGCCAGACGGGCAATCAGCTCTTCAATCTTCTTGCCCACCACCATCATCAGGTCGGCCAGCTCGTCAATCACCACCACGATGTAGGGCAGGCGTTCGAGCGGTTCAGGCTGCTCGGGCGTCAGGCTGAAGGGGTTGTAGATGAATTCGCCGCTCGCCTTGGCCTCGTCGATCTTGACGTTGTAGCCTGCCAGGTTTCGCACGCCCAGCTTGCTCATCAGCTTGTAGCGTTTTTCCATTTCAGCCACACACCAGTTCAGGCCATGGGCCGCCTGCCGCATGTCGGTCACCACCGGAGCCAGCAGGTGCGGAATGCCCTCGTAGACGCTCATCTCCAGCATCTTGGGGTCAATCAGAAGCAGGCGCACGTCGCGCGCGTCGGCCTTGTAGAGCAGGCTCAAAATCATCGCATTGATGCCCACCGACTTGCCCGAACCGGTGGTTCCGGCCACCAGGCAATGCGGCATTTTGGCCAGATCGGCCACCACGGCGTTGCCGGCAATGTCTTTACCCAGGCCGATGGTAAGCATTGACTTGGCTTCGTTGTAAGCCTGCGAGCCCAGAATTTCACTGAGCCTGATCGACTGCCGTTTGGCGTTCGGAAGCTCCAGCGCCATGTAATTCTTGCCCGGAATGGTCTCAATCACCCGGATGGAAATCAGGCTGAGCGCGCGGGCCAGGTCTTTGGCCAGGCCGACCACCTGCGACCCCTTCACCCCTGTGGCAGGTTCAATTTCATAGCGGGTAATGACCGGGCCGGGTGCGGCGGCTACCACACGCACTTCGACACCAAAGTCCTTGAGCTTTTTCTCGATCAGCCGCGAGGTCATTTCCAGCGTCTCGGGCGCGACGGTTTCCTGCCGCAGCAAGGCACCGTCGAGCAGGCTCACTTGCGGCAGCTTGGAGTCAGGCATCTCGGTGAACAGCGGCTTTTGCCGCTCCTTGGCGACACGCTCGCTCTTCGGAATATCGACCAGCGTGGGCTCGATAAACACCGGTGCGGGGTGATGCTCTTTAATCTCGATGCGCTCGTCGATCAGTATTTCCTCACGCTCGCGGGCGGCCTTCTTGCCGACCGCTAAATCCTGGGCGACCTCGCGTTTTTCACGCCGCGAGGTGATGAAATTGTCAATGAATGCGCCCAGCGCCAGGGCAACACGGGCCCACGAGAAATTGAATACGCTGGAGACGGCAATCACGCCGAGTGCGATGAAGACCAGGCCGGAACCTGCAAAACCCAGCCATTTCACGCCCAGGCTGCCCACCAGATAGCCGAGCGCACCGCCCGCATGGCCGGGCAGCCGGGATTCGAAGCGATACAGGCGCGACCACTCCAGCGCCGCACTGGCCACCAGCAACAACAACAGACCCAGCCAGAACTTGATTCGACTCGCCTGACGAGATTTTTCCGGGGCCAGGGGCTCGCCGCGCAATCCGCGCGCCAGCGATGACAGCCAGACCCGGCAGCCCGCAGCCAGCGCCCACCAGGCAGAAAAACCAAGCAAAAAGTAGCTGGCATCCGCAACCCAGGCCCCCAGGTGTCCGCCCCAGTTTCTGGCTGTGAACTGCGTCCCCCTCACAGCCTCTGCAGTACCGGACGTCGACCAGGCGGCATCCTGCGGCGAATAACTCAGCAGGGCAGCCACCCAGAGAACGAGGCCGACCAGGCCCAAAATCAGGCTGACCTCGTGGGCGAAGCGTTTGACGCCGGCGGGCGTGCCTGCGGCAGGTGAAATTCTGGAGTTCAGGGTATTGAGTGAATAAGTCATAGACCGTCCAAGAGCTTACCGCAGTTGGGTAAGGGCCTGAGGGGTCTCAAGGGCTCCAACTGTAAGCGCTTGCACTCAAGACATCGAATGCAGGTGCTCTTTCACCAGCAGGGAGCCGTCGTCACGCGTTTCAATAAATCCGCGTTCTTCAAGATCTTTCATCACCCGGCTGACCATCTCACGGGAGGCACCAACCATTTTGGCCAGATCCTGGCGTGAAACCTTGTCGCGAATTACGGCATGACCATCGCCATTCTCGCTGGCGAACTCCAGCAGGGTCCGGGCCACGCGGCCGTATACATCCATCAAGGCCAGCGATTCAATTTTTCGATCTGCATGGCGCAGCCGCTGCACCAGTCCTTTCAGCACCGCATAGGCCATGGAGTCGCTCTCGGGCAGGCAGCGCGCAAATTCCAGTCGACCGAGAGTCAGGGCATCGGTCTGGATCTCCGCGAGCACCGAGGCGGAATGGGGTTCTTCGTCGATCAGGCTCATCTCACCCACGTAATCGCCCGGCCGCAGGGTAGCCAGAATGACCTCGCGACCACGGGCGTCGCTGCTGATGACACGGGCGCGGCCCGTCAGGATGATGGACAGGGAATTTGATTTTTTGCCCTGCTCCACGAGAGGCTCACCGCGCTTGAAACGGCGTTTGACAACGGCTTCAGCCACAACAGCTGCCTGGCTGGCCGTCAACATGGAAAAAAGAGGCACCCGGCGAATCAATTCCAGGTTGGAAACCATCGTCGTCATTTCAACTCCATTCAAACCTCACAGCCGACAGCAGTCGCGTGATTTCCTACAATGCTGCTTCACTCGCAAAAAAACAAACGCGGTCAAAAATTTTGACCTTTCGGCCACTTGCGCGTCCTGACTCTACCTGACTTCCAACACCTTCCCACCGGTTTTAATCATGAAACATTCCAGAGTTCTCATTCTCGGTTCAGGCCCTGCGGGCTATACCGCGGCAGTGTATGCAGCCCGTGCCAATCTCAACCCGGTACTGATTACCGGCATGGCGCAAGGTGGCCAACTCATGACCACCACCGATGTCGACAACTGGCCGGCGGACGTCAATGGCGTGCAGGGACCGGACCTGATGCAGCGCTTCCTGGCCCACGCGGAGCGCTTCAAGACCGAAATTATTTCTGACCATATCAACCAGGTCGACCTGAGCAAGCGCCCCTTCACGCTGACCGGCGACAGCGGCACCTATACCTGCGATGCGCTGATCATCGCGACCGGCGCCTCTGCCAAATACCTGGGTCTGGAATCGGAAACAGCCTTCATGGGACGTGGCGTTTCCGGCTGTGCCACCTGCGACGGTTTCTTTTATCGCAACCAGGAAGTCTGCGTCGTGGGCGGCGGCAACACGGCCGTGGAAGAAGCGTTGTACCTGTCCAACATTGCCAGCAAGGTCACGCTCGTTCATCGCCGCGACACCTTCAAGGCCGAAGCCATCCTGATCGACAAACTGCACGAGAAAGTGGCTAGCGGCAAGATTGAGCTCAAACTGCACCAGACCCTGGACCAGGTGCTTGGAGACGCGTCCGGCGTCACCGGCGTGCGACTGAAAAGTACACAAACGGATGCCACACAGGATATAGCGCTCACCGGCTGTTTCATTGCCATCGGCCACCAGCCCAACACCGATATTTTTGCCGGTCAGCTGGAGATGAAAGATGGCTACATCATCACCAGAACGGGTCTGCAGGGTCTTGCCACCATGACCAGCGTTCCAGGCGTTTTCGCCGCCGGCGACGTGCAGGATCATGTGTACCGGCAGGCCATTACCAGCGCGGGCACCGGTTGCATGGCCGCACTGGACGCCCAGCGCTTTCTGGATCAAAATCCCTGACAACAGCGTCCACAGAGCGAGGCTAGGGCCGACTTCAAGAGTACGCCAAAGACGTGTTTTTGAAGAATTATGTTTTCGGGCTATAATTTATGGCTTAGCTGAACATTCGTAGGGTCTGTCCAGCACGGATCTATCGAGTTCCAGCATCCTATTTCTAATTTTTTACGGAGAGTGCGCTCATGGCACGCGTCTGTCAGGTAACGGGCAAAGGCCCGATGGTGGGAAACAATGTTTCTCACGCAAACAACAAAACCAAGCGTCGGTTCATGCCCAACCTGCAGTACCGCCGTATCTGGGTCGAGAGCGAAAACCGCTGGGTGCGCCTGCGCATTACTGCAGCTGGCTTGCGCTTGATTGATAAAAACGGTATCGATGCAGTCCTGGTGGACCTTCGTGCCCGCGGTGAAGTTTAAGGAGAACTACCATGGCTAAAGGCGGACGCGAAAAAATCAAGCTGGAATCCACAGCTGGCACCGGTCACTTCTACACGACCGACAAAAACAAGAAAACCACACCTGAAAAAATGCTGATCATGAAATTTGATCCCAAAGCACGCAAGCATGTGGAATATAAGGAAATCAAGCTGAAGTAATCCAGCTTGATGCCTGCAACGCTCTGCGTTGCCTGAAAACCCGCTGAATTCCGGCGGGTTTTTTTATGCCCGCTCGCTAACCGACCGACCGGAGCCATGATCCAAGTCCAAGGGCTTGCAAGGGGCCATAGAGCCCGACAGTTCTCAGCCGATCCTGCAGAAGCACCCCGACTCCGCGCCATATTGACGCCGCTCTATTTTGTACCCCACTCGCCAGCCATTATTCCCTGCACGGCATGGCATGCCATGGATCTCAACCCTGTTTAGGGAGACTTGCCCAAGCTCCGATCATCATGAGGGGTCATCCCACCCCTCTTCTGAACCTCTCGCAATGAGGGATGCCGCCGTGGCGTTGAATTTCACGGTGACATCAGACCCGACTCTGATCGGAGTTCCTAACTTCGTGGTGACGCATCCAGATCACCCAGCCAGAAACAAAAAAGCCGCCTCGGCGACATATCGCGGAGGCGGCTTTGAAGAGCTTTAAATCAGTGAGCGGCTGCCTAGATCAATCCGCTCAGGTGCGAACAGCACGCAATTTCATCGAGAACTCGCGAAGGGCGGCGATGCCGCTCTCCTCCGCCCGATGGCACCAAGCCTGCAAGTCGGCAGCCAACTGCTCACGCGATGCCGAAGTGCTCATCCACATCTGGCGAAGCTCCTCGCGCATGGTGACCATCTTGTCCAGCACAGGATGCTCGGCGCGGACCTGGGCGATATGCGGCCGGGCTGCCGTCGGTACCCTGTCGTCATCGCGGTGCAGCCAGCGATTGGCCAACCTCAACATGGAAACGTCGGCTTTTTTTGCTTCGAGCTTGGCAATCTCGGCTTTTCCGGCGCGGCGCAGCTCGCGGGCAAAGCCAGCCATCACCTCATAGCGGTGGGCAATCAGCGCCTCAAGCGTTTTCTCGTCCGCCACAGGCTGGATCGCCCCGAGCTGGAGCTTGGGCGGAACCTTCTTCACAGTCGCCAAACCGACCATTTCCATGGCGCGGATATAACCCCAGCCGATGTCGAATTCGTAGGGCTTGACCGAAAACTTGGCCGACGTCGGATAGGTGTGATGATTGTTGTGCAGCTCTTCACCGCCAATGATGATGCCCCATGGCGAAACATTGGTGCTCGCATCAGGCGCTTCAAAATTGCGATAACCCCAATAGTGGCCGATGCCATTGATGATGCCCGCTGCAGTAAGGGGAATCCAGATCATCTGCACCGCCCAGACGGACAGGCCAGCCGCGCCAAACAGCGCCAGATTGATGATCAGCATCAGGCCAACACCCTGCCAGCTGTAGCGCGTGTACAAATTACGCTCAATCCAGTCATCGGGTGTACCCCGGCCATACTTGGCGAGGGTTTCAGTGTTTTTCGTCTCCGCGCGATAAAGCTCGGCACCGGTCCAGAACACGGTTTTGATGCCGTGCGCATGAGGACTGTGCGGGTCTTCCATGGTTTCGCATTTCGCATGATGTTTACGATGCACGCCTACCCATTCCTTGGTGACCTGACCGGTAGCCAGCCACAGCCAGAAACGAAAGAAATGTGCAGGAATGGGGTGCAAATCCATGGCGCGGTGCGCCTGATGCCGGTGCAGATAAATCGTCACGCTGGCAATCGTGATGTGTGTTGTCACCAGCGCATACAACACGATTTGCCACCAGCTGGCATCAACCAGTCCATGAGCCAGCCAGTTGATGGCGGCATCAAACAAAATCATAAAAGTCCTTTAAACAATCTGCACCAGCCACGCACTCAAAACTTGTCTCCAAAGGCTGCACCAGACAACCTTTAATTATAAATGGAAGCCAAATAAGCGACAAGTTAGATTACCCAATCTTTACGAACCAAAAATCCGTCTAAATCCATTAAATACAGATAAAACTCATCTATTGAACGTCTTCTAACGGAAACATTTCAGGCCTTTTGCCATACAGCAGCAAAAAATCCGTCCGTCTGGTGCAGATAAGGCCAGAGCCTCAGATAGGGCCCACGGCAAAGCTTTTCGGCATGCTCCACCCCTAGATGGGTCAGCAGGGGTCCTGCTTCAAGGAGGTTGAAATCTTTATTCGCTGCGCTGAAGGCCTCGGCAATTGCCTCATTTTCTTCGCGCAGGATGCTGCAAGTGGCGTAAACCAGCCGTCCACCGGGCTTCAAAAGGCGGGCAGCACTCTGCAAAATGGCGGTTTGCTTGGCGGTCAGCTCTTCAATCGCCTTGGGGTTGTGCCGCCATTTCAGGTCGGGATTGCGCCGCAGCGTACCCAGACCCGAACATGGCGCATCAACCAGCACCCGGTCGATCTTGCCGGCCAGGCGCTTGATGCGGTCATCGCGTTCATGCGCAATGGCCACGGGATGCACATTGGACAGACCGCTGCGCGCCAGCCTCGGCTTGAGTGCAGCCAGCCGGTGGGCCGACGTATCAAACGCATACAGTCGCCCGGTATTGCGCATGGACGCACCCAGTGCCAGCGTTTTACCGCCCGCACCGGCACAAAAATCAACCACCATTTCGCCGCGTTTCGCGTCGACCAGCAGGGCCAGCAACTGCGAGCCTTCGTCTTGCACTTCAATGGCGCCGCGCGTGAAGGCGTCCAGCTTGCCAAGCTGTGATTTGTCGGCCAGCCGCAGCCCCCAGGGCGAGTACGGGGTCGCTACTGTTTTAATAGCTGCTCGCGCAAGTTCCTTCTGCACTTCAGCCCGTTTATCTTTCAGGGTATTGACGCGCATATCCAGCCCGGCCGGCGCATTGAGGCTTTCGACCAAGGGCCAGAAGTCTTCGCCAAGCTGCTCCTTGAGCGGGTCAACCAGCCACTGCGGCAGGTTGTGGCGATGCAACTCCATCAGGTCCGAGGGCTTGACCTGATCACAGCGGGCAAGCCAGTCCTGTTCCTGATCGGTCAGCGCCCCCAAAAGGAAATCACGCGGCGCAGCGAAACCCAGGATTGCCAGGCGCCGCTCCTGCGGGCCGCTGCCATGCTGGGCCAGGTAGGTATAGAGATTCTTCTTGCGGAGAACACCATAAATCGTCTCCGCAACGGTGGCCCGCTCGCGAGGGCCGAGGCGAAGCTCGCGAAAATAGCGCGAAACCACCATGTCGGCGGGGTGATCAAATTTAAGAACCTGCTTGAGAAGCTCGGAACAACAGTCGAGTAAGGCGTTAGGATGCATGCCGCTATTGTCCCACTGCAGGGCGACTGCCTCCTTCTTGAGTCCTGATTGACCATGCCAGAACAACTTCCCCCGCTCATTGTTACCCCGCCCGGCCGCTACCGTCATTACAAGGGCATGCTCTACGAGGTCGTGGCTACGGTGCGCCACAGCGAAAGCCTGGAGCCCATGACGCTGTACCGGGCGCTGTATGGCGAACATGGCCTGTGGGTCAGGCCCGCAGCCATGTTCAATGAAGATGTGGTGATAGACGGGATTGTCCAGCCGCGCTTTTCCCGCGAGCCAGATTAGACACACATGGACCTGCCCTTGCCATGTCGCCGATAATCATGGGTTATGTCCGAAACCTCCGAAATCGCAAAACAAGTCAAGCGCCGCCGCACGTTTGCCATCATTTCCCACCCTGACGCCGGCAAGACCACGCTGACTGAAAAGCTGCTGCTGTTCTCGGGCGCCATCCAGATCGCCGGCAGCGTCAAGGCCCGCAAGGCAGCGCGCCATGCCACGTCCGACTGGATGGAGATTGAAAAGCAGCGCGGCATTTCGGTCGCCAGCTCGGTCATGCAGATGGAATACCGCGACTGCGTCATCAACCTGCTGGATACCCCCGGCCACCAGGACTTCTCGGAAGACACCTACCGCGTGCTGACTGCGGTGGACGCCGCACTGATGGTGATTGACGCGGCCAACGGCGTCGAGCCGCAAACCCGCCGCCTGCTGCAGGTCTGCCGCGCCCGCAACACGCCCATCCTCACCTTCGTCAACAAGATGGACCGCGAGGTGCAGGACCCGATGAGCGTGATGGACGAGATCGAGCAGGAGCTTGGCATGACCGTCGTGCCCTTCACCTGGCCGGTCGGCATGGGCAAGCTGTTTCATGGCGTCTATGACAGGCGCGAAAAGCGCATGCGCGTCTTCAGCCCCGGCGAAGACAAGGCCGGCGGTGACGATGAAATTCTGTCCGGCCTGGACAATGCGGAAGCGGCCAAGCGCTTTGGCGCCGAATTCACGCAAGCGCAGGACGAGCTGGAACTGCTGAACGGCGCTTCGCCGGAATTCAACCGCGAAGAATTCCTGGCCGGCAAGCAGACACCGATGTTCTTCGGTTCGGCCATCAACAACTTTGGCGTGCAGGAAGTGCTCGATGCCCTGGTGGACCTGGCTCCCGCACCGGCTGCACGCCCCGCCCTGCAGCGCATCGTGCAGCCGGACGAAAAGAAATTTTCCGGCGTGGTGTTCAAGATCCAGGCCAATATGGACCCGGCCCACCGCGACCGGATTGCCTTTTTGCGCGTGGCCAGCGGCGAATTCACGCGCGGCATGAAGCTCAAGGTGGTGCGCAGCGGCAAGGAAATCCGGCCCAACACGGTCGTGAGCTTCATGAGCCAGCGGCGCGAGTTGCTCGATACCGCCTTTGCCGGCGACATCATCGGCATACCCAATCACGGCGTGCTGCAGCTCGGCGACACGCTGACCGAAGGCGAAGCACTGCAGTTCACCGGCCTGCCCTTTTTCGCGCCGGAAATGTTCCGTGCGGTGGAAGTGGCCGATCCGCTGCGCAGCAAGCAGTTGCGCGCCGGCCTCACGCAGCTGGGTGAAGAAGGCGCGATTCAGGTATTCCGCCCGATTGCCGGCTCACTCTTGCTGCTGGGCGCCGTGGGCCAACTGCAGTTTGAAGTGGTGGCGCACCGGCTGGAGCATGAATACGGCGTCAAGGCCCGCATCATGCCGAGCAACTTCAATCTGGCGCGCTGGGTCACGTCCGAAGACCCCAATGAGCTGAAAAAATTCATGGAAGCCAATGCGCACCGCGTGGCGCTCGATGCCGTGGATGCGCCCACCCTGCTGGTCGATCATAGCGCCACCTTGCGCGCGGTGGAGCAACAGTGGCCCAAGATCAAGTTCCACGCGCTGCGCGAGCATGCGGGACTGGTCTTTCAGTCAAAAATGTAGTCGCTTAAGCCGCTGGCGTAATAAATACGGGCACAAGCAGCTGCTATTTTTATAGCACGAGATAGCGCTGTGAGCGCCCCAAGGTCAAGCCTTATTCAGTTTGCTGGCCCGGTTTGTTTGGGAGAGAGCTTCTCACGGCTTTTTGTCCGTATGAACAGCGTCAGGACTCAATCTGTAGTTGCCCTGGGTCCAGCAGCAGGAAACGGGCGAAACGCCCTTCCTTGCGGCTACCGTCATCGCTGACGATGACGATTCGCGGCGCGCCATCGATGACCGCCGGGCACACCCCTTCTGCGCATGCCAAACCCGGCAAGCCTGAAACCCTGACGCGGCGCGCCGGCGCGGTGGGCTGCCCGCTCCAGAACCAGAGCTTGAACCTGTCGCGCGCGCGGGACGCAGGGCCGCTGATGAGCAGGTAGCCATCGAGCGAGGCGATGTAAGACATGCCGCGAATTCCGTGCCCGCCCAAGTCCAGCACCTGCAAAGTAGCCGACACCTGCGGCGGCGCCTCGGCTTCGAAAATTGCGGACGGATTTTCAACGCAGGCAATCAGGGCGCAACCGTCCTGCAAGGGACTGCGAAAGCCGATCATCAGTCGCTGCTGGTCGGGAGTGATTTCCAGCGCCTCGATGTTGAACCCGCCGACAGACTTGGCATCCTGAATCTTCGACGCGGCCGCCAGTACCGGGTGCGCCGCCACCAAGGCGCGCTTCAGTCCGCCCGCCACGACGGGCGCAACCACGCGGTTGGCTTCGATGCGAAAGCGGACCAATTTGTCGTGCGACTTTTTCTCCTCACCGTCGTCGTTGCGCGAATGCGATGTGACCGCATAGAGATACCCCGACGTCTCGAGGGCAAGCCCTTCCAGGTCGTCCAGCTTCCCGAAGGCATCCCCCGATTCAAACCACCCCGGGCTCAGCGGCGTGCTCTTGGCAGCCCCGTCGGCGCTGAGGGTGAGCAGGCTGAAGGGATGCTCCTTTTCATCTTCAACCACCAGGAAACGCCCGTCCGCAAGCTGCTGGATGGCCGATGGCTCATAAAGACCGGTCAGAGGCAGGAACTCGGGAATGGGGGGAGGCGTCATGACGGGCATTGTCACTTGGAGTGATGGGGTTGGGTCACTGAAACCTGCTGGATAAACCGTATTTATCGCACGCCCCGATGGCGGGCGGATTAGCCATGCAGATCGCGGCAAGAGCTGAGCGGCCTACACATTTATTAACGATTTATGGCTCTAGCGCAATAAATACGGGCGCGAGAAGCTACTATTTTTATAGCATAGCAGTAAGAAAAAAGGCGGATGCTGGCTACAGCCAGGAATCCGACCTCCTCCAGCCAGCCAGCAAGCCAGCCAGCCAGCGCTTTAGTTTGCCTTCAGAAAGTCCCCGACTTCCAGCAGGACCAGCTCATTGTCGTCAGCCTTGTTCGGCTCGCGGCTGCTGGAAAACGGCAGGTTGTTGTCGTTGCCCACGATGATGTGCGTGCTGTCGACCACGTCCACGTTCTCGATCGTGAAAAACGGAAAGGTCAGCACGCCGTTGGTCAGTGGCTTGCGTGCCAGCCTGGCCGGGTCGGCAATGACCATCAGGTCGATGTAGCCGATCTTGCGCACCGGGCCGCCGACGTTGGCTTCGGTCATTTCAATTTTATAGACGCGCTTGAACTTGGCAATGTCGTGAAAGCAGTCGGTGCGCTTCTGGCCTTCAGGGCAGGCCTTGTCGGCCGTGCCTTCGCCGTTATCGCGCTCGATGATCAACCCGGTAGTGCCGTCGATCATGTTGAAGTCGCCAATCGCGTGGCTATTGCCTTCCAGCAGGTACTTCCAGTGGCGGCCTGTCCAGGTTTCGCTCTTCACGTCGAATTCGAGTACGCGCAGATAGTCCTTGCCGTCCAGGTTTTCATTGCCTTTGGTGGACGCATCCCATAGCGCGCCTTCCAGCAAGGCGTAGAGCTTGCTGCCGTCTTTGGAAGCGGCCATGCCTTCAAAGCCTTTGGAGCGACGCACCTGGAAGTCCACCGCGCCGCCAGGCGCGCCCGGTGTCGTCACGGCCGGATGATCGGGTGAGCGCACCACCTTGCCCTCCACCTTGGTCTCAAACACCGCCAGCACTTTACCCTTCAGGTCAGCCTTGATCAGGAAGGGGCCGAACTCGTCGCCAATCCACAAGGCACCGCCGGCAAACTGGAAACTCTCGGTGTCGAAATCACTGCCGGTCAGGTAGCGCTTCTTGCTGCCTTCATGGACGATGCGAAAGGGCACCTTCTTGTCGGGGTCGTGCAGAAAAATGGTTTCCAGCCGCTTCATGGCACCGGTCTTGAAGTCTATGCGGTAGCGGTTCAGATACAGCATGGCATCGGGCGAGTTGGCCTTGGCGCCAAAGCCGTTGTCCGTGATGATCCAGAAACTGCCGTCAGGCATTTTCTTGATGCCGGAGTGGCCTTGCAGCGGCTGGCCCTTGAAAGGCACCGACATGCCCGTGGGACGGCCAGCCGACAGGCCTTCGACCGTGCCAAGCGCGTCCACACGCTGACCCGTGGTGAATTTGCCGCTGATCTTCAAGTCTTCGGGCGCATCCTTGGGGGCTGCGATAAACGAGTTTGCGGACATCACCACATGGCCGGCCAGGGTGGCAGGAAAAGCGGTTTGCGCGTACAGAGGCAAAGCCACCAGAGTGGCACAGCCTGCCAGGGCGAGCGCCCGTGGGCAGGTCAACAGCCTGGAAGCGGAAAAAGACAAAGACATGCGTGCATTCCTTTTGTTTAAAGAAAGCACATGGTGCAAAAACCGTGTGACGACGTCATGACATCCGCCGCTTTGGCATGCGGCCCGCAGGCAGGACGCGACACAAAAAAGTGAGGCGCCATCTTTTCCTGCAGACCCTCCCGCCTTACGCCTTACGCCTTACGCTTTGCCTTCAAAGAATGAACGAACGGCCTGCGGAAAAATCAGGTGTTCCTGCGTGAGGATCCGAGAGGCCAGCGCGTCGGCTGTGTCAGCGGGCAGCACGGGCACCACGGCCTGCGCCAGAATGGCGCCGTGATCCAGCTCGGCCGTGACCTGATGCACAGTCGCGCCGGCGACCTTGCAGCCCATATCAATGGCGCGCTGATGCGTATTCAGGCCCGTGAAGGCGGGCAACAGCGAAGGATGAATGTTAATGAGCCGGCCCGCATAGTGCGCCACAAAGCCGGACGTGAGGATGCGCATAAAGCCCGCCAGCACCACCAGATGCGGCGCATGCAGGTCAATGCGGGCGGTAAGCGCAGCGTCAAAAGCCTCGCGCGAGTCAAAGTCGCGGTGCGGCAGGACGTCTGTGGCGATGCCCAAACCCCTGGCTAACTCCAGCCCTGCGGCTTCGTCCTTGTTGCTGATGACGGCGGCCACGCGAACGCCCAACTTATCCTGCCAATTCTCTTTTTTTGCGGTGCGGGCAATGGCGGCCATGTTGGAGCCGCTGCCTGAAATCAGGATGACGATGTTTTTCATTGTTTTAAGATTATCGCCATGAGAACCCTTACCCCGAATGAAGCCCGCGTGCTGGCCACGCTGATGGAAAAAGCGCGCACCGTGCCCGACAGCTATCCCCTGTCTCTTAATGCCCTGGTCCTGGGCTGCAACCAAAAAACCAGCCGCGATCCGGTGATGGACATCACCGAGGCCCAGGCCCAGCAGGCGATTGACGCACTCAAGGCGCAGAGTCTGGTGTTTGAAGCCGCGTCCTCCCGGGTGCCGCGTTTTGAACATAATTTTCAGCGCGGCTTCGGGGTGAACGAGCCGCAGGCGGTGCTGCTGGGTTTGCTGATGCTGCGTGGACCGCAGACGCCGGGCGAGCTGCGCACCAACAGCGAGCGCTGGTACAAGTTTGCCGACATCGCCAGCGTCGAAGACGCGCTGTCCGAACTCAAGGCGCGCGGGGACGACAGCGGCGCAGCCATGGTGCTGCAACTGCCTCGGGCCGCAGGCATGCGGGAGCAGCGCTGGGCGCATCTGCTTTGCGGCGAGTCGCCATTAATGCCGTTTCGGCAGGCTGCATCAAGCGATGCCGCTATCAATCCTGAAGCAGAACCCATTTCCCTGGGCCAGGCCGAGCGCCTGCAGCAGCGCATTGAATCCCTCGAAAGCCAGGTTTTGCATCTGCAGAGCCAGCTTACGCACCTGTTTAAAGAACTGGGCCTGTCTCAGGCCTGACAGATTGGCGCGGGTGGCCGTGCTAAAAACACCGAATTGGAGAACTCAACATGGATTTAGCTTTCACCCCCGAAGAACAGGCCTTCCGCGAAGAGATACGCGCGTGGGTTCATGCCAGCTTGCCGGCCGATATTTCGCACAAGGTCCACAATGCCCTGCGCCTGTCGCGTGACGACTTGCAGCGCTGGGCCAAGATTCTGGGCAAAAAAGGCTGGCTCGGCCATGGCTGGCCCAAGCAATTTGGCGGACCGGGCTGGACCGCCGTGCAAAAGCACCTGTTTGAAGAAGAATGCGCGCTGGCCGGCGCACCTCGCGTGATGCCGTTTGGCCCGGTCATGGTCGCGCCCGTCATCATGGCCTTCGGCAATGCCGAGCAGCAGCAACGCTTTTTACCCGGCATCGCCAGCGGCGAAGTCTGGTGGAGCCAGGGCTATAGCGAACCGGGCGCGGGCTCTGACCTGGCCTCGGTCAAATGCCGGGCAGAAAGAAAAACAATTCCGGGCCAGGGCGACGTCTATATCGTGAACGGCCAGAAGACCTGGACCACGCTGGGCCAGTACGGTGAGTGGATTTTCTGTCTGGTTCGCACCAGCAATGAGGGCAAGCCGCAGACCGGCATCAGCTTTCTGCTGATCGACATGAAGTCGCCTGGCGTGACGGTGCGCCCGATCAAGCTGCTCGACGGCGAGTGCGAAGTGAACGAGGTCTGGTTCGACAACGTCGAAGTGCCGGCCGGCAACCTGATTGGCGAAGAAAACAAGGGCTGGACCTACGCCAAGCACCTGCTCAGCCACGAACGCACCAATATCGCTGACGTCAACCGCTCCAAGCGCGAACTCGAACGCCTCAAGCGCATCGCCCAGGCCGAAGGCGTTTATGACGACATGCGTTTCCGCGACGAAATCGCCAAACTTGAAGTCGATGTGGTGGCGCTGGAAATGCTGGTGCTGCGCGTGCTGTCGGCCGAGAAATCCGGCAAGAACTCGCTCGACATCGCCGGCCTGCTGAAAATTCGCGGCAGCGAAATCCAGCAGCGCTACAGCGAGCTCATGATGCTGGCCGCCGGCCCCTTCAGCCTGCCCTTCATCGAAGAAGCCATGGAGGCCGGCTGGCAGGGAGACTTCCCCGGCGGTGTGGTGGCCAATGCACCGCTGGCCTCGACTTATTTCAATATGCGCAAGACGACGATCTATGGCGGCTCCAACGAGGTGCAACGCAACATCGTCTCCCAGGTCGTGCTCGGCTGAAAAACAGAATTTAAAGGATAAGCATCATGGATTTTGATTTCACCGACGACCAGGAACAACTGCGCGACGCGGTTCGCAAATGGGTTGACAAGGGCTACGACTTCACGCGCCGCAGCAGCATCGCCAAGGCAGGCGGGTTTTCGCGCGAGGCCTACGGCCAGCTGGCCGAACTGGGCCTGCCGGGCCTCTACATTCCCGAGGCAGAAGGCGGGCTGGGCATGGGCCCGGTCGAAGGCATGGTGGTGATGGAAGAGCTGGGGCGCGGCATGGTGCTGGAGCCCTTCGCCCAGACCTTGATTGCCGGCGGCGTGCTCTCCGGCTATGCGCCCGAGGCCGTGAAGTCGGCCTGGCTGCCGAAAATAGCGTCCGGCGAAAGCCTGGTGGTGCTGGCCTACCAGGAACGCGCGGCCCGCTACAAACTCGAAAAATGTGAAGCAAAAGCGGCTCAAGCGCAGGACGCATGGGCATTGACCGCTACCAAAAGCATAGTACCCGCCGGCGACCAGGCCGACGCCTTCATCGTCCCGGCCATGGCCAGGGGAAAGATGGCGCTCTTTCTGGTGGAACGCTCGGCAGCGGGCGTCACCACGCGCGGCTACAGCACGCAAGATGGCGGGCGCGCTGCGGAAGTCGCGCTTGACAATGCGCCTGCCAGCCTGATCACGCTCGACGGCTTGAACGCGCTGGAGCATGCGATTGACATCGGCATTGCCGCCACCTGCGCCGAAGCCGTCGGCGTGATGGACAAGACGCTGGCTGTCACAGTCGAGTACATGAACACCCGCAAGCAGTTTGGTGTGGCCATCAGCAGCTTTCAGGCGCTGCGCCACCGCGTTGCCGACATGAAGATGCAGCTGGAGCTGGCACGCTCGATGAGCTATTACGCCTCGCTCAAACTCAATGCGCCCGTCGAAGAGCGCCGCCGGGCGCTGGCCAGAGCCAAGTACCAATTGGGCGTTTCGATGCGTTTTGTGGGCCAGCAGGCTGTGCAGTTGCATGGCGGCATTGGCGTGACCGACGAGTACATCGTCAGCCACTATTTCAAGAAGCTCACCCAGCTGGAGATGAGCTTCGGCGACACACTGCACCATCTGGGTGAAGTCTCGGCGCGCATGCAGGATACGGCCGGCGTTTTTGCCTGATTGACCGGCTAGCCCGGCGATGGGGCGCATGCCGCCCCGTCGCCGACGGTCGTCAGGTCAGGCAATAATTCACCGACTCAAGCTTTGCAGCCGGTGCCGGCTCGCCCAGCGATTCCAGCAGGTTGATTTCTATCGTCCTGCACAGGGTATCGAGCGGCAAGTCGTTGGGCTCCAGGCCAAAGGGCTCTTCGATTTCATCGCCCAGCGCATCAAGCCCAAAAAAAGTGTAGGCCACGATGGCGACCACAAACGGGGTCATGAAGCCAATCGTGTCCACCAGGCCGAAGGGCAGCAAAAAGCAATACAGGTAAGCCGTTCGGTGAAGCAACAGCGTGTAGGAAAACGGCACGGGCGTTCCCTTGATGCGCTCGCAGGAGGCAGCGGCTGCGGTCAGGGCCGACAGGGTGGTGTCTATGCTGACCGCCAGGCAGGGTTCAATCCAGCCCTTGCGCTGGCATTGCCCCAGCTCTTTGCCCATTTCCAGCATCAGCGCATCGTGCTTGCTGGACGCCTTCTGAAGGCTGGGCCACTCGGCTTCGCTCACCCAGCGCCGCAGCTCGCGGCAGTCGCTCCGGTCACGCAGTTGCAGGCGCAAGGCATGGACGAAGGCGATGGCGCGATAAACCATGCGTTGGCGCGCCAACTGCGCATCAGCCGCCTGTCCGGACAACTCCGGCGGCTGGATGAAGCTCTGGCACTGCCTGGAGAGGGAACGGCACCGCAGCACCAGTTCGCCCCACAACTTGCGCCCTTCCCAGTAGCGGTCATAAGCGGCGGAATTGCGAAAACCCAGAAAAATCGCCAGCGGCAGGCCAATCAGGGTGAACGGAATGGTCGTCAGCGTAATCTTCAGCGTGAAAAAGTTGCCGTGCGCAACCGTCACCAGAATGGCGCTCAGCGTGTTGACCAGCAGGGTCGTGCGAATCCTGGGCAGAACCGAACCGCGGAGCAAAAAAAACAGCCTGATGCCGGACGGCCGATCTCGAACGATCATGGAAAAAGAATTAGGGGTAAACCCTTATTTGACCATAGGCCAGCGATATGCAACGCCCTGCGGACGGCTTTTTCCCCGTCAACTGAGCAAACGCGACGACCTGGGAACATGGGCCATCAAAAACTCCATCTGGTCCGCCAGGATGCGGCGGTTGCGCAGGATGAAGTCCTCCCACAAGCTGGGAACGTAAGGCGTGTAAAGCAGCGGCATGCGGGCCTGCTCGGGGGTGCGGTTGCTTTTGCGGTGGTTGCAGGCGCGGCAGGCTGTGACCACGTTCATCCAGCCGTCCACGCCACTCTGCGCCAGCGGAATGATGTGCTCGCGCGTCAGATCATCTTCATGAAGATGATCGCCGCAGTAGGCGCACACATTGCGGTCGCGAGTGAATAGCTTGCTGTTGGTCAGCCCCGGCATCATATCGAAGGGGTTGATGCTGGGCACGCCCCTGGTGCCTATGA
The DNA here is from genome assembly GCA_963793855.1 of uncultured beta proteobacterium. Taxonomy (GTDB): domain Bacteria; phylum Pseudomonadota; class Gammaproteobacteria; order Burkholderiales; family Burkholderiaceae_C; genus Polaromonas. The sequence continues at coordinate 1,126,483 of CAWCBL010000001.1, forward strand.
TGCTGTTGACCGTGATGATGGATTGCTCGCCAGTCATGGCGTTATGGCCGCCGTGAAACGTGGCAATCCGCGCCCCCATCTCCCAGCGCACTTCATCGGCCGCGTAATGCAACACGGCCAGTTCAAGGCTGATCCACGCTTGTGGCAACCCCTGTGCGGAGAGTTTCAAGACCTTCAAAACGAACCTCCATGTTCATGGAAAAACGGCATCGACTTGTCAATGAGTCAATATACAGCGAAATTTTGAAGCCAGCATAAAAACTGCTCAAGTCACATTCGCCCAATTCAGTTCTCGCTGTCATAAAAACGATAATCAGTTTCATGAAAATTTTCCGCGGCTACCAACACCCTGATCTGGCGCCGGAGTGCGCCCTGACCATTGGCAATTTCGACGGGGTACACCGCGGCCACCAGGCCATGCTGGCGCTGCTGAAGAGCGAAGCCGGGCACCGGGGCGTGCCCAGTTGCGCCATCAGCTTTGAGCCGCATCCGCGTGACTATTTCGCCGCCCTTGCCCGTAAGCCCGAGCTGGCGCCTGCGCGCATTGCCACGCTGCGCGACAAGCTTGAAGAACTCGACCGCTGCGGCATTGACCAGTGCGTGATCCTGCCCTTTAATGCGCGCCTGGCAGCCCAGCCACCCCAAACCTTTATTCAGGAGGTCTTGGTGCGAAGGCTGGGCGCCAAATATGTACTGGTGGGAGACGATTTCCGCTTTGGCGCCAAACGCGCAGGCGACTACGCCATGCTGGATGCAGCCGGCAAACAGCTTGGTTTTGATGTCGCCCGGATGAACAGTTATGAGGTAAGCAACTGCCGGGTTTCAAGCTCGGCCGTGCGCGAAGCGCTGGCGCAGGGCGAAATGGCGCGGGTAAGCGCTCTGCTGGGACGGCCCTACAGCATCTCTGGCCATGTGGTTCATGGCCGCAAACTGGGACGGGACCTGGGTTTTCGCACCCTCAATCTCAGGTTTGCACACTGGAAGCCGGCGGCCAGCGGGATTTTTGCCGTGAGGGTATATGGTCTGGGCGAACAGCCTCTGCCCGGCGTTGCCAATCTCGGGATTCGGCCTTCAATAGATCCCGGCGACGTCAACGGCGGCCGCGTGCTGCTTGAAACCCATTGCCTCGACTGGCCCGCCAGCCTTGGCCAGGAAGGGGCTTACGGTAAAATCATCCGCGTGGAACTGCTACACAAACTGCACGACGAATTGAAATACGACAGTCTGGAAAGCCTGAAAACAGGCATTGCCAAAGACTGTGATGATGCCCGGGCGTTTTTTGCCCAGTCGTTTTCGGCATCCATGCACACGGAAACCAGTCGCCAGACCACGCGCGACCGAATTTAGACGATCTCGTCGCCTGCCTTCATCCTCCTTCCTCGCGGACGAACGGCCTCCCCCTCCGCCCGTGTTTCCCTGCGCTTATGTCTTTCAGGCAGCCCTCATAAGCGCCATCCAAAAAGCACCCCATGTCCGACAAAAAAACCGATTACCGCAGCACCCTGAACTTGCCCGATACCCCCTTCCCCATGCGCGGCGACCTGCCCAAGCGCGAGGCGGGCTGGGTCAAGGAATGGGAAGATCAGGGCCTTTATAAAAGACTGCGCGATGCACGCTGCGGCGCACCGAAGTTTGTGCTGCACGACGGCCCGCCGTATGCCAACGGCAATATCCATATTGGCCACGCCGTCAACAAAATTCTGAAAGACATGATCGTCAAGGCACGCCAGCTCAAGGGGCTGGATGCGATTTACGTCCCGGGCTGGGACTGCCACGGCCTGCCGATTGAGAATGCGATTGAAAAGTTGCACGGGCGCAGCCTGCCGCGCGATGAAGTACAGGCCAAAAGCCGCGCCTTTGCGACCGAGCAGATCGCCGGCCAGATGGCCGACTTCAAGCGACTAGGTGTGCTCGGCGAATGGGACAACCCCTACCGCACCATGGATTTCGGCAATGAAGCCAATGAAATCCGCGCCCTTAAACGCATCATGGAGCGCGGCTTTGTCTACCGCGGCCTGAAACCGGTGTACTGGTGCTTCGACTGCGGCTCGTCGCTGGCCGAGTTTGAAATCGAATACGCCGACAAAAAATCGCAAACGCTCGATGTCGGCTTCAAATGCGCCGAACCCGAAAAGCTGGCCGCTGCCTTCGGCCTGAAGAGCCTGGCCAAAGATGCCTTCGCCGTGATCTGGACCACCACCGCGTGGACGATTCCCGCCAACCAGGCGCTCAACCTCAACCCCGAGCTGGACTATGCGCTGGTCGACACCGATCGCGGCATTTTGCTGCTGGCTTCCGTGCTGGTGGACAAGTGCCTAGAACGCTACCAGCTCACCGGCACCGTGCTGGCAACAACGCAGGGCAAGAGCCTGGCACTGCTGAACTTCATGCACCCGTTCTATGACGTGGATGCAGGCTACAGGCGCTTGAGCCCGGTATTCCTGGCCGACTACGCGACCGCCGACGACGGCACGGGTGTCGTGCATTCTTCGCCCGCCTACGGGGTGGAAGACTTTAACTCCTGCGTCGCCAACGGCATTGCCTATGACGACATCCTCAACCCGGTTCAGGGCAACGGCCGTTACGTGGACGATTTGCCGCTGTTTGGCGGGCTCAACATCTGGAAAGCCGCGCCGCTGGTCATCGAAAAGCTGCGCGAACACGGCCGCCTGTTTGCCACGCACGACATTGTTCACAGCTACCCGCACTGCTGGCGTCACAAGACGCCGGTGATCTACCGCGCAGCGGCCCAGTGGTTCATCCGCATGGACGAAGAAACGCCGGGCACGCAAGGTGTTTTCCCCAAGGACAAGGCCGGCCAAACCCTTCGCCAGCTGGCCCTGGCCGCCATCGAGGAAACCAGCTTTTATCCGGAAAACGGCAAGCTGCGCCTGCAAAGCATGATTGCCGGCCGGCCCGACTGGTGCATCAGCCGCCAGCGCAACTGGGGCGTGCCCCTGCCCTTCTTCATCCATACCGCCACCGGCGAGCTGCACCCCCGCACCATGGAAATCATGGACCAGGCCGCAGAGATGGTGCAAGCCGGCGGCATCGAAGCCTGGAGCAAGGCCAGCGCTGAATCCATCATCGGCGCCGATGCCCCCGACTACATCAAGAGCACCGATATTCTCGACGTCTGGTTCGACTCCGGCACGACGCATTTCCACGTACTCAAAAACAGCCACGCGGCGCAATCGACCTGGCCGGCGGATTTGTACCTGGAAGGTCACGACCAGCATCGCGGCTGGTTCCACTCGTCCCTGCTCACCGCATGTGCCATGTATGACCACGCGCCTTACAAAGGCCTGCTGACGCATGGCTTCACGGTCGATGGCAAGGGCCGCAAGATGAGCAAGAGCGAAGGCAATGTCGTGGTGCCGCAAGCGGTCAGCGACAAGCTGGGCGCCGAAATCATCCGGCTGTGGTGCGCCTCGACCGATTACTCCGGCGACCTGGCCATCGACGACAAGATCCTGGCCCGCGTGGTCGATGCCTACCGCCGCATCCGCAACACGCTTCGCTTTTTGATGGCCAATGTCAGCGATTTCGACCCGGCGAACGATGCAGTGCCGTTTGACGAGATGCTGGAGATCGACCGCTACGCGCTAAGCCGTGCGGGTCAGTTACAGGCCGACATTCTGGCGCACTACGAGGTGTATGAGTTTCACCCGGTTGTCTCCAAACTGCAGATTTATTGCAGCGAAGACCTGGGCTCCTTCTACCTCGACATCCTGAAAGACCGGCTCTACACGACCGGACCCAAATCGCTGGCACGGCGCAGCGCGCAGACCGCCTTGCATGCGATCACCCACGCCATGCTGCGCTGGATGGCGCCATTTTTGAGCTTCACGGCTGAAGAGGCGTGGAAGATTTTCGGCCAGTCAGAGTCCATCTTTCTGGAAACCTACGCCGACTTCAAGCCGCAGGACGAAGTCTTGCTGGCCAAGTGGTCGCGCATTCGCGAAATCCGCGACGCGGTCAACAAGGACATCGAAGCCCTGCGCGCTGACGGCAAGGTCGGTTCCTCATTGCAGGCCAATGTTGCCTTGCAGGTGAATGCCGACGATCATGCGCTGCTGGCCGGTCTGGGCGATGACCTGAAGTTTGTCTTTATTACATCCGCTATTGATTTGATCGCTGGTGGCGACCTGCAGGCCAGCGTTAGTACCAGCTCATCCACTAAATGCGAACGCTGCTGGCATTACCGCGATGACGTGGGAATTGACCTTGCTCACCCGACGATTTGCGGCCGCTGCACCAGCAACCTGTTTGGCATCGGTGAAGACAGAAAGTTCGCCTGATGGCCACGAAAACAAACACCAAGACGAGCTTCAAGAAAACGTCCGCCAGCAGCACCATGCTGCCCTGGCTGGGCCTGGCACTGCTTTTGCTAATTGCCGACCAGTTCACCAAGGTGCTGATCCTGGGCTACTACCGGCTCGGAGACGCCACCTACGTCACCAGCTTCTTCAATGTCGTGCGGGTCCACAACACCGGCGCAGCATTTTCTTTTCTGGCCTCGGCTTCGGGCTGGCAGCGCTGGTTTTTTACCGCCATCGGCATTGCCGCCGCAGCCTTCATCATCTGGATGCTCAAGTCACATGCGGGGCAAAAGCTGTTTTCCTTTGCCATGGCCTGCATTCTGGGCGGTGCGGTGGGCAATGTCATTGACCGCACCCTGCACGGCTATGTAGTGGACTTTCTGGATTTCCATTACGCAGGCTGGCATTTTCCTGCCTTCAACATTGCAGACAGCGCCATCACCATCGGCGCGATTGGCCTGATCCTGGACGAATTGCTGCGGGTGCGACGGGCGAAAAGCTAAGCATCCTGCAGCCATCTTCAACCAGGATCAGCTTGCTCAAAACCTGGGCAATACCAATTGCGGGGCTTTACGAGTTGCCGTCGTACAAGCCCACGGTATTCCAGGCTCTGCCAGTCAAAAGCTGGACTTATTCAGCAAGGCGTCCAGCACCCTTATAGCGGTTGGGATAAAGCTCATTGAGTTTCTGGCCCGAGTCGTCGCTCATGATGTCGCCCCTGCGCTGGGCGTCAAGCAGTTCCGCCTGGACGTCAGCTCGCGTACGGCCCGATGAAGCCGCTTTGGCAGGGTAGCGGCCCGGGTTGAGTTCATTGAGCATGCGACCATCTTCGCCACTTACGATGTTGCCCATGCGCTGGGCGTCAAGCAGTTCCGCCTGGACTTGCGCGCGTGTCTTGGGTGCAGCCATATCCTCCTGCGCCAAAACATTGCCTGCGGCCACAGCAGCCACAACAAAAGCTGTGATGCTGGCCAATCGGGTTTTCAAGCTGATGTTCATGATGAACCTCCTGCAAAAATCAAACAACACTACTGGGCATGACAGGATTTGAATTCACATCTGTCCAGCCTCATCGAGCCGTTTCATTTTTACGACTCATCATTTTGACAGTCGTCATAAAGGGCAAGTTCCAGGACAAATGTTTCAAGACAAAGAGCGGTGTATTCAAAAGGTAAGCGCTGTTCTCAAACGAAGAGGGATGTGCTTCTGATCACCTCCGCTGCACGTTGCGCTCGCCAATCCGGCCAACAAGAGTCGCCACACCCCCATTTTTTTGCAGCAGCGCAGAGCGTGTGCATGAACCTTGCATGGGAGGCTCCCCGTCATCCGCAACAACGATTTGCGATTGGCCGGAGAAGAAAGCCGCCGCTGGACAGACATCACCCCCCTCACCATCAACATGGAGCAGATCGGCGACATTGTCGAACGGGCTCTCCTCGACATTGAAGACAAGAAAATCAAGCCCCGGCCACCATTTCTCCGAAGCCGGCATGGCCGAAATTGCCGAACTGCATGAGCGGCCGATTGCCAAGCTGCGACTGGGCATGCGCGTTTTCTTGAACGGCAATATGCGCGCTGGCCGACAAGCTCTAAGCCCCGGCAGATGCTCCGCTATTTATAGCAAGCCACGCCCGTAAATCATGGGCCACAGGTCGATTTGTGCTACAACTCGGATTCAATGGAGCGCAGCGCTGATCCGCGCTGGAGAAATGCGCGCGCTCCTGCATGGTTACAGCGTGAGAATGGTGCAGCCCGTTGTTTTGCGAGCTTCCAGTGCCCGGTGCGCCGCGGCCACATCAGCCAGTGCAAAACGCTGGTCAATGCGAATCTTGACCTTGCCGCTGGTCACCATGCCAAACAGATCATCGGCCATTTCCTGCGTGCTTTCCCGCGTGGTAATGTGGGTGAACAGCGTCTGGCGCGTCACGTAGAGCGATCCCTTGGGGCCGAGGATGCCGGGCGAGAACGGTGCGACCGGGCCAGAGGCGTTGCCAAAACTGGCCATCAGCCCGAAGGGGCGCAGGCAATCAAGCGAGCGGTCAAAGGTGTCCTTGCCAACCGAGTCGTAGACCACCTTCACGCCCTGGCCGCCGGTAATTTCCTTCACGCGAGCGACGAAATCTTCCTTGGCGTAGTTGATGACAAAAGCTGCGCCGTGCGCCTTGGCGAGCGCGCATTTTTCATCAGAGCCGGCCGTGCCGATCAGCTGCAACCCCATCGCCTTCGCCCATTGGCAAGCAATCAGGCCGACGCCGCCCGCAGCCGCATGGAACAGCACAAAATCACCCTCTTTCAGCCCACCCTGCGGCTGCGTGCGGCGCAGCAGGTATTGCGCGGTCAGGCCCTTGAGCATCATGGCGGCGCCCGTCTCGAAAGATATCTCATCCGGCAACTTGCAGACGCATTTGGCGGGCATCACGCGCAGCTCGCAGTAGCTGCCCGGCGGCTGGCTGGCATAGGCGGCACGGTTGCCCACCTTCAGGTGCGTCACGCCCTCGCCCACGGCTTCGACAATGCCAGAGGCTTCCATCCCCAGCTGCATCGGCATGGGCAACTGGTACAGGCCGCTGCGCTGGTAGACATCGATGAAGTTCAGGCCGATGGCCTTGTGGCGAATGCGAATTTCGCCGGGCCCGGGCTCGCCGACGGTTACCTCAACCAGTTTGAGTTCTTCGGGGCCACCGTGCTGGTCGATGCGTACGGCTTTGGAGGTCATCAGTGTCATCAGGCGTTCCTAGTGGTTTACAGGCAAAAAAATAGTTTTCTAAAAACTGGTCGCCATCGTGCCACGAATCCAGACCGGCTGCTCCGGCCACGCCCATCATGGCTGATGGCCGGCAGCTTGTTAAAGTCACGGGCATGAATCAACGCCTGACCCCTGCCACCGCCCTGCTGCTGACGCTTCCTCCTTTGCTCTGGGCGGGCAATGCGGTGGTAGGCCGCCTCGTCCATGAGCTGGTTCCGCCCATGACGCTTAACTTTTTGCGCTGGGTGCTGGCGTTTGTGATTCTTTTGCCGCTGGCCCACCGGGTGCTTCGACGTGACAGCGCGATGTGGCGGAGCTGGAAGCACTTTGTCCTGCTGGGTTTGCTGGGCGTGGGCAGCTATAACGCCCTGCAATACCTGGCGCTGAAAACGTCGACCCCGCTCAACGTCACCCTGGTCGCATCCAGCATCCCGGTCTGGATGCTGCTGGTGGGCGTGATCTGCTTCGGGCAGCGAATTTCACGCCAGCAGACTGCAGGAGCATTGCTGTCCGTTGCCGGTGTGCTGGTCGTGCTGTCGCGCGGCCAGTGGGAACTCCTGGCGCAGGTCCGGCTGGTGCCTGGCGATGTCTACGTGCTGCTGGCCACGCTGGCTTGGGCGTTTTACAGCTGGCTGCTGTCGCAACCTAAAGAGCCGCCCGAGATCCGCAAGGACTGGGCCGCGTTCTTGATGGCGCAAATTGTCTTTGGCCTTGGCTGGTCAGGCCTGTTTGCGGGCGGAGAATGGGCGCTGACCGATGCACATATCACCTGGGGATGGCCGTTGGTGACAGCGCTGCTGTATATCGCCATCGGCCCCGCCGTCATTGCCTACCGCTGCTGGGGCATGGGCGTGCAGCGCGTCGGTCCGGCCATTGCCGGATTTTTCTCCAACCTCACGCCGCTGTTTGCGGCCCTGCTGTCAGCCGCCTTTCTGGGCGAGCTGCCCCATCTTTATCACGCGCTGGCGTTTGGGCTGATCGTGGGCGGGATCATCGTGTCTGCACGCCATTGAGGTTTGTGAAATTCAGCGAAGTCTCGCAAAAAAAAGCACAGAAAACCGCCTTGGCTAGTTTTCTGTGCGCAATTCCCACCACTGGAAACCTTTGTGCGGTGTGCTCAAGCCTTGACGGGGTGCTCCTTGACCCGACTGACCAGTTGTGTCGGATTCACGAAACGCAAAGCGATCAACAGCCACAGCACCGTGATGGCCATGTAGATCATGGCCATGGCATCAACCGACTGTCCAGCCCTCACCCCGGCGGCAAACACAGCGTAGTACAGCGCGACGACCAGCGTCTGGGTGTCAGGTCCGGCGACCAGAAAGGTCAGCTCGAACACGGCCACGGTACGAACAAGCACCAGCAGGCCCGCGGCCAGCACACCGGGCGCCAGCAGGGGAACCAGGACGTAGAAGAACATCTGGCGCGTGCTGGCACCAAACACCCGGGACGCGGACTCGATGTTGGTGTCAATCTGCTCGACAAACGGCGTCATCACCAGAATCACAAATGGCAGGGCCGGGATCATGTTGGCAATGATCACGCCCGGCAGCGTGCCTGCCAGATGCAGCTGGTACATCACGGTCGCCAGCGGAATGCCATAGGTGATGGGTGGCACCATCAGCGGCACCAGAAACAGCAGCATCAGCAGCTTTTTGCCCCGAAAGTCCTTGCGCGCCAGGGTGTAGGCGGCAGGCACGCCAATCAGCAGAGACAAAAAGACCACCGAGAACACCACGACCACCGTGACGATCAGCACGTGGTCGAGCTGGAACTCCTTCCACGCAGACAGGTACCAGCCCAGCGTGTAAGCCTCGGGCAGCCAGGTTCCCAGCCACCGTGTGGCCACCGAGTTGGTGGCCACTGCGACGATCAGCAAGCCGACGTTGACGAGAAACAGGGCGATCACCCCCCCTATCAGCGCGCGCCACACGCGATCACGCAGCGGGCTGGTGTTCAGTGTCGTTGTGCTCATCCTTTGCCTCCAGCCACCGGGCCACGGTAAAACAGGGAACGCAGACCCAGCGCCGCCACCACGATGGCCAGCTGGGCCAGCCCCATGATCATGGCCACGGCAGAAGCCAGCGAATAGTCATATTGCTCAAAGGCCGCCTCGTAGGCCGCAATGGCCATCACCCGTGTCACGCCAGCGGGAGAGCCGAGCAGCACGGCCGACGGGAAGACCGAGAAGGCCTGCACAAAACTGAGGCAAAAGGCCATCACCAGACCGGGCGCCAGAAGCGGCAGGTAGATGTAGCGAAAACGGTTCCAGCCGTCGGCCCCCAGCGTGGCCGCGGCCCGCGGCAGCGCCGGATCAATGCCTGTGATGTACGACAGTATCAACAGGTAGGCAAACGGGAAACCGGTAATGACCAGAGAGATCAGCACGCCCCAGTAGTTGTGGGTCAGGCGGATGGAGCCTTCATACAGATGCAGCCAACGCAAGGACTGCGCCAGCCAGCCTTGGGGGCCGAAGTAGGTCAGCATGCCCTCGGCAATCAGTACCGTCCCCAGCGTGAGGGGCACCACCAGCAGGGTAGAGAGGAAGCGCTGGTATGGGCCCTTGATGCGCATTCGTAGGCAATGGCCAGCGCAAAACCCACGTTGATAAAGGTGGCAGGAAGCGCCAGCTGCATCGTGTTGCCGATGGTCTTCCAGAGCTCTTGCGTCTGGAAGAAATGGATGTAGTTTGGAAACAGGCTTCCCTGCGCGGGCTGGAAAGACAGTAGCAAGCCATAGGCAAAGGGATAGACAAAGAACATCACCATCACGGCAGCCGCTGGCGCAACCAGCATGACTGCCGGATCAAAGAAAGGGCGCGGCCGGGAGAGCGGAGCCGAAGCGGCAAGTGTGCTCATGTCACGCCTCTTCCCGTTGAAGCGGGTACACCAGAACGCGGTCAGCAGGCGCCGACAAGCTGACGGTTTCGCCGACTGCCGCATTGCGCGTCGAGCGCACATAAAGCAAGTCATCAAACGCCGTTTTCACGCGCAGCAGCCACTCGCGGCCACCGTACTCGGTGCTTTCAACCGTGCCCGTGAATGCATTCGATCCTTCGCCGATCACGATTTCATCGGGCCTGATGGCGACCATCGCAGAACCTGCGCCCAGTTTCTGCATGGCAACACCGTCCAGATGCACGCCGCCGGGTCCCTGGACCCCGACAAGCGCGCCATCGGACTGCACAAGCTTGACCGGCAATACATTGCGGTAGCCCATGAAACGGGCAATGTCGAGCGTTGGCCGGCCGGGCAGAAGACCTCCTGCGGCGTTCCGATCTGCTGCACCACGCCAAGCTTCATCACCACCATCCGGTCAGCCATGCGACATGGCCTCGTCCTGGTCATGCGTGACGTAAACCGTCGAGCAGCCCTGCGCACGGTGGATGCGGCGGATTTCCGAGCGCATCTCGATGCGCAGCTTGGCGTCGAGGTTGGACAGCGGCTCGTCCATCAAAATCAGCGGCGGCTCGATGACGATGGCGCGCGCAATCGCTACCCGCTGCTGCTGCCCGCCAGACAGCTGTCCCGGCAGCTTGCTGCACATGTCCCTGCAACTGGACGAGTATCCAGCGCTGCGGCGACGCGGCGTCTATCTCTGCTCCAGGCACGCCCCGCATCTTCAGGCCGAAGCCGACATTGCTGGCTGACCGACATGATGCGGAAACAAGCGCGTAATTCTGGAACACCATGCCGAAGCCGCGCTTTTCCGGCGGCAGCGTGATCGATGCGCTGGTCGTCGAGCCAGATGCTGCCGTCCGTCAACGGCAGCAGGCCCGCCATGCAATTGAGCGCCGTGGATTTGCCGCAGCCCGACGGCCCCAGCAACGCGATGAACTCGCCGCGCTCTATCGTGAGCGACAGCTTGTTCAAGGCATTGGCGCCACCAAACTGGCGGCTCACGCCGTCAAGGCGCAATTGCCTGAACTCATTTTTGTGCGCGGCATGCACCGCGACGCTCTGGTTTACAGACATCGAAAACCCTTTTTTCTGCTTGACTCGCACCGGTACCTGAAGCGGTACCGGTGCATGCTCAGTCGTTCAATGACCCGGCTTACTTGTCTTTTGCGCTGCCGATTTCCTGGTCCCACTGCTTGAACGCAGCCACCATGGCCTTGTCTTCCAGCGGCAGGGCATGCGGACTGTTCGGCAATCCAGTCCGCATATTCGGGGCGGCCGAATTCCTTGATGACGTCCTGGCTCTCTTTGCGGCGCCATCGACAGCGGCACGTTCTTCACCGCCGGGCCAGGATAGAAATAACCCTCGTCATAGGTCAATGCCTGCTGCTCGGGCTTGAGCATGAAAGCCATCAGTTCCAGCACCACCGCCTGACGGGCAGCCGGCAAGCCCTTGGGCATCACCATGTAGTGCGCGTCGTTGACCCAGGTAAAGCCATTGAGCGCCGCTACCTTGAACTGCTTGGGGACGATGCCGAGTGCGCGGGGATTGATGTCCCAGCCCGTCACGGTCACGGTCATGTCGCGCGAGCCTTCGCCCAGTTCCTTCATGACGGCACCCGTCCCCGTAGGGTAGTACTCGATGCAGCTGTTGAGCTCTTTGAGGTAGGCCCAGGTTTTGTCCCAGCCCGCGATGGGGTCCTTCGGGTCCTTGTCGCCAAGCAGGTAAGGCAGGCCCATCAGGAAAGTGCGACCCGGTCCCGAGTTGGCCGGCCGTGCGTAGATCAGCTTGTTGGGATTGGCCTTGCACCAGCGAGCAGTTCAGCTGGCGTTTTTGGCGGCGGTTTTGACCTTGTCGGGGTTGTACTCGAGCAGGGGACCTGCCGGCATGAAGGTCACCATGATGCCTTGGCCATTGGCAAGGTCCTGCATCTTCGCAGCGCTGCGGCAGGTAGTTGTCCATCAGGTTCGGGAAATTTTGCCGCATGCGCCGGCAGCAGGGGCTCCCAAAGATTGAGCGCGATGCCGGCAGCCAGCGCATCAGTGCCGGTCAGAACAAGGTCAATGTCGGTACGGCCTGCGGCCTGCATGGCCCGGATTTTCCCCGGTAGTTCCGGCGCGGGCGCCTTGGTAAAGGTGACGCGCGACACCAGCGTCGGATTCTTCGCTCGAAACGCCTCGATCGCTTCCTGCGTCAGGGCCAGATTACCGGCCACGTCGACCACGTTGATCGTCACGGGCTGGGCCGTGGCCACGCCCATGCCGGCCGCCGAAAGGCCAGCCACTGCGGCTGCTACGCGAGCGCGGCGCAGACTGCGGGCAAGCATTGAATCAAGATGTTTGAACTTCATGATGTCTCCTTGGTTTAATTTTTAATCTGCAAATTTGAGCCTTGCTGGCTCCGGCCTGACGAAATGCCAGTCAGGGATTGAAAAGCTAAAAACGCGGACTTCTGGCTGAAAAAGCTGGCTGGTATTTGCGCATCTGCGCGAGATCGTTACGGTTGCGAATCCCGCAGTCGAGGTACTGCTGGTGAAGCTGCGCAAGCCTCGCAGGGTCCAGCTCAACGCCCAGACCGCGCCCGGTCGGCACCTTGACTGCGCCTTGGTTGAAGCGGATCCTGCCGCCCTTGATCACCTCCTCCTCCTGCCACGGATAGTGCGTGTCACACGCATAAGTGAGATTGGGAATCGCCGCTGCGGCATGCGTCATGGCCATCAGACTGATCCCCAGATGTGAATTTGAATGCATGGACATGCCCATGTCAAACACCTCACACATGCGTGCCAGTGACGCCGTCGCACGCAAGCCGCCCCAGTAATGGTGGTCCGACAGCAATATCTTCACGGCATTCAAGGACGTGTTGCGGCGAAACTGTTCCATCGTGGTGACCACCATATTGGTGGCCAGCGGCATGCGGCAGTGTTTGGCGAGTTCAGCCATGCCCTCCAGCCCAGGGGTCGGGTCTTCGTAGTACTCCAGCAATTCATCGAGCTCGGGGGCAGCGTCTATGCTGGTCTGCAATGACCAGTTGGCATTGGGATCCAGCCGCAGCGGATGGTTCGGAAAAGCCTTGCGCAAGGCCTTGATGCCGGCAATCTCCTGTGCGGGTTCAAACACTCCGCCCTTGAGCTTGATGCTTTTGAAGCCGTACTGGTCCACCATGGCCCGCGCCTGGACCACCAGTTGCTCCGGTGTCAGGGCTTCACCCCAGGCATCGGGACCATAGGGTTTGTCCACATGCTCGGCATATTTGTAGAACAGATAGGCGCTGTAGGGCACCTCGTCACGGATCGCGCCGCCGAGCAGGTCGCAGACAGGAAGATTAAGGAGCTGACCCTGCAAATCCAGCATGGCCACTTCCAGCGCGCTGATCACCTTTTCGGCATTTTTGGCGGTGTGCGAACCCGGCGCCAGCTCGAACTCGACGCCGCCCTGGCCCGGCTTGATGCTGGCGCGCACCCGCTGCTCCATCTGGTTGAGGTCAAAGGGCGACAGGCCCACGACCAGCGCCCTGGCCTGCTCCAGGGCCTGCAGCATCGGATTGTCGCCATAGGTTTCCGAAATGCCCAGACGGCCGTCGGAGGTTTCGATCTCAATGATGCTGCGCAAGGCCCATGGTTCGTGAATCCCGCTGGCATTGAGGAGCGGCGCATCCCGAAAGGCAATCGGGGTGATGCGGGCCTGCGTGATGCGAATGTCGTTTCTCATCATCAGCTCGCCGTGGCGCCTGATTTTTTGACCAGCTCCGCCCAGCGCGCGATTTCGGTTTTCATGTGCGCTGCAAGCTCTTCGGGCGTGCTGCCGACGATTTCCATGCCGAGCTGATCATGCAGTTTGGCCACCACATCGGGCATTTTCAGAATCTTGACAATTTCCGCATTAAGCCTCTGCACAATGGCGGATGGCGTGCCTTTGGGGGCATACACCGCTTGCCAGGACGACATTTCAAATTTCGCAATCCCCGACTCGATCATCGTCGGGAGGTTGGGCGCCAACGCAATACGCTTACCGGTGGTGACGGCCAGCAGTTTGAGTTTTCCAGCCTGCACCAGCGAGAGGGCTGCGGTCATCTGGTCGAACATGAACGGCACCTGGCCAGCGACCACGTCCATCATGGCAGGCGGCGTTCCCTTGTAAGCGACGTGGGTCAGCGGCACGCCAATCAATTCGGCAAACATCTCGCCCGCAAGATGTGTCGATGTGCCCGCACCCGACGACGCAAAGTAGCGTTTGCCCGGATCGCGTTTGAGCAAGGCCACCAGGTCAGCGACCGAATTGACGCCGAGGTTGGGATTGACAATGAGCACATTCGGCAACATGGCCACAAGCGATACCGGCTCGAAGTCCTTCACCGGGTCATAGGACAGGTTCTTGTAGAGGCTGGCATTGATCGCATGGGTGCTGATGGTGCCGCCAAAGAGCGTGTAGCCGTCAGCTTTGGACCTGGCAACATAGGTGGCGCCCACGGCACCTGCGGCGCCCGGCTTGTTGTCGACCACCACCGGCTGGCCCAGCGAGTCCGCCAGCTTTTGCGACAAGGTGCGGCCAATCACGTCCGTAGACCCCCCGGGCGTGAATGGCACGACATAGCTTATCGGCTTGGCCGGCCAGCCGGGCGTCGCCACGTCAGCCGCCTGCGCGCGCAGCGGCCATGGCAGCATGGCCACGAGGCCCAGGCCACTCAGGCTACCAAGGGCCGAGCGACGATTGAAAAGTCGGGTCATGAATATCTCCTGTGTATTTGCGCCTTGAGGGCCTGGGTCATCGAGGAATTTTTCAACTCAATGTTAGCGCTAACAAATAAATTCTAGCGACCGGGAAACCTGCCGTCAAGTCAGGCGCTGGCTCTTTGAATAATCGAAAACCCTAGGTCGCGAATCCGCGGCCCGACATCACGGCCTTCAACCCGGTCAAGAATGAAACGCGCCGCCTGGCGTCCGATCGCGGTTCCATCAATACGCACGGTGGTGAGCGCAGGAAAGGTGTGCGCAGCAAAAGACAGGTCGCCAAAGCCCATGACCGCCACATCCCGCGGCACAACCATGCCCCGTGCCTGAGCCTCGGTGATCACGCCATGTGCAATGACGTCCGAGCCGCAAAAGACAACGTCGGTGTCATGGCAACGAGCCTGCAGGTCGGAAAACCCTGAACGCCCGTTGGCCAGAGAGGAAGGCGCAGGCACCGCACACACCGGAATCGACGGAATGCCGAGTGCCGCAAAACGCCGCTCGAATCCGGCGCGCCGCAGTGTCGCGCGATGGTCGCTCGCAGTGACCAGTGCCGGCTTGCGATAGCCTTTTCCATACAGATAATCGGCGGCTGCGGCACCGACATTCTCGTGGGAAAAGCCGACGATCATGTCAATGGGGGTGGGGGTAAGGTCCCAGGTCTCGACCACAGGAATGCCGGAGGCCAGAAGACGGCGCCGCCCTTCAGGTGAATGCAGGATGCCAGTGAGCACAATGCCGTCCGGCCGCCGGCCCACGATCGCGTCGATCAGCGCGTCTTCACGCGCGCCGCTGTATCCGCTTTGCCCCAGGATCAGCTGACAGCCCGCCTCGGCCAGCGCATCGGTCAAGGCCTGGATGGTCTCAAGAAAAACAGGCCCCGCAATCGTGGGCACCAGGGCGGCCACCAGTCGGCTGCGGTTGGATGCCAGGCCACCGGCAACCAGGTTGGGCACATAGCCGCTGCGGGAGATGGCGCCCTTGACGCGCTCAAGCGTGTCGGGCGACACGGCTGCGGGCGTATTCAGTGCGCGGGAAACCGTGATGGCAGAAACCCCCGCCAGCTTGGCCACATCGCTCAGAGTGATGCCGCCCGTGCCCGGCCGGGGGGCACGTTTAGGTTTTCTGGATGCTTCCGACGAAGTTTTCATCCCAGGAATGTTACCGCTATCTTCGACGGAAAACCGGACATTAAAAATGCAGCGGCAAACGGCCCCTTCACCTCGGGCGCATCTGCCTGGCCTACTCCAGGCCAAACTGCTGCCTGAACGCTGAACAAAACTCGCTTGTCCCGCTGATGAAAATGGTGACCGTGTGCCGCGGCTTGCCAGCCACTCCCGGATGAACTGAAAACTGGCGGGTGATCTCGTCGTACCGGATCGTCTCCGGAGCCGTGAACTCCTGCATGGCCTGCAAGTCATAGTCCCACTCGCCGCCCTCGCCCACAGGGCCGCGCTGGCCCGGAAAAGTTGCATGGGCCCAGTCCAGCACCCGGGCCATCTCGGCCTGCACGGCAGGCACCTGCTCCGGCCAGGTGGAAGCCATCGCCTCCAGCGCGCCTACACCTTCCGTGTCCTCGCCGTAATCGAAATGCAGATAGTTCAGCATCGCAATATTTGGCCGCCGCTCAAAATGTTCCCGGATACGCGCCGCCGTCTGCCAGCACGTTCTGGCCCGTCATGTAAGCGGCATGGACGCTGCACAGGAAAGCGCAGATGGCCCCGAACTCTTCGGGTGTTCCATAGCGGCCGGCGGGGATTTGCGCCTGTTGCGCGCGACGAATGTCCTCGACACTCTTGCCGGACTTTTCAGCTGCGGCACGCACGGTGGTGGCGATGCGGTCGGTGTCAAACTTGCCGGGCAGGAGGTTGTTGATCGTGACACCCTGAGCCGCCAGTTTGGTGCGCGCCACGCCGGCGACAAAACCCGTCAGCCCGCTGCGCGCACCGTTGGACAGGCCCAGGATGTCAATCGGCGCCTTCACCGAACTGGAGGTGATGTTGACAATGCGGCCAAAGCCGCGCGCGGCCATGCCGTCGACCGTCGCCTTGATCAGCTCGATAGGTGTCAGCATGTTGGCGTCGACCGCCTTGATCCAGGCGTCGCGGTCCCAGTCACGGAAGTCGCCCGGCGGCGGACCGCCGGCGTTGGTGACAACAATGTCGAAATCCTTGCGCACCGCAAATACGGCGGCACGGCCTTCTGCCGTGGTGATGTCTGCAGCCACAAACTGGACCGTAGCACCTTCAGGACGGGCGCTGTCAGCTGCTAATGTGCTGGCAGCCGCCGCCAGCACTTCGGCCCCGCGCGCCACGATCAGCACATGCACGCCTTCGCGCACCAGCGCCTGCGCGCAGCCGAAACCCAGCCCTTTGCTGGCGCCGCACACCAGCGCCCATTTGCCTGCAATACCAAAATCCATAGCGATTCCTTGATGCCCCGAACGCGGGGAAATAACTGTCCATGATACGAAAGAAATTCAATACGCCAGCGCGGGCGGCTTATCGGCGTCCCAGGCAGCAAAACTCGCCTGCAACATCCCGCCGGGCAGATGCGCTGAGCGCCCGGCGGGTAAACACAAAATTCCCGCAATCACCAGCACCGTTCCGGCGGCCAGCCAGACGAGAAAGGCTCGTCCAGAATAAGCACCCCCATCAGGATGGTGGAAAGCGGACCGATCATGCCGGTCTGCGCTGAAAGGCTGGCGCCGATGCGCTCAATCGCCATCATCACCATCAGCACCGGCATGGCCGTGCACAGGGTGGCGTTGAGCACGGACAGCCAGATCACCTCGGGCGCAACCACAGCGGCGCTGAACGGCCTGAGCACCACAAACTGCAGCAGGCACACAGGCAGGCAACCTGGTGGCCAGCCCCACCAGCCGCAGCGACCCCAGGCGCTTGACCATCTCTCCGCTGTAGACCATGTAAACCGCATAGCTGACCGCGCTGAAAAAGACCAGCAGGGCGCCCCAGGCCGCCTCACTGCCCTGCAGCTTGATCTCGTGGCCAAACACCAGCACCACCCCGCAGTAGCTGATCGCAATGCCGACAATTTGCGGCCGCGTGATGCGCCGCCGATACAGCACCAGGCCCAGCAGCAAAACCAGCGTGGGATTGAGGTACAAAATCAGTCGCTCCAGCGAGGCGCTGATATAGGCCAGGCCGGCAAAGTCCAGGAAGCTGGCCAGGTAGTAGCCGTGAACCCCAGCCAGAGCACGCCCAGCCAGTCCTTGCCCGCCAGGGGGCTTTACCCCGGCTTGCCCACCATGCCATAGCGGCAAAAATCGGCAACGCAAACAGCATGCGGTACATGATCAGGGTGACGGCATCAACACCATGGCGGTAAGCCAGCTTGACGATGATCGCCTTGCCACTGAAAGCAATCGCACCAAAGCTGGCGAGCAGCAAACCTGACGCTATGTTTTTAGTAGCGGCTTGCGCCCGTATTTCATGCGCTACAGGCTTATTTTGTTCAGAAATATTATTCAAGATAGTTTCTTAAAAACCGGCGGCCTGTCCGTCGCGCCGGGCATCGCCTGCCCCGACGCGGCCTTTTACTTCGGGAATTCCAGCACGCCGCATGAATTGACCAGCGCCAAAATTCTGCACCTTCTTCATGTTGGCGAGTTTGGCACGCGTGGCGAGGGTTGAGGCCTCTACCCTTTGTGCGGGCGTCACCGTCATTGAAGACGGCTCAACCATCAATCTGCAGACCTCGGCAAGAGCCAGCTTCATGGCTTCAATCTGCAGATGCGGGGAATCCACGCCATTGACCGGAAAACCGGGCAAGCTCACCTTTCACGCCCATAAAAAAAGGCACCCGAAGGTACCTTTTTTGGCAAGCTTGCTAAAGCTTGAAAATCACTCTTCGACGAAGGCTTCTTCCCGCTTGTTCTTGACGGAAGGCAGCAGCACGATCACCAGCAACAGGACAGCGGCAGCCAGCAGCCCCGCAGACAGCGGACGGGTGACAAACACGCTCCAGTCGCCACGCGACAGCAGCAGCGCCCGGCGCAGGTTTTCTTCCATCATGGGGCCCAGAATAAAGCCCAGCAGCAAGGGTGCAGGTTCAGCGCCCAGCTTGACGAAGAGGTAACCGATCACGCCAAACAGACCCACCATCCAGACGTCAAAGGTGTTGTTGTTGGTGGAGTACACGCCAATCGCACAGAACAGCACAATCGCCGGAAACAGGTAGCGATAAGGCACGGTCAGCAGCTTGATCCACATGCCGATCAGCGGCAGGTTCAGGATGATCAGCATCGCATTGCCGATCCACATCGAGGCGATCAGGCCCCAGAACAGTTCCGGATTGCTGGTCATGACCTGCGGACCCGGCTGGATGTTGTGAATCGTCATGGCGCCCACCATCAGGGCCATCACGGCATTGGGCGGAATACCCAGTGTGAGCAATGGAATGAAGGAGGTCTGCGCACCGGCATTGTTGGCCGACTCGGGCGAAGCCACTCCGCGGATGTTGCCCTGACCGAAGGGAACTTCGCCCGGCTTCATCTTGATTTTCTTTTCCAGCGCATAGGCGGCAAAGGCCGCCAGCAAGGCACCACCACCGGGCAGAATACCGAGAGCCGAACCCAGGAAGGTGCCGCGCAGCACGGCAGGCGCCATGTCCTTGAAATCCTGTTTCGTGGGAAACAGGCCCGACACCTTGGCCGTGAACACTTCGCGCTCATTCTCGGGCTGGGCCAGGTTGCTGATGATCTCTCCATAGCCGAACACGCCCATGGCAATCACCACAAAGCCGATACCGTCGGTCAGTTCAGGAATGTCAAAGCTGAAGCGGGCAACACCCGAGTTCACATCGGTGCCGACCAGGCCGAGCAGCAGGCCCAGCACGATCATGGCAATGGCCTTGAGCAGTGAGCCGGAAGCCAGCACCACAGCGCCGATCAGGCCCAGAATCATCAGGGCAAAATATTCAGCCGGGCCGAACTTGAAAGCCAGCTCTGTCAGCGGCGGAGCGAAGGCCGCCAGGATCAGGGTGCCGACGCAACCGGCAAAGAACGAACCCAGACCCGCGGCAGCCAGCGCGGGCCCCGCCCGCCCTTTTCTGGCCATCTGATAGCCATCAATACAGGTCACGACCGAAGACGACTCGCCGGGCAGGTTCACCAGAATGGCGGTGGTGGAACCGCCGTACTGCGCACCGTAATAAATGCCGGCCAGCATGATCAGCGCCGACACAGGGGGCAGCGCATAAGTAGCGGGCAGCAACATGGCGATGGTCGCCACAGGGCCAATGCCGGGCAACACACCGATCAGCGTACCCAGGATGCAGCCGACGAGACAGTAAAGCAGGTTGATGGGCGTGAACGCCACGCCAAAACCGAGCGCCAAATGTTGAAATAATTCCATTTTTTTATTCTCCTTAGCCGGTGATAAAGGCGGGCCACACCGGGAACTGCAGCTTCAGCGCCATGACAAAAGCCACGTAACTGCCCGCCGCCAATATGGTGGCCAGGATCAAAGTGTTCTTGAATTTCCAGCCGGCTTCCGCCATGCTGGCGATAAAAGTCAGGGCGTAAATGGCCGCAATCAGACCCATGGCAGGAATGCCAATCGAAGGCAAGCCAGCCAGCAAGACACCAAATACCAGGTTGGCCAGAATAATGAAGAACAAGGGCTTCCAGGCCCACTTGCCAATCTTGTCGCCGTCCTGAGTTTCGAGCACCAGCGCTTTAAAGGTGATGACCGCCCCCAGGACAGCCATCAAAATCCCCAGCCAGAGCGGAAAATAACCGGGGCCCATGCGAGCGCCGTTCCCCGACGTTGTAAGTTGTTGCGCCCCATGCGAACGCCACTCCGACGCCCATGAACATGAGCCCGGAAAAAAAGTCTTTTTGACTCTTGATATTCACGGTTTGTCTCCTCTATATAAAGAATTAATCGGTGGATTGTGCATTCAATCCCCAGCCCGGGGATGTGGCTTTCACCTACATAGGGCTTACCCCTGCATCACTGGCCGCCCCTGGAAATCTCAAGGGTTGCCGGTTTCCAGACGCAGAGGTGTTTCAGGACAAAGGCGGGGTGGAGGCGAGGATTTCCTCGATCGTGGTCAGGCCTTCCGCCACTTTCAGGGCACCTCCCAGCCGCAGAGGGCGCATCCCTTCCGCGATGGCTTGCCGGCGCAGCGCATCAATACTGGGTTCTTTCGAAACCTTTTCCTTGAAGCCTTCGGTCACCGTCAACAGCTCGTACAAACCCATGCGGCCCCTGAAGCCGGTCATGCGGCAATCCACACAGCCCACAGGCTTGTAAGGCCGGTAGCCGCCGCTGATCTGCCAGGGCTTGACCAGCTCTGCCAGCGTCTCGCGCGTGCGCGCTCTCATCGGGTTCGCGGCAATTGCTGCACAGCGTGCGCACCAGGCGCTGGGCCAGCACGCCGAGCAAGGTGGCGTTGATCAGGTAGGACGGCACGCCCAGCTCCATCAGGCGGGAGACCGCCGAAGGCGCATCGTTGGTGTGCAGGGTGCTGAAAACGAGATGCCCGGTCAGCGCGGCCTGCACGGCCATTTCCGCCGTTTGCAGGTCGCGGATTTCGCCCACCATGATGATGTCCGGGTCTTGCCGCATCAGGGCGCGCAGCCCTTCGGGGAAACCAAAATCCAGATGCGGCTGAACCTGCGTCTGGTTGAACGAAGGCTCAATCATCTCGATCGGGTCTTCAATCGTGTTGACGTTGACCTCTTCGGTGGCCAGCCGCTTGAGCGTGGAATACAGCGTGGTGGTCTTGCCCGAACCGGTCGGGCCGGTCACCAGCACAATGCCGTAAGGGCGTTTGACCAGCTGTTCCCAGCGCTCGGCATCATGCTGCGAAAAGCCCAGCGCATCCAGATTCTTGACCGTCGTGTCGGGATCAAAAATACGCATCACCATTTTCTCGCCAAAGGCTGTGGGCAAGGTGGCCAGGCGCATTTCAACTTCATCGCCGCGCGGGTTGCGCGTCTTGATGCGGCCATCCTGTGGCCGGCGTTTTTCCACCACATCCATGCGCCCCAGCAGCTTGATGCGGGCCGTCATGGCGTTGTGCACGCCCATGGGCAGCTGGTATACCGGGTGCAGCACGCCGTCGATGCGAAAACGAATCACCCCCTGCTCGCGCCGCGGCTCCAGGTGAATATCGCTGGCGCGCTGGTCAAAGGCGTATTGCCAGAGCCAGTCCACCACCTGCACCACTCCCTGGTCATTGGCGTCCAGCTGCTTGTTGCTCTTGTTCAGTTCAACCAGCTGCTCAAAACTGGCCGAGCCCGAACCGCCGCCCGCCTTGGCCGCAGCCTTGACCGATTTGGCCAAGGCGAAAAATTCAGCCGTGAACTTTGCTATTTCCAGCGGACTGGCCACCACCAGACGCACGCTTCGCTTGGACTGCCGCTCGATCTCAGACACCCAGTCGGTCATGAAAGGCTCGGCGGTCGCTATCACCACCTCATGCGGCGTGACCTTCACCGGCAACACCTTGTGCCGCTCGGCATACACGGCGGACATGCTTTCCGCCACCTTGCCCACGTCCACCTTGAGTGGGTCGATCCGAAGATACTGCAGGCCCGCGCGGCCCGCCAGCCACTGGGCAATGGATTCAATATCCAGCGACTGGCCGTCCGCCACGCGCGTCATGCCAACGCTGGCCAGCCTGACCAGGGGATGCTGGGCGCTTTGCACCTGCGAGCAGCGGGCAATGGTGCGCTGCGCCTCGGCGCTGCTGATGACGCCGTCTTCACCAAGCCACTCGACCAGCTTGCGCCAATCGAGGGGCCCCGCATGAGGCTTGCGAGCGCGGGGCGGTGGAGGGGATTGGGGGGGCATCACGGCACTCATGAAGTTCACTTTAACGTATCGGCGGCTTGAAAAACCATCAGTTCAAATCACCGGCTTGAACAGCCTCAGCCATTTTTTGGCCGGCAGGTCCCAGCGCGATTCAATGACGCCGGCCCGCAGCAAAAGCTCGGCGCGCTCCGGGCGAGTCGGTTCGCGCTGGGCCAGCACCACGGTATTGCCCTCGCGCGTGGGCCGGAACGCCCAGATCGACTCCGGGCCAAACGCCTCCGCCATTTTGGTCAGCGACTGCTCATAGCTCGAATCGCGGCCAAACAGGTTGACCGTCATCACGCCATCGTCCGTGAGCAAATCGCGGCAGTGGGCATAAAAATCGGCATCGTCCAGCACCGGTGCGGCCGCTTCGTGGTCATACAGGTCAACATGCAGCAGGTCAACTGTGCCCTGATGCTCAGGTTTTTGTATCTCCTCGGCGGCATCGGCCTCGATCACATGCAGCCGGAGGTCGTCGCGCGGCAGCTTGAACCACAGCCGGCAGGCGGTGACCACCTGCGGATTAATCTCGATGGCGGTGGTTTTCATGCGCAGCTTTTTGTAGCAAAACTTGGTCAGCGCAGCCGAGCCCAGTCCCAGTTGCATGGCATGCTTTTTGGCTACTGATGCGGCATCGATGAATAGCAGGCCCGCCATCATGCGCTGCACATACTCCAGCTCAATGTCATAGGGCGCATCGCGCAGCATGGAGCCTTGCACCCATTCGGTGCCCAGATGCAGAAAGCGCACATCGCCATAGTCCGAAAAATTGACTTCCGGCAGGTCTAAAGGGGCTTTCGCGGTATCTTTTTTCGACATTAAATCAATCCATGTTTCTCAAAAACCTCGCGCCAGGCAGCGAGTTTGCGTTCAAACGACCAGGACGCGTTGGCCGGGCTGGTGGAGGGTAGTTTGTAAACCGGCAGGCCCAATAACTGCGGATGACGCGCGTGTTTAAAGCTCTCGCCGCCGTTATGGGCAATGGCCTCAAGCGCAGGACACAAGCGCTTCATTTCTGCAAAATCGTTCACTGCCGCGTTGCGGATATGGCTGTCCAGACTGCCTTCGCGTTCGCAAGCCGCGTACACATCCCATACGCCCAGCGACTTTGACAATAGCCAATCACTACGAATTTTATAGCTACTTGCGCCCGTAGCTGCTGGACTGGAAGGCCAAATGGCTTGCAAAATCTTCCAGAACTGGTTTTGCGGGTGACCATAGTATTGTTGCGCCGCGAGCGACGCCGCGCTGGGGAAGCTGCCCAGGATCAGAACACGCGTACGGCTGGAGACAAGAGGAGGCAAACCGGTCAGCACGGCAACAAGGCTCCGAGCTTGGGAAATGCCTGCAAGGCGTTGGCCGTGGTGGCGGCCGCCAGCGTGTCAACCGGCAGATCGCGCAGCTCTGCCACAAGGCCGGCGATGCGCGGCAACTCGGCGGGCTCGTTGCGGCCCTGGGTCTGTCCGCCGGCGCGTTGCTGTGCCGTTCTGTAGATCCACTGCGGCGCCATGTCCGGCGAGTCGGTTTCCATCACCAGCGCCTCCAGCGGCAGCCCAGCGGCCAGACGCCTGAGCTGCAAAGCCGCGTCAAAAGTCACGGCACCGCCAAAACCCAGCTTGAAGCCCAGCTTGATGAACTCCATGGCCTGCTGCTCGCTGCCGTTGAAGGCGTGGGCAATACCGCTCCAGCCGCCTGCGGGCACCAGCTCACGCAAGTGCTTGAGCAGCTTGTCGGCCGAACGCCGAACATGGAGGATGACCGGCAAGCCGTGCTTGCGCGCCAGTTTGAGTTGCTCGCGGTAAAAATACTCCTGGCGCTCGCGCATCGGGCTTTGCGCCAGCGCAGGCACGAAATAGTCCAGCCCGATTTCACCCACAGCGACCAGACGAGGATCAGACTGTCTGCGGGCGAGTTCTTCATCCAGCGTCTGCAGATCGGCGTCCCGGGCCTCGGGTACGCACAGCGGATGAATGCCCAGCGCATAGCTGTCTGAAAACTCATGCGCCAGCAGGCGAACCGCCTCAAAGTTGTACGCCGCTATGGCTGGCAGAACGCAATGCGCCACGTGGCGGGCGGCAGCCCTCGCTCGCACCGCCGCCACGTCCGGGGCGAACTCCGGGGCGTCAAGATGGCAATGCGTATCAATCCAGAAGTTCATGCAATCGCAATATGAGGGGAGAAAAAATACCCAGGCAAAAGATATTGACACACAAATGAAACAGGGAAAGGCTATGCTTTTTTTGGAAAGAAATGCCCTTGCCGGGTCCTGGCACTTGTCCCCGGCTTCTTTCGCGTTTTTCATCCCTCAACAAGGAAAACCAAAATGAAATTATCCCGCCTGATTATTGGAGCCAGCCTTGTGGCCTCAACCCTGACCAGTCCCTTGTGGGCTCAGGACCAGAAGCTGCGCCTGATCAGCTGGGCCGACTACGTGCCGGCAGAGGTGATTGCGCAGTTCAAAAAGGAAACCGGCATCGACGTCGAAGTCACGCTGTCAAACAACGAGGAAATGATCTCCAAGCTGCGCGCCACTGGCGGCGCGGGCTTTGATCTGGCCCAGCCTTCGCAAGACCGCATCACCGGACCGCAGCAGGAGTTTGGCATATACAAGCCCATGGACCTGAGCAAGATCAAGTCCGAACTGTTCATTCCTGCCATGCTTGACGCCACCAAAAAGAACACCACGCTGGCCGGCAAGGTCTATGGCTTGCCGCACATCTGGGGCACGGATGGCCTAGTGGTCAACACCAGGCTCGCCAACATGAGCGACTACCCCGATCTGTGCAAAGCCGAGGTCAAAGGCAAGACCGCCGTTCGACTGAAACGCCCCACCCTGCTGGCCTTTGCCTTTGCGTCGGGAAAAGACCCCTTTGCACTTTACAACGACCCAAAGGCCTACGGCGCGCTGATGGAAGAAGTCGGAAAAACCATGATGGCCTGCAAGGGCAACATCAAGTTTTACTGGGACAACAAGGACCAGTTGCTCAATGGCATGCGGGCCGGAGAAGTTGTGGGCGCCATGATGTGGGACACCGGTGGCTGGAAGCTGAACAGCGAAAAGCCAGAGATCCAGTTCATCGCGCCCAAGTCGGGCGCGCTCGGCTGGATTGACACCTTTGCCATCCCCGCCAAGGGCCGCAATGATGCGGCCGCCTATGCCTGGATCAACTTCAACCTGCGGCCGGAAATTGCGGCCAAAGTGGCGCGCTCTGCCGGGAACTTCACCGCCGCCAAAGGCGCTGACCAGCTGATGGATGCCAAGCTCAAGGCCCAGTTTGGCGCCAGCTTCCCCGACGCCGCACTGAAAAACGTCAAGTGGTACCCCGCTGTGCCGGCCGGCATTGAAGACATCGAAGGCCGCGTGCTCGACCGCATCAAGGCTGCACAGTAACTTGTCGCCTGCGAGGCAAGCGGTGCCTGTCGACCTTCAGGCCGATCACATCGGTAAACGCTACGCTGGCCAGTTCGCGGTCAAGGACTTGTCCTTTACCGTCGAGCGGGGCAGCTTTTTCTCCATTCTTGGGCCTTCTGGCTGCGGCAAGACCACGCTGCTGCGCATGATTGCCGGCTTCCTGGCACCCGACACGGGCCAGATCCATATTGGCGGCAAGCCCATGAACGGCGTAGCGCCCAACCGTCGGCCAGTCAACATGGTGTTTCAGCACCTGGCCTTGTTTCCCATGATGTCGGTGGGCGAAAACGTCGGCTACGGCTTGGCACGGCGCGGCTTGCCGCGCGCCGACATCGCGAAGAAGGTCGGCAGCATGCTCGAGCGCGTGAGCCTGCCGGCCATGCAGGACAAGCGGGTGGACCAGCTCTCGGGCGGGCAACGACAACGCGTGGCGATCGCCCGCAGCCTGGTGCTGGAGCCTACGCTGCTGCTGCTTGACGAACCGCTTGGGGCGCTGGACCTCAAGCTGCGTGAGCACATGAAGGTCGAACTCAAGCAATTGCAGGCATCCTTCGGCACCACCTTTGTCTACATCACCCACGACCAGTCCGAGGCCTTGGTGCTGTCCGACCATGTTGCCGTCATGAACGCCGGCAGCTTTGAGCAGGTTGGCACTCCGCAGCAGCTTTACTACCAGCCGCAAACACCGTTTGTTGCGGGCTTTGTGGGCACCAACAACAAGCTTGCAGGCCACGCCACGCAGGCGGTGGCAGCGCAGGGCGGACTGGTGGCCTTCACCACCGAACAGGGCATGGCGATGCGCGCCCGCGCCATGGACGGCATTGCCCCCGGGCAAGCCCTGGAGGCTTTCTTGCGTCCGGAAGCCATCAGCCTAGCTCGCCACGCGAGCGAATCGCCTGCGGAGCATTCCCACCACTTGGGCCAGGTGGAAAGCCTGCTGTTTGACGGGGCCAACTCTGCCGTTTTGCTGCGCGAGACGACAAGCCGCACGCAGTTTCGCGTTGCGCTGCCACAAACCGGCCACTTTGCCGACCTGCGTGTCGGTGAAACCGTCGCCTTCAGTTTCGACCCGCAGCATGCTGTTTGCTTCGCATCAGCGAACTCCTAGCGTCATGCGTTCAACTGCCCCTTCAGACGCAGGCACCGCAAGCGCCGGATCGCAGGCCCGGCTGATGCTCTTGCTGCTGCTGGCTCCCGCGCTGATCTGGCTGATGGGCCTGATCGTGCTGCCACACATCGACCTGGCGGTGCTCTCCCTGCGCGAGCGCGTGGCGCCACGCCAATACGTGCCGAGCCTGGCGCAGTACCGCACTTTTATCGATGAGCCGCTGTACTGGCACACCTTTTTGCGGACTGCCCTGATGTCCATTCTGACAACGCTGATCACGCTGCTGCTGGCCTTTCCAATTGCCTGGACTATTGCCAAGCTGGTACGCGGCCGCGCCAAATCCCTGCTGCTGGTGCTGTGCCTGATTCCCTTCTGGGTCAGTGAAACCGTGCGCACGCTGGGCTGGATGATTTTGCTGCGCGAGTCAGGCGTGCTGCCGGCCTTTCTGGTCAAACTCGGTGTGACGCAGTTGCCCGTGGAAATGCTTTACCGGGATGCGACGATCTTGTTGGGTCTGGTGTACACCTCCATGCTCTTCATGGTGGTGCCGCTGATCAGCGCCCTCGAAAGCCTGGATGACGCGCTGATTGAAGCGGCGTATGACCTGGGCGGCAACGGCCCCTCCATCCTGCGGCAGATTGTGATTCCGCATGCGGCACCCGGCATTCTGGCGGGCTGCATCGTCGTCTTCATGCTGACCCTGGGTAACTACCTCACGCCCACCTTGCTGGGGGGCAAAAATTCGCTCTGGTTTACCGAGCAGATCTATACCCAGTTCATCACCCGCTTCAACTGGGAACAAGGCGCTGCGTTTGGCTTCCTGCTGCTGGGCTTGTCCACCGCCATCGTCTGGCTGGGCCTGAAACTCACGGGCCAGAAGTTTGGCGAAGTCATGCGGCGCTCATGAAGAAGCTGTCATGATTGCCTCCCTGCCCTGTCCCGCCTGGTTGCGTGCCAGTACGCTGGTGTACGGCATTGCGTTCTTCGCCTTCCTGTTTTTGCCGCTCCTGGTGGTGGCCGTGTTTGCATTCAATGACGCGCCTTATCCCGCGCCGCCGTGGCGCGGCTTCACCCTTGACTGGTTCTTTGGCAACCGTATGGGCCGAACCGGTCTGTTTGCCGATGGACCGCTTCTGGCCAGCCTCTGGACGAGCGTAGTGGTGGCCTGCTGGGTCACGCTGTTGGCCGTTCTGGTCGGCACGACCAATGCCTTTTTGATCGAGCGAAGCCGTTTTCCGGGCAAACAGGCCTTGTCGCTGCTCATGCTCGCGCCCCTGGTGATTCCCGGCGTCATTCTGGGCATCTCGATATTGGCCTTTGCCAGCCGGATGGCGCAGTTTGCCGATGACACGTGGGGCCTGGAGCTTGATTTCCTGCGCCCCGGCTTGCCGCTGGTGGTGCTGGGCCAGTTTTCCTACATAGTGTCCATCGCCACCCTGATCATCACGGCGCGCCTCAAACGCCTGGACATCACACTGGAAGAAGCGGCCTACAACCTCGGCGCATCACGCGCGGCCGTGCTGGCCACCATCACGCTACCGGCCTTGAGGCCCGCGCTGATCGGCGCTGCCGCCATTTCCTTCCTGATGTCTTTCGAGAACTTCAACACCACGCTGATGCTGGTGGGTTCGGACGCGCCGCTCACCGTCATGATGTACGGACGCATGCGGGAAGGCGCCACGCCAGTGCTCAACGCCGTCAGCCTGTTTTTGATGCTGGCTTCTGCTGCACTGGCACTCACGCTGCTGCGCAAACCTGGCGGCCGCGACGCCAGCTGAAACCAACGGCAACCGACTGTTACAGGAAGCTTTCGACGCTCCCCAGGGACGTGCATGGAAGCAAAAATCGTGATACGGTGCAGGTCTTGGTCCTCAGGTTTTTATACCTACCCTCACAGGTGAACGCATGCGAAGGCCTGCCCTTTACAGTCGCTCCAGCCGTCCCCTGCAAGACCGTGGCAGCGATGCCTCGGGCGCGTTCGATGCTTGCCTGACGCGGCTGCGCGAGCTTTCTCTGTCCTCGCGGCTTATCAAGCGCCTGTCTGCCAACAACGTTTACCTGCTCTGGTCGGTGGTGGGGCTGCTGGCCTTGATGCTGGCCATCAGTTTGTCCTTCTCGCTGCAGCCCGCAGCCCGCAAGCTAACCCAGAGCGACATCAACGCAGCCGTCCTGAAAACCCTTGAAACCACCGTCCTTCCTTCACCTGCGGTAAAGGCCTACGAGGCCATCATTCCTTCAGTCGTGCGCGTGGTGGCGCTGGGCAAAAACATGAAAGGAAAGGATGGCGCCGAGCATTCAGAACGCAGCGTAGGCACCGGCGTCGTCATCGTGGACAAAGGCATTATCCTGACCAACCTGCATGTAGTCGAAGGCGCAGAAACCATCAAGGTCACGTTTGCCGACGGCCTGGAGTCCACCGCAACCATTACCGGTGTGCAATTGGAAAACGACCTGGCGGTGCTGCAGGCGCACAAAATCCCCGATGACCTGATGGCTGCAACCCTGCGATCCACCGCCGATCTGGCGCCCGGGGATCAGGTCATGGCCGTTGGCTATCCCTTTGGCATTGGTCCTTCCGCCTCCAGCGGAGTCATCTCGGGACTTGGGCGCACGTTCCGCTCGCCAGAAGGCAAGCAGCAGATCACCAACCTCATCCAGTTCGATGCGGCAGCCAACCCCGGCAACTCGGGCGGACCCCTGGTCACCATGGACGGCGAGGTGATTGGCATCGTGACGGCCATCTACAACCCAAACCAGCAACGCACTTTTGTCGGCATCGGATTTGCCGTGCCGATTGAAAACGCCGCCTCGGCAATCGGCATGCCTCCATTCTGAAGGACCTGTATGGACTCACGCAGCTTCGATCACTCCCCAGCCAGCCACGACACCACGGCTGAGCTGATGGAGCAAATCCTCTACGAGGTCAAACGCGTGGTGGTCGGGCAGGACCGCTTTCTGGAACGGGTCATGGTGGCCATCCTGGCGCAGGGCCATCTGCTGGTGGAAGGCGTTCCCGGGCTGGCCAAGACCCTGACCGTCAAAACCCTGGCCAACACCATCAACGGAGAATTCAAGCGCATCCAGTTCACGCCCGATCTGGTGCCGGCCGACTTGGTAGGCACCCGCATTTACAACCAGAAAACCGGCGAATTCACCACGTCCCTGGGCCCCGTGTTCACCAACCTGCTGCTGGCCGACGAAATCAACCGGGCGCCGGCCAAAGTGCAAAGCGCGCTGCTGGAGGTGATGCAGGAGCGTCAAGTGACGATTGCGGGCGTGACGCATAAAGTGCCCACGCCTTTTCTGGTGATGGCGACGCAAAACCCGATTGAGACCGAAGGCACTTACCCGCTGCCTGAAGCGCAGGTGGACCGCTTCATGATGAAGGTGCTGGTGGACTACCCCAGCGATGAGGAAGAGTTCGTCATCGTCCAGCGCGTCACCGGCCCCGCAGTAGCCGTGTCCGCTGTGGCCACCACGGAACAACTGGCAACCCTGCAGGCCGAATGCAGGCGTATTTATGTCGACCCGTCGCTGGTGCAGTACGCTGTGCGGCTGGTTTCCAGTACCCGCAACCCGGCCAAACACGGGCTCAAGGACCTGGAACGCTTGATCACCTTTGGCGCCAGTCCGCGCGCCACCATCAACCTGACTGAAGGGGCGCGGGCGCTGGCCATGCTGCGTGGACGCAGCTATGCCCTGCCCGAAGACATGACGGATTTGATCCCCGACGTGCTGCGCCATCGCCTGGTACTGTCTTACGAAGCCCTGTCCGAAGACTTTTCCGCTGACCAGATAGTGAGCAAGATCATGGCCAGGATCCCGCAGCCGGCCAAGCCGCTAGCCCATGAAAAACTTGCCGCCTAGAGGGATAAGCCCCCACGCCTCGCCTGCGTCCCGGCAAAGCCGGTTCCGCGGCCGGAACTTGCACGGGCGGGGAATAGCGCCTGTTGGTCCTAGGATATCAGGCGATGGCTCGGGAGTATGGCGTGCCTAGGCTGTCGCTTGCTGTGCAGCTGCCTGCTGCCGCAGTGCCGGCTGAAAGCGCGGACCAGTTGCTGCGCAGGCTGGAGTGGACGGTGCTGCGCCGTCTCGACGGACTGCTGCAGGGGAACTACCGCACGCTGCTGCGCGGCACCGGCATGGACCTGGCAGACTTGCGCGAATACCAGCACCACGACGATGTGCGCCACATTGACTGGAATGTGACAGCCCGCCTTCAGCAGCCCCATGTGCGAGTCTTCACCGAAGACCGGGAAATGAGCGCCTGGTTTTTGCTCGACCTGAGTCCGTCCATGGATTTCGGCTCCGGCGAACAACGCAAGCGCCATGTATCAACCGAATTCGTCGCCGTGCTGGCGCGCCTCTTGAGCCGTCACGGCAACCGCGTGGGTGCCATGCTGTATGAATCCGGCATTGAAGCCGTGATGCCTGCACGCGGTGGTCGGCACCATGTACTGCACCTGCTGCATGCCTTGCAAACTCGGCCTGTGGCCGACGGTGTCTACAGCAGTACCACCCGCTTGCACGAGTTGCTGGAGTCAGCCGCCAAGCTCGTACGCCGGCGCTCCACCCTGTTTGTGGTGTCTGATTTCATCAGCGAACCCGGCTGGGAAAAGCCTTTGGGCCAGCTTTCCCGTCAGCACGACGTCGTGGCTGTGCGTCTGCTTGATCCCCTGGAGTTGGAGCTTCCCGATCTGGGCCTGATCCCGATTCGCGATGCCGAAACCGGCGAACAGCTGCTGGTGGACACCCACGATGCGGGCTTTCGCAAGCGCTTTGCCCGCATTGCCGCCCAGCGTGAGGCCGAGCTGCGGCAATCCCTGGCGCATGCGAGTGTGGACACCCTGGAGATTTCAACAGACGACGATCTGGTCGATGCCATCCTGCGGTTCACCGAATTGCGCAAGCGCCGCAGCCGTGCGTCAGGCGCCCACGCGGCCGGCAAGCTTCCCGCGCATCTGAAGCAGGCCGCCTGAAGCGCGCCAAGGAACTGAAATGTTATTTCTCTGGCCGCAATTTCTCTGGCTGCTGCTGCTCCTTCCGCTGCTGGTCGCAGTGTATGTGTGGCTGCTTGGTCGCAAGAAAAAGATGGCCTTGCGTTACGCCAGCCTGTCCATCGTGCGCGAAGCTATTGGAGCAGGCCAGAGCTTTCGCCGGCATATTCCGCCGCTGCTTTTCCTGCTGTCGCTGGCAGCCATGCTGGTGGCATCCGCCCGTCCATTTGCCGTCGTCAGCCTGCCATCGCAACACGAAACCATCATGCTGGCCATGGATGTGTCGGGCAGCATGAGGGCCACTGATGTGCTGCCCAACCGGCTGGTGGCCTCGCAAAACGCCGCCAAGGCTTTTCTGGCCGATTTGCCGCGCAATGTACGGGTCGGTATTGTGGCGTTTGCCGGCACCGCCGCCGTGGTGCAGCCGCCCACCCTGAGCCGCGAAGACCTGACGGCAGCCATTGACAAGTTCCAGCTGCAGCGTGGCACGGCGATTGGCAATGGCATTGTGGTGTCGCTGGGCGAGCTGTTCCCTGATGCAGGCATTGACCTGGAATCCCTGGAGTACGGCAGCGGACACCAACGCGGCATTTCGCTCGACCAGGCGCGGAAAGACAACAAGGACAAGAAAGCATTGACGCCGGTCACGCCCGGCTCCTACACCTCAGGCGCCATTATTTTGCTCACCGACGGCCAACGCACCACCGGCGTCGATTCACTTGATGCAGCCAAGCTAGCCGCTGACCGCGGCGTGCGCGTGTACACCGTTGGCGTGGGCACGGTGGAGGGAGAAACCATCGGCTTTGAAGGCTGGTCCATGCGCGTCAGGCTTGACGAGGAAACCCTCAAGGGCATTGCCAGAGCCACGCAGGCAGAATATTTCTATGCGGGAACGGCCGCTGACCTGAAAAAAGTCTACGAAACCCTCAGCTCGCGGCTGACGGTGGAGAAAAAGGAAACTGAAATCTCAGGCTTGGTGGCGCTGGCCGCTGCGGCACTGGCGCTGCTGTCGGCCGGACTGTCGCTGGCCTGGTTTAACCGGATTCTTTGACGCGCATCCTTTGCCGCCCCAGAACAATGGCCGCTAACTCACAAGGCCATCACTATTTCACATGGCACTCACGCCGCAGCAAGGCCAGAGCGTCTTTCTGCGCATAAGCCGAGTCGCTTAGCAGCGTGTTCTGTGCCTCGTCAACAAAGTCCGCCCACAAGCTGTGCATAGTCGTCCTGATGCTGCGCGGGGGCGTTATTCAGAATGTATTGGCGAGTCAGGTCCGGATTGAACCCTTCCTTTGAGCCTGCTTTCTGAATCTTTCGAATCAGGCTGGCAGCGGCTTTTTCGGTCAGGAGTGTTTTGGGCGCGGCTCCGGCGGCCAGGCACACAAACAGCGTGAGCAGCGAGCCGTCATCGCTATGCCCACCGGTGGCTTTATGCCAGACAGCGGAAGCCACGCGGTCATGGTGATCCACTTCATTCAAGCCGTCTTCCATCCAGAAATAGCGCCCCATGAATGCAGGAGTTTGATCAAAAAGCCGTCGGGCGGGCAAAGTTGCATCCAGAATTTTCGGCAAATCAGTCATCACCGACTGCCGCACCGCATTCACCACCGCCCTGAAGTGATCAGGCAGGTTTTCTGGCAAGACGATGGGGACGATTGACTGAATGGCCCCGGCATTTCCGCCAGCCCGGGCCGCGCCGTACTTTTTGCGCAAAGCGGTCACCATCTTCTCAAACGCGATCCAGTCAGGCATCTCGCTGCGGCCAGTCGCCAACGTCAAGAGCGCTGTGCGGATAACCGCTTCGGCATCCTTGCCGGCTTCTTCCAGTTCGGCGGCATCCATCCCCAAAGAGTCTGCCAGCCAAATGGCCGCATCTATCACCTGCTCCACCTGGCTGCGCTTGGCGAGTTCAACTTGATAGTCGGCAAAACTACGCAGCGACCATTTGGCAAGGAGCGGAATCTGATCGTCGCTGAAGCCACGCCGCTCATTCATGCCAAAGTGGCTGTTTTGCGGCATGGCCGACAGGGCTTTGAGCATGTCCGAGCCGCCTTTGGAACGGGACAAAAACGAATGGTCGCGCAGCGACTCGGCAGCTTGCCGCAGATCGCCGCCACTGGCGCTTTCAAGATACAGGCTGACCAGATTGACAATGCGGTCTTTGGCTTTTTCCAGATCAGGACGCAAAAACTCGTTGCCGAAGTAGCGCGCAATCTGCACCATGCCTTTGGGTGCATCGGTGCAGATGAGGTCCATTTTTCGGCGGTCAATGATGCCGTTGTGCACGCCAAACTGGAGCGCCTTTTCAAAAAACGGGCGCGCGTCATACAGCGAAATGGAAGCAGGCGAGACGTGGGGGGGCATTGACATCGTGAATAGGTGTTGCTTTATGGGGCCAGCCTTTTTTAAATCGCCGATTCCTCGTCCGATTCACGCGCTGCGGGCGTAGCCTTGCCGCGATCGGTATCACCCGTCTCTACCTTGCCATCGTCCTCTTCAGTCGTCGTCTTCCTCTTCCAGGCCGTCCGCCATCAGCAAATCGTAAGCGCGTGCCTTGACCCGCAGCACTGTCAGCATTTCGATGAAAAGGTCAGGTAATTCATAACGCAGAATCCACGCGAGTTCCATCCAGTCGCGGTCGGCGATTTCGTCCTGTTCGATGCGCGGTTTCTCGTAGGCCGAGGCCAGCAGGGCGGCTTTGGACAGTAACTCGCCCGTGTCTTTCGTCGCATCAAATGTTCCGGTGCGGGCAAAAGCTTCGACGCGGGCCCATTTTTCCGTGAAATAGTCGGCCAAGGCCTCGCTGCCACCCTCCAGATCGCCGATCGCATTCAGAAATTCAAGCGGATCGGCGTCTTCTCTGAAAATAATAGCGTTGACCATGCCGCGCAAGTGGGTCCGGGTCAGGTCCTTGTACTGCTTTTCAATCACCACCGCGCGCGCGAACTGCTCGGGCGTGACCAGCAGGTTGACCACCGACTCCTTTGAGTTGTCGTATTCGCGGATCACCGCCAGGATGTCTTTGGGCGGCAGCAGATCCAGCACCACCATGAGCGCAGCATCGCCCTCGGTGTCGGCCAGTTCGACCAGGGCAGACTCAGCACCCACGATGTCACCTGCAGCAATCAGGGTTTGGGTCTTTTCGATAAGGGCAAGGTGGTTCATAAAGGCTTCAGGTCCAATCTCAATCTATCTGTCAATCTTTTCGGTCAAAGCCCTGCTCGACCAGCCAGTCGGCGCCCGCCTCTTTTTGGGCGCGCGCGTCGCCTGGCTCATAGCCGTCTTCATCAGCGTCAAATTCATCACGATCATCATCGCCATCGGCTTCGTCATCGGTTTCGTCACTCCCGTTTTGCGCAGCAGGTGCCGCACCCGGCCTGCCCGCCATGTATTCCAGACCCGCTGCCACCGTCAAAAACCACCCTCCCCCCGGCGCTTTCAGCACGACCCGCGCCAGGTCATGAGCCCAAGGCGTCAACTCAATGCCGTCGGCCACCCGGCTCCAGTCCGGAAATTCATCCGATTCAAGGCTGAGCAGGTGATCCATCGCGCCAGGCAAGCTAAAGCGAAAGGCCTGATGAAAAATTACCGCCACCATCTCGGGGCTGAGCTCCATCATCTGGAGCAGGAAATCGATTTCCTTGCGTTTGTCGGCCAGCCGCTGGCGCAGCACATCCCGCCCGTCGGAGTCGAGCGTCAAGTCATCCAGTTCGGCCTGGTAGGCAGCGTGCAGATTGAGAAAAAATGGGGAAATGCTCATGTCACTGGATCCTTCGTGGCATGCACGTATCAAAGTAAAGGGTTGAAATAGCTTTTCCAGATTTCCCGCGCCGTATCTATCGGACTGTCGAGCAGATTACGGCGGCGGTTGTCGTCGTAGGCCTGGCGCTTGTCCGCATCACTGAGCACTTCGTAAGCCTCCTGCACGGCCCGAAAGCGCGCTGCGGCCTCTGGTGCGGCATTTTTGTCGGGGTGCCAGAAGGACGCCTTCTGGCGAAACGCTTTTTTTACATCGGCCAGCGTTGCAGCGCTGCTGAGCCCAAGTGTGGTGTAGTGATCCGTCATGCGGGTTGTGGTTTTGTCCTGGATCCGGAAGCGATGGGCTACCACGGCATGCTGAAAAGTTTCACTGGCCTTGAAGGTCCCAGCGAAACGCGCGAGCCCGTGATTATGCTCGACGGCCGCATTTTGAGCATACGACGGGCTATTTTCAGTCAGCTATCGCGGCCGGCTGAAATGAACAAGCAGCAAAGCCTTCGGGCACTCCAGTTGCAACGTGATGTAAGCAAAGTCAACTGCTTGAGCCCGGCCAGCGTTTATAGCTTGATTGCAACGAAATCAATCGTTCGATTAATTTATCCTAAAGGCATTCCATGAACAAGTTACTCGCTTCCCTGATCGCCGGTCTGTTTGTTTCGGGCGCATTCGCACAAGCACCTGCTCCAGCCGCTGCACCTGCTGCCACGCCTGCTGTCGTAAAAGCAGAAGTCAAGGCCGACCAGGCCAACGCCAAGGCCGGCGTAGCCGAAGCCAAAGTCGATGCCAAAGCAGACGCCAAAGTGGAAAAAGCTGAAGTGAAAGCCAGCAAAACCAAGTCCAAAGCACATGCAAAGGCCAGCCAGACCAAGTCCAAAGCCAGCGCCAAAGCCGAAAAAGCTGATACGCAGGACAAGGTAGCAGCCGAAGCCAAAGCTGAAAAAGTAGGTGTCAAGGCCGACGCAAAAGCCGACAAGGCCATCGTCAACGCCAATGCAAAGACCGACAAAGTCAAGGTTGACGCCAAAGCCGACAAGGCAATCGCCAAGACCGAAACCACCGCAGTCAAGGCCGAAGGCAAGGCCGATGTGAAAGCTGCAACCGGCAAGTAATTGCTTCTTGCCCCTTTAAAAAGACAGGCTTGGCCTGTCTTTTTTTATTTCCTTTCGCGATTGCAAGGCCCCCTGGAGCAGCGGCCTGTCTTCAGTCCGCTTCGGAAAGCTCCCCAACACCAGCCTGAAACTGCCGGCCGCATCGCGCTGCCAGCGCCTCATCGTGGGTCACCATCACAAAGGCCGTGCCATGCTCGCGCGCCAGTTGCAGCATCAACTCGAAACACGCCGTCGGCGGTGGACCTGTCCAGGTTGCCGGTGGGCTCGTCGGCCAGCACGCAGGCCGGCCGAGTAACCAGCGCGCGCGCAATCGCCACGCGCTGGCGTTCGCCGCCCGAGAGTTCTGCCGGGCGGTGGTGGATGCGGTCCTTCAAGCCCACGCTTGCCAGCATTTCGGTCGCTGTCTGCGCGGATTCTGCGCGGTCCTGACGCCGAATCCAAAGCGGCATGGCGACGTTGTCCAGCGCGCTGAACTCGGGCAGCAGGTGGTGAAACTGGTAGACAAAACCCAGGTGCTGGTTGCGCAACTCGGCCCTGCTGCGGCGCGCTGACAGAGCGCGACAGGGTTTGCCCCTTCAAGTTCACCTGCCCGCTGGTCGGGGCGTCCAGCCCGCCCATCAGGTGCAGCAAGGTGCTTTTGCCGGAACCGGAGGCGCCGACGATGGCCAGCGTTTCACCGCCGTGCACCTGCAGGTCCACGCCCTGCAGCACGGTCACGTCGAGCCGGCCCTCGGTAAAGCGCTTGGTCAGGCCGCTGGCGCTGCAGAACGACCTCCCCCCTACCCTTGGGTCGCTGTGCATGGTCTTCGATCGAAATCAATCTTGAGCTCACTCATAACGCAGGGCCTCCGCCGGGTTCACGCGGCTGGCGCGCCAGCTCGGGATAAAGGGTGGCCAGAAAAGCCAGCACCAGCGAAATGACGGCAATCGGCATGATGTCCGCGTACTGCGGCTCGCTGGGCATGCGGCTGATCAGGTAGATGTCTTTGGGCAAAAAGCTGGCGTTGAGCAGCCGCTCCAGCGCGGGCACGATCACGTCGATATTGAACGCGATGCCCAGCCCCAGCAGCAGGCCGGAGAGCGTGCCAATCACGCCCACCATCGCGCCCTGCACCATGAAAATGCCCATGATGCTTTTCGGGCTGGCGCCCAGGGTGCGCAGGATGGCAATGTCGGCGCGCTTGTCGGTCACCGTCATCACCAGCGTGCTGACCAGGTTGAAGGCGGCCACCGCCACGATCAGCGTCAGGATGATGAACATCATGCGTTTTTCCAGCTGCACGGCGGCAAACCAGGTCTTGTTCTGCCGCGTCCAGTCGCGGATCAGCAAGTCGCCGCTAAGCGTGCTGGACAACTCTGCCGCCACTTCGCGCGCCTGGTGCAAATCCTTGAGCTTGATGCGAATGCCGGTCGGGCCCTTCCAGACGGAAAATTTTGCGCGGCGTCGTCCTGGTGCATCATGACCAGCGCCGAGTCGTATTCAAAGTGGCCCGAATCAAAGGTGCCCACCACCGTCATCTGTTTCAGGCGCGGCACCACACCGGCCGGGGTCACCTGGCCGCTGGGCGCAATCAGCGTCACCTTGTCGCCCTCGCGCACGCCCATGGCCCGCGCCAGCTCGCCGCCCAGCACCACACCAAACTCGCCGGGGACCAGCTTGGCGCAAGGCGGTGTTTTTCAGCTCAACGGCCAGGTCGGTCACCTCGGCCTTCCAGGGCCGGGTCAATGCCGCGCACCATCGTGCCTTTCATGTCTTCACCGCGCGCCAGCAGGGCCTGCGCGGCTATGAAAGGTTGCAGCACCGACCACCTGGGGGTTGGCCCGGATCTCGGCCAGTGTTTTCTGCGCGTCGGGCAGGGCGGCGCCGTTGGGGGCAAACACCTCAATGTGCGAGACCACGCCCAGCATGCGGTCGCGCACCTCTTTCTGAAAGCCGTTCATGACACTCAGCACGATGATCAGTGCCGCCACACCCAGCGCGATGCCCAGCATGGACACGCCCGAGATGAAAGAAATAAAGCCGTTGCGCCGCGTGGCGCGGCCAGCGCGCGTGTAGCGCCAGCCCAGAATGAGTTCGTAGGGGATTTGCATGGACCGGCGATTTGGCACAGGGGCCATTGTGGCCATGTGACACTCCGCCACGCCATTGTCCCGGACAATCAAGCCATGCACCTGCTGATTCCCTTTGCGTTTTGCAGCTCTGAAGGCTGCCGCCCGGCCCTGCAGCTGCCCACTGCAAACTGCCGAACCTCGGCAAATTGCTGCGCGCATGACACGCGGCAGCCGATCGACAGCGGCGACGCCAGCTCGCTCTCGCCGCCGCACGAACGCGCTCTGGCCCGGGCCCTGGTCTGCCGGCGCCGATGGCTTGATTCCCTGGGCGGCGCTGCAGGCACAAGCCACCCTGGCCGCACGCCGAGGCCGGCAGTGCCTGGGCTTTCATCACCCCTTGCCACTGGGAACCAGGGATCCAAACATGTCACCATGAGCGACCCGCTGCCCGGACCTTGCGGCGACAGAGAGTCCCGAGCCCTGCTGGCGGCGATGCAGCCCTATTTCTCGGAAGACGGCATCACGCTGCACTATGAAAAGCCTGAGCGCTGGCTGGCCGCGGCGAGGTGTTTCGCAGACCTGCCCACGGCCTCGCTGGACCGTGTGGTCGGGCGCAACGTGGACGCACTGGCTGCCCGCCGCAAGCCAGCGCGGCCCCCCTGCAGACGCCTGCAAAACGAAATGCAGATGCTGCTCTACCCCACCCGGTCAACGACGCCGCGCGGCAGCGCAGGCGTGCCACCGTCAACTCGTTCTGGATCAGCGGCACCGGCGCCTTGCCAGCAGTTGCCATGCCAGGCCGGCACTGCACCGAAGCCCGTGCTCTGCAGCTTGCGCGCAAGCCGCGTTCAGATGAGACTGGCCCGCCTAGGCAGCAAGCCTGGCAAGCCCTGGATGCGACCGAGATGCGCCGCGCTGCTGGCCACGCTGAGCGCACAGGCGGCAGACGTGCAGCTGACCCTGTGCGGCGAACGCAGTGCCCAGACCTTTGATGCCAGCGCCCCACCTGCGATCCTGAATCAAACTTTTATAAGCCTTTTCGGCTCCCAGCCCCCGTCCCGTACTGCTTGAGCAGCTATGAAAATAATAGTACGTGAAGTTCCGCCGCGCTGCTGCCTGGGCGCTGGAGCAGGCCGGCATCCACCCGCTGCTGGCGCAGCTGTATGCAGCGCGCGGCGTGCAAAGCGTGCAGAAGAACTCGACGACGGCCTGGCGCGGCTGCTGCCGCCCGACCGACATGATGGGCGCGAGCGAGGCGGCCGCGCTGCTGGCCGACGCGATCGCCGCGGACAAGAAACATCTGCATCGTGGCCGACTACGACTGCGACGGCGCCACCGCCTGCGCGGTGGGCATTCGCGGCCTGCGCCTGCTGGGCGCCAAACAGGTCAGCTACATCGTGCCCGACCGCGTGGTCGACGGCTACGGCCTGACCGCACCGATTGCCGAGCGCGTCAAGGCCAGCGGCGCCGACGTGCTGGTCACGGTGGACAACGGCATCGCCAGCTTTGAGGGCGTGGCGCGCCGCGCGTGCCTGGGCCTGCAGGTGCTGGTGACCGACCACCACCTGCCCGCCGCTCGGGACGGCCAGATCGTGCTGCCCGAAGCGGACGTGATCGTCAACCCGAACCAGCCCGGCTGCACCTTTGCCAGCAAGTCGATCGCCGGCGTGGGCGTGATGTTTTACGTGCTGCTGGCACTGCGCGCCGAGCTGCGCCAGCGCGGCGTGTTCGATGCTGCACACGCAACCCAAGCTCGATGCCTTGCTGCCGCTGGTGGCGCTGGGCACGGTGGCCGACGTGGTCAAGCTCGACGCCAACAACCGCCGCCTCGTGGCCCAAGGCCTAAAACGGGTGCGCGCCCTGATGCCTGCCTGCCGGTCTGGCTAGCCTTTTTACAGCGGCCGGGCGCGAGCGCCCAGGTCGCCACCACCTTCGACTTTGGCTTTGCCTTGGGCCCGCGCATCAACGCCGCCGGGCCGCTTGTCCGACATGACCCTGGGCATCGAATGCCTGCTGACCGACGATGCGGCGCGCGCCGACGAGCTGGCCAAAACACTGGACGGCATCAACCGCGAGCGGCGCGAGATCGAAGGCGAGCATGCGCGAGCAGGCGCTGGCCGTGGCCGAATCGCTATGTTTGACGAAGACGAGGAGCCGCCGCCCGCCATCTGCGTGTTCGACCCCGACTTTCACGAAGGCGTGGTCGGCATCGTGGCCTCGCGCATCAAGGACAAGCTGCACCGGCCGACCTTCGTGTTTGCCGCCAGCCAGGCGCCGGGCAAGGAGCATGAGCTCAAGGGCTCGGGCCGGTCGATCCCCGGCTTTCACCTGCGCGATGCGCTGGACCTGGTGGCCAAACGCCACCCCGGCGTGCTGCTGCGTTTTGGCGGCCACGCCATGGCGGCCGGCTGCACCATTGCCGAGGAGACACTTTGATGTCTTCGAGCAGGGCCTGAGCCAGGTCGCGCAGGAATGGCTGGACGCCGCCACCTTGACGCGCCGCCTCGACACCGACGGCCCGCTTGACGCCCGAGTACCGCCGCGTCGAACTGGTGGACACGCTGCACAAGGAGGTCTGGGGCCAGGGCTTTGCGCCGCCCACCTTCAGCGAAGAAGTCGAGGTGCTGTCGCAGCGTCTGGTGGGTGAAAAACACCTGGCACTCAAGCTCAAGCACCAGGGCCAGCCGGTGGACGGCATCTGGTTTGGCCACACCGAGCCGCTGCCCGCGCGCGTCAAACTCGCGTTCCGGCTGGATGCCGATGAATGGCAGGGCATCAGCCGGGTGCGTTTTCTGGTGGAAGGCGCGGAGCTCCTGCCCGCAGCATAGAGGCTGTCTGACGGCTGTTGGGCGAGGCTTCCTACAGCTGCGCCAAGGCGGGGCAAGGAAAATGAGAAGCTGGAAGGCGCTCACAATGACGCGCCAATTTCAAACAGGAAAACATCATGAATTCCATTATTTATATCGTCGGCCTCGTGGTCATCATCCTTTTCATCCTGTCCTATTTCGGTTTTCGCTGAAACCGGGATGAATGGAGATTTGGCCTCCGCCCATTTAGCCAATCTTTCGTCCTTTTCGATAGCCCGTTTCTGGCAAGCAGCCCATTGCGGGATTGTGGGCTCGGGGCTTGACGAGCGCATAAAGGGCAGAACGCCTAAAATCGCCCTGTGCCTGTCCAAAACATCCTCAACGCCGATCTTCATTGCCACTCCATTGTCTCTGACGGCACCCTGACCCCGGAAGCGCTGGCTGAGCGCGCCAAGACCAACGGCGTCGAGTTGTGGGCGCTAACCGATCACGACGAGATTGGCGGCCAGCATCGTGCTGCTGCTGCGGCCCGGGCACAGGGCATGCTCTATCTGACAGGAACCGAAATATCCGTCACTTTCGCCGGTGAAACGGTGCATATCGTGGGTCTGGGCTTTGACCCCGATGATGCCGCCATGAGGCAGGGATTGCATAACACGCGCGGCGGCCGCAAGCAGCGCGCCATGGAAATGTCGGAGTCGCTGGCCAAAGCGGGTATTGACGGTGCCTTTGAAGGTGCGCTGAAATTTGTCGGCAACCCCGAGCTGATCTCGCGCACACACTTTGCCCGTTTTCTGGTCGAATCCGGCGTATGCCGCGAAACGTCGGAAGTTTTCCGCAAATACCTGACCGAAGGCAAACCCGGCTATGTGCCGCATCGCTGGGCCAGGCTGGAGGATGCGGTGGCCTGGATTACCCAAGCCCGGGGCATTGCAGTGATTGCCCACCCGGGCCGCTACAACTTCACGGCCAACGAAGAATATGCGCTATTTACCGAATTCAAGGCGCATGGAGGCCGGGGCGTGGAAGTCGTCACTGGCAGCCACACCAAACAGGAATTCATCAAGTACGCCGAAACCGCAATGGAATTTGGCTTAGCCGCCTCGCGCGGGAGCGACTTTCACAGTCCCGACGAGAGCCATACCGATCTGGGCACTCTGCCCTTGTTGCCGGGCGAGCTGACTTCTGTGTGGGAGCTGCTGGCAGATCGAATTCAGGGATGAGCGGCCATGTCAGAACGCCGGCTCACGCGCTGGCGGGAATTGCCCTGCTGGTAGCGGCCTTGGCCTGCTTTTCCGTGCTGGACACCACGACCAAACTCATTACCCTGAGTGTTCCGGTGCTGATGGCGCTGTGGTTTCGCTTTGCGTTTCAGGCCCTTGCCACCACCGCAGCCCTTTTACCCAAGCGCGGCTGGGCACTGCCGCACACTATCCATCCAAAGTTTCAGTTTCTGCGCGGCGTGCTGATGCTGACCACGAGCGTTTTGGCATTTTTCAGTCTCAAGCACATGCCTGTGGGAGAGTTCACGGCGATTGTCATGATCACGCCCCTGGTCATGACCCTGCTCGCGTCCTTCGCGCTGGATGAGCGGGTGTCGGGCCTGCGCTGGATTCTGGTGATTGGCGGCTTCGTCGGCACGCTAATCATCATCCGTCCGGGCGGTGGCAGTTTTGAGTGGGCCATGTTGCTGCCGCTTGGCTTGGTGATTTCACATGCCTGGTTCCAGATCCTGACCAGCCGTCTGGCCCGCACTGAAGACCCTGTAACCATGCATTTTTATACCGGCTGGGTGGGAATGCTGATTGCCTCGCTGGCCTTGCCGTTTGTCTGGACCTCGCTGGACTCGTGGACGCTCTGGGCCGGCCTGGCGCTGATGGGTTTCATGGGCACCGTCGGGCATTTCCTGATGATCCTGGCCTATGCCCGCGCGCCGGTATCTACCCTCACGCCGTTTCTTTACGCCCAGATTGGTTTTGGCATGATTGGCGGGTGGCTGGTGTTTTCACATGTTCCCGATCACCTGTCCCTGCTTGGAATCGGCATGATCGCGGTTTGTGGGTCGGCAGGCGCCTGGCTTGCAGTACGCGAGAGTAGAGTCATCATTCAACCGACTGAATCCTGAGAGGTTTTGCCATGGCCGAGTATTTTGAGGTTCATCCCGTCAATCCCCACGCCCGCCTGCTTAAACAGGCGGTTGACCTGATCAAGCGGGGCGGCATTGCGGCGGTGCCTACGGATT
Source organism: uncultured beta proteobacterium (assembly GCA_963793855.1). Classification (GTDB taxonomy): domain Bacteria; phylum Pseudomonadota; class Gammaproteobacteria; order Burkholderiales; family Burkholderiaceae_C; genus Polaromonas. The sequence continues at coordinate 1,170,490 of CAWCBL010000001.1, forward strand.
CCAGCTATGCCCTGGTTTGCCAGTTGGACGACAAGGCCGCAGCCGAGAGCCTGCGCCGCATTCGCGGTGTGGATGACAAACACCACCTCACGCTGCTCTGCCGTGATTTGAGCGAGCTGGCCAACTACGCCCGGGTCGACAACAAACAGTTCCGCCTGCTCAAGGCCGCCACGCCAGGTCCCTACACCTTCATTCTTGAAGCCAGCAAGGAAGTGCCGCGCCGCGTCAGTCACCCGTCACGCAAAACCATTGGCCTGCGCGTGCCCGAGCACAAGGCCTTGCAAGCCTTGCTGGAATTGCTGGGCGCGCCGCTGCTCGCCACGACGCTCATTCCGCGCGGCGAAACTGAACCGATCAGCGATGCGCAGGACATCAGCGGCCAGTTGGAGCATGAACTGGCTGCCGTGATTGATGCCGGTGCCTGTCACAAGGAGCCAACGACCGTGATTGATTTGACGCCCATGGCCGACGGCGGCGAGCCGATCGTCATAAGGCAAGGCCGTGGCGACCTGGCAGCATTGGGGCTGTAAGGCGTCCCCAGGCGCGTCTGAGACAATCGGGGCATGGATACTGCCAACCTGATTCAAACGATTGCCCTTTATGCGCTCCCCGTGCTGTTCGCCATCACGGTGCATGAGGCTGCTCATGGCTACGCCGCTCGGCATTTTGGCGACAACACGGCTTACATGATGGGTCGCCTCACGCTAAATCCGCTCAAGCACATCGACCCCATCGGCACCATCGCCATGCCGCTGCTGCTGTATTTCGCCACCTCCGGGGCCTTTCTGTTCGGCTACGCCAAGCCGGTTCCGGTGAATTTTGGCGCTTTGCGAAACCCAAAGCGCGACATGATCTGGGTCGCACTGGCAGGCCCGGCCTCCAATTTCGCCCAGGCCCTGCTCTGGGCGCTGGTGCTGGTATTACTGGCCCGCCTGGGCGTGCAGGAGGTTTTCTTCATCAAGATGGCGCAAGCCGGCATTCTGGTCAACTTGGTGATGTGGGCCTTCAACCTCTTCCCCCTGCCCCCGCTGGATGGGGGCCGCATTCTGGTGGGCCTTCTGCCATGGAAGCAGGCCCAATGGGTGGCGCGCATTGAACCCTGGGGCTTCTTCATCGTGATGGGTCTGGTCATCGCCGGTGTAGTCGGCAACTTGTGGCTGCGCCCGCTCATGACGCTGGGCTACGCGGTGATCAATATCCTCATAACGCCCCTGCTGTCGCTGGCCGGCTAGTCCGCCCCTTTATCGTTCCCGCTGCCATTTTTACGCCCCCCCGTATGCGCCCCATATCTTCCGCAAAACCCCAACGTTTCCTGACCGGCATCACCACCACCGGCACACCGCACCTGGGCAACTTCGTCGGCTCCATCCGTCCTTCAGTGGCTGCAAGCCGCCTGCCCGGCGTGCAGAGTTTTTACTTCCTGGCCGACTACCACGCGCTGATCAAATGCGATGAACCGGCGCGCATCCAGCGCTCCACCCTGGAAATCGCCGCCAGTTGGCTGGCCGCCGGGCTGGACCCTGAGCGTGTGGTGTTTTACCGCCAGTCCGACATTCCCGAGATTACAGAACTCACCTGGCTGCTGACCTGCGTCACCGGTAAAGGCGTGCTCAACCGTGCCCATGCCTACAAAGCCTCGGTCGACAAAAACGAAGCCGCCGGAAATGACCCGGATGCTGATGTCACGGCAGGCCTGTTCATGTATCCGGTGCTCATGGGCGCCGACATCCTGATGTTCAAGACCCACAAGGTGCCGGTCGGGCGTGACCAGATCCAGCACATTGAAATGGCGCGCGACATGGCGCAGCGCTTCAACCATCTTTATGGCGAGCATTTTGTGCTGCCCGAGGCCGTGGTGGAAGAGTCGGTGGCCCTGCTGCCCGGTCTGGATGGCCGCAAGATGAGCAAGAGCTACAACAACACCATTCCCCTGTTCACGCCCCGCGAGCAATTGCACAAGCTGATTGCCGGCATCGTGACCGACTCGCGCGCACCTGGCGAGGCCAAAGAGACCGAAGGCTCGGCGCTGTTCCAGATTTACCAGGCCTTTGCCAGCGAAACCGAAACAGCCGCGCTACGCCGAGCTTATGCCGACGGGATTGCTTGGGGAGACGCCAAACAGATGCTGTTTGAACGCATAGACCAGGAAGTGGCGCCCATGCGCGAGCACTACCAGGAGCTCCTCCAGCATCCTGCAAAAATTGAGGCCCTGCTGCGAACCGGCGCCGAGAAGGCGCGTGCCGTGGCAACGCCCTTCATGGTTGAATTGCGGCAGGCCGTGGGACTGCGCAATCTGGGTGCCCAGGTTACCGCGGCCCCGAAAGCCAAGGCGGCCAAGAGCGCTACCCCTGCATTCAAGCAATACCGCGAAAAAGATGGCAAGTTTTATTTCAAGCTGCTCGATGCCGATGCACGCCTGCTGCTGCAAAGCCAGGGCTTTGATTCCCCCAAGGAGGCAGCGCTCACCATTGGCCTCCTGCAAAAAGAAGGCTCCGCCGCGCTGGCAGGACTGCAGGACAAGATAGCGACAGCAGAGGGAATCACTGAAAACCAGTTGGACAGCACCTTGAAGTTTTTTGCACCCGCCCAGCCTTGAATCTGCACATTTCAACAAGCAAAAAGCAAAGTGGCCGGTAATCAACCGGCCACTCTCATTCAAGTTTTCAAACTTGACTAGCGTTTATCGATAGCGTTCCTTCAGAACCGAATCCAAACAGCTTGCGGGGGGTATCCCAGAACAACTTGCGGCGGTCATTCACATCGGGAAGAAGGCTCTCAACCAGTTTCAACAGCGGGCCGTAGTCAATGCGCTCGGTGGCCTTCAGAAACGGCCAGTCCGATCCCCAGACGCAGGCATCCAGCGTGAACGCGTCGATCAGGGCCCGCACGTAGGGCTGGGTATCCGCAAAGGGATGCGGCTCGCGTGAAAACTTGCCATAGCCCGACAGCTTCACGCTGGCACGCCGGGTACGCGCCAGGGCCAGCAGCGCCTGAAATCCCGGCTGTCCCAGCCCGAGCTCAGGCGTGGGACGGCCACAGTGGTCGATCAGGATTCGCGCACCAGAACGCTCCAGCAGGGGAGCCAGAGGCACGAGTTGATCATGCTCAACCTGGACCTGGATGAACAGGTCAAGCGCTGCGACCTGGGACAGCAGCGCCGAGGTATCCGCATAGTGCGCCACGCCGTAGAGCGTCACGTTGAACGCCACGCCCACCACACCCGCCGCCTTGAGCCGCGCCAATTCCGACGAAGAGACATCATTGGGCACCACGGCAATACCCTTGAGACGCCCCTGACTATGCGCAATGGCGTCGAGTAGACAGCGGTTGTCCTGCCCATAGCCGGAATTGGGTCCCACCACCAGTGAGTGCCGGACTCCATAGGCATCCATCACGTTATGCAACTGCGCGGCAGGGCTGACTTCCTGCCCTGCTGGCCGGTAGGTGGTGCCCTCGGCATAAGGAAACCGTGCCGGGTCAAGCACATGGTTATGGCAGTCGATCTTGGGTTCGTCGTAGATATTCATCGCAATCTAAACATCGCCAGATCAAAACGTGGCTTCAATCGCCCGCCGGAGATCCGGCGTGATTTCCGGCATGACTCCAAACCAGGCCTTGAACGCGGGCCGGGCCTGGTTGAGCAGCATGCCCAGTCCATTGACGGTGGGGTTGCCGCGCTGACGGGCCGCAACCAGCAGCGGGGTTTCCATCGGGATGTAGATCACATCCGACACCAGCGCATGCCGCGGCAAGCGGTCCAGCGAGAGTTCCAGCGGGCTCTGCCCTGTCATGCCCTGGTTGGTCGTGTTGACGAGCAAGGTGATATCGGCCAGCGCCTCATGCCGCTCTTCCCAGGGAATGGCGCGTACCGGCGCACCAAACTCCCGGGCCAGGTCCTGCGCCTTCCCAAACGAGCGGTTGCAGAGCCTGATTTCCTTGGCGCCGCGTTCGGCCAGACTGACCACCACGGCACGCGCCGCGCCGCCGGCTCCCAGTACCATGATCGGACCGGCATCAACGCGCCAATCGGGCTGGGCATCGAGCAGGCTCTGGATATAGCCAAAACCGTCGTTATTGAACCCGCTGAGCGAGCCGTCTTTTTCCACCACGATGGTATTGATGGCGCCAATGCGGCGGGCCACCGGATCCACCCGGTCCACCAGCTGCATGGCCGCCACCTTGTGCGGGAGGGTCACATTGCAGCCCGCAAACCCCAAGGCGCTCAAGCCCTTCAAGGCCGCCGGCAAATTGCCGGGCTCTACCGGCAGCAGCACATAAGCCCCGGTCAAGCCGTAATGCTTGATCCAGTAGTTATGTAGCGTGGGCGAGCGGGAGTGCGATACAGGCCAGCCCATGACCCCGGCCAGTCCAAATTTCTTGTCGTTACTCATAGTTCGGTCTTTCCTGCTTTTCGCAATCTCTTACTTGCGACCCAACGCAGGCACCGTCTCAAAGATCACCTGCTTGCCATTTTCCACACGGGTCATGAAACTCTCGCGGTCGAGGTCGCCGTTCTGGTCGAACGACACATCCATCAGGATGCCAGGATAGTCCTTGGCAGACAGCGACACGCCCTTAAGAGCAGCAGCCAGCGCCTTGCTGTCGAACTTGCCGATCTTCTCGGTCATGGCCTTGACCACATACATGCCGGTATAACCCTTGAGCCCGTTGTGGTCGGTCTTGTACTTGTACTCGCGCAAAAATGCCTCGTTGAATTTTTTGATCAACGGTTGCGGCGCATCTGCTGTCAGGCCGACATGGGCAATCGCACCATTGGCCGATTCGCCTGCCAGTTCGATGACTTTCTGGCTGGTCAGCGTCGTCTCGCCAATCACCGGCTTGGTGTACCCCTGCTTGCGCAATTCGCGCAGTGCCCGGGCCGACTCTTCCTCATTGGTGTACATGAAAAGGCCGTCGGCATCACTTTGCTTGGCCTTGATCACGGCCGAGGAGAAGTCAACCTGGCCAGGATCGGTGGAGATCTCGGCAATGACCTTGACGCTCGACTTGTCCAGCGCCTTCTTGATCATGTCCAGGCCGCCTTTGCCGAAGTCGTTGTTCACGTAAATCACGGCCAGTTTTTTGATCTTGGTCTTGTCGCTGATGTAGCGGCCCACCTTGGGCATGGCTGAAGCCTGGGTGAAACTGGTGCGGAAAATATACGGATTGCCTTGCTGGGTGATGTTGGCGGCTTCCCCGCCCGTGAAGTTGGTGATCTCCGCGCGACGGGTTTCCGCCATGCTGACGATGATGGAGCCGGAAAACACCGGGCCCATCACCACATAGGCCCCTTGATCCACGGCCTTTTGCGCCAATGACTTGGCAATGCCGGGATTGGATTGGGTGTCATTCGAGACGTAGTCGATCTTGCGGCCCAGAATGCCGCCGGCGGCATTGATCTCCTTGACGGCCAGCTTGATGCCGTTGTCAAAGTTGGTCCCTGAAGTGGCGCCGGTACCGCTGAGTTCGACCAGTCCATAAATGGGTACCTGCTGTGCAAAGGCAAGGGATGAAGCGCCAAGTAGCAGCGCAGCGGTGAATCGTTTCATATATGTCTCCAGTTTTTAAATGTATGCGCCAGCAGAATGCTGTGCGGCACGGTTTCATACCCAAATCAAAATGCGGCAGCAGGTAGGTTTTCCCGCACAAAGTGCCCTCCATTACTCTCAAAATGCCGGACAGGCGGTCCGCTCGATTTCATTTTCCAGCGCTGGATTTATGTCCCCAAAGCGCAAAGCACGGTCGCGATAAACATCTTGAGTAAAACCAGGAAATGAAACGTGCACTCAGCCGCTGCCATTCCACAAGACGCCACAAAAATACTGCAGAAAAATGTCAGAGAAAATACGGGTCAGCACGGCAACTCCTTAGCATGCAAGGCGGCCAACTGGATGCGAGTCATGCGCGCCGCGTGCTGTGCCAGATCGGGGTTGAACCATTCCTCAGCGGCCGCTTTTGGCAGGCTGGCACGCACGGCATCCAGATTGCTGCGCATGCGCTTCTGATTCACCTGCAGGCCGGCCAAGGCCAAGGCCATGGCGCGGGCGCTGCCATGAACAGCCATCACCAGTTGCGCCCATTCAGCCAACTCGGCCTGCCAGGCACCCAGCGCCCGCTCAAACTCCTGGGGCATGGCAGCCAGCAGGGCCGCTACCCGCTGGGGAACCCGCTGCGCCGCCGCCAGCGCGACCATGGAGGCCACCGGGTTGTGCTTGTGCGGCATGCCAGACGGGCCGCCGCGCCCCGCCTCAATCGGTTCGGCCAGCTCACCGACTTCAAACTGGCTCATCAACACAATGTCTTTGGCCAGTTTTCCCAGACTGCCCGTGAGCAAGCCCAATTCACAGCCCAGCGCGAACCACTGGTCGCGCTGCGTGTGCCAACAAGCCACAGGCTCGCCCAACGACAAATCCTGCGCCATCCTGGCGGCTATATCCGGTCCCTTGTCCTGCATTTTTTCCAGCGTGCCAACCGTGCCGCCCAGCTGCAGTTGCAAGGCGTTGGATGCCACACCTTCCATGCGTTGCAGACTGCGCACCAGCGGCGCTGCCCAGCCCGCACATGTCAAGCCAAAGCTGGTCACACAAGCGGGCTGCATCAGGGTGCGAGCCAGAATCGGGGTGTCCGCGTGCTGCTCAGCCAAACTGAGCAGCGCCGCCACTATCTTTTTCACGTCAGACCGAATCAATGCCAGAGCCTCGCGGGTCACCAACGCCATGGCGGTGTCAATTACATCCTGACTGGTGCATCCGAAACTGACAAACTGCGCCGCCTTCGGATTGAACAGGCTGACCGTTTCTTTCAGAGTTTTGACGAGCGGGATCGCAACGCTACCGGCCCGCGCGCTCTCACGCACGATCTTGGTCACGTCAAACAAATCGACCTTGCACGTGCCGATAATGGACTGGGCCGCAGTTTCAGGTATCAGACCGGCGGCCGCCTGGGCGCGCGCCAATGACGCTTCAAAACGAAGCATCGCCGCGAGAAAATTCCGCTCGCTAAAGACCTGGATGACTTCCGGGGTCGATAAAAACTCATCAAATAGGCTGCTCATACGCGTGTCATTCCTGTCAACCCAGCATCCGTTTTTTCAGACGGATCTGGTTGGGCAAAGGCACCGAACGCCGCAGCACATCTTCGCCCAGCCACAAGGCCGCGCGCCTTGCCCGCTGCGCCACGATGGCCAGTGGCATTTGCTGGTAGTCGTCATTGAAGACTTCAAAACTGTAGTCGCCCCGGTACCCCAATTGATGCAGTTTGAGTACCAGAGCGGCCAGTGCTTCGCTGTGCACGCCTTCGCCGGGAAAAACCCGGAAAGTCCGTGCCGTGCTGATGCGCTCCTCGACCGTCTTGATTTCATTCCACATAAAGTCAGCAAGCTGCACGAGGAATATTTTGTCGGGGTCGATCATCTCCAGCTCATCCAGTGATGTCTTGGTCGCAAACATGTGAAACGAATCGAAGCCCAGACCCAGGTTGGGCATGTCAGCCTGACACACGATGTCCCACGCCTGCGGAAACTCATTCACCGTTCGCCCCCAGGACAGCGCTTCATAAGCGACCCGAATATTCATGGGAATGGCCAGTATTGCCAGTTTGCGCAGATCGCGCACCAGGGCATCGGCCTCGCCGGTGGCGTGGGTTGACGTGCTGGAACACATCAGCAGCAAGTGACAACCCAGTGCATGGCACATTTCCAGCATGGACTTCGCTATATCAACCTTGTAGTCATGCAGATGACCCGACAGGCCCTCAAAGTCGCGCAGCACCTGGAAGCCTGTGACCCGAAGCCCACTGCGTTTGACCACCTGCACGGCAGCTTCCCAGCCGTCGGGATGCCCCACCAGGTCACGCGCGGCCAGCATGATCTGGGTGAATCCGGCCTCACCCACTGCTTTCAATTTGGCTTCGAGTGGCCCGGCCAGCGAGATGGTGTCCATCCCGAAATCATCCATATTGCCCTGGTAGTGACTCATGACGGCTACTCCTGGCTGTCAGCCCGTGGGTCATGAACCAGCTCGAACATGACGCTACCCAGGGTGGTGCGTGTGAGCGCACCCCGTGTCTCAGACTCGGCGCTTTTGGCCTGCACAAACTCAACCCCGCGCTCACGAAGCTGGCGCACCGTGGCGGGCACATCAGGCGTTCCCAAACCCATGCGCTGAAAGCACTCGTCGTCTTCTACATCCAGCACGCCCGGTTCGGGTTCGATCAACTGCAGATAAAAGCGGGCAGCCCCGCCACAGGGGCTGCGCAAAATTCGGCCTTTGGGCAAAATGCCAAGGTGTTCTTCAACCGGCAGCGCCGAGAAGCCGAACAGCTCATGATAGAACTCGGTCCAGTCGTCCGTGCGGTAATTGCCGATGTACTGGACCAAGCCGAAAAAGTGCAAGCCCGCCACCGCAGGGGGATGCTGATCCACCGTTGGAATAGGCGTGAAGTCCACGTCGTAAATCGAGAATTCCTTGTAACGATCTACAAAATAAATCCGACTGGTACCCACACCATGCACGGCGGGAATATTTAACTCCATCACCTCGACCCGGGCCGGCACCGCCCAAGCCCCCCGATCCAGTGCACGCCGATAGGCTGCTGCAGCATCCCGCACACGCAAAGCCACCGCAGCGATCACCGGCTTGTCGCTCAGGTCGGCAATAGGGGCTAGCCCGGCCGAATGTGCGTTGACGATCACGTTGATCTCACCCTGACGGTACAGCAGGATTTCACGCGAACGATGCCGCGCAATGGGATGAAAACCCATGGTCTCCAGCACCTGCCCCAAGGCTTGCGGCCGCGATGTGGCGTATTCAATGAACTCGATGCCCTCCATGCCCAGCGGATTGGCGGGATCGACAATGGATTCGCGGTTGGCGCTCAGCGCCGTGACCGTCTCGGTATTCTGCTTTGATGTCGACATGTCGTTTACTCCTGGATGACCCTGAAAATTCAGGCAGCAACAGCGCCAGCTGCTGCGGGTTCTGCATGCGCGCCACCGAGGAACAGGCGCTCGATATGAGGATCAGCCAAGAGTTCGGATGCCGGCTTTTGCAACACCAGTCGACCCGACTCCAGCGCAATGGCTTCATCCGAAATATGAAGCGCACTTTTGACGTTTTGTTCCACCATCAGCACCGTCGTCCCCTGATCGGCCAACTTGCGCAGCAGCCTGAATACGTCCTGCACCACCAACGGCGAAAGGCCGATGGAGGGCTCGTCAATCAGCAGCACCTTGGGGCGCAACAACAGAGCCCGGCCAATCTCCAGCTGCTTTTGCTCACCACCCGACAGAGCCGAGGCCATGGAGTTCATACGCTCCTTGACGCGCGGGAAAAACTCCAGCACCTCGGGAATGCGCTCATGGGTGGTCTTCATACCCAAGGTGATGCCGCCCAGCTCCAGGTTCTGGTACACCGTGAGCTGGCCAAACAGGTTGCGGCCCTGGGGCACAAAGGCGATGCCCTGAGCCAGCAAGGATTTCTGTGTGGCCCCGCCGATGTCCACACCGTCCAGCAGTATCTGGCCCTGGCGTGGCTTGAGCAGGCCAAAGAGAGTCTTGAGCACGGTCGACTTGCCCGCGCCATTAGGCCCGAGCAGCAGGGTGATGGTGCCGCGCTTGGCCCTGAACGACAGGTTGTTGAGGATCATGAAGTCCTTGTAGCCTGCGACCACATCAACGAATTCAATACAAATTTCATCGGCCATGATCAACTCCCGAGATAGGCGTCGAGCACCTGTTTGTTGGCCCTGATTTCAGCCGGTGTTCCGATGGCCATTACTTTGCCTTCCACCATCACCATGATGCGGTGGCACAGGTCCATCACGAAGTCCATGTTGTGTTCAATCACCACAAATGAGCTTTTTCTGCCAATTTTCGGGTTGCGATTGAGCTCCTTGAGCAGCGTGGAAATACCGCCGACCAGACTTGGATTTACCCCGGCGCAGGGCTCATCCAACAGCACCAGGTCCGGCTCACTCATGAACGCCATGGCAATGTCCACCAGCTTTTGCTGGCCATAACTGAGCTCACCGGCCTTCTTGTCTGCCACGTGGCGGATGCGGAACTGGTCAATCAGCGCATCGGCCTTACTCCCCAGGCCAGAATCGCCAGGGGCGAACATGCGGCTGAACATGGACCCTGAGTGCTCCTGCGCGGCGACGATCAGGTTGTCGCGCACGCTCATCTTGCCAAACACCTGCAGGGTCTGAAACGTACGGCCGACACCCCGGCGATTGAGTTCGAGAGGGCCACAGGATGTAACGTCTTCGCCGTTGAGTTCGATCTTGCCCGCGTCGGGTGTGATCTGGCCCAACATGCTGTTAAACAAAGTGGTCTTGCCGGAGCCGTTGGGGCCGATCACCCCGAATATCTCGCCGGGTTGTACGGCGAAGCTCACGCCGCCGACGGCCTGGATGGCGCCATAGGATTTTTTCAGGCCCGTGACTTTGAGCACCGGTTGATCAGAGGACCGCTCGTAATGGTGGGCGTACGTCATGCCTTGGCTCCCATGTTCCTGGCGGCCGATTGCGCGGTGGCGGCACGGGCTGCCGAGTCCCGCTTGGCTTGCTTCTTGGCGCGCAGGCGGTCCGGGATGCTCAGCAAACCATCCGGCAGCCAGATCATCAACAGCACCACCGCCGCACCAAAGACAAACAGGTACCAAGCCTGGGCAAAGCGCAACCACTCGGGCAGGATGACGCCCACGGCCGCACCCAGCACCGGGCCCAGGAAGTAACCGGGCCCACCTACCACCACCATCAAGTACATCATGATGGAGGCGCTCACCGTGAACGGCGCGGGTTCGATGAACTGCACGAGGCACGCGAACAGGGCTCCGGCGACGCCCGCGTAGACGGCGCCAATGGCAAAGCTCAGCAAGGTGTAGCTGCGTATGTCAACGCCCAGGCTCTCAGCCCGGATGGGGTTGTCGCGCAAGGCAGTGAAGGCCTTGCCCCAGGGGCTGCGCAACAGGCCCCACAGCAGCGAGGCCATCAGCACGGTGACACCCAGCGTGAAATAGTAATAGGCCAGGTTGCCTTCCAGTGACCGGCCCAGGATTTCGGGCCGGGCAATGCCGTTGATGCCATAGGTGCCACCGGTAAGCCACTCTTCGTTGCGCATCACCAGCCAGACCGCCGTGTTGAAACCCAGAGTGGCGAAGGCGAGGTAGATGGTCTGCACGCGCAGGGCAGGAAACCCCAGCGCAATGCCGACAAAGAAGCAGACGGCGGCTGCCAGTGGCAACCCCAACCAGAAACTGAAGCCGGCTTTCATCAATATCGCCACGGTATAGGCACCAATGCCGAAGAAAGCAGCATGACCCAGCGATTTTTGCCCGGCGTAACCTACCGTCAAATTCAGACCCATGGTGGCGATGATGAAAATCAACCAGTAGGTCAGCAGATAGATACCGTAGTTCTTGAGAAATTGTGGCGCCACCAACAGCAGCAAGGCGCTGACTGCGGTGGAAATAAGAGTAATTTTTTTCATACCTTGCGCTCTTCCTTTTTGCCAAGCAGACCTTGCGGCTTGAACAGGATCACGATCATGAAGATCACCAGTGCCACCGCATCTTTGTAGGCAGGGGATATGTAGGCTGCTGCCAGGTTCTCGCATACACCCACAATCAAACCGCCCAGGAGTGCACCGCGTGAGTTGTTGAAGCCCCCGATGATGGCTGCAAAAAAGGCTTTGTTGCCAAGCGACTCCCCCATGTCAAACTTGGCCAGGTAGGTGGGCGTCACCAGCAGTGCAGCGGCGACGGCGAGCACGGCGTTGATGGCAAAAGCATAGAAAATCATACGGGGCACGTTGATGCCCAGCACCGCGGCACTCTCGGTGTTTTGCGCCACCGCTTGCATGGCACGACCCGTAACCGTCTTGGTCATGAAGGCTTGCGTTGCCAGCACCAGTGCCAGGGCCAGTACGAAGGTGCCGACATCGGATAGCGAGACGGTAACACCTGCAATGTTGAATAACTTGTCGGAAAATAAACTGGGAAAGGGATGCGCCTCGGCACTGAAGCCGGCCCGCACACCGTTACGCATGGCAATCGACAAGCCGATGGTGGCCACCACAATTGGCATCATCCCGTACTTGAACAGTGGGTCCACAATGCCGCGCTTGAACACCCAGCCCAACACGACGACAGCCAGCACCACGGAGAACACGAAGCTCACCACGAGGGGTGCGCCCAGCGACATAAAGCCCAGCATCATGAATGCGGGCAGCATGACAAATTCACCCTGCGCAAAGTTGATGGTGCCGCTGGCCTGCCAGAGCAAGGTAAAACCCAGCGCTGCCAGGCCGTAAATGGCGCCCGTGGCCAGGCCGCTTATCAAGAGTTGGAAAAAGTCGGTCATGATCTTGCCTCCGTAGCCGGCCTTTACTTCTTTGCCGGCGCTGCTGCAGCGCCGTCACTGGAGAACTCCGCCCCGGTGATTATTTTTCGGCCAAAACAGGCACTAGCCCCCGCCAATAGTGCGCATGCTGCTATTAATTTAGGGGTTAATCGTTGGTGCATGAGCGTATCTCTTCGCGTGGCTGATAAGGATGGGAATGAAGACAGACGCTGGCAAAAGCGTGCCGGGCCTGCACGGGGCGGCGAATATCCGCTTTCAGGACAGAGGGATGGACTTTTTCGCGCAGAAAGCCGGCGTCGCGCCGCACGCACCGGCTCCACCGGATCGCCCAGGATCAGGTAGATATCTGTGCTACCTGTGACCTCGGGCATATCGCCAAGAGTAGTTAGCACTATTGATCGGTGATCGTTCATAATTTGCATTTCGAGGCGAACTTTAACGATTCAAAATGCCTTTTAAAAGAAACATTCCGGGATAAAGTTCGATAATCGAACACATATGATCGATGATCGATCGTATTCAGGGTTTCTTCCAAGCCAGATCAGTTCCTAGAACACCCGAGTTTTCCAATGCCCTCCTCTTTTCTTTCATCGCCTTCCTCCCTACCCACTGGCCCAGTGCTAGACAAGCGCGACTGGATTGCCGGCCTTGAAAAAGGCCTGTCCATCATCGAGGCATTTGACGATGCCAACCCGCGCATGACCGCCAGCCAGGCCGGGGAGCGCTGCGGCATGACCCGTACCGCGGCACGCCGTTACCTGCTGACCCTGGGGTACATGGGTTATGTCGCCACCGATGGAAAACTTTTTTGGCTCACCCCTCGGGTGTTGCGACTGGGGCAGTCGTATCTGGAATCAGCGCGCCTGCCGCGCATCGTGCAGCCGTTTTTGCAGCGAGTCACTGCAGGCACCCAGGAGATTGCCTACGTGAGCGTGCTGGACGGTGACGACATCGTGTACATCGCCCGCAACGGCACCAACCGCAGCATGAACACCGGCTTTGTCCTGGGCTCGCGTGTGCAGGCGCAGGTGACGGCCGCGGGCATGCTGATGCTGTCGCTGCGTGAGCCGGCGTGGCTGGAGAACTGGCTCACAAACCACGAACTCAAGGCCTACACATCACACACCATTGCCAGCAAGGACCGCCTGCGCATTGAGCTGACTCGCATCCGCCTTCAGGGCTGGGCCATTTCCGAGCAGCAGCTGGAGCTCATCTGCCGGGGTGTGGCCGTGCCCCTGATCGACCGCCGGGGCGACTTGGTTGGCGCCCTCAATGTCACCATGCCCATAGGGCATGAAAGCAGCGAAGACGCCGTGGCTCGTGTCCTGCCTGTATTGCAGGAGACGGCGCGGGCGATGCGCAATCTGATCTGAACGGCCCGCGCCATGCCGGTGGCATGGTCCAGCCGTAAGGCAAACGCTTCAAGCGGTGCGCCCGTACTGCCTGTTCATTGCGACATCAGTGTCCTCGTTGAACAACTCGGCGGTGCGCAGGTCAAGCCCGTTGCATGACTGGCCTCCGTATTCAAAGAATACTCGCACATTATTCAATTCGTTCGACCATGCAAGCCTGCGATGGATACCGCGCTACCGCAACGGCGAAGCCGATGCACTTGCCCGCGAAAAGCGGAAAGCCAGGATAGGGTTGAACTCAAACAAGAACTACCCAGTCGACGTACTGGGTTTCTTTGGGTTGTCTAAAGTAATTGGGGCTTCAAATCTAAGGGGCTTTAGACTTGTATCGCTTGACTACTTCCCAAAAAATCTCTCTACATTGATGGGCGTAGACGTAAAAATAGGCCCGAAGGCCCATATTTACTAGCCTACTGGCGGAGAGGGTAGGAATCCAGACCCTTCCGCAAAAAATGCATCCAAGATCCTTGTGAATCAATGACTTACAAGCGTCGCCCGAAGTTCGAAGTGCTAGAAATGGACGTCAGCTAAGTACGTCCAATTGGATGCTATTAGTCCATTTCAATTAAGCGTTTATAGCAACGCACGCGGCCACGATGTCCGGTTTTTTCGATGAGTGCCGTAGGCAATTCAGGTGTAAATGGGATGAACCATCGCATCTTTTTTAGCCGATGTGCAATGGCGCGTATTCCGGTGTAGCCGACCAGCTGGGCCGGTTCTCGCTGACCATGTGAGGCCAACATTACGGTGATGACCAGCACTGTCTCCAGGGAGGCTATTGATTGGTGTTCGCGCGAGCCTGCGCCAGCTCACGGCGGTCGTGGCGGGATGTGGGCGGGCACAAATGCGCGCAAGTCGTCCGTCCATCTTCGAATATCTTAAAAATAGTTACCGGTACAGATCGACAAACATCGGACGGTCAGACGCATGGTGCTGAGTACCCGCTGAAGACTGGCTGCTGACCTGCACCTATTCAAGCTGCCAACTCCAAACCAGACATTGACCTCGGCATCTTGACCGTTGGCAATATGGCGATGAATTCACGGGGACAAGAACCCGCACCCGGCCGTTCGCAGTCACTCGGTGTTTCAGAGAAAACTGGTCAAGCTATCTTCTGAGCTTGTCTCAAGACGAAGCATCATCCGGAGATGCCACAAGCACTTCTACGCTCAACTTTTGGAGTTCCTCTCGAATCCCCTGGTCGATGCCCGCATCCGTGATGATGCGGGTAACTTTGTCCAGATGGGCAATCCTGAAGATGGCCTGAGAGTGGAACTTCGACGAGTCCACCATGACGTTGACAGTCTGGGCTGCTTCGATGAAAGCTCGGTTCATGGCAGCTTCCTCTTGGGACAACATGGCGATACCACCCGAAGGCGAGATGCCATTGACGCCGAGAAACGCCGCACGAACAGTGATGTCGTCAAACGTGCCGGGACCTGGACGACAAACCGATGCCATTTTCTTGAAGTCAACGGTGCCGGGTAACAGATAGACGGAAGCGTTCTGACTTCTTGCGAACTCCATCGCAACCGTCAAACCGTTGGTCACGACATGCAGATTGTGATGGCCACGCAAGGCCTCAGCAAAATGCCGTGATGTCGTGCCAGCATTTACCAAAATGCAGTCACCATCGGAAACATGCTGCGCAGCAAGCTCAGCAATCGCCCGTTTTTCTCGAACATTCTCGCGCTCGCGTTCCGCGTAGCTGATGCTTTCGTAGCGAGCCCAACCCTCGGCAATAACCTCCCCAGAGACCGCCCCTCCACGCGTGCGCTCAACCAATCCTCGTTCGTGGAGTTCGATAAGGTCACGCCGAATCGTAATAGGCGAGGTTTGAAACCTGTTGGCCAAAGCGTTGACCTCAACGACCCCGCCGCTATGAAGCAGGGTAACGATTTCCTTGTGGCGAGCGGCTTTCAGCATGCGTTTCCTGTGGTGAAGATTTAACCTATTAGAAACCAGAAACGAACACTATCGAACATAAAAAGCCGCTACAAAGAGAAAAGATCAGTCATTAAATTGACATTAAATGTTCGTAATATTCGTCTTATGAACAAAAACGCTCAATTGAGAGCAGTAATTTTTGATGTCGATGGCACTATGTTTGATACATTGCCCTCGCTGTCGGCTGCTGCCAACGACGTGCTTGCGCAAGCCGGTATGCACGAAGTTTCGATGTCACTCTTGCGGTCAGCGCTCAACGAAGGGTTGCGGCCCATGTTTCGCCAGGCCATCGCCCTGCAATCGGCTCCCGTCGATGCGGTTGCGGCGACTCAACTCGAAAACGAGTACATGGCCCATTACGGGCAGCGCTGGTTGTCGACCGCTCCCTTGTTTGCCGGCGTGTCAGATGCATTGGCGATACTGAAATCACAGGGCCTGAAGCTGGGCATCTGTACCAATCGGGACCGTGCCTCGACTCATGTTCTGCTGACGTCGGCATCCATCGCCAACTTCTTTGACACCATCGTAGGAATTGGGGATGCACCAATGCCAAAGCCCGCCGCAGACCCTCTGCTATTGGTTCTGGAGCGTATGGGACTATCGGCCGCAGAAGCCTTGTTTGTCGGCGACTCCTACATGGACGCCTCTTGCTCCCAACTGTCGCAGGTTCGCTTCGCAGCTCACCTCGGCGGTTATGCAGGGCAACCCAGTGACCTGCTCCCCAACGTTTTGAATTTCAGTGGCTACGACCAGCTCACAAGCTGGGTGCTCGGCCGACTATCGGCAACCGAGGAAGCTTGACATGGCAGATATTCATATTTCCGGACTCACCAAACAATTCGGCAGCACCAAGGTCCTCAAAGGACTGGACCTGACTGTCAAGGATGGTGAGTTCCTGACGCTGTTGGGCTCTTCGGGTTGTGGCAAATCCACCTTGCTTAAATTGATTGCAGGGTTGGACCAGCCAGATTCGGGGTCGATTCGGTTGGGCGAGCGCGACCTGCTGGCGTTGTCCCCCAGTCAGCGCGACTGCGCCATGGTGTTCCAGTCATACGCCCTGTACCCGCACATGACCGTAGGCGGCAATATTTGCACACCTCTGCTGATGCGGGGCCTCAATTTTTGGGGTCGACTGCCTGGAGCGAAACTCTTCTCGGCCAACACTCGTCATATAAAAGCAGAGGCCGAAGCGAGTGCCCATAAGGTCGCGCAGAGCCTTGGCATTGATGGGCTTTGGGAACGAAAGCCCGCACAACTGTCCGGCGGCCAGCGGCAGCGCGTGGCGCTGGCACGCGCCATGGTGCGCCACCCCGCAGTCTTCCTATTTGACGAGCCGCTGTCCAACCTCGACGCCAACTTGCGTCAGGCCCTACGCGCGGAAATCCGTCAGCTCCATGACCAGTTGGGCGTGACGTTCATCTACGTCACCCATGACCAGCATGAAGCCATGTCCATGTCGGATCGGGTGGCCGTGATGCGTGAGGGTCGCATCTTGCAACTCGGAACACCCGAAGAAATTTACAACCGGCCTGCAAACCTCGACGTCGCTCGCTTTGTCGGGGCGCCGCGCATCAATTTGCTCGATGGTGAAGTCAGCGCCAATGGCGTCGTGTCGGCACAAGGCCGGCAGGTCGGCCATTCACACGGCAAGACTGGGCCCTGTCGTATTGCGTTCAGACCCCAGGCGGGGTCTCTGGGGTCCGTGGATGGAATAAAAGTTCAAGGCATGGTGGTGAGCGTGGAATACACCGGCGCCGAACAAATTGCATCACTCCAGGTTGACGGTACCGAAGAGACCTCTGTCTTTTGCTTTCCCGCCAACAGCCAAGCGATTCGGGTGGGTCAGACCCTTCGGGTTTCGGTGCCCTTTGGCGACATTCATCTGTTCGATGCTGATGGTCAGCGCATGGCGTTTGAACCCCTCCCGTATTTAATGAGCGAAGCCGCCTGAGGCAGGAACATGCGAGTCAATCCGTTTCACACCGCACTGTTGCTCACGCCAGCCACTGTACTTATCCTTGTGCTGCTGGTGGTACCTGTCGCCATCGTCGCGGTCATGTCCTTCACCGACTGGCAATTTGGCGCCGCCACTCTGGACTGGGTCGGACTGACAAACTACCGCGAGCTTTGGACCGACACGGTATTTCGCAAGTCGCTTGCCAACACACTGCTCTATCTGGTTGTGGTGACCTTGGGCTCGATTGCCATCGGACTGGGGGCGGCTCTGTTGATTGAATCAGACACCCAACTCCGGGGTTTCTACAGAACGGCTTTCTTCATGCCAGTGGCCTCCACAATGATTGCCATGGCGGTCGTTTGGCAATTTCTGCTGCACCCCAATGTTGGTCTGGTCAACCAGGCGCTCGAGCTGGTGGGCATGGAGCCACACAACTGGCTCAATGACAGCCAACTCGCGCTTTACTCTCTGGCTGCCATTGGCATCTGGCAGATGTCCGGACTGGCCCTTGTCCTGTTTCTGGCAGGACTCAAAAGCATCCCCCAGGACATCCGTGACGCTGGCGCTCTGGATGGCATCGAACATCCCCTGGACCGCTTCCGGCGCATCACGTGGCCCCTGCTCGGACCGACCACGCTCTTTGTGGTCACCGTCTGCGCCATCCGGGCCTTGCAGGTGTTCGACACAGTGCACGTGCTAACCAAGGGCGGGCCCAACAAGGCCACCGAAGTCTTGCTCCACACCATCTATTCAGAAGGTTTCAGCTTCTTCCGCATGGGCTACGCCAGCGCCATGACGGTTGTGTTTATTGCCGGAATCTTTTTCCTGACCCAGCTGCAGCACGCAACCATGGAACGAAAGACGCACTACTGATGAAACGCCCATCCAACCTGTTCCGCAGCGTGCGCCATCTGGTCTTGATGGCAGGGGCGGTCCTGTTCCTCATGCCATTTATCTGGATGGTGCTGACGTCCCTCAAGCCAGCAGATGAAATTTTCAGCAGGGAGCTCTCTTTGTTGCCAAGCAGGCTGGCATTGGTTGAAAACTACACGCTAGCCCTCACCAAGGTGCCCCTTCTGCGTTATCTCTGGAATGGCGTCGTCGTCTGCGCCGCCATTCTGGTGTTGCAGATATTGGTGGCCCTGCCCGCCGCTTACGCCTTTGCCAAGCTGGAGTTTCGTGGAAAAACCTGGGCCTGGCGCCTGGTACTCCTGGCACTGATGATTCCTCATCAGGCCACGGCCATTCCCATCTACGTGATGCTGCACCGCCTGGGTCTGCTGAACACCATGTCGGCCCTGATTGTGCCGTTCTCCATCTCGGCCTTTGGCATCTTCCTGATGCGGCAATTCTTTCGTACCGTGCCCGACGACCTGGTCCATGCCGCGCGCCTGGACGGCATGAGCGAGTTGGAGCTTGTCTGGCGGGTCATGCTGCCGACTGCAATTCCGGCCCTCTTTGCGTTCTCCATTTTTTCAGTGGTCTGGCACTGGAATGACTACTTCTGGCCGCTGCTTGTCATCTCATCACCCGAACTTGCAACGCCGCCACTCGGGACCATGTTTTTCCGCAACGAAGAGGCCGGCACCAATTACGGCCCCTTGATGGCAGGCACCGTGCTGATTACCGCGCCGTTGGTTCTGTTCTTTATCGCAGCGCAAAAGCGCTTTATTGAAGGTGTGACGCTCACTGGCGTCAAAGGTTAGTTAATTAAGGAGTAAACCTCATGAAACGAATTTTTCTGAAATCCATCGCCGCCGCTACTCTGCTGGCCTGTGGGATGGCACAAGCCCAGCCACAAACTGAAATTGTGGTCGACTACGCCTATGCCGACGTTTTCAAGGAAGTGCATGAAAAAATTGCCAAAGACTTTATGGCAAAGTTTCCTCAATACAAGGTCACGTTTCGCGCCGCCACGACGGACTATGAAGGGTCTGCCCAGCAGTCCTTGCGTCAGGCCGTCACCAACCAGCTCTCCGACGTTTCCTACCAAGGTCTGAATCGTCAGCGTGTTTTTGTCGACCGAGGCATCGCCGTCGACATGACGCCCTTTATCAACGCAGAAAAAGACTGGGCCAGGATGGGCTATGACAAGGCGCTGCTCTCACTGGGTCAAGTCAAGAACAAGCAAGTCGGCATCGGCTTCTCGCTGTCAACCCCCATTGTGTATTTCAATGCCGACCTGGTCCGCAAAGCTGGCGTGAATCCTGAGCATTTCCCCTCGACTTGGGACGGCATCATTGACGTTGCCAAGAAATCCAAGGCAGCCAATCCGGGGACCTACAGCATGCACCTGGACTGGGAAATCACGGGCAACTGGATGTGGCAAGCGCTGGTGTTCTCCAATGGTGGCTCGATGCTGACCCCGGACGAAAAAAGGGTGGCCTTCGATGGCGCCGCAGGAAAAGCTGCAATCAATACCCTTGCCAAGGTCGCCCAGGACGGTGAGATGCGTAACATCTCGACTTCTGCGGCCACACAAGATTTCATCTCCGGTAACCTGGCTGTCCTGTCGACCTCCACTTCGCGCTTGGGCATTATCACCAAACAGGTGGGGAACCGGTTTGATTTGCGCACGGCACGCATGCCCATCCAGAAAGATGGTCGACTGCCTGCAGGTGGCAATGTGGCGATGATGTTTGCCAAGGACCCTGCCAAGCAGAAAGCTGCATGGGAATATATCAAGTTCGCCACGGGCCCCCTTGGCGCCACTGCCATGGTGAAGGCGACGGGCTATTTCCCTGCCAACACAATTCCTGCGAACGACCCCAATATGCTCAAGCCGTTTTATGAGCAAAACCCGAATCACCTCACTGCCGTCAAGCAACTACCCCTTTTGACCGGTTGGTACGCATTCCCAGGCGAAAACGGCATCAAGATAACGGATGTCATCAAGGACCGCCTTCAAACTGTGGTATCGAAAGAGGCCCAGCCTGAAGTCGCTCTGGCCGATATGAGCAAAGCCGTGCAAGCTTTGTTGCCGCGCTAATCAGGGGACGAGTTGTGCTGAAATTCATCCATATCACGGATACACACCTCGTCGAGCAGGGACAAGCCCTTTATGGGCTGGACCCCTGCAGACGACTTGCCCGTTGCCTGGATAGCGTCATTCAGGACCATTCCGACGCCGAGTTGTGCGTGGTCACGGGGGACTTAGCCCATCTGGGTCATCGAGATGCCTACCGCCAGCTGGCCGAGCAGTTGGGCCGCCTGTCAATGCCTGTCCTGCTCATCCTGGGCAATCACGACAACCGAGCAAATTTCAGGGAATTCTTTCCGCATGCTCAGACCGATGCGAACGGGTTTGTTCAGTATGAGGCTCCCGTCGGCCAATACCGCGGCATCTTCCTGGACACGAATGAGCCCGGCGTGAGCTACGGTGTGTTGTGCGAACAACGGGCCCAGTGGCTGGCCGACCGGCTGGCTGAGGACGACCAACCGGTGTTGTTGTTCATGCACCATCCCGCCTTTGTTCTGGGCATTCCTTCCATGGACCGTATTGCACTGCTGGACACCAAGCCTTTTCAAGCGGCGCTGGAGGGGCACACCCATCGCATCAAGCACCTGTTCTTCGGACACATCCATCGGCCCATCTTTGGTTCCTGGCGTGGTATCCCGTTTTCGACGATGCGCGGCACCAACCATCAGGTGGCCTTGAGGCTGGATGACACCGGAAAGATTCCGGGCAGCCATGAGCCGCCACAGTACAGCGTAGTTCTACTCAACGAAGACTCCATCACGGTTCATGTGCACGATTTCCTGGACAGCAGCGAGCGGTTTTGGCTGGGTGAATGACAGTACGAAGATTCTGAGTAGCCGTGAGTCACCAAAGTGCAACGTAGTGTTATTCAATGTGGAAGTCAGTCACAGTGTCTGTGGACGATTTCCTGTACAGCCTTCGGTGGTTCTGACAATAGAGTGTTCATGGTCACAGTTAACGGCGAACCAACTTGGCGTCCAGGTCGATAGCCATCTCCGAGAGCAGCTCCAACCCTTCGTCTTGCAGAAGTCCGGGAGCTTTGCGGCTAAACAACTTTTGGTCTCGAGTACCCAGAAGGCTTCGAATTTCTTGCTTGCAGAGCGTCACAACGCATTCGATCACCGCATCAATGTGCTCGTAGCCGGTGTCGAGAGCCATCTCCTCCAACAACGTGACTGTGGTCCGGGCCGACAGCATCAAGTCTCCGGTGACCCAACTATTGACCGTGAAAATGGAATTGGGGACGCCCTTGGTGTCGAAGCCAATGGTCAGCAAGTGGCGCGTGTTAACCCACGGATTGGCCCCTTCCGCCAGTTTGGCAAACGCCAACTCGCTCGCTGATCGCAGTCGCCGCGCCCAAAGCTTGCGACGTGCGAACAGATGAATATGACCATGCTCGGCCGACCCCGGCCGATCTTGCGGAGAATGCGAGTGATAGAACCACTGAAACCCACTGCCTTGGTCGATCGCGTCGTCCTCCGGATAATGGCGCCATTCGCGCGGGGCTTGGCCGCCAAGCAGGCTCCCAAGCAAATGCTCCCCGCGCTGAGCCAGTTTCGAATAGGTTTCAAGCAAGCGCAGGCCGGCGGCATGATCGCCGTCTGCGGACTGTCGCCCTTTCAGGCTCGGCGGCATTAGTTCTTCGGAGCGCACTTGGGGGCGCACTTGGGAGCGCATTTAGGTCCGCACTTCGGGGTACTCTTGGCTCCGCATTTGGATATCCCTGTTTTAGGCTTGCACTTGACGGTGTCCTTCATGTCCTGGGCGGCGGCTGGCAATGCGAGGGTGGCAGCCGTCAGAGCGGCGAGGGTTGCGAACTTTAAAGATGTCTTCATGGCGTTTCCTTGATGGTGGTTGGATATAAGGCGCTATTTGCGACCTCGGAAGCTAAGAGGATCCGTTTCAGGGATTGGGTTCGCCAAGGCGTAAATATTTTTTACGGCCGCGGTTGTAAGACATCGTCTCCCGACGCGACCAATAAAAAATATTTGGCTTTCGGCGAACCGTTTTGACATCTCGCCGCCTCTTAGTGGGGGTAATCACCCAAAACCAAGGATCGCCATGCCTAAAACCACCCTAGCATTGCTTATTGCCCTTTTCGTTGCCGCCCCCGCCGCCTTCGCGGCCGACGACGCGGGAGCTCAAATCACCCGCCCCGCGGGATACAAGCCCATGGCCGGGGAGGCCACGCTCGGAGAAAAGCTCTTCAACGACGTCAAGCTCTCCACCAACGGCATGTCCTGCGCGACCTGCCACGCCAACCATGGCGCCTTCCAGGCCAGTTTCGCCAAACCATATCCGCACACCGTGGCCATGGCCAAGGAACAATTGGGCCGCAAAACTGTCTATCTGGACGAAATGATCCAAGGTTGCATGGTCATGCCCATGGCCGCCAAGCCCTTGGCCTGGGATTCCAAGGAGCTCGCCGGCCTCGTGGCCTATCTCCAAGTTCAACAAAAGTCTTTCAAACCATCTCACTAACGCCTAGCCACCTTTAGGAGCCATCCCATGAAATTCACAAAAACCACCATCCTGATCGCCCTGTTCTCGCTAATGTCCCTGGCGATGGCTGGTGAAATCAAACCCTTCAACCAAAAGGACTTCGACGCTCTCACGTCTTCAGGCAAACCCGTCGTCCTCGATATCAGCGCGACCTGGTGCCCGACCTGCAAGGAGCAAAAGCCCATCATCGACGGACTCATGAAACAACCCGCCTACAAGGACGTGACGCTCATGACCATTGACTTCGACGCCAACAAGCCCACGCTTAAAAAGTTCAAAGTGACGATGCAAAGCACCCTGGTGGCCTTCAAGGGCGCAAAGGAAGTCGGCCGCTCCGTTGGCGACACCTCACCGGAAGGACTTGAAGGCTTGATCAAGAAGTCGGTCAACTAATGGAGTTTGGACTCGGCTCCTACGGCTTTGGGTTGCTGGCGGGGCTTCTTTCGACGCTCTCGCCATGCGTGCTGCCTATCATCCCCATCCTGCTGGGGTCTGCGACCAACGTCCATCCACGGGCGCCCTTGGCCTTGGCGGGAGGCCTCGCAATTTCCTATGCCGTCATCGGCACGACTCTGGCGTGGGCCGGGTCGGCTCTGGACATCGACGCCTCGCTATTTCGAAACGTCGGAGCCGTCATCCTGGGACTGCTGGGCCTCGTGCTTATTTCGGGCAGCCTGCAGCAACACTTCGCATCGGCGACCTCCGGCATCGGCGACGCCGGAAACAAGCTGATCTCGCGCATGAGGCTCGACGGCCTTTGGGGGCAATTCACCATCGGCCTCGTTTTAGGCGTCGTGTGGAGTCCATGCGTGGGCCCCACCTTGGGAGCCGCCGTCGTCCTTGCCAGCCAAGGCTCGCAACTGCCGCTGGTCGCCTTGCTCATGGGCATCTTCGGCTTGGGCGCGGCCTTGCCGGTGGTCGCTCTCGCCTACGTCAGTCGCGGGGCCATGATGAAGATGCGCGGCAAGCTCATGCAGGCGGGCAAGACTGGAAAGACGATCTTGGGCGCCATCATGATCGTCCTGGCCGTCATGACCCTCTCGGGGGCGGACAAGCCAGTCGAGACTTGGCTCGTGGATCACTCCCCCGCCTGGCTTACGAAATTGACAACTCGCTTCTAGTCGTTATATCTGTAAACAACCTCGAAAGGACATTTCCATGCATATCAAAAATTCCAACATCCTGCGACTTGCCTCCGCAGCAGTTATAGCGGCCACCCTCGCCATGGGATCGGCTGCGATGGCCGCCCCGCTTAACGTGCAGGCCACCATGGTCCCCAAAGAGCAAATCAAGCTCGACTTCAAAGATGGCTCCGGACACTTCGTCCTGATGGTCCGCCGCGAAGGCACAGCGACCGGAACTGGTCTTCTAAATGAAGCCTCCATCGTCGAATTCGGCCGCCACGACATCGTCCCAGGCGTTTCGGGTGACCCCAGTGGCTACCTGGTGGCCACGAAGGGCGAAGGAAACGTGGCCTATATCAAGTGGACCGTGCGTGCGATCTTCCTGCCGGGCAAGGATGGCAAGCCTGAGCTCAACGACAACGGCTTCTGGGAAATCGTTTCCGGCACAGGGAGCTTTAAGGGCCTCAAAGGCGCCGGAACCCTGCACATCAAGAGCGCTAACGCCACCGACCGCATCTTCATCCTAGACGGCAATTTGGCGCCAGCTCAGCCCTGAACATGTTTATTTCATCTCCCGCGAATCGTTTCGGACTGTTGTCCCCTCTTAGTTACCGAGGGCTGACCTCACACACCAACGGATCAAAGGAGATCAATATGTTCTACGTCAAAAATGTCCCAACCTGGGAGCGCGTTCTTCGCATCGTCATGGGCCTGATGGCCTTGGGTTTTGCCGCAATGAATTGGGGTGGCTCGCCCCTGGCCATCGGCGCGGGCGTCATGGGCGCCATTCTGTCCGTGACTGGCCTGTTTGGCTTTTGCCCCATGTGTGCGATGGTCGGCCGCAAACTCGACAAGGGAGCCTAAGCCATGACAGTCAGCGGGATTGAACGGGACAATCTGATCTTCGCCGCGCAAACGGGCGATCCCGCTGCCATTGGGCGATTGCTGACCGTCTGCCAATCTGATGCCCGAAGATATGCCCGCAGGCACTGCCAAGTCAGCGATGTGGACGATGCCGTCCAGGAGTCGCTCATGGTCATCTCGCGCAAGGTTCACGGACTCAAGGCCGCCGCGGCCTTCTCCTCGTGGCTTTTCACCGTCATCAGGCGCGAATGCCGCAAGCTGGAGCGGGCCATGTTCCGCCACGAACCGCTGGATGAAGACCTGGCCGAGCACCAGCTCGCGAGCAAGAGCGACAACGACCTGCGCATCGACTTGGCCGCCGCCCTCGAATCGCTGCCCGCCCATTACCTTGAAGTGGTGCTATTGCGGGACTTTGAGGAGCTTACCATCGCAGAGATTGCCAAGCGCCTTGGCGAGCAGCCCGGCGCTGTCAAAAGCCGCTTGCACCGGGCGCGCGAACTCGTGCGCGAATACATGCTGGGCCCTGACGCTTCGGACAAGAAACGTCCGATTGAGCCCTGATTGCAAGAGGGTTAAAACGAGATGGCAACTTCCTCC
This sequence comes from uncultured beta proteobacterium, assembly GCA_963793855.1. Classification (GTDB taxonomy): domain Bacteria; phylum Pseudomonadota; class Gammaproteobacteria; order Burkholderiales; family Burkholderiaceae_C; genus Polaromonas. Next base: position 1,196,233 of record CAWCBL010000001.1, read on the forward strand.
ACCCGTGGCAACAAGATCCAGACGCACTCGACTTTGACCTGCCCCGAATGTGGCCATGCCGCCGAGCTCGAAATGCCCACGGACGCCTGCCTGTTTTTCAGCGAATGCGAGGCCTGCCATGTTTTGATTCGCCCATTGCCAGGGGACTGCTGCGTCTTTTGCAGCTACGGCTCGGCAAAGTGCCCTCCGATGCAAGAAGACCAGCCGGATTGCGGCTATGCGTGCCTAGGGGGCGTATGAAAGAACTGTTTCGCGCGGCCTGCTCTCAGCGCATTGCCTCGAATGCATTGCGAATCTCTCTGGTGGTCGGGACTGTCTTGAACTTGATCAACCAAGGCGGCGCGCTCTTTTATGGATCTGGCGTGTCCTGGCCCCATCTTTTCCTAAATTATCTAGTTCCGTATTTTGTCGCCACTTACAGTGCTGCCAAGAACCAGACGACGCGCATCAAGGACCGGACTGAATGCCAGGACCGCTAGACCATTTGCTGACCCAATTTTCCTTGCGTGCGGGCGTCTTCTATACCGGGAACATCTGCGGCCTGCATGACTTTGAGCGCGATGAGAGGCGCGGGCATTTGCACCTGGTCAAAAACGGTCCCGTTCAGCTCATTGAGCCTGGAAAGGCTGCGATTGTGGTGGAGCGGCCAACCCTGGTTTTTCTGCCGCGACCTGAGACCCACCGGCTGGTGGCCGATGAGACAGCGGACGCCGATGTTATCTGCGCGACGGTGCTGCTTGGAGGTGGCGGCCGCAATCCGATCTCCGACTCACTTCCCGACACCATCCTGATCGAGCTCGATCAGATGGCTGGAATCCACGAACTCCTGGGGCTGATGTTCGACGAGGCCTTCGGCGACCGAAGTGGGAGGCAGGCCTTGCTCGACCGGCTTTGCGAAGTTTTGATGATCAAAATGCTGCGCCATTGTTTGGATCAAGGCGTCGCCGCTGGCGGTGCGCTCGCGGGGCTGTCCGATCCCAAGCTCTCCAAAGCCTTGGAGGCGATTCACCGACAACCCGCGCACGACTGGAGCCTTCCGGCCATGGCAGCCAAAGCAGGCATGTCCCGCGCGCGCTTTGCTGACCATTTCCGCAACGTAGTCGGAAAGCCGCCGGCGGACTATCTGGCTTCCTGGCGCGTCATGCTGGCCCAACGCCTTCTGGCCCGGGGCGTACCTGTCAAGAGGGTGGCTGTGGACGTGGGATACGGCAGTTCAAGCACGCTTCATCGCGCCTTTGTCCGCAAACTGGGGGTCTCCCCATCAGACTGGTTGCGCGAGCAATGTGAATCGCAGTGACCACCGCTGCCGGGGGTTCCCTTGAGGACGTTGGGACAACGCTCGGAGATGATTAGCCAACTTTATTGGCACTTATTTTTCTAAGATGAAGTTGCGTTGATTGCTGGCTCGGATGAACCAGCGGCAACGCACCCCACCCAGTCATCCAAGGAACTTTTCATGTCATACATCAAGACTCTCGCCCCCGTCGCCCACGCCACCGCAGAAGGCCAACAAAAGCAAATGCTGGATAGCGCCCTCAAGCAAGTGGGCTTCATCCCTAACATGTATGCCAACATGGTCAACGCCCCTGCAGTGCTAAGCACCTACTTGCACGGCTATGGTCTTTTTCGCGGCGAGTCTGGCTTCGCCCCTGTCGAGCAAGAAGTGGTGTTTCTCGCCGTGAGTCAAGCCAATGGATGCACTTATTGCGCCGCCGCCCATAGCTTGATCGCTGACAAAGTTTCCGGCGTGCCGGCTCCGGTTCTCAGCGCCATACGTCAGGGACAACCCATTCCCAATGCCAAACTCGCAGCGCTCTATGCGTTGACCCAGGAAATGGTTCGAACTAATGGCCGCCCCGACCAGGATAAGGTTGCCGCATTCCTGGACGCAGGCTACCAGGAGCAGCACATTCTGTACCTCGTGTTGGCCATCTCAGTGAAAGTTCTGAGCAACTTTTCAAACCATGCTTTTGGGACCGATCTTGATGCACGTTTTGCAGCCTACAAGGTCGCATGAGCAAACGGCGTTGCCCCTTTAGAAAGCGTAGCCCCTTCTCCGGTATTCAGAAAGACCCACCGATGCCGGAAGGCAACGATGACCGAGGGCGTCGAGTGGCTTGATCGGGGCGCCAACGTTCTACTGTTTGGAGCACCGGGTGCTGGCAAAGGCCATTTGGTGAGTGCGTTGGGGCCTGCCTTCATTGATGCTGGTCGGCGCGTGTTGTTCACCAGCGCGGCTACAGCCAGCGCTGCGATGTTGGGCACAAAGGAGAGGAAGACTCGCCAAGAGGGCTCAAATTCGACGAGCGCGCCCAGTGCAACGGCATCGGTACCGAAGAAGTCAGATCACCCGGGTTCCTTATGACGACGAGAATGGAAGGAATGCAAACACCATCCCGTTTTCCAGCGTCAGCTCGCCGCTGGCTTGTTCCCGCGTTGCTGGCCATCTTCGCGGTGGTGGGTTGCGCCTCCGCGCCATCGGTTGAAACCAAGACACCGGCTCCGGCGAGGGTCGGAGCCAGCCCGACCCCAGCCGTATCCGACGAGGTTGAACACAGCCAGAAGTTTGCCCGCTGGGTGGCCGAGTTCAGCACCAGCGCACGAGCAGCCGGCATCGACGAGGCCACGCTCCAAATCGCATTCGACAACGTCCGCTTCATCCCCCGCATCATCGAGTTGGATCGGGCGCAGCCCGAGTTCACCCGCGCGGTATGGGACTACCTCGACAACGCGCTGTCGACGCAGCGAATCGCCCGTGGCCAGGATAAGCTGCTGCAACTGCGCCCCGTTGTCGAGCCCATAGCGGCGCATTACGGCGTCCCGGCCGAGGTCCTTGTCGCGATCTGGGGCATGGAAAGCAATTACGGCAATTTTGTGGGCGACATCCCGACCATCGACGCCTTGGCGACGCTCGGTTTCGAGGGCCGACGCGAGGCGTGGGCGCGTGGCCAGTTGCTCGCCGCATTGAGAATCCTGCAGAACCGTGACATCGACCGCGCGCAGATGATCGGTTCGTGGGCCGGCGCGATGGGCCAGACGCAGTTCCTGCCATCGAACTTTCTGGCCTATGCGGTCGATGCCGATGGCGATGGCCGCCGCGATATCTGGGGCAGCCTGCCCGATGTGATGGCTTCGACCGCGAACTTCCTGGCACGCTCTGGATGGCAAGCAGGCCAGCCGTGGGAGCTTGAGGTGCGTTTGCCGCCGAGATTCGACTATGCGCGCGCCGACCCCGACGTGCGACAGCCGACTTCAGCATGGATGGACGAGGGTGTGCAATCGATGGACGGCGCGCCGTTGCCGGCGTTGGCCGACAGCTCAATCCTGCTTCCGGCTGGCGCGCGCGGGCCGGCCTTCCTGGTCGGACCCAACTTCCGCACGATCCTGCGCTACAACAACTCGACCAGCTATGCGCTCGCCGTCGGCTTGCTGGCGCAAAAGCTGGCTGGCGGCCCGGCGATGCAGACACCCTGGCCGCGCGATTTGACGCTGCTTTCACGCAGCCAGTTGCTGGCGCTGCAGACAGAGCTGAACGTACGTGGCTTCGACAGCGGCACGCCCGACGGCACGTTCGGCCCGGCCACGCAGCGCGGCGTTCGTCAATACCAGCGCAGCCTGGGCCTGCCAGCGGACGGCTATCCGACCCTGGACCTGCTGCAGCGCCTGCAGTAACGCGACGGCACCGCGCCTTGAAGCGCAGTTCAGTACCGAGTACTTGTCCTGCAACGGGCACCTTGTCCATTGACCCTAGAATGCTCGCATGGTGGCTCGCGACAGATTAGTTCCAATCATTGTGGCCAGCCCACTTTTCCTGCAAAACCTCGATACCTCGGTGATGGCAACGGCGTTGCCCAGCATCGCAGAGTCCCTGAAAGTGCCGCCCCTGCACTTGAACTTGGCCATTACATCCTACCTGTTGAGCTTGGCCGTGTTCCTTCCCATCAGCGGCTGGCTCGCCGACCGCTTCGGTGCCAAGCGGGTGTTTTGCCTGGCCATTGCATTTTTTTCGCTGGGCTCAGCCTTGTGCGGCGCCGCCAATTCCTTGCCCGAACTGGTGCTATTTCGGGTTCTTCAGGGCCTTGGTGGGGCGATGATGGTCCCGGTGGGACGTCTCATCCTGCTTCGCTCGGTGCCGTCCTCACAAATGGTCTCGGCCATGGTGTGGTTCACGGTGCCACCCGTGATTGGCCGCATGGTGGGGCCCCTGTTTGGGGGGGCCATCGTCACACTGACCTCCTGGCGCTGGATTTTCCTCATCAATATTCCATTCGGAGTGCTGGGCATCTTCCTAGCCCTGGCGTTTCTGGAGGACACAGAGGGGGCTTCGGCACCGATTCCTTTCGACACCAAAGGCTTTTTACTGCTGGCTCTGGGCCTGTGTGCGCTGCTGGGCGCTCTTGAAACAGCAGGCAAGGCGTTAGCGCCGATCTGGGTATCCTGCGTGGTAGCTGGCCTCGGCTCGCTTGCACTCTGGCTGTACTACCTGCACGGCCGCAGCCAGAAGCATCCCATCATCGACTTGAGCATGGGGGTGCGGACGAAAACTTGGACTACTTGGAGGTAGTTCATGTATTCATACGAAGATCGAATTCGAGCCGTCAAGCTCTACATCAAGCTCGGAAAGCGTCTTGCAGCGACCATTCGACAGTTGGGCTACCCGACAAAGAACTCCCTTAATGGTTGGTATCGGGAATACGAGCAGGGTCGCGATTTGCAAGTGGGCTATGTCCGCTCAATGTTCAAATACTCCGATGAACAGCGGAAGGTTGCGGTTCAGCATTACCTTGACCACGATCGTTGCATTGCTTCAACCATGAAGGCACTGGGATACCCATGCCGGGAAACACTCACGGCCTGGATTGATGAACTGCACCCGGAAGTACGTCAACGTATTGTGGGGAGAGCTCGCGAACGTCCAGCACCCCCTGGAGCTCAAGAATGCGGCAGTGATTGAACTGTGCACCAGGAAAGCAAGTGCGCAAGAAATTGCTCAGAAGTTAGCAGTGTGCAGGCCGACGTTGTACAACTGGAAGAATCAACTACTCGGCCGAGAGGCTCCCGCATCCATGAAGCGACATAACGATTCTGCGCCAGCTCCCAGGCCGAAAGAACTCACAGAACTGCAGCAGCAAGTCGATTTGCTTCAGCGCGACATCCGGCGTTTGCAGCTCGAACATGACCTATTGAAGAAGGCCAATGAACTGTTAAAAAAAGGCCTGGGCGTCGCCCCGCAGCTCCTGAGTAATCGAGAGAAGACACTGCTGGTTGACGCCCTGAAGCATACCTATGCGCTCTCAGAGCTCTTTGCCGAACTTGACCTTGCCCGTAGCTCTTACTTCTATCACTGCGCCCGGCTAAGGAGTCCTGACAAATACGCGGACGCACGTGTTGCCATCACCGATGTCTTCCAGAGCAATCACCGTTGCTACGGTTACAGGCGAATGCGTGCAGCACTTGGCCGGCGCCAGCTACACATCTCTGAGAAAGTCGTGCAACGCTTGATGAAGCAGGAATGCTTGGTCGTTGCCGCCAATAGAAGGCGTCGGTACGGATCCTATCTTGGCGAAATCAGCCCTGCGCCAGAGAACATCATCAACCGGGACTTCCACGCCGGGTCTCCAAACGAGAAATGGCTTACCGACATCACGGAGTTCCAGATCCCTGCTGGCAAGGTGTATCTCTCGCCCATGGTCGACTGCTTCGATGGCCTGGTGGTCAGCTGGACTATCGGCACACGTCCAGACTCCGACTTGGTGAACACGATGTTGGATGCTGCAATTGAGGCGGTTGCCAGCAGCGAAAAAAGGCCTGTCGTTCATTCAGATCGTGGTGCCCACTATCGCTGGCCTGGGTGGCGCTCAAGGATGGACAACGCCAAGCTGATTCGATCAATGTCGCGCAAAGGATGCTCCCCTGATAACGCGGCCTGCGAGGGTTTCTTCGGGCGATTAAAAACAGAGTTGTTCTATCCTCGGAACTGGCAGGACATAACGATCGACCAATTCATCCAGATCGTTGACTCCTACATCCGCTGGTATAACGAAAAGCGCATCAAGATCTCTCTTGGCTCACTCAGTCCCCTGGAATACCGGGAGAGCCTTGGACTTACGGCATAAACCAGTCTAAGTTTTACGCCGCACCCCCCATCCTGCGCTTTCAAACCTTCAGCACCAACGTCATCGGCGGCATGCCACTGCGTATTGCAATTGGCGCCTCCCCTTTTCTGTTGCCACTCATGCTCCAGCTGGGATTTGGCCTTTCGCCTCTGGCATCGGGCTCACTAACAGTTGCCACGGCGATTGGCGGGTTGGGCACCCGTGTAGTCATGAGGCGAGCCATTCACGGTTTTGGCTTTCGCCACTTGTTGGTTGGCGCAACTGTCCTGACCAGCCTGTTTTACATGAGCTACGGCCTGTTCACTACAGCAACACCGCATCTACTCATGTTCTGCACGATGATGATGGGCGGTTTGGTCAATTCGATGTGCATGGTTGCATTGGGGACACTAGGATTTTCGGAGATACCAAAGCCCCGCATGAGCCATGCCACCACCCTGTCCTCCATGGCCCAACAGCTTTCAGTGAGTTTTGGCGTTGTCCTGGGTGCATCATTGGTCAGCGCCGCCGCTTGGTGGCATGGCGGCGACACGGCCCACCTTCAAGCCAGGGACTTTTCTCCTGCATTTGTGGTGGTGGGAATGTTAACTATGCTGTCGCTTTACTCATTCTTGAAGCTGCATCCCAAAGAGGGTGCCGGACTGCACTGATCGCGTAAAACGTCGGGATGAGCCCAAGAGGCTGCTCCATGAAGTAACGAACTGAATGGTCCAGCTGCAATCCGGCTCCACAACATTCTCCAGACCTGGCGTTCAAATTTGACGGTCGGCTTCCGGAAATTTTGAAAGTTGCTTGAAGACTGGGAGCAACGACTCGAGGTAGGCCAGTCAAGGTAGGAATCGACCCAATCCGGACGCCCGGCTCATCAGAATCAATATCTAAACGCGAACATGGCCTAGTTCTCGCATTTTTCGGATGAACCACAGCTCACTGACCGCCGACTCTCAAATAGCATCCGCAACCTCTCCCCAAGTCAACGATCGCCTGCCCGGCCAACATCGGGGGTGAGGGGGGCAACGCATCGAGTCCATAAGCCTGTCAGGTCGGTGCCGCAGGAAAATCTCCATCGTCGCTTCGTTCGGGTCGTCCCATTCGGGACTGCCTTATCAGCACGGTGCCCAAAATTGCTGCGGCGGCCGAGCTCGCCATCAAGGGCGACGCAGCGATCATGTGGGCCACCCCGGTGACGGTCTCCACGCTGACCTGCTGGACATGATCAACCAAGGCGATCAAATCGCTGGATCTTACGTTCCGGACATCATCGATCTGCACTTGCAGGTGCTGCCAGTTGCTGCGAAGGGGAATCTTTGCAAAAACACCACCGGCGACGGCAGCGAGTGAGAGCACGCCCAGTGGCCGAAGCAGGCGTTTAAGCACGTGCCTGCGCACAAACGGGGAAGCCGACTCGAATGCAGCTACGACCAGTCGGGCGAGGATCCGGTTGCGAACGACTGGGGATGCTGCCTCATAGGCATCGACGACCTGTTCGGCGCTCGGAATGTTTGACCTTGGGCGACTCGAATCGATTGCAGGTAGCAACTCGGGAATATCGTTGGGATTCACTATTTCACTCCTTCTGAAGATGGTGTGGTCAAGTGTTTTTTCGCACCAGATAAGCGACTTGACTCATTTCGTTTCTCAATGCAGCACGCAAAATCTGATGCTTGCCGAGGCGGCCGTATTTGGTCCAGATGAGTTCGAGGTCTTCAGAGTAGTGCAGTATTGCAAAGCGCGTGCAAATTTTCCGTGACAGGTTGTATTCTTTTCAAGGGGTGGTCAGTACGCAGAATAGGCGCCTCAAGTCACATAGAGACATTTGGGCGGAAATCCGGGAGGTCTGACTTTGGCCGATTGCTCTGACTCACTGACCGAGCCTGACACTCCGCTTTTGCTGCAGTGCCGAATTACATCCCTCTCCATTGCAGACCATCAATCTGAATGTCGGCTTAAGAGAAATTTGACCGTCGGCCCCAGACTGAGGATGTGTGAAAACGCAAAAAAACTTCCCGCCTCAATTTCACCCCTGCCGGAAACGGCTTTTTCCCAGTTTTCAAAATTTGTGTGGCCCTGGTTCGAATCTACGATGCCCGAAGGCCTCTTTGAAGGTCTGGTAATGGGCTGTTTTGATGCAAAAAGAGGGCTCAAGCCCCCATCAATCGCATCGCGTTGATCAACTCTTTAATCCCCAGGATGCTCATGACCCGGCGCATGTTGTAGGCCAAGCAATGCAGGCTAATTTCAGTGCGAACATTCGCCAGACCTTTCATCAACAAGTGCGCCGAGCCCATCCAAAACTTGATGGTGCCAAAGACGTGCTCCACCGTGCTGCCACGCAGCCGCATTGCGCCAGGGTCTTTGTCCAAGCGCGCCTGCATGGTGTCCAAAACCTCCTCATGCTCCCAACGCCTGACGCGGCGCTCGTTGCCGGTCGTGCACTTAGGCTTTTGCGGGCAACTCTTGCAGTGGGAGCACCAGTAGGTGTTGATCTTCATTTTGTTTTCTACCGAGCTACAGCGGTAGGGGAGGCGCTGTCCGGCGGGGCACAGGTATTCGTTGTCCTGGGCAATGTAAGTGAAATCGAGTTTGCTGTAGCGTCCTTGCGCTTTGCTGTTGGAGGTCATGGGTTTGGGCACGAAGGTGTGAATGCCCGCTTGTTCACAAGCCCGTATTTCCTCTCCAGTGTAGTAGCCTCGATCGGCCAGGACTTGTAATGACTTCTCACCTGTTGCTTCGCGCGCTTTGAAGGCCATGCTTGAGAGTTGCCCTCTGTCGCTCCCCGTGGTCACCACGTCATGCGCCACCACCAGATGGTGTTCTGCGTCCACCGCAGCTTGGATGTTGTAGCCCACCAAGCCAGTACCAATCCGGCTGGAAACCATAGACCTTGCATCCGCATCGGTGAGGGATATTTGTCCGTCCGGTTGTTCTTTCAGTCGCACCTCTATATCGCGCAAGTCCTGCATGCGTTGGCGCAGGGCTGTGATCTTCTCTTTGAGGCGTTGCGTTTTTGCTTCTGCTTCCACAGGTTGCGTTCTGTCTGCAGTTTCCAGAGCCGACATGTAGCGTTCGATGCTTTCATCGATTTGCTTCATGCGCTGCTCCAGCTTGTGCTGGGTGTAATTCTTGTCCCGGTTGTTGACTGCCTTGAACTTGCTGCCATCAATGGCCACGATGACCTGTGAGAATAGTTTGAGTTGGCGGCACATCGCCACAAAGCGGCGGCACACATTGCGGATGCCAACGCCGTTGTCGTGACGGAAATCGGCAATGGTTTTGAAGTCGGGCGCCAAACGTCCGGTAAGCCACATGAGTTCAACGTTGCGCTGGGATTCGCGCTCCAGTCGTCTGCTGGACTGAATGCGATTGAGGTAGCCGTAGATGTAGAGCTTGAGAAGTACCGCGGGGTGGTAACCGGGGCGTCCTGTGATCGCGGGGGCAACGCGCTCAAACCCAAGTTCCGTCAAATCGAGTTCGTCAACAAAGACGTCAACCACACGTACTGGGTTATCTTCGTCGATGTAGTCATCCAGACACTCGGGCAGTAATGTGACCTGGCTACGGTCACTGCCATGGATGTATCGCGTCATCTGCTGGCCTCCATCAATGCGTTGATTTAATTATCAACGCTTGAGGATTCGGGGGGCAGAATGTTGACGTTTTCACACAGGCTCGACTGAAAGCCGACAGCCAAATTTCTAGACGGCGGTCATCCAATTATTTAATTTTGTGCTTTAACGACATGAGGGCAGCCGTACCGGCGAAGCCGCGAAGGAAACCTGCAAATGCGGTTTGTAGGCGGTCCCTCTCGACGGATTTGTTGGGCATCGAATCTGAGTCATGCAGAACCGGCGTCAAGAAACGCACGAACGATCGGATTGATGATATCTGGACGAGTAAGCGGGGCCATATGACCGCCGTCAGCAATGTAGCGAAACGACCAGTGAGGACATGCTGTGGTGAATATGTCGACGATCTCTCGAATGGGAAGGCGGGTCGATTTGTCGCTCACCACCATCGTTCTCGTAGTCAGCGTTTTCCATTCATCTACGGTGGTTTCCTCGTCCATTACGGCATCCCACTCGTGAAAATTGGGCAGTAGCGCGTCGGCGAAGGCGGCGCGCCGCTTTTCCGGCATCGTGCTCCACGATCCGTCGCCTAGCCAATAGTCAGCAAAACGTTCCGCGACCTTTAGCCAATCCCGCAATGAACCGTAGCATTTCACATGATCGCGCAGACTCCTCGACTCTAGAAATGCCTGCGTCCGGCCGCCCTGCTTGAGCAGGTAAAACGGATTGGGTTCGAGAAGAGTCATGCTTCTAACCCGCGAGCCGAGCAACATCGCTGCCTTCAAAGCAACTGAACCCCCGAAGGAGTGCCCTACCAAATGGACGGGTGTGTCCATTTCTTCGCATACGGCCAGGATCAGTTGTGCCTGCGCGTAAAGAGATTGCCGTGAGGTTCCAGGCCAGGGTGTCGTCTCACCGTAACCGTAGAGATTGACTGCGAGGACTCGGTAGCGATCTTTCAGTGCCTCGCCGAGTGCGCGCCACTGTCGATTAGCGCTCACGGAGCTATGGATCAGGACAACCGGCTGGCCCGCTCCGTCGTCGGTGTGATCGATCTTGAGAGTTCCCTTCGAAAGAATAGGCATATTCTTCTTCCTTCAATCAACACATGTTGGCAACGCGGCTTCTACGGCGCCCAACGTAATGTCCAGAGCAATATTTGCTCTATAAGTCGGGCGCTGCTGCATAAGGTGGGCATGAAAATCACCTGAGCTTGGCTTGCTGCCTTGCTTTGCATGGATTCACAGCACTTCCATAATTTTTAAAAGTACCGACAAACACCGCAACCTGCCTCGGATGATTCTAGACTTCAATGGGGATCAGAGTTTGGGCGCGAATATCCGGTCCTCACCTTCGCCACTAAAAAAAGATGAGGCGGTGGTCATGGAGAAATGAGTGTGTCACATTGACCGTGCAAGATAGAGCGTATTCGACACTTCAGCGCCCCTGTTTTCATCATCACCATGATTCTCAAGTCCCCACTTTCCGCCAAGCAAATTTCCATCATCGCTATCGGGGCACTGGACGACCTAGTTAACGATCTTTTGAAGGCCAGTTGCCTCAGGATTAAACCTGCATTTTTGGACTGGATCGCCGATGAAGCGACACCACTGATAGATCAATATGTTGCACTATCAATCAATAATTCACGGTTTGTAGACAGCCTTCGAATTGGTGACCCGGTAATTGCCATGGCGCGCTGGGTGCGCCACTGGGTATGCCCCTGGATAGGGGAAAACTTTGGTGAATTGGCTGGATATCTGCCGGAGTTTATCGACAAGCCACGCAGAAAACATGCCGCTCAAGGATCTGAGCCCAGCAGGATTTTCCGGCCAAAAGTTTTGGCGCCGACCAAAAATTTATCCGGTGCACGGCAAACCTTGCCGTCTATGGCGGGGTCAAGAGCGCGGACGGCAACGCCGCCCCTGTTTTGGTCTTAGTGCGGTATCTACTGTTGCTCGATGTTCTGGCCAATGACGGCAATAGGTGCGCCACCACAACTACCCTCAAAGTAGCTGGCGACCACAGCGCGCCACCCCAGAGTTTTTGGCAACGCTTGGGGATTGTTTTTTGCGAATCATGTGACTGGACACGCCCTTGAGGCTGATCACCAGCAAATGCACATGGTCACCGGATCGCTGTCGGCTTCGAGCAAAGGGCGATCGTTGGCCGAATCTGAATAGAAGTAGCGCGCCCCGATCAAGTCGTCGGCGAAACCATCCCGCGCCTACCAAGCATTGAGACAGGTCAATTTCTGCTCGCGAAAGCAGAGCGCCCCCTCAATCCGGCTGCGCAGATACCAATTCGAGTGTCCGCTTTCCAGAATAACGTATGTCCGCTGTGGGCGGCTGATTCAACCGGTCGCAGGCGGCCAAACCCTGAGTTTTGAAGCGGTTTTGACCCTTGTGGCTATCTGCTGATGTTCGGTTAGCAGATTTAGGCTGTCATTCGGCGCCAATTATCAGAATTAACTTGTGGCTAGCCTCAGAACGAGAGTTAAGTTCGGCATAGATTGTTGATTTCAAAGATGGGTTGATAGCAGGTTCAACTTGTTCCCACATCCTGTCGTTTTGGTGCAATAACTGACAGTACACAAACCCAGCACTGACACGGGGTGATACAGGTAGATCGTTGGTTTCGCTGGTTTTCCTGTTCACTTTTCAAAGGGATAGGGGTTTCATTTCTACACTCATCTTTGCTCCATGCAAGACGACAGTTTCCTGCCAAAAAACCGTTTACACAAAACACCTTACCCCCTCTGACACGTCAAAACAAATACGTCAACAACATCCTGGAGCAGGACTATCAGGCCGTCAAACGCGTCACCACGCCGAAGCTGAACTTCAACCGCGAAATGTGTTTTGGCCGGCATCGAACTCATGCGCATGATCCCCAAAGACCGGCTCAGGCTGCAAAGCTGCAGGGAACTGTCGTTTGTCTACCAGTTTGAGAAACTGGCACTCGTCCCACGCCCGCAATGACACACCCTGCGATCCGGTGCTTAGGCTTGCCACTCACATATTGTTTCAACAAACGTTTCACAATACAATGATCTTTGTGAATTCGTCCTTGTAATAGTCTCTATCTAATCCGTTTAATAATCGTTTCATGACGACTTCCGAAGACCTGCTCCGCACGCTACGAACATGGCACAAGCTGCCCGCCAGGCAACTGCTTGAGCGGCTTGACATCAGTCGCGCGACGCTCATGCGCGCAGTTCGAGAGCTGGGCTCGCAAGTAGTTGCTCGCGGGCGGGCCCGCAGGACAGCTTATGCTGCCCGCCGCGCACTGCGTGGCAGCTGGCAGGGGCTGCCGCTTTACCGCATTGACCAGGAGGGTCTGGCCCATGAAGTTGCGCTGCTTTATCCACTCCATCCAGTAGGTTGTGCGGTTGACTTTATTGAACCGCTTGACTGGCCGTTGGAGGATGACATGCAGGACGGCTGGTTCGAAGGACTTCCCTACTTTCTGGACGATATGCGACCACAAGGATTCTTGGGACGACACTTTGCCCGATATCACGCTGGCTTGCTCCAAGTCAGCGAGGACCCCAAGGTTTGGTCGGAGGACGACACGCTGCATGCGTTGGCTCTCCTAGGCAGCGACCAGCCAGGCAACTACGTCCTGGGAGAGCCTGCATTGCGTCGCTGGCTGGCCCACTCACAGCAGGACGTTCGTCCCCTGGAAGAGAGCCAGGTTGTGCCGGCCTATCTGCTCAAGGCCGAAGAGGCGATGACTAACGGGACTGCGGGCTCATCGGCCGGCGGAGAGTTTCCGAAGTTCACCGCATTTCGCGAGGTAGAGGACAAGCCGACCCACGTCATCGTCAAGTTTTCGGGCTCCGATGCGGCGCCTGGAACTGTGCGTTGGTCTGACCTGCTGGTCTGCGAACATTTGGCCCTGTGCGCCGTGGCCGAGCACCTGGGCCTCAAGGCTGCGGTCAGCCGCATCCATCAGGCGGGAGGGCGAACTTTCCTGGAGGTGGAGCGGTTTGACCGCCATGGCAGGCTCGGGCGTTCGCCCGTCTGCTCTTGGTCAGCCTTGAACGCAGCTATGTATGGTTTGGCCGGCAAGCCTTGGCCAGCGGGCGGCTCCGCGATGCTCAAGCAAGGGCTCATTGACACTGAATGCCTGACCGCCTTGCAGCGACTTTGGATGTTCGGGCAGCTCATTGCCAACACAGACATGCACGACGGCAATCTGTCGTTCAGGCCCGGGCTTCAACTGGCCCCGATATATGACATGCTGCCCATGGGATACGCCCCAGTGCGCGGCGTGGAGTTGCCGGCAAAGGAGTTTGTGCCCCCGCTGCCCCTGCCCGCCGAGAGAAACGCCTGGCTTTCGGCCGCCCGCGCTGCCGAGTTTTTCTGGGCTGCAGCCAGCGGCGATGCACGAATCAGCAAGGACTTCAGGGCAATTTGTAGCCAAAACGCAAGCAAGGTTCGCAAGGCCTTGTACGGCTGAGTCCGAGGCTTCTGTCGCATTGCCGGTTGATAAACGTGTTTAGGGTAGGGCCGGCTGCCATCTCTTGACATCCTCTCGCCCTCAGCCACGCGGCTGCCGATTCCGCGGTAAGGACGGGGATTCCTGCTGCCCTCAAACATGCTCAGTCTCCTGGGCGAGCTTGATGGCTTCGGTGGATTCCTGCTTCACGCGGGCTGACGCAGGCCGCTTGACGCTACCCTTGGTCTTACGGTCCAATCCACAGGCTGATGCCGCGTGCCCCGCGGCCTTTGAAATGGCTTGTTGTGCTTCTGTTAGTGGCGGTATAAAGCGCATAAAAATGGCTATTGAGCGCGGTTTTCCGTTGACCTACCGGAAAATTGAGTGGTCGCAATGGAGCAGAACGTAGACCGGCAGTGCAACGAAGGCCGCAACTCAGCATTTCCACGTCCGTGCTCGGAGCCGGTCACCAGCGGTCGTTGAGCGTTGTTTCTGGCCTTTCTCCAAACCCGACATTGATGCGGATTTACTGCCTTCATGGGTGTCCGGTACATTCGTAATATCGAGACAGCTCGGAAAGGACTCGCCGTGAAAACAAAAGCTTGCGCGCGACAAAATCTGACCCTAGAGCAATAAGCATGTTCGGACGCCGGCGTCCGTTGATTATCTGTTAGGCGTCTAAACGGAGGCAAACGATGACACGAGTTCGCGTTGAGAGCTTCACCATCTCGCTCGACGGATACGGAGCAGGTCCAAATCAAGACATCAACAATCCGCTCGGCGTTGGCGGGACGGAACTGCACCAGTGGCTATTCCCAACACGCACGCTCCAGCGGGCCTTGTTCGGCAAGGACGGCGGCACGACCGGGGTTGACGATGATTTCGCCGCCCGTGGCTTTCAGAATGTTGGGGCCTGGATTCTCGGGAGGAACATGTTCGGCCCCATTCGTGGGCCCTGGCCGGACATGAACTGGAAAGGCTGGTGGGGAGACAATCCACCGTATCACGTTCCGGTCTTCATCTTGACGCATCATGCACGTCCACCCATCGAGATGGAAGGCGACACGACGTTCCATTTCATCACAGGAGGCATTCGCGAGGCGCTCGACAGGGCACGCGAGGCGGCTGGCGGAATGGACGTGCGCGATCGGCGGTGGGCCGAACACAATCCAGCAGTATCTTCGTGAGGGCCTCATTGATGAACTGCACATTGCTATCGCGCCCGTCCTGCTCGGCGGAGGAGAACGGCTGTTCGAAGGGGTTGACTTGCGGGCTCTGGGATACGAATGCGTCGAATTCGTAGCGTCGGAGAAGGCCACGCATGTCGTCCTACGGCGCAACGAACACACGGATGCCTAACCACTCGCTGATGGCCGATGTCCCTGACGGGTCGCGGCCTTAGCTCGGACGTCAGTGTCAGCAGTCCGCTCAGCCGTAAGGCGTGGGCACCCTACTGCTTACAGGCAAAGGCAGTGCAAGGTCGAAATTTTTCGCGCTCGAAAATCGCTCCTTCAGGAATTCGGGGAGAAGGTATGGCACCAATTGAATCGTCACGATCTCCGGCCCATCAATGGCGGTAGTTCGACGCAATTGTGCTTTCACCGTCACCGTCACCGTCACCGTCGTCGTCGTCGTCGTCGTCGTCGTCGTCGTCAAAGCATCTCCGCCACCTCAATTTCGTATGGGTTGGCGACGCGAGCCACATCTCAGTTCTGGGCGACGGGCGCGGTATGGATGAGCCTGGGGATGAACGCAAAGCCTCGGCCGTTGCGTTTCTTCAGGCTGCTGTGGCGCCAACAGTGCAGTTGAAAGAATCCGATTTTTATTCATTTTCACCCCCTTGTTTAGGGGGTTTAATGATCGGTCAGGTAGGGTCTGCGTAGCGTTTTTCGAATTCCCAGATCGCTTCGAACCCCATGAGCTTTGTGAGGTCGGCAAAGGGCATCAACGGCGTGGAGAGGCCTGCCGAGGAGCCGGTTTTCTTGAAGGATTCGTATACAGCCTTCATGGCTTCGGTCGCCGCGAGGAGCGCCGTCACCGGAAAGATGGCCAGCTTGTAGCCGATGGATTCGAGTTCCTGGTGACTCAGGATAGGCGTGCGCCCCCCCTCCACCATGTTGGCCAGCAAAGGCAATTCGAAACTGCGTCCGATCTGACGCATCTCTTCTTGTGTTTCTGGCGACTCAACGAACAAAATATCGGCGCCGGCGCGGGCATACGCTTCGGCTCTTCGCAGTGCTTCGTCCAGGCCCAGCGCGCTTCTAGCGTCGGTTCGGGCAATGATCAGGAAATCGCTGGAACTGCGTGCGTCGGACGCCACCTGAATCTTGCGCACCATGTCGGCGACCGGAATCACCCGGCGTCCGGGGGTGTGCCCGCATTTCTTGGGAAACTCCTGGTCTTCGAGCTGAATCGCAGCAGCCCCCGCTTCTTCATAGCCGCGTACGGTGTAGGCCACATTGAGCAGCCCACCATAACCGGTGTCGCCGTCGGCAATCAGCGGTGTTTTGGCCATGGAAGCCATCGCCTTGACCCGGCCCACCATGTCCGAGTAGGTGGCCAAGCCGGCATCGGGCAAGCCCATGTGCGAAGCCACGGTGCCGAAGCCGGTCATATACAGCGCATCAAAGCCAAACGTGTCGGCCAAGCGCAAAGACACCATGTCATGGATGCCAGGGGCGCTGAGGAGGCCAGGCTGCTGGAGACGTTCACAAAGTGCTTTTTTCTTGTCGTTCATAGGGGAGTCTTGAAGTTTTAAAATTGTGTTTTTTGCGTCTGGATTACTCGGCGCTGATGCCGCCGCGCTGAGCGACCTGCGTCCATTTGGTGGTTTCGGGGTCCATTTGTTTAAGGTGCAATAACTGACGATTTGGAACCCAGCGCTGACGTCGGGTCGCCCAGGGAGTTCACTGATTCCATTGGGTTTTCTATTCACTATTTTTTCAGAGGTTCAGTGGCGTCAAACCGTGACAGATTTCAGTCAACGGCTACAGTTATGGCCGGCATCAGTGACCGCAGCAGTTCAGCCACGTAGCACTCCACCGGAAACCGAAAGACACCCCGCAAATTGATGCCACTGAGGCGCGTCGGTGTAATCTTGGCCATGATGACGGCCTCAACTTGCCGGCGATTGGACCACCGGTTCATAACGGCTTGCATCTGCATCGTGTTCCACGCCATCACGGTGTTGACCAGCAAGCTCAAACCATCAACCACGGCCTGCATCTCGTCAAATCTCTTGGCCTGCGCCGAGCTGATTCATCCGGTATAGATGGCACGTTTCAAGGCATTGACTGCCTCATCGCCGTTGAGCACCCGGCGCAGCTCCTGCCGAAAGGACATCTTCACCAAATAGTCGGATTCTGCCGACGTTCGCGTCAACATGAAATTCGGGCGTGAACCAGCGCTGCATGGCGCCTTCGACAATAGGCGATGCGCGCTTGCCACATGCCGCGTGCCCCATCGTCGTAATGACTGGCCGAGTTGGCAATGGTCAGGCGCGTACTGATTACGGACGGCGTGCGCCCGGTTCCGGACAACCATGCCATCCAAGGACAGGCCGACGAAATGCACCGGGACAATGGCTTGTGCGCCCTTGCAAGGGTCATTTTGTGGTGGCTCTCATATCGGCTCGCTGGATCCATACGGTCGCAGTACAACCCAAAGATGTCAATTAATGGTGATGCCCTTGCGCTTGATGATTTCGCCAGCCTTTTTAGCCTGTTCGAAGACATACAACTTGAATTCTTCAGGCGACTTCAATACCGGGTACATGCCTAGGGTTTCGAGTTTTGCGCGTACGGTGGGGTTGTTTAGTACCTTGGCCACTTCCTGATTCACGCGCTGCACCACAGCTTTGGGCGTTCCGGCAGGCATAAGGATGCCTTGTTCGGCACTGACGTCGAAGTCTTTGATGCCCACTTCATCGAACGTGGGCACCTCGGGGAGGCTGCTCAGTCGGGACGGCCAGGTGACCGCAAGCAGGCGGATGCGCTCGTCTTTCTGATACTGGCGCGCCGTAGCCACACCCGTCAGCACACTCTGGATCTGGCCTCCCACGAGGTCTATCACGGCGGCAGAGTCGCCCTTGTAGGGAATATGCTGCATCTGCAGGCTCAGCATGTCATCCAGGGTGGCCATGGCGATGTGGTGCGGTGAGCCGACTCCTGGTGTGCCATAGCTGATCTTGCCGGAGTTCTTCTTGGCCCAGCTCTGCCATTCCTGGAAGTTTTTCGCGGGAACCGATTGGTGTATAGCCAGCACCAGCGGAAAGCGGCCGGTCATGGCTACATATTCAAAGCTGTTCGGGTTGTAGTTCAGTTTGTTGAACAGATACCAGTTGTTGTAGAGCGTACCGTTATCAGCGGTAGCCAGGGTGTAGCCATCGGCCGGCGAGCTGACCAGGGCCTGCATGCCCACTGTGCCTGCGGCGCCCGGGCGGTTATCAATGATCACCGGCTGACCCAGGGCTTTGCCCAAGCCTTCTCCTATCTCGCGGGCCACAATGTCGCTGGCGCCGCCGGCGGCGTAAGGCACGATCCAGCGAATAGGCTTGTTGGGATAGCCCGACTGCCCGGTGGCCGGTAGCGTCAGGCTGCCCAGTGCGACGGCGAGGCCAATCAGTACGCTGCGGCGCACCACAGGGGAGCGGGATGTAGGAGAAGTGTGTGACATGGTTTTATTCCTTCGAATTTGTTAGACGAAAAGCCCCAAAGGGGCTGGCTCACCAGGCGTGCCGCTCAGCCCAGCCGGCAATCAACTCCACCGACTGCTTTAAATGTGCAGGCTGGCCCTTGAAGTAATGGTTGGCACCCTGGATGCAGTGCATTTCTTTGTCTCTGCTGGCGCAGGCCTCGTGCATCAAGCCCACATCAGGTTGCGGCACTGCATCGTCCGCTGTGTGCTCAATGGCCAGCAAGGGCACGCTGATCTGGCGCGCGCAGGTTTCCCCATCCGCGCGGGAGTGGTCGATGGACCACTGTGACATCCAGGAACGCAAAGTGGAAAAGCGTGCCAGACCCACTGGCCCGTTGTTTACGGTTTCCGGCACGCCGAGATAGCACATGCCAATCGGCCGGTCGTTGGGCTCAATGCTGCCGTCTAGAAAACGCGGGTCGGCCATGGTGCGGTGCGTGACGAAGCCACGCTCCACCTCGGCGGTGCCGCGCTTTTTCAGAGTGTCGAGCGTTTCCTGCACCCGTGCGGTGATACGGCGCACCCGCGCCAGTTGCGCTGCGCGGTAAGCGTCCAGCCACGCAGCCGGGTAAGGCGGGCGCACTGGAAGATCTGATGCGTACAGATCCAGGTGGTGGTCACGATGGTCTGGATCCAACTCGTTGAGTACTGAGGGGTCGATCCAGTCGGCCAGGCAGCGGGCGCGTGATCGGTGAGCAGCCTCAAGCACCACACCATCGGCCGGCCACAACTGGGCAGCTTTCAGGTCGATCGCGTCACCACTGGGGGTATGCGTGATGGTGGGGATTTGGGCTTGTGATTGGTAGAACAATGCCAGCGAGCCGCCGCCCGACCAGCCCAGCAGGACCACGTTCTGGTAGCCCAGCTGCTCCTTGGCATAGCGTACGCAGGCGCCTAGATCCAGCGCCACTTTTTCGTAAATCAGTGCCGAATCATTCTTGGCATAACGGCTGCCCATGCACAAGACCGGGTGGCCGGCCACGGCCATGGCGGTGGGCAGGGGCAATAGCTGCAGGGTGGAGCTGGGATGCATCATCAGGAACACCGTCTTGGACGATGCGCGTGCGGGCTTGATCAGCAAGCCTTCCAGGTTCACCATGCCCTGGCTGCCCACGAAACCATAGGTTTCACTGAACTGGCTAGTTTCGGCGTAGGTAAC
Source organism: uncultured beta proteobacterium (assembly GCA_963793855.1). Lineage (GTDB taxonomy): Bacteria > Pseudomonadota > Gammaproteobacteria > Burkholderiales > Burkholderiaceae_C > Polaromonas. The sequence continues at coordinate 1,216,212 of CAWCBL010000001.1, forward strand.
GTGCACCCATTGGTGCCGGATGTCGTGCTTCATGTTGGCTTCGCTTTCAGCGCTCAGACGAGGCGGTTGGTGGCTGCGCTGGGCGCGGGCTCGTTCAGGCAGTCCTGGATCAGTTCAGAAATGCGTGTGGCTTGGCCGAACTCCTGCGCCAGGCTCAGCACCAGCTTGGCCAGAAACACGCTTTCCTGCGCGGGGCCGGCCATGTCAATGGCGGCGGCCAGTTCGTCGTACAAATTTTCCAGTTCGTGGAAGGCCAGTTGGCTCATGGGATCCCCTTGGGTTAAACAGTTGCAGAGCCCGGCGTGACCGAGAGCACATGGGCCAGCGTCTGCGCCACGCTGGCGTTGCTGCCAGCTTTCCAGCGGGTGCAGACATGCTGGTCTGGCCGCAGCACATACACGGCGCCATCGCCCGCACCCCACAACGCCTGGACGTGGCCCTGCGGGTCGGACAAGGCCGCGTCGGCATCCGCAGGGGCGGCCCCATCGCTGCGCACCGCCAGCAGGCGTACCCGCACCCCCTGCTGATGTAGTTGCTGCACGTCGTCGCGCGCGGCCTGCCACAGCGCATCGTCGTGGCCAAGCACCAGCACCTGGAATGCGGGCTGGAAAGCATCCAGCACAAAGCCACTGTCCGGGTTCTGTGGCTGGAGCTTGGCATTGTGAGCAGGAGCTCCGGGTCGGGGGCCAGCATTGAATTGGCCCTCGGTGACATCCACTAGGGTCAGGGGACTTGTGGCGTAGTCAATCGGGTGGGACGTTCGCCAGTGCAGCAGGTCACGAGGGTATGCGTGATTCATGGACAGGGACAGCACCGCCTGCTGCATCACGCGAAAACCCCGTGTGGGCGGCGCCATCATGCGGGTGCTGCGGCCGGCTTCCTGGCAAATCTGACGTGCATCTGCCACGCGCTCAACGCTGTAGGTGTCCAGAATGGCCGGCTGTGCCTGGCCCTGCACCACGGCCGCCAGCTTCCAGGCCAGGTTGATAGAGTCCTGAATGCCTGTGTTCATGCCGCGCACCCCGAACACGGGTAGCAAATGTGCAGCGTCGCCACAGTACAGCACCCGGCCATGGTTGTAGCTCGGCAAGGTCAGCGTGTTGGGCTTGTACAAGGTGATCCACTCGATTGTCCATGGCAGGTTGACGCCGATGTAGTCGAGATGGGCCTGGATGTGAGTGTGGATACGCTCTGGATTCAGGGCATCTTCGTCGCTCACATCATCGGGCACTTGGTAGTCCAGCCGCCATACGTTCGACGGCGCCTTGTGCATCAACACGCTGTGCCCCGGCAGCCATGGTGGCTCAAAGTAACAGCGCCGCCCAGCTGGCTCGTCCATATCGATGTTGAAGTCGGCAATTACAAACCGGCTTTCGTAGGATTTGCCTTCAAAGCGCAAGCCTTGCAGTTTGCGCACCATGGAGCGTGCGCCGTCGCAGCCCACCACCCACTGGGCCTTGGTCTGGTACTCGCCTTCGGGCGTGTCCAGCGTAAGCGTCATGGAGTCCGCATCCTCTTGCATGTCCAGCAGCTTGGTCTGAAAGCGCACGTCCACCCCCATCGCGCGGGCGCGATCCACCAGGATCTTTTCCATCACGCACTGCGGCAGGTTGGTCATGGGGGCGAACTTGTCGTCCTCGGAAAACGGGATGTCCAAGTGGTGCACCACATGGTTTTTGTAATAGCTATAACCGTCCTTCCAGACAATCGCATGGTTCAGAAACTGCTGCGCGACGCCTGCCTGCTCAATGATCTCCATGGAGCGCTTGGTCAGCGCCAGAGCGCGGCTGCCGCCACTGACCTGGGCCTCGGATTCGACCAGCACGACGGGCACGCCCTGCGCTGCCAGCTGGATGGCCAGCACCAGTCCCGCCGGGCCAGCCCCCACAACCACGACTGAGTGGAGCTCGGGTTGACCAGTATCCATCTCACTCGGGCGAATAAATGGGTATATCTCGTAACTGAAATAGCTCGAGGGGTACGGTTTCAGGGTGGGTTGGTGCATTTGATATTGCTGCTTGGAGTAACAGACGAACGAGAGACCCGGCCTTCAGCGGCTGGATTTTTCCTGGGTCCAAGCATCAAGCTTGGATCTTGCTTGTTTCATATCAAATTCAGATGCTTTTCCGTCGGTCATATCTACAGTCAGCTCCAGGCGGATGCCGTTAGGGTCAAAAAAGTAAATGGAACGCACAAATCCATGGTCGGTGATGCCCAGCACGTCCACGCCGGCTGCTTCGAGTTGCTGTTTGGCATGCTCCAGCGATTCCATGGAGGCCACCTTCAGTGCTATGTGGTTGACCCAAGCCGGCGTATTGGCCGAGGGAAGCGCAACTTCGTTGTCACCCAAATCGAAAAAAGCAAGGGACGAGCCGTCCTCAAGTGCAAAGAAAATGTGCACGTAAGGGCAGTGCTCCCCGGTGCTGGGAACTCGATCTGCCTGAATCGTGTGCGTTAACGGCAAGCCAAGCAAATCCTCGTAAAACGCCCGTGTTTGTTCGGCATCCTTGCAGCGCCACGCGAAATGGTGGAGTCGATGTATTGGCTCAAAAGGAAGTGACATGTTTGCGCTCTTTGCATGTGATGAACTTGGAGATTAATGCTAATAGTCTCAATATCAGATACTATTAGATAAAACCCTAACTAATCAACCTGAACATCTGCGGTTAGCCCGCCATAGCGAGTTGGTCTGAGGGGGAGCCACGGCTGTACGGCTTGGCTGACTTGACTCAACGCTCCACGGATATCGGCATCAGCGCCATCAGCTTGTCGCTTGCTACATGCACTGGCCTCGGATGAAGCGCGTTCAGTGCAGCATGCTTGACCACACGTCGCAGAATAATCATCCGGCTAGCTTTGGCCCAGCGTGCCGGTTTGAGGGTATCTTTCACGGCGCTCCAGTCCTAGCCACTGGGCCCGACCGTGCTCCAGTCATAGCGGAGAATTCATAGGCCAGCAGGCGCTTGCCCCTTTGAGTCTGGCGCAGCCTGAAGAGGTAAGGCCAATCACCTGCTGTAAATTACAGCGATGAACAAATTCGCACGCATGATTGATGTCTTGGATCTTTTCTCTGAGGAAGACCCTTTGCTGACGGCAGAAGAAATCGCCAGTAGCCTTCAGATATCACGACCCACTGCCTTTCGCTATGTGCGAGAACTCAACGCTGTAGGATTTCTTGCCAACTATTCAGGCCGTTATTCATTAGGCGCACGCATCATCACGCTGGACTACCGGATCCGTGGGTCTGATCCCGTTCTTCGGGTTGCGCGCGATGCTATGCGTCGGTTATCTGCTGAAACTGCATGTAGCTCCATTCTGTGCCGCATGTATAACGAAGAAGTCATCAACGTTCATTCTGAGGCGGGATATGACGTCGCGGGGGTAACCTTTGGTCGTGGACGACCTTTACCTTTGTTTCGCGGTTCCGCCTCCAAAACAATGCTGGCGTACCTGCCAACCGGGAAGCTAAAAAAGATCTATGCAAATCACTGCAAAAATGATGACCTGCTGACTTTTGCAGATGACTGGCTTAGCTTCAAACGCTACTTTGATCGTATTCGTGAGGCAGGTCATTACGTTTCCTATCATGAGGTCGATAAAGGTGTAATAGGTATTGCCGCCCCAATATGCGTTCCGCGCGTTGGCGTAGTTGCTGTTATCTCACTCGTATTCTCAGAAGAACGAAAAGAATTAATTGACACCGAAGGCCTTGCGTCCATTGTGAAGCTACGTGCTGGTGAGGTGGCTCAGCAATTGAACGCGTTAGCCATATCAACTGACAAAGTCATGATCAAATCATAAATCTGGAGAGGCATTTTTTGGGTTTCATCGCATTGGCCACTGATGAACGTGACTTTGGCAGGGACGAGTGCCAGTTTCTCAAACTGGACGGATTTCTCCTCTCAATGCATAGAACTGCTCAGCAAAAGACGTCTCGTTGCAGCCCTCCATCATGAGATCAACCTGGCGAATCCTGTGCATGAACTCGCGGCCGGCCCGGAAATTTTTGGCGGCTCGAATTGACTTGATGTTAAGCATTGACCTGGAAACGCATTTGATGCCCCATGGTCTATCCTGACCTCTTCAACCATGAGCTATTACCAATGACGATTGAAATTTCCAGACAAGCGCGCAGCGAAGCGGTCGCATCGATTGAACGCTATTTCCAGGTAAACATGGACGAGAAGATTGGAAACATCGCCGCTGGGGCACTACTCGGTTTTTTTCTGAAAGAGATTGGCCCCCTCGTCTACAACCAGGCGGTCACCGACGTGCAGGAGCGTTTGCAGTCGCGCATCTCTGAGCTCGACATCGAGGTCCACGAAGATGAATTCCAGTATTGGCGCAAATACGACTTAAAGCGCAAGCCCAGGTAAGGTTTCAATACTTGCTCCGGTCCGCTCCAGCAGAAAATGCCTGACCTGATGGCATTCGGTCAGAAGCAGGACCAGGACTAGGGTGTTCAACGGTTCTGAAAATCATTTAGCCGTATTCCTGCCCCCGAGGGGGGTAGTGGGATTAAAGTGAGTTTGCGAACTTTCTTTAATCAACTGGAGGCTGAGATGATTTTCAGAACCCAAATGGGGGATGCCGCCAATCTGTAAGTTAAAGCTTTGGCAATCAGGATGTGCAAAGACGCTCCATTCCTAATAATCATGCTTTTGGAGTTCGTCTGTAATCCTGAAAAGCTAGGCTTGCGCCCGCCTAGTTTCGAACCCGGATGAAATTTAAAACCCGTATCAGCCTCGCAACGCGCGCAGTCGGTCGCCTTATCTAGTCTTTCTTTGAAAATCGATTTCTTGGCTACCATCCACAGGGGCGATTTCTACAAGGACTGCAACGGCCATTCCACATCCGCATCCAAAGGGAAGACAGGGCGAGGCAAGTGCAGGAAGTTGAACCGTGAAAGCACCGGAGAGGTCAAACCCGGTGCATCAACTTCGAGAACCTGATCATCGGAAAAATATTCGTTGAAACCCGCGCGAAAGTGTCCGCGCGACTTCACCACCAACACACGCGCCTGGGCGATGTCCTCACCAAACATTTCAAGAAACACCGGGTCGGCGCATTGGGTGCGTATTGTCACCACGGCGACGCGAACACCACCCAGATCCAGCAATGCGCTGGGTCCGAGATTGATGCGCCGACCAGCATAAAGGCCGCGGCGACCGACGCAGTCACCGTCACGCAAGCGCAGCACCGTGGCTGCGACTTCCAGGCGCTGTGAGTGTTCGTCGGACTCGTCGCGGTTAAAAACCGAGGTAAAGCGCGCGCCTTCGCCAAGTGCGTGGGCCTGGGCTGCCAGCGCCGGTTCATGGAAGATGCCCATCAGCACACCCTGCGCGCCGACATTCAGCAAGGCTTGCAGTATCCAAGTGGTGTTGCCACGACCACCGCCGCCGGGGTTGTCCGCCACATCGGCCAGGATCAGTGGCGAAAGGCCTGGGTTGTCGCAGACCGCCTGCACCCGTGCTACAGCCGTTGCCAGCGGCATCAGCCTTGGTTGGTAGCGCTGGTGCTCAGCCCAGGCACGACGCGCAATGTCATGAGCCAGCGCGTGAGCTGCCTCGGGGCTAGTACGGCTAGTCACGATGATTGCCAGCCCGTTCTTCTCGGTATCGGAGAAGGCGAAACCGCCCAGGATGGACACATTGACGATGCCAGCATGCAGTTGCGATTGGCCATAGGCGATCAGCTCACCGTAGGGGCCCGATTCAGTGCGCAGCGTCACGGTGGGCGGGACCAGAGGTAAGCGCACCAGGCTTGTGTGGGGCTTCATTCCACTCCACAGCTCAAGAAGCCAGCGTGCAGCCTCGGCGCCACGCTCAACCATGTCGACGTGGGGGTTGGTGAGGTAGGCCACGATGACGTCGGTGTGCTCAACCATCTGCTGAGACACGTTGCCATGCAGGTCCAACGTGGCAACGATAGGCACCTTTGCGCCCACCAGTGCACGCACCATGGCGAAGATCTCGCCGTCCGGGTCGCGACATTCGGTGGTGGTCATGGCTCCATGGTTGGCGATGTAGACACCGTCCAGCGGGAGGGCGTCCAGCAGGCGCTTGCGCATGTCCTTCAGCGTTTCTTCATAGAAGTGGTGGTCCATTGGGCCACCCGACTCGCATTGCCCGATCAGTATCGGCACCGGTTGCCAGAAGCAGCCTGAGTCCAGGGCTCTGCAAAACCCCAGCACCTCGCCCGGAAGGCGCGATTCGGCACGGTCGAGTTCGCGCAGGATTTCCTCGCCCGCGAGGTAAACGCGGCTAAGGTACTCATCCTGGGTGGTGACGGGAGCGAAGCGGTTGCTTTCAAGCTGCAAACCCAGCAGCGCAACGCGCTTGGGAAGACGTAAGTTCATAGAGCGTCAGTAGGGAGTGTGCAAGGGATGTCAGCGTAACCGCGCTGCACTTCTGCGGCCAATGCCGTCTGCACCTGGAGTCATGCGCCATCGGATTGCGACGCCACTACGGCGGACCAGAATTCCTCCGCTTTCGGAGGCAGGCCTTCCTTGAGGCGGAACAGGCTGATCTCGACAGGAACCACCCAGCGCCCATCGCCCGCCACCACCAGCGTGCCTTTTTCCAGGTCGTCCATGGCCACGCTTTCGGGCAGCCATGCCAGTCCACGCCCGGCGCGAACCATGGACAGCAGCACCGCTGCCAGATCTGTGACGAAGACCTGCTCCAGATGGACTTTGTCAGCGCAGTTTTCGAGCAGATGGTCGACGGCTCGCCCAATGGCCGAAGTGCCGGCATACGCCAGGTAGTGCGCAGGACGCTCTCGCGTGCTGGACAGGGTGTGCACCGGTGCGCCCTGCTCATCGGGTACCGAGACGGGCAGCAGTCGGTCTTTTCCCACTGAAATGGCGCTAAACGTGTCGGCAGGCAGATGAAAGTCAACACTGCTGTGGGCATGGCACAACATGAAGTGCACATGTGCCTTTTGCAACTCCTGCACGCAGTTTTCCATTCGGTTGGACTCCAGGCGTGTGAACAACAAACCATTGTTCTCCATGCTGTGAATCCAGCGTGGAAAGAAATTCAACGAAAGGCTGTGGGTGGCAGCAAAGCTGATGGTGTTGGCCGAGGCATTGTCCAGGTGCCGGATATCCTCGCGTGCCTGATAGAGTCGGCGCAGCAGTTCCTCCGCGGCGGGGCGGAACTTCAGTCCCGCCGCCGTCAGGCTCACCGGTTGAGTCGCTCGCTCGATCAAGGTGGTGCCAATCCACTCCTCTAGGCTGCGAATGCGCCGGCTGAACGCGGGTTGCGTGGTAAAGCGTAATTCGGCCGAACGCGTGAAGTTGCGCGTGTCGACCAGGGTGAGGTAGTCCTCCAGCCACTTCAATTCCATGGGTACTCCTTGCGACCATGCCCGCACGGCATCGCACCATCGTGAAAAAGCATTCGCTTTTCGCGCTGGGCGGGTGTATCTCTACAAGCTGTCCCGTGCCAAGTATGGCTGCGAGCAGGCAATGTTCAATCATAAACTTAACTTATCATGACCTTAATTTCCCAGACCCCGTGGCTCAACTTCATCGATGGCGAGTGGTCCGAAGGCTCCAGTAGCCAACACATTCTGGTGTCCAACCCGGCTACCGGGTTGACGGTGGCCCAGGTGGCTCGCGCCATGCCACAAGATGTCGACCGTGCAGTCGCTGCCGCCCGAGCTGCCTTTGCGCGTCGCGCCATGCTTGCGCTTTCGCCCGCCGAACGTGGCCGCCTGATGTTCGACATAGCTCGCGAACTCAGGGCCATGACGGAAGAAATCGCTGAATTGGAATGCCTGGACAATGGCAAGACCCTGTCCAATGGTCGTAACGAAGTCGCGCTCACCATCCGCTACCTGGAATATTACGGCGGCATGGCCGACAAGCTTGAGGGCCGTCAGATTCCGCTGGGCGACGGCGTGGTGGACTACACCGTGCATATGCCCTTCGGCGTGTCGGCACAGATCGTTCCGTGGAACGGCCCGCTGCCGGTAGGTGCGCGCTCGGTGTGTTGTGCGCTGGTCACAGGCAATACCGTGGTGCTCAAGTCGCCCGAAGACTCGCCATTGAGCCTGATCAAGTTCGCCCAGGCCTGCGAGCGTGCGGGCGTGCCGCGTGGCGCTTTCAACCTGATCTGCGGCTATGGCCATGACACGGGCGCGGCGCTCGCCGGTCACCCTGGCGTCGATCACATCGTATTCACCGGTTCGGTGGAGACCGGCAAGCGCGTCCTGCGAGCGGCAGCCGAGCGTGTCGTTCCCTGCGTGATGGAGCTTGGCGGCAAGTCGGCCGCGATTGTCCACGCGGACGCTGACCTGCCGCTGGCGGCCGCACGCGTGGCGCGCGGCATCTTCACTCATGCAGGGCAGATCTGTTCTGCCGCCAGCCGGGTGCTGGTGCAGCGCGCCGCGCATGACGCATTTGTTGAAATGCTGGTGCGGGAGGCTAAGGCGAGGCGCGTGGGGTCCGGTGCCGATGGGGCCGACATGGGGCCGCTGATCTCGGCGCGTCAACTCGACAAGGTCGAAGACCTATGCCGCGCTGGCGTGGCCGAAGGCGCTCGCCTGGCCTGTGGTGGCGGGCGGCTGTCGGACATGCAGGGCTACTTCATGATGCCCACTGTGTTTCATGGGGTGACGCCGACCATGCGCATTGCGCAGGAAGAGTTTTTTGGTCCAGTGGTGGTGGTATTGCCTTTCGACACGCCGGAAGAAGCCATCGAACTGGCTAACGGCACCGACTACGGCCTTGCCGCTGGCGTTTTCACGCGTGATCTAAAAAAGGCTTTGTGGACCGCTGACCGCTTGGTGGTCGGGCAGGTCTATGTAAACGACTGGTGGGTGGGTGGCGTGGAAACGCCTTTCGGCGGCACCAAACGCTCGGGCTATGGGCGCGAAAAGGGGCAGGAAGCACTCCTTGGCTACGTGCAGACCAAGAACATCGGCATCCGGTTGTGAGCGTTCGCAATAGTCGCGGTACGGTGGAGGCATCGCGCCATTCAAATTCGGCATTCGCTTTGCGAACACTCGGTTGGTAGTCTCCAAGTGTTATTTTTTAACCCCTCTACATAAGATCCGCATGAACAGAAAGTCCTTCTCGCTAGCGGTACTGGCAGCCGCTACTGCCATGTTTTTGCCATTGACCGCCTTGCACGCACAGACGCGTGGCGGCAATGCAGTTGTTGCCATCACTCAGGCCCCGCCGACGCTGGATGCGCAGGTAACTACTATCCAGGCTGCGCGCCACATCAACTTGCACATCTACGAAACCTTGTACGCTCGCGACGAGAACGGCAAAGCCGTGCCCGATCTGGCCGAAGGCGCGATCATCTCGCCCGATGGCAAGACCTACACGCTGACGCTGCGCAAGGGCGTGAAGTTTCACAATGGCAAGACCATGGGTCCGGCCGACGTGGTGGCTTCGCTGGAGCGTTACCGCAAGATCGGCGCCAACGCCAATCTCTTGTCCGAAGTGGAAAGCATTTCCGCCAAGGGTGCCAACGAGGTGGTGATCAAGCTCAAGAAGGTGCAGTCGACTCTGCTGGATACGCTGTCGTCATCCACCGCGCCGCTGGCCATCTATCCGGCTGAGGAAGCCGTGAAAGACGCCAACAAGATTGCCTACATCGGAACCGGCCCGTTCAAGTTTGTCGAACTCATCCCGGACAGCCACGTCAAGCTGGAACGATTCAAGCAATATGTGCCCAATCCGCACTACACCAAGCGCGACGGCTTTGCCGGAAAGAAAGAGGTGTTCCTCGACAGCGTGACATTCCGATTCATGCCTGAGGCCGGCGCCCGTGTGGCCGCGCTGCAGTCGGGTGAAGTGCACCTGGTCGAAACCGTGGATGGTCCGACCAAGAAGCGCCTGGAGACCAACAGCGCCTATAAGGTCTACCCGCTGTTGCCATTCTCATTCCAGATCATCAAGCTCAACCACGCCGTGCCGCCAACCGACAACCTGGCTTTCCGTCAGGCCGTCGTGGCAGCACTGGACATGGAAGAGATCATGTCCATCGCGTACCCGGACATCTACCAGCTTGACGGTGGCTGGCTCTACCCCAAGGGCGTAGGCTACAGCACCGCCGGCCTGCAGGGCTACAACAAGCCCGACATGAAGAAAGCCAAAGAATTGGTCGCAAAGTCGGGCTACAAGGGCGAAAAAATCACCTTCCTGGTGGATAACCTTCGTGCCAATACCGACACGGCCACCGTGGTGCAGCAACGTCTTGCGCAGATTGGTGTCAACGTCGACATCAAGGTCACTGACTGGCCGACTGCAGTCAAAATCGGCTGGTCGCCGCAAGGCTGGAATCTGTTCGCCCACGGCTTTGGCATTCAGCCCTTTGAGGGAGCGGGCACCGTGATGTCGGCCTGGGCCGGCGGCCAGTTACACCAGAAACCCGACCCCGTTATCGACCGTCTCTATGCCAGCTACAGCGGCGAACTGGATGCCGAAAAGAAGAAGGCACTCTTCGCATCCTTTCAGCAGCATATGGTTGACGATGTGACGGCAATCAAGGTTGGCAACTACGGCCTGTTCCAGGTTGGGGTTGCCAAGCTGCACAACTTCGAGCCCTATCGCATTCCCCGCATGTGGGGTGTCTGGCTCGACAAGTAACCGGAAACAGCGGGCCCGAAAGGCGCGTCACAGCGCTGAACGTTTCGGGCCTGCGTACGCAACATGCTTCAATACCTCTTGCGCCGACTCATCACCACGATCCCGGTCATGTTTCTGGTTTCACTGATGTCCTTTGCGATCATCTGGCTCGTGCCGGGCGACCCCGCGGCTTCCTTTCTTGATGCCAGCGCGACGCTGGAGCAGATTGCCCGCGTGCGGCAGGAACTGGGCTTGAACGAGCCGCTGTGGCAACAGATGATGCACTGGTATGGCCGTGTGCTCACGGGCGACCTGGGCCAATCGATCTTGTTGCACCGCAGTGTGATGGATGCCTTGCTGGAGCGATTGCCCGTCACCCTTTCACTGGCCGCGCTGGCCCTGGTGCTGGCGTCCGTGCTGGGCATCTCGGCGGGCATTTTCGCCGCTATGCATCGCGGCAAGACTGCAGACCGCATGGTAATGACTGCCTCGCTTCTGGGTCTGTCCATGCCTGATTTCTGGCTGGGTCTGGTGATGATCGTCGTGTTCGCCGTGGGCTTGGGCTGGCTGCCCTCAGGCGGCTTTGTATCCCCGTCTGTCAGTGTCGTGGACTGGCTGCGAACCATGACCTTGCCAGCGCTCACCCTGGCGCTGGTGCAGACAGGCTTCATTGCCCGCATGACACGTTCGGCCATGCTTGACGTGTTGCATCAGGACTTCATCCGCACTGCCGACTCCAAAGGCTTGCGGCACGGCTACGTGGTCTTGCGTCACGGCCTGCCCAACGCCTTGTTGCCCATCCTCACCGTGCTCGGCATCATTGCCGGCTCGCTGCTGGGCGGCGCAGTGGTGGTCGAGCAGGTGTTCTCGTTGCCCGGGATTGGGCGCCTGATTATCGGCGCCATCATGAGCCGGGATTTTCCTGTCATTCAGGGCGGCCTGTTATTCCTGGCCGCCATCTATGTCCTCATCAACCTGTCGGTCGATCTGCTGTACGCGGCGGTCGATCCGAGAGTCCGGCTGTGAACACTTCGACCCGATTTTTTCGCGCAACCCGGCGTGTCTGGGGTCACCCCTCGATTGTCATTGGCGGGGGCCTCGTGATCCTCGTTGCCCTTGTCGCCCTGCTGGCCGGCATACTGTCGCCTTACGATCCCTTGGCGAGCAACTTTCGCCTGAAGCTGCAGCCGCCCAGTGCTGAACACTGGTTCGGCACAGACCACTTCGGTCGCGACGTGCTCTCGCGCGTCATTCACGGTGGACGCCTGTCGCTGGAAATCGGCCTGATGGTGGTCATCATGACTGGTATCTTTGGCACCCTGATCGGTGGCGTGGCGGGTTATTTTCGCCGCCTCGACGATCCCATCATGCGACTGATGGACGCGCTGATGGCTTTCCCGGCCATCTTGCTGGCCATGACCGTCAGTGCCACGCTGGGCGCCTCGGTGCTTAACGTGGTCATCGCGTTGAGCATTGCCACCGCCCCACACACGGCGCGCATCGTGCGAAGTTCGGTGCTGGTGGTGCGCGAAATGCAGTACGTCGAGGCAGCGCGCGCCCTGGGTGCTGGTGACTGGCGCATCCTATGGTTTCATGTCCTAGCCAATTCGCTGGCGCCGCTGATTGTGCGTCTGACCTTCGTCTTCGCCAGCGCCATCCTGGCCGAGGCGGTGCTGTCGTATATCGGCGTCGGGCCACCACCACCGGCGCCCAGCTTCGGCAACATCATCGCCAATGGCCGCGACTTCATGGTGGAGGCGCCATGGGTCACCATCTTTCCCGGCCTGGCCATTGTGGTCTGCGTGCTTGGCCTGAACCTGCTGGGTGACGGCTTGCGCGACCTGCTCGATCCCCGCATCAAGGTGGGCCCATGACACAGCCAATACTCGACATTCGTAGCCTGTCCACCATCCTGGGCCGTAGTCAGACCACCATTCTCGAAGACGTGAGCCTTCAAGTGGCTGCCGGCGAGGTGCTGGGCGTGGTGGGCGAATCCGGCAGTGGCAAGAGCATGCTTGCGCTGGCCATTATGGGTCTGTTGCCCTCAGGCATAAACTGCAGCGCGGGCAGCATCAGCTTGCTCGGCGACGACCTTCGTGCCGGCAGTGCGTCTGCCTGGCGTTCTCGCCGAGGGCGCGACATGGCGATGGTGTTCCAGGAGCCCATGTCCTCGCTCAACCCGGTCATGCGCATCGGCGCACAGATCGAGGAAGTGCTGCGCCGCCGGCTCGGTATGCAAGGCGATGCTGCCACCCGACGTGCGCTCGATTTGCTGGAGCGCGTTGAGATCCAGTCGGCCAAAAGCCGTCTGGCGGCCTACCCGCACGAGATGTCGGGCGGCATGCGCCAGCGCGTGATGATCGCCATGGCCCTTGCCTGTGACCCCAAGCTGTTGATTGCCGACGAGCCAACCACCGCTCTTGACGTCACCATTCAGGCGCAGATCCTGGACCTGCTTTGCGCCATCCAGCGCGATACCGGCATGGCCCTTATGCTGATCACCCACGACCTCGGCGTGATTGCCGAAATGGCTGACCGGGTAGTCGTGCTGTACGCCGGCCGTGTGGCTGAAACTGCGCCGGTGCGTACGCTCTTTGACACCCCGGCACACCCCTATTCCCGCGCACTGCTCGATTCGGTGCCGCGCGTATCCACCCGGGTCGAACGCCTGGTCACCATCGAAGGTTCCGTGCCCAGCGTGGGCGCCATGCCCATCGGCTGTCGCTTTGCGCCGCGCTGCGCCTACGGCAGTTCTGCATGCGAGGCCGCACCGCCTGCGCGACAGGCGCTGGCGACCGACCACTCGGTGGCATGCATACATCCTGTGCCCACGCCTGCATGGCAGGCACCCATTGCCATGAAGACGCATCCGTGACCGCTGCCCCCCCTAAAAATGTCCTTATTGAAGCCCGTGGACTGGCTAAACATTTCCCGGTGCGCAATGGCGCGCTGGGGCTTGGCCACAAGTCCGTGGTACGTGCCGTGGACGGCGTGGACCTGCGTATAGACAAGGGCGAGACCCTTGGCCTGGTCGGTGAATCCGGTTGTGGCAAGTCCACTACCGGGCGTTTGCTGCTGCGCCTGATTGAGCCCAGCGCGGGCTCAATCGTGCACGAGGGCACCGAGCTGACCACCCTGAACGGGCGACAGATGCGCGAGCGGCGCCGTCACATGCAGATCATTTTCCAGGACCCCTACGCGTCGCTCAATCCACGCATGACGGTGCAATCCATCATCGGCGAAGCGTTTGTCATCCACGGTGTAGGAACTCCCAGCGATCGCGGCCAGCGCGTGGCGCGATTGCTTGATCTGGTGGGCCTGCCCCGCACGGCGGCCGATCGCTATCCGCACGAATTTTCGGGCGGGCAACGCCAGCGCATTGGCATTGCGAGGGCGTTGGCGCTGCAGCCGGCTTTTGTGGTGTGTGACGAGGCGGTGTCGGCATTGGACGTGTCAGTCCAGGCGCAAATCATCAACCTGATGCAAGACCTGCAGCGCGAGCTGGGGCTGACATACCTGTTCATCTCGCACAACCTGTCGGTCGTGAGGCACATCTCCAATCGCATTGCGGTCATGTACCTTGGCCGCATCGTCGAGGTCGCCGAGGCCGATGCCTTGTTTGAGCATCCCGCCCATCCGTACACCCGCGCACTGCTTTCGGCCGTGCCCATCGCCCACCCCGACGAGCTGCGTCATCGCCACGTGCTCGGCGGCGACGTGCCCAGCACCATGGCGATTGCTACGGGCTGCCGCTTCAATCCACGCTGCCCCATGGCCCAAGACCGTTGCCGCAGCGAAGACCCGCAGTTGCTGACATCGGCCAATGGCCGGCAGGTGGCCTGCCATTTTCCGCTTTAGGCCCAAACGCACCTAACCGAATGACGACAATGACTCCTTCCTACATCGATGAACGGCGCGACTTGGCTGCCGTGTTCCGTGGCGCTGCCATGTTCAGCGGCCAGGCTGGCGTGTGTAGCCACTTCAGCCTGCGCGTGGGCGACGAACCGCTTCGGTTTTTGCTCAATCCCTGGGGCATGTATTTTTCCGAAGCACGGGCCAGTGAGCTGATGCTGATCGATGAAAACGGCAAGAGCCAAGATCCGGCCCACGACGCCGGTTTTGCTGCCTTCAACATTCACTCGCGAATCCACGCCCTGCATCCCGAGGCGCATTGTGTCCTGCACACCCACATGCCTTATGCCACGGCCATCACCATGCTGGAGCATGGGCGGCTAGAGCCAGCATCGCAAGAGGCGCTGCGTTTTTATGGTGACATTGCCTATGACGATAGTTACAACGGCCTGGCCCATGATGCCGCCGAAGGTGAACGCATCGCGCGCGCCATGGGCGACAAGCATGTGCTGTTTCTGGCCCACCACGGTGTAATCGTGGTGGGCCCCACGGTGGCGCAGGCCTTTGACCATCTCTACTACCTCGAGCGCGCCGCCGAGTTGCAGATAAAGGCAATGAGTTCTCAGCGGTCGTTGCGCCTTGTGCCCGCCGAGGTGGCGAGCCGTACCGCTCAGCAATTCATGCGCGGCCGCGAGCACTGGGCGCGCCTGCACCTGACCGCCTTGCGCCGCAAGCTTGACCGGGACCAGCCCACTTATGCCCTCTGATTCTTCGCAACCCGATACCATGACTCACACTTTTGACCTGCTAATACGCAACGCCAGCATCATCGACGGTACGGGCGCGCCGCGCCGTCCTGGCGACATCGGCATCAGGGGTGACCGCATCGCCGCCATCGGTGACCTGTCCAAGGCCACGGCCCGGCAGACGATAGACCTTGCCGGCCGCGTAGCCGCGCCGGGGTTCATCGATGCACATACCCACGACGACCGCGCGCTGCTGTCCAGCCCTGACATGACACCCAAGGTCAGTCAGGGCATCACCACCGTTATCACAGGCAACTGCGGTATTTCGTTGGCGCCGATGCCCCGTGAAGTGCCCCAGCCAGTGACTCCACCACTGAACCTGCTGGACAGCGACGGCCAGTGGTTTCGTTTTCCCGATTTCGCAAGCTACGTTTCGGCGCTCCAGAGCCAGCCCGCGGCCACCAATTGCGCGCTGCTGGTAGGTCACACCACGTTGCGTGTGGCCACCATGGCGCAGCTCGACCGCGCGGCCAACGAGGACGAAACAATATGCATGCGTGACTTGGTCAACCAAGCCCTCAAGGCGGGTGCCATTGGCGTATCCACCGGGTTGTTTTACGAAACCGCCGTGGCCGCCACCACTGAGGAGGTGATCGAGGTCTGTCGCCCGCTGGGGGCGCATGGAGGTATCTACTGCACACACATGCGTGACGAGACCGACCGGATCGTCGACTCGCTTGAAGAGACTTTCCGCATCGGCCGCGAGACCGACGCGCCTGTAGTCATCTCGCACCACAAACTGGTTGGGCAGGCCAACTATGGCCGCTCAGAAGAGACGCTGGCTTTGATAGAGAAAAGGATGGGCGAGCAACGCGTCTGCCTCGATTGCTATCCCTACACGGCAGGCTCTACCATCCTCTCGGCCGACCGCGCGACCACCGCAACTCGCGTACTGGTGAGCTGGTCGCAGTCCCTGCCGCAATTTGCCGGCCGTGACCTGTGCGACATCGCGCGCGAGTTGGGGGCAAGCGAGGCCGAGGCCATCGACCGCCTGAACCCGGCCGGCGCCATTTACTTTCGCATGGACGAGGGTGATGTGCAGCGCATCCTGCGCTTCGGCCCGACCATGATCGGATCGGATGGTCTGCCGCATGACACGGCTCCGCATCCCCGCCTGTGGGGCGCTTTCCCGCGGGTGCTCGGCCATTACAGCCGCTTTCTTGGCCTGTTCCCGATGGAGGTGGCTGTCCACAAGATGACGGGTCTTACCGCGAAGAACTTTGGCTTGCACGATCGCGGTGTACTGCGCGAAGGCGCTTTCGCCGACCTCACGCTGTTTGATCCCGAGACCGTTGGCGAAGCCGCAACCTATGAGCGGCCGATGGTGGCAGCACACGGCATTGAGACCGTCATCGTCAACGGCCAGGTGGTCTGGAAAAACGGCAAGGGTACGGGCGCACGGCCGGGCCGCGTGCTCACCCATGAGGCAGCCTGAACCCATGAACGCAATGTCAAACCAAAAGACCCGCATGCCCATCGAAGCGCTGGAAACACCAGCGCTGTTACTCGATGAAGCGCGCATGGCCCGCAACATTGCGCGGATGCAGGCCCAGCTGCAACGGCTCGGCGTTGCCTTCCGGCCGCATGTGAAGACCAACAAGAGCATGGACGTCACGCGGCGGCTCATGAGCTCGCCGATAGGCCCGATCACGATCTCGACGTTGAAGGAGGCCGAGTATTTCGCCGCACACGGCGTGCGCGACATGCTCTATGCGGTCAGCATCGCGCCTAACAAATTCGCCCACGCGCTTAAGCTGCAGCGTTCCGGTGTGCGACTGACACTGATCCTGGACAGCATGGAGACCGCGGAGCTTCTGGCGGCCTTCGCCAAAGCCCACGACGCCAGCTTTGAAATCATGCTGGAAATCGATTCAGATGGCCACCGCTCAGGGCTGGTGCCGGACGCACCCGAGCTGGTGCCAATTGCCACCTACTTGCACAACGCGGGCCTGGTGGTCAGAGGCGTGATGACCCACGCGGGCAGTTCATACGACTGCCCCACTCTCAACGATGTGCGCGCCCTGGCAGAGCGAGAGCGTGCTGCGGTCGTCAACTCGGCACAGCGTTTGCGGGCAGCGGGCCTGGCCTGCCCCGTGGTCAGCGTGGGCTCGACACCGACTGCCTTGTTCGCCGAGCACCTGGAGGGCGTCACCGAGGTGCGTGCCGGTGTGTTTGTCTTTTTCGACCTGGTCATGGCGGGCATCCATGTGTGTACGGTTGACGAGATGGCGCTGTCGGTGCTGGCCACCGTCATCGGCCACCAGGCCGAGAAGGGCTGGACGCTGATCGACGCCGGCTGGATGGCCATGTCGCGCGACCGCGGCACAGCGAAGCAGCCTGTCGACCAGGGATATGGCCTCGTCTGTGACCTTGACGGCCTGCCGCTGGATGACCTGATTCTGGTGGGTGCCAACCAGGAGCACGGCATCGTCGCGCATCGCGACGGCCGCCTTGCCGAGCTGCCCCATCTGCCGGTGGGTACCCAATTGCGCATCATGCCGAACCACGCCTGTGCGACAGCCGCCCAGTTTCCCCACTACCACGTGATTGACCGCAATCGACAGGTGCAGCACACCTGGTCGCGCTTCAGCGGTTGGTAAAGCACCCCTGATCGCCCCCTATGAGAATCATTTCAGAAAGCGATGCCCGCCAACTGGTGAGCATGCAAGACGCGATCGGCGCGGTGGAGCAGTGCTTTGCTGCCATGGCCAAGGGCCACGGCCGGAACTACCCGGTAGTGCGCGAGGTGCTGGGCCACCAGGACGCAGTGTTCGGCGTCAAGACCGGTGCCGACACCCAAACCCCGTTGCTGGGACTGAAGGCCGGCGGTTATTGGCCCCACAACTTGAGCAAGGGCCACACCAACCACCAGTCGGCCACGCTGCTCTTCGACCCGGAGACAGGCAGGGCGTGTGCGGTCGTCAGCGCCAACTACCTAACCGGCGTGCGCACAGGCGCTGCCAGCGCGATCGCCACGCGCTGGCTGTCTCGCCCCGAAAGTCGGGTTCTGGCCATTATCGGCACCGGCGCCCAGTCAGCCTACCAGTTGCAGGCCACCGTGCTGGTGCGCCCCATCCGCCAGGTGCGTGCCTGGGACCCTTTGCCCGCCAACCTGGCGCGTTTTGGTGAGCTGGTGCAGGGAATGGGGCTGGATTTTATTGCCGCAACTGATCCCCGCGCCGCAGTGGAAACGGCCGACGTTGTCATCACCGCTACGCCGTCCAGCCAGGCCCTGGTGGACAGCGCCTGGGTGCAAGCGGGTACGCACATCAGCGCCATGGGTGCCGACACCCGTGGCAAAAAGGAGCTGGACCCGGCGCTGGTGGCCCGCTGCGCACTCTTTTATGACGAATTGGCGCAGGCTATCTCGATTGGCGAGTGTCAACACGCCTACGCGGCAGGCCTGATCAACGAAACGCACTTCCGGGGCAGCCTGGGCGAGGTTGTGGCAGAGCAACTTAAGGGGCGTCTGAATGCCGATGAGGTGACCCTGTTCGACGGCACCGGTGTTGCCTTGCAGGACTTAGTGGTGGCCCGCCTTGCGCTCGAACAGGCTGAGCAGCGCGGTGTGGGTTCAGTTGTCGACTACTGAAGGTTCTCCTGATGATTTGTCGCCCAGTGCCGCTGGCCTGGTAAGTAAAGCGGCGAGCCCAATACCGGGTTTAACTTTAAGGCAATGCTGATTAAGGTCCATGCCACCCGAGGGTGAGACGTTACATGTCGATGAAACAACAAACCTTGGTGATGGCCGCCGATCAAGGCTCAGGATACGAGCATTACCGCAAGCCGACGCAGCGCGACGAGTTCCTCAAGACCATGCAAACCATCGTGCCATGGGCTGAGCTGAGTGAGGTTGTCGAGCCCCACTACCCCAAAGCGGGCAATGGTCGCCCACCTATTGGTCTGGAGCGCATGCTGCGCATCCACTTCATCCAGCACTGGTTCAACCTGGCGGATCTGGCCTGCGAAGAAGCCCTGTATGACAGTGCCAGCCTGCGCCGCTTTGTGGGCATTGATCTGGGCCGCGAGCCCGTGCCCGATGCCACCACCTTGCTCAAGTTTCGCAAACTACACAATGACAACAAACTGGGTGAAGCCCTGTTTGCGCAGGTCGGCCAAGTGCTGCAGAGCAAAGGCTTCAAGGTCAACACTGGCACCATCGTGGATGCCACTATTCAATTAGCGCGCCCAGCTCCACCAAGAACTCGGGCAAGGCGCGTGACCCAAAAATGCATCAAACCCGCAAGGGCCAGCAATGGTATTTCGGCATGAAGGTACACATCTGCGTGAACAGTCAAAGCGGCCTGGCGCACAGCGCCGTGGTGACGGCGGCCAATGTGCATGACAAACACCCGCTGCCCGATCTGCTGCATGGCAATGAGAAGCGCGTGTACGGTGACTCAGCTTATGCCAGCCCGAAGGGTCTGATCCGCAGCAAGAACCGCAACAAGTCTCGCATTCGGGCGCGGGTGGAGCATGTGTTCGGCGTGGTCAAGCGCCTATGGGGATTTGGCAAGGTGCGCTTCCGCGGGCTGAAAAAGAATGCCACGCGTGCGTTCACTGCTTTGGCGCTGACCAACATCTACCTCGGCCGAGAAAGGTTGATGGCACAGGTGCTTACATGAGGACGCAGTACGGGCCGAAAGGCCCATAAAAACAGGCTAGAGGGCCAAAAATTGGCCGTTTGACGGCCAATTTTCACTAAAGCGAACCGTCTACATCCAGAGGTGTCGTATTGACGATACTTATTTAGCATAGCCTTAGGTGAGAAAATTGACATGAAACTGATTGATAGCATCGTCACGCAGGCCGCCGCCATCGCGGCCGTACGGCGTGACCTCCACGCCCACCCGGAACTGGGTTTCCAGGTCATGCGCACGGCTGATATCGTGGCAACTAAGCTCGAAAAATGGGGCATTCCCATTCATCGGGGTTTGGCCGGCACAGGTGTGGTGGGCATTGTGCATGGGCGAGACGCCGGCGCCTGCGGTCGGGCGGTGGGTTTGCGAGCCGACATGGACGCCTTGCCCCTACAGGAGCTCAATCGCTTTCCCCATGCCAGCCAGCTCGCAGGCAAGATGCACGCGTGCGGCCATGACGGCCACACCGCAATGCTTTTGGCAGCGGCGCAACACCTGGCCCAACACCGCGAATTCGACGGCACCGTCTACCTGATCTTTCAGCCGGCTGAAGAGGACGGCGGTGGTGCGCGTGAGATGATACGTGCAGGCCTGTTCGAGCAGTTTGCGATGCAGGCGGTCTTTGGCATGCACAACTGGCCCGGGGCGCCGGTAGGGACCTTTTCCGCCAGCCCGGGGCCGGTCATGGCGTCGAGCAACGACTTCAAGATCACCATCAGGGGCAAGGGCAGCCATGCGGCTTTGCCGCACAACGGCATCGACCCCGTGCCGGTGGCATGCCAGCTGGTGCAGTCTTTCCAGACCATCATCAGCCGCAACAAACATCCCGGAGATGCGGGCGTGATCTCGGTCACCATGATCCACGCTGGTGAAGCCACCAACGTGGTGCCCGAATCATGCGAACTGCAGGGCACGGTCCGCACCTTTACCCTGGAAGTGCTGGCCCTGATCGAGCAGCGCATGCAAGACATTACGCAGCACACTTGCGCGGCATTTGGCGCCCAATGCGAGTTCGAATTTCGACGCAAGTACCCGCCCACCATCAATAGCACCGTCGAAATCGAGTTCGCGCGCCAGGTGATGGCCGGCATCGTCGGTGCCGACAGGGTGCTGGCACAAGAACCCGCCATGACCGCAGAGGACTTCGCGTACATGCTCCAGGCCAAGCCCGGCGCCTACGTGTGGATTTCAAACGGCGACGGTGCCCACCGCCAACCTGGCCATGGCACAGGCCCATGCACCTTGCACAACCCCAGCTATGATTTCAACGACGATCTGATTCCGCTGGGCGCGACTTACTGGGTCGAACTCTCCACCCAGTGGCTAAACCGCACAGCGTCCTTATGAACTGGTCGGGGAACCATGGGCGTTGTTGCACGGAGCCCAGGCAACGGTCTGGTAGTCTTGCCGCCACTGCAAACTCAACGAATCTGACGCGTGCCCAACAAGCACAATGCCAAGCGCCGCCACAATATTCCGAAGATGAAGTATTCGGTGCGCAACTGGCGCGAATATGCCGCAGTACTTCGTGGACGTGGCAGCCTGAACATGTGGGTCACGCCTGATGCGATGGCGCTCTGGGCGGCTCGGCCGCGCAGCACCCCTGGAGGGCAAAGTTTCTATTCGGATTTGGCGATTGAGCCCAGTTTGAGGCTGCGTCTGATATTTCGACAGGCACTGCGCCAGACCGACGGCCTGATGGCGTCAATCTTTGAGCTGCTGAAGGTGGAGGTGAAGGCGCACGACCACAGCACGGTTAGTCGGCGCGCCATGAAAATGAAGTCAATCTCCACGCGGTGCGCGGTGCGCGGTGCGCGTTGCCCGCAGGGGCCGCGCATATCCTGATCGACAGCACCGGGGTGAAGGTCTACGCTGCGGGCGAATGGTTGCAGGAAAAGCATGGCCAAAAGTCGAGGCGTAGTTGGAGGAAACTTCACCTGGCGGTGGAGGCCGACACCGGGTATATCGTCGCTTCAATACTGACAGAGTAGGACGTTGATGATCCGTCCCAGGTGGGACCACTGCTCGATTAAATCGAACACGAAATAGGCCAATTCACGGCCGATGGCGCCTACGACGGCGAGCCAACCTACGAAACCATTGCGCTACGTGATCCACAGATTGAGGTCGCTCATCCCGCCGCGCGTGACGGCGCAGCCCAGCGCGCAGTTAGAGGTAGACCTCACTCGGCGCGACACCCACCTGCTCATGATCCAGAGCCTGAGCCGACTCGGCCGGCAGGAGGCCTGCGGCTGTAGCAAGCGCGCACGGGTGGAGACCACGATGGGTCGTTACAAGGCCATCATTGGCCCGCATCTGCGTACACGCGACTGGCGGGGCCAGAAAACCGAAGCGGCCGTCGCGGTGGCCGTGCTCAACCGCATGTTGGGTGCTGGACGCCCGAACTCCGTCCGCACCTTAACCGTGGCGGCATAAGCCGCATTGGGGTTGGGGTAAGCTGCGCCCGCAGCGTGATCCGTGCAACAACGCCAAGTTATTGTGTTGCTAGATACTCCCCTAAACCTCGTCAATCGGAAGTGACCTAGGGCGTGGTTATGCGCAACCAGTGTGCGTACCACGCCGAAAAGAGAAAAGCCGCAACGGTGAGGTTGCGGCCTCCAAATCAGATTAGTCGCTGCCAAATTTCAACAGGTTCACCTACCCCCTAGGAAAAATACGCGGCGCGTAAGTTGCCGGAGTTCGAAAGAATGGCGGGTCCTCGAAGTCGCTCAGCGCTAGGGGTAAGCTCTCATCCAGTCATGTTTGCCCAGTCGGCCTTGGATTGAGGTCTGTTGATCTAAACAATTGTGAAGGAAGAAAAACGAACCGATGAAATCGTCTTGGCTTGGCTTGGCGCAACAAAGATGCGGGCATGGCCTTGAAATGGTGGTCCGAAGCTCTGGGCACGCCCGGCGTCATCCAAACCTATTTGGAACGCCCTTCTTATGACTGCGGCGTTGACTACTGGAACACTGCACCCAGGCTCACGGATGACATGACGTGCATGCCTGCATGGCTTTGCTGGCTTGCATCCGGGTTTGCTCGACCAGGAAATCCAGGAAAACACGGGTACGTTGAGGGATGAACTTGCGGCTGGGCAAAGCAGCGTAGATGGCCAGGCGACCGGTGATCCAAGGGCTCAACACCCTGACCAATTCGCCCCGCGTAAGGTAAGGCGCCACGATGTCCATCGCCACCGAGGTAATCCCAGCCCCATCCAAAGTGGCCCGCAACAGGGTATCGGTGTGGTTGGCCGCGATCACGGGAGTCACTGCAACTTCTACCGGATTGTCAGGCTCCGTAACGCGCCACATTCGCCACACGCGAGGGCGGCCGTTCGACTGCCTCAGTCGCAGGCACTCGTGACCCGACAAATCCTCGGGTGCATGCGGCGTCCCACGGCTTTTCAGGTAGGCAGGTGACGCCACTAGAATCGCCTCTGCCTCGATCACCTTGCGCGCCACGACCTCGCCATTGAAACTCTCGTCGGTCCCCATGAGGGTGATGTCGAACCCCTCGAACGGAGGCTCACTAGTCGTCTCCACCTCGACGTCGAGCTGAATCTTCGGGTAGCGCCTCCTGAACTCTGCCAGCATGGGGGCAAGCACATAGCTCGCCAGCACAGGCGGCGAGTGCACGCGCAACAAACCCTCCAATTCATTGGTCTGGGAACTGGTCACGGCATCGGCTTCATCAATGTCTTGCAGGATGTTGCGCACCCGGCTCAGGTAGGTCTGCCCTGCATCTGTGAGCGTCAATCGGCGCGTGGACCGCTGCAGTAACCGGGTACCCAGGTGGCCTTCCAGGTCAGCCACCAAGCGAGTTACCACCGGCGCTGACATGTCCAGAGCGCGGGCTGCCGTGGCAAACCCACCCTCGTCCACCACACGTTCAAACACCCGCATCGAAAGCAAACGGTCCATGGCACGCCTCTCAAACAATCAAAAGCCGATTATTTCATTTTTAGAAATATATGCATTCTGTTTTTGTTGTTTATCTTTCTTCATAGAAATTTTAAAGTTCATCCCATCGACGCAACAGATGACCCAGTCACCACGCCGAGGCAGCCAACAGGCCCAACAGCCCGACTGCAGAAACAAGCCAACCACCCAAAAGGATCTGACATCATGAAACGCTCTTACCTCTCCGCTATCGCCCTCTCCCTTGCTGCTTTGTCAGCAGGGCAAGCCATGGCTGCCGATGCTTCCACACCAGTCACCCGCGACCAAGTTAACGCCGAACTGGCTGAAGCCATTCGCACCGGCGACGTTTTTGCCGAAGGTGATACCGGGCTGAAGAAGAACGAACGGTTCCCAGGAAGCTATCCCGCCAAGGCGGCCGTACAAGGCAAGACCCGCGACCAAGTGAAGGCCGAACTGGCTGAAGCCGTTCGCACAGGCGACATTTTTGCCGAAGGCGATACCGGGCTGAAGAAGAACGAACGGTTCCCAGGAAGCTATCCCGCCAAGGCGGCCGTACAAGGCAAGACCCGCGACCAAGTGAAGGCCGAACTAACCGAGGCCACCCGTACGCGTACCATGCCTGTCTACGGCGGCGCTTAAACACGCCAGTGGGTCGCCCTGATAGGCAACCCTTTACAGAATAAGGGCTGCCCACAAGGCGGCCCTTATGCTTGATACCTCCATTTGCATGCCCTGGACATGACCGCTTCGACCGACTCACTGCTGTTTTGCCAGCGCTGAATTGATCAATTTCTCGGCGAAGTGCCGACCCGGGAATGAGTAACCCGCAACATCGGTTTCTGTGGCTGGCTATGGCTAATCTGAATGTGGGGCCTGGTCACTTGGCGATTGGCGCTCCTGGCCAAATTCAGGTCGGCGCCAAGAAGCGCGCGCTGCAGCCATATCTCGCTTGGCAGCGAGAAAAAGTGAACCGTATTACCAGCGCGATCAACCGCGCGGTAGAAGTATTTCCAGACACCTTGACCTTGATGTAAGTCTCGTCAATTCGCCAGCTGCTGCCCACCGGGTGCTTGTGCTTACGGAACACTTTCTCAAGCAAAGACCAAAACCGGATCGCCCAGCCGTTGATCGAGGAATGGTCTGCAAATACACCCCGTTCTTGGCAATCCCCCCAAGCTTCTTGCCAGTCGCGCAAGCGCCTGCCAAACACTCACGCCAGAGCTGCAGCCCATCTCCAGCGGCAGCCTCCCCCATGACATGCCCGAGCGCAGCACGAAAACGATGCCATTCAGCGCTGCGCGGTCTGACACACGGGACGCCTGCCCCTGGGTTTGGGCGCACAGACAGATTTCTAGGTTTTCAAAGGCGCTGTAAGTACAAACCCTGATGTTTGATGAAGATCAATGAAATATCATTAATTCCCATAAATTGAACAGTTGTCTCAATAAATAGGAATATGAATGAAGAACAAAATTCCGAACCTCCAGTTGACCCATGCGGGGATTTACGTCAAGGACATGGCGCTCATGACGGAGTTCTATACCAAGCATCTAGGCTTGATCGTTGTGGACCACGGCGTACTCAATGGCACCGTACTGACCTTTTTGTCGCGCTCGGAGAACGAGCATCACCAAGTCGTGTTGGCGCATGTGAGCTCGCGGGTGATGGACGGCGCAACGACCTTGAATCAGATTTCATTCCGAATGGACAACCTGCGGGAGCTCAAAACCTATTACGAGATGCTGCTGCCCCACAAGCTCGAGGGCATGGAGCCGCGTCATCATGGCAATAGCTGGAGCTTTTACTTCTTCGATCCAGAAGGTAACAAGGTTGAGATCTATGCCGTCACGCCCTGGCAAGTGCATCAGCCCTGGCGCGCACCGCTAGACCTGCTGGACTCGGAAGAAAAAATCATGCTGGAGACGAAACAGTATGTGGACGCCTTGCCCGGTAGTGTTCCCCTGGAACAGTGGCAAGCAGAAATGAAACAAAAGCTCTGGAGCTAAGGCAAGCATATGGAAAATTACAGAAGCATCTGGACGGCCCTGATCGACGTGCCTTTCAAGCAGTCATGGATTCAAGCCAAGGGCATCAAGACCCGCTATGCCCACGCTGGCAAAAGCGGCAAACCGGTCGTCATCATGTTGCACGGCACGGCGGGTAGCTGGGAAGGATTCGCGGAGAACCTCGGGCCGCTCGCGCAACACTTCGATTGCTATGCAATCGACATGCTTGGCTGTGGCTACACCGACAAACCGGACAGGCCCTATGAAACTTCGGTGTACGCCGAGCACGTCAAGGATTTCATGGATGCCATGCAGATCCAGCAAGCCAGCCTCATTGGCTGCTCTCTGGGCTCCTGGGTGGCTGCTCGTGTCGCCTTGAACTACCCGGAGCGGGTGAAAACCATCACCTTGCTGTCTGCCGCAGGCTACTTTTCCAATGCGTCCAACATGAACCGCATCAAGGGTGCGCGGACCAAGGCGGTCGACGATCCACGCTGGGAAAACATCAAACCGATTTTCGACCACCTGATCCACGACGAAGCCAACAGGATTCCGGACATCATTGCAGTGCGTCAGCGCATTTATCAGCAGCCTGAGATGCCCATGGCCATGGGCCACATCCTGTGCCTGCAGGATCCCGAGATCCGGCAGCAGAACCTGATTTCGGATGCGCAATGGGCCAGCATCCAGGTTCCGGCCTTGGTCATCGCCTCGCTGGAAGACAAGGACGAATACCTTGAAACTGCAAAAACCGTTTCGCGCCTGATGCCACAGGCCCAGTACGTCGAGATGCCCCACGTGGGTCACTGGCCTCACTTTGAAGATCCCAAGACCTTCAACCAGCATTTCATCCATTTTTTGAACAGCCAAAAGCCATGAGCGAATCCATGAAAGCCGACGTCGTCATCGTCGGCGCCGGCCCCTGTGGCGTGACCCTGGCCAACTATTTGGGCGTCTATGGCATCGATACCCTGTTGATCGAACGAAGCGAAGAAGTTCTGGACTACCCTCGCGCAGTCGGGGCGGATGATGAAGCGCTACGCTCCTGGCAAGGTGTGGGACTGGCCCAGGATTTGCTGCACGACATGATCCAGAATGCACCCGCGCGTTATTACAACTCCAAGGGCGTCTGTTTTGCCGAGGTCGCGCCGGGCGACCAGCCTTTCGGATGGCCCCGCCGCAACCTGTTCATCCAGCCCCTCACCGAAGTCACGCTGCGCAAAGGGCTGGCGCGCTTTGACAATGTGCGGGTTGAGCTCGGCATGGAGGTAGAGAATCTGCAGCAACAAGCCTCTGGAGTGGTTTTGCAGGCCAAGGACAGGAACGGACAAACACGCTCCATTGAAGCCCAATATGTTGTGGGAGCTGACGGCGGACGCAGCACCATCCGTGGGCTGATCAACGTGCAACTCGACGGCAAGACCCATACCAACAAATGGCTGGTGATCGACGTGCTGAACGATCCGCTGTACGCACCTTACACGGCTATCCACTGTCATCCGGAGCGCCCCAGCATTTCCATCCATCTTCCTTATGGCTACCGCCGCCTCGAGTTCCAGCTCAAGCAGGACGAAAAGGATGAAAATGTTCTGGAACCGGCCAATCTGGAAAAGCTGCTGCGCCCGCATTACAGGGGCTTTGACAAACTGCCAGAGATCAAGCGTGCGCGCATCTACCTGCATCACTCCCGCATCGCAGAGAAGTTTTCCGTCGGAAGGGTATTTCTGGCCGGTGACGCCGCCCATTTGCAACCGCCATTTTTCGGTCAGGGGATGAACTCCGGCCTCAGGGATGCAACCAATCTTGCTTGGAAACTAGCCTGGGTGGTACAGAAAAAGGCCAGTCCGAAGATGCTGGAAAGCTACAACAGCGAGCGGCGCGACCATGCACTGACGATGGTGAACTTTGCCACCTGGATTGGTTCTTTTTATAAGCCCCACAGCCGGTTTTCGGAGTTCTTTCGCGATATCTTCTTCAAGAGCATCCAGAAACTTCCTGGCGCCAAGGAATACGTTCTTCAGTTGAAGTTCAAACCGATGTCACGTTATGTCGATGGCGTTGTGCTGCACCAGCCCGAGAACCTCAAACGCAAGGACAACCCGGTAGGTCGCTTGTTCATTCAACCGACTTTGCAGGCAAATGACAAAGCGATCAAGCTCGATGACCTGGTTGGCCCTCATTTCTGCATCATTGGCATCAACATCGACCCATGCGATGTGATGAGTGGAAGCAATGCGACCGAACTGAGCCAAATTGGCTTTGAGACCCTTTACGTTCGCCCTTCCAAGTCCATTGACAAGACGAAGAAACCGTCTTCGACATCGCTGGAAGCCGAAGACCTGCACGGAAAATTTCGCGATTGGATTCTAAAAAATCCGCAGTGGGAATTTATTGTTTTGCGACCGGACCGGTATGTAGCGGCGGTGTGCTCCGCCAAAGAACTCAATTCGACCCTGGAAAATCTGATCCGTTTGATTAAATAATAGGAGATATTGTGAAATTTATTAAGAAACTAGTGATTGCAGCGGCACTGACCCTTGTTGCTGTGGTAGCTAATGCTTCCGACTACCCCAACAAGCCGATTCACCTGATCGTGCCACTAGCAGCAGGCGGCGGTGGAGATGTCGCGGCACGGCTTGTAGCCAGTGAGTTGAGCCGCATCCTCGGCCAAAGCGTGATCGTCGAAAATAAGGCTGGCGCCAGCAGTGTGATTGGTACCTCTTACGTTGCGAAGGCCGAACCGGACGGCTACACATTGCTGTTTATCACTGATTTTCATGCAATCAATGAAGCCATGAGTCGGCTGGGCAAGCTACAAAGCAAGCTGCCTTATGACTCGTTCAAGGATTTTGAAACTGTTGGTCAAGTTCTGAATCTCCAAATAGCTTTGCTGGCTTCGCAAAAAAGCGGCATTAAGTCAATGCGGGAGCTGGCCGCAAAAGCAAAGACCATGAATGGTGGCATGAGCGCTGGCATGCTGGGTGAAGGTAGCCCCCACTACTTAGCCTTTTTGAATATGCAGCAAATGGCGGGTTATAAATTAATCGAAGTGCCTTACGCCGGATCGGGGCCGGCAACCGTCGCCGTTCAATCCGGCGAAGTGGACCTAGCTTTTTCGACCGTCGGCGCAGGGATGCAAATGGAAAAAAGCAATCGCGTCACCGTTTTGGCTGTATCGGGCCCCGCGCGTGATCCGTTAGCGCCGAATATTCCCACGATTGCTGAATCTGGCTATCCGGGCTTTTCCATTCAAAGCTGGATGGGCATCCTCGCTCCAAAAGGCGTTTCTCCCGATAAGCTAAGAATATTGAACACCGCGCTGAACAAAGCGCTGGCGTCGCCGGAGCTGGTGAAGAAAATCCAGGCGGCCGGTATGTATCCGGCCCCGAAGTCGCGGGAACAATTCACGGCACTGATTGCCCAGGAAGCAGATAAAGTAGAGAAAATCTACAAAAACGTAAAGAAATAATTCTCCGGCCTCCATTGCAAACAAGTAGCCTCAGCGACTTGTTTTCCATTCGGTCCGGGAACTAAGGACACCCCCAAAAAATGCATATTCCTGGCACGACATCGCTTGCGAATTCGACAGCGGATCGAGTCATCGAAATCCTGCTCTTGTTCAGCTATCAGAAGCCAGCTTGGACGGCCGTTGAGCTCGCACAAAAAATGGATATGCCTCGCAGCACGATCTACCGCTACCTCAGTTCCCTGAAGAACAGCAAGATGATTGTCGAGCAGGGTGATGGCCTCTTCAAGCTTGGCCCGAAAATCCAGATTTTGGCCAATGTGGCGAAATCGTCAACCAGCTTCATTGAGGTGGCCCGCGAGGAAATGCTCAAGTTGTCGGAGCGATTCAATGAAACGGTGCTGTTCAATGAACTGGTGGACTACGATATTGCCACGCTGGAGCGCATCGAGAGCCGGCAACGGATTCGTTTGATGTCCACGCGCGGCAGCTTGCTGCCGTGGCCGGCCACCCCAAGCTCCAAATTGTTTCTAGCCTACGCCCCGCCCGAAAACCTCGAGCAATTCTGGTCGGTCAGTAGCCCCCATGCGTTCACGCCTCACACGATTGTCGACAAGGCGGCCCTGCTCGTGGAGCTCGCCAATATCGTGCGGCAAGGTTATGCCTATTCAGACGAAGAGCGGGATGAAGGCGTGGTCGGCGTGGCCGTACCGCTGCTGACGGGGAACGGATGCAGATATTGCCTGTCCATGGTGGCGCCGAAATTTCGTGTCAATGCGAGCACCCTCGACGAGATGCGGCAGACCCTGATAGACACGGCCAGGGTGGTCGCCAGGCACTACGCCGACTGAGCCCTCCCGCGCTGCCCGGAACGGGCGCCAGGGACCCCCAGCCGGGGTCCCTCCTTTTGTGGGTTAGAGCCCCACGCACAAATACTTGGTGTCCAGGTATTCCTCCATGCCCTGGAACGAGCCTTCGCGCCCCATGCCTGACTGTTTCACGCCGCCAAAAGGAGCGACGGCCGTGCTGATAATGCCGCTGTTGATGCCCACCATGCCGTATTGCAGGCGCGATGAAAAGCGCCAGCTCCGCCCCACATCGCGTGAATAGAAATAAGCGGCCAGGCCAAACTCCGTGTCATTGGCCATGGCCAGCGCTTCGTCTTCGGTGTTGAAGCGAAACACGGCAGCGACCGGACCAAATACCTCCTCCTGTGCGATCCGCATGGCAGGCGTCACATCGGTTATCAGCGTGGGCTGATAAAAGGTTCCACCGAGCGCATGGCTTGCGCCGCCAGCGATCAATTGCCCCCCATGCGCCAGCGCATCGTCCACCAGCTCCTGCACCTTGCTCAGAGCAGATTCATCAATCAAGGGCCCCTGTGTCACGCCGGGCTCCATGCCGTTGCCGACCTTGAGCAGCTCGACTGCCGCCGTCAGCCTGGCGACAAAGGCATCATGCACCGATGACTGCACCAGGATGCGATTCGTGCAGACACAGGTTTGTCCGGTGTTGCGGAACTTCGATGCCATGGCGCCTTCCACGGCGGCATCGAGGTCGGCGTCTTCAAAGACGATGAAAGGCGCATTGCCGCCCAGCTCCAGCGACATTTTTTTCAGCGTGGGCGCGCATTGTGCGGCCAGCACGCGGCCCACTTCCGTGGAGCCGGTGAAGGTCAGTTTACGCACAAGAGGGCTGGCGGTCAGCACGCCGCCTATGGCACGTGAGCCACCCGTCAGGACGCTGAACACGCCTGCCGGTACGCCGGCGCGCTGCGCCAGTTCGGCCAGAGCCAGCGCGGAAAGCGGCGTCTGTTGCGCCGGCTTGACGATGATGGTGCAGCCAGCGGCCAGTGCCGGTGCGACCTTGCGGGTGATCATGGCCGCAGGGAAGTTCCAGGGCGTGATGGCCGCGCACACGCCAACCGGCTCCTTAGTCAGCACCAGGCGTTTGTTTTGCCAGGGTGAAGGAATGGTTGTGCCATAAGCGCGTCGGGCTTCTTCCGCATACCACTCAATGTAGGAAGCGGCGTAGACTATCTCCCCCAGCGATTCGGCCAGGGGTTTTCCCTGCTCCAGGGTCATCAGCTGCGCCAGATCCTGTTGGTGCTGAAGCATCAGCTCGTACCAGCGGCGCAAAATGCGCGCGCGCTCGTCAGCAGTCGTTTCGCGCCAGGTCTGAAAGGCCTGTTGCGCAGCATCAATCGCCAGCCGGGTTTCCTCTGCGCCCATCTTTGGCACCGAAGTGATGAGCTCGGCGGTGGCGGGGTTGCGCACCTCCAGCGTTTCTCCAGACAGCGCCGGCCTCCATTCGCCAGCGACAAGACAGGAGGATTTCAAAAGCAGGGGATCGTTCAGGGACAGCATGTGAATAAAGGCCTATGGACTTGGCAGGTTTCAGTAGACGGCGGCGGACGGACTCGTCGTCGTTGCCAACCTGGGATTTTTATATTGACTGGCCAGGCTGGTCGCGGCTTTCACGAGTAGCGTTGTATCAACACCCACCGCGACAAACTGGGCGCCAGCGTCCAGCGCCTTGTGTGCCAGAACGGGGTCGGCGCTCAGAATGCCCGGCGCTTTTCCGAGTGCACGAACAGCGCGTATTCCTTCAAGAATCGCACGCTGCACATCGGGATGGCCGGGGTTGCCCAGATGGCCCAGCGACGCGGCCAGGTCGGCCGGGCCGAAGAATACACCGTCCACGCCTTCGACCGAGGCGATGGCCTCGAGATTTTCCAAACCGGTTTTGCTTTCCACCTGCAGCAAGACACACATCTGCGCATCGGCCAGATGCAGATAATCCGGAATCTGGTTCCAGCGCGAAGATCGGGCCAGTGCGCTGCCGACGCCCCGTGTGCCGGAAGGCGGGTAACGCGTGGCGTCGACCATCTTGCGCGCCTGCTCCGCCGTTTCGACCATGGGGATCAGGATGGTTTGGGCGCCTATGTCCAGCACCTGCTTGATCAGGGCAACATCACCGATGACCGGACGCACGACGGGATGCACCGGGTAGGCAGCCACCGACTGAAGTTGCGCCAGTATTTGGCGCACGTCGTTTGGCGCATGCTCGCCATCGATCAGCAGCCAGTCAAAGCCGGTGCCGGCGAGAGCCTCTGCCACGTAGGGGTCGGCCAGGCCAACCCACAAACCGATACAGGTTTCGCCCGCTTGCAGGGCTTGCTTGAAAGTATTGACAGGAATTTGCATTAGATGGATCTCGAAATTAGACAAAACGAAACGACAACTTGCCCAACCGGCCGTAGTCGGCTTCAAAGCAGTCCGCCGCCTGGGCCGCGACCGGCCGGGTAAACGAGCCAGCCAAAACAATCTGTCCGGCCTTCAGACTGTCTCCGCATGGCGCCAGCTTGTTGGCCAGCCAGGCCACGCCTATGGCCGGGTGGCCCTGCACACCGGCGGCCAGACCGGTCTCTTCAACCACGCCATTGAGGCGCAACACGGCGCCACACCAGGGCAAATCCACGCTTTGAGGATCGACCTTCTCCGCGCCAAGCACAATACCGGCATTGGCTGCGTTATCGCTGATAGTGTCAAAAACCTTACGCATGACACCGGTCTCCCGGTCAAACTGTTCAATGCGCGAATCGATGATTTCAATTGCCGGTGTCACATAGTCTGTTGCCGCCAGCACTTGCTCCACCGTGACCTCAGGCCCGGCCAAGGGATGCTTAAGGACGAAAGCCAATTCAACCTCCACCCTCGGAGCGATGAAACGCTGGGCGGGAATATCCAGTACTTTTTCCGTCCGTGCATGTGAAAAGCATGCTGTCGAGCAGCGTACCGAAGTCGGGCTCGTTGATCTGGCTGGCCATCTGCATGGCACGCGAGGTCAGGCCAATCTTGTGGCCTATCACCCGGCGCCCCTCGGCCAGTTGAAGCATCACCCAAGCCCGGCCAACCCGGTAGCCATCTTCAATGCTCATCCCTGGGAAACGTTTGGAAAAGTGCCCGATTTGCACCCTGCTCTTTTCACTATCGTGCAGTTCGCGTGCAAGTTGCCGAAGCTGGTCCTGATTAAACATGGATAAAGTTGGTTCCTATGGGCCAATGAATTGATACTCTGCGCTGCAGCCGTTGCAAGGCAAACGCAGTCCGCATAGGTTAGCATAATTCACTTACATATGAGTATTAAAAAGAAACCGCCACTGAAATTTGACCGCAAGAACCTGCCCTTACTCATGCTTCAGGCCAGGGAGGGGCTGTTGTCCCGCTTTCGGCCTGCGCTGCAGGCAGCCGGACTGACCGAGCAGCAGTGGCGAGTGTTGCGCGTGCTGTCCGAACTCGGCACGCAGGAGCCCAAGGACCTAATGAAGCTGTGCCGGATTTCCAGCTCCAGCATCGCGGGAGTGCTCGCCCGGATGGAAGACGTCGGTTTGGTGGAAAAAGTACGCCTGACCCATGACCAGCGCCGCGTCCATGTCAGCGCTTCAAGCCTGGGCCTCACGGTCGCCCTGAAGCTCGCACCGGAAATAGCTAAAACCTACGAAGAGATGGAAGAGGAGCTCGGCAAGGAGTTCACCGAGCAGCTCTATCAGGCCTTGACGCATGTAATCGAGACCTGTCCATCCGAAGCTCACTGATTGCCATTTTTCTCGGGAATGTTTCCGCCAATGCGCAATGAGCCGCGCAGGCTGGCCTGGGCAGGCGATGGGGTGAGCATTTACCCCCCAAGCTAGTTGGTAATAACCATTCGAGGGGCATGCCCTGCCACGTGGAGATCGGCCTGGATGCTGTGCATGGCCGGCTCCTTGTTGATCTATTGAATGGAGCACGGCGCCTGCGCGTTCCAGGAAGTCCGCCCGCTTGTCTGCCAGCATGGGTTCACCTATGATTCACAAATGATGGGTCGAAGTCAAGGTCAATGCCGCCCATCCCAAACCCGGTGTCAGGAGGCGTGACATGTCCAGCTTTCCCCAAGCGGTATTCCACAAGACAGGCCGAATCCTCGTCTTCTCCATCGCCGCGCTGCTTCTGGAAGCGGCCGCAGCCGTCCCTGAGGCAGCGTCCTACCAGGCCAGCGTGGATTCGGATGGTGTGCAGCGTGTGGCTCTCATCGGCGGCAGCTATTTCTTCCGCCCCAAGCACATCGTCGCGCAGGCGGATCGGCCGCTGGAGATTGCTGTGTCGTTGGAGCCGGGCCTGATCCCGCACCGCTTCGTGCTGGAGGCGCCCGACGGCCAGCAACTGTCCAACGTATCACTCGGCGCGGAGACTAAAACCGTGCGCCTGACCCTGAAGGCGGGCGACTATGTGTTTTATTGCCCCAACCAGCTGCTCCAATTCAAGAGCCATCGCGAGCGCGGCATGGCCGGCGTGCTGCAGGTCCGGGAGTAGCGCTTGCCATGGCGCCAGCTCGTCCTCGCTCTCGCGCTGCTGAGCCTTGAAGTCATGGCCGACCCGCTGGACGACGCCCAGACCCGATTCGCCGCGCTCCACACCTATCAGGTCACGGTGCAGTCGTTGGCCTCCGGGGGTGATCGGCAGGCCATCCGTTATTTCTATCGCAAGCCGGGCTGGGTCCGCATGGAGTTCATTCAGCCCTACCGCGGCATGGTGTTGATCTACGATCCGGGAACGAGCCGCGTGCGCCTGTGGCCGTTCGGGGTGAACCACTTGCCTTCCCTGCGCCTTGCGCCGGACCACCCACTGCTGCGCGGCGCACACGGCCACCGCATCGATCGCTCGGACGTGGGGGCCTTGCTGGCGAACCTTCGGAATCTGCGTGAGCACGGCAGCCTCACGCTGCTGGGCGACGCGGAGGTGGCTGGGCGGGCCGCGACGGGCCTGGACATCATTGGGCGCGCGGATAGCGCCGTGACTGGCGTGCACCGTTACCGGGTCTGGCTGACGCGCGACACACTGTTCCCGCTGCGCGTGGAGAGCTTTGATCTGGACGGAAACCTCATTGAAACTGTGGACATGGCTGACGCCGAAGTCGATGTCCGCTTTCCAGAGCGGCTTTTTACGCCCTGAGGCACTGGAAGTTGCATGCCAGCAGCCGGACCTGACTCCTACCGCTTGACAACGCTGTGGCGATTCGACGAGCCTTACGACGTTGTCTGGAACGCGATCGCCGATGCCGAGACGTGGCCGGTCTGGTGGAAAGGTATCGAAAGCGTCGAAACTCTTGATCGCGGCGAAGCCAGCGGCCTCGGCGCCCGCCGGCGCTATACCTGCCTAAGCGTGTTGCCCTTCCGCCTGACATTCGTTGGGCGCGTGACCCGGGTCGTCCCCATGCAGTTGATTGAGGGACGGGTCGAAGGCGAGCTGCAAGGCATAGGCTGCTGCCGCCTGGAGCGCTCCGATGGCCTGACCGTCGTGCGCTATGACTGGCAGGTG
The DNA here is from genome assembly GCA_963793855.1 of uncultured beta proteobacterium. Taxonomy (GTDB): domain Bacteria; phylum Pseudomonadota; class Gammaproteobacteria; order Burkholderiales; family Burkholderiaceae_C; genus Polaromonas. Next base: position 1,251,846 of record CAWCBL010000001.1, read on the forward strand.
CGCACGACCCGCCGCTGGATGAACCTGTTCGCGCCACTGGCAAAGCCCCTGTTTCGCTGGAACCACGACCAGATCATGCGCGCCGGCGGCATCGGCCTGGCGCGCCATCTAAATGCGCGCCCCGGATCGGGTGCAGACCGTCCCGCATAGGAGTTGCGCTCTGCGCATGCCTGGTTTTCAGGGGGCATCTGGCGCGCAGAAAGCTGCAAAGCTGCAAAGCTGTAGCCTGCCACGCAGCTACCCCGCCCATGAAGTCGGTGCGAAAAAACCGATCTTCATACAGGCGCCGGTGGTGAACTTCTCGGGGTCCGCGTGAAACAGCAGCGTAGCAGCGCGCTTGAGGTATCCGTTCGACTCTTACGATCTGGAGCGGTGGATCGTTGGCAACTCTTCTTGGACCTGCAACAACTTGCGCAATAACGTGTTTGCGATTTTTGACAAGATGGCGCCCGAAAGTGGCTCACAACGAGACCTTGGACGCATCGCGCATGCGCAGCAGCGCGTGGTGCTCTTACGCGAACTGGAGTACCGCGGCGCGACAAGCGCCGCTGAGGCGGAAGTTGCGAGGCTTATTCCCTAGCCCTCAAGAAAGCCGCTGTTAATTCAAATACCTTCAGAGTGTCTAGGCGCACATGAGGTTTCATGGGAGTGTTTCTGTACACGTAGCTCTTAATAGGTTAGTCCGCTTTGGGCACGATGCAGGCCGACATGAATGACCGCTGACCGGTCGGAAAAACTGTGAATTGAGCATCCAAAAAGCTGCTGTCGGCGAATGCCCGCTCCCGCTGGTGGATTCAACCGGTCGATGCAACAAGTTGGCTGAATCGTTCAGCTGGCGTTTCGTAGTTTAGAGTTTTCCTTGGACGTTCGTTCAGTTTTCTCGCCACTGCATTTAGTTGTGCCTGTGAGTAATCAGAAATATCGATCCCCTTGGGGAAATACTGTCGCAATAGTCCGTTCGTATTTTCATTGCTCCCACGCTGCCACGGACTCTGGGGATCACAGAAGTAAACACGGATGTCGGTGGCCAATGTGAAGCGCTTGTGGTCAGCCATCTCATGACCCCGATCCCAAGTCAACGACTTGTAGAGCTCCTGAGGCAACTTGCGAGAGTTTTTGATTAACGCGTTGATGACCGTTTGTGTGTCTTTGCTGGCGACTTTGACCAGCATCACGTAGCGTGTATGACGCTCAACAAGGGTTGCAATCTGGCTATTGCGGTCGCTGACGCCTCGCCGCGAGACCACCTCACCCTGCCATACCTGCACTCAATGCGCGTAATTCGGGAACGTTATTGAAGGGGCGGCCATGTCGTCAAGGTGGCGCCCATTTGTTCGAAAGTTGCTGCGCCACGAAGCGTCCGCGTCTTACCTAGTCGAATGACTTCCTTGTGCAACGAGCTGGCCGGCATGTCCCGACCAATAGCAGGCGGTCAACGTGGGGTGTCGAGTCTCCGCTGAAGACCGTAATTGGCTCCGGTCTTTCAGGTTAGACGTGCTACGGGTGGCCGCATACCGATTCTCAAACTCAATGAATAGTGAGTGACGGTTCACTTGAGATAAGACTTCAGCACAGCCACTACTTCGTCCATATCTCGTGCACGTTGAGCCGCATCGGTTGTGTCTGGACCCAAGTGCTCGCGAAGGTGCCCTTCGAGCACTTCCGACATCAGCCCGTTGACCGCACCTCGAATAGCCGCAATCTGCTGAAGAACTGCCACGCAATCGCCTTGCGAATCCAATGCTTTCTCCAGGGCTTCAGTCTGGCCTCGAATGCGCCGAACCCGTGTCATCAATTTGGTCTTGTCTTTGATGGTGTGCGCCATGCTCAGCTCTCCTCGTTCAGTTATTTCAAAATAGCATACTGGGGTATAGTATCTACCAAGACTCGTCTCTCACGAATTTCCGCTTGTAAAAACATCAGCCATGCCCCCAATCGCAGAACTCATTCAGCAAGGAGCCACGAATCTGTGGGTCTTTATCCCGACGGCCATTCTGCTAGGTGCTTTGCACGGATTGGAACCGGGACACTCCAAGACGATGATGGCATCCTTCATCATTGCCGTCAGGGGAACCATTGGCCAGGCCGCACTTTTGGGACTGTGCGCAGCCCTCTCGCATTCATTAATCGTCTGGGCGCTTGCTGCAGCCGCCTTGAAGTTCGGTAACGAGCTGATTGCCGAGCAGGCCGAACCCTACTTCATGCTGCTTTCCGCTTTGGTGGTGATTGGGGTGTCTATATGGATGTTTCTGCGCACGCGTCGTGACGAGGCAGCCGCCAGGGCTCAGCAGCACGCGCCTCATGGTGGCAAGGTCATCAATACCGGCCACGGCATCGTCGAGCTGGAAGTCTTTGAAGCCGGTGTTCCGCCACGATTTCGCCTTCATTCCTATAGCCAGGCTATGGTTGCACAGGGATTTGATGCGCACGAGACTGTCATCATCGAGACCATCCGTCCTGATGGCGCAAGGCAATCGTTTGACCTCAAACCCTCTGGGCCGTTCTTGGAATCGAAGCAGGAAATTCCCGAGCCTCACGAGTTCGAGGCTGTCCTGAGCATGGGCCATGGTGACCATATTCATCGCTTTGAAGTGAGCTTTTCCGAGGAGGACCATGGCCATGCACACAGTCACGATGACCATGGGCATTCCCATCATCAACACAGCCATGACATTGGCGATGACTTGCTTGGTGGCGATGGCACTTACCAGGACGCCCACGAGCGGGCCCATGCCGAAGACATCAAACGTCGATTTGTCGGCCAGAAGGTCACTACAGGGCAGATTGCCATGTTCGGTCTTACTGGAGGACTGGTCCCATGTCCAGCATCTGTGACCATCATGATGATTTGTCTGCACCTGAAGCAATACTCCCTGGGGGCTGCCATGGTCGCAAGCTTCAGTCTTGGGCTTGCCCTCTCGCTGGTGAGCGTCGGTGTCATTGCTGCATGGGGTGCACGCCATGTCGGCAAGCGTCTGGGCAATGGCCGCTTTGGTGACCATGCCCGCAAGATGCCTTACTTTTCCAGTGCGTTGATGGGACTGGTCGGTGTGCTCATGGGCATCCAAGCCTGGATGCAAATCGCAGCAGCCTGAGGCTGCTCGACGACATTCAACGCCATGTACTACGCCGACTCTGGTGAACGCTTTGGCAAGATTTCGGTTTATCGGCGCTAGCCATGCGCTCATGCCTACCGGAGATGAGCACTTCGTACCCCATTGAAGCTGAAACCGACTTCATTGACAGGGTGGCACTGCGGTGTGACCTGACGACTAGTCAGCCTGGAACCACCGACCAGAATCCGGGCACACACTGGCCCGTGCGCCGTTCAGCCAGACTTGCTCATCACCCAGCAGCAACGAGGTCGCAGGGTCGATGTCGAAGGCGATTTGAAGTGCGTGCCCGACATGGGCATTTTCGATAGGAAGCTCCCAGGTCAGGAATATTTGGGTGCAATCCCGGTCCGGGGAAAAGTCGGCCATATTGAAGCTGCCGCTGCGGCGCGCAATGACGGCGTGAGGCTGGCCCGTATCGAACAGCACAGTCGTACCCCTGGCCAGCGGGATTCGGTGGCCTATAGCCGGGAAATGCAGGTCCAGACCCCTGTCCTCGCTCAGGAAAAGATTGCAAAAGGCCGCTCCGCCATACTGTGCGGCGTCATGGTGGTATTGGGCGCCGCGGCAGGCCATCAGGGCGACGTCACAGGAGGCCAGCGCTTCGGACAGACCAAGCGTGCGCGTCCAGTCGGACACCGCCCGCACGCAGTGCTTGTAGTCCGGCCAACGCGCACGCGCTCGGGTCAAAGGTAATGCCTCGACGTCTCCGGGCTGGAGGCCCAGGCGCAACGATGTCTCCTTTTGCCAATCGGCCACTAGCCTAGCAGGGGGCGCAGGCACATTGAGCGTGCTTGAGAGCACGACATCACCCACGCTTCGACTGCGTATAGCATCGCCACTCCAGTAATAGGAAGCAGGGAGGTCTCGCACACGACGCGGTTGGGGGGATGGGCTCATCTGGGCTAGTGTAGTAAGGCTACGCGACCCGCTTGACGAGGGTGTTGTCGCAGCGCTGGCCGAAGCCGTAGGCATCTTTCAGTCGGCCATTTTCGGCTCGCCACCCCAGTGGCCACCATAGGCGGGAGGTGACCAACACCAGACATGGTGTTTTACAGAGCCCAGGCTTGAACTCACATCTTGGGAGGCCAGCTGTGCGTCTCACCCTGACAACTCTGGCACCAGGCGTAGAGCGCGTCATACATCACCATGCCGTGCTTGAGCATCTCATGGTCGTCACTAAAGTTCTGCGAAAGACCTAGGGACAAAGCGTACAAACCGGCCGACTGCGGAGTCAGTTCAAGCCTGGAAGTGTCAGCACCTCGAACAATGAGAGCCAGTTGCAGCAAAGCCGGCTGCTTCAGATCGTACTTCGAGAGAAATGCGTCGAAGCTGCAAAACTCTCCCACGTGCGTCATCTCGACGCCTGGGATGTCGTACGGCACTGCGCCAGTCTTGTCGGCCGTCTCCAGCACCTTGTCCGCCGGAACATATAGGAACTCAGGCTCGTTGTCGATCAAGCGCGCGATTAACCACGGGCAGGCAATGCGGTCAATCTTGGGGCGCTCTCGTGTAACCCACTTCATGATGAACCTCCTTAGAAGAAAACGGGCCGCAGAAACGTCAGGGCCAGTCCGGCAAGGCCAGAGGCCAACACGACGGGAATGACGCCCATCTTGAAACGAAACAGCGCCACGGCCGCCGCCACACCGATGAGCGCAGACGCCCAGTCAAAATGGCCGGACAGTCCTTGAGGCCAGAGCACGTGGTAGGCGAAGAAGACCGCGAGATTCACGATGACGCCGACCACTGCGGCCGTGATGGCGGTCAGCGGAGCCGTGAATTTCAGATTGCCGTGCGTGGACTCGATAAAGGGCGCACCAAGCAAGATGAAGAAAAAGGAAGGCAGGAAGGTGAAGAACGTCACCACCGTCGCTGCCACCGCTCCAGACAGAAAGAGCGCATCCGGGCCAAAGATGGCCTTGGTCCAGCCGCCGACAAAGCCGACGAAGGACACCACCATGATGAGCGGCCCGGGTGTCGTTTCGCCGAGCGCCAGGCCATCAATCATTTGTGGCGCGGTCAGCCACTGGTAATGCTCTACCCCGCCCTGGAACACGTAGGGCAGTACGGCATAAGCGCCGCCGAAAGTCATCAGCGCAGCCTTGGTGAAAAACCAGCCCATTTGTGTCAGGACTGAGTCCCAGCCATAAAGCGCAGTCAGGGCTCCCATGCCAGCAAGCCAAAGGGCAAGGCACACCGCCAGCACGAGGCTGAAGCCCCGCCAGGTGAACAGTGCGTGTTCGGGTGTCGGGGTGTGGTCGTCGATGAGCGCAGGGCCTAGCGACTTGGCCGCCTTGCCGTGGCCGCCGCCCGGGGCGAACCTGGTCGGTGCATAGCGCCCACCAAAGTAACCGATGATGCCGGCGGCCAGAACGATAAGCGGGAACGGCAACTGCAGAGCAAAAATGGCTAAGAAGGCCGCCGCCGCGATGCCCCACAGCCAGCTGTTCTTCAGGGCCCGTGAGCCGACCCGGTAGGCCGCATGCACCACCAGGGCGGTGACAGCCGGCTTGATGCCATAAAACAAGCCGGCAATGGCTGGAACGTTTCCATAGGCCATATAGACCCACGACAGACCAATGAGAATGAAGAGCGAAGGCAGCACAAACAGCGCTCCAGCGACGATGCCGCCCCAGGTGCGGTGCATCAGCCATCCGATATAGGTCGCCAATTGCTGGGCCTCCGGACCAGGCAGCAACATGCAATAGTTCAACGCATGCAGGAATCGGCTCTCGGAAATCCAGCGGCGGCGCTCCACAAGGTCCTCGTGCATGATGGCAATCTGCCCGGCTGGTCCGCCGAAACTGATGAAGCCGAGCTTTAGCCAATAGGCGAAGGCTTCACCGCAGGTCAGGCGCTCAGGCGCCCCTGTTACGGTGTTCGTGGTCATTGGCGGTCCTTCATTGCGGCATACAGGGTGTCAAAAATGGGAAGAGAGGCGGCAAGCAATGCGTCGTCCTGGTCGTGCTGCGACTGGAGGCCGCGCACGATGGTCTCGACGCCGGCCGCCTCATCGACAGGAATGCCTCCAACATCGATGTAATGCACCAGCTCGCCCAGGCGCCGGAGGCCGTTATCTGCGTCAAGTCCAAACGTGTGCGCCACAACCTCGAAGGTCACCTTGTCGCCCACGTGGCTGAACCTGGCGCTGTCGAAATCGAAGCCCAGAGTCGACTTCGGACACTTTTTCGGGTCGTCCAGCCAAACGAATTGCGGTGATTTGTCGATGAAGCGCTGAATCAGCCAGGCAGTCGCAAGGCGGTCAACCCATGGGCGTTTGCGCGTCGCCCAGGTCCTGCCCTGGAAGTCTTCGATGGCTTGGCGTTGAATGGCCTCGGCGCGGGGTGTTGGTTCGCCAGGAGACAAATGCCGTTCGATTTCGTTGCGCAACGTCGTCAGCGCGGCGCTGGTCTTTTCCTTGGGTTTACCAGGGAAAAAATCACTGGCATGGACGGCATGAAGCTGTTGTTCGAGCCCTCGCAGCGCCTTGTGGAGCTCGGCCTCGCTGGCAGTTTTGATGGTGCTACGGGCCTCCTTGATGGACTGCAGCAGTTCGGCGTAGAGGTCAGACCGGTCGAACAGACCCCGAAATGTCTTCTCCTGCGTTTCGTCGCGCGCAGTGACGACGAGCATGTGGGCGTCGGCGCCGCTTTCCTGGATGAGTCGCTCGATGTCCCAGAGCGCCTGCGCCGTCGGTGCAGTGGAGGGCAGCAGGTACACCCCTTCGCGCAGTGTTCCGGCGCCGGTCGCTTTGAGTGCCCGCCAGACCCTCACGCGAAGCGCACTGGGATGGGTCGGAAGGGTCGCGGTCAAGACAAGCCATCGGTTCATGTAGCAAATATCGCATATTGTGATGAAAGCTACAATGATTCTGCAGAATATTTTTCACACGGTTTTGAGGCTGCGCTTTACTCTCGCCATGTCGATTCGTTCCACCGCTCCCGCCCTGGCCGAAGCACTGCTTTTTTTTGGTGCCAGTACCCGCTGGCCATGTTGCTTATTGGTAACTTCACCATTGTTTCAATGCTGGTGATTCCGGGTCTGTGGCCGCTCTTGGTTCGCAAGCGGCTGACGCCCCACGAAAGCCTGGTTCCTCAAAATCCGGCAGATGCAAGCTGAACTTTCGCCGCGACAGCACATCAAAATCGCCAACCCGAAAGTCCCACTATGAAACTCGTTCGCTTTGTTGCTTTCTTCGCGCTGTCCACTACCGTAATTGCTACCGGTTTCGCTCAGACGAAACCTGCAGGACAGAGTCGTGTGCAACCGGCGATTTCGGCTCTCGTACCAGCAACCGCCCTGACCGACGCGGAGGTTCTGAATGTGTACCCGAAGGAAAAAACTGTTTTGCTGAAACACGGTCCGATTCCGAATATCGGTATGGGTGCCATGACAATGGAATTCAGTCTCCCAGACACCAAGATGCTGAGTTTGGTCAAGCCTGGCGACAAGGTGCTCTTTGCGGCGCAGCAGGTCAAAAGTGAGTACGTGGTGACGCATATTGAATTAGCGAAGTGAGTTGCTTCGCGGCGCCAGCAATATGCTCAAGTCGATGATGATATTGCGCCCCGCCATATCGCTTTGAAGCGTAAGCGTGCATTGGTCGAACTTCCGCTTTGGGTACTGTCGATTGACCGCAATGGGCACATTGCCGGAGGTGACCAAGATCCGCATTCCTGCCGCAAGAATGTGATTGCGCTTCCCAGCGATCAGCCCAAAGTCGGACTCCCTCTATCAACAAGGAGTCCATCATGGAAAACACCATAGACCACGAACAACACGGCCCCTGGAACAAGGGCGTGATCGTCGGACAAAAATCACCGCTCAAATTGAAGGAGATTTGGGCCATTCGGGTCCGCCTCCAACTCCAACACCGAGTGCGTGAACTTGCCATGTTCGACTTGGGATTGGACAGCAATCCGCGCGGGGACGACCAGGCGCAGGTACCAAATCCCGTTGGGGCCTTTGGTCAGATGGGAGGCGCTGATGCGTGGCGTCCAGGCCGCGGCAGTCGCTGCTGGCCGCCTGCAGGCGACGGCATCAGGGGAGGCAGGCGGAACGTTGGCCCGAAGTGGCGTCTGCAGATGACCGTCAACTGAGTCGGGCGTTTTGATGCCGGTTTGGGTGGCCACCGGCGGATTCACTGCATGAATGGATTTGGACATGGAAGTTGGACGATGCGCATCAACAACTTCGAACCCGCGACAGAAAAAGAAAAAAGCCCTTGAAAATCAAGGGCTTAGATCATTTTGGCGGAGAGGGTGGGATTCGAACCCACGGTAGGATCGCTCCTACGCCTGATTTCGAGTCAGGTACATTCGACCACTCTGCCACCTCTCCTGTGTGTCGAGCCCAGATTCTAGCAGGCTAGCGGCCCTGTTTATTTGCCTTGGGCCGAAAGAAGCATCAGACCACCCATGTAGGACCGCAACACCTCGGGAACGATGACGGAACCATCGGCCTGCTGGTAATTTTCAAGTACGGCCACCAGCGTGCGCCCCACCGCCAGTCCGGAGCCGTTCAGGGTGTGAACGAACTCGTTTTTGCCTTGCGCATTCTTGAACCTGGCCTGCAGCCGGCGGGCCTGGAAGGCTTCGCAGTTGGACACCGAACTGATCTCGCGGTAGGTGTTCTGGGCGGGCAGCCACACTTCAAGGTCGTAGGTTTTGCTGGCGCCAAAGCCCATGTCGCCAGTACACAGCAGCATGACGCGGTAGGGCAGGCCCAGCTTTTGCAGAATCGCTTCGGCGTGGCCCGTCATGGCTTCCAGCGTTTCATCGCTTTTCTCCGGATGAACGATCTGCACCATTTCCACCTTGTCGAACTGGTGCTGGCGGATCATGCCGCGCGTGTCGCGGCCGTAGCTGCCGGCTTCGGAGCGAAAGCAGGGTGTGTGGGCGGTGAATTTGAGCGGCAGTTGCGACTCGGCCACGATCTCGTCGCGCACGAAGTTGGTCAGCGGCACTTCAGCCGTTGGGATCAAATAAAGCGCCGCGCTTTCAGCTTCCTGCGCGCCTTCCTGCCCGCCCTTTTTTGCAGCAAACAGGTCTTCTTCGAACTTGGGCAACTGGCCTGTGCCGCGCAGGGAATCACCATTGACGATGTAGGGCGTGTAGCACTCGGTGTAGCCATGCTCTTCTGTCTGCACATCGAGCATGAACTGGGCCAAGGCCCGGTGCATTCTTGCCAGGGGCCCTTTCATCACGGTAAAGCGCGAGCCCGTCAGCTTGGTGCCCAGCTCAAAGTCCAGCCCCAGCGGCTGGCCCACGTCTACATGGTCTTTCACCTCGAACGAAAATGCAGCGGGGGATCCTCCCAGGCCTTCCACCGGACTCCATTTACGCACCTCCACATTGCCCGCCTCGCCCGCGCCCAAAGGCACGCTGTCGTGCGGCAGGTTGGGCACGGCCAGTAGCAGCGCCTGCATCTCGGACTGCAGCTGGTCCAGCCGATGGGCCGAGGATTCCAGTTCGGCCTTGGAGGCGCTGACCTGCGCCATCGCGGCGCTGGCGTCTTCGCCTTTGGACTTGAGCTGGCCGATCTGTTTTGACAGCGTGTTGCGCTGGTTCTGCAGTTCTTCCGTACGGATTTGCAGAGCCTTGCGTTCGGCCTCAAGCGCCTGAAATGCTTCCACATTGAGGAAGGCTTGCGGGCTCTTGCGGGTCTCCAGGCGGGCAATGGCGGAGGGCAGGTCTTTACGGAGCAGGTTGATATCTAGCATGGGGTGGATTGTATTTTGTGCCGCTCCCGTTGCGGCAGATTCGGGTTCAAACTCAGTTCAGGCTGGCCGGGTCAACATTGGCGCCGCAAATAATCAGGCAGACCTTCTCGTCGGCACGCGGCACATGGCGGCCGCTGTGCAGGGCAGCCAGCGGCAGCGCTGCGGCGGGTTCGACGGCTAGCTTCAGTTCGTTCCATAGCCACAGCTGCGCCGCCCTGATTGATTCGTCGCTGAGCAGCAGCGCGTCACGCACATGCGCCTGGGTGACTTCCCAGGCCAGGCTGCCAATGCGCCTGGCACCCAGCGAATCGGCGGCAATGCCGCTGACGGCGACGTCCACCGGCTGGCCGGCCTCGCGCGCCCTGAATAGCGTGGGCGCCCCTTCAGGCTCCAGCGCCACCACACGGCTGCGCTGCCCGAACCAGCTGGCCACGCCGCCGATCAGGCCGCCGCCGCCCACGCTGACCAGCACGGCATCGGGCAAGCCGCCCTGCTGCTCGATTTCCAGCGCCATCGTGCCGGCCCCCACAAGCACTTCCGGCTGGTCATAAGCATGGGTGAACAGGGCGCCCGTTTCCTGCTGGCGGGCCAGGCAGGCCTGCAGCGCATCGGCGTAGGCCGCGCCCGCCACGACGACATGGGCGCCCAGCGCGGCGAGTCTGGCCCGCTTGGCGGCGCTGGACATTTCAGGCACAAACACCTCGCAGCGCACGCCCAGCTCACGGGCCGACGCCGCCGTGGCTATGCCCGCATTTCCGCCCGAAGCCACGATCACGCCGCTGGGTGGTATAGAGTTGGACAGCAGGCGGTTGAGCATGCCGCGCGCCTTGAAACTGCCGCCGGTCTGCAGTTGCTCGAGCTTGAGCCAGACTTCGGCGCAATTCACGCCCAGCGCCTTGCCGGACAGCCTCCAGAGCGGCGTTTCACGAATAAAGTGACTGTAATCCTTATTAAATCTGGACTTACAGCTCTCAATTTGATAGCGATTTAGCTTCATGAATCAGGACAGATGATGAAGCTGGCTGTCGCCGACTTCCAGCCGGTGGCCCTGCGCGTCCAGCTTCAGTCCCTTGGGCAGCGGGAACTTGATGGTTTCCTCAATCCCATCCATCTTGCGTACCGAGACGGCGCCCAGTGCCTTGATGCGGTCAATCACCTGCTTGACCAGAATCTCCGGTGCCGAAGCACCCGCCGTCAGGCCGACACGGCTCTTGCCCTCAAACCACTCCTCGCACAACTCGCTGGCGTCATCGACCATATAGGCATCGGTCCCCAGCCTGGCAGCCAGTTCGCGCAGGCGATTGCTGTTCGAACTCGTCGGGCTGCCGACCACAATCAGGATATCGACCTGCGGGCTGAGCACCTTGACGGCGTCCTGCCGGTTTTGCGTGGCATAGCAGATATCCTGCTGCTTGGGTTCGCGCACCTGGGGGAAACGCGCCCTGATGGCCGCGCTGATTTGGGCCGCATCATCCACGCTGAGGGTGGTTTGCGTGACCACGGCCAGCCGTTCGGTTTGCGAAGGCGAAATGCGCGCGACGTCCGCCACGTCCTCCACCAGATGGATGCCGCTGTCAAGCTGGCCCATGGTGCCTTCGACTTCGGGGTGGCCCTTGTGGCCAATCATGATGAACTCGTAGCCTTCCTTGTGCAGCTTGGCCACCTCGACATGCACCTTGGTCACCAGCGGGCATGTGGCGTCAAAGATATGAAAACCGCGCGCTCTGGCCTCTTCCTGCACGGCCCGGCTCACGCCGTGGGCGCTGAACACCAGCGTGGCACCCGGCGGCACGTCGGACAGCTCTTCAATAAAAATCGCGCCCTTGGTTTTCAGATCGTTCACCACATAGGTGTTGTGCACGATTTCATGGCGCACGTAGATCGGCGCGCCAAACTTGGTCAGTGCCCGCTCGACGATTTCAATGGCGCGGTCGACCCCGGCGCAAAAGCCGCGCGGCTCCGCCAAAAGAATTTCCTCAAGGGCTGGCCTGGCCGTGCTCACAGGATGCCAATCACATGCACTTCAAACACCACCGGCTGGCCAGCCAGTGGATGGTTGAAATCAAACTGTACGGCGGCGTCGCTTCCCTCCCTCACCTGCCGGACGGCACCGGCGTACTGGCCGGTGCCGTCTGGCGTGGGGAACTGCACCACGTCGCCGACGCTGTAGCGCTCCTCCGGGTCTCCCAGTTCATTGAGCAGCTTGCGCGCCACCCATTGCACCAGTTCGGGGTTGCGCTCGCCAAAAGCCTCGCCCGCAACCAGCTCAAACGTGGTGCGCGTGCCCTCGGCCAGGCCCAGCAGGCGCTGCTCAATGGCCGGCGACAACTCGCCGTTGCCCAGGCTCAGTGTGGCCGGCTTGCCGTCAAAGGTGTTGATGATGTTGGCGCCGCCCAACCCCGCCATGCGGTAATGCAAAGTCAGGAATGAGCCTGGCTGGACAAAAGAGGGGGAAGCCGGCTGAGCAGAGGATTGGGCAGTGGACATAAAGACTTTCGGGCCAGCCTGGGCGGCCGACAACTGTTAGTAAACTGGCCTCTATTGTAGAAAGTCAGGCTTGCCCGGACCAGCGCCCGCTTTTTCTCCCTTTTCCCCTCCCGGTTCACGCGCACCGCCCTTGGCGGCCCCCAAGCAGAAAACTTCAGTCCCCTACCACCCATGATCCTCAAAGACCTGCCCGAGGACGCCCGTCCGCGCGAAAAGCTGCTGGCGCGCGGCCCAGGCGCACTCGGCGATGCCGAGCTGCTGGCGCTGCTGCTGCGCAGCGGCATTCCCGGCAAAAATGCGCTGCAGATGGGTCAGGAGTTGCTGGACAATTTCGGCGGCGTGGCCGGGCTGCTGCACACCGGACCGCAAGCGCTGAAAAGCATCAAGGGCCTGGGCCCGGCCAAACGGGCCGAAATTGTCGCCGTGCTGGAGCTGGCCAGGCGCGCCTTGGCCGAGGAGCTGAAGGAAAAGCCGCTGTTCACCACGCCGCAGGCGGTGCGCGACTACCTGCAGCTGCAGCTGGGCAGCCGGCCGCACGAGATTTTTGCCGTGCTCTTCCTGGACAGCCAGCACCGCCTGATTGCACTGGAAGAGCTGTTTCGCGGCACGCTGACACAGACCAGCGTCTACCCCCGCGAAGTGGTGATTCGCGCCCTGGCGCTCAATACGGCCAGCGTGGTGCTGGCACACAACCACCCCAGCGGCTCGGCCCAGCCCTCGCGCGCCGACGAGGCGCTGACGCAAACGCTCAAGGCAACGCTGGCGCTGGTGGACGTGCGCGTGCTTGACCATTTTGTGGTGACCCGTACCCAGACCGTCTCCATGGCCGAGCTGGGATTGCTTTAGCATCTGCGCTTCACGTCATTCAGCCACCTAAGTTTTCACCCCATGCGCGCGCCCGCCCCCAAACGCCCGAAAGGCCTCCTGATCCGGGATTTGAAAGACCTCAAGCTCGTCAGGCGCGAGATTGAGGCGCGCGTCCGGCTGGAGCAGGCTCGGGAGGCGGAACGCCGGGCTGCCGCGGAAAAAATCAGCGCCGAAAAGGAGTTTTTTTCGCGTGCCGTCGGGGCGGTGCTGGCCTTGCCGGCCAAGCACCGGCCGGGCCACAAAGCCAGCCTGCAGCGCGCCCGGCCAGCCCCCATTCCCGAGCAGCAGCAACGCGACGAACTGGCCGTGATGCGCGAAGCCCTGTCGGACGAGTTTGATGTCGAAACGCTGCTGCACACCGATGAAACGCTGAGTTTTCGCCGCCCCGGCATGGGGCCCGACGTGGTGCGCAAGCTGCGCCGGGGCAACTGGAGCATTCAACGCCAGCTCGACCTGCATGGTTTTCGCCGCGAGGACGCGCGCGATGCGCTGGGCGCCTTCATCCGCGAAGCCAACAAGGCCGGCCTGCGCTGCGTGCGCGTGGTGCATGGCAAGGGCCTGGGCTCGCCCGGCAAGACGCCGGTGCTCAAGGGCCGGGTGCAGAGCTGGCTGATCCAGAAGCAGGAAGTGCTGGCCTTCGTGCAGGCCCGGCCAGCCGAGGGCGGCGCCGGGGCGCTGGTGGTGCTGCTGGCGCCGAGCTAGCCGGCCCCTACCCGCCCCAGCACGCTATCTATTCAATAGCGTTATACGCCAAAATCTAAAGGGCCAGAAGCACTTTTTATTAACAACTATTGTTTCAGGCCCGATGCCAGCAGCGCTCGCAGCGCTTTCTCAGGCGGCCTCAGGCGGTCTGCCGCGGAGATGGCGGCTCGCCCAGCACGGTGCCATCGCTGATCGCGAGCATGCGCATCACCGCCGCCGTGCGTGTTTCCACCCCCAGCTTCACGTAGACATGCTCCAGGTGCTTTTGCACGGTGCGTGGGCTGATGGACAGCAGGGCGGCAATCTCGGCATCGGTCTTGCCGCAGGCCAGCCACTGCATCACTGCGGTTTCGCGTGCCGTCAGGCCGGGTGGGCCGATATCGGGCGGCACCGGAAGGTATTGCTCCTGCGTCTCGCCGGCTGGCTTGGCGGCGGCCTTGCACGCATGGCGGTAGAGGAAGGCGAGATGCGGGCGCAGCAGATCGAGCCGCTGGCGGTCGCGTTCGCTGAAATCAAGTCCACGCCGGCTCAGCACCATGTTGACCAGGGTTCGATAGTCACCAAAAAGTGGCACAGCCATCGCGTACACGGGTCCCATGCGCCGGCAGTAGTCGCCAGGCCGCCCCTCGGGCAGGCCCACCACATGCCGATGGCCAGTGCGCAAATCGCAAACCCATAGCGCCGTCAGTTCAGCGGCTACGTAATCATTGAGCGCCAGCACCAGCGCGCGCGCAAAGTCCTCAAGGTCGCCTGCCCGTGCCTCAATCCGCGTGAGCACCCGCAGGGCGCTGGCGTAATCGTTTCTGCTGAGGTGATTCATGGCGCAACTCTTCATGGGTCATGCATACGCATTGCTGCGTATTGCCAACTTGCCTCTGGCGGCCTCAGGATGTCGCCGTGGACGGTCCTTTTTCGACTCAGTATAGGCAGGGCTTCAGGCGGGTACAAGCCCCGCCGCAAGGAGAAATGCAAGGAGAAAAAACATGGCCATCAACGAAGGCAAACTCAATGAATTCATGGGCCAGTCTGTGCACGACTTCGGCGCCGTGATGCATGCCGCGACCATTGTGGCCGGCGACCAGCTTGGCCTCTACAAGGCGCTGGCCGAAGGGCCCGCCACGGCCGAGGAGTTGGCCAGGCGCACCCAGACCGATGCGCGCTATCTGCGCGAATGGCTCTCGGCGCAGGCTGCCAGTTCTTACGTCTGTTACGACCCCGAAAGCGAGCGCTTCTCGCTCAGTGAAGAGCAGGCTTTTGCATTGGCCGAAGAAGGTAGCCCGGCCTTCATCCCGGGTGCGTTTCAGATCGCGGTGGATCAGTTGAAGAGCATCCCGAAGATGATTCAGGCCATGCGCACCGGCCTGGGCGTCGGCTGGCACGAGCACGATGCCGCCTTGTTTCACGGCACCGAGCGCTTCTTCCGGCCGGGCTATGCAGCCAATCTGGTGAGCCAGTGGATTCCGGCGCTTGATGGCGTCAAGGAACGGCTCCAGGAAGGCGCAAGCGTCGCCGACGTGGGCTGCGGCCACGGCGCCTCCACCATCCTGATGGCGCAGGCTTACCCGGCATCAAGCTTCACCGGCTTTGACTACCATCCGCCCTCGATAGACCACGCGCGCGCATCGGCGCAGCAGGCCGGCCTTGACGGACGCGTGCGCTTCGAGGTGGCAAGTGCCAAGGATTACCCGGGCGCCGACTACGACATGGTCGCAGTGTTCGACTGCCTGCACGACATGCGCGATCCGGTCGGCGCCTCGGCGCATGTAAAAAGCAGCCTCAAGCCCGAGGGCAGCTGGATGATCGTTGAGCCCTTCGCCAATGACCAGCTTGAAGACAACCTGAACCCGGTCGGCCGGGTGTTTTTCTCTGCTTCCACGTTTATCTGCACGCCCGCTTCACGCGCGCAGGAGGTCGGGCTGTGTCTGGGTGCCCAGGCGGGCGAGGCCCGCATTCGCGACGTCGTCACGCAAGGCGGCTTCACGCACTTCCGGCGCGCCACCCAGACGCCGTTCAACCTGGTTTATGAAGCGCGTCCCTGAAAGTGAAAGGAGTCATCATGTCACGCCAATACATCGATTGCCGGGAATACCCGAGCACCATGAACTGCAGCGTCGCGCTGTCGGCCGACAACGAGAAGGAGTTGCTTGAAGCCGCCGTGCAGCATGCAGTTGCCGTGCATGGACACGCCGACTCGCCGGACCTGCGCAAGCAGCTGACGTCCATGTTCAAGCCGGGCACGCCGCCGCTGAAAGTCGAACAGGCCAAAGCCGCTGCGTAGCATTCGTGCGGAGCACGGTCGATGAGGATTTTCCGAGGATGGAGGTTTTTTTTATTCAATAACAGCGCGACACACCATGAGCTTGGGGAAGCCAACAGCGCCCCCCAATCCCATGGACAACAGGGCCTAGCTTTTCTCCAGCTGCTTGATGGTCCCGCATGAAGGCGGACAGATCGGACGGCTGCCGGGACGTTACAAGCTTGCCATCCACCACCACTTCACTGTCTTCATACAGGGCACCCGCCTCGCGCATTTCTTCCGCTACGGAGTGGTAGCAGGTAGCCCGCCGCCCGCGCAGCAGGCCCGCGGTGATGAGTGTCTGTGGACCATGGCAGATGGCGGCAACGGGCTTGCTGTCCGCAAAAAACGCCTGCGCAATGCGCAGCGCCGTCGGCTGCTTGCGGATGGCGGCCGGCGCTTTGCCACCGGGCAGAACCAGGAGGGCGTAATCGGCCGGGTTCAAATCCTTCAGCGCCTTGTTGGCCTCGACCTGGTAGCCATGCTTGCCATTGATTTTGCCGCGGCTGATGGAGGCGATATCTACCTCCATGCCCGCTTCAAGCAGGCGATAGTAAGGCACCAGAAGCTCGGAATCCTCGAAATTGTCCGCACTGATGATGAGCGCCTTCATGGTGCCCTCCATGACAAGGCTTCTACACGTCGGCCCTGCAGGCCGTGGCGGGCGGGCGGCGAGCGCAATGCCTGTCCGGAAGCATGGGGCAGCGGGATAAATGTGAGCATGTTGGGTACTCCTTTCAGGGGAAGAGGCCGCGCACTTTCCATTTATCGTAGTGATCTTGCCGGCGGATGAGTTGAGCTATTTCAAACGCGCCCAACAGTCAACCCGCCAAAGCTGCCCCGACTGGGCCACTCCAAATTCAACCGGCAGGAACTGCTCGATCAGCCACATGGTCGTGCTGGCATGTGACGACAGCGTGCGTGCGGTGAAATGGGACCGTCCGTTTGCCAGCGCGGCGTAGACCAGCATTTGATCCGCAGCATGCACATCCAGTGTCGCGCCCGATTCGATGTCGGCGCGCAAGGCGTGGCCGGCCTCTTCGCCCAGGCGCTCGGCCGGCACGCCGCGCTGCGCAGTGGTGGCAGCACCCAACACACCCGCTGCAAATTGCGCCCACAACACAATCGCGCCACCTTGCCCAACAGCTTGCGGCCAGGCAAGAAGCTGCTGCTCGATGTGCGGCACGGGAAGCTGCGGCAGCGCCTGCTGCGCTGCCCGCGCCATGCGTGCTGTGACATGCGCAGGCAAGTTGGCGGTATGGGCTATGCCGCGCACTTCGTTCAGCCTGCCCCGCGTCTCCAGCACCAGTGGCCCCATCCCATCTCCAGGCGCCACTTCGACCCGGACCTCACCACCCCCGCGGGGATAGTAGCCGCGCTTTACCTCGTGGAGCGAGACCAGCGGCCCCATCAATGACAACAGCGGAAGGAATACATGGCGAAAATAATCCAGCGGTGGCGAGTCGCGTACGTCCGTCCCGCCCGTGATCCGCATGACAAGGCGCTCTTCGCACATCAGTGCCACCGGCAGGGCGGCCTGCAACACCAGCGTAACGCTGCCGGCAGTGCCAACGTCAAACTGAAATTCCCCGCCGCGAAGGCGATCCGGATGAAAGACAATCTCCTGCGACTTGATTTGCAGGCCTTCTGCCTGGGCGCCACACAACGCAACGACCGCCTTGACTGCAGCCAGATGCTGGGGCGCCAGCCCCGGATTGGAACGTCTAGCACGCACGTTGCACACACGCAGGGCCTGCCCGGTGATTGCCGCCAGGGCCACCGCTGTGCGCAGCAATTGACCGCCGCCTTCGCCGTAGGATCCGTCGATTTCGATCATTTCCAATTCCCAGCCTGGAAACAGTTTGCCGAAAAAATTTGCATCTCACATGACCCTGCGCAACACCTTGAACAGACAGGCAATTCACGATGGCCAGAAGTGCCGCCGCTTGTTTGAACCCCATTCTTCGCTTTTCAAGTGGACTCCGGCCGGATTACGAAGATGAGGTTTTATCCGGGGTCTCAGGCCGAAGCCGGCCCTATCGGCGTGAATCGGCAGATCAAGGCCGTAGCGCTTGAATACAGACCCGCCACCCTCATTTCCGCTTCAAGAAGGAGCATCTGAAGAAAATTTACCCCTTGCTCTGAATGGAGTCCCGCATGTATCTCGTTCGCCAACCCGCTTTCGCCAGCGCCTTTGATTCCGGGCAGGGGAAAGTCTTGTCCAACACCGCCGCCCTGGCCGTTCAAGCGACATGATGGAACCCGACGCCTACCCCGCCCGCTACTGGCACCGCGTTTCCGATGGCCGCATCCAGTGCGACCTGTGCCCGCGCGACTGCAAGCTGCACGAGGGGCAGCGCGGCGCCTGCTTTGTGCGCATGCGCGAGGGTGACCAGATGATCCTGACCACCTACGGTCGCTCGTCCGGTTTTTGCATTGATCCGATCGAGAAGAAACCGCTCAACCATTTTTACCCGGGCAGCAGCGTGCTGTCCTTCGGCACCGCCGGCTGCAACCTGGCCTGCAAGTTCTGCCAGAACTGGGACATCAGCAAGTCGCGCGACATGGACCGCCTGATGGACCTGGCCTCGCCCGAGGCAATTGCCCAGGCCGCCGAAGACGCGGGTTGCCGCAGCGTGGCCTTCACCTACAACGACCCGGTCATCTTCGCCGAGTACGCCATGAATGTGGCCGATGCCTGCCATGCACGCGGCATCCAGACCGTGGCCGTGACGGCCGGCTACATGCACGACCAGGCAAGGCGCGACTTCTACGCCAAGATGGACGCCGCCAATGTGGACCTGAAGGCCTTTACCGATGAGTTCTATTTCAAGCTGACCGGCGCCCACCTGCAGCCGGTGCTGGACACCCTGGTCTACCTCAGGCACGAGACGAAGGTGTGGTTCGAGATCACCACCTTGCTGATTCCCGGCCACAACGACTCGGACGAGGAAATCACCGCGATGTGCCGCTGGATCGCGCAGGAGCTCGGCCCTGACGTGCCCTTGCACTTTTCGGCCTTTCACCCGGACCACAAGATGCCGGACGTGTCCGCCACGCCCCCCTCGACCCTGATCCGCGCACGCAACATCGCCATGAAAGAAGGCCTGCATTTTGTTTACACCGGCAATGTGCGCCATCAGGAAGGCGACACCACCTATTGCCCGGACTGCGGGGCTGCCGTGGCAGGGCGCTTTTCAGCACAGGCCGGCACCTTTGGCCGCAAGCGCATCCCGATCAGCATCAGCACCTGAAACCCTGAAGACCAGCCCTGCTGACGACGCTTTACCCGTTCGGTAATATCCAGCTTTTGAACAGTCGGGAGGAATCGCCTTGCTGACCCACCTGCTCCACCGCTCCTCCCTGTTGGCTCTTGTTACGCTGTTTTCGGGCTGCGCGACCCCCACGACCGACCTTGTTGTGCCAATCAATAGGGTGCAGGCAGTGCCCCGCACAATGGAAACACCGCGACGCGTGCAGGTCCGGGTGACGGACATCCGCAAGGAAGCACAGCTTGAGCGCACCACTATCGGCGCCATCTCGATGGGCCGCGTTACGCTGAAACCGCCAGCAACCGAGCTCGTGCAAGCAATCGTCGAGGCGAAGGCCGATGAGGTGCTCGCGCGCGGTGGCTTGACGCAGCCGCAGACGGTGTTGTGCGGCATTCGCGTCTTCGAGATCACGACGCCGGCAACGCTCGCCTACTGGGACATCAACACAAAGATCGAACTGGTGCTGCGCGTGCGCGGACAAGACCGTACGGTCTCGGGGATGGCGACCGAGCGGACCTTCATCTGGCCGACGCAGGAGATCATCGGGCGCGTGACAAATGAAGCGCTGCGCCAGCTTGGCGCCGAGACCGAGCGCGCGCTGGCCGAACTATTCGCCTCATCGCGCTGACGGTCGCCATGCGCGGCACGACGTCCTACCGATTCCTGGTCCGCTCGGCGACGGTTTGCCGGATCGACAAGGCTATCCGGGTACCGAGCTCGTAACAGGCCTTGGCCTCGGTGCGGGCTGGAATTGGCACGGGAAATACGTACGCGGGCATCACGAAGGCCCCCTCGGCTTTGGCGCCTTCGCGCTGCCGCACGCTCGTGCCGTCACCCAGCGACCAGAGCGCGGCGTCGAGCGCCGTTCTCTCGCCCTGCCAGCTGAATCCCAGGCAGCCGAGGCTGCATAGGATGAAGCCGCCTGGTTTGTCCTTGATGGTCCCACCGGTGAACGCGATGAGGTAGCGCAGCCCGCCGCGCGCGAGCCGTGCGTGCACCTCCTCGCGGGCGAGCAGAGCGGCGAACTCCACTTCAGTCGCAGGCTGCGTCGCGGGTTCAAGCAACGGGAACAGCGCGTCGCGAATCGCACGCTGCCGCACCACGACGATCTCGGGTGCAATTTCGCGGATCCTCTTCGTAAGACAATTCTCAATGTCACTCCCAAGCCCGCTCATCGCGTCGGCTGGGTCGGCCGGCCACCAGACGATGCCAACCCGTATCACCTCGGGTGCCGGCCCTTGCGCATGAAGCGGCATGCAGGTGAGCAAAAGCGCCGCGACAAGCGCGCGAGCGAATCCTGCGCGCGTCATGGTGCAGGGCCTCGTTGCGGGAAACGCGCCGACCAGGCCCGCAGCGCGGAGTCGCGGTCCGCCTCCACCATGAAGCGTGCTATCGCTTCTCGTATTGCGCCGTCACTCTGCCGCACGATACAGACTCGCAGATCAAGGCACTCGCCGACGCTGCGCTGATGGCTATTGCTCGCCAATGGGGACCAACACCTGATCCCGGTTCCGTCTGGCTCATAGAGGCAGATCCGGTAGGCAATGCTAACGACATCGGGGCGGCCCTCGGCCGCCAACCCAACGATGGCAGAGCCTCCCGCGTCATTGCCCACCACCAAGTCGGCATTGATACTTTCAAGCTCAATCACCCCGTTCACGCCGGCGTCGGCCTCGCGCCAGGGCGGCCAGTCAGGCAGTTCGACCGCCTCCGCGAACATGGCGGCGAATACCTGCTGGAAACGCGCAATGCTGGCCTTCCCCACTTCGAGGCGCACAAGCGGATGGGTGAGGTTTGCGGTGCGCGCGGCGGTCGTGTAGACGACGCCTACCCGCGCGTCGCTGCGCCTGAAAAGCGGCGCATCCTCGGGAGGCGAGCCGAGCGGAACGATTCCGCACGCAGCGAGCAGCATCGCCGCAAGAACCGCGAGCGCCCACCGCCAGCGCCACCGAAATGCAAGTAACACGCTACATGCCCTCCATGCTGCCCAATGCTGCCGGCTCTGATTCAGTTATCGCGGCGACCGACACTTTGATGGTGAGAGTCACGGCTGATCTGGACTTCCATTGATCAGTAAGCGGAATTACACATCACGAGTATCCCGGACGCAAATGCACCTGAAGTGTGTAGGGTGCTCGCTTATGGACGCCGAACGAAACACCGTCGATGCAATTGCAGGCCGCCGTTCAGGCATCAAAGCTGCTTGCAGACCATTTAAAACGGGCGCAAGTAGCTATGCTTATGATAGCAGACCCGGAGCAGCAGAACAGCTGGCCGGCCTTCACTCCCCGCGATTTCGCATCCAATCCGCTGTCTGGAAAAAGGAGGCATTGAGGCGGACGCGCAAGGCCTCGTCCACGCCAATTTCACGCATGGCCTGATCCATGCAGGCCAGCCACTGGTCACGCTCCTTGATGCCTATGCTGCCGCCGCCGGTTTGCTGAGGCATGTGGCGCTGTCGCAGGCGCGGATGGCCAAAACGGTCGGTGTAATACTGCGGCCCGCCCAGCCAGCCGCACAAAAACCAGAAAAGGCGCTCTCTGGCATTGTCCAGCGTGCTGCCGTGGGCTGCGCGCAACGCGGTGTAGGCAGGCTCCAGATCCATCAGGTCGTAAAAGCGTTCGACCAGGGCCTTGACCCGGTCTTCGCCGCCTATCCAGGCAAAGGGGGTGTCAAACGGAGGAGATTCGATCGGTTTTTCTTCGGTCTGCATATTCTTCTGAGTGTCAAAAAGGGCTACTGCGCATTGCGCAAGGTCTGTACCACCGGCGTATTGAGCACGGAGCGCAAGCCCCACCAGCCCGCCGCCAGCGCCAGGATCGCACCGGCCAGGCTGCCAAAGACCGGCACAGTCCAGGAGCCGGTCCAGCTGAAGTCAAACACATAGCGCGCCAGGGCCCAGCCCACCGCCAGCGCCACGATGGAAGCGAGGAAGCCGGCCAGCAACCCCACACCCGCCAACTCGGCGCGCTGCACCTGCCGCAGCAGTGACGAGCGGGCGCCCACGGCGCGCATGATGGCAAATTCCAGGGCTCGCTCTTCACGCGTGGCGGTGATGGCCGCAAATAGCACCACCAGGCCAGCCGCCAGGGTGAAACCAAAGAGGAACTCCACCGCGCGGATCACCTGGTCGAGCACCCGCTGCACCTGTGCCAGCGTGCTGCTCATGTCGACATTGGTGATATTGGGAAAGGCCTTGACGAGGGCGTTGTCAAAGCTCTGCGGCCTGGCTTGCCCGCTGGCGGAGGCGGTGGCGCCTTGAGGTGCAGGCTCAGGCGCGCGGAAGGCGCTGATGAAGGACACCGGCACATCGGCGGCGAGCTGGGCCACCGGGTACATGACAAAGAAGTTGACGTGCATGGAGCCCCAGTCGACCTTGCGCAGGCTGGTGATTCTGGCCTCGCTGGTCTGGCCGGCGATGTCAAAGCGCAGGCGGTCGCCCAGTTTGAGGCCCAGCGTTTTGGCCAGGCCTTCCTCGACGCTGAGGGCATCCTTCTCTCCCGACGTCCAGCGACCGGCCACGACCTGGTTGTGGACAGGCTTTTCCGCGCTGTTGGACAGGTTGAACTCCCGGTCCACCAGGCGCTTGGCGCGGTCGTCCTCAAAATCATCGGGCGTAACCGCCTTGCCATTCACCGCCACCAGGCGGCCGCGGATCATGGGGTACCAGTCGAACTTTTTCACGCCGCCCGCGCGCAGCGCCTGCTGGAAGGCCTCGCCCTGCTCCGGCTGCACGTTGATGACGAAGCGGTTGGGTGCGTCGGGCGGCGTGGACTGGCGCCAGCTGCTGATGAGGTCGGTGCGCAGGAGCACGAGCAGCATCAGCGCCAGCAGGCCGACGGCCAGGGCGCTGGTCTGCACCACGGCATACACCGGGCGGGCGGACAGTTGCCGCGTGGCCAGCACCAGCCAGCGCGGCGCGCGGGTCTCGTTGACGCTGGCGCGCAGCAACTTGACGGCCGCAAAGCTGGCCACGGCAAACACCAGCACTGCGCCCGCAAAGCCGCCGACGGCAATCAGGCCCAGCTTCAGGTCGCTGCTGGCGGCCAGCAGCAAGGCGGCAAAGCCGCCGACGCCCATTGCCAGCACCAGCAAAGACGCCGGTTTGAGGTTGCCGACATCGCGGCGGATCACGCGCAGCGGTGGCACCTGGGCCAGCTGCAAAACGGGCGGCAGGCCAAAGGCGAGCAGCAAGGTCAGGCCCATTCCCAAGCCAAACGCCACCGGCCACAAGGTGGGCGCCGGCAGCGCGCTGGAAACCAGTCCGGCCAGCAGCAGCACAAAGCCGTAATGCACGGCAAACCCGAGCGCCACGCCCAGTGCGCTGGCCAGCAGCCCGGCCAGCACAAATTCAAAGGTGTAGGCCAGGGCAATCGTGCGCTGCGGCTGGCCCAGCACACGCAGCATGGCGCAGTCATCCAGGTGTTTTGCCGCAAAGCTGCGCGCCACAATGGCCACCGCGACGGCGCTGAGCAAGGCAGCCAGCAGCGCCACCAGATTCAGGAATTTTTCGGCGCGGTCCAGCGTCTGCCGCATCTCGGGGCTGCCGCTTTCCAGCGACTCCAGCCTTGCGCCGCGAAGGCCTGTTTCCGCGCTGGGTTTCTTGAGCTGCTCAGTCGCCCACTTCACATAGGCCTTGACGGCCTTGCCATCGCCCGCCACGGCAAAACGGTAACTGGTGCGGCTGGCGGGCTGGATCAGGCCGGTAGCGGCCACGTCGGACTGGTTGACCATCACGCGTGGCGAAAAACTGATGAAGCCCGTGCCACGGTCGGGCTCCTGCACGATGAGGCGGGTCAGCTTGAAGCTGGATTCGCCCATCAGCAGGGTTTGGCCCAGCTTGAGGCCCAGCCCGTCGAGCAAGGCTGCGTCAGCCCAGGCCGTCCCGCCCTCGGGGATCTCGCGGACATCCTGGCCCGCCGCCTCAAGGCTGTCAGCCACTTTCATGCTTCCACGCAGGGGGTAACCCTCGGGCACGCCCTTGAAGGCCACCAGCTTGCTGGCGCCACCGTCCTCGTCGCGGGCGCGGGCCATGGTCGGAAAGGTCACGGTAGAGACGGTCTTCAGGCCGAGCGAATGGGCCTTGGCAATAAAGAAGGCGGGAATCAATTCATCGCTGCGAACCACCGCATCGCCGCCCAGCAGTTGCAGGGCATCGCGCTCCAGCCCACCCTTGAGCCGGTCAGCAAAAAAACCAACGGCCGTGAGCGAAGCGACCGCCAGCGTGACAGCGACCATCAGCAGGCGCAACTCGCCAGCCCGAAGATCGCGCAGCAGGGTTTTCCAGCCGAGCTTGAGAAAGAGAATATTCATGACGTGACCTTAGCGCAGAAATAATAAACAAGCTGTGCACCGTGATTGCACCGCCCGTCGGCCTGGTCAGGCTTCCTGAGTGCTTTTGATGTCGGGTTTAATAACCAGACCGGCTTGCAGCGTCAGGCGCTCCGCGTGGGTGTAGCAGAGAAACCGCTTGTTGGTCGCCCTGCCAATCGCGCACAGACCCACCGAGTGCGCCACCTGGTGTCCCATTTGGGTAATGCCGCTGCGCGACACCACGACGGCCACGCCCATTTGCGCAGACTTGATGACCATCTCGCTGGTGAGGCGGCCTGTGGTGTAGAACACCAGTCCGCCTGTCACTGAAGGGGGCGACGCAGCATCCGCATTCTCCGAAGCGAAGAGCGTGGGAGCCAGCGGCCGCAGCGCCGGGCCGCCCCAAGCAAGGCCAGCCCCCTCGGGGGGCAGCGCAGCACACGAAGTGGCAAGCGTGGGGGCCATTTCCTGCTGCATCCACATCCAGCCTGCAATCGTGTCAATGGCGTTGTGCCGCCCGACATCTTCCACAAACAACAGCATTTCAGGCTCATCAGAGGCGGTCGAAAACAGCGCGCAGGCATGGACGGAGCCGGCCGACTTGTAGGTGGTTTCCTTGAGCCGGATGCTGTTGACCAGCCCGTAGAGCTGGCTTTGCGTGATGCAGGCGTTGGCGGGCAATTCAATCTGGTCCACCTCGTCCATCAGTCCGCCAAAAACACTGCCCTGGCCGCATCCGGTGGTCACCACGCGATGCGCGGTTTTTTCCTCAATATCGTCGATTCCATGACGAGTTTTGACGGCAGCGGCACCCACGTCCCAGTCCACCGTGATGGATTCGATGTCGACTACCGCCTTGACCAGCCGCTGGTTTCGCAGATAGCCAAGCACCAGCAGCTCGGGATTGGCGCCCAGCGTCATCAGCGTGACCAGCTCGCGCTTGTCGACATAGACCGTGAGCGCGCGCTCGGCAGGAATGGAAACCTTGTGGACCTCGCCGTATTCGTTAACGGCATCAATCTCGCTGGTCAGTGGGGCTTGGGCTTGCGTCAGATGAGGAAGGAACATGAGGACAGACTACCGTAAAAAAGGCCGGCACCATGCGGGCCGGCCTTTTGAGGGGAGACAAAAGTCTCAGGGTTTTTTATCGGGATTCATCACCGCATCGGGCACCTTGCTGCTGGGCGGGCTGGCGGCGGTAGCCGTTGGCGAATGCGCGCCCGCAGCCTCTATGGGCTTGGCGGCTTCAACGGGTACATAGGTGAAAGCGCCAGGGTCGGCGCAGGCAGGCGCTGCTGATGCCGGCTTGGTCTCCTTGCCCGCAGCCTTGGCCGATGCGTAGTAACGGGCTGCCACCTTATCCTGCGACTGGCACAGCTGGTAAGCGTCCACCTTGCCGGCCCACGCGGCCTTGGCCGCGGCTTCTGCGGCCTTGGCCTTGGCCTCGTCGTTCGGGGGAGGAAGTTTAGCCAGCGCCAGCGCGGATGCACTCAGCAACAGACTTGCAATCAAGAAATTTTTCATGGGAAATCCTCGTTCTTGTCTTTATACCTGGACGGTCGGGCTGGGCGGCGCCGGCTCGGTTCGCTGCACAGGAATGCGGCCGGCCCTGATATCGTCATACCAATACTCATGGTGTTCTTTGGCCCAGGTCTCGTCGACATAGCCGGTTTTCATGCCCTCGTAGGCGCCCTCCATGCCGATAGTGCCAAGATAGATATGACCGAGAAACATGGCCATCATCAGCATCGTCGCCACGGCGTGAACCATCTGCGCTATCTGCATGGTGCTGCGCTCATAAATGAGACCCGGCAATAGCTTGTCAAGTACAAGACCCGAGCCGACAACCACCATGCCAAGCAAAAACACGCCACCCCAGAACACCAGTTTTTCCCCGGCATTGAAGCGGTGTGACGGCACTTCCTTGCCCGACAAAAGACCTCCGCCCTTCAGCAGCCAGGTGATGTCTTCGCGGCTCGGCAGGTTGTCGCGGAGAAAGGTGAAGAACACGACGACCAGCGATACGGCAAACACGGGTCCGGCGAAATTGTGCAGGTTTTTAAGCAGATAAGCGAACCAGCCAAACAACGTGCCGCCCACCACGGGTAGCGCAAAGAACTTGCCAAATGCCATCACGATGCCCGAGATCGCCAGAATGCAAAACGCAATGGCGTTAGCCCAGTGCGCGGAACGCTCAAAGGACGTAAAACGCTCGATCTGGCGGCCCGTCTTGGCACCGTGCAGTTTGATGCTGCCCTTGCCAAAATAGAACAAGGCAATCGCGCCCGTGACGATGAGCAAAAGCGCCCCGCCGTAAGGAATCAACCAGTTGTTGCGGACCTGACGCCAAGCTTCACCGGCGTTGGTCAGCCGCGACCCGGGATACTGCACAAAGGGCTGGATCAGATTGCCCGCTTCTGGCGCCTGGCTTTTGGGCAGGCTGCTGTAGCCGGTCACCCCTGAACCAACCTGGCGCCACATCGGCGCATTGTTGCCGGGCTGGACCTTGGCGCGTTCACCGTTGGTCTGCCTGGCATAGTTCGGATCTTCGCTGGCGTCGGGCTTGACCTCAAAAATGTTCTGCCCCTGAATGCCGCCCGTAGCCGCCGGAGATGCCGGCACGACAACCGCCGTGTCAGCCAGAGGCGTGACCACGCCTGACGCCTGCGCCGGCTGAGTCGCCGAAGTCTGCGCTCCAGCAAACCCGATGAAGCCAATTGCTATCAAAAATATAGCTATTCGCGCATGTTTCATAAGGCCTCCTGTCACTTATTTGCAGTACTCATCTTGGAGTATTCGTTCTGGGTGCGCTGCATGCGGGCCTTGAGCCCCTGCTCCCAGCTGGTCTTGTCGCCGGCTTTCCAGCCCGGTGCCGCAAACTGGTTCTGCGCGCCCTGGAACGCCGCCGCATCACTTTTGACGCCACCTGATGTTTGCGGCTTTTCGCCACAGGCAGACAAGCCGGCCAAAGCCGCGGCAACGAGGACAAGACGCATCATGATTTGGCTCCTGCAGGCGGCTGGCCTGCCTGCTTGGAGCCGTAAGCCGTGCCCCAACCCCAGACTTCAGCGCCTTTGCCGCGCTGCACAACCCGGTTACGGAAAATATCCGCGACCACATCGCCGTCACCCGCCAGCAAGGCCTTGGTGGAACACATCTCGGCGCAGGCCGGAAGCTTGCCTTCGGACAGGCGGTTTCGGCCATACTTTTCAAACTCCGCCTGGCTGCCGTTGACTTCAGGACCGCCGGCGCAGAAAGTGCATTTATCCATCTTGCCGCGCACACCAAAGGTGCCGGTGGATGGGAACTGCGGCGCGCCGAACGGGCAGGCGTAGGAGCAGTAGCCGCAGCCGATGCAGATGTCCTTGTCGTGCAAGACCACGCCTTCATCGGTACGGTAGAAGCAGTTCACCGGGCAAACAGCCATGCAGGGCGCGTCGCTGCAGTGCATGCAGGCGACCGAGATGGATTTTTCGCCGGGAACACCATCATTGAGCGTGACCACACGGCGACGGTTGACGCCCCACGGAACTTCGTTTTCGTTTTTACAGGCAGTGACGCAGCCATTGCATTCAATGCAACGCTCCGCATCACAGACAAATTTCATGCGTGCCATGGTGTTTTTTTCCTTATGCCTTTTCGACGTTGCAGACCGTCGTCTTGGTTTCCTGCATCATCGTCACACTGTCGTAGCCATAGGTGGTGCCGGTATTGACGGCCTCGCCACGCACCACCGGGTGCGCGCCCGCCGGGTAATAGGCCAGCATGTCGGCGCCCTGCCAGCGTCCCGAAAAGTGAAACGGCATGAACACGGTGTCGGGCCCGACACGCTCGGTGACCAGCGCCTGCACATTGAGCCGCGCGCCGGTCGGCGTGCTGACCCAGGCACGTTCGCCATTGCGGATTCCCTTTTCGGACGCGACCTTGGGATTGATCTCGATGAACATTTCCTGCTGCAGTTCTGCCAGCCAGGGGTTGGATCGGGTTTCCTCGCCGCCGCCTTCATACTCGACGAGCCGTCCCGAGGTCAGGATCATCGGGAACTTTTCATGCACCTTGTCAGCAATGTTTTTCTGCTGCAGGGTCTTGTAAAGCGTGGGCAAGCGCCAGAAGGCCTTCTTGTCATCGTGTGTCGGGTACTTGGCCACCAGATCGGGCCGGATGCCGTAAATGGGCTCGCGGTGCTGCGGAATCGCGTCGGGGAAATTCCACACCACGGCTCTTGCCTTGGCGTTGCCAAACGGATAGCAGCCATGATTTTTCATGACGATGCGGATGATGCCGCCGGATGAGTCGGTTTTCCAGTTCTTGCCTTCAGCGGCAGCTTTTTCAGGCTCGGTCAGCTCATCCCACCAGCCGAGCTTCTTGACCAGCAGGTGGTCAAACTCCGGGTAGCCGGTCGTGATATCTGCCCCCAGCGAATGCGAGCCGTCTTCGGCCAGCAGCGTCTTGCCCTCGCGCTCGACACCGAAGTTGGCGCGAAAGTTACCCCCGCCGTCCATGACGTGTTTTGAGGTGTCATAGAGGTTGGGTGAGCCGGGATGCTTCAGCTCCGGCGTGCCCCAGCACGGCCAGGGCAAGCCGAAATAGTCGCCCGTCGTGTCGTAGCCGGTTTCTTTGTCCTTGCCGCCTTTGGACTTGAGGGTCTTGACGTCGAACAGATGCATGTTGCGCATGTGCGCTTTCAGGCGCTCGGGACTCTGGCCGGTGTAGCCGATGGTCCAGCAGGACTTGTTGATTTCGCGCAGGATGTCTTCGGGCACGGGCTCGTCCATGCCCTTGACCTTTTGCATCTTGTAGTTCTTTGACAGCTCTTTGGCAAAGCCCAGCTTTTCCGCGAACTGATGCATGATCATGTGGTCGCTGCGGCTTTCCCACAGCGGCTCAATCACCTTTTCGCGCCACTGCAGCGAACGGTTCGAAGCCGTCACGGAGCCGCTGGTCTCAAACTGCGTGGCTGCAGGCAGCAGGTACACCGCGCGGTTCGGATTCAGGTCTTCAGCCTTGCCCGGCATGGCCGCCATCGCGGCGGTCGCCGACGGGTAAGGGTCAATCACCACCAGCAAGTCAAGCATATCCATGGCGCGTTTCATCTCCAGACCACGGGTCTGGGAGTTGGGGGCATGACCCCAGAAAATGACGCCGCGCAGATTGGAGTCCTGGTCGATGAACTCGTTTTTCTCCATCACCCCGTCAATCCATCGCGACACGGTGATGCCGGGCTTGCCCATCATGGCTGGCGAGGCGTAACGCCCCTTGATCCAGTCAAAATCAACGCCCCAGGTCTTGGCAAAGTGCTTCCACGATCCTTCGGCCAGACCGTAGTAACCGGGCAGCGAATCAGGATTGGGGCCAACGTCAGTGGCGCCCTGCACGTTGTCATGGCCCCGGAAAATATTGGTGCCGCCGCCGGACACGCCAACGTTGCCCAGTGCCAGTTGCAGGATGCAGGAGGCGCGCACCATGGCATTGCCGATGGTGTGCTGGGTCTGGCCCATGCACCAGACGATGGTTGACGGCCGGTTCGTGGCCATCATTTTTGCGGCATTGAAGACCTGTGCTTCAGGCACGCCGCAAGCCTCTTCGACCTTGTCCGGCGTCCATTTGGCCAGCACTTCTTCCTTGATCTTGTCCATGCCGTAGACGCGATCATTGATGTACTTGGTGTCTTCCCAGCCGTTCTTGAAGATGTGGTGCAGCAGGCCGAACAGGAAGGGAATGTCGGAGCCTGAGCGAATGCGGATGTATTCGTCGGCCTTGGCGGCGGTGCGCGTAAAACGCGGATCCACCACGATCATCTTGCAGCCGGTTTCCTTGGCGTGCAGCATGTGCAGCAGGCTGACCGGGTGGGCCTCGGCAGCATTCGAGCCGATGTACAACGCGCACTTGCTGTTTTGCATGTCGTTGTACGAATTGGTCATGGCGCCATAACCCCAGGTATTGGCCACACCGGCTACCGTGGTGGAGTGGCAGATGCGGGCCTGGTGGTCACAGTTGTTGCTGCCCCAAAAACTCATCCATTTGCGCAGCAAGTAAGCCTGCTCGTTGTTGTGCTTGGAGGAACCCACCACGTACACCGAATCAGGTCCGCTGGCCTTGCGCAGCTCCAGCATGCGTGCCGTGATTTCATTCAGGGCGGTGTCCCAGCTGATGCGCTCGTATTTGCCGTTGACCAACTTCATGGGGTAGCGCAGGCGGTATTCGCCATGGCCATGCTCACGCAGTGCAGCACCTTTGGCGCAATGGGCGCCCAGGTTGATGGGCGAATCGAAGACCGGCTCCTGCCGCACCCAGACGCCGTTTTCTACGACGGCGTCCACCGCACAACCGACTGAGCAATGCGAGCAGACAGTGCGCTTGACCTCGATTTTCGAGCTGCCACCGGCTTCGCCGGGAGCCGCTGCCCTGGCTTTTTTAACCAGCGTCAGCTGGGTAGCAGCCAGGCCAACACCGACGCCCAGACCCGAGCGGCGCAGGAAAGAGCGCCGGTCCATGGTCGGCAGGGCATTGGACAGGCCCCGCGATAGGCTTTGTACAAAGCGTGCAGAACCGGCGCGATGCGCCGGATCACTATGGATGCTGTGAGATTTTTTCGTGAGCAGCATGAAGCTCTCCGTAAGAATAAAAGCGGGGATGAAATTAAATGCGCGTGGTTTTGTAGTAGCGCTCGACGTGGTCCGTCAGGCTGTAACCACCGCCTTTTTCGGGAGCCGGCTTGGGCTGGGCCAGCGCGACTTCAGGAGCCTGCATGCCAGGCAGGACCATAGCAGTTGCTGCGGCCGCGCTAGCAGCAGCGGCACCGAAAAAGAAGCCCCGGCGTGAAGGTTTTGGCTGACTGTCCTGCATTTTTATTCTCCATGAAAGCTTGCCGATTATGTAAGCATTTGCATAACTGTACGACAGACAAGAGTGCACCACAATGGTTCACGGGAACGATAGCCCAAAAACCACGGGTAAACCCTTAAATTACTCTAGACTGACGCGCTACAACCAACGACGGCGATGCAGGGTTTTCGGGCCCGTACAAGCCGCAGCGACCATAAAAATCGTTTCAGTCCAGCATGTCGAACCCTTGCGATTCGATACTGAGAAAGGCTTGCGTGAAGGCTGCAAGTGCACGGTAAAACCGCGCCTTGGGATGCTGCATGACGGCCTCGCACATGAGCGGCATCCAAGGCTGCACATGGCGTGCAAAAAACTCCTGCTGGCGCGTCAGGTTGGCCACTGTCGACATCGTCGCCGGCAATCAGGTAGCGCATGACTTCGCACAGATAGGCGACATGGTCTTCGGTCTCGGGCATGGCCTCATCATCGCGCGCCAGGCCCAGCTTTGCGAGTTCGTCGCGCAAGCGCCGCCAGCGGCTTTTCGTTGAGGAAGCCGCTCAGGTAGTGAGAGCCAAACAGGTAAACCTCCGGCTTGCCGACGCCGCCAAACAGCAAGTCGTACTCGCGCAGTATGTCTTCCCTGCCCTGCTCACGGGCTGCCGCCACCAGCTCACCCCACGGGCCTTCCAGCAAGGCACCCGCAGCGGGTGCTTCTGTCACGGCAACACGCATGTTTTCGAGCAGCTCGACTGACGGCGCCGCATAGTAAAGTGCGGCCAGAAGTCCGTACACCTCGGCGCGGGCGGTTTCTTCATCCAGGGTGGACGGCTACGAGTTGGGCGTGCATGGGTCATGGGAGATTAGCGGATATCGGTGATCTTGATTTCGTTGTCGGCTGAGTAGATATCGATGACGCGGCAGTCGCTGCACATTTTCAGGCGTTCGGCCGCCGCGCCCTGGAACATGGCATGCCCTGCCAGCTTGCCCAGCATGGACTCGATCGCCTTGAGCGTGCCGAAAGGCTTGCTGCAGCGAATGCAGGCGTAGGGCTGCATTTCGTTGAGCACTGCGGCCTCCTTTCGCTGCGCCGTCAGCCTGAGGTGCGGCACCAGCGAGAGCGCGTTTTCAGGGCAGGTCTTGACGCACAGGCCGCACTGCACGCAGTTCTTCTCGATGAATTTGAGCTGCGAACTGTCCGGGTTGTCCTGCAGCGCGCTGGCCGGGCAGGCATTGACGCAGCTCAGGCACAGGGTGCAGGCATCCTTGTTGATGGCAAGCGCGCCCAAGGGCGAGCCGATGGCCGGCAAAGGCGATTACTTCGGGCTTGCACAGACGCCTGCGCCACCAGATGATCCAGCGCCAGTTCCAGCGTGGCGCGCTTGTCGGCCTGCACGGCAAAACCCGCCGCCTGCGCAACACCCTGAGCCGGCGCGGCCTGCAATTGGGCATCAAGCGCTGCCAGGTCACGCGCATCCCGGGCATCAAGAATACGGAAGTGTTCGCCGCGGTAGCCCAAGCCAGCAAGAATAGCCTGCGCGACCTCCATCTGCTCGCGCACAGCTTCGCGGTACTGGGGCGCTTCCTCGTCCGTCATCAGCACCCACACCTGCGACGCGCCATAGGCGATGGCCGAAAGCCAGAACTCCAGGCCGACCGAAACGGTATGCCACAAAGCCACCGGCAGTACTCGCGCCGGCACGCCGCGCGTGGCCGCATCGAGCCGGGCCATGCGGCCCAAGTCACCGAGCAGGCGAGTGCCCGCTTCCTGGCTGTGCAGCAACAGGGCGGCCTGCTTGCCGCCTGCCCTGACGTAGGTGCTCAGCAGGGTCTTGATCTTTGCTGCCCTGCTCGGCAGGCCGGGGGTAGGCATAAGTAGATGGCACCGCTGGGGCAGACCGTGGTGCAGGCGCCGCAACCCACGCACAAGTTCGGGTTGACCTTGATCTGCTGGCGCTCCCGCTCGCTGCTGATGGCCGATGCCGAGCAGACATCGATGCAGGCACTGCAGCCGGTTTTTTCGTTGCGGCTGTGGGCACACAGTTTTTGCTTGTAGACAAAAAACTTGGGTTTTTCAAATTCGCCCACGAGCGAGCGCAGCTGAAGCAGCGTGCGGCTGTCCTTGCCGTCCCAGCGAAAGTAGCCCTGCGGCAGGGCATGTTGCGTGAACGCCGGCGTGGCGCGCAGATCAAGCACCAGATCAAATTTTTCACTCAAGCCTTCAGGCTCACGGCTGAAGTCAATCGCCCCGGCGATACCGCAAACCTTGACGCAGTCCCGGTGGGACTTGCACAGGGCGCTGTCAATCTGGTAGTCGAAACCGATGGCGCCCTCCGGACAGGCAGACAGGCAGGCATTGCAGCGGGTACACAGGTCCAGGTCAATCGGATTGTTGCGTGCCCACTTCAGCTCGAACGAGCCCAGCCATCCCGTCAACTGCTGTATCTGCCCGGCCAGCACCGGGTAGCGCCGTTCCTGCGAACCGCCATCCTGACCGGTGCCCAGGCTGAACAAGGTGACATCCAGCGCGTCCGACACCAACTCGGCAGCGCGCTCGGCCGCATCAAGCTTGCCGATGATGAGCAGGCGACCGGCACTTTTGTAGGTAACCGTCGGGACGGGTTCGGCATCCGGCAAATGTGCCAAGGCCAGCAAGGCCGCAATTTTGGGGCTTGCCTGGGAAGCATCCTTGCTCCAGCCGCCAGTTTCGCGGATGTTGACGAACTTGATGACCGAGGTCGCACCTTCGGTCTGCTGCGCCAGTTCGGCAAACAGCCGCGTCTCCTGGGTGCAGGCCACCACGACGTCGTCGCCAGATTGAATCGCCTTCTGGAAGGCTCCCGCTTCACGCCGGCACAGCGCCGAATGCAGGGTCAAATTTTCATTGAGTACCGTGCCCAGTGTCTTGGGCTGGAGAGGCATGGTCTGGTTGCAGTCGCAAATGAGAGTGGGCATGGTCGTCTTGGCTGGCGCCGGAGCCAGCAGAGGGCTCGGGTTGGCTGGAAGTTTCGGGGCTAAGGGAGTTCGGACGGGTCAGGTCCGGTGAAGCTTCGGACTGTGCCACGGTTTCAGGCGTGGGGTTATTCGGGTTATCGGCAGGCACAGACGCTGCGTCGTTCTGCCTTCCTGTGCCGTCCTTGTCCTTCTCATGATCTTCCTCGTCGTCAAAAATCTTGAGACAATTTCGCCCCGACCATCTGCCTGAGCATGGACTCGGGAATCGGGTCGGACTTGGAGTAATCGTCAATATAGATGTCCAGCCCGTCCATCACGTTGTAGTGCGGATCGGTAAACAGTTTTTTCATGGCTGCGTTTCGCACGTCAGGGCCGACATTGCGCCCCATGAAGGGCGTGAAATCCGAGTCCCTGGTGAGTTGCTTGACATCGTCCAGCGACAGCACCCTCTCGGGCGGCTCGGACTCCAGATTGGCAGCTGGCGCCTCAGCCGGAGCAGCTGGCACCGGTAACGGCGACGCCACGGGCGCGGGTTTTACCGGAGCGGCGGGCTCCGCAAGCGGCTTGCCCTGCAAGACGTCAGTCTTGCGGCGCGCCCATCGCCCCAAAAATCCCTGGCCTTCTTCAGCCATTGCCGCCCCCGCCAAATTTCTTTTCGGTGCTGACCCGCGCAGGGTTGCCAAAGCGGTCAAGCAAGGGCTTGAAGCTCTGCGGCCGCTGGCGGCGCTTGGCTTCCAGCACATGGTGCTGATCGACAAAATGTTGCAGCCACTGCACCACATCCGGCGGCGCGGGCACCTGCTCCACCGTTTCCTGTGCATCGAGCCAGCGCCCGGCGTCGTGGTAGCTCAGGGTGACGATCTGCGGCACGGCCACCGGCTCGTCGGCCAGCGCGGCGTCTTCCTCCATGCGCCAGACCACCCAGAAGCAGGGTTGCTGCGTGGTCACATTGAGGTAGTAGCCTTCGGCATCGCCAAAAAACAGCTCAACCTTGAAGCCCGGATGCAGCCAGCGCTCCTCGCGCTCATCCTTGAGCAGCAAGCG
Source organism: uncultured beta proteobacterium (assembly GCA_963793855.1). Taxonomy (GTDB): domain Bacteria; phylum Pseudomonadota; class Gammaproteobacteria; order Burkholderiales; family Burkholderiaceae_C; genus Polaromonas. The sequence continues at coordinate 1,287,441 of CAWCBL010000001.1, forward strand.
CGGCCGTTCGCCAAAGCCGCCCTCATGCGGCACCACGTCGGCCAGCACCCAGCGCCACGGCTGCCAGGCGTTGTCGATGCGCTCGCGGCGCATGACAACAGCAACGTTCATACACGGACGGCGAAGTGAGCCATCCGTTTCGGGAGACTGCATCAGGAAATCAGACATCCCGGGAGTGTACGGCGCTCCCAAAGCCCGCTGGCATCATGGCTTTGTTCGCCGCCCCGGCCTAACGGCCATTCGCTGCGTGCGCGCAATAGCCTGCCGCCACAGCCGCTTTGCCGCCGCGCCGGATTGCCACCGCGCAGTACTTGAACTCCGGGATCTTGCCGAACGGGTCGAGCGCGGCATTGGTCATCAGGTTGGCTGCGGCCTCGTAGTAGGCAAACGGAATGAACACCGCGCCTTGCGGCGTGCCGTCGTCGCGGCGCACATGAATGGCGACTTCGCCCCGGCGCGACTGCACCGTGACCACGTCGCCCGCCACCAGGCCCAGTGCCAGCAGGTCGGCGCCACACATCGAGGCGGTCGCCATCGGCTCAAGCGCGTCGAGCACCGTGGCGCGGCGCGTCATGCTGCCCGTGTGCCAGTGCTCCAGCTGGCGCCCGGTGATCAGCACAAAGGGAAAGTCCGCGTCGGGCCGCTCGTTGGCCGGAATGATGTCGGCCGGCACCAGATGCACGCGTCCGTCGTCGGTATCGAAGTGGTCGATGAACACCGTGGGCGCGCCGGGATCGTCCGCGCTCAGGCAGGGATAGGTCACGCTGGATTCGCGCTGCAGGCGCTCCCAGGTGATGCCGGCGATCGAGCTGCGTGCATGGCCTGGCGCATTTCCTCGTAGACGGCGGCCACGCCGTCGTCTCGGACCTTCGTAATGCCAGTCCAGCCCCATGCCGGCTGGCCATCTGCTGGATGATCCACAGGTCTGGCCTGGCGTCGCCCGGCGGGTCGATCGCCTGCTGGCCCAGCTGCACCATGCGGTCGGTGTTGGTGACCGTGCCGGTCTTCTCGGGCCAGGCGGTGGCGGGCAGCACCACATCGGCCAGCCAGGCGGTTTCGGTCATGAAGATGTCCTGCACCACCAGGTGCTCCAGACTGGCCAGCGCATGGCGCGCATGGTTCAGGTCGGGGTCGCTCATGGCCGGGTTTTCGCCCATGATGTACATGCCGCGCACCTTGTGCGGATCGCTGTCGGGGGCAAGCGCCTTGTGCATGATTTCGACCACGGTGTAGCCGGGCTGGTCGTCCAGCTTCGTGCCCCAGAAGTTCTCAAACCAGGCGTGCGCCGCCGTGTTGGTCACGCGCTGGTAGTTGGGGAACATCATCGGGATCAGGCCCGCGTCGCTGGCGCCCTGCACATTGTTCTGGCCGCGCAGCGGATGCAGGCCGGAGCCGGGTTTGCCGATCTGGCCGGTCACCGTGCACAGCGCAATCAGGCAGCGCGCGTTGTCGGTGCCGTGCACATGCTGGCTGATGCCCATGCCCCACAGAATCATCGCGCCCTTGGCCTTGGCAAATGCACGCGCCACTTCGCGCAGGGTTTGCGCCGGGATGCCGCAGATCGGCGCCATCGCCTCGGGGCTGTAGCCCTTGACGTTTTCTCTCAGCGCTTCGTAGTTGTTGACGCGCTGTGCGGATGAAATCCTGCGTCGGCCAGGCCCTCTTCGATCACGGTGTGGATCAGCGCATTGAGCATGGCCACATCGGTGTCGGCCTTGAACTGCAGCGTGCGCCAGGCATGTTTGCCGATGTCGGTGACGCGCGGGTCGGCCAGCACAATCTTCGCGCCGCTGTTTGGCCGCATTCTTCATCCAGGTGGCCGCCACCGGGATGGTTGCCGTGGGGTTGGAGCCGATGACAAAAATCAGGCTCGGCGTGGTCCACGTCATTGACCTGGTTGCTCACCGCCGCCGAGCCCACGCCTTCGAGCAGCGCCGCCACGCTGGACGCATGGCACAGCCGCGTGCAATGGTCCACATTGTTGCTGCCAAAGCCGGTGCGCACCAGCTTCTGGAACAGGTAGGCCTCTTCGTTGCTGCCCTTGGCCGAGCCAAAACCGGCCAGTGACTTCTTGCCATGGGTGTCGCGCAGGTCTTTCAGCGTGCCGGCGGCCAGGGCCAGCGCCTCGTCCCAGGTGGCCTCGCGAAACACATCCGACCAGTCGGCGGTGTCGCGGTTCAGCGTCTGCAAGGCTGCGGGGTCTTTGGCCACGCCGGGCTTGCGGATCAGCGGCACCGTCAGCCGCTGCGGACTGTGCGCATAGTCAAAGCCAAAGCGGCCTTTGACGCACAGGCGGCTGTGGTTGGCCGGGCCGTCGCGCCCGTCGACGCTGACGATTTTGTTGTCCTTGACGTTGTAGGTCAGCAGGCAGCCGACGCCGCAGAAGGGGCAGACCGAGTCCACTTTTTTGTCCACCGCCTGCGAGCCGATCTGCGTCTTGGGCATCAGCGCGCCCGTCGGGCAGGCCTGCACGCATTCGCCGCAGGCCACGCAGCTGCTGTCGCCCATGGGGTCGTTCAGGTCAAACACGATTTCGCTGTGCGCGCCGCGCAGGGCATAGCCGATCACGTCGTTGACCTGCTCCTCGCGGCAGGCGCGCACGCAGCGGTTGCACTGGATGCAGGCATCGAGGTTCACCGCCATGGCCGGGTGCGACAGGTCGGCCTTGGGCTGCTCGCGGCGCAGCGCCTTGAGTTCGGGGCGCACCGTGACGTCCATGCGCGCTGCCCAGTCGCTGAGTTCGCCGTGCTGCTAGCGACTCGTCCGCCTCGTTCCACTTGTAGCCCGCATCCGGCATGTCCGACAGCAGCATCTCCAGCACCATCTTCTGGCTTTTCACCGCGCGCTCGCTGTTGGCCTGCACCTCCATGCCCGCCGTGACGCTGCGGCAGCAACTCGGCGCCAGGGTGCGCTCGCCCTTGATCTCCACCACGCAGGCGCGGCAGTTGCCGTCGGCGCGCAAGCCGTCCTTGTAGCAAAGGTGGGGAATCTCCACGCCGTGGCGCTGGGCTGCCTTGAGGATGGTTTCGCCCTCAAACGCATGAAGGGTTTGCTGATCGAGCGTGAAGGCGACGGTTTGCAGCGCGGCTTCGGCGGTTTGAGCTCGGTGCGTTCATTCAGGCGATCTCCTGCGCAAAGTATTTCTGGACACAGCGCACCGGGTTGGGCGCCGCCTGGCCCAGGCCGCAGATCGACGCGTCGGTCATCACCGCGTTCAGGTCTTCCAGCGTGGCGTTGTCCCACACCGGCGCTTCCATCAGCTTCGCCGCCTTGGCGGTGCCGACGCGGCAGGGCGTGCACTGGCCGCAACTCTCGTGCGCAAAAAACCGCATCATGTTCAGCGCCGCATCGCGCGCCCTGTCATGCTGGCCGAGCACGATGACCGCGGCCGAGCCGATGAAGCCGCCATGGGGCTGCAGGGTGTCGAAGTCGAGCGGCAGATCGGCATGGCTGGCCGGCAAAATGCCGCCCGATGCGCCACCCGGCAGGTAGGCGTACAGCGTGTGGCCGTCCAGCATGCCGCCGCAGTATTCGTCAATCAGTTCCGCAGCGTGATGCCGGCCGGCGCCAGCTTGACGCCCGGGTTGTTTCACCCGGCCGCTGACGCTGAAGCTGCGCAGGCCCTTGCGGCCGTTGCGGCCAAAGCCGCTGAACCACTGCGGGCCTTTTTCCACGATGTCGCGCACCCAGTACAGGGTTTCAAAGTTGTGCTCCAGCGTGGGCCGGCCAAACAGGCCCACCTGCGCGATGTAGGGCGGGCGCATGCGCGGCTCGCCGCGCTTGCCTTCGATGCTTTCGATCATGGCGGACTCTTCGCCGCAGATGTAGGCGCCCGCGCCCCGGCGCAGCTCGATGTAGCGGCAAAGGGCACGGCGGGTCGGCCTGCAATTTGGCCAAGCTCGGCCTGCAGCATGGCGCGGCAGCCGTGGTATTCGTCGCGCAGGTAGATGTAGCAGGCCTCGATGCCCACCACCTGGGCGGCGATCAGCATGCCTTCCAGAAAGCGATGCGGGTCGCGCTCCAGGTAGTGCGGTCCTTGAAGGTGCCGGGTTCGCCTTCGTCGATGTTGACGGCCATCAGGCGCGGCGCGCGTCTGGTCGCGCACGATGCGCCATTTGCGCCCGGCCGGAAAACCGGCGCCGCCCAAGCCGCGCAGGCCGGAGTCTTCCATGGCCTGCATGACGCCCTCGGCGTCCTCGTTCACCATTCACCAGCGCGGCAGCCAGCGCGTAGCCGCCGTGGGCGCGGTAGGTGTCGTAATCTGTGTAGCCAGGAACCAATTACGAGGACATACTTTTCTCCGCACAATCAGCCGCTACAAAATTAATAGCTACTTGCGCCGGTATATATTGGGCCAGAGCCCGATTTAACTGCATGAACCACGGTCTCCAGGCGTGGCAAACGGCACCGGGCGCTGGTGCACCACCAGCCGCCGGCGCCTGCTCGCAGCGCCCAATGCACGGCGCGGCTATCACCCGCACATCCGCGTGCCCAGCAACGCGGGCAGGCGCGCCAGCAGATCCTGCGCGCCAGCCATCTCGCAGCTCAGGCCGTCGCACACCCGCACCGTCAGGCCGGGCGCCGTGTCATCGCCCCTGCACCACCTCGAAGTGGTGGTAGAACGTGGCCACTTCATACACCTCGGCCATCGGGAGATTCATTTCTCTGGCCAGCGCCACCAGATGACGCTCGTGCAGGCAGCGGTAAGCATCATTGAGCCGGTGCAGATGCTCAATCAACAGGTCGCGGCGATGGCCCTCAAGCGGACGCTCGCCGATCAGCGCCCGCACTTCGGCGAGGGAGGTTTCATCGGCTTGGCGGCCTTTGAGCTTGCTTTTTCGGCGGATGCGCTCCCGCAATTCGCTCACCGTGGCGACGGCGACGACCTTCATGTCGGCATTCTGGCTGCTTGGATTCATGCGGCACTGTGGCCCGCCCCCATCGCCGCGTCAAATTAAATCGGTGTATGGGTTGATTCAATCTGTGAATGACCCGCAAGGCAGCCCCCCCTCAACGATTGTTGCGCTGCAACAAAATATCACCATTTTTCTCCAACTACCCGATAATTTGTTTTATGCTGCACTGCAACATGAAGAACCAAACACGGATTTTCGTGTTGCTGCCACCTGATTCGTCCAATTAACCAAGGAAATTGAAATGAACAACACCGCCGAACAATTCATCGCAACAAACCAAGCCAATTTGCAGGCACTTGAAGGCCTGACGACCCAGGCTTTTGCCGGCGTGGAAAAGCTGGTCGAGCTGAACATGACAGCCTCCAAGGCGTTCTTGGGCGAGTCATTCAGCCATCTCCAGGCGGTTCTGGGCGCAAAAGATGCTCAAGAACTGCTGACTCTGCAATCCGGCTTTTTCAAGCCTCTGGCCGAAAAATCTGCTGCCTATGCTCAACACGTTCAGACCATCGTTGCCGAGAGTGGCGCTGAATTGACAAAAACCGTGGAAGCCAAGACGGCCGAAGCACAAAAGGCCTTCAACGGCGCGGTAGAAAACCTTGCAAAGAACGCCCCGGCTGGAACTGAATCCGCTGTTGCCGCTTTCAAGAACGCATTGACCGCCGGCCAGACGGCAGTCGAGTCGGCTCAGACTTCAGCCAAAAAGGCTGTTGAAGCTGCTCAGTCGAGCTTCACCGCAGCGGCAACAAAAACAGCCGATGCAGTCAAGAAGGCCACGAAAGTAGCTTGAATTTCCACTGCCCCAGGGCAGTAATGATCAAACGGCACCCGCGGGTGCCGTTTGTATTTTGACCATCGCCTGCTTGCGGGGCTGATCACCATTTTGGGCGCAACTTCAGCGAGAAGGCTGCTGCCGGGTGAACAGGCCACGCGAAAGGCTGCCGCGAAGATCACCTGAATTTGCTGCCAACGGAATAGCTTCTGGCGCTTATTTCGCCTTGGCTTCAGGGGGAATTGATCAAAACAATTCCCTGCCCCCCCGGCGAATGACAGGCGCGCGACTCAGGTGTTTTTAGAGATCGTGATGGTCGGGAACTTGGCCGAGAAATCTTTTGCCTTGGCCGCCACCGTGATCGCCACCTTGCGCGCCACCGCCTTGTAGATGGCAGCCACGTCGCCATCAGGGTCGGCAACCACGGTGGGCTTGCCGCTGTCGGCTTGCAGGCGGATCTGCATGTCCAGCGGCAGCGCGCCGAGGTAGTCCATGTTGTAGTCAGCGGCCATTTTTTTGCCGCCGCCTTCGCCAAAGATGTGCTCTGCGTGGCCGCAGTTGCTGCAGATATGCACGGCCATGTTCTCGACGATGCCCAGGATGGGCACGCCGACTTTCTCAAACATCTTGATGCCCTTTTTGGCGTCCAGCAAGGCGATGTCCTGCGGTGTGGTGACGATCACCGCGCCGGTCATGGGCACGCGCTGGCTTAGCGTCAGCTGGATGTCGCCGGTGCCGGGCGGCATGTCAACGATCAGGTAATCGAGGTCTTTCCAGTTGGTCTGGCGCAACAGCTGCTCCAGCGCCTGGGTGGCCATGGGGCCGCGCCAGATCATCGCTTCGTCCTGCGCCACCAGAAAGCCAATCGACATCACCTGCAGGCCGTAGTTTTCCATCGGCTCCATGTTTTTTCCGTCAATGCTTTCTGGCCGGCCTTCAATGCCCATCATCATGGGCACGCTGGGGCCGTAAATGTCGGCATCCAGCAGGCCCACGGCGGCTCCTTCGGCAGCGAGCGCCAGCGCCAGATTCACTGCGGTGGTGCTTTTGCCCACGCCGCCCTTGCCCGAGGCCACGGCGATGATGTTCTTGACGTTAGGCAGCAGCTGCACGCCGCGCTGCACGCTGTGGCTGGCAATCTTGACGGTGACATTGACCGACACGTTGCCAACACCCGCCACGCCCCGGGCGGCGGCAATCAGGCTTTTACGCAGGCCTGCGATCTGGCTTTTGGCCGGGTAGCCGAGTTCAACGTCAAAGGACACGTCGTCGCCGCTGACCTGCAGGTTCTTTAGCGCCTTGGTGCTGACAAAATCATTGCCCGTGTTAGGGTCCAGCACGCCTTGCAGTGCGCTCAAAATTGCCTGTTGTTCTACAGCCATCTGGGGAATCTCCGATTGAATCTGATAAAGCAGGCCGCGTGATTTCTGGGGGCGCGGTTGCCGCCGGGGGTGCCCGGAAGTCTAACGCCGCGGCGCCAACCCTAAGGTCTTGAGGGTATGCCACAAGACTCTCCGTCCGGGCGACTTAAAATCAAACGTTAGCCCCTTACAGCCTCAAAGCCCTTCATATGACCCAGCGCCGCCTGTTTGTTACCACCGCCCTGCCCTACGCCAACGGCAATTTCCATATCGGCCACATCATGGAATACATCCAGGCCGACATCTGGGTGCGTTATCAAAGAATGCAGGGCAACGAGGTGAACTTTGTCGGTGCCGACGATGCGCATGGCGCGCCCATCATGATTGCCGCCGAAAAAGCCGGCAAAACCCCGCAGCAGTTTGTGTCCGACATTGCCGCCGGCCGCAAGCCCTACCTGGATGGCTTTCACATCGGCTTTGACAACTGGAGCTCGACCGATTCGCCGGAAAACCATGAACTGGCCCGGCAAATCTACCGCGACCTGCGGGACAACCCGCAAGGCTCGCTGATCGAAACCAAGACCATCGAGCAGTTCTTTGACGCCGAAAAGAACATGTTCCTGCCCGACCGCTTCATCAAGGGCGAATGCCCGAAATGCCATGCCAAGGACCAGTACGGCGACAACTGCGAAGTCTGCGGCGCAGTCTATGCACCTACCGACCTGATCAATCCCTACTCGGCCCTGTCGGGCGCCAAGCCGGTGCTCAAAAGCTCGGAGCATTTCTTCTTCAAGCTCTCGGACCCGCGCTGCGTGGCCTTTCTGGAGGCCTGGACCCAGGACGGCAAGCTGCAGCCCGAGGTGGCCAACAAGGTCAAGGAATGGTTTTCAGTCCGCGAGAATGCCGACGGCACGCAGAGCGAAGGCCTGGGCGACTGGGACATCTCTAGAGACGCGCCCTATTTCGGCATCGAGATTCCCGATGCGCCGGGCAAGTATTTCTATGTCTGGCTGGACGCGCCGGTCGGCTACCTGGCGTCGCTGAAAAACCTGCTCGACCGGCGCGGCGAGCGCTACGACGACTACATGGCCGACCCAAAGCTGGAGCAGTACCACTTCATCGGCAAGGACATCGTCACCTTCCACACGCTGTTCTGGCCGGCAATGCTGCACTTCAGCGGCCGCAAGACACCGGACAACATCTTCGTCCATGGCTTTTTGACGGTGAACAACGGCGAGAAGATGAGCAAGAGCCGGGGCACGGGTCTGGACCCGCTCAAGTACCTGAGCCTGGGCATGAACCCCGAATGGCTGCGCTACTACCTGGCCGCCAAGCTCAATGCGCGCAACGAAGACATCGACTTCAACGCCGACGACTTCATGGCGCGGGTGAACAGCGATCTGGTGGGCAAGTTCATCAATATCGCCAGCCGTGCAGCAGGCTTCATCGCCAAACGCTTTGCCGGCCAGCTGGGCGAAGTGTCCGCCGACGGCGCGGCGCTGCTGGCCAGCCTGCGCACCCAGAAGGAGGCCATCGAGCAGCTCTATGAAAGCCGCGAATACGCCAAGGCCCAGCGCGAAGTCATGCTGCTGGCCGACCACGTCAACGCCTACGTGGACCAGAACAAACCCTGGGAGCTGGCCAAAAAAGAAGGCATGGAAGCGCGCCTGCATGACGTCTGCACCGTCTGCATCGAGGCCTTCCGCCTGCTGACGCTCTACCTCAAACCGGTGCTGCCCGCTCTGGCCACTCAGGTTGAAGACTTCCTGAAAACCGGCCCGCTGAGCTTTGCCAACGTGGCCACCAGCCTGGGGCAAGGCCACCTGATCGGCGACTACAAGCACCTCATGCAGCGCGTCGACGTGAAGCAGCTTGATGCATTGTTTGAGCCGCCAGCGCAGGAAATACAAGCCCAGACAGCTATCGAAACAATAGCACCAGGCGGTGAGGAGATTGCCCCCGCGATCACCATCGACGACTTCGCCAAGGTCGACTTGCGCATTGCAAAAATAGTCAACTGCGAGTCAGTGGAAGGCTCGACCAAGCTGCTGCGCCTGACGCTGGACGCCGGCGAAGGCAAGCTGCGCAACGTCTTCAGCGGCATAGCCTCCAGCTACCAGCCCGAAGACCTGATCGGCAAGCACACCGTGCTGGTGGCCAACCTGGCGCCGCGCAAGATGAAATTCGGCGTCAGCGAAGGCATGGTGCTGGCCGCCAGCCATGCTGACGAGAAAGCCCAGCCTGGCATTTATGTACTGGAACCTGTGCCGGGCGCCACGCCGGGCATGCGGATTCATTAAGCCAGCGCGAAACTGGCCATGTCCACTATGCAGCACCTCCGACCTGGCTTGGGTATTCTGGTTCTCATTGGCTTTCCGGCCCTCATGCTGCCAGGATGCGCCGTGGTGACGACAGTCGATACCGTGGCTTCGGTGGCGATTGGCGCCGCCGGGCTGGCTGCCAGCGCGGTCATTGGCACAGCGCGCATCGCAGGCTCGGCCATCGGGGCCACGGCGGATGCGGTGTTGCCCGACGCCGGCCAATAAGCGCTGCGCTGGACGGCACGCTCCCGACCTGCATGAGGCGAACGCGCCGCCAGCCCTGCGGGCCGGTGTGGGAAACACAGCCTGTTTTCCCGTTTTCTCTCGATCAAACGCGGTCTGAAGTGCACAATGAGCGTTCATGCATTTACCGCCTTATCTCGCGCCGTTTCGCCCCCGCCTGCTGTCGGCCATGGCCGGCTACACGCGCGAACGATTTATAAAGGACGCCGGTGCCGGCCTGACGGTCGGCATCGTCGCCCTGCCACTGGCGATGGCCTTCGCCATTGCGTCCGGGCTTAAGCCCGAAGCCGGCATCTGGACCGCCATCATTGCCGGCGCCCTCATCTCGGCGCTGGGCGGCTCGGCGGTGCAGGTTGGCGGGCCTGCCGGTGCGTTCATCGTCATCGTGTACGGCATCCTTGAACGCTACGGCCTGGCCAACCTGCTGATTTCCACCGCGTGCGCTGGCGTACTGCTGTTTTTGCTGGGCTTTTTCAAGCTCGGCACGCTGGTACGCTATGTGCCGGTCAGCATCGTGGTGGGTTTTACCAACGGCATTGCGGTGCTGATTGCGCTGTCTCAGATCAAGGATTTGCTGGGTTTGAATATTCCCAAGATGCCGGCGGATTTTTTCTCGCAGCTGCGCGCCATTAACGAGCACATCGGCACGCTCAACCTGTATGCGCTGGGCCTGGGTCTGGCCTGCCTGATCGGCCTGCTGGTCTGGCCGCGCCTGTTTGACACGCAAACGCGTTATGCCCACGCCCTCACCAACCGGCTGATGAGGCTGATTCAGGCCGGTGAAGGCCTGCAACTCAAACGGATCACGCGCATCACATCGCGCCTGCCGGGGCCGATTGTGGCGCTGCTCACGCTCACGATCCTGGCTTATCTGCTGCACCTGCCGGTTGAAACCATAGGCACGCGCTTTGGCGGGATTCCGCGTGGTTTGCCCAACTTTGCGCTGCCTGATTTTTCGTGGGAAACGGTGCGCCTGCTGGTGGCGCCTACCGTCACGATTGCGCTGCTGGGCGCGGTGGAGTCGCTGCTGTGCGCACGCGTGGCCGACCAGGTTGCAGGCGTGCCGCGTCACGACCCGAACCAGGAACTGATGGCGCAGGGCGTGGCCAATTTTGTCGTGCCGTTTTTTGGCGGCATGCCGGCCACCGGCACGATTGCGCGCACCGTGACCAATGTGCGCGCTGGCGCCACCTCGCCGGTGTCCGGCCTGGTGCATTCACTCACGCTGATCGTGGTGGTGGTGGTGGCGGCGCCGCTGGCCGTGCATGTGCCGCTGGCGGTGCTGGCTGGCATTTTGCTTTACGTCGCATGGAACATGGGCGAGTGGCGCGAATTTGCCGAGTTGCGCCAGGCCAGCAACCACCATAGACTCATCATGCTGGGCACGTTTTTTCTCACCGTTATTTTTGACCTGACCGTAGCCCTTCAGGTCGGCCTGATGCTGGCCTGCGTGCTGTTTGTGCGGGCCATGAGTTCGCTGTTTCAGGTGGAGGAAGTTTCGCGCAGTGCCGATGAAGCCAGCTTCCGGCTCTACGGCGCGCTGTTTTTTGGCGCAGTAGCCAAGATTGACCCGATTCTGAACGTCGTCGAAAGCGCACCGCAGGGGCTGGTCATACGGCTCGATGTGCAGTCGCTGCAGTCGCTGGACGCGTCGGGGCTGGATGTGCTGGAGCAGTTGCACAAGGCAATCGTGACGCGCGGCGGCCGTCTGGTGCTGGCCGGCCTCAACGCCCAACCCAGGGCCAAGATGGAGCGTTCCGGCTTTCTGGCGCATGTTGAAGCGCTATAAAGACAATAGCTGATTGCGACCATCCGCATTGGGCTGAAACGGTAATCCGGTCCAGGCCGCCGTAATCTCCCTGCGCAATTGGTCCTCGTGGCCTGCATAGCGCGGCGAAAAATGGAAGGGAATGACAAGTTTTGCGCCAGCCTCCCGCGCGACGCTGCCCGCTTGCCGCGCAGTGAGATGGCGCTTTCGGGCGGCATGACCCGCATCCTGGTCGAGAAACACGCATTCGATGAAAAGCTGAGTTGCGTCGGCCGCCAGGGCCGCGATGCGCCGCACGTTATCCGGGTGAAAGGCAACGTCGGTCACGTAGCATATCTTCTCGCCCGGCACCAGCCGCAACACCTCGGCCTTGAGCAGCCCCAGCGGGAAAACGCGTTCATGCTTGCCGCCGCGGTCGCACCAGGAGGCGCGCACCGGGGTGTCGTCGGGCGCAGTCCGTATCACCGCCTCCTTGAGCTCCTTCAGCCACGGCCCGACAGGAAGCCCAAGTTCGGCAAGCCGGTTCTTCCACACGTTAATGTGAATCTTCTCCTCGACCGCGAAGCCGAGGCAGGCCGTGCCGTGGTCGAGAAACGCGGCACGTACGAGGAATGCCGGCTCATCGAGAAGCACGCCGTCATGCATGTAGCGCGGCTCAAGCGGCTCACATTGAAAGCGATTTCGGCAGCGCAGCCGTGTGCCTCTAGCCTGCCATCCGGAATCGAGCTCCCAGACATCGAGCACAAAGTCGCTGGCATAGTTCTCAACCAGGTTCCATGTGTAGGCAGCGAGCTTGTGCCCGACCTGGGCTGCAAAGCCGGGCGGACCGTAAAAGCGCATGGCCGTGTTACGTCCAAGGCAGATGCGAAGCAAGCGGTCAAACCCAAAAAAATGATCCATGTGGGTGTGCGAGACAAACACATCCGAAATCCGCAGCATCTTCTTCGGCGGCAGCGCCGCGAGATCGCCAAGATCGAACAGCAGCGCCCGCTTCTCGAACGTGAAATCGACATAGAGCCCCGGGTCGCCGAAGGGCTCGTTCACGAGTTCAGGGCTGAAGGTAGGTCGCATGGCGGCAGCCTTTGGGCTGGATGTGATCCTGAATTATCCCGGATTGACCGGGGAGAGTGAATATCCGGGATCGGTCATGCAGGAGGCGCGTGACGGTGCCAGATGAGTTCTTCGTTGCGCCACACGCTCCGCACGCGGTGATAGGGTACGGTGTGAACCGTGCCGTCCTCTGTCACCGCATAGAAGCCAAAACCATCGCCCGGCTCGAACCGGATGCGCTCCAGCGGCATGTTGACCTGCTCCCGGGTGATGCGGTCGTAGTAGCCGATCACGAATTGCGCCGCCCCGAATTCGGGATCCCACCGGACACGTGCAAGCAACTCGTGGATAGGCGTCATCGTCAGACTGGAAATTCAATTAGCGCTTAGCGCCTGGGGCTGATGCTTTCTTCTTCCACCGACATCGTGCGAACCACTCTAAGGTCGGGATCAAACGCCACGATAAAAATCATCGGCGTGGAGGGAGGATTCAGGTAGCGCCAGTCGTAATGCATTTCCTGCTTCAGCGGGTAAGGCGTTATCTTCATCGGCTTTCCCAGCATTTTGCGCACCTGCTCCACGGGCATGCCCGGCAGCACTCCGGCAAAGTTCTGCGGCGTCAAGACCTGACGCAGCGCGCTCATCTTGCCGTCCGCCCCTATGGTAATCATGTAGTTGACCTGGCCTGCAGGCTGGCGGTTGTATTCAAAGGTGCGGGCACCGGGATAGGCCGCCGCCCCGGGGGTGGGCAGCGAAGCCATGTCGGACGCGTCCCAGATTTTTTCAGGCTCACCAAAGCGGGCCCGCACATCGGCTTCAGTGGCGACGCCCTCTTCCAGTTCGGCAATACGTTGCTGATCACACCCTGCCAACCCCAAAACAAATGACAGCAGACCCATACAAAGTACCGTCCTTTTCGAGAAATTTGGCAAAACGGTCGATAAAAAGCCCGTTTGGGAAGGCACAGGCAAACCTGATAATGAGCGCAAGGCAGACCCCGGTAAAATCACCACACTATACGTTTTAGGCAGTCCAGACCCATGTCCATTTTTCGCCGCCCCGATTACACCTCTGAAATCACCTCGTTCATCGACGGTCTCAAAGCGAAAAAGCCCACGCTGGAAGCCGAGCAGCGCGCCGGCCGTGCCCTGCTGTGGGACAAAAAGCTGAACCGTGACGATCAGGCAGAGTACAGCGAAGCACGCGTGCCACAGCAGCCTTACGTTTATGGCACCAGCAGCCATCCCAACAGCCAATAAGCGGCAAAACCTGCTTACCCCCCTTATTCGGTCGGCCAGATTAGCTATTTTTCTATAGCAATTACTTGCCTCGCCTGACCGAAGCCGCTGCGTTCATGTCCCACACCGTCGTCCCGTATTCGCCCCAGGAATTGCCGCCGCCAGCCGGGCACGACCTGCCTGCTGTGCTGGCAGCAGCGGACATGACCATGGTGATTGATCCGGTCGCACTGGCCCGGCTCTATGGCGAGCCGATGTTTGCCATGCCCAAGGATTTGTACATCCCGCCGGATGCGCTCAAGGTATTTCTGGAGGCATTCGAGGGGCCGCTGGACTTGCTGCTCTACCTGATTCGCAAGCAGAACTTCAACATTCTCGACATCCCGATGGCGGCGGTCACGCGCCAGTACCTCGCCTATGTGGACGAAATCCGCGCCACCAATCTGGAGCTGGCGGCCGAGTACCTGCTGATGGCCGCCATGCTGATCGAAATCAAGTCGCGCATGCTGCTGCCGCCCAAAAAGACGGCTGAAGGCCAGGAAGCAGAAGACCCCCGGGCCGAGCTGGTGCGCCGCCTGCTGGAGTACGAGCGGATCAAGCTGGCCGCCCACAAGCTCAACGAAGTTCCGCAATTCGGCCGCGACTTCCTGCGTGCGCAGGTGTATGTGGAGCAATCGCTGCAGCCACGTTTTCCCGATGTAACGGTGGTCGAACTGCAGGACGCCTGGCGAGACATCGTCAAACGCGCCCGGCTGATCCAGCACCATGTCATCTCCAGAGAAGAACTCTCAGTGCGCGAGCACATGAGCATTGTGCTGCGCAAGCTGCAGGGCCGCAAATTTCTGGAATTTGAGGAACTGTTTGACGCCTCGCGCGGCATGCCGGTGCTGGTCGTCACCTTCATTGCACTGCTCGAACTCGCCAAGGAATGCCTGCTTGAAATCACCCAGGCCGAGTCATTCGCGCCTATCTATGTCCGGCTGGCCTACACACCCGCCTGATTTTCCTGTTCATACCCACTTTGCCTACGACCATGACGCACGATTTTGATGTTTTGATTGTCGGCAGCGGCTTGGCCGGCCTGTCTGCGGCGCTGCACCTGGCCCCCACCCACCGCGTGGCCGTGCTGACCAAACGCGCCCTGAACGACGGCGCCAGCGCCTGGGCCCAGGGCGGCATTGCCGCCGTGCTGGCCGAGGGCGACAGCTTTGACGCCCATGTGAAGGACACGCTGGTGGCCGGCGCCGGCCTGTGCGACCTGGCAGCCACCCGCTTCGTGGTGGAAAACGCCCCCGACGCCATTGCCTGGCTGCGCGCCTTGGGCGTGCCCTTCTCGCTCGAGGGCGACCATCTGCACCTGACGCGCGAAGGCGGCCACGGCGCGCGCCGCATTGCCCACGTCACCGACGCCACCGGCGCGGCGGTGCAGCGCACGCTGATCGACGTGGTGCGCGCCACGCCCGGCATCACGCTCTTTGAAAACCACACGCTGGTGGACGTGATCACCGCGGGCAAGCTGGGCTTGCACGGTGTACACGGCCAGCGCTGCCTGGGCCTTTACGCGCTTGATGATGTGACCGATGAAGTTCTCACTTTCCGCGCGCCGCAAACCATTCTGGCCACGGGCGGCGCCGGCAAGGTCTACCTCTACACCACCAATCCCGACACCGCCACCGGCGACGGCATTGCCGCCGCCTGGCGCGCCGGCTGTCGCGCGGCCAACCTCGAATTCATCCAGTTTCACCCCACCTGCCTGTACCACCCGCACGCCAAGTCCTTCCTGATCAGCGAAGCGGTGCGGGGCGAAGGCGGCCTGCTGAAGTTGCCTGACGGGACTCGCTTCATGCCAGAGCACGATGCGCGCGCCGAGCTGGCCCCGCGCGACGTGGTGGCCCGCGCCATCGACTTCGAAATGAAAAAGCACGGTCTGGACTGCGTATACCTCGACATCTCGCACCAGAGCTCCGAGTTCCTGCATGAGCATTTCCCCAACATTCTGTCGCGCTGCGCCGAGCTCGGCATAGACATCACAAAGGAAGCCATTCCCGTGGTGCCCGCCGCGCACTACACCTGCGGCGGCGTGCTCACCGACCTGGCTGGCCGCACCGACCTGCCCGGCCTGTTTGCGGTTGGCGAAACCGCCTGCACCGGCCTGCACGGCGCCAACCGCCTGGCCAGCAACTCGCTGCTCGAATGCATGGTGTTTGCCCGCGCCGCCGCCCAGGCCATTGCCGCCGCGCCCGCTGCATCCATGCCCGAACTGCCGCGCTGGGACGACAGCCGCGTCACCGACGCTGACGAGGCCGTCGTCATCTCGCACAACTGGGAGGAGCTGCGCCGCTTCATGTGGGACTATGTGGGCATAGTGCGCACCAACAAGCGCCTGGAGCGCGCCGCACACCGGATCACGCTGCTGCAAACCGAGATCCAGGAGTTCTACGCCAACTTCCACGTCACGCGCGATCTGCTGGAACTGCGCAACCTGGTGCAGGTGGCCGACCTCATCGTGCGCTCGGCCCAGATGCGCCGCGAAAGCCGCGGCCTGCATTTCAGCCGCGATTACCCCGAACTGGCCGCCCCGGCAGCGCCTACCATCCTGGTGCCGCCGGTGGCCTGAGGGCCTGCACAACCCGCCTTCATCCCACCAAGGACTGCCATGCCCCACCTGATCGTCGAATACTCCCGCAACCTCGCCAGCTTCCCCGAGGCGCAAGCCCTCCAGGAACTGAACCAGGCCGTCACTGACAGCCCCGAGATTGCCGACGAGGCCGACCTCAAGACCCGGTTCGTCGTGGCCAGCAGCTTCGCCATCGGCACCGAACCCGAGCCCCGCGCCTTTGTGCATGCCCAGCTGCGCATACTGTCGGGCCGCACGCCCGAGGCCAAGCGCGACCTTTCAGACCGTGTAGCCAGCGTGCTGCGCCGGCTGGCACCCCGACCCGAAGGCCTGCGGGTGCAATTGAGTGTGGAGATTGTGGACATGGACCGAAGCTCGTACACCAAAGAGCGTCTCTGACAACTGCGGGCCGGGCCTGCTTCGCAGCGAAAGCCTTCACCATCCTTTACCGCGCAGGCTTGTCGCTGAACGCCTTGAGGTTGGCCTTGAGTTGCTCGCTCATGGGCAGGTTCAGAATCATGCCTTTAGGAGGAATCGGTGACTCAAACCACTTGGCATAGAGCCTCGTGAATTCGCCCGACTTCATCAGGCGGGTGATGGTGCTATCGACCAGCTTCTTGAAGTCAGGGTCATCTTTACGCAGCATGCAGCCGTAGGGCTCGACTTGAAGCGCATCACCCACGACCTCAAGCGAGGCCGGGTTTTTAGAGTTTGCCATCAGGCCAAACAGCAGGATATCGTCCAGGGCTAAGGCCACAGCGCGGTCGTTTTCAACCAGCAGCAGGGAGTCGTCATAGTCTTTTCCCAGGATGAACTGCATGTCGAGCTTGTTGTCTGCGCTGTACTTGCGGATAACCTGCTCGTTGGTGCTACCAGCAGTGCTGGCGACCACTTTTTTAGCCAGGTCGCCATAGTTTTTTATGCCGGAAGTCTTCTTGGTCAACAAACGCGTGCCGGTGTAGAAATGGCTGATGGCAAATGAGACATCCTTGCCGCGTGTGGAGTTGTTGGTGGTGGATCCGCACTCCAGGTCGTAAGTACCATTGACCAGCAATGGAATGCGGTTTTGCGAGGTCACGGGCATATAAACCACCTCAAGGTTTGGCCTTTTCAGCTTCTTGCGCAGGTCGTCCATGATGGCTTCGGTCAGTTCAACCGAAAAACCGACCGCCTTGGTCGATCCAATCAGGTAGCTGAAAGGCACCGCCGCCTCGCGGTAAGACACGGTGATCTTGTTGCTATCAGCCACCTTTTTCAGCGTCTGCGCGCTGGCAACGGACGTGAAAGTGGCCAAGCCTGCGGTGAGCAGTGCGGTGGTCACGAGGCTTGAGACTTTCATATGTTTACTTTCGGTGAGGAAAATGGATACGGGACCAGGCGTTAAATCCTGGAGGAGCTTGCGCGACCAGTGTATGTACCTGCCGAAACCACCCTCATTGACATGAATCAACAGCAGGACGCTATCGCTGACCTGCTGCTGTGTTGAACTGATTCGTCCGTTAGCCATATCAATTTGGATGACGAACGAAGTGCCGGACCCGCCGACTTAATTCCGTTTAGCGCCATTTTTTTGTCCGAACCTAGGTGACGGAAAACGCTGCGAGGCAGTTATCGGAGGAAGCCGCATTGACCGCCTGCTTCGCATCGGAAGCGGAAGCGGAAGGATGTGCTGCACGCCATTGCCGAGCGGGCAGTCCATCCAACGATCTATCTGCCTCGCATGAACCCATGCCTCTCTTGCGGCTCCGACCATGTCTTCCTGTCCCCCAGCCAGTACGCCAGTAGCTGCCGTCTTCAGACATCAACTCCGTGGAGAGCCATGAATACCCTGCGGTGTGTGGCATCCAACTGGAGCGCATACTGACCCGCATGCCACGGCCCCATCGTGGAAATGGGCGCGGGATTACCAGGCAACGGCCTTCCAGCGTCCGGACTGGAGCGTCGGTTGATGCGCCGGCTAACGGCCAGCAACAGCAGCGCCGCGATGGTCAACCAAAGGCTGGCGGGCTCCGGCACAGCGGCGGCGAACTGAGCGCCCAGCATGGCGTGCCCTGCCGTTGTAGGATGCACGCCGTCCCAGAACAGCCATGTATTCGGGTCGCACAGGCCATCGAGCAGATGGTTTACGCAGGCGTCGGTCACGTTGGTGAACCCGTACGCGCCGGGGTTGTGTATGACGTTGTTGAATGCACCGAAGGTATCGAACTGCGTGATCTCGGCGCTCAAGGCCTGATCAAGCGCAGTGAGCGCCGCCGCCAGCGCGGAATTGAAGGCCATCGTCAATCCGGTGAGGCCTGCATCTTGGAAAAATTCCGGCGTTGCGCCGAAATCCGGCATATTGGGAATCAGGAAATGCTGCGCGCCCTCGCTGGCGAGCGCCATAACCGCGTCGACGATGTTGCTTACCCCGTTCGCGATCAGCGTGCCGGGAGAAAGTCCGAATGCCGCGTTGGCGAAGACGTCGTTGGGAAACGCCCACACGACGAACAGCGAATCTGCGGGATTGAAGCAGCCAGTGCAACTCCCGGCAAATTGCGTCACCTGGTTGGCCACCCCGCCCTGAGCCCCGAACCAGGGCTGCAGCGCAGGTGGGACGTTCGGATTGATCGAATTGAAATTGAAGCTTCCGGTGGTGGCGCCGCCCAATGCATAGTTGGTGCCGCCGAAGTTCGAAGGCTTGAAGCTGGTATTGCCCGGGTTGTAGGCCTGCCATAGGTATTCGACGGCAGTCGGGCCGTTGGAGTAACGGGTGCCGTTGTAAGGCGATGGCGGGAAGGCCCCAGGGCCGCCAGGACCGTTGTAGTTGCCGCCGTCCGACAGCGAGTCACCGAAAACAAATAGATTGCTGAGTGTTTGCAGGCTCGCGTTGGCCGGTAACGGTGCAAGCAGCGCCATTGACGCCGCAAACAGAAACCCGCGAAATGCATGCTTCATGGTGACTCCTTTATTCGTATTCATTGCTTATTCGTCGTTTTAGCGAGCCATCAACGCCAAAATCGACCCTGAAACGTTTCAAGTTTAGGAGTGCGTCGTCGCCTCGGTTTGATATTTCGCAACGCCAGCGCAGCACCTCAAGCGCCGCATCTTTGCTCACGGCTTGGTGCGCACTCGGTGTAATGACTGCGGACATGACTTTCTGTTTGTGTATTCCGATCCTGCAAACCCGGCGTATGACAGAGACGGCGACGCATCTTCCCGACCATGTCTTTCCCCGCTTGGCGGCGTGTCAAGGGGTGCTCTCAGTGACCAAACGCCTGCGCTATTTCCTGCAACACGACGGCGCGGAACTCCACACGGCGGAGCGCATATCTGTGGGTGTGGTGCAGCAGGGCCAGCGCTAGCGCTGCTTCTGCGTTATCACCAATGCTCCCCTAAAATCCTCCGATGACACCCGCCGCCAATACCAAGCGCCTGGCCTGCACGACCTGCTTGCGCCCGCAAAGCGCTTGTATCTGCCAGTGGATCACGCCGATGGCGCATGCCGTCGAAGTACTCATCCTGCAGCACCCGCTGGAGGTGGATAACGCCAAAGGAAGCGCGCGACTATTGCACCTGAGTCTGCCACGCAGCCGGCTGGTGGCGGGTGAAGTGTTTGACTTGCAGACCTTGTTGACGGCGCCGTTCGAACCAGGGGCCGGTGCTGGCAGCCCAAAGCAGACAATTCTGCTGTATCCGGACACGCCTCAAGACAAGGCGCTGGGCATGCCGGCCCCACCCGCGCTGACGCCTGCCCTGTTGCGTGACCCATCCCAGCTGCGCCTCATCGTTCTGGACGGCACCTGGCGCAAGAGCCGCAAGATGCTTTACCTCAACCCCCTGCTCCAAAAACTACCGCGCCTGGCGTTGCAGAATATGCCTGCTTCGCACTACCTGATCCGCAAATCGCATAAACCCGATCAACTCTCCACACTGGAGGCGACTTGCGCCGCGCTTGTGCAACTGGAAGGCCGCGCTGAACAGTTTCAGCCCTTGCTGACTGCGTTTGACGGCTTTGTGGCTCAACAGCTGGACTACCGGGCAAAGTAGCGCCAGTCGCATCCCAGATGCTTGCCTCTGACGGCCAACACCGAACATTTTTCGGTCCCTTCCTAGCTTTTCCGGTGCAGCCGCTCGCCAGGCACTGATCTGATGACCTGATGAGGAGATCGCCTAAAACAGACTCCAGGGTATTCAAGGTCCCTCCCTATGGCTATCATGGGACGCACGCTGGCGGGTCCGCACGGCCAAGCTGAAATTTCTGTGCTCGCTGAACGAAGAAAAATACTGGAAAAGAACTTCTACGCCGACTTTGACAGCCGATTGGCAGACGTGCGGTTTGCGGCCGGCGAACAGCTCCCGACTGATGAGATGACTGCCGTCGTCATGTCGGGGATCAGTCCAAAAGAACATGTCTCGTTGAAACATTGGAATGCTACGGTCTCGGCACTGCCTGGCATGCAGGCATAACTGAACCCAAACCGGCCAGCGCAGTCTGCAAAGCACTCCCGGTGGACTTCGGCACGGTCACGCGCAACATTTTGGCATCCGTATCATGTCCATGGACCAGGAGAAAAATATGGACAAAACGAAAGAATCGAAAAACAAACTGCTTGTTCTAGAGGCCTTCGACGCGTTGTTCAACAAGCGTGACTATGCGGCATGCGAACGATATTGGTCGCCCAACTTTATCCAGCACAGCGCCCAAATTGAACCCGGCCGCGAAGGCCTTTTCAATCTCATCAAGAGCGCTCCCCCGGCGCTGAGGTACGAGCCGGGCGTGATCGTGGCCGATGGCGACTTCGTGATCGTCCACGGACGATTCTCGGGCAATGGCCGCCCCAGGAGCTTGATCACGGCAGATGTCCTGCGTGTCGCAGATGGCGTTCTGCTCGAGCACTGGGACGTGCGTCAGGACGAGGCTTCGAGAACCGAGTCAAAGAGCGGTCTGCCTATGTTCGGCGACAGCTTCACGGAGTCCGCCGCGCTTTCCCTGCCCGCAGCCTGTTCAAGGGATGATTTGCGACGGCGCTACCACAAGGTGCGCGCTTACAGCCATGAGCTGGCGGCCCCCCTTTCCGCCGAAGACCAGGTCGTCCAGTCGATGCCGGACGCAAGTCCGACCAAGTGGCATCTGGCTCACACCACCTGGTTCTTCGAGGCGGTACTGCTTGAACCCCTTGCGTCCGGCTACACGGCGTTCGACCCGGCTTTTCACTACCTCTTCAACTCATATTACGAGTCGCTGGGACCGCGCCATCCGAGGCCGCAGCGAGGGCTGCTGACGCGCCCCTCGCTAGACCGGGTGCATGCCTACCGGCGGCATGTGGACGAAGCCGTCGAGAATCTCATGGACAGCGCCGACGCGTCCCTGCAAGCAGTGATCGGGCCGATCATTGAACTCGGCTTGCAGCATGAGCAACAGCACCAGGAACTGATCGTCACCGACATCCTGCACGCGCTGTCGTGCAACCCTTTGCTGCCGGCCTACCGGCCGCCAGGCACGGCGCTGCATCGGGCCGAGGTGAACAGGCCGCTTCAATGGCTCCCCCAGCCGGGTGGTCTGGTCGAGATCGGCCACAGCGGTCAAGGCTTCGCTTTCGACAACGAAGGACCCCGCCACACGGTACTGCTCCAACCCTATGCCATTGCGGACAGCTTGGTGAATTGCGCCGATTTCGCCCGGTTCATTGCCGATGGCGGCTACAGGCGGCCGGAGTTGTGGCTCTCGGATGGGTGGGCCATGGCGCAGGCGCAGGGCTGGCGTGCTCCTGCGTACTGGCTCGCCCCGGAAGACCCGCGGCTCGCCCATAGCGCGGCAGCAGATGGATGGCAGGTCTATGGCTTGGATGGCGTGCAGCCCATGGACCTGAAAACACCGGTCGCACATTTGAGCTTCTACGAAGCCGCAGCCTACGCTGAATGGGCCGGGGCACGTCTGCCGACAGAATTCGAATGGGAGACCGCCTGCGGGGAACCGGGCATTAAACAGATGACGAATCATGTCTGGCAGTGGACGCGCTCCTCGTATGACCCCTATCCCGGATTCAGGCCTTCGCCCGGCATCGCTGCGGAGTACAACGGCAAGTTCATGGTCGGACAGATAGTTCTGCGTGGCGGCAGCCTCGCAACGCCGGCCGGCCACACCCGACCGAGCTATCGCAATTTCTTCCCGCCGGCCGCGCGCTGGCAATTTTCCGGATTGCGCCTGGCGCGCGACATCTGATATGACACATACCTCTCTTTCTGTCGACTCGTCACCGATGAGGCCCCAAGTCGCGGCATCCGGGTTCCGGCGCGACGTACTAACCGGACTTTCGGGCTCACGACGCACCATCCCGCCAAAATACTTTTATGACGCTGCCGGGTCTGCCCTGTTTGACCGCATTTGCGCGCTTCCCGAGTACTACCCAACGCGCACTGAACTGCGCCTTCTCGCCGCGCGTGCGCCCGAGATCGCAAGGCAAATGGGGCCAAACGCGGAAGTGATCGAATTCGGCGCGGGGTCGCTCACCAAGGTGCGTCTTCTGTTCGACGCCTTCAGCGCAGCCGAAGCGCCCAGGCGCTACCTGCCCATCGATATTTCGGGAGAGCATCTGGAAGACGCTGCCCGCCGCTTTCGGGCCGACTATCCGGGGCTCACGGTGCAGCCCATCGTGGCAGACTACACGGTTCCGCTGGTATTACCCGCCGACAAGACAGTGGCCGGCAAGCGCGTCGGCTTCTTCCCTGGCTCGACCATCGGCAATTTCCACCCCGATGAAGCGCTCGCATTTCTGCGCCTGGCGGCAAAGCTGCTACAAGGCGGCGGGCTCCTGGTTGGTGTGGACCTCGTCAAGGATCCAGCCAGGCTGCACGCCGCCTACAACGACGCCGAAGGAGTCACTGCGGCATTCAATCTCAACCTGCTTCGACGCATCAACACGGAGCTGGGCGGCGATTTCGATCTCCAGGGCTTTGTCCACCACGCGTTTTATGACCCTGTGCTGCGTCGCATCGAGATGCACCTCATCAGCCGGCGGACACAGTCTGTGCACATTGGCGAAGAAACGTTCCTGTTCAAGGAAGGCGACACCATTCACACAGAGAACTCGCACAAGTTCACCGTGGACGGATTTCAAGCCTTGGCCATGAAGGCGGGGTTTCGGACAGGGCCCGCGTGGACCGATGAAGAGCGCCTTTTCAGCGTGCATTGGCTGCATGCGCCCACGGCATAGTTCTGCAAGCGAAACGTTGAAAACGCAAGGTGGAGGATGCCGGCACCCCCACGCACAGGTTCAAACGATCTCAGCCCTTATCCACCCCCGCAGACTGTTCAGAATCGCCCAGCCCTGCACCCGCGGCAAATCTTCCACCCGCACCACGGCCTCGGTCAAACGCCCCTCGCTCAGCGCCAGCGCGCGCCCGACACCCGGCAGCAAACCGCAGGCCAGCGGCGGCGTCACCCAGCGGCCATCGAGCAGCATCGCCACATTACCGAAGGCGTGGCGCAGTCGCGGCGCGGCGCTGTCGATCGAATCGAATCGGAAAAGTCGATACGTGCATTTATGGATCAAATATGGCTCTTGCGCTTGTCCACATTGCGCAGACAGCTATATTTTTAATAGCTGCACTGAGGCCGGTCCGGCGGCTCAGGATTGATGGGTGGCGGTGGCAAGCACAGGTGCCAGCCCATGCTTTTTCAGCTTGAGGTAAAGCGTGCTCTTTGCAATGCCCAGATGCTTTGCCACCAGCGTCAGATTGCCGCCGTCTGCCTCTATGGTCTGGCGGATGAATGCCAGTTCCAGATCTTCGAGTTTCCCGCTGCCCGCCGAAGCGCCCGGATTGCCCCCGCCGTCATAGCGCTCCTGCAGGGAGGCGATTTCGGGCGGCAGGTCTTGCAGACCGATCGCCTCCCCGTCCACCATTAAAAACATGCTCTCCACCACGTTGCGCAGCTCCCGGACGTTGCCCGGCCAGGAATAGCCCGCCAGCGCGGCATAGACCTCGGGCCTGATCTTCTTGGGCTCGACCTGGTATTTCCTGGAAAGCTGGGACAGAAAATGCGCCACCAGCAAGGGAATGTCCTGGCTGCGTTCATGCAATGACGGAATCTGGATGCTCGTCACCGACACCCGGTAAAAAAGATCCATGCGAAAACGCCCGGCTGTCACCTCGTCCCGAAGATTCCGGTGGGTGGCGGCCACCAGCTTGAACGACACCTTGCGCGGCGAATTCTCGCCGATGCGGTAAATCTCGCCCTCCTCCAGAACGCGCAGGAAATGCGGCTGCAGCTCCAGCGGCATTTCCCCGATCTCGTCCAGAAACAGGGTGCCGCCGTTGGCCGCCTCGATCTTGCCCATCATGCCGCCGCGCCGCGCGCCGGTGAAGGAGCCTTCGCAGTGTCCAAACAGCTCGCTGGCCAGCAAATCGCGCGACAGGCTGCCGCAGTTAAGTGCCACGAAGGGCCGCTCGCCGATCTGGCCGAAGCGATGCAGGCCCTGCGCAAAATTTTCCTTGCCCACGCCGGTTTCGCCCAGAAGCAGCACGGACACGCTGGAGTTGGCCAGCATCTTTGCTTTCTGGATCGCCTGCTCAAGCGGTGCGCTGCTGCCGATAAGTGCCTCGAAGCCCTTGACATCGAAGCTTTTGGCGTCTTTTGCCGGCTTTTCCTTCCGGTGCCAACTGGACGACATGCCGCTGGACGGCAATACAGGAATCGTCAGCACGGTGCCGATGCGCTCGCCGGCATTGATCACCGGCTCCAGCCAGTCCTCGCGCAGCCATTGCGGCACCTCGGCGGGCGTAGCCGGCGCGAAGGTTCCGGTGCTCAAGGCCGAAATCTGGGTGGTGTTTTTCAGATTGAAGTCAATGCCCCGCGCCGTCAGCGCGGCGGCGGCCCGCTCGTTGGCCTTGATCGGGAAACCCCGGCGGTCGCAAATGATGACGCCATCCGTCGCGCTGGACATGATGGCCGTGCCGCGTTCGAGCAACTGGTAGCGAAAGTCCATCTCCAGCTTGGCCAGCTGGCTCTCGATGCGGCTGGCCGTGGTCACGGCCAGCGCCAGGCTGTGCGGGCTGAAGGTCTTGCCAAGGCCGGAAACATCCAGGGCACCCAGGATTTTGCCGTCATACGGGTCGCGGATGACGGTGGCCGAGCAGGTCCATTCCTTGATGCCCGCGCAAAAATGCTCGGCGGCATGAATCTGCACCGGCTGGCCAATGGACAGGGCGGTGCCAATCGCGTTGGTTCCGCAAATCCGCTCGCTCCAGCAACTGCCGGCGATGAGGTGGATATTGCCTGCGGCCTCAAGGGCGCGGGGGTCGCCCTCAACGCCCAGGATCATGCCGTTCGGATCGGTCAGCATCATGATCGTCTCGCTTTCGGCGAGGAAATCCTTGGCCATGGCCATGACCTGCTTGGAAGCGCGCAGCAACTCGCGATGCTGGTGCTGCAGCGAATAAAGCGTTGACTCGTTGACCGGCGAGGCCGCGTGCTGCCGGGCGGGGTCCACATGCACCTCCAGGCAGCGCCGCCAGGAGTCATCGACCAGGCAGCGCAATGCATTCGATGGCGGCGCATTTCCGCTCAAAAACCGCTCCCATGCGGCCATGATCGCCCGATTGTTGTGCGGGTTGGAGAGCCGCTGATGGGGTTCGTAATCGCTCAAGTTTGTCTCCTGCAGGCGATTTTCCTTGTCTGAATTCTGGCCGGGCTATATCGCCCATCATTCTTGGCGACAACCGGGCAGGCGCGAATGCGGGTAAACCCCTGTTCGATATTCAGTCGGATGGACGGCCGACCGTCCGGGATTCAGCCGTTTCCGGCCACCGTTCAGGGCGCCCGGTTTCTGCTGTTTTTGATGGTTTTCATTGGAGAAAAAGGTTTTTTCAGGGGCCAGAAAAGCCATTGGCATGCCCTTTGCGGAATGCAGTGGGCGTTCAGAAAATTTTGACCGCCCGTATACGGCCCGTTACGAATGAATCCATGCGTGATGGCTGTGTTTTGAAATGCAATGACCCCCAGAGGAGACATACACATGCAAGCTCAAAGTTCACCCGTCCAGGTGATGGGCATCGATGCCGGCGGCACGATGACCGACACCTTTTTTGTCCGGGAGGATGGTTCGTTCGTCGTCGGCAAGGCGCAGAGTAACCCGGGAGACGAGTCCCAGGCGATCTACGAGTCGTCCATCGACGCGCTGGCCGAATGGGACCGCCAGGTCGATGATGTTTTCCCTGAACTCCTGACCTGCGTTTACTCGGGCACGGCAATGCTCAACCGGGTGGTTCAGCGCAAGGGCCTGGATGTGGGCCTGATGTGCAACCGGGGCTTTGAAGACATCCATTCCATGGGCCGCGCCATCCAGAGCTATCTGGGCTATGCGCTGGAAGAGCGCATCCACCTGAACTGCCACCGTTACGACGAACCGCTGGTGCCGCTGTCGCGCACCCGGGGCGTGACCGAGCGTACCGACGTGCAGGGCCAGGTCGTGATTCCGCTGCGCGAAGAAGAAGTGCGCGTGGCCACCCGCGAACTGGTGGCGCGCGGCTCCAAGGCCATCGTCATCAGCCTGCTGCAGTCGCACAAGAATGAAAAAAGCGAATTGCGGGCACGCGACATCTGCCGCGAAGAACTGAAGAAGCTCGGCGTGAACATTCCGGTGTTCGCCACGGTGGACTACTACCCTTCACGCAAAGAAACGCACCGCACCAACACCACGATCCTGGAAGCCTATGCCGCCGAGCCGTCGCGCGCCACGCTGAAAAAAGTCAGCGACCGCTTCAAGAAGCACGGCGCCAAGTTTGACCTGCGCGTCATGGCCACCCACGGCGGCACCATCGGCTGGAAAGCCAAGGAACTGGCGCGCACGATTGTCTCCGGCCCCATCGGCGGCGTGATCGGCTCGAAGTTCCTGGGCGAAAAACTGGGCTACGACAACATTGCCTGCAGCGACATTGGCGGAACCAGCTTTGACATGGCCATCATCACCAAAGGCAACTTTGCGATCCAGTCCGACCCCGACATGGCGCGCCTGGTGCTGTCCCTGCCGCTGGTGGCCATGGACTCGGTGGGCGCGGGTGCGGGCAGCTTCATCCGCATTGATCCGTACAGCAAGGCCATCAAGCTGGGGCCGGACAGCGCCGGCTACCGCGTCGGCATGTGCTGGGCCGAGAGCGGCCTGGACACCGTGTCGGTCTCGGACTGCCATGTGGTACTGGGCTACCTCAACCCGGACAATTTTCTGGGCGGCGCCATCAAGCTCGATGTCAACCGGGCGCGCAAGTACCTGAAGGAACAAATCGCCGACCCGCTGGGCCTGACGGTCGAAGACGCCGCTGCCGGCGTGATTGAACTGCTGGACCTGAACCTGCGCGAATACATGCGCTCGGTCATCAGCGCCAAGGGCTACAACCCGGCCGACTTTGTCTGCTTTTCCTACGGCGGCGCCGGTCCGGTTCACACCTACGGCTACACCGAAGGCCTGGGCTTCAAGGACGTGGTGGTGCCGGCCTGGGCGGCGGGCTTCTCGGCCTTTGGCTGCGCCTGCGCCGAGTACGAATACCGCTACGACAAGAGCGTCGATGTGGGCGTGGGCCCCGATGCCACGGATGCAGAAAAGGTGCTTGCCTGCACCACGCTGACCGACGCCTGGGCAGAACTGGCGGCCAAGGTCATCGAGGAATTCGTCATCAACGGCTTCAAGCCCGAAGATGTCTTGCTGCGCCCCGGCTACCGCATGCAGTTCATGGGGCAGCTGAACGACCTGGAAATCAACTCGCCCGTCACCAGTGCCTCCACGCTGGCCGACTGGGACCGGATGGTCAAGGCCTTTGACGATACCTATGCACGCGTCTATGCCTCATCGGCCAGCTCGCCCGAACTGGGC
This sequence comes from uncultured beta proteobacterium, assembly GCA_963793855.1. GTDB lineage: Bacteria > Pseudomonadota > Gammaproteobacteria > Burkholderiales > Burkholderiaceae_C > Polaromonas. The sequence continues at coordinate 1,315,569 of CAWCBL010000001.1, forward strand.
TTTGGCGTGACCGGCGCCATCATGCGCGGCAGCGTCGTTTCATCCAAGCCGGAACTGCCCGAGGAGCTTGATGCGGGTCCGGTGCCGCACCCGGACGCGCACATCGGCAGCCGCCCTTTTTACCGCCACAAAAAATGGTGGGATGCCCAGATCTGGTCGATGGAAGCCTTGAAGGCCGGCAACCGCGTCGTCGGCCCGGCCATTGTCGAGTCGCCATCGACGACGTTCATCGTGCCCTTCGGGTTCGAGACGTATTGCGACGCGCACCGCCTGTTTCATCTTAAAGAAGTCAAGTAAGGAGAACCATCATGAACAGAATGTCAAGAGTTGAACTGGGCTTGCCCGACCTGCTGGGCAATGGCAAGACGCTCAAGCAGCATCGCGATGAAGTGCTGGAGCGCACCCACAGGACCGGCTTTTACAACGGGCTCGAAAAGCTGGAGTTCAAGGACTCCGACCCGATCACCTACGAAAAGCTGTTTTCCCGCATCCGTGGCGGCCTGGTTCACGCCCGTGAAACCGCCAAGAAGATTGCCGCCTCGCCCATCGTCGAGCAGGAAGGCGAGCTGTGCTTCACGCTGTACAACGCGGCCGGCGACTGCATCCTGACCTCGACCGGCATCATCATCCACGTCGGCACCATGGGCGCGGCGATCAAGTACATGATCGAGAACGCCTGGGAAATCAACCCCGGCATCAATCCGGGCGACATGTTCACCAACAACGACTGCTCCATCGGCAACGTCCACCCCTGCGATATCGCCACCATCGTGCCGATTTTCTGGGAAGGCAAGCTGGTTGGCTGGGTCGGCGGCGTGACGCACGTGATCGACCTCGGTGCCATGACGCCGGGCTCGATGTCAACCGGCCAGGTCTCGCGCTTCGGCGACGGCCTGCAGGTGACATGCCGCAAGACCGGCATCAACGACACGCCGCTGCGCGACTGGCTGCACGAGAGCCAGCGCAACGTGCGCACCACCAAGTACTGGATTCTGGACGAGCGCACCCGCATCGCCGGCTGCCACATGATCCGCAGCCTGGTCGAGGAAGTGCTGCAAGCCGAAGGCATCGAGAACTACACCCGCTTTGCCCACGAAATCATCGAGGAAGGGCGGCGCGGCCTGCAGGCGCGCCTCAAGGCCATGACGGTTCCGGGGGTCTATCGCCGCGTCGCGTTCGTCGATATTCCCTACGACCACGAAGACATGAGCCTGGCCTCGGAATTCGGCAAGATGAACAGCATCATGCATGCGCCGTGCGAGATGACGATTCGCCCGGATGCCACCTGGCGGCTCAATTTCGAAGGGGCGAGCCGCTGGGGCTGGCACAGCTTCAATGCCAACCAGGTGGCCTTCACCAGCGGCATCTGGGTGATGCTGACGCAAACCCTGGTGCCCACGGCGCGCATCAACGACGGCGCCTATTACGCGACCGAATTCAAGCTACCCAAGGGCACCTGGATGAACCCGGACGACCGCCGCACCGCGCATGCCTATGCCTGGCACTTCCTGGTTTCCGGCTGGAGCGGCATCTGGCGCGGCATGAGCCAGTCCTACTTTGCCCGCGGCTACCTCGAAGAAGTCAATGCCGGCAACGCCAATACCTCCAACTGGCTGCAGGGCGGCGGCATGAACCAGGACGGTGAAGCGCACGCGGTCAACAGCTTTGAGCCGGCGGCTTGCGGCACCGGCGCCTGCGCCATCAAGGACGGCCTGAACCACGCGGCGGCCGTCTGGAATCCCGAAGGCGACATGGGGGACATCGAGATCTGGGAAATGGCCGAGCCGCTGCTCTACATGGGCCGCAACGTCAAGACCAACTCGGGCGGCTACGGCAAGTTCCGTGGCGGCTGCGGCTTCGAGACGCTGCGCATGGTCTGGAAGGCAACGGACTGGAGCATGTACTTCATGGGTAATGGCTACATGAACAGCGACTGGGGCCTGATGGGCGGCTACCCTTCGGCCACCGGCTACCGCTTTGAAGCCCACAAGACCGATCTTGAAGCGCGCATCCGCAACGGCGAGTCGCTGCCCCTGGGCGCGGACCGCAACCCGGAAGACAAGGGCTACGAAAGCCACATCAGTGCCACGGCCAAGGTCAAGCGCGACCAGCAATGCACGACCACCGAAGCGATTTTTGAAAATCACGACCTGTACCTGAACTACATGCGCGGCGGCCCCGGCTTTGGCGATCCGCTGGACCGGGATTGCGCTTCGGTTGAAACGGACATCAACAACCGTTTCGTGCTGCCCGAGTATGCGCAGAAAGTCTATGGCGTCGTGATCTCGCAAGGCAGCGACCAGGTCTGGAGCGTCGATGTCGCCAGGACCGCCGCGCGCCGCAAGGCCATTCGCAAGGAACGGATTGCCCGCGCCATTCCGACGCGCGACTGGATGAAGGAAGAGCGCGCGCGCATCCTGACCAAGCATGCCTCTATCCAGGTGCGCCACATGTTTGCGACCAGCTTTGGCCTGAGCGTCAAGTTCAAGGACGAGTTCAAGGCCTTCTGGGATCTGCCGGCCGACTGGGAATTGCCGGAGTCCGAACTCGGCGTGCCTTCGTTCGGCTCGACCTACCGGATGGACCTGTCCAAGATGCCGGACGTGCGCACCGTCACCCTGGTTGAAGAGTGATTCGACGCCGGGGGCCAGTCCCCCGGCTCCTGTTGAGCTAAATTTTTGGAGATAAAAATGTCTGTCTATACACAAGAGCAAGTGAACTACCTGGTCGAAGGCAAGCTGGACTGGGAAACCACGATGCGCATGCTGTCGATGCCCAAGGACGGGGAGCGCTTTCGCATGTACCTCCATGCGCTGCAGTCCAAGCTGCCCTGGGACGACAAGATCATCCTGCCGATCAGCCTGCACCTCTACATCGCGCAGAACAAGACCAGCAAGGAATGGGTGACCAAATGCAGTTGCGGCCACGAGTTTGGCGACTACCGCAAGAACTGGAAACTCGAAGCATTGATCTACGTGCGCGACAACGCCGAAGCCATGCACGAGGTCTATCCAGCGCTGATGGCGCCCGACACCCAGTGGCAGGTGTACCGCGAGTACTACTGCCCTTCGTGCGGCACCATGCATGACGTTGAGGCGCCCACCCCGTGGTATCCGGTGATGCATGAGTTCGAACCCGATATCGAAGCCTTCTACAACGACTGGGTGCATCTGCCCCTGCCCGAAAAAGCCAGCTAAGTCTGGCCCGGGGCCGGGCGTTGCGCCTGGCCCCGGCAATCCGCCCACCAGCCATCGCCATGTTCACGAAAGCAATTCATGCCAGAGCCAAAAACACAGCCCCTGTTCCAGATTCAACGCGTCTATCTGAAAGGCCTGTCGCTGGAGCAGCCCAACTCCCCGGCGATTTTTCTCGAGCAGGAGTCCCCCACCGTTGAAGTGGCCGTCTCCACGAGCGCCGAGCGGCAAGCCGAAGGTATTTTTGAGTCCACTGTGACGATTACCGTCACCGCAAAAATCAAGGACAAGATTGCCTTTCTGGTCGAGGGGAGGCAAGCCGGAATTTTTGAAATCCGCAACTTGGGCGCCGAACAGCTCGATCCGATGCTGGGCATCGGCTGCCCGACCATCCTGTACCCCTACCTGCGGGCCAACATGGCCGACGCCATCACCCGGGCCGGATTTCCGCCTGTGCATTTGTCTGAAATCAATTTCCAGATGTTTTATCTGCAGCGCCAGCAGAAGATGACTACGCAGCCAGGTCAGGCAGCCGATGGGCCGGCCATGACACTGGAAGAGCCCGCCTGGCAGTGATTGCACCGGCCGGAAACTTTTAGCGCGGCATCGCGGGCCTGGCTGGACTTGTCGCCGCCGCCAAGCATCAAAATGAGCGCTCCTGCTGAACGCTCCACGTCGGCTCAAACCATCTCCGCAGCCATCCACCCCCGCAAGCTGTTCACAAACACCCAGCCCTGCACGCGCGGCAAATCTTCCACCCGCACCACGGTCTCGGTCAGGCGCCCTTCGCTCAGCGCCAGCGCGCGCCCTACCCCAGGCAGCAAACCGCAGGCCAGCGGCGGCGTCACCCAGCGGCCGTCGAGCAGCATCGCCACATTGCCGCGCGTGCATTCGGTGATTTCACCCTCGGCGTTCCAGAGCACGGTGTCGAACACGCCGGGCTGGGTGGGCGTGAAGGCGTCGTAGTGCGCGCGGCGGGTGGTTTTGAAGCGCACGAACTCGCCGTGGGCATCAATCAGCGGACGGTCGGCCAGTTGCAGGCGTACCTGCTTGGGTGATGGGTCCATGACAAACGCTTCGGCGCGTGACTCGCCCTGGGCATTGAGCAGCAGGCGGACACGCCACAGGCCTGTCGGATGGGCTTGCGCCAGTTCGTTCAGGCCGTGCTGCACTTGAGCCGCGTCCCACGAGTAGCCGAAATGCGCCGCCGCGCCAGCCAGGCGCTGCAGGTGGTCAGTGGCGTGGCGCAGCTGGCCGCCTTCCAGCGCCAGGGTTTCCAGCAGGTCAAAAGGCATGCTGGCCCGCTCCAAAAATTTGCGCTTGTTCCGCCATTCCTGCCATTCAGCGTCCGGCATGGCGCCGGAGGTGATGCCGCTGCCAATGCCGCAGCGGAGCAGCCCCGTCTGCACGGTGACGGTGCGGATGGGCACGTTGAAGGTGGCCCTGATTCCATGGCGCTGCTCGTCCGGCCGCACCACGCCGATGGCGCCGCAGTACAGGCCGCGCGGCTGCAGCTCCAGGGTGCGGATCATCTGCATGGCGCGCACCTTGGGGGCGCCGGTCACCGAACCGCAGGGAAACAGCGCGGCAAACACGTCGGCCAGCGTGGTGCCGGCGCGGGTCCGGGCCTGCACGTCGGACGTCATCTGCCAGACGCTGGGCAGCGCTTCGGTGTGGAAAAGGCGCGGCACCTGCACGCTGAAGGGCGCGGCAATGCGCGAGATGTCGTTGCGCAACAAGTCCACGATCATGACGTTTTCGGCGCGCTCCTTCGGCGACGCGCGCAGGGCAGCGGCCTGGGCGGCATCAATCTCGGGCGTGGCGCCGCGCGCGGCGGTGCCCTTCATGGGCCGCGCCAGGATGTGGCCGTCCTGCCAGTCAAAAAACAGTTCGGGCGACACCGACAGCACTTGGGCATCGCCGGTGTCGATGAAAGCCGCATAGCCGCCCGGCTGGGCGCGCTGCAGGGCGGCAAACAGGGCCTGCGCCGCACCCTCTTGCGGCGTGCCCTGCCATGCGCCTAGAAGCGGTGCGGTGAAGTTGACCTGGTACAGCTCGCCTGCCGAGATGGCGCGCTGGATGTTATCCATGGCCGTGTCAAATGCCGGGCGAAAACAGCGCTCAACCCACTGGACCTGGGCAGTGGCGGCGCTGGCGGTGGCGTCCTCGGGCCAAGGCAAGGCTTCGTCGTAGAGGGCGAACCAGGCCAGCGGACCATCGGGTGCGTGCACGGCGAGCGCCGCGTCAAAGGCCGGTGCGGCTTCGTAGCGCAAAAAGCCCACACACCAGCGGCCCTGCAGCGCGGCGGCCTGCACGGCATCGAGCAAGGGGCGCACTTCAGCCAGCCGGTGCGCGACCAGCACCGCGCGCGCCCTGCTAAAGGCGTGGCGCAGTCGCGGCGCGGCGCTGTCGTTCGGATCGGAAAAGTCGATACGTGCATTTATGGTCATATTGGCCTCTAGCGCCTGTCCTTCATGCACCAGCAGCTATCAAAACAGGAGCGTTTTGCGCGCGTTCGCTGTCGCCCTATCCTGCAGGGAGACGGCGTAAAACCAAAACCAGCGCGCCAGCTTTACGCCGCGCCGATGTTTGGCACCAACCCGGCGGTGGGCTGACCGTTTTTCAGGGCGGCAGTGAAGGCCAGCATGCGGTCGATTGGCAAGCGGGCGCGCAGGCCCAGCGCCGCATCAATATGCACCTCATTCGCACCGGTTTCCAGCACCTGCGCCACCCCGGCCAGGCTGTTCATCGCCATCCAGGGGCAGTGGGCGCAGCTTTTGCAGGTGGCGCTGTTGCCCGCCGTAGGGGCCTCGATAAATGTTTTTCCGGGGTTGAGCGTGCGCAGCTTGTGCATCATGCCGTTGTCGGTGGCCACTATGAATTCGGGCGCATCCATCTCGCGGGCTGCCTTGAGGATGCCTGAGGTCGAACCCACCGCATCGGCCAGCGCCACCACATCCGCCGGGGATTCGGGATGGACCAGCACCTTCGCCAGAGGATGCTCTTTCATCAGGGCCTGCAGCTCGAACGCCTTGAATTCATCGTGAACGATGCAGGCGCCGTTCCACATCACCATGTCGGCGCCGGTTTCGCGCTGGATATAACCGCCCAAATGTCGGTCCGGCGCCCAGAGGATTTTCTGACCCTGTTCTTTAAGCGCACGCACGATGTCCAGCGCGCAACTTGATGTCACGACCCAGTCGGCGCGCGCTTTCACGGCGGCGCTGGTGTTGGCATACACCACCACGGTGCGGTCGGGATGCGCATCGCAAAAAGCGCTGAAGTCGACGATGGGGCAACCCAGGTCCAGCGAACAGGTTGCGTCTAGGTCAGGCATCAGCACGCGCTTTTCGGGCGACAGGATTTTGGCCGTCTCACCCATGAAGCGCACGCCCGAGACCACCAGCGTCTGCGCGGCATGGTCGCGGCCAAAACGCGCCATCTCCAGCGAATCGGACACCAAACCACCGGTTTCTTCGGCTAAATCCTGCAAGTCTGGATGCACATAGTAATGCGACACCATGACGGCGTTACGACTTTTAAGCAGGCTTCGGATGCGGTCTTTCAGCACCTCCCGCTCGGACGGCGACGGCTCGACCGGCACACGTGCCCATGCATGGCGGGTATTGCATGCCGCGCCATCAGCGGGCTGCTCGTAGTCGACTTCCTTGAGGGCAATTGTGGTCATGGCAACTCCTGCAGACGCATTGAAAAGTCCGTGGCGGTTACGTCCTTGGTCAACGCACCAATGGAGATGCGGTCCACACCGGTTTCTGCAAGGGCGCGCACGCTCTGCATCGTCACGCCGCCTGAAATCTCAAGCACGGCGCGCCCTGCGTTGATGCGCACCGCCTCCTGCAGCGTCGTCAGATCCATGTTGTCGAGCAGCACCATGCGGGCACCGGCATCGAGCGCCTGGGCCAGCTGATCCAGGGTTTCCACTTCGATTTCCACAAAGTCAGCCTCGGCTACCACCTGCGCGGCACGCTGCAGCACCTCGGCAATGCCGCCTGCTGCCGCAATATGGTTTTCCTTGATCAGCACCGCATCATACAAACCGATGCGGTGGTTGGTACCGCCGCCAGTGCGGACCGCATATTTTTGCGCCAGGCGCAGGCCCGGCAGCGTCTTGCGAGTGTCGACAATTCTGGCGCGAGTCCCCGCCACAACAGCAACATAAGCCGCCGTTTTGGTCGCAACAGCGCTTAAAAGCTGCAAAAAGTTCAGAGCCGTCCGCTCAGCCGACAGCAAGGCCCGCGCCTTGGCAGACACCTCGAACACCACCTGATTGGCCTCGCAGCGCTCGCCATCTTTCACATGCCAGACCAGTCGGGCCTGCGGGTCAAGCTGCAGCATGGCAGCCTGCACCCAGGCCGCGCCGCAAATCACGGCACTTTCCCGCGCCAGCACCCGGGCGCGCGCCTGGCGCTCCGGATCGATCAAGGCCGCCGTCAAATCACCGCCACCCAGGTCTTCTGCCAGCGCACGCGCCACGTCTGCCTGGGCCAGCTGCTCAACAGCTTGTGCCGAAAAATCAAATGACTTGGTCATAAACACTTCAAATAAAAGCTTGCACAGTGGAGTGCACTAAACTAATTAATAATTAAAAATCCTTAGCCACCAGTCCAAATGTTACCGCTCCATGACGATCGTCACCGCAGTGGTGGCTTGCCAACACGGCTTGGGCCGTCTTTGGCCGTTGACTTCACCCCCCTCACCACCATGTTCAGAACCCTACTCAAATCCAAAATCCACCGTGCCGCCGTGACCCATTGCGAGCTCAACTACGAAGGCTCCTGCGCCATTGACGAAGACCTGCTGGATGCCGCCAACATTGCCGATAACGAGCAGGTCCACATATGGAACATCAATAACGGCGAGCGCTTCATCACCTACGCCATTCGTGCCGAACGCGGCAGCCGCATCATCTCGGTCAATGGCTCGGCCGCACGCCGCGCGTCAGTGGGCGACCTGGTCATCATTGCTGCCTTTGCCCAGCTCGAAGAAAAAGAAATGGCGGGCTTTAGCCCCAAGCTGGTGTTCGTCGACACGGACAACCGCATCAAGGAAGAGCGTTCGATCATTCCGGTGCAACTCGCGTAAGCGAGCCTGTTGCTCCAAGCTATTTAAGGCCTGACATGACGCCAGCCAGCGCACAAACCATCACCTTGCACCGCCCCCGCCCGCCCGCCCCGCACAAGCCTGCCACCGGCGCTGACAGCTGGAGCGTTGACGCCATTGAAGCGCTGTTCAATCTGCCTTTTCCCGAACTGATGCACCAGGCGCAAATGATTCACCGCGAAAACTTTGACCCCACACGGGTTGAATTTGCCACGCTGCTGTCGATCAAGACCGGCGGCTGCTCGGAAGACTGCGGCTATTGCCCGCAAGCGGCCCGCTACGACACCGGCGTGGAGGCCAGCAAGCTGATGGAACCGGCCGAAGTGCTGGCCGCCGCGAAACTTGCGCAGTCCGCTGGCGCCACGCGTTTTTGCATGGGCGCAGCCTGGCGCTCGCCCAAAGAGCGTGATATTGAAAAAGTTGCCGAGCTGATCCGCACCGTCAAGGCGCTGGGCCTGGAAACCTGCGCCACGCTCGGCATGCTGGAAGACGGGCAGGCGCAAACGCTGCAACAAGCCGGCCTCGATTACTACAACCACAACCTGGACACCGCGCCTGACTTTTACGGCGACATCATCACCACGCGCGACTACCAGGAAAGGCTGGACACCCTGGCGCGCGTGCGCAGCGTGGGCGTCAAGGTCTGTTGCGGCGGCATCGTGGGGCTGGGCGAAACCCGCCGCCAGCGCGCCGGCCTGGTGGCCGAACTGGCCAATCTCACGCCCTACCCCGAGTCCGTTCCCATCAACAACCTGGTGAAGGTCGAAGGCACGCCGCTGGCCGATCAGGCGGATATTGACCCGTTTGAATTTGTCCGCACCATTGCCGTGGCGCGCATTACCATGCCCAAGGCCCGCGTCCGCCTGTCGGCCGGCCGCCAGCAGATGGGTGACGCGGTGCAGGCACTGTGCTTTCTGGCCGGAGCCAACTCGATTTTTTATGGCGACAAGCTGCTGACCACCGGCAACCCCGACACTGACGCAGATGTCAGGCTGATGGAACGACTCGGCATGACGCGATCGGCCCCGCAAGCGGCGTAACAATGCTGGGCCGGCCTTCTGAGTCCTGCCCGGAACACCCCCGGCGGATTAAACTCCCGCTTCATTCAGGAGTGCCCATGACCACAGCCAACGCTTCCTCGACCTTGTCCGCCCCCCCTTCAGCGATGCCCTCGGGTACGCCCTACGGTACGCTGCCGCCAGCGTCAACGCCCTCGGTGCGCAAGCCCATCAGCCTGCCGCGCCTGCGCGAAATGCACACCGTGGGGGAAAAAATTACCATGCTTACCGCCTACGACGCCACCTTTGCCGCAGTGGCCGATGCCGCCGGGGTCGAGTGCATTCTGGTGGGCGACTCGCTGGGCATGGTCTGCCAGGGCTTGAGCAGCACCGTCGGCGTAACGCTCGAAACCATGCGCCACCACACGGAATGCGTGGCCAGAGGCCTGCGCCGCGCGCACGCGACCGCCTGGCTGATCAGCGACCTGCCCTTTGGCGCCTACCATGAGTCGAAGGAGCAGGCCCTGCGCAGCGCCGTGGTGCTGATGCAGGCCGGTGCCCACATGATCAAGCTCGAAGGTGGCGGCTGGACTACAGAAACCGTACGCTTTCTGGTCGAGCGCGGCATTCCGGTCTGCGCCCACCTCGGCCTGACACCGCAGACTGTTCATGCGCTGGGTGGCTACCGCGTGCAGGGAAAAACCGATGAGGCCGCAGCCACGCTCAGGCGCGATGCGCTCGCGCTGCAGGATGCCGGCGCCTCCATGCTGGTGCTGGAAATGGTGCCGGCGGCCTCGTCGGCAACGCTCACCCAAGAGCTTTCGCACTGCGCCACCATCGGCATTGGCGCGGGCAAAGGCACCTCCGGCCAGGTGCTGGTGCTGCACGACATGCTGGGCATCAACCTGGGCAAGATGCCTAAATTCGTTCGCAACTTCATGGACGGTGCGACCAGCGTACGCGGCGCCATCGAGGCCTATGTGCATGCGGTGAAGGAGGGCAGCTTTCCGGTGGACGCGACCCACGCCTGGTAATTCGCCTCCCCAAAAACTCAAGGAAACACGATGCAAATCGTCCACACCATTCCCGAACTGCGCCAGCACCTCAGCGGCTTCAGGCGCCCGGCCTTTGTGCCCACCATGGGCAACCTGCACGACGGCCACATTGCGCTGGTCAAGCAGGCCAAGCCACTAGGCGACGTCACGGTGTCCAGCATTTTTGTCAACCGCCTGCAGTTTGCGCCGCACGAAGACTTTGACAGCTACCCACGCACGCTGGATGCGGATGCCGCTCGCCTCGAAGCGGCCGGATGCGACCTGGTGTTTGCTCCGCGCGAAAAGGATCTTTACCCCGAGCCGCAAACCTTCAAGGTGCATCCATCCACGGAGCTTGCCGACATTTTGGAAGGTCATTTCCGGCCCGGCTTCTTCATCGGTGTGTGCACCGTGGTGATGAAGCTCTTTTCCTGCGTGTTTGCCGGCATGCCCTCGGGCGTGGCCGCCTTTGGCAAAAAAGATTACCAGCAGGTGCTGGTGATACGCCGCATGGTGCAGCAGTTTGCCATGCCCATTGATATTCTGGCTGGCGAGACCCAGCGCGCCGAAGAGGGGCTGGCGCTGTCATCGCGCAACAGCTACCTCACCGCAGACGAGCGCCATGAAGCCATGCAACTATCCAGGGCCCTGCGCGCCTTGGGCGAAGCCGTCCGGGCAGACGCAGGCATGCCCGACCTGCTGGCCCTGGAAGCACAGGCCATGCAGGCGCTGGCGCGGCGCGGCTGGAAACCCGATTACCTGACCGTGCGCCGCCGCAGCGACCTGCAGCCGCCGCAGGGCCCGCTCGCCGAGCAAGTCCTGGTGGTGCTGGGCGCGGCCAAACTGGGCAATACACGGCTGATTGACAACCTGGAAATTTGAGTTAAGGCCGTTGCATTGCTCCTTTTTTGCAGTTGCCTGCGACCGCCAAACAAAGACACCCACCATTTTTGGCCATGACTTCGTGGCCGGAAGAATGTAACGGGCATCGGGCCAGCAGCATGACGATCACTACCCCGCTGGTTCTCCTTGAGGTATAAACATCGCAAGGTACTGGCTGTCGTCTTCCTGGAGGTCCATATGGCTATTGCGCACGCTGCATCGGGGCAAATCGTTGATGTTCAACCCTTGGCAGACAAGCTCTCAGAGGAACGAACAGTTGCCCTGTTCAAAACCGATGGGATCGAGGTCATGCGCTTGGTCATGCCCGCGCACAAATCCACCCCCACTCACAAGGTCAAGGGTGAAGTCACGATTCACTGTCTGGAAGGCGAGGTTGACCTCATCATGGCCGGGCAGCAAAGCCGGCGGATGCGGGCCGGCCAGCTGGTCTGGCTGGAAGGCAGCGTGGATCACGCCCTGACAGCCGTGCAGGACTCGTCGCTGCTGGTGACCATCGTTCTGCGGAAGTAGCCCGTCCATCCCGGGCAAAATAGCTTGATTAGCTACTTGCCTCAGATTTCCTTGGAACTCCTCGCCGAAGCCTTGCCTCCAAGCAGCATGCCCCCAATGCACCGGGAGCCCGAGGAGAGCGATATGTCCATGAACGCCATCCAATTCCAGCACGGCCTGTCGCTGGCGCAATTCCAAGCACAGTACGGCAGCGAGCAGCAGTGCGAGCGCGCCTTGGTGGCTGCCCGCTGGCCCCAGGGTTTTCAGTGCGCGCACTGCAGCTGCAAGCGCTCGTTTACCACCCGCAACGGCCAAGGCCGCCCGCTGTGGGAGTGTTTCCTGTGCGGCTACCAATCCTCCAGCATCGCAGGCACCGTCATGGAGCACACCAAGCTGCCCCTGACGGTGTGGTTCCTGGCCATATACCTGATGACGCAGCACAAGGGCGGCATCAGCGCGCTGGCGCTCAAGCGCCATCTGGGCGTGTCCTACAAGAGCGCCTGGCTACTCAAGCACAAGCTCATGCAGACCATGTCCCAGCACGATGCATCCTATCGCCTGCAGGGGCGTGTGGAAATCGACGATGCGTACCTGGGCGGCGAGCGCGCAGGCCACATCAACGGCGGGCGCAAGGCAGCCAACAAGACCGCCTTCGTTGCTGCCGTACAGACCCGTCCTGACGGCCGCCCCCTGTACGTGCACCTGACGCCGGTGGCGGACTTCACCAACCAGGACATGCGCCAGTGGGCTCAGCAGCACTTGGCGCCTGGATGCCATGTGGTCAGCGACGGCACGCGGGCCTTCGCACAGGTATGCCAGGCCCAGGCCACGCACGAGCGCTATGTGACCGGGGGCGGACGCCCAGGGGCGCAAACGCCCCAGCTGCGTTGGGTCAACATCGTGCTGGGCAATCTCAAGACCAGCCTGGCAGGCACGTACCATTGCTTCGACCACGCCAGGTACGCTGGACGCTACCTGGCGGAATTCGCTTATCGTTTCAACCGCCGCTTTGACTTGCCTGCAATGCTGCCCAGACTGCTCAAGATAGTTGCGACTACCGCTCCGCTGCCTTTGAAAGTAATTCGCGTGTCTGAGGTAAGTCGCTAATCAAGCAAATTAGCCCACCTGCGCAATCAAGACGGGCGTAAGATGCTATCTATTCAATAGCATCCAAGTTCCGCCTTGGGCTCGCGCTCCATCAGGACCGCCACGGCCTCAGCCGGCCTGAGCTTGCCGTCAAGCAGCGCCACGACGCTCTGCGCAATCGGCATATCAACCCCCAAACTGGCGGCGCGCTGCACCACGGTGCGCGCGCAATAAACGCCCTCAGCCACATGGCCCAGCGAGTCCACCGCTTCGGAGAGTGATTTACCCTGCGCGAGCAGCAGCCCCACCTTGCGGTTGCGGCTGAGGTCACCGGTGGCCGTAAGGACCAGGTCGCCCAGCCCTGACAGACCCGTAAAGGTCTCGGCGCGGGCGCCCAGCGCAACACCAAGGCGCGTCATTTCCGCCAGCCCCCGGGTGATGAGCGCGGCACGGGCGTTGAGGCCGAGTTGCAGGCCGTCACACAGCCCGGTGGCGATCGCGAGCACGTTTTTGACGGCGCCACCGACTTCGACACCTACGATGTCATCGTTGGCGTAGACACGCAAAGTGGCGTTATGAAAGGCCGCGACCAGCGCGTCACGCACCTCGGCGTGCTCGCTGGCGGCCACCAGCGCCGTTGGCTGGCCACGCGCCACTTCCAGCGCAAAGCTCGGGCCGCTGAGCACACCAGCTCTCAAATCAGGAGCAACCTGCCCCCGTACTTCATGGACCATGAGGCCAAAAGGCTTTGAAAAAGAAGCGGAAGAAGGTGCAGCGGTCAGCGGCGCCTCAAAGCCCTTACTCAGCCAGGCAACAGGTACTGTGGCATGTTGCAGGCTTTGCAGCATGCCCCGTGCCGCAGAAACCGGCGTGGCCAGGATGATGAGGTCTTGACCGTCGACTGCCTGGGCCAGCGACGTTTTTGCGCCGCCTTGCAGGACAAGACCGTCGGGCAGGGCTATGCCTGGCAGGTAGCGGGTGTTGGCACGTTCAGTCTGCAGCGCCTTGAGTTGCAACGCATCACGGACCCACAAAGTGACCTGATGCCGGGGCACGCCAGCGTCCGTCGTGCGGGCGGCATTGACGGCCAGCGCCGTTCCCCAGGCGCCCGCACCCAAAACAACTATTTTCATGGCAACAATGCGTGAGCCCCGAGGGCGCTTTAGCAGACCATCAAACGATGATCTGCGTCACTTCTGTCGTGGCAACGGCCGCCTCTGCCTGCTGCTGTTCGTACATGGCCTGGAAGTTGATTTCAGCCATGTGCACCGGCGGGAAACCGCCGCGCTGAATCACGTCAGCCACATTGCTGCGCAGGTAAGGATAGACAATTTGGGGGCAGGCAATACCCAAAAGGGGGCCCATCTGCTCGCTCTGGATGTTGCGGATTTCGAAGATGCCCGCTTGCTTGGCTTCAACCAGAAACACCGTCTTGTCGCCAATCTTGGTGTGCACGGTCGCCGTCACGCTGACTTCAAACAGCCCGTCGGCCACGGGAGCAGCATCAACGCCGAGTTGAATATCCACGCCAGGCTGCTCCTGGTTAAGCAGAATTTCGGGAGAGTTGGGTTGCTCCAGCGATACATCCTTGAGGTAAACGCGCTGAATCTGGAATACGGGGTCAAGATTGGCTTCAGCCATAGTGCTCTTTCGTCAGGGTATAAAAAATCGGAAGGTGGGCAAACCTTTGGCATGCACCCGCCAATCGCAATTGAATGGCAGGCGAATGGCAGGCAGGCTGAAGCCCATTATCTCAGGGCGGCAACCCCGCTCAGCTGCGCTGGCGTCAGGCAGCGCTGCCCAGCAGCGGCAACAGACCGCCCCGGCCATCCAGGGCGACGAGATCATCACAGCCGCCTACATGCGTATCGCCGATAAATATTTGCGGCACCGTGCGCCGGCCCGTTATTTCCATCATTTTCTGGCGTTCGCCAGGCGCCATATCGACCCGAATTTCATTGAGCTCGATGACGCCGCGCTGCTTGAGCAGCTGTTTGGCATGAATGCAATAGGGGCAGGTTCCGGTGGTGTAAATCTTGACGGTTTGCATGGTTTCTTCAGGTCGTGCCCGCAGGCGCCGGACAGGGAATGGATCAGAACAAAAATCGGAGCGATGGTCATCACCGGACCGACGGTTGAATTTCTATGCCTTTCAGGCCTTCTCAATGGGAAGATTAGCGTCTTTCCAGGCCTTGAGCCCGCCGCCCAGAGATTGGGCTTGGTCGTAACCCAGCTTTTTGGCGATCGCAACGGCGCGACCGGAGCGCATACCACTGGCGCACACCAGAATCAGCGGCAGCGACTTGTTTTTCACCATGCCGGGCAGTTTGGCTTCAAGTTCGCCCAGCGGAATATTTTTGGCGCCGGTGACATGACCCGCCGCAAATTCTCCGGCCTCGCACACATCCACCACCACGGCTTTTTCGCGGTTGATCAGTTGCACGGCGCCACTGGCGTTCAGCGCGCCGGCATTCATTCCGCCTGCAATGAGCGGCCAAATCAGCATGCCGCCCGAGGCGATGGCTATCGAAATCAGCATCCAGTTATCGGTCAGAAATTTCACTTCAATACCCTTTGTATATTTGTCACCCAAATGGTGATTTTAGAATGGAGGCGAGAAACCACCCGCCGGATGCTTTTTATCCCTCTGTCTTCCGTGCTTCCTTTCTACCTAAACTTTCTACACCATGTACAAACTCGTGCTCATCCGCCACGGCGAATCGACCTGGAATCTTGAAAACCGCTTTACCGGCTGGACTGACGTCGACCTCACGGAAACCGGCATCGCTCAGGCCAAAAATGCTGGCAGGCTGCTCAAGGATGAAGGCTATGACTTTGATCTGGCCTACACCAGCGTGCTCAAGCGCGCCACCCGCACCCTCTGGCATGTGCTGGACGAGATGGACCGCACATGGCTGCCGGTCGCGCACAGCTGGCGTCTCAACGAGAGGCATTACGGCGCCTTGCAAGGCTTGAACAAGGGCGAAACGGCCAAGAAATATGGCGACGAGCAGGTGCTGGTCTGGCGCCGCAGCTACGACACGCCGCCGCCACCGCTGGCTGCCGATGACGCCCGCTGCGAGCGCGGCGACCGGCGTTATGCCCGTCTGCGCCCCGAAGACGTTCCTCTGACCGAGTGTCTGAAAGACACGGTGGCACGCGTGCTTCCCTTCTGGAACGAGTCCATGGCGCCCGCCATCAAGGCAGGCAACCGCATCGTGGTGGCGGCTCACGGCAACTCCATACGCGCACTGGTGAAGTACTTGGACAACATCTCGGACAGCGACATCGTCGGCCTCAACATTCCCAATGGCATACCACTGGTGTATGAGCTCGACGCCAACCTTAAGCCGATGCGCAGCTACTATCTGGGCGACAGTGAGGCTGCGGCTAAAGCAGCGGCAGCGGTGGGCGCACAAGGCAAGGCCGTCACGGCATAAGCTGGGGTGGGCCCAAGCCATACAAAACCCTGGAGCCATGCCTTCTCACCACTGCCGAAGGCTTTTCTTTTGTAAATTAGAGGTAAAAACTTTACAAAACACGGCAGTTCTGTCATTTTTTCTGCGCTGCGAGGCGCTGGTGATGGAACTGTTGCGCCGGGCTCATCTCCAAGGTGTATATTGCTCCTGATACGAAGGGGCAAGGCTCCTCAACAGGCTTACGAAGGTATTTTTATGGGTCAAAAGCTCAAGATAGCAGGCTGGATTTCAATTGGCGTCATGGCGGGAGCCCTCACCACGGTGCAACTGCAAGCCGTTGCGCGCGCTGGCTTGGCACCTTTGCCCCTGGAAGAGTTGCAGCAGCTCGCGGCTGTTTTCGGGATGGTCAAAACCGATTACGTCGAACCTGTTGACGAAAAGAAGCTGATTACCGATGCCATCTCCGGCATGGTGTCCAGTCTGGATCCGCATTCGGTGTATTTCGACAAGAAATCCTACAAAGAATTCCGTGAAGGCACTTCCGGGCGCTTTGTGGGTGTCGGCATCGAAATCACCCAGGAAGACGGACTGGTCAAGGTGGTCTCGCCCATTGAGGGCTCGCCCGCTGACCGTGCCGGCCTAAAGCCAAATGACCTGATTACCCGTATTGATGACACCGCCGTCAAGGGCCTGAGTCTGAACGATGCCGTTAAAAAAATGCGCGGCGAGCCCCAGACAAAGGTATTACTGACCATTTTCCGCAAGGACGAAAACCGCACTTTTCCGGTGACCATTACCCGCGAAGTGATTCGTACGCAGTCGGTTCGCAGCAAGGTGGTGGAGCCCGGCTACGCCTGGATCCGCCTGAGCCAGTTCCAGGAACGTACGGTAGACGATTTTGTCGCCAAGATCGAAGAAATTTACAAGCGCGAGCCCAAGCTTAAAGGCTTGGTGCTCGACCTGCGCAACGACCCAGGCGGCTTGCTTGATGCAGCCGTTGCCGTGTCATCAGCTTTCCTGCCGGAAAACGTGACCGTGGTGTCTACCAACGGCCAGTTAGCTGAAAGCAAATTCACCTACAAGGCTTCGCCCGAGTTTTATCAGCGCCGCAATGGGGCCGATCCCCTCAAGGGCCTGCCTGCAGCGCTCAAGACGGTACCGCTGGTGGTACTGGTGAACGAAGGTTCTGCCTCTGCCAGCGAGATTGTGGCAGGCGCCCTTCAAGACTACAAGCGCGCCACCATCATGGGCAATCAGACCTTTGGCAAAGGATCAGTCCAGACCGTGCGGCCCCTGGGTCCCGACACCGGCATCAAGCTGACGACGGCACGCTATTACACGCCCAGCGGCAAGTCAATTCAGGCGCGCGGCATTGTTCCCGACGTGATGGTGGACGAGACCGCCGAAGGCAGCCCGTTTGCGGCGCTGCGCACGCGCGAAGCCGATCTGGAAAAGCATCTGAACAGTGGCCAGGGCGAAGAAGTCAAGGATGCAGGCCGGGAAAAGGCCCGCGAGGCAGCCTTGAAGCGACTGGACGAGGAAGCCAGAAAGACGCCTGAGCAACGTCGTCCGCCGGAACTGGGCAGCGACAAGGACTTCCAGCTGGCGCAGGCCATCAACCAGCTCAAGGGTCGCACGGTGCTGGTCAGCAAGACTGCGGTGGTCGAGCCCAAAAACGAGAAAAAAGACAACTAAGCCAATTTGAAGGGATGGTCGGAAGCAGCCTTGCGTCGTTGCGTGACCCGGCTCAATCCCTTCGCCTTAGCCTACCCATACCCAGCTCCCGCAGGCATTCGGGTGGCATCTCTTCCTGTACATGAACGACGAACAGCTGCTTCGCTATTCCCGGCACATCCTGCTCGATGAATTAGGCATTGAAGGCCAGGAAAAGCTCCTCGCCTCTCACGTCCTGATTGTGGGCGCGGGCGGACTGGGCTCACCGGTGGCCTTGTATCTTGGCAGCGCGGGTGTTGGCCGCATCACCATCGTCGACCATGACCGCGTGGACGCCACCAACCTGCAGCGGCAAATCGCCCATACCGTGGCGCGCATTGGTCAATTCAAGGCGGAGTCCGTGCTGCAGTCGGTGGCCGCCCTCAACCCCGACGTCAAAGTCATTCCCGTCACAGACAGGGCCGATGACGCCCTGCTTGACCGACTGGTGCAGGAGATGGACCTTGTGCTCGACTGCACCGACAACTTCGCCACCCGCCATGCCATCAACCGCGCTTGTGTCAAGCATCGCAAGCCGCTGGTCTCGGGGGCGGCCATCCGCTTTGATGGACAAGTGGCGGTGTATGACTCGCGCAGCATTCAATCGCCGTGTTATGCCTGTGTTTTCCCGGAATCTGACCTGCTGGAAGAAACCCGCTGCGCCACCATGGGGGTGTTTGCGCCGCTGGTCGGCATCGTGGGTACGGTCCAGGCGGCCGAGGCCCTAAAGCTGCTGTGCGACATCGGACAACCGCTGACAGGGCGGCTGATGATGCTGGATGGCCGAAGCATGGAATGGAACGAGATGAAACTGACACGCAGCAAAGGGTGTGCAGTCTGCGGCATCCAGGCAAGCCAAGGCTGACTTGCTGGAGAGCACGGCTGAACCATCAGCCGCTGCAAATTATTTCATGCCAGCGACGGAAGGATTAGAGGTCGCCTTGGGTTGTGCTGCCAGCGCCAAAATCTCGCTGCAATTCGCGTCCTTGCCCGGCCCAGTCTCCACCGTAGCGGCCAGCGCCAGCAAAGGGTTGATAGCCCCCAGCAACAGGGCGACACCCACACGACCGGCAAGCGCCGCCTTTTCAGGTCCGGCATAAGGTGCGGCAAAGGTCCCGCCAATCCGCAGCGGCGACCTGAGACTCAAAATACTGTGATCCTTGGGCGCCGGCTTCAGCAAAATATCCAGGGTTTCCTGGGCCAGGCTGATTTGCCCCTGGCCTGTGATGACAGTGTCGCTGGTATCAAGCACGATAGCCCTGCTTTTCATCAAACCCTGTTTCACATCGAAGGCGGCGGCGGCGCATCGCAGCTGCACATTGCGGTCCCCCCGCAGCAGGAATTTGATGACTTCTCCGCCATCCAGCCCCATATATTCGAGAAGAATATTGCTGATTTCACCTCTTCCCATCAGCACATCCATATTACCGGAGGCGGATCCCAGCATCTGGGCTGCCGAGTTGCCACGGCCTGACAGGTCGAACTGGCCGCTGATTTTTCCGAGCCCTGTTTTGGATGTTTCGACAGTCGGAAACAGTTTATTTAGCCGCAACGCCCGCACAGCCAGCTTTGTATTGAATGCTGCGGGGCTGACGTTGGAATCGATATGAATGCTCCCTGTCACCGTGCCACCGGCAACCCCCAGGGAAATTGGTTCGAGCTGCAGCACACCGGCATTCAGCTTGACGTGGACGCTGCCTTTATCCAGCGGCAGCGCCCGTATATGCCTGATATCCGCCGCCGAGTAGGTCACATCAGCGTTCATGGCTTGGAGCTTGATCACATCCAGCGGCGTAACAGGCAGCACCTTGCGCGAAGATGTGACGCCCTGGACGGGTTTCATCTGCGCTCCCGTCGGGGCTATACCGCCGCTTGCCAATGCCGCGACCGCCCCGGATTTAGGGGACGAGGAGCCGGAAGGCGCCATGCCAATCATAGGCCCCAAGTCCGCAAAATCGAGCAGTTGGGACTGTAGCTTGCCTGTCAGTAGCGGCACTGCATTTGACTGGTCAAAACTGAGATCTCCCTTGATGTCGGACTTGCCCAGCATGCCCTGAATCTGGCTGGCAGCCCACACTTTGCCATGCCTGTCCAGCTTGCCGCGCAGTTTGTAAGGCGGCGTGGACGGCAGCACTACGCCCAGGAATTTGTACAGATCATCCAGATTTTTGCCCTGCAGATCAAAGCTGGCGTCAATACCGGCCAGATCTGCAAGACTGGCAATTGAACCATTGGCCTTGAGACGGGTTCTTCCCGCCACGGCATTCACCTCAATAGGAAAAGGTGCTTCAGTGTTCTTGCTCAGTTGCAGCACGCCACCGGCACGCCCCTCGGCATTAAACGCTTCGTTTTTCCACTTTCCAGTGGCCTTGTAGCGCAAGGGCAGCCGCTCATCAGATTCATTGCTCAGGGAAAATTGTGCGCTCAGGTCCGCACCTTGCGTCCTCGCAATGTAACTGAGGCTCCCCTTGTCTACCAGCAAAGCCCCAAGCTCGGGAATAGCCCCCTGGTCAGAGGTGTCACGCGCAAGCGCCCAGGTTCGCCGCCCATCGGGCTCAATCTGCAGCCCGATTTGCGGCTCGGTCAGGGCAATCCGCGGAATGACAGCTTTACCGAACAGCAGCGGCAGCAATTTGATGTCAAATTCGGCCGCACCTGCCTTGAGAAGATAAGGTTCATGGGCCCATTCGGGATTGGCAATTTCCATGCCGTCCGCCCTGACGGTAACGGTCAGGCCTATATCGACGTCCAAGTGTCGCGTAATCTGGAAGCGACGCCCCAACTGCCCCGACACATAACGGTTAATCGGCTCGCGCAAAGCATCCCATGGAAAAAAATAAGCCACGAGTGTGACAACTATGAGCAGCGCGGCAAGACCGGCCAGCCATCGGCGAGCAACGGGGAATTGACTGAGGGATTTTTTCATGCCTTGGGGTGGATTGACTGACCTTGACTATTGCCGAAATAACGAGTGGGAATAGTCGGCAAGTGCGACGCAAGCCTGTCGGCATGTACCTACAGTTATGCACTCGTAGGAAAAATCCTACACAGATAGGCACAGGTAACTGTCACAATCGGGCAACTCTAAAAGATACATTAAGAAACAGGGCAAGCTGGCATTTTCCGGATTTTGCCAGCCGTACTTGCCGGGCTTTTCTTCATCTTCCGAAAGCCCTGCCATCGTTACCTGGACTTGCGTCGTGAGACTGAAAACATATATCGTTGAAGACAACCCGACCATCCGGGAAAACTTGATTGGTACGCTGGAAGAATTGGCAGGCGTGATCACCGTAGGTACTGCAGAAACTGAAAATGACGGAAAAGCGTGGCTGGCAGACAACCGTGATGAATGGGATTTGGCGATTGTCGATTTGTTTCTGAAGCAAGGAAGTGGTCTGGGCGTACTCGCCTCTTGCCAGGACCGTCCCTCCCGGCAGAAAGTCGTGGTGCTTAGCAACTACGCCACAGCAGACATTCGTCAGCGATGCGCCCAGCTGGGTGTTGACGCTGTTTTCGACAAGTCCAATGAAATCGACGCTTTGGTGGACTATTGCCTCCAGCAGACGCGCTCCGCCGCTTGAGGGCAAGCCCCTTTTACTCAATTCGGTACGAACTCGTGCGCTGCAGGTCTATAGGGCGCGACAAGGCATTGAAAGCCCGCCCCAAGCAAGGTCAGCCCCCGGAGCGTGCTGCTTTGCAGCCAACGATAGTGCCGCTCGTGGCCAAAACGGCCAGACCACAGACCGAAGCCGCCAGCAGAGGAGCGAGCTGTAGCGGTTTGTGCAGCGCTCTCTCAATCAATCAGTTTGTTTTTGAGCGCGTAGTAAGTGAGATCGCTGTTGGACGAAAGGCTCATCTTTTCCATCACGCGGGTTCTGTAGGTGCTGACCGTCTTGACGCTCAACGAAAGCGCTTTAGCAATATCACCGGCCGTTTCTCCTTTGGCCAGCTTCAGGAAAACCTGAAATTCCCGCTCAGACAACTGTTCATGCGCAGCCACGTCCTTGGGACGATTCAATTGCTGCGCCAGCAGTTCTGCCACCGCCGGTGTGATGTAGCGCTTACCCAGCGAGATCACACGAATCGCGTCAACAATTTCGCTCGGATCGCATTCCTTGTTAAGGTAGCCACTGGCACCCTGACGAATCAGGTTGACTGCGTAATGTTCTTCGGGATATCCGCTCAAAATGAGAATCCCTACGTCGGGGGCCTTGGCGCGAATCATGGCCAACGCGTCGATCCCGCTCTGGCCCGGCATGGACAGGTCCATCACCAGGATATCCAGCTCAACATTGCGAACCAGATCAATCGCCTCGCGACCGCTGGCAGCCTCGCCGACGACACGCAAATCCACCTGGTCCGAGAAAAACTGTTTGAGTCCCGAACGCACAATGGCGTGGTCGTCCACAATGCCAATTTTTATCATGTCGCTGTCTTTCTATAAAACTGGTCTAAGCAGGAAGGGCCATGAAAAATAGGGCGGCTGTCCCCCCCACATCTGCATTGATTCCCAGTGCTCATTATTGACGAGTTATTCAGCGAAGTACTGAACGGAGTTTGACGTGAAAAAATTTGCCTTGCCAAAAATGGTCATCAGCCTGCCGCTGGCCGTTTTGGCTGCCGCCATCCTCATTTTTATCAATGAGTCCAGTTTTCAGCAATCTACCGCTGCAGTAGCCAATATCGAAGAGGCCCAGCAGACCCGCAGTGCCATCAACAAATTGGTACAGCAGATGCTGGATGCAGAAACCGGACAACGTGGCTTTCTGCTGACAGGTGATCCACGCTATCTGGAGCCCTACAACACAGCCACGGCCGATATTAATCAGAACCTGGACGTCCTGCGCCAGTTGTTTGCGCCTTCAACTGAACAGCTCAGCGACTTCGACCTCATGTCCCGGCATGTTTCACGCAAGCTGGCCGAAATGGACCTGAGCGTGCGTATGCGCAAGGAAGGCAATGAAGACGGATGGAAATTTGTTTTGACTACAGACGTGGGCAAGGAGCAGATGGAGGCCATCCGTGAACAATCCGTCAAGTTGACTGCGAGCAGCATCAGAAAAATGGAGCAGGGACAGGCCCAAATCAAAAAGGCGCTGCAGCTGTCCCGCATCGGCATTGCGACCACTGCGCTGGTCGGGCTGCTTGCTTTTTACATGTACCTGCTGCAAACGAAGGCCCTGGTTGCATCAGGGCTGCGTGAACAGGATTCGCTGCAGCGCGAGCGTGACCTGCTGGAAAAGCAGGTGCGTGAACGTACTGCGAGCCTGGCCGAACTGGCGACTCATT
Organism: uncultured beta proteobacterium; assembly: GCA_963793855.1. Lineage (GTDB taxonomy): Bacteria > Pseudomonadota > Gammaproteobacteria > Burkholderiales > Burkholderiaceae_C > Polaromonas. The sequence continues at coordinate 1,338,815 of CAWCBL010000001.1, forward strand.
TGCAGAATGTACGGGAGGATGAACGGGGCCATCTGGCACGCGAACTTCACGACGAACTGGGCGCACTGTTGACGGCAGCCAAACTGGATGTCGCCAGGATCAAATCGCGCCTGGCCGGCAATCTGCCGGAAGTGGCCGAACGACTGGAACACCTGACCAGCACACTGAACAGCGGCATTGCCCTGAAGCGCCGCATCGTTGAGGATTTGCGCCCGTCATCGCTGTCGCATCTAGGCCTGGTCGCTTCCCTTGAAATCCTGGCCCGGGAATTTGCAGAACAATCAGGGCTGGCCATCACCACCGACCTGGAAGCGGTTGAACTATGCGGATCGGCCCAGCTTACTGTTTACCGTCTGATCCAGGAGTCGCTGACAAACATGGCCAAATATGCAAATGCCACTGAGGCTGAAGTCAGCCTGCAAAACTTCGACAGCTATGTCACGGTGGAGGTCAGGGACAACGGCAAGGGATTCAACGTGGGGAACGTGGGACCGGGGAGCCACGGTCTCAGCGGCATGCGCCACCGCGTGGAAGCGGCCGGTGGACGGCTGACAGTCACCAGCACCGAAGGAACGGGCACACAGATTACGGCCGTACTTCCCAAAAGCGTATAAAAAAGGCACCGGGACTATGACGCACGTAACAAAATGTCGGCCCCCTCCTACAACGCGCCCCCCTCAGCACTGACAGGAGCGCAGGTTTAAAGCCGATGAGGAAAAGCACGGAGGCTCATTAAGCTTTCCACAGGCGTTTCGATATGAAGCACCAAGCCAAGCAGCCCACGCAAGGAAATTGAAATGTTGCATTATTCCGTCGTCTTTCTAGTGATCGCATTGATCGCCGCCGTGTTCGGCTTCGGTGGCATCGCAGCCGGTGCCGTGGAGATTGCGAAGATTCTTTTCTTCATTTTCGCCATCATGGCTATTGTCAGCTTCGTGATCAGCCTGATCAGGAAGAATTGATATTTCCACGATTAGCCCTCCTGCCCCCCCCAAAATCAGCCAACCCAACCTAACCCAACAAGGATCTGACATGACTCCAAACACACCTTCGAATTTTGCCCGCGACGTGATGCCTGGCATGCGCCAAGCTTCTGACGAGATGCTGCAGACAGCAGGCAAGGCCGTTGAATCGACGCGCGAGCATGCCAATGACGCGCTTGACAGAGCCGAGAGCAAGGTTCGTGAACTTCGCGGTCAAGTTGACCCTGTTGTTGACATGCTGGCCTCAAAAGCCCAGAAACTGGCACGCCATAGCCTGGACTTGGCATCTGAGGCCAAGGAGCGTGCCGAGCAATCCCTCAAACGCGCTGCGGGCGTTACCACACGCTATGTTTCCGAGCAGCCTGTGCGTTCCATCCTTATCGCTGCTGCAGTCGGCGCTGCGGTTGCCTTGCTGGTATCCACTTCCCGTCAGCGCAATAGAAATCGCTACTGAAAGCAGGCCTTGACTGCCCGGAACACGCACTGACACCTAATACACGCTTACCTATGCTGCACCCACTTTTTTCTACGATTGTGCAACGACCTGATCTGGTCATGGACCATCTTTCGGCTTATGGAGCGCTGATACATGAGGAAGCCTCCAGCGCAGGTTCCGAGTTGCTGGCGCGTGTCGTAGTGTGGGTGCTGGCCGCGATGGCAGCGGCTGTATTCCTGGGCCTGACCGGCACTGCGCTGATGCTGGGCCTATTGCAGAATCACTTTCATTGGGTGCTGGTGGCCGTCCCGGGCGCTGCATTCATATTGATGGTGATCGCAATCATTGTGGCCAAAAGGCCGCTCAAGAGTGAGCGCTTTCCGGAACTCAAAGCGCAACTTGACAGCGATGCGCGGGCATTGCGCATGGTCGCCTGAGCGATCTCTGCCAGTAAAGTCCTGACATGTCATCCATCACAGAACCGAGTCCCCAGGAGCGCCTGGCAAACAGCCGTAAGGCCATTGTCAAACATATGAACCGAAACCACCTGGATACTGAGGACGCGGGCAACTATGGACAAGACGGTTCCCGTCAGTCCGGTCCAGTTTCCGACGGGGCTTTGGGTGTGGTGAAACAAGCAGTGCGGGTCTGGTGGCATCACCATCCCGCAAGTAGCGCAGTGGATTTGGCCAGGCCCCTTCTCGGTGAATATGCCAGGGCTCATCCATTCAAACTACTGGCCGTGTCTGCGGGACTTGGCGCAGCACTGGTCCTCGTCAGGCCGTGGCGCATGGTGTCGCTGGGTGGGGTGTTGCTTGCCACCTTGAAGTCCTCTGGACTTTCCGGTGCCCTGCTATCAATGCTGTCCACCCATCCGAAACACTCTGACAATTCTTCCCAAAAGCAATGAAGACAGGCTTGAGAAATAACCCAAACCGCAGGTCAGTTGGCGTGGTGCCGCTGATTGACCGGCTTTTTAAACTTTGCACCAATTCAGTCAAATCAACTCAAAAGGAACACCCTATGAAATACGCTCGCGCAATCGCATTCGCAGCACTGGCCGGCATCACCATCATTGGTAGCGGCTGCGCCGTGGGGCGTGGCCAGGAATCGGCTGGCGCCTATATTGACGATGCCGCCATCACGACAGCCGTCAAGGCCAAGTTCGTTGAAGACAAAACGGTTTCTGCCGGTTCCATCAGCGTTGAAACTCTCAACGGCACGGTTCAGCTCTCTGGTTTTGCAAAGTCAAGCGCCGAGAAGACCCAAGCTGAAAACATCGCCCGTGGTGTGAAAAATGTCAAGGGCGTGCGCAACGACATCGTCGTTCGTCCCTAAGCGGCTCTTGCTGCCTTTCGCCACCTGAGGTGGCGAAGACCGGGCAAGCGATGGAAAACTCCATCGCTTGCCTTTTTTCATGTGCTTTTTACAGGGCCCTGGGCTGTTCAAAGACTGGCCATGAGCAGCCCAAAAAAGCCGCCAGCTCCTGAAAAAGATCCAGGAATTGGCAGCAGCTGAAATGAAGCTGTTATCAGCTTGCCTTCACGACCAGTTTGTTATCGACAGAGTGCACGCCCTTCACGGCCTTGGCGATACCGCCAGCCTTTTCACGGGCAGCCTCTGTAGGCGCAGTTCCATTCAGCGTCACGGCGCCATCCTTTGTGTCCACCTTGATTTTGAGCATGCTCAAATCGCTGTCTTTGGCAATGCCTGATGAGACAGCGGCCGTGATGGCCACGTCATCCATCTTCTCAGCAGCTTTGCTTGCCGCCTCTTTGGCCGAAGACTCGACATTCTGCGCCGCATCTTTCAGGGCCGTACCTGCACTGGCCAGGGTACTTTCAGTTTTGGCCTTGGCTTCTGCCGCGGCCTGCTCGGCCTTAACCCTGGCTTCAGCGGCTGCTTGCTCGGTTTTCGCAATGGCAGCATCGACTTGCTGGCCCGCTGTTTTATTCTCTTCTTGCTTGCCACAAGCGCTCAAGGCAAGAACAAGCGCCAGGGAACTGACCATCGCCAAGCCGCCATGAGGGCGAAGCTTGAGCGGGAAAAGCTGTGAAGTTCGGGTCGATTGCTGTTTCATGATGGCTCCTGTATGTGGAAATATGCACGCCCTGGAGAAAATTGGGACGCACAAAAAAATTAGCGACTTTGATGCCGCGCTTCTCAACTTTAGCGGGCGCGTTCCATGCAAAACATCAGCGCTAGCTGAGTTTTCCGTAGGACAAATGACGGAAAAACCTCCACATCGTTGGCCCTCTATGCAGGGATGACGAAGTCCTAAAAGTAGCAGCTTCCATGCTGTTTCCTGAACTCCCGTGGATAGACTGGCGGCTGTTCCTGAGTCCGCGAGAAAAGTCCAAGCCCCGCAGCTTTGGCTCGGCGTTGCTGCAAAATATAGGGGCCTGCGTTATTGCGATAACGGTAGGACCAGGCGAAGCCTTGCGAGACCATCCACTTTCCCTGGTCCTGATTGTTTAAAGCAATGCGCGCCAGCAGGCGACCGTATTCATCACGACTATTGCCGTGAACCGCGATACGCTTGCCCAGCACGCGACGCCTGAGTACATCACGGGATTCAGCGCCCCCGGCCTGGCAAATCTCGGGCGCGTCAATGCCATCAATGCGAATGCTGACCGGCTTGCCGCCACCAGGCCGTCGTACCCGGACGGTATCGCCGTCAACCACATAGGTCACCACGCCCGACCATGTGGCTTTGGATGCTGCAGCAGCGAGAGCCGGAGCGGAGCAAACCAGCGATGTGATGGCCACCATGAGTAGCGCTTTTGCTTTGTGAAGTGCATTCATTTTTAAAACTACTATAAATTTGATAGCGCATGGCGACCAGTTTCATTGGCATACAGAGCGATATCAGGCCTAAAATTCATTTTTTCAAATGAAAAATGCTTTGCAAACCTAATTTTCTCAGCAGCCAGGATACTGTATAAATCAACAGTTTTTTGAAAATGAGCAAGATATCTCTTGCGCCAAGAGCTAAGCCGTGACGATCCAGCCTTCCAGCGGGTCCATCTCCGGCGGCAAGCCATAGCGGGGTGCTCCCTGCCGGGCAGCCCATGCCGCTTGCAGCAGGCACAACACGGCATCCAGGCAGTCGCCACTGGCGTCGTCAACCAGGGCGTCGCGCTGGGCATGACTGACTTTCAAACGCAGACCCAGCCGGGTTTGCCCATGCTCCAGAGCGGTGATCAGGTCTTTTCGCGCAATCAGGCGCTCCGCCGTCTGCTTGGCCTTATCGTCACTTTTGTAAGAACGATGGCCAAGCACCTCGCGCGCCAGCAGGCCCGGATAAGCTTCCAGCGCGACACGGCAGGTATCGCCTTCGTACAGACCGGGAAGGTGCATGCCCGTGGCCAGCAGCCGCGGCACTCCGGCATGCAACATGTAGGCCACAGGCGGATTGATCCACTTCATGGATGGGCTGGAACCGGCTGGCTTGTCCGCGGCACGGTGGGCAAATTTCTGCCCTGCAGGACGCGCGTCACAGAACGCCGCGAAAGTGCTGCGGATCTCGGGCCGAGTCAAGCCCGCGTAGTGATAAATCAGTTCGGGCCAGTTGCTGGGCCAACCGAGATGCTCCACCAGTTCCCGCGGCAGGCCGAAGGGAAAATCAAAAGCCCCTATCCACACCCGCTCCTGGCGCAGGTATTGCTCGAAACCGTCCAGCGACTCAATGCGCACAAGCCCCGTGAGCAGCACGCGCCCCTTTGACAGCGAGCCCTCGGCCATCACGATGGGCTTACGACAGCTCGGGCTGCTGGAAAAATCGCAACCGATCAGAAGGCCATGAGCCTCATGTGTCATATGATCCGCCTCCGCACCTTCAAGCCAGCGCCGTAAGGCCTGCCGAGATCCCGGCAAGAAGCACCAAGGGCAAGGGCAAGGGCGTTAGCGGACATTGAGTGCAGAGGGAAAGCGCAAGTACATGCAACACCAGAGGCGTCTGTCCTCGGCGGGAGTAGTCGCGCACCGAGCGCCGGCGAAAGTTGGGGCCGCTCGGCAGCGTTGCGATGCAGGCTCAGGTGCGGCCGATGATGGAAGCGGTGGCCATCAGTTCTTCCAGCAAGGCCAAAGAGACTTTGCCCGAAGCCGAATACGGATCGAGTTCAGCTTTCTCCGAGTACTTCAGCAAAATCGACTGGTTCAGCTTGAGCAGGTTGACCTGCCCCATGGTCCAGCCGCCAAAGCGGCGCTCGGAAATTTCTTCGTAATCCAGCAATACCACGTCCTTGTGACGCGGGTCTTTCTGGATGTGCCCGTACAACTCGCTGACAGCCATGCGACCGCCTTCGATAGCCTGCAGGAAAACGCCGCCGCCGTAGCAGAGAATTCCCGTGATGCCGCAAGTCGGGTTGTGCTGGCGTGACTGCGCCAAAATGGCGTCAATGGCAGCAGCGCTGCTATCCACGGCGCGGCTGGCATAAAGCAAACGTACCAACATGGGTTTAGCCTTTTCGTGGAATTAGCGCAAGAAACTCGCGGCGCAGCGTGGAGTCCTTCAGAAATACACCTCGCATGACCGAGTTGATCATCTTGCTGTCCATGTCCTTGACGCCGCGCCAGGCCATGCAATAGTGGCTGGCCTCCATCACGATAGCCAGGCCGTCGGGCCTGGTTTTTTCCATGATCAGGTCAGCCAGTTGCACGATGGCCTCTTCCTGTATCTGCGGGCGCCCCATCACCCACTCAGCCAGGCGCGCATATTTGGACAGGCCAATCACATTGGTGTGCTCATTGGGAAGCACACCGATCCATATCTTGCCGATAACCGGGCAAAAATGGTGCGAGCAGGCACTGCGCACGGTAATCGGCCCGACGATCATCAACTCGTTGAGGTGTTCGGCGTTGGGGAATTCAGTAATGGCGGGCGGCTGCACATACCGGCCCCTGAAGACCTCGTTCACATACATTTTGGCGACCCGACGCGCGGTATTGCTGGTGTTGTGGTCGCCCGCGGTGTCGATCACCAGGCTGTCGAGAACGCCCTGCATTTTCACTTCGACCTCGTCAAGCAGGCTTTCGAGTTCACCGGGTTCAATGAACTCGGCGATGTTGTCATTGGCATGGAAACGCTTGCCAGCCTGGGTCAATCGTTCGCGAATCTTGACGGAAACAGGTGTGCCCTCGTCGGTGGCGTCCTGGGGAGGCGTATTAATTTTCATAAGCATGTCAGATATTACCAGCCCGTTGAAAAACAGTCTTATCCGCCAATCCACAGGGATTATCGGCATCCAGTCCTTTGTCAATGGTCGCCGACAGCTATATATTTGATAGCAAACAACACCATCGACGGAGTGAACCAATCATCTTCTCCACGCCCGGCTCAATATCGCTGTCCTGTCACCAGCAATGCCAGCCGCATCAGGGCGTAGGCCATCCAGCCCTGGAGACGCTGCCCCAGGGGGCGTTGGCTATAGACAGCCGGCTCCATGCGCCTCCCGTGAGAGACAACGGCCTGGCGCAGGCGGTCCCGCAGGTCTTCAGCAAAGGCCCTGTCCTCGACCACCACATTGGCTTCGCGAGCCAGCAGCAAGCTCAGCGGATCGAGGTTAGAGGAACCCACGGTCGCCCAATGCCCATCCACCACAGCCACCTTGGCATGAAGGAAACTGGCCGAGTACTCATGAATCTCCACCCCTGCAGCCAGCAGGGCGCCATATACGGGCCGGGCCGCATGGTACTGCATGAAGTATTCATACTTTCCCTGCAGCAACAAAGTCACGCGCACGCCGCGCCTGGCCGCCCTAATGAGCGCACGTCGCAGTTTGCCACCCGGCAGGAAGTAAGCATTGGCAATGATGATTTCCTCGTGCGCCTTGCCAATCGCCTTGCGGTAAGCCCGTTCTATGCTGCTGCGGTTGCGCAGGTTGTCGCGCAGTACCAGCGCCGCGCGAGGGCCTGAACCGCCAGCCGGTGCCGGGCTGCCGAGTGATCTGCCGTCGGTACGCCCGCCATAGCCTGCGGCCCTGAATTCTTCCCACGCTTCGCCGAGATGTCGCTGCCGTGCGCTATAGCCCGCCTGGACGCGCCACCAGAGCAGGGCCACGGCATCGGTGGCTTGCGCCACCAGCGGCCCGGTCACGGCCACCGCAAAATCGAAACGTGGCGCTTGCAGCTCGCCGTGGTTGGGGTCGTAAAAATCGTCGAGTATATTGATGCCGCCGCAAAAGACCACATTCTGATCGACGATGCACAGCTTGCGGTGAAGCCTGCGCCAACGCTCCGGGACCAGCAGACCCCAGCCAGTCGCCAGCGGCGAATACACGCACCAGTCAACGCCCGCTTCAGCAAATTTTTTCTGCCAATCCGAAGGCAGGGGATCCGTGCCAATCGCATCCACCAACACCTGTACCGATACTCCGCGCGATGCAGCCCTTGCCAGGGCGTCGGCCACATCTGCCCCCGCGCCGTGAATATCAAAAATATAGGTTTCCAGCTGTATCCAGGCTACTGCCGCATCAAAGGCCTTGATCATCGCGGGAAACAGCGCCGCTCCACCCTGGAGCAGTTGCAGTGTTTCTGACTTTTGAAGTAGGGTCATGCGTGCGATGGACCGGGGCGGCAGGGCTCGGGAAGTGTCAGGCCATTTAAACCGACAGCACTCTCTTTGCCAATCCGGCCCAGCCCCAAAGCCCGCAGGATGTCGCCACGCCGACTCACGACAGGAAGCTGGGCAGCAGCAATATCGCCTCGGCATTGGAAGGAGAAAAGCATCTATCTGCTGCCTCCCGGTAGGGCAACCACATCCACGCCGTGTGTTCTCGCGGGCTGAGAGTCACCTCCCGGCGTCGGGGCAGACAAAGCCCGAACAGGTGCTCGGTATTGCGTGTCACGCCAGGCGCATAACGATGGCGCCATTGGGGGTAAATATCGTAGACATTCGAGATGCCCCAATCACTCAACTGCGCCAGTGGGGCGGTAATGCCGGTCTCTTCCCTTACCTCGCGAAGGGCGGTCTGCAGCAAGGGTTCGTCAACCGCATCTTTCGAGCCGGTGACGCTCTGCCAAAAGCCCGGCTGGTCGACGCGCTCTATCAGCAGCACATCGAGCTGCTGCGTGTGGATGACGACCAAAACCGACTCGGGGATCTTGAAGGCTTTCAAGGGTTCCCCTGCCATATTTCAACGATAGGGAATTACGCCGCTGGCAGCGGATTGCGCAGGCGAATATGCAGTTCGCGCAGCTGTTTTTCGTCTACAGGGCTCGGTGCATGGGTCAGCAGGCACTGCGCGCGCTGGGTTTTGGGGAAGGCAATCACGTCACGAATCGACTCGGCGCCGGTCATCATCGTCACGATGCGGTCCAGGCCAAAGGCCAGGCCACCGTGTGGCGGCGCGCCGTACTGCAGGGCATCAAGGAGGAAGCCGAACTTCTCTTGCGCTTCTTCAGGACCAATTTTCAGAGCGTTAAAGACCTTGCTCTGCACCTCGGCGCGGTGAATACGGACCGAACCGCCCCCCAGTTCCCAGCCATTGAGCACCATGTCGTAGGCCTTGGCGATGCAGCGACCCGGATCGGTATCCATCCAGTCTTCATGGCCGTCTTTGGGGGCTGTGAACGGATGGTGTACCGCGCTCCAGCGCTGCCCCTCTTCATCGTGTTCAAACATCGGGAAATCGACCACCCACAGCGGTCTCCAGCCCTTGGTGAACAAGCCATTCTTTTTGCCGAACTCGCTGTGGCCAACCTTCAGTCGCAGCGCGCCAATGCTGTCGTTCACCACCTTGGCCTTGTCGGCACCGAAGAAAATGATGTCGCCGCTTTGTGCGCCTGTGCGTTTGAGAATTTCCGCAATCGCCGCATCGTGAATGTTTTTGACGATGGGGCTCTGCAGGCCCTCGCGGCCCTTGCTGATGTCATTGACCTTGATCCAGGCCAGACCCTTGGCGCCGTAGATCTTGACGAACTCGGTATAGCCGTCGATTTCGCCGCGGCTCATTTCAGAACCTCCCGGCACACGCAGGGCCACCACGCGGCCGCCTGGCGTTGTGGCCGGCGTGCTGAAGACCTTGAAATCAACACCCGCCATGACATCGGTCAGCTCGGTGAATTCCAGATTGACGCGCAGGTCGGGCTTGTCGGAACCGAAGCGGTGCATGGCCTCGGCATAGGCCATGACCGGAAACTCGCCCAGATCGGTATTCAGCACAGTCTTGAAAATATTGCTGATCATGCCCTGGAACATGTCGCGGATTTCCTGCTCGCCCATGAAGGACGTTTCGATATCGATCTGCGTGAATTCAGGTTGGCGGTCGGCGCGCAGATCTTCGTCGCGAAAACACTTGGTGATCTGGTAGTAGCGGTCAAAACCCGCCACCATCAGCAGCTGCTTGAACAACTGCGGACTCTGCGGCAGCGCAAAGAACATGCCTTCGTTGACACGGCTGGGCACCAGGTAATCACGCGCGCCTTCGGGTGTGCTCTTGGTCAGCATGGGGGTTTCAATGTCGATGAACCCATTGGCGTCGAGGAACTTGCGCGTTTCCATCGCCACGCGGTAGCGCAGCATCAGGTTGTTTTGCATGTAGGGACGGCGCAGGTCCAGCACCCGATGCGTGAGGCGGGTTGTCTCCGACAGGTTGTCGTCATCAAGCTGGAACGGCGGCGTGACGCTGGGGTTCAGCACGATCAGCTCATGGCACAACACCTCGACCTTGCCGCTTTTCAGGCTATCGTTGGTCGTGCCTTCAGGACGCGCGCGTACCACGCCCCTGACCTGAACGCAGAACTCGTTGCGCACGTCTTCAGCAGTCTTGAACATGTCGGCACGATCCGGGTCGCACACCACCTGCACATAACCCTCGCGGTCACGCAGGTCAATAAAAATCACGCCGCCATGGTCGCGCCGGCGGTTAACCCAGCCGCACAGGCTGACGGTTTGGCCCATCAGGCTCTCGGTCACCAGACCGCAATAGTTCGAACGCATTTGCGCAACTTGTGTATCAGCGATAGCCATAAAAATACTCGAATTTTCTGCGCGGTTGCGCCGTTTACAAGGGGGGATTAAGCGGAGGAGCGGCGGGCCGTGGAGGAGCCACAACGCCCATCGAGATCACGTAGGTGAGGGCCTGATCGACACTCATTTTCAGCTCAATGCAGTCCGTTTTTTTCAACATCACGAAGTAGCCACCCGTGGGGTTGGGCGTCGTCGGGACGTAGACACTCAGGTAGTCGCCGGGCAGATGGTTGGCAACATCGCCGCCAGGCACACCCGTCAGGAAACCAATCGTCCAGACGCCCTCGCGCGGAAACTGCACAAGAAGGGCCTGGCGAAAGGCATTGCCGCTTTCTGAAAATAGCGTGTCGGACACCTGCTTCACGCTGGAATAGATGGACCGCACAATGGGAATGCGGCGCAGCAGCATGTTGCCCCAGCCACCCAGTTTTTTACCCAAAAAGTTGCTGGCGATGGCGCCCATCAGCAAGATAATTGCCAGCGTCAGCAGCACGCCGAAACCGGGAATGTGAAAACCCAGCAGTTTATCGGGTTGCCAGGCGGCGGGAAGAATCAACAGCGTCTGATCCAGCGTTCCCACAATCCAGTTGAGCACCGCCAGGGTGATGGCCAGCGGCACCAGTACCAGCAGCCCGGCCAGCAGCCATCGACGGACGGAACCCATCATGAGGATTTGGAAGACGTGTCGCCGCTCGCGGGCGCCGCCGTCGGTGCGGCGGGGGTCGCCACGGTCGATGCGGCAGGAGCTGCCGCTGCATCCGCGCTTTTGCTCTCCGTAGCCACCGCGCCGCCAACCTTGGCGGCTGCACCACTGTCTCCACCTCGAAAATCCGTCACGTACCAGCCAGATCCCTTGAGCTGGAAGCCTGCAGCCGTGACCTGCTTTTTAAAGCTGGGTTTTCCACATTGCGGGCAATCCGTCAGGGGCGCATCCGACATTTTCTGCAAGGCGTCCTTGGCATATCCGCAGGACTCGCATTTATAAGCGTAGATTGGCATGGTGCTTGAGCTTGTATCCGGGAATTTCCGCCGGCAAAAGACCGGGCGGTGCAAAGCCTTTAATTATAGGGCTTGCCCTGCGCTGGTCGTGGGAACTCTGGAGTATCCCCGGGCGGCGCAAAGAGCTTGGCACAGGCAGACCTCAGAACAAGCGAATTCTGAGCACCAGCTGCATGGCAATCAAGCCCAGCACGAAACCCATACCGCCATAAATAAGGCTTTGCAGCAATTTGTTGGTCCGCCTTTGCTCGGCAAGCAGTTCATCCAGCTCGCGTCGATTCTGTGTCGGGCCTGCTTTGAGGTACTGGGCCAGCAAGCGTGGCAGCACCGGCAAAAGCTTGGCATAAGACGGCGCTTCAGCCTTCAGCTGGGCCAGCAATTTCTCGGGGCCGACCTGCTCCAGCATCCAGCGTTCAAGAAAGGGCTTGGCGGTGCTCCACAAATCCAGGTCAGGGTCCAGATCGCGCCCCAGGCCTTCAATATTGAGCAGCGTCTTCTGCAGCAACACCAGTTGCGGCTGGATTTCCACCTGGAAACGGCGCGAAGTCTGAAACAGGCGCATCAGTACCAGCCCAAGGGAAAGCTCCTTCAGGGGACGGTCAAACATGGGCTCGCAGCAGGCGCGGATGGCGGCTTCCAGCTCATCGACGCGCGTCGCAGCAGGCACCCAGCCGGATTCGATATGCAACTCGGCAACGCGTTTGTAGTCGCGCTGGAAAAAAGCGCTGAAATTTTGCGCCAGATATTCCTTGTCGACCTCGGTGAGCGTGCCCACAATCCCGAAGTCGAGCGAAATATAGCGGCCAAATGTCTCCGGCGCCAGACTGACCTGGATATTTCCAGGGTGCATGTCCGCATGGAAAAATCCGTCGCGAAATACCTGGGTAAAGAAAATGGTGACGCCATCGCGGGCCAGCTTCTTCATGTCAACACCGGCATCGCGCAAGCGCTGGGTCTGACCGATAGGCACGCCCTTCATGCGCTGCATCACCATGACGTTGGGCATGCAATAGTCCCAGTACATCTCCGGGATCATCACCAGATTCAGGCTCTGCATGTTGCGGCGCAGTTGTGCGGCATTGGAGGCCTCGCGCAGCAAATCCAGTTCGTCGTGGAGGTATTTGTCAAACTCCGCCACCACCTCGCGGGGCTTCAGGCGCTTGCCATCCGCCGATGCACGCTCGACCCAGCCGGCCATCATGCGCATCAAGGCCAAGTCTTTCTTGAAAGCCCCCACCATATTCGGCCGCAACACCTTGACGGCGACCTCGCGGCCACCAGGCAAGGTTGCGAAGTGAACTTGCGCAATGGAGGCGCTGGCCACCGGCGTTTGCTCAAAGGTCTCGAATACGCGGTCCAGCGGCTTGCCAAAGGCTTTTTCAATCATCGCCACGGCCACGGCGGATTCAAAAGGCGGGACCCGGTCCTGCAGGCGCGCCAGTTCATCGGCGATGTCAGGCGGCAGCAAATCGCGCCGCGTAGACATCACCTGACCGAACTTGACAAAAATCGGGCCCAGCCGCTCCAGCGCCTGCCGCAGGCGTTCGCCTCGCGGCGCCTCCAGATTTCGTCCCACAGACACAATGCGGGTCAACAGGCGTATCCATGGCTTCTCAAAGCTGGACAGAACCAGTTCGTCAAGACCAAAGCGCAGCATGGTCCAGACAATGACCCCCCCCTGAAAATCCGGTTCATGCAGCGGCCTTGGGGGTGGCGGTAGGCCCAACGCTTTTTACTTCGTGTAATTCATCCGCCGCCGCAGGAACTGCCGCGGCTTGAGGCGGCTTGGCACCCGGCTCGCTGTCAGCCGCCTTGGCGGCATCTGGCACTGGACTATTGCCCGCGGCGAATGAGTCCGGCGCAGCCGGTGCTGAGCCAGGTGCTGGCGCCGACGATGAGGGTGCCGACCGAGAAGATGATCCACTCGCCAGAAACTGCATCAAGCCTGTTGCCACGCGCCGCCCAACATCAGCCAGGGCATGAGCGGGTGCATCGCCTATCAGGCGGGACAAATCTTCTTCGGCATCCCAGCGCAGGTTTTCGGCCAGCCATCCCAGTTCGGCGGCCAGTTGCACATCGCCCTCAATCCTGACCGGCGGGGCCTTGCCAGCCAAGGCTGACTGCACGACAAGCAGAGGCGATTCGGCCGCAACTGTCAGGACGAGATCGGGTTTGGAAAAAGCAGGGGCACGGTCTGCCAGGCCGGCGGGAGTAACTATCAAATCAATAGCAAACAAGCCCATTTTCAGATGGACAACGCGGCCTTTTTGACGCAAAAGACGGTCTTGGGCCTGGCTTTCCTGCATCAGGACATGGTTCAAAAACAGCACCAGTCGCTGCTGCCCCTCATCGACCACCCAGGCGGGAGGCTGAAAACGGGTGGCGATGGACTCCAGAAAAGAAAAAGGGGACGTGTTATTCATACGTCCCCGATTTTGCAGGATAAAAGGACGCCTGGCCCTAATTCCCGCGAGTTGTGGGTATTCGCTCCTTCACAAACGACTGTGGCGCCTGCGGGAGTTCCTCACCCTGTTCACGTCACTGCAGCGCCTGCACACCTGCAACCAACCAGCCACTGCCACCACTGCGGGGCTTGGTCATGTTCCATACTTCGCGGAAAGGGCTGGCGCCGGCAGAGGCATCTTCCTTGATCATGCCGGAGAACTCCACGCTGGCCATGTAGACATCGCTCAGCTCTTCAATACCGAGCAGTTGGGCATCGAGCATGACCACTTCGGTCTTGTTCGCAACGCCGCCGGTGTGGGATTCGCGGTCGGCCAGCTGGGACTTGATCTGCTCGAGCATGTCGTCCGTCATCATGGACCGCAGGTTCTGGATGTCGGATCTATCCCATGCGTCTTGCAGGGTAACGAAATTGGCTTTGCTGGCCTTGAGGAAGCCTTCGGCGTCAAAGCCGGCAGGCACGCCCCAAGATTGCGAACCGGCCAGTCCTGAGCCAATCATGGACCCGGCAGCAGGCACTGCGGCAGTGCTGTCAAAGGCCATGCCGCCACGCTCCCAAGGGCGCGCAGACGCATCGTTACCGACATTGGCGGGGCTGTAATTTTTAGGCACCGCGGCATCGGCAGCGCTTGCTGCGCCCTGAAACGCGAAAGGCGACTGCGAGCGGGTGGCGCCCGGCGCGTTCGCCGTTCCGCCCTTGAGCTTGCGCATGACAAAACCAATCACCACCATGACCACCAGCGCCAGCAGGGCAAACATGATGATCTGGCTGAAGGCACCGCCCAGCCCCAGCGACGACGCCAGCCAGGCCAAGCCCAGGCCTGCAGCCAGGCCGCCCAGCATGGCGCCCCATGGTTTTTTCGGTGCTACAGGCGCAGGGCTTGCAGCAGGAGCGGCCGGTTTGGCAGCGGAATTGGTCGCAGAATTGGTCCCCGCAGGCGCCGCCTGGCGCTGAGTCACATTGGACGACTGCTTGCCAAATGACGAGCCACCGCCCAGCCGCTTGGCGTCTGCAGCGGTTCCTGACAGAGTGAGGGTGACCGCAAACACTGCGGAAAGAACTGCCGGCCAAATTTTCATATCGTCTCCTTAATCACACTACCTACACGAATAACAAAAGGATCATGGTGCGAAGCCGCACCAAACTTCAGCACTTGATTCCAACATGCAAGGCCACCACCCCGCCTGACATGTTGTGATAATCCACATGACCGAAGCCAGTATTTTTCATAAGGGTTTTGAGCTCTTCCTGGCTCGGATGCATGCGGATGGACTCGGCCAGGTACTGGTAGCTTGCATCGTCATTGGCCACCAGCTTGCCGATCTTTGGCAACACCTTGAACGAATACCAGTCGTAAATCTTTTCCAGCGGCTTAGCAACTTTGGAAAACTCCAGCACCAGCAGCTTGCCGCCGGGTTTGAGCACGCGGTTCATTTCACTCAGGGCTTTGTCTTTATGCGTCATATTGCGCAAACCGAAAGCCACGGTGACAAGATCAAAACTTGCATCTGCAAACGGCAAATGTTCGGCATCGCACACCAGCGTCGGCAGGCACACCCCGGCATCCAGCAAGCGGTTGCGCCCTTCCCTGAGCATGGCTTCGTTGATGTCGGTATGCACCACGCGGCCAGTCGCGCCAACCTTGGGGGCAAACGCCAGGGCCAGGTCACCCGTGCCGCCAGCGATATCCAGCACCTGCTGGCCTTCCTTGACGTTGGCCACCAGCACGGTGTAGGCCTTCCAGGCACGGTGCAAGCCCATGGACATCAAGTCGTTCATCACGTCGTATTTGGGCGCGACGGAGTCAAACACGCTGCGCACACGGCGAGCCTTGTCCTGCTCGTCGACCGATTCAAAACCGAAATGGGTAGTGGTCATAAAGTAGATGCTAGGGGGCAAAGCCCCGATGGGTTACGACAACCCCTGAGTAGTACAGGGGCATTGCCGGGTTTTATGCTGGAAAAACAACAGTCATCCGGATTGAAGAGCCTGCGCTGTCAGTGATTGCTGCAGGAATGCCCGCCGGCAACCGCCATGGGCGCATCACGCTCCACGCCAGCGGCTTGAAGCCTCTGCTTGTACTCGTCCCACAGCCGACTTTCATCGGCGCCCAGATGGTAAAGATAGTCCCAGGTGAAGAGTCCGCTTTCGTGGCCGTCGGAAAACACCGGCTTGACCGCGTAATTGCCAATCGGCTCCAGTTCGACGACATTGACTTCCCGTTTTCCAGTCTGCAGGATTTCCTGTCCTGGCCCATGGCCCTGCACCTCTGCCGACGGTGAGTAAATACGCATCAATTCAAACGGAATCCTGAATTCAGCGCCATCTGAAAAAGCAATCTCGAGAATGCGCGACTGGCTGTGAACCGTCAGCGCCGTAGGAGTCGGTGAACCGGCTTGAAGACCTGCCATGGTGATGTCTCACTTTCTAAAAATGGATGCCAGCGCTTTAAAGCAGCGCCATTTTTTCGGCTATCAGCCGGTTGATGTCAACGCAGCGCGAGGCGAGCGCCGCCAGCATTGCGGCGTCGGGCTGACGCTGCGGCGCGCTCCAGACCGGCGAAGGAAAATGGCTATCCCCCTCGAAGCGGGCTATGACGTGCCAATGCAGATGAGGCACCACATTACCCAAAGCGGCCAGATTCACCTTGGTGGGATTCAGTTCGCTACGCAAAATCTGCTCGACCGCCACGACGGCGTTCATGCAAGTCTCGCGTTCAGCGGCTGACAGATCGGAAAACTCGGCCACATGCCGGTTCCAGACCACGCGATAAAAAGCGGGAAAGCTCGCCTCGCTGGCCTGGATGACCCGCAAATGCTGATTGCGAAAAACCAGCAATCCGCCATCCGTCTCACACAGGGGGCAGGCAGAGTCACTCATGGCGGTCTAGACCAGCACCCGTTCAATCCCGCCATGGTTGGCCGCGGCCACATAGTCGGGCAACCACTCCTTGCCCAGAATCTGATTCGCCATCTCGACCACGATGTAGTCCGCCTCCAGCAAACCATTCTGCAGATCGTTGCCGTAGCGGGTCAGACCTTGCAGGCAGCTCGGGCAACTGGTCAGAACCTTGATGTTGCCCGTCTCGCCAACGGCACCCGAGGCGCGCAGTTCGGCTTCGCCCTTGCGGATTTCTTCTTCCTTGCGAAAGCGCACCTGGGTCGAAATGTCCGGCCGGGTCACGCCCAGAGTGCCCGATTCACCGCAGCAGCGCTCGCTCTTGAGGACGTTCTCGCCAATCAGCGCCTTCACCGTCTTCATCGAGTCGCCCAGCTTCATCGGGTTGTGGCAAGGCTCGTGGTACAGGAAACCGGGCTGGCCGGCAGGCAGGGTGATGCCTTTTTCAAGCAGATATTCATGAATATCAATAATCCGGCTGCCCGGGAAAATCTTGCCAAATTCATAACCCTGCAGCTGGTCGTAGCAGGTACCGCAACTCACCACGACAGTCTTGATGTCGAGGTAATTGAGCGTATTGGCGACGCGGTGGAAGAGCACGCGGTTGTCGGTGATCATCTTCTCCGCCTTGTCAAACTGGCCGCTGCCGCGCTGCGGATAACCGCAGCACAGGTAACCTGGCGGCAGCACCGTCTGCACGCCGGCGTGCCAGAGCATGGCCTGCGTGGCCAGGCCGACCTGGCTGAACAGTCGTTCGGAGCCGCAACCCGGGAAATAAAACACCGCCTCGGTTTCCGCCGTGGTGTTTTTCGGATTGCGGATGATAGGGACGTAATCCTTGTCCTCAATGTCCAGCAGCGCGCGCGCGGTCTTCTTGGGCAGGCCGCCCGGCATTTTCTTGTTGATGAAGTGGATCACCTGCTCCTTGACCGGCGCCTTGCCCACCGTGGCGGGCGGATGCGCGGCCTGCTTTTTGGTCAGCGCCCGCAGCACGTCGTTGGCCGCGCGCTGGGCCTTGAAGCCAATGTCGACCATGGCCGTGCGCATGAACTTGATGGTTTGCGGGTTGGTTGCGTTGAGGAAGAACATCGCTGCGGCGTTACCCGGCCTGAACGACTTCTGTCCCATCTTGCGCAGCAGATTGCGCATGTTCATCGATACTTCGCCGAAGTCGATGTCCACCGGGCAGGGATTCAGGCATTTGTGGCAGACCGTGCAATGGTCGGCCACATCCTCAAACTCTTCCCAATGCTTGATGCTGATGCCGCGCCGGGTCTGCTCCTCGTACAGGAAGGCCTCGACCAGCAGCGAGGTCGCCAGAATCTTGTTGCGCGGGCTATACAGCAGGTTGGCGCGCGGCACATGCGTGGCGCACACGGGCTTGCATTTGCCGCAGCGCAGGCAGTCCTTCACGCTGTCGGCAATGGCGCCGATGTCGCTCTGCTGCATGATCAGCGACTCGTGCCCCATCAAACCGAAGCTGGGCGTGTAGGCATTGGTCAAATCAGCCGGTAGCGCCTGTCCGCTAAGCGCAAGATGCTCCTGATTTCGTAGCAATTTACCTTTATTGAAGCGGCCTTCAGGATCGACCTTGGCCTTGTAATCGGTGAAAGGCTGCAGTTCTTCGTCGGTCAAAAACTCAAGCTTGGTGATACCGATGCCGTGCTCGCCGGAAATCACGCCGTCGAGCGAACGCGCCAGCACCATGATGCGCGCCACGGCCTCGTGCGCGGTTTGCAGCATCTCGTAGTCATCGCTGTTGACCGGCAGATTGGTATGCACATTGCCGTCGCCGGCATGCATGTGCAGGGCTGCCCATACGCGGCCCTTGAGCACGCGCTTGTGAATGGCGCTGCATTCATCAAGAATCGGTTTGAAGGCAGCGCCGGTAAAAATCGCCTGCAGCCGGGCGCGGATCTGGGTTTTCCAGCTGGCGCGCAGCGTGTGGTCCTGCAGTTGCGGGAAATGGGTGGCCACGTCCTGCAGCCAGCCAGCCCAGAGCGCCCGCACTTCGTCCAGCATGACCAGGGCCTGGCCGACGCGTTCTTCCAGCATCTCGGCCGATGGAATGTCGGTGGCATCCTCGGCTTTCCCCAGCGGCAGGTTGCCATGGCGGAAAAACGCTTCCAGTTCGTCGCACAGCTTGATCTTGTTGCGCAGGCTCAGCTCGATGTTGATTTGCTCGATGCCGTCGGTGTACTCGGCCATGCGCGGCAGCGGGATCACCACGTCCTCGTTGATCTTGAAGGCATTGGTGTGGCGCGAAATCGCCGCCGTTTTCTTGCGGTCCAGCCAGAACTTCTTGCGCGCCTCCGGGCTGATGGCGACAAAGCCCTCGCCGCTGCGCGAATTGGCAATGCGCACGACTTCGCTGGTGGCACGCGCCACCACATCCGCGTCGTCGCCGGCAATGTCGCCAATCAGCACCATTTTCGGCACACCCGAAGCGCCGCCCCGGCCATCGCCGCCACGCTTGGACTTGGTGGCGTAACCCACGGCACGCAGATAGCGGTCGTCCAGATGCTCCAGCCCGGCCAGGATCGCACCGCCGCGCTTTTGCTCGGCGAACATGAAATCCTTGATTTCCACGATGCTGGGCACGGCATCCTTGGCATTGCCAAAAAACTCCATGCAGACCGTGCGGGTGTGCGCCGGCATGCGGTGCACAATCCAGCGCGCGCTGGTAATCAGGCCATCGCAGCCTTCCTTCTGGATGCCCGGCAGGCCGCTCAGGAACTTGTCCGTCACGTCCTTGCCCAGGCCTTCCTTGCGGAAGGTCTTGCCCGGAATATCGAGCCGCTCGGTACGCACCGGCGTTTTGCCGTCGGCTTCGAAGTAGTTCAGGTCAAAGCTCGCCATCTCGGCGTCGTGAATCTTGCCCAGGTTGTGGCCGACGCGCGTGACTTCGAGCCATTGGGCGTCGGGTGTCACCATGCGCCATGAAGCGAGGTTGTCCAGCGCCGTGCCCCAGAGCACCGCTTTTTTGCCGCCAGCATTCATGGCGATATTGCCGCCTATGCAGGAGGCCTCGGCCGACGTGGGATCAACCGCGAACACAAAACCGCCGCGCTCGGCCGCATCGGCCACGCGCTGGGTGACGACGCCGGCCTCGGTCCAGACGGTGGCCACGGGGCTCGCCAGACCGGGCAGCGACACCATCTCCACCTCGGTCATGGCTTCGAGCTTTTCGGTATTGATGACCGCCGACTTCCAGGTCAGCGGAATCGCGCCGCCGGTGTAGCCGGTGCCGCCGCCGCGCGGAACAATCGTCAGGTCCAGCTCGATGCAGGCCTTGACCAGGCCGGCCATCTCGGTTTCGGTGTCGGGCGTCAGTACCACAAACGGGTATTCAACGCGCCAGTCGGTCGCATCGGTCACATGCGAGACGCGCGACAGGCCGTCAAACTTGATGTTGTCCTTGAGCGTCAACTTGCGCAGCTTGCGCTCGGTCTGCCGGCGCAGGCTGGCGATTTCCTCGAACGAGGCTGAAAAACCGCTGACGGCCTTTCGGGCGCCCAGCAGCAATTCGCCCACAATCCCGTCCCGTTCGCGATCTGCCTCGGGCGTGCGACGTTTCTCGATTTCGCCAAGGCGGTGCTGCAGCGCTTCCACCAGCAACTTGCGACGCTTGGGATTCTCCAGCAAATCGTCCTGCAGATAAGGGTTGCGCTGCACCACCCAGATGTCGCCCAGCACTTCATACAGCATGCGCGCGGAGCGGCCGGTGTGCCGTTCGCCCCGAAGGAGATTGAGCAGCTCCCAGGCGCGCGCACCCAGAAGCCGAATCACCACCTCCCGGTCGGAAAAGGAGGTGTAGTTGTAGGGGATTTCGCGGATGCGTGCTTCCCGATGCTTTGCGTCATCGGAAAAAGCATTCAGTTCTTGGAGGGTAGTAGGGGCGTTCATCGTGAAAATTCAGCGGCTGCGGACCCATGCCCGGCGCTGTTGCCCGATATTATCGCAGCGCAACATTTGCGGATGCGGCTCCAGAATGTCCTTATGGAAACCCCGCTTGTACAGAAAACGCCAAATCGTTTAAATCGAACTGTCACAAACTGTTTTTAGACTGCATTCTTTACTGTCGCCAATAGCGCGTCCCAATCAGGAGATTCAATGAAAAACCGTCTATCCACGCTCGCCCTGGTCGCATGCGCCCTGGCTGCCCCCCTGGCCAGCCAGGCCCAGACCGAGATCCAGTGGTGGCATTCCATGACGGCGGTCAACGGCGAATGGGTCAACGACCTGGCCAAACAGTTCAACGAGAGCCAGAAAGACTACAAAGTGGTGCCGACCTTCAAGGGCACTTACGACGAATCGATGACGGCGTCGATCGCCGCTTTCCGCTCCGGCAATGCACCGCATATTCTGCAGGTGTTCGAAGTCGGCACCGCCACCATGATGGCCAGCAAAGGCGCGATCATTCCAGTGGCGCAGGTCATGAAAGATGCCGGCGAAAAATTCGATCCCAGCGGCTACATCTCGGCAGTGGCCGGTTACTACACCGCCCCCAACGGTCAGATGCTGAGCTTCCCCTTCAACAGCTCGACCACCGTTTTCTATTTCAACAAGGACGCCTTCAAGGCGGCCGGCCTGCCCACGGACAAGGCCCCGGCCACCTGGCCTGAGGTCGTGGCGGCCGCAGCCAAGCTGAAGGCTTCCGGCCACAAGTGCCCGTTCACCACCGCCTGGCAGGGCTGGACCCAGCTGGAAAGCTTTTCGTCGTGGCACAACGTTGAATTCGCGACCAAAAGCAACGGCTTGGCAGGACTGGACGCGCGCATGAAGATCAACTCACCGCTGCACGTGCGGCACATCGAGAACCTGGCGAACATGGCCAAGCAGGGCCTCTTCGTGTACAAAGGCCGCGGCAACGTTCCTGAAGCAAGCTTCGTTTCCGGCGAGTGCGCCATGATCAACACCTCGTCCGGCTTTTACGGCAACGTGGCCAAGAATGCCAAGTTTGGCTATGGTCTGGCCCCGCTGCCCTACTATCCCGATGTGCCGGGCGCGCCGCAAAACACCGTGATCGGCGGCGCCAGCCTGTGGGTCATGTCGGGCAAGAAACCGGCCGAATACAAGGGTGTCGCCAGGTTCTTCAGCTTTATCTCCACGCCTGAAGTGCAGTCGGCCAGCCACAAGCGCACGGGTTATCTGCCCGTCACGACTGCCGCTTACCAGCTGACTGAGAAATCGGGCTTCTACAAGGAAAACCCGGGCACGGACGTCGCCGTGACGCAGATGATTCGCAAGGTGACCGACAAGAGCCGCGGCATCCGCCTGGGCAACTATGTGCAGGTGCGCGCGATAGAGGACGAGGAACTCGAACAGGTCTGGAACGGCAAAAAGACGGCAAAGGAAGCGCTGGACACCATCGTCAAGCGCGGCAACGAGCAGCTGGAACGCTTCCAGAAGGCCAACAAAGGCTGATAGCCTGATCCAGTGAGAAAAGGCCCGCCTGTCGGGCTAAACTCAGCCCGCCTTGCCTGCTCCTGTGCAAAGAGCGGTCCGGCGGGATTTCTATTTACAAGGCTGCATGGAAAAACGCGTTGTCTTTCGGTCAAGCTGGCTGCCCTGGCTGCTGCTCGTGCCCCAAATGGCCGTCATCCTGGTGTTTTTCTTCTGGCCGGCGGCGCAGGCCATCCTGCAGTCCCTGCAGCAGCAGGACCCCTTCGGCACATCGATCGAATTCGTCGGGCTTGACAACTTCAGGCAGTTGCTGAGCGACCCGAGCTACGTCGAATCCTTCAAGACCACCGCGCTTTTCTCGGTTCTCGTCGCCGGCCTGGGCATCAGCCTGTCCCTGCTGCTGGCCGTATTTGCTGACCGTATTAGCCGCGGCGGAACTTTTTACAAGACGATGCTGATCCTGCCCTATGCCGTAGCCCCCGCCGTGGCGGCCGTGCTGTGGGTATTCATGTTTTCACCCTCGCTCGGCGTGGTGGCCTATGCGCTGGGGAAATTCGGCATTGACTGGAATCATTTGCTCAATTCCGGCCATGCCATGACCCTCATCGTGATGGCGTCGGTATGGAAGCAGATTTCCTACAACTTCCTGTTCTTCCTGGCGGGGCTGCAATCGATCCCAAAATCGCTGATTGAGGCCGCCGCGATTGACGGTGCGCGCCCGTGGCGCCGCTTCTGGACCATCCAGTTTCCGCTGCTATCACCCACCACTTTCTTTCTGCTGGTCATAAATGTGGTTTACGCGTTCTTTGACACCTTTGCCATCGTCGACGCAGCCACGCAAGGCGGGCCGGGCAAGGACACGGCCATCCTGGTCTACAAGGTTTACTACGACGGCTTCAAGGCGATGGACCTGGGCGGCTCCGCCGCGCAGTCGGTCGTGCTGATGGTGATTGTGGTGGCCCTGACGGTCATCCAGTTCCGCTACGTTGAGAAGAAAGTCCAATACTGATGGCAACACTGAAACATTGCGTTGGGCGCTTCGTCACCGCTTTGGCTCTGGAGGCGACCCGGCGAGAGGCCTGCCATGGTTGAAAAACGCGGCCTCCACGGCCTTCTTGCCCATGTCGTGATGGTGCTGGGCGTGCTCATCGTTGCCTTTCCCCTCTACCTTGCCTTTGTGGCGTCCACCCATACGGCGCAGGACATCGTGCAGGCGCCCATGCCGCTGCTGCCCGGCACGCATATGTGGGACAGCTACAAAGCCGCGCTGTTCGGGCGCGAGACCAGTGCCGGATCCAATGCCCCGGTTGCCCACATGATGTGGGTCAGTTTTGTCACGGCGATGGTGATCGCGGTTGGCAAGATCTCCATCTCGCTGCTGTCGGCGTTTGCCATCGTGTACTTTCGCTTTCCCTTCAGGAAAATCTGCTTCTGGGCGATTTTCGTGACCCTCATGCTTCCGGTCGAGGTGAGGATTTTGCCGACCTACAAGGTGCTGTCGGACCTGAACATGCTGAACACCTATGCCGGCCTCACGGTGCCGCTGATTGCTTCGGCCACGGCGACATTCCTGTTTCGCCAGTTCTTTTTGTCCGTCCCCGACGAGCTGGCCGAGGCCTCGCGCATGGACGGCGCGAGCCCGATGCGCTTTTTCATCGACGTGCTCCTGCCCCTGTCAAAGACTTCCATTGCGGCGCTCTTCGTGATCCAGTTCATCTATGGCTGGAACCAGTACCTCTGGCCGCTGCTGGCCACGACCAGTGAAGACATGTATCCCGTCGTCGTCGGCATCAAACGCATGATTGCCGGCGGTGATGCCGCCAACGAGTGGAATGTGGTCATGGCGACCGCCATTTTGGCCATGCTGCCGCCCGCTTTGGTGGTGGTGCTCATGCAGAAGTGGTTCGTCAAGGGCCTGGTCGACACCGAAAAATAGAAAAAAACAGGCGCTCAACAAATGGCTTCCCTCTCCCTCCAGAACGTCATCAAGCGCTACGGCGCCGGCAAAAGCGCGGTCCCGGTGCTGCACGGCGTCAGCGCCGAAATTGCCGACCATGAATTCATCGTCATCGTCGGACCGTCGGGCTGCGGCAAATCCACCCTGCTGCGCATGGTCGCCGGTCTTGAGGAAGTCACCGAAGGCCGGATCGAAATCGGCGGCAGGGTCGTCAATGATCTTGAGCCCGCCGAGCGCGACATTGCCATGGTGTTCCAGAACTATGCCCTGTACCCGCACATGAGCGTCTTTGACAACATGGCTTACGGCCTGAAGATTGCCAAGGTGCCCAAGGAGGAAATCAGGACGCGCGTTGACAAGGCCGCCAAGATCCTCGAACTGGGCCAGCTGCTCGACCGCAAGCCGCGTGCGCTTTCCGGCGGGCAGCGCCAGCGCGTCGCCATGGGCCGTGCCATCGTGCGCCAGCCGCAGGTTTTCCTGTTTGACGAGCCGCTGTCCAATCTGGATGCCAAGCTGCGCGTGCAGACCCGCCTTGAAATCCAGAAGCTGCACCGCGAACTCGGCATTACCTCGCTTTTCGTCACCCACGACCAGGTCGAGGCCATGACGCTGGCGCAGCGCATGATGGTGATGAACGCCGGGCGCATGGAGCAATTCGGCACGCCGGAGGAGGTCTACAACCGTCCGGCCACCACTTTTGTCGCCAGTTTTATGGGCTCTCCGCCCATGAACCTGCTTAAAAATGCCCCCAACGCCGACTTCGGTGGCAAGCCGGGCGCCATCCTGGGCATTCGGCCGGAGCACCTGCAAGTCGGCCCCACGGGCTGGGCGGTGCAGGTCGAAACCATAGAAATGCTGGGGGCCGAGCGCCTGGTGTATTGCCGCATGGGCGACGAGTTCCTGATCGTTCGCACCGACGAAAGCCTGTCGTCGGCACCGACGATTGGCGCCACGCTTTACGTCACGCCGCGCGCCGATCGCCTGCACTGGTTTGACGCTGCGACGGGCCACCGCCTCTGATAAGAAGCATGATCATGAAAGTTAGCGCTCACAACTGGCCTTACCCCTTCTGGATTGCCCACCGGGGGGCCGGCAAACTTGCGCCCGAAAACACGCTCGCCGCCTTCCGGCTGGGCGCGCAGCACGGTTACCGCATGTTTGAGTGCGATGCCAAACTCAGCGCCGACGGCGTGCCGTTTCTCATGCACGATGCGACGCTGACGCGCACCACCAATGCCCAGTCAGGGTTGGCAACCAACGCCAGCGCCGTGGGCGGCGAGCATCCCTGGGCCGAACTGTCGCAACTCGACGCGGGCAGCTGGCACTCACGCGCCTATGCGGGCGAGCCGCTCTTCACGCTGGAAAATGCTGCGCGATTTTGCCGTGCCAACGGCCATGCGCTGAACATAGAAATCAAGCCCACTCCTGGAACCGATCGCCATACGGGCAGGGTCGTGGCCGCTCATGCAGCGCGCCTGTGGCAAGGCGCGAACATCCAGCCGCTGCTGACTTCGTTCTCGCGTGAAGCGCTGGAAGGTGCGGGCGAAAGCGCACCCGGTTTGCCGCGCGGCCTGCTGCTGGACAGGACGGGGGCAGATTGGCTGGACACTGCGCTCAAGCTGGGCTGTGCGGCTGTGGTCTGCAACCACGCCCTATGGGACAGCGCCAGCGTCAGGCAGGCCCATGACGCGGGCTTGCGTGCCCTGAGCTACACGGTAAATGATGAGTGGGCGGCCCAGCGACTGATTGAACTGGGAACCGACGGGATCATTACCGACCGGGTGGATTTTTTCAGCCCTGCCTAGGGCCCGAAGCGTCCAGAGGCAATTGGGAGCGGCTATCACTTTCTTGATCCAGATCAACAAAGCGGCCAAGTTGCCAATCCCCCTGGTCGCTGGTCGCTACTTCTTCCACCCGCCAAGCTGCCACCATTGGCCGGTCGCGGTGGCAAGCATCAGCACGACATAGGTCAGCATCTTTCCGTCGCGTCCCAGCAGCAACAGTCCGGCCGCCAGCACCACCACACCAACTATGAAATTAATAGCAATATGCACCCACCAGGCATGGACCAGCGGCCTATTTGATTTAAAAAATGGAGAGAACAGGCGCGACAATGCCACCAGCAGCAAAGCGAGCATTGCGGCAGGCGCGACGAAGTTCAGCAGATGGTTGATGAGCAGGTAAGCGGTCATATCAGCGCGTCATTGTCGAGGAGAATAGCCAAAAACGGCTGCTACCAAGGTCAAAAAGGGGATTGTGGCCGCCTTTCCCTTGTTGCCCACTTCAATTTTATAATCACCGAATGTCAGTCTGGGCCCTGGGGCTAAACCATCACACCGCACCGCTCGATTTGCGCGGGCGTTTCGCCTATGCCCTGGATCAGGTTGAGCCGACCTTGCGCGGTTTGCGCGCGGCGCTGGCACGCCAGCCCGAGGCGACGCTGCTGTCCACTTGCAACCGCACGGAAATTTACTGCGCTGGCGATTACAACGACCTGGAACGCACGCTGGAGTGGCTCGCACACAGCGGCGGCGTTTCCCCTGCGCTGCTGCGCCCGCACACCTATACCCTGCAGGATGATCAGGCCGCTCGTCACGCATTTCGCGTCGCCAGCGGGCTCGATTCCATGGTGCTGGGCGAACCGCAGATTCTGGGCCAGATGAAGGACGCCGTGCGCGCCGCCGAAGACGCGGGGGCCATGGGCACCACGCTGCACCAGCTGTTTCAGCGCTCTTTTGCCGTCGCCAAGGAAGTACGCACCAGCACCGAGATCGGCGCGCACAGCATCAGCATGGCCGCCGCCGCCGTGCGCCTGGCCGGCCAGCTGTTTGAGGACCTGAGCGACATCAAGGTGCTGTTTGTCGGCGCCGGCGAAATGATTGACCTGGCGGCCACCCATTTTGCCGCCCGAAACCCCAAAGCCATTGCGATTGCCAACCGCACCCTGGAACGCGGCGAAAAGCTCGCCAGCCGCTTCGGTGCCGAGGTCATGCGTCTGGCCGATCTACCCAGCCGCCTGCACGAATTTGATGCCGTCATCAGCTGCACCGCCAGCACCCTGCCCATCATCGGCCTGGGCGCGGTGGAGCGGGCCGTGAAGCTGCGCAAACACCGGCCGATGTTCATGGTCGACCTGGCCGTTCCGCGCGACATCGAGCCTGAAGTCAAGTCGCTGCCCGATATTTACCTCTACACCGTCGATGACCTGGCGCATGTGGTGCAAACCGGCAAGGACAGCCGGCAGGCAGCCGTGGCGGAAGCCGAGGTCATCATCGACGCGGGCGTGCAGAACTTCATGCACTGGCTGGATCAGCGCGGCACCGTGCCGCTGATCCAGCAGCTCAATGCGCAGGCCGACGCCTGGCGCGCCGCAGAGATCATTCGCGCCAAAAAGCTGCTGGCCCGGGGCGAACCCATTGATGCGGTGCTCGATGCGCTGAGCCGCGGGCTCACCCAAAAAATGCTGCACGGCGCGCTGGCCGAGTTGCACGCGGGTGACGCCAGCAACCGCGAGGCTACGGCACACACGGTGTCCAAGCTGTTTTTACGCGGCCAATTGCCCAAAACGGCTAAAGAACACCAAGAGCGTTAGCGCCGGCCTTCGCCGCTGCGGCAGTCACTGACTGCGCCCTCTCCTCCCGGTCACTTCACTGGCAGGTTTTACTGATTTTTAGCCTTTTTGGTCCTGCACATCCATGAAACCCTTTCTTCGCCAAACCCTGGACCGCCAGCTTCTGCGGCTGCATGAGCTGGACGCGCTGCTGTCAGCCAGCGACGTGGTGAGCGACCTCGACCGTTTCCGCGCGCTGACCCGGGAACACGCCGAAGCCAGCGTGGTGGCCGAGCAATACAACCGTCTCACCCGCCGCGAGGCCGACCTGGCCAGCGCCGAAACGATGCTGGCGGAAGCCAAAAACGACCCTGAGATGGCAGAAATGGCGGAGGAAGAAATCAAAGCTTCCAAGGCCGATATCGCACAAATCGACGAAGCGCTGCAACTGATGCTGATTCCGAAAGACCCGGACGACAAGCGGGCGGCTTTCGTTGAAATCCGTGCCGGCGCCGGTGGTGATGAATCGGCCCTGTTCGCGGGCGACCTGTTTCGCCTTTACACCCGGTTTGCCGAACGCAAGCGCTGGCAGGTCGAGATCATCAGCGAGTCGCCCAGTGAACTCGGCGGCTACAAGGAGGTCGTGCTGCGCATCGATGGGCCGCCCGACGCGATGGGCGTGGGCGTGTACGGAAAACTGCGTTTTGAATCCGGCGGCCACCGCGTGCAGCGCGTGCCGGCGACGGAAACGCAAGGCCGCATCCACACCAGCGCCTGCACCGTGGCTGTGCTGCCCGAGCCGGACGAAGCCGTGGCGATCCAGATCAACCCGGCGGATTTGCGCATTGACACCTACCGCGCCAGCGGCGCCGGCGGCCAGCACATCAACAAGACCGATTCGGCCGTGCGCGTCACCCATCTTCCCACCGGCATCGTTGCCGAGTGCCAGGAAGGCCGCAGCCAGCACGGCAACAAGGCCCAGGCGCTCAAGGTGCTGGCGGCCCGAATCCACGAAAAGGACCGCAGCGAGCGCGCCGCCAAAGACGCCGCCGAGCGCAAGGGCCTGATCGGCAGCGGCGACCGCAGCGACCGCATCCGCACCTACAACTTTCCGCAGGGGCGCCTGACCGACCACCGCATCAACCTGACGCTGTACAAGCTGCTGACCATCATGGAGGGCGACTTGGACGACGTCATCACGGCGCTGCAGGTGGCGCGGGGTGCCGAACTGCTGGCGGAGCTGGAAACGGCGACAACGCGGCTGACGCCGCCAAAATCCGGCTTCTTAAGCCAAATCAGCCTCCAACCCAATAAATACAAGCGCAAGCAGCTATTATTTTGATAGCAACTCAAGGAACGAGCGTGAAACCAACGACTTGCGCACAGGCCCTGGCCGCCGCCCGGACCCTCGGACTGGAGCGGCTGGACGCCCAGTTGCTGCTGCTGCATGCGCTGGGCAAACCCATTGACGCCCGGGCCTGGCTGCTGGCCCACGATACCGACGAATTGCCGCCAGAAGTCGCCCGACGCTTCCACGCCTTGAGTC
This sequence comes from uncultured beta proteobacterium, assembly GCA_963793855.1. Classification (GTDB taxonomy): domain Bacteria; phylum Pseudomonadota; class Gammaproteobacteria; order Burkholderiales; family Burkholderiaceae_C; genus Polaromonas. The sequence continues at coordinate 1,368,025 of CAWCBL010000001.1, forward strand.
TGCGCCGGGCCGAGGGTGAGCCGCTGGCTTACATCGTTGGCCACAAGGAGTTCTTTGGGCTGGAGTTGCAGGTCGATGCCCGGGTGCTGGTGCCTCGGCCGGATACCGAAACGCTGGTGCAGTGGTCACTGGACCTGCTGCAGGCGCCCGGCATGCCGCCCGTGCCGGAAGTTCTTGACCTGGGCACCGGCAGCGGCGCGATCGCCCTGGCCATCGCACACAGCTTTCAGGCCGCCGGCCGCGAGGCTCGGGTCACAGCCGTCGACGCAAGCGCTGAAGCGCTGAACGTTGCCCGTGAAAACGCCAGGCGGCTGCGCGTGGACGTGCAGTTCATCGAAAGCTGCTGGCTGCAGGAAGTCAGTGGATGCTTTCACCTGATCGCCAGCAACCCACCCTATATTGCCAGCGCCGATCCGCATCTGGCCGCACTGGTTCACGAGCCTTTGCAGGCGCTGGCAGCGGGTGTCGACGGGCTGGACGATATCCGGCAAATCATTGAACAGGCACCGCGCCCATCTGCAGCCCGGTGGCTGGCTCCTGCTGGAGCACGGCTATGACCAGGCCGATCAGGTGCGCGAATTGCTGGTTCGGCAGGGTTTTACGCAGGTCCAGAGCCGCCGGGATCTGGCCGGAATTGAGCGCTGCTCGGGCGGGCAACGGCCGGAATGACGGACTACCCCTGCACGGCGCGGGGCCTCAGGCAGACGGCGATAATCAAATAACGGAATTCAGATTCCCTGCATCCAAACCGCCCGGCCAAAGCGCCGATTATTGACCTTTCGGCCTCCTGAGGCCCTCCATCCGAAGGATTTCACCATGAGCCATACCGACCCTACCCAGCAGCGCATTGAAGAAATCGTCAAATCCAGCGATGTCGTCCTGTTCATGAAGGGCACAGCCCAGTTTCCGATGTGCGGTTTTTCCGGCCGTGCCATCCAGGTGCTCAAAGCCTGCGGCGTGAACAAACCCGCCACCGTCAACGTACTGGAAGACGAAGGCATCCGCAATGGCATCAAGGAATACAGCAACTGGCCGACCATCCCCCAGCTGTATGTCAAGGGCGAGTTTATAGGCGGCTCCGACATCATGATGGAGATGTACCAGAACGGCGAACTGCAGCAGATGCTGGGCACGCCCGCGGCCTGAAGTTTCATACGCCCGTTTCGGGCGTTTTTTCTCAAGCTTAGTGCGTATAGCCTTCGCAGGCGCCAGCATTGACGCGGCCCTTGCACTCGCGTTTCAGCCGGGTGCTGCGTTCCCTGCTTGTTTCCTGGGAGCCGGGCAGGAACTTGATCTGGCCGACATGACCCGCTTTGGCAGTCCTGGCGGCTTTTTTATTGTTTTGCCGCTTGCCGGTTCACCGCCCGCGTCGGTCGGCTGCAACTTGGCGTGGGCGTTGCCCATCAGCGCTGCGACAAGAAGCATGACGGCCCATGCCGGCTTGACAACGAATGGCTTCATCTTTATCTCCCTGTCTTGCACTTGCTGAACACGGCAGAGCACCGCGTCCTCTGGCGAGAAAAATCTTACTGCAATTTTGGATCGCCATGAGTCTGGTCATCGGGTGGCGGTATCGGCCGGCAAGACGAAAATCTTCGCTGGCCCAGGCCCCCAGATCGATGTTTTTGCAGCGCTCGCTGCAAAAAGGACGAAAGGGATTACTGGCGCATAAACACTGGGCCCACCACAGGCGGGGCAGACCACTGTTTGACGGGTAAGGAATTCTTGGTCATGGCGGAAGCGGGGCAAAAGATTGGGACATGCCGGTCGGTCAACCGAAATCAGCAGCAAAGTGTCAACTCAAACATCGAGTCATCGATGCTCGCGTGCAGCCGGTCATCGCTTTCATGGCGCATGAGGCGCACCGAAACCATCAGGCGATTGCAGCTGATTTCAGGAATCAGCTCCGATGCGGGAGTCCATGCGCAGTCGCAACAACTGAAAGGTCCGCCCCTGCGGCAGCGTTTGCTGGTATTGCCCGGCGGGCGCCACCACTTTTTGCGGTGCACCGGAATCGCGCAGCAGCCTCAACAGCAGATTAATGGACTCGGCCAGCGGCACCAGCGGGGCCACCCAGCGCTGCAAATCCTGCTGGCGTGCAGCGGCACCCAGGTGCTGCCAGGCATAGTAGGCCGGCAAATCAAACTCGCAAGTGCCGCCGGGGATGCCGACACGGCTGCGAATGCTCATGAGCCAGTCGTTTTCAGTCAGCGATTGCCCGACCTTGCCGGGAAGATTGTTTACGGCAGAAAAGCAGGCTTCGAGCTGGCCAGTGACCTCATCAAGCACCGTCTCGGAAATGGCCGGATTGCCGCGGTAGCCATTGAGGACCAGTTTTTGCTTTTCGAGGTCCTTGAGCACATCGGTTTTCAGATCCGCCCGCGCGCCCACATCCATCACCTCAAAAATGGTCGTCAGGGCGTAGTGGTGGTCAATCGGACTTTCCCGCTTAAGCAGTTCACCCAGACGACGAAACAGGTGCTCCAGCCGTAAATAGGTGCGTATACGTTCGTTGAAGGGATACTCGTAAAGAATCACGGGGCTGTTTTTCTTGGCTTCATTGAAGATGTTTCTTGGCGCATCATAGCCCGAAGCGAGGGGCCAGCCGACGAACCAGTTCGTCCAGTGCCTCCAGTGACAAACCGTCGTTAAAGATACATATATCGGCCGCTGCGAGACGCTGCCCGCGACTGGCTTGCGTAGCCATTATTTTTTCGACCGTCTCCCGCGTCAAGCCATTGCGAGCCACGACGCGCGCAATTTGAGTAGTTTCGTGACAGTCCACTACCAGCACACGGTCCAATTGCTGCCGCCAGCGCCCCGACTCCACCAGCAAGGGAATGTCAAAGACGATGCAAGCTCGGCCGGCCTTGTCAGCCTCTCGGGATTGCCGGATGGATTCCTGACTCACCAGGGGGTGAACGATGGCTTCGAGCCGCAGCTTGATGGCCGGGTCGTTGAAGGCAAGCTGTCGCATCTGGTCACGATCCATTGCGCCATCAGCCGTAATGACCTCTGCACCAAACTGCCTGGCCAGTTCGGCCACTGCGCCCCCGCCCGGGGCCGTGAGCTGCCGGGCAATAGCATCAGCATCCACCAGGACTGCGCCACAGGCGACCAACCCACGAGCGACAGTGCTTTTACCACTGCCTATGCCCCCTGTGAGGCCGATGCGCTGGATGGGCCGATGCATGACCTCACAAACCGACGAACTGCAAAATTGACTGCGGTCCGAAGACCAGGGCGGTAAAACCCGCGCCCGCCAGGAAGGGACCAAAGGGCACATAGCCACCTTCGCGCAACCCGCTGGAGAATTTCATCGCGATACCGATGATGGCGCCTATCACCGACGCCATCAATATCATCGGAATCAGCGCGGGCCAGCCAAACCAGGCACCCAGTGCCGCAAACAGCTTGAAGTCTCCATAGCCCATACCTTCCTTGCCCGTAACCAGCTTGAAAGCCCAGTACACCACCATAGGGAGAGATAACCGGCGACCGCGCCCCACAAGGCCGACGACAAATTGGCAGCCGGGTTCCACTGCAACGCAGCCACGATCAAGCCAGCCCACAGCAAAGGCAGGCTAATGTCGTCCGGCAGCAAAGTTGTGTCCCAGTCAATGACAGCCAGTGCCAGCAGGGCCGCTGAAAACCCGCACCAGACCAGCGAGGTCGGCGTCCAGCCCCAGCGCCAGGCGCAAAAGAAAAACAGGGCGCCGGTCACAGCCTCAACCAGCGGGTAGCGCAAGCCATAAGGCGTACCGCACACCGAGCACTTGCCTCGCAGAAACAAGTAGCTGAGTACAGGAATGTTCTCATACCAGCCGATGAGATGGCCGCAACTGGAGCAACGCGAACGCGGCACCAGCAGGTTGAATTTTTCGACCTGCTCCGGCGTTTTCCCGCCCAACTCGGCACATTCCTCCGCCCACTGCCGCTCCATCATTTTGGGCAGACGGTAAATGACAACGTTGAGGAAGCTCCCAATGAGCAAACCCAGGAACCCCGCCAATACGGCAGCCAGATCCGGCGACAAACCCGTGAAATCCATCAAACGACCTGACCTAGCTTGAAGATGGGCAGGTACATGGAAACAACAATACCGCCAATCAAGGTGCCCAGAAATACGATGATGATGGGCTCCATCAGACTGGACAGCCCCGCCACCATTTCATCGACTTCCGCTTCATAAAAATCAGCGGCCTTGCCCAGCATGTGGTCCACCGAACCGGACTCCTCACCAATGGCGCACATCTGCAGCACCATGGACGGAAATAGATTGGCGTTGCCCATGGCCGCGGTCAGACTGGTCCCGGTCGAGACCTCCTGCTGGATTTTTTCGGTGGCATCAGCGTACAGGGAGTTGCCCGATGCGCCACCCACTGAATCGAGCGCCTCAACCAGCGGCACGCCGGCCGCAAACATGGTGGAAAGCGTCCGCGTCCAGCGGGCGATACAGGACTTTTCTATCAGCGGCCCAAACACAGGCACCTTGAGCAAAAGCCGGTCCATGACTTTTTGCATCTTTTCGTTGCGCTGCCATGCCTGCATGAAAAAATAAATGCCGCCACCAATACCGCCAAAAATCAGCCACCAGTAGGCGACAAAAAACTCACTGATCGCAATGACAAACAGCGTGGGTGCAGGCAGATCCGCGCCAAACGAGGAAAACACGCTTTTAAAGGCGGGAATCACGAAAATCATGATCACCGCAACCACCACAAAGGCCACCACCACGACAGAAATGGGGTACATCAAGGCCGACTTGATTTTCGACTTGATGGCCTCGGTTTTTTCCATGTAAACCGCGAGCCGGTCCAGCAGGGACTCCAAAATACCGGCTGCCTCACCCGCCTCGACCAGATTGCAGTACAGCGCGTTGAAATACCGCGGGTATTTGCGAAAGGCGGCACTTAAAGAAGTCCCGGTCTCCACGTCGGCTCGGACGTCATTGAGCAGTTTGGTCACACTGGCATTGGGATTGCCGCGGCCCACGATGTCAAAGGACTGCAAAAGCGGCACGCCAGCTTTCATCATGGTGGCGAGTTGGCGGGTGAATATGGCAATGTCCCTGGGCTTGATTGACTTGCCCGAGCGCATGCTGCGCTTTTTGATCTTGGTGGCCAACACGCCCTGTCGACGCAAGGACGCCTTGACCTGGTTCTCGCCAGAAGCGCGGATTTCACCGCGAACCTGTTTGCCTCCCCGGTCCTTGCCTTCCCACTCAAAAACAAATTCCTTGATACCCTTGGATACTGCAGTTGCCATGTTGTCTTTTCGTTTAGTTTATGGACGGCCTTCAAGCCATCTCGTCGCTACAGTCACGCCCCGAAAAATCAGATTTAATGCGTGGAGTTAAACATTGGTGCAGCCTAAAACCTCTTCCAGCGAAGTCATGCCAAGTTTAACTTTATACAAACCGGATTGACGCAGGCTTCTGACCCCTTCCGCCTCCGCCTGGGCCGCGATCTCCAATGCGCTGCCATCACGCAGAACGATTCTTTGAATTTCTTCGGAAATGGGCATGGCCTGGTAGATGCCCACGCGCCCCTTGTAGCCGTTGGTGCACTTCGAGCAACCCACGGGATGGTAAGGCGTCCAGGAACCATCCACTTCGTCTTCCTTGAAACCGGCGTCCAGCAGGGTTTCTCGTGGAATGTCTGCCGGGGCCTTGCAGTGAGGGCACAACCGCCGCGCCAGCCGCTGGGCGGTAATCAAGATAACACTGGACGCAATGTTGAAAGGCGCGATCCCCATATTACGCATGCGCGTCAAGGTGGTCGGCGCATCATTGGTATGCAGGGTGGACAGCACCAAATGACCTGTTTGTGCCGCCTTGATGGCAATATCGGCTGTTTCAAGGTCACGAATTTCACCGACCATGATGATGTCAGGATCCTGGCGCAAGAAGGCCTTGAGTGCGACAGAAAATGTCATGCCCGCCTTCTCGTTCATGCTGACCTGATTAACGCCGGGCAAGGTGATTTCGGCCGGGTCTTCAGCGGTGGCGATATTCACGCCTGCCTTGTTCAGAATATTGAGGCAGGTGTAGAGTGACACTGTTTTACCCGAACCGGTAGGCCCGGTCACCAGCACCATGCCGTAGGGTCGCTGGATAGCCGCCAGCAAGCGTTCTTTTTCTTCCGGCTCGTAACCCAAGGCGTCAATACCCAATTTCGCGCTACTCGGATCCAGGATACGAATGACGATTTTTTCGCCAAACATAGTAGGCAAGGTGCTGACCCGGAAGTCGATCACACGATCGGGGCCAATCTTCAGCTTCATCTTGCCGTCTTGCGGCACACGTTTCTCGGAAATATCCAGTTTGGAAATCACCTTGATGCGCGCCGCCAGTTTTTCCTTGATGGCGACAGGCGGCGATGCAATTTCGCGCAGTTCGCCGTCCACCCGGAAACGCACGCGGTAGGTGTGCTCGAAGGGCTCAAAGTGCAAATCGGAAGCCCGCATATTGAAGGCATCGAGCAACATTTTTTGCAGAAACTTAACGACTGGTGCATCTTCAACCTCCGAGACGGTCGCTTCGTTGTCGTCAGCTGATGCCAAATCTGCAGAGGCTTCATCAAACTCAAAATCCTCGCCGATGATGCGATCCATGGTTTCGGTGGCCGTGGCACTTGAGGCCTCCACCAGCGTGGACAGCTTGTCATATTCAGCGATGACCCAGTCCACGCCCAGCTGGGTATAAAACTTGATCTTTTCCGCCGCTTGCTGATCTGATGGATCCGCCGTCGCAACAATCAGACGATTGTTGCGCTTGCTCAGCACCACAATGCGGTAAGTCTGGCAAGTCTTGGCATCAAGCAGGCCTTGGGGCAAACGCTGAACGTCGATCGCCTCCAGGTCGAGTAACGGAGCACCGAAGGCAGTTGACATGATGTGGGCCAAGTCAAACGCCGAGACCGCACCGGAGCCAGTCAATTCGGCGATGAAACTGGTACGGCTACTTTGCGCCTTGCGGAAAATGTCTTCCGCCGCCTTTTGGCCCAACTTACCCGCAACGACCAATGCCCGGCCCAAGCCAGGCAAAATCATGGAAATCGGATCTTTGATTGCAGTATCGGTAGCTGACATGGTTCTCGCATCTAGGTCAAGTAAACATCATCGTCTATTGATTACAAGGTGTAAATCTAAAACATCCTTTCATCGCGCCAAGCGTTGGAACCATGCGAAGAAATGCATAAAAATATGCAACCATGAGTAACTACGAGTAACCATGGAAAAATCTCCTGCTAGGCGCCTGGTAACCCCCGCCTTGGCACGCAAGTCAATGTCGCAATTTGAACGCCATTGCAGCGTAAGACATTGATTTACAAATGAAAAATGCCGCCAAGTGCATGTTCTTAGCGGCCTTTGATTTCCTGATGGTCGGGGTGAGAGGATTCGAACCTCCGGTCTCTACGTCCCGAACGTAGCGCTTTACCAGACTAAGCTACACCCCGCCTTGAGCCAACCGTCAGGAGCGCCTCACCAGTAATTGGGAAGCCAATTGCTCCAAAGCGTGACTGTAAGGGTTTTTGGGTAGTGTTTGCAAGGCATTGAGCGCGCGCTGCGCCTCTGCGGCGGCTGCGTCCCGGGTGGCCTGCAAGGCGCCAGTCTGCTGCACGATGGCAATAATTTGCGCCATCTGCTCGGCGCCCCCAGTTTCAATGGCTTGCCGGATGGTGGCGCGCTCGGCGTCGGTACCGCGCTGCATCGCAATAATGAGCGGCAGCGTCACTTTGCCTTCACGCAAGTCGTCGCCCAGGTTTTTACCCATTTCCGAAACCTCGCCGTCATAGTCAAGCACATCGTCAATGACCTGGAATGCGGTCCCCAGCGCCTGTCCATACTCGGCGCAATTTGCCTCGACGTCCGGGGAAGACTGCGCCAGCAAGGCTGCCAGCCTGGCGCTGGCCTCAAACAGCTTGGCCGTCTTGGAGCGGATGACCCGCAGATAGCCGGCTTCATCGAGCGAAGCGTCGTGTGTGTTCATCAGTTGCTGCACTTCGCCTTCGGCGATCACATTGGTCGCTTCAGAGAGAATTTGCATGATGCGCATGTCGCCGGCATCCACCATCATCTGAAAGGCCCGGGAATGCAGGAAATCCCCTACCAGCACACTGGCAGGGTTGCCGAAATTCTCGTTGGCAGTCGCACGGCCACGACGAAGCGTGGACTCGTCCACGACGTCGTCATGAAGCAAGGTCGCTGTGTGAATAAACTCCAGCACAGCCGCCAGGTTGTAGCGCTGTTCGCCGCGATAGCCCAGGGCGCCGCACATCAACAGCAACAGCGCTGGCCGCAGCCGCTTGCCACCTGCCGCAATGATGTACTGCGAAACCTGGCTGACCAGCGCCACTTCCGATTGCAGGCGACGCGCGATTACGGCGTCCACTTCGCGCATGTCGTCGGCAATCAGGGCAAGGGCGGCAGCGGTGTTGGAAGAATTGGCAGACAAGAGGGAATCCCGACGTTAAGTGTGCGCAGATTATAGGAAAGCCCCGCAGCTCCCTTCACGAGAGCTGCAGGGACTAAAACCATGACAGAACCAATTCATCTGGTCATTTTTTACGCATCATGCTAAACTCTCTGGCTCTGTGGAAATCCGTCCGCAGAACTCAATTTACGAGGTCTCACATGTACGCGGTCATAAAAACCGGTGGCAAACAATACAAAGTTGCTGCTGGAGAAAAAATTAAAGTAGAACAGATTGCTGCGGACGTAGGCCAAGAGATCGTTATTGACCAGGTATTGGCTGTCGGCGAAGGCAGTTCAATCAAGGTTGGTACGCCCTTGGTGTCCGGCGCAACTGTCACAGTCACTGTCGTGGCTCACGGCAGGCACGACAAAGTGCGCATTTTCAAAATGCGCCGTCGCAAGCACTATCAGAAACGCCAGGGTCACCGGCAAAACTTCACTGAACTGCTTATCGGCGCTATCGCCGGTTAATCAGTAAAGTACCAGGAGTAACGAAAAATGGCACAGAAAAAAGGCGGCGGCTCTACGCGAAACGGGCGTGACTCACAGCCCAAAATGCTGGGCGTCAAGAAATTTGGCGGCGAAGTGATCAACGCAGGCAGCATCATCGTGCGCCAGCGTGGCACCAAGTTCCACCCAGGCGTCAATGTCGGCATCGGCAAAGACCACACCTTGTTTGCACTGGTTGATGGTCAGGTATCCTTTGCAATCAAGGGCGCGCTGAACAAGCACACCGTCAATGTGACTCCGGCGTAAGCTGATCACTTCGATGGTATCGAAGCCCCGACCTGTCGGGGCTTTTTTGTTTGCAAACTGCCCCCAAGTACACCGTTCCATTCGCACCCCATTCCATCATGAAATTTGTTGACGAAGCTTATATTGACATTGCCGCTGGCGATGGCGGGAGCGGCTGCGTCTCGTTCAGCCACGAAAAATACAAAGAGTTCGGCGGCCCGAACGGTGGCGATGGCGGGCGTGGCGGCCACGTGTATGCAGTTGCGGATATCAACCTGAACACCCTGGTGGACTTCCGGTTTTCACGCCGCCACGAGGCCCGCAATGGCCAGCATGGCATGGGCTCCGACATGTTCGGCGCCAAAGGCGACGATGTCATCCTGAAAATGCCGGTCGGCACCATCCTGACCGACGCCGAAACCGGCGAAGTTCTTTATGAGCTGCTGGTGCCTGGCGAACAAATCCTGATTGCCAAAGGTGGCGATGGCGGTTTTGGCAATCTGCGCTTTAAAAGCTCAACCAACCGCGCCCCGCGCAGCAAGACACCGGGCTGGCCCGGCGATCGCAAAAGTCTGAAGCTTGAGTTGAAAGTGCTGGCCGATGTCGGCCTGCTCGGCATGCCCAACGCCGGCAAATCCACCTTTATCTCAGCGGTATCAAATGCCCGGCCGCGCATTGCCGACTACCCTTTCACCACTTTGCACCCCAACCTGGGTGTGGTCCGGGTCGGCCCTGAACAAAGCTTTGTGGTGGCTGATTTGCCAGGCCTTATTGAGGGTGCTTCAGAAGGCGCGGGCTTGGGGCATTTGTTTTTGCGGCATCTGCAGCGCACCCGCTTGCTGCTGCATATTGTTGATCTGGCACCCTTCGACGAAAACGTCGACCCGGTCGCCCAGGCCAAGGCCATCGTGGGTGAGCTCAAAAAATACGATGAGGCGCTTTATAAAAAACCGCGTTGGCTGGTCCTCAACAAAGTCGACATGATCGACGCAGACAAGCGCGCTGCCGTTGTCAAGGATTTTGTCAAGCGTTTCAAGTTCAAAGGCCCGGTCTTTGAAATTTCGGCACTGACACGGGAGGGCTGCGAACAGCTCATCAAGACGATTTACCAGCACGTCAAGAAAGTCCAGAAAAGCGAGCAGCCCGAGGAAGTGGTTGACCCACGGTTTGTCGAGTTGCCCCCTGAGCCGCCAAAATCACCGTCTTCCAATTAATTTCTGCCAATTTTCTGGCAGCCGGAGGGCTTCTATTGCTATAACATCAATAGCATATAGCGCTCGTACTTATTAGGCTAATGCCTTAAAACACTGAAAATGCACGATCAATCAGGCTCCCCTATTTTGCGCAACGCCAAACGCATTGTGGTCAAGGTGGGTTCCAGCCTGGTAACCAACGAAGGTAAGGGCCTGGATGCAGTCGCCATCGGCCAATGGTGTGAACAGCTGGCCGCCCTCGTCCAAGACGGGCGCGAAGTCATCATGGTCAGCAGCGGTGCCATCGCCGAAGGCATGAAACGTCTCGGCTGGAGCACCCGCCCCAAGGCCGTTCATGAACTGCAGGCCGCAGCCGCCGTGGGTCAGATGGGCCTGGCGCAGGTGTACGAAACCAAGCTACGCGAAAACGGCATTGGCAGCGCGCAAGTCCTGCTGACCCATGCCGACCTGGCCGATCGCGAGCGCTACCTCAATGCCCGCTCTACCCTGCTGACCTTGCTGCAACTGGGCGTAGTACCGGTCATCAACGAGAACGATACCGTCGTCAATGACGAAATCAAGTTCGGAGACAACGACACTTTGGGGGCCTTGGTCGCCAATCTGGTCGAAGCCGATGCGCTCATCATCCTGACCGACCAGAAAGGCCTTTACACGGCCGATCCGCGCAAGGATGCTGCCGCCCAATTTGTCCATGAAGCGCAAGCTGGCGATGCCAGCCTGGAAGCCATGGCGGGCGGCGCAGGTTCTAGCATTGGCAGCGGCGGCATGATCACCAAAATCCTGGCCGCAAAACGTGCGGCAGGTTCAGGCGCCTCGACGGTCATTGCATGGGGCCGCGAGCCCCAAGCCTTGATACGACTGACCCAGGGCGAAGCCATTGGCACGCTGCTGGTGGCTCCTACGCAAAAGATGCAGGCCCGCAAGCAGTGGATAGCTGATCACCTGCAGCTGCGCGGCTCGGTGACCGTTGACCCGGGCGCGGCCAGCAAATTGCGCGAGGACGGCAAGAGCCTGTTGCCAGTTGGCATGACCGCCGTGCAGGGAGATTTTTCGCGAGGCGACGTGATTGCTGTCAGGGATGCCGACGGCGCCGAGATTGCGCGAGGCTTGGCCAATTACTCCAGTTCCGAAGCGCGGCTGATCTGCCGGAAAGTCTCCTCGGAATTCGAAAAATTGCTGGGTTATACGGGCGAGCCTGAAATGGTTCACCGTACCAACCTGGTGCTAAGCCGCTAAACCTGGCTTTTGATGCCGCCATGCACCGCAGCCGCCGCTGCAGTTGCAACTATTGCGTCGTTCTGAAATTCGGATTTTTCAGCCGTCTTACCAATACATCGACCGACGTTGCCGGTGCTGCGTTGTCGCAGGCCCCCGCCTTGGCGAAGCGCAATGCATGCCTGGACGGCAGGTTGCCAAACAAGGATTGCCACTCCGGATTGGCGACCATGTTCCAGCGCCCTTCCGGCGAATAGCGGGCATAGGTTTTGAACTCCCCGGTAGAGCAGCGTATGCCTTCATACATCACATTGCGCGCCCCACTGGCGCTGGTGGCCACCATCACATAGCGCACCAGGCTATCGCTTTTCGAAATGCGGATGGAAGCCGGGTCGACGCCATAGACCAGTGAAGAGTTGCGCGACACCTCAAACGTCACCAGCTTGCCCACATCAAAGGCTGGCGGCGGCGGCACTTCAGACTCTTTCCAGTCGGGATCTTCCGGCACCAACTGGGCCCAGGCCGTACTGCTCAGGCTGAGCAAAAGCCCGCAGACAAAAAGAGACGTCGACTTGAATTTCATGGTTTTTTCATTGATGCATCCGCGCCAAAGCTGGTTTGCGGATCGGGCTCAAAAGTGGCGCCAGGCGGCAACTCAAACGATGCGCCAGGTCGTGCGGGGTAGGAGGGCATCGCGTTAGCGCCCAAGCAGGCATTTGACTCAGCGGCCTGACCCGCAAGCAAATCGCGCTGGTGCAGGCCGCCGCGCAGATAGCGATTGCGTTGCTCCGGGCGTTGCTCAAACCGGAACTCGGAACGCGGCACGAAACGATGCAGCTCAGTGAGCGCCATTTCGTAGACGCCTCGCTTGAACTCCACCACCACATCAAGCGGCACCCAGTAGTCGTTCCAGCGCCAGGCATCAAACTCAGGGTGGTTTGTTGCGCGCAGGTTCAAATCCCAGTCGTGACCGACCAGCTGAAGAAGGAACCAGATTTGTTTCTGGCCTTTGTAATGTCCGCGCGCATCGCGGCGGATAAACCGGTCAGGCACCTCATAGCGCAACCAGTCTCGGGTACGGGCCAGCACCTCAACGTGCTGTGGGTGCAATCCGACCTCTTCATGCAACTCGCGGAACATGGCCTGTTCGGGATTTTCGCCCCTATCAATGCCACCCTGCGGAAACTGCCATGAGTGGGTACGGATGCGTTTGCCCCAAAATACCTGACTTCTCTGGTTGAGCAAGATGATGCCGACGTTGGGCCGAAAACCGTCCCGGTCAAGCATAATCAAACCTCAAATTTTTTAAACTGAGTCCATTATGCACAGCGAAGGTGCTCCAGCCAAGCGCGCAGCCGGACGACAGTCCCCAAACCCAGAAAAATAGCCCATGAAAGCCTCCCAGTTCTTCATTTCCACCCTCAAGGAAGCCCCTGCTGACGCAGAAATTGTGAGCCACCAACTGATGATGCGCGCAGGGCTGATCAAAAAACTGAGTGCAGGCGTCTACAACTACATGCCCATGGGATTGCGGGTGATCCGCAAGGTGGAAGCCATTGTCCGCGAGGAAATGAACCGCGCCGGTGCCGTGGAAATGAGCATGCCGGTGATCCAGCCAGCGGAGCTCTGGCAGGAAACCGGCCGGTTTGAGACGATGGGGCCTGAGATGCTGCGCATCAAGGACCGCCACGGCCGCGATTTTGTGATCCAGCCGACCAGCGAGGAAGTCGTCACCGACGTGATGCGCCAGGACATCCGCAGCTACAAACAGTTGCCGAAAAACCTGTACCAGATCCAGACCAAGTTCCGCGACGAGCGTCGTCCGCGCTTTGGGCTGATGCGCGGGCGGGAGTTCATCATGAAAGACGCCTACAGTTTTGACCGCGACCAGACCTCGGCCAAGGTCAGCTATCAAAATATGGCGCAGGCTTACCGCCGGATTTTTGACCGCTTTGGCCTGAGCTACCGGGCTGTGGCCGCCGACAGCGGCGCCATTGGCGGCGATCTGAGCGAAGAGTTCCAGGTGATCGCCGCCACCGGTGAAGACGCCATCGTCTACTGCCCCACGAGCGACTACGCCGCCAACATGGAAAAGGCTGAGGCGCTGGCGCCCACAGGCCCCCGCAGGGCCGCCATGCAAGTCATGGCAAAAACACCCACTCCGGGCAAAGCCACCTGCGCCGATGTTGCCGAACTGCTGGGCATTCCGCTGGAAACCACTGTGAAATCACTGGTGTTGGCCACCGACCAGACAAATGAAACGGGTGAAGTCATCAAGACCCAAGTCTGGCTGCTGCTCTTGCGCGGAGACCACAGCATGAATGAAGTCAAGGTCGGCAAAGTGCCGGGCCTGGATGCCAGCTACCGCTTCGCCAGCCTGGCCGAGATTGACGAGCACTTTGGCTGCGAGCCCGGTTATCTGGGGCCGCTGAGCCTGAAAAAACCGGTCAGGCTGGTGGTGGATCGGGAAGTCGCCATCCTGGCTGACTGGGTCTGCGGCGCCAACGAGGCCGACTTCCACGTCACCGGCGTGAACTGGGGACGCGACCTGCCCGAGCCCGAACTGGTAGCGGACATCCGCAACGTGGTGGCTGGCGACTCCTCACCTGACGGGAAAGGTGTGCTCGCCATCGAGCGCGGTATCGAGGTCGGCCATGTGTTCTACCTCGGCACCAAATACAGCCAGGCCATGAACGCGACCTTCCTCGGCGAAAACGGCAAGCCGCAATTCCTGGAGATGGGCTGCTACGGCATCGGCATCACGCGCCTGCCGGCAGCGGCGATTGAGCAAAACCACGACGAGCGCGGCATTATCTGGCCTGATGCCATTGCTCCGTTCACCGTGGTGATTTGCCCGATCAGCCCGGACCGCTTCCCGGACGTCAAGGCCGCTGCAGACAAGCTTCATGACGAGTTGCTCGCGGCAGGCGTCGACGTGATTCTGGACGACCGTAACGAGCGACCCGGCGCCATGTTTGCCGACTGGGAGCTGATCGGTGTGCCGCATCGCGTCACCATTGGAGACCGTGGCCTGAAGGAAGGCCAGCTTGAATACCAGCATCGCCGCGATGCCGCGTCCAGCAAGATCGATGCAGCGGGTGCGTTTGATTTCATCAAGGGAAAACTGGCCCTGTGAAGCGGGCATGACATTCGCCAGTGCCTTATGACAGTGCCCGCCCCCGGTAATTCAGCCCCCCCGGTTTCAGCGCAGATTTCAAGGAGAAATTACCTTCTATCCTTATCTGCCGGTTGCTTTCCGCTATTGTTTTCAGAGCAGGCACAAGCTGGGGGTCAGGTCGAGGAACCACTCATGGACTCGGTGCGCACGGCACTGAGTTCAGCCGTTGCCAACCACGCCCCGCCCGTGCCCGAATTCCGGGACACCGAGAGCAGGCTAGTCTACCTGCGCTGGCTGGGTACCATGAGTAATCGCATCAAAAAGAAGATGCCGGAATGGCAAATCCGCAAAGAATTCCTGCAAACTGTCTGGTACGAAAGCAAGCGTGCCGGGCTGGACGTGACCTTGGTGATGGGTCTGATCCAGGTCGAGAGCAATTTCCGCAAGTTCGCCGTGAGCAGCGTCGGCGCACGCGGCTACATGCAGGTCATGCCCTTCTGGACTCGCGTAATAGGCGATGGCGACCCCGGCAAGCTGTTTCACATGCAGACCAATCTGCGCTTTGGCTGCGTCATCCTTCGCCACTACCTGGACCGGGAACGCGGGGACAGTTTTTTGGGTCTGGGCCGCTACAACGGCAGTCGTGGCCGTGCTCCCTACCCTGAAGCGGTATTTGCTGCGCGGCGCAGCTGGCTGTTTAATGGCACTCTTGTCGGCTGAATGGTCGCCGGGCTTTTGCTGCCGCCGAACCTCACACAGCGGTCGCGGCCGTGTTGGCAACAACTTCAGGAAGGCGTGACACCATGACCTGGTCGATGCGGTAGCTGTCAACGTCCAGCACTTCAAACTTGTAGCCGCCCCAGGTCACGCTGTCGGTACGCCGGGGCACACGGCGCAGCATAACCATCAGAAACCCGGCCAGGGTTTCGTACTCTTCGGCATGGGGCAAATGATCCAGCCCAAGCGCACGCAATACGTCCTCTATGGGCGTCACGCCGTCAATCAGCCATGAATTCTCGTCGCGCCGCACAATCAGTTCTTCGTCGAAGGGCGAAACCAGGTCCCCCATCACGGTGCTCATCACATCATTGAGCGTCACCACGCCGACCACCAGACTGTATTCGTTGACGATGACGGCAAAGTCTTCGTGCACCTGGCGAAACTGTTCCAGCACTTCGGACAGCGTCAAGCGATCGGGCACGATCAGCACCTTGCGCACCAGACTGTCGTCGGCCAACGAAATGGGCTGGCTGTTGAGTACGCGCTGAAACAGGTCCTTGGCATCGACATAACCGACGACATGGTCGATATCACCCTCGCATACCGGATAGGTTGAAAACGGTTCGGCCGCAATGCGCAGGCGAATGACCGAGTCCGGGTCGTCGCGCAGGAAGAACGCAATCCGGTCGCGCGGCGACATGGCACTGCCCACCGTGCGGGTATCAAGCTCAAACACATTGGTAATCACCTGCTGCTCGCGGGCGGCCAGCACGCCGGCCACCGCACCGGCTTCCATCATCGCGAGAATGTCGTCGGACGTAATGCGGTCATCGCGCAGCGAAGACAGGCCGAGCAGGCGAAACAGGGCATCTGCCCAGCGGCTGTAAAACCACACCAGAGGGCGCAGCAGGGTCATACAAACCGCCATGGGCCGCGACACACGTATCGCCAGGCGTTCAGGTGTGGCCATTCCCAGGCGCTTGGGAAACAAATCAGAAAACAGGATGAACAGCGAAGTAAGCACCAGGAACGAGCTGAGAAAGCCCGCTGTCTGCGCAGTGGGGGCCTCCAGCCAAAGCGCAAAAAAGGCACTGAAGTGCGGACTCAGCGCCCCTTCGCCCACAATGCCGCCCAGAATGGCGACCGCATTCTGCCCGATCTGCACCACGGTGAAATAGTCGCCCGGCTGCTCTTGCACGCGCAGCACGCGTTCGGCGCGCCCATCGCCGTCGTCGGCCATCTGGCGCAAGCGCAGACGGCGCGAAGCCGCGAGTGATATCTCGGCGACAGAAAAAAAAGCGCTGGCTGCAATCAGCAGGCCAATCACAAAGAGACTCTGGTAGAAAGTCATGGGCGAGGCCTTAGCGTGTCGGGCGGTATGGCACGCCGCCCATCGCAGTGTAGCTGCGCCGTGCAGGCCGGCCATGCTGGCCCTGCTGCAGTCACCTCAGCCCTGCAAACTCGCGCTCCTGCGCAAACCATTCCAGCACGGGAACAGTGCCGGGCAGAATGGGTTGCACTGCCACTGGCAGGCTTTGCCAGGCGAATGACTGGCCTTCATGCATCTGCAACTCACCTGTCCACTCAAATACCTTGCAGAAGTTGAGCCGGACCAGCGCGTGCGGATAGTCAACCATCTCGATCTTCCAGGGATGAACGGTGCCGATCGTGATGCCGATTTCTTCCTGCAGTTCGCGGCGCAGCGCCTGCTCGACACTTTCGCCCTGCTCCAGCTTGCCGCCGGGGAACTCCCAATAGCCTTCGTAGACCTTGCCAGGAGGTCGTGACGTGAGCAGAAACTGCCCATCGGGCTGGATCAGTACGCCAACAGACACCTCCACCACCTTGCGCTCTGAGCCGCCCTCGCGAGGCTGGGCCGCATCGGCAATCAGAACCGGCCCAGTCACAAAGTCATGCCGGCCTGCTGACCTGCGTAGTCCCGCGCAAACTGGTAGGCTACACGGCCGCTGCGCGAGCCGCGCTCCAGTGCCCACACCAGCGAGGCAGGACGTGCTGCTTCAATGGCTTGCGCATCCACACCAAACGACGACAGCCACTGGGCAACGATGGTCAGGTACTCGTCCTGACTGAAGGGGTAAAAACTCACCCATAAGCCAAAACGCTCGGACAGGGAAATTTTTTCTTCCACAACTTCACCGGGATGGACTTCGCCGTCTTCGGTATGCGTGTAGGTAAGGTTTTCCATCATGTATTCGGGCAACAGATGGCGGCGATTGCTGGTGGCGTAGATCAGCACATTCGGCGTCGCTGCGGCCACCGAGCCATCGAGGATAGATTTGAGCGCCTTGTAGCCGGGCTCGCCTTCCTCGAAGCTGAGGTCGTCGCAAAAAACGATGAACTTTTCGGCCAGGCCGGACACCACATCGACGATGTCAGGTAAATCGGTGAGGTCGGCCTTGTCGACCTCAATCAGCCGCAAACCCCGGGCCGAATACTCATTCAGGCAGGCCTTGATGAGCGATGATTTCCCGGTGCCGCGCGAGCCTGTCAGCAAGACGTTGTTGGCAGGCTTGCCGCTGACAAACTGCTCGGTGTTGCGCCGGATTTTCTCTTTCTGATCTTCAATCTCTTTCAGGTCCGTCAGCCGCATGGCACCCAGATACCTGACAGGCTCGAGCGAGCCATGGCCGGAGCTGCGTTTGCGGTAACGGTAGGCAACCGACATACCCCAGTCGGGGGCCGACAGGGGTTGCGGCAAGACGGACTCGATGCGAGTCATCAGGGACTCGACTCGCGCCATCAGGCGCTCAAACTGCTCGTTCATGCTTGGCGACCCGGTGGCTTAACTGCGGTAATCCGCGTTGATTTTTACGTAGTCGTAAGACAGGTCGCAAGTCCATACGGTGTCAGCGGCTTCGCCCCGACCCAGCACCACACGCACGGTAATCTCGCTTTGCTTCATCACGCGCTGGCCGTCGGCCTCGATGTAATCCCCGTGACGGCCGCCGTCTTTGGCGACGAGCACATCATCAAGGTACAAGTCAATTCGGGTCTGATCCAGATCGGCGATGCCGGCATAGCCCACGGCCGCCAGAATGCGGCCCAGGTTGGGGTCGCTGGCAAAAAACGCGGTCTTGACCAGCGGCGAATGGGCGATGGCGTAAGCCACCTGGCGGCATTCCTCGCCGGTTTTCCCGCCCTCAACCTTTACGGTGATGAACTTGGTGGCACCTTCGCCGTCGCGAACAATGGCCTGCGCCAGCTTTTGTGCGATACCCATCATGGCAGCACGCAATGCCTGACCATCAGGGCTGTCCAGCGACGTCACTGGCGCGTGTTTGGCCTGGTTGCTTGCAATGACAACAAAGGAGTCGTTGGTAGAGGTATCGCCGTCGATGGTGATACGGTTGAAGGAAGCGTCGGCCAGCTCCTTGGCCAGCTGCGCCATCAGCGTTTGGGACACACAGGCGTCGGTCGCCAGGAAGCCCAGCATGGTCGCCATGTTGGGGCGAATCATGCCCGCGCCCTTGCTGATGCCGGTGATGGTAACGACCTGGCCGCCCAAAGTGATACGGGTGGAAAATGCCTTGGGCACCGTGTCCGTGGTCATGATGGCTTCAGCTGCATTGGCCCAGTTGTCGGCCCTGGCATCGGCCAGCGCAGCGGGAAGCCCTGCGGCAATGCGCTCATGGGGCAAGGGCTCCATGATGACGCCGGTTGAAAACGGCAGTATCTGTTCAGGCGAAAGATTGAGCGCACGGGCCAGTGCAATGCAGGTGGACTGTGCGCGGCTCAGTCCCTCGTGGCCGGTGCCGGCGTTGGCATTGCCGGTGTTGATCAGCATGGCCCGGATGCCGTGGTTCTGACCCGAATTTTTAGCCAGATGCTGGCGGCAGATTTGCACCGGCGCGGCGCAAAACCTGTTTTGCGTGAAGACCGCCCCCACTGACGCGCCCTCGTCCAGCAGCAGCACAGCCAGGTCTTTGCGATTTGCCTTGCGAATGCCGGCTTCTGCGATGCCCCAGCGAACGCCTGGCACAGGGTAAAGGTCCGTAGCGGGGGTAGCAAGCAGATTGACAGGCATGGACTTGACTCCAGAAAAACAGGTGATTACTTCAATGAAGGACGAGCGCGCGCAGCAGGTCAGCTCAGCTTGCCATGGCAAAGCTTGTATTTCTTACCCGAGCCACAAGGGCAAGGGTCGTTACGCCCCACGCGCGGCATGGCCGTGCCGGCAATGACCTGTTGCCGCCGCTGCGACTCCTCATCGACCGTTATTTCCACTTCACCCGTTTCAGTCGGTGCGGTGTAGGTCACGTTGGCGATGTTCTCAGCCCGATTTTCCAGGGCTTCCGCCGCCTCTTCCAGTTGTTCGCCAGACTGGACCTGAACCGTCATCAGCACTTTGGTGACTTCGTTTTTCACGCTGTCGAGCAGCTGGCCAAACAGCTCAAAGGCTTCGCGTTTGTACTCCTGCTTGGGCTGCTTCTGTGCATAGCCGCGCAAGTGGATGCCCTGGCGCAAATAATCGAGTGCGCTCAGGTGCTCACGCCAGTGGCTGTCAATGCTTTGCAACAGCACAACGCGTTCAAACTGCGTGAAATTTTCCCGGCCAATCTTTTCGAGTTTCTCGGCAAATTTCGCATTGGCCGTGGCAAGGACTTTTTCAAGCACGTCATGATCGGTCATGGCCGCAGCGGTTTCAAGCTCCTGGCGCAGCGCCGACTCCAGTTGCCATTCATCACGCAGCACTTTTTCGAGCCCGGCCAGGTCCCATTGCTCTTCCACGCTTTCCGCCGGCACGTACTGTCGCGTCAAATCGGTAAAGCAGCCTTCACGCAGGGAGGCGATTTGCGGCTGCAGATCGCTGGCATCCATGATGTCATTGCGCTGCTGGTAAATCACCTTGCGCTGGTCATTGGACACGTCGTCGTATTCGAGCAGCTGCTTGCGGATGTCGAAGTTGCGGGCTTCGACCTTGCGCTGCGCGGACTCGATGCTGCGCGTGACGATGCCGGCTTCAATGGCCTCGCCATCGGGCATCTTGAGCCGCTCCATGATGGACTTGACGCGTTCGCCCGCGAAAATACGCATCAGCGGGTCGTCCAGGCTCAGGTAAAAGCGCGAGGAACCAGGATCGCCCTGGCGGCCCGAACGGCCGCGCAGCTGGTTGTCAATGCGGCGCGACTCGTGGCGCTCGGTCGCGATGATGCGCAAACCACCCAGCGCGGTGACCTGCTCATGCTCTTGCTTCCACTGGGCACGCAAGCGGGCAATTTCAGCTTCTTTCGCAGCGGCGTCCAGCGACTCATCGTTTTCCACCGCTTCAATCAGTTTTTCAACGTTGCCGCCCAGCACGATGTCGGTACCCCGGCCCGCCATGTTGGTGGCAATGGTGATCATTTTCGGACGCCCCGCCTGCGCCACGATATCCGCCTCGCGGGCATGCTGCTTCGCATTGAGCACCTGGTGTGGCAGGTTTTCCTTGATCAGCAGTTCGTCGATGATTTCGGAATTCTCGATCGAGGTCGTGCCGACCAGCACCGGCTGGCCGCGCTCATAACACTCGCGAATGTCCTTGATGGCGGCTTCGTATTTCTCGCGGGTGGTTTTGTACACGCGGTCCAGCTGGTCCTCGCGCCGGCTCACGCGATTGGGCGGAATCACTGTGGTTTCCAGGCCGTAGATTTCCTGAAATTCGTAGGCTTCGGTGTCTGCGGTGCCTGTCATGCCCGACAACTTGCTGTAAAGGCGGAAATAGTTCTGGAAAGTAATCGAGGCCAGGGTCTGGTTTTCCGCCTGGATCTGCACGCCTTCCTTGGCTTCGACGGCCTGGTGCAAGCCATCGCTCCAGCGGCGGCCCGACATCAGGCGACCGGTGAACTCGTCGACAATCACGACCTCACCGTCCTGCACCACGTAATGCTGGTCACGGTGATAAAGCAGATTGGCGCGCAGGGCCGCGTACAAGTGGTGCATCAACGAAATGTTGGCCGGATCGTAAAGCGTGGCGCCTTCGGGTATCAGCCCCAGATTGAACAGGATGCGCTCGGCGCTCTCGTGCCCTTGCTCGGTCAAAAACACCTGGCGTGTTTTTTCGTCGATGGTGTAGTCGCCGGGTCGGGTCACACCCTCGCCGGTTCGCGGATCGGCTTCGCCTTCTTGCAGCGTCAGCAAGGGCACAACCTTGTTGATGGCGATGTACATCTCGGTGTGGTCTTCGGCTTGGCCGCTGATGATGAGCGGCGTACGCGCCTCGTCAATCAGGATCGAATCGACCTCGTCGATGATGGCGAAATTCAGGCCGCGCTGCACCCGGTCGGCCACTTCATACACCATGTTGTCGCGCAGGTAATCGAAACCATACTCGTTGTTGGTACCGTAGGTGATGTCGGAGTTGTAAGCCGCCTGCTTTTCCTCGCGTGACATGTTCGGCAGATTGATGCCGACGCTCAAGCCCAGGAAGTTGTAGAGCTTGCCCATCCAGCGGGCATCGCGGCTGGCAAGGTAATCATTGACCGTCACCACATGCACGCCCTTGCAGGTCAGCGCATTGAGGTAAACCGGCAGCGTTGCGGTGAGGGTCTTGCCTTCACCGGTGCGCATTTCTGAAATCTTGCCGTTATGCAGCGACATGCCGCCCAGCATCTGGACGTCAAAGTGACGCATCTTCATGATGCGCTTGCTGCCCTCGCGCACCACGGCAAAGGCTTCAGGAAGAATGGCGTCCAGTGATTCGCCTGCAGCTACACGGTCCTTGAACTCCTGCGTTTTCGCGCGTAGCTGAGCATCGTCGAGCTTCTCGTACTGGGTTTCCAGCGCATTGATTTGGTCTACGGTTTTACGGTAGGTTTTGAGCAGCCTGTCGTTGCGGCTGCCGAAAATTTTTGTCAGTATGTTGGAAGCCATAAATGCGAAGCCGGCTTGGCCGCTCCCGTGAGCTGGCAATGCGGCCAAAATCCCTTATTGAGTACGGAACTTGCGTTGGGTGCGCTACCAGTTAGTTCAACTGTGCGCAAACCACTGATTTTAGCGCCGTGCGAAAGGGGGGACCTGTTCCCCCATAAAACGGGGCCATTGCGAATGGTGGCCCGTTCTATCCAATGGGCGTTGGATTAATCTGCCCGGCACCCGGGCTGCCAAAAATAATGCCCCCATGAATGGCCGAGATGTCCCCGGGCCGGCACCCCGTACCCGCATCCGTGATAATCAAACGCACTTGTCCACCTACTTAAACGCTTGCACCCATCCAGGCAGACCCCGCTTACCGTGAATACACACAGGCGCCTTCCGCTGTCGCTTACCGCTCACCAGGCTATCGGGAATTCTCCATCTCTGGCTCGGCTGACGCAATTGGTCCAGGAATCCAACGCCATGCTCAAGGCGATTGAGTCCCTGCTGCCGGAGACTCTGCGCTCTGCCGTCAAGGCAGGGCCAATTGATGGCGAAAGCTGGTGCCTGCTGGTGAACGGCAACGCAGCTGCCGCAAAAACCCGGCAGTTGATTCCCCTCATCCAGACTCGCCTGCTCCGCCAAGGGTGGAAGGTCAATTCAATTCGGCTAAAGATACTGTTTGCGAAAAAATAGCGTCCGGATGCAGATATAGCGATGCTCCGCCCCGCCAATTTTTACGGTCACATTGCTTTTGCTTTTGCTTTTGCTTTTGCTTTTGCTTTTGAACTTGTAGCGCACTTCGCCCTGTTTATAAGGGTTAATGGCAATTTGAAGAATTTTTGACGAAATTCTGGTGGATGGTGCCGCTTGTCGGAATCGAACTGACGACCTACCGCTTACAAGGCGGTTGCTCTACCAACTGAGCTAAAGCGGCACAACTCGTATTCTACTTCACCCGCTTGAGCGAGGGCCGTGGACGTGACGGCGGTGTCGGGGGTTCGGGGGAGTCGGATCCCTCTGTCGCATTCAAGCCCGGCGTACTCTCGGGTACCAGTTGCATGAGCTTGCTTTCCGGCGCTTCAGACGGACCTGGCGCGGAGGATCCTGCGGCGGACGCAGGTCGTGCCGCCGCAGACGAGCCCGCGTCACTAACTGCGGCATTGCCTTTTGGCGCAGTATCCACCGGAAAGGCCATGCCCTGCCCGTTTTCACGGGCATAGATGGCAATTACATGGCTGATGGGAACCAGGATTTCCCGGGCACTGCCGCCAAACCGCGCCTTGAACTCGATAAACTCGTTACCCAGCGTGAGCGAACTGGTCGCATCAAAACCGATATTGAGCACAATTTCGTTGTTTTTCACATACTCGCGCGGCACCTGCACCGTGTCATCCACGGCGACGGCCACATAGGGCGTAAAGCCGTTGTCTGTACACCATTCATAGAGTGCGCGTATCAGATACGGGCGCGTTGACGTGGAGTCCGGCGGGTTCATGAGTTCAGCCAAGATGCCTGTTCCTGATATTCAATGCCGCAATTACTTGCGCATGACCTTTTCGGATGGCGTCAGCGCTTCAATGTAGGCGGGGCGCGAAAAAATGCGCTCGGCGTATTTGAGCAGTGGCGCGGCATTTTTTGACAAGTCGATGCCGTAGTAATCCAGACGCCAGAGCAACGGTGCAATTGCCACGTCCAGCATGGAAAAGTTGTCACCCAGCATAAACTTGTTTTTCAGGAAAATCGGTGCCAGCTGCGTCAGGCGGTCGCGAATATGCGCGCGGGATTTCTCAAGCGCCTTTTCATTGCCTTTTGAGGCACGCGACTCGAGCGCACTGACGTGAACGAACAGCTCTTTTTCAAAGTTGAGCAGGAACAGGCGAACGCGCGCACGGTCGACCGGGTCGCCGGGCATGAGTTGCGGGTGCGGGAAACGCTCGTCGATGTACTCGTTGATGATGTTCGATTCGTACAGAATCAGGTCACGCTCGACCAGAATCGGAACCTGGCCGTACGGGTTCATCACGTTGATGTCTTCGGGCTTGTTGTACAGATCAACATCGCGAATTTCGAAATCCATGCCTTTTTCAAACAACACAAAACGGCAGCGGTGCGAAAAGGGGCAGGTTGTGCCTGAATAAAGGACCATCATGATTCGGAACTCCTAAATGCAAAGGAGTGGATACATTGAAAGCATCCACTCCAGAAGGCGCCGAGGCCTTACCCCGGCGAAAAATTTACTTGACGTCTTTCCAGTACGCCGCATTGAGGCGCCAGGCAACAAAAGTGAAGCAGAGCAGGAAAATCAGCACCCAGACGCCAATTCGGACGCGAGTATTTTGGGCCGGTTCAGCCATCCATTGCAAATAACCGACAAGATCACCCATGGCCTGATCATATTGCAGCGGCGTCATGCTGCCGGGCGTGACCTGCTCCCAGCCCTTGAACACAGACACTTTATGGCCGTGTTCTTCCTGCTCGAAGTACACCGGCTTGCGTTCACCCTGCAGCTCCCACAGCGCGTGAGGCATGGCCACATTGGGGAAAGCCAGATTGTTCCAGCCAGTCGCCTTGGTATCGTCGCGATAGAAGGTGCGCAGGTAGGTGTAGAGGTAATCCGCACCAGTGCCGCCTGCGCCGGAACGCGAACGCGCAATCACGGTCAGGTCGGGCGGAAGGGCTCCAAACCAGGCCTTAGCCTGTTTAGGGTCAATCGCAGACTTCATGGTGTCCCCCACTTTTTCAGTGGTGAAGAGCAGGTTGTCCTTGATCTGCTGCTCGCTCAGGCCGATGTCCCTGAGGCGATTGAAACGCATGAAGGCTGCCGAGTGGCAGTTCAGGCAGTAATTGACAAACAGCTTGGCACCATTTTGCAGGGCTGCCACGTCATTGGTCTTGCTGGGTGCTTTGTCCCAGGCAAGTCCGCCCGTTGCGGCTTGTGCACCAGCCACCAAACCGATCGTGGCAATCAGGGCGAGAATAAGTTTTTTCATGGTTGTTGGTCTCCAGCTCAATGGGCGGAAAATGTCACGCGATCGGGAACGCGCTTGAAGGTGCCCAATCGGCTCCACCACGGCATCAACAGGAAAAAGCCGAAGTAGAACAGAGTTCCCGCTTGCGACACGCGCCCGCCAATCGCCGAAGGTGGCTGAACACCCAGGTAGCCCAGGATCAGGAAGTTGATCACAAAAACACCATAGAGGTATTTATTCCAGGTCGGGCGATAGCGGATGGACTTGACTTCGCTTTTGTCCAGCCAGGGCAGGAAGAACAGGATGACCACAGCGCCGCCCATGGCGACCACGCCCCAGAACTTGGCATCAATCAACAGCATGGCAGCCACCAGCACCACGGCAGCGCCGACGATGATGGCCTTGGCCAGGTTGGCAACTTTGGCCTTGACCACACCCAGCACCGCACCCGCCAGTACGCAGGCAATCAGCGCATACATCATCTCGCCGGTAATGGCGCGGAGCATCGAGTAGAAGGGCGTGAAGTACCAGACCGGGGCAATGTGCAATGGCGTTTGCAGCGGGTCAGCAGGGATGAAGTTGTTGTACTCCAGGAAATAGCCGCCGAATTCGGGTGCAAAGAAAATGATGGCCGAGAAGATCATCAGGAAGATGCTGACGCCAAAAATATCATGCACCGTGTAGTAGGGATGGAAGGGAATGCCATCCAGCGGGTGGCCATCGACATCGCGCGGGGCGTTTGGTCCCTTGATTTCGACGCCATCGGGATTGTTGGAACCGACTTCGTGCAGGGCAATGATGTGCGCAACCACCAGACCCAGCAGCACCAGGGGCACGGCAATGACGTGGAAGGCAAAGAAGCGGTTCAGCGTTGCATCCCCGACCACATAGTCGCCGCGAATCAGAAGCGCCAGGTCAGGGCCGACAAACGGAATGGCTGCAAACAGGTTCACGATAACCTGGGCACCCCAGTAGCTCATCTGGCCCCAGGGAAGCAGGTAACCCATGAAAGCTTCGGCCATCAGCGCCAGGAAAATCGCGCAGCCAAAAACCCAGATCAGCTCGCGCGGCTTGCGGTAACTGCCGTAAATCAGGCCGCGGAACATGTGCAGATAGACCACCACAAAGAAGGCCGACGCACCCGTGGAGTGCATGTAGCGGATCAGCCAGCCCCAAGGCACATCTCGCATGATGTACTCGACCGAGCCAAAAGCGAGGGACGCCTCAGGCTTGTAATTCATGGTCAGGAAAATGCCGGTAACAATCTGGATGACCAGCACCAGCATGGCCAGCGAGCCAAAGATGTACCAAAAGTTGAAGTTCTTGGGCGCGTAATACTCGCTCATGTGCTCTTTGTAGAGCTTGCTGGCGGGGAAACGGTTGTCAAGCCAGTTCATCGCTTTGGCAGCGATTGGGGCATCGGGGGATATTTCTTTGAATTCAGCCATAACTGATCCTGGTTCGGTGGGGTTCTTAGGCTAGCGCTTGTTACAGTGCCGGGACGGCGGATCGCCAGGCGCTGGCCGCAAGGTCTTGTGAAGGAGTTTGTGCGCCCTCAGGCCTTCTTGTCTTCACCAATCAGCAACTTTGTGTCCGACAGGTACATGTGCGGAGGCACTTCCAGATTGTCTGGCGCAGGTTTGTTCTTGTAGACGCGGCCGGCGATGTCAAAGGTCGAGCCGTGGCAGGGGCAGAGAAAGCCGCCAGCCCAGTCGTCCGGTAGCGAAGGCTGTGCACCGGTCTGAAACTTGTCGGAAGGCGAGCAACCCAAGTGGGTGCAGATGCCCACAACCACCAGCGTCTCGGGTTTGATGGAGCGGCCTTCATTGCGGGCGTAAGCGGGCGTCAATTCGTCCTGCTTGCGCTCCGATTTCGGGTCAGCCAGCAAGGCATCGAGTTTGGGCAGGGAAGCCAGCTGTTCAGGCGTGCGCCGCACAATCCAGACGGGCTTGCCGCGCCATTCGACGGTCATTTTCTCACCCGGCTTGATGGCTGAAATATCGACTTCAATGGCCGCACCGGCCGCCTTGGCTTTTTCAGAAGGCTGAAAAGTGCTCACAAAGGGCACGGCAACGGCGGCAACGCCTGCACCGCCCACCGCGCAGGTGGCGACGATCCAGTTTCTTTTATCTTTGTCGAGAGGCGCGCCGTGCGGCACACCGATTACGCTTGCTTGGGTCATGAAAGTCCTTCAAGAGCTGGCTTGAAAAAGGCATAGTGTGGTCAGCCGGCAATTGTAGCGGAGCGTGAAGTCGCTTTTCAAGGCTACAGGCCGCATTCAGGACGCCCTGACGTGTGGATGACCGCATTTGACAGCCCGCTTCATACTTTGTTGCAAGCAAACTCCCGGAGCCTCTTTCGGGTTCACGCCCAAGCCGCATAATCGCTTTGCGACACCCGAAAGACGCGGTCGGCGCATGAAAAAACAACCGGAGAACACCATGGGAATAATGCAGGAATTCAAGGAATTTGCAGCCAAGGGCAATGTGATGGACTTGGCGGTCGGCGTGATCATAGGCGGGGCCTTTGGCAAGATCGTCGATTCCGTCGTCGGCGACCTGATCATGCCGCTGGTGAGCAAGATCTTTGGCGGGCTCGATTTCTCGAGCTACTACCTTGCGCTGGCCGGTCAGGCGGCGGGACTGCCGTTGGTCGAGGCCAAAAAGGCCGGCGCAGTGTTCGCTTACGGCAACTTCATCACGGTGGCGCTGAACTTCATCATCCTGGCGTTCATCATCTTCATGATGGTCAAGCAGATGAACCGCCTCAAGAAAGAAGCCCCGGCCGCCGCACCGGCTGAAGACATCGTGCTGCTGCGCGAAATCCGCGACAGCCTGAAACGCTAAGCTTTTTTGCTATCAGTTAGATAGCAAACTACGTCCATTTTTATTGGGCGATCAGCAATTTTTACCGGCATCCTGGGCTACACAGCCAGCTGGCGCGCCATGCGGATCGCCGCAAGCAGGCTGGAAGCGTCGGCCCGGCCGGTGCCGGCGATGTCAAACGCCGTGCCATGATCGGGACTGGTGCGTACCAGCGGCAGGCCGAGCGTGACATTGACGCCCTGCTCCACCCCCAGGTACTTGACCGGAATAAGTCCCTGATCGTGGTACATCGCCACAACCACGTCAAATTCGCCCGGCTTGTTCGCCGTGTTGCGCGCCCGCATGAAGACCGTGTCGGGAGCGAAGGGTCCATGCACATCGAGGCCTTCTGCGCGAGCCGCAGCGATGGCCGGGGAAATAATCAGCTGCTCCTCGCTGCCAAACAGCCCGCCCTCGCCCGCGTGCGGGTTCAGGCCCGCCACTGCAATGCGCGGCGCTCTTCCCAGGCTGGCACTCACGGCGCGGTGTGTGATACGCAGGGTCTGCAGCACATTGTCAAAAGTTACCGCCTCGATGGCGCGTTTGAGCGACATATGGATGCTCACCAGGACGGTTTTAAGCTCGTCATTGGCCAGCATCATGCGCACCGGCACCTCGCTGATGGGCTTGCCTAGATACGCAGCGGCCTCGGCCTGCAGCATTTCGGTGTGCCCCGGAAAACCCGCGACCCAGCCGCCTGCAGCCGCAAGCGCTTCCTTGTGGATCGGCGCCGTGACCATGGCGGCCGCCTCCCCCGCCAGCACGGCGCGGGCCGCCCAGACAATGCACTCGGCCGCAGCTTTTCCCGCCAAATTGCTCACCAGCCCATACGGAACGGGCGCAGGCAGCTCACATTCCTGCAGCACGCCAATGCAACTCGGTGGTACCGAGTCCAGGTCGGCCAGGCAATTGAGCTGCGCGACCGGCAGCGCCAGCGTCCCCGCGGCCTGCGCCGCCAGCGCGGATGCGCGGCGCATTGTCGCCACATCCCCCACCACGACACAGCCCGCCATCTCGGCCGGTGAGTCACGAAACGCCTTGGCGATGATTTCCGGGCCGATGCCGGCAGCATCGCCCATGGTGATGAGCAGAGGCTTGGTTTTAGTCGTCATGCTGGGTTGTCTATATCAATGAACTGATGCGCCAGTCCGAAATGCGCCGCGACCTGCGCCGCCACGGCCGGCGCGCCATAGCGCTCAGACGCATGGTGGCCGCAGGCGATAAAGGCGACGCCCATCTCGCGCGCGTAATGCGCTTGCGGCTCGGAAATCTCGCCGGTGATGAAGGCATCGGCCCCCGCGGCAATCGCGGCTTCAAAGTAGCCCTGCGCGCCGCCGCTGCACCATGCTATGTTTTTTATAGCTACATTCTCCCGCCCCACCTGGACCAGAGGTCGATTCAACACATTTTCTATGTGTTCCGCCAGCTCACCAGCGCTGGAAAAGCTGCCGCCATCGGATCTTCCGCCCAGAAAGCCGAGTTCCTGCTCACCAAAACGGGCAGTGGCTTTCAAGCCGAGCTGCAGGCCGAGTTGCGCGTTGTTGCCCAGTTCAGGGTGCGCATCCAGCGGCAGGTGGTAGGCAAAAAGATTGATGTCGTGAGCCAGCAGCAACCCCAGGCGCTGCTTCATCCAGCCGGTGACGCAGCCGTCCTGGCCACGCCAGAACAGGCCGTGATGCACAAAGATGGCATCGGCCTGCGCGGCAATTGCCGCTTCAATCAAGGCGCGGCTGGCGGTGACGCCCGAGACGATTTTGCCAATCTGCCCTCGCCCCTCAACCTGCAGGCCGTTGGGGCCATAGTCCTTGAAGCGCGCGGGCTGCAAAAGCGCATCAAAGGCCTGCAGCAAATCCTGTCTCGTGGTGCTCATGCCGTGATTGTCTCAGGCCGGCGCGCCATGTCGCTGTTTCCTGTTCTCTTTTCAACTCAAGGCAGGCGCTGGCATCGAGTCAATGCGGAATCACCCGGCATGGAGGCACAATAGATGCTTGGCGTTCGCCGCACCGGCACCGCCACAGCTTTTACCCTCCTTTTCACGCCTGCTGACCCTTTTACATCCATGAAGCGCATCTGGCTCCTTTTTTCCCAGACCGTCACCGTCCTGGTGGCGGCGTATTTTGTCGTCGCAACGCTCCAGCCCCAGTGGCTAAATAAAGGCGTCGGCTCAGGCGGCGTGTCTGTCATCGAGGCACCCGCCACCAGCGTGCAGAGTGCCACCGTTGGTGCAGGCTTCGCTTCTGCCGCCAAAGTGGCTTCAGCGGCGGTGGTCAGCATCAACACCAGCAAGGCCGCGGTCAGGAATCCGCAGGCGGACGATCCCTGGTTCAGGTTTTTCTTCGGCGATCAGGGCTCTGGTGAGCCGCAGGTCGGTCTGGGCAGCGGTGTCATCGTGAGCAGCAGCGGCTACATCCTGACCAACAACCATGTGGTGGAGGGCGCGGACGACATCGAGGTGATCCTCAATGACACCCGCAAAGCCAAGGCCAAAGTCATTGGCACCGACCCCGACACCGACCTGGCCATTCTCAAAATCGAACTCGACAAATTGCCCGTCATCTTGCTGGGAAATTCCGATGCGCTGCAGGTGGGCGACCCGGTGCTGGCCATTGGCAACCCCTTTGGCGTGGGCCAGACCGTCACCGGCGGTATCGTGAGCGCGCTGGGGCGCAACCAGCTGGGCATCAACACTTTCGAGAATTTCATCCAGACCGATGCAGCCATCAACCCCGGCAACTCGGGTGGCGCGCTGGTTGACATCAACGGCAACCTGATGGGCATCAACACCGCGATTTACTCGCGCTCGGGCGGCTCCATGGGAATTGGCTTTGCCATTCCGGTGTCAACGGCGAAGCAGGTGCTCGACGGCATCGTGAAAGACGGCCAGGTCACGCGTGGCTGGATTGGCGTGGAGCCGCAAGAGCTGAATGCCGAACTGGCCGAGGCCTTCAAGCTCAAGCCTGAAGCAGCGAAGGCGGGCGGCGTGATCATCACCGGCGTGCTGCAAAACGGCCCGGCCGCGCAAGCCGGTATTCGGCCCGGTGACGTCATCACGGCCGTCAACGGCAAGCCGGTCGGCAATGTGAGCCAGCTGCTGACCGCCGTGGCGGCCCTCAAGCCCGGAACGCCGGCGCCGCTGACCGTGCTGCGCGGCAACGGCCCGATCGAGGTTTCCGTGACGCCCGGCAAACGCCAGCGACCCAAGGTTCAGCGCTGAAGCGGACTTAAACCTGATAGCTGATAGCTGATAGCTGATAGCCGAGCCTTGAGCGTTCAGGGACTGACTGGGTGATGCGCCGCCGAATAGCTACCGATTTAATAGCACCCTACACCCGCATCCCTTGGGCGAAAGGCAAGTTCAGCACTTGATCTCGCACAGGAACAGCGGGCCAAGGAAGAAGCAGACCGGAAAGCTCAGGGCTTGGCGACTTCGGTGTCGCTATCAGCGTCGGCCGCTTTGGTGTGCTTGACGAACACCTGCGCAGCCAGAATGCCCACTTCGTACAGGCCGCCCACCACGGCCAGCAGCATGATCATCGAGCCCGCGTCGGGCGGCGTGACCAGCGCGGTGCCAATGGCCGCAATCACCCAGAAATAACCCCGGTACTGGCGCAACTGGGCCACCGTGAGCACACCCATGCGCACCAGCAAAATAACGGCAATCGGCACCTCAAACGCCAGGCCGAAGGCCAGGAACATGCCGAGCACGAAATTGAGGTATTCCTCAATGTCAGGCGCGGCTGTGATCGACTTGGGTGCGAAGCTCTGGATGAACTTGAACACCTGGCCAAACACGAAGTAATAGCAAAAAGCCACACCGGCGAAAAACAGCAGCGTGCTGGAAACCACCAGCGGCATGATCAGTTTTTTCTCGTGCGAATACAGGCCCGGCGCCACAAAGGCCCAGACCTGGTAAAGAACGACCGGCAGCGCGATCATGAAGGCTGCCATGAAGAGAATCTTGATGGGCACCACAAACGGCGAAATGACGTTGGTCGCAATCAGCGTCGCACCCTTGGGCAGGCTGGCCACCAGCGGCGCCGCCATCAGGTCATAGAGTGCGCCAGGGCCGGGAAACAGCGCAAGAATGGCGGCGGCGATGCCGATCGCAATCACCGCCTTGATCATCCGGTCGCGCAACTCCACCAAGTGCTGCACAAAGGGTTGCTCGGTGCCGGCGAGTTCGTCGGGCTTGTCACTACCGGGGGGATTGAGGTCACTCATGAAAGAAGTATGCGCTGGGTTATTTGCGCCGGGCCGCGCGCAGAAAGAAAATCAGGAGGAAAGAGCCTCAAAAGGTCAGGCCTTGCGGCCCGACTGCGGGCGAAAGCGGGCCACGCGGGCCGCGCCAGACTGCGCCTTGGTGCGCACACCCGAACGGGCCTTGAACCACTGCGGTGTCGCGCCCTGCTTGAGTCGCCATTTTTTTTTCGGATGCCGGTATTCGGGATACACCTCAAAGCCGGGCAATTCGCCGGCAGAAGCGGTGCCCGTGGTTTCAGCCCATGATTTTTCAAAATCACTGGCGCTGGTCTTGATCGAGTTTTCGACGTCGCGGGCTGCTTCCTCGACGTTTTCTTTCATTTTCCTGAACTCGTCAAGCTCCATGGAGCGATTGACTTCCTGCTTCACATCGGCCACATAGCGCTGCGCCTTGCCCAGCAGCATCCCCACCGTGCGGGCCACGCGCGGCAGCTTTTCCGGGCCAATCACGATCAGCGCCACCGCGCCGATCAGCGCGATTTTGGAGATTCCGAGATCAATCACAGCGGATCAGGCGCAAGAAAATTCAGCACAGACATCAACAGCGTGCGAATCAGGACTTTTGCCGGGCTTCGACGTCAATGGTGTTCCGCTCTGCTTTGTCCGCTGCCTGGGCGCTGGTGACCTGGCCGGCCGACACAACAGGTTTTTCGTCCGCCGGGGCCTGCCCGCCTTCTTTCATGCCGTCCTTGAAACCCTTGACGGCGCCGCCCAGGTCGCTGCCCATGTTGCGCAGCTTTTTGGTGCCGAACACCATCACCACGATCAACAGCACGATCAACCAGTGCCATATGGAAAATCCACCCATGTTTTGCTCCTAATCTGTAATTGCCAATTGGCTAATTTGCACACAATCATGTGATTCTAAAGGCGCAGCATGACCAGCGCCTATGACCCTCTCAGTCTGCAGGTTAGCGTTAGTGCCGCTGCAGGCGCAAGGGTTCCCCTAAGCGTCAATCTCCGGTCAGCCTTTCAGCCACGGACGGGGGCCGCCGATGACATGCATATGCAGATGATGCACCTCCTGTCCGCCCACGTCGCCGGTATTGAGGACGATGCGAAAGCCGCCTTCCGGGTAGGGCGTGCAGCCCTGCTCCAGCGCCAGTCGGGGCGCCAGCACCATCATGCGGCCCAACAGTGCCGCATGCTCAGGGCCGACCTGCGCCATCGACGGGATATGCAGCCTGGGAATAATCATGAAATGCACCGGCGCCCAGGGATGAATGTCGTGAAAGGCGAACAGTTCGTCGTCTTCGTAGACCTTGCGGCTGGGAACGGCGCCGGCGGCGATTTTGCAGAAAATGCAATTGTCTGAATGGCTCATGCGTTTGTTCGAAATGCTTGCGGGAAGAAATGTTTCAGGAAACCAGAAAAACCGTGGCGCCGCTCAGGGAAGCCGCTGGTCATTAAAGCGCATCCAGCCCTTGATGCAGCGGTACAGATACCAGAGCCAGATGACGCCGTAGGCAATAGCGCCTGGAAACACCAGCAGCAGCCACAGGGGCGACAGCAGCACCAGCCACAGCAAGGTCCACCAGAAGGTGGCAATCATGTAAGTGTGATGGGCCAGGTACAGTGCATCGAGCTCGTCTGCGCGACGCAGGTAGTTGACGATGAGCGCGATGACCGCGAATACGCCGCCACTGAACCAGGCCAGCGTGTGCAGGCCATACAGCACATGCATGACGATGCGGTCATTGGAGGTTTTGTCCTCGATTTCGGCCAGATGGGTTTGCATAATTCAGCTTCCTTTGAAAAGGAACTTCAGGACTTTTCAGCCGCCTCGCGATGCTGCGCCTTGCGCAGTGCTTTTTCCTCGATGCCGCTGGTGCCTTCGCGGCGCTCCAGTTCAGCCATCACGTCAGCGGGTGTGAGGCCATAGTGAACCAGCGCAATCAGGCTGTGAAACCACAAATCAGCCACCTCCCCGACCAGCTTGCCCTTCAGCTCGGCGGTGGGGCCGCCATGGTCAATGTCCTTGGCGGCCATCACAGTTTCGGTGGCTTCTTCGCCGATTTTTTTTAAAAAGGCATCTGGACCTTTGTGCAGCAGCCGGGCCACATAGCTTTTGTCCGGGTCGCCACCTTGGGCCGGTTTGCGGCTTTCGATGATTTTCGTCAGGCGCTCAAGGGTATCGTTGGAGGACATAGGGAATATATAAAAGCTATTTGTAGATACTGCCAGGGTCTTTCAGGACCGGCTCGGTGACGACCCACTGACCGTCTTTGTAAAGGCTGAAAAAACAGCTGTGGCGACCGGTGTGACATGCAATGCCGGGCTCGTGACCGAGTTGCGTGACCTTGAGCAGCACCACGTCGTTGTCGCAGTCGAGCCGGATCTCATGCACCGTCTGCAAATGGCCGGACTCCTCGCCCTTGTGCCACAAGCGCCCGCGCGAGCGGCTGAAATACACCGCCTGACCGATTTCTGCAGTTTTTTGCAGCGCCTCACGGTTCATCCAGGCAAACATGAGCACATCGCCACTGGTGGCTTCCTGTGCAATGACCGGCACCAGGCCCTTGTCGTCCCAACGGACAGTGTCTAACCAATTCATGATTTGTATTGTCCGCGATTATGGTGAGCCGCTGCCGCGTCAGGCCACGCACATTGACTGCTATTTAATTAATAGCTGCTTGCGCCCATCCATCATGGACTGAAGGCCTGAAAGGCTTGAAATTTAGAGCCGGACCGGAATGCCGCGCTCCGCCATGTGGCGCTTGGCCTGCTGCACGGTGTATTCGCCGTAGTGAAAAATACTGGCCGCCAGCACCGCATCGGCACCGCCGATCTGAATACCGTCGGCCAGATGGTCGAGGTTACCAACGCCGCCCGAGGCAATCACCGGCACGCTGACCGCATCGCTTACAGCGCGGGTCAGCGCCAGATCAAAGCCCGACTTGGTGCCGTCGCGGTCCATACTGGTCAGCAAGATTTCACCCGCACCGCGCCGCGCCATCTCGCTGGCCCAGGCCACGGCGTCAAGACCGGTGTTTTTACGGCCGCCGTGGCTGTATACGTCCCAGCCCGCGCCCCGCGTTTGGGCGTCTTCCAGGCTGCGGCGTTTGGCGTCAATGGCGACCACGATGCACTGCGCACCGTATTTGGCCGAGGCGTCTTCAATCACCTGCGGATTGGCCAACGCGGCCGAGTTGAAACTGGTTTTGTCAGCACCAGCGTTGAGCAGGCGGCGCACGTCCTCAACCGTGCGCACCCCGCCGCCCACGGTAAGCGGAATAAATACCTGCGAGGCCACGGCTTCGATGATGTGCAATATCAGATCGCGCTCGTCGCTGGTGGCGGTGATGTCGAGAAACGTCAGTTCGTCGGCGCCCTGGTCGTTGTAGCGGGCGGCAATTTCAACCGGGTCGCCGGCATCGCGCAGCTGGGTGAAATTGACGCCTTTGACGACGCGGCCACCAGTCACGTCGAGGCAGGGGATGATGCGTTTGGCTAACATATGCCCCCACGGTCGCCCACTGCGTGTGGCTTCCTGCCCCCCGAGGGGGCCGCTGCGCCTGCGGCCCGGCAAAGCCGGTTCCGCGGCCCCGGCTGCCGCGCAGAGGCGCCACAGGCGTGCACCGCTGCCTGGCGACAAAACCTGTTGCGCGTCACAACCATGTTCATCCGTTCAACTCGTCAGCGCGCTCTTGGGCCGCTTCAAAGTCCAGGTCGCCGCTGTAAATGGAGCGGCCGCAGATCACGCCCTGCACGCCCTCGTCTTCGACCTCGCACAGCGCGTCGATATCGGCCATGTTCGACAGGCCACCCGATGCGATGACGGGAATCGTCAGCGCCTGCGCCAGCTTGACGGTGGCTTCAATGTTGATGCCGCTGAGCATGCCGTCGC
Organism: uncultured beta proteobacterium; assembly: GCA_963793855.1. Classification (GTDB taxonomy): domain Bacteria; phylum Pseudomonadota; class Gammaproteobacteria; order Burkholderiales; family Burkholderiaceae_C; genus Polaromonas. The sequence continues at coordinate 1,404,300 of CAWCBL010000001.1, forward strand.
GGCCAATGTCGGTGTAAATGATGGACTCGACACCGTAGTCCTGGAATTTCTTGCCCAGATCAACCACTTCATGACCGGTCAGCTTGCTCCAGCCATCTGTGGCGACCTTGCCGTCCTTGGCGTCGAGGCCAACGATGATGTGGCCGCCAAATGCGGTGCAGGCGTCCTGCAGAAAGCCCGGATTTTTGACGGCGGCGGTGCCGATGATGACGTAGCGCAGGCCGGCGTCCAGGTAGCGCTCGATGGTGTCCAGGTCGCGAATGCCGCCGCCCAGCTGCACGTCGATTTCGTTACCTACCTCGGCAAGGATGCGCTTGATGGCCGCTTCGTTTTTGGGCTTGCCCGCAAACGCGCCATTCAGGTCCACCAGGTGCAGGCGGCGCGCGCCCTTGTTAACCCAGCTGCGCGCCATGGCTGCAGGATCTTCACTGAAAATGGTGGACTGGTCCATGTCGCCCTGTTTCAGGCGAACGCAGTGACCATCTTTCAGGTCAATCGCGGGGATGAGTAACATGTTGGGCTAAAAGAAATCAGTTGGAAAGGTTGAAAAAATGATGCCCCCTGGCCTCAGGGTGCAATCGCGGAAAAAAAGGTGGCAAAGGCAGTTCAGGGATTCCAGTGCAGGAAATTGCGGTACAGGGCCAATCCGTGGTCAGCACTTTTCTCGGGGTGAAACTGGGTTGCAAAAATATTATCGCGCGCGATCGCTGCCGCGAAGCGCGAGCCATAGTCCGCCTCGCCCGCGATGTGGCGCGCATCCGACGGACGGGCGTAATAGCTGTGCACAAAGTAGAAATACGCGCCGTCGGGAATGCCGGCCCACAGCGCATGGGCGTGTACGCCGTCGGGTCGCGACTGGTAAACCTGGTTCCAGCCCATTTGCGGAACTTTGTAGCGGCTGCCGTCGGGCTGGATTTTTCCGGCCAGATCAAACTTGACGACTTCGCCATGAATCAGGCCCAGCCCGGGCGTAGGAAGACCGCCAAGCCCTTCCTGACTTTGGTCCAGCAGCATCTGCATGCCGACACATACGCCAAACAGCGGCTTGTTGGCTGCGGCATGCAGCACCGCCTGCTGCAAACCGGACTCGGCCAGCGCGCGCATGCAATCGGGCATGGCGCCCTGGCCGGGCAGCACGACGCGTTCGGCGTCCAGCACGTCCTGGGCACGCGAGGTGACGACAACCTCGTAAGCACTGCCCTGCGCCACATGCTGGACGGCTTGCGAAACCGAACGCAGGTTGCCCGAACCGTAATCGACCACTGCCACCGTTTTCAAATTAGCCATTCAGAAGAGAAATAAAGAAAATAGTTGCTATATATTTAATAGCTACTCATGCTCAATATACCTGAGCATGAGGCCAAAACCATTCAAAAACCAGGCACTTTGGTGTTTACAGCGAGCCCTTGGTCGACGGAATCACGCCTGCGGCACGCGGATCGATTTCCAGCGCCATGCGAAGTGCGCGGGCAAAGGCCTTGAACACGGTTTCGGCCTGGTGATGCGCGTTCTCGCCCTTGAGGTTGTCGATGTGCAGCGTGACAAAGGCGTGGTTCACAAAGCCCTGAAAAAATTCGTAGGCGAGCTGGCTGTCAAAGCTGCCAATCATGCCGGACTTGAAGGGCACGTTCATGTCCAGGCCGGGGCGTCCCGAGAAATCGACCACCACGCGGGACAGCGCTTCATCCAGCGGCACGTAAGCGTGGCCATAACGACGCAGGCCTTTTTTGTCGCCCACGGCCTTCGCCACGGCCTGCCCCAGCGTGATGCCGACGTCTTCAACGGTGTGGTGGCCGTCAATATGCAGGTCACCCTCGGCGTGAATATCCAGATCGATCAGACCGTGGCGGGCGATCTGGTCAAGCATGTGGTCAAAAAAGCCGATGCCGGTTGACAGCTTCGCCTGGCCGGTGCCGTCCAGGTTGAGCTTGACGGTGATTTTGGTCTCGGCGGTGTTGCGCGAGACTTCGGCTGTGCGCGGTGAGGTGATCAATGGAGCGATGGAATCGGTAGGGAAAGTCGTCATAGGGATTCTTTGAGTGCGGCCAGCATTTGCGCATTTTCCTCGGCAGTGCCGACGGTCAGGCGCAAACAGTTGACCAGCAATGGGTGCATTTTAGAAACGTTTTTGACCAGCACCTTGCGATTCCTCAAGCCATCGAAAGCTTGTGATGCATCCGGCACGCGAACCAGAATCATGTTGGCGTCGCTTTTCCAGACCTTGACGCCCGGCAAGGCGCTGAGCGCCTCATACAGCAGGGCGCGCTGCGCCACCAGATCCTGCGCCTGTGCGGCAAACACATCCGCATGCTCCAGCGCAAACAGGGCGCACTCGTAGTTCAGCACGCTGATGTTGTAAGGGGGACGCACCTTGTCGATCTCGGCAATCAGCGCTTTCGGGCCCATCATGTAGCCCAGACGCACACCGGCTAGGCCGAACTTGCTCAGGGTGCGCATCAGCAGCACATGGCTGTGCCGGGTCATGCGCCTGCATAGCTCTTGCTGGAAAACGGCTGGTAAGCCTCGTCCATCACCACCAGGCCTCCTTGCGCGCCCGCGGCTTCGACGATCTTCTCAATCACTGCGTCATCCCACAGATTGGCCGTGGGGTTGTTCGGGTAGGCCAAATACGTAATGGAGGGCTTGTGCTGGAAAATAGCGGCCAGCATCGCGGCTTCGTCGAGTTCAAAGTCGGGCGTCAGGTCCACGCCGATGAATTTCAGGCCCTGCAGCTGCGCACTCATGGCGTACATCACAAAGCCGGGCAGGGGCGCGAGAATGCTGCCGCCCGGCACATCGCAGGCCATGGCGAGCAGCCCTATCAGTTCGTCGGAGCCGTTGCCCAGCATGATGTCAAAGCCCTCGGGCATGTGCGCGTAGTCGGCCAGCGCACGGCGCAAGTCGTTGACGCGGCTGTTCGGGTAGCGGTTCAGCGCCAGTGCGCCAAGCCGCTGGCCGAGCTCGGCCTGCAAGGCGGCCGGCAGCCGGTGCGGATTTTCCATCGCGTCGAGCTTGACCATGCCGGCCGAGTCCTGAATCGCGTAGGCGTGCATGGACTGCACGTCCTGGCGGATCAGCTTTTTAAGTTTGGGGTCCAGCGGGGAATCCGGCGCAGTCATTTGTTTGCCCTCATTTCGGGCACGGCATGCAAACGCAGCTCGGCCGCACGCGCATGCGCCTGCAGGCCTTCGCCATAAGCCAGCTCGGCGGCAATTCTCCCCAGAATCTGGGCACCGGCTTCGCTCACCTCGATCAGGCTGGAGCGCTTCTGGAAGTCATAGACCCCGAGCGGACTGGAAAAACGCGCCGTGCCGCTGGTGGGCAGCACATGGTTGGGACCGGCGCAGTAGTCACCCAGGCTTTCGCTGGTGTAGGCGCCGAGAAAAATCGCGCCGGCATGCTTGAGCAAAGGCTCCCAGCGATGCGGCTCGCGCGATGGAGACTTCAAGATGCTCGGGCGCGATGCGGTTGCTGATGGCGCAGGCCTCTTCCATGCTGCGGGTGTGGATCAGCGCGCCCCGATCATTGAGCGATTTGGCAATGATGTCGGCTCGCGGCATGGCGGGCAGCAGCCGGTTGATGGCAGCCTGCACTTCGTCGATATAGGCCGCGTCCGGGCACAGCAGGATGCTTTGCGCCAGCTCGTCATGCTCGGCCTGGCTGAACAAGTCCATCGCCACCCAGTCGGCGGGCGTCGTGCCGTCGGCCAGCACCAGGATTTCGCTGGGGCCGGCAATCATGTCGATGCCGACGGTGCCAAACACGCGGCGCTTGGCGGCGGCCACGTAGGCGTTGCCGGGGCCGGTGATCTTGTCGACGGCGGGAATCGTCGCCGTTCCATAAGCAAGGGCCGCCACGGCCTGCGCGCCGCCAATCGTGAAAGCGCGGCTCACGCCGGCCACGTAGGCGGCGGCCAGCACCAGGGCGTTCTTTTCACCCTTGGGCGTGGGCACGACCATGATGATTTCGCCGACACCGGCCACATGGGCGGGAATGGCGTTCATCAGCACCGACGAGGGATAAGCCGCCTTGCCGCCCGGCACATAAATGCCGACGCGGTCCAGCGGCGTGACCTTCTGGCCCAGCAGCGTGCCGTCTTCATCGCGGTAGCTCCAGCTTTCTCCATTGGCCTTTTTTTGCGCCTCGTGGTAGCTGCGCACCCGGCGGGCGGCGGCCTGCAGGGCTTCACGCTGCACGGCGGGAATCGACTCGAACGCGGCTTTCAGTTCGGCCTGCGTGAGTTCGAGTTCTGCCATGGCCGCAACCTGCAGGCCGTCAAAGCGCGCGGTGTAGTCGAGGACGGCCGCATCGCCGCGCCGCTGCACGTCGGCCAGGATGTCGGCCACTCGCTGCTCAATGGCGGCATCGGTATCGGCCGACCAGTGCAGCCGCGCCTTGAATTGAGACTCAAATTCACTTTCAACGCTTGATAGACGGGCAGGAGTAGCTACTATTTTCATAGCAATTAAATTTTGGATTGATTGGCAACTGCCAATGCCAGCGCATCGATGAGTTTGCGTATGGGCGCCTGATTGAGCTTGAGCGCCGTCTGGTTCACCACCAGGTGAGAGCTGATGTCCATGATGCGTTCGACCTCGACAAGGTGATTGGCCTTGAGCGTGCTGCCGGTGGACACCAGATCAACAATCGCATCCGCCAGGCCGGTCAGCGGCGCCAGTTCCATGCTGCCGTAAAGCTTGATGAGATCGACGTGAACGCCCTTGGAGGCAAAGAAGTCGCGGGAAATGGCCACGTATTTTGTCGCCACTTTCAGGCGCGAGCCCTGCTTGACCGCCGCAGCATAGTCAAAGCCCTGGCGCACCGCCACACTGATGCGGCACTTGGCGATCTGCAGATCCAGCGGCTGGTAGAGGCCCTGGCTGCCCGATTCGAGCAGCGTGTCCTTGCCGACCACGCCCAGATCGGCACCGCCGTACTGCACATAAGTCGGCACATCGGTGGCGCGCACCAGCACCACCCGCAAGTCGGGATGGTTGGTATCCAGGATCAGCTTGCGGGACTTTTCCGGGATCGTCGAGCACCTCGATGCCGGCTGTTTTGAGCAGCGGCAGGATATCGTCGAAGATGCGGCCTTTGGAGAGGGCAAGGGTAATCAAAGTAATACCTCGGGATCAACTGGAACATAGCGAGAGTGCGCCGCGCCGGGCCGCCCCAAGCAGGCAAAGCCCCTCCTTATCGTGAAAGGGGCAGCGTAACGCCGCAGGCACGCGAAGCGACAAGCGTGGGGACTCATGATTTCAGTCTTTCAATGTCGGCGCCAATGCCGCGCAGCTTGGCTTCCATCTGGTCATAGCCGCGGTCCAGGTGGTAAATGCGCTCCACCAGGGTTTCGCCTTCGGCGACCAGGCCGGCAATCACCAGGCTGGCCGAGGCGCGCAGATCGGTCGCCATCACGGTAGCGCCCGAGAGTTTTTCAACGCCTTCGATGATGGCCACCTTGCCTTCTATCTGGATCTTCGCGCCCAGCCGCACCATCTCGTTGACGTGCATGAAGCGGTTTTCAAAAATCGTCTCGGTGACCGTGCTGCTGCCCTGCGCAATGGCGTTGAGCGCCATGAACTGGGCCTGCATGTCGGTTGGGAAACCCGGGTATTCGGTAGTGCGAAACGACTGGGCCTTCATGCGGCCGTGGGCCTGTATGCGTATGAAGCCGTCGCCTGCGGTGATGGTGGCGCCAGCCTCGCGCAGCTTGTCGATGACGGCATCAAGGTGGTCGGCGCGGCCATGCCTGAGCACTACATCACCTCCTGCGGCCGCTACGGCGCACAGGAAGGTGCCGGTCTCAATGCGATCGGCCACCACCTGGTGGGTGCAGCCGTAAAGACGCTCGACGCCCTGAATGCGGATGCGGCGTGTGCCGTGGCCTTCAATCTTCGCGCCCATCTTGATCAGCATTTCGGCCAGATCGCCAATCTCGGGCTCCTGCGCGGCATTTTCGAGGATGGTTTCCCCCTCGGCCAGGGTAGCGGCCATCAGGAAGTTCTCAGTCCCGGTCACGGTCACCATGTCGGTCGTGATGTTCGCGCCCTTCAGCCGCGTCTGGCCTGCCGGCAGCTTGGCGAGCATATAGCCGTGTTCAACGGCAATTTCGGCGCCCATGGCCTGCAAGCCCTTGATGTGCTGGTCGACCGGACGCGAGCCGATGGCGCAGCCGCCGGGCAGCGACACCGTGGCCTCGCCGAAGCGCGCCAGCAGCGGGCCCAAAGCCAGCACCGAGGCACGCATGGTTTTTACCAGTTCGTAGGGCGCTTCGGGTGAACTCAAGGCGCCTGCGTCAATGGTGACAGTGCCGGGCACGGTGGAACTGCGCTCAGCCTTGACGCCCATGTTGCGGATCAGGGTGAGCATGGTGGCCACGTCCTGCAGGCCGGGTACATTGTGCAGCGTCACCGTGTCTGCTGTCAGCAGGGCCGCGCACAGTTCAGGAAGTGCAGCGTTCTTGGCCCCGGAAATGTCAACCGTGCCGGCCAGGGACTTGCCACCCTTGATGATTAGTTTGTCCATGCGTCTTGTTCTTCTTCGTTATTGCGCGTTGTTCGCTGCCCACTCGGCGGGCGTATAGGTTTTCATCGACAGGGCATGGACCTCATCGGTCTGCATGCGCCCGCCCAGCGAGGCATACACGCGCTGGTGGCGCTGGATCAGACGCTGCCCTTCAAAGGCACTGGAGACGATGGTGGCATACCAGTGGCGGCCATCGCCGGACAGTTCAAGGTGGTCGCAGGGCAGGCCTGCGGCAATGATGGATTGAAGTTCTTCGCTGGTCATAAATATTTTCAAAAAAGAGTGCGCAGCGCCGGGCAGCCCCAAGCAAGCACAGCCCCTTCGGGGGGCAGCGCAGGGCGCGTTGTGACAAGCGTGGGGGCCATGAACGAAGCGCCGGGCCGCCCCAAGCGCAGTTGCGCCCCCTCGGGGGGCAGCGTATTACACGAAGTGAAAAGCGTGGGGGTCATATTCCTAGTGCCTGATCTTATAGCCCGTGCGCAGCATGTTGACCGCTATGGCGCTGACCACAAGCAAGGCCGCCAGCACGAGGCCCAGGCTCAACCAGGGCGAGACATCGCTGACGCCAAAAAAGCCGTAGCGAAAGCCGTCAATCATGTAGAAAAACGGATTCAGGTGGCTGATCTTTTGCCAGAAGGGTGGCAGCGAGTGGATGGAGTAGAAGACGCCACTCAGAAAGGTCATGGGCATGATGACAAAATTCTGGAAAGCCGCCATCTGGTCGAATTTTTCCGCCCACAAGCCGGCAATCACGCCCAGAGCGCCCAGCATGGCAGCACCCAGAATGGCAAACACCGCAATCCAGAGCGGCGCAACGAAGCCAGGCTGACCGAAAAACACGGTCACGGCAAACACGCCGGCACCAACCATCAAACCGCGCACAACCGACGAGCCGACATAGGCAAAAAACCAGTGCCAGTGCGACAGGGGCGTGAGCAGCACAAACACCAGACTGCCCATGATCTTGCTCTGGATCAGCGACGAGGAGCTGTTGGCAAACGCGTTTTGCAGCACGCTCATCATCACCAGCCCGGGCACCAGGAAAGCGGTGTAGCTCACCTGGTCATAGACCTTGACCTGACCTTGCAGCACATGACCAAAAATCAGCATGTAAAGCACCGCAGTCAATATCGGTGCACCCACGGTCTGGAAACCGACCTTCCAGAAACGCAGGACTTCCTTGTAAAACAGGGTTTGCCAGCCGGTCATTTGGCAGCTCCAGCAAGGTCAAATGCCATAAGTTCGTTCACGTCTTTTTTATTCATCACATCCAGAAACACATCTTCCAGGTCGGCCTTGCGGATTTCCACATCTTCTGCCACCAGGCCTGCTTCGCGAATGGCCGCCAGGTATTGCTCGATTTCATGGGCATTGTGGGCGGGAAACTGCACAATTCGACCCGTAATACGGGCCTGACCCGCAAGGTGCGGCGGGAGCTCGCTATCAATTTTAAAGCGGAGCACATTCGACGAAGCAGCCTTGAGCAGCTCGGAGGTCGGGGCAAGCGCCACCACCCTGCCCTGCTTGAGCATGGCAATGCGGCTGCATAAGGCCTCAGCTTCTTCGAGGTAATGGGTAGTCAGCAGGACGGTGCTGCCCTGCTTGTTGAGTTTGGCGATGAACTGCCACAGGGTCTGGCGCAGTTCCACATCCACGCCGGCCGTTGGCTCATCGAGCACGATGACCTGCGGCTTGTGCACCAGCGCCTGCGCCACCAGTACCCGGCGCTTCATGCCGCCCGAGAGCTGGCGCATGTTGGCGTTCGCCTTGTCCGCCAGGCCGAGACTGGCCAGCAACTCATCAATCCAGTCATCATTTTTCTTGATGCCGAAATAACCCGACTGGATGCGCAGGGCTTCACGCACCGTGAAAAAGGGATCAAACACCAGTTCCTGCGGTACGACGCCCAGTTTGCGCCTGGCGTCGGCGTAATCCGCCACGACATCGCTGCCATGCACCAGAACCCGGCCACTGCTGGCCCGGGAGAGACCCGCCAGAATACTGATGAGTGTTGTCTTTCCGGCCCCGTTAGGACCCAGCAAGCCGAAAAATTCGCCCGGCTGGATGTCAAAGCTCACCTTGTCCAGCGCCTTTAATCCAGGACTGGTTTGATTTCGCTCGGAGGGATAGATTTTGGAGACGGACTGGAATGAGATGGCTGGCATGAGCCCGCTATTTTAGGGGCTGATGTCCTGTTTATCCGGCCGCACTATGGAAGTGCCCCGCACGATGCAGGATGCAAGCGGGCGGAACTCGCCTCAAGCCGCCACGGGAACGGGGACGGCGGCGGCAGGAATCAGCGCTTCAACGCCATAGACGCCGGCCAGCTGGAGCAGTCGATCCGGTGCGCCCTGCACCGAAAAAGCCTTGCCCGCGGCCAGTGCCTGGCGCCGGCATTCGAGCAAAATAGCCAGCGCCGACGAGTCAAACTGTTGCAGGGCGCTGGCATCCACCACGACATCCTTTAACTCGGACGGCACGCCCTGCCCCAGTGTGGGGAAAAATCCGGAAGCCACGGCATGGTTAAGGACAGCAGGAAGTTTCAACATGGCAGACGGCATGCTCAAGATTTTTGATCGCCCGCGTTGGACTTGTTGCGCTGAACGAGCGAGGCGATCAGGCCATCGACGCCTTTGGCACTGATTTCCTGAGCGAACTGGGTGCGGTAGGTCTCCACCAGCCAGACGCCCAGCACGTTGAGGTCATAGATTTTCCAGCCCGTTGCCGTTTTTTCCATGCGGTAGTCCAGCTGAACTGGGTCACCGCGCCCAAGAACTTCGGTCCGGACCGTCACTTCTGTGTCGCCCGGCGCGGCGCGCAGGGGCTTGACGTTGAGAGTCTGATCCTTGACCTGCGACAGCGCGCCGGAATAGGTGCGGATCAGCAGCGTCTTGAACTCCTCCTGCAGACGGGCTTTCTGCTCGGGCGTGGCCTGACGCCAATTGCGGCCAACGGCTGAAGCGGTCATGCGGGTGAAATTGACGTTGGGCATGACTTTGCGGTCCACCAGCGCAAGCACCCGGGTCATCTCGCCGGCCTGAATCATCTTGTCTGACTTGATGGTGTCCAGCACTTCGCCTGAAACACGCTTGATCAGCGCATCGGGTGCCTCTTCGGCAGCGCGAGCAAAAGGGGCGCAAGCCAGCAATGCCAGGCTCAGTGAGGCCGCCAACAAACGTCCGAGAGTTCTACGGTTCATGGTTTTTCTTTCAATATCGAAATACGGCCATCGCCAATGCTGAACGGCCATTCATGCACATCCTGCTGGAAATCCGTGGCTCGAGGAATATTTTGCGTGATTGTTCAGCGACAGCCGATGAAGTTTTACAGCAGCTTCGTAAAGCTTGTTACAACGGCTTGTTACGGGGTCGGCGAGGCAGGCGCCGCGGGAGTATCCCCTCCGGGGACTACTTCAGGCAGATCGTAGCGCTCCTCGACCTCAGACCCGCCAGCGCTGTCCCGCGAACCGCGATGGCGCTGGAGGTAAACGTCACGCGTGAAACTGTATTTATCGAGCGCGGCCTGCTCCAGCGCCTCGCCGGCGCCCAGGAAGTTCGACCGCGTGTTCACGGCCCGCAAGCCCGTCAGGGAGTTACGCACAGGCACATTGTCAACCTGGCTCATCACACCGCCCTGAATATCCACCAGCGTACCGACAGAGTCACGCACGGTGGATGGGCCCAGCAAGGGCAGGACCAGATAAGGACCGGACGTCATGCCCCAGTAGCCCAGGGTTCGACCGAAATCCTCGCTGTGCCGGGGAATCTTCAGGTCACTGGCGACATCGAAAATCCCGCCTACACCCCATAAAGTATTGGTCGTGACACGGAAAAAGCTGTCAACGGCGGCTTGAGGCTTGGCCTGCAGCACGTTGTTGACGAATGACCAGACGTCTGCAATATTCTCAAAAAAACTGGTGACGCCTGTACGAACCGGTGCCGGCGTGATGTCATGGTAGGCGGTCGCCACGGGCTTGATGATGGCCCTGTCTACGCCGTCATTGAAGTTGAACACGCTCCGGTTGAAGGGCTCAAAGGGGTCGTTGGGGTGGGCATTGGGCCCAGTGGCACAGCCTTGCAACAGCGCCAGCAGCAGGGCCAGCGCAGCCCATCTTGAGGATTCTTTTTTTGTCATTTTCGTTATCATTTTTTCTCCGCAGCGCCTGATGGCGAAGCCGCGCCTGAACCAGCACTGCCGTCCGCGGCCTTGCTGAACAAAAACTGGCTGATCAGACTTTCAAGCACCACAGCAGACTGTGTTTGCTTGATCACATCCCCGGCGACGAGATTGGTATCCGCTCCGCCAGCCTCCACACCGATGTATTGCTCACCCAGCAAGCCGCTGGTGAGAATCTTCAGCGAACTGTCCTTGGGAAAAGCATAGCGACTTTCCAGGGCGAGCGTGACACGCGCCTGAAATGTTTTGTCATCAAAGGTGATGGCTTCCACGCGGCCCACCACCACGCCACCGCTGCGCACCGCCGCCTTGGGTTTAATACCGCCCACGTTGTCAAACTCGGCAGTGACCCGATAAGTGGACTGGAAACTCAGATTCAGCAGGTTGGCCGCTTGCAGCGCCAGAAACAGGATGGCTGCTGCGCCAATCATGACAAATAATCCCACCCACACGTCATTCTTTGAGCGTTGCATCAAACTTCCTTCTAAACAGTTGGGACAGAGCTTGCTCAGCTGTCGCGTAGCGACGGTCTGTCCCGCAAATTCTCAAATAATCAAGTAGTAAACATCATCGCGGTCAGGATGAAATCCAGACCCAAAACCGCCAGAGAGGCCACGACCACCGTGCGTGTCGTGGCGCTCGCCACGCCTTCTGGTGTGGGCTGCGCTTTGTAACCCTGCAACAGCGCCACGAAAGTCACCGTGAACCCGAACACAATGCTCTTGACGATGCCGTTGCCGACATCCTGCCAGACATCGACACTGCCCTGAATCTGGCTCCAAAAAGCACCGCCATCCACACCAATCATGAGCACGCCCACCACCCAGCCGCCAATAACGCCCATGGCGCTGAATACGGCGGCCAGCAGCGGCATCGCAATTACGCCCGCCCAGAAGCGCGGCGCCAGAATGCGCTGTACGGGATCGACCGCCATCATTTCCATGACACTGATCTGCTCACCCGCCTTCATGAGGCCGATCTCTGCCGTCAACGACGTCCCGGCCCGGCCGGCGAAGAGGAGAGCCGTCACCACCGGGCCAAGCTCGCGCACCAGCGTGAAGGTGACCAGCTGGCCTAGCGCTTCGGTCGACCCAAAGCGCAGCAGGGTGTAATAACCCTGCAGGCCAAATACGAAACCCACAAACAGGCCGGAGATGGCAATGATGGCCAGCGAGTAATTACCCAGAAAATGGATCTGGTCACGCACCAGACCAAAGCGTTTGAAGCTTGAACCCAGGCTCGCAAGCAGCTGCATGAAGAGCCGGGCGCCGGAGCCCAGATCAGCCAGCTTTTCACGGGTCGCGAGGCCGACGTCCGAAGGTTTGTACCAGCTCATGATGAAGCTCCGGCTTGCCTGGAAGCGGGTTTAAGAGCGGGACCAAAGTCTTCCTCGACCGTCGGGCCTGGATAGTCAAAACGAACCGGGCCGTCAGGCAGGGCATGCACATACTGGTACACCAGCGGGTCGGCGCTTTCACGCACCTGCGCCGGTGTTCCCTCGGTGGCGACCTTCCCGTTGGCCAGAATGATCACATGGTCGGCAATGGCAAAGGTCTGCTCAAGTTCGTGCGAGACAAAGATGCTGGTCAGCCCCATGCTGTCGTTCAGGTGACGAATCAGGCGCGCTGCCGTGCCCAGCGAAATCGGATCGAGCCCGGAAAAAGGCTCGTCATACATGACCAGCTCGGGATCAAGGGCAATCGCACGCGCCAGCGCAATGCGCCGCGCCATGCCGCCCGACACCTCGCTGGGCATGAGGTCACGCGCACCCCGCAGCCCCACCGCATTGAGCTTCATCAGCACAATGTCGCGGATAAGGGCTTCGGGCAGGCCGGTATGCTCGCGCAGCGGAAATGCCACGTTATCAAACACGCTCAGGTCGGCAAACAGCGCGCCGAACTGAAACAGCATGCCCATGCGGCGCCGGGCCGCGTAGATCTGCTGCTGGTTCATGGGGGTCACGTCCTGACCGTCAAACAGCAGTTGGCCCGATTGAGCCCGGTTCTGGCCGCCGATCAGACGCAAAACAGTGGTTTTCCCACCGCCGGATGCGCCCATCAGAGCCGTGACTTTACCTCGGGGAACCGACAGCGAAATGTCGTCCAGAATGACGCGCTCGCCATAACCAAAGGTCAGGTGGTGCAGTTCAACGAGGGATTTGGTGGAAGATGAGGTCATAAAAACGCAAAAGCCGGGTTTATCCGGCTTGTGTATCATAAATGATTACGTTTTATTACCTTGGCAGGTCGCTACAACCCATCAGGAACTCATCAACTGCACGCGCGGCTTGGCGACCTTCCCGAATCGCCCACACCACCAGGCTCTGGCCGCGCCGGATGTCACCAGCGGCAAACACCTTGGGCACATTGGTGGCGTACCCCCCCGTGAACTCCGTGCTGGCCTTGGCGTTGCCGCGGTTATCTTTCTCGATGCCAAACGCTTCCAGGACGGAGGCGACGGGCGACACAAAGCCCATGGCCAGCAGCACCAGATCGGCCTTGAGCGTTTGCTCGGAGCCGGGCACCTCGACCATCTTGCCGTCTTTCCATTCGACGCGAACGGTTTTCAGGCCGGTGACCTTGCCTTTTTCGCCCATCAGCTCCTTGGTCGAGATGGCAAACTCGCGCTCGCAGCCCTCTTCGTGGCTGGAACTGGTACGCAGCTTGATAGGCCAGTAAGGCCAGGTCATGGGGCGGTTTTCCTCTACGGGGGGCTGGGGCATCAGCTCGAACTGGGTCACGCTGGCCGCGCCATGGCGGTTGCTGGTGCCCACGCAGTCAGAACCCGTGTCGCCGCCGCCAATCACGATGACATGCTTGCCGTCAGCGCGCAATTGGCCTTTGACCTTGTCACCGGCATTGACCTTGTTTTGCTGGGGCAGAAATTCCATCGCGAAATGCACGCCGTCCAGCTCTCGGCCGGGCACCGGCAAATCACGCGACTGCTCGGCGCCGCCGGTCAGAACCACGGCATCAAAGTCTTTCTGGAGCTGCTCGGGCGCAATGGTTTCCTTGGCCCAGTTCGTGACTTTGGAGCCTTTGGGCAGGCTGCCAATCATCACACCGGTGCGGAACTTCACGCCTTCGGCCTGCATCTGCTCGACGCGGCGGTCAATGTGAATTTTCTCCATCTTGAAGTCGGGAATGCCGTAGCGCAGCAAGCCGCCGACGCGGTCGTTTTTCTCGAACAGCGTGACCTCATGGCCGGCGCGCGCCAGCTGCTGCGCCGCTGCCATGCCGGCAGGGCCCGAACCCACCACCGCCACTTTTTTACCGGTTTTGTGCCTGGCCAGCTGGGGCTTGACCCAGCCTTCAGCCCAGGCGCGGGCAATGATGGCGTGCTCAATCGACTTGATGCCCACGGCATCGTCATTCACATTGAGCGTGCAGGCCGCCTCGCAGGGCGCCGGGCAGATGCGCCCGGTGAACTCCGGAAAGTTGTTGGTGCTGTGCAGCGTGTCAATCGCATTTCTCCAGTCGTTGCGATACACCATGTCGTTGAAATCGGGAATGATGTTGTTGACCGGGCAACCGCTGTTGCAAAACGGCGTGCCGCAGTCCATGCAGCGCGCTGCCTGCGTGTTCGCCTGCTTGTCGTCCAGGCCAATGACGAATTCCTTGTAGTTTTTCAGGCGCTCGGTAACAGGCTTGTAGCCCTCTTCGACGCGCTCGTATTCCATGAAGCCGGTGATTTTTCCCATGATGGATCCTGTGCGATTTTTTAAGCGTTTTATGCCGCTAGCCCTTATTTACAGGGCGCAAGCAGCTATCAATAACATAGCAAATGACGGGTCTGACTGAAGGCTATACCTACGGCCTTGCCTTACCCCGCCAGCACCGTGGTGGCCACCTGCGCGCGCGTGGTTTCGGTCGCTGCTTCCAGCCGGCGCTCCTTGCGCTCGATCAGGGCCCGCTTGTACTCATTGGGGAACACTTTCACAAACTTCAGGCGTGACTCGCTCCAAGAGTCCAGCAACTCGCGGGCGCGCTTGCTGCCGGTCCAGCGGTTATGGTCCTGCAGCAGGCGCTTGAGCTGCTCCTCGTCGCTTTCGCCGCCATGCCAGTCTGAGTGGTCATGGGTGTGCTGCTCTGCCGTGGTAACAACGCGGTCCATGGAGACCATGGCCGTGTTGCAGCGCGACGCGAACTGGCCATCCTCGTCATAGACATAAGCCACGCCGCCGCTCATGCCGGCGGCAAAATTGCGGCCAGTCTTGCCCAGCACTGCGACGGTGCCGCCCGTCATGTATTCGCAGCCATGGTCGCCAGTGCCTTCGACAACTGCCGTCGCGCCCGACAGGCGGACTGCAAAGCGTTCGCCGGCCACGCCGCTGAAGAAGGCTTCGCCGGTGGTTGCGCCGTAAAGCACGGTATTGCCGACGATGGTATTTTTGACGGCGTCACCGCGGAAATCAATGCTGGGTCGCACAATGATGCGGCCGCCGCTCAGGCCCTTGCCGGTGTAATCGTTCGCGTCACCAATCAGGTACATGGTGATGCCTTTGGCCAGGAAGGCGCCAAAGGACTGGCCACCCGTGCCCTCGAGCTGGATACGCAGCGTGTCGTCCGGCAGGCCTTCGGGGTGCAGACGGGTCAGTTCGCCCGACAGCATGGCGCCGACAGTGCGGTTGACGTTGCGCACAACCTCGATGAACTGGACTTTTTCGCCCTTTTCCAGCGCCGCTTTTGACTTTTCAATCAGGCGCACGTCCAAGGCCTTGCCGAGTCCATGGTCCTGCTCCATCACATGCAGGCGCGGCACGTCGGCCGGCACCTGGGGCTGGTAGAACAGGCGGCTGAAGTCCAGGCCGCTGGCTTTCCAGTGCTCAATGCCTTTCTGCATATCGAGCAGGTCAACGCGGCCAATCAGCTCGTCAAACTTGCGCACACCGAGCTGAGCCATGAGCTGACGGGCTTCTTCGGCGACAAAGAAGAAATAGTTGACGACATGCTCGGGTTTGCCGCTGAATTTCTGACGCAGGACCGGGTCTTGTGTTGCCACGCCCACCGGGCAGGTGTTGAGGTGGCACTTACGCATCATGATGCAGCCCTCGACCACCAGCGGTGCCGTGGCAAAGCCGAACTCATCAGCGCCCAGCAGTCCGCCGATGACCACATCGCGGCCGGTTTTCATCTGGCCATCGGCCTGCACACGAATGCGGCCACGCAGACGGTTGAGCACCAGCGTCTGCTGGGTTTCAGCCAGGCCGATTTCCCAGGGCGATCCGGCATGCTTGATGGACGACCAGGGCGAGGCGCCCGTGCCGCCGTCATGGCCGGCAATCACCACATGGTCGGACTTGGCCTTGGCAACACCGGCGGCAATCGTGCCCACGCCGGTTTCGCTGACCAGCTTGACGCTGATGCTGGCGCGCGGGTTGACGTTTTTCAGGTCATGGATCAGCTGCGCCAGATCCTCGATCGAATAAATGTCGTGGTGCGGTGGCGGCGAAATCAGGCCGACACCGGGCACGGAGTAGCGCAGGCTGCCGATGTATTCGGTGACCTTGCCGCCGGGCAGCTGGCCGCCCTCGCCGGGCTTGGCACCCTGGGCCATCTTGATCTGGATCTGGTCGGCCGACACCAGGTATTCGGCGGTAACGCCAAAGCGGCCCGACGCCACCTGCTTGATGCGCGAACGCAGCGAATCGCCGTCTTCTAGCGGCAGATCGACTTCAACCACCTTCTCGCCGATCACGCTTTTCAGCGTGTCGCCGCGCCGGATCGGGATGCCTTTGAGTTCCTGGCGGTAGCGCGCCGGGTCCTCGCCGCCCTCGCCGGTGTTGCTCTTGCCGCCGATGCGGTTCATGGCCACCGCCAGCGTCGCATGCGCTTCGGTGCTGATGGAGCCGAGCGACATGGCGCCGGTGGCAAAGCGCTTGACGATTTCCTTGGCCGACTCGACCTCGTCGATCGGGATGGCCTTGGACGGATCAATCTTGAACTCGAACAGGCCGCGCAGCGTCATGTGACGGCGGCTCTGGTCGTTGACGAGCTGGGCGTACTCCTTGTAGGTGTTCCAGTTGTTGGCACGGGTGGAATGCTGCAGCTTGGCAATCGTGTCGGGCGTCCACATGTGGTCTTCGCCGCGCGTGCGCCAGGCGTATTCGCCGCCGGCGTCCAGCATATTGGCCAGCACAGGGTCGTCGCCGAAAGCCGCCTTGTGCATGCGCAGGGCTTCTTCGGCAATCTCGAACACGCCCATGCCTTCAACCTGGCTGGCGGTGCCGGCAAAGAACTTGTCGACGGTGTGGCGGTTCAGGCCAATCGCCTCGAACAGCTGGGCGCCGCAGTAGCTCATGTAGGTGGACACGCCCATCTTGGACATGATCTTGGACAGACCCTTGCCGACCGCCTTGATGTAGTTGTAAACCGCTTTGTCGGTGCTCAGGTCGCCCGGCAGGCCTTTGGACAGCTCGGCCAGGGTTTCCATGGCGAGGTAAGGATGAACCGCCTCGGCGCCATAACCGGCCAACACCGCAAAGTGATGCACTTCCTTGGCCGAACCGGTCTCGACCACCAGCCCGGCGGTGGTGCGCAGTCCTTCTTTCACCAGGTGCTGGTGAATGGCTGAGAGTGCCAGCAGGGCTGGAATGGCAACCTGGGTCGCGTTCATGGCGCGGTCGCTGATGATCAGGATGTTCTTGCCGCCCTTGATCGCATCAACCGCTTCGGCGCACAGCGAAGCCAGCTTGGCTTCCACGCCTTCGTGCCCCCAGACCAGCGGGTAAGTGATGTCCAGCGTGTAGCTCTTGAACTTGCCCTGGGTGTGCGCTTCGATGTCGCGCAACTTTTGCATGTCGGCATTGTCAAGCACCGGCTGACTGACTTCCAGCCGCATGGGCGGATTGACCTGGTTGATGTCCAGCAGGTTGGGCTTGGGTCCGATGAAGCTGTTGAGCGACATCACGATGGCCTCGCGAATCGGGTCAATCGGCGGGTTGGTGACTTGGGCGAACAGCTGCTTGAAGTAGTTGTAGAGCGGCTTGTTCTTGTTGGACAGCACGGCCAGCGGGCTGTCGTTGCCCATGGAGCCGGCGGCCTCTTCGCCATTGGCGGCCATCGGCGAGAGCAGGAACTTGATGTCTTCCTGGGTGTAGCCAAAGGCCTGCTGGCGGTCGAGCAGGGACAGCTCAGAGACGACCGGAGCCTGGGCGGCGCTTTCCGGCGTCTTGGTGGCCACGTCATCCAGGCGAATGCGCAGGTTTTCAATCCACTGCTTGTAAGGCTTGCTGTGCGCCAGCGTGGCCTTGATTTCCTCGTCGTCCACCATACGGCCCTGCTCCAGATCAATCAGGAACATCTTGCCGGGCTGCAGACGCCATTTGCGGATGATCTTGTGCTCGGGAATCGGCAGCACGCCGGATTCGGACGCCATGATGACCAGGTCGTCATCGGTGACGCAGTAACGCGAAGGACGCAGGCCGTTGCGGTCCAGCGTCGCGCCAATCTGGCGGCCGTCGGTGAACACGATGGAGGCCGGGCCGTCCCACGGCTCCAGCATGGCGGCGTGGTATTCGTAGAAGGCCTTGCGGCGCTCGTCCATGGTGGCGTGCTGCTCCCAGGGCTCGGGAATCATCATCATCACAGCCTGGCTGATCGGGTAGCCGGCCATGGTCAGCAACTCAAGGCAATTGTCAAAGGTGGCGGTATCGGACTGGCCGGCAAAGCTGATCGGATAGAGCTTTTGCAGATCTGCGCCCAGAACCGGCGAAGACATCACGCCTTCGCGTGCCTTCATCCAGTTGTAGTTGCCCTTGACGGTGTTGATCTCGCCGTTGTGCGCCACATAGCGGTAAGGGTGGGCCAGCGGCCACTCGGGGAAGGTGTTGGTCGAAAAGCGCTGATGCACCAGACCGAGAGCCGAAACACAGCGGACATCGGTCAGATCACGGTAGTAAGTGCCTACCTGATCGGCCAGCAAAAGTCCTTTATAGACCACCGTGCGGCTGGACATGCTGGGCACGTAATACTCTTTGCTGTGGGTCAGCTTCAAATTCTGAACGGCGGCGCTGGCAGTTTTGCGGATGACGTACAGCTTGCGCTCCAGCGCATCCTGAACGATGACGTCGTTGCCCCGGCCGATGAAAATCTGCCGCAGGATGGGTTCTTTTTCGCGCACGGTGGGCGACATCGGCATATCGCGGTTGACCGGCACATCGCGCCAGCCCAGCAGCACCTGGCCTTCGGCCTTGACCGCGCGCTCCAGGGCCTGCTCGCAAGCCAGGCGCGAGGCATGCTCCTTAGGCAAAAATACCATGCCCACGCCATATTCGCCCGGCGGGGGCAAGGCCACGCCCTGCTTGGCCATCTCTTCGCGGTAGAGCGCATCGGGCAGCTGGATCAGGATGCCGGCGCCGTCGCCCATCAGCTTGTCGGCTCCCACCGCACCCCGGTGATCGAGGTTTTCAAGGATCTTCAAACCCTGCTGCACGATGGCGTGGCTCTTATGGCCCTTGATATGCGCCACGAAGCCGACACCGCAGGCATCATGCTCATTGGCGCCGGCGTACAAACCGTGTTGTTCAAAATGTTTGATTTCAGCAGCCGTGGTCATGGCAATTCCTCGTCAGTTGGCAACAAAAGCGGCGTGGACACGCATCGCTCTTGTCTGCCAGGGGTTCAAAATTATTTAAAGCGACCGTAAGCATAGTGCAGCGCAACAAAATTGCCAAGGAATTTAATTGGGGTCAGATTCCAATTAATTTCCGGCCGATTTCACAACAACTTAATAAGGGACACATTAAAAACAATAGCAGACCAGCCAATAACTGCATTCAGTGCAGGCGTTTTCAATCCTCCCTTAATGGGTGCGGCGGACGCCCTGCCTGGGTTTTTCTGACGCGCCGCTCTGTCCGTTTTTGCAAATCAGCTACAAAGTTTTCATCTCCCAAGGCCCATCCGCCCAGAGTCGACCGGGTTAGCGCATCCTGCTGCTCCTGCGTAATGCCCACCCTGACCAGTTCGGCGTAGGCCGCTTCACGCGCAAACGGTGTGTTGCCCAACTCCCAGAACAAGGGGTGCGGCGTCACAATCCGGTCGGTTCGCAGACCGACATAGTGCCCGTGACTGGACCAGGGGTAGTCTTTGGCCTCCCGGACCATTCCGGCGCGTACCGGATTGAGGTCGATATAGACCATGCAGGCCAGCAGGTAGCGATCCGTCTCTATCAGGGTGGAACGGTAGCGCCCTTCCCACAGGGTGCCGGAGCGTGCCTGGCTGTCATTGAAATAGCGCACGTAGCGGCGGCCAACGGCTTGCATCATCTGCGGCAGGCCTTCTGTGGTGCTTGGCGTGGCGAGCAAATGGAAATGGTTGCTCATCAAGACGTAGGCATGGAGCGCCACGCCGAATTTCTGGGCATTTTCATCCAGCAGCGCCAGCAGCATCTGGTAATCGGCTGGGGAAGAAAAAATGGTTTGCCGGTTATTGCCCCGCTGGATGATGTGGTGGGGATAGCCGGGAACGGTAAGACGGGAAAGTCGCGCCATGAGCTGCAATGCCGGAAGTTTGCATCATGTTAATTGGAATCTGACCCTCAATACACTTAATATAAATAAACTCGGAACATGCCAACTCATCCGGCAGCCCACACTCTGGCTGCGCCGTTTCTGCCAGCTTACGGCTGCCGCCGGCCCGGGTGATCCGGCAAAAGACCATGTATCTGGCGGGCGAGCAGCAAACCGATGGCGGAACAAGCCGAGGTGACCCAGCCCGTCCATTGCCAGCCCCCCGCAAAGACAGCCACCCAAGCCACCAGCGGCGGACCAGTGAACTGCCCTATTGCCGACCATTGCTGGATCCAGCCCACGGTGGTCGATACCGTATTGATGCTGGGCGCCAGCCTGAGTGCCAGACTGAACAGGGTCGCCGGGATCAAGCCGCCCACCATGGAAAAAACCAGCACCCCGGCATATTGCAGCCCCGGGCTGGCGGCCGCGCCAAAAGCCAGCATCGAACCGCCCGCCATCGCGGCAAAACCCGTTCCCAGCAATGCAACAGGCTGCATGCCAGCACCCAGCAGACGCCCGGCCGCCAGATTACCCAGAATGTTGACTGCCGCCGCCCCTGCCGTAAGCCAGGCGGTGCTGCTGCCGGCCACACCTGCCTGCGCGTAGATAGAGGGCAGGAAACCGATCACCGCCAGCCACTGCCCCGAA
This sequence comes from uncultured beta proteobacterium, assembly GCA_963793855.1. Lineage (GTDB taxonomy): Bacteria > Pseudomonadota > Gammaproteobacteria > Burkholderiales > Burkholderiaceae_C > Polaromonas. The sequence continues at coordinate 1,425,160 of CAWCBL010000001.1, forward strand.
TACATGGCAAAGGTCAACGCTAGGAGCCAGGCAGCAGGCGAACGTAAAGTCAGGCTGAGCAGTTTCCCGGCCTGGGAATTTTCGACGCCTGAATGCGGCAACGCCGATAGGGGCTCGAATGACCGGTCAGCAGGCACGCGCCACAGTAGCAGCATGGCCAGCGCACCCGACAGTGCAGACAACCACCACCACCAGACCCGCCAACCCCAGTCCGGAGGAACCAGGTGCATGACCGACGGTCCCAGAAGCAAGGCCAGCGACGTACCCAGCGGCATGTAAGCACCCCAGACGCCAAGCATCCCGTTGAGGCGCTCCTCTGGTACCAGCCGGCGCACCAGACCGGGCGCAGGCAGCACCACCCATAAAAAACCCAGTCCCTCGAGGGCCCGCGTGGCCAGCAGCCAGTCAGCCCCCTGCGCCAGTCCGCCCAGCGCGCTGGCGCAGCCCAGCACCAGCAAGCCGGCGATCATGCTGCGCCTGAGACCGACACGCTGGGTCGCCAGGCCAGTCACCAAGCCCAGTGTCATGCCCGCCAGCTGAACCAGCGACAACAAAAACCCAGCCTGCAGCAGCGTAATACCCAGCAGGTCCTTAAGCACAGGCAGTGCGGGCGGCAACTTGCCCACATGCAAGGCGGCCACCACGCCCGCGACAACGACATAGCGGGCAGCGCGCATATTTTGCAGCTCTGCTTTCACATCGCTCATATCACGACCGTGTCTTCAACTAACGGCCGTTAAACAGGAAAGACCGCACGTCCCTTGAGGCGTTCGTGCTCTTTGGCGGCAAAGCGATCCGTCATGCCGGCGATGTAGTCGGCCACCACGCGCTCGGGCTTGGCACCTGGCGCGTGAGGGCTGTCAATGCCGTCAAAGCGGTCAATATGGGCCTGCGGCATCTGGGACGGGTCGGCCATATAGGCATCGAATAAATCCCGCACGACCTGCCTGGCGGCTTGCGTAGTTTCGACAACCTGGCTGTGGCGGTATAAATTTTGCAGCAGGAAGTGCTTTAGAGACGCGGACTGCAAGGCCATTTCATCCGAAAAACAGACCAGCGCAGCATGCTGGCGCACCGCCTGAACATCGGGCGGGGACGCCTTGTGCAGCGCCTGACGCGTCGCGTCGATCACGTCGTAGACCTGCGCACTGAGCATGCGTCGTATGGTTTCAAACAGCAAGCGTCTACCCTTCAAACCGGGATAGGCCAGCATCGTTTCACGGCGGTGCTGGCTGAACAGCGCGACTTCCTCCAACTGATCCAGGCTCAACAACCCTGAACGAACGCCATCGTCAATGTCGTGGGCGTTGTAGGCAATTTCATCAGCCAGATTGGCCAGCTGCGCCTCCAGGCTGGGTTGCCGCCATGCAGGAGCTTGCGCCGACTGCTCGACAAACCGGTGGGCTACGCCCCAGGGTTCGCGGGCCTCGATATGCCGGGCATTGCGTTTCGAGCAGTGCTTCAAAATGCCTTCGCGTGTCTCAAAGGCCAGGTTCAGTCCGTTGTAGGCCGGGTAGCGCTCTTCCAGCGCATCCACCACGCGAAGACTTTGCAGGTTGTGCTCAAAGCCTGCGCTGTCCGGGTTGTGGTTTTTCAGACAGGCATTCAGCGCATCCTGGCCGGCATGGCCGAAGGGTGTATGGCCCAGGTCATGCGCCAGGGCAATCGCCTCCACCAGGTCTTCGTTGAGCTGCAGAGTGCGGGCAATGGAACGTCCCAGCTGCGCCACCTCCAGCGAATGCGTCAGCCGGGTTCGAAACAGGTCGCCCTCGTGGTTCAAAAACACCTGGGTTTTGTAAACCAGACGGCGAAACGCGGTGGAATGCACAATCCGGTCGCGGTCACGCTGAAAGTCGGACCGGGTCGGTGCGACGGGCTCGGGAATACGGCGGCCGCGCGTCAGTGCGGGATCGCAGGCATAGGATGCCAGATTCATGGTTTAGGTATCAAAAAAGCTTCTAGCGCAATGAACATGGGTGCAAGCAGCTATTAAATTCATAGTCAACTGAGTCTTCGGGCTGATCAGGCGCAGCACCGGTCGATGACTTCGCGTACCAGCGCATCGGGCGCCGCGCGCACAAGGGCCTTGCCCGGCCCGTCAATCAGCACAAAGCGAATCTCCCCCGCCTCGGACTTCTTGTCGATGCGCATCAGCTCAAGGTAACGGCCGGCATTGTCGGTAGTCGATATCACCGGCCCATTGACAGGCAGCCCGGCGCGCTGCACCAGCCGGCTCAAACGTTCGACAAACGGCCCATCGACCAGACCCAGACGCTGCGACAGATGCGCCGCCATCACCATGCCGCAGCCGACGGCCTCGCCGTGCAGCCATTCGCCATAACCCAGCCCCGATTCAATCGCATGGCCGAAGGTATGACCGAAATTCAAAATCGCGCGCAGACCCGACTCGCGCTCGTCCTGGCCCACGACCCAGGCCTTGATCTCGCAACTGCGCTGGACGGCATGCGCCAGCGCGACGGGCTCTTTCGCCAGCAAGGCATCGATGTTGGCTTCAATCCAGTCGAGAAACGCCATATCGGCAATTGGCCCGTACTTGATGACCTCGGCCAGGCCTGCGCTGAGCTCACGGTCCGGCAGCGTCTTCAGCACGTCCAGGTCGCAAACGACCTGCAGCGGCTGGTAGAACGCGCCAATCATGTTTTTTCCCAGCGGATGATTGATGGCAGTTTTGCCGCCCACCGACGAATCCACCTGCGCCAGCAAGGTCGTGGGAACCTGCACGAACGGCACGCCGCGCATGTAACTGGCTGCCGCAAAACCGGTCATGTCGCCCACCACGCCACCACCCAGTGCGAAGAGTATGGTTTTGCGGTCGCAGCCATTTTCCAGCAGTGCGTCAAAAATCAGCTGCAGCGTCTGCCAGTCCTTGTGGACCTCGCCATCGGGCAAGGTCAGCAGCAATACCTTGTCATAGCATGCCCGCAGGGCTTGCATCAGCTGCGCCGCGTAGAGGGGAGCCACGGTCGTGTTGGACACCACCAGTGCAGTCGCCGCTTTGGGCAGATGCTGGTAGGTGAGCGCATTGCCCAGCAGCTGGGTGCCAATGACAATCGGGTAGCTGCGTTCGGCCAGATCGATATGAACCTGCGCCGCCCTGAGAGAAGAATTTGCTTGCATAGCGGCAAGTGTAGAGGCACTCGTCAGGCCGGCGAAGCCGACCGGCATTTACCCGGCGTCGACGGTCTCGCCGTCGCCTGGCTCAGACTATGACGCGGAAACGATGCCCGCAAGTTCCAGTTGCATGACGATCATGTTGACCAGCGTTGAAACGGAGGGGCGGCCAGTTTCGATCACGAAGTGCGCTGTTTCGCGGTACAGCGGGTCGCGTGCAATGTAAAGCTCACGGAGCCGGACCAGCGGATCAGTTACCTGCAGCAAGGGGCGGTTCTGGTCGTGTCGCAAGCGGCGAAAGACCTCTTCTGGCGAGGAATGCAGGTAGACGACCTGCGTGCGTTCACGTAAATGCCGACGGTTGGCGGGTCGCAGCACCGCGCCGCCTCCGCTGGAAAGCACACAAGCCGCACCTAGCGTCAACTCATCAATGACCAGTTGCTCCAGATCACGAAATGAAGCTTCGCCTTCGCGCTCGAAGAACTCGCGAATGGAACAACCTATACGTTGCTCTATCACCTGGTCGGAGTCGAGAAACTGCAAACCCAGCCGGCGGGCGAGTTGCCTCCCGACAGTGGACTTCCCGGAACCCGGCAGGCCCACACAGGCTATTTTCAACAGCTTTGCATTCACTTGAGTTTTTAGTCGCGTATCTTTGAACACCAGGCAAGACATCTCTTGCGAAGGTGTATTTGACATCACAAGCCAACGGACAAAGCGAATCCAGCCAACGGCCGGATTCGCTTTTATCTCGTCAAAGGCTCAATCAGCCCCCCCCCGCTGAAACAGTCTTGCGCTTAACGCAGAGGAGCTCCGTTTGACAGCACTTTGGGCGTAATGAAGACCAGAAGCTCAGACTTTGAAGCGGTACGGGTTTTGGTCTTGAACAGGTTTCCCACTCCAGGCAGGTCACCCAGCAATGGGACTTTCGTCTCGTCTTCCCTGTCGTTCTGCTCATAGATGCCGCCGATCACAACGGTTCCGCCGTTTTCCACCAGCACTTGCGTCTGGATATGTTTGGTGTCGATGGCAAAACCATTGGTCGTGGCGCGCCCCACGCTGTCCTTGTTGACATCCACATTCAGAATGACGTTTCCTTCTGGGGTAATTTGCGGAGTCACTTCCAGCTTCAAATTGGCCTTGCGGAAAGCAATCGAGGTAGCCCCGCTGGACGTCGCTTGCTGGTAGGGAAGTTCGGTTCCCTGCTCGATTAGCGCCTTGACCTGATCAGCCGTTACAACTCTGGGACTCGAAACGATTTTCCCCTTGCCATCGGCTTCCATCGCCGAAATCTCAAGATTAAGCAGGCGACTGACGTCCGAGGTAAAAAGAGAAACGGCAAAGGTAGCAGCCGAAAATCCATTTTGACCAACCGCTGGCAGATTCAAAAAGTCGCCAGTCGTCGTTCCAAAGTTAGACCCAAGAACTGGTGCAGCCGGCGTGGTCGGAGGGTTTATGTAGGTTGCTCCGAACGATGAGTTACGCCCGCCATTGAGCGAGAAAGGCCTGCCTCCCAATCTAACGCCTAAAGATTTTCCGAACGAATCCCCAGCTTCGACGATACGCGCCTCAATCAATACTTGCCGCACAGAGATATCGAGCTTGGCAATCAAACTTTGCACTTGCTCCAGTTTGGAAGGAATATCCGTAACGAAAAGTTGATTGGTACGCGACTCGGAGATTACGCTGCCACGGGGGGACAGTATCTTGGTGGCTCCCGGACCGCCGGTACCTAACAGTCCTGCAGCAATGTCTGACGCTTTTGCATAATTAAGCTTGAAATCCTGGGTACGAACTGCTTCCAGGCTCTGTATGGCGTTGCGCGATTCATGGTCGAGCTTGTCTTTGGCCGCCAGTTCATCCTTGGGTGCTATCAACAAGACATTGCCGGTTTTACGCTTGTCCAAGCCCTTGGCCTGCAAAATGATGTCCAGCGCCTGGTCCCAAGGAACATCCTTCAGGCGCAGGGTGACAGAGCCTGTCACGGTATCTGAAGTGACAATATTGAAGTTGGTGAAATCGGCAATGACCTGAAGAAGCGATCGGATTTCAATGTTCTGAAAATTCAATGACAACTTTTCGCCGCTGTAACCTGGACCTTGAGTCAATTTGCTGGTGTCAACCTTTTGTGGTCGCACTTCCAGTACAAACTGGTTATCACTCTGGTAGGCGCTGTGCTCCCACTGGCCTTTTGGCTCCACGACCATGCGGACCTTGTCGCCGGTCTGGAAAGTAGTCACGGTCTGTACAGGCGTGCCGAAGTCGGCTACATCCAGACGTCGTCGCAACCCCTCGGGCAGGGCCGTTTTCAGAAATTCGACCACCAAGGTCTGACCTTGCTGACGAATATCAACGCCGACCTCGTTATTGGGCAAGGCCACCACAATACGGCCTGCACTGTCAGTACCGCGGCGAAAATCGATATCCTTGAGCGGCAGGGTATCGCGGTTGCGGCTTTCGGCAAATACCGGCGAAGCACCGGCAGTAGTCGCAGCCACAGTCTTCGACTCCAGGATGATCAACAGGGACTTGCCCTGAATCTCTGTCTTGTAAGCTGCAGGAGACTTGAGATTGAGTACCACCCGGGTTCGATCACCTGCCTGAACCACATTGGCCGAACGCAGATTGCCCAGATTGAGATCAACGGCTGAACGCCCCATGGAGTTGCTGACACCCTGAAAATCGAGCGCAATGCGCGCGGGCGTCTGGATACTGAATCCGGTCGGTACTGCGGCCAGCGGTTCAGCCAGGTCAATCCGGATGACTTCCGTACTACCCTGAACTGAGCCGGAAACGGCCTGGATGGAGTTTTGCGCCGTCGCCATTAAGGGCATGACGGACACCACCATCACCACGCCAAGCGCAGCATAGCGAAACACAGTTCCCAGAAAATGCTGCAAACCCTTTGCCACGCCCGCCTCGGCCTTTGATGCCCATGCCTGCTTGTTCATTTTGTTCCCTCTAAAAGCTGTAAAGTCGCCGTCCGCTCTATCCACTCGCCCGCAGCGTCCTGGACGATTTCGCGCAACGCGAGACTGGTTTCTGTCACCTTGGTGATCCGGCCATAGTTCTGGCCGAGGTAATTTCCGACTCGCACCTGGTAAATCAGGTTATCTACACGAACCAGCGCCACGGGCCGGCCCACTTTAACCAGGCTACCGACCATGGCTATGGCGTCAAGCGGCGATGCCTCCAGGGATTCCTTGCGTCGACTCAGCTCTGGCGCTATCAAGGCCGCATTGGCTGTCGCCTGATTGGAGTCGCGTTTCAGGGCTTGTGTCAGTTTCTGGTTGCTGAAAGGTTCTACGGCACCTTCCTGGTTATAGGTCTGTGGCGAGAACTTGCCAGGAGCCGGCAGAGGCGCAACTTTGGGCCTGGTGGCATTGCGCTGCTCGGTCATCCACTGCTGCAACTCTTCCTGATCGGACGAACCGCAGCCTGCCAAGCCAAACAAGACCAGCACCAGGCTGGCGGTCAGCGCACGCGAAGTGAATCTCATTTCTTTACTCCTTTGGCGGGAGCACTCTTGCGCTGCAAAGCCACCTCGTCAGCATCTAGGTACCGAAAGGTTTTCGCCGTCGTATCCATGACCAAATTGCCATCCTTGACCGGTGTAATGGTCAGATTGTTCAAAGTCACGATACGGGAAAGATTGGCAATGTCTGCAGCAAAAGCTCCGATATCGTGATAACGCCCCGTCACCCGCACGGTAATGGGCAACTCGGCGTAATACTCTTTGACACTTACCTGACCCGGCCGAAACAACTCGAACTGCAGGCTGCGACCCAGGCCAGCCTGGTTGATATCGGACAGCAAGGCATCCATTTCAGCTTTGCTGGGCAACTGTTTTTCAAGCTGCGTGACATATTGCTGGACTTGTTCGCGCTGCTTCTTCAAGGCATCCAGATTAACGGCCTGCGTCAACTTCTTCTTGTAGTCCTCTCTGAGCTGAACCTCTTTTGTTTTTTCGGCAGTCAGCTCTTCATCAGAAGAGCTTAGCCAGGCAAACCAGAGCGCAACGACAACACCCACAGTGACAGCAGCGCACAGAAGAAAACGTGGAAGGGCCGGCCAGGAAGGCGGATCATTTGGATCAAGCCCGGTGAACTGGGACTTCAAGCGGCCTTGAAGGTCAGCGAAATCGATGGAGGGTTTGGGAGTTTTTGCCATGATCAGTCTAGTTCCAGGCGGCGTCACATCTTGGCCGCAGCAGAAGCGGCGACATTGGCGGTTTTTGCATCGCTAGCCCGGTTCAGCCCGACGCGCATCGTGAAATTGGATACCCGGCGCTGGTCGCGCTGGCTCAGCGTCACCGTACTGGCTGTGATTTCGACCAATTCAGGCTTGGTCAACCAGGGACTGTTGTTGGAGAAATTACGCAACAGCTCGGAAACCCGCTCATTGGATTGCGCAACGCCAGTAATCAGAACGGTCTGGTTGTCCTGCTTCATGCTCGTGATGTACACCCCATCTGGCAGTTGTTTGACCAACTCAGTCAACAAGTACACCGGCAGATTGCGGTTTCCCTGCAAATCTTCCACCGCATTTTGGCGCGCCCTGAGCGCAGCAATCTCTGCCTGCAATGTTGAAATTTCCTTGATTTGCTCATCCAGGCGGGTAATTTCGGATTGCAGAAAAGTATTCCTCCCGCGCTGGCTTTCAATCTGGGCCAGGTACCAGGAGTAGGTAGCGCCGCAGATCAGGACGCCTGCCAGTGCAGCCAGGCCCAGCGTTGCAAAGAATGTATCGCGCCTGCGCTTGCGGGCAGCCTCCCGGTGTGGGAGCAAATTTATCAGTATCACTGCAGGAACCTCCGCAAGGCCAAGCCGCAAGAGGTCAGATAGGACGAAGCCTCACGCCGCATTTTTTTCTCTCGTATGCCGCTGCCGAGCTCCATCCCCTCGAATGGATTGGCCAGCAGGCAGGCAAAGGAAGATTGCTGTGTCACTGAATCAGTCAGCCCAGCCAAGGCGGATGACCCTCCTGCCAGCATCACGTAGTCAACCTTGTTATGGGGGGTACTGGTAAAAAAGAATTGGAGCGCACGGCCAATTTCCTGCGCCATGCTCTCAACAAAGGGTTTCAGAACACCCGACTCATAGTCTTCAGGCAGATCGCCGCTGCGTTTTTTGTTCTCAGCCTCTTCGGCGGAAAAACCATACTGCCGGACAATCAACTGGGTCAGCTGCGCGCCGCCAAACGCTTGATCGCGCTCATACAAGACCTCATCGTTCCTGATCACCTGCATGCTGGTGGTCAGGGCGCCGACTTCAAACAGCGCCACCATGGTGTCCACACCCTTATTGGGCATGTTCTCGATCAGGCGTGCCGTTGCAAGTCGCGAGGCATAGGATTCAACATCGACAATGATGGGCTTAAGTCCTGCAGCCTCCGCGAGCCCCTGCCTATCCTGTACTTTTTCCTTGCGCGAAGCAGCAATCAGAACTTCGACGTCCCCACTGGACGTGGCACTGGGCCCCACGACACAGAAATCTAGGCTGACTTCATCCAGCGAAAATGGAATATATTGATTTGCCTCGGATTCGACCTGAATTTCCAGTTCAGCATCACTCAGGCCGCCAGGCAGGATTATTTTCTTGCTGATGACGGCTGAAGCGGGCAAGGCCATCGCGACGTTCTTGGTGCGGGTTCCGCTTTTTTTAACCAAACGGCGAACTGCATCAGCCACCTCGTCGAATTTCTCGACATTGCCGTCTGTGATCCAGCCGCGCTCCAGCGGCTCAATCGCGCAGCGATCCAGCACCAGGTTGCCGGCCTTGTCACGGCTCAACTCCACCAGCTTGACGCTGGACGAACTAATATCAAGACCCAGCAAGGCGGGCTGTTGACGATTAAATAACGATCCCGGTGAGATCAAGGCAGTCCCCAAATGACGGCTAATATGTAGCCCTGCATACTTAAGAAATCACTTGAATAGTAGCAGTAAGCCCTTTGTGCAGTAAGGATTTTTCCCGTCTCACGCAACAAGAGCGTTGTCTAAATCAGACGATTTGGGGTAACCAAACCAGTGTAAGCCCATGGTAAAGCTCTGCCGGACGATGTAACAGTGTCGTCTTTTAACTGTCACCTGATACGTCCAACTTTTCAGGATTTTTATAATCCTCAAGTGAATTTACGATTGTTCTAGATGCCCTCTACCCCCTCCTCTTCCGACGCGAAACCCAGTCCGGTGAAACGCCCCTCCTGGCTACGCTGGCTGATCAAACTCTCTTTGTGGGGTGCAGGGGCGGCCTTGGCCGGTGCAGTTGCCCTGCTGCTATTCGTGGCGGTCGCCCTGTCCGTCGCCTATCCCAATCTGCCTGATATTTCCGACTTGTCCGACTACCGGCCCAAGCTGCCGCTGCGCATCTACACGGCAGACGGTGTGGTCATTGGAGAGTTTGGCGAAGAGCGGCGCAATCTCACCCCGATCAAGGATATTCCGCAGGTCATGAAAGACGCCGTTTTAGCCATCGAGGATGCGCGCTTCTTCTCGCATGGCGGCGTGGACTATCTCGGCGTGATCCGTGCTGGTCTTGCCAATGTGGGGCGGGCAAAAAGCCAGGGAGCCTCCACCATCACCATGCAGGTCGCCCGCAATGTCTATCTTTCAACCGAAAAAAGCTATACCCGCAAGATTTATGAAATCCTGCTGACCTTCAAGCTGGAGCATTTGCTGACCAAGGACCAGATTCTTGAGATCTACATGAACCAGATTTTCCTGGGAAACCGGGCCTACGGATTTGCCGCCGCCTCGGAAGCTTACTTTGGCAAGCCGCTCAAGGACATCACCATTGCCGAAGCCGCCATGCTGGCTGGCCTGCCCAAAGCCCCTTCCGCGTACAACCCCATCATCAACCCAACGCGAGCCAGAACCCGCCAGCTCTACATCATTGAGCGCATGGAACAAAACGGCTTTATCACGGCTGCGCAGGCCAAGGCCGCAAAAGAGGAAGAGCTGCGGGTCAAAAGCGGCCGCGACGCCGGGCGGGTTCATGCCGAATATGTGGCTGAAACCGTGCGCCAGCTGGTTTACAACCAATATGGAGACGAAACCTACACCCGCGGCATCAACGTTTACACCACCTTGCATGCCAACGACCAGACCATGGCCTACAAAGCCCTGCGCAAGGGCATCATGGACTACGAGCGCCGGCAAATTTACCGGGGGCCGGAAAAATTCATTGACCTTCCGTCCAACCCCCAGGAGACGGAAGATGCGATTGACGAGGCGCTGGCCGATAACCCCGACAACGGCGACGTGATGTCGGCGGTCGTGCTGGAGGCCGGCCCCAAGCGGATTCGCGCGATGCGCCAAAACAGCGAAACAGTGGAAATCACGGGGGAAGGACTCAAGCCCGCGCAGTCTGGCCTGGCTGACAAGGCCGGCCCAAACATCAAGATCCGCCGTGGCGCGCTGATTCGCGTGGCCAAGACGCCCAAAAATACCTGGGAGATTACCCAGTTGCCTGAAGTTGAGGGCGCATTCGTTGCGATGGACCCGCGCAATGGCTCCATTCGCGCGCTGGTCGGCGGGTTTGATTTTGAAAAGAACAAGTTCAACCATGTAACCCAAGCCTGGCGTCAGCCGGGCTCCAGTTTCAAGCCCTTTATTTATTCGGCCGCCCTGGAGAAAGGTTTCACCCCGGCCACGGTGGTGAACGATGCGCCGCTGTTTTTCGATGCCGGCGTCACAGGAGGCCAACCCTGGGAGCCCAAAAACTACGACGGCAATTTCGAAGGCCCCATGACGCTACGGACCGGCTTGAAGAAATCAAAAAACATGATTTCCATCCGCATCCTCCAGTCCATTGGCGCGAAATACGCGCAGGAATGGGTCACCCGCTTCGGTTTCGATGCGGACAAGCATCCAGCCTACCTTACCATGGCGCTGGGCGCCGGCTCGGTGACTCCCATGCAAATGGCCGCCGGTTACTCGGTTTTTGCCAATGGCGGCTACCGCGTCAACCCCTATCTGGTCACCAGGATCACCGATCAACGCGGCAAGGTCCTGCTCGAAGCCAGACCGCCAGAGTTGACTGAATCGGCCAGAGGGATTGATGCGCGCAATGCCTTCATCATGGACAGCCTGCTGCAAGAAGTGGCGCGTAGCGGTACGGCGGCCAAGGCGCAGGCAATGCTCAAGCGTCCCGACCTGTTTGGCAAGACCGGCACCACCAACGACTCAATAGACACCTGGTTTGTGGGTTTTCAGCCGACGCTCACGGCAGCGGTCTGGATGGGCTACGACACGCCCAAAAAGCTCGGCGACCGGGAGACCGGCGGCGGCCTGAGCCTGCCCATCTGGATCAACTTCATGGAATACGCGCTCAAGGGCGTGCCGGTCACCGAATACCCGCCACCGGAGGGCGTGGTCAATATCAACGGGGAGTGGTACTACAACGAGTACGCCCGGGGTGCAGGGGTCAGCAGCGTTGGCACGCAGCAAGATCCGGCGGCCACGGAGCACTCATCCAACCCGGCAGCGCCGGGGGGCGCCATTCAGGTACTTCCGCCCACTGATGAAAAGAAACGGATTCTGGATTTGTTCAAGAACTGATTAAGGTCAGTTAGCTGAGACGGGGCCCGCGCGGGCCCGCTCTCATGGGGTCATCAGGCAGCCGCCTTGAACACCAGGGGCTGACCGGCCTGCTCGCTTGCGTAGCGCGATAAATTTGCAAAAAACTCGCTGGAGTCCTTGGTATCCGTCCACTGTCCGCTATTGAATTTATAGTGAAATCCACCCGCTTTGGCGGCCATCCAGATTTCCTGCAGCGGCTTTTGCAGATTGATGATGATCTGGCTGCGATTTGAAAAAGTCAGCGTGATCATGCCGCCCGTGCGTTGGTTGTCGATGTCAACGTCAGTCTCGTCATTGAGCCGGTCGCAGCCCAACTCGATCGCCTTGAGCACGCTCTCGGCCAAATCCTGGTATTCAAGGTCCGTCATTACAATCCTGTTATGGTTTTTTCACTCCAAATTCTAGGCCGCCTTCACACCATCATTCGCAAGCATGGCCTTGTTGCCGTCGTGGTTGGTGCAGCTGCGCTGTCCGGGTGTGGTCAAAAAGGTCCGCTTTTCTTTCCGGTGCCGCCTAAAGCGCAGCCGCTGGCGACAGTCCCCGGCCTTGCTGATGCGCCTTCAGCCGTGATGGTCCCGCGCGCGCCTGCCTCGGCCGCGCAATAAACGCCGGGCGTCTGCACTGACGCACCCTTCACGCCGCGACCAGACATCCGTCCCCGTGTCTGGCAACTTGAACCGGAAGAACCCGTGACCGCGCCTTCAATCGGTCAGTCTCTTCAGGACGCTGCCCATCCAAAACAGACCTATCAACGTTTTACAAGCCACCTTCCCATGACACTTCCTATCCTTCCCGGCCACCCCCATTTTTCTTACCGCGACAGCGAGCTGTTTGCCGAAGACTTGCGCGTCAGTGCGCTGGCCCGCACGCATGGCACGCCGCTGTTCATCTATTCAAAAGCGGCCATGCTGTCTGCGCTGGCTGCTTACCAACGCGGCTTTGCCGGGCGCCACGCCCAGATCTGCTACGCCATGAAGGCCAACTCCTCACTGGCGGTACTGCAGGTGTTTGCCCGGGCGGGTTGCGGTTTTGACATCGTGTCGGGCGGCGAACTGGAGCGCGTGCAGGCTGCTGGCGGTGACGTCAAAAAAGTGATTTTTTCCGGCGTCGGAAAAACACGCGCCGAGATGCGCCAAGCGCTTGCGGCGGGCATTGGCTGCTTCAATGTAGAAAGTGAAGCCGAGCTGAACGTGCTCTCGGAGGTCGCCGCCACGATGAAGCTGCGCGCGCCGGTGAGCATCCGGGTCAATCCCAATGTCGACCCCAAGACGCACCCCTACATTTCAACAGGCCTTAAAGGCAACAAGTTCGGCGTCGCCCACGAGGACGCGCTGCGCATCTACCAGCACGCAGCTTCCCTGCAGAGCCTGAAGGTGATTGGCATCGACTGCCATATCGGCTCGCAGATCACCGACGCCACCCCCTATCTTGACGCTATGGACCGGGTGCTTGAGCTGGTGGCGGCCATTGAAGCCGCAGGCATCCCACTGGAACACATCGACTTTGGCGGCGGCCTGGGCATCAATTACAACGATGACACTCCGCCCGAGGCGGACGCTCTTTGGCGGCAACTGCTGGCCAAACTGGACGCTCGCGGCTATGGCGGCAAAAAGCTGATGATAGAGCCCGGCCGTTCACTGGTCGGCAATGCCGGTATTTGCATCACGGAAGTGCTGTACATCAAGCCCGGCGAGCAGAAGAATTTCTGCATCATTGATGCGGCCATGAACGACCTGCCACGCCCCGCCATGTACCAGGCCTTTCACGCCATCATTCCGGTCGCATTGCCGGCCAAAGAAGCCCCTGCACCCCTGGAGGAAACCTATGACGTGGTGGGCCCGGTGTGTGAAAGCGGCGACTGGATTGGCCGTGACCGCGCCTTGAGCGTTGCGGCCGGCGACCAGCTGGCCGTCATGTCAGCGGGCGCTTACTGCATGAGCATGGCCAGCAACTACAACACCCGGGGCCGTGCCGCAGAGCTGCTGGTGGATGGCGACAAAGCCGACGTGATCCGCGTGCGCGAGTCAGCGGCTGACACCTTCCGGGGTGAAAAACTGCTGCCCTGAGCGCATGCTTGACCTGGATCAAGCATGGTTTGCAGGGGTCAACGTAAAGTGCAGCCTTTTCGTACTGCAACACTGAAATGCCCCTGGAACTCTACCGCGACAAAAACCATGCCTGCTACATGTTTACCGACCTCATTGAAGAGGATGGACAAGCGGTTCAGGCCAACCAGTTTCTGATTGTTGACGGCGATACCGGTGCCATAATCGACCCCGGTGGCAACCTGGCATACAACGAGCTCTTCATGGGCATGACCCGGCATTTTCCGCCGCAGAAGCTTTCCTACATCATCGCTTCCCACGCCGATCCGGACATCATCGCCTCGCTGGACCGCTGGATGACCAGCACCCAGGCCATGCTTGTCATCTCGCGCGTCTGGGAGCGCTTCGCCCCCCATTTCACCAAGGTAGGCAAGACCGACAATCGCGTGATTGGTGTGCCCGACAGCGGCGGACGCTTGCCCTTGGGGCGTCATGATTTGTGGCTTCTGCCTGCGCATTTCATGCACTCGGAAGGTAACTTCCATTTCTACGATCCCGTCAGTCGTATCCTGTTTACGGGCGATCTGGGGGTGTCGATGATGTCCGGGGCTCAGGCAAGCCAGCCGGTTTCCGACCTGAAGGCTCATATCCCCTTGATGGAAAGCTTTCACCGACGCTATATGGTGTCCAACAAGATCCTGCGCCTGTGGGTCCGCATGGCGCGCCAGCTCGACATTTCCATGCTGGTACCCCAGCACGGCGCCCCCATCAAGGGGAAGCAGGCGATCGATGATTTCTTCAACTGGATAGACAATCTGATGTGCGGCATTGACCTGTTTGACGACCGGGCCTACCAGTTGCCTACTGCGCTCATCGATCCGGTAGCCCGGCAGGTACGCCCCGCGTTGCGCGCCGTGAACGCCTAGCGCTTTATGGAAAAAGTGGCTTCTGCGCTTTAAATAGGGGTGCCAGCAGCTCCATTTTTTATAGCAAGATACCCTCAGCGGACGCTGCTTACGGAGCCCGGCGAGGTGTTGCGCTGGCGCTGCAGTCGACCCCATCGATGCCATACCCGCCAGCCCAGCAGCGTTGCCACGATGGCGCCATAAACAAACACCTCTGCAAAATTGTTTTTGCCGGCGCGCATCCAGAAGAAATGCAGAATTCCCAGGCCGGCAATCAGATAAACCAGCTTGTGCAGCCACTGCCAGCGCCTAGCACCCATGGCCTTGATGGCGGCGTTGAATGACGTGGCAGCCAAGGGCGTGAGCAGCACAAACCCCGAAAATCCCACCAGGATGAAGGGTCGCTTCGCGATGTCTTTGGCAATATCGGGCACATCAAAACCCATGTCGAACCAGCTGTAGCTCAGCAGGTGAATTACGACATAGAAATAGGCAAACAGGCCCAGCATGCGGCGAAAGCGGGCCAGCGCCGGTGTGCGAGAAATCACCCTCAGCGGCGTCACCGCCAGCACGATGCAGATAAAGCGCAGCGTCCAGTCTCCCGTGGACCGGATCAGGGCCTCGGCCGGATTGGCCCCCAGCTGGTTGCCCAGCGCAGCGTAAATGAGCCATGCAAAGGGCAGCAGGCAAAGGACGAAAACAAGCGGTTTTGCTGCAGGGTGCAGCAACAGCTTTTGCCGCCCCGCCATCCAGCTAGGCATCAGAAGTACTTCTTGAGGTCCATGCCCGCATACAGCTGGCCAACTTGTGCTTCATAGCCGTTGAACATCAGCGTCTTGCGCTTCTTGGCAAACAGCCCATCTTCGCCAATGCGCCGCTCGGTGGCCTGGCTCCAGCGCGGGTGATCCACCATCGGGATTCACGTTCGAATAGAAGCCATATTCCTGCGCGGCCGCCTTGTTCCATGCCGTGCGGGGTTCCTTGTCGGTAAAGCGGATCTTCACGATGCTCTTGCCGCTCTTGAAGCCGTATTTCCAGGGCACTACCATGCGCACCGGCGCGCCGTTCTGGTTGGGCAGCACCTCGCCATACATGCCAAACGCCAGCAGCGTCAGCGGATGCATCGCCTCGTCCATGCGCAAGCCCTCGACATAAGGCCAGTCCAGCACACGCGAACCCACAAAGGGCATGGTCTTGGGGTCGGCCAGCGTGACGAACTCGACGTATTTGGCGCTGCCCAGCGGCTCGACTTTTTTGATCAGCTCGGCCAGCGAATAGCCCACCCAGGGAATCACCATGGACCAGCCCTCGACGCAGCGCAGCCGGTAGATGCGTTCTTCCTGCGGGCTGAGCTTGAGCAGGTCTTCCAAGCGTAAGGTGCGCGGCTTGCTTGACCAGCCCTTCGACGGCACCGTCCAGGGCTTGGTCTGCAGCGTGTGGGCGTTTCTGGCCGGGTCGGCCTTGTCGGTGCCGAACTCGTAGAAGTTGTTGTAGGTGGTGGCGTCTTTGTAGTCGGTGATTTTCTCCATCGTCACCGCGCCGGCTACTGCTGATCTGCCGCCGGGCAACGCGGCCAGCTTGCCCGGGCTTGGCACGCTTTGCGCCAGTGCCTCGCGCGCCGGCCCAGCTGGCCAGTGCTGCGCCCGCCGCGCCCGTGGCCATCAGCTTGATCAGCTCGCGGCGGCCCTGGTAAATGCCTTGCGGCGTGATTTCGCTGGGAAGCGCGATGGTTGAAACCGCTGGCGATGGGTCTTGATGAGCATGGTGAGTCCTTCAGTTGGTTGGCCTGAGCCAAGTACGCAGCTTCTTCTTGAAGAGACTCGAAACCACCCTCAATGACAGGGATTCACGCCGCGTCTATAAGGTTGCCGTAGCTGTGCAGGCCGGACAGGAACATGTTCACGCCAAGGAAGGCAAAGGTGGTCACCGCCAGACCCACCAGCGCCCACCAGGCCGCCACGGTGCCGCGCAGGCCCTTCATCAGGCGCATGTGCAGCCAGGCCGCGTAGTTCAGCCAGACGATCAGCGCCCAGGTTTCCTTCGGGTCCCAGCTCCAGTAGCCGCCCCAGGCCTCGGCGGCCCAGAGCGCGCCCAGCACGGTGGCGATGGTGAAGAAGGCAAAGCCGACGGCGATGGCCTTGTACATCACGTCGTCCAGCACCTCGAGGCTCGGCAGGCGCGCGGCAATGCGCTTGCGGCCGAACAGGATGCCGCCGGCGATCAGCGCCGAAATGCCAGCAGATAGCCGATCCAGTAATGCTGCCGCCCGCTTCGAGCGCGCGACTTGCGGAACACGATGGGCACGAAGCACAGCACGATGCCCAGCAGCCACAGCGGCGTCAGCTTGTACCAGCGGGTCTCATGGCGCCTGCTGCTTGATCAGGTAGGCAAAGGCCACCATGGCCGCCAGCGCGAACGTGCCGTAGCCGATGAAGTTGGCCGGCACATGCAGCTTCATCCACCAGCTCTTGAGCGCCGGCACCAGCGGCTGGATCTCGTGGGCTTCGCGCACCACCGTGTACCAGAGCAGAAAGCCGACCGCCGCGCTGACCACCAGCATCACGAAGGCGCCCAGCGCGCGGGTCTTGTACTGCGCTTCGAAGTACAGGTAGAACGGTGCCGTCATCCAGCAGAACAGCACGAACACTTCATACAGGTTGCTGACCGGGATGTGGCCGATGTCGGCGCCGATGCTGGTGGCTTTCGTACCAGCGCACCATGCGTGCCGATCAGCGCCATGCCGACCGCCGACCCAGGCCAGGCGCGAGCCCAGCGACTCCAGCGTCGCGCTATGGCTTGAACCGGTGGCTGACGCGGTTTCCAGCGAACATGCCGAGCCAGTAAAACACCGTGCTCATGAAAAACAGCACGCTCATCCACAGGATGGCCGACTGGCTGGACAGGAAGTACTTGAGCCAGAACACCTGCTCGGCCCGCGCCAGATCGCCCTGGTAGGACGCGATGCCCAGCAGCGGCAAAGCCGGCCACCACCGGCATGAGCAGGCGCAAGCGGGCGCCAGAACCAGCCCAGCCAGATCATCGCCGGCATGGCCGCCAGCAGGATGCCCTTTTCGTAGACGTCCATCGAGGCGCTGTAGCGCGCAGAACGCATACAAGCAGCCGCCAGCCACGACAGCGCGGCGAACAGCCAGTCCAGCGCAGTTGCGCCGGGAGAAATAGCCTTCGCTCAGGCTCAGCGTGTTACCGCCTCCTGCCGATCAAAGTAGTGGTGTTGATGCTCGTCGTGGTGTTCATGCGGGCGCCTGCAACAGTTTCGTTTTCAACATCTCAAATTCCTGGTCAGCATCCATCGTCTTGCGGTTGGTCGACAGGGCCATGGTGGCCTGACTGGTTCCGGCAGATTCTGGCACTGAATGCCCAGGGTCCGCGCTAGGTCCGCCGACTTGCGGAGCCAGCCAGACCCAGACGCGCCGTTCGCGCACATAGAGCATGGCAAAGACGCCCAGGATCAGCAAGGCGCAGCCCAGGTAGACGATCGTCTTGCCCGGGGCGCGCGCCACCTGGAACACGCTGGCCTGCACCTGCTTGAAGTCCTTGAGCTGCAAAGGCCATCGGCGCCGGGTAGTAGGGTGCGTCGCTGACAGGCTCAGCACCGCCTGCGACATGAAAGCCTGCGTCTTCTCGTCGCTGCGGCAGCGGCGTCAGGCCGGCGTGTTCGCGGCTGATCTGGGTCAGCTCGAACAGCGCGCCGTTGAGGATGCGCACCAGCACCTCGCCGGCGCGGTCGCGCTCGGCCTCGGGCACATTGGTCTCCATGAAGTCGGACATCGCCTGCAGCCCGGCCACAGGTTTTACCTTGTCGGCGGGTCGTGACAGCGGCATCCGGACCTGCAAACAGGGCCAGCGCACGCGAGGTCGACTCCGTGAGCTGCTGCGCCAGTTCCGGGCGGTCCGGGCCCATTGCCAACGCGACATAGCGTCGCACCGCCAGTCCCGCTGCGCCGGATCGGCGAGCGCGGCGCGCAGGCGCACAAAGCCGTCCATGCTGCCTTTCGTCGGCCGGAACGCGCAGGTACGGAAAGGCTCGGCCGGGGTTTCGCGCACGCCCATCAGGAACATGGACGGGCTGTCCGCACTGTCGTCCAGCTCACCGGCAGCATGTAGTTGTGGAATTCACGCGCCTGGCCGGCCGCATCGCGCAGCTTGTAGCTCACGCTGGGGCCGACGTTGCGCAGCTCTTTTTCGTCACGGTCTTGTTGGCAGCGCCCAGGCGCGCTTTCGATGGCCTGGCGCAAGTCGACCTTGCGCACATCGGTGCCCGAAGCGCTCCTCGTGCTGCCACCAGCGCCAAAGTTCTCGACGTTGATCACGCGCAGGCCGGTGTACTCCAGCGTGAGTCTTTCAGCGCTCTCGCTCTGGCCGTTGCTCAGGTTGCTGGAGCCGCCGATCGTGCCCTCGATCTCGAAGGGCTTGCTCGCGGCCGCCATGGGAACGGCCTTGAGCGTCACGCTGGAGCCGCCGTCGTCGAAGCTGGACTGGTAGATCTCGATGCCGCGGTGGCTGGCCGGGTGGTTCACCTCGACCCGCGCCTGCGTCTTCTCGCCGGTCGCCTGGTCATGGATCACGATGTCGCTGGCAAACAGCTTGGGCATGCCGGTGGAGTAGTACTCGACGATGAATTTCTTCAGCTCCACCGCGAACGGCAGCTCCTGCAGCAACACGCCGTCGGACTGGTTCAGGATGGCGGTGCTCGACTGCGTGCCCTCGGCCACCAGCAGGTTGCCGCGAAAGGTGGGGTTGCGCTCGCACAGCCGGTGCTGTGCGGGCACGTCGGCGATCAGGCCGCCGCCGGTGTAAACCGACTTGCCGTTGAACACATCTGCGCCCGCACGATCAGGTCGCCATCGAGCAGGCCGCCCACGCAGACCAGCACGATGGCGCTGTGCGCCGCAATGTAGCCGAGCTTGTTGGCGGCGCCCTTCTTGGCCGCCACCATCCAGCCCGGCGGCGTGTCTCGTGCTGCAGCTTGACCTTCCAGCCGCTCTGCGCCAGCGTCTGGCCGATGCGGCGCGCTGCCGCTTCGGGCGACTCGGCAAGCGCTGCTTGCGGCGCGGTGACCGAAAGCCTTCAGGCTTTGCTCGCGGATGTTTTCCTTGAAGCTCTTGAAGTCGGCAAAGATCTTGGGCGTGTTGCGGGCGATGCACAGGCTGGTGCTGATCACCAGAAACGCCAGGATCAGCAGGAACCACCAGGCGCTGTAGACCGTGTACAGGCTCGCCAGGCTGAACACCTCGGCCCAGAACGGGCCGAACTGGTTGACGTAGTTGCTCAGCGGCTCGTGCTGCTTGACCACCGTGCCGATCACCGAGGCGATGCAGATCACCGTCAGCAGCGAAATCGAAAAGCGCATCGACGACAGCAACTCCACGGACGCCCGCAAGGTGCGGGAGCCCCAGTTGACTTTCAGGCCTTGGGTGGAAACTGTCATACGTGAAATTCAAACCTGGCGGCGTTGGTGGTGAGTGATCGGGAATGTGCTGAAAAACAAAAAAGGTGGACTTTCTTCAGAAAGACCCGCCTTGATGTGATTGATTTTGGAGGCTTGGGTTCAATGCAGCATACGATTTACGCCTATTTCCGGCAAAAAATAAGGGTTTGCCCTCAGATTCGGCAAACTCCTGTGCTCAGCGCAGGCCGGCGATGTAATCGGACACGGCCTTGATTTCGCGGTCGTTCATCTTGGCGGCGACCTCGGTCATCTGGATGCTGTTGCCGCGCGCGCCGTCACGGAAGGCGGTCAGCTGGGCGGCGGTGTAGTCGGCATGCTGGCCGCACAGGCGCGGGTACTGCGCAGGAATGCCGGCGCCGACGGGCTATGGCAGCCGGCGCAGGCGGCGATCTGGCGGTCGGCGATGCCACCGCGGTAGATGCGCTCACCCAGGGCGACCAGGTCTTTTTCCTTGGCAAAGCCGGCTTTGGCTTTTTTCGACGGCCCAGAAGGACGATGTTGCTCATGTCGTCGTCGGACAGCGCCGAGGCAAAGCCCTTCATGATGGCGTTTTTGCGCTTGCCGGACTTGAACTCCTGCAGCTGCTTGACCAGGTACTCGGGGTGCTGCTGCGCCAGTTTGGGATTGGCGGTGTTGCCGAATTGCCGTCGGCTCCGTGGCAGGCGGCGCAGACCGCCGTGAAACTGGCTTCGCCCTTGACCAGGTCAGGCTTGGCGACCTTGGCTGGCGCTGGCGCGGCAGCGTGAGCTTCAGCGGGTGCGGGGGCAGCTTCACCCGCTGCAAATGACGACATGGCAGGCACGGCTAGCACGGCGGCCAGTAGGGAAGTAGCGAACAGCTTCATATCGGGGCTTTTAATTGGTTGGCGCAGAGAACTTAATAGTTTCTGATTTTACAATGGCTTGGAGGCAACTCCGATTATGGCGGTCTTGGCTGTCATTGCCGCCCAGGACCAAGACCTGCGGGCCGACGCCCGCTTGCAACATTCCTCCGCCCGCCATCCTCCCGGCAGCGCACGCCACAGACCTTCAGGGACCGCCCATCATGACCGCATCCGCATCTTTACCTTCTTCATCAGCTGTCGCCACCAAACCCGACCCCAAAATCGCCATGGGCTGGCTGCACACGGCCAAGTTTCCTGACCACGGCGCCTGAGCTCGAGCACCTGCCCCGCATTGAGGTGCCTGAAATCGCTTTTGTCGGCCGCTCCAACGCCGGCAAATCCACCTGCATCAACACCCTGACGCAGCAGAACCGCCTGGCTTTCGCCTCCAAGACGCCGGGCCGCACGCAAAGCATCAACCTGTTTTCCCTGGGCAAGCAGGGCGTGACTGACGCCGTGCTGGCCGACTTGCCGGGCTATGGCTATGCGGCCGTGCCCAAGGAAGCCAAATTCCGCTGGCAGCAGGTCATGGGCAATTACCTGCACACGCGTGACAACCTGAAGGCCGTGGTGCTGCTGTGCGACCCGCGCCTGGGCTTGACCGAGCTTGACGAAATCCTGCTCGACGTCATCCGGCCGCGCGTGGAAGAAGGACTGAAGTTTCTGGTCCTGCTGACCAAGTCCGACAAGCTGAACAAGACGGATGCGGCCAAGGCGCTGTCGATCGTCAAGTTGCAGGCCGGCGGCGGCGACGTCAAACTCTTTTCCGCCCTCAAGCGCCAGGGCGTGGAAGAAGTTGCCCAGCATTTGTGGGACTGGGCGCACCCCAAGGAAAAACCGGTCAAGGCACCCAAAGTGCAATCTGATGCCGAGCCAGGCGCCGAAGTGCCTGACCCGCAGACGCCTGAACAGTCCTGAGATTCAAGAAGGCCCGGGCCTCAGGCGAAAAAGCTATTAAAACCATAGCACCATGATTGAAACCAGTCTCCAGGCCTTGCCGCACGGCATCAGCCTCTCGTGCCGCAGCGCCGGTACAAAAGGCCGACCGGCGCTGATGTTCCTGCACGGGTTTCCGGAGGCGGCCTTCGTGTGGGACGGCTTGCTGGAGCATTTCGCCCGGCCTGAAAACGGCGGTTTTCGCTGCATCGCGCCCAATCTGCGCGGCTATGAACAGTCGAGCGCGCCAGAGGATGCAGCCGCCTACCGCGCCCAAGCACCTGATGCAGGACGTTGCCGCGCTGGTTGAACTGGAAGGCGGGCCAACTTGCCTGCCTGATTGCGCACGACTGGGGCGGTGCCGTGGCCTGGAACCTGGCGGCCGCGCAGCCAGGCTGCATGAAGAAACTGGCCATCATCAACTCGCCGCACCCGGGTACTTTTTTGCGCGAATTGCAGCACTCTCCCGCGCAGCAGGCCGCCAGCGCCTACATGAATTTCTTGATACGTCCCGATGCTGAAGCCCTGCTGGCCGAGGACGATTTCCGCCGCCTCTGGGCGTTTTTTACCGCCATGGGTGCCATCGACGGCCCGCACGCGTGGCTGACGGACGCCGTCAAGGCGCAGTACCGTGAAATCTGGCGCGCCGGCATGACCGGTCCGCTCAATTACTACCGCGCCTCGCCGCTACGCCCACCCAGGCCAGGACCACCGCACAATGACCCGGCTGCAGCCGCGGTGACAATTCCGCGGGACAGGCTTGAGGTTCACCTGCCCACGCTGGTCATCTGGGCCATGGGCGACACCGCCCTGCCTCCAGCATTGCTCGACGGGCTGGAAGACTTCGTGCCACAGATGCAGCTTCGTCGCGTGCCGGACGCCACGCATTGGATCCTGCATGAGCAGCCCGATCTGGTTACGGGCTATTTGCAGGAATTCCTGCGCTGAGGCGAGCTTGCAGGAATACTGATTGCTATTAATAACATAGCTAATTGTGCCCGTAATTTGAGGGCTACAGGCCAATAAGGGGCTATGTCTGAATTAGCTGTTGAAAGATACCCGCCTGCCGTCTAAAGTGAAGGAGAAGTTATCGGACATGGAGGTGCAACATGGGCCATAGCGACTTTCTCAAACTTCTCGCACAACTGGCATCTTTGACCCAACAACAGCGGGCACAGGTTCAAAGTGCGTTGGATGTAGTGCCCCGTCCATCGGCCACAGCAATTGCCAGTGTCATCCCAAGCCCCAACGCGTGCCCTCACTGCCAGGCTGCGGGCGGACAACTGCGACCGTGGGGCTACAGCCATGGGCTGGCACGCATGCGCTGCCACGCTTGTGGCAAGACCAGCAATGCGCTCACCGGCACACCCTTGGCGCACTTGCGCAAACGTGAGCGATGGTTGCGCTATGGTCAGGCCTTGATTGAGGGGGCGAGCGTACGCCAGGCGGCCCAATGCTGTGGCGTCGATAAAAACACCGCGTTTCTCTGGCGCCATCGCTTTCTGGAGGCGACAGCCACGCACCGCCCCGCGCACGAGGGCGGAATTGTCGAGGCCGATGAGACCTTCTTTCTGGAGTCCTTCAAGGGGCAACGCAAGTTGCCACGGCCGGCACGCAAACGCGCCGGGGTGGGTGCTCATTGGGAGCGTATTGCGGTGTTGGTGGTACGCGACCGCAGCGGACAAACCGCCGATTTCCGGCTGGAGAAGATTGACGCACCCCATATCACCGACGTGCTGCGCCCCTTGGTGGACAAGGACGCCATTCTTTGCACGGATGGCGCCCGGGTCTATCAAACGGTTGCCCGTGATATTGGCCTTGCCCATCGCGCCATCAATGTCCAGCAAGGCATACGCGTCATTGACGGGGCGTTCCATATTCAAAATGTCAACGCCTACGACAGTCGCCTCAAGCAGTGGATGGGACGCTTTCACGGGGTGGCTACCAAGTATCTGGAAAGCTACCTGGGCTGGCGTCGCATGCTGGAGCGCTATCGCCAAAGCATCTCTCCTGCCGTTTGTCTGTGCGAAGCCCTGGGAAGATTTCAATCGCAACAGCTAATTCAGACATAGCCCAATAAGGCTAGAAAAACAGCTCAATACAGCGAAGGCTCGCCCTCAGGCCGGGTCTTGAAACGCTTGTGCACCCAGTAGTATTGCGCCGGCATGGTATTGATGTAGTCCTGCAGCCGTGCATTCATGAGCGCAGTGTCAGCCACCGGGTCGTCACTCGGGAAATCTTCCCAGGCAGGCAGCACCTGCACCTCGTAACCCGTTGCCGTGATGCGCGGCAGCAATGGCACGACCTTGGCCCGACCCAGGCGGGCGAAGCGGGACAGCGAGGGCACGGTAGCCGTCTGCACACCATAAAATGGCACAAACACCGATTCGTCCGGACCGAAATCCATATCGGGCAGCAAATACAGTGGCTGCCCTTCGCGCAGCGCGGCCACAATCGGCCTCACACCTTCGATACGCCCAAACAGGCGCAGATGACCAAAGCGCTGACGGCCCTGCAATATCCACTGATCAACCAGCTTGTTCGACTGGTCCGTGTAAATGGTGGTGGACGACCGCGGCATTTCCAGGGCCACGCCCGCCCAAGCGGCGTCCAGGCCCACAAAATGCGGCAGAAATATTACCATCGGCTCAGATCCCTCCAACTCATGCACCGCGCCGGTCAGCCGCACCCGCCGCTGCACCCATTCCCGGGGGGCGTGCCACAACCAGGCCCGGTCCAGCCAGGCTTGAGAGAAATAGACAAATGTTTGCCTGGCCAGCTGGCGCCGTTCGGTTTCAGAAAGCCCGGGAAAACAGACAGCAAAATTGGCTAGAACCACCCGCCGACGTGAGCCTACCAGGGGATACAAGACCCACCCCAGCCCTGTGCCCAATACCCGTATCCAGGACAGCGGCAGGACTGCCAGCCCCTTCATGAAAGCAATGCCAGCGCGGGTGGCGAACTGGCTGAGTCGCTGACCAAAATTTTTCAAAGGGCTTCCTTGCGCGGTGTCTTGTAGCGCGCATAGCCCCACAAATATTGACCCGGCTGACTGAGCACAATGGATTCAATCGCCTGGTTGATGAGGGTCACGGCGTGCAGCATATCGGCGCGCACCATGTCGGATTTTTCGCGGGCTTCCAGACCGGCCACAGCGGGCCAGATTTTGAGGAAATAGCCCTGCCCGGCGGCCAGTCGTTCACAACTCACGGGCAGCAAAACCGCACCGCTTTGCAGGGCTAACCGGGCCGCCAGCGTCATGGTGTAAGCCGGCCGGCCAAAAAATGGTGCCCAAATGCCCAAGCCCTCGGGCGGCACCTGGTCGGTCAACATCGCCACCGCGTGGTTGGCTTTCAGGGTCTTGTGCATCAGCCGGATGCCACTGAGGCTGGCGGGCACCACGGTGAGTTGGGCGCGGTCTCGCGCCAAGCTTTCCAGCCGTGCCAACCAGGCCTTGCGGGCGGGCCGGTAAATGGCGGTGATGGGTCCGTAAAGCTCGGCCAGCGCCTGCGGCCCAAGCTCAAAACTGCCGCAATGGGGTCCGAAAAAAATCACCCCCCTGCCCTGCGCAAAAGCTTTTTCCGCATGCGCCTGCCCTTCTACCCGGACATTCCCCAAGCACGATTGGGTGCGCGGCCGCATCCAGAGCTTTGGCAGTTCGGCCACAAAGCGCCCGGCCTCGGCAATCGCCGGCCTCACCACATCAAAGGGCAGGCCCGCCTGTTCTGCATTGGCCCGAAAATGAGCCCGGTAACTCGGACTCAGGGCCCAGACCAGCCACCCCATCCAACCGCCGAGCGTGTGCAGGACCGCCAGCGGCCACAGGGAGAAAAAACGAAATAACCAGAGCATGAAAGGGGTGTTAAGAAGTCAAGACAGAGGGAATGACAGCGTTCTATAATTGCGCCTGTCGCCGAGTTACTGAACAACTTGCAGGGCGACATTAAACCAAACTGCTAAAGCGTTCGCCAAAGCACCCCAGCTGGCAACGCGCCGACAAACTTCATGGAGTGTACGCAATGGCGAACGATTTTCTCTTTACATCCGAATCCGTCTCTGAAGGCCATCCCGACAAGGTGGCTGACCAAATTTCCGATGCAATCCTTGACGCGATCTTCAAACAGGATCCGCTAAGCCGCGTGGCCGCTGAAACACTGACCAACACCGGCCTCGTGGTGCTGGCAGGCGAGATCACCACCAACGCGCACGTTGACTACATTCAGGTCGCCCGCGACACCATCAAGCGCATCGGCTACGACAACACCGAGTACGGCATCGATTACAAGGGTTGTGCCGTGCTGGTCGCCTATGACAAGCAGAGCAACGACATCGCCCAGGGCGTGGATCACGCCAGCGACGACCACCTGAACACCGGTGCTGGCGACCAGGGCCTGATGTTCGGCTACGCCTGCGATGAAACGGCTGAGTTGATGCCCGCACCCATCTACTACGCGCACCGTCTGGTCGAGCGCCAGGCCCAGCTGCGCAAGGACGGACGCCTGCCCTTCCTGCGTCCTGACGCCAAGAGCCAGGTCACGATGCGCTATGTCGACGGCAGGCCGCACAGCATAGACACCGTGGTGCTGTCCACCCAGCACAGCCCCGACCAGAGCGAAACACCGCACAAGATGAAGGCCTCGTTTGTTGAAGCCATCATCGAGGAAATCATCAAGCCGGTGCTGCCAAAAGAGTGGCTCAAGGACACCAAATACCTGATCAACCCGACCGGCCGTTTCGTCATTGGCGGCCCGCAAGGCGATTGCGGCCTGACCGGGCGCAAGATCATCGTCGACACCTATGGCGGCGCCTGCCCGCACGGCGGCGGCGCCTTCAGCGGCAAGGACCCGAGCAAGGTCGACCGATCCGCCGCCTACGCAGCGCGTTACGTAGCCAAGAACATCGTTGCCGCCGGTCTGGCCCGGCAGTGCCAGATTCAGGTCGCGTATGCGATTGGCGTGGCGCGCCCGATGAACGTGACGGTGTACACCGAAGGCACGGGTGTAATCTCTGACGAGAAACTTTCCGCGCTGGTGCAGGAGCACTTTGACCTGCGGCCCAAGGGCATCGTCCAGATGCTGGACCTGCTGCGTCCGATCTACGAAAAAACTGCCGCTTACGGCCATTTCGGCCGCGACGAGCCCGAGTTCAGCTGGGAGCGAACCGATAAAGCAGCATTGCTGCGCAGCGCAGCCGGCCTGTAATCTGCCGACGCGCCCAAGCAAAGGCGCGTCATTCGCACCTATATGGCGATTTCCCCATGGGAGGGGCGATCTCAAGCGCCTCGGCTGGCGCACCATCCGGCTTTGACACCGGAAGGGTATTGCGCCCTCAAGGCCGAAATCGTCGCTCCTGCACGCAGGTCGGTGAGACGGTGGAGCAGATGGGTGGGTACTGCCGTTTCTTTACTGGCTTTTTCCTCTGCGAGTGCATCAGGTCACGAAGTCGCTGGAACTCAAATGCCCGGCGAGCGGGGCAACTGAGGTCTGAAGGCCCATGGCCCGATATCCCGGCACGGTAAAGGGCCAGCGGCTGCGCACTTTCACCGATTCGCCTCTGGACAGGGCGGATGAGGCGGGGAAATTGCGCAATGGCGAGAGAATTTTCGAATCAGCGGAATACAAACAAGCTTGCAGCATGTTCAAGCCTCAATCGGCAGTGGATGAAGCTTGACTCTATATCTGGCCAGGGGCGCGCCCCATGGGCGCAAGAGGAAACGGCTGTAGGACATGAGCGCTGAATGAGCGCCACGCTTAAACGGCTTCTGCGGCGGGAACGCAATGCAGGAAAATCTGGTTTCGCTGCTCAGCAGGAAGCCGCCGTCGCACAAAAACCGAGACCCGACATTCGCGGAATTTTGGTGGCAGTCGAGCCGGTGCACTCAGCGGTCGAATGGAAGAATGAGATCGGCTTGCCGGTACCCTATGCCCCGACATCAGCGCCTACAATTGACAAGAAAGGTATCGAACCGCTGTTCAAGCGCCGAATTTAAGATGGAATTGCGTCAGCTTCGTTACTTTGTGAAAATTTGCGAACTGCGCAGCATGGGACGCGCGGCGGTTGAACTCGGTGTTGTCACTTCGGCCCTGAGCCAGCAGATAAGCCGGCTTGAGGGCGAACTTTGCACCCGCCTCCTGCAGCGCATATCGACGGGAGTCACGCCCACCGCCGCTGGCGTGGCCTTCCTTCATCAGGCGCAACTCACCCTGCGACATGCCGACGCTGCGGTTCTCGCCGCGCAGCAGGCGCGACTATCGGGCCATGTAAGCGTTGGGCTTGCTCCGACCACGGCGTCTGTACTGGGTGTGCCGCTACTGCAGGCCATGCGCCAATCCTACCCGGATGTCCGTTTGCACATGGTGGAGTCGCTCTCGGGCCACCTTGCGACGATGCTTCAGGCGCGCCAGCTTGACCTTGCCGTTCTATTTCAGACAAATACCCCCCGCCGTTGGAGTGTCGCCCCACTGCTTGAGGAAAAGCTGTTCGTGATCGCCTCGCCAGCGCTCGCGCAGCGGCCGGTGGGCGCCAAAGTGCGCCTTTCCCAACTAGCCGGCATACCGCTCATCCTTCCGAGTGCCGACCACGGATTGCGGGCGACGCTGACAGC
This sequence comes from uncultured beta proteobacterium, assembly GCA_963793855.1. Lineage (GTDB taxonomy): Bacteria > Pseudomonadota > Gammaproteobacteria > Burkholderiales > Burkholderiaceae_C > Polaromonas. Next base: position 1,453,716 of record CAWCBL010000001.1, read on the forward strand.
CGCATTCGCGCGCGTACGCGTAGAACCCCATGTCGTGGCGGAGATCGATGGGCTCGCTTTGCTGATGGATGCGGTGCGCGCTGGTCAGGGCGCGACCATCCAGCCGGGCGCCGCGACAGCGAGACATTCGGGGGATGACTTCCGGCACAGCCAGATTACTGATGCCCACGTTGGGCGCCGCAACCTGCTTGTCAGCCTTTCCGATGACGAGCTTTCACCGGCCGCGCTCGCCACCCGCGTGGTGATGACCGACACAGTGCGCAAGCTGGTGCGCGATGGACTCTGGGCTGGCGCAAGTCTTCTCGAAAACTAAACACCCGTTGTTTGATTCGACCTTTCGTCTGAAGAGCCGACTGGCTACAGTCTGCCTATCCCCTAAGGAGACAAACAAGTGATCGATGTACTGATCGTCGGCGGCGGCAATGCTGCGCTGTGCGCCGCGCTCATGGCGCGCGAGGCAGGCGCCAGCGTGCTGCTACTGGAAGCAGCGCCTCGCTCCTGGCGCGGTGGCAACTCGCAGCACACACGCAATTTGCGCTGCATGCACGACGCACCACAAGACGTTCTGGTTGACGCCTACCCGGAGGAGGAATACTGGCAGGACCTGCTGAAGGTCACCGGGGGCCTCACCGACGAACACCTGGCGCGCCTGGTGATTCGCGCCTCTTCCAGTTGCCGCGACTGGATGCGCAGCCATGGCGTGCATTTCCAGCCGCCGCTGTCGGGCGCCCTGCACGTGGCTCGCACCAACGCTTTCTTCATGGGCGGCGGCAAGGCACTGGTCAACGCCTATTTTCGAAGCGCCGAGCACCTGGGCGTACAGATCCGCTACGAGACGCCTGTGGTGTCGGTGGAAATGGACGGCGACCGCTTTGTCGCCGTGCATACCGAGCGCGGCGAACGAATTGAGGCAAAAAGTTGCGTGCTGGCCGCCGGCGGCTTCGAATCGAACCGCGAGTGGCTACGGGAAGCCTGGGGTCAAAACGAGCGCGGAGAGTGGCCGGCTGATAATTTCCTGATCCGCGGCACCCGCTTCAATCAGGGAGTGCTGCTGAAACACATGATCGACGCTGGCGCCGATTCAATCGGTGATCCGTCGCAGGGACACATGGTGGCCATAGACGCGCGTTCGCCGCTTTACGACGGCGGCATCTGCACACGGATCGACTGCGTATCACTGGGTGTTGTGGTCAACCGGGAAGCGAAACGCTTTTACGACGAGGGCGAAGACTTCTGGCCCAAGCGCTACGCCATTTGGGGCCGACTGGTCGCGCAGCAGCCAGGGCAGATGGGCTACTCCATCATCGACCAGAAGGCCGTTGGCCGCTTTATGCCGCCTGTGTTCAGTGGAACCACCGCAGAGTCGTTGCCGGAACTCGCGCAAAAGCTGGGCCTGGACGTGGCGACCTTCGTGCAAACGATCGCCGACTATAACGCTGCCTGCCGCGTTGGAAATTTTGACCACACTGCGCTCGATGATTGCCATACCGAAGGCCTGTCACCGGCCAAGACGCACTGGGCGCGACCGATCGACACGGCGCCTTTCTACGGCTATCCGCTCAAGCCTGGCATCACTTTCACCTATCTCGGACTAAAGGTGGACGACACGGCGGCGGTGCGTTTTGGTGGGCGCCCCAGTACCAACCTTTTCGTCGCCGGAGAAATGATGGCCGGCAATGTGCTCGGCAAGGGATACACCGCGGGCGTCGGCATGAGCATCGGCACGGCCTTCGGTCGTATTGCAGGAACAGGCGCTGCGCTGGCGGCTTCGACAGTCAGAACGGACAACCATGCAACAACTTGAAGCCCTGACGCGTGAAGCGGTGTCACTGGCCGGCAGCGGGCGCCGCGTGATTCCAATCCTCACAGCAAAAGAAGCCGAGGTCGGCCGGCAGATGCAGATCTGCAATTCCTGTCGCTACTGCGAGGGGTTTTGCGCCGTGTTTCCCGCCATGACACGCCGGCTGGAATTCGGCAAGGCCGATATCCACTTCCTGGCCAACTTGTGCCACAACTGCGGTGCCTGCCTGCACGCCTGCCAATATGCGCCGCCCCACGAGTTCGCCGTCAACGTGCCAAAAGCCATGGCCGAAGTGCGCGGCCAAACCTATGTCGACTACGCTTGGCCGCCGGCGCTGGGCAAGCTTTACCAACGCAACGGGCTCACCTTATCGGTAGCCCTGGCTGCAGCGCTAGCGCTGTTTCTGATCATGACCGTAGCCATGAACGGAACGCTCTGGAACGCCCAGCTGGGCGGCAATTTCTACAATCTGTTCCCCCACAACTTGTTGGTGAGCCTGTTCGCGCCCGTGTTCCTCTTCGCTGCCTTAGCTTTGACGATGGGAGTCAGACGTTTCTGGCTTGACATCACGCCTGCCACCAGCGGTGCACCGCTTAACGGGCCGGCGGCAGCCGAAGCCACTGATGCGGTGTTACGCCTGAAGTATCTCGGCGGCGGGCACGGCGACGGCTGCAACAACGAGGACGATGCCTACTCGCTTTCTCGCCGGCGCTTTCACCACTTCACGTTTTATGGCTTTATGCTATGTTTTTCCGCCACCAGCGTTGCCACGCTCTATCACTATGCATTTGGCTGGGTCGCGCCGTACGAGCTGCCCAGTCTGCCCAAGCTGTTGGGCGTGGCCGGCGGCGTAAGCCTGATAGTCGGCACAGTTGGCCTGTGGCGCCTGAACCGCAAACGCCATCCTTTGCATGGCGACCTAACGCAAAAGCCGATGGACCTGGGTTTCATCGCGTTGCTGTTTCTTACCAGTGCGAGCGGCTTGGCCCTGTGGCTGGAGCGGGGCACGCCAGCGCTAGCCGTGCTGTTGTGCCTGCATCTAGGTGCTGTGATGGCCCTGTTTGCCACGCTGCCTTATGGCAAGTTTGCGCACGGCATTTTCCGCACCGCGTCGCTGTTACGTCATACGATTGAAAAGCGTCAGCCTAGCCCAATTGGCCTGGGTGCCGACTGAAGAACTCAAAAATAACCACCAAGGAAAAACTGCGATGAACAAACCCCGTCTGCGCCGCGCTGTGGCGCTGGCCGTCCTCCCATTGTTGCTGGCTAACCAAGGCTACGCTCAAGACTTTCCGCCGAAAAAGCCGGTCACTTTGGTGGTCGGCTTTGCCGCCGGTGGTGCTGCCGATGCAGCGGCGCGCCTGATCGCCAAGAAACTAGGCGAAAACATCGGCCAAACCGTAGTGGTCGATAACAAGGCCGGTGCAGGCGGCAACATCGCGCACCAGCAGGTGGCCAACGGGCCTATCGATGGTTCCATGCTGCTACTTGGCTCCATTGGCCCGCTAACCATCGCACCGCATGTGATGAAGGTGAGCTACGACCCGTTCAAGGATCTGGCTGCGGTATCGGGCGGCGTCAACTTTCCCAACGTGCTCGTAGTGCACAAAGGTCTGGGCGTCAAGAACCTGGCCGAGTTTGTGGCTCTGTCAAAGAAAAAGCCCGGCAGCGTAGACTTTGCCTCTACGGGCGCAGGTTCCGCATCCCATCTGGCGGGAGAACTATTCAATCAGCGTGCCGGCATCGACATGGTGCATGTGCCCTATAAAGGTGGTGCACCCGCCCTACAGGACCTACTGGGCGAACGAATTGCGTCCTATTTTTCGGCGCCCCCTACGGCCATGCCCCATGTGGAATCAGGCAAGCTCATCCCGCTGGCGACCACCGGTTTGACGCGACCGGCCTATATGCCAAATATCCCGACAGTGGCCGAATCTGGTTACCCCGGATTCGAAGCGCTGAACTGGTACGCGTTCGTGGCACCGGCCAAGACGCCTACGGCCTTACTGGATCGTTGGAACAAAGAGATTGTGAAGGTGCTGAACGATGCCGGCGTCAAGGAGGCTCTTAACAAGCACGGACTCACCCCGCAGCCCACTTCGCGCGCCGAGCTGACGGCTTTCATGAAAAAAGAGGACGTCAAGTGGAGCGCCATTGTCCGCGAACGCAAGATCACAGCCAACTGATGCGTGGTAAAGCACTCCAGGGCTATTGATGCCCATGCCGTATTGACCATTCAATATGGCATGCGGCAGTGGCAGGTAACAACCCTGCAGCGACCCCCCTTTTTCCACCTCTGGTCTGAAGACAAAAGAGCATTACAAGGGTAAGGAAAGCAGCCCAAGGGCAGCACTGGAGCGCTTCATGCCATAGTGCTGAACTCGTCGCGTTATTGAACTCAATGCGCCTGCAACAGTGCCCCTTGGCCTTGCGTTCCTGCGACGTAGCCGCCTGAGCCGGCACGAAAAAAGCCCCTCCCGCTCCCTGTCAGTCCACTTTTCCGATGCGCTGCACCAGAGACGTCATGGCTAGAGCATCGGCCTGGACGAAGCGCTCAAAATCCAGAGCGTCCTGAAACTGGAAAGAAGTGCCAGCCGCAATCAAGGATTGAATCGCTCGCGCATCCTGTGCAGCAAATTTAGCGGCCTGCCGCAACTTCTCTACAGCAGCAACCGGCGTTCCCGCTGGCGCGAACATTCCCGCCCATTGGGAGTACGCGACCGGCACCCCCAACTCTTTAAAACTCGGGACATCGGGCAAGGCCGCCAGCCTGCCCTCGCCCCAATGGGCCAGGGCTCGAAGCTTGCCACTTTTGACCTGTTGCAACACGCTGGCGGGGCCCGTGGCCAGTGCATCAATTTGCCCGGAGAGCAAAGCCATCACGGCCGGGCCGGCGCCGGTGTAGGGAACATGCAGCATGTAGCTGGAAGTCGCCGCCTTCAACTGCTCCATGGGCACATGCATGGTTCCGTAATTCCCCGAAGATCCGAATGACACCCTGGCCGGGTTGGACTTCACATGCGCAATGAATTCAGCATACGTTTTCCAGGGGCTGTCTGCCTTGACAACCAGCACCGTCGGATCGGCGGTGAAGCGCGCGATGGGCTTGAGTTGATCGAGCTGGAACATCGGTGTGCGCTTGAGCACCTTGTCGGCTTCGGGCAACACGACGATGGACGATAAGGCCATTAGCACCGTATACCCGTCAGCTTTTGCTTTTGCCACCTGGCCCATGCCAATGCCACCACCTGCGCCACCCTTGTTTTCAATGATGATTGACTGCTTCAGATAGCGCCCCATGGCTTCTGCCACGGGACGTGCCACTGTGTCGGCAACGCCCCCAGGTGGAAACGGAACGACCATGGTGATCGGGTGGCTCGGATAGGCGTCCTGGGCGATGGCCGACAGGGATGCCAGGCTCCCCAGCAGCGGCACACTCAGGACCTTGAGCGCTGTGCGTCGTGTATTCATGCTTGTCTCCTTGAATAGCGGGAAATGATGGAAGGGGTTTTTGCAACCTCTCCTCCAGGCTTAAACGAAGCGGTTTTCAATCGAACCGATACCGTCCACTTCGATGCGGATGACATCACCCGTCTTGATGTAGCGCGGCGGCTTCAGTCCCATGCCGACACCTGCAGGGGTGCCGGTCGCAATGACATCTCCCGGGAACAGCGTGATACCACGTGAAACGGTTTCGATCAGGGTAGGAATATCGAAAATCATGTTTTCGGTGGGCCCGTCCTGGCGCAACTCTCCGTTGACCCAACAGCGAACACGGGTCTTTGTGCCATCCAATTCGTCGGCGGTGACGATCCAGGGGCCCATCGGACAGAAGGTATCGAAGGATTTGCCCATGTCCCACTGCTGATGGCGCATCTGGACATCACGGGCCGTGACGTCATTGACGATGGTGTAGCCAAAAACATGGTCCAGGGCGTTCGCGCGGGTGATGTTCTTGCCGCCCTTGCCGATGACCACGGCCAATTCAGCCTCGTAGTCGATCTGTTCCGAAATGTCTGCGCCCGGCAGTCTTACATCGTCGTGAGGACCTACAACACACTCAGGCACTTTGGTGAAGACGATGGGCCAGGATTCCGGATTGCTATCGTTGTCCTTGAATACCGAAGCCGACAGTTCCTTGGCATGGGCATGGTAGTTGCGCCCGACGCACCACAGGTTGCGGCGCGGCATAGGCAGGGGCGCTTCGAGCCTGACCGACGTCACTGCGACACTGGCGCCTTCCAGTACAGGAATATCCATGCCTAACGCGAGCGCCTCGATCAGGGGACGTGCGCCAAGTTGCGCAGCCTCGTCTGTGAGCTTGTAAGCGGTGATCTGCAGACCATCGGCGGAAACGAGGCCGACACGTCGCCTGCCATCTTGAACATACGTTGCAATTCGCACTTTCTTCTCCTTGTATACGGGGATCGCCCCTGGGTAAAACAGAAATCCTGGAAATACCAATATGTACCAATAAGTACCAATAAATCCCAATGATAGACCAGAAAACTCTTTCGCTTGCCGTCATTCGGTGGCCTGTTGATACCCCGCTTACTCCTCTCTGTGAGGAGTGCGCATCCAGGAGCAGGCTGGATCAGATACTCAGAAATGGAAATTTGCAGATTGGTATGATTTGGTTGAAACTTCCCTAAATTTGCAGCATCAGGACATCCGTGGACATTTCCTCTCCCCTTCGGGACGCTATTTTTGAAAATCTGAAATCAGGCAAATGGCGCGCTGGCGACCGGTTGCCGACCGAACGGGAGTTGAGTGAACGGTTCAAGATCAGCCGGACCACGGTTCGAAAATTCTTTCAGGAGATGAAGCAGCGCGGCATGATCAGCCAGACCGTCGGCAGTGGCACCTACGTCACGGATCAAGCAGCCTCCGTCGTCAAGGGCCTTGGCTCGGCCGAGCCTGGTCGGCAGACCAGCCCGGCTGAACTCATGGATGCACGTTTGACGCTGGAGCCTGCAATCATTGAAATGGTGATCGGATGTGCAACCCCAAGCGACTTTGACAGAATGGAGGAATGCTGTGCCAATGCGGAAGCGGCTAGCACGGTGGAGGAATTCGAGCATTGGGACGGCATGCTTCATGAGGTCATTGCCGATGCTGCACACAACTCATTTGTCTCAAGCGTCTTCAAGCTCATGAACCAGGTGCGGGCACAGGGTGAATGGGGCATGTTGAAAAAACGCAGCCTCACACCGGAACGCCGTGTCAGCTATCAAAACGAGCACCGCAAGCTTGTCAGCGCCATCAAAGACCGCGATCAGGTTCGTGCCAAAGCCGTGACGATAGAACACCTGCTCAATGTGCGAAGGAATCTACTGAATTTCTAGACGGCGCGTCTTCAAGCAGAACAGGCGGATTATTGGCGAAGTCAGCGGTTTTCCGGCACCTTGCTCAGATCTACGCCGGCACAGACGCCTGTTGGCAAAATGCCATAAATTCGGCGATGGGAGGCCTTGGCGACGCGTCAATGTGTCGAACAGGACATGCCGGTCTCGGGTATTTTGTGCAGGAATCTTCATCGTCTTGAAGGTGAAATGAACACCGCTGCATAAGTATTTTGCTCGAAAATAATTTCGTTGCATGGCTAACTGAACACTACGGAACATAGCCGATGGCCCTTGTCGAACATCTGAAGTATGTGCGTGCCGCTTGTACCGTGGCTTTGACGGGGAGCAGCGTAGGTGCCGCCCAGGCCTTGCACCTGTCACAGTCTTCGGTCACCCGAGCCGTGTTGGCCTTGGAGGCCGCAGTGCAACAGGTGATATTCGATCGTTCGGGGCGCGGAATGGTGCCTACCCCCCAATGGAGTGGGCTGTTGCAGCGTTGCAATCGTGCCTTTCAACATATGTCCACCGCCAGCACCAGAAAAAGTGCTCGCAACGAGATGCCCAACTGGATGTCCTGCAGATTGGCTATGGGAATAGGACCCCGGCATATGCGGGTACTTATGTCACTCGCGATAACTGGCTCGGAGACCATCAGCGCGGCTGAGTTGGGAATAAGCCAGTCTGCCGTGCATCAGACCTTGGCACAGCTCGAACACCTGAGCGAGCGCGAATTGTTTGCACGTAGCCGGCAGCATGGGCTGCGCATGACCGAGTTTGGAGCGCAGGTGATTCATGGTTGCAAGCTGTGCCTGTCCGAGCTTCAGCAGGCCGATGAGGTACTTGCCGCATTGTCAGGCAGGACTGAGGGCAGGATTGTCATTGGCACGCTGCCGTTTTCCGTAGGACCTATGCTTCCCAAGGCATTGGACCGGGTGATGCGCGCCTTACCCGGACTGCGGGTCACAGTCATTGACGGCACCTACGACGCCCTGATCCATCAACTGCGGGATGCCGAGATCGACTTGATGATCGGAGCGTTGCGCCCCCAGTTTGCAATCCAGGGCTTGGTGCAGGAAACACTTTTCATCGACCGCCTCGCCGTGGTGGCCCGGGCTGGTCATCCGCTGGCACAGCGCAAAAAACTCAAGTGGACCGACCTGCGTGATGCACAGTGGATCATGCCGATGCCAAATACGCCCGCTCAAATGGTGTTTGAACGCGTGCTGCGGAGCGGCGGGTTGCCCTTGCCAGCACCGGAGATGCGAGTTAACAGCGCTCTCATGATGCAGTCACTGCTGATGCAAAGCGAGCGACTGGCCATGATGTCACCGCGGCAGATTCGAAGTGAAATTGAGGCCGGTCTGTTTGTCGTGTTGCCTCTGCCGCTGCCGGATGCAGTGCGCACAATCGGGCTGATCCGCCGGGCAGACATGCTGTTGACGCCGGGTATGCAAAGCCTTCTGGCTACCTGTCGCCAGGTAGCTGGCGAGATTGCCAGTGAAAATGCACAGGAATAAGCGAAATGCATAGCTGGCCTGCCAAAAGCATTGGATCTGACCACGTCCCTGAAAGATCATGTCCCCTCGACGGTTTCATGAAGTAGAAAATTCGGTGCACCACGCCATCCAGGCACACAAGAGACAACCCATGTTCAAACGCTCGTTACTCATTGCCGCCGCTGGAATAAGCCTTGCTGGCATCGTGGGGCTTACCCATGCGCAGGACAATACCTTCAAGATTGGCCTGATTCTGCCGATGACCGGGCCTTTCGCCTCGACTGGTAAACAGCTTGAATCTGCGGCACGCCTGTATGTGGCGCAGCATGGGGACACTGTGGCGGGGAAAAAGGTCGTACTGATCGTCAAGGATGACACTGGAGTGCCCGAGGCAACCAAGCGCCTTGCCCAGGAACTCGTGATCAACGAAAAGGTGCAGGTTCTCGCCGGTTTTGGCCTGACACCTCTGGCCCTGGCAACTGCGCCCCTGGCTACGCAATCCAGGACCCCAATGGTGGTAATGGCTGCAGCCACCTCTGCCATCACAGAAGCGTCGCCCTTCATCGTGCGTACCAGTTTCACCGTTCCGCAGGTGGTGACCACGCTGGCGGATTGGGCCACCAAGAACAATATCAAGAAGGTCGTCAGTCTGGTGACCGACTACGCGCCCGGCGTGGACTCGGAGAAGTTCTTCAACCAGCGCTTCATCGCCAATGGCGGGCAGATCATCGAGACGCTTCGTGTGCCACTGCGCAACCCCGATTTCGCACCATTCCTGCAAAGGGTTCGTGATTCCAGGCCAGATGCCCTGTTTGCGTTCGTGCCCGCAGGCGTTGGGTCAGCTTTGATGAAGCAGTTTGCGGAGCGTGGCCTGGACAAAGCGGGTATCCGCCTGATTGCCGAAGGCAGCGTAACCGATGACAGCATCCTCAACGACATGGGCGATGTGGCGGTTGGCGTGGTGACTGCGCACCACTATTCAGCTGCACACAACTCAGCGCTCAACAAGAAATTTGTGGAAGACTTTGGCAGGGACACCAACGGCTTGCGTCCGAATTTCATGGCCGTAGGGTCGTATGACGGCATGCGCGTCATCTATGAAGCTGCTAAATCAAGCAAAGGCGCAGGCGGCGAGGTACTGCTCAACGCCATGAAAGGCCAAGTATTCGAAAGTCCGCGCGGCCCGATGTATATCGACGCGCAGACGCGTGACGTCGTGCAAAACGTGTATGTTCGCCGCGTGGAAAGGATCGGTGGTCAACTGTGGAATCGAGAAATCGAGACCGTTACCAACGTCAAGGACATTGGCAAATCTCATTGATTCGCGGCCACTTCATGACTACCTTACCGCTTTTTCTGGTGCCGGGTCTGATGTGCGACCACGCAGTGTGGGAGCCGTTGTTGCCCAGGCTGGGTTACCGGCGCGCTTGCACCGTGGTGAACCATGGCTCGGCTGATTCACTGGAACAAATGGCACGCCAGATGCTGGATGCGGCTCCCGCGCAAATTCTGCTGGCGGGACACTCGATGGGCGCTCGCGTGGCGCTCGAAGCCCTCCGGCAGGCGCCTGACCGTGTCCGTGGCGTCGCGCTTCTGGATACGGGTTATCTGCCTAAATTCCCTGGAGCGACCGGCGAGGAGGAGTCGCGCAAACGCTTTGCATTGTTGAAGGTAGCGCGTGAGCAAGGCGTTGGTGTCATGGCGCGTGAATGGGTGACGGGCATGGTACACCGGGCTCGACTGGACGATGATGAATTGATAGAGCGCATCATCTCGATGTTTGAGCGCAAGAACCCGGACATTTTTGCATGTCAGATCAAGTCCCTACTTGATCGGCCGGATGGCAGCGATGTGCTGCGCGCCATCACGGTGCCCACGCTGGTGATGTGTGGCAGGCAGGACACGTGGTCGCCAGTTACACAGCACAAAGCCATGCAGGCGTTGGCGCCCTGTTCGGAACTCGAGGTAATTGAAGATGCTGGCCATATGGCACCGATGGAACGACCGAATGAGGTCGCGCAGGCTATTGAGCGCTGGCTGGCCCGCTGCGACAGTCTCTCGGCATAAACGGAAAAGGCCGGCACATGGACCCATTTGAAATTCTTCTGGCAGATAAGCGCTGCCGCGAGCTGGTACTTTCGGCAGCCGAAGCCGTGGACAGGCAAGACTACGAGGGACTTGTGGCGTTTTTTACCGAGGACGCCACGCTGGTGCGTCCCGGCGGCCCGCCATTGCACGGTCGATCAGCGATTCTGGCGTCTTATGCGAGCAAAAACCCGGACCGGCTGACACAGCATCTGGTGTGCAACCACCGCGTGGAAGTTGACCCCTCTGGCTTTGCACAATCGCGTTGCAAAGTACTGCTTTACGCGAGCGACAGTAATCGCGAGTTGACAAATCAGGGGAGATTAGCCGACGCGAAGCACCATATTGGCGAGATTTTTGACCGTCTGATTCTCACCCCTGAGGGATGGCGTATCCAGCAGAGGCAGGCCTGGTTTGACCTGCAGGTGAACGCGCTTGTCTGAGGCTTCTGTTTTAGAGATCGATGACCAATCTGGTAGAACTTGCGCGTAAACAGCATGGCAGGAACTGGCCAGTTGTAATTCAAAGCTGGCCGCGACGCGGCGGCCACTTTTAGACTCGCAGCACCGCATAGCGGTCTTTGAGGGTTGGAAATTGGCGGTCTTTGGATGGAAGCTGACGCGTCGGCAAGACGTGGGAATTGAACTTCCTGAAAGTTTGTGTAAAAACGTCCTCGGAAATGTCGATTGCATACTCGTATCGTAGAACGGCCCACAAGCGACAGCGCAGGCAGTCGGCATGGCCGACGAAGGATGGGGGAGTCAATGACGACCGGGACCTACCCAGTACGGCGTCAACAGGCCGCGAGCTGACAGACCTAGGCACCCACGGTAGCTTCGTCAAAGAAATTTCTCTTCAAATCAACCAAGGGTATACCCTGACTCATCGGGGTTTTCGGGCAGAGCAATTTGTCTAAGTAAGTGGGCTTCACCAGAGAGTAGCCACAGAGTTGAATGTTAAGTGGCGCGGAATTGAATGTTGAGTAGCGTTCCGCAAAAACAATCAATTAACAGCCACTCTTGAAAAGCAGCATCATTGCCCCTATCATTAGCACTCGTTTGGTTTGAGTGCTAACAACCCTCAATCCACAAAGTTGACAAGTGCCCACTCCTCCGAGTGAGCGCTTTTGATTCCCCAAACCATTGTTTAAAAACAAGGAGCTCTCATGAAACTTCGTCCTTTGCACGACCGCGTGATCGTCAAACGCGTGGAAAACGAAACCAAAACTGCCTCTGGCATCGTCATTCCTGACAGCGCTGCTGAAAAGCCTGACCAAGGCGAAGTACTGGCTGTCGGTCCAGGCAAGAAAAATGACAAAGGCGAACTCGGCGCCATGGCTGTCAAAGTCGGCGACCGCGTGTTGTTCGGCAAATACAGTGGCCAGACCGTCAAGGTCGATGGCGACGAATTGCTCGTCATGAAAGAAGAAGACCTGTTTGCGGTCGTCGAGAAGTAATTTCCCGTCTCTTTCAATCCCTAATCAACTGAATCTGGAGAATTAAATATGGCAGCAAAAGACGTCATTTTCGGCGGCGAAGCCCGCGCACGCATGGTCGAGGGTGTGAACATCCTGGCCAACGCCGTGAAGGTTACCCTGGGCCCTAAAGGCCGCAACGTGGTGCTGGAGCGCTCTTTCGGCGCCCCAACCGTGACCAAGGACGGTGTTTCCGTCGCCAAGGAAATCGAACTCAAGGACAAGCTGCAGAACATGGGCGCGCAGATGGTCAAGGAAGTCGCTTCCAAGACCAGCGACCTCGCTGGCGACGGCACCACCACCGCTACCGTGCTGGCCCAGGCCATCGTGCACGAAGGCATGAAGTACGTGGCCGCCGGCATGAACCCGATGGATCTGAAGCGCGGTATCGACAAGGCTGTGCATGCCCTGGTCGCCGAGCTGAAGAAGGCTTCCAAAGCCACCACCACCTCCAAGGAAATCGCACAAGTTGGCTCCATTTCGGCCAACTCTGACGAAACCATTGGCAAGATCATTGCTGATGCCATGGACAAGGTCGGCAAAGAAGGCGTGATCACCGTTGAAGACGGCAAGTCGCTGGAATCCGAACTCGACGTCGTCGAAGGCATGCAGTTTGACCGCGGCTACCTGAGCCCGTACTTCATCAACAACCCTGAAAAGCAGTCCGCACTGCTGGACAACCCCTTTGTTCTGCTCTATGACAAAAAGATCAGCAACATCCGTGACCTGCTGCCTACCCTGGAGCAAGTTGCCAAGGCTGGCCGTCCGCTGCTGATCATCGCTGAAGAAGTTGAAGGCGAAGCCCTGGCTACTCTGGTCGTGAACACCCTGCGCGGCATCCTGAAGGTTGTGGCTGTCAAGGCTCCAGGCTTCGGCGATCGTCGCAAAGCCATGCTGGAAGACATCGCTGTCCTGACCGGCGGCAAGGTCATTGCTGAAGAAGTCGGCATGTCACTCGAAAAAGTGACTCTGGCTGACCTCGGCCAGGCCAAGCGCATTGAAGTGGGCAAGGAAAACACCATCATCATCGACGGCTCCGGTGCCGCTGCTGACATCGAAGCGCGCGTCAAGCAAGTGCGCGTTCAGATCGAAGAAGCGACCAGCGACTATGACCGTGAAAAACTGCAAGAGCGCGTGGCCAAGCTGGCTGGCGGTGTTGCCGTGATCAAGGTTGGCGCTGCCACCGAAGTCGAAATGAAAGAAAAGAAAGCCCGCGTTGAAGACGCACTGCACGCTACCCGCGCTGCTGTGGAAGAAGGCATTGTGGCTGGTGGCGGCGTGGCTCTGCTGCGTGCCAAGCAGACAGCTGGCGTCATCAAGGGTGACAACGCTGACCAGGACGCCGGTATCAAACTGGTCCTGCGCGCCATCGAAGCGCCTTTGCGCGAAATCGTTTACAACGCAGGCGGCGAAGCCTCTGTGGTGGTGAACGCCGTGTTGGCCGGCAAGGGCAACTACGGTTTCAACGCTGCCAACGACACCTACGGCGACATGATCGAAATGGGTATTCTGGACCCCACGAAAGTGACCCGTACGGCACTGCAAAACGCGGCCTCTGTGGCTTCGTTGATGCTGACCACCGAAGCCATGGTCGCTGAGTCCGCCAAGGACGAAGCACCTGCTGGCGGCGGCATGGGTGGCATGGGCGGCATGGGCGGAATGGGCGACATGGGCATGTAATAAGAATGCGGGGACGGATGCCGGGCTTCTCGAAAAGCCCGGACGCAGACCCCACATTTTTTTGCGGCTACAAGCCAAAAAGGGCCACAGTGCGAAAGCGCTGTGGCCCTTTTTATGTTCAACGAAGAAATTCAGGCGGAGGTGGGGCCAGACGTGCTGAGGCGGTCAGAAGTGGGCTGAACCCACCAGTAAATCAGCACCAGAAAACCAATGCCCGAGATCATGAGGAGCTGCCACCAGCCGCTTCTTCCAATGTCGTGAAGACGCCGCGCGCCTACCGCCAGCCCTGGCAGAAGTAAACCGAGGCTGATCAATCCGTTGAGCTTGTCGCTAATCATCGACGCGGCAATCGACACCAGTACCTGGAACAGAAAAAACCACCAGAACTCCGAACGCGATGCGCGGCCGGAAAATGTCGCGTAGTTTCCCAGGCAAGTGGAAATAGCTTGGCCAAAATTCATGTTTTTCTCCTCCTCAGGATTCCTGCTGGGGCAATTCCCCGCACCATGATAAGTCGTGCCGATGACGGCATGGCTGCAAGCCTTAGCGCAGGCGCTGCAGCAAGCCAGCCGTCGAAGCATCAAGCCCTGAAATATCCCCGCTTTGAAGACGCGGCTCAATATCCCTGGCCAGCACCTTGCCGAGTTCCACGCCCCACTGGTCAAAGCTGTTGATACCCCAGATCGCGCCGCTGACAAAGACACGGTGCTCTTGCAAGGCAATCAGCGCGCCAAGGCTGGCGGGCGTGAGTCGCTCCAGCAACAAAAAAGTGCTGGGCCGGTTGCCCGGAAAGTCTTGGTGGCCGCCCGCATCCTCTTTCCCGCGCATCAGGGCTTGTGCTTGGGCGAGCGCATTCGCCAGCAGCTTGGCGTGTTGCCCGGGCAGGTCGTTCGGGAAATGCGCTGCCTGCCTGACCGCGACGAATTCCACCGGAACGACCGAAGTACCCTGGTGCAGCATCTGGAAGTAGGCATGCTGGCCATTTGTGCCAGGCTCGCCCCACAGCACCGGTGAAGTGTCAAAGGGCAAGGGCTGGCCATCCCTGTCCACCCGCTTGCCATTGCTCTCCATCTCCAGCTGCTGCAAATACGCCGGCCAGCGACGCAAGGCGCTGCTGTAAGGGGCAATACTGCGGCTGGTGAAGCCGTGAAAGTTGCGGTACCAGACATCGAGCAGGCCGAGCCGCACCGGTAAATTTCGCTCGAGCGGCGCTGTGCAAAAGTGCGCATCCATGGCGTGCGCTCCGGCCAGAAATTCGCGAAATCCGCCCACGCCAATCGCCAGGGCAATCGGTAGTCCGATGGCCGACCATAGCGAATAACGGCCCCCCACCCAGTCCCAGAACCCGAAGGTGGTACTGATGCCAAACTCATTCGCCGCCGCCAGGTTGGTCGTGAGCGCGGCGAAATGCCGGCCAATGTCGCGTCCACCCTGCGCCTCGAACCATCGCCTGGCCGAATGCGCATTGGTCATGGTCTCCGCCGTGGTGAAGGTTTTAGAGGCAATCAGGAATAGCGTGCTCCCGTGCTTCAGATTCTTGAGAACGCCTGCCAGCTCATCCCCGTCAATGTTCGAGACGAAGTGAAAACGCTTGCCCTTCGTGGCAACTTCATCCAGCGCCAGCACCGCCATTTGCGGCCCCAGGTCGGAGCCGCCAATGCCGATGTTCACGATATCGGTGATGAGCGCATCGCCGCGCACCTGCTCCGCATAGGCCAGCATGGCATCCAGCGTGGCATGAACCTGCGGCTGCGCATATGCTATTGTTTCTGTAGCATCCTGCGCACATTCGTCATGGGCTAGAGGCGGATTTCTCAATAAGAAGTGCATGGCCGCGCGCTGCTCGGTGCTGTTGATCAGCTCGCCGGCGAACATGGCATCGCGGTGCTGCTCCAGGCCGCATTGCCGCGCCAGGTCCAGCAGCAATGCTTGGCCATCAACATCAATCAGGTTCTTGGACAGGTCGGCGAAAACATGCGGCGCATCCTGGCTGAACGATGCAAAGCGCCCGGCATCTTGCGCAAATGCTTCACGCAGGTCGAAATGCTTGCCGCTGGTTTCAAAATGGGCCCGCAGTGCAGTCCACGCAGGCGTCTGGTCGCAGCGCAATCGGTTCATGGGCAATCCCCTATGCGGCCAGCATCAGGTGCTCAAGCTTGATGGCGTCGCTTGCGAAAGCGCGAATCCCTTCGGCCAGCTTTTCGGTCGCCATCGCGTCCTCGTTGAGCGCGTAACGAAAACCCGCTTCGTCAAAATTCACGGCAGGCAGGTCCAGCGCCACCGCTGCCTTGGCATCGAGCGCACGCTCCAGCGGCGCGTCGGAGGCCGAAAGCTGGGCCAGCAGTTCCGGGCTGATGGTCAGCAAATCGCAGCCCGCCAGCGCCGTGATCTGGCCCACGTTGCGAAAACTCGCGCCCATCACTTCAGTCGCAATGCCGAAATGCTTGTAATGGTTGTAGATCTGATGCACAGACTTCACGCCGGGGTCGTTGGCACCGGCATTCGCGGCCTCGTCCCACGCGCTGCCTGCCGACTTTTTGTACCAGTCGTAAATGCGGCCGACAAAGGGCGAGATCAGCTGTACCCTGGCCTGGCCGCAGGCGACCGCCTGGCAGAACGAAAACAGCAGCGTGAGGTTGGTGTGAATACCGCGGCGCTCCAGCTGCTCGGCGGCCTGAATGCCTTCCCAAGTGGCGGCGACCTTGATCAGTACCCGGTCGATGTGAATGCCCTCGGCCTGGTAGAGCTCAATGAGGCGTTCGCCGCGGGTGATCGTGGCGTTGGTATCAAAGCTCAAGCGGGCATCGACTTCGGTCGAGACGCGGCCCGGAATGATGGACAGGATTTCGCAACCGAAGCGCACCAGCAGCCGGTCCATGATCTCGTCCAGCGCCCGGCCCTTGAAACGGCCAACCGTGTCTTTGAGCAGCGGCTGGTAATCGGCTTTTTGCACTGCCTTGAGGATCAGCGAAGGATTGGTGGTGGCGTCCTGCGGCTTGAATTGGGCCAGCTGCCTGAAGTCGCCGGTGTCGGCCACCACAGTGGTGAATTTTTTCAGGGCGTCGAGTTGGTTCATGGCATAAGCGCCAGGCAAAAGGCGCGAAGTTTGTCAGTGAGCCGGTTGAAACGCGCCGTGTCAACACAGGGGGTCAGGGCGAGCCACCGGGGAGTAGTTACCATTATGCCCATAGAATACGAAACTTAATTACCACGGCGATTCTGACCATGAGTTTTGACCTCATCCTGTTTGGCGGCACCGGCGATCTGGCGTGGCGAAAGATCATGCCAGCCCTGTTTCAGGCCTTTCGCCATGGCTCGCTGCCAGCGGACGGGCGCATTGTGGGCGTGGCGCGTGACGATTTGTCCGACGAGCAATACCGCGCGCTGATCAAGTCCCGCTTTGACCACGTCGAACTTGCCAAACGCCCGAGCGAGGAAGAGTTTGCCCGCTTTGCAGCGCTGCTTGCTTACCTGCGCATGGACCTGGCCAACCCGGCCGACTATGCCCGCCTTGCCGCCAAGCTGCAGCAGCGACCTGCCGATATGGTGGTGATGTATGTGGCCACAGCGCCCAACCTATTCACCACGGTATGCGAGCAGATGGCCGCAGCCGGCCTGAACGGCCCGCAAACACGCGTGGTGCTTGAAAAACCGCTGGGCCACGACCTGGCGTCAAACCGTGCCATCAACGAGACCGTGCGCAGTGTGCTCACCGAAAGGCAGATCTTTCGCATCGACCATTACCTCGGCAAGCCCTCGGTGCAAAACCTGTTTGCATTGCGCTTTGGCAATTCGCTGTTTGAGCCGCTGTGGCGGCGCGAGCACATTGCCAACATCCAGATCACCATCGCCGAAGAGTTGGGCGTTGAAAAGCGCGGCGCTTTTTACGACAGCACCGGCGCACTGCGCGACATGGTGCAAAACCATGCGCTGCAACTGCTGTGCGCCGTAGGGATGGAGCCGCCCATCAATTCGCATGCCGATGCCATCCGCGATGAAAAACTCAAGGTGCTGCGTTCCCTCAAGCCCTGGACGCCCGAAACTCTGAGCCAGCATGTGATTCGAGGCCAGTACGCCGCCGGCACCATCGATGGCGAAACCGTGCCCGCCTACCGCAATGAACCAGGCGTGAACCCCGACAGCCGCACCGAAACCTTTGTTGCCCTGCGCACCGAAATTGCCAACTGGCGCTGGGCCGGCGTGCCCTTTTACATCCGCACCGGCAAGCGGCTGGCCGATCGCGATGCCCATATCGAGGTGAACTTCCGCCCGGCACCGCACGCGATTTTCAAGGCGCCCCTGGCCAGCTCCAACGTGGGCAACCGGCTGGTCATCAATCTGCAGCCCAAGGATGGCCTGGAGCTGCATTTGCTGGCGCAGGGTGCCGACCAGCGCCATCGCCGGGGTACGCCCACACTGGAGCCGGTACAACTCGACCTGGATTTTGACAAGCGCTTTGGCGCCGAACGCGTCGGCGCCTACGAGCGGCTGCTGCTCGACGTGATTGACGGGCGGCTGAACCTGTTTGTGCGCAGTGATGAGCAGGAAGAGGCCTGGCGCTGGGTCGAGCCGATCATGAACGCATGGAGCCATGACCATGCCGCGCCCCGTCTTTATGCGGCAGGTACCTGGGGACCGAGTGCGTCCAGCGCCATGATTGCCCGCGATAACTACTGCTGGAGCGAGGAGAGCTAAATGCTGGACCGCATCAAAGCCTCCCTGCCCTCGCTGGCGCCCGCCGAGCAGCGCGTGGCCCGCCTGGTACTGGCCGACCCGCGTGCGTTCGCCAGCCTGCCGATAACCGAGCTGGCCCACCGCTCGCATGTCAGCAAGCCAACGGTGGTGCGGTTTTGCCGCAGCGTAGGTTACAACGGCCTGTCCGACTTCAAGCTCAAGCTGGCCGGCAGCGTGAGCGAGGGCGTGCCCTTCATTCACCGCAGCGTGGACGTGGACGACAAGACCGGCGATGTACTCGTCAAGGTGATTGACAACACCGTGGCCGCATTTTTGAAGTACCGCAACGACGCCAGCCCGCTAGCGATTGAAAAAGCCGTACTGGCACTGCTGGCGGCCTACCACACCGGCAAACGGATAGAGTTTTTTGGCGTCGGCAACTCCGGCATCGTGGCGCAGGACGCCCAGCACAAGTTTTTCAGGCTGGGCGTCAACAGCATTGCCTACAGCGACGGCCACATGCAGGTCATGAGCGCCTCCCTACTGGGGCCGGGCGACTGCGTCGTGGTGATTTCCAATTCGGGCCGCACGCGCGACCTGATGGACGCCTGCGACATCGCCCGCAAAAATGGCGCCACCACCATTGTCATCACGGCCACCGGCTCCCCGTTGGCCGCTGCCGGACACATCCATCTGGCCGCCGACCACCCGGAAGGCTACGATCGCTACAGCCCCATGGTGTCACGTCTGCTGCACCTGATGATCATCGACATCCTGGCGACTTGCGTGGCACTGCGCATTGGCCCCAAGCTGCAGCCGCTGCTCAAGGAAATGAAGAACAATCTGCGCAACAAGCGCTATGCCTGAATCATCAGGCATGCAACCGCGCACCCATGCGGCCTTGATTTTTGATTGATAAATAGCAGCTTCAGCCCAATAAATACAAGCTTAAGAAGCTATCACTTTAATAGCACATCAAACCGCTCGGACTTCAAACCAGCGGCATCGAGCGCTCCACAATCCCCGCAAACAATGCCGAGCCCAGAGGCAAAACACTGTCGTTGAAGTCGTAGCAGCTGTTGTGCAAAAAGCGGCTACCCACGCCACCGGCGCTGCCGCCCTTGCCATCGGGAAGCTGCTCGCCCTGGCCCAGACGCAGGTAGGCACCGGGCTTGACCTTGAGCATGAAAGAGAAGTCTTCCGAACCCATGCTGGGCTCAAGGTTGCGCACGACGTTTTCCGCACCCACAAGCTGTTCGGCAACGCTTGCGGCCAGCGTGTACTCGGCCGGCGAATTAATGGTTGCCGGGTAAATCCGTTCGTAGTTCACGGTGGCCGTAGCGCCAAAGCCCTGCGCCACCGCAGCGCAAAGCGTTTTAAGGCGCTGCTCCACGAAATCCTGCACCTCGGGCTTGAAGGTGCGCACGGTACCGACCAGCGTGGCACTGCCGGGCACGACGCTCATGGCGCCCAGGTCGCCCGCCTGCATGGCGCACAGGCTGACGACGGCGTTGTCCATGGCCTTCACATTGCGGGAAACAATGCTCTGCACCGCCGTGATGATATGGGCCGCCACCAGAATCGGGTCCACCGTGAGATAGGCATGGGCACCGTGGCCGCCCTTGC
Source organism: uncultured beta proteobacterium (assembly GCA_963793855.1). Lineage (GTDB taxonomy): Bacteria > Pseudomonadota > Gammaproteobacteria > Burkholderiales > Burkholderiaceae_C > Polaromonas. The sequence continues at coordinate 1,473,897 of CAWCBL010000001.1, forward strand.
CGGTGATTTCGATGGTGATGCGGTCGGCCGCCGCCATCATGGGCCCGGCATTGATGCCTATGGTGCCCGGCCGCATGGCCGGCCAGTTGTGCATGGCATAAATGGCCTGCACAGGAAAGCGCTCGAACAGCCCGTCTTTGATCATGGCGTCAGCACCGCCTCGTCCCTCTTCGGCGGGCTGGAATACCAGCACCGCGTCGCCGGCAAAACGGCGGGTTTCAGCCAGGTAGCGCGCCGCGCCCACCAGCATGGTGGTGTGGCCATCGTGGCCGCAGCCGTGCATCAGGCCAGGCTTGGTCGATTTCCAGCCAAACTCGTTGTGTTCAGTCATGGGCAGGGCATCCATGTCGGCGCGCAGGCCGATCATGGGCCGGTGAAGACTCAAGGGACCCACCTGCTGGCCCTTGATCACGGCGACGATGCCTGTCTTGCCAATGCCCGTATGCACTTCATCCACGCCACACAGCTTGAGCGCATGGGCTACCCGGCTGGAGGTATAGACCTCTTCAAAGCCCAGTTCAGGGTGCGCATGCAGGTCACGGCGAAATGCGGTTAACTCGGGGTGGAATTGCGCGATGTGCGCAAAGGCCCGCCCGCTGGCGCGCAGCGGGCTCGGGCGGTCGGCTGACACCTCATCGGCCCTATCGGCCGACAGGGACGAAAGCGTTTTTTCAAGAATTGGCGGAGAACGCATGTCAGTTCAATCCTGAGTTCAGCAAGCCGTAAATGGTATGCGCAAAACCGTGGACCCGTACTGTCTGCGGCTCAAGACATTGACGGGGAACGCTGCACACCCGAACAGCATTTTCGCTTCGCCGTATTTTGTGGGACGGGGGGGGGAACTCCGCCAGGCGGCTCTTCCATGAGAAAAGCCGCTCCGGGTTACCCCGAAACGGCTTTTTATTCAGATTCAAAACTGGCGTCAAGCCAGCTTCAAATTAGAAGGAGTGGCGAACACCCAGACCGTAGGTCGTGGTTTTTGTTTCGGCCGCTGCATTCAGCACATAAGCCTTGGTGCTCAGAGCACCAGCGTACAGACCCGTACGCTTGGACAGGGCATAGGTACCCAGGATGGAGTAACCCTTGCCAGTTTGCGAGGCGCCAGCGACTTCGCTCTTGGAACGGGCATAGCCAGCTGAAACGGCAGCAGCACCAAAGGGAACAACCACACCGACTTGGTATTCCTTGTCTTTGGTCGTGTTGTTCTTGGCTTGGTTGTAGCTGGCATTCAGCTTAGCAACGCCGAAGTCATAAGTACCACCGATCAGGTTGTACTTGTTTTTGTCTTGCACAGAACCAGGAACGACAGACAAAGCTTGCTTGTCTTCTTGATAAGCGTAACCCACCAGCAGAGGACCATTGGCGTACTGCACGTTCACGCTGGCAGAGTTGGTTGCGTCTTGACCAGGTACAACGTTCTTGTTTTCGCCGAAACCGTAGACAACCGCACCGCTGAAACCGCTGAAGCTTGGCGACGTATAGGCAATTGAATTGTCGATACGGTTCGTGTAGTCTTTCATGCCGTTCTTGGCAACAAGTCCAGTAGCCTGGAAGGTGAACGCATCGTAGTTATGGTTGACCGCGCCGTGCAATGCGTCATAAGCAGAGTACTGACGTCCGAGGGACACAGTACCGAAGTTGCCGTTGAGGCCGACAAAGGCTTGACGGCTGAACAGAGCGCCGTTTTGAGCAGAAGCGCCGTTATCAATGCTGAAACCGCTTTCGAGCACGAACAGTGCTTTCAAGCCGTTACCCAGATCTTCAGTGCCTTTCAGGCCCCAACGCGAACCGTTGACACCGGAAGAGTCAACAACGTTTTGACGTTGGCCAACACCGTTGAGTTCTACTTTGTTGCTACCAACGAAAGCGTCAGCAACGCCGTACAGGGTCACGGAAGATTGGGCCATTGCGGCGCCGGAAGCAGCCAATACTGCCAAAGCGATGAGTGATTTTTTCATTGAGATTTCTCCAAGGTTAAACATAGGGCTCCGGTACGGGGGTCATTTCAGACTTTCATCTTTGTGACTCCGCCAGAGACCCGGGCCAACCCCCTTTCGGGAAGTTGGGTCTATTGCACCAGACCCAGCCCTGTTTCGCAAAGGAATCCCCCGAAAAACTCTTCTTTCGTTGCATGCTCACAACAACTCCCGATTTTGAGTGGAACAGATACAACATCTAGCGCCTGCTACGGCCTCCATGTGAAGAAACGTCAATTTTTCTATGGCTTTGAAAGACGATGCAACTTGGTCGCCTGTGGCAGGCTTGCCACAGAGCTTCAAGAATAGGGATGAATATCTAATCGCAGCTATCGCCCGACTGCGGTCCCGCCAACACTTGCAGCGGGTAGCGTGAATCACACCGCGTGCCAGAGGAGAGAAGCAGATGAGCATCCATGCCAGCACACCACTTTTTCGAACTCGCACCGCCCTCGTAACATCAGGGTTTTCCCCTGTCACCAAGGTGATACACCCCGTAACACTACTCTTTACGGGCTGCTGCGTCAGCTCTAACCTTCCCTTTGTCAGTCCATCCTGCGTACTCACCACGCAAGGCCGCTGCAAAGATTTTCTTTACTACACATACCGGAGACTCCATGAAAAAACTGACCCTTGTTGCAACCGCCGTCATGGGACTTTTGTCCGCCTCGGCCGCCATGGCGCAAAGCACCGTGACTCTTTATGGCCTGGTTGATGCCGGCTACAACCACGTCAGCGGCCTGAAAAATGGCTCCTTCAACGGTATCGCCAGCGGCATCATGGAAGGCTCGCGCTGGGGCCTGCGCGGCACGGAAGATCTTGGCGGCGGCTACAAGGCCATCTTTACGCTGGAAAGCCGTTTTGAAGCCGATACGGGCTCGGTGACCAACCGCCCAAATTCGGGTACACAATTGCCTGATCGCGTCACGAACTCCGTGGCAGCCAGCGTCGCCGGCCTTCCAATTCCCGCCGCATTGAATGCCGGGCTGATTGCAGGTACGAACAACAGCATCGCAACCGGTGCATTCGGCGTTAATCTCGCCGGCAATCTGTTTGATCGCCAGGCCTTTACCGGATTGGTCACGCCATTTGGCGCGTTCACGCTCGGCCGCCAGTACACGCCGGGCTACCTAGTTACCGCAGCGTTCGATGCTTCGCAGACCCAATCCAGCCTCGCAGCCGGCCAGGTAGCCAGCCTGCCTGCAGCGTTTGACATTCGCCTGAGCAACACCCTGCAATACGGGATTCAAACCGGCGGCCTCACCGCCACCTTGATGTACGGCGCAGGCGAGGTAGCAGGCAACAATTCCGCAGGACGCTTCTGGGGTGCAATGGCCATGTACAAGGGCGACGGTTTCTCGGTCGGCTATGGCCACAACCAGAAAAACAACGAGTTTGGCCAAAAGTCCCTGCACAACGACATCCTGGGCGCAACAGTCAATGTTGGCCCTGGCACGCTTTATGGTCAGTACGCCACGATCAAGGACGAAAATCCTAGTGGCTTGGGCTTGATCGGCGCTGGTGTCTCTGCAAGTGCCATTCTTGCAGGCCTCCCCGCAGCGCTTGCTCCTGCAGTGGGCGCAGCCTACCAAAACGCCTACAACGCAGCCTTCCGTCAGGATGCCAAGCTGATGCATATTGGCTACAAGCTCACCAGCGGTGTTCACACCGTGGTGGTGGCCTACAACCGCCTGGATGACAAACGAGCCGTCAATGCCGACACCGATTCCTACGGTGCGACTTACACCTACGCGCTGTCCAAGCGCACCAACCTGAATGCCGTGCTGACCCGCTTCAACAACAAAGGCAACGGTCAGATTGCTCCCGGCGGCAACGGTTTCCTGGGTGGCGTGACTTCTGCTGCAGGTGTTGATTCGACCAATATCGCCTTCGGCATTCGCCACATCTTCTAAATTGTGGTTTCGGCCTTGCGGCCGAACATCGCCACGCATCAAAAGCCCCCATTTTTGGGGGCTTTTTTCGTTTCTTTTCAGCTTTCCCCGCCAGCGCTACCATTGCAGCCAACTCATTTTTTTCGCGGCATGGCGAAAAAATCCTGCCAAGCCTGCGGATTTGGCTCCTTGCCCCTCAAGCGACAACCCGCTGAATGAAAGCATCCCATGACAACTGCTCTTGACTTCGCTCTGAACGCCGCCGATGGCGCGCTTCGCACGCTTTTTGCCAAACCCCGTGCCAGCCGGACCTGCCCCACGGTGCCAGCCCAGACGACCGACTTGAGCACGCAGGACAAAGCCCTCTCAGGGGCACTGATGCGGGTCAACCATGTGGGCGAAGTGTGCGCGCAGGCGCTGTACACCGCGCAGGCGCTGGGAACACGCGATACCGCGCTGCGCGAGCATTTCCTGAAAGCCAGCAGGGAAGAAGGCGATCACCTGGCGTGGACCAAGGACAGGCTGGACGAGCTGGGCGCGCGCCCTTCTCTGCTCAACCCCTTGTGGTATGCCGGCGCTTTCGGGTTGGGTCTGGTTGCCAGCCGGCTGGGCGACCCGCTTAGCCTGGGGTTTGTGGTGGAAACCGAGCGCCAGGTGGAGGCGCATCTGGCAAGCCACCTGGAGCGCCTGCCCGAAGGCGATCACGAGTCGCGCGCCATCGTGGCGCAAATGAAAGACGATGAAGCGCAGCATGCACTGGCGGCAGAAGATGCCGGCGCGCAGCAGCTGCCCGCGCCGGTGAAGATGCTGATGCGCTCTGCAGCCAAGGTCATGACGACGGTGGCGCACCGGATTTAATGGCACCGGCCGGATGCGACCTGTGCCGGACCAAAAGCTACTTTGAATTTAATAGCATCTGGCGCCCGTCATTCGGGCGCCAGATGCAACAACAGTTTCAAGCCTCTAGCAATTCAAAGCTGGTGGTGATTTCTGCGGACTTGGCCAGCATGATGGTGGCCGAGCAGTATTTGTCGTGGCTCATGGCAATGGCGCGCTCAACGGCACCTGCGGTCAAGCCGCGGCCAGTCACCAAAAAATGCATGTGGATTTTCGTGAACACCTTGGGGTCTACCGGCGCCCTTTCGGAACTGAGCTTGACAGAGCAGCCCCGCACATCGTGACGGCCACGCTTGAGGATCAGCACCACGTCATACGCTGTGCAGCCGCCGGCGCCCGCCAGCACGGTCTCCATGGGACGGGGCGCAAGGTTGGCACCGCCATTTTCGGGCTTGTCGGCGTCCGGCGCACCATCCATCACCAGGGTGTGACCGCTGCCGGTTTCGGCCAAAAACGTCATGCCAGAACGCGACCCGCTTGTCGCCTTGGCGCCTGTCCAGCTCACTGTGCATTCCATAAACATCATTCCTTACCCAAAACATTTATTACTAATCACGGAAATTGTTGAATTTCCGCCATAAAGTATTGTGCAGCGCAACATTGCTCCGCTATACTGAATTTATCGCATCAATACAGGGCAGTCCTCATCGGCTCACCGTATTTTTGCACTGGTTGTCTCCTCCACCTCCTCAAAGGGTGGATTTACAGGCCCAGACCGCATGGTCTGGGCCTTTTTTTCGTACCCTTATCATGTAAGGCTGCGAGAAAAAACATGCCATCCAACAAACCAACTACCGTCCGCCCTACACGCGCAACCCCAAAGCCTGCCGCGAAGCCGTCGCTTAAAGCGCTCAAGCCTGCTGACTACCTGAAAAAAATCCTCACCGCACGCGTCTATGACGTGGCGGTTGAGTCAGCGCTGGAGCCGGCCAAAATCCTGAGCCAGCGCCTGAACAACACGGTGCTGCTCAAGCGCGAAGACCAGCAGCCGGTGTTCAGCTTCAAGCTGCGCGGCGCGTACAACAAGATGGCTCACCTGAGCCCGGCCCAGCTCAAGAAAGGGGTTATTTGCGCCTCGGCCGGCAACCACGCCCAGGGCGTGGCGCTGAGCGCCCAAAAGCTCGGCACCCGCGCGGTGGTCGTCATGCCGACGACCACGCCGCAGCTAAAAATTGACGCAGTCAAGGCCTGGGGCGCGGAAGTGGTGTTGCATGGCGACAGCTATTCGGATGCCTATGCCCACTCGGTGATGCTTGAGAAAAAGCAGGGCCTGACTTTTGTGCACCCGTTTGACGATCCGGACGTGATTGCCGGCCAGGGCACGATTGCCATGGAGATCCTCAGGCAGCTGCAAGCCCTGGGTTCGCGCCGGCTGGATGCTGTATTTGTGGCGATTGGCGGCGGCGGCCTGATTGCGGGCGTCGCCAACTACATCAAGGCGGTGCGGCCCGAGATCAAGGTCATTGGCGTGCAGATGAACGACTCCGACGCCATGATCCAGTCGGTCAAGGCGAAAAAGCGCGTCACGCTCCCCGACGTGGGCCTGTTCTCCGACGGCACGGCTGTCAAGCTGGTGGGCGAAGAGACTTTTCGCATCAGCCGCGAGCTGGTGGACGAATACATCACCGTCGATACCGATGCGGTCTGCGCAGCCATCAAGGATGTGTTTGTGGACACCCGCAGCATCGTGGAGCCATCCGGCGCGCTGGCCGTGGCCGCCATCAAGCAGTATGTCGCCACGCACAAGACCAGGGGCGAAACCTACGCCGCGATTTTGTGCGGCGCCAACATGAACTTCGACCGCCTGCGCTTTGTCGCCGAACGGGCCGAAGTCGGCGAGGAACGCGAAGCGCTGTTTGCCGTGACGATCCCCGAGGAGCGCGGCAGCTTCCGGAATTTTTGCGAACTGCTTGAAAAATTGCCGGGCGGGCCGCGCAGCGTGACCGAGTTCAACTACCGCATCAGCGACCAGGCGGTGGCCCACGTGTTTGTCGGCCTGACCACCTCGACCAAAGGCGAGAGCAGCAAGATCGCGGCCTACTTCAACCGCCACGGCTTCAAGGCGCTTGACCTGACCCATGACGAGCTGGCCAAGGAACACATCCGCCACATGGTGGGCGGACACAGCGCACTATCGAAAGATGAGCGCGTGCTGCGCTTCGTGTTTCCCGAGCGGCCGGGCGCACTGCTGAAGTTCTTGTCCAGCATGCGGCCGGGCTGGAATATCTCTTTGTTCCACTACCGCAACCAGGGCGCCGACTACGGGCGCATTCTGGTCGGCCTGCAGGTTCCCAAGGCCGACAACAAGGCCTTCAAGGAATTTCTGGACACGCTCGGCTACCCTCATGTGGAAGAAACCGACAACCCCGTTTACCGACTTTTCTTGCAGAGCTGAGCGCGGCCTGTCATGACCACCCCAGCGCCCAAGTTGGCCAATACATCGGTGTGCCCACGCTGCGGTGCGGGACTGCGTTGCGGCAACGTCGCGGGGGATGCGCAATGCTGGTGTTCGCAACTGCCCAACGTGATGCCGGTACCTGCTGCGCGCACCCCGCTTGCGCAAGCTGACGACAACACGGCGGCCGCCTCTTGCTTTTGCCCCGCCTGCCTGAAACAAATCACAAATGAACGAAAAAACACCCTTTCAGCTACCCGCGATTGAGTCGACCGCCGACCTTGCGCTTCAGGCCAGGCTGCGGCACAAGATCGACCACAAGACAAAACCGATGGGCGCGCTCGGCCTGCTGGAAGACCTGGCGCTGCAGCTGGGACTGATCCAGCGCAGCGAATCGCCTGCATTGCACCAGCCGCAAATGGTCGTGTTTGCAGCCGACCATGGCATTGCCGCAGAAGGCGTTTCAGCCTTTCCGCAGGCCGTGACGGTGCAGATGGTGGGCAACATGCTAGCCGGAGGCGCCGCCATCAATGTGTTTGCCCGCCAGCACGGCTTTGCGCTGCAGGTGGTCGATGCCGGCGTGGCGGCGGACTTGCCGGCGCACCCCCAGCTGCTGCCGCGAAAAATCGCCTACGGCACGAAGAACCTGCTCAGGGAGCCCGCCATGTCGCTGGCCGAGGCCCAAGCGGCGCTAACGGCAGGCATGCAAGTCATGCAGGCCTTGCCGGGCAATGTCGTGGCCTTTGGCGAGATGGGCATTGCCAACACATCGCCAGCGGCGCTGCTGCTAGCGCGGCTCGCGGGCACCAGCATCGAAGACGCAACGGGACGCGGCACCGGCCTGGACAACCAGCAGCTGCTACACAAGCAAGGCGTGCTGACCCGCGCGCTGGCCCGCCATCCGGCAACGCAGCCGCTGGACGTCATGGCCGAACTGGCGGCCTTGGGCGGCTTTGAAATCGCCATGATGACGGGCGCCATGCTGCAGGCCGCGAGCGAACGCCGCGTGGTGCTGGTCGATGGCTTCATCGCAGGTAGCGCCGCATTGGTCGCCGGGGCCTTGCTGCCGCAAGTGCGCGACTACCTGGTGTTTTGCCACCGCTCCGCCGAAACCGGCCACCGCATGCTGCTGACCCAACTGGAGGCCAAGCCGCTGCTGGAGCTGGATCTGCGCCTGGGCGAAGGCACGGGCGCACTGCTGGCCTGGCCGCTGGTGCAGTCGGCCGCCAATTTCCTCAACGAGATGGCGAGTTTCGAGTCGGCTGGCGTGAGCGGAAAAGAAGGCGCTTAACCCCGCTGCGGCACTGATGATTCAATTTATCCGCGAATACCTGCTCGCCATCCAGTTCTTCACCCGCATCCCCATCATGGGCCGCCTGGCTGACTGGGCGGGCTACAGCCCTGAACTGCTGCGCGCCAGCGCCGCACATTTTCCGGGCGTCGGCGTGGTGGTGGGCGCTGTGGCGGCGGCGGTGTATGCGCTGCTGCAGATGCTGCTGCCCGACACCCCATTCGCGCCGCTGGTGGCTACGGTGTTCTCGACCATCGCCACCGTGCTGCTGACGGGCGGTTTTCACGAAGATGGCCTGGCCGATGTGGCCGATGGCCTGGGCGGCAGCTATGACCGGGAGCGCGCGCTGGACATCATGAAGGACTCGCGCGTGGGCGCATTTGGCGCCATGGCGCTGGTGCTGGCCCTGCTGTGCAAGGTGGCGCTGCTGGCCCTTCTGGGATCATTGGGATCGGTCGAAGGCATTCCCGCCAGCCTGGAGGAGTCGCCCTTCAGCGGCTGGTATGTGTGCGCCGCCTTGTGGACCGGCCACATCGTCTCGCGCGGCTTGCCGCTGGTCATGATTCGCCTGCTCCCGCATGTGGGCAATACCGCCACGTCCAAATCCAAGCCACTGGCCGACCAGATCTCGTCAACCGGCCTGCTGATCGCCTTTGCATGGTGTTTTGTGGCGTTAGCGCTGGCCAGTCTTGCGCTGGACGCTACTAATTTATTGGTCGCCTGCAGCTTTTCCGTGCTGGCGCTGCTATGGATGCTGCGCTTTTTCAAGCGCCGCTTACAGGGCTTTACCGGCGACTGCCTGGGCACCACGCAGCAGGTGTGCGAAATAGCTTTTTACCTGGGACTGGCGGTCAGTTTGTGACGACAGGAACACGACGCTCATGAAACTCTGGCTGGCCCGCCACGCACAGCCTCTGGTGGCGCCTGGAATTTGCTACGGCCGGCTCGATGTTGCGGCCAGTACCCAGGGCACCGCCGAATGCGCTCAAGCCCTGGCGGCACGGCTCCCGGCCGGCGCCCATGTCGCCAGCTCGCCGCTACAAAGATGTGAGCAGCTTGCACAAGCATTGCAGGGGCTGCGACCCGATTTGACTTATAAAATTGACCTGCGCCTGCAGGAGATGGACTTTGGCCATTGGGAAGGTCTCGCGTGGGAGGATATCGCCCCGGACGAGTTGCAGGCCTGGACAAGCAACTTTGCGGGCTACGCTGCCGGCCATCACGGCGAGTGCGTGACAAGCTTCATGGACCGCGTCGCCTCGGCTTTTGATGAATTGCGTGAGCCGGGCACCACGCTGTGGATCACGCATGCGGGGGTCATTCGGGCCGTGGAACTGCTCGCGCAAGGTGTACGGAACATTGAGCGCGCCGGGCAGTGGCCGCTCGACGCCCCGAAATATGGACAATGGCGCTCACTGGACTTGCCAACCGGCTAGACCAAACAAAAAGAGGGCAAGCTTATGGCAGCAAATCTTGAGGGTCAGCTCGTGGTGGCGATCTCCTCGCGCGCCCTGTTTGACTTTGAAGAAGAAAACCAGGTTTTTGAAGCCGGTCTGGCGCAGGACGCTGCCCAGGGCGCCAAACAGGACGACGCCTATATGAAGCTGCAGCTGGAGCGGCTGGACATGCCGGCCAAGCCGGGCGTGGCGTTTTCACTGGTCAAGAAGCTGCTGGCCTTCAACACGGATGTCAAACGGGTGGAAGTCGTCATGCTGTCGCGCAACGACCCGGTGTCCGGCCTGCGGGTGTTTCGCTCCGCCGAGGTCAACAAGCTCAAACTTGAGCGCGGCGTGTTCACCAAGGGCCGCGCGCCTTACCACTACCTGCGCGCCTTGCAGGCCAATTTATTCCTGTCAGCCAACCCCCAGGATGTGCGGGCTGCGCTTGACGCGGGCTTTGCGGCGGCCACCGTCGCCACGCACTCGGTTCACGCAAAAAGCAACTACCCCAACGAAGTTCGCATCGCGTTTGACGGCGATGCTGTGCTGTTTTCCGATCAGGCCGAGCGCGTGTTCCAGCAAAGCGGCCTGGACGCCTTTCAAAAGCATGAGCGCAAGCTGGCGGGCAAACCCCTGCCGCCCGGTCCCTTCATGCCGCTGCTCAAGGCCCTGCACCGGCTACAGCAGGAAGGCACGCCACAAATGCGCATCCGCACCGCGCTGGTCACCGCACGCGGCGCGCAGGCGGCTGATCGCGCCATCCGCACGCTGATGGACTGGAACATCGAGGTGGATGAAGCCTTGTTCCTGGGCGGACTGAACAAGGGCGAGTTTCTGCGCGAGTTTGAGCCCGATTTTTTCTTTGACGACCAGAGCGGCCATGTCCATTCGGCCGCGCAGCATGTGCCGGCTGGCCATGTGGCGAGCGGTGTTTCCAATCCGCAGCATTGAACTCATCACGAGACCTCTGAATGAATCTTCTCGCCCGCATCGCCCGGAAATTCCGTGACTTCAAACACTTCAGCGCCCGGGTCTGGGCGCTGTCGGCGCCCTACTTCAGGTCGGAAGACAGATGGAAGGCGCGCGGCCTGCTGCTGGCCATCGTATTGCTGAACCTGGGCGCGGTTTACATGCTGGTGCTGCTCAATGAGTGGAACCGCGTGTTTTACGATGCCCTGCAAAACAAGGATGCGGCCGTGTTCTGGACGCAGCTGGCGCGCTTCACCTACCTGGCCTTTGCCTTCATCATCATCGCGGTCTACCGCTTTTATCTGACGCAGTTGCTGGAGGTGCGCTGGCGCGCCTGGATGACGACGCATTACCTGCAGCGCTGGCTGGCCGACCATGCGTTTTACAAGCTCGAACTGGCGCGCTTCACCAGTGTTAACGGTGAGGTCAACGGCGGGACAATTCCCCCGGGCACCCCCGACAACCCGGACCAGCGGATTCAGGAAGACATCAACCTGTTCACCACCTACAGCATTTCACTGAGCATGGGCCTGTTGAACGCGGTGGTCACGCTGGTGAGCTTTGTCGGCATCCTGTGGTCACTCTCGGGGGCGTTTGCCTTCAACTTCAACGGCGGCAGCTACAGCATTCCGGGCTTTATGGTCTGGATGGCGGTGCTGTATTGCGCCCTCGGCAGCATTGCCACGCATTACATAGGCAGGCCGCAGATCAGGCTCAATTACCAGCAGCAACGGGTCGAAGCCGACTTTCGGCATCACATGGTGCGGGTGCGCGAATACAGCGAATCGATCGCGCTGGACAAGGGCGAAGCCGTGGAACGGGCGCACCTGGACACGCGCTTTGCCGCCGTGCTGGGCAACTACCTCAAGCTGATCAAGAAGCAGAAAAACCTGGTCTGGTTTACCAACTTTTTTGGCCAGGCCGCCGTGGTGTTTCCCTTTATCGTGGCGGCGCCGCGCTTTTTCAGCGGCGCCATCCAGCTGGGCGAGCTGATCCAGATCTCGTCAGCCTTCGGTCGGGTGCAGGACTCGCTGAGCTGGCTGGTTGACAACTACAGCAGCCTGGCCGCCTGGCGCGCCACGACCGACCGCCTGACCAGCTTCGAAGACAATATAAGCAGCGTGGTGCAGCAGGGACGGGCACAAGATGCTATTAATTCAATAGCAAACGCCAGCCATCCCCTGGCGGAGTCCGACTCGCTGGCAGTCGAGGGCCTGACCCTAGCCCTGCCAACAGGCGCGACCCTGCTTAGCGGCGTGTCACTGCAGGCCGGACCCGGCGAGAGCGTGCTCCTCAAAGGCCCGTCGGGCAGCGGAAAATCCACGCTGTTCCGGGCGCTGGCGGGCATCTGGCCCTTTTATAAAGGCCAGACGCATTTGCCGGCAGACGCCATGTTCATTCCGCAGCGCCCCTACTTTCCCGACGGCAGGCTGCGCGATGCGCTGGCCTACCCGCAACCGGCTGGGCTCTACAGCGACGAAGCCCTCCAACAGGCGTTGGCGGATGCGCTGCTGCCGCAACTGGCCAGCCGGCTCGACGATGAGGATGCCTGGAGCCAGAAACTCTCGGGTGGCGAACAGCAACGCCTGGCCATTGCCCGGGTGCTGCTGAAAAAGCCGAGCTGGATTTTTGCCGACGAAGCCACCAGCGCGCTGGACGAAGCAGCCGAGAAAACGCTGTATGACAAGCTGCTGGCCCAGGTCAAGACCATGCAGGGCAGCATGGTCTCAATTGCCCACCGCCCCACCGTAGCGGCTTTTCACAGCAAGCTCTGGGAACTTGAGAAACTGCCAGAAGGCGCGCCGGCCCTGTACAAGATTCAGGAAAGCCGCTTCGACCCGGCTGACAAGTCCAGCCCTTATTAGCGGCGCTCCAGCTCAAACTCGCGTGCGGCCAGCTTGCGAAAGCGGGCTGCCGACGGGCTCTCTGTCTCTGCCATGTACGCCAGCGCAAGTCCGATCGAAGCCGCTGGCGGCACGTCCAGCAGCGGCCGGTAGACGATTTTGTCGCTGATGTAACGCTGCATTACCGACGGCACCAGAGCCACGCCCAGTCCGCTCTCCACCAGCGCCAGCACAGTCTGGACCTGGATGGCTTGCTGGGAAACCTTGGGAATGAAGCCGGCTTGCTGGCAGGCGAGCAGGACCGCACTGTGCAGCCCCGCTGCATGCGTGGACGCGTACATGATGAAGGACTCGCCTGCCATTTCCGCGAGATGCAATGGCCCCTTGCCTGCCAGTGCGCTACCGCGTGGCAGCGCCGCCATGAACATGTCGGGCTCCAGCTGAAGCAGCTTTGCGCCACACGACTGCAGCAGGGGAACCCGCACCAGGCCAATGTCCAGCGCGCGGTCTTCCAGCTGCTGGATGATGCTGACCGATGTTGCTTCACGCAGTATCAGTTCGACGCCAGGGTATTCGGCCCGAAACAAGGGCAGCAACTTTTGCAGCATGCCGTAGGTTGCCGAGCCGACAAAGCCGACCTGCAAGGTGCCGCCGGTTCCGTCCAGTGCGCTCCTGGCCGTTTCAATCAACTGGCTGCCGTGAAACAGCAGCTTGCGGGCCTCCATCAGGACGGCACAGCCGCTCGGCGTGAGCTGGACACCGCTGGACTCTCGGGCAAACAGTTTCGTGCCCAGTTCTGCTTCGAGCTTCTGGATAGAAACCGACAGCGGTGGCTGCGCCATGTGCAGGCGTTCGGCTGCACGGCGGAAATTCAGCGTTTCGGCGAGAACGACAAAGTGGCGAATGCGTCGCAGGTCCATGAGCTTGGCGTGTCCTTCATGCCAAGCATAACCGGGCGTCATGCGGCGCAGGTCAGCCTGTAAAAACAGGGGATCGCTTACCCAAAAATGCAGCCACCGCTTCTTTGTGGTCGTCGGTCTGGTGCGACAGCGACTGGAACGCCGCCGCCATTTCAAGCAGGGTGTCCAGCCGTGTATGCATGGCCTCGCGCAGCAGCCGCTTGGTCAGCCGCACCGCATGCGGCGGATTGGCGGCGATGCGCTGCGCCAGTTCATTGGCCCTTGCCAGCAGCTCGCCAGCCGGCACCACGCGCGACACCAGGCCCCAGCTGGCGGCCAGTTCGGCGTTGATGGGCTCGCCGGTAAAGGACATCTCCGACGCACGCGACAGGCCGATGAGGCGCGGCAGCAACCAGGCCCCTCCATCGCCGGGAACGATGCCCAGCTTGACAAAGCTTTCGGCAAATTTTGCATGCTCCGACGCAATGCGCACATCACACATGCAGGCCACGTCCAGCCCGGCGCCCATGGCAGCACCGTTGACGGCGGCAATAACCGGGACCTCCAGATTAAACAGGGCGAGCGGCAGCCGCTGGATGCCGGTCCGGTATTCCTGCCGGATCTGCATGCCGCTAACGTCGCCTGAGGCCTGCCGCTCCATATCGCGGATGTCGCCACCCGACGAAAAAGCCGTACCGGCGCCGGTCAGGATTACCGCGCGTACGCTGGTGTCGCTCTGGATGCGGTCGATCGCGGCCAGAAAATCCGGCACCGCCGAATTGCCAGTGAGCGGATTGCGCCGTTCAGGCTCATTCATGGTCAGCGTGACCACATGGCCTTGCTGCTCGTACAAAAGAAAGTTGGGCATTGCGGAAATCCTCATCGCGCGTTTGACAGGCAGCCAGCGTAAGGGATCACCTTCTCAATGTCCAATATTGATATCTACCAAATCCATACGAAAACGGTATCAACCAAATTTTATTAAATCTACGGGATAACCCTTGATTGGTCGAATATTGATACCGAACTCGTATCAACCTTCGGATATTAAATATTGGACGGTATAGATTAAGACTCCTATTCTCGACTCCATCGATACAGACAGGAGTTCCCATGAAAACGGCATTAGGGCATCTGAAGGTGCTTGACCTGACGCGAATCCTTGCGGGCCCATGGGCCACGCAGAACCTCGCCGACATGGGCGCTGAAGTCATCAAGATCGAACGGCCCGGCGTAGGTGACGACACCCGCACCTGGGGGCCTCCATTCCTCAAGGACGCCGAGGGCCGCGAGACCCGCGACTCCTCCTATTTCCTGAGCGCCAACCGGGGCAAGCAGTCGGTCACGGTCGACCTGGCCAGCCCCGACGGCCAGGAGATCATCCGCCAGCTGGTACGCGACGCTGACATCCTGGTCGAAAACTACAAGGTTGGTACGCTGGCCCGCTACGGCCTGGCCTATGAAGACCTGCGCAAAGTCAACCCGCGCCTGGTGTACTGCTCGGTCACCGGCTTTGGCCAGGATGGCCCCTACGCGGCGCTGCCTGGCTATGACTATGTCTTTCAGGGCATGGGCGGGCTGATGAGCATCACCGGCGTGCCCGATGGCGAGCCCGGTGCGGCACCGATGAAAAGTGGCATCGCGATCAGTGACCTGCTGACCGGCATGTATGCCACGACGGCCATCCTGGCAGCCATTGAGCACCGCCACATTAGTGGCGAAGGCCAGTACATCGACATGTCGCTGCTCGACTGCATCGTCACCATCAACTCCTACCAGGCGATCAACTACTTCCTGTCGGGCAAGATTCCCCAGCGCATGGGCAATGCACACTCCAACATGGTGCCCTACCAGGTGTTTCGTTGCCGCGAAGGCGACATCATCATTGCCGTCGGCAATGACTCGCAATACGCCGCCTTTTGCAAGGTGATCGACCGCCCGCTGCTGGCGACCGATCCACAGTTCAGCACCGGCCCCCAGCGCAACCGAAACCGCGAAGCCCTGATCCCGCTGATTGCCGAGGCCATGCTGGCCAAAACAATGGAAGAGTGGGTCACCCTGCTGGAAGCCAACAACGTTCCTTGCGGCCCCATCCACAACATGAAGCAGGTGTTTGAAGACCCGCAGGTCATGCACCGCGACATGCAGTTGTCCCTGCCGCACAGTGCGGGCGTCAACGCACCCAGCGTTGCCAATCCGATTCGCCTGTCTGACACGCCTATCCGCTATGAGCGATCTGCGCCCACACTGGGCGAACACAACCATGCCATCCTGAACGAACGCCTGGGACTGTCGGCCGAACGCCTTGCCGAACTCAAAGCCCGGGGCGTCGTCTGACACAGCGAATTTCGTCTTACCAAGCACAAACGGAGACTTCTCATGATCAAACTCAACCGCAGACTCACCACCGTGTCCATGCTGCTGGCACTCGCTGGCTTTGGCGCCCAGGCGCAACAAAAAACACCAATTCACTTCGTCGTTCCCTACCCCGCGGGCGGCGCGGCCGACCAGATCACCCGCCTGGTCGCACAGGACACCTCGGTCATTCTGGGAACCCCCATCGTCATCGACAACAAGGGCGGTGCGGCCGGCATGATTGCCGGTGAAGCCGTGGCGCGCTCCGAGCCCGATGGTAAAACATTTTTCGTCGGTTCGAACGCACCACTGGTGATCAATGCCGTGCTGTACGCCAAGATGCCCTACGACCCGGAAAAGGCCTTTCTCCCGGTAGCGGGCATGGGCAAATCACCCCTGCTGCTGGTAACGCGCAAAGAACTGAAGGTCGATACTGTCAACGAGTTGATCGCACTGGGCAAAAAAGAACAGGGCAAGCTGACGATGGGATCAGCCAGCAGCGGAAACATCACCCACCTGGCAGGCGAATACGCGTCGTCGCTGATGGGCTTCAAGGTGACCCATGTGCCCTATACCGGCAGCGCTCCCGCGATCATGAGCATGATGGGCAACAACGTTGACATCATGTTCGATGCCCTGCCCTCCTCCATGCAGCAAGCCAAGGCCGGCAAGATTCGCCCGCTGGCCATCCTCGACAACACTCGCTTTCCGCAGTTGCCTGACGTTCCCACCCTCAAGGAGGCAGGTTTTCCCAACGCCGAGGCGAGCGCCTGGTTTGGGGTGGTGGCACCGGCGCGCACGTCGCCTGTGGTCATCAACGAGCTCAACAAGGCAATCAACGAAGCACTCAAGAAACCTGAGCTCATTGAGAAACTTCGCAACATTGGCGCCCAGCCGATGCCCGGCTCGCCAGAAGTGTTCGGCAAGTTCATTGCGAGCGAGCGTGCGCGCTGGATCCCGCTGGCCAAGTCGCTGGGTGTGAAAGCGGACTGAGATATGCAGAAGAGCTTTGACTCCATTGAGGCCATCAAGGCCTTCGTCGGGCGACCTGCAGTGAGCGGCGACGCCATCACCGTTGACCAGGACATGATCGACGTGTTTGCTGGAGTGACGCAAGACCGGCAGTGGATTCACACTGATCCCCTGCGCGCCGCGACTGAATCTCCATTCAGGACCACCATTGCCCACGGTCTGTTGACGCTTTCGCTGATCACCGGCTGGTACCACCGCTGCTTTGCATTTCCCAACCGCAAGATGGCGCTCAACTACGGCTTTGACAAGGTTCGTTTCACGGGACCAGTACCGAGCGGCTCCAGGCTTGTCGGCAGCTTCCAGCTGACGCGTGTGGACGACATCAAGCCGGATGAAGTGCGCTGCGTATGGCAGACCGAAGTACGTATCGAAGGTGCGGAACGACCGGTGATGGTCGCGACCTGGCTTATGCAGATTCGCTACTGAAAAACCGAGGAGTAAAGCCATGGCTGCAATAGAAATCAAACGCATGGGCGCAACGGCCGTGCTGACAATGAACCGGCCGAACCAGCGCAACGCGCTGGACTATGCGATGCGAGAAGCCTTCGCCGCTGCTGTGGCAGAGGTGCGCGACGATGCCGCAGTGCGGGCCATCGTGCTTACCGGGGCAGGCGGCCACTTCTGCGCCGGCGGCGACATCAAGGCCATGGCCGGGCAACCCGGTGAGAAACGCGACATCTTTGAAGGCCGAGACCGCATCCGCAAGATCCACCGCTGGTTCGACGAACTCGTCGATCTTGAAAAACCCGTGATCGCCGCCGTGGATGGCGTGGCCTTTGGCGCAGGCTTGTCGCTGGCGCTGAGTGCCGATTTCGTGCTCGCCTCGTCACGTGCCAAGTTCTGCTGCGTTTTTGCGCGGGTCGGCTATGTACCGGACATGGGTGCGATGTACTTGCTTCCACGCGCCATTGGCCTGTCGCGCGCCAAGGATCTGGTCTTCACCGGCCGCGTGGTGGACGCTCAGGAGGCCAAAGAGATCGGCTTGGTCCAGAGCATTTTCGAGGGGGATCTTCTGCAGTCCGCTCTGGACTTTGCAGAGCGTTTCCACACTGCGCCGACCGGGGCGCTGGGCATCGCCAAGAGCGTGATGAACCACGCCTTCGAATCCGAGCGCCGGTCGATCTATGCGCAGGAGGCGATGGCGCAGGCCATGTGCCGCGAGAGCGACTTCCACAACGAAGCTGTGCGTCGTTTCCTGGCCAAGGAAGCAGCGCTATACCAATGGCCCGACGTGAAACCCTGAGCCGATTTCAAAGAGAACATCATGACTTATATCCGACCCGAGCAGGATTACTTTGCGCACCTGGCGCAAGGCCGGTTCATGCTGCAGCGATCCCGCACCAGCGGCAATTATTTTTTTTACCCTCGGGTGGCCGAGCCGGTGACAGGCGCTCGCGACCTTGAGTGGGTGGAGGCCTCGGGGCGAGGCACGGTCCATGCAACCACCGTGGTACGTGTCAAGCCACCTCAGCAGCCTTACAACGTCGTGCTGGTCGATCTGGAAGAAGGTCCCCGTGTAATGAGCCGTGTCGAAGGCATTGCGCCGCAGGACGTGCGCATCGGCATGAAGGTACAGGCCCGCATAGCGAAACAGGAGGAGCGGTACATCCTGCTTTTCGACGTGGCAGCAGACACAGGAGGCAAGGCATGACACATGACAAGTTTCCGCGCGGCAAATCAGCCATCGTGGCCGCTGCCACCTACGGCATGGGCGAGTCCCCCGGTCTTAGTTCAATGGACTTGGCCGTCTCGGCCAGTCTGGTCGCTCTGGACCAGGTGGGACTCAAGCCGACCGATGTGGACGGCCTGTTCATCGGTCTGCCTGATGATTTTCTGTCCGGCCTGACCTTTGCCGAATACCTGGGCATTCAGCCCCGGCTGACCGAGAACAACCGCACCGGCGGCTCGGCCTTTCTGACCCATGCCATGTGGGCAGCACTGGCGATAGAGGCCGGCCAATGCGAAGTGGCACTGATCGCCTACGGCAGCAACCAGCGCACGGCGGCCGGCGGGCTGATCAGCGCGATGCGGCCCACGGCCTATGAAGCACCGTACAAGCTCGGCCGTCCTGTCGGCGCCTATGCACTGGCCACTTCCCGTTATATGCATGAGTACGGACTCAAGCGCGAGCAGCTAGGCGAGGTCGCCATCGCCGCGCGCCGCTGGGCTCAACTCAACCCCGACGCCTTCATGCGCGACCCGCTCACGATGGAAGACTACCTGAAAGCCCGCATGGTCTCCGATCCGCTGGGCGTGCGCGATTGCTGTCTGGTCACGGATGGTGCGGCAGCCGTTGTCATGGTGAGTGCAGAGCGCGCAAAACACCTGGCGAAGCGACCCGTTTACCTGCTGGGCGCCGCCGCTGCCACCGACCACCGCGACATCACTTCCATGCCCGACCTGACCACCACCGCCGCAGTGTCTTCGGGGGCACGCGCCTTTTCCCAGGCAGGCGTCAAGCCTTCCGAAATTGATGTGGTCGAGCTCTACGACGCCTTCACCATCAACACCCTGCTGTTTCTGGAAGACCTCGGCTTCTGCAAAAAAGGCGAAGGCGGCGCTTTCGTGGAAGGCGGCCGCATTGGCCCAGGAGGAAAACTCCCAGTGAATACCAATGGCGGAGGGCTGTCCTGCGTGCATCCCGGCATGTACGGGCTATTCACTATGGTCGAGGCCACACAGCAACTGATGGGCCTTGCTGGCGAGCGCCAGGTAAAAGATGCACAACTGGCACTGGCCCATGGCAACGGCGGGGAACTGTCTAGCCAGGCCACGCTGGTGCTGGGTACCGAAGAGACACTTTGAGAAAGAAAACTGCTATGAATGACGAATCCCTCTCGCTCAAGAACAAGAGCATTGTGGTCACGGGTGCAGCCCAGGGCATTGGCCGCGCGATTGCCGACCTGGCGCTGACGCTTGGCGCAACCGTGACGGCCGTTGACCTGAATGCCGGCGCGCTGGAAGCGTTCCGCGACGAAGCTGGCAAGGATCGCTTGCTGCCGATGGTGGGCAGCGTGGCTGATCCGGAATTTTCCCAACGCACGGTTGATGAAGCGGTTGCCAAGTTCGGCGCGCTGCATGGGCTGGTCAACAACGCCGGCATAACCCGTCCGGCAATGATCGAAAAAATGACGCCGCAAGACTGGCAGCAGGTCATTGACGTGCATCTGTCGGGCTCTTTTTACTTCCTTCAATCCGCAGGCCGCCACATGCTGGCACGGGCGCGTTCCGGCGACAAGGCACAGGGCTCCATCATCAACATCTCGTCGGACGCTGGCCGGCGCGGAACCATCGGCCAGATTAACTATGGCGCGGCCAAGGCTGGCCTGCTGGGTCTGACCATGTGCGCGGCGCGCGAATGGGCCAAGTACAACGTGCGGGTGAACACGGTCGGCTTTGGGGTGGTTGACACGCCCATGACAGAAGTCATACGAAGCGAAAAATTCGCCGAAACCTACTTGGCGCAGATTCCTTTGGGTCGCTGGGCCGAGCCCCTTGAAGTGGCGCGTCCGGTCTGTTTCCTGCTGTCGGATGCGGCGTCTTACATCACTGGCCAGCATTTGTCGGCCAATGGCGGCTACACCATTGGCGTCTGATTGACACAGGAGAATGTCATGAGCAACCTGCTATCCGCTTTCCGCCTGGCTGCCCTTCCCGCAGAGACTCACGCTTTTCGCGCCGAAGTCAAAGCCTTTCTTGAATCCAGCTTCGAACCCACCCCGCCAGACATCCGCGCCCGCTCCTGGATGGGCTTTAATGCCGAGTTCAGCAAGAAGCTGGCCGCGCGCGGCTGGGTTGGCGTCACGTTGCCCGCACAATACGGCGGCGCCAACCTGGACGTGTTCTCTCGCTTCGTTCTCGTGGAAGAGCTGCTCGCCGCTGGCGCACCCGTGTCGGCGCACTGGATCGCCGACCGCCAGAGCGGTCCCTTGATCCTCAAGTTCGGCACGGAGGCGCAACGCCAGTTCTATCTGCCAAAAATCTGTGCCGCCGAGGCTTTCTTTTGCATCGGCATGAGCGAGCCCAATGCCGGCTCCGACCTTGCCAGCGTGGGCACCCGGGCCACCCGCTGCGAAAGCGGATGGCGTTTGAACGGCCGCAAGATCTGGACGACCAACGCGCAGCATTGCCAGTACATGATTGCGCTGGTGCGCTCGTCCGGTGAATCGCAGGACCGGCAAAAGGGACTGTCGCAGTTCATCGTCGATTTGTCCCTGCCCGGCGTAACAGTGCGCCCTATCCATGACCTGGCGGGTGACGCGCATTTTTCGGAAGTCTTTTTCGACGACGTGATGCTGGGCGAGGATGCGCTGGTAGGGAAGGAAGGCGACGGCTGGACGCAGGTCAATGCCGAACTGGCCTTCGAGCGCAGCGGCCCGGAACGCGTGTACTCCAGCATCGTGTTGCTGGAGCACTGGATTGCCTGCCTGCGGGGAAGCCCCGAGGCTCCGGCCCACGCCGCCGTCATCGGACGCTTTGCCACGCATCTGAGCACGCTGCGCAACATGTCTATTGCCGTCACAAGCAAGCTGGCCAATGGCGAAAGCCCGGTGGTCGAAGCCGCGCTAGTCAAGGACATCGGGACGGAGTTCGAGCAAAGCATTCCGACCCTGATTGAAGCGGCCATTGCCATGAACCCGGGCGCACAGGTGGATACCGACCTGTATCGAACGGTCGCCTACGTGAGCCAAATTGCTCCCACTTACTCCCTGCGCGGCGGCACGCGCGAGATCCTGCGCGGCATGATCGCGCGCGGTCTGGGCTTGCGCTAAGAAGGAACCTACCCCATGTTTGCAGAAGCGATTGAAGACATTCTCAAAGACCAGTGCACCCCTGCCGCAGTGCGTTCCATTGAGGCCGGCGGTTCACCTGCAGCCTTGTGGGAAGCCCTGGCAGACGCCGGATTTCTGGAACTGCTTGCCACAGAAGCTGAGGGCGGGGCCGGTCTCAGCCTGGCTGAACTGTTCCCGATTCTGAGCCATTTCGGACGCTACACGGTACCCTTGCCGATCGCGCAAACCATCGTGGCGCGCGCGCTGGTTGCCTCGCAATTTGCGGTGCCGACGGGCATGATCACACTGGCAGCAGCGTTCCTGCGCGAGACGGACGGCAGCCTTACCTGCGCGTTGACACCGTACGGAATGCTGGCGGACTTCGTGCTGGCCAGCGACGGCGATACCTTGCTGCTGCTGCCTTGCGCAGCAGCTCGGCGTCAGGCCACTGGCGTGCACCGCAACCTGACGGCCACCCTCTCCTGGCCGGACGACAGCCGTGCAATCCGCGCACCGCACGGCGGAGCGCTATTGCCCGCCTTCGCTGCCGCGCTGCACGCTGCCCTGCTCAGCGGCGCAATGAACCGGGTGTTTGAAATGACGCTGCAGTATTGCAACGACCGCAACCAGTTCGGAAAGTCGCTCGGAAAGTTCCAGGTGGTACAGCATCAACTGAGCGTGATGGCCGAGCACACGGCAGCCTCGTCGATTGCCGCAGAAGCCGCTTTTCAAGGGAGCGATAAAACGCCATCCCTGCCGACAGCGGCGATGGCCAAGTCCCGCACCAGCGAAGCGGCGGTACTGGTCGCCTCAACCGCCCATGCCTTGCACGGCGCGATCGGCGTGACTGAAGAATACGACCTGCAGCTGCTGACCCGGCGCCTGCATGAGTGGCGCATGGCCCATGGTTCAGAAATGCACTGGAACAGGGTGGTCGGGGAACAGGTTCTCGCGGGTGACCTGTCACTTTCAGATTTCGTTCGCTCGGTGTGAATTCTGCTATTTAAAGGAGACAAAATGACATTCAAAAAAATCAAAGCCGTGGTTGCGCCCCTGTTGGCACTTGCGTCGATGTGTGGCGCCACGTTTCTGCTGCCTGCCGGGCAGTCCTGGGCACAGGAATACCCCTCCAAGCCGATCAAGTTCATCGTACCTTTCCCGCCCGGCAGCGGCACCGACACGTCGGCACGCTATTTCGGCAAGAAGCTCACGGCACTTACCGGCCAAGCCGTGGTGGTGGAAAACCGCCCGGGCGCTAACGGGTTCATTGCGGCAAAGGCCTTACTCACCGCGCCCGCCGACGGCTATACCGTTTTTGTCGGCAGCAATTCGTCACTGGCCGTGAACGTGGCACTGTTCAAGAAGCTGCCCTACGATCCCCAAATCGACATGGCGCCATTGACCATGATGATGCGTGCCCCTACCGTGCTCGTGGTGCCGCCAAATTCCCCGTACAAAACGCTGGCCGAGCTGATCAGCGCAGCCAAGGCGCAACCGGGCAAGCTCAACTATGCGGCAGGCTCTGCTGGCTACCAGCTGATGTCGGAGGCATTCAACGACAGCGCGCACCTGGACATCCACAACGTACCGTTCAAAGGTGCATCAGAGTCCTTGATCGCCGTAGCTTCAGGCATAGTGGACATGGCATTTTCTGACATAACTGCTGCTTACGAGCTGGTCAAGGGCGGCAAGCTGCGCGCGCTGGCTGTAGCGTCTGACCGCCGTACACCGACGCTTCCCTCCTTGCCTTACTTTGGTGAGGCAGGTGTGCCGGGCTTCACGGCTTATGTCTGGGTGGGTGCGATGGTCTCTGCCAAAACACCAAAGGCCGAGACCGACAAGCTCGCCACCTTGCTGGCCCAGATTGAGCGAATGCCCGAAACCCGGGAGTTTTATGAACGCCTGGGCGCCGAAGTCATGAACGGCGGTGCCGATGAAATGCGTAAATTCCAGGCTGCCGAAATCGAATTGTGGAAGCGCATTGCGGTCAAGGCAAAAGTCGAGCAGGAATGAATATGCTGCCCTTGAACGGTATTCGGGTGCTGGACTTGAGCACGGTAGTGCTTGGCCCTTATGCAAGCCAGATACTGGCCGACTACGGGGCCGATGTCATCAAGATCGAAGCGCCTGAAGGCGACTCGACCCGGCGCACCGGCCCAAGCACGGAGGAAGGCATGGGCGCCATCTTTCTCGGCGTCAATCGCGGCAAGCGCAGCATCGTGCTGGACCTGAAGACACCGCAGGGCCGGGAAGCCCTGCTCAAGCTGGTGGATACCGCCGATGTGCTGATGCACAGCATCCGTCCACAAAAACTGGCGCAGATCGGGCTGGACCCTGAAACCCTGCGCGCACGCAATCGGCGACTGGTGTATGTGGGCCTGCACGGGTTTTCCCAGGATGGCCCTTATGGCGGCATGCCGGCCTACGACGACATCATTCAGGGCTTGTCAGGCTGCGCTGCCCTGATGGAACGGCAGACCGGCACGCCCCAGTACTACCCGACCATCGCCGCTGACAAAACATCGGGCCTGGTCGCCACCCACGCCATCCTGGCAGCGCTTTTCATGCGCGAACGCACCGGCCACGGCTCGTATGTGGAAATCCCGATGCTGGAGTCCATGGTGGCCTTCAATCTGGTTGAACATTTCTATGGACAGCATTTCGATCCGCCCCTGGCAGGGCCTGGTTACCCGCGGCTGCTAAATCCGTGGCGCCGGCCCTACCGCACGACCGACGGCTATCTTTGCGCCATGCCTTACACCGATGCGCACTGGTGCCGTTTCTTTATCGAGGCGGGTGCGCCTGACCTAGCGCTTGACGCGCACTTCAAAGATATTTCAGCGCGCACGCGCAACATCGAAAAGCTCTACGAGCTTGCGGCCCAATTTATTGCCGGCCGCAGCACCGAAACCTGGCTCAAGATTTTCAACCGGCTTGAAATACCCGCATCAAAGATGAACCGGCTGGAGGATTTGCCGCAGGATGAACACCTGCTTGCCACTGGCTTCTTCGAGACGCTGCAGGACCCGGCCATGGGAATGCTCAGGTTTCCAGGCGTGCCCGTGAAGTTCGATCATGTCCGCCCGCCGGTCAGGATGGCGCCGCGACTCGGTGAGCACACGGCAGAACTACTGGCCGAAATCGGCATCCCGCCAGCGACCCAAAACGCCCCAAAACAACCATGAATACTCCCGAAAAAATTCAGCAGCTGGGTCAGGGCTTTTACTGGCAAGACCTGGCTATCGGTCAGTGTTTCAAGACCTTTCGCCGTACCGTGACCGAATCCGACCTGGTGAGCTTCATTGGCGTCACGGGCATGGTCGAGGTCATGTTCATCGATGCTGCCCCGTTACATGGCGGCATTGCCGGCAGGCCGGTTCCCGCTGCGCTGACCTACACGCTGATCGAAGGATTCATCCTGCAAACCATGATCCAGGGAACTGGGCTGGCGATGCTGGAACTCACGCAAAAAATCCATGCGCCTGTGCGGGTGGGCGACACGATTCATGCCGTCATCAAGGTGACGGCTGTGCGCCCAACCTCCACTGGCGGAAGGGCAATCGTTGATTCGACGATCCATGTTTTCAACCAGCGCGAAGAAGAAGTCATGACCTATACCGCCAGAAGAATGCTGGCCGGGCGTGCCAACGTCTAAACACTTTTCATCCACCCCAGAGGAGACATCATCATGAAAAATACATACCCGCGAATTTCGCGCCGGGTCGCTATGGCGGTCTTGGCCTCGGTAGGCTGCAGCGCAGTACTTGGCATTACTCCTGCCCACGCGCAGCCCGCCTTTCCTTCCAGGCCGATCACCATGATCGTGCCCTTCCCGCCCGGCGGCCCAACTGACCTGGTGGCCCGCGTCATTGCACAGAAAATGTCGGAGTCCATGGGCCAACCGGTGATCATTGACAACCGGGGCGGCGCCAATGGCAATCTTGGCGCGGTGCTGGCGGTCAAGGCGGCGGCGGACGGCTATACCCTGCTGTACAACACATCTTCCATTACGCTGAGCCCGGCACTTTACAAAAGCCTGAGCTATGACGTCAAGCGCGATCTCGCACCGGTCGCGCTGACGGCCGTCGTTCCCTTGGCGCTAGTGGTGTCGCCCAGCATTCCGGCCAACACCGTGAAGGAATTCATTGCCTATGCCAAAGCCAACCCCGGCAAGCTGTCCTATGGCTCCGCCGGTAATGGCAACGTGACTCATCTGGGTGCATTCCAGTTCGTGCAGGCAAATGGCATCGATGCGGTGCATATCCCATACAAGGGAAGTGCCCCGGCCGACGTCGACCTGGTCGGCGGCCAGATCCACTTCATGACAGACACCGTCAACTCGGTCATGGCTTTTGTGCGCGACAAGCGCCTGAAAATGCTGGCCATCACGACTCCCAGGCGCATGGCGCTGTTTCCCGATGTGCCGACACTGGCGGAATCGGGCATGCCGGGATTTGAAGTCGGTGCATGGCAGGGGGTGATGGTGCCTGCCAACACCCCAAAGCCGATCATCCAACGCCTGAATGCCGAAGTGATGAAGGCGCTGCAAACGCCTGAAGTTCGCCAGAAACTGGCATTGCAGGGTGCGGAGCCTTTGGGCTCGACCCCCGAGGCCTATGGGGTCTACGTGCAGAACGAACTGACCCGATGGGCGAACGTGGTCAAGCAAACGGGTGTGACGCTTGAATAAAGACGACGAGAAGGGCTAAAGTAAGAAAATTGACCATTCCTCCCCAGCGTTTCCTGAATGTCTGGCCAGAAACTTTCAGGGAAAATGCGCTGAATGCCCGAAGAAGCCACACCTCCTGCTGCTGCCCCTTCCCTTTCGCCCTGGGGGCCCCTGAACCTGCCGGTGTTCCGCATGTTGTGGAGCGTCTGGCTGACTGCCAACATCTGCATGTGGATGAACGACGTGGCGGCGGCCTGGATGATGACCTCCATGACCAGCACGCCGATCTGGGTGGCGCTGGTGCAGTCGGCATCGACCCTGCCGGTGTTTTTGCTGGGCCTGCCCAGCGGCGCGCTGGCCGACATTCTGGACCGGCGGCGCTACTTCATCATGACGCAGTTCTGGGTCGCCGCCGTGGCCACGCTGCTGTGCATCGCCGTGCTGTCGGATGTCATGACCCCGACACTGCTGCTGGCGCTGACCTTTGCCAACGGCATTGGCCTGGCGATGCGCTGGCCGGTCTTTGCCGCCATCGTGCCCGAGCTGGTGCCGCGCACGCAGCTGCCGGCGGCGCTGGCCCTGAATGGCGTGGCAATGAACGCATCGCGCATCGTCGGGCCGCTGGTGGCGGGCGCGCTGATTGCCAGCGTGGGCACCGCTTATGTGTTTGTGCTCAATGCCTTGCTGTCGGTGATCTCGGGCTTTGTCATCATGCGCTGGCGGCGCGACCATGTGCCCAGTCCGCTGGGCCGCGAGCGCCTGCTCAGTGCCATGCGGGTGGGGCTGCAGTTTGTACGACAGTCCACCCGCCTGCGCGCGGTTCTGCTGCGCATCTCGCTGTTTTTTCTGCACTCCACCGCACTGCTGGCCCTGCTGCCGCTGGTGGCGCGCGGCCTGCAGGGCGGCGACGCGGGCACCTTCACGCTGCTGCTGGCTGCCATGGGCTCGGGTGCCATCGTTGCCGCCATGTATTTGCCGCGCTTGCGCCAGATGATGACGCGCGACACGCTGGTGATGCGCTCCGTCATGCTGCAGTCGGTGTCCACCGCCATCATGGCTTTTGCCCCCAATGTGTATGTTGCCGTGCCAGCCATGCTGCTCAATGGCATGGCCTGGATCACCTGCGCCAATTCGCTCAGCGTGTCGGCCCAGCTCGCATTGCCCGACTGGGTAAGGGCACGCGGCATGTCGATGTACCAGATGGCCATCATGGGAGCCAGTGCCCTGGGCGCCGCCTTGTGGGGCCAGGTGGCCACGCTCACCAGCGTGTCAACCGGCCTGCTGGTAGCGGCCGTGAGCGGCACGGTCGCCATGCTGCTGGCGCAGCGCTGGATGCAGGACCTCAGCATCGAGGAGGACCTGACACCCTCACGCGAGTTCAAGACACCCGTGGCCCATGCGCCGCCCGGCAAAGGCAATGTGGTTGTCACGATTGACTACCTGATTGACCCGGCACGGGCGGGCGATTTCCGTGCGCTCATGCAGGAAAGCCGCCGCAGCCGCCTGCGCCAGGGAGCACTGGAGTGGGAACTGCTGCGCGACATGAACCAGCCGGGGCGATTTATCGAGCAGATCGTGGACGAGTCATGGACCGAGCACCTGCGGCGCTTCGACCGTGTGACGGCCAGTGACGTGGCCTTGCGCGAGCGTAAACTTGCCTTTCACATTGGCGATGGGCCGCCGCTCGTCACCCGCTGCATGGTGGAAGACCTCGTGCGCAGCTAACCATTGAACCCATCTTTTAATCCAGCCCAAGGAGACATAGTGATTGCAACGACCCCCCAGGCACCTTACTACGCAGTAATCTTTACCTCGCTACGCACCGATGGCGACAAAGGCTACGGGGACATGGCTGATCGCATGGTGGACCTGGCCGCTCAGCAGCCGGGTTTTCTGGGTGTGGAGTCAGCCCGTGAAGGCGTGGGAATCACTGTGAGCTATTGGCAGGATCTCGCTTCGATCAGAGCTTGGAAGGCCAATGCCGAGCACCTGATTGCACAGCAAACCGGCCGCAGCGACTGGTACGCCCAGTACAAAACGCGCATCGCAAAAGTAGAGCGCGACTACGGCTTCGACAAGCTGGCTATGTAGCTCAAAAACCCGCGTGCCCGCAACTCGCAGGCCGGGCACTCGCCGCAGCCATAACCCCAAGCATGCCGATGCGTGCGGTCGCCCATGTAGCAGGTATGGGTGTGCTCCACGATCAGGTCCACCAGCACCTGGCCACCGAGCGAATGGGCCAGCGCCCAGGTATCGGCCTTGTCGATCCACATCAGCGGCGTTTCAATCAGAAAGCGCTTGTCCATGCCCAGCGACAGCGCCAGCTGCATCGCCTTCATGGTGTCGTCGCGGCAGTCCGGGTAGCCTGAAAAATCGGTTTCGCACACGCCAGTCACCAGCACCTGCAGGTCGCGCCGGTAGGCCACCGCTGCCGCCAGCGTCAAGAACAGCAGGTTGCGCCCCGGCACGAAGGTGTTGGGCAGGCCGGAGCTTTCCATCTTGAAGGCCACATCGCGCGTCAGTGAGCAGTCGCTGACCTGCCCCAGAACGGAGAGATCCAGCAGATGGTCTTCCCCTAGCCTGGACGCCCATTGCGGAAACTGTTTTTTTATTTCGCGCAGCACATTCAGGCGCGCCTGCAGCTCCACCTTGTGGCGCTGGCCGTAGTCAAACGCGATGGTTTCAACGCGCTCGTATTTGCAGAGCGCCTGCGCCAGGCAGGTGGTGGAATCCTGGCCGCCCGAAAACAGGACGAGCGCCGTGGTGTGCGCACGCGAGGGGGTGGTCATGGGAGGGACAGTACTTGCGGATGAGTTCATGGGAAGGCCGTATATTTTCCGTATTGTCGCTTGGCCAAAGCACGCGGGCCGGCAACAAGGCAGTCCGTAACGGGTCGAACAAATGAAACATCCGCCACGAAAGCGGCGGTGCAAGCGGCGAATTCACGCTATAAACCAGAATCCGGAAGAATTTTATGGCACCGCAGCAACCCGTCTGCAGCCGCCTGCACACGAAAGGCCTTGTATGAACAAGCTATGTTCCCGTCGCTGGCTGATTGGCGGCGCATCCCTGATGCTATTGGCCGCAACGTCGGCATTCGCCCAGAGCGCCGTCCGCGTGTCCTCAAAAATTGACACCGAAGGCTCTTTGCTGGGCAGCATGATGATTCAGGTGCTGGAAGCAAACGGCATCAGGACTGAAAACAGGCTTCAGCTCGGCACCACCAAAATCTTGCGCGGCGCCATCACGGCGGGCGAGATTGACCTGTATCCCGAATACACCGGCAATGGCGCCTTCTTCTTTTCCGATGAAAAGAACCCGGCCTGGAAAAATGCCAGGGCGGGTTTCGAGCGGGTCAAGAAGCTGGACGCCGAGAAGAACAACATCGTCTGGCTGAGCCCCGCGCCGGCCAACAACACCTGGGCCATCGCGCTGCGCAAGGATGTCGCCGACAAAAACAAGGTGAAGTCGCTGGCGGATCTGGGCAAGTGGTTGTCTGGCGGCGGCATGTTCAAGCTCGCCGCCTCGGCCGAATTCATCGAGCGCAGCGACGCCTTGCCGGCCTTCCAGGCGGCGTATGGCTTCAAACTGAATAACGCGCAGCTGCTGACACTGGCGGGCGGCGACACCACAGTGACCATCAAGGCCGCAGCAGAGCAGACTTCAGGCGTGAACGCCGCCATGGCTTACGGCACGGATGGCGCCATTGCCGCGCTGGGTCTGGTGGTGCTGGATGACCCCAAAGGCATTCAACCCATCTACGCGCCAGCGCCGCTGGTCCGGGCGTCAACGCTGGCCCAATACCCAAAAATCAGGGATGTCCTTGAACCCGTTTTCAAGACACTCGACGGCCCCACACTGCAAAAGCTCAACGCCAAAATCGCGGTGGAAGGCCAGGATGCCAGGAAAGTCTCCGCCGATTACCTGAGGGCCAGGGGCTTTATCAAGTGATGGGACGCAAGGCACTGTCCGCCAGCCCTCCAGGTTGCCCGCACGGCCCCACCCATTAAGGGATGACGCGCATGAGCCTGGTCAAAAACCGCATGCTCTTGCTGCTGATGGCCGCGGGCGTCGCGGCGGCATCAGGGCTGGCGTTTTTGACCCACGCGCCCAACCGGCTGGTTTCCGGCACAGGCATTTCACTGGCAGAGGTGGTGGGCGGCCACCCTGGTTTTGGTCAAGCCTTCGCGCTACTGGCAACGCTGCTGCTGGCTGCCGCCATTTTTATGCCCTCCCGGCGAAGCACCCATTTTTTGGCGGCCATCGCGGCCACCTTGCTGTTGACAGGCCTGGTGTGGCTGGCTGCCGACCATGCCTCGCAGCTGGCGGCCATGGCGGCTGACCCGGCATCGGGCGGGACACCCGGCATAGAGCGCACCTCCTTCGGCGGCGCTTTCTGGCTGCTCGCGGCGCTGAGCTGGCTGGCGGCCAGCGACGCCATCGGGCGCCTGGCCTTGAAGCCGGCGCTGCGCCTCGTCGTCAGCGCGGCCGTCATCGCCCCGGCGCTGGCGCTGATGGCGGCGGGCGCGCTCGACCAGCTGTCCCTGCTGCGCGAGTATGCCAACCGTGAGGACGTGTTCAACGCGGCCTTGTTGCAACATGTGCAGATTGTGCTGACCAGCTTGTTGCCCACGGTCCTCATCGGCGTGCCGCTGGGCATGGCCGCTGTGCGAGCCGGTGGGTGGATGGCGCCCTTGCGCCCAGCCTTGTTTGCGAGCCTCAACATCATTCAAACCATCCCGTCGATTGCTCTTTTTGGCCTTCTCATGGCGCCGCTCGCCCTGCTGGCCGCCAGCGTGCCTGTGCTGGCCCATTGGGGCATCAAGGGTGTGGGCTTGGCGCCAGCGGTGATTGCGCTCACGCTGTATTCCTTGCTGCCTGTCGTTCGCAGCACCGCTGCCGGCCTGGGTCAGGTGCCTCAGCCCGTCATTGATGCGGCGCTGGGCATGGGCATGACCTCGCGCCAGATATTCTGGCAGGTTGAAGCACCCCTGGCCCTGCCGGTTTTTCTCGCCGGGCTGCGGGTGGCTACCGTACAAACCATAGGCATGGCGGTGGTTGCAGCCCTCATCGGGGCGGGCGGTTTTGGCGCCATCCTGTTCCAGGGCCTGCTGGGCGGCGCGCTGGACTTGGTGCTGCTGGGCGTGGTGCCGGTGGTGGCCATGGCGGTCGGGGTAGATGCCTTGCTCAAGACCCTCGCCTCATCTTTGGCGTATGAGTTTTGAGCATTCGTTGCCGTTCAAAAAAATAGAAATGCCGCCGATGATTGAACTGCAAGGTGTATCCAGGAGTTTTGATGGCGTCAAGGTCATCGATAACGTCTCCCTGAACATTGCGTTGGGCGAGTTCACGGTGATTCTTGGCAGCTCGGGTTCGGGCAAATCCACCCTGCTCAAGATGATGAACCGGCTGGTGGAGCATGACAGCGGCCGCATTCTTTTTGCAGGCGACGAGATCCGCAGCTTCAGGCCCGAAGAAATTCGCCGCCGCATGGGCTACGCGATTCAGTCCATCGGCCTGTTTCCGCACTGGAGCGTCGAGAAAAACATTGCCACCGTGCCCGCCTTGCTCAAATGGCCTGAGGCCCGCATCAATGAGCGCGTCACCGAACTGATGACGCTTTTGCAGCTCGAACCCGAGCTCTACCGGGCACGCTACCCGCACCAGCTTTCGGGCGGCCAGCAGCAGCGCGTGGGGGTGGCGCGGGCGCTGGCGGGCAATCCGGAAGTGCTGCTGATGGATGAACCTTTCGGCGCACTGGACCCGGTCACGCGCGCCGCGTTGCAGCTGGAGATCGCGCGCATTCACAAGCTGTCCGGCAAGACGATCGTGCTGGTCACGCATGATATTGACGAGGCGCTTGGCCTGGCCACGCGCATTGTCCTGCTCGACCAGGGGCGCATCGTGCAAAGCGGCACGCCGCTGGAGATTCTTTCTGCCCCCGCCAGCGACTTTGTGCTGGATTTTTTCGGCCGCAGCGATGTCGGTATCAGGCTGCTGGGCTTGCGGCGCGTGGCTGACCATGTCCGGCCGGATCTGCGGGGTGAGGCCCCTGAGGGCGAGCCGATACCGGCCACGCTCAGCCTGCGAGAGGCGCTGTCCATTTTTGTCTCGCGCCGCGTGGCCCGGCTTTCAGTCGTGGACGGCCAAGGCCGGCGAATGGGAAGCATTGATTTGCAGGACCTGCTGGGGCCGTCTGTTTCGGCAAGCCCTCCATGAAGCACCCGGCCGCAGGGAAAACCACACGCACAGGCTTTCAGGACATGCTTTTGTGGTGGGTGCTGGCCCTGCTGCTGCTATGCGTGTTTGGCATGAGCAGGCTGAAGCCTTTTTTCGCCGCCCTGTTTCCTCTGCTTGAGCGGCCGGTCTACGAGCAGGACAGCTTTTTTAGCCTCATGCTGGCGCACCTGAAGATGGTGGGCCTGTCCAGCGCCGTTTCCGTCATCGTGGGGCTTGCAGCAGGGATTTTTGCCACGCGCGCAAGCGGGCGCGAGTTTCGCCCGCTGATTGAAACCGTGGTGTCGGTCGGGCAGACTTTTCCGCCCGTGGCGGTATTGGCCGTGGCCGTTCCGCTGATAGGTTTTGGCGAAGCCCCCGCCTTGATTGCACTGGCGCTTTATGGCCTGCTGCCCATACTGCAAAGCACCCTCTCGGGCATCGAATCGGTGCCCGCGCCTGTCCGGGAAGCCGCCGAGGGACTGGGCATGAGCCCCTGGCAGCGTTTGCGCAGCGTCGAGTTGCCGCTGGCCGCACCGGTCATCCTGGCGGGCGTGCGAACCTCGGTCATCATCAACATTGGCACTGCCGCCATTGCCTCTACAGTGGGCGCCAAGACACTGGGCTTGCCCATCATTGTGGGATTGAGCGGCTTCAATACCGCCTATGTCATTCAAGGCGCTGTGCTGGTGGGTTTGCTGGCTGTGACGGTCGACCTCGCCTTTGAGAAGCTGGCGCGAAGGCTGGCACGCTGGCAGGCAGCTTAGCCTGGCAGTCCTTTTTGACGTTTTCCACGGAATCAGAATTTACAAGAAATATGCCTCTTACACCCGAACTTATTGCGCAAGCAGCTACTGAATTAATAGCAAGACGAAGCAGCGGACAGCAAGGTCCGCGCTTGTCCGAGCTTTACCGACCGGTTGACCTGGAAGACGGCTGGCAAGTGCAGCAGGAAGTGAGCCGTCGCCTGGGACTGCCGATTGGCGGCTGGAAGGCGGCGCTGCCCAGCCCCGGCAAGCGGGTTCTTGCGCCAATTTACGCAGCCACCATCAGCCATGGCGCGCCCCTGTGTCCCCTGCATTTTTCGCCTGCGACGAATACCGTCCAGGTGGAACCGGAATTCGCTTTTGTGATGGCGCATGCGCTTCCTGCACGCCCGCACGCCTACACCCGGGCGGAGGTGGATGGGGCAGTGGGCGCGGTGCATGCCGCGCTGGAAATCTGCGCGAGCCGCTACCTCGACCCAGCAGCGCTGCCTTTCCCCGACATGCTGGCCGATGGACTGGTCAACAGCGGCTTGTGGCTGGGGCCCGCGCTGGCAGTTCGCGAGACACCGGACTTTGAACTGACGTGGAAAATCGAGGGCGAGCCTGCCCGGAAAACCCAGGCACGCCATCCGGATGGCGATCCGCGTGCGCCGCTGCACTGGCTGGCCAATTTCCTGCGCGAGCGCGGCATGGGCCTGCAGGCCGGGCAGGTCGTCATCACCGGCTCCTGCGCCGGCGTGCTGAGCTTGCCCTTGAGGCGTCGCGTGAAGTTTGACTACGCCGGGCTGGCCGGGTTTGAGGTGGCGTTTGGGGCGTAGTCACGCCAATAATAGTCATATTCAATCGAATCCATGCAATCAATTGATTGGATTGATTATTGGATCTGACTTATCCTTGATCCTGTTCCCAATCAACCAACCCACCAAGCAAAAAAGGAAACTGCAATGTCCCTGATCAATACCGAAGTCAAGCCCTTCAAGACCGAAGCATTTCACAATGGCAAGTTTGTCACTGTGACCAATGAAAGCCTCAAGGGCAAGTGGTCCGTGGTGGTGTTCTACCCGGCCGACTTCACCTTTGTCTGCCCGACCGAACTGGAAGACCTGGCCGACAACTACGCCGAGTTCCAGAAGCTGGGCGTTGAGGTCTACAGCGTGTCCACCGACACCCACTTTGCCCACAAGGCCTGGCACGACACGTCTGACTCCATCAAGAAGGTCAACTACGTCATGCTCGGCGACCCGACCGGCGCCATCACGCGCAACTTCGACGTGATGATCGAGGAAGAAGGCCTGGCGCTGCGCGGCACCTTCGTTATCAACCCCGAAGGCCAGATCAAGCTGTGCGAAATCCATGACAACGGCATCGGCCGTGACGCCAAGGAACTGCTGCGCAAGGTGCGCGCTGCCCAGTACGTGGCCACGCACCCGGGCGAAGTCTGCCCCGCCAAGTGGACCCCGGGCGAAAAGACCCTGGCCCCTTCGCTGGACCTGGTCGGCAAGATCTAAGCGGGCCTCTGCCGCTTTTCAGCTGAAACTGACAAAGACGCCCGGGTGCCTGGCGCCCGGGCTTTTTTTTACCCAAATTTCCCCCAAGGAGCTCTGCCATGCTTGACGACACCCTCAAAACCCAACTCAAAGCCTACCTGGAGCGTCTGACCCGCCCGGTCGAACTCGTGGCTTCGCTGGACGACAGCGAGGCATCGCGCGAGTTGAGGGAGCTCCTGGCGGACATTCGCGCCCTGTCCGACAAGATCACCGTGATCGAGAAGAACGACGCCCCCGTGCGCAAGCCTTCGTTCCAGATCACCAACCCCGGCAGTGACACCGGTGTGCGCTTTGCCGGCGTGCCGCTGGGCCATGAGTTCACCTCGCTGGTGCTGGCGCTGCTGCAGGTGGGCGGCCATCCGTCCAAGGAAGCGGCCGACCTGCTGGAACAGATCAAGGGCCTGGAGGGCGACTTCAACTTCGAAACTTATTACTCGCTCAGCTGCCACAACTGCCCCGACGTGGTGCAGGCGCTCAACCTGATGAGCGTGCTGAACCCGCGCATCCGCCACACGGCCATTGACGGCGGCCTGTTCCAGGACGAGATCACGCAGCGCGAGGTGATGGGCGTGCCCACCGTGTTCCTGAACGGCGAGCGCTTTGGCCAGGGCCGCATGGAGCTGGCCGAGATCGTCGGCAAGCTCGACAAGGGTGCTGCGGCGCAGGAGGCGGCCAAGCTCAACGCCAAAGATGCGTTTGACGTGCTCATCGTCGGCGGCGGCCCGGCTGGCGCGGCAGCCGCGGTGTATGCGGCGCGCAAGGGCATTCGCACCGGTGTGGCGGCCGAGCGCTTTGGCGGTCAGGTTCTGGACACCATGGACATTGAGAACTTCATCTCGGTTGAAAAGACCGATGGCCCGCGCTTTGCCACGGCGCTGGAGCAGCATGTGCGCTCCTATGAAGTAGACATCATGAATCTGCAGCGCGCCAAGGCCTTGATTCCCGGCGACCTGATCGAGGTCCAGCTTGAGAACGGCGCCAGCCTGAAGGCCAAAACCGTGATCCTTTCGACCGGTGCGCGCTGGCGCAACATGAACGTGCCCGGCGAGGAGCAGTACCGCACCAAGGGCGTGACCTACTGCCCGCACTGCGATGGCCCGCTGTTCAAGGGCAAGCGCGTGGCGGTGATTGGCGGGGGCAACTCGGGCGTCGAGGCGGCGATTGACCTGGCCGGTGTGGTGGCGCATGTCACGCTGCTCGAATTTGCCCCGGAACTGCGTGCCGATGCCGTGCTGCAGCGCAAGCTGCACAGCCTGCCCAATGTGAAAGTCATCACCCAGGCGCAGACCACAGAAGTGACCGGCGACGGCCACCGCGTCAATGGCCTGAGCTACAAGGACCGCGCCACGGGCGAAGACCACAAGGTCGAACTCGAAGGGGTATTCGTACAGATTGGCCTGCTGCCCAATACCGACTGGCTCAAGGGCACGGTGGAGTTGTCAAAGCACGGCGAGATCATCGTGGACGCACATGGTCGCACCAACGTGCCTGGCGTATTTGCCGCAGGGGACGTGACCACCACGCCCTACAAGCAGATCATCATTGCCGCCGGCGATGGCGCCAAGGCGGCACTCAGCGCCTTCGATCACCTGATCCGCAGTTCAGCTCCAGCAGCCTGAGGCGGCAAAAGTCCCGGGGGGTGCAATGCTCCCCCGGGATTGCGGTCCACCGTTGATGCGGTAGCGCACCTCGCAGGTTCTCACGGCACAGCAGGCTAGCCACGCTTGGTTTTTTTGAAAATTCAATTTC
Source organism: uncultured beta proteobacterium (assembly GCA_963793855.1). Taxonomy (GTDB): domain Bacteria; phylum Pseudomonadota; class Gammaproteobacteria; order Burkholderiales; family Burkholderiaceae_C; genus Polaromonas. The sequence continues at coordinate 1,510,606 of CAWCBL010000001.1, forward strand.
ACGCACCGGATGAACATCAGGTCCTCAAGGGTTTATCGCGGAGCATTGATATTTCGCAAGGCATCGGGTCGGGTCGAGGCTAGATTTCAGCTTTTCTCACCGTAGATTGGGTGTCGGCATGGGGCAGGGCAAAGCGCCCCGCCATCCACATCCGGGCGAAAGGAATCATCATGAAGCAATCCTTGTCAACTATTGGATTCATCCTTGTTGTGGCCGCCGCGTGCGTTTCGTGCGACAAGCTCAAGCCACCAATACCGGAACTGCAAAAGCCCCCTGCTACGTCAGGTCAGGCCAGCGAGCCGGAAGGCGAACGCAAGGCATTTGCACAAGCGGCTCAAAAAGAGCTTGATCAACTTGGAGCGACGATTACCGAATTCAAGGCAAAGGCCGAGGCTGCCAACGCCCAGACCAAAGCCAAGCTTGGCGAGGAAGTTGGAAAACTTGAAGCCGATCTGCGCGAAACGCAACAGCGCCTGACGGAACTGAAATCGGCCACGATTGAATCATGGAATCAGGTGAAAGAGTCATTTGGTAAATCCCTTGAGAAACTGAAAAGCGGAATCGAAAGCTTCCGCAAGAAAACCGCGTGAGATAGCCGGTTTTCATGCGCGGCCTACCGCCGTCGCGCTTGCGATTTATCAAGCTGACAGCTGCCTGGCGGTTCTAGTATTCGCGGATGTTTTCCGCTTGCTCTCCTGCCATGAAACCCAAACAACTTATTTTTCACGATGCGGCGCGGGAAAAAATCCGCCGTGGGGTGGACGCGCTGGCTGAAGCCGTCAAAGTCACCTTGGGGCCGCGCGGCCGAACCGTGATTCTCGAACGCGACTTTGGCCCGCCACAGATCGTGAACTCGGGCGTGCTGGTGGCCAAGTCGATAGAACTCGAAGACCGGTTTGAAAACATGGGCGCGCAGTTGCTGCGCGAGGTCGCAGCCCGAACCAGCGAGATGGCGGGCGATGGCACCACCACTGCAACGGTGCTGGCCCACGGCATGATCCAGGAGGGGTTGCGCTACCTGGCCGGCGGCATGAACCCGATGGATCTCAAGCGGGGTATCGAGCTTGCCATAGAGACAGTGGTGGCAGAACTCAAGCGTATGGCAAAACCCTGCGCATCGTCCCAGGAGATTGCGCATGTGGCGGCGATCTCGGCCAACAATGACCGTTCCATAGGCGACCTGCTGGCCAGCGCCATTGATAAGGTGGGGCGTGAAGGTGCCATATCGATCGAGGATGGCTCCGGGCTGGTCAGTGTGCTGGAAGTGGTTGAAGGATTGCAGTTTGACCGCGGCTTTCTGTCGCCCTATTTCATCAACAACGCCGAGAGGCAAAGCGCAGTGCTGGAGGATGTGGCGATCCTGCTGTGTGAAGGCCGTCTGTCTTCGCTGAAGGATTTGCTGCCACTGCTTGAGGAGATCGTCAAGGCCGGTCGCCCCCTGTTGGTGATTGCCGAAGACGTTGACAGCGATTCGCTGGCCGCCCTGGTGATCAATACGATTCGTGGAACATTGAGAACCTGCGCCGTCAAGGCGCCAGGATTCGGCGACAGGCGCAAGGCGATGGTCCAGGATATTGCGGTTCTTACCGGCGGCACCGTCGTCAGCGATGAAGTCGGGCTGACGCTGGGCAAGGTCAAGCTGTCGGATCTGGGGCGAGCCACACGCGCCGAGGTCACCAAGGAAAGCACCACCCTGATCGGGGGCGCGGGGCAGGCTAAAGCGATCAAGGAGAGGATTGCCACGATCCGCAAGGAACGCGAGCTGGCCACCAGCGACTATGACCGCGAAAAACTCGACGAGCGTGCGGCCAAGCTGTCAGGCGGTGTTGCGCTGATCAAGGTCGGCGCGGCCACTGAAACAGAATTGAAGGAACGCAAACTGCGGGTTGAAGACGCCTTGCATGCCACTCGCGCTGCGGTGGAAGAAGGCATAGTCCCCGGTGGCGGCGTCGCATTGCTGCGGGCACGTCGTACCCTGGCGGGATTGACAGGCAGCAGCCTCGATGAAACTTCTGGCATACGCCTCGTGTCGCGCGCACTCGAAGAGCCGTTGCGCCGCATCGTGAGCAATGGGGGAGATGAGCCTTCGGTGATCCTCAACCGGGTCGACGAATCGCCGGATCATGCATTTGGCTACAACGCTGCGACACGCACCTACGGCGACCTGCTGCAGATGGGTGTGATCGACCCGGCCAAGGTCACACGGCTGGCGCTGCAGAACGCCGCCTCCATCGCCAGCCTGATCCTCACCACAGACTGCATGATTGCCACGGCTCCCAGGCAGCCTTCCGATGAGGGGGGGCTCAATCCAGAGGCTGGCGCGCCCGTTTTTTGACAGACACGCAACAAAAGGAACATCATGGAAAAGACTTGGGTTTTGATAGCAAATGCCGAGCGCGCACGCTGCTTCGAGCGGCATGCCACGGATCACTCGCTCACCGAGCTGATCGACTTTGTGCATCCTCTGGCCAGTCTCGGCGGCGCGGCCGCCGAGGGCGACCTGACGGGCGCGGCGGGCAAGGGTCATGGTCGCACGGGACACGCTGGCACGCAGTTTGAGCCGCGCACCGAAGCCCATGCCAAAGAGCGCGCCAGCTTTGCCAGGCAACTCGCGGATTACCTTAACGAAGGAGTGGCAGGACAACGCTGCAATGCGCTCGTGCTGATTGCCACCAGCCCCATGCTGGGCGAACTCAGGCCCTGTTTGAGCAAAGCTGCTGACAAGCTGGTGCGGGCTGGCGTTGCGAGCGATCTGACCCTCTACCAGGGTGCTGAGTTGAAGAAGCGCGTTGACGACGCCTTGCGTCTGCCCGATTGAAACCGCCAGGGATGGGGGCGGGGATTTTTAGTTTTATTGCCAGACGGGAAAACAGGAGTTCGACATGTTGAAGATCTTGATCGCGGTGGATGGCTCTGAGCACGCCAACCGTGCCATTGAGGCCGTCGCTCATATGGCCCGATCTTCGGTCGCGCTGGAGGCAACCCTTGTCTGTGTCAGTCCTGAGCCCCTGTTTTATGGCGACTACAGCGCCGCCACCATCCAGAAAATTCAAGAGGATCAAAAAAAGCAGCAGAGCACAGTAATGTCAGAGGCCATGGAGCTTGCCAAGAGACAAGGGCTCAAGGTCGGTGAACCCGTGTGCGCCTATGGCCTCATTGCCAATGAGATCGTATGGTTCGCAAAAGACTTGCAGGTTGACCAGATTGCGATGGGCACACGTGGCATGGGCGCCATCGGCAACATGGTCCTGGGCTCAGTTGCCCAGCGGGTTCTCCACCAATCGCCGGTACCGGTACTGTTTGTCAAATAGGCGCATGCTGCCCGTCGCTGCAGAAGTTGTTGGCAAACAAACTGATGGAGCCAGCAGGTGACATTTGCGAATCACATGCTGCGCAGCAGATTGAGCGCGACAGGCATGGCTGGAATCTTCTCAATGAGGCGGGTCGTCAGCATGTGGTGCCACTCAAACCCATCGCCAGTTTCAGATTAAGCAGAGCCTGCCGCGAGGCCTTGAAAAATCGCAAGGGTGGCGACGGTCACGGCACCAGCACGGCCGCGCCGTCGATGGCGCCGGCCCGGAGCGCCGCGATAGCCTCGTTGGCCTGCGCCAGTGGAAACGGCTGAACATGGGTCGTGACGGGATGACGCTCGATGAGTGAAAAGAAGGCCTCGCCATCCTCCCGCGTCAGATTGGCCACGGACCGGACACTGCGCTCCCCCCAAAGCAGCGCGTATTCAAACGACGGTATGTCACTCATGTGAATGCCGGCACAGACGACAACACCCCCCTTTCGGGTTGCGCGCAGGGCAGCGGGCACCAGCGATCCCACGGGTGCGAAGATCAGCGCGGCATCGAGTTCAGCGGCAGGCCGGGCGTCGGAAGTTCCGGCCCAGCAAGCGCCCAGTTGAAGGGCAAAGCGCTGGCTTCGCTGGTCACCCGGACGCACAAACGCATACACCTCCAGCCCCTGAGCCACGGCGAGCTGGCAAATGATGTGGGCCGCCGCCCCAAAGCCATACAGCCCCAGCCGCATGGTACCCGATACACCCGACAGGCGGTATGCGCGGTAGCCAATCAGGCCTGCGCAAAGCAAAGGCGCAGCGTGCATGTCGTCATAGCGATCAGGTAGTGCAAAACAGAAGCGGTCATCGGCAACGGCGTACTCGGCAAAGCCGCCGTTGCGGTCATAGCCGGTGAATACCGGCGTGTCGCACAGGTTCTCCCTGTGGTCCGCGCAATAGGCGCAGTGGCCGCAGGTGCCGCCAAGCCAGGGAATGCCCACCCGATCCCCCATCTGAAATCGGGTCGCAAGGCGCCCTGCTGCAACGATGCGCCCAACCACCTCATGCCCCGGTACGATGCCAGGGTGCCTGGCCGGCAGTTCGCCGTCAACAATGTGCAGGTCCGTACGGCAGACTCCGCATGCAAGTACCTTGACGACTATGTCGTGCTGGCCGGGCTCTGGCAGCGGCAGATCTGCCTTGACCAAGGGTTGTTCCGGCCCGGAAAGGGTCATAGCGAGCATCATGCAACTCCACTCATGGCGATCCAGCCACGGGGGCATGAATTTCCAGAAGCTGACCGGGTTCGTCCCGGCGCAGATCAGCGGCCAGGGTGCGAATGGCAGCCTCGTCCAGCGTCTCCTTTTCAAGCAAGGCGCGCGCGCCCTGCTCCAGCACATTGCGGTTGGCGCCAAGAATGGCGCTCGCGTGGGCAAAACCGCCCATGACGATACCCCGGATCGCATCGTCTATACGTTGCTGGGTTTCTTCCGAAACCGGATTGCCTTCGGGCAGACCCCCTGTCGGCAGATCCAGCATCTGCTGACGCTTTGGCTCAAAGGCAACATAGCCCAGATCCTCGTCCATGCCATAGCGCATCACCATGTCCCGGGCAATGTCAGTGGCCTTGGCCAGGTCGTCAGCGGCACCCGTGGAAAGCAGGCCAAACACCAGCTTCTCGGCCGCCCGTCCGCCCAGCAGCACGGCGACTTTCTGTTCAAGCTCGGGCCGCGTCATGAGGTAACGGTCTTCGGTGGGGCGCTGGATGGTGTAGCCCAGCGCGCCAATGCCGCGCGGGATGATGGACACCTTGTGCACCGGGTCAGCGCCAGGCTGGGCCAGCGCCACCAGGGCATGGCCCATTTCGTGAAAAGCGATGGCTTCACGCTCCCTGGGGTTGAGCACCCGGTTCCTGCGCTCCAGTCCCGCGACGATGCGCTCCACGGCGGCGGTGAAGTCTGGCAGCGTCACCTGGTCCGCCTTGCGTCGGGTCGCCACCAGCGTGGCCTCGTTCACCAGGTTGGCCAGGTCAGCACCACTGAAGCCGGGGGTCAGGCCTGCCACGTCTTCAAGCTTCAGGCCTGGGTCGAGCTTTATCTTGCGCACATGCACCTTCAGGATGTCAGTACGGCCTTTACGGTCTGGCCGGTCCACCAGCACCTGGCGGTCAAAGCGGCCAGCCCGCAACAGGGCTGGGTCCAGGATCTCGGGCCGGTTGGTCGCTGACAGAATGATCAAGCCGACCGATGCGTCAAAGCCATCCATTTCCGATAGCAACTGGTTCAGCGTCTGCTCCTTTTCGTCGTGTCCGCCCAAGCCGGGGAAGGCACCGCGTGCGCGGCCCAGCGCATCGAGCTCGTCAATGAAAATGATGGCGGGGGCCATAGCGCGCGCCTGCTCAAACAGGTCACGAACCCGCGCAGCGCCAACACCGACGAACATCTCGACGAATTCGCTGCCAGAGATCGAGAAAAATGGCACGCCGGCTTCGCCCGCCACGGCCCTGGCAAGCAGCGTCTTCCCCGTACCGGGCGGCCCCACCAGCAGCACACCTTTGGGAATGTGTGCGCCCAGGCGGCCATATTCCTGCGGGTGCTTGAGGAAATCCACGACCTCTTCGAGTTCGTGCCGAGCCTCATCGACCCCAGCCACATCAGCGAAAGTGACGCCGGTGTCGGTCTGAACATAAATTTTCGCGCGACTTTTACCAATCGACAGGAAGCCGCCCATACCCTGCTTGTCGGCAAAACGGCGGAACAGAAAGAACCATAGCCCAAAAAACACGAGCGCCGGCACGATCCACGACATCAGGTCTCTTAGCAGCGTGTTCTCAACGATTCGCGTGTAGGGCACCTTGTATCGATCCAGCCGCGCGGCCAGGTCTGGCTCCACCCGAGTCGCTACCAGCGTGGTCTTGTTCCCTTCGGCTGTTTTCAGGCGACCAATAATGGTGCGGTCAGAAACCGTTACGTCGGCGATACGCCCCTCACTCAGGGCGTTCTCAAACTCACTGTAGGGCACCGGCAAGGCCTGGCTGGCGGTCTGCCATAGGTTCTGGAGCAGCAGCAATACCAAAAGCGCAAGGGCCCAGTAGCCAAGATTCCATATCTGTTTCTTGTCCAATTCATGTCCCCAGGCGGAATCGTCACGAAACCATGAGGCTACACGCAGCAACCGAGGCACCAATGACAATTGTCAAGTGGGCCGCATTTCCTGATCCCGGCATTCAGCCTGGATGCTTGTGCGTAGCAAGACACTTTCCAGATGGACCGTGTGTTGGCGCCTATCCGGTAAGCCGCTACAGATCATGAATCCGGGAATTCAAGGACGCACCGAAATCGCATGCGGACATTCCAGGAACAGTAGCCCTGGCGGAGCCGCCGTGAAGGTTGAATTTTTACTTACTGGGCGCAGCGGATCGCAGCAAATTTTTGCTCCATCTCCCGCCTCATCGATCTGCGAAGCTCCGCGGCAGCGAACCTGCGGCGCTCGTCAGCAGAGGTGGCAGTCAACGGGGGAACCGCCACGGGCTTGCCGTCATCATCGACAGCGATCATGGTGAAAAAACAGCTGTTGACGTGTCGAACGACTTTGCCTCGGATATTTTCAGCGATGACTTTGATGCCAACCTCCATTGAAGAGTTGCCTGTGTGATTGACGGAAGCCAGAAAGGTCACCAACTCACCGACTTGGATGGGTTGGCGAAACATGACCTGATCAACGCTCAATGTCACCACATAGAACCCGGCATACCGGCTGGCACAAGCATAGGCGACCTGGTCCAGGAGCTTGAGTATGGATCCACCGTGAACCTTGCCTGAGAAGTTCGCCGTGTCCGGGGTCATCAGGACCGTCATGGTCAATTGGTTTGCAGGCAGGTTCATGATGTTCCTTCGGCTAAGGTTAAAAAATAATAGGGTGTGGGCGATTGTGCTTCTGGCGCTTGACGGCACCAATCCTTCACTCATCGTGCGTCCGTCGCCGCTTGAGGCTCGAGGCGAGATGCACGCTGCAGAAAGCCTCGCGGATCCGTCGACTCTTCCCTTGCGCCAGAGGCTAACGAGAACAGTTACCTGGTCGGCCCGTAAGGCAGGACGCACAACACCCGCCTCCAGCCAAGACTCTTCTGCAACAGCTTCGACATGCTGGTCGCGGCCGTCGATGGACCGGCGTAGCGCTGCTGCCCGAGCAAAGGAGCCAGCAGGGGCACTCGCATTGACCGACTGCTTTGGAGCTGGAGATGCCGCTCAAGCGTGAACCGCCAGTGATTCAATGACCACAGTTTTCTGAGAAATTTCCTGACGTATTAATGCCGATGTGGCTGGCGAACGAAAATATTGGAGACAATACGTTACTGGTTAAATATCTAACCCAGTTAAATAACAAAGGAAATTTAAAAATGGCAACTGCGAAAAAAACGGCTCCAAAGGCTGCAGCAAATCCAAAGAAGGTAATGGCTCCTGCGAAAGTGGTGAAACCCGTTGCCAAAGCAGCGGCAAAAAAGGCTCCCGTTTCCAAGACAGCCAAGGCCATTGCAAAATTCAGCGCAAGCATCGCGAAGCTGACCGAACGCAAAGACAAAATCAATGCGGAAATCCAAGTCCTGCGTGATCAGCGTGCTGCGCTGAAAGTTGCTCCAGTGGTCCCTGCGCCTGTAGCGCCAAAGGCAAAGGCTGCCCCTAAAGGTGTAGCGCCAAAGAAAGCGGTAAAGCCTGCTGCCAGGAAATAATATTCCCTAGCGACACTGTTGCTCTGCAAAAAAGACCCTTCGGGGTCTTTTTTTTGCTTAACCCAATAGCCATTCAAGCATCAAGCGCTACCGGACACGAAAGACTGGACGCAGCTCGCCGAGACAAATCCGTCACGGCGCAGACCCGACCCATTCCGGACTGTGTGTGTGTGGGCTTCCCCCCACATCAACAGAATAGACGGACAGCAGCCAGCCAAGGGTGACTCAACCCGTTGGAGTCGAAACAAGCGGACATCTCCAACAATGCTCTCAAACAAGACCCCTGATCCCGCGCAGACGATTCGCCAGGGTCGGCCTAGCCGGAAGGCCGCAGTCACTGAAGCACAACCAAAGGACTCGTCTCGACGCTATCGCCGACAAGCCCGAGCCGCTTCGCAGAGATCAACATCGAGCCAGTGCAATTTATACGGCGCCGGTCTTGAAGGGCTCCGGCGGAGTGTCGAGCGCTTCATTCGCAAGGCGCTCGTATTCGGAGATCACCTGGGCGCCCAGCAAAAGCAGCGTCGCCGCGAGTTCGAGACTCAACAGAACTGCGATGGCCGTGGTCAGCGACCCATAGACGGTGCCGATCTGGGACAGTGTCAAGAAATACCAGACGAGTACATGGCGGGAGACCTCCCACAACAAAGCCGCAGCGACGGCGCCGATCAGTGCGTGATGCAGCGACGGTCGGCCGACAGGCATCACAAGGTACACGGACGTGAGCACGAAGACCTCACCCATGAAACCGAGCAGATACAGCAGCACGCCGGACAGGCCACCCAGTGACCAGCTGCGCCACAGAAACTCCACCCGCTGCTGGCCCATAGACTGCAGGCTGCCCGCCACCAGCGTCACAAGAAGCAGCCCGAGCCCCAGTGACAGGATGTAGATGTAAGGGATCACGGCCGAAATCAGGAAGTGCCGGCGTCGTATCGCCACACGGTGGTAAAAGATGACCGACATCGCGTTCTCCAGAACGGTGAAGCCCAGCGAGCTGAAGAACAGCATGCTGCCCAGCAGCACCCAGCCAAGGACATCGCGGTGCGCCATGAAGTTCGAGAGCTCTGTCACGATCGCATTGGCCTGTCCCGGGACTATCCATTCGAGGTATCGTCCCAGGGTTTGCAGCAACGCACCCTGGTCGACAAAATGCGAGAGCGCAATCACCGAGAGGATGAGCATGGGAACGATCGAGAGCAAGGCGTAGTACGCCACCGCCCCGGACAGCAACAAGCCCTGGTTGGCGCGGAACCCCTTCAGCGTCCGGACGACAAACGCCCTTGGGTGCGCGAGAACTTGAGTGGCTTGGCGACCAAAGATTTGCATGGCTGCAGTTTGCGTGAATCGATCCGGTTGTTCAAGTGAGCCCGCCTCGGCTGGACCCGGGAATGGCAGCTTCAGAGACCAGGGTCCATCATGCCATGTACCGGAGACACATCGCCATGCCTCACCGCATTGCCATTGATTGCGATCGCTCCACGGCAGTTTTCAGGCAAGGCCAGCGCCATGTCCCGGCAAGTTGCCAACTGCTGCGCCAAAACGGGGGTCCATTCGGTCAATCCCAAGTCAAGGCACTTATGGCACGCCTCAAAGTTCGTCCATGCCTGAGCGAAGGCGGCCGGGCGTTGCGCGGGCGGTATACGCTGCAGCCTGTCAGACACCGTCGGACCGAGATAGTCCAGCGCCACACGCGCCCAGTCGGGCATCGCCGCAGCGTCCCGTTCGACGCGCATCACATCAACGCCAATAGCAGCGCCCCTGCTAATAGCTGCCACACTCATTCCGGGCATATGACTCACCGACAGATGCAGACGCGCCAGAGGCGAATCCACCCGAATCGCCTGCCCCGGAAGCGAAACCAGCGTAATGGACGCCAGCGGTTGACAAAGGAAGGCCGCGAGCGTCTGACGCAGGGCCCCGCGAACGAGGTCCCGGGCAAGCAGGCGGTTTGTCGTGACAGGGCTTGGGACGCTGATGACCGTCATGGCCCGATCCGAGCGAAGTTCATCCACTGCCAGTTGCACGCTCTGTGGCCACGCATGAACGGCCACAAGCTTTTCGGTGGCCAACATCTCAGTTGCGCGCAGGCGCCGCCGGACAACCCTTCCAGCTCGAAGCGGCAGGAATGAACTCCCCCTTCATCACCAGCGTCAGGGCGCCAATTTTGGCGTTATCGGCCACTACCGCGCTGTAGAGCACCGCACTGCGCGGCCCCATGTAGACGCGCTGCCCAATGGTGACGTGGTCGATCTTCATCACCCGGTCTTCAAACAGATGGGTTTGGGGACAGGCCAGTCCGTTCAGCTCGCTGTAGTCACCAATGGTGACGCAGTCGAACTCGGTGATGTCGGTGGTATCGAGGTACACGCCTTTGCCGATGCGGCATCCCAAAAAGTTCAAGGCCACGGGCAGCAAGGGGGTGCCGCGCAGGTAGCGCAGGAAATTAGGCACCGCAATGCCTTCATACAAATTGGTCACACCCTCCGACAGCCAGACAAACGGAGTCCACATGGGCACGCTGCATTTGCGGTAGCGCTGCATCATCGACCACTTGATGAAGGCAATGAAAAGGAAGGTTCCAACGCCATAAAAAAGACCGGCACCCGTCAGGTAAAAAATGACTTCGCCCCACCGGCCATCGCCCGCCATGGGCATGATATTCAAGACCACGGTGTAACCGACAGAAGTCACAATGGCATGGGGCGCCACGATGCGAAAACCCTCGACCAATCCGCGCGCCAGGCGGCGAAGCGGCGAAGGCCGGTAGGTCAGATGTTCGGGGAAACCACTGGTCTGCTCGCGGGCAGGAAGGTGGATTGGCGGCGACCCAAGCCAGGTGTCACCATCTTGCATCTTGTCGTTGGCGGGCGCACTGGAATGCACACCAATGAGGACGTTTTCGGGCAGCGTTGTGCCATCGGGAATGTAGGAGCCGTTGCCCACGAAGCTGCGCCGGGAAATCACGGTCGGCTGCATGGACATCCAGCCACCATCGATGCTCTCGTCGCCCAGCATGACCGCATCGGCGATGAAGGTTTCATCCCCAAGCGTGAGCATGTCGGGCACCAGGCCGAGCGCGGAAGAAATCTCGGCATCGCGCCCGACCTTGGCCCCCAGGAGCCGATACCAGAACGGGGCGTACACCGTGGCATAGACGCCATGCAGGACCGCAAGGCTGGATTCCTGGATCTGGTTGACCAGCCATTTGGCGCAATATAGATTGCTGTGCACGGGCCAGCTGCCAGGCTTGAGACGCGGCAAAACAGTCCAGCGGATGCCGGCTGAAAGCAGCGCGGTGCAGATAATCAGCACACCGGTGGCCGGGAAGGCGAGCACGAAATACTTGACCAGCTGAAAAGGCAGCCCGAGATCGCTCTGCACGGAAAAGCGTTCAGCATCGTCGAACCAGTCAATCAACAAAAAGCTGGGAAACACCGGCAGGAAAAACAGGCTGGTGACCAGCAAAGCGCCAAACACAAAATAGCCGCCTTCCACCAGCAGGCGCAAGCGTGAGACGGCAGGCCGCGCCGGCCTGTCTGTGTGATCGAAAACACCCACATCGCGTGCAGGTGAGCCTTTCCAGATACGTCCCTCGGGCAGCGCCTCGCCGTCGCTCAGTGCCGACTGGCCTTCAAGGTGGCCGTAGGCACCTATGCGCGTGTTGCCTTCCAGCACGGCGTAGGAGCCGACACAGGCTTCACGTTCCAGCGTGATCGGCCCCAGGCGCAGTTCGCCGTGTTCAACCCGGGCATTTTCGAAATTGGCAGCGTTGCCGATGCTGACGCCGCTCCCTATGGTGAGCAAGTCTGGCGCGCGCAGGGTTACCGACCCGATGATGACGTCGCGCCCTACTTTGGCCCCCAAGGCACGCAGCCACCAGGCGTACATTGATGATCCGCTAAGCAAGTAGGTGGGTGCCGCTTCGATCAGCCGGTCCGCCAGCCACCAACGGTAATAGGTCATCCCCCAGAGCGGATAACGCCCGGCCTTGAGGCGACCCGCAATCAGCCACTTGCCCGCAATGGCCACCGCAAACTCCAGCAGGGTTGACAGCAAAAAAGCGGCGACCGAAGCGGCAATGGCCACAGCAATCGAGTCTTCCGGATCCCCCGTAAAGAAATGGTAGGTAAAGAACGGTGCCATCCATTGCGCCATGTGCAGCGCCACCAGGCCAGGAATCACGGCCGCCTGGGCGGCACCACAAGTCCAGCGTTTGAGCCGGGACGGCGGCGCCCATGTGGTATCTACCGCCATGGCCGTTTCATGTGCCTGGCCCAGCACCTCGGCGATGCGGCCGACCTTGCGGTTCTGGTAAATATCGTGCACCGTGACGTGGGCGAAGCGCGGGTCGGCACGCAAGGCCGAGGCCAGTCGCGCGGCGAACAATGAATGGCCGCCCAGATCGGAGAAAAAATCGGCGCTGCGGACAATCGGCTGGCCGGGAAACAGCTTGGCCAAGGCCGCAAACAAGGCTTCCTCGGCCGGCGTTTGTGGCGTGTCGGAGCCCATTGCGTCACCCTTGGCGACCGCCAGTGGGCGCAACTTGAGCGTATTGCGGTCGATCTTGCCGGAGGTCAGGCGCGGCATTTCTGTGAGCGGTTCGAAATAAGACGGCACCATGTACGAAGGCAATGTTTCCGCGAGCGCCGCACGCAGCTCGCTGCTGGAGCGCGTGACGCCCCCCTCAAAAACGAGGAAGGCAATCAGCTGGTCGAGGCCCTCTTCCTGGCGCAGCACAACGGCGACGGTGCCGACGCCGGGCTGATGGGCCAGCGCCGCCTCGATCTCGCCCAGTTCCACCCGAAAGCCCCGAATCTTCACCTGGTCATCGGTGCGGCCAAGGCATTGCACGCAACCATTGGGGTCGATGCGCGCCAGGTCCCCCGTGCGGTAAAGACGGTCATCATGGGCCTGGCTGCGCCAGGGATTGGCAAGAAATTTCTCGGCCGTCAAATCGGGCCGGCCCAGATAACCGGCCGCCACACCGGGGCCGGTAATGCATAACTCGCCGACTTCACCGCGCGGCATCAGGACCAGCCCGTCTTCAACGTCCGGGTTGATCACCAGCAGGCCGTAGTTGGGAAGCGGCCGCCCTATGGTCACGGGTTCGCCAGCCTGCAACTCAGCCAGGCTAGCCGACACGGTGGCTTCGGTGGGCCCATAGGTATTGAAGACCTGCCGGCCGGGCCTGGCCCAGCGCGCCACCAGAGACTGGGGGCACATCTCGCCGCCCAGATTGATCAGACGCAGGCTTGGCACATCCTGGTTAAACAGGGCCAGCAGCGTGGGCACCGCGTGAAGCACCGTCACCTTGTTTTCAGTCAAGGCCAGCGGCAGGGCTTCCGGGTCGGACGCGACGTCCTTTGGCGCAATCCAGAGCGTGGCACCGGCGAGGTAGCTGATCCAGATTTCCTCGAATGACATGTCGAACGCGACAGAGAACCCCTGGTACACGCGATCTGTCTCCCGAACGTGCAGCATGGCGTTTTCACTGCGCAGAAAGTGGCAGATGCTGCCCTGGCTGATCTCAATGCCCTTGGGCTTGCCGGTGGAGCCCGAGGTGTAAATCACATAGGCGGGGTGCGATGGCAGCAAACCCTCCCGGCGAATCAGCTCGGAAGTAGGCACCAGCAATGCCTCTGCAGCCCAGACCCTGGCGCTGATTTCAGCCAGGCGTGGTACGAATTCCTCACAGCTGACAATGCCAAACGCGCGGGCATCATCCAGACATACCGCGATGCGCTCGACCGGGGTATCCGCGTCAAACGGCAACCACGCGGCACCCGCCTTGGCAATCCCGGCCTGCATTACCAGCAGACCGATACCGCGCGGCATCCAGAGACCGACGATCTGACCGGGGTGCACACCGGCCGCAATCAGGCGGGAGGCCACCTGGTCCGCCTGTGCATTCAGCTCCTGGTACGTGAGTTGCCGATCGGCAAACATCAAAGCCACCTGATGAGGACTGCGGGCAGCCGTCGCTTCAAGAATATCGGCGAGCACCTCGACGCGAATTAATTCCGGCAGGATGAGCCCCGACAAAATATCCGGATGGCCGGCACTGCCAACGGGGAAACTGTTGAGTAAGGGCAATGTGCAGGAAAGATCGGCTTCGGGAATTAGGGTCATGGAGAATCGGTTGCCGAGAAATGAAGGTAATACCAGTCTATCGGTCGATTATCCCTTTATCTCACAAAAACCATGCGCGAAGCTATCAAAACAATAGCTACAACCGCCCGCCACATCTCCCATACAAGTCAGTCGCAAACATTCGCCATGAGACTCCTGCTGCGAGATTCGCATTGGCAGTCAAGCTGACCGTACGACTATGCTCAGCGCTTTGACTGAAAGGTTTGAAACGAGATACTGGCGGCCAAAGGAATGCGCTTGCCGATCGACGTCATTCTGGTGTGCCTCCGCTGGTAGCCGCACTTTACCTGCGATCAGAAGAAAGAAACCGAAGAGCTAGCAAGTGAACTTGAACGAATGGCCAAGCACTACTGGCTGTGACGGTCATCAGCAGATCAAGACGCCCCAATTTCAAACAGCCTCGGGTCATCCAAGATGATCTTGGTCGTGCCCTCGAAGTGGGTCCGTAACAAACTAACCGCATCATCCACTCGGCCACTAGTCGCAGCTTCCATGAGTTGCTGATGCTCGCCTGCTACGCCTCGGGTGGTAAACGCTCGCGGCGCCGACAAGCGCCGATAACGGTGGTATTGATCGGCCAGTTGCGCACAAAACCCGAGCAACCAGCGTGAGCCGCAGCCGCTGATCAGCGCGTGGTGAAACGCTCGGTGCAGGGGTTCCCATTCAGGGTTGTCTTCAAAGCGATCTTCCGAGAGCGAGCGCGGCACACGGGCCAGGCGATGGTGCGCAAGCACCAATGCCTCTTCCCATTCGGTGGTGTGGGCAGACATGGACTCACGAAGCGCAATTTCTTCCAGCCAGCAACGCGTTTTAGTGATTTCCTTTAAGTCCTCAAGGCTGATCCCGGTCACAGCGAATCCCCGCTGCTCCAGTCGTTCGACCAAGCCATCAGCCACCAGCCGGCTTAAAGCCTCGCGCAGGGGAGTTTGGCTCGTCGCGTAGCGCTCACAAAGTGCCTCGATCGCCAACTTTCTCCCAGGTGCCAGCACACCGTCCAGCAAATCCGTCCGCAATTGGTCGTAAAGGCTGGTGGCGCGCGTAGCGGCGCCGTTAACGGTAACAAGAGTTGGGGTGCGGGTCATGGTGAGGCAAGAATGTACACGAAGACGGAAAACTATTTTTTGTATCTTAAATCTTGCATAGTTGCATTTTATATATAAAAATGCCACCAGGAGAAAAACATGGACAACATCACCTTGGCGCAAGCCCGAGCCTTGATCGACGGCGCCCTTTCCAATGCACGGCAACACAGCTTTCGTCCGATGGGTATCGTGGTCGTCGACACCGCAGCTCAGGTGGTGGCGTCAGCACGAGAAGATGGCGCCAGCGCTCTGCGGCTGGATATCGCCTTGGGCAAAGCGGCTGCAGCCGTCGGCATGGGCGTCAACAGCCGTGTATTGACGCAGCGCGCCAAAGACCTACCGGCCTTCTTTAATGCGGTGGCGGTGTCGTCCCAGCAAAAGTTCATTGCACAGACCGGCGCCGTGCTCATCACAGACGCCGCTGGCCATGTGCTGGGCGCAGCGGGTGCCTCGGGTGGCACGGGGGATGAGGACGAAGAGGTCATCATCGCTGGCATCGCCGCGGCTGGACTCACTCACGCCTGAGCGGATGACTGCGATGGAACTCCAACATTGCGCGTGCGGCGTGGACATCCACGCGCACGTGGTGCCAGAACAATTCCCAGCCTACCTTGGGCGAACCACGCCCTCTCCCTGGCCTCACACCGAACCAGCGCCGGACGCCAATGGCATGTGCCACCGTCACGTGATGGTCAAGGGCAAGCACTACCGCACGGTATCCGAAAAGTCATGGTCCGTGCCCAAGCGGCTGGACGACTTGCCGCAAATGGGATTGGCGAAGCAGGTCATCTCGCCGATGCCGGAGTTGCTCTCGTACTGGCTGGACTTGATTGACGCACAGCCGCTGATCCGATTCCTCAACGAGTACACAGCCACCATGTGCAACGAGTCTGGCGGTCACCTCCTGGGCCTGGCCGCCGTGCCCCTGCAGGACATCAACGCCGCGATCGCAGAGTTGCGCCATGGGGTGGAGACGCTCCGTTTGGTCGGGGTAGAGATCGGATCCAATGTGAACGGCGTTGCCATCGGTGACCAGCGCTTCCACCCCTTCTTTGAAGCCTGTGTGGCGCTTGATGTGCCTGTCTTCGTCCATGCGCTCAAGCCAGCCGGCATGGACCGCCTCGTGGGTCCCGCGCAACTGCAGCAGGTACTGGCCTACCCAACGGACGTCGGCCTTGCCGCAGCATCGGTCATCACAGGCGGGCTGTTACAGCGCTTGCCCGGGTTGCGCATCGCCTTTAGTCACGGCGGCGGGACCCTGGCAATGCTGTTGCCTCGTCTGGAGCAGGGTTGGAAGATCTTCCAGCCGCTCAAGCAGAGCATCGTCGAGTCGCCCACTCAACAAGCTCGCCGAATGTTCTTCGATACCTTGGTGTTCGACGGCCCGACCCTGCGGCACTTGCTGCAGGTGTTTGGTCACCAGACCCTTTTATTGGGCACCGACTATCCCTTCAACTTTCATGAACCCCGACCACTCACCCGCCTGGACGAAGCTGGATTGCAGCCGCACGTCAGGGAAGCCCTGGCGTTTGGCAACGCCCAGCGTTTTCTGGGCCAACGTATTGTTTCGCAGTAGGACCCTCATATGAAATCACCCTGGATCAGCGCCTTGCGCAGCGTGGCAATGACTGTCCCGGACCTGGCCGCCGCAAGGAACTTTTACACACAAGTCTGGAAACTGGATGTCGCCGATGAAGCCGGCGGCGTGCTCTACCTTCGTGGTAGCGGCAGCGACCATCACCTGTTGGCCTTGCGGGAAGCTCAAGGTACACCACAAATCCTCAAGGTCACGCTGCGCGCGCGCGCGGATGAAGCCCTGGCGGCCATTGCCGATGCCGCAACGCTGGCGGGCGGAGTGGTTGAGCGTGCACCCGCCGTAGCGGACGACCCGGCC
Organism: uncultured beta proteobacterium; assembly: GCA_963793855.1. Taxonomy (GTDB): domain Bacteria; phylum Pseudomonadota; class Gammaproteobacteria; order Burkholderiales; family Burkholderiaceae_C; genus Polaromonas. The sequence continues at coordinate 1,527,747 of CAWCBL010000001.1, forward strand.
GGTGGACGTTCGCTTCTGATACGTGATACGCACGGAAGGCGGCTTGAGGTGGTGCACGGTGACCGGCTGCGCATGGCAGACGACCCGGCGCCGATCGACCAGCCGACGCGGCTCGCTCACGCCGTGCTCAACAGCCATGACGTGCCCACCACCCAGGCCTTCATGGAAAAAGCCCTCGGCTTCGTGTTGGCCGATCGAACCCGAATCATGGCCTTCATGAATTGCGACGCCGACCACCACACGATTGCGCTGGGCGACACCGACAACGACGCCCTCAACCACATCGCCTTCGTGATGCCGTCACTGGACGCGGCGATGCGTGGAGGCGGTCGAATGAAGGACGCCGGTCACGCCATCGAATGGGGCCCCGGACGCCACGGCCCGGGCGATAACGCTTTCAATTACTTCATCGATCCCTTCGGAATCGTCATCGAGTACACGGCCGAAGTCGAGCAGATCGACGACAGCTACCAGCCTGGCAGCCCCAGTGACTGGACCTGGCCTCCCGGTCGGGTGGATCAATGGGGCATCTCCGCCCCCCCCAGCGCGCGCCTCAAGGAGGCTCAGCGCATCGTTCTCTTTTCTTCTTCCCTCTAAACATTCGGAGCACTCATGCGTTTCACTACTTACCTGCGCCAACAGCAACCCCGCCTTGCTGTGGTCAGCGACAACCAGGCCATCGATTTGGCCGATGCCGTCGCCGGCATACCCAGCGACTTGCCCGCCGCACTGCAAGCCGGTGTTGATCTCCTGGCTGCTGGCCGCGCCGCACTGGCATCGGTTGCGCCCCGCATGTCCTTGGCCGGTCTGAGCTTTGCGCCCCTGGTGCCCGAGCCGGGCAAAACCATCTGCCTGGGCCTCAACTATTTCGACCACGCAAAGGAAGGGGGCCGTGACAAGCCCGAATACCCCTGGTTCTTCTATCGTGGCAAGAGCTCCCTGCTCGGCCATGGCCAGCCCGGTCTTGTGCCTAAGGTGTCAGAGAAGTTCGACTACGAGGCTGAACTTGCCGTGGTGATCGGTGCCCGCGTGCCCCGCCATGTGACCCAGGCCGACGCCCTGAAGTACGTATTTGGCTACACCTGCTTCAATGACATGTCAGTGCGCGATTTCCAGAAGCGCACGCCGCAATGGACGATCGGCAAGAACTTCGATGCCACCGGTGGTTTCGGTCCGGTGCTGGTCACCGCCGACGAACTGGCGCCGGGTGCGACCGGCTTGCGCATCCAGAGCCGACTGAATGGTCAGGTAATGCAGGATGCCAACACCAGCGACATGATCTTCAGCGTCGCCGAAACCATCGCACTTCTGGCGCAGTGCATGACGCTGGAGCCGGGTGACGCCATCATCATGGGCACGCCCGCTGGCGTGGGCCAGGCGCGCACCCCGCCCGTCTGGATGAAGGCCGGTGATGTCATCGAGATTGAGATAGATGGCATCGGCACGCTGCGCAACCCAATTGCGGCGGAGGGAATCTGATGTCGGTCGAGCAGACCTGCTACGACGTCGCCATCGTGGGCTACGGCCCGGCAGGAGCTGTCGCTGCGGCCTTGCTGGGCCAAGCAGGCCTGTCGGTCTATGTGTGTGATCGCCTGCACGGCGTCTACGAAATCCCGCGAGCCATCGCGCTGGACCACGAGATCATGCGCGTGTTCCAGCAGATCGGCGTGATTGACGCGATCGCTGCCCTACCTCGAGCCGTTCACCCCGTCGGAATACTTCGGCGTTGACGGCCAACTCATCCGTCGCATGACCATGGTGGAGCCGCCGTATCCGCAGGGCTATACGCCATCGCTGGTGTTCACGCAGCCGCCGGTGGAACGCGCGCTTCGTGCACGCGTCGCACAAATGCCCAACGTGACGGTGGCCTTGGGAACGGAGCTCAAGTCGCTACAACAAGATGCCGAAGGTGCCTCTCTTTCGCTGATATCGGACAATCGAGTGGCCTCCTCGGTGCGGGCGCGCTGGGTCATCGCCTGCGATGGCGGCGCCAGCACGGTGCGGGCAATGGTGGGCATCGAGCTTGAAGACCTGGGCTTCGACGAACCCTGGCTGGTGGTGGACGTGCGAGTCAACGAGCAGGGACTGGCCAAGCTACCCAAGACCAGCGTGCAGTACTGCGAGCCGCAGCGGCCTTGCACCTTGGTGATCGGACCGGGCAATCACCGACGCTGGGAGATCTCACTCAAACCAGGCGAGGACCCACAAATGGCCGCCACGCCAGAGGGTGCATGGGAATTGCTTTCGCGCTGGCTTACGCCCGATGACGGTGAACTCTGGCGCCAGGCCAGCTATCGCTTCCACGCCCTGGTGGCCAACCGCTGGCGCGAAGGGCGTGTGTTTGTTGCCGGCGATGCGGCCCACATGCAGCCGCCTTTCCTGGGCCAGGGCATGTGCCAGGGCGTACGCGATGTAGCCAATCTGAGCTGGAAGCTGGCTGCAGTGGTCAAGGGCGAAGTCACAGGCTCTGCTGCCGACGCACTGCTCGACAGCTACGGGCGGGAACGCAAAGCCCACGTGCGTGAGCTCACCAGCCGGATCAAGGCGGTCGGTGCGGTGATCTGCGAACGAGATGTAGACAAGGCTCGCGAGCGCGATGCCCGTCTGCTGGCCGAATGCGGTGGCGTGGTGAAAGACACACCCCGGCAGGACATCCTGCCCCGGCTTGAGACGGGCTTTCTCGCCAGCCAGGACACCACAGGCCGCGGAACGCTGTTTTCCCAACCCCGGCTTGAAGATGGCCAACTCATGGACCAACGATTCGGTCACGGCTGGCGTCTTATTCTGGATGCGACCTTCGCAGTGCCCCCTGCCAGCAAGGGTTTGACTGTTGTGTCCATGGGACAGGCGGGTGACAAGGAGATGAAAGGCGCGGTGCAGGCATGGATGACACGCCACCAATGCCACGCGGCCCTGGTGCGGCCCGACAACTACGTCTTCGGTACGGCATCCACCGAAGTCGAACACCAGGCGCTACTGAAGGAGCGGGACTCCGCTCTCAACTGAAACCTTTGAATTCCAACCACCAAAAGAAACGGAGACACGCAATGAAACGACGCGATTTCGCCCTAGGCATCGCTGGTGCTATTCTGATAGCCACCTCTACACAATTGCTGGCACAAGCTTGGCCCGATAAGCCCATCAAATGGGTGCTATCACAGCCGCCAGGCTCCGGTCCAGACAATGTGGCCCGCCTTCTCTCGGACCGCCTCGCCCGCTCTTGGGGCCAGTCCATTGTCATCGACAACAAACCCGGCGGGCAGAACATCATTGGGGCACAGACCGCAGCTCGCTCGGCGGCGGATGGCTACAGCTTCTACTTTGCAACCACGGCGGCATTGATCACTAACCCGCTGCTTTTCAAGCAACTGTCCTATGACCCACAGAAGGATTTTGTGCCTGTCGCCTTCATTGCGCGCAGCCCATTCGCACTGCTGGTCAAAGGCGACTCGCCCATTAAAACCGTCGAAGAGCTAATCGCACGCTCCAAAGCCGACCAAGGCAACTTCTCTCTGGGCAATGAAGGTCCGCGCACCTTCAGCGGCATGATCGCTCGTCTTTTCAATGCGCGTACTCAGGCTGGTGCCAACCTCGTGCCTTACGCATCAGTTGGCGCCGGAATGCAGAACCTGATGGGCGGACAGGTGGATGCCATGGTGGCCGATCTGGCCTCCGCTGCCGAACTGGCGAAGCAAGGCAGGTTGCGCGTGCTGGCTACCTCGGCGCCGCAACGTGTCGCAGGTTGGGAACAAGTGCCAACGCTGGCCGAAAAGCTTCCCGGCTTCGACATGGTGGGCTGGTTTGCGATTGTGGCGCCCAAGGGAACCCCCGCACCGGTGATTGAGCGCGTCAACCGTGATGTAAATGCCCTTCTCAAGGACAAGGAAGTGGCCGACCGGATCGGCGTTATTGGCCCCATCGTCGATGGCAGCATGACCGTCGAAGGCGTTGGCAGCTTTTTGCGCAACGAATCCGCCCGCTGGCGGGACATCACCAAAGAACTCGGCGTATTGCCGGAATAAAACCATCGAAAACAGGAGTCATTCACATGCCAGGCAGACTTTCTCCTTGAACGTCAAAGCTGGTGTCGTTGCAGTGATCAGCGCTTTTGGCCGGCTGCGCAGGGGTTCCGTCATCATCGCAGCGGAACTTCTGCACCGGCTTTACGCTGCACACCGGAAGGCGGTTTTATACTGATTTCGGCTGTAGCGCATTCCGAATTAGTTGCTCCTCGCCCGGCATTGCCGTCAGTGTATTGACTGTCAGCAATGTGGCGATGGCTCAAGGGATGGAGCACCCGCCACCGACCAGGAGCAGTCATTGAGCCAGCAGCATGTGCACGTCATGCCTACACCCACGAAAGAGGAGCCCATTGCATGACACTACCTCCTGAATATCAACGCGCTTCGCAAGAGTTCGAGAAATTCATGGTCGACGCGCGCGATATATCGGGCTTAGCCACCACCAGCATGGCCTACACCATGGTGCAAGGCGTTCTGCAGGCGTTTCGACGTCGCCTCAATGTCAGGGAGGCTGCGCTTTTTGCCAACGTGCTTCCTGCCGTCGTCCGTGCCATATTTGTGGCGGATTGGAATACTGACGAACCTCAGCGAGCATTCGAAGACCGAGCGACCATGACCAAAGAAGTTCAGTCTCTTCGAGCCGCGCACAACTTCGCGCCGGATACGGCCATTCAAGATGTCGCTAAGGCCCTGCGACAAAACATCGACCAGGCCGCACTGGACAGGGTCCTCGCAGAACTGCCGCAGGGAGCTGCGCAGTTCTGGCACCCGTAATGCGAGCTATTATTCGCCTTGTCTCATGGATTGGGTTATGCGTGTCAGCTTTAGGCTGCAGCGGCACGCCACTGCCCCTCATGTCGGTCAGCTGGCGGGCGACCAATATGGAAAAAGGTTGGGCGTCCGGTTTTAGGTATTAGGTATTAACTTGAGCGATCTCTACACTGCCGACGGCCAAGAACGGATGCCCCCTATTACCCAAAGGTGACGCTACCTCAGCACATCGGAGGAGCCGCGGCGGCCGGGCCTCGGCGCGTGCAATAATGCGCCAAAATCCAGCATATCCAGACCGATCGCGCCTGACACGATTCACAGGGTGACAGGTATTTCGAGAGAAAGGCGATCCGTGCAGAGGACCCCAAGCTTCCCCAACGCTCGATACGAAGTTGCGGACACGACCTCCGACGCAGTGTTCCGCCTGCGCAAGGTATCCAAGGTCTATCGCATGGGGGAGTCCGAGATTCATGCGCTGCGCGATGTCGATCTTGATCTATTTCCGGGTGAATTCGTCGTGTTGCTGGGCGCTTCTGGCAGCGGAAAATCGACGTTGCTCAACATCCTCGGTGGCCTGGACCGCCCAAGCTCGGGCGAGGTGAACTATCGCGATCACAACCTGACGGCGGCCCCGCCTGCCCAGCTCACGCGCTTTCGCCGCGAGCACGTCGGCTTTGTGTTCCAGTTCTACAACCTCATCCCCAGCCTCACGGCGTACGAGAACGTCGCGCTGGTGACCGAGATCGCAGGCTCGCCCATGGACGCCGGCGAGGCGCTCGCCCTGGTCGACATGACCGAGCGCCGCGATCACTTCCCGTCACAGTTGTCCGGCGGCGAGCAGCAGCGTGTGGCCATTGCTCGCGCCGTGGCCAAGCGGCCTGACGTGCTGCTGTGCGACGAGCCGACCGGCGCCCTTGACTACGCAACAGGCAAGCTCGTGCTGTCGGTGCTGCAGCGTGTCAACCAGGAACTGGGCACGATCACCGTCGTCATCACGCACAACGCTGCCATCGCGGCGCTGGCGGACCGCGTGATCCGCATCAGCAGCGGCCGCATCGTTGACATCCAGCGCAACACTACCAAGGTGACGCCGGATGACATCTCATGGTGACGATGCTGAATCGGATGCTTTGGCGAGACCTGTGGCACCTTCGCGGCCAGATCATCGCGGCGGCGCTGGTGGTGGCCTGTGGCATCGCCACCCTGGTCGCCACGTGGGGCACCTATCAGTCCTTGCTGCTGGCACGGGACGACTACTACCTGACGCATCGTTTTGCCGACGTCTTCGCCCACCTCAAGCGTGCGCCCAACGCCATGGCCGAGCAGATCCGGCAGGTGCCGGGCGTGGCCCAGGTGCGCACGCGCATCGTGGTCGAGGTCTCGGTTGACGTGCCGGGGTTGGTAGAGCCGGCGACCGCACGCCTGGTGTCCGTGCCGGCTGAGCGCGGGCCTATGCTCAACGACCTGCAGATCGTGCGGGGCCGTTACATCGATACCGACGCGGTGAACCAGGTTCTCGTCAGCCAGGCCTTCGCCAAGGCGAACCATCTGGACGTCGGCCACAAGCTGGGCGCCTTGCTGCACGGGCGCTGGACGGAGCTGTCGATCGTCGGCATCGCCTTGTCGCCCGAGTTCGTGTACGAGGTCGGCGGCGGCACGATCCTCCCCGACAACCAGCGCTTTGGCGTCCTGTGGATGGCCGACGAGGCGCTGGCAGCCGCATTCGATATGCAGGGAGCCTTCAACGACGTGGCCTTGTCGCTCTCCGCCGGTTCGCGCGAACGCGAGGTGGTCGCCGCGCTGGACGAGCTGTTGCGGCGCTATGGTGGTCTGAGCGCCTACGGACGCGACGAGCAGTTGTCGCACCGCTTCCTGACTGACGAACTGGGTGAACTCGAAGTCATGACGACGACGATCCCGAGCCTGTTCCTCGCCGTGTCGGCCTTCCTCCTGTATGTCGTGCTGTCGCGCCTGGTCGCCACACAGCGCACGCAGATCGGGTTGCTCAAGGCCTTTGGCCGCACGGACGCTCGCGTGGGGCTGCACTACCTGTTCCTCGCGCTGGCGACGGTGGCGGTCGGCCTGGCCGGCGGCCTGCCGCTGGGCATAGCGCTGGGCCGGATGTTCGTCGATCTCTACCGCGACTTCTTCCACTTCCCGGGCCTCAAGTTCGCCGTCGATCCGGCGCTGCTGCTGCTGGCGGCTGGCGTCAGCGTGGTAGCCGGCAGCGTGGGCGCGCTGGTGGCCGTGCGCCGCGCCGTTGCGCTCGCGCCTGCCGAGGCCATGCGGCCGGAATCGCCGGCAAGCTTCAGTGCCGGCGCACTGTCTCGCGGCGCTTGGGCGCACCGGCTGCCGGCCTCCCTGCGCATGATCGTGCGCAACCTCGTGCGCCGACCGTGGAAGGCGCTGGCGTCCGTGCTGGGCATGGCGTTCGCCATCGCGCTGATGGTCATGGGCCGCTTCGCGGTGGACGCCCCCAGCTACATGCTGTCGGTCCAGGTCAACCAGGTGCAGCGCGACGACGTGACCTTGCTCTACAACGAGCCCCGCGGGCCGGATGCTGGAATCGCGATCGCGAAGATGGACGGCGTGATCCAGGCCGAGCCGTTCCGGCTGCTGCCGGCCTGGCTTCGCCATGAGCACCGCAGCAAGCGCATCGAGGTGACAGGGCTGTCGCCCGGCCATGAATTGCGACGCCTGCTCGATGGCCGGCTGCGGCCGGTAGAGCTGCCGCAGCAGGGGCTGGTTCTGACGGAGAAGCTGGCGCGGATTCTCGGCGTCGCGCCGGGCGACCTTGTCACAATGGAAGTGCTGGAAGGCGCGCGCCCCGTGCTGCAGGTGCCGGTGGTCGGGCTCGTCGACGAGATGCTCGGGCTGAGCGCCTACATGGACGCACGCGCGCTGACCCGTCTGCTGGGCGAGGACAACACCAGCTCGGGGGCCCACCTGCGGATCGAGGCCGACGCGGCCCCCGGCTTCTACGCGCGTCTCAAGCGCATGCCGGTCGTGGCCGGCGTCACCGCGCGCAGTGCGGTGGAGAAGAGCATGCGCGAGACCCTGGATCGGGCGTTCTTCTTCTTCAGCACGATCCTGGTGGGGTTCGCGTGCGTGATCATTGCCGGCATGGTCTACAACAGCGCGCGCATCGCGCTGTCGGAGCGGGGCAACGAGTTGGCGAGCCTTTGCGTGCTCGGCTTCACCCAGCGCGAGGTCACCTTCCTGCTGCTCGGCGAGCAGGTGCTGCTGCTGCTGGCAGCTATCCCCCTCGGCCTGGGTCTAGGCTACGCGCTGTGCGCCATGCTCGTGCCGATGTTCGACCGCGAGTTGTTCCGGGTTCCCCTGGTGGTTGAGAAATTGTCGTTTGTCTATCCCGTCGTCGCCACGCTGATCGCCTCAAGTCTCTCTGGCCTGCTCGTGGCGCGGAGAATCCGAAACCTGGACCTCATAGCGGTTCTCAAGACACGTGAATGAAACGGAGAGCTGTATGCCCTGGAAAAAAATTCTTCTCGCTGCCGTTGGTGTGGCCGCTGTCGCGCTCATGGTCTTCGTGCTGCTGCCGGCGCCGCTCGACGTGGACGGTGCGCTCGTGCAGGCCGGAGCTATGCAGGTGACGGTGGACGACCAGGGCGAAACAAGGAGCCATGACCGCTTCGTGCTGTCGGCGCCGGTGGCCGGGCGCCTCGCGCGCATCGCACTGCACGACGGCGATGCGGTCGCCGAGAACCAGCTTGTGGCACAGATCGCGCCGCTGCCGCTGTCCAAGCGCGAGCTGAGCGAGATTGTCGCGCGTGTCGCTTCGGCTGAGGCCGTAGCGCGCGAGGCCGAGCAGCGCGTGCGGCATGCGGACGAGGACCTGGCCCAGGCGCGGCGGGAGCACGAGCGTGTGCGCAAACTCGTTCAGGAAGGCTTCGTCGCGCCCCAGGCGGCGGAACAAGCGCGCAACATGGAGGTCACGGCTGCCAGCGAGCTTGAGGCGGCACGTTTCCGGGCGCGGGCGGCCGCCGCCGATGTGAAGGTGGTGATGTCGGGTCTGATCGCCTCTAGCGCGCCGGCGCATGGCGGGGGCGGATTGGTGCAGGTCCGTGCGCCCATGTCGGGCCGAATTCTTCGGATCCACGACCCCAGCGAGCGAGTCGTCGCAGCCGGTACCCCGCTGCTGACCATTGGGGACCTCGGCGGCCTGGAGATCGTGATCGAGTTGTTGTCCTCTGAGGCGGTTAAGGTCGCGCCTGGCATGCCAGTGCTGGTCGAGGGGTGGGGGGGCGACCGGGCTCTGCAGGCCAAGGTCCGCCGGGTCGAACCCTATGCGGTCACGAAGGTCTCGGCGCTTGGCATCGAGGAGAAGCGCGTCAACGTCATCGCTGATTTCGTGGACCCGCCCGGACCGATCGGCGACGGATTCCGCGTGACCGCGCGGATCGTCACCTGGCAAACCGACAAAGTACTGAAAGTGCCGGCAAGTGCCCTGTTCCGATGTGCCAGTGCGTGGTGCGTTTTCGCCGTTGAGGAAGGGCGGGCCCGGCGGCGCTCGATCGACCTTGGTCATCGCAACCTGGTCGAGGCCGAGGTCACCCGTGGACTCGCGGCCGGGGAGCGGGTGATTCGCTACCCAGGCAACGAGGTTGGTGATGGCGTGCGGGTCCGGCTGCGCGAAATGCCCTAGGCATACGCGAGCGCGTGGCGTTGCACCCGTTCGGAATTTCTTCCGCGGTGCGGATCCATACGGAATTGGGAATCAGAGCAAGCTTCTGGCGGAAGCGACGAGCGACGAGCGATGGTGTGCGATCGCATTTCCTGGCAACGGCGGTACGTCAGACTATCGATTCGAACGACGTAATGGACGTCAACCGAGTGAAGCTGTCAATGAACTTGAGGAGCCACATTCTCATGGTCAATTCTGAAATTTCAATGATGTTCCATCTGCGGCCAACTTCTCCCCTTTTCGCTCGACGATCAGTCCATAGGCTTCGGGCCGGCGGTGCAGGTCGAAGTTGAACGTGGTGCGCTTGTAAATCGCGCAAAAATCCAGATCGCAGCGGGCAATCGCCACTTCGTCGCCCTTGGTGATGCAGCGGGCCACCACTTCGCCCGATGGCGCGACGATACAGCTGCCACCGATGCTGTCTACGCCTTCTTCCAGGCCGGCCTTGGCCACGCCCACCACCCAGGTTCCGTTCTGGTAGGCGCCGGCCTGCATCGACAGCTGGTTCTGGAACAGCGACAGGTCGTCGTGCTGCGGCGCCGGTGCATTGTGCACCGGCGTGTTGTAGCCGATCAGCACCATTTCCACGCCCTGCAGCCCCATGACGCGGTAAGTTTCGGCCCAACGCCTGTCGTTGCAGATCGCCATGCCAAAAATGCCGCCGAACGCCTCGGTCACGCCGAAATGCTTGCCGGGCGTGAAGTAGCGCTTTTCAAGATGCTGGAAGCGCCGCCACGGCTCGTGCTGGGAGTGGCCCGGTAAATGCACCTTGCGGTACTTGCCGATGATCTCGCCCTGGCGGTCCACGATGATGGAGGTGTTGTAGCGAACGGCTTTGCCTTGCTCCTTGGCAAGTTCGGCGTAGCCCAGGTAAAAGCCCATGCCCAGTTCACGCGCCAGGTCAAACAGCGGTTGCGTTGCCGCAGAAGGCATGTCGCGCTCGAAAAAGCGGTTGATCTCTTCCTCGTCCTCGATGTACCAGCGCGGAAAAAACGTGGTGAGCGCCAGTTCGGGAAAAACGATCAGGTGCGCGCCCAGCGCTTGCGCTTCACGCATCAAGGCGCACAGGCGGCTCACGACCTGCTGGCGGGAATCCGCGCGCTGGATCGGGCCCAGTTGGCCCAGCGCCACATTGACAAATCGGGACATTGCGTAACTCCAGTTAAATCAAAAAAAGGAAAAATATCAATCGTCGCGCTGGGCCAGCCGCACCAGTACCTGCAGCAAGACTTGCGCGCCCTGCGCCAGGTCGTCGGACTCGGTGAACTCGTTCACGTTGTGGCTCAGTCCGTTCACGCTGGGCACGAAAATCATGCCGGTAGGACAGACCCGGGCCAGCATTTGCGCATCGTGTCCGGCGCCGCTGGGCAGACGCAGTGCGGACAGGCTCAACGCCTGCGTTTCCTGCTCGATCAGGTTGATCACCGTCGGATCAAACGCCACCGGCTCGAAGCGCGCCAGACGCCGATGGCTGCACAAGACACCTTGCGCTGCCGCACACTGCGTGGCGAACTCATGCACTTCGGCCTCGGCGCGGGCAAGCATCTGTTCGTCGGTGTTGCGCAGATCAACGGTGAATACCGCGCGCTGGGCAATGACGTTGATCAGGTTCGGCGACAGCTGGATCGACCCCACGGTCGCCAACTGGCGGCCTCCGTAACGCAAGGCCATGTCATGAACAAACGCCGCGATGCGCACCGCCACCACGCCCGCGTCATGGCGTAGCGCCATGGGCGTGGTGCCGGCGTGGTTGGACATGCCCTGGATCGTGAACTCGGTCCATGAAATGCCCTGAACGCCCTCGACCACGCCGATCTGCAGACCTTTCTGGTGCAGCACCGGCCCCTGCTCAATGTGCAGTTCGACGAAGCTGTCCACCACGGGGACACCGACGGCCACCGGTCCCTGGTAGCCGATGCGCTGCAGTTCTTCTCCGACCGTAGGCCCCCCTCTGGCGTCGTCCGTGGCCCGGGTGGCCAGCGCCTGCGCCAGCGGCAGGCCGCCCACGTACACCAGGCTTCCCATCATGTCGGGCTGAAAGCGCGCGCCTTCCTCGTTGGTGAAGAACGCCACCGCAACCGGCCGGCGCAGCCGTACGCCGGCATCGCGCAGGGTGGCCACCACCTCCAGTCCGGCCAGGACACCGTAATTGCCGTCATAAAGCCCGCCAGTACGGACCGTGTCAATATGGGAGCCCGTCATCACCGGGGGAAAGTCTTCGGTGCCGGCATACACGGCGATGACATTGCCGATGGCGTCGATGGTGACCGTCATGCCCAGCTCACGCATGCGCGCCACCGTCCAGTCGCGGCCCAGCCGGTCTGCGTCCGTCAGGGCCAGCCGGTTCACGCCGCCGCCCTCCAGTGCACCCACTTTCCCCAGCGCTGCCAGGCTTGCAGCCAGCCGCTGCGGACTGATCTTCAGGTTAGGCGCAGTATTCATGCCGGCATCTCATCCAGGATTTCGGCTGCACTGGCGCCCACCAGCTGCAGGTATAGCGCCGGATCAGTGTCAGCCTCGCTGCCAAAGAACAGTATCCGGCTTTCAGCATCAAATCCGAACGCGGCCCTGGCCTCCGGATCGCGCGCGATCCCGATGGCGGCCGCCAGTCCAGCCACCGCCGATTCACCAGCCACAATCGCATCATCCCGTCCTTGCGGGCGCGCCAGCAGCTGCATCACTGCGACGGCCGCATCATCGTCTACCGTGCAAAACGCGTTGGCACCGCGCTCCAGGATTTCCCAGGCCAGCAGCGATACCTCGCCGCAGGCCAGGCCGGCCATCAGCGTGTCCAGCTCGCCCGTAACCGCCGTGAGCCGGCCGTTGCGCGCACTTTGCAGCAGGCAGTCGGCGCGGGTCGGTTCCACCACGGCGAAAAAAGGCCGGTGCTGCGCGTCGCGCTCCCAGAAATACGCGCAGACGGCGGCGGCCAGTCCACCCACGCCGGCCTGCACAAAGACATGCGTGGGCCAGGCATCAAGCTGTTGCACGGCTTCCTGGACCATCAGCTGGTAGCCCTGCATGACATCGCGCGGAACGTCCATGTAGCCGGGGTAGGACGTGTCGGAAATAACATGGCGACCGTTTTCCCGGGCATCGTGGTCGGCCTGCCGCACGGCGGCGTCGTAGTTGCCCGCGGTGCGCGCGACCTGCGCGCCGAAGCGTTCAATGGCCTGCTTGCGCCCCTCGCTGACGGTGGCATGGATATAGATCACGCAGCGGCAGCCGAACAGCTGCGCGCCCCAGGCCACCGACCGGCCGTGGTTGCCGTCGGTGGCGCAGGTCACGGTGATGTCTGAGGCGGCTTGGCGCAACTCGCCGTGGAGCAGCTCGGACGGCTGCACGTCCCGGCCCAGCCGCTGCCCCAGCACGCGGCACAGCTGCCGGCCCACCGCGTAGGCGCCTCCGAGGGCCTTGAAGCTGCCAAGGCCGAAGCGCGAGCCTTCGTCCTTGTAGTGAATGGCTGCCACGCCCAGCGCCTGAGCCAAGGCGCCCAGCGCATGCTGGGGCGTGACCTGGTAGCCGGGCCAGGCGGTGATTTCCTGCTCGGCCCGCGCCAGCCCGCCAGCGTTGAGGATGCGGGCGCGCTGCTCGCCATAGGGCGCTTTGGGCTGGAAAGCCGGGTTCAGGAAGTAGTCGGTTGAAATGGACGAAAGGTTGTGCATGGCAAGGTTTACTCGGGGTGGGGTTTAAGAATCGGTTTCAAGGTCGCCGAGCGCGGCATGGAGCTGCTCGATGCGGGACATGCGGGCATGCGCCTGCCCGGGCGTGCGCGCGGCCATCGACGTGGCCAGGTAGTTGATCAGGCTGACGGCGCTCACATAGGAGTCAAACACCTGTTCGGTCTGGCTGGGGCAGTGCAGGATGGCGGCGGCCTGGCTGGCCAGCGCCGACAGCGGGGTGTCGGTTAGCAGCAGCACACGGGCGTCGCTGCTCCTGGCGGCTGCGACGATCCGGGGCAGCCGGCTGGTGCGCCGACGAAAGTCCACGGCCAGCAGCAGGTCCCTGTCATTGAGGTCAGCCAGAAATTCTGCTTCACGGCCTGACAACTCGTTCAGAAGATGCACGTCATGCCGCACCTGCGACAGCAATGCGCTGGCGTAAAACGCGGTCATGCAGCCGTTGCGGTAGCCCACGATCCAGACCCGGCGGGCCCGCACCACCAAGTCAAGCGCCTGCGCCAGCCCGTCTGGCTCGAGGCCGTCGAGCAGGCTTTTCAGGCGCGCCACATCGTCTTGCACATGGGCCTGCAAGCGGGCCGATTCCGATTGGCGCGCAGGCGCCCGGCCGATGCGGGCCAACGGCGATTGCTGCGACACCTGGGCGCGCACGTGCTGGCGAAAGTCGCTGAACCCCGAGTAACCCAGGCGGCGAAAAAACCGTGCCGTGCTCGCCTTGGAGGCGCCGGCCAGTCCGGCCAGCTCGGTGGCCGAATAGGCCAGCAAATTCTTCTTGTTTGCGATCACCACGTCGGCCAGACGGCGGTCTGTGACGGACAGATGCTCATAGACCTTTAGCAGCCGGGCATCGAGCGATTCGATTTCCTGTTTCATGTCATGGCGCTCGGTTTGTGCATGGCTCACCAACTTGATGCATGGCATGCACAAGTTTGGAACCTAAGTTCCACACAATTTGCCATTGAGAAATTATTGTTTCATGGTTCATGCATTCATCTAGCAAGACCAGTGCCCGCGCCGTGGCGCCTGCCGGGGCGTGCCCGGCAGGCGGGGGAAACCGACCCCTCGAAAGGCGGTGATGGACGCATGGCATGCAATTTGCCTAAGAAGCTGGTGTTCATCAATTTTTTGGGAAACCAAGCATCATGAAATTCAAGTTCGCCACCGCATTGACCGGCCTGCTCGCCGGCCTCGCCCTCCTGACGTCAATGTCGGCCCAGGCCGATGATTCGCTGAGCGCCGTCATGGCCAAGAAGTCCATCTCGCTGGGCATCGCCACCGACTTTCCGCCCTACGGTTTCATGGGCCCCGACTTTAAGCCGCAGGGCATGGATGTGGCGGTGGCGCAATTGATCGCCGACAAGCTGGGCGTGAAGGCCGAAATGACGCCGGTCAGCACGCCCAACCGGATTCCCTACCTGCAGACCCGGAAAATCGACCTGATTGTTTCGGCCCTGGGCAAGAACCCGGAGCGCGCCAAGGTGATCGACTTTTCGGTCGCCTATGCACCGTTCTACCAAGCCATTTTTGGCCCCAAGTCGCTCAGCATCAAGAGCTTTCAGGACCTTTCGGGCAAGTCGATTGCCGTGACCCGCGGCACGATCCAGGATGACATCCTGCAGCAGGTGGCGCCGCCCACGCTGAAGATTCAGCGCTTCGAGGACGACAGCTCGACGGTGGCCGCATTCGTATCACAGCAAACGCAGCTGCTGGCCACCGGCGCCGCCGTGGCCGGGGTGGCGATCCAGAAAAATCCGCAGGTCCAGGCCGAATACAAGCTGCTGCTCAAGGACTCCCCCAATTTCGTCGGGGCGCGCCAGGGTGAAAAGGCACTGCTCGACAAGGTCAACGAGATCCTGCGCCAGGCCAAGGCTGACGGCACCCTCAACAGCTACGCGCAGCGCTGGCTCGGTCGCAGCCTGGGTGACCTTCCAGAGTAAGCAAGCGCGGGAACAGGCCGGGTGCGGTACGCCAGCGGCCCGGCTTTCCCCATCCGCCAAACGCACTTTCATTCCTTTTTTGAATCACCCACCTGCCTGACACCATGAGCCTGGATTTTCTTGTTGTGCTGGCGCAGTGGCCCATGCTGCTCAAAGGCCTGGCGCTCACCTCTCTTCTGACCGCCATCGCCGCGCCGGCGGGCACCTGCCTTGGCATCGCCTGCGCCTGGTCGAGGGTGCATGGCCCCGCCTGGTTGCGGGCCATGGTGGGCGCGTATGTGGAGCTGATCCGCAACACTCCGTTCATCATCCAGCTTTTCTTCATCTTTTTCGGCTTGCCCGCCATGGGCGTCAAGCTCTCGCCGGAAACGGCAAGCATTCTTGCGATGGTGCTCAATCTGGGCGCCTATGCGTGTGAAATTGTCCGTGCAGGCATTGAGTCCACGCATCCCGGCCAGATTGAAGCGGCACAAAGCCTGGCGCTGAACCGCTGGCAGATATTCACCCGGGTAGTGCTGCCGCCGTCGCTTGAGCGCGTGTGGCCTGCACTGGTTAGCCAGATCATCATTGTGATGCTGGGGTCGGCGGTTTGCGGGCAGATATCGACCGAGGAAATCTCTTATGCCGCCAATCTCATCTCCAGCCGTACCTTCCGCAGCATGGAGTCCTACATCCTCGTGACGGTCGTTTACCTCGGCTTTGCAGTCATGCTGAGGCAAACGCTCAATTGGGCTGGGCCCCGTTTCATATTCGGCCGCTGAGCCACGGAGACACCACATGGTCGACTTTTCCTTATGGGACATCGTGCGCAATCTCCTGATGGCATTGCGCTGGACTGTGGCCCTCTCGCTGATTGCCTTTGTGGGCGGTGGCATCGTAGGGCTTATCCTGCTTATCGCAAGACTCTCGAAGCTGCCCGGGGCCGCGAACGCCGTTGCGCTGTTTGTGCAAGTCTTTCAGGGCACGCCGCTGCTGATGCAGTTGTTCCTCACCTATTTCGGTCTATCCTTGCTCGGGATAGATACTTCTGCGCTGTTTGCTGCATCGGTTTGCCTCACCCTTTACGCGAGTGCTTATCTCACCGAAATCTGGCGTGGCTGTGTGCTATCGATTCCACGCGGCCAGTGGGAAGCGGCCTCTAGCTTGGCTATGAATTTTCGCGAGCAACTGCGATACATCATCTTGCCCCAGGCCACGCGAATAGCCGTCGGCCCCACGGTCGGTTTTCTGATCCAGATCGTCAAGGGAACCGCACTGGCCTCGGTAATTGGCTTCGTCGAAATCACCAAGGCGGGCCAAATGATTGCCAATGCCACCTATGAGCCCTTTCTGGTGTATGGCTGCGTTGGCCTGATGTACTTCACCCTCTGCTTTCCCCTTTCGTTATGGAGCCGCCGAATTGAACGCAAACTCAGCGTCCGGCACTGAACTCAACATCACATACCATGCAAACACCCACACACAAGACCATTCCGCTGGTGGACATCCGGGGCCTGCGCAAGCGCTATGGCACAAACGAAGTCCTCAGGGGCATTGACCTGCAGATAGAGCGCCGCGAGGTGGTCTGCATCATCGGAAAAAGCGGCTCGGGCAAGAGCACCTTGCTGCGCTGCATCAATGGCCTGGAGGAGTTCCAGGAGGGCGTGCTCACGGTGCATGGCCAGGCCCTGAAAAGCGATGACCCGCACGCCATGCGTGAGTTGCGCCAGAACGTGGGCATGATCTTCCAGAGCTTCAACCTGTTTCCCCACCTGACGGTGGGTCAAAACGTCATGCTGGCGCCGATGCTGGTCAAGGCGCTTCCCAAGCCTCAGGCACGCCGTCGCGCCGAGCAGCTGCTTGCGCGAGTCGGGCTGGCTGAAAAGTTTGACAACCGGCCCGAACAACTTTCAGGCGGGCAGCAGCAGCGCGTGGCCATTGCCCGCGCACTGGCCATGGACCCCGAGGTGCTGCTGTGTGACGAGGTCACCTCCGCGCTCGATCCCGAACTCGTCGGCGAGGTGCTTCAAGTCGTTGAAGATCTGGCTGAACAAGGCATGACCCTCATGCTGGTAACGCACGAGATGAGCTTCGCCCGCAAGGTCAGTGATCGTGTCGTCTTCATGCATCAGGGAAAGGTCCATGAAGTGGGGCCGCCTGAGGTGCTTTTCTGCCGTCCGAAAACGCCAGAACTGCAGCAATTTTTATCGGCCCTATGAGGTCTTAATTAGGGGGATATCTGACTTCGCTCTCTTGCAGACGCAAGATATATGGCGTGCTCCGTCAGTTCCTCAGTTCGGTCGTATAGCGACCGGTAGATCGGCACTAATCCGTGCCGCTAATGGGTTTTGTGTAGACCAACCATCAAGGAAACACGGCTATCGTCGAGTCTTACCCAGTCAGACTATAGCTGGAGGGAGTTCCCCGGAAAGTGAAATCCCTGCTCAAGGTTTCGAAGAATGGCGACCCGAGTCCGGCACAGAACGAGGTCGGATGGCCGTGTTGATGAGTCGGCCAGCACCATCCATCAACCTTCACGACGCGCCAGAGAAGATCAGCATTGACAAGAGCGGCGCCAATACGGCCGCTATTGAAAGTGTCAAGGCCGACGCCTGTGTCGATATCTTGATCCGTCAAAACAAATACCTCAGCAACATCGTGGAGCAGGACCATCGGGCCGTCACACGCGCCACCACGCCGACGCTGAGCTTCAAGTCATTTCGAGCCGCCAAATGTGTTCTGGCCGGTGTGGGTCGGGCGCTCAAGCAGACCATGCTGCACTTGACGCCAATGCACGCAGCCATTGACAAGCTGATGGCGCTCATCCCCAACATTCGTGCGGCATGGGCAAGCCATCAGTGCCGCTTGACTTGAACTCAACGGTCCAGCAACTCGGGCATGCCGTCGTCCTGTCGGCGCCAGCGCCAGAGGGTGGAGCGGCTCACCCCCAGTTGTTGAGCCGCCTGGGTATGGTTGCCGCTAGTTTTTTCCAGAGCCAGACAGGCACGCCTGTGGTTGGACAGCGGTGTCATCTGCACGCTTGATGGCATGGCTTCGAACAACTCCGGACAGTCCAGTTCCAGTCCCTCGTAAGCAATGTCCTCGATCCGCTGGAATTGCAGCAGAAACACGGCGATACGTTCACTGAAGTTTTCGAGTTCGCGCACGTTACCGGGCCATGCATAGGCTTGCAGATACGGGTTCAAGGGGGCCAATGCCATTGCGGCGTCGAGCCTGGAGCCCATCCGCTCCAGGCAGCTTCGCACCAACCGTTCAGCCATCGGAACAATATCCGTTCGGCGTTCGCGCAACGCCGGCAAGGCCAGCCGCAAGGTATTGATGCGGTAATACAGATCCTCGCGAAACCGCCGTTGCACCACCATTTCACGCAAGGGTTGATGGGTCGCCACCATCACCCGCACATCGACAGGAATGGCGGTGGTCGATCCCAGGCGCATGATTTCGCGCTCCTGCAGCGCACGCAGCAGCCGGGTCTGCAAGGTCAGGGGCATGTCGCCGATCTCATCGAGAAACAGCGTTCCCGTGTGGGCGGCTTCAAACAGCCCGCGTTTGCCGCCACGCCGTGAGCCGGTGAACGCGCCTTCCACGTAGCCGAACAATTCGCTTTCGAGCAGACTCTCCGGAAAGGCCGCACAGTTCACGGCCACAAAAGGTTTACGCGCTCTAATGCTTTCGTTATGCATAGCTTGGGCGAAAAGCTCCTTGCCAACGCCGCTTTCGCCAACAATCAGCACCCCCAGGTCGGTCTGGGCATACCGCCGCGCCGTCTGCACCGCACGCGTGAAGGCGAGGCTCTGGCCGAACAGGCTGTCGAAGCAGTATCGCGCCGGGCTTTGGCTGGTTTGATTTTGACGGTGCTGGATTCGCAGGCTGTTGTCGGCCTCGTGGATGACACGCGCATCGTATAGCGTGATCGCTGCGCCTGTGATTTCCCCGTGTTCCCGAATGGGCGTGCGGTTCACGATCCAGTCGCGCCCAGCCAGGCGCAGCACTACCCCGCGCTCCTCCTTGCCGGTTGCCAGTGTGGCAACCAGGGACAACTCGGGTGTCAGCGTCGCCAGCGGGTGCCCCAACAGCGAGGTTTTGTCCCGCCCGAGGATCGCTTTCATCGCGGGGTTGACGGCAATGATCAGCCCATCATGGTTGACCGCCAGGACGGCGTCCGGCAAGTTGTGCAGCACGCCGTTCAGCTGTTCATAGCGGCCGGCTTCCAGTCGCGCCACACGGGCCAGTTCCAGCGCATCGTCAAAACCTTGCCGGATGCTCGAGAGTGAATAAGCGAGCAGTCCCTGCAGCCCGGCTTCTTGCGCCAGTTCGACCACTAGGCTCGATCCCACAATGACCTCAGCGCCGCTCGCCTGCAACTGGTGGATGCACTGACGTGCCATGTCCGGTGTCTGGTAGGCGTACTGATGGATCTCGATATTGAGCAGGCCTTTGACCGAGTTCAGTTCTGGAATTATTTGCCCATACATCACGATGCCAATGCGATCGGACAGCTTCCGCGCGCTGATCAGCGCCTGCAGGATGTCGAATCCGCTGAGTTGAATGGTTGCCACCGGTGCCTGTATGCCGCTGCGCAGCAGGCTGGCGTTGGAGCCGGCGCTGACAAACATATCGACCTGCCCCTTGGCGATGCGCTCCTTGGCGGTTGCCAGCGCACCATCAAAACTGCCGTCAACCACTTCAATGTCGGCCCGGTCGCTGTACTCGGCGACGATTGGCATGGCAAACATGCGGATCTGCCGGTAACTCAGGAAGCACAGCCGGGGCCGACTCTTTTGCGGTGCGATTGATTGGTTCACAGTTTCACTTTATGTCTCAATAATCCAAATCAATGATTCAAATGTGTTGCATGCTACATCGTAGCAAATACTTAACAAATATTTTCTGAAGTAAATCAATCACTTAGGATTGGCGTGTTCGATGGCATGACTCCTGCAAAGGATCGTTGTATATAACCTGGAGACAACGATGCAAGAACTACTAATTCGGCGCCGCACAGCACTGGTCGCTTTCGCTGGCCTGGTCGCGGCAGCCTCCGCGCCTTATGCCCAAACCGCAGCCGACAACTGGCCCACCAAACCGGTAACTATCGTCGTTCCCTATTCGGCCGGGGGTGGCACGGACATCGTAGCGCGCGTCGTGGCGCAGCGCCTGTCAGAGTTGTGGGGCAAACCCGTGGTGGTGGACAACCGGACCGGCGCCAACGGCGCCATCGGTTCGAGCTACGTGGCCAAATCGTCCCCGGACGGGCACACCTTGTTATTGGTCGTCGGCTCCCACGCCATCAATCCGGTGTTGATGAAATCGCTTCCTTACGATACGGCCAAGGCATTTACCCCGATCACGCGGATTGCGATTTCCCCCATGGTGCTGGTCGTCGCCGGGAAAAGTCCGTACAAAAATCTAACGGATATCCTGGCGGTCGCGCTCAAGGAAGAGGTTGCGATTGGCTATTCAGAAGGGCAAACGCGCCTGACGGGCGAGCTGATCCGCCAATCCGGCGGACTCAAGACGATCGGTGTCCCTTACAAGGGCGGGGCGCCCATCATGGTGGACATCATCGGCGGGCATCTGCCTTTGGGGCTGACGAGTGTGCTGACGGCACTGCCACATATCCAGTCTGGAAATTTGCGTGTCATCGGTGTGGCTGCCAACGAGCGCATGGCCATCTTTCCGGCAGCCATGACCTTCAAGGAGGCGGGTCTGAAAGGTGTGGAATCCCTCAACTGGTATGGGCTGTTCGGGCCTACGGGTCTGCCCAAGGGCGTCGTTTCACAGATCAATCGCGACCTCAAGAAGGTGACTTCAGACCCTGCCCTGATCAAGCAGATGCATGACCAGGGCGCCGAGATCGTGATGACGCCGCCCGATGAGTTCGTGAAGTTCCTCCAGCAGGAAACCACCAAATGGACGCAGGTCGCTCAGCGCGGCAGCATCAGCGCCGAGTAATCCAGACGCAAAAAATACAATTTTAAAACTTCAAGACTCCCCTATGAACGACAAGAAAAAAGCACTTCGTGAACGTCTCCAGCAGCCTGGCCTCCTCAGCGCCCCTGGCATCCATGACATGGTGTCGTTGCGGCTGGCCGACATGCTTGGCTTTGATGCGCTGTATATGACCGGCTTCGGCACCGTGGCTTCGCACATGGGCTTGCCCGACGCCGGCTTGGCCACCTACTCGGACATGGTGGGCCGGGTCAAGGCGATGGCTTCCATGGCCAAAACACCGCTGATTGCCGACGGCGACACCGGTTATGGTGGGCTGCTCAATGTGGCCTACACCGTACGCGGCTATGAAGAAGCGGGGGCTGCTGCGATTCAGCTCGAAGACCAGGAGTTTCCCAAGAAATGCGGGCACACCCCCGGACGCCGGGTGATTCCGGTCGCCGACATGGTGCGCAAGATTCAGGTGGCGTCCGACGCACGCAGTTCCAGCGATTTCCTGATCATTGCCCGAACCGACGCTAGAAGCGCGCTGGGCCTGGACGAAGCACTGCGAAGAGCCGAAGCGTATGCCCGCGCCGGCGCCGATATTTTGTTCGTTGAGTCGCCAGAAACACAAGAAGAGATGCGTCAGATCGGACGCAGTTTCGAATTGCCTTTGCTGGCCAACATGGTAGAGGGGGGGCGCACGCCTGTACTGAGTCACCAGGAACTCGAATCCATCGGCTACAAGCTGGCCATCTTTCCGGTGACAGCGCTGCTCGCGGCGACCGAAGCCATGAAGGCTGTATACGAATCCTTCAAGAAAACCGGCTCCTCGGCAGGCCTCTCCACGCCGTTGATGCCCTTTGCCGACCTCACAAAGCTCATGGGGTTCGAAGCGATCTGGGAATTCGAAAAACGCTACGCAGACCCTACCTGACCGATCATTAAACACCCTAAACGAGGAGACAAAATGAATAAACAATCAAATTCTTTCAACCGCGCCCGCAGGAGCGTATTTTGTGTCGTCGGCCTGGTCTTGATGGCCACGCTGGGCGGCTTGCCGGTTGCAGCCCAGGCGCAGGACGCGTGGCCCAGCAAGCCGATTCGTCTCGTTGTGCCGTTCACGCCAGGCGGCGTGACGGACACCAGTGGCCGCTTGATTGCCGAATACCTCGGCAAAAGGCTGGGCCAGCAGATTATTGTGGACAACAGGCCAGGCGCGTCCGGCAACATAGGAACCAGCCTGGTCAAGACCGCAGCTCCGGACGGCTATACGCTGGTCCTGGGCTTCGATGGCACGATGGTGATCAATCCCCATGTGTTTGCCAAGACGCCGTTCGATACCGCCGCCGACTTCGCGCCGGTCGGAAAAATCGGGGATGCAATCCTGATCCTGGTCGCCAACCCTGACGTGCCGGTGAAAAGTCTGTCGGACGTCATTGCGCTGTCCAAAACCCAGCCGGGAGGACTTTCCTTTGGCACGTCGGGTACAGGGGGAACGCCGCACATCGCGGGTGAACTGCTCAAGGCGCGAACGAATGCAAACCTGACCCACGTGCCCTACAAGGGCGGCGGGCAGGCAATGACGGACGTGCTTGGCGGAACCATTCCCCTGGTTTACACCGCCGTTGCCGGGGCCTACGGTCATGTCAAATCAGGAAAGCTGCGGGCCATTGCGGTTTCCAGCGCCCAGCGTGCTACCGCGCTACCGGATGTCCCCACTTTTATGGAAAGCGGGGTGCCTGATTTCGTTGTTAACTCATGGGTTGGCATATTGGCCCCCGCCAAGACACCCTCAGCCATCGTGACCCGCCTCAATACCGAACTCAACGCGGTATTGAATGACGCTACAGTCCGGGAGAAGCTTCGTTTGATGGGGATTGACGCAACGCCCGGGAGTGCCGAGCAATTCAATAGCGAGATCAAGCGCGATCTGGCTCGCTACGGACAGGTGGTCAAGTCTGCCGGCATCCGGATCGAATAAACCAAACCCCGAACGCAAAGGTAACCCATGGATTTGCAACTGACGAAGCAGCATGTTCTCATCACCGGGGGCAGCAAAGGCATCGGCCTGGCTTGTGCCCAGGGATTCTTGCGGGAAGGGTGCAGGGTCAGCCTGGTGTCGCGAAGCCAGGCGAACCTGGACCTGGCGCTGCAGCAACTGATTCGCGAGTATCCCGGCGCAGAAGGAGAAATCGGGATATTTACCGCAGATCTTCAGGTCGACGGGCAAGCCGGCCAGGCGCTTGTCCAGGCTGAGCGGCTGCATGGAGATGTCGACGTGCTTGTCAATTGCGCCGGTGCGGCGCGCCGCACACCGCCTGACGAGTTGAACGCCCAAGCCTGGCATGACGCTATGAACGCCAAGTTTTTCACCTATGTGCACATGATTGATCTCGTGATCAAGAAAATGGCACAGCGTGGCCGTGGCGCCATCATTAACGTGGTCGGGGCAGGCGGAAAAGTGGCAAGCCCGATTCACTTGCCCGGGGGAGCAGCGAATGCCGCGCTGATGCTGATCAGTTCCGGCCTGGCGGCGGCTTACGGGTCCCGGGGCGTTCGAATCAATGCCGTGAATCCTGGCGCCACCGTGACCGATCGCTTG
This sequence comes from uncultured beta proteobacterium, assembly GCA_963793855.1. GTDB lineage: Bacteria > Pseudomonadota > Gammaproteobacteria > Burkholderiales > Burkholderiaceae_C > Polaromonas. The sequence continues at coordinate 1,551,398 of CAWCBL010000001.1, forward strand.
CAGTCAGGACTGGAGGCCGCTGCCAAACTGGAGCAAATCACGGTTGAAGAGGCTTTGAGCCGGGCTACCCGCAATGTCCCGCTGGGACGGCTGGCACAGCCGGAAGAAATCGCCAACGCCGTATTGTTCCTGGCATCGCCCTGCGCGAGCTATGTCACCGGCGCCATTCTGACCATGGACGGTGCGGCGACCCCCATGGTCGTATGAGGCAGGCCATGAAAGTGGCTTTGTCGCGTTGACGGGTAAGCGACTCTTGCTCTGCGAGGTTGTTGAATGCCGCCGACAGGCTGTCGGCGCGGTGTTGCCGCCCAACGTCCACAGCGCAACCTATAAGCCGGTGGACAGTGCCGATGGGTAAACGCGACACCGTCAATCTCCACATTCAGGCTATCGGCAACGGTGAAGTCCGACAGACCTTGGCGTCCTGGCGGATGTTCCTGGGCATAGTAGACCTCACGTTCGGAACCGAACCCATGCAAAAATTTCACTCGTAGGCACTCAACGCGAGCAAAATATTCTTCAGAACATAGCGCCAAATAAGGAGACAACATGCAAGCCGTGCCAACCGAAGAGCGCCTACCAAAGCATGATCGTTTAAAGCTTGTTTTTCGGTTGCTATGGGCCGGGCCTGTGAGTATGAATTCCTCAGAGGCCATTGCCGCGGTTCAAGAGGCGCTTCGCATAGTAGAAGACGAATGGACTGCTGTAATTGATGACATCGGAGGCAACTTTGGCGAGGGGCAGCGTATGTACTTGCCACCGCTGAACATAGGCGAAGCGTGGGAAACCATCCCCAATGGCAAACGAGCCCATTTAAACAGCCACTTTGCCGACTTCCACAATGACGGCCGAATCCTGATCCAAACCAAGCAAGGGCTTCACCTTTTTAACCGTGAAGGTGCATCTGGTGCATCCCCTTGAGCAAGGACTATTGAAACCTAGTTAATGGAAAAAAGTAAATTACCTTGGCCATTGCATGCGCCATGCGTGAGCCCGTGGACTTCACCCGCTTCAATAGACACCTGTTAAGGTCGAAATTGAACTGGAGAGTGAGAAATGAAGAGAGTGAGATACCCCGCTGAATTCAAGGCGAAAGCAGTCAAGCAGGTGACCGAGCGTGGTCACGGGGTGGTGGATGTTGCCAAGCGGCTGGGCATGTCGGACAAAAGCCTATACCTGTGGGTGCGGCTTGCCAAAGAGCAGTCGGGTACAGGATGCGCAGAAACAAGCCAACTCAAGGCGGAGGTATCCCGGCTCAAAGCGGAGCTCAAAAGAGCCAACGAGGAGCGCGATATCCTAAAAAAGGCCGCAACGTACTTTGCCAAGCTGTCCGGGTGAAGTACGCATTCATGGCCGAGCACCAAGGCCAGTTCCGGCTCAACAGCATGTGCAGTGTTCTGCGCGTACAGCGTAGTGGTTATTACGCCTGGAAGGAAAAACCCAAGTCGAAACGTGCCCTGGCCGACGATGTATTGCTGGCAAGCATCCAGCAATCCTTTGACGACAGCCAAGGCATCTATGGCAGCCCACGCATCCATCGCGACCTGCGTGAAGACGGTATTGCGTGCAGCCAGAAGCGTGTGGCACGTCTTATGCGCCAAGCCCAACTTCGCTCGGTGCGTGGCTACAAGCGTCCACGCTACCGAGTTGGAATGCCAGCAACTACGGCGCCCAACCGGTTGCAAAGGGAATTCACAGTCGCCTTGCCTGACCAGGTATGGGTCACCGACATCACTTACATCCGAACCCATGAAGGCTGGTTGTACCTGACCGCCGTGATTGACCTGTACTCGCGCATGGTGGTCGGTTGGTCGATGAACTCCACCATGGCCACAGAGTTGGTTTTGGATGCGCTCACGATGGCCGTTTGGCGCAAGCGCCCCAAAGCCCCAGTGATGATTCATTCCGACCAGGGAAGCCAGTTTGGCAGCGATGACTTCAACCGCTGGTGCAGGGACAACCACTTGGTACCCAGCATGAGTCGGCGTGGGAACTGTTGGGACAATGCGGTTGCCGAGTCTTTCTTTAGCAGCTTGAAGAAGGAACGAATAAAACGACGCATCTATGCTTCCCGGCAGGAAGCCAAGTCAGACGTGTTTGATTACATTGAGGGTTTTTACAATCGAGTCCGCAGGCACAGTCACCTAGACCAACTGAGCCCGCTGGCATTCGAGCAGCTTCTAACTGGAAGCTGAAATTTGTCTACGCAAGCGGGTGAAGTCCAATCCATGTTGCACTTTCTTCAAGACCATTCGAGCAACTTCGGTAATCCCCCCGTTTTCCACTGACTTCAGAAGTAGAAGGTTTATGCAGCCTTGGCCAGGTGCTGCTTCGGGGTGAATCCACCCAGGGCCATGTGCGGGCGGTCGTGATTGTAGGACCAGGTCCATTGCGTAGCATGCTCCTGAACCTCGTCAATAGTTGACCAGTGATTTTGCGAAAGCCACTCGTAGCGCACTGTCCGATTGAATCTCTCCACATAGGTATTTTGCTGGGGGTTGCCAGGCTGGATGTAATCAAGCCGGATGCCCATGCCTTTGGCCCAGTCTTGAATCACGGCGCTGATGTATTCAGGGCCGTTGTCACTGCGAATCGCGACTGGCTTGCCCCGCCAGCCAATGATTTGCGTGAGCGAGCGAATGACACGTTCGGATGGTAGTGAGAAGTCCACTTCAATGCCCAGCGCTTCACGGTTGAAGTCGTCGATGACATTGAACAGCCGAAGGCTCCTGCCGTCTTCCAATTGGTCATGCATGAAGTCCATCGACCAGACCTCATTCATGGCCTTGGCATGGCCAGTGGTTCGGGCTTGTCCCGCACCAGTCGCCCTCTGGGCTTGATTCGCAGATTGAGTTCCAGCTCCCGGTGGATCCAGTAAACCCGTTTGTGATTCCAGCTGAACTTCTTCACATTACGCAGGTACAGGAAGCACAAACCAAAGCCCCAGTTGCGGTGGTTGTCGGTCAAGCGAATCAGCCAGTTGGCGATCTCTTCATTTTCAGCGTTCTGCTTGGATTCATACCGGTAGCAGGACTTGCTCACCCGAAAGGCTTCACAGGCAAGCCTGATGGCGACACCCTTGTGCTCAACCGCTTGTTTGGCCATCTCACGTCTGCGAAATGGCCTCACCACTTTTTTGCGAGGGCCTCGGCCACGATGTCAGCCTTGAGTTGGGCTTCGACATACAGCTTCTTGATTCGCCGGTTTTCCTCTTCAAGCTCTTTCATGCGGGTCATCATGGAGGTATGCATGCCGCCGCACTTGGCCCGCCATTTGTAAAACGTCGCGGTGCTGACTCACATGTCGCGGCCAGCTCCGGTACGGGCAATCCAGATTCAACGCGTTTGAGCGCATCCATGATCTGGCTATCGGTTAATCTGAATCTCTGAATGTAGAACTTCTTTCTAAGAAAATTCTACTTCTGGCGCCTTTGGTTTACCGGGGGGATTACCAATGCAATGTAATTACTTGGGCGTGCCTGGTTTCCCGGGAATCATCGCAAGCATGTGATCTGACACACCACCATCGACCACCAAGTTCACTCCATTGACATACGACGCCGCATCGCTCACTAAGTAGGCGACCGCCTGTCCGATGTCGTCTGGCCGACCAATGCGGCCTATCGGCACCAAAGCCTCGCGCCGATGCAGCGTGCCCTCATCTTGATAGACAGCTTCTGTCAGGGGAGTTCGGACCATTCCAGGACAAACACTGTTGGTACGGATGCCGTCCGGCCCCCATTCCTGCGCCAGTTGCCTGCACAGCATGACAAGAGCTGCTTTGGATGGAGAGTAGGCCCCCAACCCAGGGAAGGGCTGCAGGCCGGCCATAGATGCCACGGCTGTTATGCTGCCTTTCGTCTTTAAGAGAGAAGCACGCCCGGCCTGCGCCATCAGAAAAACCGAACGGACATTGAGGTTGAAACTCATGTCCCACTGCTCCACAGGCAAATCAGCAAGTCTTCCTGCGCTGGCCGCACCGGCTACGCAGATCAGCGCATGTATGTCTCCGCCTTGAGCTACGGCGTCTTCCACAAGCATGCGATCACTGCGAGGGATCAGTCACATCGCCTGCCACCCCTTGGGCCTGCACGCCCTCCATTCGCAGTTCATCCAATAGCCGATCCAATTTATCCCCATATTGGGAACTAGCGGCCGTCAGACTCAAACGGATCCCGCCCTTGCGTGCTTGCTCAGTCAAAGACATGCAAATCCCATGGCCGATTCCGCCAGTGGCGCCGGTTACTAAAGCATGAAATGTTTGGGTAGATGACATGGGTGTAATTTATAAAGAGCAAATCGCAGAAATGCACGAACGTACATCCAACTCCAAATCAAACGAGCGCACGCCATGGAGGGATGTTCCGACTCCCTTCATGCAGCGATCGTCAATACTGGAGATGGGCAATCTGACGCAGCAAATCGGCCGAGGTTGTTGGGAAGCCAAAGAACTCAAGGTATGCGGGAATCTGCTCGAACAGCATGTCAGAGCCCACTTGAACCGCGCATCCACGGTCTTTGGCGGCGCGGAGGAAGGCAGTCATTTCGGACTTCATGACAACTTCGCCAACAAACGTGTTGGCTGATATACGCGACACATCCACTGGCAATGGATCACCCTCGTTCATTCCCATTGGTGTGGCGTTAACGACAAGGTCATGGCCTGCAGGGTCGTTACTGTCGATTTTTACCTCAATGGCCGGATAGATAGTCTTGAGTCGTTGCCCCAGTGCGCGGGCCGAAGCCGTGTTGACGTCGAACAGACTGATGGCAGCAATTTCTGCCCCCGCTAGCGAGGCTGCAATGGCCGAGCCGACACCGCCACAGCCAACTACCAAGACTCTGGCGCCTTTTACGTTTACACCTTTGCGCTGCACTCCACGTAGGAATCCAGCGCCGTCGAACATATCACCTACCAAGCGTCCATCTGAAGTGAGTCTGACAGCGTTGCAGGCCCCTGCCACATGCACGGTAGGTGTAACTTCATCAAGCAGGCCCACAGTGACAACCTTATGTGGCATGGTAATGATCACACCACGAGTGTTCGTGAGCTTGAGCACTGACCTTAGGAACGTGGGAAAGTCCTGACTTTGACACCCCATTGGAACCACGATGGCATTGACCCCAATGTGCTCGAAATAGGGGTTAAAGATCATTGGCGCCTTGAAGGCGTGTGTAGGGTAGCCAATGTGGGCGAGAATTTCAGTGTTGCCATTAATCATGTTCATATCCAATGCCAAAAGAGTGTCATTTCGTTGGGAGCCGCAGCTGTACCGAACGCTTAGGCGATGTCCCCTGGCACTATGGAGTGCGAAAGCGTATATATGGCACTAATCTGCGCATGAGATGCTCCCGCTCGGACCAGCGAGTCCTGATTTAGGACTGATTCCCGAAGTTTTTCCATTGCGGACTGGTCGTAGCCACACACAATGAAAATCCAGTCAGCAGTCCCATCACCGCGATCACGGATTTTTTGCTCCACGGTGAACGCAAGGGCAGGGGTCTGAGCTTGCAGTAGATGCCCCGCGGTAAAGCCCGGTCGATTTCTGATCTCCTGGCTCACACGGCGTAAGTCGCTTCCCAGTTTTTCGGCGAGGCCCTGCTGCGGTGACAGCCTCAGAGTCAGCGCCAGCCTTGCAATACCGCCACCATGACTCTCAAGTACGCGACATTGGCTACGGACCATGTTGCTGTGATAAGGCATCATCTTTGTCGACCACGGAGTCGGAGCATTCAGACTGGCAAGGTAATGCGACGATGTCAGAGTTTCATACTCCTCAAGTTCATACATTACGAAAAACCCGTTCCCACCGGTTGCATTCGACCATCGGGACCCTCTGAGGAAGCCGGGAATCCCTAGTCGCTCGTGAAAGTGCTCATGCGAGTGCCAATCCTCGAATTCGTCCCGATACTCCGGTGCCATATCCCACCACATGGCAATGGCTGATTTTCCTAGAAGTGACATGGCGTACCTTTCTCCCTACCAGATAGATGAGCGCTGGCAATATTGCCCTGATATGAAGCGGCCACCTCGACCTCGCGCATAACTTAACTTGGTAAATTTTCACGTTCTGGTGCGGCCACGGATATTCGAACGGCAGCTGTCTGCAACGTGGTCAAGATGAAACCTATTAACCGGTGTCACCGGTTGTCTCGCCATTTCGCAAAATGTCGCACCTCGACTTTTTCCCATATGCCCGCTTTGGTGAAAGGATCGTCACGAAGAAAGCTTATAACTTCTTCCTTATCTTTCGCTTCAATGAGAAGGCAGCTGCCATTGATCGTTTCGCAGTCCTCCTCAAGCAGAGGCCCCGATACCAGAATCTTGAAAGGCGCCGATGAAAGATTAGCCTTGTGCGCTTCGAGATGCTTGGCGCGCAACTCAGCACTGTTTGGCACGTCAAGGCAGTAGATGATGAAGTGCATTAGATATCTTTCTTCTGGTTTTCCACCAAGCGTTCTGCCATCCATTCCAATGCGAGCAGATATCCATCTGTTCCGAATCCAGCCATCACCGCGGTGGCCGTTTTTGAAACAAGTGATTTGTGATAAACGGCCTCACGTTGGTGGACATTGGTGATGTGCAATTCCACTTTGGGGCCATCGAACATCTTCAAGGCATCCATAAGAGGCACGGACGTAAAAGTGAGCCCAGCGGGATTGATGATCAGCCCGTCAGCATGGTCGATGGCGTCATGAACACTTTCAATTAGCACGCCTTCGAAATTCGTTTGCCTGAACGCCAATTCCACCCCCAATGCTTGAGCCTTTGCTTTACACCGCTGCTCCAGACTTGCCAACGTCTCCCTCCCATAAAGATGTGGCTCGCGCGTACCAAGCCGATTGAGATTGGGACCGTTGAGAATAAAAATCTTCTTTGACATATGTGTATACGGGTGTTTACGAAGTTAGCTCTAGCAGATTGAGGTCACTTCACTGTTGCACGAAGTTTCGCCAACTCGACATTCAAGTCGTCTACGGTGCTGCGAATTGGAGCGCTGTGCTTTTCCAGCACGGGCCTAAGGACGTCCCGCATACGCGCTCTCTCGCTGGGAGACACGGTGTTGACCTTCATTCCCGCTTTTTTCAGAAGTTCAACCGCAGACTCATCATTGGCTCTTGACATTTGTCGCTGAAACGGCGTGGTTTCACTCATTGCATCCTGAATGATCTTCTTTTCCACATCCGACAGTTGATCCCAGAACTTCTTGCTCATCAGCACGGTATTCGCGTTGTATACATGCTGAGTCAAAGACATATAGCTCTGCACCTCATAAAACTTCGCGTTCTCGATGGCTGAAGCGGGATTTTCCTGTCCGTCTACCGCCCTTTGCTCCATAGCACCATACAACTCAGGCCATGGCAGCGGAACTGCATTAGCACCCAGCCCCTTGAACGTATCGAGGTAAATGTTGGACTGAATCACGCGAATCTTCAATCCACTCAGATCCTCCAGCTTTGTGATGGGCCGCTTGCTGTTGGTGACATTTCGAAAACCGAAGTCCCAATAAGCCATCCCGACCAAACCTTTCTCCGGTAATTTGCTGAACATATTTTTTCCAAAGGGCCCATCTAATATTGCCAGAGCCTCCTCTGGACTTTGAAAGACGAACGGCAACTCGATCGCTTCGAAATCCTTAACAATCGAAGAAAGCAGCCCCCCGGTCGTAATCTGCATTTCAACCGTTCCTCCCTGAAGAGATGAGAGAACTTGCACATCACCGCCAAGCTTCGCACTTCCGAACAGATTGACTTTCATCTTTCCACCGCTCTTGTTGGCAACAAGTTCGGCAAATCGTTTTGCGCCGATGCCTTGAGGGTGTGTATCGTTTTGACTGAAAGCAATTTTTATTGCTCGCTCTTTAATGGCTTGTGCCCCTGCCAAGCCGAAAGAGGAAATGGCCACCGCAGCAACTAGGGATTTAAGAATCAAACATTTCATACTTTGTTTCCATTAAAAGACAGTGAATTCGGCTGCACTTGCCAAGAATGGATTTGTCGATGCAGGCTACCCAAACACATTCAGCAATCAGCAATCAGCAATCAGCAATCAATAAAATATCGAAGCGACGCTTTGACGATGTTCGTGTGTACTCCACCAAAAAAATTCTTGATCGAGTTTCTTAGGGCATGAACTGCCCCCCGTTCACCTCCAATATCTGACCAGTGACGTAACCAGACAAAGATTCAGAGGCCAAGTAAATGAAAGCCCCAACGCACTCCTCGACAGTGCCGAGACGACCCATGGGAATGGTTGCCTTGAAAGCCTCTAGCATCTCTTTGGTGGAGTGTTTTTCCTGTAGTGGGGTTTGAATTACGCCTGGTGCCACAGCATTGACTCGAATACGGTGAGGCACTAGCTCCCGAGCCAGCGCACGTGTCGCAGTGTTGATAAATCCCTTGGAACCAGCGTAGAGCAAGGAGCCAGGCCCACCGCCAGTGCGTGCCGCGGTCGAGGTCACGTTGATAATGCTTCCGCCAGAACCTTGGCGGCACATTGCGCCCACCACTTCGCGGCTGAAAGTTATCATTGAGCGAACATTGATGTTCAAGATTTCGTCGAAAAGTTCATCCGTTACTTCAGATAGCGGTGCACGCTTAACCAGGCTGCCGACGTTATTAACTAATACATCAATGCGACCAAATTTCTGAAGAACACTGCCCACACATTCGCGAATGGCGGCACTATCACGGACATCTGCTGCGACCAGCATCGCTTGGCCCCCAGCAGCCTCAATCGCCCGGGCCACCTCCATGGCTGGCCCTTGAGACCGGTTGTAATGTACTGCCACCTTCATTCCCTGCGCGCCGAAAGCTCGCGCAACGGCAGCACCAATGCCAAGGCTGGCGCCGCTGACCAAGGCCACAGCGCCATGCAGGTCAGGAACTTTTATGCCGGCAAAATCGGATGCGCTCATATTCTTTTCACTTTCATAAACGATGTCACGCTACGAGGCAGTTGTTCGCCATCTCTAGGAAACTTCCTTTGGGCCTATCGCATCAATATCAAAGACTCACCCACATATCCTGGAAGTTTCAAAAGATCACTCAGGAATTTACTTTCCCAAAGTTATTTATCAGTAAAACCAGTGCGCAGGTACCATGACAATTTGCGGAAAGGCCACCATTAGGAACATGATGAGGAACTGGGCGATCATGAAGGGGATCACACCCTTGGTCACTTCGTCCATGCTGACTTTGCCCACACCGGCCACGGCGTTAAGGACGGTTCCTACCGGTGGTGTGATCAGGCCAATCGCATTGTTGATGATGAACAGCACACCGAAGTAGACCGGGTCAATGCCCGCCGCCTTGACGACAGGCATAAGCACCGGTGTCAGCAACAGGATGGTCGGCGTCATATCCAGCGCCGTGCCGACCACCATTGTCAGCACCATGATGGCCAGCATCAACAGCCGTGGGCTGTCCAGCAGCGGATTTAGCAACGCGACGACTTGCGCAGGCAGGTCAGCCACGGTGATCAACCAAGCCGACACCATCGCAGCAGCCACGAGGAACATTACGATGGCACAGGTAGTGGCCGCCGACACGAACAGCGGCACCAGTTTCTTGAAATTGAGTTCGCGGTAAATGACCGTGGAGACAAACAGCGAGTACACGGCTGCGACAACGGCCGCCTCGGTCGGTGTGAACACACCAAACTTCAAGCCAAACACAATGATGAACGGCAACACCAGGGCCCAGGTGGCCAAGCGCATGGCCTCAAGCACTTCGGCCAGGGTTTTACGGGGGGGCGGGGCAATCGTTTCCTTGCGAACCAGCCACCACCAGGTGAACACCAGCGATACAGCCAGCCAGACACCCGGAAAGATACCCGCCATGAATAGCTTGGAAATCGACACATTGGCGGCCACACCAAAGATCACGAAGCCAATGCTGGGCGGAATGATCGGGGCAATGATGCCAGCGGACGCAATCAGCCCGGCGGAACGCGCCTTGTCATGCCCTGCGGCCACCATCATGGGCAACAGAAGCGCGGCGAGCGCGGCTGCATCGGCGACGGCAGAACCCGACAGGGACGCCATGATGACAGCGGCAACAATGGTCACATAGCCGAGCCCCCCTTTGATGTGGCCGACCAGTGCCATGGCGAAGTTCACGATGCGCCGGGACAGACCGCCTGCATTCATGATCTCGCCAGCCAACATGAAAAAGGGGACGGCTAGAAGCGGGAAGCTGTTGGAGCCTTCGATCAGATTCTGCGCCAGGATTTGCGCGTCGAACATGTCCATATGCCACATGAGGGCGGCGCCACACAACAGCAGAGAAAAAGCGATTGGAACGCCCAGCGCCATGGCGGCGAGCATCGAGCCCAGAAAAATGGTGATCGTCATGTCAGAGTCCGTTATTAGTGTGCGCCGCCGGCATCGCCGTGTGGGGATTCTTCAGACTCCTGAATCAACATCAGGTGGTCGTCATCGATCTTTCCGCTAAGCAGTCGCCACAGGTCGCTCAGAAGAATCAGGACGGCCAGAACGGAGAAAACCATGCCCGAAGCGTAGAAGTAGCTCATGGAGACTTCCATCACGGCGCTGGTGGAAGTCCAGTTAACAACCGATTGATCGTAGGAGCCTTTGAAGATGAGCCAGACGCAGTACAGCATCAGCAGCAGGGACAGGCCCATGCAGATTCGCTTGCCTGCAGGCCCCAGCTTGCCCACCAGCATGTCGGTGCCCAGATGTCCATTTGTGCGCAGGGCCACCACAGCACCCAGGAAGGTCACCCAAACGAACAGCCATCGCGACAGCTCTTCGGAGACAGTAAAGCCCGAATTGAATGCGTAGCGCATGAACACATTGCCAAACACCAGCACCACCATCACCGCGAGCATCGCGGCGATCACGTAGCTGATGAGTTTGCAATACCCATCTATAAATTTATCAATCATGAACTTGTCTCCTTTTGAGTTTTTGCACAGTGCTCGGTTACTCAATAACGTCGATGCGGCGCCCTGAGACGCCTGCTCAAACCTCAGCGAATGGTGGCGTGTACGTGGTCCATCTCAGTGCGGTATATCTTTACCAATGCTGGGTCGTAGGAGTCCGCGAATTTTTCGGACACAGGCTTAGTAAGCTCACGCATCTTGGCCAGCGTGGCAGCCGGCACATCATTGATCTGCATACCCTGGGTCTCCAGTTCCTTGCGTGCGCCCGCAGAGGCGTCGCGGCTCAGCTTGCGCTGGTAAGTGGCGGCCTCGACCGCGGCCTCCTTAATGATCTTTTGCTCGGCGGCAGAAAGTTTGTCCCAAACCTTCTTGCTCATCACGACCGGATTGGCGGTATAGACGTGGTTGGTAACACTCAGGTACTTCTGCACCTCATAAAACTTACTAGTTAGTACAACGCTGAAGGGGTTTTCCTGTGCGTCCATGGCCTTGGACTCCAAAGCGCCGTACAACTCAGGGAATGCCATTGGAATTGGATTGGTCCCCAGCGCTTTAAAACTTTCAATGAACAGCGGGTTAGGAATGACGCGGAGCCTCAAGCCCTTCAGATCCTCCACGTTGATAATGGGTTTTCGGCTGTTGGTGAAATTACGAAATCCTGTCTCCCAGAAGGCCAGGCCCACCAAGCCTTTTTCTGGCAGCTTGGCCATCAGCGCTTGGCCGAATGGGCCGCTGAGTAGGGCGTCGACCTGCTCAGCCTTGTTGAAAGAGAACGGGATATCCAGCAGCGTGAACTCCTTAACCACCGCGCCCATGATGGTCGCTGAGGGAGGAGTGATGTCCTGCACGCCACCCTGCACTGCACTCAACTGCTGCTGCTCGCCACCCAGGCTGCCACCGCCAATTTCTTGTATTTTTATTTTCCCGCCACTCTTGGCCGCCACGATCTCTGCGAATTTTTGGGTGCCAACCGAGATCGGGTGACCTGGTTGTACGACGTGGCCGAAGCGTATGGTACGTTCCTGGATCTGTGCCGAAGCTCCAGCACAGGCGGCGGCGAGAGCCGCGATAGTAAGAATGCTACGTATTTTCATGGGATTGTCTCCTGAGTGGGTGGATAAAGCTGCCTGATGGCCATGGGGGGGAAACTCTTGATACGTCTATGGTCGCAGCACGATCTTGCTGCCTTCGCGGCTCTCGACCATCTTCAACGCGCGCTCGAAGTCGCGAAATTCCACTTGATGGGTGATAAGGCGTAAGACGTCGCTCGCGACGTTGGGCAGAACGTTCATCATGACTGTCCACGTTGCTTCGTTGTAACCACGAGATCCGATAAGTGCCAACTCCTTCAACACAATCGGAGTGCTTCTGAGAGTGCTGGGCCCATGGCAAAGGCCGATCAGTCCAACACTGCCACCCTTCCGGGTCATGTCTATAGCTTGATTCAAAGTCGCTGCAACACCGCTGGTTTCGTACACGATGTCGGCGCCGTCGGCCTGCAGTTTACGCAGTGCCAACATCGGATCTTCTTCGTCAATGTTGACCGGAATTGCACCGATTTCCTTGGCCAACAACAATCTGGTCTTGTCAGCCGCGACGCCGGTGACCATTACTTTGGATGCGCCCGCAGCCACGGCAAGAATGGCGCACAAAATCCCGATGGGTCCTGCGCCGATGACTACAACCACATCGCCGCTACGGACAGGAACCCGCTCGATGACCGCGTGGGTTGCGACAGAAAGCGGCTCGAGAAGTGGCGCCACTGCGCTGTCGATGCCGTGGGGCAGAGGATGGACATTCCACTCCGGAACGCTCACGAATTCAGTCCACCCCCCGTTGATGCGTCCGCCCATCAGCCTGCGGTTGTCGCATAACGTCGGCCGACCGAGGCCGCAATAGTGGCAATGACCGCAGGCAATCTGCGGATTGACGGCTACCGTGGCGCCTAGCTTGACCCGCGTACTTGTACTGTCTACTTCCAGCACTGTGCCGGCAAACTCGTGACCGACGATCAAGGGGAAAGATGGCGCATATTGTCCGACGACCGCTTCATACCACTTCCAAATGGCAACATCGGTGCCGCAGATGCCGCCAGCCGAAATGCGAATCAACACTTCGCCTGTTTTACGGACCGGCTTATCCACGTCGATAAGTGCCATTGCACCCGGTTCGGGCTTGAGTTTTGCGATTGCTTTCATTCGGTAATTCCTTCAGAAGATGGAGGTTTTCGTTGGGCAGCCTTCACTGCCGCATAAGCAAAAACGATGGCGGGACCGAGCGTAATACCTGGGCCGGGATAGCTGCCCGCCATTACGGATTGCATGTCGTTTCCGATGGCGAATAGACCGGGGATCGGCACGTCGCCACGCAGCACGTGGGCGTCGGTGTCGGTAACCAAACCAGTGCTCGCACCGATGTCGCCAGTGTGTAGGCGAATCGCATAGAACGGGGCCTCGTGCAACGCACCCAGCGTGGGGTTGGGATGACAGGTAGGGTCACCGAGGTTCTTTTCGTACGTGGTAGAACCGCGCTGAAAATCAAGGTCAATTCCAGTCTCAGCAAAGCCGTTCATGCGCAGCACAGTGGCCTTCAGCCCTGCTGGATCTACTCCGATCTGCTGCGCTAATGCCTCAATGGTGGGCGCCTGTACCAGATACCCATCGCGCACGAAAGCGGCGATGCCGAGTCCGCCAGGCCGCAACATGCCAAGGCCGTACTTCACCAGCGCATGGTGATCGGCTACTAAGTAAGCCATCTCTCCGAGGCCGGCAGCATGGCCAGCTTCGAGCATGCGCTTACCAAAAAGGTGGTAGTCGGAACTCTCATTAAGAAATCGCTGCCCCTTGCCATCTACCACCAAGGTGCCAGGCTTAGCGCGGTCGAGCACGAAGTGCGGAAATACTGCGGTCGAGCCGTCGGCCCGCTTGCGGACCGAAACCGGGGCCCAGAACGCACTGCTGCCCTCGGTACTTCCCAGCCGCGCACCGAGCCCAATCGCCTGCTGCTGGAGTTCGCCTGACGCAGTACTCGAACGCGGCGTGTAACGCACCTGGTCGGGGATGAGCTGCTTGCGCGAGGCTGCGTGGTCATTGAAACCGCCCCCAGCCAGCACCACGCCAAGCCTGGCACCTAGCTCCAATATACGGCCTTTATGTTTGACAATTACGCCAGTGACACGACCTTGCTCACTGCACAGACGCTCGACTCGCGCTCCTGTCCAGACAGGGACTTGACGCTTACGCAACGACAGCAGTAACCGGCCGACCAGGGCATTCCCCATCACCAGTCGGGTGCCGCGCGGATAACGCAGGCGGTCAACGAAGTAGCGCAGTACGAGGCGGACCGAGTAACCGAAGGAAGTCAAGGAGCGCATCATGTTCAGCAGATGACCAATGTCGATGCGGTCGACCATCATTCCACCTAGCACTGTGAACTCGGGGATTGGTGGGCGCACCAGATCGAAGGCGTTGCCGAGCAGGCGGCCGTCCAGAGGAAGGCATTCGAGCGCGCGTCCGTGAGTGGTCGAGTCCGGCAGCGACGACAAATAGTCAGGGTGTCGGTCGAAGGCGCGCATCTTCACTTCGGACTCGGTGTCCAGGCAGTGCACAGCTGCGGGACCGAGCGTCAGGAATTGCTTGCGCATCGTCTCTGGGCTGCGGCCCTCGGTGGCGTGCGCAAGGTAGTTAGCCGCCTTCGCGGGTGTATCGCCCGAGCCAATGGACAAGTGGGTGTTAGGAATCCACATGGCTCCAGCTGACAACGCAGTGGTGCCACCCACCAGTTCGCTGCTCTCAAGTAGCAGCACCCTAAGCCCTTCAATAGCTCCAAACAGCGCCGCTGCCATACCAGCGGATCCTGCGCCAATAACAATCAGGTCGTAGTCAGTTTCGCTCTGAGGGGCAGTATTCTCAACAGTCATATTCGGATTGCCTTAGCGTGTTTTATCGGCTTCGGCAAGCAGCATGGCTGCGCCTTTCTCGGCCACCATCATGGTGGGTGCATTGGAGTTGCCCAAAGTGCAACTGGGCAGGATGGAGGCATCAATCACACGCAGCCCAACCATGCCGCGCACCCTTAGGCTAGGGTCAACCACCGACTCATCATCCCCCCCCATTCGGCAGGTGCCCACCAAGTGGTAGCCTGAAACGCCCTTTGTGTTTGCGTAGTCAAGCCACTGGTCGTCACTGACCACGTCACCACCCGGTAAGGTCTCCTTCACGCACCAGGGTCGCAACGCCGGCATGGCAAATACGCGGCGCGCCAATCGCAGGCCGGACAGCAGCGCATTACGGTCACCCGGTGTCGATAAATAGTTAGGCGTAATGGCAGGCGCCTCAGTCGCATCTGCCGAGCGAGCGCAAACAGTACCTTTACTCTCAGGGTAGGACTGGTAGACCGCGATCGTCATGCCACGCTCGCGTTCCAAGGCATAAGTGCCAGGCTCGAAGCTGGCTGGCGCAAAACTTAGCTGCAAATCGGGCGAATTGAGGGCATCGCTGCTTTTTGCAAAGGCCCCGCAAATGCTGGCTCCCATCGTCAGAATACCTTTCCCCGACAGCGCATACTTCAATACTTCCGCACCCAAAGCGAGTCCTCGCGTACGCTCGTTGAGCGTACCGATACCTGCGACACGTTGGGTAAGACGCACCGAGTAATGGTCGCGCAAATTGGCGCCGACGCTGCCGTTGTCCACCCGGACTGGAACGCCCAGTGACTGCAGCAGCGAACCTGGTCCAATGCCAGAGAGCTGCAACAACTGCGGCGAGCGCACAGTGCCACAAGCAACCACCACTTCGCGCGCTGCGCGCACACGCAACTGGCCCGCGGGACCATGAAGTGTTGCCCCTACAACGCGGCGACCTTCGAATAGCAACCGATGCGCCAACGTGCCGGTCATAACCTCCAGGTTGCTTCGGCCTCTGGCCCGCCGCAAGTAGGTTTGAGCAGGGCCGCTCCGGCGGCGGCTGAGTCGATTTTGATGAAAAGCCGCTGCGCCTTCGCGCTCAGGTCCGTTGAGGGTGTCGTGTACGGGTAGACCTGCCTGCCCGCAGGCTTCCAGAAAAGCCCGCCCCAGCTGATGGCTTTCTGTGAAATCCGATACTGGCATCGGATGGTCAGGCGAACTGCCGTTGAGGTTTTCGATTCGCGTGTAGTAAGGCATCATATCGTCGTACGACCAGCCGCTGCAGCCTTGCGCCACCCAGCTGTTGTGCTCGGTACGGGCGCTACGCACGTAGAGCATGCCGTTGAGGGAACCAGTACCGCCAAGCATGCGGCCCTGCGGGTAATCGATAACGCGGTCCCCGCGAAGGGCGTTCGGCTCGGAACGGTAACGCCAACTAAGCTTAGGATGGTCAATCAACTTCAGGAAAGCAGCAGGAATGTGAATAAAAGGGTTGTTATCTGCCGGACCAGCTTCAACCAGCAGTACGCTGTAGCGGCCGTTTTCCGAGAGGCGATCGGCTAGTACACAGCCGGCACTGCCGCCGCCTAGAACCAGAAAGTCGACCTCGCGTTGCCAAGAATTATTTTCTTCAGTCATAGTCTGCTTGCTTCGACGCGAACACGTCAGTGTGGTGCGTACAACTCGAAACCGAGGGCGTAGCAACCGATATCAACTTCCATAGCGCCCGCGTCTTGCAACACTTGGTTCACCCGCAAGGTTTCGTTTTGCAGCGTCTTTACATCAATCGCTTCGAGCATGAGAAGGTAGTCGAAGGCAACCGGTTCCGATGGTGGACGCAGAGCGGTCTCGCTAGTAGCGAGTCCAGACAACGCCAACTCGTGCCGAGTCAAGTGGACCGAGGTGATTCCGGGCACTCCCGATAGCGACAACGCCGCGGCAGACAGCTTGCGCCGCGTCAATGCCGATTGTGCGTCGGCTATACGGATGCGCGCGGTAGCTATGGCGCCCCCGGTTCCACTGCCCAGAGAAAGCACATTTTCGCAGGGACCACGCAAAAAGTTCGTCATGCCAGGTTGCACACGGGTGGACCACTCGGTAGGTGCGTTCAGGCGCGCCAAATAGCCAGGCGAACGGAACACCTCCATGTGAGCGATTTCGTAAATGGTGAAGCAGACGTGCGGTGACTGCTCCCAATTCATGTAGCGGCGCCCGCGCAGGAAGCCGGGCACGCCTAGCCGCTCTGGCATATGCTCCTCAGTGTGCCAGCGTTGAAACTGATCGACGTTGTCGGGCTTAAGGTCATGCCAGATGGCGATGAGAGCGGTGCCGTGGAGTGACATGATGGGTTCTTTGGTTTAGAAGAGCGAAATCAGCCTACTCGGGTGAGCAGGTCGAGCGTGGCAAGCCTGAGCATCCGGGCCCGCGGAACGGGAGGAAGAAGGTCCGGCAGGCCGTGCATTGGAACTTCGATCGAAATGACCGAGTCAGCCGGTATGGCCCGAAGCATAGACAACAGGTCAAGCCCCCCCTTGCCCGGCGGCAGGCGAGCACGCCGGGCCTGAAAAATCAGACCCTCGTCGTCGGCTGGTCTCTCGGCCGGCGCATCACAGAGCTGGAAATAGGTCCACATATGTTGCGGCAGCGAAGCGATGTCGGCGGCGCCGCCACCGGATCGATCCAGGTGCATGGCATCGATGATGACACCACCAGCTCCGGCCGCAGCAACCACACGCTGTGCCGAGGGCAGGTTCTTGATGCCGGTCCACGGCATAAACTCTAAGCCCATGCCCACTCTGTAAGCTGCACCCAGCGCACACAGCTCTGCGAAGCGTTCGGCGATGGCCCCCTCGTCAGTGCTGTCTCCGGCCACCAACATGTGGCGCGCTCCGAGCTCGGCCGCGGCAGCGATCAGCGGCTCTAATGGTGCGACAGCTGTGTCGGCACGCAAACGAATGATCTCGACGTCGTGCACCGACACGTCACGATCGCGCATTCGCGCCAACGTCTCCCGCATCATCGGCGTACCGCCAATCATTGGGTGCTGGGATTCGCCTGGCGCTACTGGCGCGAGGCGAATGTTTACGGCCTTGAAGCCGGCGTCAGCAGCCGCGTCAATCAACTCGGGCGGAGTAAGCTCGATTAACGACAGGTGGGCTAAGGAAAGCAGGTGTGGCATTGTGTCTTCGCGTGGCTAGTGATTAAAGGCCAACGTCTGGCGTAGCATTCCTACACCGATGAAACCGCTGGCTCCGACGAGCAATACATTCATAACTCTGGGCTCTTGGCGGCCCGACAGTTGGATGGCTTTTAATTAACTGACTAGTAGGTTAACGAAATTTAATGATGACCCATACGGTAAATACCCTAAGTTGCTTTTTCCCGAGAACAATCATCACATTGACCAAAATTCGCGTTATGGTGTGGGCTGTATGAAAATTAAAGCAACTTCAAAAAATCCGAAAACACTAGATGTCACGGTAGATATCCAGCCTGCGGAACCCCTGAACTTGCGTCAGCGCGCAGCCGAAAGAAGTAAGCGCGAGATACTGCTCGCTGCCGCCGAAGAGTTCGCCTCGCATGGTCTGACGGGGGCACGAGTAGACGCGATCTCAGAGAAGACGCGCACAACCAAAGCCATGATCTACTACTATTTCGGTAGCAAGGAGGCGATGTACGCCGAGGTGCTCGAAGAGGTCTACAACTCGATCCGTCGATCTGAAGATGGCATCCGAGTTGAGCCAACCACGGATGCTGAAGAACTCCTCACTGCTTACATAGAGAACACCTTCGACTTCCACGAGAAGTATCCGCTGTTTAGCCGCATCATCAGCATTGAGAACATTAACAATGCCTCAACACTAAGGGAGTCAACGCGTATCAGGGGCATCAACCGCTCGGTGATCGACAAGCTGGGACAGATTCTCGCGCTGGGCGTGGCAACCGGACAGTTCAGAAAGGACGTCACGGCATCAGAGCTGCACTACCTTATCAGTGCACTTTGCATCTATCGCATGACGAACCGGCTGACCTTCGGTATGCTGTTCAATGTCGACTTCGCGAGTACCCGCGTGCGAAACCGCCAGCGCCGCCTAGCGGTGGAGTCTGTGCTCAGCATGCTGAAGTCACGATTGGACTGAGCGCAAGTTGGCGTCATCGGTATCGTCGTAGACAAGGCGCTCTTGCGCGGCGAAAATGATACTGCCTTGCCCCGGAGGCAGGGCGCCATGTGTGGCAAAGTCCTCGCTAAAGGTAGTACTGGCGGCCACGCGGCGCAGGCTGCTCAGGTCATGAAAGAACAATTCCTCCACCAAATCGAAGGGCTGTAAACAGGCCACACCATCAGCCATGCCACGGGCTGCATCTTGTATCACATGGTGATGCACCACACCGCACAATGACGAATCACTGGCCACCAGCGCTTGAGTCCGTTCCTGCCATGCCTTTAGGAAGTCAATCTGGCTCGTTGCAGCCTGGCGACGCACGAGGACAAACGCCTTCAGCCCTGCATGGCCTGAAACAACCGTCTGAATTGAGTGGTGTTCACAATAGAGCACTTGGCATGACTGCACGTCGAGAAACAGCAGCTCGTCTGGTCGAACGAACTGCCGGTAAAGCGGATCCTCCTGGAAGCCGTGTCGAAGTACTTCCGCGGATTGGGGAATCATCTGGGCCGCGCCATCAAAGGACTCGTCGTCGAATCCATCGATATCAAGGAAACGGTTTTGTACATAGCGCCTGTTGTAGTGTTTGTGCCGCGCCTGGTTAACCAGCACATCGACATGTACCGTGGCCCAGTGGTGTGCGAATGCATCGCGTGTCAGGCCTGTGCGCCGCTTGAGTAACGAGAACTTGGTTAGAAGCAAGGCGCTCTCCATGGTTGATCTTGCTAAATAGTCTAGCGCCGAAAGAAGCTTAATAACACCGGGGTGGACTTCACCCAAACCCACTCCAGCCCCTCAACTTTTCATACTGCCCACCCCACCCCACCCCAGACCGGACTCTTCCCCGCCTGATCTTTCGTGGAGTCGCTGACTCAAACGAACATCCCACCCGATACTTCAATGCGCTGTGCGTTGACCCAGCGGTTATCAGGAGAGACCAACGAGGCCACCATCGCACCGATGTCATCGGCCTCTCCCGCGCGACCCAGTGCGGTCTGCGATGCGACAAATGCATTGAGTTGGGGGTTGTCGCGCACGGCGCCACCACCAAAATCGGTCGCAATGGCACCGGGGGCCACCGTGTTGACGGCAATACCCCGCGCGCCCAGTTCCTTGGCCATGTAGCGGGTCATGACTTCCACCGCGCCTTTCATGGATGCGTAAGCGGCGTAGCCCGGCAAGGCAAATCTCGTCAATCCGGACGACAGGTTGACGATGCGTCCGCCGTCCGCCATCTCAGGGAGCAGCTTTTGCGTCAAAAAGAAGACGCCTTTGACGTGCACATTGACCAGTGCATCGAACTGGGCCTCGGTGGTGTCCATCAGGCTGGCCTGGGTACCTGTGCCGGCATTATTGATCAGTACATTGAAGGTCGTGCGGCCCCATTGCGCAAGCAGCACGTCGCGTACCTGGGCGGCAAAAATGGTAAAGCGGCTGCTGTCGGACACATTCAGCGCAAGCGCCACCGCCTTTTGGCCCATGGCCTCAATTTGCGCGACGACATCGTTCGCTTCTGCCTGCTGGCTACGGTAGGTCAGGATGACGTCATGGCCTTGCCTGGCCAGATGCAGTGCGGTGCTTTTGCCCAGACCACGGCTACCGCCGGTGACCAAAGCGATGGAGGGTGATGTTTGCATGGGGTGATTCCTTGGTGGTTGCGATAACGAATGAAGGGAGTCTATTGATTGCCTTTGTTTGGATAAACATGCTGAATTGGATTTGTTTGTTCTTTAAAATTAAACAATGAGTTTTTTAGATCACATGCTTGTCTTCTCGCGGGTGGCCGAGCTGTCGAGCTTCACCCAGGCGGCAGACAGCCTGGGCTTGCCCAAAGCCAGCGTGTCGAACGCGGTGCAGCAATTGGAAAACCGCCTGGGCGTGCGCTTGCTGCACCGGACCACGCGAAAAGTCGTGCTGACGCACGACGGCCAAGCGTTTTACGAGCGGTGCAAGGATGCCCTGTCCGACATGGACGAGCTGCAAACCATGTTCCAACTGCAAAGCTCCAACGCTTTGAAGGGACGCATCCGGCTGGACATGTCGACCGTGGTGGCGCGCCAAGCCGTTTTACCGCGCCTGCCCGATTTGCTGAAACAGCATCCGCAGCTGCAAATTGAGATCAGCAGCACCGAGCGGCGGGTTGATCTGGTACGGGAGGGATTCGACTGCGTCGTTCGCGCCGGAACAGTGACTGAGCCCGGATTAATTGCGCGGCCCGTCGGTGATTTGCGCATGGCCAATTGCGTGAGTCCCGGCTACATCGCGCGTTTTGGAGTTCCGCTTTCCATCGAAGATCTGGCACAGCACACGCTCGTGCATTACGCCGCGACCCTGGGCGCCAAAGTGACCGGGTTTGAATACACCCAGGGCGGTGAAGAAATTGCCCTACCCATGCAAGGCCCGATCACGGTGAACAACGCGGAGGCCTATCAGGCCGCTTGCCTGGCGAGCCTGGGAATGATTCAGGTGCCCTTTGTGGGCGTGCGAGCGTTGATCGCGCAGGGTCAACTGGTGGAAGTGCTGACCGGCTGGCCGGCACCCCCCATGCCCTTGTCGCTGGTGTATGCCCATCGCAGAAACCTGTCGACCCGCGTGCGGGTTGTCATGGATTGGCTGCACGGCGTGCTGGTGGACTACCTTGATGAATCGGGCGTTGGGAAGTGAGCTTTGCCCATATCACGAAGAGGTTCATGCCCACCTAAGCGGGCAGGCATCTTCGTTTGCTGACGGGTGATGGAATTGGACTGCCAGAAAGCGGCCTTTGGCGAATACCCGCAACCGCTGCATAACGGAAGTCCGCTTCAGACTGGCAGCGGCTCTAGCATTAATGAAAGTGCCTGCCCGATACCGGCCACTCAGCCTGCAGGCAGGCAGTCGGTCGGCAATGTGGCGACGATTTTACTAATCTCAGCACCCGCCACCGACCATGAGCGCTCATGCAAGAGATTCACCTAATCCGGCGCAAATGAACCATTTTGGGCTACTACCAAAAACAAAGGGCGCCAAACCTCCCTTCTTTAGAATTTCGCACCAGATCAACCAGCGCTCTACGCTCTAGTATGCATACAATTCGACACAAGCTTTGGGTCACAATGGCGCCCGGTGAGCAACATAAAACTGGGTAACGTCATGATCTCAGACTCCGAAAAATTAATCTTTGCGAAGTTGGCTGCACTAGACAGCGAGGTCGTAACTTTGCGTGAAGGGTATTTGGTGCTCAACAAGCGCTATTCCGAAGCGCTGGCTTCGATGAAAGCGTTGACCGCCCACACGCTAGAGGCCGCTATCCGAGCAGCGATAGCGGCCGAAAAGTCTGCCTTGGCCTGTAAAAATGCTTCTGCTGCGGCAATGCTTGCAGCCGACATACCCATGATTGAAGCTGTAGACGCTGCTGCTGCGTCGGCAGGATTGGCGGCTTTGGCTGCATCCGAAGCGGCGGCGGCTGCATCCGCTGCCGCTGCTGCCGCGGCATCTGTGGCAGCGTTTCAGGCTGAGGAAACGGCGCTTCAAGCCTCAGCAGAAGCTGCCTCAGCAACTACACGGGCGACGGCTGCAGCTGCGGACGCCGTCAAAATGGCAAATGAAGCCGCCGAATTTGCGCGGTCGCTAAAGAAGCAAGCATGAACACCATTTGACGCCCGGACGACAGGTTCCCATGCGTTACCGAGGTGCTGTTAAAGCTCATCATGACATCGGGTGTTGAGGCTAATGCGTATCTGGCCAAAGGTGCCAAAATTCATTGATCACCACCGACAGCGTAGATAACCTGAAGAAATCGATAATCACAGACCGATGTTCCATGGGCAGTCAGAATCGGCACCCAAAGGCAAGTCGGCGTCGGAAGTAACACTATAGGGTCAAAAACATGGCTGCAACCGCTGCCGCCAGATGAGCATGCCCGGACTGGACAAGGCCTAGGGCGAATGGAGCTTGGCGACCATAGCCTGGAACATCAAGCGAATGCGCGCGATGTGAGTGCAGATGTGCGCCCCGATCACATCAAAACCGGGTCCTGGGGTGGTTCAAGGTGGCCTCATGGCGCCTTGCCAACCGTTGTGAGCGTTCGATCAGCGCGTTGCATCCTCAAACAAAAGACGTCACGCCGATCAATCGCACTCAATTGGACTCAAGTCCGACAGCCTCCTAGATTGCAAGGTCGTCAGCGTGGCGGGATGCCGCGGTTGGTGTCTTCGGCATCCTTTGGCGCGTCGTCAGCACTGGTTGTGCTTTCTGGATTTACCAACTCGCCGGCGCCGGCGCCGCCGATCGCGCCAGCAACAGCCCCAAGCGTGCCGCCTACCAATACACCGACCGGACCTGCAACCGCGGCACCAACGGCTGCACCGGCAGCCGAACCTGCCACTAAGCCGCCCCCAATCAGGGCGGACTTTGACTCCCGCTCGGCTTCCTCGGGATCGAGGGCAACCTGAGCTGCAGGGTTCGGATCCTGGGACGGAACACCGTGTCCAGGAACTGCCTGCTCGGCAATATCTGGGTCAACAGGCTTAACGCCTGTCGGCTGAGTGGGGGATGAATTCATGTGCGCTCCTTGGGGAAGTTAACGCGTAAACGAGCGGGACGCTCGCTGCAACACCGTTGTAAATCCCACACCACGCCGTTCGCGTGGTCCAAGAGACTGCGACACTGTCAGACAACATCCAGTTGCACCGCCACCCCTGACACACGTCATGCCGTGCTCGCATCGGAGTACGTCACCTGTTTTCCCGCCGGTGAACCGCCCCGGGAATTGTGGAGGCTGGTTGGTTTAAGTTGAGGCCGCCTGGGCGGTCTCACTGGCGAGTTGCCGCCAGTAGTTTGCCTCAGCTTCTGCCGGAGGGATGCCCCAATCGGTTTGGGCAGTCGGGTGTGGTTGAACCAGTGCACCCATTGCAGGGTGGCCAGTTCCGTGGATTCCCTCCATACCTGACGTTGGCATCAGCCGGTTGGGTATCGGCACTGTGGCGCCGATTTCGATGATTGCTGCACCCGCGCCCGACCAGAACTGGTCGGTCAGCCATCGCCTCAGATCTGAACAGTAGAGAGCGAGCGGTATCTGCTCCGGTATACGCGCCCTCAACTTGGGGATAGATTTCAACCCAGCCGTGCCGCCTCTATCGTGGCGATGTCGATCTTTTTCATGGTCATCATCGCTTCGAACGCGCGCTTAGCCGCCGCGACATCGGGGTCGACTATCGCCGCGGTGAGGGCGCGCGGGGTGATCTGCCATGACAATCCCCACCGGTCCTTGCACCAGCCGCACGCGCTTTCCTGGCCGCCGTTGCCGACAATCGCGTTCCACAAGCGGTCAGTTTCAACCTGGTCGTCGGTCGCGATTTGAAAAGAGAAAGCCTCGTTGTGCTTGAAATGTGGGCCGCCGTTCAGCCCGATGCAAGGGATACCGCAGACGGTGAACACGACCGTCAGGACATCGCCCTGCTTGCCGTCGGGATAGTCGCCCGGTGCACGGTACACGGCCCCGACAGCGCTGTCGGGGAATGTTTCGGCATAGAAGTTTGCAGCGTCAACGGCGTCGCCGTCGTACCACAGACAGACAGTGTTTTTGCTGGTCATTTCGTGTCTCCTGAAGAGTTGAGCACCCGGCACCCGCGACGGTTCAATCAACTCCAATCGTCCTCATTGCGCGACCTCGGTCTGTCGGATGGGACTGATTCCGCTGTAGGGGGCAGCGGACGCCGAACGATCGAGGCGGGCGCGCGCCGCTCAACGGGTGGACCGTTTGTTGCGAAGGGCTGTTTGGCTGTTTATTGGCGCCGACGCGCTTTTGACCCAGGTGCCGACTTTGCACTGACCCAGGAAAACATCTCGCAATCCCAATGCAGGCAATGATTTGCCTGACCAATGTATCGGTCAACGAAAGTCCGGCACCTGGGGGTGCTGGGTCAATTCTTGGGTGGCAGCAACATCACTTTTGCCGCGGACGCGACAGGCTCGGCTGCACCGCCTGCAGCCGGCCAGAACGCAGCTCGACCACTGCCTTGGCCACCGCGCGCGCTACATTGCGCGCTTCCTCTTGCACGGCCTCATCCCGGTCCAGCGCATCGTGACTGGTCGCATACGGCTCGTAGTAGCCGACGTAGCGGTCCAGTCTCGCCTGTGCGCCGGCATCGATGAAACCCATCCAGTCGAGCCAGTCCGATAGCGCACGGCGCGAGTCATCGACACCGGCCACGTCGCCATGAACGATCAGCCCATAGGTGCGGCCTGCCAGGTGCTGGGGGTAATCCCAGCCGGCCATTTCGAGTTCTTTGGCCTTGCCCGCTTTCTTGCCCGAGGTCGAGGTGGGGTCGGCATTGCCACCATCGGCGCACACCAGGCGATCAATCATCAGCTTCAATGGGCTCGGGCTCTGGTACCAGTACACGGGCGAGACGATGATCACGCCATGGGCGGCAGCCCACCGCTCATAGATCTCGGCCATCCAGTCATGGGTCTGGTTGAGCGCGTGGTTCGGGTAGCAGCTGCATGGCCAGTGGCACAAGGGCATCGCGGTCGACACACAACCCTTGCAGGGGTGGATATGTCGACCATATTCGGAGGTGAGCAAGCTTAAGTCCAGTACATCGACCTCAATGCCGGCCTGTTCCAGCGTTTCGCGAGCGACTTGCAGCAAACGGAAGGTCTTGGACATCTCGCCCGGGCAGGTGCCGTCATTGCGCGCCGAGCCGCAGATCAGCAACACCCGGGATGGGCTCACCGGGTCAGCCCAGCGCCGTTGCGCATCAATGATGCGCTGCTTGGTGGCAACCCACTCGGTGGACAAGTCGTAGTCCGGATCGGCATAACCCGGGCCTGCCTTCTGCGTGAAGGGGGCCTTGCGGCCTTCGGTGTAGGCCGCCCAGGCAATCTCTTCAAGCCGCGCGAGTGACTGATCTTCGGCACGGAACGCCGGATCGATGAAGGCGGCACGAAACCTGACACTGAACTCCGCACGCACGAGCGGGGCCGGTGCCTGGCCCTTGCGAATCTCAATCACGATCACCTCCGCAGATCAGTGGGGCAGGAGCGTACAACAGCAAAGGCTTTCATGGGTGAGTCCTTTACCCGTTACCCGTTACAGCCGTCCCATCAGCAGCATCACGACGAGGACGATGACCACCAAGCCAAGCACACCGCTGGGCCCGTAGCCCCAGCTACTGCTATGCGGCCAAGTGGGAAAGGCGCCGATCAGCATCAGGATCAGCACGATCAACAGTATGGTTCCCAAACTCATGGCTCTTCCTTCACGTTGTGATTACCTGGATCGAGTTCGCTGGCGCAGTAGCGCGAGGCATAAAGATCACCGTGGCGCCATCGCCAGATTTGCCGGTCTCGCCCTGGCGGCCCTCATTGCCTCAAGCGCTCGCGCCCTGCGAACTTGCCGGCCCGAACACAGCGACTGGCGTGCGCGTCTAGACGGCCGTCACGCCATCCATCCATTTTTCCTTGTACTTACTTCTTGTCTTTACCGACCTCGTTGCCGATGATCCCGCCGACCGCTGCGCCGCCCACAGTTCCGACGCCGCTTCCGCCCGATAGCACGGAACCGGTGACGGCGCCGACCCCAGCACCGATCGCCGTGTCCTTCTGACGTGTCGTCATGCCGCTACAGGCCATCAAGCCGAGCAGCAGTGTTGCAGCCACCATGCTCAAAGCAAATTTTTTCATCGTTTTCATGGCAATACCTCTTTCCATAAAAATCAGTAAAAAACTCACGCCCGACAAACCGGTTCGCTGACAAAGTCGCGGATGCTACCTGGGCTCAGATAAGCGCCATCCCTGGCTTGTGGAAATATTGTCAGTGTTTTTTGACGGCATCCTTGACGACTTCCTTGGCATCCCCAAGTTTCTTCTCCGCTTTTCCCTCCACCTGTTTTTTCAACCCCTTCGCTTCCTGTTCTTTATTTCCGACTAATTTCCCGGCTTCTTCTTGTACTTTGCCGGCGGCATCTTTGATGACGCCCTTGACTTGGCTTTTGTTGACCATGCTTGCTCCTGACGTTGATGAATGCTGAACTTTCCCGCGGAAGAACCTACGCCGTGGCTGATGATTAATTCAGAAATTGGTAGCCCCCAATTGATAAAGATCAAGCAAGCTGAGGAGGGCTTAAACGCAGATCGGAATAGGCCATTGAAAAGAAGGTCGCTGTGCGAACTAAGGCCAAGCCGCGGTGACGCCGCCAACAAAACCGTTTTGGCGCCTTTAAATCGAGCCGCGCTGCACTTGTTGTCTAGCCCTGATACCGCCTTGATCGGTTTCTTTGCTCCCTGCTTGATCAATGTCTTCTTAGGCTCGCAAAGGAGGCTCAGAATTGACGCTGTGTCAGGGAAGGAGTTGGCCATGCCTTTAGAAATTCTGCATAAGATTTCAAAACAAACGTTGCCATTTACCGTTACTGATCTTGATGAGATCGACAAGTTAAGAGTGCTGCGCGCCGCAGGTCATCTTGCGGTTCTCTTGCCGTCTTGCAATGCGAAAACCCCGTTCGCTCGAGTCTTGGCTATAACCAAGAAAGGTCGGGAAGCACTTAGCGGCCGTGACGACACAGCCGGTTGAACTATTCAGCTGCATTGGGCACGATGCGGGCCGTCATGAATGACCGCTGACCGGTTGAATCCAAGGTCTTCTATAGTCATTGGCCTATGAGTGCGGCACTTTTCGCTGCGAAGGTCGGGACCAGAGTGGAAGCGGATCTACCGGATTGGGACCTGCATGCTCTAAACCAGTCATAAACAAGACAGAGCGACCGTCAGCTTTGTGACGATCATTGCGCCAGATCGGGTACCCCCGCGTCAGTGCTGGGTTTGTGAACCGTCACTTATTGCATCAAAAACTAGGAGACCGCATTCCTGGTGAAACTGAGCCAATTTTTTTGAGCAGCTTGTGCGCAGCCCCATCGAGGATGGGAAGGGCGTGATGCGCGCCGGGGGATTTTCTCTTTGTGTCAGCGCACTTCGCAGTCGACGCTGCTGCTTTTGTTGCCTCCGGCCGACAAAGCGCCATTGCTTGCGTTGGAAGCCGTTGACGAAAACTGCGGTGGAGGAGTGAATTGCATGCCGGGGTTGATGGGCACGAGCACCGGTGGCGACTTGAAAGAAGGCGTGAAACCAAACTGCCCGGCCGAGAAGTTTGACGAGCCCCCACCGTTCTTGACATTGATGAGCCCATCGAGCACCTGCACATACAGGCCCGGCGCCAAGCCGCCTTTCGGAGCAGTGGGCGCGGGAATCTGTGCAACCTTCTCCCAAATTGGCAGGATGGTGCCGGCGTCGCTTTGCACCGAAGTGGTGGCCGCCGCCAGGCTGGCCCGCGCATAGGCGCGCTGCGCGATGCCGGTCGCCGGGTCCGGGCTGTAAAAGAGATTGAAGCTGGCTGCGCCGGCATCGACGGAGGTTTCCCCCGCCTCGATGCTCAGGCGTCCGGTGCCGGGCTGTGTGGACGCAAGGACCTGAAGCTGGCCCGTCGCCAGGCTCAGCGTGGTGGCGCTGGTAATTGTCAGCCTTGTCCGGTGGCCCAGCACGGCCTGGCGCCCGTCGGCCAGGTCAACACGAACGTAGGTGTTTTCCTCGCTCACCAGGGTGTCACCCATTTCGACCACGGATTGTGTCGAAAGCAATTTCAAGGCGCCATTGGCCTTTTGCGCCATGACGAAACCGCTGAGCTGGGTCACCTGGCCGGCTGGCGTGCCCGCGTGGGCTGCCTGGGTCCCGAAGAGCGACAGCGCGAACAGAAAGGAAGCAATGACAGGGGAATGAATTTTCATGGTTTGCTCCGCTTAGTTGCAATACAATTTTTTAACGGCATCAGAGCGTTTAAGCCCAACATCGCTGCCGGTGTCGTTCGTCTTGGCGGTCGCTTTGGCGTCAGCCTGCTTGGGAGCGCTGCTACTGCTGACGCTGGTATTGATGATGTTGACCGCCGAATTCAACGCCAGGTCCAAGCTTAGGTTGAACGGCAACACGACACTGCAACCCGGCAAGCCAGGCGAAGCTGCGCACTGCGCCTGCGTCGGCAGCACGACATTGCAACCCGGAAAGCCTGGCGAACCTGTGCACTTCGCCAGCGTCGGCAGCACAAGCGTGCAGCCCGCGAGGGTAGGCGTGCCGATGCACTGACTAAACGTCGGCAGCACGCTGGAGCAACCCGCGGTGATGGGTGCAAGGACGCAGCTGGTCAAAGAGGGCAGCACCATCGAGCAACCTGCGGTCGTAGGCGCATTGATGCATTGCGACAGTGTCGGCAGCGCCGCCGAGCAGCCGCTTGTGGCAGGAGATGCAATGCAACTGTCCAGCGAAGGCCGTAGCACAACGCCCTGAACCGTCATACCGCCGCTGGTGGAACTCACGGTGGACTGGTTGACCAGGGTATTGCCGGCCAACACGATGTCACCCGACTGCGAAGTGACGGGACTGAGCAGCGTGAGGCTGCCGGCAACGTTGACGTTGATCGGGCCGCTGCCGCCCGAAGTGATGCCGGTTTGCGGGCCGGCCATGCCGATCGTCAGGGGCGTGCCGTTGTTGCGGAAATTGAACCCACCGGCGCCATTGGCAAAACCAGCCAGCTGCTGCACCTGATTGCCCGGACTAGTCAGGTTGATTGATCCGGCGTTCGCGGTGGCCGACAGCGTCACAACACTGATGGCGGCTGTCTGGTTGATGTTGCCGGTGGCGCTGTTGAGCGCGAGCCGGCTGCCTGCACCACCGGTGATGGTCGCGTTGATGTTGATGTCCGCGGCGGCATTTAGCGTCAGGCTCGTGTCGCTTGTCCACGTCACGGCGTCAACTACCTGGATGTTGCCGGCGCCCATGCCCGCCGCGTTGTCGGTGGTGACGACCACCTGGGTGCTGGCAAGCGCAGTCTGCAGGGTCGAAACGGTCAGCAGCGAGTCACCCACGGCGCCACTGGCGGCGAAGGCCCCGGCGAAGGTGTCGCCGCCCACCATGCCCGCACCCGTGGCGCTGGCCTGGTTGGTCGCAATGAAGATGTTGGTCGGGTCCAGCAACAAGGTGCCGACGCGGCCGTTCGGCGCCCGGGTGTCAACCCGCCCCTGCATGTCCAGCACGTGGCCCGAGGTTTCGACGAAGCCGCCGTCACCCGACTGCGCGCCGCCCCGTGCACTGATGCTGCCGTAAAAGCGCGTGGTGCCGTCGGACCAGGCGATTACCTTGCCGCCGCGGCCGGAGCCCAGGGCATCGGCGCTGATGGTGGCGTCGCTGGAAATGTAGACCTGTTTCGCGTTGACGATGTCCGGGTTCTGGCCGCGGTAGTCGCCGCCGGCCAGCACCGTTCCGCCGCTGGTCTCGCCGCTGGCGTCCACCCGCGCGTTGGCGGTCAACGCGACGCGTTCGCCCAGCAGATGGATCGTGCCGCCCATACCAACCCCGGCGCCGCTCGCGCTGGTCAGGCTGCCGCCCTCCAGCAGCAAATCCCCGCTGGCTTTGAACACGATCTGCCCTGCGGCACCGACCGAGGCCCGGTCGGCGCTGACCAGGCCGCGCTGGTTGACCAGGTTGCCGTAGATGCCGACGCGCCCGCTCTGCGCCACGATCTGGCCCAGGTTGATGGCCTGGTCCTGCGGAGCGCTGACCACCACGTGCAGGGCCGGGTTCCCGCTGTCGGCCAGTTTCACGCTGCGGCCCGCCGCCAGCACCACGTCGCCACCTGGCGCATGGATGATGCCGCTGTTTTCGACCTGCGGCCCGATCAGGAGCACCTGGCCGCCCTCCGGCGTCCGGATGCTGCCCTGATTGGCGACGCGGCCCGCCATTGCGCCGGCGCTGAAATTCATCTTCCCGGACAGGAAGTCGCTGTTGGACATCGCCAGGCTGGAGGCCACCAGCCCGTTCACGTCCACCTGCGAACCGGCGCCGAACAGCACGCCGTTGGGGTTGATCAGGAAGATGCGGCCATTCGACTGCAATGCGCCCAGGATCAGCGACGGTTCCTGCCCGGTGATGCGGTTGAGCACCGCGCTCGCGGAGTTTTGCTGAACGAAGCGCGTGACCTCGCCCGCTGCGATCGAGAAACCGCGCCACTCGATGATGCTGCCGGGCGTGTTGGTGATGGTGCGGACATTGCCAAGCTGCTGGAAACTGGCCTGGCCGTTGACGACGGTCTGGGCACCGGCGCCGCCGGTGAGCATGACTGCGGCCGCCAACAAGGCCCTTGCAGTTTTTGCGTGGGTTGTTTTCATTTGCGTCCTTGGGTCAGTCAATAGGAAAGAGACAGGGCGACGTGCACCCCGCTGTCGCCGCCCGCGCGGGTGCCGCCACCATCGATCACGCGGCCGTAGTCCACCTGCAGGCTGGCGCTGCGGTCCAGGACAAAACGCAGCCCCAGGCCGGTGCTGGAGATGGAAGTGCGCTGCACTTCGCCAGGCAGGGCCCTGTTGCGGGACACGCTGGCGGCATCGACGAAGGCCAGTGCGCGGCATTGCACCGCGATGGCTGCGGTGGCCGGGCACCAGTTGGGCGTCTGGATTTCCGAGCTGGCAAACTGGCCCTGGTCGCCGGCGACTTCACGCTCCCGGAAGCCGCGCACCGAACTCGCCCCGCCGGCGCCAAACTGCTCACCGGGCACCAGTGCATCGCGGGTGGCCTGGCCGTTGAACTGCAGGCGCAATTGCCAATCAGCTCCCAACTGCTGGTTGTACCCCGCGCCATAACGCAGAACGCGGTAGCTGGCCGAAGCATCAACGCGCTGGCGGCTGAAGTCCGACGCCCGGCCGTTTTGCCCGCCCGGGATGTTTTGCAGGCCTGTCAGCTGCACCCCCAGCGTGGCCGAAGGCAGCGTCAGCTGCCCGGAATAGGTGAGCGACAGTGGGTGGACCGTGATCTCATCGCCCAGCTTGAAACCGGCGACATCGATGTTGTTGGTGTAGGCCCGCCAGTCGGCGCCGTAGATCAGCGTGGAAACCAGGTTGCCCCATTGCGGCAAGGTGTGGTTGTAGCGCGCGCCAAAAACCTTGCCCTTGCCGCTGACCTGCAGGTTCAGCACCCCGGCCGTCAGCGTGCCTGAGTCCACGTTCGAATGAGTGGCGAAAAAATCCATCGAGTCACCCAGCGCGTACAGCGGCACGTGGTACCCGACGCCGAACACACTCACGTTCGAGGGCTTTTCCGCCGAGGTGGTGTATTGCAGCGTCATCACATGGTCCAGGTCCCAGAGGTTGGCATGCTGGTAGAGAACGCCCAGACGCGTGCGGCCGGTTTCGGCGTTGCCGGTGTTGTCAGCGTTCAGGCCGATCCGCCAGGGCTTGTCTTCGGTCACGCTGATCACGGCGTCGACCGTGTCGGGCTGTTCGGCGCCTTGGAGCGCGAGCGTGACCTGCTTGGCTGGGTTAGTGTTGGCCACCTTCAGGCTGGCCGAAATGTCCCGGATGTTGGGTGTGCTGCCTTCGCGCAGCGCGGGCAGGCTGGCGCGGATGTTGGCGGTCGAAAACAGCTGGCTGCCTTCCACCCTTGCGTGCCCGATGCGCGGCTCGATCACCTTGACGTGCACCACGCCCTGGGCGAGTTCCTGTTCGGGCAGTTGCACCAGGACGACGCTGTAGCCACGCTGGCGATAAGCCTGCTGCAGTGCTTCCACCGCGCGCCGCACGTCGCCAAAGCTGCGCTCTGGGCCGGCGAATGGTGCGAGCAGCGCCTCAACGGCGGCGCCCGGCAGCAAGCTGTTTCCCTCCACGGCGAAGCGCGAGATGGCAAACCGCGGTCCGCTACTGCCCTGCTCATCGGCCGCCTGAGCAGCCAGTCCGGCAACTGATAACGCGGAGACCATCAAGAGCGCGCGGGCACGGCATAGTCGCGCCCCATAGTTGGGTTTTTTCATGAGGTTTGTCAGATTGGGTCTGCTGGCGATCCGGTATCGCTAAAGGCCGCATGAAGACCTTCACCGCAAACCAAGCGGGAAAAGAATTGAATGTTACGTTTGTTTCATTTTACCCGGAAGGCGTCGGGATCGATATGCCAGTCATGGGTCGGAGGGCTGGACTAACTCACTCCGAAGGAGGAGGACATTGGCGCCGACCTGAATTTGACCAGGAGCGCAAATCTCAAAGTGACCAGGCCCCACACTCTGATTAGCCAATAGCCAGCCACAGAAACCGATTCTGCGGGTTGCTCATTCCCGGGTCGGCACATCAAATTGATTAAATCAGCGCTGCTGTACACATTTGCGTGTAGTAGATCCGTGGTCTTTGCTTCATTTGCAACACACCTTCTGCCTTGTGTGTCGCATCGACCGGTTGAATCCATGAGCGAAAGCAGTCGGGCAGAGCTTTGATTTTCACGGCTGCAAAATTTCTGCAGCTATTCGAACGTTTTCCGTCACGCTCAACTACGCAATGGCGATTTCAGCACCGTGAAGAAGATCAGGCAGGACCCGTTTCGGACGAATGTTTTTCGATCAGGCGGAACTCTGGATGCTGACCCGTAAGTAGCAAGAACATTGCAAAAATGGGCCCCTGCATGTTCCTGTCGTCGGTTGTACTTTCCAGTGCTTGCCATGTACGGGACTGAACGCCACCACGGCTTCCCACCTGAAGGGAATATCCCATCAGCTCGGCAGCCTGCACCTGACTCAGTCCTGCCGCCATGCGCGCTGCCTTGAGGTGTTCGCCACTGGGTATCGGCATGTCCAGTCTGGTAATCGTGCTCATGGGAGTTCTTTTACTGTCGTTGAATGGCTGAAAATGGTGGCCTCACCACGCTACTTTCTGAAGAAGAAATGCATGTGAGGTGCGATGGATTATCGGTGACCGAAATAATCGGCTCACTGCCGCAATTCGCGCCGAGAAAACACACGAATTGGCGCACATCGCCTGGTTTCAATCCGGCGATCACGACGGTCAGTCAATACGAGCAACAGACTTTGACAGCTGGTCACAGCTAACCTCCTTGATGAGCCAGATTGCAGCGAGAGCCCCAGTGGCGTTTGGTTGCTGGTGGGCCGGTTTTGGGCAGAAACGGGCATTCACAGAAAAGAAATGGAGCCGTTCAAGGCTGTCCAGGAACGGCAACGGCTTCGGCCGCTGCGACCTCGCAGCAGTATGCACAATAGGCACATGTCCGAAGCTCATACCCCTGATGGCCGTCCTGACGAATTGGCCACTCTCACCCCGGGCGGGGCGCCCTACGCGCTGCAGTACCCCTGTGGCGAACCGCCCTCCTCTGGCCATGTGCGCGAGGTCGCGCCCGGCGTTCTGTGGCTGCGCATGCCATTGCCGTTTGAGCTCGACCATATCAACCTGTGGGCGCTGGCCGACGAAGACGAGCACGGCCCCGGCTGGGCCATCGTCGACACCGGCACCAAGACGCCCGAGGCGCTGGCCGCGTGGCGTCAATTGATCGCTGCCGACGGCCCGCTAGCCGCCACTTCGCAGGGTGCGCGCATCACACGCATCTTCTGCACCCACATGCACCCTGACCATGTTGGCATGGCCGGCTGGCTGACGCGAAAGTTCCAGTGCCGGCTATGGATGACACGGCTCGAATACCTGACCTGCCGCACCCTGGCGGGCGACACTGGCCGGGAGGCGCCCGACGAGGCCATCAGCTTTTACCGCCAGGCCGGCTGGAACGAGGAGGCGCTTGATGTCTACCGGACTCGCTTTGGCGGCTTCGGCAAATACCTGCATGCGCTTCCCGACAGTTTCCGGCGCATCAGTGACGGCGAGACCGTGCGCATCGGCGCGCACGACTGGCGCGTCATCGTCGGCCGTGGCCATTCGCCCGAGCATGCCTGCTTGCTCAGCGACGAGCTGGGCGTGCTGGTCTCCGGCGACCAGGTGCTGCCGCGCATCTCGTCCAATGTGAGCGTGTTTCCCACCGAGCCTGATGCCGACCCGCTGGGCGACTGGATTGCGAGCATCGAGCACCTGCGCACCACGCTGGGCGAGCACCTGCTGGTGCTGCCGGCACACGGGGAACCCTTCCGTGGCCTGCACGCCCGGCTGGACCGCCTGGCACAAGGCCATGACCGCGGCCTGGAGCGGCTGCGCCGCAGACTGGCCGACAGCCCCAAGCGCGCGATAGACGTCTTCGTCGCGCTGTTCGGCCGGCCGATCGACAAGGACGACCTGCTGGGCCTGGCCACAGGCGAAAGCCTGGCCCACATCAACTACCTGCTGGCGCGCGGCGAGGCGGTGTGCGAAATTGGCCCGGACGGTGTGCGCCGTTACCGGATGAAGTAAAAGTGGACGGCGTCCAGCCCAGCCAATGTTCTCATCATTGATGATGTGTTATCGCACGACATGCCCGGAGAGATTCAACGAGGCTGTTTTGATTGCTTTCTACGCCGCGGCTGCTCTTGTTAAGGGTGGAGAAACACGGTATGTCACGACGGGCACGTTGGTGGTGATTGCATGCAGCTACTCACAGGCTCAGGCCTCGTGTGACTCGGGCGCGGCCAGCCGCCGCAGGTTCTCGCGCACGCGCGCGGGCTCCTGCGCCAGGGGCATGTTGGGCGCGTCGCGCACGGCATCGAGTGCCCTTGGGGCGTCGGCGTCCAGCGGTGCAAACAGCGCCTCGAAATCCTCGGTGGCAGGCCCGCGCTCGGCCACCAGCTCGACGGTCTTGCGCGTGGCGCTGGCGGACGTGAGGCTGTGCACCAGCACCTGAGCGATCTGCGCACGCGCCACCACACCGTCACGGGGGTCACCCGCCTGGCGGGTGTCGCCCTGCAGCAGCACCAGCCGGTGCTGGTCAGCCGCGTTGTAGTCGAACCAGCCGGGGCGCACGATGGTGTAAGGTATGCCGCTGGTGCGCAGCAAGCGTTCGCTGCGGCGTTTCCAGTCGTGCGCCTCGGTGCTACGGTTGTAGGCCCCGGTGCGGTTTGTGACACCGATGGCTGTCATCAGCGCGATGCGCGCCTGGCGGCCACCCAGTGCGGCCAGCACGTTGCGCACACCGCCGTAGCTGACCTGCTCGGCGTCGGCCTTGCCGCCACCATCGGCGCCGTGGGTGAACACGACAGCATCGATGCCGTCAACGGCCGCGACCAGGGTGTCCGGCCGGGTGAGGTCTCCGACCGTCCGCTGTGCGCCAGGGTGCAACTGGCTGGCTCGGCGCAAGTCGCGCACGAGAACGCGCACCTGATGGCCTTGACGGATGGCTTCGTCCACCACCAAGCGGCCTATGCTGCCGGCGGCGCCCACCACCAAAACTTTCAGCTGCGCTGCGCTCATGCGGCGACCTCTTCTTTCAGCGACGCCATGTCAATCACGAAGCGGTACTTCACATCCGCCTTGAGCAGACGTTCGTAGGCTTCGTTGATGTCCTGGATTCGGATGACCTCGATGTCGGAGGTGATGCCGTGCTGACCACAGAAGTCCAGCATCTCCTGTGTCTCGGCAATGCCGCCGATCAAGGAGCCGGCCAGGGCCTTGCGGCTGAAGACCAGCGGCCCGGTGTTGAAGGCGTCCAGCGGGCCGAGGTAGCCCACCATCACAATGGTCCCGCCCATGGCCAGCGTGGGCACATAGGGGTTTACATCGTGCACATAGGGAACGGTATCGATGATGAGATCAAAGTGACCGGCCACCGCGGCCATCTGCGCCGCATCGGTGGAGATGACGATGTGGTCGGCACCCAGGCGGCGCGCGTCAAGCTCCTTGCCCGGCGAGCGGCTGAACAGCGTCACCTCGGCCCCCATGGCCTTGGCCAACTTCAGGCCCATGTGGCCTAGTCCACCCAGGCCGACGATGGCAACCTTGCTGCCCGCGCCGACCTTCCAGTGGCGCAGCGGCGAATACGTGGTGATGCCGGCGCACAAGAGTGGCGCGGCACCTGCCAGGTCGAGGTTGTCGGGGACCTTGAGGACAAAGTCCTGCTTGACCACGACCTTCTCGGAGTAACCGCCGTGCGTGCGGCTGCCGTCGATCGGGTCTGTACCGTTGTAGGTGTAGGTGGCGCCGTTCTCGCAGTACTGTTCCCAGCCCTTGCCGCAAGCGGCGCAGTGCTGGCACGAGTCCACCATGCAGCCCACACCGACGCGGTCTCCCGCCTTGAAGCGTGTCACCTTTGGACCAACCTCGACCACACGGCCGATGATCTCGTGGCCCGGCACCATCGGGTAGTTGGCATGGCCCCAGTCGTTGCGCACGTTGTGCAGGTCGGAGTGGCAGACGCCACAGTACTGGATGTCGATGACCACGTCGTCGGCGCGCGGGCTGCGACGGTCAAAGTCGAATAGGCCCAGGCGGCCGGTGGGCGAATGGGCGGCGTAGCCTTTGATGTGTTGGCTCATGGGAAAGTGTCCTTGTCGATAGAGGGTTGAGTTGGAGTTTGAGGAGCGTGATCAGCGGGATCAGGCCGGTTCGGCGGGTGGCGCCAGATCACCAAACCGGTAGGCGGCGGTCACGCCCCCGTCCATCAGGAAGTCGCTGCCGGTGATGAATACCCCGTCCGGCCCCATCAGCAAGGCGGCCACCTGGCCCACTTCGTCGGGTGTGCCCGCACGCCCTACGGGACAGCCCTCAATCATCCGGCGGTAGCCGGCACCACGCGGCCCGGTCAGCTCGTCCTTGGCCAGGGGCGTGATGATGATGCCAGGGCTGATGGTATTGAGCCGCGCGCCGCGCCGCCCCCAGCGGACCGCCTCGGCCATCACGCGCAGCGAATTTGCGCGCTTGGACAGCTGGTAGGCTAGCAGCGGGTCGGTTACGCGCTCGGCTTGCAGCAGGTCCAGCTGCAGCAGCTCTTCCACCGGGGTGGTCGCAAGGGCCTTGTCCTGGGCCTGCGTCAAGGCGGGCAGGCGATGGCCGGACTGCGAGGAGATAACGACACCCGAGCCACCACGGGCAATGACCTCGCCAAACAGCTCCAGCACGAGGGCCGTGCCGTACAGGTCGACCCGCAGGATGGTGGCCGCCGATGCTTGGGAAGGCGACACCCCGGCGGCATGGATAACACCCGTGATGTTGCCCAGCCCCGTAGCGGTCTTGACCAGCGCCTGCACCGAGTCCCGGGACGATATGTCAACGCCGGCGACGCTGACGTCAAATCCTGCATTTTCAAACGCGTGGGCTGCCACAGCGGCGTCCTGTTCATGGAGGCTGGCGAGCAGCACATGTTTGCCCGCGCTGACTCGCCTGGCAATGGCCTGGCCGATCGAACCGGCTCCCACAACCACGATCACATCCTTCATTTCATTCTCCTTCGAATTGATTACCACCATGAACTGCACTGTAGGCGGTGGAGAGTCAATCGAATAGACTGCAATAGATTGCGCAAGAATCAATTAAAACTTGATACTGATGCCTTCCTCATCGACCGACTACCACCATGCCCATCAATGAACTTCGTGCGATCGACACCTTCGCCAAAGCCGTGGCCTTGGGCAGCATTCGCCGCGCTGCCATCGCGCAAGGGGTGACGCCGCAAGCGGCAAGCCAGACGCGGGCCAAGCTAGAAAGGCATCTGGGGGTGCGTCTGCTGCACCGGACGACCCGCAGCCTGGCGCTCACCGACGAGGGCCAGCGGTTTCTGGAGGCCACGCAGCCCGCATTGGCGGCGCTGGAGCGGGCATTGAGCAGCGCGCGCGAGTCCAAAGACGAGATAGCCGGACCGCTGCACATCGTTGGGCCGAGGTCGTCCTTTGCGACCATCTTGATGCCGGTGATCGATGAGTTCTGCCGCCTCTACCCGGACATCCAGCCCGACGTGCGTCTCGACGACGGGATCGGCAACTGGGTGCTAGACCGCGTGGACGTGGGTTTCCGGATCGGGGCCTCCCCCGAGGAGGGGGTGATCGCCCGTCGACTGTTTCCGGTCCAACTGTTCGTCTGCGCCGCACCGGGTTACCTGGAGCGCTTCGGCGTCCCGAAAACCCCGGAAGACCTCGCATCGCACCGCTGCAGCGCGTTCCGGCACCCAGCCACCGGTCAAATCCTGCCCTGGTACCTCAACATCGATGGCGAAGTCGTGCACCGGCACGTCACGCCTACTCTCTCGAGTAACGACACCGAACTGGAAATACAGGCGGTGCTGGCCGGTCAGGTGATAGGTCAGTTATCAAACATGTCGGCTGCTGGCCATATTCGCAGCGGCCAGCTCGTGCCGGTGCTGCTGGAGCACATGAGTGAGCATATCGGTGTGCACCTCTACTACGGCAACCGCACTGCGCAGCCCAAGCGCGTGCGTGCTTTCATCGACCTGGCGATCCGGCGCATGTCGAATACGTCAGCTTACGTACTGAGCGAGAGAGAATTGGCCCAAGCCGCTGCATCGA
Source organism: uncultured beta proteobacterium (assembly GCA_963793855.1). Classification (GTDB taxonomy): domain Bacteria; phylum Pseudomonadota; class Gammaproteobacteria; order Burkholderiales; family Burkholderiaceae_C; genus Polaromonas. The sequence continues at coordinate 1,590,594 of CAWCBL010000001.1, forward strand.
CGGGAAAGTCGAATCGACGTCACTGACTCTGCGCGAAGAGACGGTTCATCTGCTCATGGTAAAAGTCTGCATTCAAAGCTACGCTTGGTCTACGTTGGGCTGAATGTTAGAAAAAATTACTCCGAACTGATTGCCTGTTCCGGGTCGGGACCTGAAATAAATTTTGACGCAATGAGCGCCACTTCCGCACTTTGCCGACGGTCGCCATGTTGTAAGGTCCAACGGCTGGATTGAAGCGGGCAATTCGGAAAACTGTGCAGCCGCAATCAGTCTACAGAAGCGGGTGAAGTCCAACTAGAGGGGCAGGTCAAAACCAGCGGACTACTTCCCGGTTGTGGTGTTCAACGTGGATTAATGCCTCCCTTTATTGATTCCTTGGACTTCAGCGGAGTCCTTCGAGGTTTGAGTGGCTTAACGCCGGTTAACGTGAGCGCGGCAAAGGCTGGCATCGCCTCGTCCGGAATATCAACCTTGAGCCTGATTCCAAGTTCGTCCAGGAGCTTCATCACCCGGCCGAGCCGGACAGTCTCTTTGCTCCGCTCGACCTCACGCACAAGCCCGTGACCGACGCCGGCAATACCAGCGAGGTCATCCATTCTGAATTTCTGGCTCTTGCGGGTTGCCCGGATGAGAAGTCGCAGAATTTTCGGTGAGTTGACATTGATGAGCATGACTACCTTTTATCGATGCGAGTGAATTGGTTTTGTACCGATCGCCACACGTCGATAAATTAATCGATGACATTGCATCGATTAATGACCTAGCCTAATCAGCATTGATGCCAATCAATGCGAGCACATCGATTGCAGAGAATTAAGCGGCAGATATTTGCGAGCTGTCGGGTCTTTGCGGACGCCAGTGTCTTATTGCGACGGTGTTTACAGCGCTCACTTGCGAGGCGAGTTGGCTCAGGCCGAAAGGAGCATCTCCAGTTCGCAAGGCTTCAGGGACCGGTCCACAGTTTTCACTTTCATAGGGCATCTTCCTCAGGTCCAAGCCACGGCCCCCCAAAAAATTGTCAGGTGACCGTCGCCATATATAGCGTGTCGCTTTATTTCATCCTCGCTCGGGTAGTGCCGAAGGATCCCTCTGACCTCCTGCTGTTGCTGCTCGGAAAGCTCAGCTTTTGGCAGGATGAGGGCTGTCATTAATTACCGGTGACGAGTCGGCAAAACGTAGTAATTAAACCTCCAGAAAGCTGCCGGTGTTGAATGAGAGCAAACGCGGGAGATGCTATGTCGAAGTACATCCCGCTCCATTGCAGACCATCAATCTGGATCTCGGCTTCGGAGAAAGTTGACCGTCGGCCCCAGACTGAGGATGTGTGAAAACGCAAAAAAACTTCCCGCCTCAATTTCACCCCTGCCGGAAACGGCTTTTTCCCAGTTTTCAAAATTTGTGTGGCCCTGGTTCGAATCTACGATGCCCGAAGGCCTCTTTGAAGGTCTGGTAATGGGCTGTTTTGATGCAAAAAGAGGGCTCAAGCCCCCATCAATCGCATCGCGTTGATCAACTCTTTAATCCCCAGGATGCTCATGACCCGGCGCATGTTGTAGGCCAAGCAATGCAGGCTAATTTCAGTGCGAACATTCGCCAGACCTTTCATCAACAAGTGCGCCGAGCCCATCCAAAACTTGATGGTGCCAAAGACGTGCTCCACCGTGCTGCCACGCAGCCGCATTGCGCCAGGGTCTTTGTCCAAGCGCGCCTGCATGGTGTCCAAAACCTCCTCATGCTCCCAACGCCTGACGCGGCGCTCGTTGCCGGTCGTGCACTTAGGCTTTTGCGGGCAACTCTTGCAGTGGGAGCACCAGTAGGTGTTGATCTTCATTTTGTTTTCTACCGAGCTACAGCGGTAGGGGAGGCGCTGTCCGGCGGGGCACAGGTATTCGTTGTCCTGGGCAATGTAAGTGAAATCGAGTTTGCTGTAGCGTCCTTGCGCTTTGCTGTTGGAGGTCATGGGTTTGGGCACGAAGGTGTGAATGCCCGCTTGTTCACAAGCCCGTATTTCCTCTCCAGTGTAGTAGCCTCGATCGGCCAGGACTTGTAATGACTTCTCACCTGTTGCTTCGCGCGCTTTGAAGGCCATGCTTGAGAGTTGCCCTCTGTCGCTCCCCGTGGTCACCACGTCATGCGCCACCACCAGATGGTGTTCTGCGTCCACCGCAGCTTGGATGTTGTAGCCCACCAAGCCAGTACCAATCCGGCTGGAAACCATAGACCTGGCATCCGCATCGGTGAGGGATATTTGTCCGTCCGGTTGTTCTTTCAGTCGCACCTCTATATCGCGCAAGTCCTGCATGCGTTGGCGCAGGGCTGTGATCTTCTCTTTGAGGCGTTGCGTTTTTGCTTCTGCTTCCACAGGTTGCGTTCTGTCTGCAGTTTCCAGAGCCGACATGTAGCGTTCGATGCTTTCATCGATTTGCTTCATGCGCTGCTCCAGCTTGTGCTGGGTGTAATTCTTGTCCCGGTTGTTGACTGCCTTGAACTTGCTGCCATCAATGGCCACGATGACCTGTGAGAATAGTTTGAGTTGGCGGCACATCGCCACAAAGCGGCGGCACACATTGCGGATGCCAACGCCGTTGTCGTGACGGAAATCGGCAATGGTTTTGAAGTCGTGCGCCAAACGTCCGGTAAGCCACATGAGTTCAACGTTGCGCTGGGATTCGCGCTCCAGTCGTCTGCTGGACTGAATGCGATTGAGGTAGCCGTAGATGTAGAGCTTGAGAAGTACCGCGGGGTGGTAACCGGGGCGTCCTGTGATCGCGGGGGCAACGCGCTCAAACCCAAGTTCCGTCAAATCGAGTTCGTCAACAAAGACGTCAACCACACGTACTGGGTTATCTTCGTCGATGTAGTCATCCAGACACTCGGGCAGTAATGTGACCTGGCTACGGTCACTGCCATGGATGTATCGCGTCATCTGCTGGCCTCCATCAATGCGTTGATTTAATTATCAACGCTTGAGGATTCGGGGGGCAGAATGTTGACGTTTTCACACAGGCTCGACTGATTGCGGCCATAAGGACTTCTATCCAGATGTGCCGGTTCCGACCCAAAGTAGTCTTTAGGGCCTCATCGAGCTCATCCATCAGGATAGCGTTTGGCCATACGAATCGCATATACTTCATATATGTTTCATATAAAGGTCACTGATGGGTATTGTAAAAATTTCGGACCTGATGCACGAGAACCTGCGAGTGGCGGGGAACGCCCTTAGCAGGTCTATCAATGCGCAGGCAGAGCACTGGATGCGAGTCGGCATGCTGACCGAGATGCACCCGGAGTTGGACCACCGGGAAATCTGCCAACTGTTGATACGGGCTGAACTCGCCGGTGGCCTGGATATCGCCGTGGCTGTCACAGCCCAGCTTGGCAAGCCCCACGCATCCTCGACTGGAAAACACTAATGGCTCGCGGCATTCCCATCAATTCCGCCGAGGACATCGAGATGGCGCGGCGGGCCGCCAGGCTTGCCGCGGAGGTTCTCAGCATGGTTGAGGCCTACGTGGTGCCGGGGGTGAGCACGGAGACGCTCGACCGAATCTGCCACGACCATATCGTGAATGTCCAGGGCGCCATTCCAGCCAACGTGGGGTATCACGGGTATCCCAAGACCATCCTCACCTCCGTCAACCAGGTGGTTTGTCACGGCATCCCCTCGCCGACCAAGATTCTGAAGAAGGGCGACATCATCAACATCGATGTCGCCGTCATCAAGGATGGCTGGTTCGGCGACACCAGTCGCATGTACTTCGTCGGAGCTCCCAGTGTGTTGGCTCGGCGTCTGGTGGAGACGGCGTACGAAGCATTGCTGGCCGGAATACGGCAAGTCAAGCCTGGAGCGACTCTGGGCGATATTGGTCATGCCATCCAGTCGGTCGCTCACCGGGAGCAATTCAGCGTGGTGCGCGAATACTGTGGGCACGGCATTGGCCAGGTCTACCACGATGAACCGCAAGTGCTGCACCATGGGCGGCGCGGGGAAGGGCTCAAGCTGGAGGCGGGGATGGTTTTCACCATCGAACCGATGCTCAACGCAGGCAAACGTGAAACCAGGCAATTGCCCGACGGGTGGACAGTAGTGACAAAGGACAGGTCTCCGTCCGCCCAGTGGGAACACATGGTCGCGGTAACGCCCGAGGGATATGAAGTGCTTACGGCTTGGCCAGGAGGCACAGGTGCTTACGCGCCGGTTTGATCACTCAGCTTGGGCGAGGCTTTGCTCTAGGCAATTGCGTCAATGCGGAGAGGTAGCTCATGGTTTCAGGTCTTGCATTGATCATGCGGGAGCCGCTGTCGAAGGTCTGCTTCTGGCCGACTGTAGCCGGTTGGCTACCAGGCGATTCGGGTCCAAACGCGGCCGTGCTGGTACTGGATGCGCCGCCGCTAGACATTGACGCGACGATTCCGCCTTGTTAGGCGAACCGCCTAGAGAGGCCAGTGTTCTCTTAGCCTGGATAGCTCTCGCTCCAATGCGCGCAACTCTTCGTTGAACGCGGTCAATTCCGAAAGGGTGTATTCAATGCTTTGCTGCGTGCCGGAGGGAAGTCCAATGACATTGACGACTTTGTGGCGGTGCGCCTCGATGCCCCATCTTCCATGGACCATCTGATTGCGCTGCACCCGAGCGGCATGCACACGCTCAATCCAGCGTTCATAGGCCGCACGGCGTTTGGAACCGGCCGGGAGCTTTTCCGCGACTTGTCTTGAAAGCGTGTCGAGCTTTGTATGAATGTTCTGCCCTTCGACCGACTTCGATAGGGCTTCCAATTTTGTGCCGTTGTCCACCCACGCCAGACAGAGCCCCAAATTCATATCGATGTACGAGAACGCGAAGAGCATCTGTCCGAGCAACGATGCAGCCTCAGCCTGCATCGACTCTCGACGTGCCCACAGTTGTCCGGCCGTTTCCACAGGGTCAGGCGTTGAATCGAGTTCCAAGGCTTCCTTGCATTCATAGTATGGATTGTGCGGATACCAGCACCTGATTCCGTAGGGCTACTTTTGACCGAAACCTGACGCTCACAAAATTTCTGCGAATACCCGCTACCGCTGCACAGAGCCGTTCGCACTGCGCTCTTGACCCGTGTGTTTACGACTTTAGGAAATCGTCTCCAAAATCCAACGCCCCGCAAACCCGCATGGATGCTAGATTACGACTTTATTAACCTGTTTACGACTTTAATTACTCAGAATAACAACTATTCTTGCCAATTAAAGTCGTAAATAGGCATTGAGGATTCATGCGGGTTGCCAGCGTATCAAATATGCAACAAACCCAGGCAAAGTCGTAAACAACTCTGCCGGTACCCAGACCGGTTCAGTCGCAATTTACATGTCCAGAACTAAGGGCCCCCGACGACAACGTGAGACGCAAATCATCATCGATTTGTTTGCGGCCTGCTCTTCTTTTGTGAGGATGCTGTCGTGGTGTTCAGCCTCCCCTGACAAGATTTTTGTTTCACAGGCACCGCAAAGTCCGTCTCGGCAGCTGTGGTTTGGCGTCATGCCTGCATTGAGCAGAGCGTCAAGCAAGGACGATCCAGCAGGAACCTGCACGGTTTTTCCAGATTTCCGTAGCTCAACTTCGTAACCTTCCAGGGTCGAAGGCGCTGCAGCATGAGCGACTGAAAATCGCTCCACGTGGGCATTGACGTAGCCCATCGCTTGGCAGGTCTCTTCAAATGCATCGAGCATTCGCGTGGGGCCACAGCAATACAGATGGGTATCTGGAAAATGACCGGCGAGCAACAATTTTAGGTCGGGCGAATGACCTTGCTCATCATTGAAATGCAGATGAAGACGAATCTTCTCGCTGGCAAAGGATTCAATCCCGGCCAGGAAGGCGGCTTCCTGACGACTGCGCGCGCAGTAGATGAAATTTACTTGTTTTCCCAATACGGCCAATCGTTGCAGCATGCAGACGATGGGCGTCACGCCAATGCCGCCGGCAAGTAGCACATTGTGCTCGGCGGTTTCAACCAGCCTGAAGTTGTTTCGCGGGGCGGAGATCGCCAGGGTGGTTCCCACGCGCAATTGCTCATGCACATACCGGGAGCCGCCGCGGCTTTTCTGATCATTGAGGACACCGACAACGTAGCGCTGGTGATCGGTGACAGCGTTCACGAGCGAATAACTGCGCGTCAAACCATTGCCGAGGTGAAGATCGATGTGTGATCCGGCTTCGAAGGCGGGAAAAGAGATATCCGGAGTTGCAGGCCGGAACTCGACGCTGATGATGCTGTTGGCTTCATGGCGAATGTTGTAAACGAGCGCTTGGAGGGTGGGTGTTGACATGTTTATGGAGAGACAGTTCGCGTCAACGGGCCGCATAAAATGCGGCCCGTTCGTTCACATGATGGAAAGTCCGCCATCGACCATCAGCGTGGTGCCGGTGATGAATGAGGCTTCACTGGATGCCAGCCACAGGATGGGCCATGCAATTTCTTCGGGCGTTGCCCAACGTCCGATCAGCGAAGTGTCCTTGCGTTCGGTCTTGAGCTGTTCAACATCCTTGCCGCCTGCCTGGGCACGGCCGACATGGAAATCGGTCAATGTGGATCCTGGACAGACCGCGTTGGCGCGTACACCGTGCGCCGATTCTTCAAAGGCCAGTGTTCGCGTCAAAGCCAGCTGAGCCGCTTTCGTGGCATCGTAGAGACCCATGCCTTTGCGTCCGGCCACCGCGTAACACGAAGAGACGTTCACGATGCTTCCCTGCCCTGAGCGGCGCAGAGCCGGCAGAGCCGCACGACAGTAGTTGGCCGAACCGACAAGATTGACCCCCACAATGGCATGCCATTCCTCAGGCTTCGCATCAGCCACGGCTGAGTAGTTGCGCATGGCCGCGTTGTTCACCAGGATGTCAAGTCCGCCGAAGGCGTCGATGCAGTGCTGCACTGCGGCCAACGCCTGGGCTTCATCGGCCACATTGGCCGTGTAGTGATTCACTTTGGCATTTGGCCACTCATTGAGAATGGCCTGGGTGGTCCTCTCAAGCGCGCTCGCATCTGCGTCCACCAGAGTGACCGCCGCGCCTTCTTTGCAAAAGAGCATTGCTGCGGCGGCGCCGATGCCGGCGCCTGCGCCGGTGATAAGAGCTGTCTTGTTGGTGAGTCGTGTCATGGTCGTTGTTCCGTTAATTGACCTTGGCACCGGTGGCTTTGATGACCTTGCCCCAACGTGGAATCTCAGAGCGGATCCATGCACTGAATTGCTCTGGACTGGTAGCAACCACTTCGAATTCCATGTCGCGGAGCTTGTCGCGTATCTCCGGGGTATTCAGTATTTTCACCATCTCGGTGTTGTAGCGTGTGATGATGTTTTTCGGCGTGCCGGCTGGGGCGAGAAAGCCGATCCAGGACGTGGCTTCGAAGTCCTTGTAGCCGGATTCAATCATCGTTGGGACGTTCGGGGTGCTCGGGAATCGTTGCCGACCGCTCGATGCCAAGAGCTTGAGGCGGCCATCCTTGACGAATTGCTGAACATTGCCTGGCACAAAGAAGCCGGCCTGCACGTTCCCGGCGATCAGGTCGGTGACTGCCGCTCCGGCTCCCTTATAAGGAATATGGGTCATATGCACGTTAGCGGCGAGGTTTAGCATCTCCATGGTCAAGTGAGAGGCGCTGCCAACGGCAATGGATGCGTAGGAGTATTTTGCGGGGTCGGCTTTTGCCTTGGCCACCAGTTCTTCCACGGTATTGATGCCGGAGCTTGGATTGACCACCAGGTACTGAGGCGATTTCACGGCTAGGGTGATCGGCTCCAGATCCTTTAGTGGGTCAAATGGCATCTTGTCGAACAGCGAGACGTTGATCGCCAATGGGCCGTTGTAGCCAACCAGCAAAGTCAGACCATCAGGCTTCGATTTGGCCACGTAATCAGCCCCAATGTTACCGCCGGCGCCTGCCTTGTTGTCGACGATAACGGGTTGTCCCAGTGCCTCCTGCAGCTTAGGAGCGACCAAGCGCGCCAGCACGTCGTTGGTACTGCCCACAATGGGGACGATAATGTGCACCGGCTTGGTCGGAACCCATGCTTCTGCGTGGGACAGGCCGGCAAAGCCCAACGCGGAGATCAGGATGGCCGGAAGCGTTTTGATGTAATGATTTCGCATTGTGTTTTTCGAACTGTGATCGAGTTAGATCGTGTAGACCGGGTGATTCAGACAGTCAGTGAGGCGCTCCTTCGCCCATTCGATGGGGTCTTCTTGATGACCCAGAAGGACACCGGCAGCGCGAACGCGTTGAGCCGAAGCATCCAGGGCCGGCGGCTCGACACCCTCGACCAAGCCAGTAGCGGCTTCATGCAGCATGCGGCGCGCCATCACGATGGCTTTGTCAGTGGGAAGCAGGCGCTCTTCTTCGTGGTTCTGGATCGGACCCATGCTTTCTTGCAGCGAATAGTCTTGGGCCGAGAAGCCAAAAATTCCGCTGTAAGCGCGTTTTTCCTGTTGTGCGACACGGTCCATTCCGTAGTCGTTGTCCTTGTTCGCCTTTGGTCGGAAGCTGCCAGGCGCTTCGTATTCGACGTGGATGCCCTTGCCTGCTTCCATTTGGTGACGCTCTTCGGCGGACAAAGGCTTGTCAGGATGGAAGTTGATGCTCCAAGCCCAGCAGTTGTGATCGTCGATGGGCACCCAGATGTGGCCGGCCAGCGAATGTTCGCCAAAGGGAGGAATCAGCGTGAACCACGGAAACAGCCACTGGGTCACACGCCAATAATAGGAATCCTCTTCACCATTGCGGCGACCAAACAGGGTCAGGCCGCAAGAGGTTTTTTCGATGTTGAACACCACGTTGCCATCGGCCTTGATGTAGTCCAGCGCTTTTGCCCCCTTGTGCATGGGATCGCTGTCGACTTCATGGCTGTGGACAAACGACACGTGGCTGGTGTCAATGCCGCCTTCCATGGCTTGCAGGTAGTTCGATTCCTGCAAGCGTTTGGAGACAAACACGTGGCTGGCCGGAAGTGTGCACCACTCAAGGTCAGGCGGCGCGGGCTGCTTATCGGCAGGCCCCATGTAACTCCAGAGGAGTCCGCCAATCTCAATGCAAGGGTAGGACTTGATATGCATGCGGGCACAAGCCTGGGGCGAGGACGGAACATCCACGCACTGCCCATTGCGGTCAAATTTCACGCCATGGTACGCACATCGGATGCCGTTTTCTTCATTGCGCCCGAAGTATAGGGACACGCCGCGATGTGAGCAGAATTCGCTGATCAAGCCGGGGCGCCCGTCGGTGTCGCGGAAGGCCAGCAGTTTTTCACCGAGGATTTGAACGCGCACCTGAGGACCATCAGGCTGGGCAATTTCGCTGGACAACAGAACCGGCACCCAATAGCGACGCATCAGATCACCCATGGGGGTTCCAGCTGCGGTTCGAGTGAGCGTCTCAGACATTTCTTTGTTCATGGTTTCGATCCTTTCAGAGGTTTAAATGCGGACAACTTGATGTCCATCAGATGATTCGCGAGTCCATTCTATGAATTATTTGATCTATGTCAAGCATGTAAGCGATTAGTCTGTCCATTGTGTGGACAGTCATTAACTGCTACATTCACGACAACAAACTAGGACGCCAGTAGAAACGAGATGAGCCAAACAGAAAAAATTGGAGACAGTGTCCGGGCGGTAGACAGGGCGTTGGAGATCCTCATGGCCTTCACCGCAACCGACCATGCGTTGTCTGCAGGCGAGCTGCTAAAGCGGGTGGATTTGAGCCGGCCCACGCTTTATCGCCTGCTCCGTACGCTGGAGCACAACGGCTTCATCTCTTCGGGCGGTGAGCCGCAAAAATTCAGATTGGGGCCTTCGGTGGCTCATTTGTCGCACGTTTGGACGGCCAGCTTGGACATCAGTGCGATAGCCGAGCCGATGATGCGCAGGCTGTGGGAGAAAACCGGCGAAACCGTCGCCCTGTTCGTCTCGCAGGGTGGCTATCGGGTTTGCGTGGCTGAAACCCCGAGCATTCAACCATTAAGTTTCAAGCGTGGCGTGGGTTACCGCGAGAAAGTGATGGTCGGCGCCAGCGGCCGTGCAATTTTGGCGAGCATGTCTGATGCGTCACGATATCTCGCAGGAGAGCAAGTGGATGCCGGACTCGAGAAGGAGCTGGCACGAATCCGTGAGCGCGGCTACGCAGTCAGCAAGGACGAATTAATCCAGGGCGCGGTGGCTGTGGCAGCGCCATTTTTTCAAGGTGGCGACCAAGTGGCTGGGTCGCTTGCGGTTTTCGGCCCCAGCGCCAGGTTGCGTAGCGCCGAGATCAACGATTTCGGGACGCTGCTCGTTCAAGAGGCCCAACAGCTTTCCCGTGTGCTCGGAAAGACCTAACGGACGAGGAACGATTCGAATTTACGCGATGTGCAACTTTTCTAAGGCCGAAAATTGTCTCAGTCAGGAAAACGGTCACAGGTAGGCATCTGTTGGGGCATGTTTGTGAATGGCTTGCATCGGCGGCACCTTCAGGATGAAATTCAAGCGCTGATCTCAAGCCGCTTCATTTTGTCCCAAAGTGTCTTGCGACTGATGCCCAACAATTCAGCGGTGCGGCTCACACTGCCCTCGCAGCGATTGAGGGCGCGGCGGATGTGTACGCGCTCAGCTTGGGCCACCATCAATTGCAAGGGCGCGATGAGCTCGTTGTCCTGGCACGAACCAGGGCTCTGCCGGGGCGTGTCTTCCAGCGGTTCGTCCAGAATGCCTGCTTCGCTCATCACCACAGCCTGCTCCAGGTAGGACCGCAACTCGCGGACATTGCCCCGCCAGTTACGCGCCATGACGTCGCGAAGAAAGGTTTCCGACATTGCCAGCGGCCTGCCCTGCTCCAGCGTCATCGCGGCCAGAAGCCGCTCGGTCAGCCAGCGAATGTCTTCCGGGCGCTCGCGCAGAGGCGGCAGGTTGATGCGAATCACCGCAAGGCGGTAAAAAAGATCTTCGCGGAAACGGCCTGCGCTCATGTCCGCGTATAAATCGTGATTCGTTGCGGCCACGATGCGAAAGTCGCTGTGGGTGGTTCGCTCCGCGCCCAGCCTGAAAAAGCAGCGCTCCTGCAGCGCTCGCAGCAGTTTGGCCTGCATGCTGGCTGGCAGGTCACCCACTTCGTCCAGGAACAAGGTGCCATGATCCGCGCGTTCCAGGTAACCCCGGTGTGCTCGCTGGGCACCAGAGAACGCGCCTTTTTCGTACCCAAAAAATTCCGCTTCCAGCATGGTCTCGGGAATGGCCGCGCAATTGACCGCGACGAATTCGCCCTTGCGCGGACGCGGGTCAAGACTGTGAATCAGCTGGGCCGCCACTTCCTTGCCGACACCCGATTCGCCCGTCAGCAGCACTGCGACTTTTTGCTGGGCCACCTTGTGAACCATGGCCTCCACCCGGCGCATCACGGGAGACACGCCCAGCACGCCTTCGACCTCGTCGCTCTGGGCTGACGCCACAGCGACATGCACCAGCTTGACCAGGCGTTCGATGTCAAACGGTTTGCTGAGGTATTCGCGGGCACCGGCGCGCACGGCAATCACCGCATCATTGACACTGCCGTAACCCGTCAAAAAAAACCAGGGCAACGCTCTCAACGCTGCGGGCAGCCCTGTAAACCAGTGCGTTGCCAGACCGTCGGGCAAACGCACGTCGCTCACGACAGCGGAGTGACCTTGCTCCAGCTGGTTTTTTGCCTCATCCAGACGGCGACACCAGCACACCGCCAAGCCCTCGAGTTCGAGCCGTTGCACCAGTGATTCGCCCATGATGGCGTCGTCTTCAATCAACAAGATACTCTTCACACCAGCTCCTCACGCTTTTCCCTGTTGGGCAACCAGAACACCAGCTTCGTTTCCGCCTTGATGCAGCGCATCGAGTTCAAAACCGCCCCGGTAGTGGCTGGCCAGTTCCTGACACACCCACAGTCCGAAGCCGCGCGGGTCACGGCCACTTTCCACTGCAAGGGTTTGCGCAAACTGCTGCGGCGAAAGTGACTCGCCGGAATTGGTCACACAAAACTCGACCCGCTCGCCGTCAGCCAGAAGCCGCGCATCGACCCGCCCCTGAGGGCCCGCTGCCTTGACCGCGTTTATCAGCAGGTTGAGCATGACCTGGCGCAGCACCGCCGAAGGCACCCGCATGGCCGATTCGATGTCGGCCCGGGTGCTGAGCTGCACGTCCGGCCGCGAACCGGCGGCCTGCACCAGCGTCACCATATCTTCCAGATCGCCCGGCTCCAGGGGCCGGTCTTCCATGCGTGCCTGGGGTAGCAAAGCGGCCACGGTGGTTCGAATCTGCTGCAAGCCACGCTCGATCAGTTGTACCGAGCGCTGGCGGATGCTTTCGTTTTCGCCATGCAGCCGCAGCGTTTGGATGGCCGTCAGCAGCCCTGCCAGCGGGTTGTTGATCTCGTGCGCCACGGCCGCCGTCATGCGGCCCACCGCTGCCAGCCGCTCAGCCGACAGTGCCCGGGCTTCTGCGTTCTTTCGTTCCTGCAACTCGCCCATCAGTTGCAGCACCGCATCGCCAATCCGGCTGAGCTCAGGGTCTGCCGTGAGGGGGAGCTCGGCGCGCAGGGTGGCAGCATCGATGCGCCCGATACGCTCGATGACCCGTGCCAGTCGCCCCACGGGACGCGTCATGCGCTGACCTACCCACCAGCCAGCCGGCACCAGCAGCATCACCGCCAGCACCACGCCCATCAGGGCCGGCTGGGCCAAGGCGGCCCAATCCGGCGCAAAAACGGGCGCATCAACTTCCATGAAGACAAAACCCAATGTTTGCCCATCCTCGCTGCGGATGGGGTCGATCAGCACCACCGAGCCATCGCCTTGATCAAGGCGCTGCTGCGTCGTGATTTCCTTGGCGCTGAGCAGCCGCTGGCCCTGCAACGTTTCGCCCAGCATGGGCTTGCCCGTGTCCAGTTGTACCGGGTCTGAGGCGGCGAACACGCGACCATCTGGATCAAGCACCGCCACGCGTGCGCGCCCTGCCTGGGCGCCAGGGATCAGGGCGGCAGTATCGCGCAGCAGCGCAAAAACGCGCCAGGTATCGTCCGCTGCAAGCATGGGGCGGGCTTGCGAAATGAGCAGCACAACCGCTCTGTCCAGGGTGGCCAAGATATCCTGACGGGCCGTTCGGGCTGAGATTTGTGCCGCAATGCCCGTGACCAGGAGAGCTGCGATCAGTACCGCCAGTGACAAGCCCAGTGGAATCTGAACGCGGTAAGGAAGTCGCCTTAGCATCAGGATGTCATGCCAGTTCCGGGCACTTTTTGCGCCTGAAGTCGTATGCTCTCAAACACAGCAGCCTCACCCAAAGTGAAACCGGTGAGGTTCAGCGAGCGCAACAGGTCGCGTCCGGACTCGTCCTGAGGCATGGTCAACAGCGCATTTTGCAGACTTGCTGCAAAAGGATGTGTCACCCCTTGCCGGCTTACCAGCGGCGGAAAACCAAACGGCTCAGACTTCCAGACCACTTCTGTTTGCGCCACGGCAGACATGCCCTGCAGGCGCATGGTTTCCCAGACATAACCGTCGATGGCACCCGCATTGGCCAAGCCCGCTCCTACCGCTTCGGCCACATTTCGATGACCGTGGGCAAAGAATGCGCGCTTCAGCTCGCGCGGACTCAACCCCACTTGCGCCATTTGAGCCTGAGCCACCAGCCAGCCGGAGTTTGAAAAGGGATCGGCATACGCGAGCACCTTGCCGCGCAAGTCTGCCCAACCCTGAATGTTGGCCGGAGATGTTTTGGAGCGGATTAGATAGGACTGGTACAAGGGCCTGTCCTGGTACATCGGCACCGCCAGCAAACTCAGGTCCGTCTGGTGGCGCACATAAGGGTAGCCACAAATCCATGCTACATCGATACGGCCCGCGAACAGCAGATCCAGAACAGCCTGGTAGGACTCCCTGGCCACAAACACGACCTCACAGCCCACGCGCGCGGACAGGTAGACCGCCCAGCGCGAAAGAAACGCCACCTGGTCAGCCAGGATGACGGGCGTCAAGCCGATACGCATTCGCTCAACCGAGGCAAATGCCGGTACGCCGATGGCCCCCATGCCTGCCGCAGCCAGCGTATGCAGGCAACTTCTACGATCCATGTCTTGTCTCCGGGTGGTTACGAAACCGTAACCTATCTTTTTTGGCGATGTTACCAAACCTACCCATAAAGAAACCGCAGTATTGCCAAGTGGTTGATTTGGCTCAACTTCTCACTTGGCACGTGGCTTGCAATTCATTCTTGGAAATTTTTATAAACAGGAGACAACATGGAAGACATGAAACACAGCCGCCGCTTCTTTTTGAAATCGAGCGGCGGTGCCGCCGCCCTGGCGGGCTCGATGGTGATTCCCATCCACAACGCCAGTGCAGCCACGCCCCCTGCGGGTGCTGTGAGCGGTAGTACGTCTCTGCCCTACCCCAAGAAGTCGGTGGGAAAAGTGGGCGCCATGCCCGTCAACCAGATTACCAACTTCAGCTACCCGGACGCCAGCTCACCGTGCTATGCGCTTCGTTTGGGCAAGCCGGTCGTCGGCGGCGTGGGGCCGAACAACGACATCGTGGCCTACAGCACCATGTGCACCCACATGGGCTGCCCGGTGGCTTATGACGGCGGCACGCAGAACCTTCAAGTGCGGCTGCCACTTCCGCATGTTCGATCCCAGAAAATGGCGGCCAGATGGTGTGCGGCCAGGCGACCGAGAACCTGCCCGCATCCGTGCTCGAATACGACGCCAAGACCGACACCGTCAAGCCGTCGGCGTCGATGGCCTGATCTACGGCCGCCAATCCAACATGCTGTGAGGAGCGCGCCATGAGCGACCAATATCAATGACCGCATCGCACTGCCCCCCAAAGACGCGCAAAAGACCAACATGACCTGCCACTTCTGCATCGTCGGCTGCGGCTACCACGTCTACAAGTGGGACGCCAACCGTGAAGGCGGTCGCGCGGCCAGCCAGAACGCGCTGGGGGTGGACTTCGCAAGGCAGGTGCCGCCGCTGGCCATCACCATGACCCCGGCGATGACCAACACCATCACCGACAAGTCGGGCAAGCGCTGGAACATCATGATCGTGCCGGACAAGGAGTGCGTGGTGAACAGCGGCCTGTCGTCCACCCGCGGCGGCAAGATGGCCTCGTACATGTACGCGCACGACGGCATTGGCCAAGGAGCGACTGCAAGAGCCCGCGCATCTTCAGCGGCGACCAGTGGCTGGACACCGGCTGGGACAAGCGCCATGGCCCTTTACGCCGGGCTGACCAAGAAGATCCTCGACAACGACGGACCCGATCGGCCTGCTTTTACGACTGCTTCGACCACGGCGGCGCAGGCGGCGGTTTCGAGAACACCTGGGGCACCGGCAAGCTGATGTTCAGCGCCGCTGCAAACGCCGATGGTGCGCATCCACAACCGCCCGGCCTACAACTCCGAATGTCATGCCACGCGCGACATGGGCGTTGGCGAGCTGAACAACAGCTATGAAGACGCCCAGCTTGCCGACACCATCTTCTGCCATCGGTGCCAACCCCTACGAGACGCAGACCAACTATTTCCTGGACCACTGGGTGCCCAACCTGACGGGCGGCACCGTGGACAAAAAGAAGAAGTGGTTCCCGGGCGAAACCGCAGCGGCCACCAAGGTCATCATCGTCGACCCGCGTCGCACCGCCACCGTGGCCATCTGCGAACAGGTGGCCGGCAAGGACAATGTGCTGCACCTGGACATCGAACCCGGCTCAGACACCGCCCTGTTCAATACGCTGTTCACTTATGTGGTGGAGCAAGGCTGGCACGACAAAGCGTTCATCGCACAGCACACCAAGGGTTTCGAGGACGCGGTCAAGACCAACCACATGTCGCTGGAAGACGGCACCCAGGCGACCGGCATTCCCGTGGCCAAGCTCAGGCAGGCCGCCGAATGGGCTTACAAGCCCAAGGCGTCAGGCCATCGTCCACGCACCATGCATCGCTTACGAGAAAGGCATCATCTGGGGCAACGACAACTACGTGATCCAGAGCGCGCTGGTGAGCCTGGTGCTGGCCACCCAGAACGTCGGGCGCCGCGGCACCGGTGTGTGCCGCATGGGCGGGCATCAGGAGGGCTACACCCGCCCGCCCTACCCTGGCGACAAAAAGATCTACATCGACCAGGAGGTCATCAACGGCAAGGGCCTGATGTACACGCTGTGGGGCACCAACCCGTTCCAGACCACGCTCAATGCCGAGCAACACCAGATGGTGCTGCACAACCGCGCCAACATCGTCAACGAAGCCATGGCCAAAGCCAAGGGCGCGAGCGACCGAGCAGCTGATCGATGTCATCTACGACGCCTGCAAGAACAAGGGCGGCATGTTCGTCGCAGCTATGAATCTGTACCCGACCATGATTGCGCGAAGAAGCCCACCTGCTGCTGCCGGCGGCCCATCCCGGCGAGATGAACCTGACCTCGATGAACGGCGAGCGGCGCCTGCGCCTGTCGGAAAAATTCATGGATGCGCCTGGATCGGCCAAGCCTGATTGCCTGATTGCCGCCGAAATCGCCAACACGCTCAAGGCCATGTATCTGCGGGACGGCAAGCCGAAATGGCCAAGCGCTTCGAAGGCTTCGAATGGAAGACCGAGGAAGATGCCTTCAACGACGGCTTTCGCCGCGCCGGTCGCCCAGGGGTTGAACCCATCGACAGCCAGGGCGGTGATACCGGTTATCTCGCAACCTATGCGCTGCTGCGCAAGGCTGGCAACAATGGCGTGCAGCTGCCGATCAAGCGCGTCGAGGGCGACAAGCTGATCGGCACCGAAATCCACTACGCCGACGGCAAGTTCGACACCAAGGACGGCAAGGCCGAGTTCAAGCCTGCTGCCCTGGAACGGTCTGCCCAAGCTGGTGGCCGACCAGAAGGCCAAACACCGGTATCTGGATCAACAATGGCCGCGCCAACGAGGTCTGGCAGACCGCGTACCACGACCAATACAACAGCTTTGTGCGGGACCGTATCCCGATGGCCTTCCTCGAAATGAACCCGGAAGATGCGCGTCAGCTGGGCGTGAACGGCGGCGATGTGGTGGAAGTGTTCAACGATTACGGCAGCACTTACGCCATGGCCTACCCGATCAAATCCCTCAAGGCAGGTCAGACCTTCATGCTGTTTGGCTACATCAAGGGCGTGCATGGCCACGTTGTGACATCCTGGGTTGATCGCAATGTGGTTCCTTATTACAAAGGCACCTGGGGCAGCATCAGGCGGGTGGGCAGTGTGGACGAATACAAGGCGACGGTCTCATTGAAGGATCGCCGGTACGCTTAATCCTGGAAATAGGGGACCTACGTGTCCCCTATTTTTTAGCACACACATTTCTGACGTGAATGCGTTGCGAAACGGCCCTTGTCGATGCCACCGGAATACGATCCAGGCCGAAGAATTGATACCTGTGTGGGCTCGTCAATTTTCGAGGAGGCAAAATGAATGACGATCTTCAGCAGCCCCACATCCTAGCTTTGGCTGGAAGCATCTTTACTCCACCTGAGGCCCTGTCTGATGAAGAGAGGTTTGCGCAAACGCTGATCTCTTCCAGACAAAACATTTCACCCAAACGTCTGGAGGAGCCGGGGCCCAACAACGAGCAAGTCGAACGCCTGCTTCGTGCTGTATCTGCAGCTCCTGATCATGGCTTGTTGATGCCGTGGCGCTTCGTCATCATCCCATCAAAGAAACGTGCGGATCTGGCAGAAGTATTCGCCTTGGCGCTGATTGACCGGGCCCCTGGAGCGACGCTGGATCAGATCGAATCCGCTCGGGAAAAGGCGTACAGAGCGCCTTTTTTGATGCTTGCCGTAGCTTGTTTGGGGCAATGCGAATCGGATATTCCGGTATTGGAGCGCATGGTGTCAGTTGGCTGCGCCATTCAGAATATCTTGCTGACGGCCCACAGCATGAAATTGGGGAGCGGCTTGACAAGCGGTCAGGCGATGTCGTCAATCAGGATGAGAGAGCTTTTCCAGTTGAGACCTGGCGAAGAAGCCGTGTGCTTCATCAATATTGGGACAGCTTCCAAGCGTAAGGCGCCTCGACAGCGTCCTGACACATCTGACTTTGTCTCAAGCCTGCAACTCTTAATATGCAAAAAAACCTGAATCGGGTTTTCATGCCACTGCCTCCACTTGAGAAGGTTGAAAGTGCCGGTGGTATTCGACTAAAGAACACCGAAAATTGATGCGTCGACATCGGCGGGGGTTAGATCGAAATGATCCTGGGCAAATGCCTGCAGGCGCATACGCTGGAGTCTAACCGTGTGGGCAGCGTGGCCTGGTCGATGCGCTATTTTCCCGATGGACAATTCAGCGCGCGCGCATTTCAGGTGGTTGAATTCGCCAAGCGGAAGCGGTCAGTCGGACCGGCTGTTTGACATGCTTGACTCGACCAGGATGCGCCTACCGCAGCTCCGACGTAAGCGTCGTCCGTGCTGCTGTGGTTCGAACTAGAAATCTCGAAGAGCCTAGAATCTAAGCATGTTGTCGTGTTTTAAATCTCGTCGTCTGATTCCGGCGTACTACCGGGGCGTTGGATTGCCGCGCGGTTACTTCTTCTCCGTCACCCCGCCGTGACAGAGTTCAGGTGCTTTCCCTGAGCTGACTCTTTTCTCGCCCATTGCCGTTCTGGCGCATAGGGCTATTTCCATTTTTTATTATGACGGCCATTGTTCCAGGTGGTCGCACGTTCCTCATGTCCCTTCAAACTTTGAGACAGGACTGGTTATCCAATGTCCGCAACGATGTGCTTGCCGGCCTGGTGGTCGCGCTGGCACTTATCCCCGAGGCGATTGCCTTTTCCATCATTGCCGGTGTTGACCCCAAGGTGGGGTTATATGCATCGTTCAGTATCTGCGTCATCATTGCCTTCGCAGGCGGTCGTCCTGGCATGATTTCCGCTGTCACGGGCGCCATGACGCTTGTGATGGTCACGTTGGTCAAGGACCATGGCCTGCAGTATTTGTTGGCGGCCACCGTGTTGACCGGAGTGCTGCAGATCCTCGCCGGGGTCTTCAAGCTGGGCGCGTTGATGCGGTTTGTATCTCGCTCGGTGGTCACGGGCTTTGTGAATGCACTGGCCATCCCGATCTTCATGGCCCAGTTGCCGGAACTGACCCATGTGAGCTGGGTGGTGTACGCCATGACGGCGGCAGGATTGGCCATCATCTATGGCTTTCCCTACATCACCAAGGCGGTGCCATCGCCCCTGATCACCATCGTTGTGCTGACGGGTGTCGCCATGGTACTCAAGCTCGACATTCGCACAGTGGGCGACATGGGCGAGCTGCCCAGCAGTCTGCCGGTGTTCCTGCTACCCGATGTGCCCTTGAATCTCGAAACGCTCAAGAATATCTTTCCGTACTCGATGACCTTGGCTGTGGTGGGTTTGCTGGAGTCGATGATGACGGCATCCATCGTGGATGAACTCACTGATACCCCCAGCAACAAGAACAGGGAGTGCATGGGCCAGGGCGTGGCCAACATCGTCACGGGTTTCATCGCTGGCATGGCCGGTTGCGCGATGATCGGTCAGTCGGTGATCAATGTGAAATCAGGGGGACGTCGTCGCTCTCAGCATTTCCCTCGTCAGCAACCGCTGCCGCAGCCTTTGGGAGTACGCTATCGATGTCCGTGATTACGAGTATGGTAATGCCGACGAACTCGATGAGCTCTTTAAACCGGTGCGCAAACGCGCCACCGACCTCGAGGATGGTGAGGGCGCTGGAGCGAAGGCGCTTTGCCGCCGACTCGATCATCGCAGGCATAAGAAGCCGCTCGACATTTCCCTCGACCAGGATGGCGGCGTCCGAAAAGAATAGATCGCAGTGTGTAAGCTTCAGATATCGCTGCAAGAACCCGCGGGAGGCCTTTTCGTCTTCGGTGGGCTGGAACCTTGAGAGATTCTTGACCTCGGTAAAATTTTCAAACTCATCGCTCACCCGGCGGAAGTAGCGGATCGGCCCGAAGCCGCGCTCATAAAGGATGTGAGGCGAATGGGTGGTCACCACCAGTTGAGTTGCGAAGAATCCCTCATCTGAATCGTCGTCTTGCTCAAGCAGCGTCAGCACGTTGCGAATGAAGACCTGCTGCACCTCGGCGTGCAAGTGTGCTTCGGGCTCCTCAATGAAAATGAGGTGCAGCGGAGGACGGTTCGCCTCGTCGTCCTTCCATCTTTCATGGAGGTCTAGCAGTTCGACCACCATGTAGAGGAGGTTCTTGTAGCCGAGGCCGTTGTAGCTGTCCGGGAGTTGCGCCTTGTCGTCACCTGGCAGCACGTAGTGCACGCGGGTGGCGTCCTGGTTGAGGACCTTGCTTGGGTCCAACTGGGCGCGGATGATGATTTCTGGGTTTTTGATGCCTGGGTAGCCGAGCTTTGAGAGCCGCTCCAATGTCTTGCGAAAGACCTGCTCAAGGTGATCGTTCAACCCCTTCTCTGAGGAGGACAGGGCCATGAGCATCACGTGGTCATCAGCACGCTTCTCGAGGTTGCGCTCATAAAATCGGCTCAGGCGTTTGGAGAGGTTCTCATCGCGCGCACTGCTCCCGCCTCCTCCGCTCTCCGATTCAGGATCGTCAAGATGTCTTTGGGCCCGAAGGAAATCTACCTTGAGAAGGGACTTGAGTATTGTTGCGCCACCTGGATCACCGGAGACCGGCAGCGGTTCGTAGCCCGCATCGCGCTCGCGGAAGCCCTCAAACTGGCGCTCATCAAGCACGTAGTAGCGCACCTCGTATTCGTTGGACAGTTCGTCGGCGAGGTACTTCCTGAGCGTCTGGGGCCATGGCTGATAGTCGTCGCCTGCCACGTTTGAGGCTGCTGCCGCAGCATTGGCTACCCCCCCTCTTTTCTTGAAAGCGTCTTACCACCTCCAATGGGCTCCCCGGCTCAAAAGACACTCGGATGCCGACGAAGCGTCCTTCCCATTCCGTACTGGGAAGCAGTGGCATTGCCGAGACTAGGTCCTGTGCGCCGACGTTGAACCACATGTCCAAGGTGATGGTCGTCAGTGTGACGGGAGTGTCGACATCATCCGGCGCGGCCTCGCCAATTTCGTCGAAGGTCTTCCACAGTGGGGCACTGAAGTCAAAGAGCTTGAACTTGTTCTTCTTCCCCTCCAGCAGCATCTGTAGGCCCTGTGCGGCGGATGTCTTGCCGCTGTTGTTGGCGCCAACGAAGATGGAAATTTTGTCATCAAGCTCGACGACTACATCGCGAAGACGAAGATAGTTCCTCAGACGGTAGGCGTGCAGTCTCATGGGTCATCCTTGCAAAACGTGATGTGTCGCCGAGTGTTACATGCCCAAGGCGGCAAACAATGTGAACGACGGCAATGCGACGGAAACCGTAATTTCACGACGCGCCAACGGCAGCAATCGCTGCCCACCGGAAGTCGGTTTTAGACTGGGTGCCGACATAGGGTTATTCGAAATGCTCGCTCCATACCCGACATTGACTTTGACATCTTGACCATCGGCAATATGGGGATGAATTCAAGGGGACCAGGATCTGGCCCCGGCCAAGAGCAGTCACTTGCTTTTAATCCGGGGACGTCTGCGTCGCAGCGATAGCGGTCATCCGCAGTGCGAATCGCGCACACAGTACAAAGTTGGCCCGTCTTAACTTGACCGAACCTGGCCCCTCTACAGGTCGGCCAGCAACCTCGAGGCCAGCAAACGCACCCGCGACGCAACCAGCCGCGCCCCCTCGGACAGTGGCCGCTGACGCGTCAGACTCAGCGCAATGGTCCGCCGGATGCCGGGACTCGTTACCCGGCACGCCGTGAGCACGCCTGCCGCCACTTCTTGGGCCACTGCCGTGATCGGCAGAAGCGTGAAGGCGTGGCCGCTGGCCGCGACGTCCTTCATTGACGTCGCGGTGTCGACCTCCATCACGATGTCGAGTGTCACGTTGTGCCGACGCGAAAGTACGTCCAGCGTGGTGCGCAGGCCGTTGGGCACGGCCGGCAGCACCATCGGAAGGCCGCCGAGTGCGCGAAACGGCAGCGTCTTCGCGGCCAACTCTGGCTGGCCCGCCTTGCCGATCAGGAACGTATCCACCTTGCCGAGCACGTCCTCACCGCGCAGCGCCGACGAGCCGTAGCGGTTGACCACGATCATGTCGAGTCGACCCGAGGCGAGCTGCTCGTCCAGCGTGCCGCTGAAGCCCTCCATCATGTGCAGGCGCAAGGCCGGAGCCCGCTCGCGCACGTCGGCCAGCAACATTGGTAGCAGTTGGCGCGAGAGCGATGGCAGCACACCGACATGAACCATGCCTGTCAACACGCCGGCCGCATCGCTCGCCGAGGCGTCGAGCTGGCGCATCTGGTCGACGACGCGTTTCACCTCGGGGTACATCCGCCGTCCGAAGTCGGACAGCGCCATGCCGCGCCCAGTACGGTCGAACAAGCGCCGGCCCCACTCGGCTTCCAACATGGCGATCTGCCGGCTCACCAGTGACTGGGCGGTGTCCGAAGCGATGGCCGCACGCGACAACGACTGCATGTCGGCCACCAGCAGAAACGTATTAAGTTGTTTGAACTTCATGACTTCACTTTAATGGAAATCTGAAATTCATAAATTCCTATTTATGGAAATCAAGCAAAGTCCTAACATCACGTTGCACCACACAAAAGGAGACAACTTTGAAGTTCACGCACTTGTATAACGCCGCTCTGTCGGCCACCTGCCTTTTGATCGGACCCGCCCTGCATGCGCAGGAGGCGGCTTACCCGAAACAGGCTGTCACACTCGTCGTGCCTTTCTCCGCCGGAGGGCCGACCGATGCCATGGCCCGCGTGCTGGCACTGAAGCTCGGCGAGCGGCTTGGCCAGCCGGTGCTCATCGACAACCGCGGCGGGGCCGGCGGTGGAATCGCCGCCGAACTGGTGGCCAAGGCGCCAGCCGATGGTCATACACTTTTCTTCGGCACCACCGGCACGATGGCAATCAATCCGAGCCTGTACAAGAAACTGCGTTACGACCCTGTGAAAAATTTCGCGCCAGTCAGCCTGATGGCCACCACGATGAACGTGCTGGTCGTCAGCCCACAGATTCCCGCAAAGAACCTCGCCGAGCTGGTCGCGCTGGCCAAAGCCAAGCCCGGGGAACTGACCTACGGCTCCGCCGGAAACGGCAGTTCGAACCATCTGTCTGGAGAGCTGTTCCGCAGCTCCGCCGGGATACAGATCAACCACATTCCCTACAAGGGATCGGCGCCCGCGATGATCGACCTGCTGGGCGGCCGTCTGTCGATGATGTTCGACACCATCGCGCAACAAACCCAGAACATTGCCGCGGGCAAGGTGCATGCGCTGGCGGTCACTGGCCCGACGCGCTCACCGCTGCTGCCCAACGTTCCGACCGCACAGGAGGCCGGGCTCAAGGGCTTCGATGTGACCATCTGGTACGGTGTGCTGGCGCCCACGGGGACACCCACGCCGGTGGTGGAGCGCCTGCAGCGAGAGATGGTGGCCGTGATGAGCACCGAGGAGATGAAAAAGCGCATGGCGGCCGACGGCGCCGAGGCTCGTACCACCACGCCCGCCGAATTCGCCGCTCTCATCAAGAGCGACACCGCCAAATGGGCACCGGTGGTGAAAAACTCCGGCGCTAGCATCGACTGAACAGGACAACACACCATGGTTTCCTTGTTTGATCCCCGCCTGCAGCGCGCCTTCGCGCCGCAACGCATCGCCGTCGTCGGCGCTACTGAAGACCGCAACAAGGTCGGCGGCCGGCCGCTACATTACCTTCAACGCTTCGGCTTCCAGGGCGCGATCTACCCAATCAATCCCAAGCGGTCCATGGTGCAGGGCTTGCCTGCCTACTCGTCGCTCGACGCAGCGCCTGAAACGCCAGACGTGGCCATCGTCGCCGTCGGCCAGAACGCCGTCGCCGGCGTCATCGACCAGTGCGCTGCACGTGGCGTCGGCACCGCCATCGTCATGAGTTCAGGCTTCGGTGAAACCGGCAGTGCCGGCATCGCGCTGCAGCACGCCCTGGTCGCGCAGGCGCGGCACCTCGGCATCCGCTTGGTCGGCCCCAATGCGCAGGGTGTGGCCAACTTCCAAACCGGCGCGGTGATGAACTTCAGCACCATGTTCATGGAAGTGGCGCCTCAGGACGGCCCGGTAGCCATCGTGAGCCAAAGCGGCGCCGCCAGCGTGATGCCCTACGCCATGCTACGTGAGCGCGGCGTGGGCGTTCGCTACCTCGTGGCTTCGGGCAACGACGCCGACGCCTCTGTCTGCGAACTCGCGCTGACCGCGGCGGCCGACCCGGAGATCCGCGTCGTGCTGATGTATATTGAATCACTCAGTGATCCGGCGATGCTGGCGGAGGTAGCGCGCCTGACCGCGGCGCGCGGCGCCGCGGTGATCGCGCTGAAGTCGGGCCGCAGTGCCCACGGTGCGAAGGCCGCCGCATCCCACACTGGCGCCATCGTCAACGACGACGTGGTGGTCGACGCGTTTTTCGAGCGTCACGGTATTTGGCGTGCCCAGGACGTCCATGGACTTGTCAACGCCGTAGAGCTTTACCTCGCCACGCCGCCTCGACCGGCCGATCGCCTGGTCGTGATGAGCCACAGCGGCGCTGTCGGCGTGTTGTGCGCGGATGCGGCCGAATCGCTGGGCCTGCCACTGGCGGAACTGAGCGAACCGGTGGTCAAGGCGCTGGCCGGCATCATGCCGAGCTTTGCCACGGCGCAGAACCCGGTTGATCTCACCGCGTCGCTCATGACGCAGGGTGGCATGTACGCCGATACCCTCGGAGCACTTTCGGCTGACCCGAAGGCCGACATGTTCCTGGTCGGTATTCCCGTCGCTGGCGAAGGTTACGACGTGCCTGGCATGGCGCGCGACACGGCCTACTTCGCGGCGTCAAGCGGCAAGCCGACAGTCGTTTCAGCCCCACAGGATTCGGTACGCCAGGCATTCCGTGACGCCGGCGTGCCTGTGTTCGCCCACGAGACGGATGCGATCGACGCGCTGCACCAGTGGAGCCGCCACGGTACGCTGCTACGACAAGCGGCTGCGCGCAGCGCATCGGCGTCGGTCGCCTCGCGCATCACGAACATGCCGGCCGGCGACGCGGCTCTGTTGAGCGAAGCCGACAGCCTCGCGCTGCTGGCCGACGCAGGCATTCCGACCGTGCCCTATCGGCTGTGCCGCAATGCCGACGAGGCCGTCGCTGCCTGGCAGGCACTGGGCCCGGAGGTCGTGGTCAAGGCGTGTTCTGCGCGGATCCCGCACAAGTCGGAACACGGGCTGGTTTTTCTTGGCGTTCAAAGCGCGCAACAGGTTGCCGACGCTTGGGCCGCTTGCACGGAACGCGTGGCCGCGATTGGCATTCCGCTCGAAGGCGTGATCGTCGCGAAGCGCGTGCGAGGACGCCGTGAGTTCGCGCTCGGTGTGCGACAGGACGCACTCTTCGGCACCGTCGTGATGGTTAGCGACGGCGGCAAGTACGTCGAGGCGCTGCGCGACTTCGTCGTGTTGCTCCATCCCTTCTCGGCCGCCGATGTGCTTGCCAAACTGAGGACGCTGCGCATCGCGCCGATCCTCGCTGGCGTGCGCGGCGAGGCACCGATGGATCTCGACGTCGTGGCGAGCACTGCCGTTGCACTCGGGGCGCTGGCAGCGGCTCACCCGCAAAGTATTGCGTCCATCGACCTCAACCCGCTGATCGTCGGCGACGCGGGCCAAGGTGGCTGGGCCGTCGATGCGGTAATTGAACGCCAGGGAGGCACGCATGCCCACGCATGACGCGGTCTTGGTCGAGCGCCTCGACCAGGTGGCCATAGTCCGCCTGCACCGGCCAGCAGTGATGAATGCGGTCAATGCCGAGTTACGCGCGGCACTGAAGGAACAACTGTACGCACTCGATGCGGATGCCAACCGTTCAAGCTATCGTGCTAACCGGCAGCGGCGAGCGCGCCTTTTGCGGCGGCCAGGATCTTGACGAGTCGGCGACCATCGACACCGACACGCTGGCGGGCTGGCTCAACCGCCAGCACGCCATGTACCAGGCCGTGCGCGACGTGAGCAAGCCGATCGTCGCCGCCCTCAACGGCACCGCTGTTGGCGCCGGTTTCCAGATGGCGCTGATGTGCGACCTGCGGGTGGCACACGCCGCGCTGCGCATGGGCCAGCCGGAGGTCAAGGCCGGGCTGGGCAGCATCGTCGGCTCCTACCTGATGTCGCTGCAGATCGGCCATTCCCTCAATCAGCAACTATCGCTCACCGGTGAGCTCATCACCGCCGAGCGCGCCTATGCGCTGGGTCTGGTCAACGACCTGGTTGCGGCCAAGGAAGTGCTGCCACGCGCGATCGAACGCGCCCGCACCCTGGCCGCTTTGCCCGGCGCCGCGCTACGCACCACCAAGCAGCGCTTCCGCGAGCGCACGCAAGCGGGCTTCGAGGAAGCCTGCAGCGCCGGCATCCGCTACCAGCTGGAATGCTACTCCACCGGCGAGCCGCAGCGCGTGATGCGTGAATTCATCGCCCGCCGAGACGCGGCCAAGACATCGACCTTACACAAGAAATGACCAATCATGGCTGATCACACCCAACTTTTTATCGACGGCGCCCTAGTGCCTGCGCACGGCGGACAAGACCTACCTGTTATCGACAGCTTCTCCGAAGAGACCTTCGACTCATACAGAACAGCCTCAGCCGCCGACATTAACGCCGCGGTGGCCGCTGCGCGACGCGCCTTTGACGGTTGGGCAGCCACGCCCCCTGGCGAGCGCGTCGCGGCCGTGCGCCGCATTGCCGCCGCTCTGCGCGAGCAGGCCGAACCCATGACCGTCGCCATCTCGCGCGAAGTTGGCATGCCGCGCAAGCTGGCAGCACGCATCCAAGTCGGCGCGCCTATTGCGGCCTGGGATATGTACGTCGACCTTGCGGCCGAATTCGAGTGGGAGACGCGCGTCGGCCACTCGCTGGTGCAGCAAGTGCCCACCGGGGTGGTGGCCTGTATAACCCCATGGAACTACCCGCTGCATCAGATTACCGGCAAGGTCGCGCCCGCGTTGCTGGCGGGCTGCACGGTGGTACTCAAGCCGTCCGAGATGGCGCCCTCCAGCGCCTTCCTGCTGGCCGACGCCATCCGGCAGGCCGGCTTGCCAGCTGGCGTGTTCAATCTCGTGCACGGCACTGGGCCGGAGGTCGGAGAGGTGCTCGTGCGACATCCCGACGTCGACATGGTGTCGTTCACCGGCTCGACCCGCGCAGGCCGTCACATCGCAGCCATCGCGGGTGGCGACATCAAGCGCGTGGCGCTCGAACTCGGCGGCAAGTCGGCATCGCTGGTCCTGCCAGAGGCTGACCTTGCTGCGGCCGTCAAGGTCACGGTGGGCGGCTGCATGTTGAACTCCGGTCAGACCTGCTCGGCTACGACGCGCATGCTGGTGCCCCGCGATTCGCTCGAAGCTGCCGAAACCATCGCGCTGGGCTTGCTGGCCGGCTACCGAATGGGTGACCCGGCCGATAGCGCGACGCGGCTCGGCCCGTTGATCTCGAAGCTGCAGCAAGTAAAAGTGCGAGGGCTGATCGAAAGCGCGCTCGCTGCCGGTGCGCGGCGCATCGGTGCCGACGCCGAACTGCCCGCGCACGGGTTCTTCGTTCCTGCCACCGTGCTGACGGACGTCACGCCGGAGATGGCGATTGCCCAGGAAGAGATCTTCGGTCCTGTCCTCGTGCTGATGCCCTATGACAGCATAGAGGATGGCATTGCGCTGGCCAATGGCACAGACTACGGCTTGGCCGGCGCGGTATGGGGGCCGGCTACGCCTCATACGCTGGCCGTGGCGCGCCGCATGCGCGCCGGGCAGGTGGACATCAATGGCGCGCCGTTCAACCCGGCAGCACCTTTCGGCGGCTTCAAGAAGTCGGGCATCGGCCGCGAGAACGGACGCTTTGGTATCGAAGAGTTCCTCGAACCGGTGTCGATCCAGTTGCCCACAGCTTTCCTCGAAAACACCACTCTCTAATTCGAAATTTTATGACCTACGAACAAATTCTCTACAGCGTCGACGGCTTTGTGGCGACGATCACCCTCAACCGCCCGGAGCGCATGAACGCGCTCACCAAAGTCCTCGAGATCGAACTGCGCGCAGCCATCGAAAAGGCCGGCCGCGATGCGGCGATACGTGCCATTGTGCTGACCGGCGCAGGCCGTGCTTTTTGCGCCGGCATGGACATGGAAGAACTTGAAGTTCTGCCGCCCGAGGACATTCAGGCGGAGCAATGGATGCGTCCCTACGACATGAACCGGCGCGCCGATTACCAGACGCGCTACTCGTACTTTCCCGCAGCGCCCAAACCCATCATCAGTGCCATTAATGGTGCGGCGGCTGGCCTCGGCTTGGTAATGGCGCTCTACAGCGACTTCCGCATCGCTTCCGACAAGGCTGTCTTCGCTACCGCTTTTGCCAAGCGCGGGCTGATCGCCGAGCATGGCATCGCCTGGATGCTGACCCGTGTCGTCGGCCATGCGCATGCGACCGACCTTCTTCTCACGTCCCGCAAGATCGATGCGAAAGAGGGGCTCGCCATGGGACTGGTCCACCGCGTCGTGCCAGCCGAGGAACTCACTGCAGCGGCCCTTGCACTGGCACTCAGCCTGTCGACGGAGGTGTCGCCGCGCTCGGTCAGTGTGATGAAACGCCAGCTGTGGGAGGCTCCCTACCAGTCGCTCGGCGAAGCTGTCGCGCTGGCAAATGCAGAGATGGTCGAAAGCTTGCGTAGCGAAGATTTCCAGGAAGGCGTTCAGCACTTTGTTGAGAAGCGACCGGCAAAATTCTCGGGTCGATAGTCTCGCGAATCACGTTTCGCCCGGTTATCTTAGATGCCAACCAAGTTGGCGCGCGGCAAGGCACATGATGTTTGGAGGCCTTCCGTCTGCGGCCCAAACGGTCGTTTTGCGCTGTACAGCGGACGTTTAAGGCGGAAACTCTAACGACTGCAGCGCGTACACTTTGCCGAACGCCACGAACGCAGCCTGACTGGCGCTCCTAATCATGTAATGGGGCTACCAGAAATCGGGCATTGGCCACTGACTCTTTACGCTGCATTGCGGGTCTAGACTGAGCCCAGCCATTCGCCAACAAAGACTGGCCTCGGGAGCCGTCGTTCGGCTGGGGATGTCAATTGTTCCGATTGACTGTCACTCGTGCAGCCTTTGCCGCCACTTGAAGTAAGGGCGGTTGGTAAACCCCTCGCCAATGCGGCACAGTGCGACAAAGAATTGGCTTACGCCCTACTTTTGAATTCGGTTTCTCGTTGTCATATCGCGGGCAGACCTACGCCGAAACGCTACAAGCTGCGTGCCAATCCTTTCAAGGATTTTTTGACATTCATCTGTACTCATCAAAGCTGTCGGTGTTTTATACATTGGACTGACCAGAATTGCATGTTGTCGATTCAAGTCATTGAAAAACATGGGGAAAAATATTTGGTCCAGTTTTTGCTTTCGAGCTTAAACAAACATCGCCAATTTGAATTGGAGCACTACAGAAGGACGCGTGATGGAAATCAAGAAGTCTTTGAGCGCTGAACTGGCGGCGTGCATCTTGGCCCTCAGCGCCGGGTCGGCTCAAGCAGGTGTCGTCATTGGTTTCGAGGGCACGTCGCAATACGACAATGTTGCGCTGGCCGCCAACAACAACTTCATTCCACCCGACACCATGGGCGCGGTCGGCACCACGCAGTTTTTGCAGAGCAGCAACGGCAGCTATGCCGTTTTCGACAAGGCGACGGGCGGGGTCCTGCAGCGGATTACCATGGAGCAATTCTGGTCCAACGCGGGCCAAGCCGCCCAAGCCAACGGCGACCAGCGAGTTCTGTTTGACAACTTCACTAACCGTTGGATCACCATCGGATTCGGCGCATCGCTGTCGGACATTAACATCGCGGTGTCAGACACGGCGAACGCCATGGGCACCTGGAAATCAACGAAATTCACCGGTTTTGCCGGTGGCGTGGCCGACTATCCGACGCTTGGCATGGACCAGAAGGGTGTCTACATCGGCACCAACAATTTCAACTTGGCCGACGTCTTCCAGGGGACGTCGCTGTTCGTTATCCCTAAGGCTGACCTGTTTGGCGGTGCGCCCACGACGGTGAACCTGACCAAGTTCGACAACGTGTACCCTTCCGCGACGGACCTCGGCTTTTCGATTCAAGGTGCCGTTAACCGGGAGACGAAGGCAGTCTCGGACAATACGGCTAGCGTCATGGCGGTCAGTACCACATTATTCAATCAGAATTTCTATCTCCTCGACGGCGTGAACGCCGCCGGCGCAACGAAAGGCGCAACGTCACTAATTGGTGGTGTTGGCTACACTTTTGACTATCTCCACGGGGCTCGCCAACCTGACGGGTCGCGCATCATCGATACGCTGGATGACCGCATTTCGAGCAATGTGGTGCAGCACGCTGGCATGCTTTACTCGGTGCATACAGCCACACCGACAGGCACCGATCACACGGCTGTTCGCTGGTCGGTGGTAAATGCCACCACAGGGGCGTTGATCTCTGAAGGTGACATCTCTGGCGGCGGCTATGACTATTATCAGGGCTCGATCGCTGTCAACGAGTGGGGGCAGGTGGTTATCGGCTACAACCGGTCGGGATTTCAGACGGCAGACCTGAATGGTGATGGATTGGCAGACGGCAACATAAGTTTCATGGCACGGTCCTACAACAGCTTCGGCACAGGCTTTTTGATTCAGACTGACGAATACCTGTTGAAGGTGAGCACCATCAGCGACTATCACAACGGCAGCATCGAGACGGCGCCTCCCGCAGGCCCCCAGCGCTGGGGTGACTACAGCGCCATCACAATCGATCCCACCAACGAACAGAGCTTCTGGGCTATCGGTGAGTTTGCCAGAGAGTGGAACAATGCAGTTGGCGGACACCCAGACGGTACGGGTGGCTCCCGTTGGGGCACCTGGATTGCGGATATCCAGGTTGCCGACATAGGCGGGACCGTGCCCGAACCGGAGACCTTTTCCTTGATGCTCGCCGGTCTGTTGGCTTCGGGTGCCATGGCGCGTTGGCGTAGGAAGTCGGCGACTGGCCGAATCCGCTAGTTCAAGCAACAGACGTGACTGACGGCTTTCGCTGCACACCAGAAGTCGGCTCTAGACCCAGTGCCGACTTTTAAATTCCCCGATACCAGTCGCTCAGCGTGCTAGCTCAGGGGCGCGAGCCGCTTTGCGGCAAAGCGTCCCTCTGGAGCGGTAGGTTGGGCCTGAGTTATTACTCAACTGCAATGTGACCTCCTGCCGGCAAGTCGGGCTTTCCGCTAACGCTGATCATCACCCATTCAGTGTTCCGCTTGAGATAGACCTCCGACCATTTACCAGTGATCTGGACAGGTACAGAGTTCTTCGGTGCCATTGAGGCCCTATAGGCGTAATGGACGACACCCACGGTGTGGTCATAGACCTTGATGCTCAGTGGAGTAAGTTCATAGTCTGTGACCATGGGTGTATCGCCAACAACAGATTGAACAGCAACCTCTCGGTTGTGCGGTGCTGGGCTGTTCATATCCCAACCGACATACCGAGGGTGAAGAGTGCATCGAATTTTCTCGGCATTGCGCTCCAGCGATAAAGACCAGAGATCGTTGACTCGTTGCCACAAATCTTGCTCCTCGCATGAGAGGTCATTCATCGGGGAATCAGGCATCAGAGTACTCCCTTGATAAGGCCCAACGTTGGAGTTGACCGGCACTCAGGGGCATTGCGCTGCGAAACTCATGCTCCCGTGCGCGGCTCGCGGCGCAATGCCGCTGCGTGTCCGCGTCGAACGACCTGTTAGACCGCACCGTGCTCATAACTCGCGTGTCATCCATGTTCTTACAAAGGAGAGCGCAGTATCCAGCACGCTCTCCAGATCACGCTCGGCAACGCACCAGTCTTGCCTCATTTCCTCGTCATCACGAGACTCAACGCTCGCGGCGTGCACACCGACCATACCGTCTTCAGATGGATCAATCCAAATTTGACAGCACTCCGCCTCGTTGCTCGAGGCGTAGGTGTTGCGGAAATCCAGTTCGGCTCCGCGATCGTCGTGGGTGGGCAACACAAGGCCGTGACGCCGAGCCCACGCAACAATCACCGGATCAAGGGAGGAATAGCTCACGGCCAATCTGCGCGGTCTAACGTTTGAGGTAAGCGGATGCCGAAGGCAATCCGCACTTGACCGAAATGTTAGCCAGCATTTTTCGCAACCCGCAGAAGAGCAGCAGCAACCACCAGTAGCGGCGTACCAACTGCAATGTGCCAAAACTCGGTCCCGAGACCCACGCCGATCGCGCCAATGCCTCCGATAAGCGCCGCCAACACGTACGCATAAGTACGAATGAGCGTGAGAGGCTTATCGCCTGAGTGCTCTTCCATGCTGGCTAACGTTGAAGCTAACCGGCCCGCAGCGGCGTGACGCGGCTGGCCAAGAATGAAATGACGGCCAGCCGTGGCATGCCGTTGCGGGTCCGGTTGAGCGACAGGTTAGAGCGCGACCTCTGCAGACGGTGTATTTTGATTGCCTGCATGTGACACCTACCGAAGCCTTGAGCCATTTGGATTGGTTGCCCCGTCATCTCGTCGATTCGGGTAGTAGACCTTCTTGTGTTCAAGCTCATAGAACAGGGTCCCATGAATTCCTTGAATCTGTGACTTGGCTTGGCGTCGCTCCCAAATCGACTTGAAAGCCCGGTCGAGGCTTTCAGACTCTCCTCGCGAGTAGACCTCGTCAATGAATGCAATGTCTTGGCCCGCCGGAAAGATCAGATCAAACTCTGCATCAGTCGCAGCGAAGACGTCGTAGACGCAGTTGGCCGCACCGTCGATTACCTGGATGTTTTTCATGCGGGCGCTCTAACGTAGAAATGACCGGACCACCACCCTGCGCAGCGAAGCCGCCTCCTGAAGGTGTGTGTCCGTGTCGATTGGCATGTTAGAGCGCATCACCTTCGTCCAATAGTGCCTCAACTGCGGCACGTAAGCCGGTCTCACACAGGGCCTTTCGCTCGTCGTCTTCCGCTTCCTCGTATTCACTCGCCCAGTACGTGAACGGATCAAGCTTGTGGTCGTCAGGAGGGAGATACAGATGGCACTCCCACCATATCCGCCGCCCTCCCTCGTATAACCCGAGAGTACCTGACCGAATGTCATGTGCGATTTTCCTCGCGTCGTCGATAAGGGCAGCTGGATCGAGCGCGCCCGTATTTGAGGTGGCCACTTGGTACGCTCTAACGTAGAGGTGACCGGCGCTGCGCGGCTTTATCGCGCAGCGTCCAGTGACCGAAGGGAACGGGGGCGACCGCCGGGTTAGCCCTCGGCAGGCGATTAAGTAGTGAGCTAAGCATTGGATGCCCGAGGTTGGAGCAGCCAATACGCCACTGCTGCGAGCGCAATTCGGCTGCCAACAGAAAAGTAGAACGCAGGCATGAAAACCGTAAGCCCGGCGAGGCCATTGCTCGCTACGCTAGGCCAAGCATATGAGAGGAAATATACAGCGGCCGAAACTGCCAACAACACTGGCGCAAGGAGCCGTTGTTGAACGAGAAGCCAAGCAGAGACTATGAGCAATAGGCCGTTGATAGGAGTAACAACTTGCTGCACTGGCGGAATGTCTTGGAGAGCTATAACGCCCACAATCGAAATTGCGCCGAAAACACCCACGAGACTGGCGAGCGAGAGAAGTAGGTAGCGACGGTTCATGAGAGGGCTAACGTAATGTACACGGCAAGACTTGCAAAATATTCTGGGCGTTGCGTATTAATCTGGTCACAAAATTCCCCTGAAAGTGGCTTGCAGTCTAGCTTGCAACCCGATACACTGGATAAATAACCAGGTATAAATTTTCCATGAAACCCGGCACACCGCCGCTGCAATCAACCCGCCTGCTGGACCAGTTGCGCGAGCGCATCCGATACATGCACTACAGCCTCAGCACCGAGAAGGTTTATCTGTACTAGGTGCGATTTTTCATCCGCTGGCACGGGCGAGACGGGCAGATGAAGCATCCACGCACCATGGGTGCGCCTGAAATAGAGGCATTTCTCACCATGCTGGCGACTGAGCGCAAGGTGTCCACCTCGACGCACAACCAGGCCCTCAGTGCCTTGCTGTTTTTGTACCGCGAAGTTCTGAATAGGATTTACCGTGGATGGACGGCATCAACCGCCCAGTTGCCAAGCGCCGTATACCCAGCGTATTGACCAAAGACGAAGTGGCTGGTTTGCTGGCTCAGATGGAAGGTGTCACCGCCCTGTTGGCAGGTCTGCTGTATGGCACGGGCATGCGCCTGATGGAGGGCATTCGTCTTCGCGTCAAAGATGTGGACTTTGACCGCCATGTCATCATCGTGCGCGAGGGCAAGGACAACAAAGACCGTGTGGTCATGTTGCCGCGCTCGCTGGCACCTGCCATGCGCATGCAACTGCTGGCAGCGCGTGCCGTGTGGGAAGCTGATCGACAAGCCCAACGCGGCGGGGTTGAAACACCGCATGCGCTGGAGCAAAAATACCCCAAGGTGGGACAGACGTGGGGTTGGTTCTGGATGTTTCCATCGCCGACGCTGTCGATTGATCCGCGCAGTGGCGTGGAGCGTCGGCATCACCTGTTTGAAGAGCGTTTGCAGCGGTCACTCAAAAAGGTCGTTGCAATGGCGGGCATTTGCAAACCGGTGTCGGTGCACACCTTGCGTCATTCATTTGCCACGCATCTGCTGCAAGCGGGCACCGACATCCGTACGGTGCAAGAACTGCTGGGCCACTCGGATGTTTCCACCACCATCATCTATACCCATGTGCTTAAGGTGGCTGCGGGTGGCGCATCTAGCCCGCTGGATGCACTCGATAGCCTGGTGTGATGAACGTCCGCAATCGCTGCACAGGAGCCGTTCACACTGCGCTCTTGACCCGTGTGTTTACGACTTTAGGAAATCGTCTCCAAAATCCAACGCCCCGCAAACCCGCATGGATGCTAGAGGCGTGTTTACGACTTTATTAACCTGTTTACGATTTTAATTGCTCAGAATAGCCGGTCATGAACGACCGTTGACTGGAAGTCACTTGGGTTGCCTGTAAGCCGACACTGATGACCGGCAGTTCCCGCTGCACAGGAGCCGTTCGCACTGCGCTCTTGACCCGTGTGTTTACGACTTTAGGAAATCGTCTCAAAAATCCAACGCCCCGCAAACCCGCATGGATGCTAGAGGCGTGTTTACGACTTTATTAACCTGTTTACGACTTTAATTACTCAGAATAATCAGGCATAGGTCCTATCGGGGTCACTCTACCGTCACGCTCTTTGCAAGGTTGCGCGGTTTATCCACATCCGTCCCGCGCGCGCAGGCCGTGTGATACGCCAGCAGTTGCAGCGGCACCACGTGCAGCAGCGGGCTCAAGGCACCGTAATGCTCGGGCATACGGATGACGTGAACGCCTTCGCTGCTGTCGATGTGGCTGTCGGCATCAGCCAGCACATACAGCACGCCGCCCCGGGCGCGCACTTCCTGCATATTGCTTTTGAGCTTTTCCAGCAGCGCGTCATTGGGTGCAACCGTCACCACCGGCATGGCGCTGGTCACCAGCGCCAGCGGGCCGTGCTTGAGTTCACCGGCGGGGTAAGCCTCGGCGTGGATGTAGCTGATTTCCTTCAACTTGAGCGCGCCTTCGAGCGCAATCGGGTAGTGCAGGCCGCGCCCGAGGAATAGCGCATTTTCTTTCTTGGCGAAGTCTTCGGCCCAGCTGATGACCTGCGGCTCCAGCGCCAGCACAGCCTGCAGTGCAGCGGGCAGGTGGCGCATGGCCTTGAGGTGAGCTGCCTCTTCTTCTTCGCTCAGGCGGCCCTTGGCTTGTGCCAGCGCCAGCGTCAGCAGGAACAGGCCCGCCAGCTGGGTGGTGAAGGCCTTGGTGGATGCAACGCCAATTTCAACACCGGCGCGGGTGATGTAGGCAAGCTTGCATTCGCGCACCATGGCCGACGTGGCCACATTGCAGATGGTGAGCGTTTGCGTCATGCCCAGGCTTTGCGCGTGGCGCAGTGCAGCCAGCGTGTCGGCCGTTTCACCGCTTTGCGTGATGGTGACGACCAGCGTTTTAGGGTTGGGCACCGAGGTGCGGTAGCGGTATTCGCTCGCCACTTCGACCTGCGTCGGGATTTTGGCGATGGACTCCAGCCAGTACTTGGCCGCGCAGCCGCTGTAGTAGCTGGTGCCGCAGGCCAGGATCAGCACCGAATCGATGTCCTGAAAGACACGGTAGGCGCCATCACCAAACAGCTCAGGCACGATGCCGGTCACGCCTTCAAGCGTGTCGGCAATGGCGCGCGGCTGCTCGAAAATTTCCTTTTGCATGTAGTGGCGGTAGGGCCCAAGCTCTGCCGCGCCGCTGTGGGCATGCACGGTTTTGACCTCGCGCTCCACCTTTTTGTGGTTGCGGTCAAACACCCAGTACTTGCCCAGCTGCAAGTCCACCAGATCGCCCTCTTCCAGATAAACAATCTGGTCGGTGACGCCGGCCAAGGCCATGGCGTCGCTGGCCAGAAAGTTCTCGGCGTTGTCTGCGCCCACACCCAGGATCAGCGGCGAGCCGGCACGGGCGCCCACCACGCGGTGCGGCTCATCTTTGCAGAAGGCGGCGATGGCATAGGCGCCGCGCAATTGCGCCACGGTGGCCTTGAGCGCATCAAACAGATCGCCGTCATAGAGGCTGTCCATGAGGTGCACGATGACTTCGGTATCGGTCTGGCTCTCAAAGACATAGCCTTTGGCTTGCAGGGCCGCGCGCAACTCGTCATGGTTTTCAATGATGCCGTTGTGGACCAGCGCCACCTTGCTAGGGCGGACGGCACTGTTGGCACCGGGGCCGTGGCTGAAATGCGGGTGGGCGTTGTGCACGGCAGGAGCGCCATGCGTGGCCCAGCGGGTGTGGGCAATCCCGGTTCCGCCTTCAAGGCGCTCGGTGCTGACCTGCTGCTGCAGCTCGGCCACGCGCGAGGTGCTGCGTGCCCGTTTCAGGCCGTCGGCATACACCGCGACACCGCAGGAGTCATAACCCCGG
This sequence comes from uncultured beta proteobacterium, assembly GCA_963793855.1. Taxonomy (GTDB): domain Bacteria; phylum Pseudomonadota; class Gammaproteobacteria; order Burkholderiales; family Burkholderiaceae_C; genus Polaromonas. The sequence goes on from CAWCBL010000001.1 coordinate 1,627,707, forward strand.
TATTCCAGCCGCTGCAGACCCTGCACCAGGATGGGAACAATATTTCGGGCAGAAACTGCTGCAACGATGCCGCACATAAAAAAGCACTCCTTGAAAATAGTCCGCTGATGCTACTGGTTGACAATTTTTTAAGGTGATCTATTTATTAAATATTTTGAAATTAAATTTCATAGAAATCTATTCTTTGAACTTAATTTCATTAACATTGAAATTATGGAACAAATCGACATAGATGCGACAGATATCAAACTCCTAGATGCCCTGCAAAACGATGCTTCACTTAGCAACCAGGCTTTGGCCGAGCGCATTCACGTGTCGCCCCCCACCTGTTTGCGGCGGGTCAAACGGCTTCGGGATGCCGGGCTGATCGAGCGCGAAATTGCGGTGCTCAATGCCGACAGGCTCGCTACCGCGCTCGGCCACGGACTGACGGCGCTGGTCGAAATCACCCTGGACCGGCAGGGCGCCGAGCAACTGGAGGCTTTTGAGGCGCGCGTGGTGCTGGACGATGCCGTGCAGCAGTGTTACCGCGTCTCGCCCGGCCCGGACTTCATGCTGGTGGTGCATGTGGCCGACATGCCGCGCTACCTGGCGCTTTCGCAGCGGCTATTTACCAGCGATGCGAATGTGCGGAATGTGAAAACATTTTTCAGCATCAAGCGCGCAAAATTTAAGCCAAATGTGCTTCTAGTCCAATAAATTCGGGCATTAACAGCTATTTAATTGATAGCACATAACACCCGCATTCGTTGCGGAACTGGCCAGCTTGCCACTCAAAAAATCTCACCCCTTGGGCTGCTTCACCGGGCGCTTCCAGTTAGCAATACTGACCTGTTTGCCGCGCGCCACGCTCAAGGCCCCAGCCGGCGTGTCTTTGGTGATGGTGGAGCCGCCGCCCACAGTGCCGCCCTGCCCGATGGTGACAGGCGCCACCAGCACGCAATTGCTGCCAATATGCACATCGGCCTCAATCACCGTGCGGTGCTTGTTGGCGCCGTCGTAATTGGCCGTAATGCTGCCCGCGCCGTAGTTGACGCGCTCGCCCACGGTGGCGTCACCCAGGTAGGCCAGATGGTTGGCCTTGGCGCCCCTGGCCAGGGTCGAATTCTTGACCTCGACAAAATTGCCGATGTGCACCTCGGCGCCCAGGTTAGCACCAGGCCGCAGCCGGGCAAACGGACCAATCAGCGCGCCCTCACCCACCTGCACGCCGAGCTTTTCACCGTCGATGTGGGTGAAGGGATGGATCACTGCACCCGCCGCAATGGTCGCGTTGGCAATCACGCAGTTGGCGCCCACGCGCACGCCATTGCCCAGGCTGACCTGCCCCTCAAAAAGACAGTTCACGTCAATCTCCACGTCCTGCCCGCAGGCCAGCGTGCCGCGCACGTCAAGCCGCGCCGGGTCGGCCAGCCGCACGCCCTGCTCCATCAGGGCCGTGGCCTGCCGCTGCTGGTAAACGCGCTCCAGCTCGGCCAGCTGCACCGGGCTGTTGACGCCGGCGACCTGCGCGGCGTCCAGGATCTGGTGCGCCACCACGGCCACCCCGTCGGCCACAGCAAATTTCACGATATCGGTCAGGTAATACTCGTTCTGGGCGTTTTTGTTGTCCAGGCGGGCCAGCCAGCGCCGCAGCAGGCGGGTGGGCACGGCCATGATGCCGCTGTAGATTTCGTGGATGGCGCGCTGCGCCTGCGTCGCATCCTTGTGCTCGACGATGGCGCGCACTTGGGCAGAAGCCTGCTCGCCAGCGCGAACAATGCGTCCGTAGCCCGTGGGGTCGGCCATATTGAGCGTCAGCAGCGCCAGCCGCTGGCCGTCGCACTGCGCCAGCAGGGATGTCAGGGTGTCGGCCTGTGTGAGGGGCACGTCGCCAGACAGTACCAGCGTCACGCCGTCGTCAGCCAGCAGCGGCAGCGCCTGCTGCACCGCGTGGCCGGTTCCAAGCTGCGGCTCCTGACGCGCAAATTTCAAGCTTAAATCGCCTGCAGCTCCCGTCAATACTGCGCAGGCTGCTTCGACTTCTGCAGCGCCATGACCCGTAATCACCACCGCCTGACGCGCCGACAGCTGCGCGGCGCATTCCGTCACATGAGCCAGCAGGGCACGTCCGCCCAAGCGGTGCAACACCTTGGGCAGGGTACTTTTCATCCGCGTGCCTTTGCCTGCGGCCATGATGACGACGTCGATGGGAATTGCCATGAAGTTTCCTGTAAATTTTGAGTTCCGAGCATCCACATCCGGCCGCGCGGGCCGGACTGAACCGTGATCCATGGATTATCGGTCGGCCGGACCAAGGCTCATGCGCTGGCGCCATGGACAAAATCACCGCGGTCCCGGCGGCAGCTCACCTTGCGTTATGGTGGCGCCATGGCCCACCCAAAGAACGATTTTGCCGATTACTGCTGCGAGCTTTTATCCGCCGGCATCGGCCCCTGCACGGCTAGGCGCATGTTTGGCGGCTTTGGCATCAGCGCCTCCGGGCTGAATGTGGCGCTGGTGGCGGATCTGGGCAGTGGCGAGAAACTCTGGCTCAAGGCCGATGCGACGACGCGCCAGCAGTTTGAAGCCGCGGGCTGTGAGCGCTTCAGCTACATGATCACGCGAAAAGGCGAGCGCGTCACCCACAGCCTCAACTACTACAGCGCACCCGAGGAAGCAATGGAGTCGCCCGAACCGATGGCGCCATGGGCGCGGCTGGCGCTGGACGCCGCGCTGAAGGCGCGCAAGCCCGGCGCCAAGTCGCCGCCTAAAGCAGCGAAAAAAACACCTCAGCCGGGGCTGGGGCGATAAGTGCCGGCCCCGTGCGGCGCTGCACCGAACGCGGGCAGCAATTCAGCCTGGGACGAAAACGCACGCAAGGCCGGGTAATCCGCGGCGCTGACGACTTCGGGGAGCATGGCTTGCGTGAAGTGCCACGCGACTGCCGCGCTGACACCGGCCTGGTTGATGGTTTCGCTGCCGGCCGCCAGCGGCCTGCGATGCAATTCGGATTCAAGCGCCGCGAAGGCTGCCAGCAGCTGCCCGGTCACGCGTGAAACCCAGGGCTCGTGAAGCTTCTCGGCAGGCCTGAGCTTGCGTTCGTAAATGATCTGAACGCTTTTCTCGCAGGCCGCGAGCGCCAGGCCAATCACCCGGAGGGCATGCTGGCGCTCGGACAGCCCTGCCGGCATGAGGCTCTTGCGCGGCGCGGCAAGGGCTTCGGCGTACTCGAGGATCAGCGTCGAGTCCATGAGGACTTCGCCGTCATCGCAGACGAGCGATGGCGCCTTGACGACGGGATTGATCTGCTGGAACTGTGCGAACGTACTGAAGACGGACAGCGACTGGTGCTCGAAGCGCAGGCCGAGAAGCTGCAGCGAGATCGCCACGCGGCGAACGTAAGGCGAGTCAAGCATTCCGATGAGTTGCATGGTTTCTCCGGTGGGTACTGAAAGCTAAAACGGTAGCACAGCGGCGCGCCGTTGCTGGCATGGCAAACCGCCTTATTCGCAGGTTTTGGTCCTGAAAGAGCGTTCAGCCGTCAGGTTGCGGGCACGAAGCGCTACAAAACCGATAGCAAAAGCAGTGGCCGCCCGCGTCACGGCCCGCCCCATGACACCGGCCAGTCCCGGCCCGCTGGCGCGCGCAGCGGCTTCGCTGCGGCTGGCCTGCGCGGGCTCCCAGCTGAAATAGGCCGATGGCGCATGGCCGATGCCGAAAGACTCCATCACCAGGCTTTCGCCGGGCTGCAGCAGCAGGCCCTCGCCGCGGCTCAGGAAATGATCGCCGGCCCGCAGGCTGCGGCGCTGGTCGGCATGGTCAAACGTGGCCCACACCCGCCCCTGGGCGATGCGCAGGACACCGGCGTGCCGAACCCGTACGCTCAAGGCGCGACCAGCGCCCAGCTTCCAGCAACCGGGCAGGCCTTCAGCCCGGCCGGTGGCGGTGTCCGGGGCCTGCTGCAAAGAGAGTTCAAGGGAATCGTTCATGATGTGCTCCTGAAGAGACGTTTGATGCATGAATGATCGCGTTCAGGCCCTTTGCAGTCCAATGAATTCGGATTACCCTATTGATTCTCAAAACGCATCAATCAGCAAACCCGCCACCATGCAGCCCGCCCAAAACCACCTACGCTCGCGGCCGATTTCCGTCGGCCAGCTGCGCGCTTTTGAAGCCGTGGCACGCCACCTCAATTTCCGCGCTGCCGCCGAGGAACTTGCCCTCACCCAGTCGGCTGTGAGCCGCCAGATCCAGGGCATCGAGGAAGACGTCGGCGTCAGTCTGTTTCTTCGCCACACCCGGGCGGTGGAGCTGACCGGCGCGGGCGCCCAGTTGCTGCGCTCCGTCATGCCCTCGCTGGAGCGCATCGACAGCGCGGTGCGGCAAATCCGCCAAAGCGCGGGCCGCAAAAGCGTGGCCATCAGCACCTGGGCCTCTTTTGCCTCGATGTGGCTGATCCCCCGGCTGGAGGCCTTTCAGCGCGAGCACCCCGACATCGACATCCGCATTGATGCCACGGACACCCCCGTGGACCTGGACACCACCGACGTGGACCTGGCCCTGCGCTACAGCCTGCCAGCCAATGTACCGGCCCAGGCGCAGCGCCTGTTTGGGGAGCAGCTCACGCCGGTTCTCAGTCCCTGGCTGCTGAAAAGCGGCCCACGCCTGCAAAAGGCAGAAGATCTGGCCCAGTTTGCCCTGGTGGAGGCCAGCGATTCGCACCGCTCCCAGCACGCGGAAATTCTGACCTGGCGACGCTGGTTTGACGCACGGCATCTCGCGCATTTCGATCCAAAGCGATGGCTGTACTTCAACTACGCCCACCAGATCGCCCAAGCCGCGCTGACCGGCCAGGGCGTGGCCCTGGTGCGCACACCCCTGATTGCCGAAAGCCTGGCCTCAGGCGATCTGGTGGAGCCTTTTCCGCAGCTGCGGCTGGACTCTCCCCTGGCGTACTGGCTGATTGTTGGCCCGCGCAATGCGGCGCGGCCTGAAGTGCTGGCGTTTTGCAACTGGCTCAAGGACCAGGCAGCACAGACCCGCGAAGCGATTGGCGATGCGCCGGCCCCCGAAACCTTAGACCACCCGGATTGAACCGGCCCCGGGCACGCTGGCTCATTCCCTTTCTAATTCAATGCGAGATCAGGCGGTGCTGCAACGGCCAAGGCTGTGCAACGACATTTCGCGTTGAAGCCGCAATGGAATCACACCGGCCAGACCACGCCCCTGTCATTGAGCAGCACATCAAGCGGGATGTCGTGCGGCTCGGGCTCCATGTCGGGCAGCCAGCCCTGGCTGTAACCCACGCCCACCGTCACCGGGCGCGGCTCCAGGGCGGCCAGGGTGCGATCATAAAATCCGCCGCCGTAGCCCAGCCGGTAGCCGCCCGGCCCGTAGCCCAGGCAGGGCACAAACAGCAGCGTCGGCACAATTATTTCAGTGTCCTTGGGCTTGGGAATGCCGTAGGCGTCCTCTTCCATCGGGCAACCCGGGTACCAGGCATGAAAAGTCAGGGTCTTGTGCTTTTTGTTGACGACCGGCAGGCCAATCTTGCGCGGCGAGCGGCTTGCTATGCTTTCAGTAGCAAGCTGCGCCCGAATCTCATGCGCCAGAGGCGTATTTTCCTGAAATTCCGGGCTCAGCACCACGTCTTCCTGCCAGCGGTACAGCGCAGGCAGCGGGTCAAACTCGCCCTTGATCGGCCAGTAGGCGCCAATCACCTCATGGGGCGAGCCCACCAGCCAGATGCGCATCACCCGCTGCAGCATATCGGCCCTGGCCAGACGGTCGGGCATGTCGAGCCGCGATTGCACAAGCGCTTTACGTGTACTTATTTTGTCCATAATGTCCCGATGCTATACAAATTTCTTTTCGGCGCGGCACTTTCGGCCGCCCTGATCGCGCCGGCAGTGGCCCAGAGCGCGGCTGACCCCCTCCCCCAGAACGGCAGCGCCGCTGGCGACACCCTGATTGTGGAGATGAACAAGGCCTTCCGGCGCGGCGACAAAGCCCGGCTGACGCAGCTGCTGCCGCAGGCCCAGGGTCATGCGCTGGAGTCCTGGGCCGCCTACTGGGAACTCAAGGCCCGCCTTGGCGAAGCCAGCCCGCAGGAGGTGCAGGGCTTTCTGACCCGCTACGCCGGCAGCTACCAGGAAGACCGCCTGCGCAACGACTGGCTGCTGCTGCTGGGCCAGCGCCGCGACTGGACCGCTTTTTCCACCGAATACCCCAACTTCCGCATGAATGACGACCGCGAGGTGCGCTGCTACGCACTTCTGGTCGAACACCTGAAAAATCCGGCGCTGGACGCGCGCCTTGCCGAAGAGGTGCGCAAGAACTGGCTGGCGCAGCGCGATGCCGACGACGGCTGCACCACCGCCGTGGACCGCCTGGTGGGCGCCAAAAACCTGACACAGCAGGATGTGTGGCACAAGGCGCGGCTGGCACTTGAAGCCAACCGCCCCCGCGCCGCAGCGGCGGCCGTGCAGATCATCGCGCCCGACGCAGTGGGCATGGTGACCGAGCTGAGCAACAGCCCCATCAAATTCCTCGCAGGCAAACACCTGGCCGTGCGCAAGCTGCGCCGGGAAATCATCACGCTGGCCCTGGTCAAGCTGGCCGCCAGCGATGCCGAGGGCGCAGCCTTCCAGATGGAGAACAAATGGGGCATGCAGCTGAGCACCGAAGAGCGCAACTGGATCTGGGGCGTGATCGGCAAACAAGCCGCCAGCCGCATGGGCACCGTTCCGGCAAGCGATGCACTGGACTACTTTGACAAGGTGACCCGGGACACTGACCTGACGGACGACATGCTGGCCTGGAAGGCGCGCGCCGCCCTGCGCGCAGGCAGCCAGCCCAACTGGCTGCAGGTCCTCAGAGCCATCAATGCCATGAGCGACGACGCCCGCAAGGAGCCGGTCTGGAGCTACTGGAAGGCCCGTGCCCTGCTGGCTACGGCAGCGCCTGAGTCTGCCATGGTCAAGGTTTCCACCAACGCGAACCCAGCCCTCACGCCGCAACGCGCCGAGGCCCTGGCGCTGCTGCAGTCCATCGCCTCGGTGCGCGGTTTTTACGAACAGCTGGCGCTGGAAGAGCTGGGCCAGAAAATCACCTTGCCCGCCAAGCCGGCGCCCCTCAGCACAGAAGAAAAGGAAACTGCAAGGCTCAACCCCAGCCTGAACCGCGCCGCCTACGCGATCGGCATCGGCCTGCGCTCCGAGGGCGTGCGCGAGTGGAACTACGCGACAAACCTGCACCAGAACAGCGGCATGGTCGAGCGAGAACTGCTGGCGGCCGCCCAGTTTGCCTGCGACCGCCAGATCTGGGACCGCTGCATCAACACCAGTGAACGCACCAAAACCACGCTTGATTTCGATCAGCGCTTCCCCATGCCCTTTCGCGAAACGGTGGTCAAGCGCAGCCAGGCCATCAACCTGGACCCGGCCTATGTGTACGGCTTGATCCGCCAGGAAAGCCGCTTCGTCATGGATGCCCGTTCGGGCGTAGGCGCCTCCGGCCTGATGCAGGTCATGCCCGCCACGGCGCGCTGGACCGCCAAAAAAATCGGCCTTGAGGGCTTCACCCCCGACCAGCTCAATGACCGCGAGACCAACATCACGATTGGCACGGCCTACCTCAAGCTCGCCCTTGACGACCTGAACGGCTCCATGGCCATGGCCGCCGCCGCCTACAACGCCGGGCCGGGCCGGCCTCGCACCTGGCGCAACGGACCGGTGCTTGACGCCGCCATCTGGGCCGAGAACGTGCCCTTCAGCGAGACCCGGGACTACGTGAAAAAAGTGCTGTCGAATGCCACCAACTACGCCGCGATTTTGACGGGCCAGCCCCAGTCGCTCAAAGCGCGGCTGGGCATGATCGGTCCGCGCGATGCGGCCATGCCAGAACCGTACAAGGACTTGCCCTGAAATGCGGGCAGGCATCCGGCCAGCACCGCCGGCCGATGTCCGCATCCCCTGCCATGGCTCAAGCGAGGAAAGCGCGTCTGGCCTACACGCGGCAGGCCAGTATTCTGCTATGGTTTTTGGATGCACATGCCTCCCGAAACACTTCCCCGCATCACGCCCGACACGGCGCTCTTTCTCGACTTTGACGGCACGCTGGTCGAGCTGGCTTCCCAGCCCGAAGCCGTCGTCATTCCACCCACGCTAACAGGCCTGCTTGCCACGCTGTACGGACAGCTGGGCGGTGCGCTGGCGCTTGTATCGGGCCGCCGCCTGCTTGATCTGGACAGCTTTCTCGCCCCGCTGCAACTGCCGGCGGCGGCCGAACACGGCGCGCAGCGGCGCAACCCCGAAGGCCTGCTGATCAGCGCTCCCGCCACCGACCTGGGCTACGCGCTGCAGGCTGCCGAAACCTTGCTGCAGCAGCACCCCGGCCTTAAGCTGGAGCGCAAAAACCTGGCCCTGAGCCTGCACTACCGGCATGCGCCCGAACTGGAAAGCCTGTGCCTGCAGGTGATGAGCGAAGCCGTTGGGCGCAGTACCGGCATTGAGCTGATGCAGGGGAAATGCGTGATCGACCTGAAACCGGCGGGCGTCAGCAAAGGCACGGCCATAGCCGCCTTCATGGCCGAAGCGCCATTTGACGGCCGCATTCCGCTGTTTGTCGGGGACGATGTCACCGACGAGGCCGGCTTTGATCAGGTGCAGCGCATGGGCGGGCAGGCCATCAAGGTGGGCCCGGGGCCGACGCTGGCACGCTACCGCTGCGCCAGCGTGGCCGAGTTGACAGACTGGCTGCAATCGGCACAGACGGTCTCCCGCGAGACTGGCACCGGCTCCGAAAGGCTTTCAGAATGAGCGCGGCCACGGTAGCCTCCCAAAGCTTCGCGCCGCCCGCACCGCCTTCGCTTTCGCTGGGCGTCATCGGCAACTGCGCCTTCAGCGCGCTGGTCGATGCACGCGGGCGCATTGTCTGGTGCTGCCTGCCCCGCTTTGATGGCGATCCTGTGTTCAACGCGCTGCTGGACGACAGCGACCAGGGCAGCGCGTTCGCCATCGAGATTGAAAAATTTTCCCATTCCAGGCAGTGGTACGAGCCGAACACCGCCGTGCTGCGCACCCAGCTTTTTGACCAGAGCGGCCAGGCCATAGAAATTGCCGACTTTGCGCCGCGCTTTTACAGCCGGTCGCGGTTTTTCAAGCCCCTGACGCTGGTGCGCCGGGTGCGCCCCATCCACGGCGCGCCGCGCATCCGGGTGTCTCTGGACGTGCGTTTTGACTGGGGCCGCGCCAGACCAGCGGTCACCCAGGGCAGCAATCACCTGCGTTATGTCGGCGACGCGCTGACACTCAGGCTCACGACCGACGCGCCGCTGTCCCACCTGCTGTCCAGGCAGCCCTTTGTGCTGACGGGCGAGTACAACTTTCTGCTCGGCGCTGACGAATCGCTGGCCGGCGGCATTGCCGACACCGCGCGCCTGTTCGAACAGGAAACACTGTCCTACTGGCGCAAATGGAGCCAGCGCCTGCATATCCCCCTGGAATGGCAGGAGGCGGTGATACGCGCGGCCATCACGCTCAAGCTCTCGCTGTTCGAGGACACCGGCGCGATTGTTGCGGCCATGACCACCAGCATTCCCGAAGCACCGAACAGCGGGCGCAACTGGGACTACCGCTACTGCTGGCTGCGCGACGCTTTTTTTGTCGTGCGCGCGCTCAACAGCCTGTCCGAAGTCGGCACCATGGAGGACTATCTGCGCTGGCTCGGCAACGCCGTGGTGCAGGCCGGCGGCGGGCATATTCAGCCGCTGTTCGGCATCGGCCTGGAGCGCGAACTGCCTGAATCGGTGTATGGGCATCTGGGCGGCTACCGCAACATGGGGCCGGTGCGCGTAGGCAACCAGGCACAGGAGCATTTCCAGCATGATGTCTACGGCAATGTGGTGCTCGGAGCGGCCCAGGCTTTTCACGACCAGCGGCTGCTGCATCGGGCCGGCGCGGCTGAGTTCCTGCGGCTGGAGACGGTCGGCGAGCAGGCGGTGCGCGACTACGACAAGCCTGACGCCGGCATGTGGGAGTTGCGTACGCGCGCCCGCGTGCATACCTCCTCGGCGCTGATGTGCTGGGCCGCCTGCGACCGCCTGGGCAAGATTGCCGAGACCCTGAAGCAGCCCGACCGGGCGAGCTACTGGCACGGCCATGCGCAGGTGATGCGCGAGCGTATCTTGCGCGAGTCCTGGAGCGAGGAGCGACAGGCTTTCGCTGAAAGTTTTGGCGGGCGCGACCTGGACGCCAGCGTACTCCTCATGATCGAGGTGGGCTTCATCGACCCGAAGGACCCGCGTTTCATTGCCACCGTGGACGCACTTGAAAACCACCTGTGCGACGGTCCCTACATGCGCCGCTATGAGGCACCCGACGACTTCGGCAAGCCCGAAACTGCCTTCAACATCTGCACCTTCTGGCGCATCGATGCCCTGGCGCGCATAGGCCGCAAGGAGCAGGCCAGGGAGATTTTCGAGATCATGCTCGCTGCCCGCAACCACCTTGGCCTGCTGTCCGAAGACACCCATCCGGTGACGGGCGAAATGTGGGGAAACTTCCCGCAAACCTATTCGATGGTCGGCATCATCAACGCGGCGGTGCGCCTGTCAAAACCCTGGGATAGTCAAGTATGAAGATGGCCCCCACGCTCCCCGCTTCGCGTGGTTCGCTGCCCCCCGAGGGGGCTGGCCTTGCTTGGGGCGGCCCGGCGCGGCGGCCGTTGGCGCCCACGCCCGACGCTTTGTTTTTGTCAATCCAATTCCCCAAACCTGCCACTGCGTGTGCTGCACTGCCAAGCCTTGCCGGGTACGCGCCGGCGCTGCTGCGCACCTCGTCCCTTTCCTTTTCATCACGGGTAGAAAACATATGGCCAGATTAGTCGTCGTTTCCAACCGCGTCGCTGACCCGCGCAAGGCGGCAGCGGCAGGCGGCTTGGCGGTGGCGCTGGGCGATGCGCTGTCCACCAACGGCGGGCTGTGGTTTGGCTGGAGCGGAACCGTCATCGAAGGCGGCACACCGGGCGAAGGGGAAGTCCACACCCAGCATGCCGGCAACGTAACCCTGAGCACCATCGACCTGTGCCGCGAAGACTACGACAGTTATTACCTGGGCTACAGCAACGGCGTGCTCTGGCCGGTGTTTCACTACCGGCTCGACCTGGCCGACTTTGATGCCGGCTTTATTGACGGCTACCGGCGCGTCAACCAGTTGCTGGCGCGCGAGCTGATGCCGCTGCTGCGGCCAGACGACATCATCTGGGTGCATGACTACCACCTGATCCCGATGGCGGCCGAGTTGCGCGCGATGGGCTGCAAAAACCGGATCGGCTTTTTCCTGCACATTCCGCTGCCGCCGCCGCTGATCCTGGCGGCCATCCCGCAGCATGAATGGCTGATCCGCTGCCTGTTTGCCTATGACGTGGTGGGCTTTCAGAGCCAGACCGACGTGGAACATTTCTCGCGTTATGTCGGTCAGGAGGTCGGAGCCGAGGCGCTTGACGAGCACCAGTTCCGCGCCTTCGGGCGCAAGGTGCATGCCCAGGCCTTTCCCATCGGCATCGACGTTGACGAATTCGCCGCTCTGACCCACGGCAAGGAAGCGCTCGACATGTACGAGCGCATGAAGGAAGAATACTCGCGCCGCCGCCTCCTGCTGGGGGTCGAGCGGCTGGACTATTCCAAGGGCCTGCCGCAGCGGCTGCGGGCCTTCCGCGAACTGCTGAAGAAATACCCGGAAAACCTCAACAGCGCCACGCTGATCCAGATTGCCTCACCCAGCCGCGAGGCAATGGACACTTATGCCGGCTTGCGCCAGGAGCTGGAAAGCCTGTGCGGCTCCATCAACGGCGACTATGGCGAACTGGACTGGATGCCGGTGCGCTACATCCACCGCAACGTCGCGCGCAAGCGCCTGCCGGGGCTGTACCGCGTGGCGCGTGTGGCCCTGGTCACGCCGCTGCGCGACGGCATGAACCTGGTCGCCAAGGAGTTCATCGCCGCGCAAGACCCGGCCGACCCCGGTGTGCTGGTGCTGTCCCGCTTTGCCGGCGCGGCCGAGCAGCTCAAGGAAGCGCTGCTGGTCAACCCCTACGACATTCACGGCACGGCCGAGACCATCCAGCGGGCGCTGCAGATGCCGCTGGAGGAGCGCCAGAATCGGCACCAAAAGCTGCTCGAACGCATACGCAGCCAGGATGTGCACTGGTGGCGCAAGGCGTTTCTGAAAACCCTGGCGGAGTGCGCTACGGATTGACAGCGGCCGCCCGCTCAGACGACCAGCGCCAGCGCCGCGTAGTTGCCCACCTGATCCTGCAAACCCGCGGGCACCAGCGTGCAGTCGTCGGTCAGCGCAGGCAGTTTGCCGCTGATGTGGGATTGCAGGCGCGGCAGCAAATAGTCGCGGTGGTGCCAGAACACGCTGCCGCCCAGGCTGATGCGCTGCAGATCGAGCGTCACAATCAGGTTGTACAGGGCCCGCCCCATGATCCGGCATATGTCATCAATAATGGCTGCAGCACCTACATCTCCTGCGCTAGCAGCTATCAAAATGCTAGCAGCATCGGGGTAAGCGGGGAAACGCCGCGGCAGGGCATTGCCAGCCACCAGAGCCTCGAGGTCGCCGACATTGCCGCAACCGCACAGCGCGTCCTTGTTGTCGCTGACAAACATGTGGCCGGCATGGCCGGCGTTGCCATTTTTACCCTTGAGCACATGGCCGTCGACACACAGGCCGACTCCGATGCCTGTGCTCCAGGTCACGTAGGCACAGTTCTCGACACCCTGCAGCGCGCCCCAGCGGCGCTCGGCTTGCAGCGCCGCAATGCCGTCATTTTCAACCCGCACCCGGGTAAAAACTTCGCGCAGCGGCGCTTCCAGCACTGCCGTGGTCCAGTCGTTCGGCAAGCCGCGCGCGGAGCCGGCCAGGCCGCCGCAGATATTGGGCGCCGCCAGCTCGACCAGGCCCTGCTTCAGCACAAAGGGGCCGCAAGACGCCACACCCACCGCAGCGATGTCCTTGAGCCCGATTTGCGCCGCCCGGCAGCTGGCGCCTAGCATGCGCAGCACCTGCCGCGCCAGCGCATCGCAAGCGCCCTGCCTGACGGTCGGCTCGACGAGCCGCCCCTGGATGCCGCGCTGATCCAGCACGCTCACGGAGACCTTGGTCCCGCCAATATCCACACAGGCCAGGGGCGCGACCCCGGCGGGCAGGCGAAGGTCGGGCAGCGGGGCGTCAGGAGAGGGTGTGTGGTTCATGGATCAGGATTGTGAAGAACTCCCATGCTAACCGGCTGGCTGGCGGCCTCAGACCCAGTGGCTGATCAGGCTGGCCATCAGGCTCAGCACAATGGTGGTGGTCAGCGGAATAAACCATTCCCTGCCAAACAGGCGAAAGCGCAGGTCACCCGGCAATTTGCCGAAACCGAGTTTTTGCAGCAGCGGGCTGAACCAGCTGATAAATACAAGCGCCAGAAAAATGACAATGAACCAGCGGATCATGGCAAATAGCTTTACAGCGTGTGCATGCGGTCGCCCGAAGAAAAGCCCAGCGGCTCCCATTCACTGCCGTCGGCGGTTTGGATATTTTCAGTGGCAAAGGCGATGACCTTGAACAGCTCGCCCATTTCATGCTCATTGACCAACTTTTGCACCATGGTGCGCTCGGCCAGGCTGGCGTTTTCCATGCCGTCCAGCAATCCGCAGTTGAGCAAAAAACGACCCTGGCTGGTGTAGCCGGCAACCCGCAGACCGGCTTCCTGGCCGGCGAGTGCGATGCCGGTGAAATTGACATGGGCGGTGATGTCTTTTTCCCCCACGTCGCTCAGCGCATCGGCGTCCGCCAGGTGAGCGCGGTGGCACATCACCGTGCCCATGCTGCGCTGCGGGTGGTAGTACTCGTGCTCGGGGAAACCATAGTCCAGCAGAAACACAGCGCCCGCCTCCAGCCGGTCGGCCAGTGTGCGGATAAAGCCTTCGGCCTGGGGATGAATTTCGGTGACGTAATCATGCGTGCCGGCAACTTCCAGCGGCGGCCTCAGGTCGGTCGGCTGGTCGGCATAGGTCAAGCGTCCTTCATGCACGACCACGCCGCGCTCATGCCACAGGCCGCTCAGGCGCGCCAGCAGCTTCACCGGCATGGCATCGAGCACCTCATTGCCCAGCACCACGCCGCGCATCTGCGCCGGAAGCTCGCTCGCCCACTGCACCTTGTCGCCGAAAGCCGCCAGCCGCTCGCTCTGCCGCTCCCGCAGGCTGCCCGACAAATCGACAATGGTATAGCGCGCCACCAGCGGCCCGAGGGTGTCCAGCACCTGCCACGCCAGAGCGCCGGAGCCTGCGCCAAACTCCCAGATTTCCGCCGTGTCGCTGGCCTGCAGCGCCTGGGCGACCTGGCGCGCCAGCGTCTGGCCAAAGCGCGGCGACAGCTCGGGGGCGGTCACAAAATCGCTGCCGCCGCCCTGGACGCCGGCAGGCATCAGGCCGAATTTGAGCGAGTCGTTGGCGTAGTAGCCCAAGCCCGGCGTATACAGCGCCAGCGCCATGAAGTGGTCAAAGCCCAGCCAGCCGCCTGCGTCGTCAATGGCCTTGACGATATGGGCCTGAAGGGCGCTCGTTAAAATGGAGGAGTTAGTCATGTTCGTCACCGAATGTGATTGTCGGCGATTCACCCTTGGCCATTTCGCCACACCCTTCCCCAATTCACCCAACCCAGACTGATGACCCCAGCCCCTTCCCCGCCCCAACCCGTTGTTCTCGTGACCGGCGCCGCCATGCGGCTGGGCCGCGAGATCGCGCTGGCGCTGGCCGCCAGCGGCTGGCAGGTGGCGGTGCACTACCGCAGCTCCGCAGCAGACGCTACTAAAACAGTAGCTGACTGCGCCCGTCTATCGGGGATGTCGGCCGCATTTGAGGGTGACCTCACAGATGAAACCGTGGTGCGCGGCCTGCTGCCCCGCGTGATTGCCCATTTTGGCCGGGTCGATGCCGTGGTCAACAATGCCTCGATCTTTGAGCATGACACGGCCGCCAACTTTGGCTTTGCCGCCATGGACAGGCATTTGCACAGCAACACCGGTGCGGCCATTTTGCTGGCCCAGGCGCTGCATGCGCATGTCGCTTCACGAAACACCATGGCTGCGGTCGCAGAGCACGCCGGCCGGTGTGCGGTCATCAACCTGCTGGACCAGAAGCTGTGGAACCAGAACCCGGATTTTTTCAGCTACACGCTGTCCAAAGCCGCACTGGAGGCGGCCGGCACCATGCTGGCGCTGGCCCTGGCGCCGCAGATTCGGGTGGTTGGGGTCGCGCCCGGCCTGACCCTCACGAGCCCTATGCTGACTGACGATGAGTTTGAAGAACGGCACAAGCTGTCTCCTCTGGGTCGCTCTTCCACCCCCGCCGATGTGGCGGCCACGGTGAAGTTCGCGCTGGAAAATTCCTCCATTACCGGCACCACCCTGTTGGTGGACGGCGGCCAGCACCTGATGCGCTTCGAGCGGGATTTTTCGCTGATGTAAGCCCTGGCTACTCAAGAGTCGGCAATGGCTGACAGACCCCACACTTCACTTATTACAGACTGTCACCATGCTCAACACCCGGGGTAACCAAACTCTGACGCTTACCGGTCTGCGCTTTGACGCGAACCTGGGCATATTGGCCCACGAAAAGACCGCGCCGCAACCGATTCAGGTTGATGCCGAGCTGAACCTGGGCACGCAGCCGCTGCTGCCCCACGATGACGACATCAACCGCGTGCTCGACTACCGCAAGGTGCGCCAGATCATCATCACCGAATGCACGGCAGAGCATGTCAACCTGCTGGAAAGCCTGATTGGCAAGCTGGCACACCGGCTGATGCAATTGCCCAACGTGCTGGGCGTTCGGGTGAAAATTGCAAAACTTGAAATTTTTGACGACTGCGAAGTAGCCATTCGCGTCGAGACAGGACAGTGGTGAACGACATGAATGCAGTCTGGATGGACGAACAGGCCGAGAGTTCTGCGCGGGTGCAGAACTCGATGAAGATTGAGCGCGAGGACCATAAGCTCGAAAAGCGCCTTTGCCGCGAAGTCGGCCGCGCGATTGTCGACTTCAACATGATCGAAGAAGGCGACAAGGTCATGGTGTGCGTGTCGGGCGGCAAGGACAGCTACGCCATGCTCGACATCCTCTTGAAACTGCAAAAGCGCGCGCCCATCAATTTCGAACTGATCGCCGTCAACCTCGACCAGAAGCAGCCGGGCTTTCCCGAGCATGTGCTGCCCGAGTACCTGGCCAAGCTTGGCGTGCCGTATCACATCGAAAACCAGGACACTTACAGCATCGTCACCCGCGTGATTCCCGAGGGAAAAACGCTGTGCTCGCTGTGTTCGCGGCTGCGGCGCGGCATCTTGTACCGCGTGGCAGGCGAGCTGGGGGCAACGAAGATCGCGCTCGGCCATCACCGCGACGACATGCTGCAGACCTTCTTCCTGAACATGTTTTTTGCCGCCAAGCTCAAGGGCATGCCGCCCAAGCTGGTGAGCGACGACGGCAAGAACATCGTGATCCGCCCGATGGCCTATGTGACCGAAAAAGACCTGATCCGCTGGGCGCAGGTACAAGACTTTCCCATCATTCCCTGCACGCTGTGCGGCAGCCAGGAAAACCTGCAGCGCAAACAGGTCGGCAACATGCTGCGCGAATGGCAGAAGCAGTATCCGGGCCGGATTGAAAACATGTTTTCGGCACTGCAAAACATCGTGCCCTCGCACCTGATGGACAGCAAGCGCCATGACTTCAAGAACATCAAAACGACCGGTGTGGCTGAAGCAGAAGGCGACAAGGCCTTTGACGCCGAGGAATTCATGGAACCCGTACCCACTGGCATGCCGGGCAGGGCTGTCATAGGCATCAACCCACTGACGGCCGGTTAACGCCCGCTTATTTGAATAAATTCACCTTGGAGCCCTTATGAAACGAGCGCTTACAGCTATATTTTCAATAGCAGTCGTGGCATTTTTCATGGCGGGCTGTTCCGGCCTGCGTGTGATTGAAAACGACGTCACCGCGTTTGCGCACTGGAGCGGTGCACCGCCCGCGCCGGGAACCGCTTACCGCTTTGAGCGCCTGCCCTCCCAGCAGGTCATCGGGGCGCAGCAGGACTATGTCGAAGGGCTGACGCGCAGCGCGCTGGCCAAGGTCGGCATGGAACTGAACCCGGCTGCGGCGCGCTTCAGCGTGCAGGTGAGAGTCAGCACCCAGGTCGTGGAGCGTCTGCCTTATGACCGCCCCGGCTATGACGGTTTCGGCTTTGCCACGCCTGGCGTGTTTGTGGGCGGCAGCAACCAGGGCGCTTCGCTGGGCCTGTCTTTTCCCATGCGCTTTTCCGACCCCTACTATCGGCGCGAACTGACCTTGTTGATGCGCGACCTGAGTAGCAATCAGGTCGTCTTTGAAACCCGTGCCCTGAGCGACGACGTGCAAAGCGATACCCTGGGCGTGCTGTCGGCCATGCTGGACGCCGCCTTGCGCGGCTTCCCCCAGCCCCCCGCAGGACCGCGCCGCATCAACGTTGAAATTCCTCGCTGACGCCGATCCTGGCCCACCCAGTCAACTTCACCACCAAGCGCCTCACTTGCAGATGATTGAACCGACCCGCATCATTGCCATTCGCCATGGCGAAACGACCTGGAACGTGGACACCCGCATTCAGGGCCACCTTGATATCCCCCTGAATGCCACGGGCCGTAAACAGGCTGCGCGCATGGCGCTGGCCCTGAAGGATGACCCCATCGCGGCCGTTTATGCCAGCGATCTGACCCGTGCCTGGGAAACGGCTCAATATCTCGGACGCGCGCGCGGCCTGGATGTCACCGCCGAAGAGGGCTTGCGCGAACGCGGTTTTGGCGATTTCGAGGGCAAGACCTTTGCCGAAATCGAGGCGCTTCTGCCCGACCAGTCGCTGCGCTGGCGCAAGCGCGACCCCGAATTCGCCCCGGCTGGCGGCGAGTCCCTGCTGGCCTTGAGCCGTCGGGTCGTTGAGGCCGCAGAGCGGCTGGCTTCGGCACACCCTGGCCAGCTGATCGCGCTGGTGGGCCATGGCGGCGTGATGGACGTGCTCTACCGCGCCGCCACCCGGCTGGACATTCAGGCCCCGCGCACCTGGGCCCTTGGCAACGCAGCCATCAACCGCCTGCTCTGGACGCCAGAGGGCTTCACGCTGGTAGGCTGGGCCGACACCCAGCATCTGGACGACGAATCGCTCGACGACAGCGTGTTTGCCGCGGAACACGCTCGCACCTCCATCAACACCTAATAACCTCGGCTACCCAAGTCACCATGAGTTTTTCTCCCCCCCGCTTGTCCGACCTGATCGGCAAGCCTGTCAACGACATCGACACGCCTGCCCTGGTGATTGACCTGGACGCCATGAAGCGCAATCTGGGCCGCATGGCTGAATTTGGAAAAAAACACGGCCTCCGCTGGCGCCCCCATGCCAAGCTGCACAAGAGCGTCCAGCTGGCCAAAATGCAGATCAAGGCCGGCGCCGTGGGCGTGTGCGTACAGAAAACCGCCGAGGCTGAAATCATGGTGGCCGGCGGGGTCTACGACGTCTACATCAGCAACGAGGTGATTGCGCCGGCCAAACTCGCCCGTGTGGCGCGACTGGCGCAGAAGGTGGCAGCCCAGGACGGCCAGCTCGCCATTGCGGTAGACAGCAGCGAAGGCGTCATCCGGCTGGCGCAGGCCATGAACGAGGCCCGCATCAAGAGCGGAGCGGCAAGCGGCGCAGCCAACCTGGCCACGGTGATTGACGTGTTTGTCGAAATCGACGTCGGACAGGGGCGCTGCGGCGTGGAGCCGGGCGCAGCAGCGGTCACCCTGGCGCTGGAAATCCGCAAGCACCCGGCCTTGCGCTTTGCCGGCCTGCAGGCCTACCACGGCAAGGCCCAGCATCTGCGCAGCGCGCAGGACAGGCGGATCGCCATCGCCCAGGCGGTGGAGGCTGTGGAACTCACGCGCCAGCTCATCAAGGCGCAGGGCATGGAGGTGGGCCTCGTCACCGGGGCGGGCACCGGCAGCTTGGTGCTGGAGGCGGCCAGCGGCGTCTATGGTGAACTGCAGGCGGGCTCGTTCATGTTCATGGATGCCGACTACGCCCAAAACGAGCGCGACCCGGCCCAGCCGCAGTTCGAACACGCGCTGTTTGTCAAAACACAGGTCATCAGCACGCACAGCAGCCACGCCGTGTGCGACGCCGGCCACAAAAGCCACGCCATCGATTCAGGTATGCCGCTGGTCCACGCTCTGGATGCTGAAAGCGGCCTGGCCTACTTCAATGGCGGCGATGAACACGGCATTTTGCGGCCTGCTGAGGGCAACACCCGCCTGCCCGGCCTGGGTCAAATTTTGTGGCTGATTCCCGGCCACTGCGACCCGACCGTCAACCTGCACGACGCCATGATTGGCGTGAGCGGCGGGCTGCGCAACGGCACCGTGCAGCGCATCTACAAGGTGGATGCGCGCGGCGCAATGACCTGACAATTCAAGCGATTCAAGCCCGCACGCCATGAATCATGGGCGCCGCTAGCTATCATAACAATAGCACCACGGATTGGCTTCAGGCTGGTTTCAGCATTAATCAACGCACCGCCCGCGCTGCCCGGATTTTGATGGCGCGCAATTCGCAGCCATCCACTGAAAATCAGGGAATCGAACCCGCAAACAGGCCGGCGCCGGCTTGAGGCGGCACCACGCCAAGATGCCGGTAGGCGGCCAGCGTGGCCATGCGTCCACGCGGCGTGCGCTGCAGAAACCCCTGCTGGATCAGGTAGGGCTCAATCACGTCTTCAATCGTGCCGGGCTCTTCGCCAATGCTGGCGGCAATGTTGTCCAGCCCGACCGGGCCGCCGTCGAAACGGTGAATGATGGCTTCGAGAAACTTGCGGTCCATCACGTCAAAGCCCTGCGGGTCCACGTCAAGCATGGCCAGCGCCTTGTTGGCAATGTCCAGCGTGATCTGGCCGCTGCCCTTGACGTCGGCGTAATCGCGCACCCGGCGCAGCAGGCGGTTGGCAATGCGCGGCGTGCCGCGGGAACGGCGCGCAATCTCAAAACCGCCCTCTTCGTCCATGGGCGCATTGAGCAGACCGGCGCTGCGCTTGACGATCCGCGCCAGTTCCTCGGGCGTATAAAACTCCAGCCGGGCGACGATGCCGAAACGGTCGCGCAGCGGATTGGTCAGCATGCCGGCGCGGGTGGTGGCACCCACCAGCGTGAAGGGCTGCAAGTCCAGCTTGATGCTGCGCGCCGCCGGGCCTTCACCGATCATGATGTCGATCTGGTAATCCTCCAGCGCCGGATAGAGGATTTCCTCGACCACCGGGCTCAGGCGGTGGATTTCGTCGATGAACAGGACGTCGTTTTTTTCCAGATTGGTCAGCAGCGCGGCCAGATCCTTGGGTTTTTCCAGCACCGGGCCCGAAGTCTGGCGCATGTTGACGCCAAGCTCATGCGCAATGATGTGCGACAGCGTGGTCTTGCCCAGGCCGGGCGGCCCGAACAGCAGCACATGGTCCAGCGCTTCGCTGCGCATTTTGGCCGCGCCGATGAAAATTTCGAGCTGCTCGCGCGCCTTGGTCTGGCCCACATAGTCGTCAAACAGCTTGGGCCGCAGTGCCCGCTCAATCGCCTCTTCACGCGGCGAGGCAGGTGCCGCCGACATCATGCGCCGGGCGGGCGGCAGGTCGGCCATGTCGAAGTCGTCGGTTTGAATGCTCATGGCAGTTTTGTCACGCTTATTTCGCCAGCGCCTTCAGCGCCAGCTTGATGCCGTCGCTCACGCCCACATCCTGCGGCAAGGCTTTGAGCGCCAGCGCCGCATCGCGGTCGCTGTAGCCCAGCGCCACCAGCGCCTGCAGGATGTCGGACTGGGCCTCGTTGGCCACGCTGACATGGACGCCCATGTCAGCACCGAGCTTGCCCTTGAGCTCCAGCAGCAGGCGTTCGGCGGTTTTCTTGCCGATGCCGGGCACCTTGATGATGCGGCCGGCTTCCTGCAGGGTTACGGCCTGCGCAAGGTCTTCGACGCTCATGCCGCTGAGCACGCTAAGCGCGGTGCGCGGACCGACGCCGGTGATCTTGATGAGCTGGCGGAAGGCGGCGCGCTCGGCGGTGCTGCCAAAGCCATAAAGAAGCTGCGCGTCTTCACGGACCACAAAATGAGTGAACAGGCTGATTTTTTCGCCCAGACCGGGCAGGTTGTAGAAAGTGCTCATGGGCACCAGCACTTCATAGCCGACGCCATTGCAGTCCACCAGGACTTCGGGCGGATTTTTTTCGGCCAGCTGGCCGGTGAGTCTTCCTATCATGGACGAATCTTAGCAGTCAGGTAGGTGCGCGGATTTAGGCGGACAATCGGTGGCTTTCCCGTTTTCTGCCCCCTTTTTCAGGAAAACCAACGCCTTGATTCTTCGCCACACTTTCACGCCGCCGAACAACACCCGCATGGGAAATTTGTGCGGGCCCATGGACTCCCACATCCGCACCATAGAGGCGGGGCTGCAGGTGACGATTGCGCACCGCTTTGAGCAGTTCAAGATCGACGGCACCAAGCTGCGGGCTCAGCAGGCGCTGGAAGTGCTGCAGGCGCTGTATGAAATTGCGCAGCGGCCGATTGAACCGGAAACCGTGCAGCTGATGCTGGCCGGCGACATGACCCTGAACACGACGGAAGGCGCCATGGCGCTGACCACCCGCCGCGCCGACCTGCGCGCGCGCACCGCCAACCAGGCCACCTACCTCGAAAACATTGCCACGCACGACATCACCTTCGGCATTGGCCCGGCCGGCACCGGCAAGACCTACCTTGCGGTGGCCTGCGCCGTCGATGCGCTGGAGCGCAGCACGGTGCAGCGCATCGTGCTGACGCGCCCGGCAGTGGAAGCAGGCGAACGCCTGGGCTTCTTACCCGGCGACATGGCGCAGAAGGTGGACCCGTATTTGCGGCCGCTGTATGACGCGCTGCATGAGCTGATGGGCTTTGAGCGGGTGCAAAAGGCGTTTGAGCGCCAGCAGATCGAGATTGCGCCGCTGGCTTTCATGCGCGGCCGCACGCTGAACCATGCATTTGTGATCCTGGACGAGGCGCAAAACACCACGCCCGAGCAGATGAAGATGTTTTTAACGCGCATCGGTTTTGGCAGCAAGGCGGTGGTGACCGGCGACGTGAGCCAGGTCGATTTGCCGCGAACGCAGCTCAGCGGGCTGATTGATGCCGAGCAGGTGCTCAAGCGCGTCCAGGGCATCGCCATTACCCGGCTGACCAGCGCTGACGTGGTGCGCCATCCGCTGGTCGCGCGCATCGTGGATGCGTACGACAAAGCACCCAGCGCCCGGGACGACGCCCATGATGCTACCGATTTGATAGCTACACCCGCCCGTAAAACAAGCACCCGGAGCCGAAATGGCTCTTAATCAGCTCAGCTTGTCGCTGCAGTTCGGAAAGTTTCCCGATCTGGCCCTGCACCGCGCCGCCCTGCCGCGCCAGAGTGTCACCCGCTGGATACGCCATGCACTCCAACGCGATGCCGAAATCACCGTTCGCATCGTGGGCGCAGAAGAAGGCCAGACGCTGAACCGCGATTACCGGGACAAAGACTACGCCACCAACGTGCTGACCTTTGACTATACGCAGGAGCCCGTGGTCACGGCCGATCTGGTGCTGTGTGCGCCGGTGGTGGAGCGGGAAGCACGCGAGCAGGGCAAAACCCTGCAGGCTCATTACGCCCATCTGCTCATCCACGCCACGCTGCACGCCCAGGGCTACGACCACGAAACCAGTGAAGAGGACGCGCAGGAGATGGAGGCAGAGGAAATCCGCCTGCTGGGCGCACTGGGTTACGACAACCCCTACTGAGGAATGCAGGTGGGTGATTCACTGCCAGCGCGACGCCCACAGCGCTCGCGGGCTCGCGGGGGAGGACCGGGCGTTGCCCCTTCGCCCCTGAACCCTTCCTCCAGGCCATGAGCGACATTCACCCTCTGGTGCACCCCGCCACTGCGCGCGTGCACTGGGCCACAGAACTGCTGGCCGGCATATCGGTGGCCGGGGTGCTGTTGCCCGAGGCCGTGGCCTATGCCGCCATCGCGGGCGTGGAGCCCATGCACGCACTGCTGGCCGCCCTGGTCGGCCTGTGCCTTTACCCGTTGTTTGGCAGCAGCCGCTTCGCCGTGGTGAGTCCCACCTCGTCGGCGGCGGCGGTGTTTGCCTCGGCGGTGGTGATGGGCGGCCCGCCCATGGCCTATGCCCTGGTCGGCATCACCGGGGCAATGTTTCTGCTGGCTGGCGCGCTGCACGCTGGCTTTCTGGGCGCCTTTATCTCGCGCCCGGTGCTGCGCGGTTTCGCGTGGGCGCTGGGGCTGACCATCATGCTCAAGCAGTTGCCGCACATCGCCGGCCTGCAGGTCCACACCACGAAGACGGGTCCCCTGCTGTGGGAGTTGCTGACCCAGGCAGCGCAGTGGCACCGGCCAAGCTTGGTGCTGGGCACAGCGGCGTTGATGCTATGGCTGGGGCTGCACTATGGACGCAGGCGCTGGCTGTTCCTGCCGACTTCGCTGCTGGTCCTGGGCCTGGGGGTGGCGCTTTCGGCCGCGCTTGACCTTGGCGATCGGGGAGTGGCGCTGGTGGGCGATATCGCCTGGCAGCCGCTGGAATGGGCGCTGCCGGGCCTGGACAGCGAACGCTGGCTGCAGGCGATGGAGCTGGCACCTGCGCTGCTGCTGATTTTGTTCGCCGAATCCTGGGGCTCGGTGCGCTCGCTGGCACTGCAAAGCGGCGACAAGGTCGACGCCAATCGTGAACTGTGGGCCCTGGGCGCGGCCAATCTGGCCTGCGGTCTGGTGCATGGCCTGCCGGTGGGCGCGGGCTTCTCAGCCGCCGCAGCCAACCATGCGGCGGGCGGGCGCAGCAAATGGGCCGGCGTGGCCGCCGCGCTGGCGCTTGCCTTGCTGCTGTGGCTGGCGCGCCCCTGGCTGGCGCTGCTGCCCTTGCCGGTGCTGGCCGCCATGGTGGTGGGCATACTCTCGCACAACTTATGGCCGCGCGCGGTGCTCGCTTCGCTACGCCTGGGGGGCGACGCCTGGCTGGCGCTCATAGCAGCCGCTGGCGTTTTTTTGCTGGGCGTGCTTCCCGGCATGCTGCTGGCGGTGGCGCTGTCGCTCTTGCTGGCAATCCGGCGCTTTGCGCAGCCGCTGGTGACCGAACTGGGCCTGCTGGCGGGCACGCGCGACTACCTCGACCGCGCGCGCCATCCCGATGCGACGGCGATGGCAGGCACACTCATCATGCGGCCGGAGGAGCCGCTGTTTTTCGCCAATGCCGAGCAGGTATTTCACTTCGTGCGCCGGCGCGCCGACGCGACGCACGCCAAGGTCGTGGTGCTGAGCCTGGAGGTCTGCGACGACCTGGACAGCACCGCCGTGGAAGCGCTGGCCGAATTTTCTGCCAGCCTGCTCCGCCAGGGCACGTCCCTGCTGCTGGCCCGCGTCAAGGACAGACCGCGCGAGGCGCTGATGCGCATGGGCCTGACGGACGGAGATGGCGGCGGCGTGGCGCTGTTCTGGAGCGTGGATGACGCCGCGCAGGCGGCTGCCGCTATGGCACCTGCAACGGAATCGTGACCGGACCGTCGTTGACAAGATGGACCTGCATGTCGGCAGCGAACTGCCCGGTCTCGACCTGCGGATGGGAAGCACGGGCCTGCGCCACGAAGTAGTCGTACAGCCGTCGCCCCTCATCGGGTGGCGCGGCGCCCGTAAAGCTCGGCCGGTTGCCGCCCGAGGCATCGGCCGCCAGCGTGAACTGGCTGACGATGAGCAGCCCGCCGCTGCGGCCCTGCCCGTCCAAGTCCTGCACGCTGCGGTTCATCTTGCCGGGTTGACTGACCCCCACGCTTTTCACTTCGTGTAATACGCTGCCCCCCGAGGGGGCTGGCCTTGCTTGGGGCGGCCCGGCGCCCGGCCCATCCGAAAAAATCCGCAGCTTGAGGATTTTGGCGAGCAGCTTGTCGGCCTGAGCTTCGGTGTCGCCGCGTTCGGCGCAGACCAGCACCAGCAGCCCCTGGGCAATCTCGCCCACGGTCTGGCCGGCAATCACCACGCGGGCCTGGGCCACGCGCTGCAGCACGGCCTTCATGCGGTGTTCCTGACGCGGCCGCTCATCAGCTCAGCGTGACTTTTGCGAATTTTCGCTTGCCGACCTGCACCACATAGGTGCCGGCGCCCAGCTTCAGCGCCTTGTCGCTCACCACGCTGGAGTCGACGCGCACGCCGCGGCCTTCAATCAGCCGCGTGGCTTCGCTGCCGGAAGGCGCAAGACCGGCGGCCTTGAGCAGGGCGCCAATCCCCAACGGTGCGCCCGACAGGGCAACTTCGGGAATTTCATCCGGCACGCCGCCTTTGCTGCGGTTGATGAAATCCTGTTCGGCGGCATCGGCGGCAGCCGCCGAATGAAAGCGCGCCGTGATTTCCTTGGCCAGCGCCACCTTGGCGTCTTTCGGGTTTCGGCCAGCAGCAACTTCTGCCTTGAGGATCGCAATCTCGGCTTCGCTCCTGAAAGACAGCAAGGTATACCAGCGCCACATCAGCACATCCGAAATCGACAGCACCTTGGAAAACATCGTGTTGGCGTCTTCGGAAATGCCGATGTAGTTGTTCTTGCTCTTGGACATCTTTTCGATGCCGTCCAGGCCTTCAAGCAGCGGCATGGTCAGAATGCACTGCGGCTCCTGGCCGTACTCCTGCTGCAAATGGCGTCCCATCAGCAGATTGAACTTCTGGTCAGTGCCGCCCAGTTCCAGGTCGCTTTTGAGCGCCACCGAGTCATAGCCCTGCATCAGAGGGTACAAAAACTCGTGCACGCTGATCGACTGGCCGGCCTTGAAGCGGTCGTGGAAATCGTTGCGTTCCATCATGCGGGCCACGGTATATCTTGAGGCCAACTGGATCATGCCGCGCGCGCCCAGCGGGTCACACCACTCGCTGTTGTAGCGGATCTCGGTTTTGGCCGGGTCCAGCACCATGCTGGCCTGGCGGTAGTAGGTTTCGGCATTGACCTTGATCTGCTCGGGCGTGAGCGGCGGGCGGGTGGTGTTGCGGCCCGACGGGTCGCCGATCAGGCTGGTGAAATCACCAATCAGGAAAATCACCTGGTGCCCCAGATCCTGAAGCTGACGCATTTTGTTAAGCACCACCGTGTGGCCGACATGAATGTCAGGGGCGGTCGGGTCCAGACCCAATTTGATGCGCAGCGGCACGCCGGTGGTTTCGCTGCGGACCAGTTTTTTGACCCATTCCCCCTGGGGAATCAGCTCATCGCAGCCCCTCAGGGAGACGGCCAGGGCCATCTTTACACGGTCAGACAGGGGGAGATTTGTAACAAGCTCTTGATTCATAAGGGTTTTTCTCAGGACAGGATATTGTCCGACAGATATAATTGCGGCTTTCCTACATCAGCCCGCCATTTTAGTTGGCCCGCAAGTTGCTGATGGGAAGCAGAGATTTTCGAGTCCGATAACCCCGCTCCCTGCCAAGTCTGCATGGGCAGGTTACCGATGTTCTTCTATCGCAGTCCGGCGCCTTCTGGTGCCCCGATGCACTTTAGCTGGGAATTAGCTTTGCGCCTGCCCGTCCCCTCCCGTAGCCCCCTGACACTCTCCCGCATCCTGTCGGCCATCGCCGACAGCCTGCGTCGTCATCCCAAACGCCTCTCGTCCGGCCTGGCCGTGCTGCTGCTTGGAACAGGCGTCACCGCCTTCGGCGTCGCGCCATTGGCGCCCGATGCCGCCGATCTGCCGGTTCACCAGGTGCTGGAGTCCGTGCAAGCACTGCCCACACAGACGCAGACCGACGCACTCGGTGACTTTCGCTTCAACCTGTTCCGCACCGAAAGCACCCGCAGCACAGACACCGCAAATTCCCTGCTCAAGCGGCTGAACCTGGACGACACCGCAGCAGCCGCTTTTTTGCGCACCGACCCCAACGCGCAGCTGATACTGGAAGGCCGTCCTGGCAAAAATGTAACGGTTGAAGCCAGCGACAGCCAGCAACTACTCAAACTCAGCATGCGCTGGCCCACCAACGACGAAGCGCGCTTCCAGCGACTCGTCATTGAGCGAACTGCGACCGGCTTCAACTCGCGTATTGAAACGGCGCCTTACACCCGCTCGGCGCGGCTTGCCAGCGCCAGCATCCAGACCTCGCTCTTTGCCGCCACCGACGACGCGCGCATTCCCGACAGCGTGGGCGTGCAAATCGCGGAGATTTTCTCGGGCGATATCGATTTTCGCCGCGCCCTGCGCAAGGGTGACCGCTTCAACGTGGTGTACGAAACACTGGAAGCCGATGGCGAAGCACTGCGCACCGGCCGCGTGCTGTCGGCCGAGTTCGTCAATAGCGGCAAAGCCTACCAGGCCATGTGGTTCCAGCCACCGGGCCAGGATGCGGCAGGCGCGCCCCTCAAGGGCGGCTACTACACGCTGGACGGCCAAAGCCTGCGCCGCGCCTTCCTGAGCTCCCCGGTGGAGTTCTCCCGCATCAGCAGCGGTTTTTCCATGCGCTTTCACCCTATCCTGCAAAAGTGGCGCGCGCACCTTGGGACAGACTTCGCGGCCAGCACCGGCACACCAGCCCGAACCGTGGGTGATGGCGTGGTGGAGTTTGCCGGGGTGCAAAATGGTTTCGGCAACGTGGTCTTCATCAAGCACCGCAACAACCATGAAACGGTCTATGCCCACCTGAGCAAAATCAACGTGCAGCGCGGCCAAAGCGTGAGCCAGGGCCAGACCATCGGACTGGTGGGCTCGACC
Organism: uncultured beta proteobacterium; assembly: GCA_963793855.1. GTDB lineage: Bacteria > Pseudomonadota > Gammaproteobacteria > Burkholderiales > Burkholderiaceae_C > Polaromonas. The sequence continues at coordinate 1,655,541 of CAWCBL010000001.1, forward strand.
GGCTGGGCCACCGGGCCGCACCTGCATTTCGAGGTCCGCGTCAACGGCATGCAGCAAGACCCCATGGCGGCGGCCCAGCAGAGCGAAACCATCCCCGTGCCAACAGCGGCCCTGCCTTTGTTCAGGCAGCTCGCAAGCGGCGTCAAAAACCAGCTGCAGGCCGCCGCCAGCATCAATGAGACCCGGGCTGAATAAGCCAGACACCGTGTAGCAGCGCTGCGGCAAAATAGCTGCATGCGCGACTACACCATTGGCCTGATGTCAGGCACCTCCCTTGACGGCGCCGATGGCGTCCTGGTGGATTTTTCGGGCCTCAAACCACGGGTCCTGGCCACCGCCACCGAGCCCTTCCAGAAAAGCTTCCGAGCAGAACTGCTGGCGCTCAACTCACCTTCGCACAACGAGCTCCACCGCGCCGCGCTGGCGGGCAACCAGCTTGCGGCGGTGTATGCCAAAGTGGTTGCGGCCCTTTTGCAGCAGGCAGGCACCCAGGGCATATGCGCAGCGCAAATCCAGGCCATTGGCGCGCATGGGCAGACCGTCAGACACCAGCCCCAGAGAAGCTCCGCCGACCCTGCAGGCGTGGGCTACACGCTCCAACTCAACAATCCCTCACTCCTGGCTGAACTCACCGGCATTACCGTGGTGGCGGACTTTCGCAGCCGGGATGTGGCAGCAGGCGGACAAGGCGCGCCGCTGGTGCCGGCGTTTCACCAGGGCTTTTTTGGCCGGCCGGATGCAACTGTGGCGGTACTCAATCTGGGCGGGATTTCCAATCTCAGCGTACTGCCGCAGCATCCTGAATCGCCGGTCCTGGGGTTCGATTGCGGACCCGGCAATGCGCTGATGGACGCCTGGTGCCTGCAGCACACCGGCCAGCCCTTTGACGCGGGCGGCGCCTGGGCGGCCATCGGCCGCCTGATACCCCCCCTGCTGGCCAGCCTGCTGGACGAGCCCTATTTCTCGCAGCCCATCCCAAAAAGCACGGGCAGAGACCTTTTCAGCCTTGCCTGGCTGGCTGAAAAGCTGATGCCCTTCGCCACGGAACGCCCTGAAGACGTTCAATATACGTTGACAGAATTTACCGCTAGCGCCTGTATATCAGGCGTATGCAGCTATGGAAAGGATAGTAAAGACCTCGTCGTCTGTGGCGGCGGCGCTTTCAATCTTCACCTCCTGCAGCGCCTGCAGACGGGCTTGCCCTTCCTTCGCGTCAGCACCTCAGACCAGCACGGATTGCCGCCGCTGCAGGTCGAGGCGGCCGCCTTTGCCTGGCTGGCATTGCAGGCGCTTACACGCCTGCCCGGCAACCTGCCGAGCGTTACCGGCGCCGCCGGACCCCGTGTGCTGGGCGGCATTTATCCTGCCTGAATCCTGCCTCATGTCGGCCCCAGTGCCCGCGGGAGAGGCGGTGTGACAGACTGGAAAAAGCAAAAAGCCGCCCCAAGGGCGGCTTTTTAGCGTCTGGCCAGAGCCAGAAAATCAGACCGAGAAGCTGGAGCCACAGCCGCAGGATGAGCTGGCATTCGGGTTCTTGATGACGAACTGCGCGCCTTCAAGGTCGTCCTTGTAATCAATCTCGGCCCCGACGAGGTACTGGTAACTCATCGCATCAATCAGCAGGGAGACGCCGTTTTTGGTCATGGTGGTGTCGTCTTCATTGGTGATTTCGTCAAAAGTGAAACCATACTGAAAACCGGAGCAGCCGCCACCCTGCACAAAAACGCGCAGCTTCAGGTCAGGATTGCCTTCTTCTGCAATCAACTCCGCCACTTTTAATGCAGCACTGTCGGTAAAGACAAAAGGTGTGGGCATCTCGGTCTGGATATTTTCGGCAACTGCACTCATGGGGGACTCCGTTATTCAATACTCAATTTAGAAATAGTACAGCAAATCAATCAACCATAACGAACATGTGCCTTATTGAGGCAGACTGGTGTCCGGCAAGCTCCTGATTTATGGGTTTTAGCCATTGCAGGTGACACCACAGGCTTGCATTTCAAGCGCCCGACCAGGGACGGCTGCCGATTCATACCGCCCAAGAAAAAAGCCGCCAGGCGAACCTTGGCGGCTTTTTGGAAGCAGAGAAAACGAATTAACGCTTGCTGAACTGCTTGCGACGGCGGGCTGAGCGGAAACCGACCTTTTTACGTTCGACTTCACGGGCATCGCGGGTCACAAAACCGGCCTGGCTCAACGCTGGCTTGAGCGTTGCGTCATAGTCGATCAGGGCACGGGTAATGCCGTGGCGCACTGCACCAGCCTGGCCGGACTCGCCGCCGCCGTGGACGTTGACCATGATGTCAAACGTCTCGACGTGGTTCGTCAGAAACAGGGGCTGGCGGCAGATCATGATCGAGGTCTGGCGACCGAAGAACACCTGGATGTCCTTGTCGTTGACCGTAATCTTGCCAGTGCCTTTTTTCAGAAACACGCGGGCGACGCTTGATTTGCGACGGCCGGTGCCGTTGTTCCAATCACCGATCATTTAGCGACTCCTGCGATTTCCAGCACTTTAGGCTGTTGGGCGGTATGCGGATGCTCTGCACCACCGTACACCTTGAGTTTCTTGATCATGGCGTAACCGAGCGGGCCCTTGGGCAGCATGCCCTTGACGGCTTTTTCCAGGGCGCGGCCTGGAAACTTGGTTTGCATGTCGCGGAAATTGGTGGCAGTGATGCCGCCTGGATAACCGGAATGACGGTAGTAAATCTTGTCGGTCGATTTGGCACCGGTCACGCGCAGCTGGGCTGCGTTGATGATGATGATGAAGTCACCGGTGTCGACGTGAGGCGTATAAATGGCCTTGTGTTTGCCGCGTAAACGGAGAGCAACTTCGCTGGCTACTCGTCCGAGGACCTTGTCGGTCGCGTCAATCACAAACCACTCGTGCACTACGTCAGCGGGTTTTGCGCTGAAAGTATTCATGAGTTTTCTCTTTACAGAAAGGGGTTTGTCGGGTTCTTTTCCACGGTCGGCGTTCCTCTGATGAGAACCTCTTAGGTGGTCATTTGCCTGTCAGTACCTGAAGGACAAGTCCGTTCAAGTGCTTTCAAGCAACTCTGCCGCGGAACCACATGTGCGCTGCAGAGCCTTGGATTATATGAAAAATCAAGGGCTTGCGTCAATTTTTCGACGCGTTCGTGTTGCAAGAAGGTACGATATAGCCATGTTTTCTTACCGCCACGCCTTCCATGCAGGCAACCATGCCGACGTTCTCAAGCACACCACCTTGATTGCGTTGATGAAGTACCTGACCCAAAAAGACACGGCGCTGACCGTGATTGACACCCATGCAGGCGCTGGCCTGTACCGCCTTGACGGCGACTACACCGAGACCAGCGGCGAGGCCCGGGAAGGTATTTTCAAGCTGCTTTTAGCATCAAAAACCACCGATACCAAGACAGAACGGGCAGAACAAGCTACAAAAAAGGTAGCACCTGGCACGGCCTCCGGCGCAAAATCGACGCTGCTTCCAGCGCCCGACGCGGCGGCCAATGCCGCCAGCAGCTACGCCTGGGCCCCCGCCCTGCAGGACTACCTGGACGTGCTGCGCAAGCTGAACCCGCAGTTCGCGCAGACCGGCGACCCTGCTCACCTGAAAATTTACCCCGGCTCACCTTTTATCGAACAGCAATTCCTGAGCGGGCGCGACAAGCTGAAACTGTTTGAGTTGCATCCCACCGATTTCAAGTCGCTGACCGGCAATATCGAGCAACTCGGCGTTGGCCGCCAGGTCGTGGCGGCCCGTGAAGACGGATTTGAAGCGCTCAAAACCTTTTTACCGCCACCGGCCCGCCGCGCCATGGTGCTGTGCGATCCGAGCTATGAAATCAAGAGCGACTACGCCCGCGTGGCCGCCTGCGTGGCTGACGCCGTCAAGCGCTTTGCCACCGGCACTTATGTGGTGTGGTATCCGATCATCCCGAGGCCCGAAGCGCACGACCTGCCGCGAAAGCTCAAGACCCTGGCCGTCAAGGCCGGCCGCAGCTGGCTCCATGCCACCTTGACGGTCAAATCGAGCAAGCTGACAACCGATACCGAAGGCGAAGTCATCCGCCCCGGCCTGCCCGCCAGCGGTATGTTCGTGATCAATCCACCGCACACGCTGAAGGCCGAACTGCAAGCTGCGCTGCCGCAAATGGTCGCGCTGCTTGGGCAGGACCGCAACGCCGGCTTCACGCTTGAGCACGGCGGCTAAGCAGATTATTTAACGGCGCTTGGCGGCCGGGGGGCTTCGCTTGCTTCGGCGGCCAGCTTTTCGGGTTTTCTGGGCCTGCTGCGGGCCTTCTGCTTGCAGGTAAGCGGATTCAGCCACATTCAGCGACACCTCCGCAACACCGGTTCCCATGAGGCCCAGCGCCTCGGCGGCGGCCTGACTCACATCAATCACGCGGCCCGGGGCGAACGGGCCCCGATCATTGATGCGCACATCGACTTCCCGCCCCAGGGCCAGGCTGCGCACCCGCACTATCGTGCCGAAGGGCAAGGTCTTGTGGGCGGCCGTCAGCGCGTACTTGTCATAGGTCTCGCCATTGGCGGTGCGCCGGCCATGGAATTGCCCACCGTACCAGGACGCATGACCGCGCTCCAGTTCCCGGGCGGCTTCACCAGTCAGCTGATACTTCTCATCCACTACCGCCGACTCGGCTGGCACTTCGGAAGGCAGCGCAGCATCTTTTGCGCGAAATGGCTTTTGAAGCTTTTCAAGGATGCGCTTGGCGATGGAGGGTCTGGGTGGCGGCGAAGGAATTGTCGATGATGGCGCGGGCAATGGCTCCGATTGCGGTGGCGCCACCGTCGCGCAGCCGGCCAACACCGACAACAGACTTGCGGCAATCCAGCACTTGATAAAACCGCAACGCATGGTGCACAAGCCAGCCATCAAGGCGGCGCCAGGCGACGAATGATTTCTGTCGCCGCCGCCGCCTGGTTCATCGTATAAAAATGAATGCCGGGCACGCCAGCCCTATGGAGCTGCTCACACAAGGCTGTCATCACGTCCAGTCCAAAACTCTTGATGGATGCCGTGTCGTCGCCAAAGCCCTGCAGGCGCAAGCGGATCCAGCGCGGAATTTCAGCGCCGCAGGCATCGCTGAAACGCATGAGTTGCGTCGAACTGGTAATCGGCATGATACCCGGCACGACCGGCACATCGGCACCGAGGCGCTGCACGTCATCGACAAAGCGGAAATAAGCGTCGGCGTTGAAAAAATACTGGGTGATGGCCGAATTTGCGCCCGCCTTGACCTTGGCGACAAAGGCCTGCAGGTCAGCGTCGGCAGATTTGGCCTGCGGGTGAATTTCCGGGTAAGCGGCAACTTCAATGTGGAAGGCATCCCCCGTTTCGGCGCGGATAAAGGCCACCAGATCGCTGGCATAGTGAAACTCGCCACCCATGCCGTAGCCGCTGGGCAAGTCGCCGCGCAGGGCGACCAGGCGCTTGACGCCCATGGCTTGCAGGGCGGCCAACTGCTGGCGCACCGTGGCCTTGGTCGCGCCAACGCAGGAAAAATGGCAGGCAGCGGAAACGCCCTCCTGCAAAATCTCCTTGACGGTGCCAAAAGTGCCTTCCTGTGTCGAGCCGCCCGCGCCAAAGGTCACGGAGCAAAACTCGGGCTGGTGCGCGTACAGGGCCTGGCGCGTCAGCCGCAGCTTGTCGGCGCCTTCAGGTGTTTTCGGGGGAAAGAATTCAAAACTGATGGGCACATTCATGGCAAGCCTCAATCGTCGGTCTGGTTGTCTTCAGTTTTATTGTCACGCCGCTTGCTGCGCGCCGGCCCGTGCTGGCCCGCATGAGCAAGCTCGGAGTCCTCGTGCGGCTCCCGGGACGCCCGCATCTCGCTGCGCGGCACCCGCTTTGACAGGTTTCGCTGCGGTGCGGCCGCCAGCGGCTGGTCTTCACCCTGGACTTCACGGCCCTTTTTTGCGTGAATGAAAAACTCGCGGTTTCCGTCGCCTCCTGCAATCGGCGACTCCAGCCAGGCCAGCACGTCCAGGCCAAGCGCTGCACAGGCATCGCGCAGGCGCTTTTCAACAAACTCGAACAGCGCCGGGTCGCGCACAATGCCGCCCTTGCCTATCTGCCCCGGCTGCAGTTCAAACTGCGGCTTGACCAGCATCAGCAGATGGCCATCCGCTTTCAGCAGGCGTGCCGCGGCGGGCAGCACCAGCGTCAGCGAAATGAAGGACAGGTCACCGGTCAGAAAATCGAAGACCGGATCAAAGCCATCATCGTCTTCTTCGCCACCCTCTTCAGCGTCCTCAAAATCGTCTTCGCGGCCTTCCTTGATGTGCAGCGCACGGCGGTAATGCGCGACCAGGTCGTCCGCCGTCAGCGATCGCGCATTCACGCCTTCAATACACCCCACGCGGGCGTCACTGCGCAGGCTGCCATGCAACTGGCCATGACCGACATCCACGCCCACAACCAGCAAAGCGCCGTGCTGCAGCAGGCAATCCGTAAAGCCGCCTGTCGACTGGCCTATATCCAGGCAGCGCAAACCTGTTACATCCAGACCGGTGCTTTTGAGCGCACCTTCGAGCTTCAGGCCGCCGCGCGATATGTATTTCGCCTCGGTGGTATCGAGCAGTTGCAGTTCGGCGTTGTCAGGAATTTCATCGCCGTTCTTGGCGATTTTTTTCCAGGCAACGGCCTCGTCCACACGCCACTGCACCCCAGAAGCGATCAGGCGCTGGGCCTGGGAACGGGTAGTGGCATGACCGTGTTCGACAAGAAATAAATCAGCGCGCATAAAGTTCCAGCAACATCAAGGTTGCATTAATAGGGAGCGGTCAAGCACCGGCCCTCTTCCGGGGAAGAGGGCGCGAAGCCATCAATAACGGTAGGTGTTGGCCTTGTAGGGGCCGGCTTTGGACACGCCAATATAGGCGGCCTGCTCGTCGCTCAGTTCGGACAGCATCGCGCCGACTTTCTTCAGGTGCAAACGGGCGACCTTTTCATCGAGGTGCTTGGGCAGCACATAGACCTTGCCGACTTCGTAATCTGCCTGCTTTGTGAACAGCTCGATCTGCGCGATCGTCTGGTTGGCAAAGCTGGACGACATGACGAAGCTGGGGTGGCCGGTGCCGCAACCCAGGTTCACAAGGCGGCCTTTGGCCAGCAAAATGATGCGCTTGCCGTCCGGGAAGATCACATGATCGACTTGCGGCTTGATCTCTTCCCAGGTGCATTTTTCGAGCGAAGCGACGTCGATTTCATTGTCAAAGTGGCCGATGTTGCAGACGATGGCCTGGTCTTTCATGGCCGCCATGTGCGCATAGGTGATGACGTTCTTGTTGCCGGTGGCGGAGACAAAAATATCACACTTGTCGGCGGCATATTCCATGGTCACGACTTTGAAGCCTTCCATCGCCGCCTGCAGCGCATTGATGGGGTCGATTTCAGTGACCCAGACCTGGGCGCTCAGGGCGCGCAGGGCCTGGGCACAGCCCTTGCCCACATCGCCGTAGCCCGCCACCACGGCCACCTTGCCAGCGATCATCACATCGGTGGCGCGCTTGATGCCGTCGACCAGCGATTCGCGGCAGCCATACAGGTTGTCGAACTTGGACTTGGTCACCGAGTCGTTGACGTTGATGGCGCGCAGGGCCAGCGTGCCCTGGACCGACATTTCGTTCAGGCGCAGCACGCCGGTGGTGGTTTCCTCGGTCACGCCGATGATGTTTTTCAGGCGGCGGCTGTACCAGGTCGGGTCTTGGGCCAGCTTGGCCTTGATGCTGTTGAACAGGCAAATTTCTTCTTCGCTGCCGGGCTTGGCCAGCAGGCTGGCGTCCGTCTCGGCGCGGGTGCCCAGGTGCATCAGCAGCGTGGCATCGCCGCCGTCGTCCAGAATCATGTTCGGGCCTTCTTCGGGCGTGCCTTTGGCGCCGGTGAATTCGAAGATGCGGTGGGTGTAGTCCCAGTAATCGGCCAGGGTTTCACCCTTGATCGCAAACACCGGCGTGCCTTTGGCGGCAATCGCGGCGGCGGCGTGGTCCTGCGTCGAAAAAATGTTGCAGGAAGCCCAGCGTACTTCGGCGCCCAGCGCCTGCAGCGTTTCAATCAGCACGCCGGTCTGGATGGTCATGTGCAGCGAGCCGGTGATGCGCGCGCCCTTGAGCGGCTGGGCTTTCGCGAACTCTTCACGGATGGCCATCAGGCCGGGCATTTCGGTCTCGGCGATCTTCAGCTCTTTGCGGCCCCAGTCGGCGAGCGACAGGTCGGCAATCACGGCGTCAAGGTTCTGGGCGGGTTTCAATACAGCGTTCATTAGGGCATCTCCAAAAGTCATGGGTCAGACGGGCAATATAGCCACGGACGTGAGCCTGAATCGGGGGGTGGATTGTGTTCACTCACCCGGCATCAAGGCACATGCGGGTGAGCGTGGTTGCAAATTCAGAAGTCCTGAGCCTGGACCACATGTCGTGGGTTGCAACGCTCCTCAGGAGAGCTGCTATTGTACAGAACACGTCAAAACGCCGGCGGGCCCCAAAACCGGCATGCGAAAATTCCCCGATGCAAGCACTGAAGCACTGGCCGCTCGAAGCCCGCAAGCAAATCACCGGCGTGTTGACCGACATTGACGACACCCTGACCACCGCGGGGGCGATCACCGCCGACGCGCTGGCCGCACTGGCCGCCCTGAAAGCCGCCGGGCTGCACGTCATTCCCGTCACCGGCCGCCCGGTCGGCTGGAGCGAGCCTTTTGCGCTGGGCTGGCCGGTCGATGCCATCGTCGCCGAAAATGGGGCGGTCGCACTTTTGTCATACCAAAAAGGCCTGCAACCCTTACCCTACGGGCGTAACAAGCTATCAAAACTATATCAGCAGGATAAAGCCACGCGCGCATCCAACTATGCCCGCATGCAGCAGGTGGCGCAGCGCGTGATGCAGGAAGTGCCCGGTTCCGTGCTGGCGCAGGACAGCCCCGGCCGCGAAACCGACATTGCCATCGACCACAGTGAATTTGCGCATCTGCCGCCCTTCGCAATAGCGCAGGCGGTGCAGATCATGCGCAGCGAGGGCATGAACACCAGCGTGAGCTCCATCCATATCAACGGCTGGTTTGGCGCGCACAACAAGCTTGAAGGCGCGCGCTGGATAGCCCGCGAACTGCTGGGGCGAGACCTGGACGCCGAAATGGAGCGCTGGGTCTATGTGGGCGACTCGACCAACGACCAGCTGATGTTCGAGGCGTTTGCGAACTCGGTGGGCGTCGCCAATGTGCGGCGTTTTGAAGCGCAGCTGACGCACAAGCCGCGCTACATCACCCAAGGTGAGCGCGGCGCGGGTTTTGCGGAGGTGGCGGCGGCTGTGCTGGCCGCGCGCGCTGCCTGACCGATCCCTCAAGGACCCGTCAGGTTTCTTTCCTGTGGCTTGCGACCGGGCGCTGGCCAAACGCGAGTCCCTGGTGCCATTGGGACGCATTGGCCGGGCCGGCGACATTGGCGCGGCAGTCGCCTTTCTCGCGAGCGCTGGCGCTTCCTGCATCACGGGTCCGAACCTGCTGGTGGATGGCGGCATCTCCGACCACATGCTGACGATGACTCCGGGTCGACCCGGCAAGCCGCCAGTGGGCCAGCTGGCACGTTCCCCCAAGCAAACACCTTTGGTTTCATGGTTGGTCGCCGCACCGCGTCAGCCCGTCTTCACCGCCCGGCGCAAGACATTTCGGCCGCTCCAAAGCCAGCGTCCCTTGCCAACCAACCCGCCGGGAAATCAGGCAGTTTCCGGCGGCTCCGGCGCCTCATCGCCATCCAGTCGCTTCATGTTCTCGAGCATCTTGAGCAGGTAGTGCAGCGTGTGGGTGATGTCGTTGATCGAGAAGTCGGCCAGGATCTGCTCGTAGTAGCGCGTGGATCTTCGGCTGCGCCAGCACCATGCCAGACGTGGCGGCCTGACGTCGGTCATCGTGACCAGCGCGCGAGCGGCGGTCGCGCCCGTCGCGGCGCACTGCCACATGCCCGTCGCGCTCCATGCGGCTGATCAGGCCCGACAGGTTCTGCCGGCTCACCATCAGGTAGCGGGCCAGGTCGCCGATGCTCATGCCGCCCTCGCGCCTTGTCGGCCGCGACAGCGCGCCCAGCACCGCCCACTGCTGCGTCGTCAGCCCCTCCGCCTCGACCGCGCGCGTGCCGGTTTTATGCAACATGTTTGCGCATTGATAGAGCCGGAAGAACAACCTGTTGGCCAGCTCCATCTTGGCTGATTCGCTGACTTGTCATTAGGGTTAACCATGATTTCCTCGATGAAAAGTCGCTTGCATCGATGATCGGTCGAGCACTAATATACGTCAATATATTGACATATCAAGTGACGACGCGACGCAATGCCGATCAGGCATACCAACCTCTAGCAACGAGGAGAACACGCATGAAGCGATTCGAAGAACAAGACCGTCATCGTGACCGGCGGCGGCGGCGGCATCGGCGGGGCGACCTGCCGCCGCTTCGGCGAGGAAGGCGCCACGGTCGCCGTGTTCGACCTGAACCTCGAGGCGGCCGAGAAGGTGGCCGCCGGCCATCCGCGCCGAGGGCGGCACGCCGCAGGCCTTCCAGCTGCGACATCACCGACCGCGCCAGCGTCGATGCCGCCGTGGCGGCCACCGAAGCCGCAGCTGGGCCCCATCGACGTGCTGGTCAACAACGCCGGCTGGGACGTCTTCAAGCCCTTCACCAAGACCGAGCCGGCCGCAGTGGGACAAGCTGATCGCGATCAACCTGACCGGCGCGCTGCACATGCACCACGCCGTGCTGCCCGGCATGGCGGCGCGCAAGACGGGCCGCATCGTCAACATCGCGTCCGACGCGGCGCGCGTCGGCTCCTCCGGCGAGGCGGTGTACGCCGCCTGCAAGGGCGGCCTGGTCGCGTTCTCCAAGACCATCGCGCGCGAGCACGCGCGCCACGGCATCACCGTCAACGTGGTCTGCCCCGGCCCGACCGACACCGCGCTGTTCGCCGACTACAAGGAAGGCGCCGGCAACCCCGAGAAGCTGATGGAGGCCTTCACGCGCTCCATCCCGCTGGGCCGCATCGGCCAGCCCGACGACCTGCCCGGCGCCATCGCTCTTCTTCGCCAGCGACGACGCCGCCTTCATCACCGGCCAGGTGCTCAGCGTCTCCGGCGGCCTGACGATGAACGGCTGATCCGATCCACCCAACACCCAAGGAAGACCACCATGAAATTCGAAGACATCCTGTACGAAGTCCGCAACGGCGTGGCCTGGATCACCATCAACCGCCCGGACAAGATGAACGCGTTCCGCGGCCAGACCTGCGACGAGATGATCAAGGCGCTGAACAAGGCCGGCTACGACCGCAGCGTCGGCGCCATCGTGCTGGCCGGCGCCGGCGACCGCGCCTTCTGCACCGGCGGCGACCAGTCCGCCCACGACGGCAACTACGACGGCCGCGGCACCATCGGCCTGCCGATGGAAGAGCTGCACACCGCGATCCGCGACGTGCCCAAGCCGGTGATCGCCCGCGTGCAGGGCTTTGCCATCGGCGGCGGCAACGTGCTGTGCACGATCTGCGACCTGACCATCTGCTCCGAGAAGGCCATCTTCGGCCAGGTCGGCCCGAAGATGGGCTCGGTCGATCCCGGGCTACGGCACCGCCTTCCTGGCGCGCGTGGTCGGCGAGAAGAAGGCGCGCGAGATCTGGTACCTGAGCCGCCGCTACTCCGGCGCCGAGGCCGTGGCGATGGGCCTGGCCAACGTCTGCGTGCCGCACGACCAGCTCGATGCCGAGGTGCAGGAGTGGGCCGAGACGATCTGCGAGCGCAGCCCGACGGCGCATCGCCATCGCCAAGCGCAGCTTCAACATGGACACCGCGCACCAGAGCGGCATCGCCGGCATGGGCATGTACGCGCTCAAGCTGTACTACGACACCGAAGAATCGCGCGAAGGCGTCAATGCGCTGAAGGAAAAGCGCAAGCCCGACTTCCGCAAGTACGCGAAGTAAGGCCGCCTCGGCCCAGACCTAGGAGACGACACCATGAACCCCTATCTCGACGAAGACCTGGTCAGCGCTCGGCGAGCACGCGCGCCGCTTCGCCACCGACCGCATCGCGCCCGGCTTTCTGGAGCGCGACAAGACGCGCGTGCTGGACCGCGCGCTGATGCGCGAGATGGGCGAGATGGGCTTCATCGCGCCCGAGCTGCCCGAAGCAGTTCGGCGGCCAGGGCCTGGGCTGCCTGGCGGCCGGCGTGATCCACGAGGAGATCGCCCGCGCCGACCTGAGCATCTCCTACATCAACCTGCTGGCCTCGCTGAACGGCCAGATCCTGTCGCAGCACGGCCAGCCCGAAGTCGTCAAGCCCTGGCTGCGAGAAGCTCACGCGCGGCGAGGCGCTGTTCGCGATCGCGCTGACCGAGCCGCGCGGCGGCTCGGACGCGGCCAACCTGCGCCTGCGCGTCGAGCGCGATCGGCGACGACTACGTGCATCAACGGCGAGAAGACCTCGATCTCCGCGGCCGACCAGGCCGACGCGACGGTGGTGTTCGGCCGCACCGGCACGCGTGGAATCGGGCGCGCACGGCGTCACCGCGCTGCTGGTGCCGATGGACCTGCCGGGCATCACGACGCAACCGCTTCGACTGCCATGGCCAGCGCGCCATCGGCCGCGGCTCGATCTTCTTCGAGAACGTGCGCGTGCCGGTCAGCCACCGCCTCGGCGACGAGAACAAGGGCTTCGTGCAGGTGATGCAGGGCTTCGACTTCTCGCGCGCGCTGATCGGCCTGCAGGTGCTGGCCGTGGCGCGCGTCGCGCTGGAGGAAACCTGGGAGTACGTCGCGCAGCGCGAGGCGTTCGGCAAGCCGCTGTCGGCGTTCCAGGGCGTGTCGCATCCGCTGGCCGACTTCGACACCCAGGTCGAGGCGGCGCGCCTGCTGTGCCTGCAGGCCCTGTGGCTGAAGGACAAGGGCGCGCCGCACAGCGCCGAGGCCGCGATGTGCAAGTGGTGGGGCGCCCAAGCTGGCCTACGACGTCATCCACCAGTGCCTGCTGATGCTTCGGCCACGGCGGCTACGACCGCGGCCTGATGGAGCAGCGCCTGCGCGACGTGCTGGGCTTCCAGATCGGCGACGGCACGGCCCAGATCATGAAGACCATCATCGCGCGCACCCGCGCCGGCCGCAGCGCCGTGCCGGCCTGACGGCGCGCCACGCAACAAGACACGACAAGGAGACAAGACCATGGAATTCGACGCCGTCCTGCTGCCGCCGCGCCGCGCCGACAGCATCGCCCAGGGCTTCTGGCACGACCGCACCATCAACGACGATCTGGACGCCTGCGTCGCGGCCTGCCCGGACAAGCTGGCGCTGACCGCGGTGCAGGTCGAGACCGGCGACGTGCGCGCGCTTCACCTACCGCGAACTCGCGGCGCATGGCCGACCGCATCGCCGTCGGCCTGTCGCGCCTGGGCGTGGGCCGCAACGACGTGGTCGCGCTGCAGCTGCCGAACTGGTGGCAGTTCACGCTGACCTATCTGGCCTGCTCGCGCATCGGCGCGGTGCTCAACCCGCTGATGCACATCTTCCGCGAGCGCGAGCTGTCGTTCATGCTCAAGCACGGCGAGGCCAAGGTGCTGATCGTGCCCAAGGTGTTCCGCGGCTTCGACCACGAGCGATGGTCGACGGCGCTGCAGCCCAGCCTGCCGGACCTGCAGCACGTCGTCGTGGTCGGTGGCGACGGCGCCGAACAGCTTCGAGGCGCTGCTGAGCGGCCCGGCCTGGGAGACGGAGCCCGACGCCGCGCGACATCCTGACGCGCCACCGGCCCGGCCCCGACGACGTCACCCAGCTGATCTACACCTCGGGCACCACCGGCGAGCCCAAGGGCGTGATGCACACGGCCAACACGCTGATGGCCAACATCATTCCCTACGCCGAGCGGCTGCGGCTGGGCAGCGACGACGTGGTGCTGATGGCCTCGCCGATGGCGCACCAGACCGGCTTCATGTACGGCCTGATGATGCCGATCATGCTGCGCGCCAGCGCCGTGCTGCAGGACATCTGGGAGCCGAAGAAGGCGGTCGAGCTGATCCGCGCCGAGGGCGTGACCTTCACGATGGCCTCGACGCCGTTCCTGACCGACCTGGCCAGGACCGTGGCGGAGACCGGCACGAGCCGTGCCCAGCCTGCGCACCTTCCTGTGCGCCGGCGCGCCGATTCCCGGCGCCGCTGGTCGAGCAGGCGCGCAAGGTGCTGGGCACCAAGATCGTGTCGGCCTGGGGCATGACCGAGAACGGCGCCGTCACGCTGATCAAGCTCGACGACGACGACGAGCTGCGCCTTCACCACCGACGGCTGCCCGCTGCCGGGCGTCGAGGTCAAGGTGGTCGACGTCGACGGCAGCGCGCTGCCGCCGGGCCAGGCCGGCAGGCTGCTGGTGCGCGCGTGCTCGAACTTCGGCGGCTACCTGAAGCGGCCGCAGTTGAACGCCACCGACGCCGACGGCTGGTTCGACACCGGCGACCTGGCGCGCATGGACGAGCGCGGCTACATCCGCATCACGCGGCCGCAGCAAGGACGTGATCATCCGCGGCGGCGAGAACATCCCGGTGGTCGAGATCGAGGCGCTGCTGTACCGGCACCCGGCGGTGGCCCAGGTGGCCATCGTGGCCTACCCGGACGAGCGGCTGGGCGAGCGCGCCTGCGCGGTGGTCGTGCCCAAGGCCGGGCCAGACGCATCGACTTCGCCGTCGATGGTCGAGTTCCTGAAGGCCCAGAAGGTCGCGCGTGCAGTACATCCCCGAGCGGCTGATCGTGCGCGACGCGATGCCGGCCACGCCGTCCGGAAAGATCCAGAAGTTCAAGCTGCGCGAGATGCTGCGCGACGGCACGGACTGATCGCGCCGATTAGCCATTACTCACCCCGCCACAGCGACAACACCAAGGAGACAAACCATGTTCACTTCCCCCAACTGCCTGCTGCGCCGCCGCCTGATCCAGGCCGCCGCAGCCACCTGCTGCACGCTCGGCCTGGCCGGCACGGCCCTGGCCCAGGCGCCGGCCTGGCCCACCAAGCCCATCAGGCTCGTGGTCGGCTTCGCCCCCGGCGGCACGACCGATGTCATGGCCCGGGTCATGGCCCAGTCCCTCACCGAGGCGCTGGGACAGACCGTGCTGGTGGACAACAAGCCCGGCGTCAGCGGCAACGTGGCCGCCGCCGAAGTCATACGCGCGCCGGCCGACGGCTACACCTTTCTGATTGCGCCCACCTCGGTCGAGACGGCCAACCCCTACCTGTTCAAGCAAACCATCAGCCCGGCCAAAGACCTGACCCCGGTGGTCGGCGTCGGGCGCAGCCAGATGTACCTGGTGGTCAAGCCGCAGTCCACCTTCAAGGACGCCAAGGAATTCGTCGCCTATGCGCGCGCCAATCCGGGCAAGCTGTCTTACGCCTCTTCCGGCCCCGGCACACCGCCGCATCTGGCCGGCGAGATGTTCAAGCAGTGCACCGGCATTTTCACCACCCACATCCCTTACCGGGGCGCCGCGCCGGCGCTGCAGGACGTGATGGCCAGGCCAGGTCGACTATTGTCTTCGATCCGGGCATTGCGTTCCCGCACGTGCGCTCGGGCAAGGTCCGCATGCTGGCAGTGGCCGGCGCCAATCGTTCGTCCTTCTTCCCCGATGTGCCGACGCTGGCCGAACTCGGCTTCAAGGGGGCCGAACTGGACATCTGGTTTGGCATGTGGGCGCCCAAGGGCACGCCGCCCGACATCACAGCCCGCATGGTCCGCGAAGTGGCCAAGACCTTGAGCCTGCCAGCCACCAAAACCGCGCTTACGAATCCCTGGGCGCCGAGCCTGTCGGCCTGGGCAATGCCGAGTTCAAGAGCCTGCTGACCAGCGAAACCAAGATGCTGTCCGCCCTCATCAAGGACAGCAAGATCAACGTCGATTGATTTACCCACACGGCCCGCACCATGAATGAACAACCAATCCTTGTGGACACCCGGGGCCGGGTGGGCGTGATCACGCTCAACCGGCCCCAGCAGCTCAACGCCCTGAACGATGCGCTGATGGATGCGCTGGGCGACGCCCTGCTGGCCTTCGACGCCGACGACGCGCATCGGCGCCATCGTCATCACCGGCAGCGCCAAGGCCTTTGCCGCCGGCGCGGACATCGCCGCCATGGCCGACTGGAGCTACATGGATGTCTACCAGAGCGACTTCATCACCCGCAACTGGGAAACCATCCGCCGGGTGCGCAAGCCGGTGATCGCGGCCGTGGCCGGCTTTGCCATGGGCGGCGGCTGCGAGCTGGCGCTGGCCTGCGACATCGTCATCGCCGCCGAGATCGCCAGATTCGCGCTGCCCGAAATCAAGCTCGCCATGCTGCCCGGCGCCGGCGGCACGCAGCGCCTGCCGCGCGCCATCGGCAAGGCCAAGGCCATGGACATGTGCCTGTCGGCCCGCATGCTGGATGCGCTGAGGCCGACCGCTACGGCCTGGTGTCGCGCGTCGTGCCCGACGAGCAGCTGCTGCGAACAGACTTTGGCCCTGGCCGCGACAGATCGCCGGCTTATTCGCTGCCCGCGCTGATGGCGATCAAGGAATCGGTCAACCGCAGCCTGGGAGTCCTCGCTGTCCGAAGGCATCTGTTGAACGCCGCGAACTGCATGCCCGCTTTGCCAGCGAAGACGCCCACGAAGGCATGAAGGCCTTCCTCGACAAACGCACGCCGGTATTCGCACACCGCTGAATCCCCCTCCACTACACAGATCAGACCATGGCCCTCGATACCGAATCCTTTGAACTCCTGCTTGCCGCCGTGCAGCGTTTCGTCAAGCGAACGTCTGGTGCCCGCCGAAAACATCCTGGAGGAGCACGACGAGGTGCCGGCCGACATCGTCGAAGACATGAAGGAGATGGGCCTGTTCGGCCTGTCGATTCCCGAGGAATACGGCGGCATCGGCCTGTCGATGAGCCAGGAAGTGCCGGGTCGCCTACGAGCTGGGCCAGACCGCGCTGGCGTTCCGCTCGGTGTTCGGCACCAACGTCGGCATCGGCTCGCAGGGCATCCTGATGGACGGCACGCCCGCGCAGAAGGCAGACTCCTGCCGCGCGTGGCCAGCGGCGAGCTGATCATGTCGTTCGCGCTGACCGAGCCCGACGCCGGCTCCGACGCGGCCGCGCTGAAGACGCGCGGCAGAGCTCGACGGCGACGACTACGTGCTCAACGGCACCAAGCGCTTCATCACCAACGCGCCGCGCGCCGGCGCCTTCACGCTGATGGCGCGCACCGGCGGGCCGGGCGCGGGCGGCATCTCGGCCTTCATCGTGCCAGCCGAACCTGCCCGGCATCACGCTGGGCAAGACGGACAAGAAGATGGGCCAGCGCGGCACCAAGACCTGCGACGTGATCCTGGAGAACGTGCGCGTGCCGGCGGCCAACATCATCGGCGGCGTGCCCGGCCAGGGCTTCAAGACCGCGATGAAGGTGCTCGACCGCGGACGTCTGCACATCTCGGCCGTGGCCTGCGGCATGGCGCAGCGCATCCTGGACGAATCGGTCGCCTATGCGCGCGAGCGCAAGCAGTTCGGCAAGCGCATCGGCGAATTCCAGCTGATCCAGGCCATGCTGGCCGACAGCCAGGCCGAGCTGTATGCCGGCTGGTCGCATGGTGCAGGACTGCGCGCTGCGCTACGACGCCAGGCCGCCCGGCGTGAGCGACCCGCGACGTCAGCATGCGCGCCTCCTGCGCCAAGCTGTTCTGCACCGAGATGGTCGGCCGCGTCGCCGATCGCGGCGTGCAGGTGCACGGCGGCGCCGGCTACATCAACGAGTACCCGGTCGAGCGCTTCTACCGCGACGTGCGCCTGCTGCGCCTGTACGAAGGCACGACGCAGATCCAGCAAATCATCATCGGCCGCGAACTGATGCGGCAGGGCTGATCTGCGCCTGCCCTCCTGTTTATTCATTCACCCAACACCTTGCTCTTCATGAACAAAGCCATCCACTCCCGCTTTCACTGGGACGACCCGCTGCTGCTCGACGCGCAGCTCACCGACGACGAACGCGCGGTGCGCGACGCGGCCCGCGCCTATTGCCAGGAGCGGCTGCGCCGCGCGTGCTGGAGGCGTTCCGCCACGAGAAGACCGACCCGGCCATCTTTCGCGAGATGGGCGAGCTCGGCCTGCTCGGCGCCACCATCCCCGAGGCCTATGGCGGCGCGGGCCTGAACTATGTCTGCTACGGCCTGGTGGCGCGCGAGGTGGAGCGCGTCGACTCGGGCTACCGCTCGATGATGAGCGTGCAGTCCTCGCTGGTGATGGTGCCGATCAACGAATTCGGCACCGAAGCGCACGAAGCAGAAGTACCTGCCCAAGCTCGCCACGCGGCGAGTGGATCGGCTGCTTCGGCCTGACCGAGCCGAACCACGGCTCCGACCCCGGCAGCATGATCACCCGCGCCACGCAAGGTGCCCGGCGGCTACAGCCTCACCGGCACCAAGATGTGGATCACCAACAGCCCGATCGCCGACGTGTTCGTGGTCTGGGCCAAGGACGACGAAGGCGCGATCCGCGGCTTCGTGCTGGACAAGGGCTGGCAAGGGCCTGAGCGCCCCGGCGATCCACGGCAAGGTCGGGCCTGCGCGCGTCGCATCACCGGCGAGATCGTGATGGACGAGGTGTTCTGCCCCGAGGAAAACGCCTTCCCCGAGGTGCGCGGCCTGAAGGGCCCGTTCACCTGCCTGAACAGCGCGCGCTACGGCATCGCCTGGGGCGCGCTGGGCGCGGCCGAGGACTGCTTTCAGCGCGCCCGCCAGTACGTGCTGGACCGCAAGCAGTTCGGCCGGCCGCTGGCCGCCAACCAGCTGATCCAGAAGAAGCTGGCCGACATGCTGACCGAGATCACGCTCGGCCTGCAGGGCTGCCTGCGGCTGGGCCGCATGAAGGACGAGGGCACGGCCGCCGTGGAAATCACCTCCATCATGAAGCGCAACAGCTGCGGCAAGGCGCTGGACATCGCCCGCATGGCCCGCGACATGCTGGGCGGCAACGGCATCAGCGACGAGTTCGGCGTGGCCCGCCACCTGGTCAACCTGGAGGTGGTCAACACCTACGAGGGCACGCACGACGTGCATGCGCTGATCCTCGGCCGCGCCATCACCGGCATCGCCGCATTCTGATTATTTTGGAGTCACAGCCATGAAGATCCTCGTCCCCGTCAAGCGGGTAGTCGACTACAACGTCAAGGTCCGCGTCAAATCCGACGGCACCGGTGTCGATATCGCCAACGTCAAGATGAGCATGAACCCCTTTGACGAGATCGCCGTCGAAGAAGCCGTGCGCCTGAAGGAAAAGGGCGTCGCCACCGAGGTCATCGCCGTCAGCTGCGGCGTGCTGCAGTGCCAGGAAACCCTGCGCACGGCCATGGCCATAGGCGCCGACCGCGCCATCCTGGTCGAGACAAGCGAAGAGCTGCAGCCGCTGGCCGTCGCCAAGCTGCTCAAGGCGCTGGTGGACAAGGAACAGCCGCAGCTCGTCATCCTGGGCAAGCAGGCGATCGACGACGACTGCAACCAGACCGGCCAGATGCTGGCGGCGCTGCTGGGCTGGCCGCAGGGCACCTTCGCCTCCAAGGTCGATGTGGCCGGCGGCAAGGTCGTCGTCATGCGCGAAGTCGACGGCGGCATGGAAACGCTTTCCCTGACCCTGCCGGCCATCGTCACCACCGACCTGCGCCTGAACGAGCCGCGCTACGTCACGCTGCCCAACATCATGAAGGCCAAGAAAAAGCCGCTCGATAACGTCAAGCCCGAAGATCTCGGCGTCGATGTCACGCCGCGCATCAAGACCCTCAAGGTCAGCGAGCCCGCCAAGCGCAGCGCCGGCATCAAGGTCGCCGACGTTGCCGCCCTGGTGGACAAGCTCAAGAACGAAGCCAAGGTGATTTGATACCTGCCCAGCCTGAACGGAAGTACAAAACCATGACCTCTTTAGTCATTGCAGAACACGACAACGCGAGCATCAGGCCCGCCACCCTCAACACCGTCACCGCTGCCAGCCAGTGCGGCGGTGACGTGCATGTGCTGGTGGCCGGCAAGGGCGCCGAAGCCGCCGCCCAAGCGGCCTCCCAGATTGCCGGTGTGAGCAAAGTCATCCACGTCGAGGGTGAGCAATTCGCCCACGGCCTGGCCGAGAACATGGCCGCGCAGGTGATCGCCATCGCCAGCAGCTACAGCCACATCCTGTTCCCGGCCACGGCTTCGGGCAAGAACATTGCCCCGCGCGTGGCGGCGCTGCTCGACGTCGCGCAAATCTCCGACATCACCAAGGTCGATGCCGCCGACACGTTCGAGCGCCCGATCTACGCCGGCAACGCCATCGCCACCGTGCAAAGCCGGACAGCGTCAAGGTCATCACCGTGCGCACCACCGGTTTTGACGCGGCCGCAAGCACCGGAGGCGCAGCGGCCATTGAAGCCCTGGCAGGCGTGGCCGACAGCGGCAAGTCCACGTTCATGGGCGCGGAAATCGCCAAGAGCGACCGGCCCGAACTGACGGCGGCCAAGATCATCGTCTCCGGCGGCCGCGCTCTGGGCTCGAGCGAGAAGTTCAATGAAGTGCTGACGCCGCTGGCCGACAAGCTGGGCGCCGCCTTGGGCGCTAGCCGCGCCGCGGTCGATGCGGGCTACGCCCCCAACGACTGGCAGGTCGGCCAGACCGGCAAGATCGTGGCGCCCCAGCTCTACATCGCCGTCGGCATTTCGGGCGCCATCCAGCATCTGGCCGGCATGAAGGACTCCAAGGTCATCGTGGCCATCAACAAGGATGCTGAAGCGCCGATCTTCAGCGTTGCTGATTACGGGCTGGAGGCTGATTTGTTTACGGCTGTGCCGGAACTGGCTGGCGCGCTGTAACAGCGTCGGCATCGTGGCGCAATTCAGCGCAGCTGAACCCGGAATCAGGATGCCGGCGCGCAATGAGTTTCCGGGCGTTTGAGCCCTTTTGATTTCGCTGCTTTTTTTAGCCACTAGAGGAGACATCATGAAACTGACCGTTAAAACCATGGCCCTGCTAATGGGCATAGCAGGCCTGAGCACAAGCACTGTGTACGCACAGGACAAGGTACGCATTGGCTTTTTGACCGACATGTCCAGCGTGTACGGCGACCTGGATGGCAAGAACGGCGCCATGGCAATACAGATGGCGATTGACGATTTTGGCGGCAAGGTCAACGGCATGCCCATTGAGTTGCTGAGCGGAGATCATCAGAACAAGGCTGACGTTGCCGCGTCAAAAGCCCGGGAGTGGATCGATACCCAGAACATCACCATGCTGGTGGGGGGGGCCAACTCGGGCGCCGCCTTGGCTATGGCCAAGATCGCGCAAGAGAAAAAACGGGTGTTCGTCGGAAGCGGTCCGGGTACTTCCGCCCTGACCAATGAGCAGTGCTCACCGTACACCATCCATTACGCCTGGGACACAGTCGCCTCAGCCAAGGGAACCGCCGGGGCTCTGGTGAAACAGGGTTACAAAAGCTGGTATTTCCTGAGCGCTGATTACGCCTTTGGCCAAGCGCTGGAGCGCGATGCGACAAACGTGGTCAAGGCCGGTGGCGGCAAGGTGGTGGGTTCGGTGAAGCACCCGATCAACGCATCCGACTTCTCTTCTTTCCTGCTTCAGGCACAAAGCTCCAAGGCACAAATCCTGGGTATTGCCAACGGTGGCGGCGACATGATCAATGCGCTCAAAGCCGCGAAGGAGTTTGGCATCGGCAAATCCATGAAGGTCGCAAGCCTCTTGCTGTTCATCACCGATGTCCACAGCATGGGCCTCGACAAAGCGGAAGGCTTGCTGTTCACCACCAGCTGGGACTGGAACCTGAACGACGAAACACGCAAATTTGGACGGCGCTTCTTCGAGAAAGCCAAGCGCATGCCCACCGATGTCCAGGCGGCCAACTACTCCTCCACCATGAACTATCTGAAGGCGGTGCAAGCCACCAAGACAACCGACTCTGACAAGATCATGGCGTACTTCAAGAGCACCAAACTGAAGGATTTCTACGCTCAGGGTTACGTGCGTTCTGACGGCCGCTACGTTCACGACATGTACCTGATGCAGGTGAAATCCCCGGCTGAGTCCAAAGCGCCCTGGGACTACCTGAAATTGGTGGCTACGCTGCCGGGCGAAGAGGTCTTCACGACTAAGGCCGAGAGCAAGTGCGCGCTCTGGAAATAAGCCGCTAAAGCGATGGGGCCCGGTGGCAGCTTAGGCCCCTGGGCCTTGATGCCCGCGAACCCCGTGTCCTGAAAGCAGCCAGATGATCGACAAAAAGCACATCGGAACGACGCTGACGCCGTTCACCGTTGAGGTTGAAAAGGGGCAACTGAGGTCATTTGCCAAAGCGACCGGTCAAACCGACCCTATTTATCTGGATGAAAACGCCGCACGCGCTGCGGGCCATCGGTCTTTGCCCATCCCACCGACTTTTTTCTTCTGCCTCGAGATGGCTTCCCCCAACCCACAGGAAGTCTATGAGTTGCTGGGTATTGACTACTCTCGGGTACTGCATGGTGAACAGCATTTTGTGTATCACCACCCGGTCTTTGCAGGCGCTACCCTCTCATTTGCGCCCGTCATCGTGGACATCTATGACAGGAAGGACGGCGCCCTCGAGTTCGTGGTGTGGGAGACCCGCGTGGAAGCTGAAGATGGTATGCATGTCGCTGACCTGAGCAGCGTCATGGTGGTCCGCAATGAAAAGGCAGCGAGGCCATCATGAATATCCACCGTTTTGATGATGTTCAGGTTGGCGATGAGTTGCCGGAGTTGGTGACGGCGCCGCTGACTCGCCACACTCTCGGGTTCTACGCAGGCGCTTCAGGGGATTACAACCCACTCCATATCGATATCGATTTTGCCCGTCAAGCGGGCATGCCGGACGTGTTTGCACACGGCATGCTTTCCATGGCCTACCTGGCACGCCTTTTGACCAACTGGGTCGATCAGTCGGCCATTCGCAGTTACGGCGTTCGATTCCTGGCCATCACGCATATCGGTGACAAGGTTTCTTGCCGTGCAACGATAGCCGACAAGTTCGTCGGCAAGGGTGAGAAGCGGGTTTTGCTGCATCTCACGACAAGAAATCAGGCTGGCGAAATAAAACTGACAGGACAAGCCGTGATTGCACTCGCATAAACAGATCTTCCACGACCCAAAAACCGATCATTTAGCCCCACTGAAGCACCCATATATGCAAGAAAATATTCCGCACGAAGGCCATGGCCAAGTTTTGTGGACTCCCGGTCCGGATCAGCTGGAGTCCAGCCGACTTGTGAAATACCAGCAATGGCTCTCCACTGAAAAGGGCGTGCACACCAAAGATTACGATGAACTTTGGCGCTGGTCGATCGATGACCTGGAAGGCTTTTGGCAGAGCATCTGGGACTATTTTGACGTTCAAGCCGATGGAGAGCGGGAGCCTGCGATGGTTGGCGAGCAGATTCCCGGTATCCAGTGGTTCCCGAATGCACGTCTGAACTTTGTGGAGCACGTTTTCCGTAACGCCACATCCGAGCACCCGGTGATGCTCGCCCACACGGAAGGCGCCCCGCTTCGGGAAATATCCTGGGAAGAGCTGGAGCGTACGACCGCAGCGCTGGCGGCAACGCTGCGCAGCTGGGGCGTGCAACCCGGTGACCGCGTGGCCAGCTTCATGCCCAATCTCCCGGAAACCGTGATCGCCTTCCTGGCCTGCGCCAGTGTCGGCGCCATCTGGTCCAGCTGCGCACCCGACATGGGGGCAACCGTGGTGTTGGACCGCCTGCGCCAGATTGAGCCCAAGGTGCTTTTCGCGACCGACAGCTACAGCTACAACGGCAAAAACCACGATCGCTCTCTTGTGGTGCACGAACTGCTGTCAGGGCTGCCCAGCGTGGAACGGGTGGTACAGGTCCCGGGGCCGCTGGACGGAAGTCGTCCTTTGCCGTGGCGCAATCGTCACGCCTGGCAAGACTGTGTATCGGGGAGCGCGACACCGCGCTACGAACGGCTGCCTTTTGGCCACCCCTTGTGGATTGTGTATTCCTCCGGAACCACCGGGCTGCCCAAGGCCATCGTGCACAGCCACGGTGGCATTGTGCTGACGAACCTTAAATCAATGGCGCTGCAAAACGATCTGCGACCGGGTGATCGCTTGATGTTTCTGGGTAGCACCGGCTGGGCTGTGTGGAACCTTCAGGTGGGCGCCCTGCTATCAGGCGCATCCATTGTTCTCTACGATGGCAACCCTGCCTGGCCAACGGGCGATGCGTTGTGGCGGTTCATGGATGAACAGGATGTGTCGATGTTGGGCTGCGGAGCGGCCTACCTCATCAATTGCATGAAAGATGGTGTGCGCCCCCGGGACTTCGCCAAGCTATCCAAACTCCGCTCCATCCTCTCCACCGGTTCGCCGCTGTCGATTGACGCCTACCACTGGGTTTACGACGCGGTCAAACCCGATGTATGGCTGGCCTCCATCAGTGGCGGGACGGATATTGCCGCGTGCTTCGTGGCCTGCGCCCCGACTCTGCCGGTGCACGCCGGTGAGATTCAATGCCGGGAACTTGGCGTGGCCGCCTACGCTTACAACGATGCTGGCGAGCCGGTAGTCAACGAGGTGGGCGAGTTGGTCATCACCAAACCCATGCCGTCGATGCCCATTTATTTCTGGAACGACCCGGACAACAAGCGCTACCTGGAGAGCTATTTTGAAACCTACCCTGGCCTGTGGCGCCAGGGTGACTGGATACGCTTCACAGAGCACGGCAGCGCCGTCATCTATGGGCGATCAGACAGCACGATCAACCGCTTTGGCATCCGGATGGGAACGGCTGAAATCTACCGGGTGGTTGAAGAAATCCCCGAGGTGCGCGACAGCCTGGTAGTCGACCTGGAGTTTTTGGGGCGCCCCTCGTTTATGCCGCTGTTTGTGGTGCTACAACCCGGCGCGGTACTGGACGAAGCACTGC
The DNA here is from genome assembly GCA_963793855.1 of uncultured beta proteobacterium. GTDB lineage: Bacteria > Pseudomonadota > Gammaproteobacteria > Burkholderiales > Burkholderiaceae_C > Polaromonas. Next base: position 1,680,519 of record CAWCBL010000001.1, read on the forward strand.
AGGAACGCATCAAGCACCAGATACGCTCCAAGGCCTCTGCTCGCCACGTCCCCAATGAGGTAGTGCAGGTGACTGAAATTCCTCGCACGCTGAGCGGAAAAAAGATGGAAGTGCCCATCCGAAAACTGCTGTTAGGTACCTCGCCTGAAAAGGCGGCCAGCCCGGATGCCATGCAGAACCCGAGCAGCCTGGATTTTTTTGTCCAGTATGCGAAGGCCCTCAAGGACCGCCTTCACGCGTGAAGCGGACTGGCCGTTGCGCCATCATCTTTTACCTTCTTAAGGATATTTCGACGTGAAAGCCGTATTTATTACAGGGCATGGCAGCAACGAAGTCGTCAGCATAGCGATGCGGCCCAAGCCGGTACGCCAAGCCGGTCAGGTCCTGATTCGCATGCAGGCGGCAACTCTCAACCAGGTGGATCTCTACATGCGCAACAGCGGCGCCGGCATCACCCACCAGCTGCCGCAGATCATGGGCCTGGACGGCGCGGGCATCGTGGAAGAAGTCGATGGGCATGAGCGCTTGCTCGCGCCCGGCCAGTCCGTGGTGCTGCATCCGGCCGTGGGCTGCGGGCGCTGCGAGTTCTGCCAGCGCGGCGAAGTGGTCCTGTGCACCGGCATCCAGTATCTGGGCGAGCATAGGGACGGCACGCTGGCCGAATACGTGAGTGTGCCGGCACAGAATGTCTTCCCCATGCCTGCCGGCTTGAGCTTCGCCGAAGCGGCCGCACTGGGCGTCAACCACCTGACCGCCTGGCGCATGCTGTTCACCAAGGCACAGCTCAAGCCGTGGGAGACGGTGCTGATCTTTGGTGTTGGCGGCGGCGTGTCGCTGGCGGCCCTGCAGCTCGCCAAGCTGGCGGGCGCCAAGGCCATCGTCACTTCGCGCGACGATGCCAAGCTACAGCGCGCCCTGACCATGGGGGCCGATCATGCGATCAATGGCCGGGCGCAAGACGTTGCGAAAGAGGTCATGGCCCTCACGGGCGGCCGTGGCGTGGACGTGGTGTTCGAAAACGTCGGCGCCGCGGTCTGGTCCAGCGCCATGAAGTCGCTGGTCCGCGGTGGCCGCCTCGTGACCTGCGGCGCCACCAGCGGCGACCAGCCGCCGGCGGACATAAGGCGCATCTTCATCCGCCAGCTCCAGATCTTCGGCTCCACGCTGGGCAACTTCGACGAGTTCCGGGATTTGCTGAGCCTGACCCAGCGCACTGGCCTGCGGCCCGTCATCGACAGCGAATTCCCGCTGGGCCAGACCCATGCGGCTTTGAGCCGCCTGGAGGCTGGCGAGCAGTTCGGCAAGATCGCCATCCGCATAGACGGAGCTTGAACCCCCATGAAAGAAGAAACCATGTCCACAGTACGCACCGAACAGATCGGTGATGTCTTGCTGATTGAAATCAACAACCCGCCCATCAATGCCGGCTCGCTCACGGTACGCCAGGGCTTGAGCGCGGCGATACAGCTGCTGCAGACCCAGGCTGAGCTGCGCGTCGGCGTCATCATCGGCGGCGGCACTACCTTCGTGGCCGGCTCCGACCTGCGGGAATTCGGCCAGCCGCTGCAAGATCCGCAGATGCCCACCGTCATCGCCCTGATTGAAGATTGCAGCAAGCCGGTGGTGGCAGCGCTGCACGGCGCGGCGCTCGGAGGCGGCCTGGAACTGGCGCTGGCCTGCGACGCACGCATTGCGCTGGCCGGCACGCTGCTGGGCCTACCCGAGGTGACGCTGGGCATCATTCCCGGCGCGGGCGGCACCCAGCGCCTGCCGCGCCGGGTCGGCGTGGCCCGCGCCATCCAGATGATCTGCAGCGGCGAACGCATCAAGGCCGACAAGGCGCTTGAGTTGCGGCTGGTCGATGAAGTCGTTGCCAGCGACTTGCAGGCCCATGCGATTGCGCTGGCAGAGCGCCTGGCCGGCCGCAAGTGCCGTATTCGGGATGAACAGGTTCCCACGGAAGACGCCGCAGCCATCGAGCAGGCCGAGCAGACCGCCCTGCGCGCCGGCAAACGCCGGCCGGCCGTTCTGGCGGCCATTGAGGCCGTCAAGAATGCCGCCCGCTTGGCCCTGGACGAAGGCCTGGCGCAGGAGCGGGCGGTGTTCCAGCAACTGCGCGTGTCCACCGAGGCTTTTGCGCTGCGCCACCAGTTCTTCGCCGAGCGCGACGCAGCCAAGCTGCCGGCGGCGCTGCAAGCAGCCCCCCGCACTGTGCAGACCGTAGCCGTGATTGGCGCCGGCACCATGGGGTCGGGCATTGCCATTTGCGCGCTGGACGCCGGACTGAACGTGATCCTGCTGGAGCAGGACGATGCGGCCCTGCAGCGCGGCCAGCAGCGCGTGGCCGAGCATTACCAAAGCCGCGTGGCCGCTGGCAAGGTCAAGCCCGCCGTGGCTGCCGCAAGCCAGGCGCGCCTGAGCCCCACGACCGACTGGGTCCAGCTGGGCCGGGCCGACCTGGTCATCGAGGCGGTGTTCGAGGACATGGCCGTCAAGCAGGATGTCTTCAGAAAAATCGATGCCCATGCGCGGCCAGGCGCGGTGCTGGCCACCAATACCTCCTACCTGGACGTGGATGCAATTGCCAACCTGACGGCCCGGCCGCAGGACGTGCTGGGCCTGCATTTCTTCAGTCCGGCCAACGTCATGAAGCTGCTCGAAGTTGTGCGTGGCCAGCAGACGGCGGCCGATGTGCTTGCCACCGGCATGGCCCTGGGAAAAAAGCTCAAAAAGCTGCCGGTGCTGTGCGGCAATGCCTTTGGCTTCATCGGCAACCGCATCTACAACGCCTACCGCAAGCAATGCGAATTCATGCTGGAAGACGGTGCCTGGCCGGAGGACGTAGACAAGGCGCTGACCGACTTTGGCTTTGCCATGGGCCCGTTTGCCGTGGCCGACCTGTCCGGCCTGGACATCGCCTGGCGCATGCGCAAGGCGCAGGCCGCCTCGCGCGATCCGCGCGAGCGCTATGTCGCCATCCTCGACCAGCTGTGCGAGCAGGGGCGGCTGGGCCGCAAGACCGGGGCCGGCTACTACAGCTATCCCGACGGCAAGCAGGTCAAGACCACCGATGCATTGGTGCGCGGCATCACCCTGCAGGCATCAAGCCAGCGCGGCATCACGCGCCGCACGCTGGACACCACTGAAATTCAGCGCCGCGCCCTGCTGGCCATGGTCAACGAAGCGGCGCTGCTGCTGGCCGAAGGCGTGGCTGCTCGTCCCAGCGACATCGACGTGGTGCTGGTGCAGGGCTACGGCTTCCCGCGCTGGGAAGGCGGCCCGGTGTTCTGGGCGCGCCAGCAGGACCCGGCGCAACTGGCGCAGGACCTGCAGCGCCTCGCCCATGAATCGGGCCACGGCTTTGTGCCGGCCGACCTGTCTGTCTTGTTGAATCCCTAACCTCCCCGCTCCCCTAACCCCAATACGACCATGATGACCCAAGCCTTTATCTGTGACGCCATCCGCACCCCCTTCGGCCGCTACGGCGGCGCGCTGAGCAGCGTGCGTACCGACGACCTGGGCGCGATTCCGCTCAGGGCCCTGATGGCGCGCAACCCCCATGTGGACTGGCAAGCCATCACCGACGTGATCTACGGCTGCGCCAACCAGGCCGGTGAAGACAACCGCAACGTGGCGCGCATGTCCGCTCTGCTGGCCGGGCTGCCGCTGGAAGTGCCGGGCGCCACCATCAACCGCCTGTGCGGCTCCGGCCTGGATGCCCTGGGCACGGCCGCCCGCGCCATCAAGTCGGGCGAAGCCACCTTGATGATTGCCGGCGGCGTCGAGAGTATGAGCCGCGCACCGTTCGTCATGCCCAAGGCCGAGAGCACCTTCAGCCGCTCCAATGCCGTGTACGACACCACCATAGGCTGGCGCTTCGTCAACAAGCTTATGAAGCAGATGTACGGCGTGGACAGCATGCCCGAAACCGCCGAGAACGTCGCCACCGACTACAGCATCAGCCGCGAAGACCAGGACAAGATGGCCCTGGCCAGCCAGCTCAAAGCCGTTGCCGCGCAGAAAGCCGGCTACTTCGATGCGGAAATCACGCCCGTCACGATTGCCCAGAAAAAGGGCGATGCCATCGTGGTGAGCCAGGACGAGCATCCGCGCGCCACCTCCATGGAAGTGCTGGCCAAACTCAAGCCCATCGTGCGAGCGGACGGCACCGTCACCGCCGGCAATGCCAGCGGCGTCAACGACGGCGCCTGCGCGCTGCTGCTGGCCGATGAAGCCAGCGCCGCCAGAAACGGCCTCACGCCGCGGGCCCGTATTGTCGGCATGGCCACGGCCGGCGTGGCCCCCCGCATCATGGGCATAGGCCCGGCGCCGGCGACGCAAAAAGTGCTGGCCCTGACGGGTCTCACCATGGATCAGATGGACGTGATCGAATTGAATGAAGCCTTTGCCGCCCAGGGCCTGGCTGTGCTGCGCCTGCTCGGTGTGCAGGGCGACGACCCGCGTGTCAACGCCTGGGGCGGCGCGATTGCGCTGGGCCATCCGCTGGGGGCATCGGGTGCGCGCCTGGCCACCACCGCCGTCAACCGCCTGCACACCACGGGCGGCCGCTATGCGCTGTGCACCATGTGCATTGGCGTGGGACAGGGCATTGCCGTGATCCTGGAACGGGTGTGAACGGCGAATGCAAGCCTAAAAAACCGCCCTGCTCCTTGTGGACCTGGCGGCTTTTGTTGATCAAATCCCGGAGGAAAACGTCAGACGGTTTCCAGCGCCAGCACGGCCGTGGCGGTGTTGGAAATCGGGATATGGTAGTTGCTGGTGACGCGGCGCACTTTAGAGCCGCCGCCGGTAGCCAGGGCGCCCCGCATGGCCAGCCACATCAGCAGTTCCACGCCCTGGGTGCCGGTTTTTTCGACCAGCTCATGCACGCTGAACTGCGTCGCCCATTCAGGGTTGGACTCCAGGCTGTCGAGGAACTGCAGATCGAACGCCTTGTTGATGAAGCCGGCACGCTCGCCGTCGAGCTGATGCGACAAGCCGCCTGAGGCAATCACGGCGACCGTCTTGCTGCTGTCCCACGACTTGATGGCTTCGCCGACGGCCTTGCCCAAGGCATAAACGCGGCCCGGCTTGGGCAGGGGGAACTGCACGGTGTTGATGCAGATCGGCACCACGGTGACCGGGCAGTCGCCCTCGGGCCAGAACAGCTTGAGCGGCAGCGTGCAGGCATGGTCCACCAGCATTTCCTGGCAGGTGACGATGTCGAATTCCTTCTCGACCAGCGTGTTGATGATGTGCCACGACAGGTCCAACTCGCCCTTGAACGGCGGCAATGTCGGAATGCCCCAGCCTTCGTCGGCATTGTTGTACTCGGGCGCGGCGCCCACGGCAAAGGTCGGCATCTTGTCAAGGAAGAAGTTCAGGCCGTGGTCGTTGTAGAACATCACCACCACGTCGGGCTTTTTCTCGCCCAGCCAGTCGCGGATGGGCGGGAAACCGTCAAAAAACGGCTTCCAGTACGGATCCTGCTGCAGGCCCTTGTGAATCGCGCCGCCGATCGCCGGAATGTGCGAGGTGCCGAGGCCGCCTATGAGTTTTGCCATGTGTGTTCTCCTGAATAGTTCTTGTTGGCTTACTGGCCGGCGGCCACGAGTCTGGCCTTGAATTCGTCTTTGGTCAGACCGGTTTGCTGGGCGCCAATGTCCTGCATGTCCAGCCCGAAGATGCCGGCGAACTTGGCCAGGTAATAGGCATTGCCGCCAGCCGCAATCAGCTGCAGCACATTGCGCGCACGGATGGCGGCGGCCTGCTCTTCATTCAGGCCGTACTGGCGCATGTAGGCCTCTTCGTCGGCCTTGAAGGCCTTGCGCTTGTCCGCCGAATTGAAGGAAAAGCACATTTTGTTCAGCGCATAGCCTTTTCGGGCCTGCTCGCCATCGAAGGGCGTGGTGCCGGGAATCTTGGGGTTTGGTGTGCTCAAGGCAATCTCCTGCTCTTTGTTTGATGTGTGTCAGACATGCAGTATTCCCGCCCCATTGCCAAAGATAAACAGATGAATGATCATATGACTCATGAGCAAATTCGATTGGTCAGACCTGGATGCGCGGCTGCTGCGACTGCTGGTGGCAGTCGTGGAGACCGGCAGCATCACCGGCGCCGCCTTGCGGCTCGGCGTCACGCAGTCAGCCGTGAGCCATCTGCTCGACAAGCTGCGCGGCATCACTGGCGACCCGCTGTTTGTCAAGTCGGGCCGGGGCATTGTGGCCACGGCGCGGGCTGAATCGCTGGCCGTGCAGGCGCGCGAACTGCTGGCCCGCATGGAGCGGTTTGCCATGAGGGACGAGTTCGAGGCCGCACGCTGGAAAACCACCTTCACCATCGCCGCCAATGACTTCCAGTGTGACGTGCTGCTGCCCCCGCTGATGGCGCGGCTGCGCCTTCATGCGCCGGGCGTGGTGCTGCGGGTCATCCCGTCGGGCATTCCCAGCCTGGATATGCTGCGCCTTGCGCATTGCCAACTCGTCATCAGCCCGCGCCCGCCCGAGGGGTCCGACATTATGCAAAAGAGCCTGTTTGAGGACGACTACCGCGTGTTCTACGATCCCAGGCAACGCGAGGCGCCGCGCACGAAAGCCGACTATCTGGCGGCCGGGCACATCACGGTGGTGCACGAGCCCAGGGGGCCGCTCGACCTGGACCAATGGCTCGCCGCACGCGGCGTGCAGCGCAATTTCAGGATCATGGTGCCGGGATTTGCCGGCCTGCCGCCCTTCCTGCGCGGCAGCCAGTTGCTGGCCACCGCGCCCGGCCTGCTGAGAAACCACTTGATGCGGGACCTGAGCTGCGTCAAGGTGCCAGTGCCCTGCCCCACCCTGCCGATGTACATGATCTGGCACATGCGCCACCAGCACGACCCGGCCCACCGCTGGCTAAGGGGGGAACTGCAAGCTGCCGCAGATTTGACCCTTGCGGGATTGCAGTAGCTAAATAGGTAAATAGGCATCAGTTCAAACCCGCCTGGACACCGCCATCCAGGGCGATGCGGCATGGCGGCCATCCCCGATTTGAATCCCTTGAACAAAGCAGACGTCTGTTTTTTTATTTTCGTATACGATATATCGCTTATGAAAAAGCAAACAGCATTGCCCTGGCTGACCGAGTCTTCAGCCGATCGCTTCACCGATGTGCGCGACACCTCGTTGGCCAAGCTGGTGCGTGACGACATGCTGGCGCTGATCTTGAAAGGCGTCCTGACCCCAGGGCAGCGCATCAATGAGCCCGACGTGGCCAGCCGGCTTGGAGTTTCACGCGTACCGGTGCGGGAAGCCCTGCGCGAGTTGGAGAGTTCGGGCCTGGTGGTCGCGCGCAAGCATTCGGGGGTCTTTGTGCGCCAGCTGGACGCACCGGAAATCAGGGATCTTTACCAGATGCGGGGGCTGCTGGACGGCTTTGCCGGACGCCAGGCGGCGCAATTGCCCGAGGCCGAAAAAGCCGCTTTGCTGGCGGTACTGGGCGACTCGGTTCAAGCCATGAAGGACGCCGCCAGCCGGCTCAACGTGCAGCACTATTACAGCGAAAACCTGCGCTTTCACTGGGCGATCGTGGCGTCAGCCGGCAACCATTCGCTGACCGAAACTTACCGCAGCATTGTGCAGAAGCTGCATCTCTCGCGCCTGAAGAACCTGTCGCAAGACTTCGGCATGAAAGCCTCGATCACCGAGCATCAGGAAATTGTCCAGGCACTGCGCAAAGGCGACCCGGTGCGCAGCGAAGCCCTGATGTCAAGCCACGTCGGCGTGGCTTTTGAGAGACTGACCCGTTCGACACCGCCCCGGGAACCCGAAAAAAATATCCCCGGCAATCAGACCACAACAGGAGACAAACCATGAAACGACGCACACTTCTTCAGGCCGCCCCCGCACTGCTGGGCCTGCCCGGCCTGGCCCAGGCCCAGGCGGCCTACCCGGCCAAAACGATACGCTACATCGTGCCGGTATCAGCCGGCGGCGGCAGCGACATGGTGGGCCGCACCATCACCGAGCGCTGGGGCAATTTGCTCAAGCAAAGCTTCATCGTGGACAACCAGGGCGGGGGCGGCGGTGTGATTGCAGCCCAGACCACGGCCCACGCCGCACCGGATGGCTACACGCTGATGCAGGGTTATGTCGCCACCCACGGCACCAGCCCGGCCACCCGCAAACTGCCTTACGACGCGGTCAAGGACTTCACGCCGATCGGCATGATAGGCGGCACACCCAACGTGCTGGTGGTCAACGCATCATTGCCCATCAACAACGTCAGGGAATTCATCGAATACCTGAAGAAAAATCCCGGCAAGGTGAGTTACGGCTCGGCCGGCGCAGGTTCGCTGACGCACTTGACCATGGAACTGTTCAAGCAGCAGATCAACTCTTTCATGGTGCACATACCCTACCGCGGCGTGGCGCCGGCATTCACCGACCTGATCGGAGGCCAGACCCAGGCCATGTTCCCGGGCCTAGCCGCCGCGCTGCCACACATCCGTTCGGGCCGGGTGCGACCGCTGGCCGTCACAGGCATGCAGCGCCACCCGCAACTCAAGGACGTGCCGACGCTGGACGAATCCGGCTTCAAGGGCTTCGACGCGCAGCAGTGGTACGGCGTGGTCGGCCCGGCTGGCATGCCAGCCCCCATCGTCAAACAGCTCAATGAAACGCTGGCAACGGTGCTCAAAGCGCCCGACCTGCGCGAAAAACTGGCGGTCGAGGCGATCGAGCCGATGATCATGACGCCGGAAAAATTTGGCGAATTTATCCGCACCGATATCGCGCGCTGGACCCAGGTGGCGCGCGCTCGCGGCATCCAACTCGACAGCTAAACAGCCGCGCCCAGAAAATCAAAGAAAAATAGCTTCAGCCTTTACAAAACAAGCATCTACAGCTATTTATTTAATAGCATTTTGAAACCCTCTGGCACTTCTGTGCCGAAAGAAACCATGGCCCGCAATACCCAGGTCGCCGCCGACCACAACGCCCCCCCCGCCACACAAATCCTGGCCCAGTTCGTCGCCACCCATCCCGGCTATCTGGCCGGCGGCTGGAGCGCCGCAGTGGATCACGAAGCACACCGCACCTTCATGAACTGGCTGGGCTGCGCCGTCGGCGCGGCCCACCACGAAGCCGCCGACGCGGCCCTGGCCGCAGTCAACATGCTGCAGCCTGCACCGCAAGCCACGCTGGCCGGCCGCAAAGAGAAGGTGGACATGGCCAGCGCGGCGCTGATCAACGGCATCGCATCGCACACCTTCGACTTTGACGACACCCACCTCAAAACCATCATCCACCCCGCCGGCCCGGTGGCCTCGGCCGTGATGGCGCTGGCCGAGCACACCGGCGCCAGTGGCCGCGCGCTGATCGATGCGCTGGTGATCGGCATCGACGTGTCATGCCGCGTCGGCAACGCCATGTACCCCGACCACTACGACCGCGGCTGGCACATCACCGGCTCCACCGGCACGCTGGGGGCCGCGGCTGCCTGCGCCCGCCTGCTCGGCCTGAACACACAGCAAACCGCGATGGCGCTGGGCATTGCCGCGTCGCAGCCGATCGGCATGCGCGAGCAGTTTGGCACCATGACCAAGCCCTTTCACCCCGGCGCAGCGGCCCGCGCCGGCCTGATGTCGGCGCTCCTGGCCAGCCAGGGCTTCACGGCCAGCCCCAAAGCGCTGGAAGCGCCGCGCGGCATGATGCAAACCGTGTCCACCAAGAACGACTGGACTGAAATCACCAGTGAACTGGGCCAGCGTTTCGAGATCTCCTTCAACAGCTACAAGCCCTTTGCCTGCGGCATCGTGATTCACCCCAGCATTGATGCCTGCGCCCAGCTGCGTGCCCAGGGCGTCAGGCCCGAACAGATCGAGCGCATCGAACTCAAGGTGCACTCGCTGGTGCTGGAGCTCACCGGCAAGAAGGAGCCGGCGGACGGCCTGCAGGCCAAGTTCAGCGTCTACCACGGCTGCGCGGCGGGCCTGACCTTTGGCTTTGCGGCCGAAGGCGAGTTCTCCGACGAGGTGGTCAACCGCCCCGACATGGTGGCGCTGCGCCGCAAGGTGGTTGCCACGGTGGACGACGCCATCGACGAAGCCAGCGCCGACGTCACCGCCGTGCTGAATGACGGCCGGCGCGTCCGCGTGTTCGTCGAGCATGCCATTGGCTCGCTCGAGAACCCGATGACCGACGCCAACCTGGAAGCCAAGTTCCGTGGCCTGTCAGACGAAGTGCTGGGCGCGGCCAAAACCACTGATCTCATCAAGGCCTGCTGGGCCATCGGCCAGGCCAGCGATGTGCGCGCATTGACGGCAATGGCTCGTCCATGAGCACCGCCAAGCCCCACATCGTCGTCCTCGACGACAGCGAACGCGCGATGCGCCGCCTGGCGAACTGGCAGGCCATTGACGCCCAGGCCAGGGTCACCATCTACCATGAGCCATTGAGCGGCGCGGCCCTGATCGACGCACTAAAAGACGCCGACGCCGTTGTGCTGATGCGCGACCGTACGCCATTCACCGCCGAACTACTGGCGGAACTGCCGAAACTGCGCTACCTCGTATTCACCGGCACCCGCAATGCGAGGCTGGATCTGGCGGCGCTGGCCGCGCGCAACATCCCGGTGAGTTACACCGAGTTCGGGCCGTCCAAAGACAGCACCTGCGAACTGACCTGGACCGCCATCCTGGCCGCCACCAAACAGCTTGAAAGCCACACGACCCGGCTCAGGCGCGGACAATGGCGCAGCGACATGGCAGAGCCCCTGCCCGGCACACTGGCAGGCCAGCGGCTGGGCCTGATCGGTCTGGGGGAAATCGGCGGGCGCGTGGCAAAAGTTGGCCAGGCACTGGGCATGGAGGTCGTGACCTGGAGCCCGCGCATGACGGCTGAGCGTGCAGCGGCCCAGGGCGTCGGCTTTGTGCCGCTAGAGGAATTGCTGGCCACCGCCCAGGTCGTCACCCTGCACCTGGTTGTGACGCCTGCCACCCGCCACCTGATGAACGCCGAGCGGCTGGCGCTAATGCAGCCCGGCAGCCTGCTGGTCAACACCTCGCGCTCGGAGCTGATCGACACCGCCGCGCTGGTGCAAGCCCTGCAAAAAGGCCGGCCCGGCTTTGCCGCGCTGGACGTGTTTGATGTGGAGCCCCTGCCCATGGACACCCCGCTGCGCCAGCTGCCCAATGTGCTGCTGACGCCGCACCTGGGTTTTGTCACCGAGCCGGTTTTTCAGCGCTTTTCCACGGGCGTGACGGAATGCCTCAGCGCCTGGCTGGCCGGGCGGCCGCTGGTGCGGGTGCTTGGCTGATATTCAAGACAAAAAGTGGCTCCAGCGCACCATTGACGCGCGCAGCAAGCTATTACTTTTATAGCAAACAACCCACAGACAGGGATGGCATGGCGGGCCAGCCCCCCGCCCGCTAAAACGCCTCGGTATCGACCTCGCGGTTGCCCTGCTCGTTGTAGCGATTGCCCGCCACGGTCTTTTCATTGATCAGGGCGTCCAGCCTGGCCATCGCGTCGGCGCCGAGCTTGACATTCGCGGCGCCCAGGTCGTCCAGCAAGTGCGCCACGCTGGTGGTGCCGGGGATGGGGATGATGTCGTCGCCCTTGTGTAGCAGCCAGGCCAGCGCAAGCTGGGCGGGCGTGCAGCCGACTTCCTGCGCGATGGCGCTGTAGCCACCCAGCAGCCTGAGGTTGGCAGCGTAGTTGTCAGGCGCAAAGCGCGGCATGGCACGGCGTATGTCTTTTGCGTCGAGCGTGCTGACGTCTTGGAGTTCACCACACAGAAAGCCGCGCGCCACCGGACTGAAGGCGACAAAGGCGACGCCAAGTTCGCGGCAGGCATCCAGCACGGCAATCTCGGGATTGCGCGTCCACAGCGAATACTCGGTCTGAACGGCGGTGACTGGATGCACGGCGTGCGCCTTGCGCAGCGTGCTGGCCGACACTTCACTCAGCCCGATGGCGCGGATCTTGCCGGCGCGCACCAGCTCGGCCAAGGCACCCACGCTCTCTTCAATCGGCACCTGCTTGTCCCAGCGGTGCAGGTAATAAAGGTCGATCACGTCGGTCTGCAGGCGCTGTAGCGAGGCCTCGCAGGTGGCGCGTACCGTCTCGGGCCGGCCGTCGATCACGCGGACCAGTTTGCCGTCACCCGCCACGTCCACGCCGGTCATGCCGCACTTGCTGGCCAGGGTGAACCTGCTGCGGTGTTTGGCCAGCACCTTGCCGACCAGGGTTTCGTTGCCGCCAAAACCATAGAGCGCGGCGGTGTCGAACATGGTGACGCCGGCGTCAAGCGCGGCCAGCAGCACGCGCTCACCCTGCTCGGCGGACACCGGGGCGCCGTAGGCATGGCTGAGGTTCATGCAGCCCAGACCGATGGCGGACACGTTGAAAGAGCCCAGTTTTCTTTGTTGCATTGGCTTGTTTTTCTTCGCATGCAAAAAGGAGTCAGAGCACATCGCGGCTACAGGGCGAGTGAACCAGCTCCTTTTCACGGGGTTGATTTAGACCCTACAGTTTATGGCTTCAGCGTTGCCCCGTCTGCCCACCCATTCGGGCAAGGGGGACGAGCGATGCAAAACGTTTTCACTGAGCCACAAAGTGCTGCGCCGGGCGCGATCAGCCACCACATTCAAGGGCAGCTGCTGGTAATCGTCGTTAAAAACCTCATAGCTGTAGTCACCCCGGTAGCCGATCTTGTCGAGCCGCAGCACCAGGTCGGCCAACTCGTCGCTGTGCACACCCTCCCCCGGAAACACACGGAAGGTCCGGGCCGTGGCCATGCGTTCTTCAAAGCTGGGCGTGTCTTGCCACATGAAATCCGACAGCTGAACCAGAAAGATGCGCTCAGGGTCCAGGTCTTCGATGCTGTCCAGCGGCGTTTTGGCGGCAAAAATATGAAAAGAATCCAGGCCAATGCCCAGATTAGGGCTGTCGGCACGACAGACCACATCCCACGCGGTGGTGAACTCATTGACGGTGCGGCCCCAGGACAGCGCCTCGTAGGCGACTTTGATGCCCAGCGGCACGGCCAGCATGGCGAGCTTGCGCAAATCACCGGCAATCAGGTCCAGATCATCTGTGGCATGCCGGGAGATGGACGAACAGGCTAGCAGTACTTTGGAATCCAGCGCGGCGCACATCTCCAGCATCGACCTGGCAATGTCAACCTTGTAGTCATGCAGATGACCGGACAGTCCTTCAAAGTCCCGCAGCACCTGAAAGCCGGTGGGTCGCAAGCCGCTGGCGCGCACGGCCGCCACAGCGGCAGGCACGCCGCCGGGATGGCCCGCAATGTCACGCGCGCTGAGCATGACCTGCGAAAAACCCGCCTCGGCCATGGCGGCCAGCTTGGCCTCCAGCGGACCGGCCAGGGTGATGGTGTCCATTCCGAATCCGTCAAGCATGTTCATCGCTTCCTCACCTGGCTTGATGGACCAGCTCGAACGACACCGAACCCAGCACGGTGCGGGTCAGCGCACCCCGGTCTTCCGGATGCAAGCGGGCCGACTCCACAAATTCGACGCCACGTGATTTGAGCAGGCTCACGGCCGCATTTACGTCGGGCACACCCAGCCCCAGGCGTTGCAGGCACTCGGGCGTCTCGTCGTCGTCCATCTGGGGATCGGGCTCGATCAGTTGCCACAAGAATCGGCCGCAGGGGCTGCGCATGAGCGTGCCCTTGGGCAGGATGCCAAAGCGCTGCTCATCGGGAATCAGGCTGAAGTCAAACATGCGTTCGTAATAGGCCACCCAGTCAGCGCTGCGGTTGGCGCCTATGTATTGCACCAGGCCAAAATAACTCATGCCTGCCAGTGCAGGGGGCGCCGGATCCACGGTGGGGATAGGCACAAAGTCAATGTCGTAAATCGAAAATTCCTGCCAGCGGTCCACGAAGTAAAAGCGGCTGCCGCCAGGGCCACGAATGCCCGGAATATTCAACTCCATGGCCTTCACGTGATTGGGCATGTCCCAGGCGCCCAAGTCCATGCAGCGGGTGTGCGCCTTGAGCGCGTCCTGCACCCTGAACGCTACCGCCGAAATCATGGGGTGCCCGCCCACAGTGGCACTGACGCGGGCATCGTCCGGGTGCGCGTTGACGACCAGGTTCATGGCGCCCTGACGGTACAGCACAATCTCGCGCGAGCGGTGTCGTGCCACGGGCCTGAAGCCCATGCCCTCCAGCGCTTGCCCCAGCGCCTGCGGGCGGCTGGTGGCGTACTCGATGAACTCAATGCCGTCGATGCCCAGCCGGTTGGCCTTCTCGGGCACGGCTTCACGGTGGGTGGCTTGCAGCGTCATGACCTCACTCCTCAATAACCCAAGCGGGCCACGGACCGCAAAACGTCGGGCGTGGTGCTCGGGAATCCAAAAAATTCCAGGTAGGCGGGGATTTGCTCAAAAAGCATGTCCGACCCCACCTGCACCCGGCACCCACGGGCCTGAGCGGCGGCAAGGAATGCAGTCATCTCGGTTCGCATCACCACCTCACCGACAAAGGTGCGCGGCTCGATGCGGGAAACATCCATGGGCATCGGGTCGCCCTCGTTCATGCCCATGGGCGTGGCGTTGACAACCAGGTCATAGCCGGCAGGGTCGTTTGAGCCGGTGCTGACCTGCAGTGCCGGGTAATGTTTTTGCAGGCGTTCGCCCAGGCCCGCGGCAGAGGCTGCATTGACATCGAACAGGCTGATGGCGCCCACACCCGCAGCAGCCAGCGAGGCCGCAATGGCCGAGCCCACGCCGCCGCAACCCACCACCAGGGCGCGAGCGCCCTTGAGCGTCAAGCCCTTGCGCAGCACACCGCGCACAAATCCTTCGCCATCAAACATGTCGCCCTGCAGGCGCCCGTCTGGCAGGCGCCGCACGGCGTTGCATGAACCGGCAATGGCGGCGGCCGGCAGCACCTCGTCCAGCAGGCCCACCGTGGCGACCTTGTGCGGCATGGTGATCAGTGCGCCACGGATGTTGACCAGCTTGAAGACCAGGCGCAAAAAATCCGGATAGTCCTGCGGCTGGCAGCCCATGGGCACCACGATGGCATTGACGCCCGCTTTTTCAAACCACGGGTTGTAGATCATCGGCGACTTGAAAGCGTGTGTCGGAAAGCCGATGTGGGCAATGATTTCAGTATTGCCGTCGATCATTTTTTGCTTGCCTGTGCAGCAGAAACACCGGCGCGCAGCGCCAGCAGGTAGCTGTCCACGCCGAAGCCGCAGATCTGGCCCTTGACGATTTCTGCAAACACCGACACATGGCGAAAGGCCTCGCGCGCATGGATGTTGGACATGTGCAACTCGACGATGGGACAGCTCAGGATGGCCAGCGCATCGCGGATGCCGTAGCTGTAATGCGTCCAGGCGCCGGCGTTGATTAGCACGGCGTCCACGCCGTCCCTGTAGCCCTGGTGAATGCGCTCGCACATCTCGCCTTCGCTGTTGGTCTGGAAGCATTCCACTTCCGTACCCAACTCCTTTCCCAAAGCGGCCAGGCTGGCATTGATCTCGTCGAGCGTGATGGTGCCGTATTGCTTGGGGTCGCGTTTGCCGAACATGTTGTGGTTGATGCCGTGCAGCATGAGGATTTTCATGGGGTTTCCTTTTTATAAGAAGTGAATCAAAGGCTCGCCAGCTCGATGACGCGGCCCGTGCGGGCCGCCTCGGCGATGGCTTCGGTGATGCGCAAATTCAGCAGGCCGTCGCGGGCGCTGACCAGAGGCTCAGCCTCGCCGCGAATGACCCGGCCGAAGTGCTCCATCTGGTGCTTGAGCGGGTCATCGCGCACCATGCCGACGACGCCAACTTCAAACTCCTTCCACCACGAGCGGTCTTCTGGGCGAGGGTAGGTTTTCAGGCGCATGGTGGGCACGGACAGGCTGCCGTTGGTGCCGGTGATGACATAGCAGTCTTCGTCGCCGTAGCTCGGGTAGGCCTTGTTTTCCTGGGACGTTTGCTCCCAGCTGCGCGGGCAGGCGGCGGTGTCGCTGAGCATGAAGCTGCCGAGCATGCCACTGGCAAAGCGCAGGTTGATGGCGACCGTGTCTTCGACCGGAAAACCACGCGCTGACTGGGAGGAAAACGCCTGCACCGCGGCGATATCGCCGCCGAGCATGCGCAGGTTGTGGACCTCGTGGATCATGTTCAAGAGGATAGGGCCGCCACCGATTTCACGGCGCCAGGGCGCGTCCGTATAGTAGTGATCGGGCTTGAAGAAAGTGGCACTGCCCATCACGGCCACCAGTTTGCCGAGCTTGCCGGAATCGACGACCTCCCTGGCCTTGGCCATGATCGGGCTGTGGGCGCGGTGGTGGCCGATCAGCACCTTGGCGCCAGTTTCATCCACCACCTTGACCAGCTTCTCGCCCTCGGCCACCGTGGTGGCAATCGGCTTTTCCAGCAGGATGGGCAAACCGGCCTGGATGCACTGCAGGGCTTGCGGCACATGCAGATGATTGGGCGTCGCCAGGATCAGGCCTTCCGGGCGGTCCCTGGCCAACAGTTCGTCGATCGAGGTATACAGCAGCACACCGGCTTTAGCCGCCACATCCACGGCCGCGGGCGAGGGGTCAACGATGGCGGAAAGCACACAGCTGGGGCTATTCAGCGCCACGCCCATGTGGGCCTGGCCGATACTGCCAGCGCCAGCAACAGCGATGCGGGTTTTACTCATTTTCAGGACGGTGTTGACCTCGTAGGCGAGGAAGGGGGAACAAGGAAGCTGCGCGGAGCCGAACCGCGCAGGCGAACTGCAGCGGGCGGCTCCGCGACTGGTTTACTTGCGAGCCGCGGCCAACTCGTCCTGCAGGTCCTTGACGGTGTCCTGGCCCACCGACACGGCGTACTTGGCGATCACGGGCTTCATCTTGTCGCGCAGCTTGGCCACTTCGGCCGGCGGCAGTTCGGTCACCTGCATGCCGCCCTTCTTCACGGCCTCCAGCGCTGTTGCCGCCTGGGCGCGCGCTTGCTGGCGCTGGTAGGCGGTGGCTTCGACGGCGGCGTCTGCAGATGATCTTCTTTCTCGGCCGCAGTCAGCGTGTCCCAGAACTTCTTGCTGAACATCACCGACTGCGGGTTGTACTGGTGGTTGGTCAGCGTCAGGTACTTCTGCACTTCGTAGAACTTGTTGGCAGCGATCACGGTGAGCGGGTTTTCCTGGCCGTCGATGGCCTTTTGCTCCAGCGCGGCGTACACCTCGGGGAAGGGCAGCGGCGTCGGGTTGGCGCCCAGCGCCTTGACCCAGTCGACGTTGATCGGCGTTGGGGATCACGCGCAGCTTCAGGCCGGCGATGTCTTCCACCTTGTTGATCGGGCGCTTGCTGTTGGTGATGTTGCGGAAGCCCAGCTCCCAGTAGGCCAGGCCGACCAGGCCCTTGTCCTCCAGCTTGGCGTGCAGCTTCTTGCCGAACGGGCCGTCGACCACGGCGTCGGCTTCCTTGCCGTTGGCGAACATGAACGGGAAGTCGAAGACCGCGAATTCCTTGACCTGCGCTGGCCAGGATGCCGGAGTTCATCGACGCCATTTCGATCGTGCCGCCCTGCAGGGCCGAGACGTTGGCCTCGTCGCTGCCCAGCGCGCCGCCGGGGAACAGGTTGACCTTGATCTTGCCGCCGGACTTGGCCTCCACGATCTCGGCGAACTTCTCCATGCCCCATCACGAGCGGGTGGCCCTTGGGGTTCTGCGTGGCGAACTTGATGGTGCGCTCCTGCGCCTGAGGCGATGCCGAAGGCGGCCAGGCGCCACAGCGGCGACGAGGGTCTTGAGGATCAAACGTTTCATGGTTGTCTCCTGAATGAAATCGAGGCGGCTGTACGCTGTGATTATGGCAGCCGGACATGGCGTACCCAGGCACGCCCGGCTTCCGAGATCCGTGAATCAGTAGAACCAGCGCGCCGGCACCATCACGAGCTGCGGGAACAGCACCATCAGGAACATGACGATGAACTGCGCGACCATGAAGGGCAACACGCCCCTGGTGACCTCGTCCATGCTGATCTTGCCGACGCCGGCCACGACGTTGAGCACCGTGCCCACCGGCGGCGTGATCAGGCCGATGGCGTTGTTGATGATGAACAGCACGCCGAAGTACACCGGGTCGATGCCGGCGGCCTTGACCACCGGCATCAGCACCGGCGTCAGGATCAGGATGGTGGGCGTCATGTCCATCGCCGTGCCCACCACCATGACCAGCACCATGATGGCGAGCATCAGCAGCGTCGGGCTGTCCAGCAGCGGCTGCAGCAGCGTCACCACCTCGCGCCGGCAGGTTGGCCACCGTGATCAGCCAGGCCGAGACCATGGCCGCGGCCACCAGGAACATGATCACGGCGCGTGGTCTTGGCGGCGGCGACGAACAGCCGGCACAGCTGCTTGAAGCTTCAGCTCGCGGTAGATCACGGTCGACACGAACAGCGCATAGACCGCGGCCACCACGGCGGCCTCGGTGGGCGTGAACACGCCGAACTTCAGGCCGACCACGACGATGACCGGCAGCACCAGCGCCCAGGTCGCCAGCCTGCAGCGCCTTCAAGCACTTCGGCGCGCCGCTCTTGCGCGGCGGCGGTGCGATCTCTTCCTTGCGCACCAGGTACCACCAGGTGAACCACAGCGCCGCAGCCAGTCAGCAGCCCGGGCACGATGCCGGCCAGGAACAGCTTGGAGATCGACACGTTGGCGGCGACGCCGAAGATCACGAAGCCGATGCTCGGCGGGATGATCGGCGCGATGATGCCGGCCGAGGCGATCAGGCCGGCCGAGCGCGCCTTGTCGTGGCCGGCGCGCGACCATCATCGGCAGCAGCAGCGCCGCCAGCGCGGCCGCATCGGCCACGGCCGAGCCCGACAGCGCGGCCATGATGCACGGCCGCGACGATGGCCACATAGCCGAGGCCGCCCCGCATGTGGCCGACCAGCGCCATGGCGAAGTTGACGATGCGGCGCGACAGGCCGCCGGCGTTCATGATCTCGCCGGCCAGCATGAAGAAGGGCACGGCCAGCAGCGGGAAGCTGTCGGCGCCGTTGATCACGTTCTGCGCCAGGATCTGCGCGTCGAACATGTTCCAGGTGCCACATCAGCGCCGCGCCGCAGAGCAGCAGCGAAAAGGCGATGGGCATGCCCAGCGCCATGGCGCCGAGCAGCGAACCGAGGAAGATGGGGATGGTCATGTCAGGCCTCCGACTTCTTAGCGGGCTGTCGCCGGCTGCCGGCGTGGGCGGCTTCTTCGGACTCCTGGATCAGCATCAGGTGCTCGTCGTCGATCTGGCCGGTCAGCAGACGCCACAGGTCGCCCAGCAGGATCAGGCGCG
The DNA here is from genome assembly GCA_963793855.1 of uncultured beta proteobacterium. Taxonomy (GTDB): domain Bacteria; phylum Pseudomonadota; class Gammaproteobacteria; order Burkholderiales; family Burkholderiaceae_C; genus Polaromonas. The sequence goes on from CAWCBL010000001.1 coordinate 1,699,814, forward strand.
CCGACACGGCGAACACCATGCCGCGACGCGTAGAAGTAGCCATCGAGACTTCCATCACCGGCGCTGGTGGTGTCCCAGTTGATGACCGTCTGCGTCCAGGCTGCCCTTGAACAGCAGCCAGCAGGCAATACAGCATCAGCAGCAGCGACAGCGCCCAGGCAGATCTTCTTGCCCGCAGGCCCCAGACGCGCCACCAGCATGTCGGTGCCCAGGTGGCCGTTCTCCTGCAGCGCCACGACGGCGCCCAGAAAGGTCAGCCAGACGAACAGCCAGCGCGAGAATTCCTCCGACACGGTGATGCCCGAGTTGAAGGCGTAGCGCAGCACCACGTTGCCGAACACCAGCACCACCATCACCGCCAGGCCGCGGCGATCAGGTAGCTGATGAAGCTGGCAGTAAGCGTCGATCAACTGTTTGAATCATGAATTTGTCTCCTAGAAAATGCCCGCGCTACGATAATGTACGAACTGGTTAGTTTTATAAATACTGGTGAAAACCCTAGGTAGGCCAGCAGGCCTCGCTTCGCGACCCGCCCCTTGTCAGGGCTTACTTGCGCACGAAGCGCACGACCATCTCGACGATGCTGTCGCGGCGCGCGGCGATGGCTTCGCGGCGACTGCGTGTCGCGCTTGAAGATCAGGCCGAAGGTGTGCTGGTTGGACACATTGAAGAAGCTCAGCGCCGAGATCGACGCGTGGATGTCCACCGGGTCGAGCCCGGCGCGGAACACGCCCGGCGCCACGCCGCGCTCGTAGAGCTTGCGGATGGCCTCGATGGCCGGCACGTTGAGCTTCTGGATGCTCTTGCTCTGCGCCAGGTACTCGCCGCGGTGGATGTTCTCGGTCATCACCAGGCGGATGAAGTCGGGGTTGCCCTGAGTGGTGGTCGAAGGTGAATGCCACCAGCCGGCGCAGCGCGTCTTCGGGCGCCAGGTCTTCCAGGTGCAGCTCGGCCTCGATGTTGCGCATGCGGCGGTAGGCCTCCTCCAGCACGGCGAGTACAGGCCTTCCTTGCTGCCGAAGTAGTAATAGATCATGCGCTTGCTGGTGCTGCGTGGCCGCGGCGATCTCGTCGATGCGCGCGCCGCTCAGGCCCTTTTCGCTGAACTCCTGCGTGGCCACTTCCAGGATGTCGGCCATGGTGCGCTCCGGGTCGTTGGTACGGGGGGACGGCGCCCTGGCCTCGGTCCTGGCCGCAGTCTTGGCCTTGCTGGCGGAATGTACTGACTCGTTCATTCCTGAAGTATAGAGGGCTGCCGCAGGACATAAAGCAGCTTATTCAGGCCGTTAATGCGAGGCGCATTGGGTCGCCGTTTACACCAGCGGGACAGTCAGCTTGTCAATCGCCACGCGGGGATCGGGCCGCATCCCGCGCCACCATGCAAAGGCTTCGGCGCCCTGCTCGGCCTGTGCACGGAATTAATTATGAAAAGCGGCTCTGGCGCATTCAAGGCAAGCGCAGGCAGCTATAACCTTAATAGCAAATCACCCAGCAAGTAAAAATGGATGGAAGGCTGCACCCTCCATCCATGTCATTCACATCATTGCCAGCCAAGCCTGGCAGTCATCATGATTTATTGAGCTGCTGCTCCAGCTGGTGCAGCACCTGGTAGCAGGCAAACACCTTGCCGACGCTGGAGTTGGGCTCGCGGCCTTCCCTGATGGCGGAGAAAAACTCGCGGTCTTGCAGTTCGATGCCGTTCATGCTCACGGCCACTTTGCTGACGTCGATTTGCTCTTCCTTGCCGGTGAACAGGTCGTCGTAGCGGGCTAGATAGGTCGCCGTGTCACCGATGTAGCGGAAGTAGGTTCCCAATGGGCCGTCGTTATTGAAACTCAGACTTAGCGTACAGATGGCGCCGTTGGCGGCCTTGAGCTGGATGGACATGTCCATCGCAATGCCCAGCACCGGGTGGATAGGCCCCTGGATGGCATTGGCCTGCACGATGGGGCTGTTGCACTGATAGGCAAACAGGTCCACGGTGTGGGCAGCGTGGTGCCACAGCAGGTGGTCGGTCCAGCTACGGGCCTGGCCCAGCGCATTGGTGTTGGTGCGGCGGAAGAAATAGGTCTGCACATCCATCTGCAGAATGTTGAATTCACCGGCCTGGATCTTGTTGTGCACATACTGGTGGCTGGGGTTGAAGCGGCGGGTGTGGCCGCACATGGCGACCAGGCCGGTCTGCTTTTGCAGGGCCACGACTTCTTCAGCGCCCTTGAGTTTGTCGGCCAGCGGAATTTCCACCTGCACATGCTTGCCGGCCTTCAGGCAGGCGAGCGTCTGTTCGGCGTGCATCTGCGTCGGCGTGCAGAGGATGACGGCGTCCACTTCGGGCAGGGCCAGGCTGTCGGCCAGGTCGGTGGTGACATGCCCGATGCCGTATTTGGCGGCGACTTCCCTGGTCTTTTCCAGGTCACGGCTGATCAGCGAGACGACTTCGACGCCGGCTATGTTCTTGATGCCGTCCAGATGCTTGATGCCAAAGGCACCGGCGCCCGCCAGGGCGACTTTGATGGTTTTGCTCATTTAGGTATTCTCCAGAATCAGGTGGCCGACGGCCGTGTTGGATGCGGGCACATGGTAAAAGCGGTGCGCGACTTTCGGCGGCTTGCCGCCGGCCACGTCGGCCATGGCGCCACGGGCCACCAGCCACATCACCAGTTCAATGCCTTCGCTGCCCGCTTCGCGCACGAAGTCGATGTGCGGAATGGCAGCGGCGGCGGCCGGGTCGGCAATCAGCTTGTCGAGGAAGGCGTTATCAAACTCCTTGTTGATCAGGCCGGCGCGCGGCCCCTGCAGCTGGTGGCTCATGCCGCCCGTGCCCCATATCTGGACGTTCAGGTCCTGGTCAAAACTCTCGACGGCCTTGCGGATGGCCTTGCCCAGGTTGAAGCAGCGCTGCGCGCTGGGAACCGGGTACTGCACCACGTTGACGGCAAACGGAATCACCGGGCAGGGCCAGGCGGCGGGCTGGCCGCACATCAGGCTGAGCGGCACCGTCAGGCCGTGGTCCACGTCCATCTTGTTGACGATGGTCAGGTCGAAATCCTGCTGTATCACCGACTGCGCGATGTGCGCGGCCAGTTCGGGGTGGCCGATGACCTTGGGCACCGGGCGCGGTCCCCAGCCTTCGTCGGCCGGCGTGAACTCCGCGGCCGTGCCGATGGCAAAGGTCGGGATCATGTCCAGGCTGAAGGCTGTGGCGTGGTCGTTGTAGACCAGGAAGATGACATCGGGCTTGTTGTCCTTCATCCACTGCTTGGAGAAGTCGTAGCCCTTGAACACGGGCTGCCAGTAGGGCTCCTGGGTCTTGCCCAGGTCGATGGCGGCGCCCACGGCGGGGATGTGTGAGGTGTATACGCTGGCGGTGATCTTGGCCATGGTCAGGCGCTCGCTTTCTTGCTGGATTTTCCCTGGGGCTGGTGCTGGGCTTGGGCATCGCCGTCTTCGCCGATCACCCGGTTGCCCTCGACGGAGCGGCCGCCGCCTATCATCATGTCGCGGTATTCCTCTTCCGTCATGCCCGTCATGCTGCCAGCCATCTGCTGGAAGCTCTTGCCGTCGGTGGCGCCTATCTTGGCCAGGAAGTAGATGTTGCCGCCCAGGCTGATGCACTTGTTGAGGTCGCGGGCCAACACGGCCTGCTTCTGCTCTTCCGTCATTTGCCACTCGTCCAGATAGGCCCGCTCGTCGGCCTTGAAACGTTCGCGGTTGGCAGCCTTCATCAGCGACATGCAGAACTGGTTGAGGTGGTAGCCCTTGCGGCTTTGTTCGGCATCAAAAATGGTGGTGCCGGGAACGTCGAGATAGGTTTTTTGTAAAGACATGATCAGCCTTTCAATTCTTCGGGCCAGTAAAGGCGCATCGGGTTATCGACCAGCAGCTTGCGCTGCAGCTCGGGCGTGGTGGCGATGTGCGGGATGAAATCGACCAGCAGGCCGTCGTCGGGCATGTGGTCCTTCAGGTTGGGGTGCGGCCAGTCGGTGCCCCAGAGCACGCGGTCGGGGAACTCGTCCACGATGCGTTTGGCAAACGGAATCACGTCGCGGTAGGCATTTTGCTCGCCAGCCAATGCCTTCGGGCCGGTCACCGACAGCCGCTCGGGGCAGCTGACCTTGCTCCACACGTTCGGGTGTTCGCGCATGAACTTGACGAACAGCTCGAACTCGGGTCCATCCACCGGCTTGCTCACATCGGGGCGCCCCATGTGGTCAACCACCACATCGGTCGGCAGCGTGGTGAAAAAGTCCCACAGCTCGGGCAGGTCCACCGCCTCGAAGTAAATGACGACATGCCAGCCCAGGGGCTTGATCCGGTTGGCGATTTCAATCAGCTCATCCTTGGGCGTAAAGTCCACCAGGCGCTTGACAAAATTGAAGCGCACACCGCGCACGCCAGCAGCATGCATGGCCTGCAGCTCTTCATCGCTCACGCTGCGCTTGACGGTAGCCACGCCACGGGCCTTGCCGTTGGCGTTCACCAGCGCATCGACCATGGCGCGGTTGTCGGCACCGTGGCAGGTGGCCTGCACCACCACATTGCGGGCAAAGCCCAGGTGGTCGCGCAGCGCGTAAAGCTGGGCCTTGGACGCATCGCAGGGCGTGTACTTGCGCTCGGGGGCGTAAGGAAACTCGGCGCCGGGGCCAAAGACGTGGCAGTGCGCATCCACCGCGCCTGCGGGCAGTGTGAATTTCGGCTTGGACGGGCCGGCGTACCAGTCAAGCCAGCCGGGGGTTTTTGTGAATTCCATAGTATCTTTCTCCCTTAATCGGTCTTGATGTCGGCTTCGCGCACCAGCTTTTCGTAGCGCTGGCGCTCGGACCGGATCAGCGCACCAAACTGTTCGGCGGAGCCCAAAATTACCTCGCCGCCTACCGAGGTCATGCGCTCACGCACTTCCCGGGTCTGCAGCGCCTTTTGCACTTCGGCATGAAGCCTGGCTACGACAGCCTTGGGCGTGGCAGCCGGCGCGACGAAGCCATACCACACAGATGCTTCGAAGCCGGGAAAGCCGGACTCGGCAATCGTCGGCACATCAGGCAGGATGGCGGTGCGATTCGGAGTGAGTACGGCTAGCACCCTAAGGCGGCCGCTCTTGACGTGCGGCAGCACTTCAAGGGCGTTCACGGCCACCAGTGGTACCTGGCCGCCTATGACGTCAGTAATGGCCGGCGCGCCCCCCTTGTAGGGCACGTGCATCAATGAAATGCCGGCCGCCCGATCGAACAACTCGACCGCCATGTGCGGCGTGGAACCGTTGCCCGGCGTCGCATAAGCCACGCTGCCCGGCTTAGCCTTGGCAGCCTCTATGAGTTTGGCGAGGCTGGACGGCCCTGACTGGGCGTTGGTCGCGATGACCACGGGCACGCGGCCCACCAATGCCACGGGCACCAGATCGCGCTCGGCATCAAATGGAGCCGGCTTGTACAAGGCCATATTTGCCGCGAGCGCGTTGGCAGCCAGCATCAGCGTGTAGCCGTCAGGCTCGGCAGCGATGACCGACTTGACCGCGATGTTTGTGCCGGCACCGGGCTTGTTTTCAATCAGCACGGGCTGACCCAGGCTGACCGACATGGCTTGGCCCACGGCGCGTGCCACTGCGTCCACCGCGCCGCCGGCGGCGTAGCCCACCACGATCTTGATCGGCTTAGAAGGATAGGCCTGTGCCACGGCCTGCAGCGGCAGGGCCGCTGCGAGGGCGACCAACACACCGGCCAGGCCCAGCTGGCGTCTGGACAGAAATTTGACGGTCTTCATAAGTGATATTTCCTAATAAGAAGGATGCAGAGAAATCAGCCGTGACGGGCGGTGCCGCGCATTCCGGCCCCTATTGCTTCGCGGGCGAACCGGCGGCGCTCCATCACGCGGAAACCAGGCAGTTCACCGGACATTTCAAACAAGAGTCCATCTTGCCGGCAAAGGCCGGGCTGAAATGGTTCATGGTTGCGCACGCAGTGACAGGGTGCTTACGGGATTCAGTCGATGTACTTGAGGCCGGCTTTTTCCAGCGGCTCGCGCATCTTGTACATGTCCAGGCCCAGCACACCGGCGGCAAATTTGGCGCGCTTTTCGCCTTCGAAGCTCTCACGCGCTTCGGCCGCATCGGCGACCTGGCCGGCGATGGCGGCAGGAACCACCACGATGCCGTCCGTCGTCGGCAATCACCACGTCGCCCGGATTGACCAGCGCGCCGGCGCACACGACCGGAATATTGACCGAACCCAGCGTGGCCTTGATGGTGCCCTTGGCATGGATGGCGCGGCTGAACACCGGAAAGCTCATCTTCTCCAGCTCGTTCACATCGCGCACACCGGCATCGATGATCAGGCCGTTGGCGCCCCGCGCCTGGAACGAAGTGGCCAGCAGGTCGCCAAAAAAACCGTCGAAGTTGTCGGTGGTGCAGGCAGCGACAGCAACGTCACCGGGCTGCAGCTGCTCGGCGGCCACATGCATCATCCAGTTGTCGCCGGGCTGCAGCAGCACGGTCACCGCCGTGCCGCACATGCTGCGCGCCGGTGTAGATCGGACGCATATAGGGCTTCATCAGCCCGACGCGGCCCATGGCCTCGTGGATCGTGGCCGACGCCGAAGCGTGAGAGTTTTTCAACGGCGGCCTTGTCGGCGCGCACGATGTTGCGCTTGACGATGCCTAAATGGTTCATGCTCATGATCATTTGCCTTTCGGTTTGAGGCCGCATCCAGCCGCGGGAACACGCGGCGCGCGTTGCCTTCGTAAATCTGGTGACGGTCTTCGTTGCTCAGGATTTTTGACGCTTCGATGTAGCGCTTGGTGTCGTCGTAGTAGTGGCCGGTCTCGGGGTCGATGCCGCGCACGGCACCGATCATCTCGCTGGCAAACAGCATGTTCTTCACCGGAATCACGGTGTTCAGCAAGTCGATGCCCGGCTGGTGATAAACGCAGGTGTCAAAGAAGATGTTGTTGAGCAGATGCTCGGTCGAGCAAAGGCTTTTTCAGCTCTTGCGCCAAGCCGCGGAAACGGCCCCAGTGGTAGGGCACGGCGCCGCCGCCATGCGGAATCAAAAACTTGAGCGTGGGGAAATCCTTGAACAAATCGATGTCAGGCACTGCATGAAGGCCGTCGTGTCGGCGTTCAGGTAGTGCGCGCCGGTGGTGTGAAAGCAGGCATTGCAACTGGTGCTCACGTGGATCATCGGCGGGAATGTCGTACTCCACCATTTTTTCGTAAATAGGGTACCAGTGCCTGTCGCTCAGAGGCGGCGAGGTCCAGTGGCCGCCGGACGGATCGGGGTTCAGGTTGATGCCGACATTGCCGTATTCCTTGACGCATTTTTCCAGCTCCGGAATGCAGGTCGCAGGGTCAACGCCGGGCGACTGCGGCAGCATGGCGGCCGGAATGAAATTGTCGGGAAACAGCTGCGCGACGCGGTAGCACAGCTCATTGCAGATTGCCGCCCAGGTGGACGACACATTGAAGTCGCCAATGTGGTGGGCCATGAAGCTTGCGCGCGGCGAGAAGATGGTGAGGTCGCTCCCGCGCTCTTTCATCAGGCGAAGCTGGTTGGCCTCAATCGACTCGCGCAATTCGTCGTCGCTGATGTTCAGCTCGCACACTTTGGGCATCATCGCCGGGTCCTTGATGCCTGCGATCTGGCGGTTACGCCAGTCTTCCAGCGCTTTGGGGGCGGTGGTGTAGTGGCCGTGGCAGTCGATGATCATGGGGGTCCTTGTCGTGGGAATGGTGAATCGGTTTCTGAACGGTCTTAATGGCTCAGCACTTCGGCCCGTCCTGTGGTGCGTTCCAAAGCGCGTCTCGGGATGAGCATACTGCTTGACCAGCAGCGCAATGGCGGCAATTGCACCGGGAACGGCAACGACCATGAAGATGTGGAAAAGCCGAGCTGGCGGCGCGCGAGTTCAGCGACCAGAAAGGAGCCGGCAATGCCGCCGAAGCGGCCCATGCCCAGCATCCAGGCCACGCCGGTGGCGCGGCCCTGCGTCGGGTAGAAGCCTGCGGCCAGCGCCGGCATGGACGACTGCGCCGTGTTCATGATGCGTGCCGGCCACAAACACCACCAGCACCAGCAGGCCCACATTGCCGACCACCTGGCCGATGGCGTAGATCGGCAAAGCCGTCAGCGCGAAGCCCACCGCGATGATGCGGTTGGCGTTGAAGCGGTCCATCAGCCAGCCGAAGAAGATGGCGCCCACGCCGCCCAGCGGGAACAGCGCGGCGATCAGCGCGGCATCTTGCGGCGGCAATGCCTGCATCCTTGAACAGGATCGGCATCCAGTTGATCAGCGCGTAGAAGATCACCAGGCCCATGAAATAGGCCAGCCACAGCATGACGCGAGCCGACGCGGTAGGCTGCGCGAGAGCACCACCGCCGATGCCGCTCTTGGCCCGGGTCGCGGGCTTGTCTTCGGTCATGACGAAGGACGTCGGCCTTGGCGCCGCTGGCAGAGATGCGGCGCAGCACGGCGCGGATGCGCTCGACCGGCTGGCTCCTGGCCACCATGTAGCGCACCGATTCCGGCAGGCAGCAGCACCAGCAGCACGACCAGCACCAGCGGCACCATGCCGCCCAGCACCAGCACGCTGCGCCAGCCCCACTGCGGGATCATCCAGGCGGCCAGAAAGCCGCCGAAGGCTGCGCCCAGCGGAAAGCCGCAGAACATGGCGTTGGTCAGCATGGCGCGGCGCTGGTCCGGGCAGTACTCGCTCATCAGCGTGACGGCGTTGGGCATGGCGGCGCCCAGCCCGAGGCCGGTGACGAAGCGCAGCACGGTGAGTTGAGTCAGGTCAGCCGGCAAAGGCCGAACGCCAGGCAGGCGATGCCAAACACCAGCACCGAGCCGACCAGCACCAGCTTGCGGCCCAGCCGGTCGGCCAGCGGGCCCGCCGACAGGGCGCCGGCGGCCAGGCCGAACAGCGCGGCACTCAGCACGGGCGCCAGCGCCGGCCGCGTAACGCCCCACTCCTTGATCAGCGAAGGGGCGATATAGCCGATGGCGGCGGTGTCGAAACCGTCCAGCAGCACGATGACAGAAACACAGCGCGAAGATCAGCCACTGGTAAGCCGGAAAAACGGGTTTTCGTTGAGAAAGGTCTGGACATCGACCTTGCGATCAAAAGTCATGAAAAACTCGCTTGCGGTTATGGATCAAGGATGAAAAGGCACGACGACCAAAGCCCGTCAGGAGGGCTCCATGCCCTGGCGACGCTTGGCGTCAGTTGCCTCGGGCGAGTTCATGTCGTCCAGCATGGCGCGCACGGCTGAAGCCTTGCTCGTGCCAGTGCACACGCCGGCGGAAAAGGTGGTGATGATCTGGATGGCGGGCGGCAACGGGCCCAGCACGGTAATGCCTTCGAGGTTGATGAGCTCGCTGAACTGCTGGAAGCCCAGCTCGACCGCGCCCCGGGCCACCAGGCTGCCCACCGGCACGCCCGGCGGCGGCCTGCACGATGCGGCCCTGGATCTCCCCGGCAATGCCCCAACGCTCGAACAAGCTGGCCAGCGCAACGCCACTGGGCCCGGTCGAATAGCTGATGCTGCGCGCGGCGAGCACAGCCTGGCGCACCGCCTCTTCGGTCGAGATGTCGGGCTGGTGCGCACCTGCGCGCACCGCCACCGCCACGCCCGAGCGCACCAGGTCCACTTTGGAGCCGGCCTGCACGCAGCCGGCAGCGATCAGCTTGTCGATCGCATCGGACGCCAGGACGACCACGTCAAAAGCCTCGCCGGCCTGTACGCGCCTGGCCGCATCGACCCCGCCCACCGATTCGATGGCCACGCGGCAGCCCGAACGGCGCTGAAACGCATCCACCAACTCAGCCAGCACCTGGCGAGTGGCCATGGAGGAGATGCCTTTGATTTCGGTCGTCATGGCAGACAAGATAGGACACTTTTAATCATGCCTCAATTGTCAGCGTAAGGCGTGTGTTACAGAACGGGGGGCTCGCTCTAGCTGATATAACATATTGGCATTGATCGACATCAGCTATGCACATTTAATCTGACCATGGATCTCAAACAACTTGAATACTTTGTACGCGTGGCCGAACTCGGCAGCTTTACGCGCGCGTCCATCGCGCTGGATGTGGCGCAGCCCGCCTTGAGCCGACAGGTGCGGCTGCTGGAAGTGGAGTTGCGCCAAAGCCTGCTGGTGCGCAATGGCCGCGGCGCCACTCCCACCGAGGCGGGCAAGCTGCTGCTGGCGCACGGCCGCGGCATTTTGCATCAGGTGGAGCGTGCGCGCGAAGAGCTGGGCCGCGTGCGCGGTTCTCTGGCCGGGCGTGTGGCGATTGGCCTGCCGCCTACTTTGGCACGGGTGCTGACGGTGCCGCTGACGCGTGCCTTCCGTCAGCAGATGCCCGATGCCCAACTGTCCATCAGTGAAGGCCTTTCCACGGTGATGCAGGAATGGCTGCTCAACGGCCGGCTGGACATTGCGGTGCTCTATAACGCCCAGCCCGCCTCCGGCATCGAAATGACGCCGCTGCTGGACGAGGACCTGCTGCTGGTGCAGGCACGCCCGCCCGGCCTGCCCGAAGACCCCCCGCCGCCGCCCATCGCACTCCGGGAGGTAGCCAGGCTGCCGCTGGTGATCCCCAGTCGGCCCAATGCCATACGCATGCATGTTGAATCCGAGATGGCGGGCATCGGTTGCCGGCCCACGATTGCGCTGGAGATTGACGGCGTGTCTGCCATTCTCGACTTGGTGGCCGACGGTGCAGGCTGCGCCTTGCTGTCGCGTAATGCCGTCGCCAGTTCCATCAGACCATCGGCGTTTACCATGCGTACCATATCCGGACCGCCGTTGCGAACGCGCGTGTCATTGGTCACCAGTTCGCTGCGGCCGGCCACCCTGACACAGCAGGCCACCCTGGCGCTCATCGAAAACACCGCCAACAAGCAACTAAGCAAGGACTGAAATTACTATGAAAACGATAGCACCTTACACCCACGCAACAAGGGCAACCTTCGTTTTTTGCACTGTTTTTTTCAGCCTGACTGCGGTGCAGGCCCAGACTGCCCCTTACCCGTCCAAACCCATCCACATCGTGGTGCCGTTCACGCCGGGTGGTAGTACCGATATTCTGGCGCGCGCCATCGGCCAGCAGCTCACCAAAGCCTGGGGCCAAGGCGTGATCGTGGACAACATTCCCGGCGCTGGTGGCGCAATTGGCGCGGACAAGGTAGCCAAGGCCCCGGCCGACGGCTACACCCTGCTGATGGGCCACATCGGCACACTGGCGGTGAACCCCAGCCTCTATCCCAAGCTACCCTATAACCCGGTGAAAGACTTTGCTCCGGTGGCCTGGGTGGCGCGCGTACCCAACGTGCTGGTGGTCAACGCCGCCGTGCCGGCGAAAAACGTCAAGGAACTGGTGGCCCTGGCCAAAGCCAAACCCGGCCAGCTGAACTACGGCTCAGGCGGCAACGGCAGCGCGGCCAACCTGGCCACGGAATACTTCAAGCTGGAGACCGGAGCGTCGATGCTGCACATACCGTACCGCGGCACCGCACCCGCCGTGACGGACCTGATGGGCGGACAAATCCAGCTGCTGTTTACCGGCGCACCCGCCGTGATCGGCCAGATCAAGAACGGCCAGCTTCGCGCGCTGGCAGTTTCCAGCCCGCAGCGGCTGGACGCCCTGCCCGACGTGCCTACCGTGGCCGAGAGCGGCTACAAGGGCTTTGAGGCTGACCAGTGGTATGGCGTGGTGGCTCCGGCGGGCACGCCGCGGGAGATCGTGAGCAAACTCAACGCACAAATCAACCAGTCACTGGGCTCGGCAGAACTCAAAACACGCTTAACCAACGAAGGGGCCATTGCCGCGCCCACCACACCCGAAGCCTTTGGCGAGCACATCAGCCGCGAAATTGCCCGCTGGAAGCCGGTGATCAGCTCCGGTCGGGTCAAGGCGGACTGACGGCGGACCAGGCGCCCGTCAGCCAGCCCAGCCTGGAAGCTGCTGAAAAATCCACAGCAGCAGGCTGATCGTGGCGAATGAGGCCACCGTGGCGCCCAGCAGGGCTGCGGCAGCCAGGCCGTCACGGCCGTGCCTTTGCGCCAGGATGGGGTAGATACCCATCATGGGACAGGCCGCCGTCAACACCAGGCCCATGCGCAGCTGCGACTCCATGGGCATCAGGCCGGCGGCCTCAGACAGCAGCAGCACCGCCACCACGGCCAGCGGGTGCAGCAGCAGCTTGCCCACGGCGATCTGCGCCACCTGGCGCCGCATGCCCTGGATCTGCAGGCCCACCAGCGCCCCCCCGATGACAAACAGCGACAGCGCACCGCTGGCCTGCGAGAACAGCGTGACCGTGCGACCGACTGGAGACGGCAGCTTCCAGCCCATCAGCGAGACCAGCAAGCCGGCCAGCAGCCCCAGCACCATGGGGTTGCGCAGCAGGTTGAGCAGTGACTGGCGCAGCACCAGGTGCCAGGCGCCGCCGCGCCCCTGCCCGCTTTCGGCCAGCGCCAGCAGCAGCGGAATCAGGAGCAGGTTCTCGACAATCATGTTCAGCCCCAGCAGCACGCCCGCCACCGGGCCCAGGGTGAGTAGGGCAATCGGGTAACCGACAAAACCACTGTTGGGGCAGGACATGCCCATGGCGTAGTAGGCGCTGGTGGTGCCATCCTGGCGGGCGACGCGGCGCGCCCACAGCCAACCCAGGCCCATCGTTAGCAGCGAGCCAAGGGCATAGACCAGCATATAGCGGCCGTTGAGAATCTCGCCAAGAGGCCTCTGTGCCAGCGCATTGAACAGCAGCGCGGGCAGCGCCAGGTTGATCACGAATTTGCCCAGCACCCGCATGTCAGCCTTGCTGAACAGGCCCAGACGCGTCGTGACAAAGCCGAGGACGATGGTGATGTAGATGGGGCCGGTAATTGCCAGAATGTCGAACATCGGCCGCAGTCAGGACGTCATCATGGCTTACGCGCGGCCAGCAGGCGGTCAGCAAAGTCCTGCCAGCGCGCGCCCTTGCCCAGACCCGCAAATACACCGGCTTTGGCCTGGTCGGCCACCCACTGGTGCTTGCTGGCGATGGCAGCGGCCATGAAGGGTTCGAAGCCGGCCTCGCGCACGGTGTTCGCGGACTCGCGCATCTCTTCGGCACGACGCTGGCCGTGCTGCACCACGCGGCTGAAGAAATACGCACCCTGCTCGCTCCAGTCGATGCTGGGAAAGGTTTCCTGCAACGTAGGCAGCACATGGTCTTCCACACCGTAGGCGCGGGCCGTGGCGTAGCTCTCGATGACCAGCGCCTCCAGGCCCTTGATCATGACGCTGCGGCACATCTTGATGGCGCTGGCCACGCCGAGCCGGTCGCTCACGGCCTTGACGTCCATGCCCCAGCCGGTCAGCAGCGGTGCCAGTTCGGCCGCCTTTGCCCCGCCCAGCAGCATAGGCACCCTGACGCCGTAAGGCGGCACGGACGTCATGACGCCCGCCTCCACATAGTGCGCACCGGCCGCGTCAATCAGCGCCGCGCACTGCTGCTTGGTGCCGGGCGAGGCGGAATTCAGGTCCAGGAAAATCGTGCCGGGACGTATGAATTGCGCCGCCTCCTGGGCGACGGCCAGGGTGTTGGACGCGGTCACGGCCGAAATGACGAGATCGCTCGCCTCGCACAGCGCGCGCGCAGACGGCTGCGCCGTGACGCCTGCCGCCTGCGCATGGGCCTGCTCGGCCGCCTGCGTGGCGGGGTTGGCCAGCTTCACGTCCCAGGCGGACAGGGTGGTCACGCCGGGTTTGTCTTTCAGGCCCGCACTGAAAATCTTGCCGACTTCGCCATAGCCAATGAGGCCGATACCTTCTATCTTCATGAATTAATTCCCGTAAAAATGGATGCCGACTGCGATGCCTGCCGTGATGACTACTGGCGCGGAATCTTGGCACGCACGATCACGTCGTTCCAGCGTTTGATGTCATTGTTCAGCAATGCCGCCGCCTGCTCGGGCGTGCCCGGATGCGGGTCAAGGTTCAGGTCCTCCAGCTGCTTTCTGACAGCCGGATCGTTGAGCGCCGCCGCGACTTCCCTGCTCAGGCGCGCGACGACCTCTTTCGGTGTTTTGGCAGGCACGGCCAATCCATTCCACGAGGCCACCGCAAAGCCCGATACGCCGGCCTCCTTCGCCGTCGGCACCTCGGGCAGCATGCGCGAACGCTTCTCGCCGGTGATGGCCAGCGGATGCAGCGCCCTGGCTTTGATCTGCGCCAGCAGCGGGCTCAGGATGTCCAGCCCCACGTCGATCTGGCCGCCGCGCAGTGCGTTGATGACGGCCGGTGTGCCATTGAACGGCACGATCTGCGCATCCAGCCCGGCGGCTGATTTGAAGAGCACGGCCGCAAGATGCTGCGTGGTGCCGATATTGGGCGTGCCGATGTTGAGCTTGCCCGGATTGGCCTTGCCCCACGCCACCAGTTCGGCCAGGGTCTTGAAGCGCCCGCCCATGGGCGCCACGATCACGAGGTCAAAGGAAGCCAGCGGCGCGACGGGGATGAAGTCCTTCACGGTGTCAAAGGGCAAGGACTTGAACAGCGACGCGCTCACCGCCGTGCCGCTGGAAATCAGCAGCAGCGTGTGGCCATCCGCTGCGGCCTTGGCCACCGTGTCGCCGGCGACCACGCCACCGGCACCGGGCTTGTTATCAATGACCACGGGCTGGCCGAGCGCCTCGCTGATCTTCTGGCCAACGGCCCGGGCCGTCAGGTCAGCCGCACCGCCCGGTGCATTGGGCACGACGATGCGCAGCGGCTTGGTGGGAAAGGCCGTCTGGGCGCTGGCTGCCAGCGGCAGGCCGGAGGCAGCGCCCAGCGTCAGACTGCGAGAGACGAAATGGCGACGCGACAACATGGGAACTTCCTTCACAAGACATGCGCAAGACGGCCCCGCACGCAGCCGCCACGAATACGCACGATTGTGCGTACTTTGCCCGCCATCCAGCAGGCCCTGCCGAGTCTAGCTGCTAGATGAAAAAAGGATAGCGGGGGCCACGGCCTCAAATATCGAGCGTATCAGCAGGGCATTGGGATGGGAAAACATGCCGCGCCCCATATCTAAGCAGCAAAGCAGCACACAAGGCTTCGGGGAGGTCCGAGGTTTTGTTCAGGCGAGTCCACTCTACGCTGCTTGAGCCAGCGCGGCGCTCAAGCAGCACTCAGGGCGCTTTAGCCAGACCCAGTTTTTCAACCAGCGCCTTCTCGCGCGAAAAAGTCTCTTGCGCAAACTTGCTGTAGCCCGCCGTGCTCATGTACATGGGCACCATGTCATAGCGGGCCAGCGCCGCCTTGTAGTTGTCCTGCTCCATCGCCTGCTTGAAGGCGTCGTGCAGGCGCTTGACAACGGCCGGCGGCGTGCCGCGTGGTGCGCCAATGCCAAACGGCGAGTTTTGCACCAGGTCCAGCCCCAGCTCCTTGAGCGTGGGCGCATCGGGGAACTTGGCCAGGCGTTCAGCGCCCCAGGTGTTGAGCACCCGAATCTTGCCGGCTTCCACCAGCGGCGCAAAGCCGGTCGAATCGGCTGCCGCCATGATGTGCCCGCCGGCAATCGCCTGCATCAAATCGGCGCTGCCCTTGTAAGGAATGTGCTGCAGCTGCAGGCCGAGCTTTTGCGCGATCAGCTCCATCGTCAGGTGCGGGCTGGTCAGGGTGCCGGTCGAGCCATAGGTCAGCCTGCCGGGGTTGGCCTTGGCCCAGGCCACAAAGTGCGTCCAGGTTTTGAGCGGTGAGTCGGCCGGCACGACCAGGCCAAAAGCGTAGCCCGTCACATTGATCACATAGGCAATGTCCTTGACCGGGTCCCAGCTGATTTTGGTCGTGTACGGCAGGCGGAACACCCCCAGCGGAATCTGCGCCAGCGTGTAGCCGTCAGGCGCCGAGGTTTGCAGCTGCTGCGCCGGCAAGCTGCCGCCGGCACCGGGCTTGTTCTCGATAATTACCGGCTGACCCAGGATTTTGGAGGCGTTGTCGGCCAGCGAACGCATGGTGATGTCGGTCGGCCCACCGGCCGGAAAGGCAACAATGAGCTTGATCGGGCGGGCAGGAAAACCCTGGGCATGCGCAAGGCCCAAAGTGGCCAGGGCGGGAGCCGCCAGTGCGGCGGCAGATTGCAGTAATTGGCGGCGTTGCATAAGAGTCTCCTGGAGTCATGTCGCGGCTTGCGATGCCCCATCATGCGTCACCCGGGCCCATGCCGCATCAGGGCAACACCTGAAGGCATGTCACCTCTGCGTCAGTCCATTTTTCAAGCATTTCTAGCCTCCAGCCCCGTGAATACGGCGACAAGCAGCTATTTATTTGATAGCAAATCCAGCTTCTAAACCCGCGCCAGCACACTCTCCAGCGCTTTCCCGGTCGGGGTTCCCAGCGCCACCACCGCCTCCGGCGGCGCAGACGCCACGACAAGCCCGCCCGCATTGCCGCCATCCGGCCCCAGGTCGATCACCCAGTCGGCCTCGGCAATCACGTCCAGGTCGTGCTCAATCACGATCACGCTGTGGCCGCCGTTGACGAGACGGTGCAGCACATGAATCAACTTTTCCACGTCGGCCATGTGCAGGCCCACCGTGGGCTCATCCAGCACATAGAGGGTGTGCGGCGCTTTCTGGCCGCGCCGGGTGATGTCGTCGCGCACCTTGCTCAGCTCCGTCACCAGTTTGATGCGCTGCGCCTCGCCGCCGCTCAGCGTGGGCGAGGGCTGGCCCAGCGTGAGGTAGCCCAGGCCTACATCCTTGAGCAGCTGCAGCGGGTGGCCGATAGCGGGCATGGAAGCAAAAAAGTCCACCGCCTCATCGACTTCCATCTTCAGCACGTCGCCGATGCTTTTGCCGCGCCAGGTGACGGCCAGCGTTTCGGGGTTGAAGCGCGCGCCGTGGCAGGTTTCGCACAGCACCTTCACGTCGGGCAGAAAGCTCATGCCAATGGTTCTGACCCCCGCGCCTTCGCAGGTCGGGCAGCGGCCTTCGCCGGTATTGAAACTGAAACGCCCGGCCGCGTAACCGCGCGCACGCGCTTCCAGCGTGTCGGCAAACAGCTTGCGCACCGTGTCCCAGAAACCGATATAGGTGGCCGGGCAGGAGCGCGGCGTTTTGCCGATGGGCGTCTGGTCGACTTCAAGCACGCGATCCACGACCTTGTAGCCTTCCAGCGCCAGGCAGCCGGTCCAGGCCGGATGCTGGCCGGCGTCGTCGGCCTCGCGCCCGGCCTTGGTGGATCGCAGCATGACGCCGGCATGGACGTTGGTCAGCAGCACGTCGCGCGCCAGGGTGGATTTGCCGGAGCCCGAGACACCTGTGACAGCGACCAGACGATACAGCGGGACATCGACCGAGACGTTTTTCAGGTTGTGCAGCGTGGCCTTGTCCACCGTGAGCCAGGAGGTGAAGGGGCTGGCTGCGCTTGGGGCTGCGTTGTGTAAAACGCTGGCGCTGGCGGCAGCGGCTTTGAGGGCCTGGGCTTTCAGTGCAGCCTGCTTT
Source organism: uncultured beta proteobacterium (assembly GCA_963793855.1). GTDB lineage: Bacteria > Pseudomonadota > Gammaproteobacteria > Burkholderiales > Burkholderiaceae_C > Polaromonas. Next base: position 1,717,287 of record CAWCBL010000001.1, read on the forward strand.
TGCTTGCTGACCGGTTTTGCAGCGACCGTGCTTGATGGCTCCGCTGAATCGGGGTCAGCAACGGCTGTTCCTGTCAGGGTTTCGCGGCGCAACTGCAAAGGATGAATCAGCGGATGCGCCAGGTAACGGCCTGTGAGCGATTCTGGTACGGCAGACAGCTGGGCGGCCGTGCCCTGCGCCACCAGCCGGCCGCCTCGCTTGCCGGCGCCAGGGCCGATGTCGATGATGTTGTCGGCGCGGCGAATGGTGTCCTCATCATGCTCGACCACCACCAGCGTGTTGCCACGATCGCTGAGCTTGCCCAGGGCGCTCAGCAAAATCTGGTTGTCACGCGGATGCAGGCCAATGGTGGGCTCATCGAGCACATAACAGACGCCCTGCAGATTGGAGCCGAGTTGCGCGGCCAGCCGGATGCGCTGCGCCTCGCCGCCCGACAGCGTGGGCGCGCCACGGTCCAGCGTGAGATAGCCCAGGCCAACGTCTTCGAGGAATTCGAGGCGACTTTTTATTTCGGGAATCAGGTCGCGGGCAATGCCGGCCTCGCGGCCCGCCAGCGCCAGCTGGTCCACCCAGCTGCGCACGTCCGTTACCGACAGCGCGGCAATGTCGGCAATGCCCACATCGGCAAACTTCACCGCGCGGGCCTGCCTGTTCAGGCGCGTGCCTTCGCAGGTCGGGCAGACGGCATCCAGCACGTCGTCGGTCTCGGGTTCGCCAAAGGTCTGCTCGCGGCCCTTGTTGTCATCGCTGCCCAGCACCGAATCGTCAAACACCTTGCGCTGGTCTTTCGTGAGCTTCACGCCGGTGCCGACGCAGTCCGGACACCAGCCATGCTTGCTGTTGTAGCTGAACAGGCGCGGGTCGAGTTCCGGGTAAGACGTTGAACACACAGGGCAGGCGCGGCGAGTCGAGAAGGCTTCCAGCTTGCCAATCGCTTTCGTGCTGCTGCCAGCCTGCATCGCCGCCTGCAGGCCATCAAGCGGCGCCAGCACATGCACCACGCCCTTGCCATGCTCCAGCGCAGTGGCCAGCGCCTGCCGCAACGCGGCCTCGTTGTCAGGTGTGACGTGGATGTCGGCAATCGGCAGCTCCACCGTGTGTTCCTTGAAGCGGTCAATGCGAGGGAAGCCGGTGGTCGGCAGAAAATCCCCGTCCACGCGCAGATGCGTGTAGCCGCGTGGCCGCGCCCAGTCGGCCAGCTCGGTGTAGACGCCCTTGCGGTTCATTACCAGCGGCGCCAGCAGGCCTATATGCTGGCCGCGGAAAGTCTTAAGCAGTTGCGCGGCAATGCTTTCGGGACTCTGCGGCATGACCGCCGCACCGTCTTTGGTGCAGTGCTGGACGCCGAGCTTGACATACAAAAGGCGCAGAAAATGCCAGACTTCGGTGGTGGTGCCAACGGTGGACTTGCGCCCGCCGCGCGACAGGCGCTGCTCGATCGCCACCGTCGGCGGAATGCCGTACACCGCATCGACTTCAGGCCGCCCGGCCGGCTGCACAATGCTGCGCGCATAGGCGTTGAGCGACTCCAGATAGCGACGCTGACCCTCGTTGAACAGAATGTCAAAGGCCAGCGTGGATTTGCCCGAGCCCGACACGCCGGTGACCACGTTGAACTTGCCGCGAGGAATATCGACTGACAGGCTTTTGAGGTTGTTCTCCTTGGCATTGACGATCTGGATCAGGTTGGAAAAAGCAGGCCTCGTCTTCCACGCCCTGGGCCGCTGCTCTTGCACCTGATAGGTCTGACCCATGGCCAGCTCGTACTCGCGCAGCGCCAGCGCCGTGTGCGAGGTCGGGTGCTGGCGCACGGCTTCGGGCGGCCCCTCGGCCACCAGCAGGCCGCCGGCCTCGCCGCCTTCGGGCCCGAGGTCAATCAGCCAGTCGGCCGAGCGGATCACGTCGAGGTTGTGCTCGATGATGATGAGCGAATGCCCCGCCTCCAGAAGCTTGCGCAGCGCACGCATGAGCTTGGCGATGTCGTCAAAATGCAGGCCGGTGGTCGGCTCGTCAAACAGAAAGAGCGTGCCGCGGCCGGGATGCTTGAGCGCCAGGGCTTGCCCGCTGGCGCTCTTGCTTTTGCCGGCCGTTTTGCTGGCGCCGGCCAGGAAACCTGCCAGCTTGAGCCGCTGCGCCTCGCCCCCCGACAGCGTCGGCACCGGTTGGCCCAGCTTCACGTATTCAAGCCCCACATCGACGATGGGTTGCAGCGCGCGCACCACCTCACGGTCCTGCGCAAACAGCTGCACGGCTTCGCTGACGGTGAGATCGAGCACATCGGCCACATTCAGCAGTCTTGGCAAAAGCTGCCCGATAGCCTTTCGCTCGATGGTGACTTCAAGGATTTCGGGCCGGTAGCGTTTGCCATCGCAATCGGGGCAGCGCAAATACACGTCGCTCAGGAACTGCATTTCGACATGTTCAAAGCCCGAACCGCCACAGGTCGGGCAACGCCCGTCGCCGTTGTTGAAGCTGAATTTCGAGGCGGTGTAACTGCGCTGCCGGGACAGCGGCGCCAGAGCGAACAGTTCCCGCACGGCGTCCCAGGCCCCAACATAGCTGGCCGGGTTGGAGCGCGCCGTCTTGCCAATCGGCGACTGATCGACAAACACCACATCGGTCAGGTGGTCTGCGCCCATCAGCCGGTCATGCAGACCCGGCGTTTCGGTGGCCTTGCCAAACTGGCGCAGCAGTGCGGGCGCCAGGATGTCCTGCATCAGCGTGGATTTTCCCGAGCCGCTGACGCCGGTCACGCACACCAGGCGTTGCAGCGGAAACTCGACGGTCAGGTTTTTCAGGTTGTGGTCGCGCGCGCCTTCCAGGATCAGCCGCGGCGTGTTGTCCGTCACTGGGCGCTTGAAGCCCATCCCGACCTGCTTGCGCGCGCCGAGGTAGGCGCCCGTCAGCGTGTCGGCATGCTTCAGGTCTTCGGGCGTGCCATCGAACACGATCTGCCCGCCCTTCTCGCCCGGCCCCGGCCCCATGTCAATCATGCGGTCGGCCGCCAGCATGACGGCCGGATCGTGCTCGACCACCACCAGCGTATTGCCGGCATCGCGCAGCCGGTGCATGGCCTGCGTGATGCGGTTCATGTCGCGCGGGTGCAAGCCTATGGACGGCTCATCGAGCACAAACAGGGTGTTGACCAGCGAGGTGCCCAGCGCGGTGGTCAGGTTGATGCGCTGCACCTCCCCGCCCGAGAGCGTGCGGCTTTGCCGGTCCAGCGTGAGGTAGCCGATGCCGACATCACATAGGTATTTCACCCGGGTCCGGATTTCCTCAAACAGCGACTTCAGCGCCTGCTTCTCGGCGTCCTCGCCCATCACGTCCAGCGCCAGGCCGCCGAAGAACAGCGACAGCCGGTCTATGGGCAGACGCATCAGGTCATGCACACACAAACCCGGCAGCGCTTCGAGCTGTTCACGGCTCCACTGCACGCCCACCGGCATGAAGCGCTGGGCGGGCGGCAGTACCGCATCGGCAGCCTCCTTGGAGCCGAGGCGCCACAGCAGCGGCTCAAGCTTGAGGCGCGCGCCACCACAGGTTTCACAAGGCGTGTAGCTGCGGTACTTGGACAGCAGCACGCGTATGTGCATCTTGTAGGCCTTGCTTTCCAGGTAGGCAAAGAAGCGCTTGATGCCGAACCAGTGCTGGTTCCACTTGCCGTTCCAGCTTGGCGAACCGTTGATGACCCAACCCTGCTGCTCGGGCGTGAGCTTGTACCAGGGCGTGTCGCGCGGGATGCCTGCCGCCTCGGCATGGCGCATCAGGTCATCCTGCGCTTCTTTCCAGGCCGGTGTCTGCATGGGCTTGATGGCGCCGGCACGCAGCGTGAGCTTGTCGTTGGGAATCACCAACCCGTAGTCCACGCCAATGACGCGGCCAAAGCCCTTGCACGTCTCGCAGGCCCCCATGGCCGAGTTGAAGGAAAACAGGGAAGGCGTCGGGTCGGTGTAACGCAGATCGCTGTCGGGACAGTGCAGACCGGTTGAAAAACGCCACATCTCTTCGGCAGCACCTTCTTCAGCGTTCTGAACATAGACATTGAGGCGGCCGCCGCGTTTGAGGGCCGTTTCAATGGCCTCGATGGCACGTATCTTTTCAGCCGTGTGCAGACGAAAACGGTCGGCCACCACATCCAGCAGCTTGTGCGGACCGGCCGGCGTGCTGATCTCCCGCTCTGCATGGACACGCGTAAAGCCGCTGGCCGACAGCCATTGTGCGAGCTGCTCTGCACTGGTATTGCCTGGTAGCTCGACCGGAAAGGTCATGATGACCCTGGGATCGCTGCCCTTCGTGCGCGCCATCAACTCAGCGTAGATGGACTCGGGCGTGTCATGCCGCACCGCCTGCGCGGTCTGTCTGTCAAACAAGCGGGCAGCGCGGGCATACAGGAGCTTCAGGTGGTCATTTAGCTCGGTCATGGTGCCCACGGTTGATCGCGAGGAGCGCACCGGATTGGTCTGGTCAATCGCAATGGCCGGCGGCACGCCTTCAACCTTGTCCACGGCCGGCTTGTCCATGCGGTCCAGAAACTGCCGGGCGTAGGCCGAAAAAGTCTCCACATAACGCCGCTGGCCCTCGGCAAACAGCGTATCAAAGACCAGCGAGGATTTCCCTGAGCCGCTGGGGCCGGTGACCACCGTCATTTCGCCGGTGCGAATGTCCAGATCAAGGTTTTTGAGGTTGTGCTGGCGCGCGCCGCGAATGCGGATGATTCCCTGGGTCATTGATTGGGTCTTTCCTGAAGAGGTCAAGCATTCTAGGCACTGTCCTTGCGGATGTCGGGCGTGGGGTTAAGTCCCGTGAGGACGTCATATCCGCCGCGAGATAGTGGTTTTCCCGTCTCGTAGCGAGCAGACCTTCATGATCCACTTGAGGCCTCTATAAAAACAGAAGGTATGCACAATGAATAAACTGACTTTGTGGTGCGCAACTATCGTGATGCTCGCCCTGAGCCACGCCAGCCAGGCCCAAATCCTGATCGGACAAACGGCGGGATTCACCGGCGCAGTGGGCGCCGGCGTCAAAGAAACCACGGAGGGCGCGCAGCTCTATATCGACGCCATCAATGCCAAAGGGGGCGTCGGCGGCCAGAAGATAGAACTGATCTCGCTCGACGACAAGTTTGATCCAAAACTGGCCGCCGAAAACGCGCGCAAGCTGATTGAAGAGCAAAACGTGGTGGCGATGTTCCTGACACGCGGCACACCGCACACAGAGGCGATGATTCCCCTGCTCGACAAGTACGGCGTTCCGCTGATTGGCCCGTCTACCGGCGCCATGGTGCTGCACCAGCCCGTCAAAAAGCACATTTTCAATGTGCGCGCCACCTACCAGCGCGAAGCTGAAAAAGCCATCACCCATCTGAGTTCGATGGGCATCACCCGGATCGGCATTCTCTATGCGGACGACAGCTTCGGGGCCGACGGTGTGGCCGGTGCGCAAAAAGGTCTGGCAACGGCAAAACTCACGCCGGTCGTGCTGGAGAAATTCAACCGCGCCAAGCCCGACTTCACGTTGACGGCGCCCAAGGTGTTTCAGTCCAACGCGCAGGCCGTCATCATGGTGGCTTCCGGGCAGGCCGTGGTGGACGGGGTGAAGGCATTCCGCGCAGCCGGCTCTACCGCACAGATAGTGACACTATCCAACAACGCTTCGGGCGGCTTTGTGAAGAGTCTGGGCGAGCATGCACGCGGCGTCATCGTCACGCAGGTGTTTCCCTATGAACGATCTATCGCCTACCCCATGGTCAAGGAAGCGCAGGAATTGGCCAAGAGCAGGGGAAAAACCGACCTCAGCCCAGCCATGCTGGAGGGCTTTGCGGCCGCCAAGGTACTGGTCGAAGGCTTGCGCCGCGCCGGCGCCAAACCGAGCCGCGAAAAAATCCAGGCAGCGCTTGAAGGCCTTCGAAAACTGGATATTGGCGGACTTGAGGTGAGCTACAGCAATGACGATCACACCGGGCTTGATTTCGCCGATCTGTCCATCATTGGCACCGACGGAAAGTTCAAGCGCTGAGCGCCACTGACCCGTACCCTGGCGTCCCCAGACCTTAAGCGGGAAGCTTCATGCCTGAAGTTGACCGAGCCCCCGCATGTTTCGCAGGACCTGATGCTCCAGTGCCTGGACGGCAGCAAACGAATGGGTATCTTGCCAACCTTGCTTTCGAGGTTGGCATAAAACGTTTTGACCCATTCCAGTTCGGCGAGCCTTTGAAATCCATCCCCCGCGCCAGGACGTAAGTTCGAAAAAGGGTGCGGCGCGTTTCCCTTTGGGGGGCTGGATGAAAAATCGCCACATTTCTTCTGGGAGGTGTGCCGCCGCTGCTGCCAGTTGCGCCTCACCCGCTCACACCCGACGAGGCACCCATTACGGCACGCGAGCGCCATGTGAGTGCCCCCAGAAAGCCGTCCGACGCCACCAGCAAGCTCAACCGAAAAATTCATCCTCACCCGTCTGGATCACCAACCATCATCTCGCGCCCACGGCTCGGCATAAATCACTCCAGGCAGCGGCTTTGTGGGTGTCGTTTGTGGGAATAAAGCAGCAAGCCATCGCCCAAACAGGTATGCCATGAAAGCTTTTCCATATCGACTCCGGGCATCTATGGTCCACTTATGGCCTCGATTAAACCCAGGAAACACGATGAGAAAAGCAAGTTTTTGGTGCACAGCCCTCCTGATGGCGGCCTTGGGCCAAGCGAGCCAGGCCCAAATCCTGATTGGCCAGACAGTGGGCGTGACGGGCACGGTGGCAGCTACAGTTAAGGAATCAATGGCGGGGGCGCGGCTTTACATTGACAGCGTTAACGCCAGGGGCGGTATCCGGGGCGAAAAGATCGAGATCATCACGCTGGATGACAAATTTGACGTGAAACTGGCCGAGGAAAACACTCGCATACTGATAGAAGAGCGCAAGGTGCTGGCCTTGTTCATGAACCGGGGCACGCCGCACACTGAAGCGATGATTCCGCTGCTAGCCAAATATGACATAGCCTTGATCGCTCCGTCCACCGGCGCAGCGGTAATGCACCAGCCAGTCAAGAGGCAGATTTTCAACGTGCGCTCCAGCTACCAGCGCGAAGCGCAAAAAGCGATCGAGCACCTGACGACCGTTGGGATCAGTCGCATTGCCGTGGTTCATGTGGACGACTCCTTTGGCCAGGATGGGCTTGAGGGAACCCTCAAAGGACTGAGCAAAGCCAAGCTGAAGCCGGTGGCGGTACTGAAATTTTCTCGCGACAAACCCGAATACACGGGCATCGTTTCAGAACTGATCAAGACGAACACCCAGACGGTAATCTGGATTGGGTCTGGGACTGCTGTGGCCAGCGGCATCAAGACCTTGCGCGCGGCTGGATCTGCGGCACAGGTGGTCACGCTGTCCAATAACGCGTCTGGCGGTTTCATCAAACTGCTGGGAGACGCAAGCCGGGGCGTCATCATCACGCAGGTGCTGCCGTATGAGCGCTCCTCATCCTATGCCTTCATCAAGGAAGCGCATGACCTGGCCCGCAAACAGGATGACCTGGAACTTTCGCCAGCCACGCTGGAAGGATTCGTGGCAGCCAAAGTTCTGGTGGAATCACTACGCCGCGCCTCACCCAAACCGACGCGCGAGAAAATCATCGCTGCGCTGGACGGCATGCACAAGTTCGACCTCGGCGGGCTTGAGGTGAGCTACAGTCCGGAAGACCACACCGGACTTGATTTCGCCGATTTGTCAATCATTGGCACTGACGGGAAATTCAGGCGCTGAGGCACGCCAGAGCCGAAGCATGCCTCGTGACGACCTTCCCTTGCAGTTCATTCATACAGGGCGCGTTCAAGTTCCTTGTATTTCTCAGGACCCACGGCTTCCTTGATTTTGGGGGCCAACTCCTGCAGCTTGGCCAGATCGCCCGCAGCCTCTACAGCCAGGTTGAGCCGAAAGCCGCGCAAACCCAGATTCGCGGTTAGCCGGGAGGCAACGGGGTAGGCCCTTGAGTAATGCTCTTGCGAATTCTGGCTGGGCTTTGCGTCAGCGTCCTGCACAGGGGTCGCCGCGGGTGGCGCATCCACGTAAGGCACCACGGCGACAGGAGCCGCCAGCAGGCCCAGCGCCACCAGGTGACTCACATCCTCGGCAGTCACCCCCAAGCCAGCAGTCGCCTTGATAACGTCATCCAGACTGCGCTTGCCGTCAAACATGATGAATGCCGAACGCTGCCTGGGCGTTAATGCAAAAGACCGGGTTTGCAGGGCTGATTGCCCCAACTCCGTCTTTGTGTAAACCATCGGTTTGTCTCCAGTAAGTGCGCCATGGAATGCATGGCGCATAGACCTTGGAAGGTCTTCTTTGATTTATCCCCTGCTGCCCAATCTAACTCATTTTGGGGCGCCGCAATTCAGGGCGTTCCCGCAGCACCATTCCAAACTGTCACTTTCCAAAAGAAACAGGCCCCGGCACGTAATGGCGGGGGCCTGCTCGCTATCCGAAAACCGTAGGGGTCGGCGCCGGCATCAAGAGCCTGCGCCGGGGTAAGGCCCTTCAGTCGTTAGCGTAGATATCCACGTCTTTGGTTTCCTTGATGAACAAGGTGCCCACCACGAAGGTAACACCGGCAATGATGATCGGGTACCACAAGCCGTTGTACATGTTGCCGGTCTGCGCGACGATGGCGAAGGCTGTCGTCGGCAGCAGGCCGCCGAACCAGCCATTACCGATGTGATACGGCAGGCTCATGGAGGTGTAGCGGATGCGGGTCGGGAACAATTCCACCAGCATGGCAGCAATCGGGCCATACACCATGGTCACGAGCAGCACCAGATAGAACAGGATAGCCGTCACCATGACTTTGTCCATCTTGGCAGGGTCAGCCTTGGTGGGGTAGCCAGCGGCCTTCAGGTCACCAGCAACCAGTTTCTTGAACTCGGCATCCTTTTTCTTGGCCTCTTCGGCGCTCAAGCCTTTGGAGCTGTAGCTGGTGATGGCGGTTTCGCCAATCTTGATGGTGGCAACCGTACCGGCTGGCGCTGCAGTGTTCTCGTAGCTCACCGAGGCACCTGCCAGGACCTGCTTGGCGATATCGCAGGAACTGGTGAATTTGACCGTGCCGGTCGGGTTGAACTGGAATGAGCACTCCTTGGGATCAGCGCTCACAACAATCTGATTCTTGGCTTGCGCTGCAGCCAGATCCGGATTGGCCGCCTTGGTCAGCGCACCGAATACCGGGAAGTAGGTCACAACGGCCAGCAGGCAACCTGCCATGATGATCGGCTTGCGGCCGATCTTGTCTGACAGCGTACCGAAAATCACGAAAAATGGCGTCGCAAGAATCAGGGAATAGGCCACCAGAATGTTGGCCGTCGGACCGTCAACCTTAAGGGCTTGAGTCAGGAAAAACAGCGAGTAGAACTGGCCCGAATACCAGACCACGGCCTGGCCGGCGGTCAAGCCGATCAGGGCCAGAATCACGATCTTCAGGTTCTTCCATTGGCCAAAGGACTCAGACAATGGCGCTTTGGACGTCTTGCCTTCTGCCTTCATTTTCTGAAAGGCAGGCGACTCGTTCATGGAAAGGCGGATGTACACCGACACTGCCAGCAACAGGATGGAGACGACGAAAGGAACGCGCCAGCCCCAGTCGGCAAATGCAGCCTCGCCAATAGCCGTGCGGACACCCAGAATGACCAGCAGACTGAGGAACAGGCCCAGCGTCGCCGTAGTCTGGATCCAGGAAGTGTAGGCGCCACGCTTGCCGTGTGGCGCGTGCTCGGCCACGTAGGTCGCAGCACCACCGTATTCACCGCCCAGGGCCAGGCCCTGCAGCATGCGCAGCGCAATCAGGATGACGGGTGCCGCCACCCCAATCGAGGCGTAGCTGGGCAACAAGCCCACAATGAAGGTGGACAGGCCCATGATCACAATCGTGACCAGGAAGGTGTACTTGCGACCAATCATGTCGCCCAGGCGGCCAAACACCAGCGCGCCAAAAGGTCGCACGATGAAACCAGCCGCAAAAGCCAGCAGCGCAAAAATGAATGCAGAGCCCTCGTCCAGTCCGCTGAAGAACTGCTTGGCGATGATCGCCGCCAGTGAGCCATAAAGGTAAAAGTCGTACCACTCAAATACTGTACCCAGCGAAGAGGCGAAAATCACTTTCCTCTGCTCCGCTGTCATGGGTTTGTTTTCCGCTATTGCCATTTTTTTGTCTCCATCGGTAATTTACTTTGACCACCCAGGACGGGCACCCAAGCCCACTATCTGGGTTCGTGCTGACCCGATTCTGACGCCGGCCCAACAACAACTTACGCCAAACTTAACAAATACTTACAGTCAGCGTACTAACCCGTAGACATGATTTTTTAATGCGATAAATCAGATGGGTGAATGCCTCTTACCCACTTTTTCCGGGATAGGGACCAAGGGAAACTCCCTACTAAATTTCCCGCATCTGACGTAAGGACTTGGTCAGAACCCCACCACAGAATCCACCTCCTGCAACGCCCATCCGGGCTGTTGCCATTACTGACTACCCAAGTCGGAGGAGATAAAGATGAGTGATCCTGTCCAGGTTGATCCCATGGTGGCCAAGATAGAGGCCAATCCAAAGTACCACGAGCTTCGCAGAAAACGCAACGTATTCGGCTGGTCGATGACCGCCCTCATGATGGTCGTTTACTACGGCTACATCGCGCTGATTGCATTCGACAAGCCCTTCCTCGCGCAACCCATTGGGGCCGGCGTCACCTCCCTGGGCGTTCCGATCGGCTTTGGTGTGATCGTTTTCACCATTGTCATCACCGGCATTTATGTCCGCCGTGCCAACGGCGAATACGATCGGCTGACCGCCGAAATCCTGAAGGAGGCTTCAAAATGAAAGCTGGACTTCAATTCCTGACGGCACTGACGGCACTGTTTGCCGCCGCTGCGGTTCAAGCCGCTGGCGGCGACCTGGGGCAGGTTGACAAGCAGCCGACCAACTGGGTGGCGATCAGCATGTTCGCCATTTTTGTGGTGGGCACCCTCTTCATCACCAAATGGGCGGCCTCCAAAACCAAATCCGCGGCAGACTTCTACACCGGCGGCGGCGGCATTACCGGCTTTCAAAATGGCTTGGCGATTGCCGGCGACTACATGTCAGCAGCATCCTTTCTGGGTATTTCCGCTGCGGTGATGGCCTCCGGCTATGACGGACTGATCTACTCGATTGGTTTTCTGGTCGGCTGGCCTGTCATTACCTTCCTGATGGCCGAGCGCCTGCGTAACCTGGGTAAATTCACCTTTGCGGACGTGGCCGGTTACCGCTTCCAGCAAGCACCGATCCGCATTTTTGCCGCCTCCGGCACCCTGGTGGTGGTGGCGTTTTACCTGATTGCGCAGATGGTAGGCGCTGGCGCACTGATCAAGCTGCTGTTTGGCCTGGAATACTGGATGGCCGTGGTGATCGTCGGCGCGCTGATGATGATTTACGTGCTGTTTGGTGGCATGACGGCCACCACCTGGGTGCAGATCATCAAGGCCTGCCTGCTTCTGGCCGGCGTCACCTTCATGGCCTTCATGGTCATGATGCAGTTCGGTTTCAGCCCCGAAGCACTTTTTGCCAAAGGCGTTGAAGTCAAAACCCTGCTGGCGGCCAATGCCGGAAAATCACCGGAAGATGCCTCCAAAATCGGCCTGTCCATCATGGGGCCAGGGGGCTTCATTAAAGACCCCATCTCGGCGATTTCCTTCGGTATGGCGCTGATGTTCGGCACCGCCGGCCTACCCCACATCCTGATGCGCTTCTTCACGGTGCCTGACGCCAAGGAAGCCCGCAAATCCGTGTTCTGGGCGACCACCTGGATTGGCTACTTTTATGTGCTGATCTTCATCATCGGCTTTGGCGCCATCACGCTGGTACTGACCAACCCCGAGTTTGCGGACACCGCCAAGGGCATCATCAAGGGCGGCGGCGGCTCGGCCAACATGGCAGCCGTTCTGGTGGCCAAGGCGGTCGGCGGCAACGTGTTCTTCGGCTTCATCTCGGCCGTGGCTTTTGCCACCATTCTGGCAGTGGTGGCGGGTCTGACCCTGTCAGGCGCATCGGCTGTATCGCACGACCTCTATGCCACCGTCATCAAAAAGGGCAAGGCTGACAGCGCTTCGGAGTTGAAAGTTTCCCGCATGACCACGCTGGCGCTTGGCGTGGTTGCTGTGATTCTGGGCATTGCGTTTGAGAAGCAGAACATTGCCTTCATGGTGTCCCTGGCCTTTGCGATTGCCGCTTCAGCCAATTTCCCGGTGCTGTTCATGTCGGTGCTGTGGAAAGACTGCACCACCAAAGGCGCGGTGATTGGCGGCTTCCTGGGGCTGATCTCTTCAGTCGGTCTGACCATCGTGTCGCCCTCCGTCTGGGAAGCCGTGCTGGGCCATCCGGCAGGTTCGTCCCTGTTCCCCTACACCTCGCCAGCCCTGTTCTCGATCACCATCGGCTTCGTGGGTGTGTGGCTGTTCTCGATGCTTGACCGCAGCCCGCAGGCAGCCATAGAGCGCGGCCTGTTCAAGTCGCAGCAAGTCCGTTCAGAAACGGGTCTGGGCGCTTCGAAGTCTTCGGGCCACTAAGCCGGGCGGTTTTTAATCTCTGAAAAGCCGGGCAGATGCCCGGCTTTTTTTTGGCACAAGGATTGCTGCACGCCTATTCAGGAAACGAATGGTGGATTGTCTGCTTTGCAGCAGAAAGAGTCATTCACGACAGACAGCTTTCCGGTTGCCCAGTTCGACTCCAGTCAGAAGCCGTACGTGGCATTCGGCAACGTGCCCAAAGCGGATACTCGCCTTCAATGTGCGAACGACTGGATACGGCCGGTCATGGACCGTGTAGTCCACCCTCATATCTCGGCCCGTAATTGTTGACGCTGGAAGAAGATCCGAGGGGCCTTTGTTTTCCGTCCTCAGCGATCCGGCGGGCGCCTGCGATGCGTTGGCATCTTAGCCGCGCACTCGCAGGATGGCGGCGAAATACTCCGCCAGGTCATCGCGGGCATGCAGCGGGAGGATATGGCCCACGTACTGATCCGGGCGCACAATGACCATGCATCCCGCGGCCCGGTCGATGCCGCGCATCTCGAAAATGTCCTCCCCGCGCTTCTGGTCGACACAGAAGACCTTCTCGTAGTCGCACAAGCCGTAGCGACCCACCTGCGGACGCAGCAGCGTGGGCATGGCGGCGTAGTCCAGTTCGCGAAAGCCCTGCTGGAAGACGGCACGGGTGTCGAGCACTGCATCCACGTCTTCGCCTGGCGCGGTGTGGCGGCGCACGGGCGAAGCGGGGTCGCGTTCGAGCCAGTCGCACAGCGTGGCGACCGCTCCACCGGAACCACCGTTGTCGTTCGCGGGAGCGAAGAGGAACAACCGAAAGCGCGCGTCAGCATCGATGCAATGGCCCAGCTGCATGGGCTTGGCGTCAGCCAGCCGGATGACGGGGGCGGAATGAAAGCGCTTGCCCATGTCAAAACCGGTGGCCAGCGCCTGGTGGGTGGCCGCGCCAGTCAGTGCGCTGGGTTCGTACTGGATGGTCAGGCCGCAGGTGAAAGGCAGGTTGTTGACAAACTCGCGCGCCACTCGGGGAAGGCCCTCCATGACATCGTCCTCCGCTTTGGCGCCGACGACACGAGCCCACTTGTGGTCGAACTCGACAAGACCCTTGGCCGCGGCGAGTCGTTCGCCGGAATAGCTGTGCAGCAGGGCCGGGTCGGCACGGCCGGTCAGTACCGAGATCAGCTTCCAGCCCAGGTTGAAGGTGTCACCCATCGACACGTTCATGCCCTGTCCGGCCTTGGGGCTGTGGGTGTGGCAAGCATCGCCGGCCAGCATCACCCGTGGCGCGCGCGTGGCAACCTGGTCCGCGGGTACATCATCGAACTTGTCGGTCAGGCGGTGGCCGATCTCGTAGATGGACCACCAGACCACATCCTTCACGTCCAGCTTGAACGGATGCAAGATGCGCTGTGCCTTGGCGATGATGTCTTCGGCACCCATGCCACGGTCGGCGGCGCGCTCGTGCTCGCCCAAACGGTCGAGCTCGACGTACAGGCGCACCAAATGACCGCCCTCGCGGGGCAGCACCATCAGGATGCCTTCATCCCGCGAGCGCACGAAGGACTTCATGCGCCAGTCGGGGAAGTCGGTGGTGGCTAGCAGATCCATCACGCCCCAAGCATGGTGCGCCGCATCGCCGTGCAGCGCACCGCCGATGGCACTGCGCACGTTCGAGCGTGCGCCGTCGCAGCCGATCACGTAATTGGCGCGTACCGTCGCGGTCTGGCCCTCGCGGCCCGGGGCCGTGTGCTCCAGCGTGACGGTGACGGGGTACTCGGCAGCGGCGGGGTCGATCGTCAGCGTGGCCACCTTCATGCCGTAGCTGGGCTCCAGCCGCGTGGGCGAGTTGCGCATGACGTCGAGGAACATGTCGTGTACTCGCGCCTGGTTGATCAGCACATGTGGCATCTCGGAGATGCCGTCGGGCACGTCCTGCACTCGGGCGACGCGCTTGAGGGGCGCACCCGATCCCGGCGCCCAGAAGGTGGTCTCGTTGATCCAGACCGACTCGCGCATGACCTTCTCGGCAAAGCCGAAAGCCTGGAACATCTCCATCGAGCGCACGCTGATGCCGTCGGCCTGGCCCTTTTCCATCGGCCCGAGCTTGGGTTCGACCAGCATGGTGCGGATCTGCGGTACCTGGGCGAGCTGGGCGGCCAGGCACAGGCCCGCCGGCCCAGAACCGGCAATCAGCACGTCCACCGTTTCCGGCAGCGCGTTCCCCGCGCGCCAGGCATTGGGGTCCGCAGCATGGACATCGGGGTCGCCAGGTTGGAAGCCGCTAACGTGGTATTGCATGGTGTCTCCTTCAGGTAGTTCGTTGGCTGTTAATAATAAGTATGCATATCATATTAATACATACTACAATCGTCAAGCGAGTCCACGAAGCCACGCAAAACGGTGTGGGGTGTGCGACAAACGGAGGCATGAATGGACGAGACCAAGATGGCTGGGCACCTGATACGGCGCCTGCATCAGCAGTCGATGCAGGTCTTCCAAACCCGGATGCAGGCTGCGGGCTTCGATCTGACATCTGTGCAGTTTGCCGCGCTCAATGCCATTGCCAAGCAGCCCGGCATCGACCAGGCCAGCCTGGCCGCGACCATCAGCTTCGACCGCGCCACGATCGGCGGAGTGATCGACCGCCTGGAGCGCAAGGGCCTCGTGCAGCGTGTGGTCAGCGCTCAGGATCGTCGGGCGCGCCGGCTTCACCTCACGCACGATGGCGAACAATTGCTGGCTGCCTGTCGGCCGGTGGTGAACGCCTTGCAGTCTGAAATCCTGGCGCTGCTGTCACCCGCGGAGCGCGAAGTCTTCCTGGCGCTGGCGCACAAGGCGCTCGGCCTGGGCTGAAGTCGAAGCTGCACCGCGCTGTCTGCGGTCGCTATGGGGTGCTGCATGTGCCCGATCCGCGATGGCTCGCCGAGCAGGCCCAAGGCCGCGGATCGCCAGGCGGTGCGCACCGAAGCCAGCAACTGCCTCGTCATTCCTTAGAGGAAACAGTTTTTGAAACCCAATGTCCACTTTGCGGTAGATTAATCCAATGTCGGGACCTGGTCGGTGGCCGGTACGCAACTCGACGAAATGGTTGCCATATGGTTGACGGGCAATCTGTTTAGTCTATGACCGGTTTGGGGCGGTCAATTCAGAAGTCTGAAGACCCGCTGTCAGTCTTTAAGCCGGACATCAAGCATATCCAACAGGCAGACTGCAACAATCGCGCTAAAACAGCCGATATCAGCGACTCAGCCCACCCTCACCCGAAAAATCGGGTCCGCGCCGGGCAACCGCCTCTTCACCCCGCCTGCAACTGCCGCAATTTCAAGAAAGCCAGCGCCGCCATGACGGCGTCATTCAGGGCATCATGGGCCGGCCACAGCGGCAAGCCCAGGTCTTTCATCAGGCTGTCAAACCGCAGGTCAATGGCGCCACTGTCACGCGCTTGCTGCGGCAGTTGCCGGTACTTGTAGTCGTAGTACAGGGCTGACACCTCGATCTTGGCCTGGGGCAAGCCCATGCCCAGCATCGGAAACAGCACCCGGTTGACCATGGCCACATCAAACGCCAGGTAGTAGCCCACCAGCGGCCGGCTGCCGATGAAATGCATTAGTTTCATCATGGCCTCGTCCGCGCTCATGCCCTGGGCCACATCCTGCTCCCGCAGGCGGTGCACGCGCACACTGTCGGCTGAAAGGCGCTTTTCAGGGCGCACCAGCAAGTCAAGGCGTTCGCTGGTCATGATGCGGTTGCCCTGGATACGGACAGCACCAATCGCAATAATGTCATCGGACTTGACGTTCAGCCCGGTGGTTTCGCAATCCAGCGCCACCCACTCGTTTTCCGGGGGCTTGTCCCACATGAAGCGAAACTGCGGATCGCCCAGGTGGTACAACATCCATTCACGCTTGAGCGCTGCAGCCCAGGTCATGGGCAAGAAGCTTAAGGAGGTCACAAGGCCTCCAGGTGAAAGCGATGGTTCAGCAAGGCCTTGAACTGCCTGACGACGCCCAGAGTCTCCTTGAGCAAGTCACGGTCCAGGCTGCTGAGCTTGTCCATCTGAATGTCGCCAGAGGCCGCATGCCCCGTTTCGAGTTCCAGCAAGCCGGCTTTCAACCTGAGCCCCATAAAAAAATGCAGACTGTCGACCAGGTCGGCTGCCAGTTTTTCGGGCAACTTCCCGGCAGCGGTCAGGGCCTGGACCCGCTCTTCCGTCGAGGTGGCGCTGATGTTGTGTGCCAGCGCCAGGCTGCGTATGCCATGCACCAGTGGAAACAGGCCCATTTTCTTGATGCTAAGGGCTTCCTTGAGCTGATCTCCCATGAAAGGCAGCCGATTCCACCATGTGCCGCCGTTCCCGAAGGCGTTGACGGCCGCCGCAAACCGCGCCAGCATGGCATCGTTATCAGCCGTCATTTCCAGCACCGCCGCGCGCACCTGCTCCAGCAATGCCGTATCACCGCACACCGCGTGCGCGTCCAGGAATATCGCCAGGGCCATGAGGCTGTCCGGGCTGGCCGTCATCCACCACAAACGGATCGTCTGGCTGAAGTCCGTCACGCTCTGGCACCACTGCGGGTTGCTGACCATGATGTTGCCGGGGCACGTCGGATAGCCAAAATCCGCCAGCGCCTGTGAGAATTTTTGGCACACGCCTGCCACGTCCACCGAGCAGACATAGCCATCGCGCAGCACCAGTCCATTGTCCTGGTCGGTCTTGAGCAACTGCTCACCCCGGCCCTCGCTGCCCATGACAAACAGGCAGCTATTGGCCACCAGATCGGGGGGGGCAAGCAGTTGCCAGGCCCGCTCAAACAGCTTGGCATTGAGCTCCTGCACGAGATGGGCAATCAGATCGACTTTGGTGCCGCTTCGATGCAGCAGTGAAATGAGTCGGTTGATCTGCAGGGCGGCTTGTTTGAGTGTCGCCACATCCTGGGCTTCAAGGATCTGGATATTGATCAGGTAGGAATGGTTGGACAGAAAACTGAAGAGGTCCAGCGCTTCCAGTACACCGGTGATCTGCTCGCCTTCGCTTACGACCACCCGGTGCACCTTGTACTTGATCATGACGGCCAGCGCATCTCCCAGCTGGTCGCCCGGCCGCACCTTGATCAGCGAGAAATTCGCCAGCTCCCTCACCGGCAGGCGGTCCAGCGGCGTGCCGCTCAGAATGGCCCGCTGCAGGCCGGTGGCGGTGAAAATCCCCAGCGCGGGTGGACTCACACGCCCGTCACGCACCAGCAGGGTGGCGGTACGCAGCGCGTGAAACTGCCTGACCACTTCCAGAATGGAGGTATCGGCATCGACAAAATGCGCGGTACGCACAAAAGCCTCGTCCACGCGCGCCATCGTCAGCGACTGCAGCTCGTGCCGGCTTTGCCGCTCAGACAGCGCGCTCAGCTTTTGGGACAGATCCGAGAACAACAAGGCACCAAAGGTGACGTTGCTCGCGATCAGGTCACTGACCGTCTGCCTGGCCAGCTGGTAGGCCACGACCTCTTCTGCCGCCACAAAGCGACTGCTGACCCTGCCCGACATGAGCCCGCGCCCGTCAAAGCAGTCATCGGGGCCGTAAGTGGTGACCACTTCATTGCCATCGAACTGGCGGACGAAGCCCTTGATGATGATAAAGAGGTGGCTGGGCTGAGCCCCCAGCTCCAAGATGATCGCGCCTTGTGGATAGTAGGCAATATCCACACTGCCCTGCACCTGCCGCTGTTCATCCAGCGTCAGACAGTCAAACGGAGAAGCCGAAAAATTGAATGCGCCGGGCATGTTCTGAACTCCCTGATGTGGCCTCGTTCAGCGCATTTTTACATGGGCATGCGCCCACTTTACTGACGCCGAACGCCCGTCAGCACCTTGGCCCCAGCCTCCCAGTCGGGGCCTTCGAACCAGCTGTCTCCCTGCAGATACGCGCGCAGCATGGGCAGCGAATCCAGCCCCCAGAAGAGCTTGTCGTCGACGGCAAAAGCGGGCACGCCAAAAACGCCTGCGGCAATCGCCGCTTCGGTGTTGGCCAATAGCTGCGCCTTGACCGCGTCACACTGTACGTCGCGCCGTGGCGCCAATTGCTGGCGCAGCGACTCGAAACGCTGCGCATTGCCAGCCTCGGCGCCGCCCTGCCAGACATGGCGAAAAATCGTTTCGCAGACGTAGCGGTTGGGCGAGGCCGGTTCTGCCTCGGGACTGCAGGCGAGCGCAAGCCGCAACAAGGGCAAGGGATTGAACGGATGGCTGGCCGGAAGCTGCAGGGGAACGCCCCGGCTGTGCGCCAGCCACAGCACCTGGCGGTAGGTCCAGTCGCGCTTGGGCGCGATTTCTGCCGGGCCCAGTTGCCCGTATTGCTTGAGCATGGCGGCGAAAAGCACCGGCTTGTAGCTGACGCTGTAGCTCAAGCCCCTCAAGGCTTCTGGCAGGAGTTCAAACGCCAGGTAGGCATAGGGCGAGATGAAATCGAGATGAAAGCTGATGTGCTTCAGCTCGCCTGCCGGTGACCGCGTGGTCATGATCGCAGGGCAGTCATGCGCTGCTCGATGATTTTCCACAGGCTTCGCTTGCCGTCATTGTCGGCACGGCTCCAGGAGGCAATCTCGTCGCGGGTACGGAAGCACCCTTCGCAGAGTCCGGACGTAGTGCTCATGCGGCATACGGAAATGCAGGGGGACGGCACATCGGCTTCAGCATCGATGGTCTGCGCCCGCATCGTCACCAAGGTGATCGCGCGCTGCAAGGCCCGTTCTTCATCCTCCGGATTCACCGCCAGGTCTGCCACCGGCGCACCGGTCAGGCCCTGCAGCTCCTGTGGCGACAACTGGAACACGCCATGCGGGTGCCCGGCCGCGGCCCATATCTCATCAAAGCGAAACAGCGACTGGTCAATCAGCGTGAGCGAAGGCGTGGCATGGGCCAGCGGTGACACCCCGCCAATTGAAAAACCGGTGCGGGCTTTGACATACTCCGCATCCGCACGCCCCAGCCGCTTGCCGTCAGGGCAGACCAGGGCTTCCACTTTTTTCTCGTCAACACGCTGGTCGCCCGAAGTGACCACCAGCACGGCCATATCGTCAGACCGTCGGCGAAAAATAATGCTTTTGGCAATCTGACCGACGGCAACACCGAGCGCGTCTGCCGCCTGCTGCGCGGTGCGCGCGGCGTCATCGAGCATGACAGGCGCATGGGCATGGCCCTTTGCTTCCAGCACGGCCGCCACGCGCTGCACGCCCTCGGGAAGCACTTTCAATTCAGCGCCGCACATCAACTCATCCTCTTGTTCAGCAAGGCCGTAGCAGCCCGGGAGTTTGGCTTGCGATCCAGAAAATCGCTGATGAATTTACCCGCATCGATCAGCTTGTCCATATCAATGCCGGTCTCTATGCCCATGCCGTGCAGCAGGTAGACCACGTCTTCCGTCGCCACATTGCCCGTCGCGCCTTTGGCGTAAGGGCAGCCACCCAGCCCGGCGGACGAAGTGTCAAACTGCCACACGCCCATCTGCAGGCAAATCAGGGTGTTGGCCAAGGCCTGGCCATAGGTGTCGTGAAAGTGCCCCGACACATCATTGATGTCGTAATGCTTGAGCGCAGCCTCCATGGCGGCTTGCACCTTGAGCGGGGTGCCGACGCCAATCGTGTCCGCCACGCCGATGTGCTGCACACCGATGTCCTTCATCAGGCGCGCCACCAGTTCCACCCGCCCGGGGGCAATCTCGCCCTCGTAAGGGCAGCCGACAGCACATGAAATGGCACCGCGAACATGAATATTGTTGGCCCTGGCCGCAGCCACCACCGGCCGGAAACGCTCAATGCTTTCGGCAATCGAGCAATTGATGTTGCGCTGGCTGAAGGCTTCGCTGGCCGCGCCGAACACCACGATCTCGTCGGGCCACAGCTCGCGCGCAGGCGCCATGGCCGCCTCCAGCCCTTTCATGTTGGGCGTAAGGACGGAATAGCGCACACCGGGTTTGCGCTGAATGCCGGCCATGACCTCGGCGTTATCCGCCATCTGCGGCACCCATTTGGGCGAGACAAAGCTGGTCACCTCGACTTCCGTGAGGCCGGCATCCTGCAGGCGATGCACGAGTTCGATTTTGACGGCCGCAGGCACAGGGGATTTTTCGTTCTGCAGGCCATCGCGTGGGCCGACATCGACGAGTTTGACTTTGGGAGGCAGGTTCATGCGTTCAGTATCCTTGTTTCGGGTCAACCACACCTGCAAGGCTGGCAATGGGTGCGCCATTTTGCAGCGACCGGATTTTTCCGGCAATCTGCGCGATGCTTTCTTCACGCAGCGTTCTGGCCGAGGTGTGCGGCGTGACGGTGATTTTGGGGTGAGTCCAGAACGGATGCGCCGCTGGCAAGGGCTCGGTGCGAAACACATCCAGCGTGGCACCCGCGAGATGGCCGCTGTCGATCAGCGCGATCAAGTCTTCATCGACCAGGTGGCTGCCGCGCGCCACATTTATGATATAGCCGCCCGGCTGCAATTGCGCCAGCGTATGGTGCCGCATGATGTTCTCGGTGCCTGGTGTGAGGGGAAGCAGGCAGACCAGAATCCGGGTGGCCGCCAGGAATTCTTCAAATCCGCTCTCGCCTGAAAAGCACTGCACGCCGGCGATCGATTTGGCAGACCGGCTCCAGCCCAGCACGGGAAAATCGAACTGCGCCAGCGCCCGGCTCACGCGCTCGCCCAGCACACCCAGCCCCATCACGCCGACCGGGAAATCCTTGCGCAATCGCGGCTTACGGTAGGACCACTTGCCCTCGGTCGCGTCAGCCTCGTAGCCGTCGAACTCGCGAAAGTGCCGAATCACCGCATGACACACGTACTCGGCCATCTGCACCGACATTCCCGCGTCGTCCAGCCTCACGACCGGAATGCCGGATGGCAGACGCAACTTCATCAGTGCATCCACGCCAGCGCCGATATTGAAGACGCCCTTGAGTTGCATCTGCTCATCGAAAAATTGTTGCGGTGGCGTCCAGACTATGGCGTAGTCCGCCGGGCTTGCCCCCGCAACCCAGACGTCAACTACAGCATTCGGAAAGGCGGCACGCAGGCCATCGAGCCAGGGCTGGGCTTTGGTATCGGTACAGCAAAAACTGATGTGCATTCAATTCGGTCCTGAAGGTTCAAGCGCCTATTTTCAGCAACTCGGCCCCTTCGGCCACCTGGTCGCCCGGCGCGTACAGCAATTCCAGCACCACGCCGTCAAAGGGCGCTGCAATCGTATGCTCCATTTTCATCGCTTCCATCACCGCCAGCGGCTGGCCCTTGCTGATCTTGTCGCCCGCCTTGACGGAAAAGGACACGACCTTGCCTGGCATGGGCGCGGTCAGGCGACCGCCTTCGGCCTGGGTTTCGCCCGCATGGGCGAGCAGGTCAATGGCCGTGATCTGGGTGGCGCCCCGAGCGGTAAAGATGTGGTCCACCTCACCCAGCGTGTACACCGCTGCAGTGAGGCGCTGGCCGGCAAACTGGATGTCAATGCCCCGCGCCCCTTTGGAAAAAACCAGCGGACCCGACACGCCATCAACGTCCAGGTGCAATGCACCATCATGCCGGTAGGTCAGCCCCGCTTTGGCCGCTTCGCCCCGAAACTCGAACTCGAAAGGCCGCAGCGTCACGCCATGGGTTTGCCAGCCGTCACGGCGGCTGAACGGGTCGCGGCCTTCGCTTGCCTTTTCGCCCAGCAGGGTCTGGGCAATTGCGCTGGCCGCCGCGATGGCCAGCCCAACCGGCTCCTGCTTGAACAGCACGGCCTCTTCACGCGGGATCAGCGCGGTATCGAGGTTGGCCTGGGAAAATGAAGGGCTGCGCACCACATAGCGCAAGAACTGCACATTGGTGCTGAGACCGACGATGCGGGTCTGCGCCAGCGCCTCGTCCATCCGGGCCAGCGCCTCTTTACGAGTCTGTCCATGCACGATGAGCTTGGCCACCATGGAGTCGTAAAACGGCGAAATGGTGTCGCCTTCGCGCACGCCATCGTCAATGCGAACCAGTCCACGTTCAAACGCCGTGCAAACCGGCTTGTGGTAGATATGCAGAGTGCCTGTGGTGGGCAGAAAGTTGTTGTCCGGGTTTTCGGCGCAAATGCGCGCTTCGATGGCGTGGCCGCAGATAGCAAGCTGCTCCTGCGCCAGCGGCAGCTTCTCGCCCGAGGCCACGCGCAGTTGCCACTCCACCAGGTCCAGCCCGGTAATGGCTTCAGTCACCGGATGCTCGACCTGCAGGCGGGTGTTCATTTCCATGAAAAAGAAATTCATGCTGCCGTCAGCGCGCTGCTCAACGATGAACTCCACCGTGCCCGCCCCCACATAGTTGACCGCCCGCGCCGCAGCGACGGCGGCCAGGCCCATCTGGGCGCGCATCTCCGGCGTCATGCCAGGCGCAGGCGCTTCTTCAAGCACCTTCTGGTGGCGGCGTTGCACCGAGCAGTCTCGCTCGAACAGATAGACGTAGTTGCCGTGCGTGTCGCCGAACACCTGGATCTCGATGTGGCGCGGGCGTTGCACGTATTTTTCAATCAGCACGGCGTCGTCGCCAAAGCTGTTGATCGCCTCGCGTTTGCAGCTGGCCAGCGCCGCCACAAAGTCTTCGGTCTTCTCCACCGCGCGCATGCCCTTGCCGCCGCCGCCCGCGCTGGCCTTGATGAGGACCGGGTAGCCGATGCGGTCGGCCTCGTGCTTGAGCATGGCCGCGTTCTGGTCGCTGCCGTGGTAGCCGGGGACCAGCGGAACGCCGGCCTTTTCCATCAGCTGCTTGGATTCTGACTTCAGCCCCATGGCCTTGATGGCGGACGCCGGCGGTCCGATGAAGACCAGCCCCGCGTTGGCGCAGGCCTGGGCAAACTCCTCGTTTTCGCTCAGGAAGCCGTAACCGGGGTGAATCGCCTCGGCGCCGGTAGCCTTGGCCGCTTCAATGATCTTTTCCCAGCGCAGGTAGCTGTCCTTGGGCGCACTGCCGCCGATGTGGATGGCCTCATCGCAAAAGCTCACATGTTTGGCGCTGGCATCGGCATCCGAATACACGGCGACGGTCTTGATGGCCATGCGTTTTGCGGTAGCCGCCACACGGCAGGCAATTTCACCGCGATTGGCAATGAGTATCTTTTTAAACATGGTGAACTTTCGCGGTGAAATCGCCTGCACACGCTTCGCGTGCCAGGCAATGTAGCTTCGCTGCTGCGCGGTTTGGCCGCTGGTCACCCCGATTGGCAATGAGTATCTTTTTAAACATGTGGGTCATTCTTTGAGAAAGGGGACTTCAGGGAAAAAGCGGGCGGCAGCCCCGGATCAGGCTTGCCGCTGAAAATGCGCGTCACGCGCGCCAGCAGCTGGGTCAAAAACCGCCAGCAGACGCGGATCAGCCAGATACTGAGAATCAGGACCAGCGCCAGCAAGGGAATAAAGACAAGGGGATGCGCAATCGCCAGCCACAAGCCGGCCGGAACCACACTGTCTTCGACGAGAGAGGTGCCGATGTTGGTAAAAGGCTCAGGCGATGTGTTGATGGCGGCGCGGCTGGTGGCCTTGGCCGCATGGCTGGTGGCGGCCAGCGTGCCACCCATCAAGGCCGCCACCAGCCCCATGGCGCTGCTGTCGGCACCAAAAACGCCGGCTGCCAGCGCCGCGCCGGCCGGGATGCGGATGACGGTATGCACCACGTCCCAGAGCGAATCGAGTCCCGGAATCTTGTCGGCAAAAAACTCGACAAACACCATGAAACCACTGGCGCCCAGCACGACCGGATTCGCCAGCAAGTGCAGGCCTTGCGGCAACTGCACCCAGCCCATGAAACCGGCCAGACCCATCAGCAGCACCACCAGATACAGGCGTACGCCGCTGGCCCAGCCGAGCGCGCCAGCCAGGGCAATCAGTTGCGCGGTATCGAGAGACTGCATGGTGGAGCCCGTTCAGGATGTCAGGCCAGCCACGAAGGCTTGCGTTTTTGCAGGAAAGACTGAACGCCTTCCCGGCCTTCGCTGCTGGTGCGAATGTCGGCAATGCCTTCGACGGTGCGGGCGATGAGTGCGGCCTCGATATCGCGCCCTGCCACCTCCTGCACCAGCGTCTTGCAGCTGCGCACGGCGTTGGGGCTGGCGCTGACCAGGGCCTGGGTCATTTCAGTTACCTTGGCGTCGAGCGCTTCGGCGCTCACCACTTCATGCACGAAACCGATGCGGTGCGCCTCACGCGCATCAAAGCGCTCTGCTGTCAGGAAATAGCGGTGCGCCGCCCGCGTCCCCATGGCCCGGATCACGTAAGGGCTGATGGTCGCCGGGAATCAGGCCCAGCTTGACCTCGCTCAGGCAGAAGCTGGCGGTGTCCACGCTGACGGCCATGTCGCAGGCCGCCACCAGGCCCATGCCGCCGGCATACACATCGCCCTGGATGCGGGCGATGGTGGGTTTGGGGCATTCGTACATCACGCGCAGCATCTCGGCCAAGGCGGCGGCATCGGCCAGATTTTCGGCGCGCGTGTAGTCGGCCATGCGGCGCATCCAGTTCAGGTCGGCCCCGGCGCAAAAGGCCGGGCCCACGGCGGCCAGCACCACGGCCCGCACCTCGGCGCGGCTGGCTGCATCCTGAAAAGCAGCGGTGATCTCGGCGATGACTTCATCGTTGAAGGCATTGCGGATGTCGGGACGGCTGAGCGTCAGCGTCAGCACGGCGCCTTGCTGGGTGGTTTGAAGAGCAGTCGTCGTCATGGCATTACATCCTGAACAGGCCGAATTTCGTCTCGGGAATGGGCGCATTTTGCGCAGCGCTCAAGCCCAGCGCCAGCACGCGGCGGGTGTCGGCCGGGTCGATCACGCCGTCGTCCCAGAGCCGCGCCGTGGCGTAATACGGATGGCCCTGGTGCTCGTACTGGCTGCGGATCGGGGCCTTGAAGGCTTCTTCTTCTTCGGCGCTCCAGGCGCCGCCCTTGGCTTCAATGCCGTCGCGCTTGACGGTGGCGAGCACGCCGGCGGCCTGGTCGCCGCCCATCACGCTGATGCGCGCGTTCGGCCACATCCACAGGAAGCGCGGCGAAAACGCGCGGCCGCACATGCCGTAGTTGCCCGCGCCAAAGCTGCCGCCGATGATGATGGTGAACTTGGGCACCGCCGCCGTGGCGACGGCCGTCACCATCTTGGCGCCGTTGCGGGCAATGCCTTCGTTTTCATACTTGCGGCCGACCATGAAGCCGGTGATGTTCTGCAGGAACACCAGCGGAATCTTGCGCTGGCAGCAAAGCTCGATGAAGTGCGTGGCCTTGAGCGCCGACTCGCTGAACAGGATGCCGTTGTTGGCGATGATGCCGACCGGCATGCCTTCGATGTGCGCAAAGCCGCAGACCAGCGTCGTGCCGTACCGCGCCTTGAACTCGTCAAACTCGCTGCCATCGACGATGCGGGCGATGATTTCGCGCACATCGAAGGGCTTGCGCACATCGACCGGAATCACGCCGTACAGCTCTTCCGCTACGAATTTAGGAGCTACTGGCGCACATCCCGCCTGCGCTGGCGCCTTGTTTTTATTCAAATTCTTGACCGAGGCCCGTGCCAGCGCCAGCGCATGCAGGTCGTTCTGCGCCAGATGGTCGGCCACGCCCGAAAGCCGGGTGTGCACGTCGCCGCCGCCCAGGTCTTCGGCAGTGACCACTTCGCCGGTCGCGGCCTTTACCAGCGGCGGGCCGCCCAGGAAAATCGTGCCCTGGTTCTTGACGATGATGCTTTCATCGCTCATGGCCGGCACATAGGCGCCGCCTGCGGTGCAGCTGCCCATCACCACGGCGATCTGCGAGATGCCCAGCGCGCTCATGTTGGCCTGGTTGAAGAAGATGCGGCCGAAGTGGTCGCGGTCGGGGAACACCTCGTCCTGGTTCGGCAGATTGGCGCCGCCGGAGTCCACCAGGTAGATGCAGGGCAGGTTGTTCTGCTGGGCGATTTCCTGCGCGCGCAAATGCTTTTTAACCGTCAGCGGGTAGTAGGTGCCGCCCTTCACTGTCGCGTCGTTGCAGACGATCATGCAATCGACGCCGCTGACGCGGCCTATGCCCACGATCAGGCCGGCGCAGGGCGCGTCGCCGTGGTACATGCCCAGCGCGGCCAGCGGCGCGACTTCGAGAAAAGGCGTGCCGGGGTCGAGCAGCATCTGCACCCGGTCGCGCGGCAGCAGCTTGCCGCGCGCCACGTGTTTGGCGCGGGCCGCTTCGCCGCCGCCGGCAGCCGCCTTGGCGAGCTGGACATGGAGGTCGTCCACCAGCGCGCGCATGGCGGCGGCGTTGGCCTGAAAGTCGGCGGAACGGGCGTTGAGTTGGGTGTCTAGCGTGATCATTTGTACTTCCAGGTAAAACTGGTTTCTTTCAGGCGGTTTTGTCTTCTTCCAGCCCGAGCTGGTTTTTCATTTCATCGCGAATCTTGAACTTCTGGATCTTGCCGGTCACCGTCATCGGGAAACCCGTCGACGAAGCGGATGTAGCGCGGCACCTTGTAGTGCGCGATCTGGCCCTTGCAGAAGTCGCGGATCTCGTCTTCGCTCAGCGTTTGCGCCGGGCCGCGTGACGATCCAGGCGCACAGTTCCTCGCCGTAGCGCTTGTCGGGCACGCCGACCACCTGCACGTCCTGCACCTTGGGGTGGCGGTAGAGGAATTCCTCGATCTCGCGCGGGTAGATGTTTTCGCCGCCGCGGATCACCATGTCCTTGATGCGGCCGACGATGTTGACGTAGCCCTCGCCGTCCATGGTGGCCAGGTCGCCGGTGTGCATCCAGCCCTCGGCGTCGATCGCCTCCTGCGGTGCGGTCCGGGTCGTCCCAGTAGCCGTGCATCACCGAGTAGCCGCGCGTGCAGAATTCGCCCGACAGCGCCGGGCGCGACGATCTCGCCTGTTTCGGGGTCGATGATCTTGACCTCCAGATGCGGCTGCACCCGGCCGACGGTCGAGACGCGCTTGTCCAGCGGCGTATCGATGGAGCTCTGGCAGCTGACCGGGCTGGTCTCGGTCATGCCGTAGGCGATCGTGATCTCGGCTCATGTGCATGTCGCTCACCACCCGCTTCATCACCTCGATCGGGCAGGGCGAGCCGGCCATGATGCCGGTGCGCAGGGTGGACAGGTCGAACTCGGCAAAGCGCGGATGGTCGAGCTCGGCAATGAACATGGTCGGCACGCCGTGCAGGCCGGTGCATTGTTCGTCCTGCACCGTCTGCAGCACCGTGAGCGGATCGAAGCCGTCGTTGGGATAAACGATGGTGGCGCCGTGCGTCAGGCAGGCCAGGTTGCCCAGCACCATGCCGAAGCAGTGGTACAGCGGCACCGGAATGCACAGCCGGTCGGCCGGCGTGAGCTTCATGGCTTCGCCGATGAAGAAGCCGTTGTTCAGGATGTTGCGGTGCGTCAGCGTCGCGCCCTTCGGGAAGCCCGTGGTGCCGCTGGTGAACTGGATGTTGATCGGGTCGGTGGCCTTGAGCGTGGCGGCAACTGTCGGCCAGCCGCGCATCGTCAGGGTTGCCGCTGGCCAGCAGGTCTGAAAAACGCGTCAATCCGGCCAGATCATCACCCTGCCCGGCCTCGTCAATCCAGACCACGCTGCGCAGATGCGGCAGCAGGGCGGACTCAAGCTGCGCCCGGCTGGCTGTGCGACCAGCTCGGGCGCCAGTTCGCGCAGCATGCCGATGTAGTCGCTGGTCTTGAAACGGGCCATGGTCACCAGCGCCTTGCAGCCGACCTTGTTCAGCGCGTATTCGACTTCGGCCATGCGATAGGCCGGGTTGATGTTGACCAGAACCAGGCCGACCTTGGCCGTGGCCAGCTGGGTCAGCACCCACTCGGCATTGTTGTGCGACCAGATGCCGACGCGCTCGCCCGGCTGCAGGCCCAGGCCCAGCAGGGCGCTGGCCAGGCGATCGGTTTCGCGCTGCAATTCACGGTAACTGTAACGGCGGCCCTGATGAACGCTCACCAGCGCTTCATGGTCAGGCCGGTGCGCCGCGATGGTGTCAAAAAAAGCGCCCATGGGCTGCTCGATCAGCGGCACATCGGTGGCGCCGCGCGCGTAGCTGCGCGTGAATACGGGGCTTGCGGGCTTCGATGCGGAAAGTTCTGCGCTCATGCTTGTCTCCTTGCGGCCGCCGTCACGGGCGGATGCAACAGTATGGCGCATCCCCGGAAACACAAGGCCATCCACAGTGGCCACCGTGGTTGCAAATCGTGCCACCAACAGGCACAATTCTGGCCATGCATCGCCCTCACGCTTCGTCCGCTGTCAACGCCAGCCCTCACGGTGCACCCGCGATAACGCCCATCGCCTTTGTCCAGGCGATTGCGCTGGCCTATGAGCGCCGCGGCCTGAGTCCGGCCGATGCGCTGGCGCAGTCACAAATTGCGCCGCTTTCCTTGCTTGATTCTTCAGCGCGCATCACGGCCTGGCAGATGGAGCGCATCTCCGGCGCCGCCATGCAGGAACTGGACGACGAAGCGCTGGGCTGGTTCAGCCGGCGCCTGCCCTGGGGCAGCTATGGCATGCTGGCGCGCGCCAGTCTCAGCGCGCCCAGCCTGGGCGTGGCGCTCAAGCGCTGGTGCCGCCACCATGGGCTGATTGCCGACGACATCACGCTCAAGCTTTCGGTGGCGGGCGATACGGCGCTGCTGTCCATCGCCGAGCACCGCGACCTGGGCGCCTTGCGCGAGTTCTGCCTGGTCTCGGTGCTGCGCAACATCCTGGGCGTGGCCTGCTGGCTGATCGACTCGCGCATTCCGCTGCTGGGCGCGCAGTTTCCGTTTCCCGCGCCGCCGCATCAGGATGCCTATGGCGTGCTGTTTTCCGGCCCCTCCGCCTTCGACACCGCGCCGGCGGGCATCCGCTTTGACGCTAGATACCTGGCGCTGCCTTTGCGGCGCGACGAGCGGGCCCTGCAGCAGATGCTGGAGCGCGCCCTGCCGCTCACGGTACTGCCCTACCGGCGCGACCGTCTGCTGGTGCAGCGCGTACGCCAGGCGCTGGCCGCCCATCCGGCGCAAACCCACAATGCCGACGCCCTGGCAGCGGTGCTGCATGTCTCGCCGCGCACCCTGCACCGCCAGCTGAAGGAAGAAGGCGCTTCGCTGCAGGCGCTGAAAGACGAGGTGCGGCGCGAACGTGCGCTGGACCTGCTGCTGCGCACCAGCCGGCCCATCAAGCAGGTGGCCGAAGCCGCGGGCTTTCAGAACGAAAAAAGCTTTATGCGCGCCTTCAAGGGCTGGACCGGCCAGTCTCCGGCAGAGTATCGGCAGGGCAAAACGTCCGTGGCGTGAATTGCCTCTTTCGTGGCGCAGCTTGTACCCGGCGGCGGCCTAAACTGGGCAAATGATCACCCTTCACCACTGCGTCAGCGCCCGCTCGTTCAGGCCCCTGTGGATGCTTGAAGAGCTGGGCCTGCCTTACGCCCTGCGCATGCTGCCGTTTCCGCCACGCGCGCTGGCCAGGGATTTCCTGCAGGACAACCCCCTGGGCACGGTGCCGCTGCTGGTGGACGGCCAAACGCGCATGACCGAGTCCGCCGCGATGTGCCAGTACCTTGCAGCGCGGCACAGTCCCGGCCAGCTTGACGTGCCAGCGAGCGACCCGGCTTACGGCGCCTACCTGAACTGGCTGCATATGGGCGAAGCGACGCTCACCTTCCCGCAGACCCTGGTGCTGCGCTATACCCACTTCGAACCCGCTGAACGCAAACAGCCCCAGGTGGCGCAAGACTACAGCCGCTGGTTTCTGGCGCGCCTGAAAGCCGTCGATGCGGCCCTGCAGCAAGAGGAATTCATCTGCGCCGGCCGCTTCACGGCAGCCGACGTGTCGGTTCACTACGCCCTCATGCTGGCCAGCCACCTGGACTTGGAGCCGCAATTCCCCGACGCCGTGCGCCGTTACCACCAGCGCCTGCAACAGCGCCCCGCATTCCAGCGCGCCCTGCAGGCACAGCACCAGGCCGCGCTGGACCAGGGCGTTCCGACCCTGCCGGCAGCCGAACTGCGGCCGGGAACCTAAGCGGCTCTGCAGGAGCGCGCCCTGCGGCGTTCATTCACAAGTTCTGTGGACAAGCTTGTGCATCACCGCAGGGAAAACGATTGAAAGCCTTGTTTGGCGGGGCCTCCAGCGCGATGCCTTTCAAACAGGCAGCCTGGGTAACTGACAGGCGCCAAGCCGCCGATCAGGCCGCCGCCAGCAGCCCCGGCAACTCGGCCATGTGGCCAAACTGATGGCTGGCACCGGCCTGCCGCAGCGCCACAGCGTGTTCAGGCAGCGGGCAATAAGCCCAGACCGTCGCGCCGGCGGCGACGCCAGCCGTCACACCGGTAGGCGTGTCCTCGATCACCAGGCAGCGCGCGCCCGCAGCGCCCAGATGCGCCGCAGCGGCCAGGTAGACATCGGGCGCGGGTTTGGAACGCGGCATCTCGTGGCCGCTGAAGATGCGGCCCGCAAAATAATCCATCAGCCCGACCTGCGCCAGCTGCATTTCCACCTTGAAGCGGTCGGCGCCCGATGCGCAGGCGATGCGCTCGGCCACATGGGCGTGCGCAGCGGCCACGGCCTCGTGCGCGCCGGCGATGGCCAGCAGGCGCGCCTGCAGTTCGCTGTTGCGCCGCGCGTAGAACTCGGCCATCCAGTCCTCGGTCAGCGGCCGCCCGGTGCGCGCCTCGATAAGGGCGCGCTCGTCCCGCACCGCCTTGCCCACAAACACGCGCATGCATTCGTCGGGCGTCAGTGCCCAGCCGCTTTCCTCCAGCATGTCGCGCAGCACGCCGTTGGTGATGGGCTCGCTGTCCACCAGCACGCCATCGCAGTCGAACAGGATTGCTTCAAAGCTCATGTTTACTCACTTTTTAATAGCAACTCTCGGCCGTATCTATTGAGCCAGAGGCCAATTTGGCATTAAAACTGGTCGCCGTCGACGTAAAACCAGCGCCCCGACTCGCGCACGAAGCGGCTGCGCTCGTGCAGGCGAACCGCGCGGCCGCCCTCGCGGTAGCGCGCCACGAACTCGACTTCGGCATGATCGGCGTCGATCTGCCGTTGCGAACGCACCTCCAGCCCCAGCCATTTCGCGGCCGGGTCCAGCGTGAGGTCCGTGGGGCGAGTGCCGGCATGCCAGGTCGCCAGCAGGTAGTCACGGCGGCCGACCACGAAGGCGCTGTAGCGCGAGCGCATGAGGGTCTCGGCGTCGGGTGCGGGAATGTTCTCGTTCAGGTACGGGCCGCAGCAGGCGAAAAAAGGCAGGGGCTGGCTTTTGGCCGCCTTGGTCGGGTCGGTTGAGGTGCGGCCGCACGGGCAAGGGCTTGTCATGCGTTCAGGGTCTTAAGGCAGAATGCCGGACTCGGGCCGTTCGGGCGCATCAAGGTATCGTTCATTGCGCTGATTTTTACAGACTTCAGGTTGGGTGAGCGCCTGAAGTCAGAAGACCCATAGGAGCCTGCAATGCAGCGCAAGGAGCAAACCGCAATATTTGCGTTGTACATTTGGTTCAACATCTCTCCTGCAGAGTGACAGGCACAATCACCATCCGGAAACATCTATGAAACGAGCATTTTCTGCATTAATCATTGTCTTGGCAGGCTGCGCCAATCCTGGAATCGTGCAGGTTTCACCCGATACCTACATGTTGTCCAGAGAAGACCATGCCGGCATCTTTGGAAGTGCCAGTGCGTTGAAAGCTGGCGTAATTTCGGATGCAAACGTATTCGCTGCAGGTCAAGGTAAAGTGGCAATTCCAATTTCGACGCATGAAACGCCAGTTGGCGTTATGGGGAAGTGGGCGAAGTTTGACTACCAATTTCGGGTAGTTGACAAAAACGATCCGGAAGCGCGTCGTACATCTCTCATTCCGCGAGCCGACGTAGTGATCGAGAAGACCGAGAAGATTTCTGTTGATAATCGTACTAAGGATGAATTGGGAAAGCCCAAAGATGTCTATGCTGAGCTGATTAAGTTAGACGATCTACGAAAAAAAGGTATCTTGTCCGAGGCTGAATTTGAAACCCAGAAAAAGAAAGTCCTGATTGGCAACTGAAATAGGATTGAAACTTAATGGTGAAGATTTCAAACGTTATATTTCAAGGTCAATATGACTCCTGACCAAATTTCGCTTGCATCGCTCGAAGTTTTGAAAATCCAAACATGGATCACTGGGCTCGCAATATTTATTGGCCCATTGGCAGGCGTAATGTTTACTCTATGGTTTCAATCAAAGAAGGAACGAAGAGACGCGAAGTTTCGATTGTTCATGGTGCTTATGTCGGAACGCAAGGCATGGTCCGTACCAACTGGCATCGTTCAAGCCCTTAATCAGATTGATGTTGTGTTTTCCGATAACCGCCAGGTTAAAGCTCTTTGGCACAAGTACTACTCGTTGCTTTCTCTTGCGCCTTGCGAAGAAAGAAGTCACACATGGCTGGAACTCTTGGCGGAAATGGCCAAGGACCTGCGTTACACCGGTCTTTCGCAAGTAGACCTCGATAAGTTTTACATCCCACAGGGACATGTGGATGACGCTGAATTTCGGCGAAAGGTTGCCCACCAGGTGTCTCGTGTTCTTGAGAATACAGAGCGGTTCATAGTTGTACCAAAAGATGAAGCGAAGACATAGCCAGTCGCTTAAGGCCAACCGTTGCGCGGTAATTCGGCTTCTACCTTGACCGTCAGGTTTCAGTCTATGGCAGACATCCGGTACGAGCTTCGAGCGAGACATCTCGTGCCCGCTGCAATGCGCCAAACTGAGGCATCAGCCAGCAACCGCTTCAGCCACCGGCGCCCCCAACCCCATCCGGTCCAGCGCCGCCGCCAGCTGCCCCACGGTGCGGTCCACCTGGTGCCACTTCTCCAGCCCGAACAGCCCGACGCGGAAGGTCATGAAGTCCGCGCCTTCGTCGCACTGCAGCGGCACGCCGGCGGCGGTCTGCAAGCCTTCGGCCAGGAATTTTTTGCCTGACTGGATCTCGGGGTCGGTGGTGTAGCTGACCACCACGCCGGGCGCCTTGAAGCCCTCGGCCGCCACGCTGGGCAGGCCGCGGCTTTCGAACAGGGCGCGCACCTTGCTACCGAGCGCTTCCTGCTCGGCCTTCACTTTGGCGAAACCATAAGCCTGCGTTTCTTTCATGGCGGCGCGCAGGCGTGTGAGGGCGTCGGTGGGCAGGGTGGCGTGGTAGGCGTGGCCGCCTTTTTCATACGCTTCCATGATCTGCAGCCACTTCTTTAAATCGCAGGCAAAGCTGGTGCTGGTGGTGCCGTCGATGGCGGCTCTAGCGCGCGCGCTGAGCATGACCATGGCGCAGCAGGGCGAGCTGCTCCAGCCTTTTTGCGGCGCGGAAATCAGCACGTCCACGCCCGTGGCTTGCATGTCGACCCACATGGCGCCCGAGGCGATGCAGTCGAGCACGAACAGGCCGCCTACTGCATGCACGGCGTCGGCCACGGCGCGCAGGTAGTCGTCGGGCAGGATCATGCCGGAGGCGGTTTCCACATGCGGGGCAAAGACGACGGCGGGCTTTTCCCTGGCTATGGCCGCCTGCACGTCGGCGATGGGTGCAGGCGCCCAGGGGGCCTGGGCACCGGGGCCGGTTTTTCGGGCCTTGAGCACGGTGGACGATGCGGGGATTTGCCCCATGTCGAATATCTGCGTCCAGCGGTAGCTGAACCAGCCGTTGCGGATGACCAGCACATGCTTGGCCGTGGCGAATTGGCGCGCCACGGCTTCCATGCCGTAGGTGCCGCTGCCGGGCACCAGCGCCACGGAAGGCGCGTTGTACACCTCCTTGAGGATGCTGGAGACGTCGTTCATCACGCCCTGGAAGCTGCTCGACATGTGGTTGAGCGCGCGGTCGGTGTACACCACCGAGAATTCAAGCAGGCCGTCTGGGTCAATGTGGGGCAGCAATCCGGGCATGGCAGTCCTTCAATGTGGTGGGGAAAAGTCGATTTATCAGCTTAGCACGGGGCGCTTTTTTAAGGCATCCCCAGATTTTGCTCAGGCGATGCGGCCTTCGCAGCGGCGGCGCTCGCCAAAGCGCACCAATGCTCACTTATTGATAGCTGATTGCGCTTACAAGACGAGGGCCAGAGGCCTATTTCATTTAAAACCGGAGGCCATCCGGGCAAGACCGGTGCCCCGATGCGCGCAGGAAGCGGCGGCCTCCTTGCAGGCGGGGGCACGCGGCCGGCCGCAGCAAGGTCAGGCCTTCTTCGCCTTGCGCTCTTCCAGCGTTTCAGTGGGCGCGCCCTGCTTGACCCATTCGGCATAGCCGCCGTCGATGTGGGCCACATTCCTCATGCCCATGTCCTGCAGCGTTTTGGTCGCCAATGCGCTGCGCCAGCCGGCGCCGCAGAACAGGATGAACTCCCTGCCCTCGTCGGCAAACAGCGGCTTGAAATAGGGCGATGCCGGATCGACCCAGAACTCCAGCATGCCGCGTGGCGCATGAAAAGCACCAAGCACGGTGCCCGCCGCGAGTTCGCGCACATCGCGGATATCGACGATCTGCACGGCCGGGTCAGACAGCCGGCGCTGAACCGCTTCGACAGAATAGGTTTTTATCTCTTCCATCGCCTCATCGACGAGGGCTTGGAAACCTTTGGTAATGGGCATGCTGTGTCTCCTTGAATGCAGGTGGCGTCAAGCCAGCGCCCGCTGGATGATGATTTTCTGCACGTCGCTCGTGCCCTCGTAAATCTGGCAGACGCGCACGTCGCGATAAATCCGTTCCACCGGGAAATCGCTCACATAACCATAGCCGCCCAGCGTCTGGATGGCGACGCTGCAGACTTTTTCGGCCATTTCGCTGGCAAACAGCTTGGCCATGGCAGCCTCTTTCAGGCAGGGCCGGCCGGCGTCGCGCAGGCTGGCGGCGTGCCAGATGAGCTGCCGGGCGGCTTCGAGCTGGGTCGCGCATTCGGCCAGCCGGAAGCCGACGGCCTGGTGGTTGAAGATGGCGGTGCCAAAGCTCTGGCGCTCTTTGGCATAGCCAAGTGCCACCTCGAACGCGCTGCGCGCCATGCCGACGCTTTGCGCCGCAATGCCGATGCGCCCGCCTTCGAGCGCGCCCAAGGCGATCTTGTAGCCTTCGCCTTCGGCGCCAATCAGGTTCTCGGCCGGAATGCGGCAGTTGTCGAAATTGATCTGCGCGGTGTCGCTCGAATGCTGGCCCAGCTTGTCTTCCAGCCTTGCCACGACATAGCCGGGCGCGTCGGTCGGCACCAGGAAGGCGCTCATGCCCTTCTTGCCGGCGCCCTTGTCGGTCACGGCGATGACGATGGCGACATGGCCATGTTTGCCGCTGGTAATGAACTGCTTGACGCCGTTGATGACGTAGCCGTCACCGTCCTTCACGGCCGTGGTGCGCAGCGACGAGGCGTCGCTGCCCACATGCGGCTCGGTCAGGCAAAAAGCGCCCAGCATCTTGCCCTGGGCCAATGGCGTGAGCCACTGCTTTTTCTGGGCCGGGTTGCCATAACGCATCAGGATGGCGTTGACCGGGCAGTTGGTCACGCTGATGGCCGTGCTGGTGCCGCCGTCGCCGGCAGCGATTTCTTCGAGCACCAGTGCCAGCGTCAGATAGTCAAGGTTGGCGCCGCCAAACTCTTCGGGCACGCAAATGCCGTAGGCGCCCAGTTCGGCCAGACCTTTGTGGACATCTTTCGGAAAATGGTGCTCCTTGTCCCAGCGCGCGGCATGGGGCCAGAGTTCTGCCTGGGCAAAGGCGCGAACCGCGTCGCGCACCTGTTCCTGGTCTTGTGTCAGTAGCATGCTTGTATCCAGATCGTGATGAAGAAAACTACCAGCCGGCAAACGGCCGGCCGTCGTGGTGAAAAAACTGGCCCTTGTGGGCCGGCGTCAGGGCGCCAAGCGTGGCACGCATGGCGCTCACGCTCTCGGCCGCGCTCTGTGGCGCGTTCGGCCCGCCCAGGTCGGTGCGCACCCAGCCGGGGCATAGCGCAACCAGGATGGCGGCCGGATAGTCGTGCTGGGCCGAGGCCACCGCCATGTTGAGCGCGGCCTTGCTGACGCGGTAGGTCCAGCCCTGGCTGGATTCCACGCTGCCGATATGCCCCATGCCGCTGCTGATGAAGGCAAAGCGGCCCTGCGCGGCCTCGACCAGCGGCGCGACCTGTGGCAGCGCCTGCATGGCGCCCAGTACATTGGTGTGCAGCGTGCGGTCAAACAGCTCGCGCGTGGGCGGCGACAGTGCCGTGCCGGACGCGTAAACACCAGCGACGTACAGCGCCGTGTCAATCTTTTCCCCGTCGAGCTGCCAGGCCAGGCCGCTCACGCTGGCAGGCTGGCTCACGTCCACGGTCAGCACTTCAGCCCCCAGCGCCTGGACGCGCGCACGCCCGGCAGCATCCCGCACGGTGGCGATGACGCGGTCGCCTGCTTCGGCGTACTGGCGCACGAACTCCAGGCCCAGACCACGGGAAGCGCCAATCACCAGAACAACTGCCATGGCTTTATGCCTCAAAAATGCTTCTAGCGCTCATTTAGAAAGCGCCATTAGCTATGACTTCAGGAGCAAAACCCAACACCAGCTCAGACCAATTCCAGCGCCAGAGCCGTCGCTTCGCCGCCGCCAATGCACAGTGTGGCGACGCCTTTTTTCAAGCCGCGCGCCTTCAGCGCATGGATCAGCGTGACGATGATGCGGGCGCCGCTGCAGCCAATCGGGTGACCCAGCGCGCAGGCGCCGCCGTTGACGTTGACGACGTCATGGCCGATGCCCAGCTCTTTCATCGCAGCCATGGGAACAACGGCAAAGGCTTCGTTGATTTCCCAGAGGTCCACGTCTTTCACGTCCCAGCCGATTTTCTTGAGCAGCTTTTGCACCGCGCCGACCGGAGCGGTCGAGAACCATTCGGGCGCCTGGGCAAATGTGGCGTGACCGACGATGCGGGCGATGGGCGTGGCGCCCAGCTCTTTGGCGGTGGACTCGCGGCTCAGCACCAGCGCGGCAGCGCCGTCGTTGATCGACGAGCTGGAAGCAGCGGTGATGGTGCCGTCTTTCTTGAAGGCAGCTTTCAGCGTCGGGATCTTGTCCAGCTTGACCTTGCCCGGGCCTTCGTCGATCGAAATCACGGTTTCACCGGTGCGGCTCTTGACGGTGACGGGGGTGATCTCTGCCTTGAAGGCGCCGGACTCGGTCGCCAGCTTGGCGCGCTGCACGCTGGCCGTGGCAAACGCGTCCTGCGCCTCGCGGGTAAAGCCGTATTTGGCGGCGCAGTCTTCACCAAAAGTGCCCATGGAGCGACCGGCCTCGTAAGCGTCTTCCAGTCCGTCGAGCATCATGTGGTCAAAAATGCGGTCATGGCCGATACGGATGCCGCTGCGCCCCTTCGGTAGCAAATAGGGCGCATTGGTCATGCTTTCCATGCCGCCGGAAACCATCACATCACGGCTGCCCGCGAGCAGCTGGTCATGCGCCAGCAAGGTCGCTTCCATGCCGGAGCCGCACATTTTGGACAGCGTGACTGCGCCGGTACTGGCCGGCAGGCCGCCCTTGAAACCGGCCTGGCGCGCAGGTGCCTGGCCCTGGCCGGCCATCAGGCAATTGCCGAACAAGACTTCGTCGACTTTTGCAGGCGCAATGCCCGAGCGCTCAACGGCGGCCTTGATGGCGACGCCACCCAGGTCGTTGGCGGAAAGGCTGGCGAAGTCGCCCTGAAAAGCGCCCATGGGGGTGCGGGCGGCGCCGAGGATGACGATGGATTCAGACATGGTTTTCTCCTGGATGATGGTTGGTTGGGTGGGGCAACGCAAGCAGCGTGATTGCGGCCTTGTGCGCCCCGAGATTGAAAAAACAGATCCTTTGGATCACCCGGCCGCGTCTCTCAGACACGGCCGGGTTGGCGCGGTCGGTCACGACACGCTGTCAGCCTTCAGGGTTTCCCCATCGGCATAGTTGTGGAGGAAGCGCCGGTCGCGCTCATAAGGAAACACATCGTGGACATAGCCGGCGGCAATCCGCTCCTTGTGGCCTTGCCAGAAGGCGGCGTCCAGCAGGTCAGCATGGTGTTTCATGAAAACTTCCCGCACCGCGTCATTACCCAGCAGGAAGGGGCCGAAGGTTTCTGGAAACACGTCCTTGGGGCCGACCGAATACCAGACTTCGCCGCTCATTTCCTCTTCCTCGTTGCGCGGTGTTGGCACCTTGCGGAAGTTGCAGTCGGTGATGTATTCGATCTCGTCGTAGTCATAAAACACCACCTTGCCATTGCGCGTGATGCCGAAATTCTTCCAGAGCATGTCGCCCGGAAATATATTGGCGGCGACCAGATCCTTGATGGCGTTGCCGTACTCGATGACTGCGCGCTCGATCTGGTCTTTTGCGGCGGGCTGCGTCACACCAAGATCGAAGGCTTCCTGCAGGTAAATATTGAGCGGAATCATGCGCCGCTCGATGTACACATGCTTGATGATGACTTCCATCTGGCCATCGCCGTCGCGGTCGCTGATCTCCAGCTGGCTGGGTGCAAATTTTTCAATCTCGGCAATCAGCGCGTCATCAAAGCGATCGCGTGGAAACGCCACCTCGCTGTACTCCTGCGTGTCGGCCATGCGGCCCACGCGGTCGTGCTGCTTGACCAGCAGGTACTTGCCCTTGATCTGCTCGCGCGTGGTATCTTTTTGCAGCGGAAAGTAGTCCTTGATGACCTTGAAGACATAGGGAAAAGAGGGCAGGTCAAACACCAGCATCACCATGCCCTTGATGCCGGGCGCAATGCGGAATTTGTCGGTGGAGTGGCGCAGGTGGTGGAGAAAATCGCGGTAAAAAAGCGTCTTGCCCTGCTTGGCCAGACCCAGCGCGTTGTAGATTTCCGCGCGCGGCATGCGCGGCATCATGCTGCGCAAAAACTGCACATAGGCCGATGGAATGCCCATGTCCACCATGAAATAGGCGCGGGCAAAGCTGAACAGGATCAGCAGGTCATCCTCGCCAAACAGGACGGCATCAATCATCAGCTTTCCGCTGTCGCTGTGCAGCACCGGCAGGGCAAACGGCAATTCGGTAAACCCGTTGATGATCTTGCCCACCACGTAGGCGCCCTTGTTGCGAAAGAAAAGCCCCGAGAGCACCTGCAGCTGAAAATTGGCCCTGAGTTTTACGGCGCTGAATTTTGCGTTGACGGCCT
Source organism: uncultured beta proteobacterium (assembly GCA_963793855.1). Taxonomy (GTDB): domain Bacteria; phylum Pseudomonadota; class Gammaproteobacteria; order Burkholderiales; family Burkholderiaceae_C; genus Polaromonas. The sequence goes on from CAWCBL010000001.1 coordinate 1,756,985, forward strand.
CAGTGACATAGCCTGCATCGCGCTCCAGGTCTTCGAAATCCAGACGCAGGTCAAAGTCACGCACCAGCTTGACGACAGTTTCCCGCAGGGTTTCGCGGCTTGGGTAGTAGGAGCGGTAAGTCGGAAGCGCTTTGGGCTCGTCGTCTTCGATGTATTCGGTACTGACGGCCGGCCGGACAAAAATGAATTCGTTCTGAAAGTAGCTGCGGTGAAGGATTTTGGTGGTGACTGAATTGAAAAAGGTTTCAGCCAGTTCGGGCTGCAGATGGTTGACCAGCAGGCCGATGTAATGCAGCTTGACCTGGTGCCACAGGTCCATGGATAGCGCGCCGGCCTGGAATTCCTTCTCAAGCCGCATGACGCATTCCTTGACGCGCAAATCGTAAAACTCGATGCGCTCGCGCTGCGCGCGTTGCTGGCCGTGCCAGTCGGCCGTCTCGAAACGGTGCTTGGCGCGCGCCGACTCGGTGCGAAAGAGCCGGTAGTGACGATTAAAGCCGTCCATCATTGCCTTGGCGATGTCATAGGCAATCTTGGAGTCAAGGCGCTGCGGAAACATGGCTCTCAGTCCTGGCTGCCCCGAACACTCCAGCTGTCCCAGACACGGTCTATCGCCTGCCGGTACAGCGCATCAAGCACGTCGGGGCTGGAGACGCTCATCTGCAGGTCCTGCAGCAAGCCGTCATGCACACCAAAGGCCCAGCCATGCACCCTGACCTTCTGGCCGCGCGCCCAAGCATCAATCATGACGGTGCTGACGGACACGTTCACCACTTGTTCGATCACATTGATGTCGCACAGGGCGTTGGCGCGCACCGCCTCGGGCAGGCTGTCAAGCATCTGGCGGTGGCGGTGGCGCACATCCTGGATGTGGCGTATCCAGTTATCGGCAAGACCAATGCGCGCGGCCTCCAGTGCTGCCTGCACGCCCGAGCAACCATAGTGGCCGACGACCATGATGTCTTCGACCTTGAGGCGCTCCACGGCAAACTGGATGGCGGACAAGGCATTGAGGTCGGAATGCACCACGATGTTGGCGACATTGCGGTGAACAAACACCTCGCCCGGTTCCAGTCCGGTGATCTGGTTGGCCGGTACGCGGCTGTCGGAGCAGCCAATCCACATGTATTTGGGACTCTGCTGCGCGACCAGGCTGGTAAAAAAGCCGGGCCGCTCGGCCTCCATCCGCGCCGCCCAGGCGCGGTTGTGGCCGAAAAGTTCTTGAATGGTTGCGGTAGTCATGAGAACAATCTTAATCAGTTGGCGTCAGTGCAACGCGCAGGTTTCGGTTTTTCAGCAGGTCTCGGCAAACAACTCTCGACCAATCAACATGCGGCGGATCTCGCTGGTGCCGGCGCCAATTTCGTAGAGCTTGGCATCGCGCCAGAGGCGACCCAGCGGGTATTCGTTGATGTAGCCATTGCCGCCGTAGATCTGCACGCCCTCGCCGGCCATCCAGGTGGCTTTTTCGGCGCACCACAAAATAACCGAGGCACAGTCCTTGCGTACCTGCCGCACATGGTCGGTGCCCAGCATGTCAAGGTTCTTGGCCACGGTGTAGGCAAACGAGCGTCCGGCCTGCAGCACGGTGTACATGTCGGCGACCTTGCCCTGGATCAGCTGGAACTCGCCAATGCTCTGGCCGAACTGCTTGCGGTCGTGGATGTAGGGCAGCACGTTGTCCATCACCGACTGCATGATGCCCAGGGGTCCGCCCGTGAGCACTGCGCGCTCGTAGTCCAGGCCGCTCATCAGCACCTTGGCGCCGCTGTTGAGGCCACCCAGGATGTTTTGCGCCGGCACCTCGACATTGTTGAACACCAGCTCGCCGGTGTGGCTGCCGCGCATGCCCAGCTTGTCGAGCTTTTGGGCGACGGAAAAGCCTTTCATGCCTTTTTCAATCAGGAAGGCAGTCACGCCGCGCGCGCCCAGTTCGGGCTCGGTCTTGGCATAGACCACCAGCGTGTCGGCGTCGGGGCCGTTGGTGATCCACATCTTGCTGCCGTTGAGGACGTAATAGCCGCCCTTGTCTTCGGCCTTGAGCTTCATGGAAATCACGTCGCTTCCCGCGCCGGGCTCGCTCATGGCCAGCGCGCCGACATGCTCGCCGGAAATCAGCTTGGGCAGGTACTTCTGGCGCTGCTCCTCGGTTCCGTTGCGCTTGATCTGGTTGACGCACAAGTTGCTGTGCGCGCCATACGACAGGCCGACGGAGGCGCTGGCGCGGCTGATTTCTTCCATCGCGATCATGTGGGCCAGATAGCCCATGCCGGCGCCGCCGTACTCTTCGCCCACGGTGATGCCCAGCACGCCGAGCGAGCCCATCTTTTCCCACAGGTCCATCGGGAACTGGTCATTGCGGTCAATCTCGGCAGCGCGAGGTGCGATTTCGGCTTGAGCAAATCCACGCACCGCGTCGCGCAACGCATCGATATCTTCGCCGAGCTGGAAATTGAGTCCTGGCATGTTGGTCATGATCGAGTCTTTCTCTAAAGGCTGGTAAGGCGCGTGCTGCTGGATTGCTGTTCGCGCGGTTGATAAATGCTTGGCCGATGCCTAGTAGGTTTTGGGCACGGGAGCGATGGTTTGCTGCATCAGCGCGCAGGCGCTTTCCTTGCCGTTGGCGTCAAGGTGCATCACCTCCGCCGTGGTCACAATGATGCGCTTGCCGGCCCGGGTGACGCGGCCTACGGCACGTAGTTCGCCATCCCTGAAGCCGGCCAGAAAATTGATCTTGTACTCGACGGTGGTGACTTCGGTGTCAAGCGCAACCTGGGTCAGGGCCGCATAGCCGCCGGCGATGTCGGCCAGCGCGCCCATGGCGCCGCCATGAAAGCCGCCCTGCTGCTGGTTGACGCGCTCCGAATAAGGCAGAGCCACCTCGCACAGGCCTGGCTCGACACGCACCAGCCGTGCGCCCAGATGCCGCATCAGGCCCTGGCGCAAAAAGCTCTCTTCGATTCGCCGGAACAGCGCTGTCGGTGTGCTGGATGCGTCCATGGAAAAGGCCTTTTATGAAGTGGAGTTCAAGCGTCTTTTTAATTGACGTTTACGTAAACGTCAATTATGACTTATTTTGATTTTTCAGCCTTGCTCAGGAGTGCCTTGGCTTCTTTTTCGTGGGTGCGAATCTCATCCAGATTCGCCTGCAGGTCCACCAGCTGCGCCTCCAGTTTTTTGCGGTGATCGGCCAGAATGGCGAGGAATTTCTTCAGTTGCGGGGCCGTGTCGCGAGGACTGTCATAGGAGTCGATGATCTCCTTGGCCTCCATCAGCGAAAGCCCCAGGCGCTTGGCGCGCAAGGTGAGCTTGAGCCGCGTGCGGTCGCGCGCCGTGTATACCCGGCTTCGTCCCGCTGGTCCCTCGCGCTGGGGCTGCAGCAGGCCCATGTCTTCATAAAAGCGCATGGCGCGGGTGGTCAGGTCAAACTCTTTGGCAAGATCGCTGATGGTGTAGGTGGTGGCCATGATGGGGAGGAAGGTACAGCCCTTGCCAGCAAAGGAGACAACGCGAAACGGACGCGGTATCTACAATCATTGGCATGTGACGTTTACGTAAACGTCAAATATAACTTGAATCTGGCATGAACCTCCTCGAACAGCAACTCGACTATCCATTTGGCGAAACTCTGCCGCAAACGAGCACCACGATGGAAGTCGCGCCCGGCATCAAGTGGATCCGCATGGCCCTGCCGTTCGCACTGGACCACATCAACCTGTGGTTGCTGCGCGATGAGATGGATGACCCGGACCAGCCGGGCGGCAAAATCCAGGGCTGGAGCGTCGTGGACTGCTGCATCAGCAAGGAAGAATCGAAAGCCCAGTGGGAAACCATTTTTGCCACGCAACTGGAAGGCCTGCCGATCCTGCGCGTCATCGTGACGCACATGCATCCCGACCATATCGGCTTGGCCTCCTGGCTATGCCAGCGCTGGACCACTGACAGACATGTCTGCCGTTTGTGGATCAGCGCCACCGACTACCACTCGGCACGTCTGGGATCGCAGAGCACCACGGGCTTTGGCGGCGACAGCGCAGCCCGTTTTTTCGCTTCTCACGGACTGACGGACCCAGCATCCATCGAAAAAATCAGGGGCCGCGCCAGCTACTACCCGAGCATGGTGCCCGAGGTGCCGGCCAGCTATTGCCGGCTGATGGATGACAAGCTCATCCGCATCGGCGGCAAAGACTGGCGCTGCATCAGCGGCCATGGACATGCCCCCGAGCACATTGCGCTGTACTGCAAAGAGGCGGGTCTACTCATCAGCGGCGACATGGTGCTGCCGCGCATCTCCACCAACGTGAGCGTGTACGACATGGAGCCCGAGTCCAACGCGCTGACCCTTTTTCTGGAGTCCATCGACAAATTCATGCCGCTGGACGCGAGCACGCTGGTGCTGCCCTCGCATGGCAAACCTTTCCGGGGGCTGCACACGCGCATTGGACAATTGCATGACCACCACAGGGACCGGCTCGCCGAGGTCATGGAGGCATGCACGGCCAAGCCGTGCAGTGCGGCCGACATCCTGCCCATCATGTTCAAGCGCGCACTGGACTTGCATCAGACCACCTTTGCGATGGGGGAAGCCCTGGCCCACCTGCATGCGCCGTGGTTTGAGGGCAAACTCCAACGCAGCCTGGACCCGGACGGGATTTACCGCTTCAGCGCAGCCTGAACGCTGCAACGCGGGCAAGGCACAAGCGCCCGTAGGTGGCACCCGGAGAAACTACGACAAGTTGCCAGCCGATTCCTGCCGGGCGCTGGCAACACCTTGCGGCAGTGCCATGAAAAAACTGGCGCCGGCCTGTTCGTTACTTTCCGCCCATACCCTGCCGCCATGCAGGTCAGCCACCCGCTTGACAATCGCCAGCCCCAGGCCATTGCCGGAAAAGTCGGCCGAAGAATGCAGACGCTGAAATGCCGTGAAAAGCTTGCCGCTGTAGGCCGCATCAAAACCCGCTCCGTTGTCCGACACCCGCAAGATCAGCTCGCCCGATACGTTGCCAGGCAAGAACCCAACCTTGATCCAGGCTTCGGTCTTTTTCGCCGTGAATTTCCAGGCGTTTTCCAGCAGGCATGCCAAGGCAGTTTCCAGCAGTCGCCTGTCGCCCTTCAGCGGCAGGCTGTCCTCTATCTCGAGGGTCACGACCCGATCCGGATCCCGTTTAAGTAAATCAACCTGAAGCGAGTGACAGACCGGTACCAGATCGAACAGGACAGGTGTTCCAGAGCGCTGCGACAGTTGGGCCAGCGTCCGCAGATCGTCAACCAGCTTGGCCAGCTGCCGAAGGCTGGCCTGAATGCGGCTGACATAATGCCGCCCGGACTCGTCAAGCACCGCTGAATATTTGTCGGCCAGCCTGGCCGCGAAGCCCTGTGCGACATGCATGGAGTCCTGCAGATCGCTGGACACCGCATGCGTGAAGGCGACCAAATCGTGCCTGACGGTTTTCAGCTCACTTTGCTGCCTTGCCAGCGCCTGCTCCAGTTCCCCATTGGTCCGCCTCAGGGCGCTGTCTGCAAGGTGCCGCTGGCTGATGTCCGCCAGACTCACCACCACAGCCTGCTGCTCATTCCAGCTAATCTGGCTCCAGGCCAGTTCGACCAGCACCTGTTGCCCGTCCATTTTTTTCTGTTTGCACAGTCTCAATTCAGGCAGGACATCCTTGCCGGCCTTCTCAAGATTCAGGGAGCTAAGCAGCGCCGCGCCCTCCCCATCGGGGAACAGGGCCGCCATGCCGAGAGTCATGAACACCTTGCGCGCAATACCATAAAACTTCACCGCAGCCTGGTTGACTGCCAAGATCCGCAAGGAGTCAAGGTCGAACACCCACATCGCGTTGGGGTTGGCCTCGAAAATTATCTGGTTATAGCGCTCGCTGTCTGCCAGCAAGCGCTGCAAGCTTTGCGTGGCGGCAAAATCCCGGAGATTGACGACGTAGCCCGAAGCATGCCGCCTGAAAGTGTATTCAATCCAGCTGTTTTCAAACCTCTGGTGCCCGACAAAGCTATAACGCGCCGATTCACGCAGCGCTTGTTCCGTGGCGCTCTGATGCTGCTCAGCAATTTCTTCCGGAACGGCGTCCCAAAAGTCACGCCCGGAAACGGACGACAGGGTGCATTGCAGGAGTTCAAGTGCCAGGGCATTGGCATCGGTGATCGCCCCATCCTCGTTGAGCAGGACAATACCGTCGTCGGTCAGGTCCAGAGGCCCCCATGCCGGCTCAGCCGGCGCTTTCGGGTCATTTTCCTGCGGCATCGAGCGTGCCGCCGCATCTTTCGGGCTGCGCCCCGGCAGATTCATCCTGAGATTGTCCAGAAATCGACTCATGGCTCGCAGTCTCCGGTGGCATTCGTTCAGAACCTGGCGCGCACACCTAGCGCCACTTGGCGTTGGCCGTCACCAGTGCGGTGATGTAGCCTTGCAGCCAGTCACAATTAACGGGCTTTTGCACAAGGTGGGCATGCAGGGGAAGGCCACCGCGGGCGGCGATGTCCTCGACAGGAAGGCCGCTGATCACAATGATCTGCATATCCGTCAGTTGCTGGTTGCGCTTCAGGGCTCTGAGCATTTCGATGCCATCCACGCCAGGCATGGACAGGTCGGTGATCAGCAAATCCGGGCGCATGCTGGCAATATCCATCAATGCTTCAAGTGCCGAAGGCATGAAGGTGCAATCGACCGGCAGATCCCATTCATCAAACTGGCAGCGATATAACTCTCGTGTGGCCTCATCGTCCTCGACCACCAGCACGCGCAAACGGTGTTTGGGGTGGGTATCGACCCGGGAGAGTTGCGAACTGTGCTTCGTCAGATAAGTATTGATGGACTGAAGGGCAATCCGGCGGTGGCCGCCAAGCGTTTTCCATGCGTCTATCTCCCCTTTTTCAACCAGTGACTGCACTGTAGCGACAGACAAGCCCATGAGTTTTGCCGCGTAGCTTGTGCCGCAGTAATCCTCACTGGCAAAGTCCGCGGCCGTGATGGCAGCTTCAAAGGATTTGGGTTCACTCGCCATGGCCGTCCAGAAGAAACGTTACTTTTGTCATTTTTTTGTTACTTTTTATCATTTTAATCACATCAATCATTTGTAGACCCTGTCTCCAGAAATACCGTCACTTGATGCGGGAGTGAAACTTGAGAGCGCCCTCAAGCTGCCAATGGCACTTTGGGCAAGGTAAAAAAGAACGTGGCACCGCGGCCTGGGGCGGACTCAGCCCATAGCCGGCCGCCATGCCGCGCGATTACGCGACTGACTGTTGCCAGCCCAATGCCCGTCCCCGGAAACTCCGATGCCGCATGCAAACGCTGAAACGGTATAAACAGCTTGTCGATATAGGCCATGTCAAATCCGGCACCGTTGTCCCGCACAAAAAATACCGGCAAGCCCGCCGCATCGATTTTCTGGCCTACGCTGATTTCGCCACGGTCTTGCTGCGAGGTGAACTTCCAGGCATTGGCCAGCAGGTTTTCCATCACCACCTTGAGGAGCCGTCCATCGCCCTGGGCTTGCAGGACGCTTTCTACATAAACATCTATCTGGCGCTCCGGCTCGCGCGTCTGCCACTCCTCCAGAATGCCTAGGGCCAGTCCGGAGATATCCACGAGTTCGCTGTGCAACTGCGCGCGCGCCACCTGCGCCAGGGACAGCAGGTCTTCAATCAATTGCCCCATCTGCGCCACGCCGGCCTGGATGCGTGACAAGTAATGCTGTACCTTCTCGCCGGTCGCACCCTCCAGTTGGGGGGCCAATTGTTTGGCCAGTAAACGGCTGAAGCCATCAACGGTATTGAGCGGCGAGCGAAGGTCGTGAGAAACCGAATAAGAAAAAGCCTCAAGCTCCTGGTTTGACAGACGCAAGGCCGCTTCGATAGCCTTGATCTCCGTAATGTCCGCATCGATACCGACCCAGAAAGCCAAGTTGCCCCGATCGTCAAACACCGGCGAAGCCCGGTAGGCCATGGTGTGGTAGATGCCGTCCTGGGCCAACAGGCGCCGCACGCCCCTGTAATGAGACTGGGTAGAACTGGCGATCTTCCAGTTCGCCTTGACGTCGGGCAGGTCTTGGGGATGAATGACGGAAAACCACTGATAGGCCGCCCAGTCCTTGAACTCGCCGCCCACCAGATCAAACCAGGCACGGTTGAAATAGGTCGCTCCGCCCTTGGGGTCGGCGGTCCATACCGCCTGCGGCGCCTGCTCGGCCAGCGCACGGAACAAGGCCTCCTGGCGTGCCAGCGCAACAGTGCGTTCGGCTACCTTTTGTTCCAGCCCGGCATTGAGCTGGCTGACCTCTCCCAGCAGCCGGGAATTTTCTATCGCGGCAGAGGCCAGGTGGGCGAGCTCTATCGCGACATATTCATCCTGAGGGGTGAAGTTGTCGTCCTCATATTTGTCTGACAGCTGGAGCAGCCCGATATTTTTGCCATTTCGTCCGATCAGAGGCACCGCCAGCCAGCCGCGCATCGCGGGATGTTTGTCAGCATAGCTGCCGAAGGCCCGCCAGCGCGGGTGCGCTTCGAGTTCGGCCTGCGTCAGACGGATGGAACGGTTGTTCTCGCAAACCAGTGCGTAAATGCCGCTGCCATCCACCGGGGCTATCAGATCCCTGTATTTTGCGTATTTCTCGGACAGCGACAGGGCATGGATGGCCTGCGCTTGCTCGCTGTTGATGCTGAGGCTCACCACCGCCTGATGGGCTCCGATCACCCCGCGCGCCTGCTCTGCAACCTCTTGCATCGTGCCTTCCAGCGTCCGATGCCACGTGATGGCCTGGGCCGCATCGGCGGCGCGCTGCAGGGTAAAGAGATGGCTCTGCACCTCCTTTTCGGCTTTAACCTGGGTCGTCATGTCCAGGGTCACAACAAAGCAGGCAGCACGGCCAGCATACTGAATGGTTTGCGAAACTACATCCACGGGAATGACTGAGCCGTCCTTGCGCCGGTGCTGCCAGACCTTTCTGTGCGCCGGCGCCTGTTCGGCCGGTTGCTGATGCAGGCACCCATGCTCTTCAGGGGGACTGATATCGAAGATCGTCAATGCCATGAACTCTTCAGCCGTATAGCCATAGGCCTGAACAGCGGCATTGTTCACCGTCATGAACTGCGCGGTGGCCTTGTCGTACACCCACATGGGCACCGGTGCCGACTCAAACAGAGCCGCATAGCGCTGCTCGCTGTCGACGAGTGCCTGCTCGGAAAGCTTGCGAAGGGTGATGTCCCGCTCCACCGCCACCCAATGCGTATACCAGCCTTTGGCATCGGAAATGGGCAGAATATCGAGTTCGATCCAGAACTCCCTTCCGCTTTTGGTGTAGTTGATCAATTCGACCCACACCGGCTGCCACGCTCTGAGCGCTGCGCCAATCCGGTCCAGCTCGGCTCGTTGAGTTTTTGGACCCTGCAAAATCCGCGGTGTTTTCCCCAGCACCTCTTTGCGGCTATAGCCGGTGCGACGTTCAAATGCGTCATTGACAAAAACGATGCGATGGCCCTGCTCATCGAAAGGCTCGGCCTCGGTGATCATCACCATATCGTTCAGGCGTGAGATGCAGGTTTCAAGCAGACGCAGATGCTCGTGCGCCTCATGCTGGGCAGTGATGTCCTGCAGCGCGCCGACAAGACGTACCACTTTGCCGTCTTCCAGCAGGGCGCGGCCCTGCGTACGAACCCAGATGCGCCTGCCCTTTGCCGTTGTCAGCGGCAACTCCAGGTCCCAGGGGCGCGCATCCTGCAAGGCCTCTTTCACCGCCGCCCTGATGACTGGCTGCGCTTCAGGTTCGTAATAATTTACAGCCTGCTCAAGGTCCACATTGATCGATGGGTCCAGCTCATGAATCCGGTAATTTTCTTCAGACCAGTATTCCGTCATGGTTTCCACGATCAGCTCCCATCCGCCGACCCTGGCCAGTTCCCCGGTGCGGTTCAACAGTTCGCTACTGCGGGCCACGGCAAGTTCCGCACGCTTGCGTTCTGTGATGTCTTGTATGACGCCCGAGCGGCGTGCCGTTTTCTGGCCCTCGGCGTCAACATGGACCCTGCCGACCTGATGCATCCAGCGCAGCTCGCCAGCCGGCGAAACGATGCGGAACTCAATGTCCAGCGGCAGGCCGGCCTCAATGGCAGCGCCGCGCCGGGCTTCATAAACATCGCGGTCGCCCGGGTGGACCTGCTGGAGCCAGCGGCCGTAGGAGATATCAGTTTCAGCGCGGTCTATGCACAGCAACTCGTAGACCTCATCGGACAGCCAGAGCAGCCCTGTATTGAGGTCAAGCTGCCAATAACCGATACGCCCTAGACGTTGTGCATCCCGCAGGCTTTCCTGGATCGCCTGGCTGCGCGCCAATTCAGCCTCAAGCGCATCACGATTCATCTGCAAAGACTCGGCCATGAGGTTAAATTCAGCGGCGAGTTTGGCAAACTCCCCCCCCTCACCCAGAGAGTGGGTCGGGATGCGCACCTCCAGCCGGTCATCCCGGATCTGGCGAGTGGCCTCGAGAATGGCCATGGCCGGCTTCACGATGGCGCGCCCGCCCACCAGCCAGGCGATCCATCCGCCAAGAAACGCCACCAGCGCCAGCACAGCCAGTTCCAGCCACAGCTGTCGGTGGCCGGGCGCGACCACCAGATTGCGGTCCATACTGACCGCTACGAAAAACGCCGGCCCCGCCAGCGGGCTGCTGGGCATGAAGGCCCACAGCCGCTGCTGTCCCACGCCATCCACACCCTCGCGCATCCCCGTGCTCATGGTTTTTAGCGCGTCGACCAGAACCGGGCTGGCCAGCTTTTGCCCTATTCGAAGCGGCAGGCCGGGCGTCCCCGCCAACAAGGTGCCACTGCGGTCATGAATCCCTAGCAAGGCACCGGCGGGCACATGGATTGCGGCGACCGACTTGGCCATCCCGGTCAAGTCAAGTGCGGCGTAGGCCACGAAAGAGACGCGGCCGTCCGCATCGAGCGCCGGCAAGGCAAACATGATGGACGATTTTCCCGTCACGCGTCCCACGAGGTACTCGCCGACGACAAAGCTGCGTCGGGCAAGGGCATCGCGAAAGTAGCCGCGGTCGCCGAAATATTCCCGTTGGCTACCCCCCAGGCCGGTGCAGCGAACATAGCCATCCGCGCCGACAATGCCCAGGTTGGCGTAGTCGGGGAGCTGCCGCTGGAGCCCGGCCAGGTAACGATGACAGCCCTCTGCCTTGCCATCGCGGATGTCCGGCACATGGACCATGGCGGCCAGCACCTGGCGGGCCGCCTCGGTCACCCGCTCCTGATTCGAAGCGGCCAGCGAGACGGTAAACCGCAAATCGGTCAGCTCATGCGCCACGGCGGCATCGGCGTTGAGCCAGGCATTGAAAATGGACAAGCCAAACAGCGGAACAATGGCCGCCACAACAAGCATGACGAGCCGATGCCTCAGCGTGATCCGCAGCTTCATGGCAGGGGTCTTGGAAGAGGCAATGCCGCAGTTCGCCGGGTCTGCTTGCGGAACGCAGAGCGAACCGTCAAGCCGCGGCGGGAGACTCATTGACGCCCAGCCAGTAAGCCTGCAGACGGTTGAGCTTTTCTGTGAAATCCGAAAAATCCACCGGCTTGCGAACAAAGCTGTTGGCGCCACTCTGGTAGCAAGCGAGCATGTCCGACTGTTCGCTGGAGGACGTCAACATGATGACCGGCACCAGCGCGGTATGCGGGTTGCTGCGCATACTGCGCAGTACATCCAGCCCCGACAGCTTGGGCAGCTTCATGTCCAGCAGGACGAAAGCGGGGGTTTTGGGGGCTGAACGACCGGCGTGACGCCCCTCACCAAACAGGAATTCCAGCGCCTGGGCTCCATCGCGGGCAACTGCGATCTCAGCGGTCACGCCGAGTTCTTCAAGCGTCAACACGGTCAACTCCAGATGATCGGGATTGTCTTCAACTACAAGTATCAACTTATTATCAGACATGCATAGGTTTCCAGAGTTGGCTCTAAATTGTAGGGAACTTTTAACAATTTACATATTTTTGTCGTCCTTACGACATTTTTCAATTAATATATTTTTTAACTGTTAATCACTCACCACCGGGGGATGGTTTCATCCTTGAGCTGGCCGCGCAGAGCGGCGTAGTCGGGCATGACTGAGCGCACGGTGGCCCAAAAGCGCGGGCTGTGATCCATGACGCGTAAATGGCTCAGTTCGTGCACCACCACATAGTCAATCACCGACCGATTGAAGTGAACCAGCCGCCAGTTCAGCCGGATGGAGCCATCCGCACTGGCGCTGCCCCAACGCGTAAGGGCGCTGGACAGGCTCAGCTTGCGCCACTGCACGCCCAATTGCGGTGCAAAATGATCAAGCCGTTCGGTAAAAAGCTGCTTGGCCTGCCTCATCAACCAGAGCTGTACCATATCCCGGATCTGTTCAGGCGTAGCGTTGCGGGGCAGGCTCATCAGCAAAGCCTGCGATGCAATCCCAAAATTCGTGACATTGTGCCGCTCGATGTTGGCACGAAGCAACAAAGCGTCCGCGTGGGCTTTGAGTTGGGCATCAACGCCGCCAATCCCAGGAAGCGAATCAAGCGCCACCCGCATTGACTCGCCCAGGAAAGGCAGGATGGCGCCGTCTTTCCAGTCAATGCGGGCGGATTCGAGGCGGTGATGCCGTTCGCGCGTTTCTTGCAGCTTCTTGAGAATCCAGCCCGACTTGTCCCGCAAGGCCTGATCAATGTCACGCAGCGCCACCCATTTCGGCGCGCTCACCGCCAGCCCCGTTGCGCCCACAGAGAATCCGATGCTGCGGCGTTGGCTGCGCCTGAATTCATAGGCCACCAGAATGCCTTGGAGCCGTGCTTCGCGCGTGGCGCGTGGATGCCGATAAGCGGCAGGCGCCAGCGGTTGCTGCAAGGCCTGGGAGGAAAGCGGACTGGCGACCGGCTCGGAATATGCTACGTTTTCGAGAGCATATTGCGCCCCATCCGCCTCGATAACAGGCTTTTTTTTCTTAAGCGTTTCAGATTCAACCCTCACGGGCTTGCCGGCAGCAGCCGGCGGTTCTGGCTCAAAAAGATCCCGGGTGAACTGAAGAAGCCGTTGCATCATGGCAGTTTATCGCCCGCCGTAGCAGAGCAATCCGTTCAGGAATTGGCGCCAGCTGCCGTTGCGGCACTGCCGGCATAGGCATCGGGGTCGAGTCGGTGCATTTCCGCCTCAATCCAGGCCTCGACTTCACGCATGAGCTCGTCGGGTTTTCGACCCGCGCTGGGAATGGGCTTGCCAATGGAAATATCCACCACGCCCGGGGTTTTGATGAAGGCCTTGCGCGGCCAGCATTTGGCCGAGGTCACGGCAATCGGGATCACCGGCGCCCCGGTTTCAATGGCCAGCCGGGTGCCGCCGGATTTATAAATGCCTTTTTGTCCGCGCGGAATCCGGGTTCCCTCGGGAAACATGATGACCCAGGTGCCCTGGGCCATCAGGCGCTTGCCCTGCGCGACGACCTTGTTGAAGGCCTGCGCCCGCTGGCTGCGGTCGATGTGGATCATGTCCATGCGCGCCATCGCCCAGCCAAAAAATGGCACATAGAGCAGCTCCTTCTTGAAAACGTAAGCCAGCGGGTGCGGCATGATCGCCGGCATGGTGAGCGTCTCCCAGGTGGACTGGTGCTTGACCAGCAAGACGGCGGGACTCAACTCCCCAGTGGGCAGGTTTTCCATGCCCGTCACCCGGTTTTTGATGCCCAGAATAAAGGTGCCGCCATCGACCGCCAGCTTCAGCCAGCGCGCGCACATCCAGTACATGGTCGTGCTGTTGACGAAGAGCGAGGCGACGACCACAAAAAGGGCCCACGGAATCACCGTGAGGGTCATCCACAGCATGTGCAGGATGGATCGAATCAAGGGCATATCAGGCTTTCCGGCGTTGGTGTGGCTGCCGTGCGGCTGGTAAAGCGCTCGGCGGGTGAGTGTGAGATTTTTATGCTTTTTGTTGCCCTACCTCTTATCTGGCGGACGCAGACAGCTATCACATTCATACCGCCGCCAGCAGGGGCCGGGCACTGCGCTCCAGGATGAAGTCGGCGAAGGCCGACAGGTCCTGATGCACCAGCGTGCCCTCGGGCAGGCCTTCCGGAGGGGCTTTGCCTCGGTATTTGGCCGACTTTCCGGTGAGCACCAGATGGGGTTCGCACCCCGCTGCCGCACCGGCCACCACATCGCGCAGCGAGTCGCCGACCGTGGGCACGCCCGCGAGCTGCACGCCAAAGCGCGCACCAATCTGCTCGAACAGGCCCGGCATCGGCTTGCGGCAGTGGCAGCATTCCTCGGCGGTATGCGGGCAGTAAAACACGGCGTCAATCCGTCCGCCCTGGGCGGCCAGCAGCTTGTACATCTTGGCGTGCATGGCGTTGAGCGAAGCCACCTCAAACAGGCCCCGCCCCAGACCCGACTGATTGGAGGCAATTACCACATGCCAGCCCGCATGATTGAGCCGCGCAATGGCCTCCAGCGCACCGGGCAGCGGCACCCACTCTTCCGGGGTTTTGACAAAGTCATCGCTGTCGCTGTTGATGGTGCCGTCGCGGTCAAGAATGACGAGTTTCATGGTGTGCCAATCAATGGAGAAACGGCGGGCGATGCCGCCTGCCAGCCGGTGACAAACAGGCCGCTAAAGCGGCCATGCACATACTGCAGTGCCAGCCTGTCGCCAGGCTTGAGGGGTGCGGCCTGCGGGTCATCGATGACCAGGCGCTGAGGAACTTCCAGGCCGGACACCTGCAGCACCAGTTCGGTGCCGCCCATGCCGCGCAGACTGGGCGGCATGAACTTGCTGGCAAGCACCCGTGCGTTCACGGGCGCAGGTTCAGAGGCGGTCATTCCCTGCAGGAAAAGCCCCTGCCGGTTCAGCTGCCGCTGCAGCAGCGCCCCACTGCCCGCCAGCCAGAGCAGCACCCATGCTGCGCCGAGCGCCGGCATGACGCGGCGCCAGCCGGTGCGGCGAATCAGCAGCCCCGCTGCGACCAGCACAGCGAGCACCAGGGCGGCGGGCCAGAGCAGGTCCAGCGGACCTGTCGTCGTGGACACCGGCAGCAGCGGTGGGGCCGGCGTTGCAACCTGGCGGTCGCTCACTGACTGCAGCACCCAGCGCAGACCCGCCATCACCGCAGGCGGGGCAAATAGCAGCCAGACCGTGCGCTGCGAGGTCCAGCCGGTCGCTGAACGGCTGCTTGAGGCTTGGCTGGTCATGGCGCGGGGAGACAGGCAGAACCGAAGCCGCTTCAGGCCGCCAGCCGCGACAAATCGGCCACGCGGTTCATGGCGTCGTGCAGGCTTTTCAGCAGGCCCTGGCGGTTCAGGCGCAGGTCCAGGGCTTCGGCGTTGACCATCACGCCGTCAAAGAAGGCATCGACAGTCGCGCGCAAGGCCGCCAGGGTTTGCAGTGAAGCGGCGAGGTCGCCTACATCAAACTGCGCGTTGGCCTTGGGCACCACGTCTTTCATGGCAGCATACAAGGCAATTTCAGCGGGTTCCTGAAGCAGCACCTCGCTGACATGCGGGTCCACTTCCGGCGCTTTTTTCAGGATATTGCTGATGCGCTTGTTGGCGGCGGCCAGCGCCGGCGCTTCGGGCAATGCGGCGAAGGCGCGCACAGCGGCCAGGCGCTTGGGCACATCGCCCAGCCGCTGCGGACGCAGGGCCAGCACGGCTTCAACTTCCTGGGCGCGGTAGCCTTGCTCGCGCAGGCTGCCGGCGAGGCGGTCGTAGATGAAGTCCACCAGGGCCAGCGAAGCATCCTGGATCTTGTCGCCAAAGACGGGCACTGCACCACAGACCAGTGCAGCCAAGTCCAGGGGCAGGTCTTTTTCGACCAGCATCCGGATCACGCCGAGCGCATGGCGGCGCAGCGCAAACGGGTCCTTGTCGCCCGTGGGCAGGTTGCCTATGCCGAACATGCCGACCAGCGTTTCCAGCTTGTCAGCCAGCGCGACGACCAGGCCGACCGGGTTGCGCGGCAGCGCATCGCCGGCAAAGCGCGGCTTGTAGTGGTCTTCAATCGCATCGGCCACATCAGGACTCAGGCCGTCGTTGAGCGCGTAGTAGCGGCCCATGATGCCCTGCAGCTCGGGAAATTCGCCCACCATGTCGGTGACCAGATCGGTCTTGGCCAAAAGCGCCGCATGGTCGGCCTGCAACGCCAAGGTATCGCCGCCGAGCTGCTGGCCAATCGCCTTGGCAATGGCGCGCACGCGCTCGACACGCTCACCCTGTGAGCCCAGCTTGTTGTGATAAACCACCTTGTCCAGCCCCGCCACGCGCGAGGCCAGCGTCTTCTTGCGGTCCTGGTCGAAGAAAAACTTGGCATCGGCCAGGCGCGGGCGCACCACGCGCTCGTTGCCGCCGATCACCGCACTCGCATCGTCGGGGCTGATGTTGCTGACCACGAGAAACTTGTTGGAAAGCTTGCCCTGCGCGTCAAGCAGCGGGAAATACTTCTGGTTGGCCTTCATCGTCAGGATCAGGCATTCCTGCGGCACGTCGAGAAACTCTTTCTCGAACTCGCACACCAGCACATTGGGACGCTCGACCAGTGCGGTCACTTCATCGAGCAGCGCCTCATCTTCGATGGGCTGGCAGCCGCCGCCGACCTTCACAGCCGCTGCCGCGAGCTGGCGCGCAATTTCCGCCTTGCGTTCGGCAAACGAGGCAATCACTGCGCCGTCCCGCGCCAGCGTGGCGGCGTAACTGTCGGCGTCGCTCAGGACCACCGGGTCCATGGCCGCTTCAAAGCGGTGGCCGCGCGTGCTGTTGCCGGCTTTCAGGCCCAGCACCTTGACGGGCACCACGGTGCTGCCGTGCAGCGCCACCAGGCCATGCGCGGGGCGGACAAAATTCACGCTGCTCCAGCCGGGCAAGTCGCAATCGGTTTCCAGCTGGTAGCTCATCACCTTGGGAATCGGCAGCTTGGCAATGGCTTCTTCCAGCGCTTTTTGCAGGCCGGTGTCGAGCGTGGCGCCCGTCGCCAGGCTGTCATAGAACAGTGCCTCGGCCTTGCCATCAGGCGCGCGCTTGAGCGCGGCCACGGCAGCGAGCGGGTCAGACACATCAGCGCCCAGCGCCTGCAGCTTTTTAATCAATGCGGGCGTGGCCTTGCCAGCCGCGTCCAGCCCCACCGAAACCGGCATGAGCTTTTGCTGCACGGCCTTGTCGGCAGCTTTGAGCCAGACATGGCTGACGTGGGCGGCCAAGCGGCGCGGCGAGGCGTAAGCCGTCACCACCGACTCGTCCGTCGCCAGGCCCTGGGCCTTGAGCTGATCGGCCAGCACGCCGGCAAACGCATCGCCCAGCTTTTGCAGCGCCTTGGGCGGAAGTTCTTCCACAAACAGTTCTACCAGAAGGTTTTTGGTGGTCATTTTTTCAGGCGCCCTTCTTCGTCATCGGTGTCATTTGTTCCACCCATTCGCGCGGCGCCATGGGAAAGCCCAGACGCTCGCGGCTTTCGTAATAGCTTTGCGCCACGGCGCGCGCCAGGTTGCGGATGCGGCCGATGTAGGCGGCCCGCTCGGTCACGCTGATGGCGCCGCGGGCGTCCAGTAAATTGAAGCTGTGCGCGGCTTTCAGTACCTGCTCGTAGGCCGGCAGGGCGAGCTGCTTCTCCACCAGGTGCTTGGCCTGTTTTTCATGCGCGTTGAAGGCGGTGAACAGGAAATCGGCGTCGCTGTGCTCGAAGTTGTAGGTCGACTGCTCGACTTCGTTTTGCTTGTAGACGTCGCCATAGCTGAGCCTGGAGCCGTCTGAGCCTTCGGTCCATGTCAGGTTGTAGACGTTGTCCACGCCCTGCAGATACATGGCCAGACGCTCCAGCCCATAGGTGATTTCGCCGGTGGCCGGCTTGCAGTCAATGCCGCCGACCTGCTGGAAATAGGTGAACTGCGTGACTTCCATGCCGTTGAGCCAGACTTCCCAGCCCAGACCCCAGGCGCCCAGCGTGGGGTTTTCCCAGTCGTCTTCGACAAAGCGGATGTCGTTCTTCTTCAAGTCAAAACCCAGCGCTTCGAGCGAGCCCAGGTAGAGCTCCAGAATATTGGCGGGGGCCGGCTTGAGCACGACCTGGTACTGGTAGTAGTGCTGCAGCCGGTTGGGGTTCTCACCATAGCGGCCGTCTTTCGGGCGGCGGCTCGGCTGCACATAAGCTGCCTTCCAAGGCTCAGGGCCAAGCGCTCTTAAAAAAGTAGCAGTATGCGACGTACCCGCGCCGACTTCCATGTCATAGGGTTGCAACAGGGCGCAACCCTGGTCAGCCCAATAGGACTGCAGCTTCAGGATAATTTGCTGGAAAGTGAGCATAGGAATAGTTGGTGACAAAAGCGCGGTGCAGCGAGGCCAAGCACCAGAAAGCGGCGACACACCTCAGGCGGGCATCGCCAAACCGATCATTTTACGCGGCCAGGAGCTCAGCGACGACGCCGAAAAGCAAACGCAAGCCCTACCACGACCGCGCTCAGCGCCCAGAGCGGCCACAAACCGTAGCGCGACACCCACCAGGCGTAGGGCGTGATGCCGCTACGGCCCTGCACGTCACCGATCAGCGCATCACGGGTATGGCGCGGCAAGGAATGCGTCACCTGGCCGCTATGGTCAATGATGACGGTGGCGCCGGTGTTGGTGGCGCGAATCATGGGCCGGCTGAACTCCAGCGCCCGCATGCGCGAGATCTGCAAATGCTGATCAATCGCAATGGTGTTGCCAAACCAGCCGATATTGCTGACGTTGACAAAAATCGTCGGCGCCAGCGCAGCATCGACAAAGCGCATGCCCAGTTCCTCGCCAAACAAGTCTTCATAGCAGATGTTGGGCGCAAGCCGCTGGCCCTGCCAGTCGAACGACGCCGGGCCCGCCGCGCCGCCGTTGAAATCGCCCAGCGGAATATGCATCAGGTCAATGAACCAGCGAAAACCGGGGGGCACGAACTCGCCAAAGGGCACGAGATGTTGTTTGTCGTAGCGATAAGGCTCGCGCAGCTCGGGTTGACCTGGCTTCAGGCCAAGCACCGAATTCGAGTAGCCGGCCTCGAAACTGCCCAGCGGCAGCCCAATCAGCGCGGCTTGCTTGCCTTTTGCGAAACGGGCTTGCAGCGCCTGCCAGTAGCCCTCAGGCAGTTGCTGCGGCAGCAGGGGAAGCGCGGTTTCCGGCGCGACCACCAGCGCGGTCCCGGCGTCGCGCAACTGCTCCCCGTACCAGCGCAGCGCCGTGACCACGCCCGTGCCACTCTGGAATTTTTCGTCCTGGGGAATGTTGCCCTGCAGCAGGGTCACTGACAGGACTCCAGGCTGCGGCATTTCGCTGAGTACCGCATCCGATACCGGCAACTGCGCCAGCGCTGCGCCAAACACCACAGTCGCCAGCACCGTCAGCCAGCGCCGCTTTGCAGGTGCACGCAATGAAAAGGCCAGCCAGGCGGCGACAAACGCAGCCATCAGGCTCAGCCCATGAACGCCAACCCAGGCCGCGAGCGGGCGTGCCCAGCCGTCAACATGGGCATAGCCGCCTTCACCCCACGGAAAACCAGTAAAGAGTTTGACCCTGGCCAGCTCGGCCAGCAGCCAGAGCGCCGCAAAAACAAGAGCACGCGGCGCCCGCCGAGCGGGGGCCAGCGCTACAAACAAGCCTGCAGCGGCGGCATAGTAAAGCGCCAGGAAAGCAGCGAGCAAGACGACAGCCAATACCGTGAGCGGCGCGGCCAAGCCGCCATAAACATGCAGGGAGATATACAGCCACCAGAAGGTAGCGCACAGCATGGCGGTGGCAAACAAGCCGCCCAGCCAGGCACCGCGCCGCCATGACCGGCAACCGTCCAGCTGCGCCGCCAGCAAGGCGAGCGACAGCAGCTGCAGCCATCCTGCCGGCTGGCCCGGCGCCAGGCCCAGCGCAGACCCGAAAGAAAAAGGCCAGGCCATGCTCGCTGCATGGGCGCAACCAGCTATCAAAACAATAGCAAGCTGCAATAACGGAGGGCGATTGTGTGGCGAGTGAACGATATCCTGCAGCAGGGCCGGCAATGTCGGCAAAGTCATCATGCTGTGAACTGAATCACGCCACGTCGACCTGGCTTTCACAGGGAATCAGACGTTGTTGCCGCGGCGGGCGAGACCTTGAACCAGCGCACAGCGCCGCCTTTGGTGTGCAGCACAGTGAACTGCAGGCCGGCCAGAGCGTAATGCTCGCCGCGCTTGGGAACATGGCCCATCTCGTGGGCGACCAGACCGCCAATGGTTTCAAAGTCGGTTTCGGGCATGGTCACGTCAAACGCCTCATTGACCCGCTCAATCGACGTATCACCGCTGACGCGGTAGCTGTGGTCGGTCAGGCCAAAGATGTCACCCTCATCTTCGGCAATGTCGAACTCATCCTCGATTTCACCGACGATCTGCTCCAGCACGTCTTCAATCGTGATCAGGCCGGCGACACGGCCAAACTCGTCAATCACGATGGCCAGGTGGTTGTGGTTGTCGCGAAATTCGCGCAGCAAATCATTCAGCCCCTTGCTTTCCGGCACAAACACCGCCGGACGCAGCAGGGCCTTGATGTTGAGCTCGGGCGCGCGCTGCAGCTTGAGTAAATCCTTGGCCATCAAAATGCCCAGGATGTTTTCCTTTTCGCCTTCATAAACCGGGAAACGCGAGTGGGCGGTGTCGATGATGAGATGCAGCAACTCGTCAAAGGGCGCGTCAATGTTGACCAGGTCCATGCGCGGCGCGGCCACCATGACATCGCCGGCAGTCATGTCGGCCATGCGAATCACGCCTTCCAGCATTTCGCGGCTTTGCTCGCCGATGACATCATTGTCCTGGGCTTCCACCAGGGTTTCGATCAACTCGTCTTTGGAGTCGGGGCCGGGGTGAAGCATTTCAGCGAGCTTTTGCAGAAAGCCACGCTTGTCTTCCGGTTTGGAAGATCGACTGGGGGGAACGTCGGACACGGGAGGGCGGTCGGTAGTTGTGAAGCGGTCTAGGATAGCCGAAATTTTTGACGGCGCAATTGCGGTAGTCGCGCAGGTGGCCCAGACCGAAGAAGACAAGCAACTTGGGAGAGGGGTTGGCGCAAGTTCACGCACTTAGGCGCAGCCGCACGCCGCGCCATAAAGTTCAGCCCCTCGGGGACAGAGAGCTCGCGCGTCTTGAGCGAACCTGCTGCCCGCTACCTCTGCATGCGGTCGCGGCTATCACGCACGCCGCGCCTGACTTCCTGCAGCAGCGCCAGAAAATCCCAGAACTGCTTGGCCTGAACCTTGAGACGGTAGTCAGTCTGGGCAATCTGCTCTTCAAGCAATTCGCTCACGCGCGAATCCAGATCGGCGGGCGGAAGTTTCAGGTAGGCCTCGCTCTCGGAGCCGTCGCGCTCAATTTTCGCGCCCGCCTTGCGGGCGATATTGAGCATGGCCGTGTTTTCGCTCAGCGCGTGAATGAACATCATGTCCACGCCTTCGTTTCGCGAATGCATCACAGCCCGGTCGAACAGTCGCGCGCCATATCCCCGGCCCCGAGCCTGGGCCAGCACCGAAACGCCAAACTCGGCACAGCTCTTGAGCGCAGGATCGGCGGAAAAAGCCAAATGCGCCATCGCAATCAGCTGCAGCCTTCGGTTGTAGATGCCGAAGATTTCGTCGCGCTCAAAATTGAGACTGTCCACATAACGTTGGATCTGCTCATCGTTGGCGGAATAGCCAAAGCGCAGATAGCGGTCTTGCGGACTCAGCGCCAGCAAATGCGCGGCGATGCGCGCGCCATGGCTGGGCCCGATGGAGCGTATGGGCACCATGACGGGTTGCGCGCGCTGCGTCACGCTTGTACCCGGCGCATGGTCATCCACGGGCGGGCGGAAAAACTCCTTGCTCGCGTTGAGGGATGCTCGTAAAAGTGTGCCGGGCGTAACCATGGCGTCAATATAAGGGTTTTCCCCAGATTAAACACCCCAAAGCCAGGATATTTTGATGGACGGGAGTCGCAAAAATTTCTGAAGAAACATGGCTTACTCCCTTTTCAACGGGCACATAATGCTATTAAATAAATAGCAAAACCGCAAATTCCCCCGGTAAAATTGTTGCAGTGCAACAACGCCACATTCCGCTGTTGTTAATCAATGGTTGAGCCCTCCATCGCATCGATGGCTCAGCCCGCAAGAGCCGTCCAGTCGTTCAGTGCCAGGCAGGTCTTGTCGGCCAGCCCGGTCACCAGCGCCACCTGGGCAGAAGCATCCACAGGCCACAGGCCTTGCAGGCAGGACTGCTCCAGGATGAAGCAAGCCTCGCTAAGCGCCTGAGCCCCTACGTTCGAGGCCGCCCCCTTGAGCGCATGCGCGGCACGCGAAAGTGCGGCGCTGTCGGAGGCCGCAAAGGCGACGCGGATATCTTCCATGCGGAAGGGCGCCTCGCTGGCAAACAGCGCAATCACCTCATGCGTCATGGTGCGCTCGTCGTCGTCGAACTCCCTGAACTCCTCCAGCCGGCTCCAGTCCACCAGAACCTCTGCGGCTTCAATGCCATTTGTAGCGTCTACCGGCGCAAGCATTGCGTCATACGCTATCACCTTGATAGTATCTTCACGCTCGGACGGTCTGGCATGGCGCGCCAATGACTCTGACAATTCATCAATGCGCAGCGGCTTGGGCAAGAACCCCACCATCCCGGCCTCAAAACAGCGCTGGCGGTCCTCCTCCAGCACCGATGCGGTCAGGGCAATGATGGGAGGCGCTGCCGAGCCCTGGCTGCTGATGATGAGGCGCGAGGCGGCAAAGCCGTCCATCACGGGCATGTTGACATCCATCAAAATCGCCGCGTACTGGCGCGGGATTTCCCCCGTGCCCTTGCGCAGCGATGCCGCCACGCGGTCCACGGCTTCCCGGCCATTGAGGGCGGTGGCGGCTTCGTAGCCCAGCTTGGTCAACATCGCAAGCGCGACCTTGAGATTGATCGCGTTGTCGTCAACCACCAGGATGAATTGATTTCTGGGCGCTGGCGCCTCGGTTTTTACAATGTTTTCAATAGCGGCGTCGGTCGAGGTGACGCGCGCCAGGGCTTCAAACAACTGCGATTGCCGATACGGCTTGAGCAAACGGGCATCAAACGCCCGGGCCGGCTCGCCGGTGGGCATGGTGCCCGAGGTGAGCAGCACGACAGGAGTGGCCGGACTGCGCTCGCGCAAGGTCTGGGCAAAGGTCTGTCCATCCATCTCGGGCATGTGCATATCGGTCACCACCACATCCACGGTATGACTCTGCAGCCACACCAGCGCATCCGCGGCGCGTTCAAACAGCGTGGGCTGCATGCCCCAGCGCCGGAGCTGCTTGTCCAGAATGCGTAAATTGACTGGCGTATCGTCCACCACGACGGCCTGCTTGCCGGACAAACTGACTAGGTGCAGCGAGGAGAGCATCGACACCTCGGGCTCATTCGTATAGCCCAGTCTGGCGGTAAACCAGAACGTGGAACCCTGGCCCGGAACGGACTCCATCCCCACGCTGCCCCCCATCAGGCTGACCAGGCGCTTGCAGATGGCCAAGCCCAGCCCGGTGCCGCCGTATTTGCGGGTGGTGCTGGTATCCACCTGGACAAAGGACTCGAAAAGGGCGGACTGCCGGTCCTCGGGTATGCCGATGCCGGTGTCCTTCACACGGAACTCCACCAGCGCACCCTGCTGCGGGCTGAAGCCTTCCAGCATGCGGGCCGAGACAATGACGTGGCCCTGCTCGGTGAACTTGACCGCATTGTTGACCAAGTTGAGCAGCACCTGCCGCAGGCGCGTCACGTCGCCGCGCACCCAGGAAGGTAGTTCATCCCCCATGTCCACCAGCAGCTCCAGCCCCTTGTCGCGTGCACGCGGCGCGCCGATGTCGCAGGCTTCCTCGATGGTGGCCAGCAGGTCGAGCGGCTCGTTTTCGAGTTCGAGCTTGCCAGATTCAATCTTGGAAAAATCAAGAATGTCGTTGATCACGCCCAGCAACTGATCGCTGGAGATGCGCATGGTGTGGAGATAATCGCGCTGCTCCAGATCCAGCGCGGTGTCCGCCAGCAAGGTGGTCATGCCCACCACGCCGTTGAGAGGGGTACGGATTTCGTGGCTCATGGTGGCCAGAAACGCCGCCTTGGCACGCGCCGAGCCCAGAGCCTCTTCCCGGGAGGCGAGCAGTTCGGCGGTGCGGCTGGCGACGCGGGCCTCGAGTGTGTCATTGGCCTCGCGCAGGGCAATGGTTTGCGCGTCGAGGCTTTCGCGGTTACGCTGCAATTCCTGTGCGCTGTCGTGCAGGGTTTGCGAGAGCTGGCGCACTTCGGTGATGCAAGTGTTTTGCTGAACCGGCGGCACCTTGGCGAGCGCCATTTGCGTGGCTGCGGCACTCAGGCGCCTGAAGTGGCGGCTGAGCCGGTAAGCCAGCCCTATGGCCAGCAAGGCGCCCAGGGCCAACACCAGTGCCGTCACGGCCAGGGTTTTCTTCAAGGCAACCTGGGCGTCCGTCGTAAAGTCGCTCTCCGGCGCCGACACGACCAGGCTCCAGTGCAGCCCAACGCTTTCACCAAATGGCTTGAGCGCCACCATCAGCGTGTCATCCCCCATGGGGATGCGGCGCAGGAACGATTCGCGCTGCACGCTGGACTCCAGCATTTTGCCCAGGCTGGGCGCCGCTTCGCTGTAGGCGCTGCGAACAAAGGCATTTCGGCTCTCCAGTGGCTTGCGGCGTTGCAGCAAATCACCGGTTTTGTCGAAAAGGGAGTCGCCGGTCGAGCTGGCCACCAGAAATCCTTGCTCATCGACCAGGAAAACCGAACCATGGGGACTGATCCGCATCCCTTGCAGCATCTCGCTGAGGCGCTTGAGCTGCACGTCGACCGCAAATACGCCCAAGGCACCGCCATCGTTTCCATACACAGGTTGCGCCAGCGTGATCATGAGTTGCTTTTCAGACGCCAAGGGGAAAACCGGCGTGAAGGCCCGCCCTTTCTGCTCCATCGCAGCCTGATACCAGGGGCGGTTGCGGGGCTCATAACTGTTTGCTTCCTGGGGCAGAGGCAAGCGACGATCAGCCGGGTAGTCGGCTTTAAACAGGTGCCGGCCCGTTTCACCCAGCTTGCGCTCGCTCACCAGAACCCTGCTGCTGGCGCCCTGCGCGAGCGTCTCAATAGCCAAATACTCGCCACGATAGGTGCCCAGATACATCTTCGGCACGTAGGGCGTCATGTGCGTCATGGCAAACGCCGTTTGCTCGAACAACTCCGGCTTCTGGACAAGCTGCCGCGCACGCATCATGGCGGACTCAGCGGGCTGCTCGTTGACAAGCCCATTCAACACCATATGGGCCTGAAGCAGATGTTCTTCGGTACCGTTCTTCACCCGCAGGGCCACGTCTTCGACAATTTTCTCGGACAGTGTGTGCACGCTGGCTAGATTGCTGCGGTACAAAAACCAGCCTACGGTGGCTGCAGGAAGAATTGAAAACAGCAGCAGACTGGTCACCAGCACCGTGCGCAGCGACCAGCTGCACTCATGCAGCCCCCTACTCATCTTCAAGATCAGCCCCCTCATGCCAAGCCTAAAATTTCGACGGCTTCCATCGGCTTGCTACGGCCGGGCACATGGACCAAGGCGCGCTGGCCGGTGCGCACAGCCCCCGTCACCAGGCGCGCAGCCTGCACGCTGGCAGCAATCGTCCAGTTCAGGGGCGGTTCACCCTGAAATAGCTTGAGCGCCGCTGCAACCGTATCGCCAACAGGTGTGGTCTGGCCGGTGCGGCCAATGAGCCCGTCCAGGCCGGCAAAGGCCACAGGGCCGCTGTGCAGCGCCACGCCCAGCGAAAATTTTGGCAAACCGCGCTGGCCGAAATGCTGCTGCACATAGGCATCGATGCGCTTGGTAGCGTTTGCCAGCCCCAGCGCTGCGCGTACTGCCCGCAGGCCGTGGTTCACGGATTCGGTATCGGCCGCATCGACAAACACGCACAACATGCCGTCACCCACAAACTGCATGTAGTGCGCGCCAAACAGGTACACGGTGTCGCCCACGCTGCTGTAGAGCTGCCGCACGACATCACTGAGTTCGGCGTTGCTGAGGGCTTGCGTCCACAAACCATAATCCCGCATGTCGGCAAACAGCACCGTGGCGCTGGCGAACTTTTCATTGTCCTGCCCGCCACCGCTTTCAGGCCACTGCTCGCTTAGCGCCTTGACCATGCGCCGCTCGTAAAGCTCGCCTATGGTTTGGCGCTGCTCTTCCAGCGCGATCCGTACCGCCTTGTCGACGACCTGCGTGCGCATGGCTTCGGCACGGACGAGCTTGTTCAATTGCGCACTGACGGCCTCACGCAGCTCCTGCGGCGCAAAGGGTTTTGTCAAATAATCATCTGCGCCCGTCGTCATGCCTTGGCGCATGTAGCTGCGGTCTTGCAGCGATGTCAGCAAAATCACGGCGGTGGAGGCCAGCGCGGGCTCACTCCGGATCTGGTCGAGAACCTCGAAGCCGTCAAGTAGCGGCATCTGAACGTCGCTGACGACGAGGTCTGGCTTGAACTCCCGAACCAGCGCCAGGCCTTTGGCGCCATCTTCTGCCGCCATGACCTGACAGCCTTGTTTTTTCAACACCTGACTCACCAGCAGCCGGGTCCCGGCATCATCATCAATCACCACAATCAAGGGCATCACAAACGCTCGCTATTTCTGAAATTTTCAAACTGCTGGCGACGGCTGGAACAACCATTCCAGCGGGCGGCCCGCACGACAGGCACAAAGACCTGATGCACATGAGCCTGGATCGAAAGCAGGAGGACTCCCGTGCGTTCACCGCACTCAGGGCTGTCGATCAAAGGCAAACCCCTATTGTCTCAGTGGGTTTGCATCATTTCGCATGCAAGCTCAGGTTTTCTTTTTTGCAGGAAGTCCGTACCGGCATATTGCAGCTTCATCAACCGGCAGGGCTCAGGGTGTTTGCTTGTTGAGCAAAGCCAGCGTGGCATCCATGACCTCCGGCACGAATGCTAGCTGCACATGGGCAGCGCCGCGAACGAGCCGGTTGTCGGCCCCCGGCAGGGTCGCCGTGGACGCGGGGAAGACGATGTTGTCACAGTTGGAATACCAGCAGATAAAGAGCGCATGACGATCCGCAGGCATTTCCTGGTCAAGCTGCGCGTGCCACTCTGACTGCAAGCGCATCTGGCGGCTGTTGTGGCCATGACCAAAGCGCGCCAGCCAGGTGCCGCGGTGCGGCGTTCCGATGGTGACCACATGGTGCACGCGCGACTCGGCTTTCATCTGTTTGAGCCAGGCCCGGGCAGCCAGTCCGCCCATGCTGTGACAGACCAGCAGGGGCGGCAACCCGGTGAGTCGCGTGACCTGCCGAACCGCGTCTTCGATCTGCGGGACGTAGCCGTCAATGGAGCCAAGCACGGGCTCAAGATTGAGGGCCACAAAGGCATGGCCGCTGCCCTGCAAGCGCTTGAGCCAGGGCGTCCACAAGCCCCGGTTGCAAAAAAATCCATGGATAAATACCACGCCCCGATGGCCCGGAACAATAAATGCTGGCGAAAGCTGATCCGGGATGGCGTCCGGGCGAAAAGGCTGACGCCAGCAGAAGACCCGGGGCGATGTGAGTGTTTCACCCCACCAGGCGCGCAGCAGTTCTTTCCAGCTGGGATGGGGCGCAGAATCACCTTTGTTGACAAGCACCAGAGCCATGAACTGCAGAGCCAGGAAAACCGAGTAGCCCAGCGCAATAACGAGGAAACCGGCCATAGCCAGCACCGGCCTGCTGCCGCCAAAGTAAAGCAGCCAGCCACAGGCCAGGGCGACCATCAGCAGGGTGATACGTCTCAAAAGTCGCGCCAGCATAAAAGGTGGATCAGGGCCGCAGCCTGTCAGGCCAGCGTGACATCCCGGCCTGACAATTTTTTGGCCAGACCTTGCGCCAGACGGTTCACCATGCCATAAATAGAGAGCTGCGGATTGGCCCCTATGCTGGTCGGAAAAAGCGAGCCATCATGAATCGAGAGATTCTCCAGCTGCCAATGCACGCCGTCGGGGCGCGTCACGCCTAGACGCTCAGTGCCCGTAAGGCCGCAACCGCCCATCACATGGGCGCTGACCATCTTGGCCAGCCTCGGTTTCATGGGCAGCGCCAACACCGCAGCACGCGCCCGCTCCCAGGAGGTGTAAGGCTCAGCCATTTCATGCAAAGGCAAGACCTGTCTGGCTCCGGCCGCAAACTGGATTTCCATCATCGACAGCAGCGCCCGGCGACCGCCTTCCATGACGTAGTCAGTCAGCGGGTAGTCCAGTACGGCGGAGTCGTCGCTGCGCAGCTTGACCTGGCCGCCGGGCGCCTCATCATGAAAGCCGTCGCGCAGCAGCGCCAGCAAGGTGTGGTTGTGCGGAAATGACGTGAGCAAGTCATGCTGGGCCTGCCCCCAACCCGGCACGGTGGACGCAAAAATCAGCGGGTGCAGCGGTGGCGTCTCCAGCTTGTAGCCCATCAGTCCGTCAATCGCCGGGGTTTCCAGGAAATGGTCGGTGTAAATGGATTGCGGCGCCCCACTCCAGGCCTCCACCCTTTGCTCAAAAACACCGGAAGACATCACCACCGGATGCAAAAAGGTTCTTGCGCCCAGCCGGCCGTGCGGGTCTGGCGCGCCCGAGCGCAGCAGCACCGCCGGGGAGTTGATGGCGCCGCCAGCCAGCACATAATGTTTTGCTACTATTTTAATAGCATGCTGCGCTTTATCTGCTTGGGCCAGCGCCCCATTTGGCTCTACGGCGCGGCAAATCAAGGCCGTTACCCGGCCATTGGCCAATTCGAACTTCTCGGCCCGGGTTTCGGTCAAGAGCTGCGCACCCAGGTTCAGCGCCACCGGAATCGTGGTGACCAGCATGGATTGCTTGGCGTTGGTCGGGCAGCCCAGACCACAGGAACCCAGATTCCAGCAGCCTTTGACGTTGCGCGAGATGGTCGCGATGGGAATCCCGAGCTTTAAGGCACCCCGGCGCAGCAAATCATTGTTTTCATTGGGCGCCATCAGCCAGGGCGAGATGTGCAGACGTTGCTCAACCTGCGCAAAATAAGGTGCAAGTGATTCTGCGGTGTAGCCGTTCAGCCGAAATTTATCCTGCCAGAATTTGAGCGTCGAGGCGGGCGTGCGAAAGGAGCTGGTCCAGTTCACTGTGGTGGAGCCGCCAACGCAGCGGCCCTGCAAAATGTTGATCGCCTTGTCTTCGGTCTTGCGCGCCGCACTTTCCTGGTAGAGCGAAGGATAGGCTTCGGCCTCTTTCTGGTTGAAGTCCGCACTGCTCTTCAAGGGCCCTTCTTCAATGATTACAACCTGCAGCCCTGCCTTGGCCAGCAACTCGGCCGTGATGCCTGCACCCGCTCCGCTACCGATGATGGCCACGTCACAAACGATTTTTGCCGGAGACGGCCCCATGCCGCCGCCAGAGACTTTCCAGCCGCGTTGAATACCCTCGCGAATCGGGTCTTTCAGTTGACTCATGGTGCTTTCAGACGTCCGAAAAGGGTTGTCAGATTTTCAGGGGCCCCGGGTAACCCAGCAGGGGCCAAGTCACCGCATCCGAAAAATAGGCACTGGTCGTAATGTCGTGCAAGGCAGCATAAGCCTGCTGACGCAAGGCAAGCCGGGACAAACGCATGCCCTGAAGCGCTTGCTGAATATCGGCGATGGCGGCAAGCGGCCATGGAGACTCAAGTCCCGCCAGCGTACGCCGCCCCGCCGTGCTCGCCAGCACCGACAGTAGTTGCGATAACTCGCCCTGTGCGTGCGGCGGCAGCACCTGCACCAAGGCATCGACCCGGCTGAGCAAACCATTGAGGGCATTCTCAAGCTCCCTCTCGCCTTGCGGCAAGCTCTTGGCCAGAACGGCCCTGCCGACGGCGGCAAACACCTCACGTCCAGCTGAAGTCAAGGCCCCCCCTGCAGGCCCGGTTGCAGCAAGGCCACCGCACCACCAACAAGCATCAATACGGCTGCGGACGTCACACCAAGCGTGAGAAGGGTTCTTCTTTGCATGGCGTGAAGTTTCTCATGGGCCTGCAAATTCCGATAGAGCCCGATCTCTAGATTGGCTGGATACACTTTCCCCTTGTATGGACAACTCCCCACACCAAATTCACGACGCCTTGCAGGTCGTGGCGCAACTCCGCCAGCAGCATGCCAGCGACCCGCTCTTGGCGCAGGCGAGCGCTGAAGTCAAACGGCTTCAGGCGCGGCGCTTTCATGGCACCTACACCGACCTGCTGCAAAGCCCTCGCTATAAAACAGCGGCTGCCTTCTTCCTCCAGGAGCTGTACAGCGACAAGGACTACGCCGAACGCGATCATCAGTTCGCCCGCATCGCCAACACCATTGCCAGATTGTTCCCGCAGGCTGTCGTCAATACGGCTGCGGCGCTGGCCGAGGTCCATGCGCTGACCGAAACGCTGGACGATCGAATGGCAAGGGAGTGGCTGGGAGACAAGGCAGCCTATCCAGGAAGCAGCGAATGCGCCCGCTATATCCGGTGCTGGCGTCGTCTGGGGGACGCTCCTGCGCGGCAGCGGCAACTCGAGGTGGTGTTGCAGCTTGGACATGAGCTGGACCGCTTGACACGCACGCTGGGCTTGCGGACCTTGCTCAAGATGATGCGTCGCCCCGCAGCAGCAGCCGGCTTGAACGCTCTTCAGCATGTGCTGGAAGTCGGATTTGACGCCTTTGCCGAGATGCGTGGCGCGGACGAGTTCCTGAAGTTGATGGGCCAGCGTGAATCCGGGTGGATCCGTTCCCTGTTTGAAGACGAAGCTGTCGCCTGCGAGACTAAATTAGCCCATTTGCTGGCAGCTGACGCCTTGCACTAGGAAAGGCCCCCTACGGATTCGGTAGCGAGGCTTTCACAATGAACCACAAGGAGTTTGTATGAGCAAGCGTTGGCGCAAGAGTTATCCGGTGGGTGTAGCGAATATATTGAGTTTCGCGATGACCTACCAACAACCCATGTCGGAAAAGTTCTCAGGCTTGCCTTGCAAGCGTCAGCCTGAAATTTCTACCGCAAGTATTTTCTGATGCTTCCATCGAATTTTCCAGCAGGTTTCCACGTTTTCGAACGGGGTTGGCTCTCTGCCAATAACATTTTGTTCACCGACGGCGACGAAACCTTGATGATTGACAGCGGCTACTGCACGCATGCAACGCAAACGCTGTCACTGGTCGAGTCAGTTTTGGGTGATCGTCCGCTTGATGTTCTTGTCAATACCCATTTGCACAGCGATCATTGCGGCGGTAATGCTGCTTTGCAGGCGTGCTATCCAGCGCTGCAAACCTTGATCCCACCAGGCCAGGCGCAGCAGGTGGCGCAATGGGACTCTGTTGCACTGACTTATTTGCCGACTGGACAGCTTTGTCCGCGATTCAAATTCGAGCGAACCCTTCAACAGGGAACGCAGATGAGATTCGGCGCCAGCGAATGGCAAATTCACGCGGCAAGCGGGCACGATCCGCATTCAGTAGTCTTTTTTGAGCCTGCCAGCAAAATTCTAATTTCTGCCGACGCCTTGTGGGAAAACGGCTTCGGCGTCGTATTCCCCGAGCTTGAGGGCATCAACGCCTTCGCCGAGGTCGCAGCCACACTGGACTTGATTGAACAGCTCCACCCGAAAACTGTCATTCCCGGACATGGCCGGGGCTTTGCTTACACCCCAGAAATATTAACAAGAGCGCGCCAACGGCTGGATTCCTTTGTCAAGAATCCGGTAAAGCATGCACGTCATGCCGTGAAGGTCTTGCTCAAGTTCAAGTTGCTCGAAGTACAAAAGCAATCATTGAATGAATTTACGCTATGGGCAAGCGCAACACCTTATTTCGGTCAAATCAGAGAGCGATTTTTCAAGGATATCGCCATGGAGCCATGGATAGAGCAGCTATGCGCAGAGCTGATTGTTGTCGGCGTGGCCAGAAAAGAGGCTGGGTATATTCTGAATGCCTGAAGACCCATGACTATGAGAAAGTCGATTCCCCAAAAGAAAAAGCCCAGTAGATCGCTTGATCAACTGGGCTTGTTCCGGCTATAAGAGCCTGACGATGTCC
>CAWCBL010000002.1:0-43774 GCA_963793855.1 uncultured beta proteobacterium
GACGCTGCTCTGAAATAGAAAGTCGGCAACACGGTCTGATAGATACATTGCCAGGAAAAAAGGCCGGAACACAATGACCGGCCTTGCCGCTGCTGGCGCGCATCAAACAGCCCCTGGTGGCCGCGGGTCAGACCCAGTAGGGCCCGGGCCTGCGATTTCATGGCAGACGCCCTGTGGTCAGGGTGCAAGCTCCGGACATTCAATGCGACGTTGAATACAAGCGCGAAGCGCTGCGAATCAAAATCGATACCGGCTTGCCAGCCGCCCGGGTGATCCGGGTCTTGGCTGAACTGGTGAATTTCCATGGTGCACCCCGTCCATTGGCCTGGACAATGGGCAGGGGTTCATCGCAAAAGCCTTTGCTGACCGGGCGGCCAGCAAAGGCTTTTGCTTAACTATCTTCAACCCGGCAAGCCCCTGTCAAGAACGCCTATTTTGAGCGACTCAACAAGACCTGCCGTGTGAAACAAGTCCTCAAACTCTGCTCATGAGTGCTTCAAGAGCCGAGGTGGGATTTTATGCAACGTCAGCTATGGCTGCGACCGCGGGTGTATTTGGAGTTCCGTGAATAATGTGATCCGGTGACTTCATCAACTTCCGGGCAAATGTCACCACTTGCCACACGATCAGGCCGATCAACGCGAACAGCGAGCCGCTGATCGGGCGGGTGACAAACACGCTCGAAGCTGCCGCGGCTGAGGAGCATGGCGCGCCGGAAGTTCTCTTCCAGCATGGGCCGAGGATGAAGCCCAGCATCAGCGGCGCGGCATCCAGTTCCAGGCGCAGCATCAGGTAGCCGAGGAGGCCGAAGGCGGCGGTGATGAAGATGTCGTCCAGGTTGTTGTTGACGCTGTAGGTGCCGATGCAGCAGAAGAACAGGATCGACGGGAACAGCACGGCGTAGGGGATCTTGAACACCGACAGCCAGTAGCGCACCAGCGGCACGTTCAGCGTGATCAGGAACAGTTGCCCACCCACATGCTGGCGACCAGTCCCCAGAACAGGTCGGGGTGGCCGGCGATCATGTTCGGGCCGGGCTGGATGCCCTTGATGACGAAGGCCGCCATCATCAGGGCCATCACGGCGTTCTCGGGGATGCCGATGCTCATGAGCGGGATGAGCTCGTGCGGGCGGCCGCCTCGTCGGCGGCGGCTGGCCGGCCACGCCCTCGATGGCGCCGAGCCGATCTCGTGCTTGTACTTGCTGACTTTCTTGTCGAGGGCATAGGCCGCGAACTGGGCGATCACCGGGCCGCCGCCGGGCAGGATGCCCAGGAACGAGCCGACCACGCTGCCGCGCAGGGCGCTGGGAATGATGCGCTTGAACTCGGCCAGGTCGGCCAGAGCTTGATCGCGCCGTTGAAGGGCGTGCCCTCGTTCTTGTCGTCGAGGTTCTTGGTGATCTCCGCGATGCCGAAACAGCCCAGGGCGATGCTGACCAGGCCCACGCCGTCATCAGGAACGGCAGGTCCATGGTGAAGCGCTGCATGCCGCTGTTGACGTCGGTGCCGATCTGCCCGAGCAGCACGCCGATGAGGCACATGGCCAGGCCGTTGAGCAGGCTGCCGGTGGTGACGAAGCTCACGCAGAGAAACCCGACCAGCATGAGGGCGCAGTAGTCGGCGGGGCCGAACAGGAAGGCCACCTCGCCGAGCACGGCGCCAGCAGGCGAGCACCAGGATGGCCACGGTGCCGCCGATGAAGCTGGAGACGCCGGCGGTGAAGAGGGCCAGGCCGGTCTTGCCCTTGAGCGTCATCTGGTAGCCGTCGATGCAGGCCACGATGGAGCTGGCGTGCGGGATCTTCATCGTGATGGCGCTGACGCTGTCGCCGTACTGGGCGCCGTAATAGATGCCCGCCAGCATGATGAGCGCGCCGCCGGTGGGAATGGAACAGGTCAGCGGCAGCAGGATGCTGATGGTGGCCAGGGGGCCCAGCCCGGGCAGCAGGCCCACCAGCGTGCCCACCGTGCAGCCGATGGCGCAGAACAGGAGGTTCTGCCAGGTCAGGGCGTGTTCGAAACCGAACGCGAGGTTGTGCAGGACTTCCATGATCAGTAGAGGGGCAGGTTAAAGCCCAGGAGTTTCTGGAAACCAACAGGGCCACGGCAATCAGGCCGGCCGCGATCTTGAGATTGCGCATCACCGAATACTTCGCGGTGCCGGCGAACGGAGGCGATGAACACCATGCACGCGATGCCCGCGATCATGTTGACGTGTTCGGATACCAGCGCGAAGGTGCACAGGCTTGCCAGGATGATGGCGATGTTCTTGAAGTTGAATTCGATGTGGTAGGGCGCTCGACGAAGCGCGAGCGCACCACGGTGATCAGGCCGATCAGAAACAGAATTGAGCTCACCATCAGGGGAAACAAGCCGGGCCCGGATCGACTAAATTGGCCTATCGAGTAATTCTGCTGAGATACAAGGCCAAAGAGCAGGGCGATCGCCATGAGAACCAGGCCCCTGATGAAATTCCGGTTATTAAAGTTCATGTCAGGCGTCTCCGTGGCTGCGCCGGTGCGGCGTTGTCATTCAATGAGGGTTGGGTCATCCGGGTCTCCTTGTGGTTTTGTCCCGCGCCTTCCGGTCATGCAACTACGCAGCCGGCGAGGCGTTCGGGTTGGAGGGGATGTTAGGGATCGATGCTTCCAATCGGCTTTCGTTTTTCGCACCCAGCCTCAAAATACGTGTTATCACTAACGGGACGTTGCAGTGCCGCAGGCGGTCATCCTGCAGCTCGCCATGGCCTTGCAAGCAGGTCCAGGATCGCGGCGAGCAGGTGCTGTGTTGCTGGGCGGCACCCAGTGAGGCTGTCTTCAGCAGTTCAGTCGTATGCGCTCAGCCCTGGCGGTCGGATGCCAGAGGCAGGTGCAGGATGGCCCGCAAGCCGGCGGTTCTTGAGGCCGCGCCCGCGCTGTTGGCAACATAGTCTGCAAGCTCGATATCGCCGCCATTACGCCGGGCATAGGCACGTGCAATCGCCAGACCCAGCCCGGCACCGCCGGCCATTCCTGCCGTATCTGCCGCATCCGCTGCGTTGCCGCGGCTGAAGCGTTCGAACACCGCTTCGCGCCGCTCCGGCGCAATGCCGGGGCCGCCGTCGCGCACCTCGACA
Source organism: uncultured beta proteobacterium (assembly GCA_963793855.1). Lineage (GTDB taxonomy): Bacteria > Pseudomonadota > Gammaproteobacteria > Burkholderiales > Burkholderiaceae_C > Polaromonas. The sequence goes on from CAWCBL010000002.1 coordinate 3,116, forward strand.
AGCGCGACGTCGCCTTCAATGCGCACCGCTACGGTAATGCTGCCGCCGGCGGGCGTGTGGCGAATCGCGTTATGCAGCAAATTGGCCAGCGCCTCGTGCAGCTCCGCCGCCTGTGCGCGCACCGGGGCGGCTGGTGCGTCCAAGCCGGTGCCGTCCGGGATGTCCTCGCCGCGGATGTCCACCCAGCCCAGGTCCTGGTTTTTCGCGTGGGCGAGCGGCAGGTACTGCAGGACCACTTCGCGTGCCACGGCATTCAGGTCGACCCGCGGAGGGGGTTCTGCATCGTCTGCTGCGCGACTGGCGTGCGCCATGGCCAGCAGCTGGTCGCTCAGGCGCCGGCTGCGGTCAAGCTGGGCGATGATGGCGCGCAAGGTCTCGCGCAGGAGTTGCGGATCCCGCTCGCGCAAGGCGTAGCCGGCCTGGGTCATCATGATGGCCAGCGGCGTGCGCAACTGGTGCGATGCGTCTGCCAGGAAGCGGCTCTGTTCGGCCAGCACCTGCCGGTGGTCGGCGATATGGATGTTCACCGCGTCCACCAGCGGCGCGACCTCATAGGGCACGCCGCTTGCATCCAGGGCTTGCAGGTCATGCGCGGGTCGTTCGCGTAGCGACGCTCGCAGGCGCTTGAGCGGCCGCAGTGTCCACGTGATACCCAGCCAGACCAGCAGCGCTGTCACCGCCAGCATGCGCAGGTCCTGCTGGAATTCCCGGCGCAGCGAGGCCTGCCGAGCGTCGGCTCGCCTGCTCGTGCTTTCGGCCGCCTGAACCTGCAGGCGGTAGCGCCGGCCCAGGATGTCCGTCAATTCGCGCTGCAGCATGGCCACCCGCAGCGCAGAGCCGCGATATGAGGCAGTGTAGAAAACGATGTGGCTGCCATTTGAGCCGCCGAAACCGGGCGGTGGCGGAGCCGGCCTGGTGTCCGGTGGCGGAGCAGGCAGGTCGCTCACGCCCATCAGCGTGCGCTCCGCGGGCGTGGGGCCGGCGCCGCTGTCCAGCGGGGCCAAGCCCACGTGCAGGTGCTTGTGGCGTGCCTGGAGCGAGTCGAACAGGGCTTGGGCCGCAAATGGCATCGTCAGGGCGACTTCGCCGTTGGCGCCAATGTGCACGCTGTTGTCCAGCGCGGAGAGCGGCTCCAGCAGGGCTTCATCGTAGGCGCTTTCAAGGGTGTTCGTGCGTGCGTTGTGGTCGCTCCAGCTGTCGAGGGCCAGCATCAGGGCGACGCCGGGCAGGATCAAGGCCAGCAACTGCGCCCGGATACCCATCCAGCGGCGCCATCCCGGCACCGGGTCAGGTGCCGGACGCATGGGCGGCATCGGCAAGCGCGATGCCTTCGAGCATGTAACCCAGGCCCCGCACTGTGATGACGCGAACGTCGCTGCCGTCCAGCTTGCGCCGCACGCGGTGCAGCACCAGCTCAATGGCGTCGGGCCCTGCATTGCTGTCGTGCGGGAAAACCTTGTCGTAGAGCTGCGACTTGCCAACCGGGGCCCCCGCGCGCATCAGCAGGGCCGTGAGCGCCGCATGTTCGCGTGGCGTGAGCTGCAGCAATGTGCCGCCCAGCGTGAAGGCGTGGCTGTCGTTGTCGTAGATGAGCGATGCGCATTGCAGCCGTGGATGCCGTCGTCCTTGGCTGCGGCGAACCAGTGCAGCGAGCCGGGCTTCAAGCTCCTCAATGGCGAAGGGCTTGGGCAGGAAGTCGTCGGCGCCCAGGTTGAGCCCCCGCACCCGGTCGGGCAATGCGCCCTGCGCCGTCAGCACCAGCACCGGCGTGGCGTCACCGCGGTCGCGCATGGCCGAGAGCACGGTCAGTCCGTGCTTGTCCGGCAAGCCCAGATCCAGCACCACCGCATCGTATTCGGTGCCACTGGCCAGGAAGCCTTCGGCCGTGCGCGCATCAGGTGCATGGTCCGGCACGAAGCCGTTCTGCTTCAACGCACGCAACAGCCACGAGGCCATGTCGCGCTCGTCTTCCACTAGCAAGATTCGCATGAAAAAATTCCGGGTTGCTTATTTCAGGATGTCACCCAGGCACAGGTATTTCATCTCCAGATACTCTTCCATGCCGTGGCTGGAGCCTTCGCGGCCCAGGCCTGACTGCTTCACGCCGCCGAAAGGCACATGTTCTGTGGCGATGATGCCGACGTTGATGCCAACCATACCGTATTCCAGTGCTTCGGCAACGCGGTAGATGCGGCCGACGTCACGGCTGTAGAAGTAGCTGGCCAAGCCAAACTCGGTATTGTTCGCAGCGTCAATCGCTTCCTGTTCGGCGTGAAAGCGAAACACCGGAGCAAACGGGCCAAAGGTTTCTTCCCTGGCGCAAAGCATGTCGGCGGTGGCTTCGGAAATTACCGTTGGTTCGAAAAACTGGCCTTTAAGCTTGTGGCCGCCAACCAGCAGTTTTCCGCCCTTGGCGAGCGCGTCCTGTACATGGCGCTCCACCTTCTCGATGGCGGCGTCCTCAATCAGCGGGCCTTGCCCCACGCCATCTTCAAAGCCGTTTCCGACTTTCAGCAGTCTGACTTTGGCGGCAAATTTCTGCACAAACTGCTCGTACACACCATCCTGCACATAGATGCGGTTGGCGCAGACGCAGGTCTGGCCGGCATTGCGGTATTTGCTGGCCATGGCGCCCTCGACGGCAGAGTCAATGTCGGCGTCGTCAAACACGATAAACGGCGCGTTGCCGCCCAGCTCCAGCGACAGCTTCTTGACCGACGGGGCACTTTGCGCCATCAGGATGCGGCCGACTTCGGTGGAACCGGTAAAGCTGATGTGGCGCACCACGTCGCTGCTGCAAAACACCTTGCCGATGGCAATGGAGTTGCCTGCATCGGCGGTAAGCAGGTTGAGAACACCGGCCGGAATGCCGGCGCGGACCGCCAGTTCGGCCGCTGCCAGTGCGGTCAGCGGCGTGAGTTCTGCCGGTTTGATGACGACCGTGCAGCCCGCTGCCAGGGCCGGTGCGACTTTGCGGGTAATCATGGCCAGGGGGAAGTTCCAGGGCGTGATGGCTGCGCACACGCCGATGGGCTGCTTCAGGACCATCAGGCGGCGGTTGTTGTCAAACTGCGGCAGTGTCTCGCCGTTGACTCGCTTGGCCTCTTCGGCAAACCATTCGACGAAGCTGGCGCCGTAAGCGACTTCGCCTTTGGCCTCGGCAAAAGGCTTGCCCTGCTCGGCGGTCATGATGCGACCCAGATCCTCCTGATTGGCCATCAGCAGCTGGTACCACTTCATGAGAATGGCGTGGCGCTCCTTGCCGGTCTTGCTGCGCCAGGCGGGCCAGGCCGCGTTGGCTGCGGCTATCGCCGCTTCGGCATCCTGCGGACCCAGATTGGCTACATCGGCGAGTTTGTTCCCATTGGAGGGGTCATTCACGGCAAACCGGCTGGCTCCTGCAGTCCACTGGCCGTTAATGAGTGCGTCGGTTTTGAGGAGGCTGGGATCTTTGAGCAGAGCCAGGGGCGAGGTTTTCATATCCATGATGTTATCCAGAGCAGGTTGGGGGTACTTGGGGCGCCAGATTACCGCTTTTTCAGAAAGCCGGCAGGCCGGCTTGGCGGAGGCTGTTTAAAAGGCAGGCCGGAAGATGCGCGGCAGGCGCTCACTTGACGCGTCCGCGCAGCCACTCCAGCGTCATCATCAGCAGGGCCGTGAACAGGATAAGCAAGGTCGCCACGGCGGCGATGGTGGGCGAAATGTTTTCGCGGATGCCGGTGAACATCTGGCGTGGCAGCGTGGTCTGGGACGGGCCGGCCAGAAACAGGGTGACCACTACTTCGTCAAAAGAGGTCGCAAAGGCAAACAGCGCACCCGAGATCACCCCGGGCGCAATCACCGGCAGGGTGACGCGAAAGAAGGTCTGGACGGGTCCGGCTCCCAGGCTCAGGCTGGCCTTGACCAGGTTCTGGTTGAAGCCCTGCAGCGTGGCCATCACGGTGGTCATGACAAAGGGCGCGCCCAGGGCCGCGTGGACCAGCACCAGCCCGGTGTAGGAATCGGACAGGCCGATACGGGCAAAAAACAGATAAGCGCTGACGCCCACCACCACAATCGGCACCACCATGGGCGCGATCAGCAGGCTGGTCAGCAGGCCTTTTCCGAAAAACTGTACTCGCGCCAAACCGACGGCTGCCAGCGTGCCCAGTGAGGTGGCGATAAGGGTCGCCAGCGGTGCCACGATGAAGCTGTTTCGCGTGGCCCGGGCCCAGTCCTCGGAGGCAAACAGTTCCTGGTACCAGCGCAGGGACCAGCCCGGAATCGGATAAGACAAAAATGAGGAGTTGCTGAACGACAAGGGAATGATGACCAGTATCGGCAGCAGCAGAAAAAACAGCACGCTGCCGCAGAGCACGCGCAGGCCGTACCAGCCGAGCTTGTCGGCCAGGGTGTAGTAGGCAGGGAAGGCGGAAAATTTCATGTCGTGTTCACCCAAGGCTTAGCTCGGCTTTTGCAAAGCGGCGGTATACCGCATACAGGACCAGCGTGGCCGTCAGCAACACTGAGCCAAGCGCACAGGCCATGCCCCAGTTGACTTCGACATTGGTGTACTGGGCCACGTAATAGCTCAGCATCTGGTCGCCCGCGCCGCCTAGCAGGGCTGGCGTCACGTAGTAACCGATTGACGTGATGAACACCAGCAGACCGCCAGCGGCCACACCCGGGTAGGTTTGCGGGACATACACCCGGAAAAATGCGGCGAGTGGCGCGCTTCCCAGGGAAACAGCTGCCCGCACGTAATTGGCCGGCACCGACTTCATCACGCTATAGAGCGGAAGAATCATGAAGGGCAGCAGGATATGCACCATGGTCAGGACTACACCTATCTGCTTCGCCCAGCAGGCGTTCGCGGTTCGCCCGCTGGCCGGTGAACATAAGGAAGCGGTTGACGAGACCGTTGGTTTGCAGCAGCACAATCCAGGCGGCAATGCGCACCAGCACAGAGGTCCAGAATGGCAGCAGCACCAGGATCATCATCAGGTTGGCGCGCCGCTCGTTCAGGGTGGACAGCCAGTAAGCCAGCGGATAGCCCAGCGCGATGCACAGCAGCGTCACGATGGCGCTGATGGAGAAGGTGCGTAGCAAAATGTCGCTGAACGCGGCCTCTTCGGCACCCACGCGAACGACGTGGCCCTGGGCATCGCGCTTCAGGTCGACCGAGGCCAGCAGGTAGTCGGGTGTCCAGTGTGAACTGTTCTTGGCAATGGCCCACCAGTAGGGAAGTCTTGCCCACCGCGGGTCGTGCGCCACGAGTTTTTCTTTGGCCTGGGCCGGGCTCAGGCCAACACCCAGGGGAAGGGCGCGGTAGGTGCCCATGATGAGGGAGCGTGCGCCGCCCACTTCCGTGTCTAGGCGGCGGGCCAGGATTCCGGCCTGGCGCTGTTGGGGAATTGCCGTCAGGTCCGCCAGCAGCGCTGCGTAAGCGACATCCGGCGGGGGCGTGTTGCGGTCCCAGCCAGCGAGCGCTTCGCCCGTTCTGCCCAGAGTGCCGGCGACTTCCGGATTTTCCACCGCGCGCACCAGCAGTGCTCCCAGCGGCACGAGAAAGGTCACAGCCAGGAATATCAACAGTGGCAGGGTCAGCGCGATGGCACGCAGGCGCTTGCGGCGCTCCACCCGGCGCAGCTGAACGGCCAGGGCCGGTGTCGCTGGGTTACCAGAGGCAAGTGGCGTCACAAGCAGGGAAGCCGTCGCGGTCATGCGCAAACCCTTTTCATGTCGGGCTTACTGTGCAGCCCAGGCGGCAAAGCGTTTTTCCAGCGCTTCACCCTGGTCGGCCCAGAAATGGGTGTTGAACTGCAGGGCGTCCTTGCTGTTGGCCGGCGAAGTGGGCAAAAGGGCAAGCACCTTGGCGTCGAGTTTGGCGAGCGCCTTGTTGTTGGTCGGGCCGTAGGAAATGTTTCGTGCGTATTCCGCCTGCGCGTCCGGGCTGGAGGCGAGGGCGATGAACTTGAGAGCCAGGTCCTTGTTGGGCGTTCCCTTGGGCATGGCCCAGTAGTCCAGGTCGTAAATGCCGCCGGTCCAGGTGATCTTGAGGTTTTTCCCCTCGCGCTGGGCGGCATCAATGCGTCCGCTGAAAGCGGTGGTCATGGCCACGTCGCCGGCCACCAGGAATTGGGGCGGCTGAGCCCCTGCTTCCCAGAACTGGATGTTCGACTTGAGTTCGGTCAGCTTCTTGAAGGCGCGATCTGCGCCGTCTTTGGTGGTCAGCACTTGTAGACGTCGGCGGTTTTACGCCGTCAGCCATCAAGGCAAACTCAGGTGTAGCGGGCACCCTTGCGCATGCCGCGTTTGCCCGGAAATTTCTGGTGTCCAGAAATCGGCCCAGGTGGTCGGTGCGGTTTTGAGCTTGTCCTCGTCGTAGGCCAGGACCGTGGACCAGACAAAGGTGCCAACGCCGCACTCGTGTACCGCAGCGGGCTGGAAGTCGGCCTTGTTGCCCACCTTGGACCAGTCCATCTTTCCAACAGGCCCTCGTCGCAGCCGCCGTTCACATCAGGGCCTTCAACTTCGACGACATCCCAGGTGACTTTTTTGGCTTCGACCATGGCTTTTATCTTGGCCTGCTCGCCGTTGTATTCGACCTGCGTTACTTTGCCGGCGCCGGATTTCTCGAAGGCCTCAAAGTAGGCCTTTTTCTGCGCGGCGCCGTTGGCTCCGCCGAAATTCACCACGGTCAACTGGCTTTGTGCGAGCACCGGCAGGGTGACGATGGCAGCCAAAGCAATTATCAGGGGTTTGAGCATCATGGACGGTTCCTTCAGGGAGAAGTGGAGTGGAAGGTTGAAAGTGCTGGAAATCAGCGGTACACACGCAGGTGTTTTTCGGGGGCATGGACCTGGATGGTCTTGCCCGATTCAGGCAACTGGTGGTGGGCCAGTGGCATCTTGATGGTCGCGTCTGGCTGGCCGGGTACTTCGCACCTCAGACGCAGGTGGTCGCCAAAGTACATGACATCGGCTACCTTGGCTTCAAAGGTGTTGGCGCCGGGCTCGGTTGCGATCTGCAGCCGCTCCGGGCGAATGCCGCATTGCACGGCGTCACCCACTTGGGCGGCGTTGACATTAAAGCCCCGTAGCAGCTTGCCGTTGGGCACGCGAACCTCGCATTGGCTACCGTCAACGCGCACCACTTCGGCCTGCAGCACCGTTCTGTCGCCGACAAAGGCGGCGACGAAACCGTTGGCCGGTGTCTCGTAGAGGCGGTCCACTGCATCGATCTGCTGGATTGCGCCATCGCTGAAAACAGCAACGCGGTCAGACATGGTCAGTGCTTCCGTCTGGTCGTGGGTGACATAGACAAAGGTCACGCCCAAGCGGCGGTGCAGCGCCTTGAGCTCGATCTGCATGTGCTCGCGCAGCTGCTTGTCCAGCGCCCCCAGGGGCTCGTCCATCAGGACCAGTTGCGGGTCAAACACCAGTGCCCGGGCCAGGGCCACGCGTTGCTGCTGCCCACCCGAGAGCTGCCCCGGGTAGCGCGTGCCCATGCGGCCCAGCTGCACCATGTCAAGCGCGCGGACTACCTTGGCCTCGCGTTCAGCGGCCGGCAGCTTGCGTACCGTCAGCGGATAGGCAATGTTTTCGGCCACCGTCATGTGCGGGAACAGCGCATAGTTCTGGAACACCATGCCGAAGTTGCGTTTGTGGGGCGGGGTCCGGGTGATGGGCACACCGCTCAGGCTGATCTCTCCTGCGGTGGGAGATTCAAACCCGGCCAGCATCATCAAGGTAGTGGTCTTGCCCGAGCCTGAGGGGCCCAGCAGGGACAAAAACTCGCCTTGCCGGATATCCAGGTTCAGGTCGCGCACCACCAGATTGACGCCGTCGTAGGTTTTTTGGACACCGGTGAAGCTCACCAGGGCTTGGGTTTGGGTCATTCGGGTCTTGCCTGCTCTCGATTGCAATTAGCTGTCATCGTGCTGCAAATTTCACCGCAACTTGCGTGCCAGTTCTGGTGCCGCACGCGTGAACCGTGCACCATCATGAATGAATCAGGCAACGGCGTCAAAGCAGGCGGCCATGATGCCCAGGCCTTCATCCAGCAGTGCATCGCTGGCGGTCAGCGGCACCAGGATACGGATGACGTTGCCATAGCTGCCGCAGGTCAGCAGGATCAGGCCGCGTGCCGTGGCTTCGGCGGTGATGCGTTTGGCCAGATCGGCATCAGGCTGCTTCGGGTCGCCATTCTTGAATAACTCGATGGCCACCATGGCGCCCAGGCCGCGCACATCGCCAATGCAGCTGTGGCGTGCGGCCATGGTTTTCAGGCCGGCCTTCAGGCGTTTACCCACATCGCGGCTGCGCTGCAGCAGGTTTTCCTTTTCAAACACATCGAGCACGGCCAAGGCGGCGGCGCATGCGATGGGGCTACCGGCGTAGGTGCCGCCCAAACCGCCAGGCGCGGCCGCATCCATGACCTCGGCCCGGCCCACCACGGCCGAAATCGGGAAACCGCCCGCCATGGATTTGGCCATGGTGATGAGGTCGGGAGCGATGCCGCTTTGCTCCACGGCAAACCAGGTGCCTGTGCGCCCGGCGCCGGTCTGCACCTCGTCGCAGATCAACAGGATGCTGTTGGCGTCGCACAGTGTGCGCAGGCGCTGCAGCAACTCGGGCGGTGCGACCACGAAGCCGCCTTCACCCTGAACCGGCTCAATGATGATGGCGGCAACGCGCTTGGCCTCGATGTCGTTTTTGAAAATCGCCTCGACCGACGCAATGGAGTCGTCCACTGTCACGCCGTGCAGCGCATTCGGGAAGGTGGCGTGGAATACCTCTGCGGGGAAAGGGCCAAAGCCGGTCTTGTAGGGGGCAACCTTGCCCGTCATGGCCAGAGTCAGCAGGGTGCGGCCATGGTAGCCACCGCTAAAGCAGATGACGCCGGAGCGGCCAGTGGCTGAGCGGGCAATCTTGATGGCGTTTTCGACGGCCTCGGAGCCGGTGGTCAGAAACAGTGTTTTCTTGGCAAAGTCGCCAGGCGCTTTGGCGTTGATACGTTCGGCCAGCTCGACGTAAGGTTCGTACGCCAACACCTGGAAACAGGTGTGCGTGTAGCGGTCGAGCTGGTCCTTGACCGCCTGAATGACGGCGGGATGGCGATGGCCGGTGTTGAGCACGGCAATGCCGCCTGCAAAATCAATGAAACGGCGGCCCTCCACGTCCCAGATTTCTGCGTTTTCACCCCGGGCAATGAATATTTGGTGGCTATGGCCTACGCCGCGGGGAATGGCCGCCTCGCGGCGGGCAAACAGGGCGGCGTTGGTCAAATGGGGTTCACGGTGCATGAGGATTCCTTTGCGGTGGTGGAAGGCTGGCTCGCCTTGGTCCAGTCGAGCGAATGCCTGTACTTTAGGGATGACCCCCCGGCGTTAACATATACAAATTACCCCCGATGCGTGGTGTACTGTGCAGCTTGCACTTCCACTACATACAAACCCTTGCCCCTGGGGCCTGCTTTTTTCATGTTTGCACTCAATCCCCAGTCTTCCGTTGCGCTGGTCACCCAGATTGTTGGGGGCTTTCGCCAGATGGTGGAGGACGGCTCCTTGCGTGCGGGCGCAAAATTACCATCCATCCGCCAATTCGCCCATGCGAACGGCGTCAGCGTGTACACGGTGGTAGACGCCTACGACAGGTTGGTGGCGCTCGGCTACTTCCAGTCGCAAGCCAATTCGGGATTTTTCGTACGCAGCCGTAACAGCGGGGAAGCGGCGTCCCTGGGCAACCCGGGGCAGTACAGCTTTGACTCGATGTGGTACTTGCGCCGCATTTTTGAAAACCGTGCGCTGCGCAGCAAGCCGGGCTGCGGCTGGCTGCCCGGCGACTGGTTGTTTACCGAAGGCGTGCGGCGTAGTCTGCGCAATCTGGCCGCTGAAGACGTGGATCTGGGCGGCTATGGCGAGCCCAAGGGTTATTTGCCCTTGCGTCAGATGGTGCGAGACTTGCTGGCCTCGAGAGAAATTGTGCTCAACGCCGAGCAGGTGCTGCTGACTCAAGGCTCCAGTCAGGCCCTTGACCTGGCGGCACGCCAGCTGGTGAGCCCGGGCGATGCGGTGTTGGTCGATGAGCCGGGCTACGCGAACTTGCTGTTTTCCCTCAGGTTTTTGGGTGCTCGTCTGGTTGGTGCACCGCGAACGCCGACTGGCTACGACCTGGAGACGCTGGAGGCCCGCATCATCGAGCACCGGCCCAAGGTGTTTTTTACCCAGCCGCGCCTTCAAAGCCCCACCGGCTCAACGGCCGTGCTGTCTCATTTGCACCGCGTGCTGCAGCTGGCCGAAAAATACGATTTCACTATTGTCGAAAACGATATTTATGCCGATGTCGATCCTGAGTCAAGACCCTCGCTGGCCAGCCTGGACCAGTTGCGGCGGGTGATTTATGTCAGCAGTTTTTCCAAGACCATTTCGCCCAACATCCGCGTCGGCTACCTGGCGGCCAATCCTGAACGTCTTGAAGACCTGGCGCGATTGAAAATGATCTCGGGCCTGACCTCGTCCGAGTTTACCGAACGGCTGGCCTATGGGGCGCTGATCGACGGCCGCTGGCGCAAACACATTAAAACCCTGAAGGATCGTCTTGCGCATGGCCAGCAGCAACTGGCCATGCGATTGCTGGACATGGGTTTTGAGTTGTTCAGCGAGCCCAAGGCAGGTATGTTCCTGTGGGCGCGCCACCCGGCCGTCCGCAACGCGGCCGAATTGGCCTACAAGGCCGCCGAGCAGGATATTTTGCTGGGTCCGGGCCATCTGTTCTCGGTGGACCTGGAGCCCAGCCCCTGGCTGCGTTTTAATGTCGCCTGGGCCGACGATGAGGCGGTGCTGCATTTCCTGTCCTCGCTCAAAGCCGCCTAAAATCAGCCGCTTGCCTGCATTTGCAGCGGCCCATTAGCGTTTCCCGCCATTTCATCAGAGTTAAATCCACACCATGAGCACACCCGACTTCACTGTTGCCGATATCCGAAAGACGTTTCTCGACTTCTTCGCCTCCAAAGGCCACACCGTGGTGCCGTCCAGCTCACTGGTGCCGGGTAATGACCCGACGCTGATGTTCACCAATTCGGGCATGGTCCAGTTCAAGGATGTGTTCCTCGGCACCGACAAGCGCCCCTATGTGCGTGCCACCTCGGTGCAGGCTTGTTTGCGCGCGGGCGGCAAGCACAACGATCTGGAAAACGTCGGTTACACGGCGCGTCACCACACATTTTTTGAAATGCTGGGTAACTGGAGCTTTGGCGATTACTTCAAGCGCGAGTCCCTGAAATGGGCCTGGGAGTTGCTGACTCAGGTTTACATGCTGCCCGCCGAGCGCCTGCTGGCCACGGTGTACGAAGAGGACGACGAGGCCTATGACATCTGGACGAAAGAAATAGGCCTGCCACCCGAGCGCGTGATCCGCATTGGCGACAACAAGGGCGGACGCTACAAGTCCGACAACTTCTGGATGATGGCCGACACCGGCCCCTGTGGCCCGTGCTCCGAGATCTTCTATGACCACGGCGACCACATTCCCGGTGGCCCTCCGGGCAGCCCGGATGAAGACGGCGACCGCTTCATCGAGATCTGGAACAACGTGTTCATGCAGTTCAACATGGCTGAAGACGGCTCCGTCACGCCGCTGCCTGCGCCCTGCGTCGATACCGGCATGGGCCTGGAGCGCCTGGCCGCCATCCTGCAGCATGTCCACAGCAACTACGAGATTGATATTTTTGACGCCCTCATCAAGGCCGCCGCACGCGAGACCGGCGAACAGGACCTGGGCAACAAGTCGCTGCGCGTGATTGCCGACCACATCCGCGCCACTGCGTTTCTGGTGAGCGATGGCGTCAATCCGTCCAACGAAGGGCGTGGCTATGTGCAGCGCCGCATCATTCGCCGCGCCATCCGCCATGGCTACAAGCTGGGCAAGAAAACCCCGTTCTTTCACAAACTGGTGGCCGACCTGGTGCCGCTCATGGGCGAGGCCTACCCCCGGCTGGCCGAGCAGGCCGAACGCATCACCGAAGTGCTGCGCGTGGAGGAAGAGCGCTTTTTTGAAACGCTGGAAATCGGCATGCAGATTCTGGATGCCGCGCTGGCCGACGGCGTCCAGGTGCTGCCCGGTGACGTGGCCTTCAAGCTGCATGACACCTACGGCTTCCCGCTCGACCTATCCGCCGACGTCTGCCGCGAGCGTGGCTTGAGCGTGGATGAAGCCGGCTTTGCCGTCGCCATGGACAGGCAGAAAAACCAGGCCCGCGCCGCCGGCAAATTCAAGATGGACCGCGCCCTGGAATACACCGGTGAAGGCAATGCTTTTAGCGGTTACGAGTTGCTTGAAGAACCGGCCAAAGTGGTCGCACTCTATGCCGATGGCGTGGCCGTCCAGGCCCTGGATGCCGGGCAGAGCGGGGTGGTGGTGCTCAATACCACGCCTTTCTATGCCGAAAGTGGCGGGCAGGCCGGTGATCAGGGGCGCATCGTGGTGGGCGAGTCCACCAAGGAAGCGCAGTTTGAGGTGCAGGACACGCAAAAAATCAAGGCCGATGTATTTGGTCACCACGGCAGCGTGAGCTACGGCACGCTCAAGGTGGGTGACCGTGTGATGGCGCAGGTCAACAGTGCCGAGCGTGCCGCGACCGCGCGCAACCACAGCGCCACGCACTTGATGCACAAAGCCCTGCGCGAAGTGCTGGGCGCGCATGTTCAGCAAAAAGGCAGCCTGGTGAACGCCGAGCGTACCCGCTTCGACTTTGCCCACAATGCTCCCGTGACGGACGAGCAGGTTCGCGAGATCGAAGCCCGCGTCAACGCCGAGATACTTGCCAACGTCGCTACCGACGCCAGCGAGATGGACATGGAAGCGGCGCAACAGACCGGCGCCATGATGCTGTTTGGCGAGAAATACGGTGACAAGGTGCGGGTGCTGAGCATCGGCTCCAGCAAAGAGCTGTGCGGCGGCACCCATGTGGCCCGTACTGGCGATATTGGGCTCTTCAAAATTGTCGCGGAGGGCGGCGTCGCCTCTGGCGTGCGCCGCATCGAAGCGGTGACCGGCAAAAACGCGCTGGCTTATCTGCAGTCGCTCGAATCCACCGTGCAGTCGGCCGCTGGCACGCTCAAGGCCAGCCCGTCAGAGCTGCAAAACCGGATTGGCCAGGTGCTGGATCAGGTGAAATCGCTGGAAAAAGAAGTCGCCGCGCTCAAGGGCAAGCTGGCTTCGTCCCAGGGTGACGAGCTCATGGCTCAAGCCATGGACGTCAAGGGTTTGAAGGTTCTGGCCGCGCGGCTGGAAGGCGCTGATGCCAAGACGCTGCGCGACACCATGGACAAGCTCAAGGACAAGCTGAAAACGGCTGTCATCGTGCTGGCCGCTGTCGACGGCAACAAGGTCCAGATCGCTGCGGGTGTGACGCCTGACAGCGTGGGCAAGGTCAAGGCGGGCGAGCTTGTCAACTTTGTGGCCCAGCAGGTGGGTGGCAAGGGCGGCGGCAAGGCCGATATGGCCATGGCCGGCGGCACCGATGCGGCCAATCTCGACGCCGCCCTGCAATCGGTGCAGGCTTGGGTGGCTGAGCGCGTCTGAACGGTTCCTGAAGATGTGCGCGGTTGGGGTGTAGTTGCTATTTAATTAATAGCTGCTTATTCCCGTATTCATTGGACTTTAGCCTGTTTTTATATTCAGGAAAAGTCCCGGGGACCTGCCGGGCTGGAGATGAAACGGCGTTGATCGGGGGCGATTTCAAACGCCCAGGTAGCCCGCCAGGGCGCTGCTGTCAGCCACCTCGTCGGCCTTGCCCTGCAGCACCACCTGGCCTTTTTGCAGCACCAGCGCCCGGTCCGATTGCGACAGCACCTTGCGGTAGTCGCGGTCCACGATCAGCGTGGCGATGCCGCTGGCGCGAATTTCGCTGATCACGTTCCAGATGTCCAGCACGATCAGCGGCGCCAGGCCTTCGGTGGCTTCGTCAAGGATGATGAGTTCGGGGTGCGTCATCAGCGCCCGGCCGATCGACAGCATCTGCTGCTCGCCACCGGAGAGCTGTGCGCCCAGGTTGCTTAAGCGCTCCTTCAGGCGCGGGAAGGTGTCCAGCACGCGTTCGTACGACCAGTCGTTGCGACCATCGCGGCCCCGGCGTGCCGCCATGACCAGGTTTTCACGCACCGATAGATTGGGAAACACGCCCCGTCCCTCGGGTACATAGGCCACGCCCAGGCGCGCCACTTCGTGCGGCTTGGCGCGGGAGGCGTCCTGGCCGAAGAAGCCGATGTGGCCGTCGCGCTGCGGAACATGGCCGAGCAGGGTGCGAATCAGCGTACTTTTTCCCATGCCGTTACGACCCAGCAGGCCTATGGTTTCGCCGCGTGCAATGTGCAGGTCAATGCCGTGCAGCACATGGCTGGAGCCGTACCAGGCGTGAATCTCGCGCGCTTCGAGGATGAATTCAGCAGGCTTCACGTCAATGGTCTCCCAGGTAGGCGGACTGCACCTGCGGGTTGCTGCGGATGGCGTCGGGTGTGTCCGCGGCAATCACCGTGCCGTTGACCATCACGGTGATGCGTTCGGCAATGCGGAACACCGCGTCCATGTCGTGCTCGACCAGCAGGATGGCGTGGCCGGTCTTGAGCTCGGCCAGCAGCGCGAGCATGCGCTCGGTTTCCTCAGCGCCCATGCCGGCCAGCGGCTCGTCGAGCAACAGCACCTGCGGTTTCGTCGCCAGGCACATCGCAATCTCCAGTTGGCGCTTCTGGCCGTGCGAGAGCAGTCCGGCCGGGCGGTCCAACAAGTCGTTCAGGCCGGCGCGGGAAGCGACCTCGCGGGCTGCCGTGGTGCTGGCTTCGCAATGCTGGGCGCTGCGCCACCACTGCCAGGGTTTTTGCGTCGCGGCCTGCGCGGCCAGCCGGCAGTTCTCGAACACCGTGAAGCTGGGGTAGATGGTGTTGCGCTGGTAGCTGCGGCCCAGGCCGATGCGGGCGCGTCTGGGTTGCGTCCAGGCGGTCACGTCCTGGCCCAGCAGCTCGACGCTGCCGCCGGAGGGCGGGATTTCGCCCGACAGGATGTTGATCAGGGTGGACTTGCCGGCCCCGTTGGTGCCGATCACTGCATGGACGGCGCCGCGCGCCAGGTCCAGTGAGACGCGATCGAGCGCCACCAGGCCGCCCCAGCGGCGGGTGATTTCATGCCCGCGCAGCAGGACTTCTGGCGAGGCATCAGACGGCTTCACGGCGCACCTCCTGCAGGCTGCTGCGGCCCATCAAGCGGGCGCGCAATTGTCCGGGCAGGCCCACCAGTCCACGCGGCAAGAACACCACGCTGGCAATGATGCTCAGGCCCAGTCCCAGATGCCAGTGCTTGGCAAAGTCGCCAAACACAGCCTCGGACTTGAAAAATTCCTGCAGCAGCGCAAAGGCAAAAGCGCCTATCAGCGCGCCACGCAAATGGCCCAGTCCGCCCAGAATGATCATGATGAGGACCGCGCCCGACAGGTGCCAGCTCATCATTTCAGGGTTGACGAAACCGTCCGTGACGGCAAACAGAAAGCCCGCCAACCCGGCAATGCCGCCAGAGATCACGAAGGCGGCCAGTTTGTACGGATAGGTCGAAAAACCGGTGGCGCGCATGCGCTGCTCGTTTACCCGAATGCCGGCCAGCGCGCGGCCAAAGCGTGAGCTCGCAAGCAAGGCCAGAAAGCCGAACACCAGCGCCAGCATCGCCAGCGTGAACCCGTAGAGCACAAGCGGCTTTTCCAGGTCCAGCAGCGTGCCGAGCACCGGTTTCATGTTCAGGTAAATGCCGTCGGTGCCGCCGCCCAGCGGCGTGTCATGCACGACGTAGTAAGCCATCTGCGCAAAGGCCAGCGTGACCATGATGAAGTAGGCACCCCTGGTGCGCAGCGACAGCGCCCCAACGGCCAGCGCGTACACGGCCGCGGCAAGCACGCAGGCCGGCAGCAGCCAGAGCAGCGAAGGCGCGTCCGTTTGCGGCGACAGCAGCACGGCGGCATAGGCCCCGATGCCAAAGAATGCCGCCTGGCCGAAGCACACCAGCCCAGTGGCACCGACCAGCAACTCCAGGCTGAGCGCAAAGACGGCGTAGACCATCATCTTGGTGACCAGGTCAATGCCGTAGTTGCCCGCCATCAGCGGGTACAGCGCCAGTGCGGCAAAGGCCAGCAGCACGAAGAAGATTTTTGAACGGTTCATGCGAATCATCCGGCCTTGAAAAGTCCATCGGGTTTCCACAGCAGGATCAGCGCCATGAGCACGTACACGAGCACGCCTGCGGCTTGCGGCAGGAAGACCTTGCCAAAGGTATCGACAAAGCCGATCAAGAGCGCCGCCAGCAGCGCGCCGCGAATCGAGCCGATACCGCCAATCACGACGATGACGAAACAGATGATCAGCACCGAGTCGCCCATGCCCGGATAGACCGACGACACCGGCGCGGCCACCATGCCGGCTAGCACCGCCACGCCCAGGCCGGCGGCAAACACCACGCGGTAGAGGAACTTGATGTCGATGCCCAGCGACTGCACCATCTCGCGGTTGGCGCTGCCGGCGCGGATCATCATGCCCAGCCGGGTGCGCGTGAACACGAGGTACATGCCCAGCGCGAGCACCAGGCACACGCCGGAGATGAAGAGCCGGTAAACCGGGTAAGTCATCAGATCGCCCAGCGGCAGCGTACCCGCCAGGAAATCGGGCGGTTGCACGCCATGCACGTCGTCGCCCACCAGCAGGCTGCGCAGCTCCTCGAACACCAGAATCAGCCCGTAGGTCATCAGGACCTGCTGCAGGTGCTCGCGCTCATAGAGGAAGCTGAAGAAGGCCCACTCCAGCACATAGCCCAGCAGCACCGCCAGCACCACGCCCACCAGCAGCGTGGCAAAAAAGCCGCCGCCGAAGGTGCTGGCCACGATGGGCGCCAGGGCATAAGCCATGTAGGCACCGATCATGTAGAAGCTGCCATGCGCCAGGTTGATGACACCCATGATCCCGAAGATCAGCGTCAGCCCCGAGGCCACCAGGAACAGGAGCAGTCCGTACTGAAGTGCATTGAGGCACTGGATCAGGAAGATGGAAAGGTCCATGAAAGAAACCTCATCCTTTCGTCGGTGTTAAGCGGCTCACGGGCGGCGATGCGGTGAAGTGAAGTGGCTAAGCGCTTTGATTACATGCGGCAGCCGCGGCCCGGATCGGCCAGGGCCTTGCTGGCCACGCCGATGAGTTTGTTTTCCTTGCCAGTGACCTGACGCAGGTAGATGTCCTGAATCGGGTTGTTGGCTTTGGAAATGGTGAAGATGCCGCGCGGGCTGTCAATCCTGGCCTTGTGCAGGGCGTCCGAAAATTCAGCCTTCCTGGCCAGGTCGCCTTTCACCGCGTTCAGGCCGATACCCAGCATCTGCGCCGCGTCGTAACCCTGAACGGCATACACGTCGGGCTGCTGCTTGTAGGTTTTGGCATAGGCCAGGCGGAAGGCGTTGTCGCGCGGCGTGCCCAGCGCATCGGCATAGTGCAGCGTGGTCAGAAGCCCATCGGCATCGCTTCCCTGGGCTTCCAGCGTGCCGTCGGTGATGAAGCCGGCGCCATACAGCGGAATGCTTTTCTTCAGTCCGGCACCGGCGTAGTCCTTGACAAACTTGACCGCGCCGCCGCCGGCGAAAAAGGTGTACACGGCGTCAGGCTTGGTGGCCGCAATTTCAGTCAGCAGCGCCTGGAACTCGACATTCGGGAAAGGCACGCTCAGTTCCTTAACGACCTTGCCACCACCCTTTTCAAACGCTTCCTTGAAGCCGCGCACCGACTCGTCGCCTGCCGCATATTTCCAGGTGATGGTCACGACCTTCTTGTGGCCCTTCTTGGCCACCACTTCGCCCATGGCGTAACCCGGCTGCCAGTTCGAGAATGAGCTGCGGAAGATGTTGGGCGCGCACATCGGGCCGGTCACGGCGTCGGCGCCAGCGTTAGGCACGATGAGCAGCGTGCCGGTGTCCTTGGCGACTTTGGCCATCGCCATGGCGACGCCCGAATGCACCGAGCCGATCAGCACGTCAACATGGTCGCGCTTGATGAGCTTGTTGACGTTGTCGGTGGCCTTGGAGGGGTCAGACTCGTCATCAACCTTGACGAATTCGATTTCGCGGCCACCCAGCTTGTTGCCTTGTTCGGCGACATACTGCCTAAAGCCGTTTTCAATCGCCGTGCCCAGGGATGCATAGGTGCCGGTGTAAGGCAGCATCAGGCCGACCTTGAGTTTTGCCGGTGTTTGCGCCGCGGCTGCGGTGGCGCACAAGATGGTGGCGGCAGCGATCAGGTGCAGTCGAATTTTCGTCATGGTTTGTCTCCGTGGGTTTGTTGTTGAATGAAGGTGTTGACATGAGCGATCAGCCGCTCAGGCTGGTCGCGGTGAGGGGAGTGGCCGCAGGCGGCCAGCTCCAGCAACTCGGTTTGCGGCACCAGTCGTGCGATGCCATGAATCTGCTTTAGCGTGCCGTATTCATCGTCCAGCCCTTGCACGGCCAGCAGCGGACAGCGAATGGCGCCGAGTTCGGCCTCAATGGACCAGTGCCTGAACTCCGGATGAAGCCAGATGTCGTTCCAGCCCCAGAAGGCCGAGTCCGGGCTGTCATGGTGGCGCGCCAGGCGCTGCCGCAAGTCGGTTTCAAGATAGGCGGTGCGCGCCTTTTCAATGCTGCTGACCGACAGGTCTTCCACCATGATGTGCGGGGCCAGCACGACGGCCCCGGCAATGCGCTCCGGGTAGCTAGCCGCATAAAGCAGGCTGATCGAGCCGCCGTCACTGTGGCCCAGTAGCCAGGGGCGATCGGCTGCCGCATCAATGCCGAGCGCTTTCAGCAGGGCGGGCAGAACCTCCTGCGCCTGGCGATGCATGAAATCCAGCCCCCAGGCTTCCTGGGCGGCGCGCGGTGTCGAGCTGCCATAGCCGGGGCGTGAATACACCAGACCGCGGCAACCCGTGGCGTCGCACAGGCGCTGCGGAAAATCCTTCCACATCGTCACTGAGCCCAAACCTTCGTGCAGGAACACGATCAGCGGCGCCGCCGTTTTGTCACGGTTTATCCACTGGTGTTCAATGCTGACCTGGCGTGCGGCCCAGTCAATGTTGATGAACGCCACGTCCTTCGTCATGGGGCAGTGTCCTGCAACTCGCGCAGCTTGAAGCGCTGGATCTTGCCGGTGGCGGTCTTGGGCAACTCGGTCATGAACTCGATGGTGCGCGGGTACTTGTAAGGGGCCAGGCGCTCCTTGACGAAAGCCTTGAGCTCAGGTTCGCTCACCTGCTGGCCGGACTTGAGCACCACATAGGCCTTGGTTTTTGTCAGGCCTTCGCCGTCGATCACCCCAATGACAGCCGCTTCCAGGATGGCCGGATGTTGCGCCAGCGTGGCTTCGACCTCGAACGGCGACACATAAATGCCGCTGACCTTGAGCATGTCGTCACTGCGGCCGGAATAGGTGTAGGTGCCGTCTTCGTTGCGCACGTACTTGTCGCCGCTTTTGGTCCAGGCGCCCTGGAAGGTTTCGCGCGACTTTTCACGGTTGCCCCAGTACATCAGCGCTGAACTGGGTCCTTTGATATAGAGGTCGCCGATGTCGCCGTCAGGGACCGCGCGGCCGTCGTCGCCGCGCAATTCAACTTCATAGCCGGGAACGGGCCAGCCTGTGGTGCCGTAGCGCACCTTTCCGGGTACGTTGGAAAGATAGATGTGCAGCATTTCGGTGGAGCCGATGCCGTCGATGATCTCGATGCCAAAGTGCGCCGTGAAACGATGACCCAGGTCGGCCGGCAGGGCCTCTCCGGCCGAAGAGGCCACACGCAGAGAAACCTGGTTTTTTGCCGGCAAGTCGGGCGAGGCCAGCATGCCTGCAAAGCCGGTGGGCGCGCCAAAGAAAACCGTGGGCTGGTGGTCCACCCAGCGCTTGAACGTGGCAGCGGGGGTGGGGCGCTCGGCCATCAGGACCACGGTGGCGCCCACGCTGAGCGGAAAGCTCAGGGCATTACCCAGGCCGTAGGCAAAGAATAGTTTGGCGGCAGAAAAGCACACGTCGCGCTCAGTAAGACCCAGCACGGGCTTGCCGTACAGTTCGGCGGTCCAGTAAGGATTGGCCTGCGTGTGCAGGGTGCCCTTGGGGCGGCCGGTGGAGCCTGAAGAGTAAAGCCAGAAGCCCGGATCGTCTGGGCAGGTGGTGGCCGCCTGGGCCAGCGGCGGATGCTGCTGTATCAGTGCTTGTAGTGTCACGGCACCCTGTGGCCTGTGGCTGCGAGACGATCACAGTCTTGACCTCATGGGCGGCTTTGGCCATGGCATCCTGCAGCATGGGTAGCAGGGCGCCGGACACCAGCACGGCCTGTGCTCGGCTGTGTTCCAGCATGAAGGCGTAGTCTTCGGTAGTCAGCAGCGTGTTGACCGCGACCGGAACGATGCCGGCATACATGGCGCCCAGAAAGCTGACCGGCCAGTCGCTGCAGTCGTGCATCAGCAGCAGCACGCGCTCCTCGCGGCGCACGCCGCTGGCGAGCAAGGCTGCGGCCAGCCGGCGGATGCGCCCGGCCAGTTCGCCATAACTCAATGAGCCTGTGTCGTCGATATAGGCGGTCCTGGCGGGATGAGCAGCATTGCAGTCAATCAGGTGCTGCGCGAAATTAAAGTGTGCTCCCAGCGCTGGCACTTGGGACACGGGTGTGGATTCTGTGGCCATGTTTGTCTCCTCGTTTGGGTGTGTCAGGCCGCAGGTGTCTGCAGATGGTCAAGTACGGCGGTGCTGGCTTGCACCGCGCTTCGGCGGTGGTAGAAGTTCAGCGCGCGCAGGCCGCCGAGTTCCTCGCCGCCGCCCGCGCGGCCTGGGCCGCCATGCAGTGACTGAGGCATGACGTTGCCGTGGCCGGTATGCAACTGGGCCACATCGGGCGAGATGACATGCACCCGGCCATGGCTGTCGGCCAGTTCCAGCGCGGTGGCGGCCAGCAGGGCGCTGTCGCTGCCATAGAGCGACGTCACCAGTGACCCCTGGCCGCGTCGTACCAGCGCCATCGCGTGGGTCAAGTCGCGGTAAGGCAGCAGCGTGGCCACCGGGCCAAAAACTTCGGTGTCGTGGATGCGGTCAGCGCTATCGCTGCCCTTGGCATCGCGGGTGCCCAGCAACGTAGGGCCCACGCAGCAGGCCACGGCGGGGTCGGCATCGATCAGCGCGTGGCCGTTGCCGTCATGCAGGACTTCCGCCTGCGCCATTAAATGCGCCAGGCCTTCGCGTACCGCCGCCAGCTGGGTGCGGCTGACCAGGGCGCCCATGCGGACCGATTCGTTGCGTGGATTGCCCACCGTCGTTTTTGCCAGGCGCGCCGAGATGGCTTCGGCGACCGGCGCGTACAGGGCCTCGGGCACGAAGATACGGCGGATGGCGGTGCATTTCTGGCCCGACTTGACCGTCATCTCGCGCGCCACTTCCTTGATCAGCAGGTCAAAGGCCGGGCTGCCGGCTACCTCGCCCGGCAGCAGCACGGCCGAGTTGAGGCTGTCGGCCTCGATATTGACACGCACGGAATGCTGCACCACGGCCGGATGCGAACGGATCACCGCCGCCGTCTCGGCCGAGCCGGTGAAGGAAACCACATCAAAGGGCTGCAGCTGGTCCATCAGGCCGGCGGAACTGCCGCAAACGATCGACAGGGCGCCGGGCGGAAAAATGCCGGCCTCGACGACGTCCCTGACCATGCGCTGGGTCAGCCAGGCGGTCGCCGTGGCGGGTTTGATGATGACCGGCACGCCAGAGAGCAGGGCGGGTGCCGCTTTTTCCCATAGGCCCCAGGCGGGGAAGTTGAAGGCGTTGATGAACAGGGCCACACCGCGCGTGGGTGTCAGCACATGCTGCGACTGGAACAGGGGCTCCTTGCCCAGACGCGCCATGTCGCCATCGAGCATGAAGCGGCGTTCGCCCATCGAGTCGTCCAGCTTGGCATAGGTGCCCAGCGTGAAAAGGCCGCCGTCAATGTCCACGGCTGAGTCATTTTTCACCGTGCCGCTGTTGGCGGTGGCGATCTCGTAGTAGGCCTCACGGTTGGCTTGCAGCACCTTGAGGGCGGCGCTGAGCAATGCAGCGCGCTGGCGGTAGGTCAGTGCGCGCAAGGCCGCACCGCCCTGTTCGCGGGCAAAGGAAAAACCAGCGGGCAGGTCGAGCCCGGTCGCATCGACGCGCACGAGTTCGGTGCCCAGCAGGGGATCGAACAAGGGCGTGCCTGCGCCGCTGCCGGCCTGCCAGCGGCCGCCAAGGTAATTGGAGAGCAATTCGGTCATGGGAGTTATTTCGTAAAAAATCAGTGACGGGTAAATTCAATGCTGCCCTGGGGCAGCAGGTAGAGCACCAGGGCGCGTCCGCCGGACACCGTGGGCCGGTGCGCGCTACCCGGCGGGCAGACGAGCCAGCCGGCGGGACGGCCATCGAATTGGGCTGTGTCATCCAGCGGCATGATCAGGTCGATCTCGCCCTGCGGATGAGCGTGGTGGGGCCCGGCAATGTCCTTCATGTCCACCACGTCGACCGAGAAGCCGTGCAGGTCATCTGCCGGCTTGAAGATGCGGCCATAACGGATTCCGCCACCTTCGCGATCACACAGCCAACCTTCTCCAGCGCCCGCAATACAGTCTTGCTTGAGCTGACGGAAGGTGGCGCTGCCTGCGCCATGCTCGGCGTTGAGCCAAGCCTCCAGATCGGCATCCAGCGGACGGCCGACCAGATGGGTCGTCAGTTGCGTGAGGTGCTCGCGGAACTCGGTGGGTGACACGTGTTGTTCTCCGTATAGTGTGTGGAACTTGCCAATTCACACAATATGAATTATTGTGCTTGTATGAACCATAAAGCCTGAAAAACATCATGTCAAGCAATATATTGCATGTATCAGGGTTAGTCCCTGAGTCCTCTGTGCTGAGTCCTGAAAGCGTCGAAGCGCCGGTTGCATCCGGTAGTACAACGGAGGCGCAAGAGAGGAACCCATTTCTTGTTGCCCTGGGTGAGCGGGTGCGGGCGCTGCGGGCGCGGCGCGGCATGACGCGCAAAGCTGTGTCGCTTGCGGCCGATGTGTCCGAGCGGCACTTGGCGAATCTGGAGTATGGGGAAGGCAACGCATCCATCCTGGTGCTGCTGCACGTCGCACGTGCCCTGCAGTGTTCCCTGGCGGAACTGATTGGCGATGTGACGACCTCGTCGCCCGAATGGCTGCTGATTCGCGAGTTGCTGGAAACGCGCGACGATGCATCCTTGCGGCGCGTGCGCGTTGCCATCGGTGAAATGCTGGGTACGGGCGGAGGCAACGCCAGCATTTGTTCGCGCGTGGCTCTGATTGGCCTGCGTGGTGCGGGCAAATCGACGCTGGGCGCCATGCTGGCCGAAGACCTGGGATTCCCGTTTGTGGAATTGAGCCGCGAGATCGAAAAGTTTGCCGGCTGCAGCGTGTCGGAAATCCAGGCGCTTTACGGCATGAATGCTTACCGGCGCTACGAGCGTCGCGCGCTCGAAGAGGCGATCCAGATCTATCCGGAGGCTGTCATTGCCACGCCCGGGGGGTTGGTGTCAGATCCGGCCACATTTAACCAGTTGTTGTCTCACTGCTCCACTGTCTGGCTTCAGGCTGACCCCGAAGATCACATGAGGCGGGTCCTGGCTCAGGGCGATTTGCGTCCCATGGCTGCCAGCAAGCAAGCCATGGAAGACCTTAAGGGCATCCTTGCAGGTCGGGCGGCTTTTTATTCCAAGGCGCAATACAAGGTCGATACCAGCGCGCAGACGCTGGACTTGTCTTTTCAGATCTTGCGAAAGACCGTTCGAGTGGCGCTTCAGTTGCCTGTTTGAAGTTTTTACAAAAAAATGCATAAAAATGCTTGTTGACTTTAAGTGATGTGCATTATTATGCGTATATTGAATTTCAATTAATGCAGTTTTATGCATCAAACTGAGGACACCAAGCCATGACCACTGCTACCCGCGTCGAATACCAGACTGACCCATCTCAATACAAGCACTGGAAGCTCAGTTTCAACGGCCCCGTGGCCACGCTGGCAGTGGACATCGACGAAAACGCCGGCTTGCGTCCTGGCTACAAGCTCAAGCTCAATAGTTACGACCTGGGCGTTGACATCGAACTGAACGACGCTATCAGCCGCATCCGCTTCGAGCACCCAGAAGTGCGCACGGTGGTAGTAACCAGCCTGAAGGACAAGGTGTTCTGCTCTGGCGCCAACATTTTCATGCTGGGCGTGAGCAGCCACTCTTGGAAGGTGAACTTCTGCAAGTTCACCAACGAAACGCGAAACGGGCTGGAAGACTCCTCCAGATACAGCGGTCTGAAGTTCCTTGCTGCGGTCAATGGCGCTTGCGCGGGTGGCGGCTACGAGCTGGCGCTGGCATGCGACGAGATCATCCTGATTGACGACCGGTCAAGCGCCGTCAGCCTGCCAGAAGTTCCTCTGCTGGGCGTGCTGCCCGGCACCGGCGGCCTCACCCGCGTGACCGACAAGCGCCATGTGCGCCATGACCTTGCCGACCTGTTCTGCACCAGCGTCGAGGGCGTGCGCGGCCAGAAGGCCAAGGACTGGCGCCTGGTTGATGACATTGCGAAGGCGGTTGATTTTGCCCAAAAAGTGCAAACTCGTGCGCTTGAGCTGGCCTCCCAGAGCGACCGCCCTGCCGATGGCAAAGGCGTGACCTTGAAGCCGCTCCATCGCACCATAGAAGCCGATGCGCTGCGCTATTCCCATGTGACGGTCGAGATTGACCGCGCCAAGCGCACCGCGACCTGGACGGTCAAGGCACCGTCTGGCCCCCAGCCTTCAGATATTGCCGGTATTGAAGCCCTGGGTGCCGACTGGTTCCCCCTGGCAATGGCACGCGAACTGGAAGACGCAATTTTGATGATGCGCACCAATGAGCTTGAAGTCGGCGTCTGGCTGATCAAGACCGAGGGCGATGCTGCAGCCGTGCTGGCCATGGACGCCACGCTGCTGGCGAACCAGGACCACTGGCTGGTGCGCGAAACCATCGGCTTGCTGCGCCGCACGCTGAGCCGCCTGGACCTGTCTTCCCGCAGCCTATTTGCGCTGATTGAGCCCGGCTCCTGCTTTGTCGGCACCTTCCTGGAACTGGCGCTGGCCTGCGACCGCAGCTACCACCTGGCCCTGCCGGACGACGAAGCGCGCACGCCAAAAATCACGGTAGCAGAAACCAATTTCGGTATTTTCCCTATGGTGACCGGGCAGAGTCGACTGGGCCGCCGTTTCTACGACGAACAGCCTGCGCTGGAAGCCGTGCGTGCCAAAGCGGGGCAGCCGCTGGACGCCGACGCCGCCTATGCAATTGGCCTGGTTACTTCCAACCCCGATGACATTGACTGGACCGACGAGGTGCGCATTGCCATCGAGGAGCGCGTGTCCATGTCGCCTGACGCGCTGACAGGCATGGAGGCCAACCTGCGCTTCAATGGCACCGAAAACATGTTCACCCGTATTTTTGGTCGCCTGACCGCCTGGCAGAACTGGATTTTCCAGCGGCCCAACGCCGTTGGCGAAAAAGGCGCGCTCAAGGTCTATGGCAAGGGCGACAAGGCCCAGTTCGACTGGAACCGCGTCTAAGCAACTCTCCTCGTTGTGCGGCGCGAGTCCGGGTGGCGCGCCGCAACCGAAATCTTTCCCCCGAATCAGCCTCGTTTTTTTGGAGACCAAGATGTCCGGCATTAACTACAGCGAAAAGATTCCCAACAACGTTAACCTCAGTGACGACCGCACGCTGCAGCGCGCGCTCGAGCAGTGGCAGCCCAACTTCATCAACTGGTGGGATGACGTCGGCCCCGAAGGCTCCACCAACATGGACGTGTATCTGCGCACGGCGGTCAGCGTCGACCCGCAGGGCTGGGCGCAGTTTGGCCACGTCAAGATGCGCGACTACCGCTGGGGCATTTTCCTGAATCCCGGCGAGGCCGATCGCAAGATCCACTTTGGTGACCACAAGGGCGAAAAAGCCTGGCAGGACATTCCCGGCGAACACCGTGCCAATCTGCGCCGCATCATCGTGACCCAGGGCGACACCGAGCCGGCGTCCGTCGAGCAGCAGCGCCACCTCGGCCTGACCGCTCCCAGCATGTACGATCTGCGCAACCTGTTTCAGGTCAACGTCGAAGAAGGCCGCCACCTGTGGGCCATGGTCTACCTGCTGCACAAGCATTTTGGCCGCGACGGCCGTGACGAAGCTGAAGGCCTGCTGGAGCGCCGAAGCGGTGACGCGAACAATCCGCGCATCCTGGGGGCTTTCAACGAAGCCACGCCGGACTGGCTGAGCTTTTTCATGTTCACCTACTTCACCGACCGTGACGGCAAGTACCAGCTCTGCGCGCTGGCCGAAAGCGCTTTTGACCCGCTGGCCCGCACGACCAAATTCATGCTGACCGAAGAGGCTCACCACATGTTCGTGGGCGAGAGCGGCATTTCCCGCGTCATCCAGCGCACCGCGCAGAAGATGAACGAGCTCAAGACCGACGATGTGGGCAAGCTGCGCGCCGCCGGCGTGATCGACCTGCCGACCATCCAGCGCTACATCAATTTCCACTTCAGCGTCACCATCGACCTGTTTGGCGCCGATGAGTCGAGCAATGCCGCCACTTTTTACAGCTCAGGCCTGAAGGGCCGATTTGAAGAAGGCAAGCGCGTCGATGACCATGTGCTCAAGGGCCAGACCTACAAGGTGATCGAAGCCAAGGACGGCCAGCTGGTTGAAAAAGAAGTGCCCATGCTCAATGCGCTCAATGAAGTGCTGCGCGACGACTACATCAAGGACTCTGTGTCAGGCGTCGAGCGCTGGAACAAGGTGCTGGACAAGGCCGGAATTGCGTTCCGGCTCAAGGTGCCACACAAGGCGTTTCACCGTAACATCGGCGCGCTGTCGGGCGTCAAGGTGTCGCCCGATGGCCGCGTGGTGTCTGAAGCCGAATGGAACGCCTCGGTGAACCAGTGGTTGCCGAGCAATGAGGACCGCGCCTATGTTGCCAGCCTGATGGGCCGGGTGGTGGAGCCGGGCAAGTTTGCCAACTGGATCGCCCCCCCGGTGATGGGTATCAATCGCCAGCCGGTGGACTTCGACTACGTGCGATTTAATTGACCCCCACGCTTGTCGCTTCGCGTACTGCGCTGCCCCCCGAGGGGGCCACCCCGCCTGCGGCCCGGCGAAGCCGGTTCCGTGGCCGGAACTTGGACGGGCGGGGAATTGATGCCGTTCGGGTTCCTGCTTCGCGTACTGCTCTGCCACCCGAGGGGGCCGGCTTGGGGCGGCGCGGCGGCCTCTTGCTTCCACATTCGGCGCCTTATTATTGACGCTTGAAGCGTTGTTGCCATCAAGCCATTATCGGAAATCGCCATGGACATGACCGAAATACACGTCATCAAGCAGCACTTGATTGACCCTGAAATCTGCATACGCTGCAACACCTGCGAAGCCATCTGTCCGGTCAGCGCGATCACGCATGATTCCCGCAATTACGTGGTGGATGCCGACAAATGCAACTTCTGCATGGCCTGCATTTCTCCTTGTCCGACCGGCTCTATTGACAACTGGCGCACCATGCCCCGCATCAAGGCCTACAGCCCCGGCGAGCAATTCGGCTGGGACGAGCTGCCGCCCGAACTCACCCCGGAAGAACTCGCCGCCGAGGGCGTGGCCGCTGGCGCAACGCCCGACATCATGCCGGTGGAGCCCGCACTGCCTGCTGCCACCACCGACGAAACAGTGTTTAACAGCGCGCAGTACGGCGCGATACTGCCTCCCTGGTCGGCGGCCCACAGCTACACCAACCTGTACGGCCCGAAAGCGGCCGACAAGTTCATCACTGCCACCGTGGCCGGCAATGTGCGTGTGACCGAAATCGGCAGCCAGGCGGGCAGTGACTACGACACGCATCACATCGTGCTGGACTTCGGCAAGATGCCTTTTCCGGTGCTCGAAGGCCAGTCCATCGGCATCATTCCCCCGGGGGTGGATGCCAGCGGCCGGTCGCATCACGCGCGCCAGTACTCGATTGCCAGCCCGCGCAACGGCGAGCGGCCCGGCTACAACAATGTCTCGCTGACCATCAAGCGGGTGCTGGAAGACCACCAGGGCAAGCCGGTGCGCGGGGTTGGCTCCAACTACATGTGCGACCTGCAGGTGGGCGATACGGTGCAGGTGATTGGTCCTTTCGGTGCGAGCTTCTTGATGCCCAACCATCCGCGATCCAACATCGTGATGATCTGCACCGGCACCGGCAGCGCCCCCATGCGCGCCATGACCGAATGGCGCCGCCGGCTTCGTAAATCGGGCAAATTTGAGCATGGCAAGCTGATGCTGTTCTTCGGTGCCCGCACCCAGGAAGAACTGCCTTACTTTGGCCCTTTGCAGAGCTTGCCCAAGGACTTCATTGACATCAATTTTGCTTTCTCGCGCACGCCCGGTGCGCCCAAGCGCTATGTGCAGGATGTCATGCGCGAGCGCGCCGCTGACCTTGCCTTGCTGCTCCAGGACCCTGACACCTGCTTCTACGTCTGCGGCCTGAAAAGCATGGAAGAAGGCGTGGTGCTCGCGTTGCGCGACGTGGCGCAGCAGGCCGGTCTGAACTGGGACGCGGTGGGCGCGGCACTCAAGACGCAAGGCCGCTTGCACCTGGAAACTTACTGAGCGCGACTTTCGAACCCGCGCACAAGCAGTCACGCCGTCAGTGGCTGGCTTCTTGCCATGGGGCGGAAAATCTCCTGCCAATTCGCAGGTAAGCTTGCATCCATGCCAACCGAATTCCTGTCCCGTCGCCATTTTCTGCAGGCTTCCCTGACCGCCGCCAGCTCGGCTGTGCTGACGCCGGCGGGCGCGCAAGGGTTGACGGGGCCCGCCTATGAGGTTTCCCGGTGGTCGGGGCCCTTATCGGGGTTCAGCCTGCTGGATACCACGGGCAAAACCTGGCGACCCGCCGACCTCAAGGGCAGGGCGGTGCTGCTGAATTTCTGGGCCAGCTGGTGCGAGCCTTGCCGCGCCGAGATGCCCACGCTGCAGCAGGTCGCCGACCTGTACGGCCCTGACAAACTGCTGGTGCTCGCCATCAACTTCAAGGAGACGCCGGCGCGCGCCATCCAGTTTTCCAAAGCCACCGGCGTAACGCTGCCGGTGCTGTTGGACGTCGATGGCCAGGCGGCGCGCCGATGGGGCGTGAGAGTGTTTCCCACCACCCTGACGATTGACAGCCGGGGCCAGCCTCGCCATCGGGTGCAGGGAGAAGTTGACTGGACCAGCAGCGACGCTGAAAAGCTGATTGCGGGCCTGTTCACGCCTTGAATCAGCCTGAAGGTCGGGCCTGCTCCGCGCCGCGCAGGCTCCGGCGATAATTGGGAAGTCCTCGACCCCGCGGCGGGCTGTTTTACAGCCCTCAGCGAAGTCCGGCAGCAACATCCCGGCGCACCTTTACCTGCGCCGGTGTACGTTACCCTCCCACCAATCTCCCATCCGGAGTGACTTCCATGACCACCGTTCGCCGTTCCTTTCTGAAAAACACCGCAGCCGCCGCCATTGCCGCTGCATTGCCTTCCCTCAATTTCGCCCAGGCGCCCGCCCGTGCCCATTTCGCCCCCCAGAGCGGTGGCTGGCGCACGTTTGAGGTGACGACCCGCGTGGACATTCCCAAGCCTGAGGGCGTGACCCGCGTGTGGCTGCCGATTCCGTCCGTCAACAGCGACTACCAGCGTTCGCTGGAAAACAGTTTCTCCAGCAACGGCGCGGCCAAGCTGATGCAAGACGGCAAGGAAGGCACCAAGATGCTCTACGTTGAATTTCCCGCCAGCGAAGCCAAACCCTTCGTTGAGTTGACCAGCCGCGTGCAGACCCAGGGCCGCGCGATGGACTGGTCGCAGAAAACCGCCAAGGCTGAAGACGCCGACACTCTGCGTTACTACACCCGCCCCACCACGCTGATTCCAACTGACGGCATCGTGCGAAAAACCGCGCTGGCCGCCACGAAGGGCGCCAAAACCGATGTTGAGAAAGTCCAAAAAATTTACGACTGGGTCGTAGCCAATACCTACCGCGATCCCAAGGTACGCGGCTGCGGCGAAGGCGACATCAAGACCATGCTGGAAACCGGCAATCTCGGTGGCAAATGCGCTGACCTGAATGCGGTGTTTGTCGGCCTTTGCCGCGCTGTCGGCGTGCCTGCACGCGACGTGTACGGCATCCGCCTGGTGCCCTCGGCGTTTGGCTACAAGGAACTATCGGGCAATCCTGCCAGCCTCAAGGGCGCGCAGCATTGCCGCTCCGAGGCCTACCTCAAGGGCTACGGCTGGGTGGCGATGGACCCGGCCGACGTCGCCAAGGTCATGCGCCTTGAAACCGCCGACTGGATCAAGAACACCACCAACCCGGTGATTGCCCCTGTGAACAAGGCGCTGTTTGGTGGCTGGGAAGGCAACTGGATGGCCTACAACACCGCGCACGACGTGGCTTTGCCAAACTCCAAGGGCGAAAAACTCGGTTTCTTCATGTACCCGATCGCCGAAAACGCAGCTGGCCGCTTTGACTCCTACGCACCGGATGACTTCAAGTACCAGATCACGGCCAAAGAAATTAAGGCCTGAGGCTGACTGAGTAGCAAGCAAGCGCCGGTTCAATCCAGTGAAAGCTTGAGCCGGCTTTCAAACTTCCTTGGCTGCCCGGTAAGCGGGTCGGTAAAGGCAATCGACTTGGCCAGCAACTGCAGCGGCTGGGCGTAGTCATCATCGGGCGTCACTTCCACCGGCGGGTACATCCGGTCATTGAGGATGGGAATGCCCAGCGCGCTCATGTGGACGCGCAGCTGATGCTTTTTACCGGTGACGGGGCTCAATGCATAGCGCGCCCAGTCGTCTTTGATTTCCAGTACATCGACCCGTGTCTCGCTGTTGGGCTCGCCCGGCATTTCGCGTTGCCGGAAAAAGGGCTCGTCCTCCACGATGCGGGTTTTACGCTGCAAGGGAAATTGCAGCTCAGGTCGCCAGGGGGCAATGGCTTCGTAGTGTTTGCTGACTTCGCGCTGCCTGAACAATGCCTGATAAGCGTCACGCTCCCCGGGCTGGACTGAAAACAGCACCAGGCCCGCAGTTTCACGGTCAATCCGGTGAATCGGGATCAGCGTGTCCAGCCCCAACTGGTTTTTGAGCCGCACCAGCAGGGTTTCCTGCAGGTAGTGGCCAGAGGGCGTGACTGGCAGGAAGTGCGGCTTGTCCGCTACGACCAGATGTTCGTCCTGAAACAGCACTGCGGCTTCAAACGGGATGCGTGCCTCGATTTCCAGCGCGCGGTAGTAGTACAGGCGCATGTGGCCCCGGTACGGACGCTCCGGCGTGACGATGCCGCCAAATTCATCGACGACCAGGCGAGCGGCCATGCGCTCAAGCCAGACTTCCCGCGTGATGGCGGGAAAGCGCTGAACCAGAAAATCAGTGAAGGTCGGCCAGTCGCCTGCAGGCAAGCCCACGCAACTTGGGCTGACGCCATGGCGTGTTGGCAGACCGTGCGCAGGCAGCGTGCTCACCGCCAGGCAGACGCAGGCAGGGGGCTACACACGCCTGAACACCACGTCCCAGACACCATGGCCGAGTTTGATGCCGCGATTTTCAAACTTGGTCAGAGGCCGGTAACCGGGCTTGGGCGCATAGCCGCCGCTGGCCGCATCCGCCGTGTTGCTCAGCATGGGTTCGGCGCTCAGCACTTCCAGAATCTGTTCGGCATAGGGTTGCCAGTCGGTCGCGCAGTGCAGGTAGCCACCGGGCTTCAGGCGGGCCGCCAGCTTGGCAATCAGCGGGGCCTGGATCAGGCGGCGCTTGTTGTGTTTAGTCTTGTGCCACGGGTCGGGGAAAAAAATGTGCGCGCCATCCAGGCTGGCCAGCGGCAGCATGTTGTCGATTACCTCGACGGCGTCGTGCTGCAGGATGCGGATGTTGGTCAGCGATTGCTCGTCAATGCGCTTGAGCAGCGCGCCGACGCCGGGCGTGTGCACTTCGCAGCAGAGGAAATTTTTCTCAGGCATCAGGGCGGCAATATGCGCGGTGGCCTCGCCCATGCCAAAGCCGATTTCGAGGATGGTGGGTGCCGTGCGCTCATAGACGGCTGCGAAGTCCATGGGTGCGGCAGTGTAGGGCAGCAGGAATTTCGGGCCCACATCGGCGAAGGCCTTGGCCTGGCCGACAGTGGTGCGGCCGGTGCGGCGCACAAAACTGCGGATGTTGCGGGGATGACTCACGTCAGCGGGAGCGCCTTCAGCGGAGGCGGACGGGTGGGAGGAGGGGATTTCAATCACCCCGCAATTTTAATGCGCCGGGTTCATGTAGCGCCTGGCCCACGGCGCAAGGGCTTGCTGCAACCACTCTGCCGGCGTATTGGCGGTGATCTGGCCCTCCAGACCCAGGCTTAGCGCCGCCTGTTGAAGGGCGGCGATCGGGTCATGGGTGTCGAGCGGCTGCGCGCCATTTTGCTTGGACAGCTTTTCACCGTTCGCGCCCAGCACCAGCGGGGTGTGCAGGTAGCGCGGCGTGGGCAGGCCGAGCGCGCCCTGCAGCAGTATTTGCCGCGCCGTGTTGTCGGCCAGGTCCTGGCCGCGCACGATGTCCGTGATGCCCTGCGCGCCATCGTCCACCACAACGGCCAGCTGGTAGGCCCAGAAGCCATCGGCCCGCTTGAGCACAAAGTCACCGACTTCGCGGCTGACGTTCTGGGCTTGATGTCCGAGCAGGCGATCGCGCCATACGACGTCAGCTTCTCCTGCATCGGGACTAGGAAGTGCTATTGATTTAATAGCTGATTGCGCCCGTTCTGTATGGGTTGTAGGCGTATTTTGTTTATATTCTTCCGTCAGGAAGCGCCAGGCCCGCGCGGGTCGGCCGTTCAGGCCGTGGCGGCAGGTGCCGGGATAGACCAGCTCACCATGGCGCTGCCGCGCTTGCCCGGCGGCGGCCAGCGCGCTGGCAATGTCCTGCCGCGTGCAGCCGCAGGGGTAGGCCAGGCCTGCGGCGATGAGTTGATCAAGAGCCTCCTGGTACAAGGGGCCGCGCTGCGACTGGTAAACCGGCGGTTCGTCCGGCACCAGGCCGCAGGCAGTCAGCTGTGCCAGGATGGTCTGGTCAGCCCCGCGGACGCAGCGCGGCGTGTCCACGTCTTCAATGCGCAGCAGCCACCGGCCCTGATGCGCCCGGGCATCGAGCCAGCTGGCCAGCGCCGCAACAAGCGATCCCGCATGAAGTGGACCTGTCGGCGAAGGCGCAAACCGGCCTCTGTAAGGTATGGCCCCCACGCTTGCCGCTGCGTGTGCTGCGCGAGGCCTTGCAGGCCGCGGCTCGCGAGACGCTTCGCCTCTGCCGCCTGTCCAAACCTGCGCAGGCAGGTTTGGAGCCGCAGGCTCCAGCCCCTCGGGGGCTGAACTCGCTTGGGGCTGCCCGGCGCTGCGTTTGCTGGCCTCCATGCTTATCGCTTGAGTCCCTAAAGAATGGCCAGGGCCATTTCCAGACCTGAGACGAAGCCGTCTTCCACCCGGCGACCCAGGCACCAGTCGCCGCAGGCGCCGATGCGGGACCTGGCGTCCCAGGCGTGGGTTTTTCCGAGCGGTTTGGTCGTCTGCGCATAGCGCCAGCGATGCACATCGGCGTGGGGCGGCTCTGCGCGTATGCCGGTCACCTCGGCGAAGGCCCTGAGGAGTTTGGCCTTGACGCGTTCGGCGTCGTCATCCAGATGGCGCTGCGACCAATCGGCGCTGGCCTGAACTGTCCAGCGCTCAATCGGCCCGCGCCCGGGTTTGGAGGACTCCCGGGCGAGCCAGGCAATGCGGTGGTGCGTGCTGCGCGCCGCATTCCATTCGGGGCCCAGGCTGGAAAGCGTGGGCTGAAGCGCCTGCGGAAAGGCCACCATCAGGGTCCAGCAGGGTGTCACGCTCACGCCTTCAAGTTCCTCCAGCAAGGGCTCGCCCTGCTTCGAATTGAGAAGCAAGGCGTGCGCCTGCACAGATGGAATGGCGAGCACCACGGCGTCAAAGCCGGAGTGAACCCGGCTCTCGGCGCCAGGACCCTCGGTTTGCAGCTGCCAGCGGTCCGGGTGCAGCTTGTCGACTTCGACAAGAACGACCTTGGTTTCCAGCATCACCTGGCCGGCATCGACCAGAGGCTGTGCCCATTGCTGAACCAGTGCATTCATGCCGGGTTTGGCGACCCAGTGTGACTCCCTGGCCGGAAGTGAGGCTGCGATGACGTGGCCGTGCTCGTTGAGAACCCGAACGCTGTTCGCGCTCCAGGGGCGTACCAGCCCGGAGGCTGTGGCCAGCGCTTTTTCAAAGCGCGCGTCGCGCACGGTGAAGTACTGCGTGCCAAGGTCAAAGCCGCCAAATTCGGTTTCGCGGGTCGCCATGCGCCCGCCGGCCACCCGGCTTTTTTCGAA
The DNA here is from genome assembly GCA_963793855.1 of uncultured beta proteobacterium. Taxonomy (GTDB): domain Bacteria; phylum Pseudomonadota; class Gammaproteobacteria; order Burkholderiales; family Burkholderiaceae_C; genus Polaromonas. The sequence goes on from CAWCBL010000002.1 coordinate 37,566, forward strand.
GACAGACACGCGGTGCCCGGCCTTGGCCAGCGTGCGCGCGCAGGTGATGCCGGCAATGCCGGCGCCCACCACGGCGATATGACGCGGTGCGCGAGTTTGAGAAGCAGCGGTTCGGGGTTTTTTTGTCATGTCTCTGTACTTTTTCTGGGTTGATGAATGGGACTAAACGAAAACCACAAGCACACTCTACACGCAGATGCGGCCAGCATCCCGCGAAGGCAGGGATTTACAGCGACTGTTCACGCTCCAGCAGTGCTTTTCGGGTCGCCGGATTGTTCAGCTGTTTGAGCCACCACTGCAGGGCGCGGCCCTCGGTGTTGTCGGTCGCGCGGCGCCACGCATAGCTCATGGGCACCACTCGCGTTGATCGCTGCATCTGCTTTTCCACCAGCCGGCCCGTGATGATATGGGGCCGCGCAAGGTATTCCGGCAGGAAGCCCCCGCCTATTCCGCGGAGCTGCGCATCGAGCTTTTCCTGCATGCCCGGCACGGTAAATATGTCTTGTCCTCCGAGCAGCCCTGTCGTCACGCCGCCGCCGCGCTGCACCGAGTCGGCAACGGCCACAGCGCGGTGAGGCATGAGCATGGCGTCGGTGACGGGTTCCGCAGCTTGCGCGAGCGGATGATGGGGTGCCACGGCATAGACGAAATGAATGGTGCCCAGCGGCTTGCTTTGGACCGATTTGTGAAGGGCTGGCTCCAGGGCGACGCCGATGGCCAGGTCGGCCTGTCCCGAGGTGAGCGCTTCCAGCGTCCCCGACAGCGCTTCCTCGCGAATCTTGAGGCGGGTGGGCGGATTCATCGCAAAAAAGGCCTCACACAACTCCATCACGGTGGTGCGCGAAATCACGCTGTCAACGGCCAGGGTGAGCTGGGGCTCCCAGCCGGTCGCCACCCGCTTGACGCGGTTGGCGATGGCATCGAGCTCCACCAGCAGGCGGTTGCCTTCATGCAGCAGTTCCTTGCCCGCCACGGTTAGCTTGGCCTGGCGCGAGGAGCGGTCAAACAGCAGCACATCCAGGGCGTCTTCGACCTGGCGAATGCGGTAGGTCAGGGCGCTGGGCACCACGCCGAGCTCGCGCGCGGCGGCTGCCATGCTTCCTGTGCGGTGTATGGCTCCGATCAGTCCGATGGTCTCGGGCGTGAGGGCGCTTCGGACCTTGATGTTCATGCTTGTTCCGTTGAATATTCAAATAATTTGAATGATGCCATCAAATGAGTGCAACGACAAAAGCGCCTTGGGCGCCTACAGTTGATGCATTGCAACGCAGCTTGAAAGGAGCACCCAGATGATGACACTACGAACCTCCAGCGAACGTGGCTACGCTGATCACGGCTGGCTCAAGTCTTTCCATTCCTTTTCGTTTGCGGGCTACTACGACCCGGCGCACATGGGCTTTGGCAACCTGCGCGTCATCAATGAAGACCGCATTGCGGCGGGCCGGGGTTTTGGCACCCACAGCCACAAGGACATGGAAATCATCAGCTATGTGCTGAGTGGCGAACTGGCCCACAAAGACAGCATGGGCAACGTCAAAGGCATTCCGCCCGGTGACGTGCAGCGCATGAGTGCGGGCACTGGCGTGCAGCACAGCGAGTTCAATCACGCCGAAGGTCAGACCACGCATTTTCTGCAGATATGGATCGAGCCCAATGTGGTCGGCATCGCACCCAGCTATGAGCAAAAGACCTTTTCGGACACCGAAAAGCGCGGGACGCTGCGGCTGGTGGCTTCGCCCGATGGCGCGCAGGGTTCGGTGCTCATTCATGCCGACGCCCGACTGTATGCGGGGCTGTTTGACGGCGATGAAACCGTCAACCTGAAGATCGAGCCGCAGAGAAAAACCTATGTGCACCTGATCCGCGGGCAGCTTGAGGTGAACGGCCAGCTACTTCGCGCAGGCGATGCCGCCGCCTTCGAAGCAGAAAACCAGCTGCAGCTGACCCATGGACAGGCTGCCGAAGTGCTGGTGTTTGACCTGGCAGCTTGAAGCACAAACCAATTCACTCGTTGAATAGCCCCTGGCAGATGGGGCTTGCCCATCGCCATTATTTAATCCATTATTTCCCCGTTTACTTTTACTAAAAGGACTCACCATGCTTGACTCTCTTAAAAACCCGCTGTCGCTGATTGGCCGTTTGCTGATGGCCTGGATGTTCCTGCCCGCAGGCATCGGCAAGATCACGGGCTTTGCCGGTACTGTGGCCTATTCGGCTTCGGCCGGTCTGCCCATGCCGGAAGTGGGCACGGCCATTGCATTGGTGATCGAAGTCGTCGGCGGCCTGGCCCTGATCCTGGGTTTTGGCACGCGCTGGGCGGCGCTTGCGCTGGGACTGTTCACGCTGGTGGCCAGTTTTTACTTTCACAACTTTTGGGCGCTGCCAGCTGATCAGCAAATGATTCCGTCATTGTTGTTCTACAAGAACATGGCTATTGTGGGTGGCTTGCTGACATTGGCTGCCTGGGGCGCAGGTGCCTGGAGCCTTGACGCCAAGCGCGACAACTGAACCCGTAGCTGATAATGTCGATCAACAGTGCTGAGGCTCTGTTGATCGACATTTCATTTTGTGAGTTCTTTCGGCATGCCTGACTCCAGGAAGGTGAAAATGGCAGAAATAGTTGTGGTTTACCACTCCGGCTATGGCCATACCCAGCGCATGGCGCAGTCGGTGGCTGAAGGCGCTGGCGCGGAACTGCTCGCCATTGATGCCGACGGCAATTTGCCCGAGGGCGGCTGGGAGGCGCTGAATGCCGCCGACGCCATCATTATGGGTTCACCGACCTACATGGGCAGCGTCAGCTGGCAGTTCAAGAAGTTTGCCGATGCATCCTCCAAGCCATGGCACGCGCAGGCATGGAAAGACAAGCTCTTTGCCGGCTTCACAAACAGCGCAACCCTCAATGGCGACAAGATGTCCACGCTGATCTACCTGCTTACCCTGGCCATGCAGCATGGCGGCATCTGGGTGAGCCAGGGCGTCATGCCCAGCAGCAGCAAGGCAGCGCAGCGCAACGACGCCAACTACCTGGGCTCTTACAGCGGGGCCATGGCTCAGTCGCCTTCAGACGCAGGGGTCAATGAGATGTTTCCGGGCGATCTGCTCACCGCACGCAATTCGGGCCGGCTGTGGCCATGTGGCGAGCCGGTTCCAGCGCTAGGGTTGCTGCGCAGATGAAGCTTGCAGCTCAGCGGTATTCACCTTCATTCACTTTTCACAGGAATCCGTGATGACTATTGAACTCAGGCTTGACCGAACAAATAAGCTGGCCCAGACAGTCCACATTCGCAGCCACACGCTGGCGGCCGATATCAGCGAAGCCGAAGGGGGCGACGATGCGGGTCCAAGTCCCCATGACTTATACGATGCGGCGCTGGGCGCCTGCAAGGCGCTGACGGTGATGTGGTATGCCCGAAAAAAAAGGGATTCCGGTCGAGGACATCCAGACGCTGGTCAAGAGAGATGATTCCGGCGAGCGCGCGGGCGTGTACCGTCTGGCGGCCACGCTCAATACATGGCGACCTGAGCGATGCGCAATTGCAGGAGTTGCAGGCCGTCGCGCAAAAATGCCCGGTCCACAAACTCATGACCCAGGTCACCACGGAAATCACGACCGGCGTGGAGCGGCTGCCATGAGTATTCAAGCCAGGCTCACGGGGCACGAAAAAGACCTGGGCGGCGGCTTCCTGGTGAGCCGCCTGCTGCCTGCAGCGCAGCAGCAATCAGTAGGCCCGTTTCTCTTTTTTGACCATTTCGGCCCGCTCACCGTGGAGGCAGGCACGAGCCATGATGTGCGGCCCCATCCTCACATCGGGCTGGCGACGGTGACCTATCTGTTTGATGGGGCCATCACGCACCGCGACAGTCTGGTCGGTCCAGCGCATTGAACCTGGCGCGATCAACTGGATGACGGCGGGGCGCGGTATCGTGCATTCCGAGCGTCGCCCGAGGACTTGCGTGACAAGTCTTACCTCCAGCACGGGCTTCAGCTCTGGGCCGCCTTGCCCAAGGCGCAGGAAGAAGTCGCACCGGCTTTTTCGCACCACCAGCACGCAGCATTCCGGTGATTTCGTGGGTAACCGGAGGTGCCCATACTGATTGGCGAGGCGTTTGGCAAAACGTCACCCATAAAGATTTTTCCAAAACCGTTTACTTGGACATCAGGCTCGCTGCCGGTTCGAGCATCGAGTTGCCGCCGCTGGCCGAAGAGCTGGCGCTTTATTCGGTAGACGCGGATCTGGTCGTGGATGGTGAGCCGCTTGCGGCGCGCACCCTGGCCACTTTGGTGCCCAGGGCCGCCACGCAGATCACTGCCAGCACGGCCGCGCGTCTGGTGGTCATTGGGGGCGATGCGCTGGATGGACGCCGTTTTATCTGGTGGAACTTTGTGTCCAGCCGGAAGGAGCGCCTTGTTCAGGCGGGCGATGACTGGCAGGCCCAGAGAATGGGACAGGTTGTTGGCGATGCGGAGTTCATCCCCTTGCCTGAGCGAAAGTTCACAGGAAGTTGAACGCGTGAGTCCCCAGTCTCAGGCGCTTGGGTTTAGTTGGTCGGCGACGCGCCAGGATTCACCCTTGGCTTGAGCGCCGCATCCAGGGCCCTGCGCTGGTCAAACACAAAGCATTCGCCGTCATAGTGCGCGTGTCCGCATTCTTCAAAGTACTTCAGAATGCCGCCATCGAGTTGGTAAACATTCGCGATGCCGGCTTCCTGCAGGTAAATCGCCGCTTTCTCGCAGCGGATGCCGCCGGTGCAAAAACTCACGACCGTCTTGCCCGCCAGATCCTCACGATGGTCTTGCACCGCCTGCGGGAACTCAAATCGTTATATGCGCCAATCGATGGCGTTCCTGAAAGTGCCGACATCGACTTCAAACGTATTGCGCGTGTCCAGCGTGACGACAGGTCGGCCTTCGTCATCCTGGCCGCTGTCGGACCAGCGTTTGAGCGTGGCCGCATCGACGGCCGGCGCGCGACCCGCTGAAGGCCGGATCGCAGGATGGTTTGATGCGGATGATTTCAGGCTTGATCTTGACCAGAAGCTTGGCGAAGGGCTGGGCGGTGGACCAGCTTTCCTTGACTTCCAGCGGCTGGAACCACCGGGCCGCGAAAGACTAGCCACGCCAAAAAATCGTCAATATTGCGCTTATCTGCTGCCAAAAACAGGTTGATGCCTTCTTCGGCGAGCAGCCGCGGTGCCCTTGATGCCGCGCCCCTGTAGCGCCTCCCGCACCCTGGCCTGCAAGGCGGGCAGGTCGTCCAGCGCCACAAATTTGTACGCTGCAATGTTCAAAATTTGCATGATGCAGCCGATTGTAGGCAAGGCCACAGCCCGGACAGGGCGTTACGTCTTCCTCAGGGGCGCTGAAGGCCGCGACCTAAAATGAAGCCCATGTTTGTCCATTTAAGAATTCACACCGAGTTTTGAGTCGTTGACGGTACCAACCGCATCGACGAAATCGTCGCCGCTGGGGCCGACCAGCAACCCGCGCTGGCCATCACCGACCTGAGCAACCTGTTTGGCACGGTCAAGTTTTACAAGGAGGCGCGCAAAGCCGGTGTCAAGCCCCTGATTGGTGCGGATGTCTGGATACCCGTGCCGGAAAAGAGGCCACCGCCCCTGCGGTCCGCTTGCTGCTGCTGGTGCAAAACCACCGGGGCTACCTGAACCTGTCAGAACTCATCACCCGCGCCTGGACAAAAAATGTGCTGCGCGACCAGGCGGTCATCAAGCTGGAATGGCTGGAAGAGCCGATGGAAGGCCTGATTGCCCTGTCGGGTGCGCAAGGTGGCGCCGTGGGCCAGGCGCTGGTGCAGGGGAGCGCCGCGCGGGCGGCTCAATGCGCCGGGTATCTGGCCGGTGTTTTCCCGAATCGCTTTTATCTGGAACTGCAGCGCGCCCAGCGCCCGGACGATCAGCGCCATGTAACGGCCGCCGTTCAACTGGCGGCCCAGCTCAAGCTGCCGGTGGTGGCAACGCATCCCGTCCAGTTTCTGACCTATGAGGACTATGAGGCCCACGAAGCGCGGGTGTGTATTTCCGAAGGTGAAATTCTGGGTAATGCGCGCCGCGTCCGCAAGTTCACGCGCGAGCAGTATTTCAAGTCAGCCGCCCAGATGGTCGAGCTGTTTGCCGATGTGCCCTCGGCGCTGGCCAACACGGTGGAAATTGCCAAGCGTTGCAACCTCACGCTGGAGCTGGGCAAGCCC
>CAWCBL010000003.1:0-397500 GCA_963793855.1 uncultured beta proteobacterium
ATTACGTGGTGGATGCCGACAAATGCAACTTCTGCATGGCCTGCATTTCTCCTTGTCCGACCGGCTCTATTGACAACTGGCGCACCATGCCCCGCATCAAGGCCTACAGCCCCCGGCGAGCAATTCGGCTGGGACGAGCTGCCGCCCGAACTCACCCCGGAAGAACTCGCCGCCGAGGGCGTGGCCGCTGGCGCAACGCCCGACATCATGCCGGTGGAGCCCGCACTGCCTGCTGCCACCACCGACGAAACAGTGTTTAACAGCGCGCAGTACGGCGCGATACTGCCTCCCTGGTCGGCGGCCCACAGCTACACCAACCTGTACGGTCCCAAGGCGGCCGAGAAAACCGTCACCGCCACCGTGGCCGGGAACGTGCGCGTCACCGAAAGTGGGCCAGGGGGAGTGACTACGACACGCACCACATCGTGCTGGATTCGGGAGGATGCCATTCCCGGTGCTCGAAGGCCAGTCCATTGGCATCATCCCCCCGGGGGTGGATGCGAGCGGCCGGTCGCACCACGCGCGCCAGTATCGATTGCCAGCCCGCGCAACGGCGAGCGGCCCGGCTACAACAACGTCTCGCTGACAATCAAGCGGGTGCTGGAAGACCACCAAGGCAAGCCCGTGCGCGGCGTGGCTCCAACTACCTGTGCGACCTGAAGAAGGGCGACAAGGTCAGGTCATCGGTCCGTATGGCACGAGTTTCCTGATGCCCAATCATCCCGGCAGCAACCTGCTGATGATCTGCACCGGCACCGGATCGGCCCCCATGCGTGCCATGACCGAGGCGCCGTCGCCGCAAGGCGCAACCCAAGGATGATGGCAAGCTGATGCTGTTCTTCGGCGCCCGGACCCGGACGAACTGCCCTACTTCGGCCCGCTCAGAGCCTGCCCAAAGAATTCATCGACATCAACTTCGCGTTCTCGCCGCACGCCCGGCGCTGGCCCAAGCGCTATGTGCAGGACGTCGATGCGCGAGCGCGCCGCCGACCTGTCCGTGCTGCTGCCAGGATGCCAACACCTGCTTCTACGTCTGCGGCCTGAAGAGCATGGAAGAAGGCGTGGTGCTGGCGTTGCGCGACGTGGCGCAGCAGGCCGGGCTGGACTGGGACGCGGTGGGGCGCGGCGCTCAAGTACGCGAGGCCCGCTTGCACCTGGAAACTTACTGAGCGCGACTTTCGAACCCGCGCACAAGCAGTCACGCCGTCAGTGGCTGGCTTCTTGCCATGGGGCGGGAAATCTCTCCTGCCAATTCGCAGGTAAGCTTGCATCCATGCCAACCGAATTCCTGTCCCGTCGCCATTTTCTGCAGGCTTCCCCTGACCGCCGCCAGCTCGGCTGTGCTGACGCCGGCGGGCGCGCAAGGGTTGACGGGGCCCGCCTATGAGGTTTCCCCCTGGTCGGGGCCCTTATCGGGGTTCAGCCTGGTCGATACCGCGGGAAAAACCTGGCGACCCGCCGACCTCAAGGGCAGGGCCGTGCTGCTGAATTTCTGGGCCAGCTGGTGCCAGCCTTGCCGTGCTGAAATGCCCACGCTGCAGCAGGTCGCCGACCTTAGGCCCCGACAAACTGCTGGTGCTCGCGATCAACTTCAAGGAGACGCCGGCGCGCGCCTCCAGTTCTTCAAAGCCACGGGCGTGACGCTGCCCGTGCTGTTGGACGCCGACGGCCGGCGGCGCGCCGATGGGGTGTCACAGTGTTTCCCACCACTCTGACGTCGACCGCCGGGGCCAGCCTCGCCATCGCGTGCAGGGAGAAGTGGACTGGACCAGCAGCGAAGCTGAAAAGCTGATTGCGGGACTGTTCAAGCCTTGAATCAGCCCGAAGGCCCGGCAAGCTCCGCGCCGCCGGCTCCGGCGATAATTGTCAAGTCCTCGACCCCGCGGCGGGCTGATTACAGCCGTCAGCGAAGCCGGCAACAACATCCCGGCGCACCTTCACCTGCCCGGTGTACGTTACCCTCCCACCATTCTCCTCCGGAGTTCTTTCCATGACCACCGTACGCCGTACCTTTCTGAAAAACACCGCCGCAGCCGCCATGGCCGCTGCATTGCCTTCGCTCAGTTTCGCCCAGGCGCCCGCCCGCGCCCTTTTCGCCCCCCAAAGCGGCGCCTGGCGCACCTTTGACGTGACGACCCGCGTGGACATTCTCAAGCCCGAGGGCGTGACCCGGTCTGGCTGCCGATTCCATCGGTCAACAGCGACTACCAGCGTTCGCTGGAAAACAGCTTTTCCAGCAACGGCAAAGCCAAGCTGATCCAGGACGGCATGGACGGCGCCAAGATGCTCTACGCCGAATTTGCCGCGGGCCAGGCCCAGCCTTTCGTCGAGCTGACCAGCCGCGTGCAGACCCAGGGCCGCGCGGTGGACTGGGCGCAGAAAACCGCGGTGCGCGAAGACGCGGACACGCTGCGCTACTACACCCGCCCCACGAAGCTGCTGCCCACCGACGGCATCGTGCGCAAGACGGCGCAAGAAGCCATCGAGGGCGCAAAAACCGACGTCGAAAAGCCCAAAAGATTTACGACTGGATCGTGGCCAACACCTACCGCGAACCCAAGGTGCGCGGCTGCGGCGAAGGCGACATCAAGACCATGCTGGAAACCGGCAACCTGGGCGGCAAGTGCGCCGACCTGAACGCGCTGTTCGTCGGCCTGTGCCGCTCGGTGGGCATGCCTGCGCGCGACGTGTACGGCATCCGCCTGGTGCCCTCGGCCTTTGGCTACAAGGAGCTGGCGGCAACCCGGCCAGCCTCAAGGGCGCGCAGCACTGCCGCTCCGAAGTCTACCTCAAGGGCTACGGCTGGGTGGCGATGGACCCGGCCGACGTGGCCAAGGTCATGCGCCTGGAAACCGCCGACTGGATCAAGAACACCACCAACCCGGTGGTGGCGCCGGTGAACAAGGCGCTGTTCGGCGGCTGGGAAGGCAACTGGATGGCCTACAACACCGCGCACGACATGGCGCTGCCAAATTCCAAAGGCGACAAGCTGGGCTTCTTCATGTACCCGGTGGCAGAAAACGCGGGCGGGCGTTTTGACTCCTACGCGCCGGATGACTTCAAGTACCAGATCACGGCCAAAGAAATCAAGGCCTGAGGCTGACTGAGTAGCACGCAAGCGCCGGTGCATCCAGGAAAGCTCCAGCCGGCTTTCGAACTTCCTGGGCTGCCCGGTGAGCGGGTCGTCAAAGGCGATGGCCTGGGCCAGCAACTGCAGCGGCTAGCGGTAGTCGTCTTCCGGTGTCGGTTCCACCGGCGGGTAGATCCGGTCATTGACGATCGGCAGGCCCAGCGCGTTCATGTGCACGCGCAACTGGTGTTTTTTCCCGGTGACCGGGCTCAGCGCGTAGCGCGCCCAGTCGCCCCTGACCTCCAGCACATCGACATGGGTTTCGCTGTTGGGCTCGCCCGCCACTTCGGGCTGGCGGAAAAAGGGCTGGTCTGCACGATGCGGCTTTTACGCGCGGGGGAAAGCAGCTCAGGGCGCCATGGCGCAATGGCTTCGTAGTGTTTGCTGACTTCGCGCTGCCTGAACAGCGCCTGGTAAGCATCGCGCTCCGCCGGCTGCACGGAAAACAGCACCAGGCCCGCCGTTTCGCGGTCAATCCGGTGAATCGGGATCAGCTGTCCATCCCCAGCGGTTTTTCAGTCGGACCAGCAGGGTCTCCTGCAGGTAGTGGCCCGACGGCGTGACCGGCAAGAAATGCGGCTTGTCGGCCACCACCAGGTGTTCGTCCTGGAACAGCACGGTGTCTTCAAACGGAATGCGTGCCTCGGCCAGCGCGCGGTAGTAGTACAGCCGCATGTGGCCACGGTAGGGGCGCTCCGGCGTGACGTGTCGCCAAATTCATCGACCACCAGGCAGCTGCCATGCGCTCCAGCCACACCTCACGCGCAATGGCGGGAAAGCGCTCGACCAGAAAATCGGTGATGGTGGGCCAGTGGCCTGCAGGCAGGCCGACGCAGCTTGGGCTGACACCCTCCCGCGTTGGCAGGCCGTGCGCAGGCTAGCTACTCACCGCCGGCGGCGCAGGCAGCGGGCTACACACGCCTGAACACCACGTCCCAGACACCATGCCCGAGCTTGATGCCGCGGTTTTCAAACTTGGTCAATGGGCGGTAGTCGGGCTTGGGTGCATAGCCGTCGACTGTCCGCCGTGTTTTTCAGCAAAGGCTCTGCCTTGAGTACCTCAAGAATCTGCTCGGCGTAAGGCTGCCAGTCGGTGGCGCAGTGCAGGTAGCCGCCGGGCTTGAGGCGGGCCGCCAGTTTGGCATCAGTGGCGCCTGGATCAACCGGCGTTTGTTGTGTTTTTTCTTGTGCCAGGGATCGGGAAAAAAGATGTGCACGCCGTCCAGGCTGCCAGGGGCAGCATGTGGTCCAGCACCTGCACCGCGTCGTGCTGCAGGATGCGGATGTTTTCCAGCCCCTGCTCGCCAATGCGTTTGAGCAAGGCGCCGACGCCGGGCGTGTGCACTTCGCAGCAGAGGAAATTTTTCTCGGGTAGCAGGGCTGCAATCTGCGCCGTGGCTTCGCCCATGCCAAAGCCGATTTCCAGGATGGTGGGTGCGGCGCGTTCGAACGCGGCTTCGAAGTCCAGCGGCGCTGCCGAATAAGGCAAAAGAAACTTCGGCCCCGCGTCTGCAAAAGCCCTGGCCTGGCCGGCCGTGGTTCGGCCGGTGCGCAGGACAAAGCTGCGGATGGTGCGGGAGACGCGCGTCGGGCGAGCGCCTTCGGCGGGGCGGCGGGTTGGAGGTGGGGATTCAATCACCGCCCAATTTTAGTCGCCTCGGCCCCACAGGGCCACGGCTTGCTGTAGCCAGTCGGCGGGCGTCCGGGCAGTATCAGGCCCTGCAGACCCAGGTTTAGCGCCGCCTCATCCAGGGCGGCGATTGGGTTGGGTGTCCAGTGCGCTGGCGCCGTTCTGTTTGGAGAGCTTTTCGCCGTTGGCCCCGAGCACCAGCGGCGTGTGCAGGTAACGCGGCAAGGGCAGGCCCAGTGCGCGCTGCAGCAGGATCTGCCGCGCCGTGTTGTCGGCCAGGTCTTCCCCGCGGACGACGTCGGTGATGCCCTGCGCGCCGTCGTCCACCACCACGGCGAGCTGGTAGGCCCAGAGGCCGTCGGCGCGCTTGAGCACAAAGTCGCCGACTTCCCGCGCTGACGTTTTGCTTGATGCCGAGCCGGCGGTCCTGCCATCGACTCAGCTTCCCTGGATCGGGCCTAGGAACTGCTACTGAATCAGGAGCTGCTTGCGCCCGTGCGACAAGGGTTGGAGGCCGATTTTGCTTTATATTTTCAGTGAGGAAGCGCCACGCCCGCGCGGGTCGGCCCTTCAGGCCGTGGCGGCAGGTGCCGGGATAGACCAGCTCGCCATGGCGTGGCCGCGCTTGCCGCGGGCGTCCAGTGCCCTTGCAATGTCCTGCCGCGTGCAGCCGCAGGGGTAGGCGAGGTGGGCGGCGATCAGCTGGTCCAGTGCCGCCTGGTAAAGGGGCTGCGCTGCGACTGGTACACCGGCGGTTCGTCCGGCCGCAGCCCGCAGGCGGCCAACTGCTGCAGGATGGTTGGTCGGCGCCGGGCACGCAGCGCGGCGTGTCGACGTCTTCGATACGCACCAGCCACCGGCCGTGATGCGCCCGCGCATCGAGCCAGCTGGCCAGCGCCGCGACAAGGGAGCCCGCATGTAGCGGACCGGTGGGTGACGGCGCAAATCGGCCTCTGTAAGGTATGGCCCCCACGCCTTCCGCTGCGTGTGCTGCGCGAGGCCTTGCAGGCCGCGGCTCGCGAGACGCTTCGCCTCTGCCGCCTGTCCAAACCTGCGCAGGCAGGTTTGGAGCCGCAGGCTCCAGCCCCTCGGGGGCCGAACTCGCTTGGGGCTGCCCGGCGCTGCGTTTGCTGGCCTCCATGCTTATCGCTTGAGTCCCTAAAGAATGGCCAGGGCCATTTCCAGACCTGAGACAAAGCCGTCTTCCACCCGGCGACCCAGGCACCAGTCGCCGCAGGCGCCGATGCGGGACCTGGCGTCCCAGGCGTGGGTTTTTCCGAGCGGTTTGGTCGTCTGCGCATAGCGCCAGCGATGCACATCGGCGTGGGGCGGCTCTGCGCGTATGCCGGTCACCTCGGCGAAGGCCCTGAGGAGTTTGGCCTTGACGCGTTCGGCGTCGTCATCCAGATGGCGCTGCGACCAATCGGCGCTGGCCTGAACTGTCCAGCGCTCAATCGGCCCGCGCCCGGGTTTGGAGGACTCCCGGGCGAGCCAGGCAATGCGGTGGTGCGTGCTGCGCGCCGCATTCCATTCGGGGCCCAGGCTGGAAAGCGTGGGCTGAAGCGCCTGCGGAAAGGCCACCATCAGGGTCCAGCAGGGTGTCACGCTCACGCCTTCAAGTTCCTCCAGCAAGGGGTCGCCCTGCTTCGAATTGAGAGCAAGGCGTGCGCCTGCACAGAGGGAATGGCGAGCACCACGGCGTCAAAGCCGGAGTGAACCCGGCTCTGGCACCAGGACCCTCGGTTTGCAGCTGCCAGCGGTCCGGGTGCAGCTTGTCGACTTCGACAAGAACGACCTTGGTTTCCAGCATCACCTGGCCGGCATCGACCAGAGGCTGTGCCCATTGCTGAACCAGTGCATTCATGCCGGGTTTGGCGACCCAGTGTGACTCCCGGGCCGGAAGTGAGGCTGCGATGACGTGGCCGTGCTCGTTGAGGACCCGAACGCTGTTCGCGCTCCAGGGGCGTACCAGCCCGGAGGCTGTGGCCAGCGCTTTTTCAAAGCGCGCGTCGCGCACGGTGAAGTACTGCGTGCCAAGGTCAAAGCCGCCAAATTCGGTTTCGCGGGTCGCCATGCGCCCGCCGGCCACCCGGCTTTTTTCGAAGACAGACACGCGGTGCCCGGCCTTGGCCAGCGTGCGCGCGCAGGTGATGCCGGCAATGCCGGCGCCCACCACGGCGATATGACGCGGTGCGCGAGTTTGAGAAGCAGCGGTTCGGGGTTTTTTTGTCATGTCTCTGTACTTTTTCTGGGTTGATGAATGGGACTAAACGAAAACCACAAGCACACTCTACACGCAGACGGCCAGCATCCCGCGAAGGCAGGGATTTACAGCGACTGTTCACGCTCCAGCAGTGCTTTTCGGGTCGCCGGATTGTTCAGCTGTTTGAGCCACCACTGCAGGGCGCGGCCCTCCGTGTTGTCGGTCGCGCGGCGCCACGCATAGCTCATGGGCACCACTCGCGTGATCGCTGCATCTGCTTTTCCACCAGCCGGCCCGTGATGATATGGGGCCGCGCAAGGTATTCCGGCAGAAAGCCCCCGCCTATTCCGCGGAGCTGCGCATCGAGCTTTTCCTGCATGCCCGGCACGGTAAATATGTCTTGTCCTCCGAGCAGCCCTGTCGTCACGCCGCCGCCGCGCTGCACCGAGTCGGCAACGGCCACAGCGCGGTGAGGCATGAGCATGGCGTCGGTGACGGGTTCCGCAGCTTGCGCGAGCGGATGCTGGGGTGCCACGGCATAGACGAAATGAATGGTGCCCAGCGGCTTGCTTTGGACCGATTTGTGAAGGGCTGGCTCCAGGGCGACGCCGATGGCCAGGTCGGCCTGTCCCGAGGTGAGCGCTTCCAGCGTCCCCGACAGCGCTTCCTCGCGAATCTTGAGGCGGGTGGGCGGATTCATCGCAAAAAAGGCCTCACACAACTCCATCACGGTGGTGCGCGAAATCACGCTGTCAACGGCCAGGGTGAGCTGGGGCTCCCAGCCGGCCGCCACCCGCTTGACGCGGTTGGCGATGGCATCGAGCTCCACCAGCAGGCGGTTGCCTTCATGCAGCAGTTCCTTGCCCGCCACGGTTAGCTTGGCCTGGCGCGAGGAGCGGTCAAACAGCAGCACATCCAGGGCGTCTTCGACCTGGCGAATGCGGTAGGTCAGGGCGCTGGGCACCACGCCGAGCTCGCGCGCGGCGGCTGCCATGCTTCCTGTGCGGTGTATGGCTCCGATCAGTCCGATGGTCTCGGGCGTGAGGGCGCTTCGGACCTTGATGTTGATGCTTGTTCCGTTGAATATTCAAATAATTTGAATGATGCCATCAAATGAGTGCAACGACAAAAGCGCCTTGGGCGCCTACAGTTGATGCATTGCAACGCAGCTTGAAAGGAGCACCCAGATGATGACACTACGAACCTCCAGCGAACGTGGCTACGCTGATCACGGCTGGCTCAAGTCTTTCCATTCCTTTTCGTTTGCGGGCTACTACGACCCGGCGCACATGGGCTTTGGCAACCTGCGCGTCATCAATGAAGACCGCATTGCGGCGGGCCGGGGTTTTGGACCCACAGCCACAAGGACATGGAAATCATCAGCTATGTGCTGAGTGGCGAACTGGCCCACAAAGACAGCATGGGCAACGTCAAAGGCATTCCGCCCGGTGACGTGCAGCGCATGAGTGCGGGCACTGGCGTGCAGCACAGCGAGTTCAATCACGCCGAAGGTCAGACCACGCATTTTCTGCAGATATGGATCCAGCCCAATGTGGTCGGCATCGCACCCAGCTATGAGCAAAAGACCTTTTCGGACACCGAAAAGCGCGGGACGCTGCGGCTGGTGGCTTCGCCCGATGGCGCGCAGGGTTCGGTGCTCATTCATGCCGACGCCCGACTGTATGCGGGGCTGTTTGACGGCGATGAAACCGTCAACCTGAAGATCGAGCCGCAGAGAAAAACCTATGTGCACCGGATCCGCGGGCAGCTTGAGGTGAACGGCCAGCTACTTCGCGCAGGCGATGCCGCCGCCTTCGAAGCAGAAAACCAGCTGCAGCTGACCCATGGACAGGCTGCCGAAGTGCTGGTGTTTGACCTGGCAGCTTGAAGCACAAACCAATTCACTCGTTGAATAGCCCCTGGCAGATGGGGCTTGCCCATCGCCATTATTTAATCCATTATTTCCCCGTTTACTTTTACTAAAAGGACTCACCATGCTTGACTCTCTTAAAAACCCGCTGTCGCTGATTGGCCGTTTGCTGATGGCCTGGATGTTCCTGCCCGCAGGCATCGGCAAGATCACGGGCTTTGCCGGTACTGTGGCCTATTCGGCTTCGGCCGGTCTGCCCATGCCGGAAGTGGGCACGGCCATTGCATTGGTGATCGAAGTCGTCGGCGGCCTGGCCCTGATCCTGGGTTTTGGCACGCGCTGGGCGGCGCTTGCGCTGGGACTGTTCACGCTGGTGGCCAGTTTTTACTTTCACAACTTTTGGGCGCTGCCAGCTGATCAGCAAATGATTCCGTCATTGTTGTTCTACAAGAACATGGCTATTGTGGGTGGCTTGCTGACATTGGCTGCCTGGGGCGCAGGTGCCTGGAGCCTTGACGCCAAGCGCGACAACTGAACCCGTAGCTGATAATGTCGATCAACAGTGCTGAGGCTCTGTTGATCGACATTTCATTTTGTGAGTTCTTTCGGCATGCCTGACTCCAGGAAGGTGAAAATGGCAGAAATAGTTGTGGTTTACCACTCCGGCTATGGCCATACCCAGCGCATGGCGCAGTCGGTGGCTGAAGGCGCTGGCGCGGAACTGCTCGCCATTGATGCCGACGGCAATTTGCCCGAGGGCGGCTGGGAGGCGCTGAATGCCGCCGACGCCATCATTATGGGTTCACCGACCTACATGGGCAGCGTCAGCTGGCAGTTCAAGAAGTTTGCCGATGCATCCTCCAAGCCATGGCACGCGCAGGCATGGAAAGACAAGCTCTTTGCCGGCTTCACAAACAGCGCAACCCTCAATGGCGACAAGATGTCCACGCTGATCTACCTGCTTACCCTGGCCATGCAGCATGGCGGCATCTGGGTGAGCCAGGGCGTCATGCCCAGCAGCAGCAAGGCAGCGCAGCGCAACGACGCCAACTACCTGGGCTCTTACAGCGGGGCCATGGCTCAGTCGCCTTCAGACGCAGGGGTCAATGAGATGTTTCCGGGCGATCTGCTCACCGCACGCAATTTGGGCCGGCGTGTGGCCGATGTGGCGAGCCGGTTCCAGCGCTAGGGTTGCTGCGCAGATGAAGCTTGCAGCTCAGCGGTATTCACCTTCATTCACTTTTCACAGGAATCCGTGATGACTATTGAACTCAGGCTTGACCGAACAAATAAGCTGGCCCAGACAGTCCACATTCGCAGCCACACGCTGGCGGCCGATATCAGCGAAGCCGAAGGGGGCGACGATGCGGGTCCAAGTCCCCATGACTTATACGATGCGGCGCTGGGCGCCTGCAAGGCGCTGACGGTGATGTGGTATGCCCGAAAAAAAGGGATTCCGGTCGAGGACATCCAGACGCTGGTCAAGAGAGATGATTCCGGCGAGCGCGCGGGCGTGTACCGTCTGGCGGCCACGCTCAAGATACATGGCGACCTGAGCGATGCGCAATTGCAGGAGTTGCAGGCCGTCGCGCAAAAATGCCCGGTCCACAAACTCATGACCCAGGTCACCACGGAAATCACGACCGGCGTGGAGCGGCTGCCATGAGTATTCAAGCCAGGCTCACGGGGCACGAAAAAGACCTGGGCGGCGGCTTCCTGGTGAGCCGCCTGCTGCCTGCAGCGCAGCAGCAATCAGTAGGCCCGTTTCTCTTTTTTGACCATTTCGGCCCGCTCACCGTGGAGGCAGGCACGAGCCATGATGTGCGGCCCCATCCTCACATCGGGCTGGCGACGGTGACCTATCTGTTTGATGGGGCCATCACGCACCGCGACAGTCTGGGCTCGGTCCAGCGCATTGAACCTGGCGCGATCAACTGGATGACGGCGGGGCGCGGTATCGTGCATTCCGAGCGTGCGCCCGAGGACTTGCGTGACAAGTCTTACCTCCAGCACGGGCTTCAGCTCTGGGCCGCCTTGCCCAAGGCGCAGGAAGAAGTCGCACCGGCTTTTTCGCACACGCCAGCGGCGGACATTCCCGTGGTGTCTGTGGGTGAGTCGGAGGTGCGCATACTGATTGGCGAGGCGTTTGGCAAAACGTCACCCGTCAAGACTTTTTCCAAAACCGTTTACTTGGACATCAGGCTCGCTGCCGGTTCGAGCATCGAGTTGCCGCCGCTGGCCGAAGAGCTGGCGCTTTATTCGGTAGACGCGGATCTGGTCGTGGATGGTGAGCCGCTTGCGGCGCGCACCCTGGCCACTTTGGTGCCCAGGGCCGCCACGCAGATCACTGCCAGCACGGCCGCGCGTCTGGTGGTCATTGGGGGCGATGCGCTGGATGGACGCCGTTTTATCTGGTGGAACTTTGTGTCCAGCCGGAAGGAGCGCCTTGTTCAGGCGGGCGATGACTGGCAGGCCCAGAGAATGGGACAGGTTGTTGGCGATGCGGAGTTCATCCCCTTGCCTGAGCGAAAGTTCACAGGAAGTTGAACGCGTGAGTCCCCAGTCTCAGGCGCTTGGGTTTAGTTGGTCGGCGACGCGCCAGGATTCACCCTTGGCTTGAGCGCCGCATCCAGGGCCCTGCGCTGGTCAAACACAAAGCATTCGCCGTCATAGTGCGCGTGTCCGCATTCTTCAAAGTACTTCAGAATGCCGCCATCGAGTTGGTAAACATTCGCGATGCCGGCTTCCTGCAGGTAAATCGCCGCTTTCTCGCAGCGGATGCCGCCGGTGCAAAAACTCACGACCGTCTTGCCCGCCAGATCCTCACGATGGTCTTGCACCGCCTGCGGGAACTCGGTGAATTTTTCTATGCGCCAATCGATGGCGTTCCTGAAAGTGCCGACATCGACTTCAAACGTATTGCGCGTGTCCAGCGTGACGACAGGTCGGCCTTCGTCATCCTGGCCGCTGTCGAGCCAGCGTTTGAGCGTGGCCGCATCGACGGCCGGCGCGCGACCCGCTGAAGGCCGGATCGCAGGATGGTTCATGCGGATGATTTCAGGCTTGATCTTGACCAGAAGCTTGGCGAAGGGCTGGGCGGTGGACCAGCTTTCCTTGACTTCCAGCGGCTGAAAACGCGCATCAAGGCCTAGCCAGGCCAAAAAATCGTCAATATTGCGCTTATCTGCTGCCAAAAACAGGTTGATGCCTTCTTCGGCGAGCAGCGCGGTGCCCTTGATGCCGCGCCCCTGTAGCGCCTCCCGCACCCTGGCCTGCAAGGCGGGCAGGTCGTCCAGCGCCACAAATTTGTACGCTGCAATGTTCAAAATTTGCATGATGCAGCCGATTGTAGGCAAGGCCACAGCCCGGACAGGGCGTTACGTCTTCCTCAGGGGCGCTGAAGGCCGCGACCTAAAATGAAGCCCATGTTTGTCCATTTAAGAATTCACACCGAGTTTTCAGTCGTTGACGGTACCAACCGCATCGACGAAATCGTTGCCGCCGCTGCCGCCGACCAGCAACCCGCGCTGGCCATCACCGACCTGAGCAACCTGTTTGGCACGGTCAAGTTTTACAAGGAGGCGCGCAAAGCCGGTGTCAAGCCCCTGATTGGTGCGGATGTCTGGATACCCGTGCCGGGAAAAGAGGCCACCGCCCCTGCGGTCCGCTTGCTGCTGCTGGTGCAAAACCACCGGGGCTACCTGAACCTGTCAGAACTCATCACCCGCGCCTGGACAAAAAATGTGCTGCGCGACCAGGCGGTCATCAAGCTGGAATGGCTGGAAGAGCTCAATGAAGGCCTGATTGCCCTGTCGGGTGCGCAAGGTGGCGCCGTGGGCCAGGCGCTGGTGCAGGGAGACACCGCGCGGGCGGCTGAATGCGCCGGGTATCTGGCCGGTGTTTTCCCGAATCGCTTTTATCTGGAACTGCAGCGCGCCCAGCGCCCGGACGATCAGCGCCATGTAACGGCCGCCGTTCAACTGGCGGCCCAGCTCAAGCTGCCGGTGGTGGCAACGCATCCCGTCCAGTTTCTGACCTATGAGGACTATGAGGCCCACGAAGCGCGGGTGTGTATTTCCGAAGGTGAAATTCTGGGTAATGCGCGCCGCGTCCGCAAGTTCACGCGCGAGCAGTATTTCAAGTCAGCCGCCCAGATGGTCGAGCTGTTTGCCGATGTGCCCTCGGCGCTGGCCAACACGGTGGAAATTGCCAAGCGTTGCAACCTCACGCTGGAGCTGGGCAAGCCCATGCTGCCCGATTACCCCACGCCCGAAGTCAATGGCGTGCGGATGCCGCCCGAGGAGTATTTTCGCCACACCTCGTTTGAGGGGCTGGAAGAGCGCCTGCTGCACCTCTACCCCGACGCGGCGACGCGGGACGCCAAGCGGTCCCAGTATGTGGAGCGGCTGGAGTTCGAGATCAACACCATCCTGAAGATGGGGTTTCCGGGCTACTTCTTGATTGTGGGTGACTTCATCCAGTGGGCCAAGAACAATGGCTGCCCGGTGGGACCGGGACGGGGCTCAGGCGCCGGCTCGCTGGTGGCGTATGCGCTGAAGATTACCGACCTGGACCCGCTGCAGTACAACCTGCTGTTCGAGCGCTTCCTGAACCCTGAGCGGGTTTCCATGCCCGACTTTGACATCGACTTTTGCCAGAGCAACCGCGACCGCGTGATTGACTACGTGAAGGACAAGTATGGCCATGACGCGGTCAGCCAGATCGTGACCTTCGGCACCATGGCCGCACGGGCGGCAATCCGCGACGTTGGCCGGGTGCTGGACTTCCCGTACGGATTTTGCGACGGCATTTCCAAGCTGATTCCCAACAAGCCGGGCCAGGCCGTCACGCTGCAGCTGGTGCCGGCGGATCGCAAGAAAAATGACAAGATGGTCTATGCGCTGGAGGCCGAGCCCATTTTGGCCGAGCGCGAGAGCAAGGAAGAAGACGTCCACACGCTGCTGGAGCTGGCCCGCAAGCTGGAAGGCCTGACCCGCAACGTCGGCATGCACGCCGGGGGCGTGCTGATTGCACCGGGCAAGCTGACGGACTTTTGTCCGCTGTATCTGCAGCCCGGCAGCCACTCGGCCGTCAGTCAGTTTGACAAAAACGACGTGGAGGCCATCGGCCTTGTCAAGTTTGACTTTTTGGGTCTGGCGACGCTGACCATTCTGGAAATCGCCAGAGAGTTCATCATGCAGCGCCACCCGGCGCAAAAAGACTTCAAGTTCGAGAACCTTCCGCTGGACGACAAGCGGACCTATGCCCTGTTTACCGAAGGCAATACCGAAGCCGTTTTCCAGTTTGAAAGTATCGGCATGCAGCGCATGCTCAAGGACGCCAAACCGAACCGGCTTGAAGACCTGATCGCGATGAACGCGCTCTACCGCCCCGGCCCGATGGACCTGATTCCGACCTACATTGCCCGCAAGCAGGGAAAGGAAGTGCCCGAGTACCCGGACCCGCGCGTCAAGCCGATTCTGGAGGAGACCTACGGCATCATGGTCTACCAGGAGCAGGTGATGCAGACCGCGCAGATTCTGGGCGGCTATTCGCTCGGTGGCGCCGACATGCTGCGCCGCGCCATGGGTAAAAAAGACGAGAAAGAGATGGCCTCGCAGCGGGAGATTTTCCGCAAGGGCGCTGGCATCAACGGCTTGACGCAGGAAAAGGCCGACGAGGTCTTTGACTTGATGGAGAAGTTTGCCGGCTACGGCTTCAACAAGTCGCACTCGGCCGCTTACGCGCTGCTGGCCTATCACACCGCCTGGCTCAAGGTGCATTTCACCGCCGAGTTTTTTGCCGCCAACATGACGGTGGAAATGGACGACACCGACAAGCTGAAAATCCTGTTTGGTGATGCCCAGAAAATGGGGCTGAGCTTTGAAGTGCCCGACATCAATCGGGGCGACTACCGGTTTGAGCCGATCAGCAACAAGGCCGTGCGCTATGGCCTGGGCGCCATCAAGGGCACCGGCAAGCAGGCGATTGAGGCGATCGTGGCCGCCCGCAATGAGGGCGGCCCCTTCACATCCCTGTACGATTTTTGCGTGCGGGTGGACCGCAGCAAGATGAACAAGCGCACGGTTGAAGCGCTGATCAAGGGTGGGGCTTTTGACAATCTGCATCTGAACCGTGCCGAACTGCTGGCATCCGTCGAGCGGGCCTTTGAGTTTGCCGCCGCGACCCAGGCCAACGCCAACCAGGGTGGGCTCTTCGACATGTCCGACTCGCACGCCTCCAGCACGCAGGAGCCGCCGCTGGTCGAGGCGGCGATGTTTGGCGTCAAGGCCAGGCTGGTACTTGAGAAAACGGCGATTGGCTTTTACCTGTCGGGTCACCTCTTCGACGAGGTGGAGGCCGAGGTGCGGCAGTTTGCCAAACGGAAAATTGAAGACCTGATCGATTCCCGGGATCCGCAGCTGCTGGCTGCCATCGTGGGCGATTTGCGCGTCATCAACGGCAACCGCGGAAAATTGATCATCTTCAAGCTCGACGACAAAACCGACGTGCTGGAAGCTTCGGTCGACGAGGCCACCTTCAACGCCCATCGCAACCTGCTGAAAGACGACGAACTGGTGATTGTGCAAGGCACGCTGCAGGGCGCGTCCGAACGCTTTGGCCGCCGCTTCAAGGTCACGCAGGTGTGGGATCTTGAAACTGCGCGCTGCAAGTTCGGCAAGTATCTGCGCGTGGCAGTCAACGGCACGGCGCCCGATATTTCCCGACTGGTCAGGGACTTCCCGCCGCGCCGCGAAATGTCAGACCAGGGGGAGTTGATCCGCGGCTTGCCGGTACGCCTGAACCTGCGGCGAGAGGGCGCTACGGCCGAGCTTCATCTGGGAGAGGCCGCCAAATTCTTCCCGACTGATGCGGCACTCGCCGGATGGGTGGCTCAGGCCGATAAAGGTCTGGCAAAGATTGTTTATGAGTGAAATAGGGCTCTAGCCCAATAAATATTTGAGCTGGCAGCTATTTTATTGATAGCGAAAAAATTCCGGGAGCCGGCCTAATCCCTGGGCCGGAATTCCAGAATCATGGGCGTTGGCACCCGGCCATCGACGTCGCGCGGCATGGCGCCGGTGCGAATGATGGCCTTGATCACCGCATCATCCCAAGCCTTGTTGCCGCTGGACTTCACCAGTCGCTGGCTCATGATGGTGCCGTCAGATGTCGTGCGGACTTCGACTTCAGCCGTGGGATTGCCGGCTATGTCGTCGGTGAACACCACATTGGGCAAAACCTTGGCCTTGACTTTTCCGCCGTAGCTGGCCGACGGCCCGCTCGCCTTCAGGGCTGAGCCCTTGGCGTCTGCGCCGCCTGTAGCGCCCGCCAAGCCCATGATGCGTTTGACAGCGGCCTGATGTTGCTTGTCGGCGGCAGCGGCGGCTTCTGTTGCCAGCTTTTTCTTTTCGGCGGTGGCAGCTGCCAGTTTTTGCTTTTCCTGGTCCTTGGCTTCCTGTTTTTTTGCCTCGGCCTTTTTGGCTTCTTCCAGGGCCTTGCGTTTGGCCAATTCTTCGCTGGCTTTTTGCTCTTTTTCCTTCTTCTTTTCCTTCTCTTTTTCTTTTTTCGCCTGCAGTTCGGCTTCCTGTTTTTCACGCAGCTTTTCTGCCTTCTTCGCCTCTGCTTCTTTTTCCTGCTGCAACTTGCGCTTTTTTTCCTGCGCCAGAGCAATGTCTACATCCGGCGCTGGAGCGGGGGGCTTGACTTCAGGCGCCTTGGCCGCGGGCGGCGGGGGAGGTGGCGGCGCCGGAGCCGGGGACGGTGCAGGAACGGGTGCAGGAGGGCTTGTTTCAACCAGTTTGGGCGCCGCCTGCTGCGGCGTGCTGGACCACAACTCCGCTTCAAATGAAGCGGCCTTGTCGCTGCGTTTCCAGTTCACGCCCCAGGTCAATGCCGCAATCAGCAGGACGTGGATGAGCAATGCAAGCCCAAGCGCGCGCAGCGAGCCTTTGTCGCTGGGCGGGGCAAATTCAGTTCGTTCTGCAGCAGTGCTGTGCATGGTTGGGTGGGGTCAGCCTTGGGGTCAGGGGCCGGTCACTTGCTGGTTTGCACGGACAGGCCGACGCGGGAAACGCCTGCCTTTTGCAGCGCATCCATAACTTGCACCACGGTTTCGTACTTGATGGACTTGTCGGCACTGATCACAACCGGAACAGCTTCTGCGCCCGCTGCCTTCACATCCGGCTCGCGCTTCACGATGTCGGCAGCAATGCTGCGAACCGAACTCGACACGGTTTCAGTCTTGAGCCTGATCTGAATGCTTTCGTCCTTCTGGATCTCGATGCGTACCGGATTTTGTGGCTGCTTGGCAGCCTGGCCTACCTTGGGCAGGGCAATCATGCTGGGCGTGATCAAGGGTGCGGTCACCATGAAAATGATGAGCAGCACCAGCATGACGTCGATGAAGGGCACCATGTTGATTTCACTGATGGTGCGGCGGCCCCGGCCACGGGAACTGACTGCTGGCATGGTGGTTTCCTTAGACAGACGGCCGCAGAGAAGGCCGCGTTGTAAAAACCGTGGGGGCAATGGCATACCAGCCAGGGCCGCGGAAACGGCTTAGCCGGGCCGCAGGCGCAGCGGCCCCCTCGGGGGGCAGCGCATTACACGAAGTGAAAAGCGTGGGGGTCAACATTTCAGTGGCCTGAGGGCGACTGCGCACCCAGGTTGCGCTGCAGGATGTTGGAGAACTCTTCGATGAAGGTCTCCAGGCGGTTGGCGATGCGGTCAATGTCGTGTGCAAAGCGGTTGTAAGCCACCACGGCGGGAATGGCCGCAAACAGGGCAATCGCCGTGGCCACCAGCGCCTCCGCAATGCCGGGCGCTACGGTGGCCAATGTGACCTGTTCCATCGCCGCCAGCCCGGTGAATGCATGCATGATGCCCCAGACCGTGCCGAACAGGCCGACATAAGGCGACACCGAGCCTACGGTTGCCAGAAAGGACAGGTTGGATTCAATCGTGTCCATTTCGCGCTGGTAGCTGGCCCGCATGGCGCGGCGCGCCCCGTCGAGCAGGGTGCCGGCATCGGTAATGTGGCGCTCGCGCAGTTTTTGGTATTCCCGCATGCCGCTGGCAAAAATGCGCTCCATGGAGCCCGAGGTTTTGGCGTTTTGAGCCGCTCCCGCAAACAGGTCGTTCAGGCTGGTGCCGGACCAGAATTCGCGATCGAAATCATCGTTGAGTTGTTGGGCCCGCTTGAGCGCAACAATTTTCCGAAAAATCGCAGCCCAGCTGGCAATGGAAATGCCGACCAGGAGGGCGACTACCGCCTGGACAACCCAGCTCGCGTGAATAAGGAGACTGACAATGGAAAGGTCTTGGTTCATGTCGAAGCTTTTATCAGGTTTTTAAGCTGTCAAGAATGGATGAAGGTATGCGCATCGGTTGAAGGCTTGCGGCCTTAACCCAGCCAATCCGTATCGTGCCTTCGCAGAGCAAAACGGCAGACTGCAGGCCTGTTTGCTCTGTTTTTAATAGCGCCTGCTGCTTGATTATCATGGATGCGCGGCCTGTTTCTATCAGGCTGGCCGTAACAATCAGTTCGTCGTCAAGACGGGCAGGGCGGTGGTAGCGAATACTCGTTTCAGTCACTACAAAGATGCCGCCCGTGCTGTCTTTTAATCGCTGCTGCTCAATGCCCAGTGACCTGAGCCATTCGGTGCGCGATCGTTCAAAAAACTTCAGGTAGTTGGCATAAAAAACAATGCCGCCCGCATCCGTATCTTCCCAGTAAACGCGAATGGGCCAATGGAATATCGCGCCCGCGCGGGACGCCTCGCATACTGCGCTGCCCCCCAGTGGGGCTGAGCTTGACTGGGGTTTTCCGGCGCTGCGTTCGCCTGCTTTCAGGTTTCCTGCTGCTTCGGTTGATGAATCCGGACTAGCCAAGCACAGACTCCAGCCGTGCAACAGCTTCCTGCAGCTGCGCCATCGAATTGGCCGTCGAAAACCGTACAAATTGTTCCGGCGCGGCATGTCCAAAATCGCGACCCGGCGTCACAGCCAGATGGGCACGTTTCATCAGCTCAAAGGCAAAGTCCCAACTGCCGCTCACGCCCAGCCGGGCGGCGGCATCGGTGCAGTCAGCATAGGCGTAGAAAGCGCCGTCAGGCATGACAGGCACGCGCAGGCCGAGGCGATTGAGTTCAGGGATGAAGTAGTCGCGCCTGGCCTTGAATTCAGCCCTGCGGCGTTCGTACTCCAGCAGGCTCTCGGGTTCAAAGCAGGCCAGCGCGGCGTGCTGCGCCACGGTGCTGGCGCAGATAAACAGGTTTTGCGCAATCCGTTCAATGACGGGCGTCAGCGCTTCGGGCACCACCAGCCAGCCCAGCCGCCAGCCCGTCATGTTGAAATACTTGCTGAAGCTGTTGATGCTGATGATGTTCTGGCCGAGTTCTCCCGGCATGGCCAGCGCCGAATGCCCGAAGTGTTCTTCGTAGCTCAGCCCCAGGTAGATTTCATCAATCAGCGTGATGCCGCCCCGGCTGTGCACGAACTCGTGAATGCTTTGCAGTTCTTCGGGCGCAATCGAGGTGCCGGTAGGGTTCGAAGGCGATGCCAGCAGTACGCCTCGCGTTTTGTCGTTCCATGCGGCTTGTACTTTCTCGCGGGTCAGCTGAAAGCGCTCTTCGGCCGTGGTCGGAATCAGGATGGACGTGCCTTCAGCCGCGCTGACGAAATGCCGGTTGCACGGATAGCTCGGGTCGGGCATCAGGATTTCGTCACCGGCTTCAATCAAGGCCAGGCAGGCAAGCTGCAGGGCCGCAGATGCGCCCGCTGTGATGACGATGCGACCGGGGGCAACGTCCGCCCCGAACCGCGAGGCATACCAGCCGCTGATTCGCTCACGCAAGGCTGGCAGGCCGGTGGCCTGGGTGTATTGCGTGTTGCCCTGTGCAATGGCCCGGCTGGCCGCTTGCTGCACCAGCGGTGGTGCGGTGAAGTCCGGCTCGCCGATGTTCAGGAAAATCATCGGCGAATCGGTATGCGCGACTTGCTGCGCCAGGGCGCTAGCCGCCTTGGCAATCTCCATGACGTAAAAAGGCTCAATCCGTTGAGCACGCTGGGCGATTTTCACGGCAAGGCTTTCATGGTTCGGGTGGGTATGTCAGTCCTTACTTGGACTGGTCGGCTGCAACCTCTGCGGCGCGCAGGGAGGGCGCCATTTTGTGCAAAACGCCGTTGACGTATTTATGCCCGTCGGTGCCGCCAAACGCCTTGGCCAATTCAATGCATTCGTTGATCACGACACGGTAAGGCACATCCAGGCAATGGGTGAACTCGTAGGCGCCAATCCACAACACGGCATGCTCAACCGGTGAAATTTCGGTCATCTTGCGGTCCAGCAGGGGAGTGATGCTGTCATCAAGCTGTTTTGCCGATTCAATGCAGCCGCGCAGCAAGGCATCGTAGTGGGCCGAATCCGCCTTGTGAAAACCCACCAGATCGCGGGTAAAGGCGTCAATCGAGTCGGTTTCGTTTTGCCCGACCAGATGCTGGTACAGGGCCTGCAGGGCAAATTCACGGGCGCGGGTGCGGGCTGATTTGTCGGCCGCCTTTTTTACGCCCGTGTCGGTCAGGCCGTTGCGGGTTTGGGGAGGTCGTTTGGGTTTGATGATGGGTTCAGCCATGGAGCGCCTGTTAAGTAATCGGAATTTCGGGGAGCAGGGCTTTAATCAGGCCAATTCGTCGAGCAGATTCGCCATCTCGACCGCAACGCGCGCGGCATCACGGCCTTTTTCTTCCTGGCGCGCCTGGGCCTGGGCAAGGTTTTCGACGGTCAAAATCGCGTTCGCAATCGGCAGCTGGTAGTCCAGGGCCAGGCGTGTGACGGCCGATCCGCTTTCGTTGGCCACCAGTTCAAAGTGGTATGTCTCGCCACGAATGATGCAACCCAGCGCAACCAGTGCATCGAATTTTTCGCTCTCTGCCAGCGCCTGCAGCGCGCAGGGCACTTCCAGCGCGCCGGGTACCAGCACATGGGTGATGTTTTTTTCTTCCACACCCAAGGCCACGAGTTCCTGCTTGCAGGCCTCCGCCAGGGCGTTGGTCACGCTTTCGTTAAAGCGCGCCTGCACCATACCAATGGAGAGCTTTTTACCGTCAAGCTTGTCAGCCGAACCTTTTTCTGCACCAAACATAGTGAGTTTCCTTTGATTGGTTTGTTTAGTCTTTGTTGATGTAGCCGACGATTTCGAGACCATAGCCGGTCATGCTGGGCAGGCGGCGCGGGTTGCCCATGAGGTTCATTTTTTGCACGCCGCACTCCCGCAAGATCTGCGCGCCCACGCCGTAGGTGCGTAAGTCCATGCGGCCGCGTTCGGGGGCCTGTGCCGCACGGGCGGTGCCTTCAAACTGCGCCAGGAGTTGTGCCGCGCTTTCGCCGCAGTTCAGCAGCACCACCACACCGCAGCCTTCGTCGGCGACATGCTTCAGGCTCTGGTCCAGGCTCCAGGAATGCATGGACCGGCTCGTCTCCAGCAGGTCCAGCACCGACAGCGGCTCATGCACGCGTACGGCAACGGTGTTCTCGGCAGCCCATTGCCCCTTGACCAGCGCCAGGTGCAGTTCGTGGCTGATCTTGTCCCTGAAAGCATGGGCCGTGAATTCGCCGAACGCGGTCTGAAGCGTGCGGCTACCCATCTTCTCGATCAGTGAATCGTTGCGGCTACGGTGCTCAATCAAGTCGGCAATGGTGCCGATTTTCAGGCCGTGCTCCGCTGCAAACAGCTGTAAATCCGGCAGACGTGCCATGGTGCCATCGTCGTTCATGATTTCGCAAATGACGGCTGCCGGTGAGCAGCCCGCCATGCCCGCCAGGTCGCAGCCCGCTTCGGTATGGCCGGCCCGCATCAGTACGCCGCCGTCGACTGCCTGCAGCGGAAAAATATGACCGGGCTGGACCAAGTCGCTGACCTTGGCATTCTTTGCTACGGCGGCTTGCACCGTGCGCGCTCGGTCTGCGGCTGAAATGCCGGTGGTCACGCCTTCTGCGGCTTCAATGGAAACCGTGAAGGCCGTTGAGTATTGCGCGCCATTGCGGGCTGCCATGGGCGGGAGCTGCAGCAGTTCGCAGCGCTCGCGCGTCAGCGTCAGGCAAATCAGGCCACGGCCAAAGCGGGCCATGAAATTGATGGCTTCGGGCGTCACATGGTCTGCTGCCAGCACAAGGTCGCCTTCGTTTTCGCGGTCTTCTTCATCAACCAGAATGACCATGCGGCCGGCGCGCATGTCGGCCACGATATCTTCGACAGGGGAAATCAGAGTAGTCATGAGGCAGCTGTATGTTGTGTTGGTGTGTCTTGAAGCATGCGTTCGACATAGCGCGCGATCAGGTCGATTTCCAGGTTGACCTGGGAGCCTTTGGCCAGTTGGCCGAGCGCTGTGTGTTGAACCGTGTGGGGAATAAGGTTGATGCTGATTTCACAGCCCGGCGGATTTGTAGCGTCGCCGGCCAGGTCGGTGACCCGGTTCACCGTCAGGCTCACGCCATTGACGGTGATGGAGCCTTTGTAAGCCAGGTATTTACCCAGCTCTTTGGGCGCTCGTATGCGAAGCTCCCAGCTTTCGCCCACCTGGGCGAAATGCGTGACCCGGCCGATGCCGTCCACATGGCCTGAAACGATGTGGCCGCCGAGCCGGTCATGGGCGCGCAGGGCTTTTTCGAGGTTGATGATGCCGGGCTCGGCCAAACCGCAGGTTTTAGCCAGTGACTCGGCAGAAATATCGATGGAAAACCGGTTGTTGGCGGTGTCCAGCGCCGTGGCCGTCATGCAGGCGCCATTGAGTGCAATGCTGTCACCCAAGCCCACGTCATCGAGATAACCCGAAGGGGTTTCAATCGTGAGTCGCTTGCCATGATCTGAAGAGCTGCCCAGGCTATGGATGGCGACGATGCGCCCCATGCCGGTAATGATTCCGGTAAACATGGCGCTATTTTCGCAGGTAAAAGCGCCATAACGCAGGGGAGGGGGACGAAAGGCCTGGAAAAGGCTGCTCCATCACCGCCTTTCGGTGGTGCGCGAGGGTAGCTAGAACTGGTCCCGCCCAGCGACACGGGCGATTATTCGCAAATCTGCCCCCACCATTTCCGTGGATTGAAATTGCAGCTGAACCGCGTCGGAAAGAGCTTGTAGAGGACCGAATGAAGCCATGCCCTGGCCGGGGCCGAGCAGTTTGGGCGCGAGGTAAACCAAAAACTCATCCACCAGCCCGGTCCGGATCAATGAGCCGTTGAGCTTGCTGCCAGCCTCGACATGCAGTTCGTTGATCTCGCGGCGGCCCAGGTCTTTCATCATGGCCGCCAAATCCACCTTGCCATGGCTGTCGGGCAATATGACCACCGTGGCGCCACGTGCTTCCAGCGCTGCCTTTTTTGCATCGTTTTGGACTGCGGTGTAGATGATGCAAGCGCGACCAGCTATAAAAAGATGAGCGTCCAGCGGCGTTTGCAGGCGGCTGTCCACTACCACGATATGCGGCTGGCGGGGCGTCGCCACCTCGCGCACATCCAGGCGCGGGTTGTCTTGCAGTACGGTGCCAATGCCTGTCAGCATGGCGCAGGCGCGTGCGCGCCAGGCATGACCGTCGGCACGCGCTTGAGGGGAGGTGATCCACTGGCTCTGCCCATTGGTCAGCGCCGTCGTGCCGTCCAGTGACGCCGCCATTTTCATGCGCACCCAAGGCGTTTTTCGGATCATGCGACTGAAAAAGCCGATGTTGAGTTCACGGGACTCGGCGCCGCCGGGGCCGACTTCTACCTCAATGCCGGCTGCGCGCAAGCGTGCGAAGCCCTGGCCTGATACGAGGGGATTCGGGTCAGCAATGGATGCAACGACTTTTTTGATGCCCGCGGCAATCAGCGCATCGCAGCAGGGGCCGGTGCGTCCATGATGGGAGCAGGGTTCAAGGGTGACATAGGCGGTGGCGCCTTCGACCAAGTGGCCCCTAGTGGCGGCGTCACGCAAAGCCATGATTTCGGCATGCGGGCCGCCGGCGCGCTGGGTGTGGCCCAGGCCCAAATGTCTTCCGTTGGAGTCCGTAATAACACTGCCCACACGGGGATTGGGTGAGCAAATGAACATTCCCGCGTGGGCTGCGTTCAACGCGTCTCGCATTGGCCCGGACAGATTTTCTGTCATGTCAATAATTTTGAAAAGTCGGGCTCGATTAGCAACCGATGGATCCTGTTTTGCAAGAACGCACCCGGCCGGCCGGGTCAATGATAATGGAGCTTGAGCGCGATGTGTTGCTCATGACAATCGTTCCACCGCCAAAGCCGCCATTTTTCAAGCGTGGATAGCCACTTCCGTTAAAAAGCAAATAACCATCTGTCAGACTGCTGGCAGTTGGAATATTGAGGGAGATGTCTGCACTCAATGCTTCATGGCGAAGTACCACTTCATCAGTGTCTGCGTCATAGGCTTGATTCCAGTTGGCGTCGGCATAAATCATCCAGCCTGAACTCCAGCCTGTCACTGTGTTGTTGGGTACAAGGTAGGTGTTGAGCCCCTGCTTCATGGCATTGGCTCTTGCCGTATTGGCTGCAGAAATGAAATTGCTGACGGCATCTGATAGCTGCGCATTTCGTTGAAACTGCACATAACTTGGCACGGCGACCACCATCAGTATCACGCCCAGTGCGACTGTTATCAGCAATTCAATCAGGGTAAAACCGGCCTGGCGGGGAAGAGGGGCGGCATGCAGGCGTTGCATGGCCTGGGGGTTTTGGTGCATGGTGCCGACCTTACTTCCAGCAGCGGTCAATATTGGTACCCGTGCAGGTTCTCCTGCCTTGGGTATCAATCGCCATTGACGTCACCTGAGGATCTGTAAAAACCCCGGCTTGAGGCACAGCAAAAACTTCGATGCAATCCCGCTTGGTGGGCGTGACATTGCCTACTGCCTGGCAGAGCCTGGCGCCTAGGAGATGACTGCTTTTTGCCTGCGTGCTGTCGGAGGAAGAATACGCCTTGAACGGCAGCGCTCCTGGCGTTCCAGCCGCGAAGGTTTCATACGTATTCATTTGCGTCAGGTAACGCTCCTGTTGCTGAAGCAGGTTCATCAGCGCAGCCCGCGCTTCCGCTCGCTTGCCTTTGCGTACCGAGTCGGTATAGGCAGGGTATGCGACCGACGCCAGTATCCCAATGATCGCGACGACGATCATGAGTTCAATCAGCGTAAAACCGGTCTGGTGGCGTTGCCCGGCGGATGGAGATATGAATGGGGAACTCATGGTTGTCCGTAGGGGTTAGTTGTTCTTGTTTTCACGGAAGTTGTTGATCTGGCGCCAACTTAGTCGTCCTACCTGTTCGTTGTAGGAGAGCCCGCCGCCACTGGTGGCTGCGACCTTCAAACCT
This sequence comes from uncultured beta proteobacterium, assembly GCA_963793855.1. Classification (GTDB taxonomy): domain Bacteria; phylum Pseudomonadota; class Gammaproteobacteria; order Burkholderiales; family Burkholderiaceae_C; genus Polaromonas. Next base: position 25,198 of record CAWCBL010000003.1, read on the forward strand.
TTGGAGCCTTGCGTGATGATAGCAACACGCCTGGTTGCTGTTCGTTGGCCGCTGGTGTCGCTGTTGGTCAGCCCCGTGCTGCCAATTTCCAAAACCAGTGGGGCAGCCAATATGCCAACCTGCGACAACTCCGACACCCCGTTGCCAGTGAGTGAGCTCATTGCATAAAACCGACCGCCTCCTTCGCCGCACGAGCCTTTGGTGGGGAACAGGGAGCCAAAAAACAGCTGGCCAAACTCGGCGGTGATATCGCTGATCTGGCGTTCGCCAATGCTCTTGTCAAAATCTATATACCAACCCATTTTCAATGTGGGGCTGGTTGTCGTTGGCATGCCGTAGACGAAACCGGGGACCGTGACAGTGCCGCCGGTCGAGACGCTGCCCTGCTGCAATAGAGAGCGTCCGGTAATCGCTTTTGTATTATCCAAAAGTGTGTAAAACGAGGCGCCAACAGTCATCGGCACGCTGGTGTCCGGACTTTCCAGGTATTTCCCGGTTCCAAAGGAAATCAGCTTGCTGTCATAAAAGGCATTGATGACGACGGGCTCCCCTGTGATGGGTTGCAGCGCCCCGTTGCTGTCTTTGGCGATGAAAAATGTATTGCTGGTTCCTGTTTTGGCATTGAACTTTGTCAGGTTGGTGGTCGCGTCGGTGGTCAGGCTATTGGTGCCCTTGAGGGTGAAATCAAGCTTCCAGACATTGCCTTGCATGTCGCCAGCGTACAAACTGTCCACCGCGCCGGTCTGGGCGTTTTTAACGGTGCTAAATCCCGCCAGGCCTTTGGCGATAGCGATGCTGGTTTGGGGAAGCTCGATGCGCCAGAAGTTCGTGCCTTCCGTCCAGGCTGCCCCCATTGTTGGCTGGCTTGTTGGACAGATCGAGGATGAAGATGGACGGATTGCCGGTGGTATGACGCGTAGCCATCTGCCGAATAATTATTGACGCCGCTGGCGACCACTGCATACCATTTATAGACGGGGGTTACGCCAGAGTCGGTGGTGCGAAGCTTTACGATCTGTGGCGTGCCAATCACATTGCCCATCGCCGGATGGTCACGTTCTGTGAACTCCCAGAGTACATTGTCTTTGGTGAATGTTTCCGGATTGGTCACATCCAGGGCAAAAACTCCCTGCCCACCGGCGCCAACGCCCGAAACCAAAATACTGCGCCACTGGCTACTTACATAAGCCTCAGAGACTGCAGGCGTAGCATCGTTGATGCTGAAGTGGCTATAGTCCTGGTCGGGAATCTGGTTCAGTTTGCCTGCGACAAATCCCGGGATATAGGCGAATGCTTCCTTGCCGTTGGTATCGTAAAAAGCGTGCAGCATTCCGTCGTTGGCATTGGCAAAAATCACGGGCTTGCGGGTTTTATTGGCGTTGAAGAACGTGTTGTAGTCCGTGCCGACAATGCTTCCCGACGGCGTGCCCATATAGACCAAGCCGCTGTTGACAATGTCGCCCAGCACGATGTCGCGAGGCCGGAACGGCCCCAATGGGTTCGCCGGTTTGATTTCCTTGCGCCGGTCGCCCCGCAGGTAGGCGAGCCGGTCCACACCCAGGGTGTCAGTCACAACAGGGCTGCTATATGGCACCGTATTGAGCGAGTCTTTGTGGGCCTGTGCAAGATCGGTCCAGTTGAAAAGCGTAGGTGACGCGGTCGCCTGCGCCCCAATGGGCGCGCCAATGACGATGTTTCTTGCCGCACCATTGTCAATCAAGGTGTCATTGGTCAACACCTGACCCGCCTCCCAGGTGGGGGTGGCACCGATGACCAGGGACGTGCCCGCCGTGTCCAGTGAGAGTGGATACTTGAGCAAACGACCGCTCCAGAAGTTGGCAACCGGATTAAAACGGGCCTGGAACACGGCCGCAGCCTGGCCTACCGTCAAGACGCTGCGTGGAAATGGCACCACCTGCAATACTGCCGGTTTCCTCGACGACGCGTGCGAATACCTCTGCAAGGGAGTCCAGAAACTTGGCGGCATCACTGACCAGGAAATAATTTTTGGCGTCGCCGTCAGTGCCTTGCCAAAGCACGTTGGTGCCGCCCGTATAAGGGTTACCAGTGTTGCCGGCCGCGCTGTCGTCAAAGCCACCATATTTGGCGCCGAGGTAAAGCTGCCGCGTCCGGCGGAAATCTACGTTGTCGCTTGCTCGGTTCTCATTGACATCAATAGAGTAGGTTTTGATCCGTCCTTTTGGCAAATCGGTACGAAAGCTCTGGGTATTGGCCCAATACGCCAGGCCGGCCATGTAATACGAACCGCCGGTCGCTCCGGTATCCACACTGGCGGCATTGTTCAGTGCTGAATAAAGCGTATTGCCCGCTATGTTGCCGGCAGTTTGGGTTCGCCCTTGGCTGTCGGTGTAAGTCATCGTTGCCGTGGAGGTCGTTCGGCTCTCGAAGCTGCCGACCACATTGGTCCAGAAGGGAACATCCAGCGTCGGGTTTGTTTCCGCACTGCGTGAAAGTCGCTATTGGTGGTCACATTGTTGCCGGGTAGCGATCGGTCGCTGTGTGTAAAGACATCCGCGATGGTCAGAATGCTGTTTCTCAAGCAGCCCTTACCGGTGTCCGTGGTGTCCGTGAAGCCTGCGAAGGGGTCTGTCCAAGTTGTGTAGGCTGGAAAGTTTTCTTGAAGCGCTTTGGATGACGTTGTCCCGCTAACATTTGTTATGGCTTGCTGGAGTGGGCTGCTTGCCCTGCAGATAACGAATCGCCTCGTAATACAGTTCGCTGAGTGGATCAAGTGTCTTGTATTTGCCGATGCTGTCAGGGTTGAGTGTGCCGAACTTGTTGACGTAGTTGATGACCCCACTTTGACCAAAGCCCTGGTCACCATAGGTTGAATCACCACTTTGGGGGTTCGTGATAAACACACCTGTTGTGACATCCCATTCGCTCCGAGCATTGGCCGCAGTGAGCAAATTAAAGTTGCTGTCGTAGTTTTTGGGTCCCAGGTATTTGAGCGGTGCACGCAGTACCCCACCGTAACGTGACCGATTGTCGTCCTGCAGGTAACCCAAAACAGAAACCCTCAGGTTGTCCGCATTCATCTGAAATTGGCCAACAGGCTTGTACTTGCCGCTTGGGTAGCGGTAGCACAGGCCCGTCCATTTCTTGGTATCCGGGTCGTAAGTCATCAGGCGGTTGGTGGCACTGTTGGGGTCGCAAACCAGGTTTCTGACTTCGTAGAAGTTTCCCTTGTTGTTGGCGTTTGCCTTGATTAGATGGTCGCTTTGGGCATTGGCAACACCGAAGGGGCTGTCGCAGCTTGTGCCACTGTCTTGAGCGTTGGCAAAATAAACGCGATTTTTACAGTTATAAATCCACATGCCGTTGGGAAACGATGTGGGCGAATTTTCGGTCCTGCCAGACAACTGTGAGTTCGGTACAAATTTTTCAGTGAAGTAGCTGGAGTTTTTGTAAAAGTTGTCGGGCAACCAAGCACGGTCAACCACCGTTGTGTTGCTGTCGTCAATGGTGCGGTTGCCGCCGGTCAGGCCGTAACGCATGATATCGATGGCCGAAGAGGTGGCCCAGTTCATGAAGTTTCCATCGAACTGACTGCTTGGGCAGGCAGCCGAAAAACTGCCCTTGTTGGTCTGCCAGTCGAAATAATTGCCGAGAGAGCCGCTGCTCAAAACAGCGCGATAACAGGCTTTGGGGTCAAAATATCCGACATACTCCTTGGTCGAATCGAAGTTGTCGCGATAAGTCTGCCCTACGGTCGGAAATTCCACCGAAAGCGCCAGTGTCAGGTTGCCTTTGGTTTTGGCGCCATTCATGTAAAGCGGTTCGGCCGGCAGAACCACTTCGGGCGGCAGGGGCGGCGGTGTGACTGCACTGATAACGACGCCCACCGTCATGGCCGACAAGACGGACAGCAAGGCAAGCCGGATACTCCATACTTTTTTCGATGACTTGCTCAAAGAGCCTGAAAACGGAATTCGGAAGTTCATGGCGATTACTCTTTTCGAAAAATCATTTGCAGGACCGCCTGGGTTTCCTTGCGCGGCCCAAATCCCATGGCGGTGACACGAAACAGTTTTTTGGGTGTGGTGGCACTGCTTCCCGGTGTGTTGTCGGGAATCACTTCAATGATGTAGCGGGGGAGCATCTCGGGTCGGATGCCACTTGTGCCTGTGGACATGGTTCGTCCGGTAAATTCGCCGAACTTCGCAGTTTTCGCGCCGGTGGATTCGTCGGTGAAATCCACTGAATACCAGACCGGCTTTAGACCGTCCGCGGCGGGTACGCACAGTCCCCGCGAAGTTCCAGTTCCGCAGCCGTCCATAAAACCAATGCCGCTGGTCGAGGTGAACGACGCCATGCGTTGACTTGCTGACGTGTTGGGACCACGGATGTCGAACTCGGCATCGATCAGCGCGGCTTCTGCCGCCTGAAAAGCGATCTGTGAATCACGGTCAAACCGGGTCGCGCGCTCGGACAGCAAGACCATCTGGCTCGCACCGATACCCAGCACCGTGACTATGATGAGCAGTATCAGCGTCGTGATGAGGGAAAATCCACGCTGTTTGCTGTGCAGGCGCGCATCCGCGCTGCTGAGGGAGGCTAAGGGTTGGTACTTCATCGGAGTGTCAGGTCGTTGCGCAAATGCACGGTAAAAGTACTCTGCAGCCGCAAGCGCCCGTCGGCAGCTACAGGCAGAGAGGAGCCTGAGTCGTCGGCGCTGACATACATGCTGCCCAATGGTGTGAATGTGGCCGTGGTCGCCTGCTGGGCCGAGCCTGTAGGCCCCCGCATCACTAAGCCCACGCGTACTGCCCTTACCCTACGCCAGTTCTCACGTGTGGCTGCATCGTTACCCGCAACAGTCAATTGGTCGGCGCGCAGCCAGCGTTCCGCGACTGTGTCCTGCACGGCGGTAGCGCTGGGTGCAAGCGTTGGGGACACTCCATCGGTGCCGAAGAGAATCTGAAAAGACTCAACCCCCTCAATCATCGGGGCCGGCCCAGCCCAGGCGCCGGTGTCAAAATTGTAGTAAGAACATGATAGGGAGGGTTCACCATTGGTCCCTCGTGTCACATGGAAAATACTCAGCGCACGATCATTGAGTTCCCCGTTCGTTAAACCAGCCTCACCTTGCCCCATGCAGTTAATCATGGTGTTGTCCGGCTTGGCTGCATTGGTCGGGGAGTTCACGCCCTGGTAGCGGATTGCCAAAACGTCACTGCCGTTTTTGCAGGAAGTGTCATTTACGGTGCATGAAGCAGGCCTATTGCCGTTAATGATCTTGGTGCCGGTACTCAGGATCAGGTCGGCAGGCTGTGAGTAAACTGCGTTGTTCCAGCCGTAAATATCGGGTTCCGGATCATTGCCAAGAAGTTTGGCAGTTGATCGCAGCGAAACTTGGGCCGCCCCCAAATCCTGATAACCAGCTTGAACAATGACACGTGTCAGTAGGTCGGTTGCAAAACGTTCCCGGTCACGCAGTTGGGTGGTCGCGTCCACGCTGCGGTAGCCTTGTTGACCCAGTAAAAGAGCAGTGACGGCAATCACCACGACCAACAGCCCCAAGCCCAGGGCGATCAGTAACTCAATCAGCGTTAGGCCGCGCTGGTTCCGGCGTGTGTTGGGAGACCTGCGTGACTTCATTGGGAGCTTCCTGCGGTCAGTGGCACGACGACAACCGGCACGCCGGTGCTGGCGGCAAATTCGAGTGTTCCGGCTGTGTTGTTTCTTGTCCAGCTCATTTTCAGCACGGCGATATCGCCATCGTCAGTACATGCCCACCGGGGTTTTCCAGTGCTGTCAAAAGGATCCTTGTCAAAACATACCTTGACTCTGGGGGTGGGTAGTGCGTTCTTGACTCGTCCTTGCCAGTCCGCGACGTCCCAGGTGGCGGCATCTTTGACGGTCGGGCAGCCGTCTATAAAGCAATTGACGGCTGGCGTTGCTATGGTGGCCGAGGCCCCCAGCGTGGCATCAAAAATATACGGGTTGTCTGCAGCAGTAGTCTTGATGGCTACTGTATGGTTGCCTCGCATTTTTTCGGCAAGCTCACGGGCGAAAGTGGTAGCTGCCGCTTGGTTGCGGGCTTCCTTGTTGGATTGCATGGCCGTGGTTTGCATGCCTACAGCGCCCAACATGCCAATACTCAGAATAATGATGGCAATCAGAACCTCCAGAAGGGAAAAGCCTGACTGCTCCCGACGTGCTGATGGCAAGCAAATCGGTGTTGCACAAGGAGGGCTGACGGTAGGTATGTCCATACCCTTAGTCTAGAAACCCCGGCTTCAAACTTCAATAGGAGGGCAGACCGCACATCAGTCCGGAACGACCGGCTGTCCTATTTCTAGGGGGCTGCGTTTTTCATGGCCTTGTTCACACTGAATGAACGACTGTCTCGTCTTGGGATCCGCCTAGCTGCAATAGCGAAGGACGGAGGCGTTACCGCCGCACCTCATCCACCAGCGTCTTGAATTCATCAATGTCTTCAAAGCTCCGGTAAACGCTGGCAAAGCGCACGTAGGCGACCTTGTCGAGCTTCTTCAGCTCGCGCATGACGAGCTCTCCAAGGCGGGCGGAAGGCACCTCGCGGGCGCCGAGGTTCAGCAGCTTTTCTTCGATCCGCTCCACCGCAGAGTCCACCTGCTCGGTGCTGACCGGCCGCTTGCGCAGTGCCAGGGTCATGGAGTCCTGAATTTTGCTGCGCTTGTACTCCGTGCGTCGCCCGTCCTTCTTGACGATAGCCGGGAAGTTGACGTCGGGCCGCTCGTAGGTGGTGAAGCGTTTTTCACACGCGCCGCACTGGCGGCGGCGGCGTATGAAGTCGGCGTCTTCGGAAATTCGGGTTTCGACGACCTGGGTTTCAAGGTGGCCGCAAAAAGGGCATTTCATGAGTGGCCCAAACAAGGTTTCAAGCGTTGTGTGCCGCTAGCGCAACAAGCATGGGTGCAAGCAGCTATTAAAATCATAGCTGTTGCACCGTTCATGGCGTTCAGCCGTAAACCGGGAACTGGCTTGTCAGGGCGTGCACCTTCGCACGAACGGCTTCGATATTGGCCGCATCATGGGGCTTGTCCAGCACGTCGGCGATCAGGTTGGCCGTGAGGCGCGCTTCTTCGTCCTTGAAGCCGCGCGTGGTCATGGCCGGTGTGCCAATGCGCACGCCGCTGGTGACCATAGGCTTTTCCGGGTCGTTCGGAATTGCATTTTTGTTGATGGTCATGTGGGCGCTGCCCAGCACGGCCTCAGCTTCCTTGCCGGTGATGCCCTTGGCGCGCAAGTCCACCAGCATGACGTGGCTTTCGGTGCGGCCGCTGACAATGCGCAGGCCGCGCTGGGTCAGCGTTTCGGCAATGATTTGCGCATTTTTCAGCACTTGCTGCTGGTAAATTTTGAAATCAGGCGAGAGCGCTTCCTTGAAGGCCACGGCCTTGGCCGCAATCACATGCATCAGCGGGCCGCCCTGCAGGCCGGGGAAGATGGCGCTGTTGATGGCTTTTTCGTGCTGGGCCTTCATCAGGATGATGCCGCCCCGTGGGCCGCGCAGGCTCTTGTGGGTGGTCGAGGTCACGATGTCCGCATGCTGCACCGGGTTGGGGTACACGCCAGCAGCAACCAGGCCTGCATAGTGGGCAATGTCCACCATGAAGATGGCGCCGACGTCTTTGGCAACCTTGGCGAAACGCTCAAAATCGATGCGCAGGCTGTACGCCGAAGCGCCCGCAATGATCAGCTTGGGCTTGCTCTCGTGGGCCTTGCGCTCCATGGCGTCATAGTCGATTTCTTCCTTGTCATTGAGACCGTAGGAAACGACGTTGAACCACTTGCCGCTCATGTTGAGCGCCATGCCGTGCGTCAGGTGGCCGCCTTCAGCCAGGCTCATGCCCATGATGGTGTCGCCGGGCTTGAGGAAGGCCAGAAACACGGCCTCGTTGGCCGAGGCGCCGCAATGGGGCTGTACGTTGGCGGCTTCTGCGCCAAAAATCTGCTTGACGCGGTCAATGGCGAGTTGCTCGGCCACGTCGACATGTTCACAGCCGCCGTAGTAGCGGCGGCCGGGGTAGCCCTCGGCATATTTGTTGGTGAGCTGCGAGCCTTGCGCGGCCATGACGGCGGGCGAAGCGTAGTTTTCGCTGGCTATCAGTTCGATGTGCTGCTCTTGCCGGGCATTTTCCGCCTGGATGGCGGCATAGATTTCAGGGTCGGTCTGTTCGATCAGAATATTGCGGTGGTACATGGCAGTCCTTCAAGACTTGGTTCCTTGTCCTTTGGGTCATTATGAGCAAAGGAAACAAGGGCTGCCCAGGCGAACGGCTGAACGCTTTGGCCACACGGCCTCAACGGTGCGCTTCCCAGTGGTGTCCCACGTCGGCATCTATGGTCTGTAAAAACCAGGAGGCCTATCGCCAGTTGCGCACCCCCTTAGTGTAGCTTAGGGGGCCTGATCCGGTGAGGGGTCAGCCAACGAGGCGAACTGCAAGAGATCAGGACTGACCCATCAGTGCAACTTTGTCAGAAGTCTTGTCAGTCGATTCCCGCATGGCGGAATCGGCGGGCGAGGAGACGGTAGTCGGGTGCGAGGGCCCTGGTGACGCAAGCAGCCGTGGAGGCGGCTGGCGCTTGCCTCCGACCACGGCGAGCAGGCGGGCATGTTCGGCCATGACCTTGCCAGCGTAACCGCCGTCGTCTTCCAGATTCGCTGCGCCGACATAGTATTTCAGGCCGCCTTCAATCGAGCCCGCACGGGTGATGCACTCCTGCAGCACCTTGACGCCGACGCGAAGATTCGTCACGGGGTCAAAGGCTGCCAGCTTGCCGCCGAAGTTGTCGTACTTGTCGTGGTGCACCTTGGTCATGACCTGCATCAGGCCCTGCGCGCCGACGGGGCTTTGCGCAAACGGGTTAAAGCCCGACTCGATCGCCATGATGGCCAGAATAAGCGTGGGGTCGAGCTTGGCTTTCTGGCCGATCTCGAACGCCTGCGCTACCAGCACGCTCAGCGGCTCTGGCGCCACCGCGTATTTTTTGCTCAGCCAGTAAGCCACTGCTGCCTGCGCCGACGGCAGGTCTTTCGGGTTGGATGCTGTAGCGCGCTCAACGGCCGTGGGCTCGGTGAACGTGGGTTCATCGGTAAAGCCTATGGCCTCTTCCTGCCGCTCCTGCAGCCAAGCCATGAGTTTGACCTCACCGGCTTCACGCAGATCTGGCCGGGCCGTGAGGGTCACCACCGCAAACACCACAGCCAGCCCCAAGAGGGCAAAACTGTTGTGGGTGATTTCAAAAAGCCCTTGGGCGATGTCATCGGCAACAGTTGCAAGACTGCTGCGTGCATTTTTCAAATGCGCCTTAATGTTGAGATCAAGGCCGAAGTTTCCTGGCGCTGTCATAGCACTCCTTTCGATGCATGCGAGCCTTGTAAGGCCGCGCAAGCTTTGATTGGGTCGCCATCTAACCAAGGCATACCTTGTGGTCGTTGACCCTTGGTTGATGTTGCCGGTATCGGCAGCGGGTTCGGGTTACTCCCAGTATTTTTAGGAGAAGGCGGATTCTAGTGGTCCGTTAAATAACCTGTCAAGAATAACAAATGCAATTTTTATATTAAAAATGTAATAAAAAAGCGTTTTTTTAGCGAAAAACGGCAAAATTGCCCGGTATTTGTCGCTTTGTTTTTGCGGGCATGCTCCATGTAAAGTTTGCAGCTTGGTAGCAGAGCGCTCCGAACTTTCGTAACTCGTCGGTGTTTTGCCGTTTTGGTGCCTCACCATAAAGCATGTTGGCAGTGTTTATCAAGCACAAAAGACCTTTGAAGAAAATCCCAATCACCCGCTGTTTTGCGATTGAAAAATTGGGCTTGCCCGGTCGGCGTCTTGCATTTAATCTTCAGTTGTCCGATTTATTCGGACACTAACCGGGTAACCAACCCCGGTAAAACTGGAAGCAATCACTTGCGTCCAACGCACTGCGAGACGAGTACTCTCTCCTTTGCGAAGCCCGATGGCATGGGCCTTATGCTCGCCATCAACCCCGGTCAGTCCAACTGGCCGGGGTTTTTTCATGTTGAAGGGCTGAATTTTTCAAATTAATCATTGACCTTTGGCTCCGGGCATTAAAAACTCGGCGCATAGGTCAAGCAATGCAATGAAAAACAAGTCGCTAGTTCATGGGAAAACGCTTTTCGCAGGAGCCGGCGCCGTGCTCCGTTCGCCGCAGTGGCAGCGCCGGGTGGCTTGGGCTGTCGGGGCCTTGTTGCTGTCGTGGGCGCTGGCTTATGCGGCAGTGCCCTGGATATTGAAGTCCCAACTCGAGAAAATCGGATCCGAGAAACTGGGCCGGCAGCTGACGGTGGGCGCGGTCGATTTCAAGCCTTGGTCGCTGGAATTGACGATTCATGACTTGGCCATCGCCAAGGCCAGGCCGGCTGATCTTTCCGGAAAGACTGCGGCGTCCGGCAGCGCTGCGCTCCCGGTCCAGTCGCCGTCTCCCCGGTCTTCTTCCCTGCTAAAGATAAAGCGTCTCTATATAGATGCAGAGTTGCAGTCCCTGCTGCGGCTGGCGCCCGTGGCCGACGCCCTCGTGGTAGAAGACCCGGAGGTCTCGCTCACCTATCTTGGGGAGGGACATTACGACATCGACGACATCCTGGCGCGGCTCAAAAGCCCTGCTGCGGAGCCTGCCAGCGAGCCCCCGCAATTTGCCTTTTACAACCTCGATCTCAGCGGCGGTCGGCTGGACTTTGTTGACCAGTCTGTCCACAAGACGCACGAGTTGCGCGACCTCCATCTGGCGGTGCCGTTTTTGAGCAACTTGGCATCGCAGCGAGAGATAAAAATCGCACCCCACCTGGCTTTCAAGCTCGATGGCAGCAGTTTTGACACGGCTGCGGAGGGCACGCCATTTGCCCAGACGCGTAAAACCGACGCCACCCTCACGCTGCGCAGTCTTGATCTGAAGCCCTATCTGGCGTACTGGCCCTCGAGTCTGCCTTTCAGGCTGCAAAGCGGCATAGTGAATGCCGATGCGAAAGTGGCATTCGAGCAGACGCCGGCAACCGTGCTGAGGATTTCCGGAACGATCACGGCGGACAAGGTGAGTCTGCTGGATACAAAAGCCCCAAGCCCAGGAGTCGCGTCAGTGCCAGGCCATGAGCTGCTGGCGTTTGACCGCTTGCACGTCACCATGGACGACGTGCGCCCACTGGAGCAATTCGTCAAACTCTCTTCAGTGGAACTGAGTGCGCCCACGCTGTCTGTCACCCGGGACCGGGCAGGGCAGCTCAACCTGCTGCCTCCTGCCACTCAGGGTGCTTCAAATAACGTAGCAGTTAGCGACCGCGCTGAAAGGGCTACAGGCCAAAAAGACTCAAAATTTCAGGCGCAAGCGGCGCTTGATCCGGCCAGCGCCCCGGCTCCAGCTGCCAAAGCTGCAGCCCCGACGCCCTGGAAAGTGCAGGTGGCCAAGGTGGCTGTGCAGGGCGGCAGCATTAACTGGCTGGATGAAACCCTGCCGTCGCCCGCCCAGATCCGGCTGACCGGCCTGGCGCTCAATGCTACGGCGATTGCCATGCCGTTTACAGCCGGCGCGCCCTTGCAGTTCACCGGCTCGCTGGGGCTGGATCCGCGGCCTGCCAGCACAGCCGCACTGGGCAAGGCGGTGGCGAAACCGGCTGCGCCCGTCGCTTCAGCCGCTCCGGCGCTCCTCAGTTTCAAGGGCTCGGCCACCGACCAGGCGGCACAGCTGACGGCCACGGTCGCAGCCTGGCCGCTCAACATGGTGGAGAAATATGTCGGCCAGTTTCTGCTGCCCGCGTTGAACGGCCAGCTCGATGCGCAGCTGGGCGTCAACTGGCAGGCCGGCACGGCAGATAAACCGCAGGCCCTGCAAATCACCGCGCCGGCCATTGGCCTGAGCGATGTGGTGCTGGCGCAAGGAAAAACCTCGCTGGTGTCTGTAAAAAAGGTGGAACTGACGCAGGTGAACATCGACCTGCCAGGCCAGTCCTTCAAGGCCGCGAGAATGCAGCTGATCCAGCCCACGGCCAGGGTGGAGCGCGACGCCGAAAAGCGCTGGATGTATGAGCGATGGCTGGTAGCCCATGGCCTTGCGAGCTCGCCGCCGCCCGCCACGTCAAAATTAGACGGCAAGACCAAGGTCAGCGCGCCTTCTTGGGCCGTGGCCATCGACGACGTGATGCTCGATGGCGGCGCCATGTCGTTTTCAGACAAAGCGGGCGTCAAGCCGGTCGCCTTTGAGGTGACTGCCGCCAAGGCCCAACTGGGCGGGCTGGTGCTGGACGACAAGCCTGCAGCGAAGGCTCAGGCCGTCAAGCTCATGCCGCTGTCCGCTTCGCTGCGTCTGGCGACGGGCCGGTTTGAGCCCGGCAAACTCGATTTCAAGGGCAGCGTGGGACTGACGCCGCTGCAGGCCAAGGGCCAACTGGTGGCGAGCCGGCTGCCGGTGCAGGCCTTCGAGCCCTACTTTGCCGGGGCAGTCAATATTGAACTGCTGCGCGCCGATGCAAGCTTCAAGGGCCGTGTGGCTTACCGTCAGACGGACGCCGGTCCGCAGGCCGAGGTGGCCGGAGACGGGACGCTGGAAGAGTTCAAGGCCAACACGCTGGCACCCAGTGAAGACTTGCTGGCCTGGAAAACGCTGAATGTGCGCGGACTGAACGTGGCGCTAAATCCCGCCAGGGCGACACGGGTGGATGTGCGGGAAACGGCGCTGACCGACTTTTTTGCGCGTGTCATCGTCATGCCCAATGGCCGGATCAACCTGCAGGATTTGCTTAAACCCGCCGCGCCGGCTACTGCGGTGGCGGCCTCGGCCGAAGCTTCCTCGGGTGCGGGTGCCGCTAAAAAAATAGCTGAAGACGCCGGTTCGCCAAGCGCAAAGACCGCAAAAGACCTGCAGGTCGCGATTGCCCAAACTCCGCCCGCCGTAACCAAAGGCACAGTCACGACCTCAACAGCGCCGGTGACGTCAGCGACGCCGACACCGACTGGCCCGCAGCCCATCGTGAACTTCGGCCCGATCAGCCTGATCAATGGCAAGGTCCAGTTCTCCGACCGTTTCATCAAACCCAACTATTCGGCCGACCTGAGCGAGCTGACCGGCAAGCTCGGTGCGTTTTCATCGGTGGCCACTGCCGCCAGCGATGGCATTGTCGCTGCGCCCGCCATGGCCGACCTTGAACTGCGCGGCAAGGCCGAGGGCACGGCTTCCCTGGAGATTCTGGGCAAGCTCAATCCGCTGGCCAAACCGCTGGCGCTGGACATTACCGGCAAGGTGCGCGACCTGGAGCTGCCGCCGCTATCGCCTTATGCCGTCAAATACTCGGGCTACGGCATCGAACGAGGCAAGCTCAGCGTCGATGTGAACTACGTGGTCTTGCCCGACGGCCGGCTGACGGCCAGCAACAAGCTGGTCTTGAACCAGCTCAGTTTTGGTAACAAGGTCGAAGGCTCGACGGCCAGCCTGCCGGTCAAACTGGCCGTGGCCTTGCTGGCCGACCGTAATGGCGTGATCAACCTTGATTTGCCCATCAGCGGATCTTTGAACGACCCGCAGTTCAGTCTCGGGCCCATCATCGTCAAGGTGATTCTCAATGTCATTGTCAAGGCGATCACCGCGCCGTTCAGCCTGTTGGCCCATGCGCTGGGTGGCGGCGGTGAGGAGTTGAGCATGGTCGGCTTTCCGGCGGGCAGCGCGCAGCTGTCGACCGAGGCGAAAGCCGGACTCGACAAGGTGGCCAAGGCGCTGGTCGAGCGCCCCGCGCTCAGGCTGACGGTGGTCGGCACCAGCAGTCTGGAAGCCGAGCGCGAGGGTTTCAAGCGCGAGCGGCTCGACGAGCTGGTGCGCGCCGAGAAACGCCGCCAGATGGTGAAGGAGGGGGTGAAGGCGGATGAAGTCAGCGTCAGCCCTGCGGAATACCCGGCGCTGCTCAAGGAAGTCTATAAACGCGCCGACCTGCCCAAGCCGCGCAACATGATTGGCTTGATCAAAGACCAGCCCGTTCCCGACATGGAAAAGCTGCTGCTGGCCAGCATCAATGTCAGCGATGACGCCATGCGTGAGCTGGCGGTGCATCGTGGCATGGCCGTCAAGGATTACCTGGCATCGCGTGATTTGCCGCCCGACAGGCTCTTTCTGGGGGCTGCCAAAGCGGTGCCGCCCGAGTCCAAATGGACACCGCGTGCAGAACTTAATTTGGCAATGCCTTAAAAACAGCGAAAATACCGGTATTGCTTTAATTCTTTAGAGCTAAGGGTATCCGGGCCTTGCGAGCCATGACCCGAATTCCCTCCGCTGACAGCCCCCTTGTTGATCGCCCGCTTTATTGCCGTCGGTACCCGGTTTACGTGCTGTCTCAGGCTGCTTTTTTTCGAAACGATTGTTATATATGTTCCGCTTCCCCATGTCCAAATCCTCCAAAGCCGAAACCACTTCAGCCGGTGCCCCTGCCGTGAAAACCAGCGCGGCCAAAAGCGCTGAAGCCCATCCGCTGGACGGCCTGACGGGCGGTGCTTTCTCTGCGCCCACCTCGGGCGAGCGCGCAGCACGCATTCGTCAGTGGCTGGCCACCGAGCCCACACCGGAGCAGATGACCGAGGTCTACAAAGACCTGTCCAACCGCGACAAGGGTGCGGCCAAGCCGCTGAAAGAAAAGCTCGACGAAGTCAAGCGCAGCAAAGGCCAGGAAGCCGCAGCCGCCGAATGGGCCGAAAAGGCCAAGGTTCTGCTGGCCCTGCCCAAGCTCAATCTCGCCGATGCTCTGGCCTGGCAGCGCGATGCCGCCAAAGCCGGTGCACCCCTGTCCAAGGAACCACTGGCGGGCCTGAAAGCGCAGCTGGCCGAGCGCGTCAAAACCATTGAAGACCTGCAGCACCGCACCCAGGTGCAGCGCGAAGCCGCCGTGTTGATTGCCCAGCGCATCGAAGTGCTGTCCATCAAGCCCTGGCGCGATGCCGAGGCCGTGCTCGACACCCTGCGTGCCGATGTGGCCCATTGGCAAGCCCAGGCGGACGAACTCACGCAGGATGCCAACTGGGCCAGTGTGGATGCCAAATTTCCGCCGCTGCTCGACGCCTCGCGTAGCCAGTTGCTGGCGGTCTGGGAAGCCTTCCAGGGGGCGCTGGCCTTGACGGTGAAAGCCGCCGAAGATGCCGCCGCGCCCCTTCCCGCCGTGCCCGTGTGGGCCGATGAACTGCGCGCCGCGCGCGGCCTGCCAACATCCAAATCCGAAGCTGCTGCCGCTGAGGGCAGTGCGCCAGCGCGCGGTCCCAAGACCAGGCTCGAACCTGCTGTCTTGAAGGACATGCGCGAAAAATCCGCCACCATCGTGCAGGAAGCGCTTGCAAAACTGGAGCATGAAGTCACCGAAGGCCACGGCAAGTCCACACCCAAGGTCGCCGCCGATTTGCGCCAGGCGCTCAAGGAAAACATACGCAACATCGACAGCAAGCTTGAGGCTGCCGCGCATGCCGCCTTGACGGCCGCCGGCGAACTCGAAGGATGGCAGCGCTGGCGTGCCGACCAGATCCGCGAGGAACTGGTCGTCAAGGCCGAAGCGCTGGTCGCCAAGCCCATGGGCGGGCGCAAGCAGCAGGACGCGCTGCGCGTCATGCGTGAGCAGTGGAAGACCAGCGACCAGGGCGGAACGCCCAACCACGCCCTGTGGAAGCGCTTTGACGACGCCTGCAACGAAGCCCATAAAGTGGTCGAAGCCTGGCTGGAAAAGGTCAAGGAGCAGACCGAAACCGTCAAGGCAGAGCGCCGCGCCCTGATTGACGAAGTGCTGGCCTGGGCGGAAGCGAACAAGGGCAACACCGACTGGAAGCACCATATCCGCAGCCTGAACGGCTTTGTCGATAAATGGCGCGAAGCCGGTCATCTGGGCGAAAAAGCCTTTGCTGAAATTCAGCCCGTCTGGAAGGTCGCCATGGATGCCGCCGATGCTGGACTGACTGCCGCCCGCAATGAAAGCCTGGCGCGCCGCAAAGCCATGATCGAAGAAGCGCAAGCGCTGGGCGCCGAGGCGCAACTGCGCATTGATGCCGTCAAGTCGCTGCAGCAGCGCTGGCAGCATGAGGCGCAAAGCGTGCCGATTGAGCGCAAGCAGGAACAAAAACTGTGGGACGCCTTCCGCAAGCCGATTGACGATGCCTTCCAGCGCAAAACAGTCGAGCGCGAAAAAGCCGCCGCCGCACTGGGCGAGCACGACCGTTACGTGCTCGAAGCTGCCAAAGCCGTTGAAGCGGCCGCTGCCACCGGCGACGCGCAAAAAATCCATGCAGCTGCCAAGGCGCTGGAAGCCGCTGTGCGCGGCCAAATTCCCGTGGCTGCCGCTGCAGCAGCAGCCGCAGCTGAAGCGACGCAATCGGCTGACGTGGCGCAGGCCGCCGCCAGCGCTGAATCCGCCCCGGTTTCTGAAGAAAATAAGGCTGTAGCCCAGGAAGAGCCAGTGCAGGCTGCTACAGAAAACATAGCAAGTGCGCCGGACGAGGCTTCCCCCGCTTTTGTCGATGTGGACGGCAACCCGTCTGCCGAGGCGGCGCCGTCCGAATTTGCCGAGTCATCGCAGCCCGCCAGCGCGCCTGCAGAGCCTGCACCCGCACCAAAGCCCGCTGCCAAGCCCGTTATCGCCATGCGCGGCGATGACCGTCCCGGCATGCGCAAAGCCGAGCCCGCCGCAGCAGGCCGAGGCGGAAAATTTGGCGACCGCAAGGATTCACGTCCCGGCAGCAAGCCCGGCGGTCCACGCGCCAGCACCGACAACAAGTTCGAGCCTTACCGTGCCGACCGCGACAGCCGTAGCGATCGGGGTGATCGTGGCGAGCGTTTCAGCGACCGTCCAGCGTTTGAAGAGCGCGGCCCGCGTCTGGGCGACGCCGCCTTCCGCGCCCAGCGCGAGGCTTTTGACGCAGCCAACCAGGCGCTGAAAAAGCTCGCCATGCAAGCCCACGGCGAAGTGCTGACGAACTTGCTCGCGGCCTGGGAAAAGCGCGACCCGGCATTGCTGCCCGCCGTGCAGGAGCTCGGCAAGCAGGTGACGCCCGCGGTGCGCAGCAGCTGGGTTCAGGCCGTCAGCGCGCCGGCTGGCAAGGACGCCTCTGAAGCCTTGTTGCGCCTTGAAATGGCTGCCGAACTGCCGACGCCCGCTGAGCACATCAGCGCCCGCCGCATGCTGCAACTGCAATTGCTGACCAGGCGCAATGCGCCCGCGCCGGCTGAAACCTGGGGCGAAGATACCGCCAAAGTGTTGGCCAGCGGCTTTGATGCCGGCAACGCAAGGCGCGTGCAAAACGTGCTGAAAGCGTTGCTCAAGCGCTGAACTGCCAGCGGCAACAGGTAGTCGGGTGAGGCCTGCGGCTAATCCGATCTACCTTGCCTGGCGAAATGGCCACGGGCGCTGCTTGCGACTTGATTGGCAGCGTGGCTCGTTTTTGCAGCCCAGGCAGGCCGCGTCAATGCACTATGAAATAAATAGCATGCTATGCCCGAATTTATTCGGGCTACAGGCGTTTTGTTGAAAACAGCAGTCTACGATAGCAGCCGGATCAGCGCATCCGGGTGAATTCCCCAGCCGGCCAGCCCCGACAAACCCATCAATACGCCAAAGCCTGTGGGCACCAGGGCAATGAAATAAAGCCACCAGAAATGGGTCAGGGCGGTCACAGCCAGCAGGGAAATGGCAATGGCCAGCAAGGCGTCGGCCAGGTCAAACTGGTCATCGCGGAAGTTGGCCGCGTCGTAGTCTTTCTGATCCTGCTCGGCCTGGGCCTTTAGCTCATTTTTCTTTTGGGCTTGTTCTGCCGCAAGCTGAGCGTAATGCTCGATGGCCTTTTTGTAGGCCTGGCTTTCAGTGGCGGGCGGTGCGGGCGCTGCAAGCTGGAGCTGAACCAGCGTTCCCTTGGCGACTTCTTCCCTGATGTTGCGCGCCTGGTAAAAATTCCAGTGGTCGATCTTGCTGGCCTGCGCCTGCTGCATGGACTGGACAATGTTGTCGTCCTTGACCTTGCAGATACCCATGAAGGTGGCCAGCAGCGCCACCGTGATGGCGACGCACTGGTTCAATTTGCGGAACTGGGAAAAGGCAGAGTCATCGGGTTCAGCTGATTTGGCGGACTCAAGGGGATCAATATCCATGAAGCTGTCCTTAGTGTGAAAAACCACATGCGCTGGAAACCCCCGTCTTTGTTGATGACAAGATGCTTCAGGGCGGCCAGCGCATGAACCGAAATAAAGGCGATCCTAAGGCAGCCAGATTAGGGGAATATTAAGCTGACCGGCCTGCTGTCTCATTCCTCACTGCCAGCCAAAGCGCCGGATGTAGTAGCGCTTCATCAGCGTCGTCAGCACCGCATAGCTCAGCAAAATCCCCGCCAGCCAGCCAAAGTAGGCCAGCGGCAGTGCCTGCAGCTTGAAGTAGCTGGCAATCGGACCCATGGGCAAAAAGACGCCAGCGGCCATGATGAGCAGCGTCATGGCCATCAGCGGCCAGGCGGCGCGGCTTTCAATGAACGGGATCTTGGGCGTGCGGATCATGTGCACGATCAGGGTTTGCGTGAGCAGGCCGACGACAAACCAGCCCGACTGGAACAGGGTCTGCTGCTCCACGGAATTGGCTTTGAACACGTACCACATCACGGCAAAGGTGGTGATGTCGAAAATCGAGCTGATGGGCCCGAAATAGACCATGAAGCGGCCAATATCGTCGGGGTTCCATCGCAAAGGCTTGTTGACCAGCTCCGCATCGACGTTGTCGAAGGGAATGGCAATTTGCGAGATGTCGTAGAGCAGGTTTTGCACCAGCAGCTGCAGCGGCAGCATAGGCAGGAAAGGCAGAAACACGCTGGCAATCAGCACCGAAAACACGTTGCCAAAGTTGGAGCTCGCCGTCATGCGGATGTATTTGAGCATGTTGCTGAAGGTCTTGCGGCCTTCAATCACGCCTTCTTCCAGCACCATCAGGCTGCGTTCCAGCAGGATGATGTCGGCCGCTTCCTTGGCGATATCGACGGCCGTGTCCACGGAAATTCCGATGTCGGCGGCGCGCAGCGCAGGGGCGTCGTTGATGCCGTCGCCCATGAAGCCGACGACATGGCCGTTGCTGCGCAGCGTGCGCACAATGCGCTCCTTGTTCAGCGGCGAGAGCTTGGCAAAAATGGTGTGATGCTCGACCGCCTCTGCCAGCGTTTTGTCGTCCATGCGGTCAATTTGCGGGCCCAGCACAATGCCTTCGACCGCCAGGCCAACCTGGCGGCAGACTTCGGACGTGACCAGCTCGTTGTCGCCGGTCAATATTTTGACCGTGATGCCGTTCTCGGCAAGCGCCTTGAGTGCCGGAGCTGTCGATTCCTTGGGCGGGTCGAGGAATGCGATGTAGCCAATCAGCGTCAGATCCGACTCGTCCGCCACCGAATAAACAACCTGGCTGGGCGGAATTTCCTTCATGGCCACGGCGACCACCCGCAGGCCGTCTTCGTTCAGGTCGCGGGTGACGCGGTACACCCGCTCCAGCATGGCGGCGTCCAGTGCCACGGTTTGGTCGCCATCGCGCACGCGTGTGCAGGCGGCCACGATTTCCTCGACTGCACCCTTGCAAATCAGCTCGTGATGATGCTCCCGCTCCGACACCACGACGGACATGCGCCGACGCTGGAAATCGAAGGGGATTTCGTCGATTTTTTTATAGTTTTCGGCCAGCTGAAGCTCCTTCAGCACCTCGACATGCTCCAGCACGGCGCGGTCCAGCAGGTTTTTCAGACCGGTCTGGTAGTAGCTGTTCAGGTAGGCAAATCCCAGCACCTCCTCGGATTCGTGGCCAAACACATCGGTGTGGCGCGCCAGGGCAATCTTGTCCTGCGTCAGCGTGCCGGTCTTGTCGGTGCAAAGCACATTCATGGCGCCGAAGTTCTGGATGGCGTCCAGCCGCTTGACGATGACTTTTTTGCGCGACAGCAGCACAGCCCCCTTGGCCAGGGTGGAGGTGACGATCATCGGCAGCATTTCAGGCGTCAGCCCGACCGCAACGGACAGCGCAAACAAAAAGGCCTCCGGCCAGTCGCCTTTGGTAAAGCCATTGATGAGGAAAACAATCGGCACCATGACAAAGGCAAAGCGGATCAGCAGCCAGCTGACCTTGTTGACGCCGGTCTGGAAGGCGTTGACCTCGGACGTAGCGGCCGTGACCCGCGTGGCCAGCGCGCCGAAGTACGTGTTGTTGCCGGTAGCGAGCACGACCACCGTGGCCGAGCCTGACACCACGTTGGTGCCCATGAACACCAGGTTGGCCATTCCCAGCGGACCTTCCGCATGGTCTTTGACTTCCGGAAACTTTTCGACCGGCAGCGATTCGCCGGTCATGGCCGACTGGCTGACAAACAGGTCTTTGGCCACCATCACCCGGCAATCGGCCGGAATCATGTCGCCGGCGGACAGCATCACGATGTCGCCCGGTACCAGTTGCTTGATGGGAAGCTCCGCCGGGCTGACGGGCTTGACGGACAGATTGATCTCGAAGTAGCGCTGTGCATCGGCGGCTGCAGCGGCCGCGTTGTCGCGCCGGATGACGGTGGCCTTGTTGCTGACCAGCTCTTTCAGGGCAA
Organism: uncultured beta proteobacterium; assembly: GCA_963793855.1. Classification (GTDB taxonomy): domain Bacteria; phylum Pseudomonadota; class Gammaproteobacteria; order Burkholderiales; family Burkholderiaceae_C; genus Polaromonas. The sequence continues at coordinate 45,780 of CAWCBL010000003.1, forward strand.
GAGCCGCCTGATTGGAGCGCCGCTCCTGAACAAAGCGGATCAGGGTCGATAGCACCACCATGGTCCCTATCACCGTGGCCGCCTTGATGTCCTCGGTGATCCAGGACACGGCGGCCAGTACCGTCAGCAGCAGGTTGAAAGGGTTTTTGTAGCTTAGCCACAGGTGCAGCCACCAGGGCATGGGCTTTTCGTGCTCGACCTCATTGGGGCCGACTTTGGCGCGGATGGCGTCGGCTTCGTCGTAGCTCAGCCCCTCTTTTCGGGTGTTGAGCTGGGCAAGGACGCTTGCGAGATCGTCTTTGGCTTCCTGCACCAGTTGCCCGGACAATTGATCCGGCACGGCCCCGGAGCGGCCTTCTGCCGACAGGGACTCGAAAATTACCCTGCGGCGAAACAGGTGACTGGTGCGCCGTGATTTGAGGAAGAGGCCAAAAAACTGGTTGAAGATATTCATCGCGTTCTCTTTTTATTTTTCACCGCGTGTTTAACACTCAGGCCCTGTGTGGCAGGGCGGAATTCACGCTTTTTTTCGTAGAAAGCCCCGAATCGGCTGGGCAGCAGCATGCAAGCCCCAAGCCGTCACGGGGAAATTTAGCAGTCGTCGATGAAGAAAGTGCCGGCAAGTTGTTGCGGCCTGGACACCGTGCACTGGGGGCACGGCGGAGAGAAATTTCCGGAGGGCCTGTCAGGCAGTGGTGCCGATTCTGGATCGACGACTGTCACTGGAACCATTACCCACAGGAAACTCCGAAGTTGAAAACCGGTGAACTTTAATGTTGCATTGCAGCAGTGTCAAGCACCTATTTGCACGAGCTTCATGCAGAGTTCAAGATGCTATTAAATAAATAGCTGCTTGAGGCCGTAGTTACTGAGTTGCGGGCTTATTTTGTAGGAAGAACTGGTCAAAGATGTCCGTCAGGGCGGCAAAATCCTGCGTGAAGCGATCACGATTCACGAAGTAAGCCTCGCTCGCAACGGCAAAAAATTCAGCCGGTGAGCTTGCGCCATAGGGGTCGAGCCAGGGGGGCTGGCCGCCGAAGCGCCTGGCCATCGCCACCTGTTCGCAAAAGGCGTCGTAGGCAGGCTGCATCAGGTCATGCCATGTGGTGCGGGCCTTGCGCGAGGGCAGGGGCGGGCAGCCATCCGCAACACCATCGCGCATGTCGATTTTGTGGATGAACTCGTGAATCACCACGTTGTGCCCGAGCTCGGCTGAGTCGCCCGATGCGGCCACGTCCTGCCAGCTCAGGGTGACCGGGCCGCCTTGCATGGCTTCTCCCAGCAATGTTTCGCTGTAGCGGTGCACCACGCCAGCGCGGTCGGTGGCTTCGCGGTGCGCCAGCATGGCACCGGGGTGGACCACAATGCCCTTGAAATCGTCATACCAGCGCAGGCCCAGATGCAGCACCGGCAGGCAGGCTTGCGCCCCAATGGCAACGGCCATCTCGTCCGTCACCGTCAGCCCGTGCGCGCCGCTAAATTCCTTGTGCCTTAAAAATTGGCTGACCATACCGCGCAGTTGCCGCAGCTCTGCCACGGAGCGGCGTGCCAGAAACGGGTATTGCAGCAGGGTGGCGAGCCATAGCGCGTCGGGGATGGTTTCGGGGCGGGGGCCTCGAATCCCCAGAAGGGTTTGCAGCCAGTTCAGCATCAGGGTTTGGCCTTCAGGGCTGGCGCAGCGGCAGACGCTGCAGGCCGTTGGCCGTCAGGCGCAATACCTCGGCGCGCGGCGGCTTGGCCCGGGCATCCCAGTCGCTGAGCACCACCCGAGAAAAACTGCCGCCAAGCTCATGCACGGCGGGCTTGTGGGTGTGACCGTGAATCAGCGTGTGGGCCTTGGCGGCTTCAATCCACTGCCGGGCTGCCTGGGCGTCGACGTCAGCGTAGTCAACCCCGGATTCTTTGCGGGCCTCGCTTTGCCTCCGCATTTCGCGGGCGATGGCCTGGCGCTCGGGGAGCGGCCTGGCCAGAAAGGCGCTTTGCCATGGCGCTGCGCGGACCTGCTGGCGAAACTGCATGTAGTCAACATCCTCCAGGCACAGTGCGTCTCCATGCGAAAGCAGCCAGCGCTGGTTGGCAAAACTCAGCACGGTCGGGTCATCCAGCAAGCTGGCATGGCATCGTTTCATCAGGCTTTGGCCGACCAGAAAGTCGCGGTTGCCATGCATGAAAAACAGCGCCAGTCTACCGGCCGCCTTCTGGAGCACGCAGGCGCAGCGGTTTTCAAAGCTGGTTTCGGGATGTGCAAGGAAGTCGCCGCTGACGGCGTCGTCGCCCACCCAGACTTCAAACAGGTCGCCCAGAATGAACACGGCGTCGGCTGGCGTGCTTTCCTGGTAGCTCTGCCAGGCGTCAAAGGTGGCCGGATCGTCAACGCTTAAATGCAGGTCTGAAATGAAATCGACCGTGCGCCAGGAAGAGGGAGCGTGGAGCTCCGCCATTTGGGGCACGGTCAAAACGGGTTTCACCGGGGACTCAGGCAAGCTCAGTCCGAACGGATTCAGGCCAGCGCGACGGCTTTTTCGATGATCACGTCTTCCAGCGGCACGTCGTCATGAAAGCCCTTGCGGCCGGTCTTGACGGTCTTGATCTTGTCCACAACCTCTTTGCCCTCAACCACTTTGCCAAATACGGCATAGCCCCAGCCGGAAGCGTTCTGCCCGGTGTGGTTCAAGAAAGCGTTGTCCGCCACGTTGATGAAAAACTGCGAACTGGCCGAGTGCGGCGCATTGGTGCGGGCCATGGCAACGGTGTAGTTGTCGTTTTTCAGGCCGTTGGTGGCTTCGTTCTCGATCTCGCCATCGGTGGGCTTTTGCTTCATGCCGACTTCAAAGCCGCCGCCCTGCACCATAAAGCCTGGAATCACGCGGTGAAACACGGTGTTGTCGTAGTGGCCCTTGCTGACGTAGTTCAGGAAGTTGGCGACGGACTTGGGCGCTTTGGCCGCATCGAGTTCCAGCGTGATGACGCCGTAATTGGCAATGTGGAGTTCTACTTTCGGGTTGCTCATGAGGGGGCCTTTATCGGTTGATCAGTTAAGGAGGGTTGCAGATTTGATGAGTACGGGCGTTTTTGGCACGTCCGAAGGGAAGGGGCCGCCGGCACCGGTTGGCACAGCTTTGATTTTATTGACCACGTCGATGCCGCTGATGACCTTGCCGAACACGGTATAGCCAGGGGCCTGGGTTGACGGGTTCAGGAAATCATTGTCTTTCACGTTGATGAAAAACTGCGACGTGGCGGAATTCGGGTCGTTGGTACGCGCCATGGCCAGGGTGCCGACAATGTTTTTGGGTCCGCCCTTGGCGAGCGCCTCGCGGCCTTCATGCACGACGGGTGCACGGGTTTTTTTCTCGGCGTAGGCGCTGTCGTAGCCGCCGCCCTGCACCATGAAGTTGTTGATGACGCGGTGAAAAATTGTGCCGTCGTAATGTTTTTCCTTGACGTACTGGAGGAAATTCTCGACCGTCCTGGGCGCCTTGTCGGGATATACCTCGACCACAAAATCGCCTTCGTTGGTGGCGAATCTGACTTTGGGCGCAACGGATTCCGCCGCTATGGCAATGCCCGCTGTCAGGCTTAAAGCCGCCAGCAGAGCCGTTGCAGCGCGGCGCGTGATGCTTGTCATGGATGTCTTCACTTTGTCAGTCCTTCAGGAAAGAAGTCATGGGGATGGTTTCGTGGGGGCGGTCCCCGGCTTGGCGCTTTTCGCGGCGGGCGCCAGCAGTTGGCGCACGAGCGCCAGCTTGGGTGGCAGGCTCGCGTTGCCCGCGTCGAGCTGCAGCGACTTGCTGTAGGCCTGGCTGGCCAGTCTGACATAGATGTCGCCGAGGTTCTCGTGCGCAGTGGCATAGCCGGGGTTGATACGTATCGCCATTTCAAGCGCCCCCCTGGCCTTGTCAAACTGCCTTTGCCCGGCGAAGAGCACGGCCAGGTTGTTGTAGGGCTCGGGAAGCTCAGGATAGTCTTCCGTGATTTTCGTGTAAGTGTCAATGGCGTCGCTGGCTTTGCCCGTTTCGGTCTGGATCACGCCCTTCAAAAAACGCATTTGCGGGTCACGCGGCTTGCCTGCGAGGTACTGATCAGCTTTGGCGAGTGCTTCAGGAAGCTGGCCGGCGCGCAGCAGACTGTTGACATCGGCGTAGTCGTCGGCATGGGCTACGGACATCGACAGCGTGGCAGCCACAAAAAGCATGCGCACAGCAACTGACAGGGGTTTGTGTAAAAAGAACGCTCGCGTGGGCATAAAAACTCTCGCTGGCTTTTTGAAGCAATTGAACCGCTATGGCGCGGAAAGTGACCTTGGACAACCCGGCTTTGAAGAGGGACCGCGGGAGCAGTCACACGTGCTTACACCGGCTGGATATACTGTGCAATTCTAGCCGAGGGGGTATAGTCGCAACCCGCCCGGCAGTGTCCTGTCGGGTTTATCGCAGATTTTTCCGCAGCCACTTCAGCGGCCATGCCAGCCGGTGATGCCCGAGAGTTATCGTTTTTTCCCCTTCTGACCGATTGAGGTCAGATTACGCACCCAGACAATTTTCATGAGCCTTCGCATTTACAACACGCTGTCGCGTGACGTAGAAGATTTTTCTCCGCTCGTTCCCGGCCAGGTCCGCATGTATGTGTGCGGCATGACTATTTACGACCTCTGTCACATCGGCCATGCGCGGATGATGATGGCATTCGATGTGGTGCAGCGCTGGCTCAAGGTCAGCGGATTTGACGTCACCTACGTGCGTAACATCACCGATATCGACGACAAGATCATCAAACGGGCGGTCGAGCGCGGCATCACCATCCGCGCCCTGACGGACGAGATGATTGCGGCTATGCACCAGGACATCGGTGCCCTCAATATTGAGCCACCGACGCTGGAGCCGCGTGCGACCGAATACGTGCCGCAAATGCTGGCCATGATAGGCACCCTCGAGAAAAAAGGGCTGGCTTACCGGGGCTCCGGCGGCGATATGAACTACGCCGTACGCAAGTTCCCGGGTTACGGCAAGCTGTCGGGCAAGTCGCTCGACGAACTGCGCGCCGGTGAGCGTGTGGCCGTACTGGAAGGCAAGGACGACCCGCTGGACTTTGTGCTGTGGAAGTCGGCCAAGGAAAGTGAACCTGAAGATGCGAAGTGGGACAGTGCGGCGCTGGGCCATGACTATGGCAAAGGCCGGCCCGGATGGCATATCGAATGCTCGGCCATGAGCTGCCAGACGCTGGGCGAAACCTTCGACATCCATGGAGGAGGAGCAGACCTGCAGTTTCCGCATCATGAAAACGAGATTGCCCAAAGCGAGGGGGCCAGTGGCAAGCCCCTTGCACGTTTTTGGATGCACAACGGCTTTGTGCGCGTGGACAACGAAAAAATGTCCAAGTCGCTGGGTAACTTTTTCACCATCCGTGAAGTGCTGCAGAAGTACGACGCCGAAACGATTCGTTTCTTTATCGTCCGTGCCCACTACCGCAGCGCGCTGAACTACAGCGACGCGCATCTGGATGACGCGCGCAATTCTCTCAAGCGGCTGTATACGGCCCTGGACCTCGTCACGCCTGCCGATGTGACGATTGACTGGGTCAACCCTTTCGCAGCCCGCTTCAAGGCGGCCATGGACGAAGACTTTGGCACGCCCGAAGCGATTGCCGTGCTGTTTGAACTGGCCGGGGAGGTCAACAAGACCCGCTCCGCCGAACTGGCCGGTTTGCTGAAAAGCCTGGGCGGTTGCCTTGGCCTGCTGCAAAGCCCGCCGGGCAGCTACCTCCAGGCTGGAGCAGGGCTTGACGATGCCAGCATTGAGGCTTTGATAGGCGAGCGCGCCAGCGCCAAAAAGGCAAAGGACTTTGCGGCGGCCGACCGCATCCGCAACGATCTGCTGGCCAAAGGCATTGTGCTGAAAGACTCGCCGCTGGGTACGACCTGGGAGGTGCAGTCATGAGATTGTTGAGTATTTTTCGCTTCATGCCCAGGCATAACGGGCGCGGACAGCTATGAAAAAGATAGTAAAAAGCGGGCCTGCCAGTTCTGAACTGGCTGAAGTGCCCGAGTCGTCAGAAGCTGCCAAGACGGTGCCTGCGTATTGGGCCGATGCCTGCAAGCATCTGGTCAAAAAAGACAGGGTCATGAAACGCCTGATTCCGCAGTTTGCAGACACCTGCCTGCAGGCACGCGACGATGCTTTCAGCACGCTGGCGCGCAGCATTGTGGGCCAGCAAATTTCCGTCAAGGCGGCGCAAACGGTCTGGCACCGCTTTGCCGCGCTGCCCCAGGAAATGACGCCTTCCCATGTGCTCAGGCTCAAGGTGGATGACATGCGGGCTGCCGGCCTGAGCGCGCGCAAGGTGGAATACCTGGTCGATTTGTCGATTCATTTCGATGCCGGCCGGGTCCACGTCAGGGACTGGCAGGCGATGGACGACGATGCCATCATTGCCGAACTGGTGGCCATCCGCGGCATTGGCCGCTGGACAGCCGAGATGTTTTTAATTTTTTACCTGACCCGTCCCAATATATTGCCGCTGGACGATGTGGGTCTTATCAGCGGCATCAGCCAGAATTATTTTTCCGGTGAAGCCGTCAGTCGCAGCGATGCCCGAGAGGTGGCTGCCGCATGGGCGCCCTACTGCAGTGTGGCGACTTGGTATATTTGGCGCTCCCTGGACCCGATACCGGCACCTGGCGCCTAATGGGCAGCGTGCAGCGCAGCAGCGGCAAATTCAAGATTTAAAAAGCCTGAGGACTACACATGGCCAAAAAGACCTTTCTCGATTTCGAGCAACCAATTGCGGAGCTTGAAGGAAAAATTGAAGAATTGCGTTACGTGCAAACCGAGTCGGCGGTTGATATTTCCGAAGAAATTGAGCAGCTGGCCAAAAAGAGCCAGCAACTCACCAAAGACATTTACAGCGTTCTCACGCCGTGGCAAATCACCAAGATTGCCCGCCATGCCGAGCGCCCCTACACGCTGGACTATGTGCGGGAAATCTTCACCGATTTCGTGGAGTTGCACGGCGACCGGCACTTTGCCGATGACCTGAGCATTGTGGGCGGCCTGGCACGTTTCAATGGCACGGCCTGCATGGTGCTGGGCCACCAGAAAGGGCGCGACACCAAGGAGCGCGGTCTGCGCAATTTCGGCATGAGCAAGCCCGAGGGTTACCGCAAGGCGCTGCGCCTCATGAAGACGGCCGAAAAATTCAAGCTGCCGGTGTTCACCTTTGTCGATACGCCCGGCGCTTATCCGGGCATTGAAGCCGAGGAGCGAGGCCAGTCCGAAGCCATCGGCCGCAATATCTTTGAAATGGCGCAACTCGAAGTGCCCATCATCACCACCATCATCGGCGAAGGCGGCTCCGGCGGCGCGCTGGCTATTTCGGTAGCTGACCAGGTCGTGATGCTGCAGTATTCGATTTACTCCGTCATCAGCCCCGAAGGCTGCGCCTCCATTCTCTGGAAAACCTCGGACAAGGCGCAGGAAGCCGCCGAAGCGCTGGGCATCACGGCGCACCGGCTGAAGGCTTTGGGCGTGATCGACAAAATCGTCAACGAGCCTGTGGGCGGCGCGCACCGCGACCCCAAGCAGATGGCGGCCTTCCTGAAGCGGGCGCTCAACGATGCGTTCCGGCAGGTGAGCGATTTGAAGGTCAAGGAATTGCTAGACCGTCGCTATGAACGCCTGCAAAGCTATGGCCGATTCACCGACACCAAAGCTGACGCCAGCAAATAAACCATCGGTGGCAGCGCCCGCCGTCCCCCGCCCAGCGCCGGAGGATGTGCTCCAAGCCGTGAACCCAGCCCTAGCGGGTATTTCTTCACCGTTTTTCGATGCCCTGGCCGGGCCATTGGGCGTCGCTTACAGTGGTGGAGCCGACTCCACCGCCTTGCTGCTGGCTGCGGCGCAGCGCTGGCCGGGCCAGGTTCATGCCCTTCATATTCACCATGGGCTTCAGGCCGCCGCTGACGATTTCGTGCGTGTCTGCGAATCGGTGTGTGCGGATGCGAAAGTGCCGCTGCATGTGGTGGCTGTCAATGCCGGCCACGTGTCGGGCGAAAGCCCTGAAGAGGCGGCGCGGCGAGCGCGTTATGCCGCCTTGGCGCTTGCGGCGAAGGCGCATGGCTTGTGCGGTGTGCTGCTGGGTCAACATGCCGATGACCAGGTGGAAACACTGTTGCTGGCGCTCAGCCGGGGTGCGGGTTTGCCTGGTCTATCGGCCATGCCGGCAGAGTTTGAGCGCGGCGGGGTGATGTTTTATCGCCCCTTGCTGCAAATCCCGGCCAGGAGTTTGCGCGAATGGCTGGTGCAGCAGAAGCTGGCTTTTGTTGACGACCCGAGCAACATCGACGAGCGCTATACCCGCAACCGCATTCGTGCGCGTGTGCTGCCGGCGCTGGCGCAAGCGTTTCCGCAGTTTCGCGAGACCTTCGCGCGCAGTGCCCGGCATGCCGCGCAGGCCCATGATCTGTTGCTCGAAGTTGCCCGGCAGGACCTGGCTGCAATCGGCGCGCCGCCCCCTATCAAGTCCCTGCAAGCCCTGTCTCAGCCGCGCCAGGCCAACGTGCTGCGCTACTGGCTACTGCAACACCAGGCGACGCCAAGTGCGGCTCAGCTCGATCAGCTGCTGCTGCAAATTGCCGCATGCACCACCCGCGGCCACCACATTCACATCAAGGTGGCTTGTGGCCATGTAACGCGGCTGGGGGGCGTTTTGCATTACACCGCCGCTGCCGCCGCGACCCGCTGAGCAGCGGGTTGTGCTGGGTATAATTTATGGCTTTGCCGGTGAGTTGGGATTGAAGCTTTCGCGGAAGCGGTCTTCCCTGCATGGGCTGGAAAATAAGCAAGTTCACAACATACTCCTGATTGACATCCTGCAATGGCTTTGATCGTTCATAAATACGGCGGTACATCGATGGGCTCGCCCGAGCGCATCCGCAATGTGGCCAAGCGCGTCGCCAAGTGGGCGCGGGCAGGTCACCAGATGGTCGTCGTTCCCAGCGCCATGAGTGGCGAAACCAACCGTCTGCTGGGTCTGGCCAAAGAGCTGGCGCCCGCCAAACCTGATGACGCCTACAGCCGCGAGCTTGATGCTCTGGCGGCCACCGGCGAGCAGGCTTCCAGCGCCTTGCTGGCCATCGCCCTGCAGGCCGAAGGCATGCCGGCCGTGAGTTATGCCGGCTGGCAAGTGACCATCAAAACCAACAACGCCTACACCAAGGCCCGCATCGAGTCGATTGACGACGAGCGGGTTCGCGCGGATCTGGACGCCGGCAAGGTGGTGATCATCACCGGCTTCCAGGGGGTGGACGATGAGGGTAACGTCACCACTTTGGGGCGCGGCGGATCTGACACCTCAGCCGTGGCGATCGCTGCAGCAATGAACGCCAAGGAATGCCTGATCTATACCGATGTGGACGGCGTTTACACGACCGACCCGCGCGTGGTGCCCGAGGCGCGCCGCCTGCAGACAGTGAGCTTCGAAGAGATGCTCGAAATGGCCTCCATGGGCTCCAAGGTACTGCAGATCCGCTCCGTCGAATTTGCCGGCAAGTACAAAGTGCCGCTGCGCGTCCTGTCCAGCTTCACGGATTGGGACATCGACATCAACGAAGAGGCCAAGTCAGGCACTTTGATCAGTTTTGAGGAAGACGAAAAAATGGAAAAAGCCATCGTATCGGGCATCGCATTCAACCGCGACGAAGCCAAAATTTCCGTGCTTGGTGTGCCAGACACCCCGGGCATTGCCTACCGGATTCTGGGTGCCGTGGCCGATGCCAATATTGAAGTTGATGTGATCATTCAGAATATCAGCAGGGATGGCAAAACCGACTTCAGCTTTACCGTCAACAGCAACGATTACGCCAAGACCGTTGAGCTGTTGAAAGCCAAGGTCTTGCCCGCGCTCGGTGCTCAGGAAGTCACCGGCGACGCCCGCATCTGCAAAGTCAGCATCGTGGGCATCGGCATGCGTAGCCATGTCGGCATCGCCAGCAAGATGTTCCGCGTTTTGGCCGAAGAGGGCATCAACATTCAGATGATCTCCACGAGCGAAATCAAGACCTCCGTCGTGATTGACGAGAAGTACATGGAACTGGCCGTGCGTGCCTTGCATAAAGCTTTTGAACTTGACCAACCTACTGCCTGAAATTGAGGCCGATCTCGTGAGATAATGTTCTTATTGGAAACGTGACCGAGTGGCCGAAGGTGCTCCCCTGCTAAGGGAGTATGGGGTGTAGAGCCTCATCGAGAGTTCGAATCTCTCCGTTTCCGCCAATGACGCCTGTAAGTCGTTGATTGTTAAAAGTTTTAAAATTTAACATCGACTGACTCACAAAGCAACTCACAACGGCGCAGCGAATCAAATCGCTGCGCCGTTTGTGTTTTCTGGATGGCATTTAATTCGTCGCTTCTGCTCGGAGGCGGTTGCCAAAGCCTACGGTCTGGCAAAGTTATTTACTTCGCCGTCGTTGTTAGTAGGCGCATACACTGAAAGCGTCACGGCAGCATCACCTCCCGGTGTGGGTTTGCCGCTGACCAGCGCGCAGGGCATTCCGCCCATCGCCGCAAAGCCCACTTCCCCTTCTTTTCTGAACCTCTGAGCCCATAGGCAACACGGGCTGGCTTTGCCCTGCGCGTTGATTTCAACCCTTCACTCAAGGAATCAACCCATGGCTACCACCAACAACCCGCAGGCACCCGCCGGAACTGCCGCAATCGCTCTGCCTACCTTTAAACGCGTGCCGCAACAAGGCCGCCATGACGACACCTTTGCCGTCATCGCCACCATTGCTGGCAAGACGCTGCAAGAGGTCTTTCAACAAGCCGAAGCGTTCGGATTGCCAAAAATCGGCCCCTACCACGCGTGGATAGATGGTGACCTTAGCGCCAAATTGCTGGCTCATTACGGCTGGGTGGCTACCGTTTGGCTGGAGTGCTCTAGCGTCAAAGACCTGCCGGACCTTGCCATCGCCATGATTTCCGTCGATGAGGTCCACGAGGGGCGCAACGTCCTCATTCACCGCCAGAAGGGGGCAGACGGTAGGGTCGTCCAGTACGCGATTGACCCCTACATGCATGCAGACGCCAAGCTGCATATGCGGACGGATCTGGCAGGGCTGGAGCCCAGTTGGTATATCGGCGTCACGCCCATGAACAAGTCCACGGCGAAATAGGCCATGGATTTCAACGCACTGGCAGGCCAACGCCTGCTTGGCGTGGACGTGTTCGAGCCATGGGGCGAATACACCTCCCAACGCTATGCCCCGAAAGGGGTTCCACCGCTGTCAGGAGCATTGGTATTTCTCTTTGATCGAGCGGCCCTGATCTGCACCTCACCCCTGCGCTACCTGCGTCACCAGCAAGGCACCCTGTACGGCTTGCCATCGGGGGCGTCGGTCTCGCTGGGGTATCGTGCCACCGTCTGTGACCGTGAAGATGTCGCCACACTGCTGCCGATCACCTTCGGTTTGCCATCCGGGGAGGAGCACTGGCACACCTGGAGGGAGTCGGCGCTACCGGCCATCGGCACCACGTTGGCCGAAGCGGTGGTTGTGGGTGAGGGCGGTGCAGACGGCGAAGCAGCCTGGGGAGTTGAACTGCGCTTTGCCCAAGGTCGCCGATACCGGCTCAGCTATCGGCCTGAACTTGACGGCAGCCTTGAACTGGCCGAGCCGGGGCAGCACTTCAACATCGAGCAGATCCTCGTTGAGGGGCCTGAGCAGGACTTCGGCTGGCTGCATCCGGCAGTGCCGCTGGACTTCATTTTGGATGACCAGGTGTGGCGCAGTGCCAAGGCCGCCGACTGGCCGTTGGCCTTGCGCAAGGCGCTGCAAAGTCACCATGCACCGGAGACGTTCTACCGCGACACGCTGCATCGGGCATTGACTGCGAGGTTCCGACAGACACCATTGCTCCTGCAGCGGTTGTTGGCATTGCACTACCCGGTGCAGGTCAAGGACGTGCCGGACGGCTTGATCGAGGAACTCGCCGTTGCTCTCCGTAAAGATTCACTGGCTCGGCTTGCTGGATGAATGCTGTAGTAGTGCTTCTGGCGGCAGGCCAGGAACGTCGGCCAGCTCATCCGCATCTGCATAGCAGTACGCCATGGACCCGCCCGAGGTGCAGCATCGGCTGGTCTTGTAACATGGGGACATGGCGCCGGTTCGTGCACAGTGAACGCGAACCACAGATGCGCAGCGGCCGTGATGCCCAAAGACCAGACAACCTATGAATGAGTGTGCAATGACCGAAGTATTAGACCCGTTCACAGCAGAACAGGCACCAACACCGACCCGTAAAAAGAGAACGGCCAAAGCCACGGCAGACGTACAGCCGGAACCAGTCGCGCCCCTTGCACCCTTCCAGCCGTCCGGGCTCCTTGCGAAAGAAGCCAAGCCGTTCTTTGTGTCCTCTCTCGGTGCCCTGTTTGATGGTGACTGCTTGGCAGTCCTGCCGCTGGTGCTGTCCGATTCAATCGACACCGTGTTTGCTGATCCTCCGTTTAACCTCGACAAGAAATACGGGGCGAAGTCGAAGGACAACCTATCCGAACAGCAGTACGTCACATGGTGCAAAGCGTGGTTAGACGAGTGCATCCGGGTACTGAAACCGGGCGGCTCCCTGTTCCTCTACAACCTGCCGCGCTGGAATATCGTCTTGGGTGCGTACCTAATGGAGAAGGGTCTAACCTTCCGCCATGACATTACTGTTGACGTGAAATCTACGATGCCTATTTCGGGGCGGCTGTACCCTAGCCATTACTCGCTGCTGTACTTCTCCAAGGGCAAGCCCAAGACCTTTAGAAAGGTTCGCACGCCGATTGAGGTATGCCGACACTGTGGCGGGGATGTGAAGGACTACGGCGGGCACAGGCACGCAATGAACCCGCTCGGGGTGAATTTGCGCGACGTATGGACGGACATTCCGCCAGTGCGTCACTGGAAGTTCAAGTCTAAAGACAGGCCTGCAAACGCGCTCTCAACCAAGCTGCTTGACCGTGTGGTTGAAATCAGCACGGTAGAGGGGGAAGTTGTGCTCGACCCCTTCGGCGGTTCAGGCACCACGTTTGCAGTGTGCGAGAAGAAAAACCGTTACTGGATCGGCGTTGAACTGGACTTTGCGCAGCAGATCAAGGAACGGTTACGGGATGACGAAATCGCGCACCACAAGAACACGGATTTCGTAGAGGGCTAGAGGTTGTTTATCAGGGCGGACAGTGCGCCTTCTGCCGCTCTACCGTCCTTGCCTTTGGGTATCTTTGGAGCGCCCGTGCTTTCCGCGTCCTGTTCAATAACCACAAGCTCCAGGACACCTTCCGCAATGTTCAGGTTCTCCCAAAGCGGGGCATAAGGGCGGATTTCCTCAATGTTGCCGATGCGGTCAGTCAGGTACTGCGCCAGCTTCATATTCGGCACGACCAGCACGCCCGCAACGCATTTCTTCACCACCAAGCCCAAAGCCATTTTGTTGATGGCGCGGTGCGATGAACTAATGTTGCCCGTTTCCCACTCGACAACCACAAGGCCTTGTGGGAACTGCTTTGCAGCGTCAATATCTCCGGGCTTGGTGCCTTTGCCCTTCTTCCCGGCCGGTGTGGCCTTCGTCGCTACGTCCCAAGGGTATTCGAGCACCCAGCCTGCGGCCTCGAGTACCTGCATGGGCTTGAGCTTGATTGGAACGACCCCGTTACCTTTGCCCGACTTCTTGCCGCTCTCTGGGTGGATGGTGAACGAGCCAGAACCTATCGGCCATTCAGCTTGCGCAATGGCTGCATGGATGGTGTCGCGGATTGCTTTCCACTCGGCTGACTCGGCAAATTCCCCACGTTGCAGCAGTACGACTGTCTCCGAGATTTTCATTGATATGCCCAAAGCCATGATCTTACTTCGGCAGGACTATTCATGAAAGTCGTAGGAGTGCGGCCTTCACTTTCTAGCTTGATGAGACGTATCATCAAGGCTTTTTGCTCAGCTTTCAGCTTAATGCTGCGTACATAGCACACGCCCCAAGGAGATCCTGTGAAATCAATAGCTTTCTTTAACAACAAGGGTGGTGTCGGAAAAACAACTCTAGCCTGCAACCTTGTTTCCTATATGAATATGCACAAAGGAAAACGAGTCCTGCTAGTTGATGCCGATCCGCAATGCAATGCAACACAGGCAATTCTTTCCGAAGAAGAGTGCGAGCAAATCTATCTCGCAGATAACCCGACATCAAAGACCCTTTATTCGTACTTATCTCCGTTTGAGATGGGAGAGCCCCAGATTCAACTCCCTGCGGAGCCGCTCCTCGGTACAAAAAATCGATTTGGCACCGATCTGATTCCGGGGCACCCAAGCATGTCAATTATTGAAGACAAGTTAAGTGACGCATGGTCTGCTGTCCGGGGACGTGATATCGGAGGTTACAGAATCACAAATTGGTGTCACCAATTGTTGGAAAGTCTTGGGGATCGTTATGACTTAATTGTTTTCGATGTAGGGCCGTCGCTAGGAGCACTGAATCGTTCGATTATCCTTTCCTGCGACTACATCGTGACACCATTTGGATGCGACATTTTCAGTCTCCTTGGCATCAAAAATATCTCTGAATGGATCAAGAAATGGGATGCTCAGTACATGAGCTCCGTCAGTGATGGTTTGCGCGAAAACCCGAAAGCTTTCGAACAGTACCAAATCATCCGTGACACGGCGAACAAGCACCGATTTTTGGGCTACTCAGTCCAGCAGTATGTAAGTCGGCAATTCAAGGCTGGGCCACGGCCTGTTAAATCATATGACGAAATAATGAAGAAAATTCCTGGGACCGTTCAAGAAGCCATGAAAAATCTTGTGGCGGTTGGACTGGATTCGCAGGACGTGGAACTCGGCCACATCCCTTACCTCTACAGCTTGGTTCCTATGGCGCAAGCCGCTAAAGCACCGATGCATGCCCTTGAGTACAGTGATGGCGTTATTGGCAATCAGTACGGACAGGTAAAGGACTTCCAGAAGCTTATGTCCGAAATCAGTGACAAACTGGTCGCGAACTTGGAGAAGGCATGATCAACTGGCCCAAATCGCTCGTAACCGAGATTGCTAGGCGGCGGTGCATGCTTTTTCTGGGTGCTGGAGTGGCTGCTTCAGCTACCAACCCAGCGGGGAAACGCCCACAAGAATGGAAAGAGTTTTTAAAGGCGGCTGTCGATCTGATACATGCCCCACAAATAAAGACCGATATCAACAATTTGATTGATCAGAACAGGTTGCTTCTTGCTCTTCAGGCAATCAACGATGAGGCTGACCCCGGTGACTATCACGCATTACTGAATACGAACTTCAACGACGCGACATTTGAGCCAAGCGGATTACACAAAGTCATTTTCAATCTGGACTCCAGGCTCGTCATAACCACAAATTTCGACAAAATCTATGAAAAGCATTGCCTTACAGCTTCAACCGAAGGATTTAAGGTAATTCCGTATTACAGCAATTCTTTAGGAGACGAGATTCGATCCGATACCCGCTTGATCATTAAAGCGCACGGGAGTATCGATGAGATTTCACATATGGTTTTCACCAAAGCGCAATATCACGCTGCAAAGGAAAAACATGCCTCGTTCTATGCGATCCTCAAAGCATTGCTGTTGACCAATACCTGCATCTTTATCGGTTGTGGCATGGATGACCCTGACGTTCTTTTGCTTCTTGAAGAGGTTAGGATTACAGCTAACCCTAACCGTCCCCATTACGCACTGCTGCGGGAGGGGTCACATACCTCGTTCGTAAAAAAGGACTTGGCGTCTGCCTATAACGTTCGAAGCTTGGAGTATGGACCAAATCACGCAGACCTTGTCACCGACCTACAAGAATTGCAGGCACAAATCGACTCCATTCGAGCAATGAGTTAGGCAAGGGTGATTTGCGGGCGGCTGGTGTTATCGGCGGACTGAAAGCACGTAAAAATGGCGGTCAAGAGCGTTTTCCAGTTGTCAGACGGGAAGATTTGAAGTTGGAAATGGAGCAAAACGTCGGCCCGCAAGGCAGCTCAAACAACGGGTGTCAGCTCAGTAGGACTTAGCCTGCGCCCCGCGCAAAGTTTTACCGAACTGGACAGCCAATGTGACCGATAGCTACAGTGATGACACGGCACCGCACCGTTAGGCGGCATGCTGGCAGCGGTAGGCCGTGCCGTGTGAGTCGCGGGAAAAGAGATCCATCCAAACCAAAGGGCTACGGCACATGTCGTAGCCCTTTGTCGTTTCTGGCGTCGCACTCATGTGGCCGAACTTTACCAAAGACATCAGCCATGACCGAACCTCTCCCCCCCAGTGCTGGGCATCAAGCCATCGTCAGGTTCTGACGCTGATCGATACAACGCGGCAGTCGAATCGGCCGCGTCAACAAGTGACCACTTTCTGACAGCCATGCTCCGACTGTCGGAAACATAGCCTCCAACCATTTTCAACATGCACCACCATGCCAACATCACTTTCCAACACCGCCGCTGACGGTTCGCAGCGCGTTTTCGCCTATGCGCGTGTCTCTACCGTTCAGCAAGTGACTGAGAACCAGCGCGAGCAGATCGCACGGGCTGGGTACACCATTCGGCCCAAGTTCTTTATCGAGGAACAGGTGTCTGGCTCAGTGCCTGCGGCGCAGCGGTCAGGATTTCAGCGCTTGCTTGAGCGCATGGACGAGGGGGATACCTTGGTCGTGACCAAGCTCGACCGGATTGGCCGGGACTCCATCGACGTACAGCAGACCGTGGAGCGTTTTCAGCGCGAGGGCATCCGGCTGGTGGTCTTGCAGCTTGGTAATCTTGATTTGACCTCCTCGGCGGGCGCATTGATGGTCAAGATGCTGGCGGCGGTGGCCGACTTTGAGCGAGACCTCATCATCGAACGTACCCAAGCCGGTCAGGCTCGTGCCCGCGCGGCTGGAACACACATGGGCCGGCCATCTAAGACTAGTCCCGAGCAACGGCGGGCGATACGTCAGGCTCTGACCGCAGGGGCAACCGTCAGCAGCATGGCCACCAGCTACCAAGTCAGCCGCGCCACGATCATCGCCATCCGGGACGCCGCGCATTGATCTACAGGCATCCCACTGAGACCGTCAGCAGCACAATTCGCGCTAATAGTTGCAGCCCATCCCGGATGTGTTCCTGAGCGGTGCTGCCGTCAAACCAGCGTTTCGGGTGACGGGGGCAATCAGTATCTTTCATTACCACTGCTCCTCAATGGGGGTTTGCTCCTTATCGCTGTCGGTAGGTAGATCGTCGGCGTCTACCGGAACCGCACTTTTCCGCGGTTTGATGCGTATCTCGCCACTCGGAAGCATGAATAGGTCAACCATGTCTCCTGCCCGGATGTGTGCGGTGCGGGTGATGTATGACCCCAACCTGACGCTCAGGCTATTCCCGTGCTTGCAGACTTTCACTAGCATTTCTGGCTCCTTTCGGTACTGATAAACAATGTTTATCAAATTGCCATGCCGACCGTCCGCGAGCGTTGTCGAGTGGTAGCGGCATGGCGGCACCAGTTCACGCAGCAGACTGCCGCTCAACCTCTTGGCGATAGAGCGACTTGAGGTGTGCGCGCTGCTTGGGCCAGTTCTCCTCGCAGAAGCAGTGCGCCGCCGTGGTGGCATCTGGGTGGTAGTCGCCGGGGTATTGCAACAGCCGGTCCAGATCAGCGTGGCGCAGTTCCTGATGCTGTTTCCAAGGGATCGTGATGTCGATGCGCAGCTTCTCAAGGACCGATTTTCTCCACCTGCTCTTGATTTTGCTGCGGGCATCTGCGGTGGCGCATTCCTTGATGGAGGGCAGTTCGTCGGCTGGTGTTCCCGCAAGGTAGGCTTGAACGATGGCACACTCCGTATCGGTGAGTCGCTGCATGGCCTCTTGGCGCGGAGCCTTGTTGCGCAAGATCACGCCCGGTTTGATTACGCCCTGTTTGACTTTTTCCAGCTTGAACAGGCCGCGTACCATCTCCCCGAAGATGGCCTCGTACCGCCCTTCCGGGTAGGCGTTGCGCCAGCTTTCCAGCGCATCCCAACCGCGTTTGCGCAAGAAATGTCCTTGCATATAGACCTCGATACGGATGATGCAGCGGGCTCGGGCTTTGAGCGTTTCGGCCAACTCCTCATTGGGAAAGTCGCAATGGCTGAAGTTGGTCTTGTGGTACACGGTCACCAAAAACCCATTGCAGCGAATGTAGAACGTCTCATTGGTGGAGTCTTCCCCCGTTGGTGATAAGCCGAGAATGCGTGCTGCGGCCTTCATCTGCAAAAGGATGGTGCGGGTTTTTTCCTCGGTTTCGGCTCTGAGCAGGAAGGTCACCGTGGCCCCATGCAGGGCGACATGGTGGGTGGTGAGCATCTCCAGTGCGCTACCAGGAACTCCGTCGCGTGCCATCCAGTGCTTGAACAAATAAAAACCGGAAACCCCCGCTGCAAACACGCTGGTCCCGTGCTCGCAGTTGTGCCCCGTGAGCGCGTTGGGAAGGTTCATGGCCGCGACAATTTGGGATTGCAGGAACTCCTTTCCGGTTCCATCCCAGTAGGTTTCGAACGTCATGCCAGTGCCGCTCATCGGGCTGGTGACTTGGATTTCCTTGGTGTAGGGTTTTCCGACGTTCTGATTGCGCTTATTCTTGGTCTGTGCGTGATGTACCTCCACTTGGCGGCGAGCCTCGTCGGGCATGCTGCGCAAGTCCAGACACAGCTTGGACGAGTCGGTCATGACAGCACCTCCTCAATGGTGTCAGGCCATGAACGATTGTCTTCAACTTGGTCGTGGTCGTGGTCGATGGTGAACTTGCTTTCATTACATAGCGGGCCAATTCGCCAGCCTCCGTAATTGACGGATTCGCCTCCGGCAGCATCGGCATGGCCTGCGGCAGTCTCCACGAGGCCCGCCGTGCCATCTTTGCGCTTGCACATGTGGTGGCTTTGCATGGCGGGAATAAGGTCGTTCGTCACCACGCAAAGTGCCTGCGAAAATCGGCCTGAGAGACCGATTGCACGATTGCGCGAGCTAGTGTTTGCAAGCGTGCAATCTGTCATGACTTGCCTCCCGCCGCTTTTTTCGCCGCCGTTCGTTCTGCCTGCGCGGCTTTAATCTCGGTCAGCACATCAGCATGCAAGTCAGACTTGGTCCTGGTGACCTTGGAGGGATTGATACCAAGAGCCTCGGCAACCTCCTTGCCAGATTTCCCTTCCTTGAGCAGTTCAAGAATTTCGGCGTCTACCGCGTTGATCGGCTCGATTTCACCGTCTTCGTAGTGGTGATCCATCACGTCCGCGTCCTTGTCGGTCGTGAACGTGTAGCGGCACACCTTGGGGAGATCGGGGTGCAGACCGCGCAACTTCGTGTGCTCCAGCAAGAAACTGGTGCCGTTCTTCGGCTTGCTGGACTTGCCTTCGCGTAATAGGATGGAGTAGTCCAGCATGTCTTCGTGGATGCTGGTGCCGCGCTGGCTGCTGCCGTTCTTGCCGGTGTGGTGAATTAGCAGCACGGCGATGCCTTTGGTGCGCAAGTGGGCCAGCCAGCGTTTGATGGGGGCAAACGCAGTGCCATCCTCACTACCGGAACTCTTCCATGCTGAGAGGTTGTCCACGATGAGCAGGTCGCACGGCTCGGGTAGCAAGGACTCGATGAATGCCTGATCCTCCTCGTTGTCGATGTAGCCGATGTCATGCTTGAATGCGGTACGGCCGATGAGGTGCAGGTTTTGGACAACCCGCTTCTTGGTCGCCGGTTTTGGGTCACGATTGAAGATCTGGCGCAGGCGGTCTTGAAAGTCCTTTGCTTTCATTTCGCCATCCAGATAGACGACCACGCCGCCGCTGCCGCGACCCCACGGCTTCAGAGTCTTCCCGCCGGCAACGGCATAGGCAATGTGCAATCCCAGCAGAGATTTGCCAAGTCCACGCTGTGCAGAGAGCATTCCGGTAGAACCATTGGTGATAACCGGCCCGAGTAGATGCTCTTCGTCCGGAAATTCCCACTGCATAAATTCCGCCATCGGGATGCTCTTGCGGCGCCTGGGGTGCAACTGGTCCGGCACGCCAGCGACCTGAGCCACCTTGGTCAGATTGGGATGAGGCTTACGCATGACGTGCCCCTTCAGCTGCTTTGATAGCTTGGTTCAACAAGCCGTTGAGGCCATGATTCGCGATTTCGGCCAGGCGCTGGTTGCGGGCATTAATCTGGGCTTGCAGGTAGTCGAGGATTTCGCCCTGCGTCCAGTAGTTGGTACGGCCCGGCAGTTGATGCTCGTTGAGCACCTTGACGGGTTTAGGGAATAACCCGGCATTCATGAGCGCATTGCGCTTGGTCTTGCCGATCTTGGTCAGTGCGCGTACCTCGGCATCGCGCAGCAGCTTGTTACGCTCCAATGCGGTCGCAACTGCATTCTTGATTTCTATCATCGTCATTGGTTTTTCTCCATTCGGAGAAACCATTGACTGCAGGCTAAAAAGCGGAGTGAATGCTTTGGTCAACGGATTCTCCTTTTGTGTCTGTTAAGGACACTCCGGATAAATTCGACCAAAACCATCTACAAGGCAAAAGTCTGCTCTGCTCAGAACTCATGCGCATGGTGCCAACGTGTTGGCAGTGATGCAATGCTTCCTACCTTACTTAGCAAGAAGCTGTTGATACGGGGGGACAACCAATTGCAGAGTTGTTCACCCACCAAGTCACATTATTACCTGCGATGCGACCATGGGTAGGATTCTATAGCACGCTTTTGACCGGAAGCAAATCGCGGTCGATCCCGGCGTTGTCGATTTCAGCGGATTTCATGGGGACCGCCATGCAGTAGGCACCCCATGCGTCCATCATTTCGCGGCGCTTTTCCAGATAGTCCCCGCGTTGGTATGCCGCTTCGGTCTTGTCTTGCAGCGCATGGGCCAATGCGGCCTCAGCGACCTCGCGCGGGAATTGGGTCTGTTCGGCAATGAAATCGCGGAAGGTGCTGCGAAAGCCATGCGGAACGATATCGGTGCGGCCAATGCGCTTTAGCAGGGCCAGCATAATGGCCTCCGATGGGTGCTTGCCCCATTGCTGACCATTGAAGACGTACTTCGATGGCGTTGGGTGAGCATCGTTGATGGCCTTCATGTATTGCAGGATATCCATTGCTGGCTCTGACAGCGGAACGCGGTGGGGACGTGACGCCTTCATGCGCGCTGCGGGGATGCTCCACAGGCGCTGTTCCATGTCGATTTCGGTCCACTCGGCGGCGCGGACCTCAGTGGTGCGCGTCGCTGTCAGGATCAGGAAGCGCATGACCCAACTGCCGATTCCTGGTGAACGCTCCAAGGTGCGCATGAACTGTGGCAGTTCGGCATAGGGTAGTGCGGGATGGTGTTTGATTTTGCGAACGGCTGAGCGTTTCGGAAAAATTTCACTGAGATGTGAAGTCCACCGCGCCGGGTTATCTCCATGACGGTGGCCACTGACTGTGGCCCAACCAAGGATTTTTTCAATGCGTCCACGTAGCCGAGAAGCTGTTTCGTTCTTGGTTTTCCAGATAGGTTCGATTACTCTTGTGATTATCGGAACGTCGATATCTGCGACGGCTCTGTCCCCCATCACTTTGTAGGCATAGGTTTCTAGGCTGGCCGCCCATTGCGCCGCGCTTTTGGGGTTCTTGTAGGTCGCACCGTGTGCTTCCATATACGCCATTGCACATTGGTGGAATGTCATGCTTTTGGCTTGCTCGGGTGCCTTGACCTGTTTGATGCGGTCACGTTCGGCCAGCGGGTCGATGTCGTCGTCCAGCAGGACGCGAATCTTGCGGGCCAGTTTCTTTGCATCGTCGAAGGAAACCTTGCGTACCGGGCCAAGGCCCATTGCTCGGGTGCGGCAGTTGAGTGTGTATCGGTAGATCCACGACTTCACGCCCCCTGGGGTAACTTGCAGGAGAAAATCGGCATTGCCGATTCTGTAGAGTTTGGTCGTCTTGCCGTTGGCGCGCGGGGCGGCTTGATCGATCTGATCTTGGATTGATTTTGGGTTCGTTGCTTTCATGGGGTGCCATTTGACTCACAGCACGACTCACAGGAAAGCGTCATTCAATCGCGTCTAATCGCGGTCGATAACGGCTAGTCATCCAGCCGTAACTTCGCGTCGCAATTGGACTTTCGGTCGATTGCGGGCAATGCCGAATTCACAATTAGCTGGCTCCGTTTCCGCCAAGACCTGTGTTTTCTACCATTCAAAATGGTTCAAAGAAACACCCTGAAAGCCCCGCCAGCCTTTGTGCTCCGGGGCTTTTTTGCGTCTATGGGTCCCCGACCCTGCAGTTGGTGCCTGGCTATTTTTTCGGGAGAGAAATCCCGATCGCAGCGCAATAAGCCTTAGGGTGCGGGTGTTGTGGATCGTTTTGCCTTTAGCTTCACGTCTTACAGCCAAGTGTTATGCACGATGCCAGTCTCAAGCTGGTGGGGGCCGATAGCAGCGGAATCGCCAAAAAAATACCGGAATAAATCCGGTATTTGATGGGAAAAGAAGGCGTAATTTGCTTGCGGCATTGAAGAGGCCGCGAAGCCAGCATGGCGAGCGCGGTCTGGCCTGTCGCTAGGCGCTGAAAAAGTTCTTCAGCTTGTCGGTCCAGCCTTCTTCGCTGGGCGAATGCTTGGCGCCGCCTTTTTTTAGTGACTCGTCCAGCTCCTTGAGCAGCTTGCGCTGGTGTTCTGTCAGTTTCACGGGTGTCTCCACTGTGATGTGGCAGTACAGATCCCCCGGATAGCTGGAGCGCACACCCTTGATGCCTTTGCCGCGCAGCCGGAATTGCTTGCCAGTCTGCGTGCCTTCAGGAATATCAATCGCAGCCTTGCCCGCCAGCGTTGGTACTTCAATTTCGCCGCCCAAGGCGGCAATGGTGAAGCTGATGGGTACGGCACAATGCAAGTCGTCACCGTCACGCTCAAAAATATCGTGCTTTTTGAGCCGTATCTCGATATACAAATCGCCCGGCGGGCCGCCATTAGTGCCCGGCTCGCCGTTGCCGGTCGACCGGATGCGCATGCCGTCGTCAATGCCTGCGGGGATTTTGACTTCCAGGGTCTTGTTGTTCTTTGTCTTGCCCACGCCATGGCATGCGACGCAAGGAGAGGGAATAAGCTTACCTGTGCCCTTACACTGCGGGCAGGTTTGCTGCACGCTGAAAAAGCCCTGACGCATCTGTACCACACCCTGCCCGTGGCAGGTGGTGCAGGTGGCAACCTTGGTGCCGGGTTTGGCGCCGCTGCCGTGGCAGGTCGTGCAGTCGTCCCAGCTTGGGATGCGGATTTGCGCGTCCTTGCCATGAGCAGCCTCTTCCAGGGTGATTTCCATGGCGTAGCTCAAGTCGCCGCCGCGATAGACCTGACGGCCACCACGTTGCTGTCCGCCACGCTGGCCCCCGAACACATCGCCAAAAATATCGCCGAAGGCTTCTGCAAATCCGCCAAAGCCTTCCGCGCCAGGGCCGCCTCCACGCATGTTGGGGTCGACGCCGGCGTGACCATATTGGTCATAAGCGGCACGTTTGTTTTCATCGGAAAGCATCTCGTAAGCTTCTTTGGCTTCCTTGAATTTCTCTTCGGAAACCTTGGAGCCATCACCCTGGTTGCGGTCGGGGTGATGTTTCATCGCAAGCTTGCGATACGCTTTCTTGATGTCTTCGTCGCTGGCATTTTTTGGAACACCTAGCGTGTCGTAATAGTCTTTTTTGGCCATGTCAGGTCAGGGAATCTTCGTTAGGGGGCTCTGTGGTCAACAAACAGGGAGGCAAGCCAAGGCGCTGCATGAAGGTCTGAGCATTGAAAAATGAAACGCAAAAGCGGAAATCCGGGATTACTCCTGGTTTCCGCCTAGCTGGATGCTTTAGCGTGCCATTCAAGGCCGCCTTGCAATTAGCCCTTTTTCACTTCCTTGACTTCAGCGTCAACCACGTTGTCGTCAGCGGGTTTTGCCTGTGCCTGCCCGGCACCTGCTGCACCGCCGGCGTCACCACCAGCAGCCGCTTGCGAGGCCTGCATGTCC
Organism: uncultured beta proteobacterium; assembly: GCA_963793855.1. GTDB lineage: Bacteria > Pseudomonadota > Gammaproteobacteria > Burkholderiales > Burkholderiaceae_C > Polaromonas. The sequence goes on from CAWCBL010000003.1 coordinate 69,791, forward strand.
GCGTACATTTTTTCCCCGAGTTTCTGGCTGGCTTCCATCAGGGCTGCATTCTTTGCTTCAATGGCGGCCTTGTCGTCGCTCTTGAGTGCCTCTTCCATGTCCTTGATGGCAGCTTCGATTTTTTCCTTCTCGCCAGCGTCCAGCTTGTCGCCATACTCGCCCAGCGATTTTTTCACGCTGTGTACCATGGCTTCGGCACTGTTCTTGGCCTGCACGAATTCAACTTTTTTCTTGTCGTCTTCAGCGTTCAACTCGGCGTCTTTCACCATCTGCTGGATCTCAGCCTCGGACAGGCCGGAGTTGGCCTTGATGGTGATCTTGTTTTCCTTGCCGGTGCCCTTGTCTTTGGCGCCGACGTGCAGGATACCGTTGGCGTCAATGTCGAAAGACACTTCAATTTGCGGCGTGCCGCGTGCTGACGGTGGAATGCCTTCGAGGTTGAACTCGCCCAGCGCCTTGTTGCCCGAGGCAATCTCACGCTCGCCCTGGAACACCTTGATGGTCACGGCTGGCTGGTTGTCTTCAGCGGTTGAGAAAGTCTGGGCAAATTTGGTCGGGATGGTCGTGTTTTTCTTGATCATCTTGGTCATCACGCCGCCCATGGTTTCGATACCCAGGGAGAGCGGGGTGACGTCGAGCAGCAGCACGTCGCTGCGGTCGCCTGACAGGACCTGACCCTGAATCGCAGCACCAACGGCCACAGCTTCGTCGGGGTTCACGTCTTTGCGGGGTTCCTTGCCGAAGAATTCCTTGACCTTCTCCTGTACCTTGGGCATGCGGGTCATGCCGCCGACCAGGATCACGTCGTGGATGTCGCCGACGCTCACGCCTGCATCCTTGATTGCCACGCGGCAAGGAGCAATCGTGCGCTCGATGAGTTCGTCGACCAGGCTTTCGAGCTTGGCGCGGGTCATCTTGACGCTCAGGTGTTTAGGGCCGGACGCATCGGCGGTGATGTAGGGCAGGTTGATATCGGTCTGTGCGCTGTTAGACAGCTCGATCTTTGCCTTCTCGGCGGCCTCTTTCAGACGCTGCAGGGCCAGCACGTCCTTGGACAGGTCAACGCCTTGCTCTTTCTTGAACTCGGCAATGATGAAGTCGATGATGCGCTGGTCAAAGTCTTCGCCGCCCAGGAAGGTGTCGCCGTTGGTTGACAGCACTTCAAACTGCTTTTCGCCATCGACATCGGCAATTTCAATGATGGAGACGTCAAAAGTGCCGCCGCCCAAGTCGTACACGGCAATCTTGCGATCGCCTTTTTCCTGCTTGTCCAGGCCAAATGCAAGGGCTGCAGCGGTAGGCTCGTTGATGATGCGCTTGACGTCCAGGCCAGCAATGCGGCCGGCGTCTTTGGTCGCCTGACGCTGAGCGTCATTGAAATACGCGGGCACGGTGATCACGGCTTCTGTAACCGCCTCGCCGAGGTAGTCTTCTGCGGTTTTCTTCATCTTGCGAAGAATATCGGCGCTGACTTGCTGGGCAGACATTTTCTTGCCGCGCACTTCCACCCATGCGTCGCCGTTGTCGGCAGCCACGATCGAGTAAGGCATCAGGTTGATGTCCTTCTGGACCTCTTTTTCGCTGAACTTGCGGCCAATCAGGCGTTTGACGGCGTAGAGGGTATTCTTGGGGTTGGTCACGGCCTGGCGCTTGGCCGATGCACCCACCAGCACTTCGCCGTCTTCCAGATAGGCAACGATGGAGGGGGTGGTGCGTGCGCCTTCAGAGTTTTCAATGACGCGGGGCGTGTTGCCTTCCATGATGGATACGCAACTGTTGGTGGTACCCAAGTCGATGCCGATGATTCTTCCCATGATTTACTCCTGTTTTTGATTCGTTAATGACTGGATGGCCGGATGGCTGACTGCTCTGCCGTCCTACTCATCAAGCTGATGACTTGCGGATAAGTTTCACAAGTTCAAGTGCCTGATCAGTGTTTTTGTTTTATTTTGGTGCTGCCACTGTTATCAGGGCAGGGCGGAGCACGCGATCGGCAATCAGGTAACCCTTTTGCAGCACGGATACCACCGTATTGGCTTCCTGGTCGGCAGGCACCACGCTGATGGCCTGATGCTGGTGCGGATCAAATTTGCTGCCGGATGCAGGATTGATTTCGATCACCTTGTTGCGTTCGAGTGCGCTCTTGAGTTGCTTGAGCGTAGCCTCCGAGCCTTCACGCAACTGATCGAGCGTCGCGTCCTTGATGGTCAGGCCAGCTTCCAGGCTGTCGGCCACGGGAAGCAGGCTTTCCGCGAAGCTCTCCAGTGCGAATTTTCGCGCCTTGGAAATTTCATCTTCGGCTCGCCGGCGGGCATTTTCAGCCTCAGCCTTGGCTCGCAGATAACTGTCGGCCAGCTCAGTGTTTTTTGCCTGCAGCGCCGAAATTTCGGCTTTTGCCGCGGTTAAAGCGTCAAACTCATTGGCAGCCTGTGCGGCTTCCAGTTCCTCAGGGCTGGGCGCGCCGCTAAGTGGTTGATTTTGCTCAGGTTGTGTATTTTTAGACATGCGGGTAAACAAAATTGAAACTGCTAAGTTTCTTTAGCTGGGGATTACAAACCCCTTTTCAAGACAAGGGATTCGGTGCTGTAAGGCGTTTTTAGCACGTGCACGACAGTGGTTTGGCAGCGTTGATTCAAAAAAACAGGCACTGGGCCTGTTTTTTAATCTTTTAGTGCAGCAGCTGAATTTATGTGATTTTTTCTGCGCTGACCTTGGTCTGGCTGACGGCCCACTTGCCGGCGAAGGCCTGCAGGTCATTCAGGCGTTTCAATAGATCGGCGCCCAGCGTGGTCACGGTGTAGCCATTCGTGCCATGACCGAGCAGACCGGCGGCGCGTAATTCCTTGATTCGCGTGTTCAGGGTGTTGGGGGTGATGCTGCCAATGCTGTCTTGCAGAAGGCGAAAAGTCTGGGGGTGGCCGTCTTTCAATGCCCAAAGCACACGCAGTGCATAGCGTGATTCCAGTAATTCAAGCAACTCGCTGATGGCTGCATTTTCTTTGGCACTCATTCGGTCATCTCCTCTGGTCGGTCGTGGTTCATGGTTTGTCGGTAAGCAAAAGCTTGACACCAAATATAACGCAAATTCTCTTTTGCTACGAGTTTTATAGCTGATGATGCCCGTGGTGTTTGGACTACCGAGTCAAAACCGTTTGGTAACGCAATGCCGCCAAGCGCGGAAATGGGGCCGACGTGAAGGGCCGGCTTACTCTAGTTTGATGTTGGCGGCCTTGATCACCTGGGCCCATTTCTCGACTTCGGCTTTCTGGAAAGCTGCAATCTGATCAATCGTCATGCTGGACGGCTGCATGCCCAGCGTTTTAAGGCGATTCTGCATGTCAGGCTGTTGCAGGATTTTTACAATCTCGGTGTGCAACTTTTCAATAATGGGCCTGGGTGTGCCAGCCGGTGCAAAAACGGCTTGCCACGACAGGACTTCAAAGCCGGGTACGCCCGACTCTGCCACTGTGGGCACATTCGGCAAGGACTCCAGCCGTTTCGCGGAAGTGACAGCCAGTGCGCGCACTTTGCCGCTCTGGATATGGGGGCCTGCCACGACAGTGGTGTCGAACATCATGTCGACCTGGGCGCCAATTACATCCTGAATGGCAGGGCCGCTGCCCTTGTAAGGCACATGAATGAACTGCGTGCCTGATTTGAAACCCAGCAGTTCCAGTGCCAGGTGCTGAGAGGTGCCACTGCCCGCTGATGCCGATGAAATGGTCATTGGTTTTGCTTTCGCTGCGGCGAGCACATCCTGCAGTGTCTTGTAGGGGCTGTTCTGGCCAACCACCAGCACGACGGGGTTGGTGCCTATCAGGGCTACCGGTGAGAAAGACTTGATCGGGTCGTAGCCTAGTTTGGGATAGAGGCTGACATTGATGGCGTGGGAACTGATGGTGCCGCCCAGCAGGGTGTAGCCGTCTGCGGGCGCGCGTGACGCGACTTCCGAGCCTACGCTGCCGCCTGCGCCGCCACGGTTGTCAACCACGATGGTGGTGCCGAGGACGGGCCCCAACTTTTGGCCAATCAGACGACCCAGAATGTCGGTGGTGCCACCGGCCGGAAAAGGCACGATATAGGTGACAGGCTTGGAAGGCCATTTGTCTTGCGCCCAGCTGGGAAGCGCCGCGGCGCTGGCGATGGCCGAGGCGATGGTGGAAATGACAAGGTAACGGCGTTGCATGGTGTCTCCTCTTTTTGTGGTGTTGAAGGGGTGGTGCCAAGCGGGCCTATCTCATCCTTGAAACGACCAGGCTGACATAAACCCCTTTGGTAATTATTTATCGGTTGTCGTATGACTTGACGATTGTTCGGCTGCAGTTTGATGGCCAATGCCCTGAGGGGTTAGTTGGCTTTGGCGCCATCGGGCGGCTGCATGGTGTGTGCATTGCTGCCCCGGCGAAGGTTTTCCCTGCTGTTGAAAAGATGAGTCCGCATAGCGGCGCGTGCGGCTTCGGTGTCCTGGTTGCTGATGGCGTTGTAGATGCTCTGATGCTCGCTGTGGACGCGCTGCAGGTAATTGAGGCGGCCTTCTGGCGCGCTGTGTGCCGTGTTGACACGGGTGCGCGGAATGATCATGGTGCCCAGGTAGGTCATCAGGTCGGAAAAATGCCGGTTGCCGGTCGAGCGGGCAACTTCCATATGAAACTGGAAGTCGGGTGGCACTGCATCGGAGTCCAGGCTGATGGAGTCCTGGAAGGCCTGCAGGGCGGTTTCCATGGCTCGGAGATTTTCTGCTGTTCTCCTCTGGGCCGCAAGACCGGCCGCCTCGGTTTCAAGGCTGATGCGCAACTCCAGTACCGAAATGACATCCGCCACCGTGGCAAAGTCTTCAGCCGTTATTTTGAAATTGCCCGCTTCCGTGGGTGGCAGTACAAAAGTGCCAATGCCATGCCGGGTTTCGACCAGCCCGGAAGCCTGCAGGCTGGACAGGGACTCCCGAACCACGGTACGGCTGACGTCAAAGCTGCTCATTATTTCGGCTTCCGTCGGCAGTTTTTCGCCAGGTTGAAGCTTGCCTTCTCGAATGCTGGCGGCGAGGCTTTCCACAATCTCGCTCACCAGTCCGCGAGGGCGGCGGGCACGCTGTGGCTCCTGCTTTACGGCTTGTGTCTGGGGTGCTTCGCGGTGACTAGGGGTTTTCCTTGGGTTCATAAAAAAGTGATTGACAAGCTAAAGAGGGAAACTGAGAATTCAAGTTATCAGACAACATACAACTTGTGTGTGAATGGATTGACTCTAACAAACTTAAAAGAAAAGTCCAGTGTTTGCTACTACACCAGGTACCCAAAGAAATGACGATCAAGGTTCATGAAAAGCTGCTGTTGACCGGCGCGGCGGGTGGTTTGGGCAAGGCCTTGCGCGACCGCCTCAAGGCCAACTGTTCTGTCCTGCGCCTGTCCGATGTTCAGGCTTTTGGCGAAGCTGGCGCCGGCGAAGAAGTCATTCTGGCCGATCTGGCGGATGCCGCTGCCGTCAACGCCATGGTCAGCGGTGTGGATGCCATCGTTCATCTGGGCGGCATCTCTGTGGAGGGGCCGTTTGAGCCGATTCTTCAGGCCAACATCCTCGGCGTGTACAACCTCTATGAGGCGGCCCGCAAACACGGAGTCAAACGCGTGGTGTTTGCCAGTTCCAACCATGTGACCGGCTTTTACCGCCAGGACCAGACCATCACGGCAGACCATCCGGCCCGGCCCGATGGCATGTATGGGCTGAGCAAGGCTTTCGGGGAAGACCTGTCGCGCTTTTACTTTGACCGCTATGGCATTGAAACTGCCTGCGTGCGCATCGGCTCCTCGTTTGCCGAGCCCAAAGACCGTCGCATGCTGGCAACCTGGCTGAGTTTTGACGATCTGCATCGCCTGATCGCCGCTTGCCTGACGACGCCGGTGCTGGGTCACAGCATAGTGTTCGGCATGTCTGACAATGCCGTCACTTGGTGGGACAACAGCCGCGCGCGCCATATTGGCTATGTGCCGCAGGACAGCTCGGATATTTTCCGTGACGGGGTGTATGCGCGTACGCAGGCGCCGGATCTGACGGATCCCGTGGCCCTGTACCAGGGCGGCGGTTTTGTGGTGGCCGGTCCGTTCGGCGACTGAGCGTCATGGGCGACTTCACACGAGCCGAGCTGGTGCTTGACGCACGCAATGGAACGGGTGAAAGTCCGGTCTGGCATGCCGCAGAGCAGGCGCTGTACTGGGTGGATATTCCGGCGCGCAAACTGTCTCGCTGGATTCCAGCGACAGGGCAGACCAGCAGCTGGCTTGCGCCTGAGATGCTGGCCTGTATTGCCCCAACGGCTGCTGCAAACGCCTGGGTTGTCGGCGCTGAAAGCGGTATTTTCAGGCTGACGCCGCAAACCGGTGGGCAACTCGGCTTTGAACGTCTTGCGCCGGTCAGCCATGCCATGGACGGTATGCGCTTCAATGATGGCCGCTGCGACCGCCAGGGCCGCTTTCTGGCCGGCACAATGCTCATGAATATGGCTTCTGGTGCCCGTGTAGGCTGCGTATACAGCTATCAAAAGGGTAGCGGGTTGACGAAGCTGCTGGACGGCTTCATCACGCCCAACGGCATGGCCTTCAGCCCTGATGGCCGCACGATGTATCTTTCGGACTCGCACCCTTCCGTCCAGTCGGTCTGGGCCTTCGACTACGACACCGAGACCGGCACGCCATCGAATCGCCGGCTTTTTATCGACATGAACCTGCTGCCGGGACGGCCTGACGGCGCTGCGGTTGATGCGGACGGCTGCTACTGGATTTGCGGCAATGATGCGGGTCTGGTGCACCGCTTTACGCCGGATGGCAAGCTGGACCGCTCGCTGCCGGTGCCCGTGAAGAAACCGGCCATGTGCGCCTTTGGTGGCGCCGGTCTCGATACCCTGTTCGTGACGTCGATCCGCCCTGAAGGCATCGACTTATCTGACCAGCCGCTGGCCGGTGGTGTGTTTGCGTTGCGCCCCGGCGTGCGTGGGCTGCCCGAGCCTGTGTGTCTGAACTAAAAAAACTTCCACCACCACCACCCGAGGATGACATGAAGATCAAAAAAACCATGTTCGCAGTTGCAGCCGTTCTGTCCGTGATGCCACTGGCAAGCTTTGCCACAGAATTCCGTTCAGCGGACATTCACCCCGATGACTACCCTACCGTGACGGCAGTCAGGTTCATGGGCGAGCGCCTGAAAGCGCTGTCTGGCGGAAAACACACCATCAAGGTGTTCGCCAATAGTTCGCTGGGCCAGGAAAAAGACACGATTGAGCAGACCAAGATCGGCGCTTTGTCCATGGTGCGCGTCAATATTGCGCCCATGAACAATATTTGTGCTGAAACGCAAGTGCCGACCATGCCTTTCCTGTTCCGTTCGGTGGACCATCTGCATAAAGTGCTGGACGGCCCGATTGGCGAGGAAATCCTGAAGTCCTGTGAAAAGCAGGGCTTCGTCGGTCTGGCTTATTACGACAGCGGCGCCCGCTCCATGTTCACCGGAAAAAAAGCCATACGCAGCTTTGCCGACATGAAGGGCGTGAAAGTGCGCGTTCAGCAATCCGATCTGTGGGTGTCTATGCTCGAAGCCATGGGCGCCAATGCGACCCCAATGCCCATGGGCGAGGTCTACACCGGCATCAAAACCGGTGTGATTGATGCGGCTGAAAACAACTACCCGACATACGAGAGTGCCCGCCTGTTTGAAGTTGCCAAGTTCTACACCAAGACCGAGCATTCCATGGCGCCAGAAATCCTGCTGTTCTCCAAACGAGCCTGGGATGCACTGCCTGCCAATGAGCAGGGATGGATTCGTCAGGCGGCCAAAGAGTCGGTCCCTTACATGCGCAAGCAGTGGGCCGAACGTGAAATTAAATCGCTGGCAACGGTCAAGGCGGGCGGTGCTGAAATCATCGAGATCGACAAAGCACCGTTCCAGGCGGCAATGAAGCCGGTGTATGACAAGTTCATTACCGATGCCACTCTAAAGAGCCTCGTGAAACGGGTACAGGACACCAAGTAAGTTGGATTTCTTGCGCTGGCCTGCCTTTGCCGCAGGCCAGCGCAGTTTCTGGTCTACCGTTGCCTTTCTTAGTTCTTTTTTCAAAGCCGGGCCGCGTGCGTCCGCATCCTATTTATGTACACACAAATTTGCCGCAGGCTCGCCCGGGCTTGCATGTGGCTGGGCATTGTCGGTCTCATTGCAGTGATCTGCGCCGTGAGCTGGCAGGTGTTCGGCCGCTACGTCCTGAACAACACGCCGACCTGGGCAGAAAGCCTTGCGCTGCTGCTCGTGATCTACGTCACCATGTTTGGCGTGGCGGTGGGTGTGCGTGACTCCGGCCATATCGGGCTTGAATCCATGCTCGTCCTGGCACCCGACTGGTTGCGGCTCAAGATGGAATACCTCATCCACTTGCTGGTTATGTTGTTTGGTGCAGCCATGGCCTGGAACTGCGCACTGCTGGCTGAATCGGTCTGGAGCTACCGTTTGCCCACCCTCTGGATATCCGAGGGCTGGCGTTATGTGCCCGCCACCCTGGCCGGCGTTCTCATCGTGATGTTCTCGATCGAACACATCATCGCGCTGGCCAAAGGCCGCGAAGTCGAACCTGCCTGGGGCTGAAACCATGACCATTCCTTTGCTGATTCTTTGCGTGTCGTTCACGCTGCTCCTGTTGCTGGGCGTGCCGGTAGCCTTTTCCATCGGTCTGTCGGCTCTCGCCACGCTGTTTTACGAAGGCCTCCCGCTGGCGGTCGGTTTCCAGCAGATGACCTCGGGCATGGGCATCTTTTCCTTTCTCGCCATTCCATTTTTCATCTTTGCCGGCGAGCTGATGCTCTACGGCGGCATTGCCGATCGCATCGTCAATCTGGCGCGCAATCTGGTGGGCCATGTGCGCGGCGGTCTGGGGATGTCCAACGTGGTGGCCTGCACGCTCTTTGGCGGTGTTTCGGGCTCGCCGGTGGCTGACGTTTCGGCCATGGGCGCCGTGATGATCCCCATGATGAAGAAAGAGGGCTACCACGCTGATTACGCCGTCAATGTGACGACCCATGCCGCGCTGGTGGGCGCCCTGATGCCGACCAGTCATAACCTGATCATTTACTCGTTGGCGGCCGGCGGCAAGGTGTCAATCGCTGCCCTGATTCTGGCAGCGCTGGTGCCGGCCGCGATTCTGACCATCAGCAATCTGGCTGCAGCCTATCTGGTAGCGGTCAAGCGCGGCTATCCCGCCGGCAGCTTCCCGGGATGGGCGATTGTGGCGCAGTCTTTTGCTGCCGCGCTGCCCGGCCTGTTCATTGTGGTGCTCATCCTGGGCGGAATTCTTTCGGGCGTCTTCACGGCCACTGAATCGGCTGCAGTGGCCGTGCTCTATGCGCTGGCGCTGACGATTTTTGTCTATCGCACCTTGAAGTGGGAACACTTCATCAAGGCTGCGACCAAAGCGGTGAAGACCACCGGCGTCATCCTGCTGCTGATCGGCATCTCAAGCACATTTGGCTACCTGATCAGCCTCTACGGCGTGGCTGAGTTGACGGGGCAGATGCTTTCCGAGATCAGCAGCACGCCGTGGGTGATTTTTCTGCTGATCAACATCATCCTGTTTGTCCTGGGCACCTTCCTTGACATGGCTGCCACCATCCTGCTGTGCACGCCGATTTTTCTGCCGATTGCCCAGCATTACGGCATGAGCTCGGTTCAGTTCGGCATCGTGCTGCTGATCAATTGCGCCTTGGGCCTGAACACGCCGCCAGTGGGAACAACCCAGTTCGTGGGTTGTGCAATTGGCGGCGTCTCGGTGGGCGCGGTGATGAAGACGATCTGGCCCTTTTATGGCGCCCTCATTTTCGCGCTGGCGCTAGTGACTTTTGTGCCCGCATTTTCGATGTGGTTGCCCAGCATGTACATGACCATCGGCAAGTAACAAAAGAAGGATGGACCCCATGGCCGACCCGCTTTACATACGCATGCACCCTCGCGACAACGTCGCGATCGTCGCCAACGACGGTGGGCTGCCTGAGGGCAGCACCTTCGCCGACGGCCTGCGACTAAGCGAGCGCGTACCGCAGGGGCACAAGGTGGCGCTGGTCGATTTGCCCCGGGGTAGTGCCGTGCTGCGCTACAACGTCCCGATCGGCCATGCCCTGAAGGACATCCCGGCAGGCAGCTGGGTGCATGAGCGGCTGCTGGCGATGCCCGAGGCACGGGGCCTGGATGATCTGCCCATCGCGACCGTCAAGCCTGAGCCCTTGCCGCCGCTGGAAGGCTATACCTTCGAGGGCTACCGCAATGCGGACGGCTCGGTGGGCAGCCGCAACATCCTGGCTATCACCACCACCGTGCAGTGCGTGGCGGGCGTGGTGGAGTTTGCCGTCAAGCGCATCAAGGAAGAACTGCTGCCAAGGTTTCCCAATGTGGATGATGTGGTGGGCCTGGAGCACACCTACGGCTGCGGTGTGGCCATCGACGCGCCTGACGCGATCATTCCGATTCGCACGCTGCGCAATATCACGCTGAATCCCAACTTTGGCGGTGAAGTCATGGTGGTCAGCCTGGGCTGCGAAAAGCTGCAGCCCGAGCGCCTGCTGCCGCCCGGCAGCATCCAGATCATCGATGAACGCAATGTGGCCGACGTCGGCGTCAACGCCGATGCTGTGCTGGATGTGGTGTGCCTGCAATCCGAGCATCACGTCGGCTTCATGTCGATGATCGACTCCATCATGCAGACGGCCTTGCTGCATCTGGAACGGCTGGACGCGCGCCGGCGGGAAACGGTTCCGGCCAGCGAACTCGTGGTGGGCGTGCAGTGTGGCGGCAGCGATGCCTTCTCCGGCGTCACCGCCAATCCGGCCGTCGGTTTTGCCACCGATTTGCTGGTGCGCGTCGGGGCCACTGTGATGTTTTCCGAGGTGACCGAGGTGCGCGACGGCATTGACCAGTTGACCTCGCGGGCGAGCAGCCCCGAAGTGGCCCACGCCATGATCCGCGAAATGGCCTGGTACGACGCCTACCTGCAAAAAGGACAGGTTGACCGCAGCGCCAACACCACGCCCGGCAACAAAAAGGGCGGCCTGTCCAACATTGTGGAAAAGGCAATGGGCTCCATCGTGAAGTCGGGCACGGCGCCCATCAGCGGCGTGCTTGCGCCCGGGGAAAAGCTCAGGCAGAAGGGCCTTGTTTATGCCGCTACGCCGGCCAGCGACTTCATCTGTGGCACGCTGCAGCTGGCAGCGGGCATGAATCTGCATGTCTTCACCACCGGCCGCGGCACGCCCTATGGCCTGGCCGAGGTGCCGGTGATCAAGGTCGCGACGCGTACCGATCTGGCCAGGCGCTGGCATGACCTGATGGATATCAACGCCGGCCGCATCGCCGATGGCGATGCCACGATCGAAGACGTAGGCTGGGAGCTCTTTCATCTCATGCTGGAAGTGGCCAGCGGCCGCAAAAAAACCTGGGCCGAGCACTGGAAGCTGCACAACGCGCTGGTGCTTTTCAACCCTGCGCCCATCACCTGAACATGCATATGCCACATTCAAAATTTATTGGAGAAACATACAATGACACAAGCAACTCCTTACCAGTCCTTTCCCAATAGCTTCAAGCGCGACCTGCTGGCCGGCAAAAAACTGATCGGCTGCTGGTCCTCACTGGCCAATGCCATTACCACCGAAGTGCTCGGCATGGCGGGCTTCGACTGGATTTTGCTGGATGGTGAACATTCCCCCAACGACGTGGCAACTTTTATTCCGCAACTGATGGCGCTCAAGGACAGTCCCAGCGCGCCCTTTGTACGGCCGACCAGCAACAACGAAGTCGAGATCAAGCGTCTTCTGGATGCTGGTTTTTACAACTTTCTGGTGCCCTTTGTTGAAAGTGCCGACGAAGCGCGCCGCGCCGTGGCCGCCACACGCTACCCGCCGCAGGGCATTCGCGGCGTTTCCGTCTCTCAGCGCAGCAACCGCTACGGGACCGTGGCCGGCTATTTCAAGGGTATCAACGAGCAGATCTGTGTGGTCGTGCAGATCGAGAGCAATGCCGGCGTGGCGGCGTGCCCGTGCCATCGCTGCAGTGGACGGTGTGGACTGCATCTTCGTCGGTCCGTCTGATCTGGCCGCAGGGCTGGGCCACCTGGGCAACGCCGGCCATCCAGAAGTCCAAAATGCCATCGCCAGAGTATTTGCCGATGCCAAAGCCTGCGGTAAACCGACCGGCATTCTGGCGCCGGTTGAAGGCGATGCGCGGCGTTATATCGAGATGGGCGCGACCTTTGTGGCCGTAGGCAGCGACCTGGGCGTGTTTCGCTCGGCAACGCAGGCCTTGCGAGACCGTTACGGCGCCTGATCATCGAAGCCGTTTTTTGAAATTTTTGACTGGAGTCGCGAAATGAGCAAGCTTGGTTTTATTGGCCTGGGCATCATGGGTGCACCAATGGCCGCACACCTCATCAGTGCAGGGCATGAGGTTTTCCTCAACACGCGAAGCAAGGTGCCCGCCGATTTGCTTACCGGCAAGGCGACGGCCTGCAAGTCGGCCAGGGAAGTGGCGGAGAAGGCGGACATCATTTTTCTGATGCTGCCCGACACGCCGGACGTGGCGAACGTCCTGTTTGGCGAGAGCGGGGTGGCGAATGGCTTGAGCAAAGGAAAAACCGTGGTGGACATGAGTTCCATTTCACCGATGGAAACCAAGGAATTCGCCCGAAAAATCAACACCCTGGGTTGCGACTACCTTGATGCGCCCGTCTCTGGCGGTGAGGTGGGTGCCGAGGCTGCAAGCCTGACCATCATGGTCGGCGGCCCTGATGCTGTGTTTGAACGGGTGAGGCCGCTGTTTGAGCTGATGGGTAAAAACATCACGCTGGTCGGCGGCAATGGCGACGGCCAGACCTGCAAGGTCGCCAACCAGATCATCGTCGCGCTGAATATCGCCGCCGTGGGCGAAGCCCTGCTGTTTGCCAGCAAGGCCGGTGCCGATCCGGCAAAAGTACGCCAGGCGCTGATGGGTGGCTTTGCAGCTTCCCGTATTCTGGAAGTGCATGGCGAACGCATGATCAAGCGGACTTTCTCCCCGGGCTTTCGGATCGGCTTGCACCAGAAAGATTTGGGTCTGGCCCTGGCCGGTGCCCGCACGCTAGGCGTGGCTTTGCCGCAAACTGCTGGCGCTGCGCAGCTCATGCAGGTCTGCGCTGCCAATGGCATGCAGGACCAGGACCATTCGGCGCTGGTGCGTGCGCTGGAGCTCATGGCCAATCACGAAGTCGCCTGAATGTGAGGCGCAGAAGCGGTTCCTGAAACAAGCTTGCCGCCAGGCGACTGCGGCAGGTTCTCACAACAAGCACAAGGAGGCATCATGGCCATCAATCGACGAGAACTTATTGCCAGTTCGCTGGCCCTGGGATTGGGTGCCGCCCACGCGCAGGCAGAGAGCTGGCCGAGCAAGCCGATCAGGCTGGTGGTTCCTTACCCGCCGGGCGGCTCTTCGGACATCATCGCGCGGGCAATCGCCCAGCCTTTGTCGGAGGCGCTCAAGCAATCGGTCATCGTTGAGAACAAGGCAGGCGCCAACGGCAATCTCGGCGCGGATTTCGTGGCCAAGTCTGCGCCTGATGGCTATACGCTGCTGCTCTGCGACACGGGTGCGCTGGCTATCAGCCCGTCGGTCTACACCCGACTGCCGTTTGACCCCTCCAAAGACCTGCGCGGCGTGACCATGCTGGCTTATTCACCGCATTTGCTCGTGGTCCATCCTTCGGTGCCTGCCAACAACCTGAAGGAGCTGGTTGCCCTGTCCAGGCGTTCGGAGCTCAATTTCGCGGTAACCGCCATGGGCAGCGCGCCGCACCTGGCCGGTGTTGCCGTGGAGCGTGCCAGTGGTGCGAAATGGCAGTTCATTCCCTACAAGGGCGGCTCGCAGGCGGTTACCGACACGATTGCCGGGCAGACGCAGGTCCTGATGAACGGCATGCTAGCCACACTGCCGTTTGTACAAAGCGGCAAGCTCAAAATACTTGGCGTTTCCAAGAGCACCCGCATGCCCCTGATTGGCGATGTGCCGACCCTGGCTGAACAGGGTCTCACCAATTTTGAGTCGGGAACCTGGCAGGGAATGCTGGTGGCCTCTGGCACGCCAGCCGGGATTGTGAATCGCCTCAATGTCGAAATCATCAAGATCATCCGCAATCCTGACATTCGCGCCAAGCTGGCGGGGCAGGGCGCAGAGGTGGTCACCATGACGCCTGCCCAACAGGACGAATTTTTCAACCGTGAGAGAAAGCGCTGGGCGAAAGTCGTGGCGGAGGCAAACATCAAGCTGGATTAGGAGATTGCTCTTTATTTGATAGCTGTAGGCTTCCATGCCGATGAGGCTAGAGGCCTATTTCGTTGATAAATACCAGTGTTGGCGAAATCCGTCCCTGTGAGCCCTTACGGCAACTTCTGACCCATGAGCGCCGACCAGGCGCCAGGAATTTCTGCCCCTTCTCCTTCTATCTCAATGAACGGTGACGCTTTTTCCGCAGTCTGCTTGCTCGATCCGGTGAAGTTTGAGGGTGAGGTCGATGGCAAGCCGGTACGACTGTTCATCTTGCGCAATGAGCAGGGGATGGTCGTCGCCATCACCAATTACGGCGCCAAAATAGAACAGATTTTGGCGCCCGACCGTGACGGACGTTTCGGGGATGTGGTTCTGGGCTATGACAACCTGAACGGTGTCATGGGCGGATCGCCTTCCATGGGCGCATTTGTAGGCCGCTACGCGGGAAGAATTGGAGATGCCCGCTTCACGCTGGGAGGTACCGAGTATTTGCTGGGTGCCAACAACGGCACGCATTGCCTGCACGGCGGCATCAAGGGTTCGCGCTTTCGGGTCTTTGATGCCGTTCAGCGCAATGCCTCCAGCGTCGAAATGACTTATCTATTTGCCGACGGTGAAGAGGGCTTTCCGGGCCGGCTGGCGCTGCGCCTAAAGTACAGCGTGCTGGAGACGAACGAGCTGGTGCTTGACTATGAAGCGTTGGCTTTGGACCGGCCAACAGTTGCCAGCTTCACCACCCATGCCTTTTTTAACCTCAATGGCGAGGCCAGCGGCAGCGCACTCGGTCATGAGGTGATGATTTGCGCCGACCGCTACTTGGGCATGAATGACGACCTAGTGGCAACGGGCGAGCTACTGCCTGTGGACAACACATCTTTGGATTTTCGACAGCCCACGGCGCTGAACAAGCGGGTGCGCGGCTGCTCCTGCGCGCCAGACGCAGCCTCATCTGCGGGCGATCGTGTGGAAGGCTACGACAGCTGCTATCTGGTGAATCGTTCGGCGCCTGAAGGCTTGTCGCTGTGCGCACGTGTCAAGGCGCCGCAGAACGGGCGCGTCATGGAGGTCTGGTCCACGGAACCCACGATGCAGTTCTACACCGGCTTGTTGCCGCATGAAGCGCTGCCAGGCGGGCCGGGGAAGAGTGGCCAGCCTTATTTCCAGCAGCAAGGCCTTTGCTTCGAGCCCCAGGCTTATCCCAATGCGCCCAACTGCCCGGCCTTTCCCTCCGCGGTTTATGAGCCCGGAAAAAGCCGTAGCGGCACCACGGTATATCGCTTCAGTACTGAAGCTGTTCGCAAGCCCCGCTGACCTTGGGACGAAAATCCGTGGCTTGATACTTCTCTGGCCATGCCCCTGGGCGTGACCTGCTTGATGCGCCTGCCTACAGGTCAAGGACCAGTGTTTTGCTTTTGGCTCGTGAGCAGCACGGGGTGAACTGGTCATTCTTCGCGCGCTCTTCGTCCGTAAAGTACATGTCGCGGTGGTCTGGTTCACCTTCGAGAATGCGCGTGATGCAGGTGCCGCACACGCCCTGCTCGCAGGAAGTGAGGATGTCGATTCCGTTGTCCTTCAGCACCTGAACGATGGTCTTGTCCGGCGCGACGGAATAGCTTTTTCCTGTGCTCGCAATCTTCACGTCAAAACACGAGTCGCCGGATGTATCCTGCGGCGCCGCGCCAAAATATTCCAGATGGATTTGCTCGCTTGTCCAGCCCTTCGCTTTGGCGGTGTTGACCACATGGTCGATGAATCCGCCGGGGCCGCATACATAGAGCTGGGTGCCGCTGTCAGGTGTTGCAATCAGTGTTTCGAGGTTCAGCTTTTGTTCGGACGGACCGGTATCGAAGTGGAACTGAACACGGTCTGCAAACGGCGACGCACTGATGTCCGCGCGAAATGCCGTGCGCTCTAGCGAGCGGGTGCAGTAATGCAGGGTGAAATCGGCGCCGATCGTGGCCAGCCGCTGCGCCATGCACAGCAGCGGCGTCACGCCTATCCCGCCGGCAAACAGCAGGGTGCGCGGGGCGTGCAGGAGCGGGAAGTGATTTTTGGGTTCACTGATGTGGATCAGGTCGCCTTCGTTCACCGCCTCATGCATGGCGACGGAGCCGCCGCGGGACGCCGGGTCACGCAGCACGGCGATCCGGTAGCGGTGCTGCTCGATGGCGTCGTTGCATAGCGAGTACTGGCGCGTCAGCCCGCCGGGGATCTGCACATCGATGTGCGAACCTGCGCTGAAAGGCGGCAGGGGCGCTCCGTCGGCGCGGGCCAGTTCGAAACTGACGATGTCCTCGGCTTCGCGGGTTTTCCGGACGACTTTGACTTGAAGACTGTCCATGATCAGCTCGCCTGTTCCAGCGCGATGAGCCGGTCGATGATGCGGCGCGACTGCACGCCGCCAGCATCGATGTTGAGCATCAGCAGCTTGCGCTGCGGAAAGAGGGTGAGGTTGCGCTGCTGGGCTTCCAGCACGGCGGTGTCCTCGGCGAACACCTTGCCCTGGCCCTCGCGGATCTGGGCCGTGAGGGCCTTGTCCCCGGGGTTGAAGTTGCGCGCCATGCCCCAGAAATACCACATCGAGCTCTCTGTTTCGGGCGTGATGAAGTCCACCACCACGCTGCTGACCTTATCTTTCGGGTCGGCGTCGTAGCCGCCCTTGCCGGCGTGGGCGACACCGACTTCGATCATGACGTGGCTGGGCGGGGTGAAGCGGCAGACCTGCCAGCGATCAACCGGCACGTCATCGGCCAGGTTGTTGGCCCGCAGGTTGGCGCGCCAGAATGGCGGCGCCATGACGTTTTCCATGAAACGGCTGGTGACCACACTGTCGCCCTCGGTCTTCGTGTTCACCGGTGCCTCGTCGATTTCCTTCTGGCCGATGCTGGTGGTGTGGACGTAGGTCTCGTGGGTCAGGTCCATGAGGTTGTCGATCATCAGGCGATAGTCACAGTTGATGTGGTACAGGCCGCCGCCATAGGCCCACTCGGGGTTGTTGGCCCATTCGAGATGCGGGATATTGCCCTCATCGGCCAGCTTTTCGTCGCCGGTCCAGACCCAGATGAAGCCGTAGCGCTCCACCACCGGAAAGCTGCGGCTGCGCGGGAAGCCCTGCACGCGCTGGCCAGGCATGGAGGCCACCTTGCCGTCGCAGTCCATCACCAGCCCGTGGTAGCCACAGACCAGCTTGCCTTCACAGACCGAGCCCAGCGACAGCGCCGCGCCGCGGTGCGGGACAGAAATCATCGAGCGCGGCGACCTTGCCTTCTGGGCCACGGTAGAAAACGATCTTTTCGCCGCAAATCTGCCGGCCTAGCGGCTTGTCGTCGATTTCAGCAGGGGTGCAGGCAACGTACCAGGTGTTTTTGGGGAACATGTCTCTTTCCTGAGGGCGATGATGTCGTATGTGGGCGTTATTTCGACGAAACAGGCGTTTTGCGCAGATTGCGTCTCGGGCTGCGATTATGCAAACAAAGATCGTTTCTGTATACAGGGAATATCTTTATTTACGAAAAATTGGCAAATTAAGGCAAAATCGCCTCAGTAAATTTTATTGCTGTATACATTTAATGGCTAGATGAACAATAAAACACCTTACGCTGCGACAGCTGAAAGGCCGGAGCCGGGCGCATCCCAAACCGTCAAGGCTCTGCTGCGGCTGCGCGAAATGATTCTTGCCGGGGAACTGCCCAGCGGTGAGCGCATTGCGGAGTTGGCCATCGTCGAGAAGCTCGGGGTCTCCCGGACGCCGATTCGAGCCGCCCTGATGCGACTGGAGCAGGAAGGCCTGCTCGAAGGGCTGGCCAATGGGGGCTATGCAGTTCGTACCTTTTCGGAGCGCGATGTCTCCGAGTCGATTGAATTGCGCGGCACGCTCGAAGGGCTGTCGGCCCGACTATCGGCCGAACGTGGGGTGGCCACCGCGGCGCTGGCCGATGCGCGCGCCTGTCTCGACCAGATCGACAGGGTACTGAGCCAACCGGCCCTCGACGACGAGGCGTTTCTGGACTATGTCACGCTGAACCAGACCTTCCACAACCTGCTCGGCGACATGGCCGGCAGCAACGTGATCGCACGCGAACTCGATCGCGTGGTGAATCTGCCTTTTGCATCACCTTCGGGTTTTGTCGGGCAGCAGGCCAATTCGCCGCAGGCCCGCGACATGCTGATCGTGGCGCAGGACCAGCACCGTCAGGTGCTCAATGCCATCGAGCGGAGGGAAGGTGCACGCGCCGAAGCCATCATGCGCGAGCACTCACGTATCGCTCAGCGCAATCTGCTTGAGGTCATGACCAGCCAGGACATGGCCCGCGTGCCTGGTGTGCGCCTGATCCGTAGGCGCTGATAACCGGCGCCTGCGCTGCTCAAACTCAATAGCGCAGCTTGCCGTCGCTGCCAATGACCCCGATGTCGACGAAAGTGCTGCCGATATTGCTTTTGGTGAAATTGACACGGAAGCCACCGAAGTCGAGTTCACCCATGGCCTTCAGGCTGCGTGCCACGCTGGCGCCAGTCAGTTCTCCCGTGTCCTTGCTGCGCTTTAGGGCTTCGCCCAGTGTGCGGGCAGCCAGGTAGCCTTCAAGGTGAAAGGGCGTATAGAACTGTATCTCCGGATACGAGGCCTTCATGGCGGCCTGGAAGTCGCGCATCAGCGGCAGCACACGGCCGTTCGCGTTGGGGTAGGTCTGGGAGATGCCGACACCGCGCGCAGCTTCCAGCCCGGCCACCTTGATGAGCAGGCCGGGTTGCACGTAGGAGAGCACAAAGATGCTCTGGGTCACGCCGGCCTTGCGCAGTGCGGCGATGGCGTCCACGGTGAAGCGGGGCGCGCCGGTGATCAGGACGCCTTGCGGACCCTGTGCGGCGACTTCCTTGGCTGCGATGGCCACCTGGGGTAGCTCGAGGTTGGATTTCACGCCCTTGATCTCGATGCCCTTGGCGGTGGCGACCTCTTTCTGGGCGACGTCCCAACCTGAGGTGCCAATGGGAATGTCCTGGTAGAGCACCGACAGCCTGGTCATGCCCAGGGTGCGGGCGTGGTTGATGATTTTTTCGATCTGCTGCTTGTCGCCCGCGCGCAGGTGAAAGAACTTTGAGTGTCCCGGATTGCGCAAGGCTTCGGCGCCCGGAATCGCGTTGAGCACGACGACGTCGGCGCTATCGAGCATCTTGTCGTCCAGCATGCGCTTGATCGCGGGCGAGCCTATGGGGTTGAGCAGGGCCACGACCTTTTTCTCCATGGCCTTGGGGAACTGTTCGGCGAAACCGTCAGCCGAATAGCGGTCGTCGAACTCGATCAGCGTCACCTTGCGGTCGCGTATGCCGCCGGCCTTGTTGAGCCCGTTGAAAAAGGCCCTGCTGCCCTGGTTCAGCTCCGAGGCTTCAGGGACGGGGAGGTTGGTAAACGGAGACAGTTGCCCGACAGCAATGTCCGGCGCGCTGAACGCGGGCGCTGCCACCATGGCGGCAGCAACAGAAACAGCGGCGAGCCAGCCGCGGGAAAGTCTATGGTTCATGCAAATACTCTCTGAGGTGTTTGTCGAGGAGTCGTTAGGCCGATGGCGAAAAAACCAGTATCTTGGTCTTCCAATATAACTGTAACTGGTAGTATCCTGAAATGGAGGACTGGCTCGGTGCAAGGTGAGCCGGGGATAATGGCGCAAGCTAAAAATACCTGAAGATGTTGATATGTCGTTATGCCTATTTGCGATAGCTGACAGTCCGTAATCCATCTTGCGCATCTTCCCGGGGCGGGCAATAGTCTCGGGTTGCCGCGCTTGATCCTTCCCATGAACTATCTGGAGACACCATGCAAAAACGAATCTTTCTGAGCGCCATCGCCGTAGCGGCCGCGACGCTGGCCGCCGGCCATGCTGTTGCGCAGGACAAAACCTTCAAGATTGGCCTCATCCTGCCCATGACTGGTCAGCAAGCCTCCACCGGTCGTCAGATTGAAGCTGCGGCTCGTCTGTACATGGCGCAAAACGGCGATACCGTGGCCGGCAAGAAGATCGAACTCATTCTCAAGGACGACACCAGTATTCCTGACGTCACTAAGCGCATGGCGCAGGAACTGGTGGTCAACGAGAAGGTCAATGTGTTGGCCGGCTTTGGCATCACTCCCTCGGCCTTGGCCACGGCGCCTATCGCCACCCAGTCCAAGACTCCGGCTGTCGTGATGGCGGCTGCCACCTCCAGCATCACCCAGGCTTCGCCGTACATCGTGCGCACCAGCTTCACGCTGCCCCAAGCGTCGGTCTCCATGGCTGACTGGGCGCCGAAGAACGGCATCAAAAAAGTGGTGACTCTGGTGAGCGACTACGGCCCGGGTATCGACGCCGAGAAGTTCTTCAAGGACCGCTTCATTTTCAACGGCGGCACCATCGTCGAGAGCCTGCGCGTGCCGATGCGTAGTCCCGACTTCGCCCCCTTCCTGCAGAAGGTGCGCGATGCCAAGCCTGACGCGCTGTTTGTCTTCGTGCCCTCGGGCGCCGGCGCGGCCGTCATGAAGCAGTTCCTGGAGCGCGGCATGGACAAGGCCGGAATCAGGCTGATTGGCCCTGGCGACATCACCGATGACGACCAACTGAACGACATGGGCGACGGCGCCATTGGCGTGGTCACATCGCACCACTATTCGGCGAACCACCCCTCGGCAACGAACAAGAAGTTCGTCGAAGCCTTCAAGAAGGCCAACAAGGGCATGCGCCCCAACTTCATGGCGGTCGGCGGCTACGACGGCATGCACGTAATCTACGAAGCGCTCAGGAAAACCAAGGGCCAGGGCGGCGGCGATGCCTTGCTGGCGGCCATGAAGGGCCAGATTTTCGAGAGCCCGCGCGGCCCGATGTTTATCGACGCCCAGACCCGCGACGTGGTGCAAAACATCTACCTGCGCAAGGTGGAGCGTGTCGGTGGCGAGCTTCAGAACGTGGAGTTCGACGTGATCAAGGACGTCAAGGATCCCGGCAAGACCAAGTAAGGCAGCCTATTCATTGCGGCCCCGCAGCCATTGCGGGGCCGCAGCAACCCCATCGATTGCTGCTTGCAGTCCAACATGGATGCCGGCTTCCGTCCGGCAAGACCGCCTCCTTCCTAGAACCATGTTAACCATTCTTTTTGATGGCATCGCCTACGGCATGCTCCTCTTCATACTCGCCGTCGGCCTGGCCGTGACCATGGGCTTGATGAATTTCATCAACCTCGCGCACGGCGCTTTCGCCATGGTGGGGGGCTATATCACGGTGCTGCTGATGCAGCGCTACGATGTGCCCTTTCTTTTGTGTCTGCCGATTGCCTTTGTGGCTGTGGCGCTGCTGGGCGGCGTGATGGAGCGCACCCTGTACCGCCCCATGTACAAGAAGTCGCATCTGGATCAGGTGCTGTTTTCTATCGGGCTGACCTTCATGGCCGTGGCGGCCATGGACTACTTCATGACCTCAAGCCAGCAGATCATCCAGTTGCCCGAGTGGCTCAAGGGCCGTACCGAACTGGGCGAGGGCTCCCTGATGCTGGGCATGGGGCACTACCGCCTCTTCATCATCGCGGTCTGTGCCGCCTTGACGGTGGGTCTGCAGTACATCCTGGCGAAGACCCGTTTCGGCAGCCGCCTGCGAGCCTCGGTGGACGATCAGCGCGTTGCTGCCGGCCTGGGGATCAACGTCAACGTGGTGTTTCTCTCGACATTTGCCGTCGGTTCCGGCCTGGCTGGCCTGGGTGGTGCGCTGGGCGCCGAGGTGCTGGGCCTGGATCCGAGCTTTCCGTTGAAAAATATGATTTATTTCCTTATCGTCGTCGCCGTTGGAGGCACCTCGTCCATCACTGGCCCGTTGCTGGCAGCGCTGCTGCTAGGCATCGCTGACGTGGCAGGCAAGTACTACATCCCGAATTTTGGTGCCTTCATCGTCTACGGTCTGATGATCGTCATCCTGATTTGGCGCCCGCAAGGCCTGTTCGAGCGCAAGGGGGGCAAGGCATGATGAACGCTCAACAATCCCTGCACAACAGCCGTCGCTGGAAAATCTGGGAGCCGGTGCTGTGGCTGCTGGCCCTGGCTTCGCCCTGGCTGCTCGGCAATCACGCGCTCATCATCAACGAGATTGCCATCGTTGCCCTGTTCGCCGTGTCGCTGGACCTGATCCTGGGCTACACCGGCATCGTCTCGCTGGGGCATGCCGCCTTCTTTGGCATGGGCGCCTATGCGGCAGCGCTGTTTGCCAAGCTGGTGATGCCGGATCCGCTGGTTGGCCTGGTTTTTGGCATTGCCGTTTCCATGGTTCTGGGCGCCGTGTGCTCCTTTACCATCATGCGCGGCTCGGACCTCACGCGCCTGATGGTGACGCTGGGCGTGGGCCTGATCCTGATGGAGCTGGCCAATAAGCTCGATTGGCTGACCGGCGGTGCCGACGGCCTGCAGGGCGTGGTGATGGGGCCAGTGCTTGGACGCTTCGAGTTCGACATGCAGGGCCAAGTGGCTGCCGGGTATTCGATCTCCATCCTGCTGGTGTTCTTTTTCCTGGCACGCCGGCTGGTGAATTCGCCTTTTGGCGCAACCCTCACCGCCATTCGTGACAACCGTCTGCGTGCCATGGCCATCGGCATTCCAGTCAACTCCCGTATCGCCGTGATCTACACCATCGCCGCCGGCGTGGCCGGTGCAGCGGGTGCCTTGCTGGCGCAGACCACGGCCTTTGCCTCGATCGACGTGTTCGAATTCCACCGTTCTGCCGATCTGATGACGCTGCTGGTGATCGGTGGCATCGGCTGGCTCTATGGCGGCGTGGCCGGGGCCATTGTCTTCAAGATCCTGCAGGACCTGATTTCGTCCATCACGCCGCAGTACTGGACCTTCTGGATCGGACTGTTCCTGGTGGTGCTGGTGATGGTGGGGCGTGAACGCTTGATCCGTCCCTGGACCTGGTTTGGAGGGAAGAAGTGATGAGTAGCGCAGAAATCGTTTTGTCTGCCCGGGGCCTGGTCAAGCGTTTCGGCGGCATAACGGCCACCGGCAACGTCAACCTGGAACTGCGCAAAGGCGCACGTCATGCGCTGATCGGTCCCAACGGTGCCGGCAAGACCACGTTGATCAACCTGTTGACCGGTGTGCTGGAGCCCACCGAAGGTCGCATCCTGCTCGAGGGAAAAGACATCACCGACATGGCGCCGCACCAGCGCGTGCGTCGCGGCATGGTCCGTACCTTCCAGATCAACCAGCTGTTTGACACGCTGACGCCGCTGGAAACGCTGGCGCTGACCGTGTCGCAGCAGCAGGGCCTGGGTGGCAAGTGGTGGCAACCGCTGGGTAAGCGTGCTCAGGTGGCCGAGCGCTGTGAGCAGTTGCTTGAGCAGTTCCACCTCACCGAGGTGATGAACCAGAAGACCAATGTGCTGGCTTACGGCAAGCGTCGACTGCTGGAAATCGCCATTGCGCTGGCCTGCGAGCCGCGCGTGCTCTTGCTGGACGAACCCGTAGCGGGCGTGCCTGCAGGTGAACGGGAGGAATTGCTACAGACAGTGGCGGACTTGCCGGCGGACGTGTCGGTGTTGCTGATCGAACATGACATGGATCTGGTTTTTAGCTTTGCCAACCGCATGACCGTGCTGGTAAATGGCACCGTGCTGACCGAAGGGGATCCGGAGCAGATTGCCAACGATCCTCAGGTCAAGGCTGTTTATCTTGGTCACGGAGAAGATGCCCATCATGAGTGAACTTCTAAAGGTTGAGGCGGTGAGCGCAGGCTACGGTGAAGCCGTTGTCCTCAACAATATTTCCCTGGCGCTGAATGAAGGCGAAACACTGGCGCTGCTGGGCCGCAACGGCACCGGTAAAACCACCCTGATCAACACCTTGGCGGGTGCAACACGCCAGCATGCAGGCAGCATCACGCTGGGTGGTGTGGCGCTGCACAAGCTGCCTTCGCATGAGCGCGCCGCCGCCGGTATTGGCTGGGTGCCGCAGGAACGCAATATTTTCAAGTCCCTGACGGTCGACGAAAATTTGACGGCCGTGGCCCGGCCCGGCGCCTGGACACCCGAGCGGGTGTATGGCATGTTCCCACGGCTGGCTGAGCGAAAAACCAATCTGGGTACACAGCTTTCAGGGGGCGAGCAGCAAATGCTGGCGGTCGGACGCGCTCTGGTGCTGAACCCGAAGCTGCTGTTGCTGGATGAGCCGCTGGAAGGGCTTGCCCCCATTATTGTGGAGGAACTGCTCAGAGCCATCCGCCGCATCACGCGGGAAGAGGGCCTCTCGGCGATCATCGTGGAGCAGCATCCACAGGCGATCCTTGCGATTTCCGACACGGCCGTGGTGCTGGACCGTGGCATGGTGGTGCATTCAGGCACGGCGCAGCAATTGCGCGAGCAGCCGGAACTGCTGGATCGACTGCTGGGCGTGTCACGCTGAACTCCTGTTAGCGCTGGTTTTGTTTCGCGCATGAAAAAAGCGCCTGCCCCGTCAAGGGGCAGGCGCTTTTTTCGTTGAACGACTACAGCGTGTCGATAAAGCTGCGCAGCTTGTCGCTGCGGCTCGGGTGCTTGAGCTTGCGCAAGGCTTTCGCTTCAATCTGGCGGATGCGCTCGCGTGTCACGTCGAATTGCTTGCCAACTTCTTCCAGCGTGTGGTCGGTGGACATCTCGATACCGAAACGCATGCGCAGCACCTTGGCTTCGCGCGGCGTCAGGCTGTCCAGGATGTCCTTGACCACATCGCGCAGGCCCGCCTGCATAGCGGCTTCCAGCGGTGCGGTGTTGGCACCGTCTTCAATGAAGTCGCCCAGGTGGGAGTCGTCATCGTCACCAATCGGCGTTTCCATGGAGATCGGCTCTTTCGCGATCTTCATGATCTTGCGGATCTTTTCTTCAGGAATCTCCATCTTCTCGGCCAGGATGCTGGCGTCGGGCTCAAAGCCGAACTCCTGCAAATGCTGGCGCGACAGCCGGTTCATCTTGTTGATGGTTTCGATCATGTGCACCGGGATGCGGATGGTGCGGGCCTGGTCCGCGATCGAGCGCGTGATGGCCTGACGAATCCACCAGGTGGCGTAGGTCGAAAATTTGTAGCCGCGACGGTATTCAAACTTGTCCACGGCCTTCATCAAGCCGATGTTGCCTTCCTGGATCAGATCCAGGAACTGCAGACCGCGGTTGGTGTATTTTTTCGCAATAGAAATAACCAGGCGCAAATTGGCCTCGATCATTTCCTTCTTCGCGTCGCGCGAGTTGGACTCGCCTTCGTTCATGCGCTTGTTAATGTCCTTCAGGTGCGTCAGCGGCACCACGACGCGCGACTGCAACTCGCCCAGCTTGCTTTGCAGTTCCTGAATCGGTGGAATGTTGCGCGCCATCACGTTGGACCATGGCTTGCCTGCCGCGACCTGTTTTTCAACCCATTTCAGGTTCAGCAGGTTGGGCGGAAAGTCCTTGATAAAGACTTCCTGGGGCATGCCGCATTTCTCGACAATGATGCGGCGCAGTTCGCGCTCTTTTTTGCGCACGTCCAGCACCTGACCACGCAGAAGATCGCACAGTTTTTCAATCGTCTTGGCGGTAAAACGCACCGTCATCAGCTCGTCGCTGAGGGCTTTTTGCGTTTTCATGTAAGTCGGTGTGCCGTAACCTTCTTTTTCGTAGGTTTTGTGGATTTTCTCAAAGTACGCACCGACCTTGTCGAAGCGGCTGAGGGCTTCTTTTTTGAGCTCTTCCAGCTTCTTGGTCAGGGCCTTGGAGCCGCCTTTGCCGTCGTCATCGTCGTCTTCATCAAACTCGTCGAAGTCTTCTTCGGCCACATAGTCATCGGCCTCGTTGGGGTTGGAGAAACCATCGACGACGGTCGAAATGACGATCTTGCCTTCACGAATCTCCTCGGCCAGCCGCATGACCTCGGCAATCGTCGCAGGGCTCTCGGAGATGGCTTCCATCATGCGCATCAGGCCGCCCTCGATGCGCTTGGCAATCTCGATTTCGCCTTCGCGGGTCAGCAACTCGACCGTGCCCATTTCACGCATGTACATGCGAACCGGGTCGGTGGTGCGGCCGAACTCGCTGTCCACAGTCGAGAGCGCCGCTTCGGCTTCTTCTTCGGCTTCTTCTTCCGTTGCGACGGTTGCGCCGGTGTTGTTCAGCAGCAGGGTTTCGGCGTCAGGCGCCTGCTCGTACACAGCCACGCCCATGTCATTGAGCATGTTGATGACGACTTCCAGCGTCTCGGCATCGACCAACTTGTCGGGAAGGTGATCGGAGATTTCGCCATGCGTGAGATAGCCGCGCGTTTTACCGAGCTTGATCAGGGTTTTCAGGCGCAGGCGGCGCTTGAGGATGTCTTCTTCGGACAGGACAGTTTCGTCCAGGCCGAATTCTTTCATCAAGGCGCGTTCTTTCGCCTTGCTGATTTTCATGCGCAGGGGTTTGACTTTTTCAGTCGTCACCTCGACGGCTGCGGGTTCTTCTGCAAACTCGGCCTCGATATCCGACAGGTCTTCGTCGCCCTCTGGCTTGGCGCTCTTGGGCTTGCGACCACGCTTGGCACCCGTTGCTGCAGGTGCGCCATCAAGGGCGGCAGCCGGGTTTTTCGGCGGACGGCCGGGCTTCTTTTTTGCGGGCGCGGCATTTTTTAGCAGGGCGTCTGCAGCTGCAAGAAGCTGGGCTTGGGTGGACTTGGGCTGCACGGCAGGAACTTTCTTCAGTGGCATATCAGATTTCGCAGATTTCGGAAGCGGTTTGCTCGCCGGGGCATGTTGGGTACTGTCTTTGGAGGATATGGCGGTTTTTCCGGCTTTTTCAAGCTTGCCCTTCATGGGGATCGGCTTTGCGGCGGCCTTTACAGCCGTTTTTTGAGCCGCTGCTTTCGCTGCCGGCCTGCTTGTCGGCTTTAGGGGCGCTTTAACTGGAGGCTTTGCTGCAGGCCGGGCTGGTGCTTTGGCTGACGACGCGGCTTTTGGCTTCGCAACGGCTTTCGACGGCGTGCCGGCTTGTTGTGCAGACTTGGACTTTGCAAAAGGCATGAAACCCCCAGTTGTCGGAAAAGGTGCTAAATATCGATCAATTACCAGTAAACAAACATGCGCCTGCGCCCGACGGGAGTCGAGGCATGGGTGGCAAAGATTCAGAGTTCAAAACGAGAGAGTTAAAAAAACAAGCCAGGCGGCGCAAAAGCACGCTGCTTATTTTTTAAGGCAAGCTGTTTGGGCGAACATTTGGGATGCAGTCCTTGCGGGTGAGTGGCCGTCTCGTGTGTGAGTTCCCGTTGTGACGGGGGCCGGTGCCGGAGGTGCTGCTGTCGCGCTTGCCATCAAAAAAGGGATTATACCGTAATGGCGTATTTGTCTGTCGCTTCAGGCCTGTTTTTATGCCTGATTTTTGGCCGCTTTTTGGGCTCTGGACTGTGCGCTCAATTCACGATAACGCTGAAAAGCAGCAGGATCAGTGGCGGCCCGGGCTGCCAGATCGGCCATTTCGCTTTCCAGCTTTAAATCCAGCAGCTGAGTCAGGATACCGCGTATCTCGCCCCAGTCAGACATCACGCCTTCCAGCATCTGCGACAGCTGGGTCACAGCATGGTGCTCCTGCGGGTGACCGCGCAGGCCCTCGCGCAGGGCTGCCCAGGGTTGCGGTCCGTGCTCGTGCAACTGGGCTTCCAGCCAGGAAAACAAAGGTCCGTGCGGCGCCGGCAGCGCCAGCAGCAAGTGGTGCTCTTCGGTACTCAGCCTATCCCAGCTTTGTGCCTCGGTCAGAAGCAGCCTGAGAACGCGATCTTCACGGCTGGCGGGAAGAATGCGGCCCGTGACGCGGCGGGGAGCACGGCTGGTGCCCACGGCGGGGCGACCGAACTTGCGGGTTGGTGCTGCGGGTGGCGCAAAGTAGGGTTCCGACGATGAATAGCCGTCCTCCGAGCGCAGGTCCATCGGGTAGTCGGGAAATTCGGGCATGTCCGGTTGCGGGCTGGAATTTTTAGGTGTTTCTGGCCTGTATTCCCTTGCTGGCGGTCTGGAGTTGCTATTGTTTTTGTAGTTTGATTTTCGCCCGGGGGCGGCGGGCTGCCAGAGCTGCAGCAATTCGCGGCTGTCAATCATGACCTGGTCGGCGATGTCGGCCAGTAATTGGGGCTTGAGGGCGCCATCGGGCAGCAAACTCCATAGCGGCCTGGCGTTGCTGGCCATGTGGGCGCGTCCCTCGGCGGTGTCCAGATCGCAGCCTTCGCCAGCTGCTTCAAGCAGAAAGCGGCTGAGCGGCACGGCTTTGCTGACGTAGGCGGCAAAGCCTTCTTTGCCGTGTTCGCGGATATAGCTGTCCGGATCGTGCTCGGCTGGCAAAAACAAAAATTTGACGGTGCGCACGTCGGAGGCAAAGGGCAGGGCGGCATCGAGCGCCTTGCGCGCCGCGCGGCGACCTGCGTTGTCGCCGTCAAAGCTGAAAACCACGGAATCGGTAAAACGAAACAGCTTCTGCACATGGTCGGCCGTGCAGGCCGTGCCCAGCGTGGCCACGGCATTGGCAAAGCCCATTTGGGCCAGCGCCACCACGTCCATATAGCCTTCGGTGACCAGCGCGTAGCCATGCTCGCGCAGGGCGGTCCGGGCTTCAAACAGACCATAGAGCTCGCGCCCCTTGCTGAATACCGGGGTTTCGGGCGAGTTCAGGTATTTAGGTTTTTCATCGCCCAGCACGCGGCCGCCAAAGCCTATGCATTCGCCCTTGATGTTGCGGATCGGGAACATGACCCGGTCGCGAAAGCGGTCGTAGCGCTTGGCCTCGCCGGCCGGGTTGTCGTCGGCAGCCTCGCCTGTGATGACCAGACCGCTTTCGACCAGCAGCGGGTCGTTGTAGTCCGGAAAGACGCTGGCCAAGCTGCGCCAGCCCTCGGGCGCATAACCCAGGCCGAAAGTCTTGGCGATTTCGCCCGAAACCCCGCGGCGCTTGAAATACTCAATCGCACGCTCGGACGTGCGCAGGTTCTTGATATAGGCCGCGCCGGCCTTTTCCAGCACGCTGGTCAGTGTGGCTTGCTGCTCGCGTATCTGCGCGGCTTTGGCCCTGTCCTGCGGCGATACGTCGTCTTCGGGCACCTGCATGCCGTATTGCTGGGCCAGGTCTTTCACCGCCTCGATGAAGGTCATGCCTGCGTGCTCCATCAAAAAACTGATGGCGTTGCCGTTTTTGCCGCAGCCAAAGCAGTGGTAGAACTGTTTGGAGGGGCTGACGCTGAAAGAGGGCGATTTTTCGCCGTGAAACGGGCACAGGCCCATGAAGTTGGCGCCGCCCTTTTTGAGCTGCACGTAGCGGCCCACGATGTCGACCACGTCGGCGCGCGCCAGCAGCTCCTGGATAAATGATTGGGGAATGCTCACGGGTGTATTGTCCCCCAAGGCTCTTTTTATTGGTGAGAGAGGCCTATTCGGTGGGCCGCAAGTCCTTCAAATGCGGGTAAAGGTGGCGTCAAGTTCACCCGCTACCATGTCCACATCTGCCCGTGAAACCTTGAGGAGACCACCATGCCGAGCATTTTTGACCGGGACCTGCCCCGCACCGAGGCGAATTTCGCGGCATTGTCGCCGCTGTCTTTCATTGAGCGCACCGCCGAGGTGTATCCGAATCGTCTGGCCATCGTCCACGGCGACCTGCGTCGCAACTGGGCCGAGGTCTTTAGGCGTTGCCGCCAGCTGGCCAGTGCGCTGCAGCGGAGCGGCATCGGCAAGGGCGACACAGTGGCGGTGATGCTGCCCAACACGCCGCCCATGGTCGAGGCCCATTTCGGCATTCCCGTGACGGGCGCGGTGCTCAATGCGCTGAACACCCGGCTCGATGCCGAGACGATTGCCTTCATGCTGGACCACGGCGAGGCCAAAGTTGTCATCGTTGATCCGGAGTTCGCCGTCATCATGCAAAAAGCGCTGAGCCTGCGCAAGGCCAGCACGCCGCTGCTGGTGATTGATGTGGAAGACGCGCTGTATACCGGCCCGGCGCAGCGCCTTGGCAGCATCACCTACGACGAGTTCCTGGCCACAGGCAACGCGGATTTCGCATGGCAGTTGCCGGCCGATGAATGGGATGCGATTGCCCTGAACTACACCAGCGGCACCACGGGCAATCCCAAGGGCGTGGTCTACCACCACCGGGGCGCGGCGCTCAACGCCGTGTCCAACATCCTGGAGTGGGACATGCCCAAGCATGCGGTGTATTTGTGGACGCTGCCCATGTTTCACTGCAATGGCTGGTGTTTCCCCTGGACAGTGGCAGCGCGCGCCGGCGTCAACGTGTGCCTGCGCCGGGTCGACCCGCAGGCGATTTTTGATGCCATTCGCCAGCATGGCGTGACCCACTACTGCGCTGCTCCCATCGTGCATGGCCTGCTGGTCAATGCCCCTGACAGCATGAAGCAAGGACTGCCCGGCGGTGTCAAGGCCATGGTGGCCGGGGCCGCGCCGCCTGCATCCATGATCGAAGGCATGGAGGCCCTGGGCTTTGAGCTGACCCATGTGTACGGCCTGACCGAGGTTTATGGCCCGGCCACCGTGTGTGCGGTGCAGGAGGGCTGGGACGCGCTGGACATTGGCGAGCGGGCCCGGCTCAATGCGCGCCAGGGCGTGCGCTACCACCTGGAGCGCGATGTGCGGGTGCTGGACCCGCAAACCCTGGAGGCGGTGCCGCAGGATGGCGAAACCATGGGCGAGATCATGTTCAGGGGCAATATCGCGATGAAGGGCTACCTGAAAAACCCCAAGGCGACGGAGGAAGCCTTTGCCGGCGGCTGGTTCCACAGCGGTGACCTGGCCGTGATGTACCCCGACGGCTACATCAAGATCAAGGACCGCAGCAAGGACATCATCATCTCCGGCGGTGAAAACATTTCCTCCATCGAGGTGGAAGACGTGCTTTACCGCCACCCCGATGTGCTGGCCGCCGCCGTGGTGGCCAAGGCCGATGCGCGCTGGGGCGAAACGCCCTGCGCCTTTGTTGAGCTCAAGGCGGGCGCAACATGCACCGAGCAGGACATCGTGGCGCACTGCAAAAAACACCTGGCCGGTTTCAAGGTGCCACGCGCCGTGGTTTTTGGCGAGCTGCCTAAAACCTCAACCGGTAAGATCCAGAAGTTCGAACTGCGCAAGCAGGCGGGTTCGGCGGCGGCGATTGATGTCTGAGGCGCCTGGCTGGCGTCTTGCAGTTGCTATCTAAAAAGTAGCTGCTTGTGACCGATGATAAAGGGGTGCAGGGCTTTTTTGTTATTTTTTTGTATCAGTGCTGCAGCAGCTTGGACAGGAAGTCCCGGCTCCTGTCGGTCCTGGGGGCGGCAAAAAAAGCGTCAGGCGTGTTCTCTTCGACGATCTGGCCTTCGTCCATGAAAATGATGCGGTCGGCCACTGCGCGCGCAAAGCCCATTTCGTGCGTGACGCAGAGCATGGTCATGCCTTGGTCAGCGAGACTGACGATCACGTCCAGCACTTCCTTGATCATCTCGGGGTCGAGAGCCGAGGTCGGTTCGTCGAACAGCATGATCTTGGGTGTGAGGCACAGCGAGCGCGCAATCGCAACACGCTGCTGCTGGCCGCCCGAAAGCTGCAAGGGGTATTTTGCGGCCTGGTCGGCGATGTGCACCCGTTGGAGCTGCGCCATGGCGCGCTCTTTAGCCTCTTTTTTGGACAAGCCGGCGACCCAGAGGGGCGCCAGGGTCAGGTTTTCCAGCACGGTCAGGTGCGGGAACAGGTTGAACTGCTGAAATACCATACCCACCTCGCGGCGCACGGCTTCAATTGTCTTGACATCGTCGCGCAGCACTTTGCCCGCGACAGTCAGCGTGCCTTCCTGGTAATCCTCCAGCGCATTGATGCAGCGGATCAGCGTTGACTTGCCCGAGCCGGATGGCCCGCAGATGACGATACGCTCGCCCGGCTGCACGGCCAGATCTATATCGCGCAGCACGTGAAAGCTGCCGCCAAACCACTTGTTGACCTTGTCGAAACGGATGATGGGCTCACTCATTGTTTTTGTCCTGGTGCTCGGCCATTCATTGGCCTTTGCCATGCGCAAGCCGCTCTTCCAGTCGCAGGCTGTAGCGCGACATGGCATAACAGAACGCAAAGTAGATGGCGGCAATAAAGAGGTAAGCCTCTATCTTGAAAGGGCGCCAGTTCGGGTCCGAGCCCAGCGCGAGCGACAGCGCGCCCGTGAGTTCATACAGCGAGACGATGGTGACGAGCGAGGTGTCCTTGAACAGCGAGATAAAGTTGTTCACGATGCTGGGAACCACCGCCCCAAGTGCCTGCGGCAGGACGATCTTGCGCTGCGCCTGCCAGTAGGAGAGGCCCATGCTGGCTGCTGCTTCAATCTGGCCCCGGCCCACGGTTTGCAGGCCGCCGCGGATGATCTCGGCCATGTAGGCCGCCGCAAACAGCGTGATGCCGACAACCACGCGGATCAGCACGTCGGGCGATTTTCCCACCGGTAAAAACAGCGGAAGCATGAAAGACGCCATGAACAGTACCGAGATCAGCGGCACGCCGCGCACCAGTTCGACATAGACCAGGCACAGCGAGCGGATGGCAGGCATGTCCGAGCGCCGGCCCAGCGCCACCAGCACCGAGACGGGAAAGGCCAGCACCATGGAAATCACGCTGAGCATCAGCGTCAGCGGCAGGCCACCCCACAGGTCAGTCGGGACTTTTCCAAGCCCGCCGACACCTCCGCCCATGAGCACAAAAAACACGGCCACCCCTGCCACCCAGATGAGTGCCAGCGAAGGCCTCCAGAGGTGCGTGCTGCAACTGGCCAGCACCGGTGCCAGCAAGGCAAAGCTTGCCAGCACCGGCCGCCATTGCTCTGCCTGCGGATAGCGGCCCAGCAGGATAAAGCGGGCTTTTTCGTTGATCACACCCCAGCAGGCGCCAATGCCGCGCGCCGCCTGGCAACGGTCAGCATCCGGCGCAAACACGGCGTTCAGAATGCCCCAGTGAAGACCTCTCACCACGAACCAGGCGAACAAGGCCATCAGCAGCAGCGAGAGCAGGGCGTTAGGCCCCGTCGAAAAAAGATTCCGGCGCAGGGTTGCCACGGCGCCGGAGGTGTGGGCAGGCGCAGGGCGTGGGGGAATGGGCTTGAACGCTTCAGGCATGGCTCAGCGCTCCTTGATTGCCGCCCGGCGATTGAACCAGTTCATGAATGCTGAGGTGAGCAGTGACAGCGTGAGGTAGACCCCCATGATGATGGCAATGCATTCCACGGCACGGCCAGACTGGTTCAGGGACGTGTTGGCAATCGACACCACTTCGGGGTAGCCGACGGCAACTGCCAGCGATGAGTTCTTGGTCAGGTTCAGGTATTGGTTGGTCAGCGGCGGAATGATCAGCCGCAGCGCTTGCGGCAATACGATCAGGCGCATGGAGCGCGCACGCGACAGGCCTATGGACGCGCCGGCTTCATGCTGGCCTTTTGGGACCGATGCGATGCCGGCCCGCACGACTTCTGCAATAAACGCGGCGGTATAGAGCACCAGGCCCAGCAGCACAGCCATAAATTCCGGGCTGAGCGCCGCGCCGCCTTCGATCTGCATCTCGCCGACTTGGGGGAATTCGAATTGCATGTGCCCGTGCGCCCAGGCCAGCGACGGAAACGCGATTCCGTTCTTGCTCAAGAAGATCATTTTGCCAATGGCCCATGCTTCATCGGGCAGGGGCAGGTACTCAATGAAGAGCAGGTACCACATCAGCAGCTGCAGCAGCAAGGGGATATTGCGGAACAACTCGACATAGCCATAACTCAAGCTCCGCATCAGTGCATTGCGCGAAAAGCGGGCGATCCCCAGCAGCGTACCCAGCACCGTTGCAAGTACGCAGCCAATAGCCGCCACGCGCAGCGTGTTGACGATGCCGACAAGAAAGGCTATCCAGTAGGGGCTGGTTGAGTGGTAATTGAGCCAGCCCTCGCCGATGTCAAAACCGGCCGGTTGCGACAGGAAATCAAAACCGCTCTGGATGCCGCGCAGGCGCATGTTGGCCAGCGTGTTGCTGATGAGCAGCCAGCCTAGCAACACAACTGCAAGCACGGCCAGCACCTGGTAAACCACGCTAC
The DNA here is from genome assembly GCA_963793855.1 of uncultured beta proteobacterium. Classification (GTDB taxonomy): domain Bacteria; phylum Pseudomonadota; class Gammaproteobacteria; order Burkholderiales; family Burkholderiaceae_C; genus Polaromonas. The sequence continues at coordinate 104,162 of CAWCBL010000003.1, forward strand.
GCAGGCGCCGGCTGCGCCATGAAAAATTCTGGCGCCGCGCCGCAGGGGCAGGGCGCGGCGGGATCAACGGGGGCGAGGGCTCCAGCATCAACGCACGGGTGGTGCGTACATGAGGCCGCCTTGCGACCAGAGCTTGTTGCTGCCGCGCGGCAGGCCCAGCGGGCTTTTGGGGCCGACATTACGTTCAAAGATTTCGCCGTAGTTGCCGGTCGCCTTGACGGCCCGCGCCAGCCATTCCTTGTCCAGGCCGAGCAGCTTGCCCGTGTCTTCCGTCGTGCCGAGCAGGCGGCCGATGGCCGGGTCCTTGCTGTCCTTCTGCAGGGTATCGACATTGGCTTGCGTCACACCGTATTCCTCGGCTTCGATCAGGCCGAATACCACCCATTTGGCGATGGCAAAAAACTCGTCATCGCCGCGGCGCACCGCAGGGCTCAGCGGCTCCTTGGAAATCAGCTCCGGCAGCACCACGTGCTCGGCCGGGGTCTTTGCTTCCTTGTTGCGGACGGAGGCCAGGCCGGATGCGTCCGTGGTGTAGGCCTGGCAGCGACCGGAAAAGTAGGCCGCGTTGGCGGCGTCAAATTTTTCAAACACCACGGGTTTGAGGTTCAGGTTGTTGATTCGCGAAAATTCGGAGAGGTTTTTTTCAGTGGTGGTGCCGGACTGCACGCACACCGTTGCATTTTTGAGCTGCTTGGCGCTCTTGATCTTGCTTTTCGCTGGCACCATGAAACCCTGGCCGTCGTAATAGGTCACGCCGGTAAAAGCCAGCCCCAGCGACGCATCGCGGGTCAGGGTCCAACTGGTGTTGCGCGACAGGATGTCGACCTCGCCCGATTGCAGGGCGGCAAAACGCTGCTGCGAAACCAGCGGCACCCATTTCACCTTGTCGGCGTCGCCCAGCACGCTGGCGGCAATTGCCCGGCAGACGTCTACGTCCAGGCCCGACCACTTGCCGCTGCTGTCAGCCTGGGAGAAACCGGCCACGCCGCTGCTGACGCCGCACACCAGCTGGCCGCGCGCCTTGATGGCGTCCAGCGTTTTTCCCGCATGGGCTGGCAGGGCCAGCGCGGCCAGGCTCAAGACTGCGCCGGCGGCGAATCCTTGTTTTTTAAAGATGTTTTGCATTTTTAACTCCAGGAATTGAGATGGCAGGTTCAGGCTTGCGCCGTCGATCGATGTTCGCACAAACTTTAGGCGAACGCATGAATGGTAAAGCGCTTGCAGCGCCGTGCCTTCGCCAGAATGGTCATAAGCAAATGCGCTCTGCGGCTGGAGTCAATCGCCCATCACAATGCCTTCGCGGCGCGGGTCTGCGCCGCCGAACAAGCCAGTGGGGCTGCGCTGTATGCCCTGCAGTCCGCTGGTCATGGCCTGCTCGCGCACATCGTGGCCGCGGGCGCGCAGAGTCTCCACCGTGGCTGCGGGAAAGCGTTTTTCTTCCAGAAGCGTCGGGCCATTCAGTGAGCCGAAGTTCGGCAGGCTGATGGCCTGCTGCACGTTCAGGCCCCAGTTGAGTGCGCCGTAAAGGGTCTTGGTGGTGTAGTGGATGATCACTGCCCCGCCCGGGCTGCCGGTGCTCATGATGAACTGGCCGCTGGCCTTGTCGAACACCAGTGTGGGCGCCATCGACGAACGCGGGCGCTTGCCGCCCTGCACCCGGTTGGCAATGGGGCTGCCGCCCGCGTCGGTGGGGACAAAGCTGAAATCGGTGAGCTCGTTGTTGAGCAGGAAGCCGCCGGCCAGGCCTTTGCCTCGGTTCACCATCAGGCGAGAACCCCAGGCGTCTTCGATGGTTGTGGTCATCGCGATGGCGTTGCCGTAGGAGTCGACGATGGAAATATGCGAGGTACCGTACTCGTACTGCTCTGGCATGGGCGCAAAGCTGGTCGCCATGCCGCCGGGCTTGCCGGACGTGGCGGTCTTCATGCTTTGCGCGCTGATGAGTTTTGCACGCATGGCCAGGTAGCCAGGCTCCAACAGGCTCATCCAGCTGCCGGCCGGTGGCTGGACAAAGTCGGGGTCACCCAGGTATTGGGCCCGGTCGGCATAGGCCAGGCGCGAAGCCTCTGTGTAGAGATGCAGCCAGTCGGCGCCGGGCAGGCCCATTTCAGGCTTTAGTGTTGCGGCGTGGGTGTTGTTGAGGATGCCCAGGATCTGCCCGACGGCGATGGCGCCCGAGCTGGGCGGCGGCATGCCGCAAATACGGTATTGATTTGGCGATTCCTTGCCCAAGGCTTGGTAGTCGTAACAAATCGGCGTGCGTTTTTTTGCCTGGTAGCCCGAGAGGTCTGACAGTGCGAGCGAGCCCGGATTGGTCGCGTGTTTTTGCACTTTGTCAACGATGGCCCGGGCGACTTCGCCTTCGAGCAATGCCTTTGAGCCCTCCGCTGCAATCAGCTTGAGCACGTCCGCCAGTTCGGGGTTCTTGAGCAGGTGGCCGACCGGCCAGGGCTGGCTCTTGGCGTCATAGAAATAGGCGAGGGCAGCCGGATCTTTTTTCAGGTGAAGCTCAGGCGCCAGCAGGGTGGCCATCCGCGGGCTGACCCTGAAGCCGTGTTCTGCCAGCGTGATGGCAGGCTCAAACAGCCGCGCCCAGGGCAGCTTTCCATACTGTTTGTGCGCCATCTCCAGCATGCGCACCGCGCCAGGCGTGCCGACCGAGCGGCCGCCGGCTACCGCGTCATAAAACGGCATAGGCTTGCCGTCGGCGCCGATAAACAGCTTTTCATCGACCGCAGCAGGCGCAGTCTCACGACCGTCAAAGGCCTCCACGTCCCTGCCATTGAAGTGCATCAGAAAAGCGCCGCCTGCAATGCCGCTGGACTGGGGCTCCACCAGCGCCAACATCATCTGCACGGCAATGGCCGCGTCAACGGCCGATCCGCCAGCCTTGAGGATCTGATAGCCCGCCTCAGTGGCTAATGAGTTGGCAGCGGCGACGGCGAATTTCGACGTCGCCCAGCCGGGTTTGTCTAAATAGCCCGACGCGCCTTCGGGTTGCTGAGTCACCTTGTCGGCTAAGGGCGGAGCCGAGGCACAACCGGCGACCAGCAGGGCGTTGAGGACGGTTGCGGCGACAAGTTTGAATGCGGGATGCTTCAGGCGTATGTCGGTTTTCATGGGCGCTCCGGTCGTGCTCCGTGCCATGTTAAACCCAGGCCTGTCCCCGCAAGAAAGCGAAAGCACGGGTGGCGCCGGGCGAATTGCCCGCAACTGAAAAAAAAGGCCGATCTGGCAGGATTGGCTGTCAAATCGGCCTCTAGCCCAATCAGGTCAGGCGATACAAGCTATCAATAAGATAGCTGCCTTGGGTTAACGCGGCGCGAGGCGGATCGCGCCATCCAGGCGGATCACTTCGCCGTTGAGCATGTCGTTTTCAATGATGTGTTTGGCCAGCTTGGCATAGTCCTGCGGTGTGCCCAGGCGGGAAGGAAAAGGCACCGAGGCTGCCAGCGAGTCCTGCACTTCCTGTGGCATGCCAAACATCATCGGCGTGCCGAAAATGCCGGGCGCAATTGTCATGTTGCGAATGCCGTTGCGCGCCAGATCGCGGGCAATCGGCAGCGTCATGCCGACGACGCCGCCCTTGGAGGCGCTGTAGGCGGCCTGGCCAATCTGGCCATCGTAGGCGGCGACCGATGCTGTGGAAATCAGCACGCCGCGTTCGCCGGTGGCTTCGGGCTCGTTCTTGCACATGGCGTCCGCGGCAAGGCGAATCATGTTGAAGCTGCCGATCAGGTTGACGGTGATGGTTTTACTGAATACTGCCAGGCTGTGCGCGCCATTTTTTCCGACGGTTTTTTCGGCGGGCGCAATGCCGGCGCAGTTGACCAGGCCCATCAGCTTGCCCATTGACACGGCCTTGGCCACCACGGCTTGGCCGTCGGCTTCCTGGCTTACGTCGCACTTTACAAATGCGGCCTTATCGCCCAGTTCCCTGGCAATGGCTTCGCCTTTTTCGGCCTGCATGTCGGCAATCACGACCTTGGCGCCGTTGGCAACCAGCATGCGCGCCGTGCCTTCACCCAGCCCTGATGCGCCACCGGTGACGATAAATACTTTGCCTGCAATTTCCATGGGTTAGCTCCTTGAATTTGGAAGTTTAAAAAGATGGATGAAACGGAGTGAACGCTGATGAATGGTATTGACGTTAACGTAAACGTCAATTATGACCCATGAAAAAAGCCCGGCCACCTGTCGATGGCCGGGCTTTGGTGCAAGTGCTGACGCTTACTTGTAACCCACGCGGTCCAGCATTTGCTGGACTTTGAGCTGGTTGTAGCCTATGGCGCTGACAGGAATTGTTTCCGACTTGAAGCTGCCGCCCGTCATGGCTTTCAGGGCCGGGTTGTTGAGCGTCACTGTTGGCACGGCAGGCCATTCGTTGTTGCCGTTGGCAAAATAGTTTTGCGCATCCGGGCTGGCCAGGTATTCCATGAACTTGACCGCATTGGCCGGATTTTTGGAGTTTTTGGCGACGGCGGCACCGGCGATGTTCACATGGGTGCCCCAAGTTTCCTGATTCGGAAATACCACGCCGACGCGTTCGGCCACGATCTTGTCCTCAGGCGCATTGGAGCGCATGATGCGCGCCAGGTAATAGGAGTTGGTCAGCGCGATACCGCATTCACCGCTGGCCACCGCCTTGATCTGGTCGGTGTCGCCACCCACGGGATTGCGCGCCATGTTGGCTACCAAGCCCTTGAGCCACTGTTCAGTTTTGGCTTCGCCCAGATGCTCGGTCACGGCGGAAAACAGCGACAGGTTGTACGGATGGGCACCGGATCGGGTGCAGAGCTTTCCTTTGTTTTTAGGATCAGCGAGCTCTTCGTAGGTGTCAACGTCGGCCTTCTTCACCTTCAGCTTGTCATAGACCACAACGCGGGCGCGGGTCGAAAAACCGAACCAGGTCGTGCCTTCAGGGCCTGCTTTCGCGCGAAGGTTGGCCGGAATGGCCGCTTCGAGCATGGGGGATTTGATGGGTTTGAACAGGCCGTCAACATCGCCTTTCCAGAGACGGGCAGCATCCACGAGCAAAATCACGTCAGCCGGAGAAGCCGCACCTTCGGCCTTGAGACGCGCGAGAATGCCGGCGTCGTCGGCGTCCACGCGATTGACCTTGATGCCGGTCGCCTTGGTGAAGTTGCTGTACAGGGCCTCGTCGGTCTGGTAGTGGCGCGCAGAATACAGGTTGAGGACCTGTTCCTGGGCATTCGCGCTCCCGGCGGCGCCCAACAACGTGGCGGCGGCGAGTGCAAGGCTGGTCAATATCGGCGCATTCTTGAGCATTTGAAAAATCCTGAAAGCTTGGAAGTTAATGAGTTTAATGCAAATGCGAATTAGTCGCAATATCAGTGGACTGAAAGGTCGCCTACAAATTGAGAGTTCTGCCATAGGCGCAGGAAGGCGAATGAGCCGGGCGTGTCACCGTTTCCTCTGGCGGCTGGTGTTGCCCGCTTTGCTGGTGGCCGGCTGTGCCTCGCCGCCCGTGGTCCCCGTCAAGCCGCCGGCAGCGGGGGATGAGAAGGAAGTCGCCATCAAGAAACCCCTGAAAATCGGCCTGGCGCTGGGTGGCGGCGCGGCGCGCGGTTTTGCCCATGTGGGGGTGATCGCCGTGCTTGAAGAGGCCGGGCTCAGGCCCCAGGTCGTGGTGGGCACTTCGGCAGGCAGCCTGGTCGCCGCGATTTATGCCACCGGAAAAACCAGCGCCCAGCTGCAGCAGACGGCGCTCAATATGGAGGAGGTGGCGATTACCGACTGGATGCTGCCCATTGTGGGACGCGGCATGTTTCGTGGCGATGCGCTGGGCCGCTATGTCAACCAGCTGGTGGGCGGCCGCCTGATTGAAAACATGGCGATTCCACTGGGTATTGTGGCGACCGACCTGAACAGCGGACAGGCTGTGCTGTTCCGGCGTGGCGACACCGGTACGGCGGTGCGCGCATCCAGCGCGGTGCCGGCGGTGTTTGTGCCGGTCAAAATCAGTGGACACGAGTATGTCGATGGTGGGCTGGTGTCGCCGGTGCCTGTGCGGTTTGCGCGGCAGATGGGGGCAGACATCGTGATTGCGGTCGATATTTCAAGCCCGCCCGAGGGCAACCCTGCGGGCGACACGCTGCAAATCCTGCTGCAGACATTTGCCATCATGGGTAAAAGCATCAACCAGTACGAACTCAAGGAGGCCGATGTGGTGGTGAAGCCTTCGCTCACGGGCTTGAAGAGCGCCGATTTTTCGGCCCGGCAACGCGCCATCGACTCCGGCCGCGCCGCCATGCTTGCGGCCCTGCCTGCGCTCAGGGCCAAGCTGGGGGCCGCAGCGGTGTCATCGCGTTAGAAACTGCTTCAGTTTTCATAGCTGTCTGCGTCCACAGCTATTGGGCTGGATGCATTTTTGAGCAAAAAAAAGCCCAATCGTGAGATTGGGCTTGAACGGAACCGCGAAACCAGATTTCGAACGGAACCGAGGAGACAACTGGGTTGAAATTCTGTTCTGTTAAACAGCATTTCGGTAGCGGGCTCCCTGAACTTTCCTGCGCGCAAGGCGCCGGAGGTTCAGCAATGATCAACGCTTTTTGGTGATGTTCTTGGAAGCGTTCACAGCAGAGGCGGCTGCGGTATTGAAGTTGGCTTCAGCCATGTCGCCAGCTTGCTTGACGGCTTTTTGCACGGATTCAAATGCGTTGTTGGCAGCAGCCACGGCGCTCTTCATCACGGCCACTGCAGTTTCGGAGCCAGCAGGTGCGTTTTGCGTGGCGCTGTCAACCAAGCCGGCAAATTTCTTTTGCGCTTCAGCAGTTTGGCCTTCAAGCGTCTTGCTCAGTTCGGCACCGGCAGCTTGGGCGATGTCATACAGATGACGGCTGTAAGCGGCAGTTTTTTCGGCCAGGGGCTGGACCATGCCGGTTTGCAGCGCCAGCAGTTCCTGTGCGTCTTTCACGCTCAGGACAGCCTGCGTGTGGTTGGCCGTTTCGGCCAGAGCAGCTTTGGTGGCTTGCACGTTCAGTTCAACCAGTTTCTCAACGCCTTCAAAGGCTTTTTGGGTCAAACCAAACAGGGTTTCGATGTTGGCTTTGTGGGAGGCCATGATTTGTTCAGCGGTCAGCATAAGTAATCTCCAGATAGTTGGTTAACGGTGAATAGTTGCTTTGCGCTGAATTGCTGCACTGCAACATGGACTGAATTATAAGACTTGCGCACAGTATTGCAAGTCATTTATGTTGCAGTGCAGCATTTTAGGTGTGATGCCCTAGGGTCGCTTTGCTTCCCCGTTCGGGACACTGCTCCGCAATAGCCCCATCTACATCGCGCCACAATAGCCACTGACGTTCCCGGCCATCGTGCATCTTCCTTCTTTCGGTCTCATTTTTAACGGATCAAGCGCCCGTGCAGGCTTTCTACGCTGACAACTTCGTTCTGCCGCTGCCGCCTGGGCATCGCTTTCCCATGGGCAAATACAAACTGTTGCGCGAGCGTCTGGTGAATGAATATCCTCAGGTCCGGATGGCCCAGGCGCCTGCTGCCGGCGATGGCGAACTTGCACTGGTACATACGCCAGCCTATATAGAGGCCATCACGCACGGCACGCTAGCCGCGGCGAGCCAGCGCGAAATCGGCTTTCCATGGAGTCCGGGCATGTCGGAACGCGCACGCCGTTCTGTGGGCGCCACCGTGGCGGCGGCGCGAGTGGCCCTGGGCGCAGGCATACGGCCCGCAGGCATCGCTGCAAATCTGGCGGGCGGCACGCACCATGCGTATGCCCACAAGGGCGGCGGGTTTTGCGTATACAACGACTCGGCTGTTGCCGCCCGCCTGATGCAGGCGGAATGGGCTCGCCAGCATCGCCATGCGCGCCAGGCTTTGCAGGTCGCGGTGATTGACCTTGACGTGCACCAGGGCAACGGCACGGCCAGCATTTTTGCGCAGGATCCCAGCGTGTTCACGCTGTCGCTGCACGGGCAGAAGAATTTCCCGTTTCGCAAGGAGGCCAGCGACCTGGATGTGGAACTGCCCGACGGCTGCCTGGACGCGCCGTATCTGCAGGCGCTGGAGCATGCGCTCGATGAGATGGACAGGCGCTTCGAGCCCGGACTGGTGCTGTTCCTGGCCGGGGCCGACCCCTTTGAAGGCGACCGCCTGGGGCGCCTGGCCTTGAGCTTTGACGGGCTGGAAGCGCGCGACCGCCGCGTTTTTGACTGGGCCTGGCAGCGCCGCATTCCGCTGGCTTTTTCGATGGCCGGCGGTTACGGTGTCAATATTGACGAAACCGTGCAGGTCCAGATGAACACCTACCGCGTTGCGCTGGAGTACTGGGCTCGATGGAATCCATGAATGACAATTGGCTTGGCTGGCAAAATAGTCCCCCATGACCTCACCGACCCGCCCGCAAGCCGAGCCCCGCAGCGCCTACAGGGTTTTCCGCGACATCGGAACCCGCTGGTCGGACAACGATCTTTATGGCCACGTCAATAACGTCGTCTATTACAGCTGGTTTGACACGGCCGTCAACGGCCTCCTGATTGAGCGTGGTGCGCTTGATATTCACGCCGGCGGCGTGATCGGCCTGGTGGTGGAAACCCAGTGCAATTATTTTGCGCCGCTGGCCTTTCCTGATCCGGTGGTCGCGGGCATTCGCGTGGCGCACATCGGTTCGTCCAGCGTGCGTTATGAGATCGCCCTGTTTCCGGGCGATGACGAACAGCCATGCGCCGCCAAAGGCCATTTCGTTCATGTTTATGTCGACCGCGCCACGCGCCGGCCGGCACGCCTGGCCCCTGAACTACTTTGTGTACTGGAGACTTTGAAGTGAAGCAAACCGTTATTTATTCTTCCCCTGTTGTTGCTGGCGACTTTGCGCCCATGGACGCCCCGGGCAGTGTGTCAGCCCCTCCCGTCAATCCCGTTGACCGTGCCATAGAAAGCCGCCAGTCGATGCGCGAGTTCCTGCCGACACCGGTGCCCCGCGCCACCCTGGAGCATCTGCTGGAACTCGCCAGCCGCGCCCCGTCAGGCACCAATACCCAGCCATGGAAGGCCTATGTATTGCAGGGTGCGAGTCGCGACAGCCTGGTCGATAAAGTCTGCCGGGCGCACGATGCCTTGCGGGACAAGCCGGCGCTGGCGGCTGAATACAAGGAAGAGTATGACTACTACCCCGAAAAATGGGTCTCGCCCTACATCGACCGCCGGCGCGAGAATGGCTGGGGGCTCTATGGTGTGCTGGGTATTACCAAGGGCGACAAGGACAAAATGCACGCACAGCACCAGCGCAACTACCGGTTTTTCGACGCGCCGGTCGGGCTGATGTTTACCATTGATCGGGTGATGGGGCGCGGCTCGCTGCTGGACTACGGCATGTTTCTTGAAAACCTCATGATCGCCGCACGTGGACATGGCCTGCACACCTGTCCACAGGCCGCGTGGAACGGATTTGCCAAAATCATCCTGCCGCACATCGGCGCAGACAAGGACGAGATGCTGGTCTGCGGCATGGCGCTCGGCTATGCCGATGAAACGGCCTTGGTCAACACTTTTCGCACGCCGCGTGTGAGTGCCGCGGAGTTCACGACTTGGCTAGATTGAGCCGGTGACATTCTCCGTCGTCCAGCTGCTAGGCGGGCTGTCTTACGCCACCACCTTATTCCTGATGGCGGCGGGCTTGACGCTGATATTTGGCGTCACCCGCATTGTGAATTTCGCGCATGGCAGTTTCTTCATGCTGGGCGCGCTATTCACGGCGCACTGGGTCACGAACTGGTTCCCGGCCTGGGGCGAGAGCGCTCCGCTCTATCTGGTTGCTATTCTTTTGGGAGCTGCTTGTGCCGGAATCGCGGGCGCTGTGGCCGAATTCTTCCTGCTGCGGCGAATGGCGGGCGCGCCCGAGCTGTACCAGCTGGTGGCCACGTTTGGTCTTACGCTGGCCATGCATGACGCGATGCAGTGGGGTTTTGGCCCTGACGAGGTGTTTGCGCCGCGTTTTCCGGGGCTCAAGGGTTCGGTGCAGATTGGGAATGAGTTCTTTCCTGTCTACCAGTTGCTCATGATCGCGCTGGGGCCACTGGTATGGGGTGGTTTGCACCTGCTGCTGCGGCGCTCCCTGTTTGGTCAGCGCCTGCGCGCCGCTACGCAAGACCGGACCATGCTGGCGGCGCTGGGCGTGAATCCCAAGCCGCTGATGCTGGGGGCTGTGGTGCTGGGTTGCGCGCTGGCGGGCCTGGGCGGCGCGCTGCAGTTGCCGCGCGAACCGGCGCATCTGCAGATGGACATGAACGTGATTGTCGAGACCTTTGTGGTCGTCGTCACGGGTGGCCTGGGCAGCATTGGCGGCGCATTTGTGGCGGCCTTGCTGATCGGTCTGGTCCACGCTTTTGGCACCGTCGCGCTTCCGCAGGCGACCCTGGTGATTGTGTTTTTGACCATGGCGGTGGTGCTGGTGTTTCGGCCCCAAGGGCTCAATGGCATGGCGGCGGCTTCGCATGAAACCGGTGGCGACGTGCGCGATGTAGCGCAGAAGTTTCGCGGTATCCGTCTGGGCTGGCCCTGGATCCTGGTCATCGGCCTGGCGTTTGTTCTGCTGGCGGGACTGGCCTGGACAGGTGGGCCTTACTGGCAGACGTTGGCCGCTGACGCGCTGATCCTGATGATTTTCGGCATCAGCCTGCAAGCCATGATGGCGCTGGGCGGGCTGGTCAGCTTTGGCCATGCCGCTTTCTTTGCGCTGGGGGCTTACGGCGCGGCACTGTCACACAGCCTGTGGAGTGCCTCGCTGCCGATGGCACTTTTGGCGGGTTGCGGCGCCGCGCTGGCGGTGGCTGCGGTGTTTGGCGCGGCGGTGGTTCGTAGCGCCGGCGTTTACCTGGCCATGCTCTCGCTGGCGCTGGCGCAGGTGATCTGGGCGGGTGCAAGCCAATGGGTCAGCCTCACCGGCGGCGACAACGGTCTGATTGGCCTGAGCCTCGTGAGCGAGGAGGGCAGGCCGCTTTTCTATGCGCTGCTGGTGGCGCTGGCACTGCTTGCCGTGTTCGCGCTGCGCTGGCTCGGCAAGTCGGTCATGGGCGCTGCACTGCAGGCCGGGCGCGATGCGCCGTTGCGCGCTGCGGCATCCGGGCTATCGGTGGACTGGCTCAAGTACCGCATCTTTGTTGAAAGTGCTGTGCTGGCAGGTTTGGCCGGGGGGCTTTTTGCCGCGCACAAGGGAGCGGTGTTTCCTTCGCTGGCGGCAGTGTCTACCTCGGTGGATGCCTTGCTGGTGGTCTTGCTCGGTGGCATGCACCAGCTCTGGGGCGCGGTGGTGGGCAGCGTGGTGCTGAGCTATGCCAGTGCCGAACTGGGCCGCGAAGTGACCTACTGGCGCGGCCTGCTGGGCCTGTTCATCATGCTCATCATGGTGGCCTCGCCCTCCGGCTTGCTGAGTCTTGCCGATTTGCTTGCGCGCCTGGGAAGACGGCGTCTGCGGGCTGACCGCGCCGCACGGGGAGCCCGCTGATGCTGCAGGTCCAGCAACTGGTCAAGCATTTCGGCGGCGTTCACGCGGTGGATGGCGTGAGCTTTGAGGTCTCGGCGGGGGAGTGCGTGGCGCTGATCGGCCCCAACGGCGCCGGAAAATCCACCTGTTTTGCCTGCATTGCCGGCCAGTATCCGCTGACGGCTGGCCATATCTTGTGGAATGGCCAGGCGCTGGAGCGGCTGGCCCCGGCGGCCCGTTTGCAACACGGCGTGGCGCGCACGTTTCAGGTGGCGCAAGTCTTTGCGGCACTGACAGTGCTACAAAATGTGCAGCTGGCGGCGCAGGCGCGGCTTGGGCCAGGCGCTATTTCTGCTTTTAAAAACCTGGATAGCCAGTCACTCAAACCGGCTTGTGCGCTGCTTGAAAAAACCGGCTTGGCCGGGCTGGCTGACCAGGATGTGCTGAGCCTGCCCTATGGCGCCAAAAAGCGGCTGGAGCTGGCCGTGGCGCTGGCGGCCAGCCCCAGGCTGCTGCTGCTCGACGAGCCCGCTGCCGGTCTGGCCGAGGCCGAGCGCGCCAGCCTGATGCAGCTGGTCAGGCAACTCACGGCGCAGGGCATGGCCGTGCTGTACACCGAGCACAACATGGACGCCGTGGCGGGTGTGGCCGACCGCGTGCTGGTGCTCATTGAGGGGCGGCTGGCGGCGCAGGGATCGTTTGAGCAGATTTCCCGCGACAGCACGGTGCGCCGGCTTTATCTGGGTGAAGGCGAAGGAAACGCGCATGCTTGAAGCGGCAATTGACGTGGTCGGGCTCAATGCTTTTTACGGCCAGGCGCAGGCCTTGTTTGACGTGTCGCTGCAGGTTCGGCGCGGCGAGATGGTGGTGCTGCAAGGGCTCAATGGTGCTGGTAAATCGACCTTGCTCAAGACCTTGATGGGCCTGGAGGTCCGTACTGAAGGCCGCATTGGCTACCAGTTGCCCACCGGCACTGTGGATATAGCGGGCTGGGAAACACATCGCCGTGCGCAAGCCGGTCTGGGTTACGTCGCCGAAGACCGCCGGCTTTTCACCGGCCTGACGGTGCGCGAAAACCTGCACATTGCAGCCGGCCCCGACGCCCGGGCGCAGGAAGCCCGTGTGCTCGATTTGTTTCCGATCCTCAAAATCCTGCTGAAGCGGCCTGCGGGCCTGATGAGCGGCGGCCAGCAGCAAATGCTGGCCATTGCCCGCACGCTGATGACCGCTCCGAAAATACTGCTGCTCGATGAGCCCTGCGAAGGCATTGCGCCTGTGCTGGTGGAGTCGATCCGCGATGCGCTGCTGGCCCTCAGGCAAGAAGGCATGGCGCTGCTGGTGGTTGAGCAAAATCGCCTGCTCGCCTCCCGTGCCGACCGGCTGCTGTGGCTGGTTGCGGGTAAAGTCAGGGGTTCGTGAAATAGCAGGGCTTGATCCGGCGCTGCTGCTTTCCAGATTGATTTCCAATTCACTTAAAAAGGACCTTCCCATGACAACCACCACCACTCCATCAGGACTGCAATATGAAGACACCGTGCTGGGCACCGGTGCCATTGCCAAGGCAGGTCAATATGTCAAGGTGCACTACACCGGCTGGCTTTACAACGATGGCGTGCAGGGTGCCAAGTTCGATTCCAGCAAGGACCGTGGCCAGCCTTTCCAGTTTTCGCTGGGCGCCGGTGAAGTCATTCGCGGCTGGGACGAGGGCGTGCAGGGCATGTCGGTCGGCGGCACCCGCCGCCTGGTGATTCCGGCGGAACTGGGCTACGGCGCGCGCGGTGCTGGCGGCGTGATTCCTCCCAATGCCACCTTGCTGTTTGAAGTTGATTTTCTCGGCACCTGATCGGATCGCCTCAGTCTGAATATCGACCAGGCCAGCATCGGGCCTGTTCACCTGATTACCCACCACGGGCTCTCAAGCCTTCCCCATGATCATCAACAGCCTGCTCGATACCGACCTGTACAAGTTCACCATGATGCAGGTGGTGTTGCACCAGTTTCCCGGTGCCGAGGTGGAGTACAGGTTCAAGTGCCGCAACGCCGGCGCGCCCGGCATTCAGGACCTTGCGCCCTACGTGAACGAGATTCGCGAGGAAATCCGCGGGCTCTGCAGCCTGCATTTTCAGGATGCCGAGCTGGCCTACCTGAAGGCCATGCGCTTCATCAAGAGCGACTTTGTCGATTTTCTGGGCATTTTCAAGCTCAACGAAAAATACGTCACTGTCACGGCCTTGCCCTCGGGCGAGATTGACGTCTCCATCAAAGGCCCGTGGCTGCACACCATCCTGTTCGAGATTCCGGTGCTGGCCATCATCAACGAGGTTTACTTTCGCAACACGCAAAAGCAGCCCGACCTGAGCGAGGGCCGCAAGCGTCTGGACACGAAAATAGCGGAGTTGCAGATCAGGGGCCTTGGGGAGCTGAAGATTGCCGACTACGGAACGCGCCGGCGTTTCGGCAAGTCCTGGCATGAAGAAGTCCTGCGCACGCTGGTGACCCGCCTGGGCACGGGTGCCGAGGGCCAGCTGGCCGGCACCAGCAATGTGCTGTTTGCCATGAAGCTGGGCCTGATTCCTCTGGGCACCATGGCACACGAGTATCTGCAGGCCTGCCAGGCGATCGGCCCCCGGCTGCGCGACAGCCAGGTGTTTGGTTTCGAATCGTGGGCCAAAGAGTACCGCGGTGATCTGGGTATTGCGCTGTCGGATGTCTATGGCATGAGCGCCTTCCTGCGCGATTTCGATCTCTATTTCTGCAAGCTGTTTGACGGTGCCCGCCACGACAGCGGCGACCCGTTTCAGTGGGGCGAGCGCATGATCGCGCACTACGTGGAAAATCGTGTCGACCCCAAAACCAAGACGCTGATTTTCAGCGATGCGCTCACGGTACCCAGAACCATCGAGCTATACAGGCAATTCAGGGGACGCTGTCAGCTGGCCTTCGGCATTGGCACCAACCTGACCAACGACCTGGGCTATGAGCCGCTGCAGATCGTCATCAAGATGGTGCGCTGCAACGGCCAGCCGGTGGCCAAGCTTTCAGACACTCCCTCCAAAAACATGTGCGACGATGAAAAATACCTGGCCTACCTGCGCCAGGTATTTGACATCCCGTCGCCACCCTGATTTACCGGCCCGATAATGGCGGGCTGCGCAAGCCGCCGGTGGGGGCGCGCAATATGGAGACATTGATGAAAGCTTCCCGCTGGACAGCCGCCCTGGGGCTGCTGTTGCTCTTGCCCGGCCAGTCCTTCGCTGCAGGTCTGGATGGCAGCCGGCTCTCGATCCTGTGGGGTGTGCCCTTTGCCGGCCTGCTGCTGTCGATTGCCCTGTTGCCCCTGCTCACGCCGTTTTTCTGGCACCACCATTTCGGCAAGGTGTCCGCCGCCTGGTCGCTGGCTTTTTTGCTGCCCTTCGCGCTCATTTACGGGCCCGGGCCTGGCTGGCGTCAGCTTCATGCATGCGCTGCTGGAGGAGTACATCCCCTTCATCCTTTTGCTGACGGCACTCTTCACCGTAGCCGGCGGCATTCATATCAGGGGCAACCTGCATGGCAGCCCGGGGCTCAATACGGCCATCCTCGCCATCGGCGCGGTACTGGCCAGTTTCATGGGGACCACGGGTGCTTCCATGCTGCTGATTCGCCCGCTGATCCGGGCCAACGACAACCGGGCGCACAAGGCGCATGTGGTGGTGTTTTTCATCTTCATTGTTTCCAATGCTGGCGGCTCGCTGACGCCCTTGGGCGACCCGCCGCTGTTCCTCGGTTTTCTCAAGGGCGTGGATTTTTTCTGGACCGTAAGCCATATCTTCCCGGAAACGCTGTTTCTGGTGGGCGCTTTGCTGGCCATTTTTTATGTGCTCGACTCATGGTTTTATCGCCATCGCGAAGAAGTCAGGCCGCTGGACCCGACGCCCGATACCCGCAGCATCGGCTTTGACGGCGCTGCCAACTTCTGGCTGCTGGGCGCTGTGGCAGGGCTGGTGCTGCTCAGCGGTTTCTGGAAGTCGCCGGTGGTGTTTGATATTGCCGGCACCGATCTTGGCCTGCCGGGACTGGTGCGCGATGCGGGGCTGATCCTCATCACCTTGCTGTCATTGAAAATCACTAGCGCCAAAGTCCATGCCGACAACCAGTTCTCCTGGGGCCCGATGGTCGAGGTGGCCAAGTTGTTTGCGGGCATTTTCCTGACCATCATTCCGGTCATTGCCATGCTCAAGGCCGGAACCAGCGGCCCCTTCGGTGCGGTGGTCTCTACCGTGACGCATGCCGACGGGTCGCCCAATCCAGCGATGTACTTCTGGGCCGCCGGGCGCGCTCAGCTCATTCCTTGACAACGCCCCGACCTATCTGGTGTTCTTCAACACCGCCGGCGGCGACCCTCAGGCGATGATGACCAGCTTTGCATCCACGCTGGCGGCTATTTCAGCGGGGGCCGTGTTCATGGGCGCCAACACCTATATCGGCAATGCGCCCAACCTGATGGTCAAAGCCATTGCCGAAGACCGCGGCGTGAAAATGCCAAGCTTCTTTGGCTACATGCTGTGGTCGGGCGGGGTACTGATTCCCGCTGTTCATCATCATGACCTTCATCTGGTTCAAATAAAGAAAGTGGACTTCTCCTCATGAGTAAACCCAAAATCCTGGTCGCACGAGCCGTCTTCCCTGAGGTGATTGCACGTCTTGAACAGCACTTCGAAGTCGAATCCAACCAGAGCCGACGAAACCTGGTCCAAGGCGCAACTGATTGAGCGCCTGCAGGACAAAGAGGGCGCCTTCACCACCGGCGGCGACCGCATTGATGCCGAGGTGCTTGCCGCCTGCCCCAAACTCAGGATCTGCGCCAACATGGCCGTGGGCTACAACAATTTTGATATTGAGGCCATGACGGCCGCGGGCGTTCTGGCGACCAATGCGCCGGACGTGCTGACCGAGACCACCGCCGACTACGGTTTTGCCCTGCTGATGGCAACCGCCCGCCGCATCACCGAAAGCGAGCATTACCTGCGCGCTGGCAAGTGGACCAAATGGAGCTACGACATGTTCGCGGGCTCTGACATTCATGGTGCGACGCTGGGTATTCTGGGCATGGGCCGCATCGGGCAGGGCATTGCCAGGCGCGGCGCCCACGGCTTTGGCATGAAGGTGATTTACCACAACCGCTCGCGGCTCGATGCTGCGCTGGAGGCCGAATGCAAGGCCAGCTATGTCAGCAAGGAGGAACTGCTCAAGACCGCCGATCACGTCGTGCTGGTCGTTCCGTACTCGCCCGCGTCGCACCATACCATTGGCGCGGCTGAGCTGGCCCTGATGAAACCCACGGCGACGCTGGTCAACATCGCGCGGGGCGGCATCGTGGACGACGCGGCGCTGGCAGCGGCCCTGCGCAACAAGACGATTGCCGCGGCGGGCCTGGACGTTTTCGAAGGCGAGCCCAGCATCCACCCGGATCTGCTGACCGTGCCAAATGTGGTGCTGACGCCCCATATCGCCAGTGCCACCCTGCCGACGCGTCTGGCCATGGCCAGTCTGGCAGCTGACAACCTGATCGCCTTTTTTACAGGAAACAAGCCGCTAACGCCCTTGAATCCGGCCGTTCTTGCTTCGAAATAAATAGCGCATGACAGATTTCTTTTCCTGGGTTCTGGCGGTGCTGGCCGTCGTCAACGTGCTCCTGCTGCTATGGCTGCTTTTTCGCCCAGCCCGTGATGCCGGTGAGCAAAAAGTATTGGCGGAGCTTGCCGTCCTGGTGGCTGCCGACGAGCGCCTGGAGCGCGAACTGCGCAACGAGGTGAAGACCAGCGCCCGCGACACGCGCAGCGAATTGACGCAGGGCCTTTCACTGTTTCAGCAGGCCTTGCTGGCGCAGTCGGGGGATGTGGCGCGCACCCAGAACGAGCAGATCGACTCTTTTCGCGTGCAGCTGGCCGCCATGCAGCAGCAAGTCGCGCAGGCACTTCACGCTGCCACGCAGTCGCTCGCGCAGCAGGCCCAGTCGGGCAGCGAGGCCGTGGCCGCTTCCCTGGCCCAGGCCCGCGAGGCCCAAGCCACCGGGCTGATGCAGTCCCGTGAAGCTCAGGACATGGCGCTCAGGCGCTTTGCCGATGGACTTAACGAGCAGCTGCGGCAACTGGCAGAAGGCAATGAGCGCAGGCTGGGTGAAGTACGCCAGGTGGTTGAGCAGCGGCTGGCCGCGCTGCAGGAGGGCAACGCGGACAAACTCGATCAGATGCGCGGCGACCGTTGATGAAAAACTGCAAACCACCCTCGAAACGCGCCTGGGTGAGAGTTTCAAGCAGGTCGCAGACCGGCTGGAGCAGGTGCACAAGGGCCTGGGTGAAATGCAGACGCTGGCGCAGGGCGTGGGCGACCTCAAGCATTTGCTGACCAATGTGAAAACGCGCGGCATTTTTGGCGAGGCCCAGCTCTCGGCCTTGCTGGAGCAGGTATTCACTGTCGACCAGTACGCCGCCCAGGTCGTGACGCGCCGCGGTGGCAAGAACCCCGTTGACTTCGCCATCAAGCTGCCGGGGCGCTCGGATTCGGGCGAACCGCTGTGGCTGCCCATTGATGCGAAATTCCCCAACGAAGATTACGAGCGACTGCTTGATGCGCAACAGCGGGCCGATGCGGTAGGCGCTGAAGTGGCTGGCAAGGCGCTGGAGGTGCGAATCCGGCTTGAGGCCAGATCGATTTCGGAAAAATACATCGAACCGCCTTACACCACCGATTTCGCCATTTTGTTCTTGCCGACAGAAGGCCTGTATGCCGAGGTGCTGCGCCGCCCCGGCCTGATGGAGAGCCTGCAGCGCGACCATCGCATCACGCTGGCCGGGCCCACGACCTTGCTGGCCATGCTGACCTCGCTGCAAATGGGTTTCAGGACGCTGGCGCTTGAAAAACGCTCCAGCGAAGTATGGCAAGTGCTGGGCGCGGTCAAAACCGAATTTGGCAAGTTCGGCGACGTGCTGGCAAAAGTCAAATCGCAGACTGAAACCGTGCTCAATACCTTGAGCAGCGCCGAGCAGCGCAGCCGTGTGATGGGCAAGGCCTTGCGCAACGTCGAGGCCTTACCTGAAGCTGATTCTGCCCGTCTGATTCCCATGGACAAAGAGCTGGATTAGGCTTGATGTGTAGCGCATGACCCGCGAACTGGCCCGCCTGATTCTTGCGCAAATCTGTCTTCACGCCTGCATGGCCGGCATGCGCATGGCTGCGCCGCTGCTGGCGCTTAGCGAAGGTTACAGCCCGGCGGCAGTCGGCGTGCTGCTGGCGCTCTTTGCACTGACGCAGGTTTTTCTGGCGCTACCTGCGGGCCGCTTTGCCGACCGGCATGGTCTGCGCCGGCCCGTCAGCTACAGCGTGCTGGCTGCGGTGGCGGGGGCCGGCGCCGCGGTTATTTTTCCTGTTTTTCCGGTCTTGTGTCTGTCCGCGCTGCTCACCGGCGGCGCGACCGGCGCGGCCACCATCTCGCTGCAACGCCATGTCGGGCGGGCGGCGGGCGGGGTTTTGCAGCTCCGGCAGGTGTTCAGCTGGCTGGCAATTGGCCCGGCCATATCCAATTTTGTCGGACCTTTTTCGGCCGGGCTGCTGATTGACCATGCGGGCGCTACGCCGGGCAGCCTTTGGGGTTATCGCTCAGCGTTTTTCCTGATGGCGGCGTTGCCGCTTGCGACCTGGTTTCTGGTCCGGAAAACCGGCGAGTTGCCGGCGCTGATCGCCGTGAACGACGGCACGCAGCCGAAAGCATGGGACTTGCTGCGTCAGCCGATGTTTCGCCGCTTGATGCTGGTGAACTGGTTTCTGTCGTCCGCCTGGGATGTTCACACTTTTGTGGTGCCGGTGCTGGGCTTTGAAAGAGGCATCAGCGCCTCGGTGATCGGCTCTATCCTGGGCGCCTTTGCTGTGGCCGCGGCTGTCATCCGCATGTTGATGCCTCTGGTGGCAGCACATCTGCGCGAGTGGCGCGTGCTGGCATTTTCCATGCTTGCTACTGCGGTCCTGTTTGGCGTTTACCCGCTGATGCGCTCGGCGCTGAGCATGGGCCTGTGCTCGGTGCTCCTGGGTTTTTCACTGGGCATGGTGCAGCCCATGATCATGAGCATGCTGCACCAGATCACACCCGAAGCACGCCACGGAGAAGCACTGGGCTTGCGGCTGATGGCGATAAACGCCTCCAGTGTGCTCATGCCCATGCTGTTTGGCTCGGCCGGCGCGTTGATAGGCATCGCCGGCGTCTTCTGGGCCACGGGCATCATGGTGGCGGCGGGGTCCCGCGTGGCGTGGCTGCTCAGGGACAGCCTGAGAACCCACGGCGGGCACGCGGCGCTTGCGCCCGATAAGTCCGGCGAGTCGACCAGTTCCTAGAGCGAACCGTTTCCGTTGAGTTCGTAAAAATGCTTGATGGCCTTCCAGGCATCCTGCGGGTCGTCGACATACTTAAAGAGCTTGAGATCGTCGGGCGTAATCGCACCTTCTTCGATCATGACGTCAAAGTTGAAAAGCCTTTTCCAGTATTCGGAGCCAAACAGAATGATGGGCACCGGCTTGGCCTTGCGGGTTTGCACAAGGGTAATGATTTCAAACAGCTCGTCCAGCGTACCGAATCCACCGGGAAAAGCCACCAGCGCCTTGGCGCGCATCATGAAATGCATTTTGCGCAGGGCGAAGTAATGGAACTTGAAATTCAGTGAGGGCGATATATAGGGGTTGGATGACTGCTCGTGCGGTAACACGATGTTGAGTCCTACCGTGAGTGCTCCCATTTCCTGGGCGCCGCGGTTGGCTGCCTCCATGATGCCGGGGCCGCCGCCGGTGCAGATAAACAGCCGCTCTGACGGCGGCCGCGGATTGCTGTAGCCGGCCACCAGACGCGCAAACAGGCGCGCCTGGTCATAGTAGAAAGCGTTGCGCACATGACGGCGGGCCAGTGCCAGCTCGGCCGCATCGCCGCTTTCCTCCGCCAGCTTGAGCGCCGCGTCGGCCTGCTCAGGGGCAGGAAAGCGAGCGCTGCCGAACACCACAATGGTGTTTTCAATGCCCTGGTCCTGCTGGTCGAGTTCGGGTTTGAGCATTTCAAGCTGGAAGCGGATGCCGCGCGTTTCGCGCCTCAGCAAAAACTCTGGATCGGCGAACGCCAGGCGATGTGCGTCGGGCCGCAGCGGCGTCGCGTCATTGGAGAAGGCTTGCAGTTCAGCCCAGGCGTGTGCCAGGCGGTCTTCTGATAGATCTTGTGTTTGTTCCATGAGCTGCTTTCAATAAAGGAAGAAGTTGTTCGCGAGGATGCCTGCCGGGCAGACTTGTGCATGAAAAAAGGCTCCCTGGGGAGCCTTTTTGATCCGTGAGCCGTGCGCCGGGAAGGCAGCAGGATCAGACGCGCTTGCGGTATTCGCCGGTGCGGGTATCGATTTCAACGACATCGCCCTGGGCCACAAAAATTGGCACACCAATTTCAAAGCCGGTGGCAATCTTGGCAGGCTTGAGTACCTTGCCGGAGGTATCGCCTTTGACGGCAGGCTCGGTCCAGGTGATCTCGCGCTGCACGCTGGTAGGCACTTCAACAGAAATGGCCTTGCCGTCGTAGAACACGACTTCCAGGTCCATGCCGTCTTGCAGGTAGTTCAGCGAGTCGCCCATGTTTTCGGCTTCGACTTCGTACTGGTTGTACTCGGTGTCCATGCAGATGTACATCGGGTCGGCAAAGTAGGAGTAGGTGCATTCCTTCTTGTCCAGAATGACCTGGTCAATCTTGTCGTCAGCCTTGAACACGACTTCGGTATTGAAGTTGGCGATCAGGCTTTTGAGCTTCATGCGCACGGTGGCGGAGTTACGCCCGCCGCGGCTGTATTCGGTCTTGAGGACGACCATCGGGTCTTTGCCGTTCATGATGACGTTGCCGGCACGGATTTCTTGAGCGATTTTCATAGCAGTTTTGACTAGGGTGGACCGCTAAACGCATGCAAGCTTGTGCAGGTTCTGCGGCGGGTTAGCTTAGTGTTTGTGCGTTTCCCCTAATGGGTAAATCCGCAAAGCCTGTGATTTTAGCGTTTTTTTGCAACAAAAGCGAGCAAACGGGTACTCAGGTCGTCCTGGGCCATCAGCTCGGAGCGCGCAGCGAGTGCGCAGGATTGCCAGGCGGGCAGCTCAGGCACCGGGAAAGCCGCTGCGCCAGACCAGGCTTCCCGCCTGTTCCAGGCCTGGTGAAAGGCCCGCAGCGAAGGAGGCGCCTTCAGCCAATCCAGAAAGGCATTGAGCTTGTCCAGATGGGCCGCGTCGTCCTGCGGGTAGATGTGCCAGACAAACGGCTTTCCGGCCCAGATTGCGCGGACAAGCGAGTCTTCGCCGCGCACAAAATTCAGGTCGCAGGCCCACAGCAGGTGATCGAAGTCGGCTTGCGTCAGCAAGGGTAGGTATGAAATTGATAGCAGTTTGTCCCCGTTGATATTGGGCTTTAGGGCGTTTTTGTCATGAATCAGGGCTTTGACAGCCTTTTCGGCCCGTCCGGCCGCTACCAGGAGGCGCACAGGCCGACCCGCCAGTCCGTACTGGGCCAGTTGCTTGAGCAGCCCGTCCAGCGCAGGCGGTTCGTAGCAGAATAGCGAAACCAGCTGCTCACCGCTTTCTTCACCTTTCCACCCCATGCCCTGAGCCGCAAGCCAGGCTTTTTTGTCAAAGCGGTTTTGCCGCTCAGCCAGGTCGGCTTCGCGCAGCAGGCCGCCTGTGGCGCCGGTAAATCCGGGGTAAAAAAACCATTTTGTCCAGCCTGCCGCAGGGCCGTTTTGCACGGGCGAGGGCATGGCGTGGCAGCGTTCCACATAGCGCTCCGCAGACAGGTATTCGAGGTTGATCCACACAGGTTTTATGCCTGTGGTCTTCGCTTGACGGGCGCAGGCAGCTATGAATTCAGGAGCTATGTCGCAGCCGAAAGCTTCGATCAGCACCTCGGCTGGCTGCTGTTCAAGGCCTGCAATAGTCAGGTCTGGCGATGGGGTCCAGGGCAGCACGCGTACGCCCTCGCACCCGTTCGGCGCCATCCAGCCCAGCGCGGAGGCGTCGTCCACCCACAAGCGCACCCGGTGGCCGCGAGTCGCCAGGTCGGCGGCCAGGCGCCAGGTCACGCCAATGTCCCCGAAGTTGTCAATGACTTTGCAAAAAATATCCCATTGCAGGCTGCGATTCATGAAAGTATTGTCCACAATACCGCTTGGCCGTTCAGGTCGCTCCACTCGCCTTACTGGTTCCAACGCCCCGATGACTGCACTTCACGAATTTGACCCCCAACTGCTCAGCGAAGTCGCGGCCCTGCCGGCGCTGCCAGGTGTCTACCGCTATTTCGATGCGGAAGGCGGCGTGCTCTACGTCGGCAAGGCGCGCAACCTGAAGAAGCGGGTTACCAGCTACTTCCAGAAAAACCACGGCGGCACGCGCATTGGCCACATGGTGACCAAGATTGTCCGCATGGAAACCACCGTGGTGCGCTCCGAAGCGGAGGCACTGCTACTGGAAAACAACCTGATCAAGACGCTCCATCCGAAATACAACATCCTCTTTCGGGACGACAAGAGTTACCCCTACCTCAAGCTGACCGCCGCGCAAATCAAGGGGGAGGGCGGCGCGCCGTCGGCCACAGCCTATCCGCGCATTGCCTACTACCGGGGCGCGGTCGAGAAAAAACACCATTATTTCGGCCCTTACCCCAGCGCCTGGGCGGTAAAGGACACGATTTTGCTGCTGCAAAAGGTGTTCAGGCTGCGCACCTGCGAGGACACGGTATTCAACAACCGTACCCGGCCCTGCCTGCTGTACCAGATCAAGCGCTGCTCCGCGCCTTGCGTCGGTCATATCTCGCCCGAACAGTATGCGCTGGACACGGCGAACGCCGAGCGTTTCCTGCAGGGCCAGACGCAGGAAATCCTGAGCGAGCTGGAAAAGAAGATGCTGGCGCATGCCGACAAGCTGGAGTTTGAACAGGCGGCCGAGTTGCGCAACCAGATGGCTGCAATGTCCAAGGTGCTGCACCAGCAGTCCATGGAAATTGGCGGCGACAAGGACGTGGACATTCTGGCGGTGAAAGTGCAGGGCGGCAAAGCCTGCGTCAACCTGGCGATGGTCCGCGGAGGCCGCCATCTGGGCGACCGGCCTTACTTTCCGACGCATGTGGAAAACGCCACCGACGTCGCGGCGCTGGATGCGGAGCTTGAGGAAACCGGCGACGGCCCGTCGCAAGCACCCGCGCCAGGCGGAAAATCCCTTGAAGCCCTGGTGCTCGAAGCCTTCATTGCGCAACACTACATTGACGTGCCCGTGCCGCCGACGCTGGTGTGCAGCGAGCCGGTGGACAAAGACTTGATGAATGCGCTGAGCGAGCAGACGGGCGGCCGCGTCACGGCGGTTCACCAGCCTCGCGAACAGCGCCGCATCTGGCTGGAGATGGCGCAGAAAAATGCCGGACTCCAGCTGGCTCGCCTGCTGGCCGAGCAGGGTTCGCAACAGGCGCGCACGCGTGCGCTGGCCGAAGCGCTGGATTTGCCGCTGGACAATCTGGACGCTTTGCGCATCGAGTGCTTTGACATCTCGCATACAGCCGGTGAATCCACCCAGGCGTCCTGCGTTGTGTTCAGGGAGCACAAGATGCAGAACAGCGAATACCGTCGCTACAACATCGAGGGCATCACCCCGGGCGACGACTACGCGGCCATGCGCCAGGTGCTGACGCGCCGTTACACCAAGCTCGCTGAAGCTGCCCGCAATGGCGAAGCCAAGCTGCCGGATCTGGTGCTGGTCGATGGCGGCAAGGGGCAGGTGTCGATGGCCCGCGAAGTGTTCGTGGAACTGGGCCTGGACCTGGGGCTGATTGCCGGGGTTGAAAAAGGCGAGGGCCGCAAGGTCGGTCTGGAAGAGCTGGTATTTGCCGATGGCCGCGACAAGGTCTACCTGGGGCGCGATTCGGCCGCGCTGATGCTGATTGCCCAAATCCGGGACGAGGCGCACCGTTTCGCCATTACTGGCATGCGCGCCAAGCGGGCCAAGGTGCGGGTCGGCGGCAGCCGGCTCGAAGACATTGCCGGGATCGGTCCGAAGCGGCGCGCCAGCCTGCTGCAACGCTTTGGCGGTGTGCGTGGCATTGCGTCTGCCGGCGTTGAAGACATCGCCATGGTGGAGGGCATTTCGAAAGAACTGGCCGAAGAAATCTACCGCGCCCTGCATTAAGTGGGCGGTATCCAGACGTTTTTGCGCAACGAAGCACACCATTTTGGCCTGTGCAGGGCGCTCTGCCGGTGAGGCCTACACGGCTCATGCCAAAATCGGATGCATGTTTCTGACCATTCCCACGCTCATGACCTGGACCCGCATCGTTGCGATTCCGTTGATCGTGGGGGTTTTCTACCTGAATATCGCCCCGGCCGAACGCAACCTGATTGCCACCGTGATGTTTATTGTCTTTGCGGCGACCGACTGGCTGGACGGTTTTCTGGCGCGCAAGCTGAATCAGGCATCCTCATTTGGGGCCTTTCTCGATCCGGTTGCTGATAAATTTCTGGTGTGCGCATCCCTGCTTGTGCTGGTGCATTTGCAGCGCGCCGACGTGTTTGTGGCGCTCATCATCATTGGCCGGGAGATTGCCATTTCGGCCTTGCGCGAATGGATGGCCCAGATTGGCGCATCCAGAAGCGTTGCCGTGCACATGCTCGGCAAGGTCAAAACCACGGTGCAGATGATTGCGATTCCCTTCCTGCTGTACGACGGACGCCTGTTTGGCGTCATCAATACCCCGGTGTGGGGAACTTGGTTGATCTGGATTTCCGCCATCCTGACGGTCTGGTCCATGGCTTACTACCTGCAAAAAGCCATTCCGGAAATCCGCGCCCGGAGCAAATGAGTCGCGCGTGAGTTCCCCGTCGTCTGCCAGCGCCCTGATTCGGGCCATGCCCGCCGTATTCGTGCTGATCTGGAGCACAGGCTTCATCGTCGCCAAATTTGGCCTGCCTTACGCGCCACCGCTGACCTTTCTCGTCATCCGCTATGCCCTGTCCATCGTCTGTTTTTTGATCTGGAGCCGAGTGGCGCGCGCTTCCTGGCCGCATGGGGGGCGGCAGTGGCTACATCTGGCCGTGACAGGTGTTCTCATGCATGCGGGCTATCTGGGCGGTGTCTGGGTGGCAGTCAAGGGCGGCATGGGCTCCGGCTTGACGGCATTGATTGTGGGCCTGCAGCCCGTGCTGACGGCGCTCTGGATTTCGTGGGCTGGCTTGTCGGGCGATGACTCCGGCAAGGCCAAGGTCACGCCCAGGCAGTGGCTGGGGCTGCTGTTGGGCCTATGCGGCTTGCTGCTGGTGGTGGCCCGCAAGTTCGGCACGGGCAGTGAAGTGACGGCGCTGACCTTGGGATGTACTGTTTTTGCCCTGTTCAGCATCACCGTGGGCACGCTTTACCAAAAACGGTTTTTGCAGCCAACCGATGTGCGCAGCGCCAATGCCATCCAGCTGGGGGCCGCTTTGCTGGTGACCTTGCCCTTTGCCCTTATTGAGCGTGAGGCGATTGTCTGGAACCCGGAATTCATGGGGTCCATGGCCTGGTCGGTGCTGGCGCTGACGCTGGGCGGCAGTTCGCTGCTGTATCTGCTGATCCAGCGCGGCGCGGCCACGTCGGTGACCAGCTTGCTCTACCTCGTGCCGCCCACCACCGCCCTGATGGCGTGGCTGCTGTTTGGCGAGGCCATCACGGCGGCAACCGTTATAGGCACTGCACTCACGGCTTTGGGCGTGAGCCTTGTGGTGAAGCCCGCGAAGCCCCGGCTTTCGTAGTTTTCCAGGGCGCATCCTGGAACTGTGTGACCAGGAAGTCGATGAGCAGGCGGATACGCCGGGGCGAATCCGTGCGGTAGGGCGCCAGCCAGTGAATGTCGGCGTCGGGCATGGCGTAGTCTGGCAGCACACGCAGCAGCTGGCCTGAAGCCAGTTCGGGGGCAATATCCCAGAGGCTGCGCAGCATGATGCCGCGGCCCTCCACACACCAGTCGCGTACCAGCTCACCTGAGTTGCTTGACAGCGGCCCGTGAACCCGCATCCGCGTGGGTGTTTTTTCACGGTCTTTGTGCAAGGACCAGACGTCAAAGCGCTGACCCGCGGCATTGCCGTTTTCGCGCACGATCAGGCAGGCATGGTCCTGCAAGGCCTCTGGCGTTGATGGTGCACCATGTTGCTGGATGTAGCGGGGCGAAGCCACCAGCACACGCTGATTGCGCGCCAGTCGGCGCGAAACGCACTGCGCCGCCTGCCGGCCCTCTACCTGCCACAGCCAGATGGCACCGTCAAAACCTTCAAGCGCCAAATCAGGCAACTGCTCGGTGAGTTGCAGCTGAATTTCAATGCGCGGATAGCGCTCCTGAAAGCTCGCCAGTGCCGGCCCAAGCCACAAACGTCCAAAGCCAAAGGTCGCCGCCAGCCGTATCAGTCCGGTCGGCTCTGCCTTTCGTTCCTGTAGTTCGGCTTCCAGCGCTGCAAAGCCCTGCAGCAAGACGAGCGCTCGTTCGCAGACGGTCTCGCCTTCGGCTGTCGGGCTCACGCGCCGGGTAGTGCGCTGAAACAAACGTTGGCCCAGCCGTGCTTCCAGCGCGGCGAGGCGCTTGGTAACCACCGGTGGCGCCACACCAAGACGGAGCGCCGCCGCAGCCAGACTGCCGTGGTCGCGCACTGCCAATACCAGCTCCAGATCGCTGCGATCCATTCATGCCTTTATAGAAATAATTACTTGCTAGATTATTGCTTGAATAAAAGTTCCTGGTTCTGCAAAATCTGCCTGGAACATAAAAACTCACGGAGACCTCGCATGCCATCCCTTTCCAGTCCCGATAAGACTCGCCGTTCGCTAATGGGCTCCGCGCTGTTGTTGGCGCTGATGTGCGCCGGCCAGCCGGCCTGGAGTCAGGGTTTTCCGGACAAACCTGTGCGACTGGTTGTGCCCTATGCGCCGGGCGGAAGTGCGGATATCGCGGCCCGGCTCATTGCCGATGAGTGGGGCAAGCGACTCGGCCAGCCGGTAGTGGTGGACAACCGGGCTGGTGCCTCGGGCAACTTGGGCATGGATTTGGTGGCCAAATCCCGCGCCGATGGCTACACGCTCTCGCTCAACACCGTTTCGCAGGCGATCAATCCCTCGTTGTTTGAACGCATGCCCTTTGACACGCTGAAAGATCTCCGGGCTGTGGGTACTGTGGCCACTTCCCAGCATGTGCTGGTGGTGAACAATCAGGTCGCCGCAAAAAACGCCGGTGAACTGGTGGCTCTGGCCAAGGCCAGTCCTGGCAAACTCACCTTTGGTTCGGCGGGTACCGGCAGTACCTTTCACATGGCAGCCGAGTTGTTCAAGGCCGAGTCGAATACCTTCATTCTTCATGTCCCGTACCGGGGTGGCGGGCCGGCCCTGATCGACACCATCTCGGGTCAGGTGGACATGAGCTTTCCTGTGCTGTCTGCCGCACAGCAGCATGTGCAGGGTGGCAAGCTGAGGGCGCTGGCAGTGACAGGCCCCAAGCGCTCGGCTCTTTTGCCGGATGTGCCGACCATGGCCGAGGCTGGGTTGAAAAACTATGTTTTTGAAACATGGTTTGTCGTTAGCGCACCGGCAGGCATTGCGCCCGAGACGCTCGCCAAGCTCAACCGCTTATTGAATGAAACGCTGAATGCACCTGAAGTCAAGGCGCGCCTGGGACGTGAAGGCTTTGATGCCTGGCCTCAAACACCGGAGCAGTCGGATGCCTTGATCAAGTCGGAATACCAACGCTGGAAAAAGCTCATAGCTTCAAAAGGAATCAAGGCAGACTGATGTTTGAGGGCTTTAAATCGTTTGACATTGACGGCCCCGCCGGGACCCTGCGTACCCTGCGGGGTGGTCGCGGCGCGCCGCTTTTGCTGCTGCACGGACATCCGCAAACCCATGTCATGTGGCATGCAGTGGCCAATGAGCTGGCCAGGGCTTTTACCGTGGTTTTAATGGATTTGCGGGGCTATGGCGATTCGGCCCGTGTCCCCAGCGATGCGGCACATCAGGCTTATTCCAAGCGAGCGATGGCGCTCGACGCCGTGGCCGTGATGCGGCACCACGGGTTTGCGCGGTTTCAGGTGCTGGCGCATGACCGTGGTGCGCGGGTTGCGCACCGCCTGGCGGCGGACCATCCAGGCGCTGTTGAACGGCTGATGCTGTTGGACATCGCGCCCACGCTGGCCATGTACGACAACACATCAGACGCCTTTGCGCGCGCTTACTGGCACTGGTTCTTCCTTATCCAGCCGCCGCCACTGCCCGAAGCCCTGATCGACTCCGATCCGGTGCGCTATATACGCAGCGTGATGGGCAAACGCCATGCAGGGCTGGCGGCTTTTGCACCAGCTGCGATGGCGGAATATGAGCGCTGTGCGCAAATTCCGGGCACGGCCTTGAGTATTTGTGAGGATTACCGGGCGTCCGCCACGGTGGACCTGATCCATGACCGCGCCGATGTGGCGGCGGGCCGTCAACTGGCGCAGCCATTGCGCGTGCTATGGGGAGAGCATGGCGCGGTCGGCCAGTGTTTCGACGTGTTGCGGCTCTGGCGGGAACGTGCCCGCGATGTGTCGGGCCTCCATCTGCCCTGCGGGCACTATATTGCGGAAGAAGCGCCGGCCTTGCTGTTGGCCCAAGCCCTGAATTTTTTCAAAACCTGAGTCAAAGGAACACAAGCATGAGCACGAACAAGAACATCGGTAAAAAAAGAATTGCCGTAATATCCGGCGACGGCATTGGCAAGGAGGTGATGCCTGAGGGCATTCGGGTACTGGAGGCGGCTGCCGTCAAGTTCGGCATCGACCTGCAGTTTGACCATTTTGATTTTTCCAGCTGGGACTATTTTGAAAAGCACGGCAAGATGCTGCCGGACAACTGGAAGGACCAGATTGGCGGACATGATGCAATTTACTTTGGCGCGGTTGGCTGGCCGGACAAAATTGCCGACCATGTATCGCTTTGGGGCTCGCTGCTGCTGTTCAGGCGCGAGTTTGACCAGTACATCAATTTGCGTCCGGCGCGGCTGATGCCCGGCATCATTGCGCCGGTGGTCCGGCGTGATGGCAGCCCGCGCCAGCCGGGCGAGATTGACTTTTACATCGTCCGTGAAAACACCGAGGGCGAATACTCCAGCATTGGCGGCAAGGCGTTTCCCGGAACTGAGCGCGAGTTTGTGTTGCAGGAGTCGGTGTTCACCCGTATTGGCGTAGACCGCGTGCTGAAGTTTGCGTTCGAACTGGCGCAGTCCCGGCCCAAAAAACACCTGACCAGCGCGACCAAGTCCAATGGCATTTCAATCTCCATGCCATATTGGGATGAGCGCGTGGCCGAGATGGCCAAAAATTATCCGGCCATCCAGTTGGACAAGTTTCATATTGATATTCTGACGGCCCATTTCGTCCAGCGGCCTGACTTTTTCGACGTGGTGGTGGCCAGCAATTTGTTCGGCGACATCCTGAGCGACCTGGGTCCTGCATGCACCGGAACCATCGGTATTGCGCCCAGCGCCAACTTGAATCCCGAGCGCAAGTTCCCCTCGCTGTTCGAGCCTGTGCATGGCTCGGCGCCAGACATTGCCGGGCGCAATATTGCCAACCCCATAGGCCAGATATGGTGCGGCGCCATGATGCTGGAATTCCTGGGACACAAGGAAGCGCACGACGCCATTCTTGCCGCCATCGAGAAAGTATTGCACCTGCAGAGCGGCGCGCCGAGAACGCCCGACCTGGGTGGCAAAGCCGCAACGGTGGATGTCGGCAAAGCCATCGCCGCAGCTTTGGTTGAGGGTTGAAACGGGCTTGTGTCAAGCATGAAAATTAGACCCCATGCGCAGCGCCAAGCCCTGAATGCGTGAAAAAACAGACTAGAATCCGCCACCGAATGCTTTAAAAGCATGCGCTGTATTGACAGGCTGGAACTCCATGGCTCTAATTGGATCCAGCAGACGATCTGCACATGCCGCTCCCGCTGACACGCTCAATTGCCGTGTCCCGGGAGATACTTTTTAGAGACAACCTGATAACTTATCAAAAACGAGGGGCTCCTTGTGAACAAGACAGAACTGATCGAGCACATTGCCAAGAATGCTGATATTTCCAAAGCTGCGGCCACGCGCGCTCTGGAGGCTACCATTGGTGCTGTGAAGACCACACTGAAAAAAGGAGGCACTGTGTCTCTGGTGGGATTTGGCACTTTTGCCGTGGGTAAACGCGCTGCCCGCACGGGTCGCAATCCACGCACCGGCGATGCGATTAAAATCAAGGCTGCCAAGGTTCCAAAGTTCCGTCCGGGTAAAGCTCTCAAGGATGCTTTGAACTGATATAGAAATTTTTAGTGGGGTGCTTAGCTCAGTTGGTAGAGCAGCGCCCTTACACGGCGTAGGTCGGCGGTTCGAGCCCGTCAGCACCCACCACCCACTAATGGAAAAGGCGAACATGGGTTCGCCTTTTTTGTTGTTGCGCCCACAGGGCAGTCGTACAGGAAATTCGAGATGTTTGATTTCATTCGCAAGCACACCAAGTGGACCATGGCGCTGCTGTTTTTGCTGATCGTTCCGTCCTTCATATTGGTGGGCATGAACAGCAGTAACCGTTCGGGTGAAAACGGCGGCGTGGTTGCCAAGGTGGATGGAAAAGAGATCACTCAGCCCGAATGGGACAGGGCGCACCTGAAGGAAGTTGACAGACTGCGGGCCTCAATGCCTACGCTCGACGCCAAACTGCTGGATTCGCCGGAAGCGCGCTATGCCACGCTGGAGCGCATGGTGCGCGAACGCGTCGTCGCCGTAGCTGCGGACAAGCTGAAGCTGGCCACGAGTGATCAGCGTCTGGCGCGGGAGTTGCACGACAGTCCCGAGATCGCCGCATTGCGTCGGCCCGATGGCACGCTCGACATGGAGCGCTATCGCCAGTTGCTGGGCAGTCAGGGCATGAGCCCCGAAATGTTTGAAGCCAATGTGCGGGCTGACCTGTCGAATCGCCAGGTGTTAGCAGGTATCGCCGCCAGCGGTTTCTCTTCCAACTCGGCTGCCGATCTGGCCCTCAACGCTTATTTCGAAAAGCGGGAGATTCAGGTCGCCCGTTTCAATGCCGCCGATTACGCCGCAAAATTGAGTCCGACGGATGCCGACCTCGAGCAGTTTTACAAGGCCAACGAAAAGCTTTTCCAGGCACCCGAACAGGCCACAATTGAATACGCGCTTCTTGATCTGGACAGTGTGAAGAAAAGCATCGCAGTCAATGAAGCCGACCTCAAAACCTACTACGAGCAAAATGTCCAGAGACTGAGCGGTGCCGAAGAGCGCCGCGCCAGCCATATCCTGATTGCCGCGCCCAAGACGGCATCGTCTGCCGACCGCGAGAAGGCCAGGACCAAGGCGCAAGAGTTGCTTGCACTCGTCAAGAAATCCCCGGATGCCTTTGCCGATGTAGCACGCAAAAATTCACAGGATCCGGGTTCGGCCCCCAATGGCGGTGACCTTGATTTCTTTGCGCGCGGTGCCATGGTCAAGCCTTTCGAAGAGGCTGCTTTTTCCATGAAAAAAGGGGATGTTAGCGATGTGGTGGAGTCCGATTTCGGCTATCACATTATCAAGCTGACTGACATCAGGGCGCCCAAGCAGCGCAGTTTTGAGGAAATGAGGCCCGAACTTGAGGCAGAGCTGAAAAAACAGCAAGCGCTGAAGAAATTTTCAGAAACTGCAGAAGCTTTTTCCAACGGCGTGTATGAGCAGTCCGATAGCCTCAAGCCGGTCGCCGAGCGTCTGAAACTGGAAATTAAGACGGCCAGTCATGTGACGCGTCAGCCAGCCGCCGGTGCCACCGGCATATTGGCCAATCCAAAATTCCTCAACGCGATTTTTGCGCCCGATGCAATCGAGAAAAAACGCAACACCGAAGCCATTGAAGTGGGTCCCAGCCAACTCGCCTCGGCCCGCGTCGTCGAGTACACCCCGGCGCGCACCCAGGCTTTGGCCGATGTAAAAGATATCGTGCGCAAGGGCTGGCTGGCCCAGCATGGCGCGGAAGAAGCCCGTAAGGATGGCATTGCCAAGCTGGCCGCCTGGAAGGCGGCACCGGCAACTGCGGCACTGCCAGCTCCGGTGCAGGTATCGCGGGACAAGACGCAGCAATTGCCGGTGCAGGTCGTCAATGCTGCTCTGCATTCCGATGCGAGCGCCTTGCCTGTTTTTGCAGGCGTCGATCTGGGCTCCCAGGGCTATGCCATCGTCAAGGTTGCCAAGGTCATGCCGCGCGATACACCGCCTGATGCCGCTGCCAAGCAGGAGCGCAACCAGTATGCGCAGTGGTGGACGTCTGCCGAAGCCATGGCCTATTACAAGGGCCTGAAGGAACGCTTCAAGGCCGAAATCCTGGTGGCCAGGCCTGTACCCGGTAAGGTAAATTCAGAAGACGGCGTGACGCAGTAGTTTGTGGCGGCTTTGCCGCTATAATATGGAACTCCGGTGGCTGTAGCTCAGTTGGTAGAGTCCAGGATTGTGATTCCTGTTGTCGTGGGTTCGAGCCCCATCAGCCACCCCAATATTCAATGAATAGCTTATAAGTGCTTGATTCCTAACGGAATCAGGCATTTTTTGTTTTAAGGCTAAGTTCGGTTGTTACACGGTCTGTCACACACAGTGAGAAAGACCATGAAAAAAGTAGCCGAACATATCTATCAGCGCGGTCAGCGCGGAATCCTGTATATCCGCCGCCGTATCCCACGCGCCATCCGCACGGCGTACCCCCAAGAAAAGACGCATATCACCCTGAGTCTCGGAACTTCCGACCTCCGAGAGGGGAAAGTGCGAGCGCGTGCCGAGCTGCAGCTCATTGATGCAGAGTTTGAGAAAAAGCAGCACGAGTGCGACCTGGGTCGCGCATCTTGGGCACCCAAGAGCATCAGCAGTCTCACCGATGAGCAGCTACGGCTTATTGGCCAATCTTGGATGTCGAACGTACTTGTCGGTGACGAGAAGCGTCGGCACGAAGGGCTGGATGACGAGGACTTCGATGAACTCGGCGCTAAGCTGATGACTCAGCGCGCTTATTTCGGCCGCTTGCTTGCGCAAGGGAAGACTGAAAGCGTGCTTCGACCGCTGTTTGAGTACCTCTCTCTTTGTGGGATGGACTATGTTCCGTCAGAGGATGAAGCCAAAAGAGCTGGCTTTCTATTCACCCGCGCGGTCGTCGAGACGCTTGACCATCAGCTTGCCCGCCAGGGCGGCGGTGTGCTGCACACCGATACCGTTGCGCCGGAAATTCCCCATCCGCTTGAAGTTGTGAAAGGTGTTGGGCAGGTCAAGAATTCCGTCGTCACCGGCGGTGGCCCGACGTGGGATGAAGTATTTGAGCTTTGGCGGGATTATGTTTTCAATAGACCGAAGTCGACCACTATCGCGGCTCAAACGCCTTGGAGGGACTTGAGGCAATTCGTGGAGAAACAAGGGGTCATGTTGCCTGGCAATGTGACAGCCCTTCAAATGACAGAATTCACGCAGTCCATGAGTGCGCGAGGGCTGGCCGTGCCCACCATGAATGAGCGGATTTCCAAAATCAAGGCCATCTATAAGATTGCAGTCGGCAGGCACAAACTGGAGGCTAATCCTGCTGCCGACACCTTGGGATTCAAAGAAAGCAGTGTTCGGAAGCGGGTCAAACGTCGATTGCCTTTTACGGAAAGCGACTTGGCCGTAATTTTTAGCTCACAAATTTTTATCGACCACAAACGCTCCAGTGGGCAGTCTGGAGAGGCAAGCTATTGGCTTCCGATACTGTCGAACTACACGGGGGCTCGACCAGAGGAGTTGGCCGGTCTGGCGCTCAGTGACATTCAGCATGAGCCCGATTTGGGCTGGTACATCCGTCTCGTTGACAGTCCGACTGAGGACGAAAGCGACCTATTTGACGAGCCTGCGGTGCCGGTGTCGCATCAAAGGACGTTGAAAAATTCACCTTCTGTTCGCCGTGTGCCGATGGCTCAGGAGTTGATTGACCTTGGTCTGTTGCGCTACATCGAATGGCTTCGGAACAGAGGTTCTGTTGTGTTGTTTCCGACATTGAAAAAGGATTGGCATGAAAAGCTGTCAGGGTCCTTTTCCAAGTTTTTTGGGCGTTACAAAATCCACCTCGGTATCAAGGACCCACGCAAAGTGTTTTATTCATTTCGGCACACCATGAAGAACTTACTTGAGCAGGCTGAATTCCCAACCAAGTACTTGCAGCGCTTCCTTGGTCATACAAGTGGTGATGGCGCTGTAACGGATGGCTACGGCTCAGACTTACCTTTGAAGATTATGTTTGAGCACTTCTCGCGGATTCGATTTCCCGCTATCGCTGCAAAGCCATGGCAGCTTGGCACTGGTTCAGTGCGGTTCTGAGAATTCCTGGACTTACACGTGCCGAGCAGCTGCTTGGCGCGTGTGAGACGGTTCCGACTAGAGTCAAACGGCGTGTTCTACGCAAGTCTAAAGTTGCGATACGCGCCCCTACCTTGCTTCTGCAAGGGCGCAGACCCATGCTCAATCCGGTTTAGATGAATCCCTGCTCGGAGGTAATGATTTCGCCGTATTGCTCAAGTGCTCTATCGGAGGGTCCCGGCAGTGCTGGCCGCATGCGGATGGGGTTTCCGTCGAAAGCCCCAGGGCTAGATGCACTTCTGACGCAATTGAGCGACCGGCTGCTTGTCCCAGGCCCCTGGGTCTTTGCAAACCGATGAAGTACATGAGCAGCGACATAGCCAGCCAATAGTTGATTTAATTGCCTGAATTTATTTGTAGCGTGCTACAATAAAAATAACCAAGAGGATTTTGACTTTTATGACCTACAGTAACCAGCAGTATCAGTCTACCAATCGTCACACGGCGCATCTATCACGTCACGCGGATAAGCGAGCTCAACAGCGAGGCATCGAAATAGTGTCTGTGCCGCTGGTATTGGCGTATGGCAAGCGTGAGTTTGACGGCAAGGGTGGTGTGCGTTACCTCATGACTACGGAGTCCATCGCCGCGCTACGGCGCGCAGTGGGTCGGACACAGCAAGTCGAGGCGCTGGCCGGCGTCTATGCAGTTGTGAGTGCTGAAGACCAGACGGTCATCACCCTCGGCCACCGCCACGCCTGAACGCTGAAAGAGCACCAACATGATGCGAACCGAATCCCCCACAACACGCGCCTTCTGGCAATTAGCAGAACTGGCCCGCAAGGACGGCTACAACGATGCGAGGCTCTTCGCGCTGGCCTGGCTAGCGGCTGGTCGGATGGTGACTCTCGGGCACGTCCGGACAGCTACGGCCATAGACAATCTTGCAGACGTCGAAACGTGGAAGTCGCTTCACGACGCAGGACTTCCCTCGGAAGCGTTTGACCTTGTCGTTTCGCAGCGGACGTCAGCTGCGGCCCACGAGATGGGGCGTCGCGCTGCTGCGGCTGGCATCGTGGCCGACCTCTATCAGGAGCTAGGCGAACACCTTTGGGATGTGATTCCGTGCCTCGTTGAGGACGGAGCTCGCCGAGGACTTGAGGGGATGGGTACCATCGTGCCCGAACTGGCCGGTTTGTTGCTCGACTTGGTTGGCGAGCCGGACGACAACGAGCTCTGGATTCCCTTCGACTTTGCTGGGCAGCTCACCATCGGGGCGCTCCGTCGCGGATGGCGTGTCCTCACTGCTTCGCCAATGTCGGTGGGGTCACCGGTACCACAACTGCTTTTGACCATCGAGGTTGGGCATCCCCAACATCCCAAGGTTCGCAGCGACGTTGAGCGTGATGCATCTGGCCGTCCCGTCAGTCGGGCCAACTACGCACTTGTAATACCGCCATTCGGTGTGCAGGTGAAGGACAGCCGAATGGCCATGTGGGACGCCGGCGGCAGCGGCTTCGAGCAGTTCGCACGCAGCGAGTCTTGGGCAATCCACGAATTCGTGAATCGGACCAACAAACGAGCAGTGTTCGTTGCACCGCAGGGTGTGCTGTTCGCCAAGGGTCAGGAGCAGCGCCTCCGGGAACACCTGCTGCATCGTGGTGGCGAATGCAATGAAGTCGAAACTGTTATTGCATTGCCGCCAGGTGTCTTTGGCGCTACCACCATCGCTGGCGCGGTGCTTGTCGTCAATCCAAGCGGCGGCTCGGATGCCGTCTATATGGTGGACCTTGGCAGCGGTCGCCGGTCGCTTCTGGAAGCTGGCGACATCGTCGAGGCCGGTCGAGCCGTTGCTCTTGGGCGGGTTTCGACCGAAAAGGCTCGGCTCGTGAGCCGGGATGAGATTGCGGAGAACGAGTACAGCTTTGCTCCCTCGCGCTATCTGCGCCGAGTCGCAGGCTTGGGAGCCACCGCAATGACGTTGGGCGATATCTGCACATCTCTTCGACCGCCGACGACAACTAAGGAATCAACTCCCTTCGAGGCTACCGAAGTGGGCATGCAGGACCTGAATCACTGGAGTCCCATCAATCATGCTATTGAAAAAACGGTCTTTCTTAAGGGGCCTCCTAAGGAGGCTGTCTTAGTTCAGCCTGGAGACATCGTGTTCTCAATCAAGGGAACCGTCGGCAAGGCGGCATTGATGGGCAGAATTGCGGAGAAGCGGCCAACGGTCGTTTCTCAGAGTTGCTTGGTGTTGCGGCCATCTGGCGAGCGGGTCATGCCACAGTACTTGCTGATGTACCTGCGGTCCCCCCACGGTCAAGCTCAATTGGAGGGACTCCAAGTTGGAGCAGGTGTGCAGCATGTTAGCCCGAGCACTTTGTTGGGCAGCTTGCAGGTACCAGTTCCCTCACTTGAGATTCAACGGGTAGCCTGCGCGGATTTCGACCGGCTGTGTCAGCTCGAGGACCAAGTCGCACAGTTAGAGAATGAGATTGCCGAGTTGACGCGTCATCGCTGGCCGGCACAGGCCTAATAAGCGTCACGCACTAAATATAAATAATGGAACGAAAAAACATGGCCAATCAATTAACCCTCGAAGCCCTTGAGTCTTGGCTTTGGGAGTCTGCCAATATCCTGCGCGGCTCCATCGACTCGTCGGACTTCAAGAACTATATATTCGGCCTGCTGTTCCTGAAGCGCTTCAACGATGTGTTCGACGAGCGCGTCAACCAGTTGCAGAAGGTAGACGGTCTGAGTGAGCTAGACGCCTTGGCCGAGGTACAGGACAAGTGGGGAGCCTTTCCGGCCGACGCGCGCTGGCCCGGCCTAACCGCCCGAACCGAGAATATCGGCGAGGCGTTGGACAAGGCTTTCGCCACCATCGAAGCCAACAATACCGAACTGCAGCATGTGCTCACCGCGACCCAATACGGCGACAAACGCGTACTGTCGGATGCCACGCTGCAGCGCCTGCTACGCCACTTCAACCAGTACAAGCTGGGTAATGCTGACCTCTACAAGGCCGACATGCTGGGCGATGCCTACGAATACCTTATTAAGCAGTTTGCCGATGACGCAGGAAAGAAGGGTGGCGAGTTCTACACTCCCAAGGCCGTGGTACAGCTGGTGGTCGAACTCATCGACCCCCAACCTGGCCACAGTGTCTACGACCCTACCTGCGGTAGCGGCGGCATGCTGGTCGAGAGCGCCCACCACATCGCCAAGCTGCCTAATGGCACACTCATTGGCGGTAGGTCAAATGCCTTGTTATTCGGTCAAGAGAAGAACCTGGGCACCTGGGCCATTGCCAAGCTCAATCTTTACCTGCACAACATGCGGGCCGAGATAGAACGCGGCGACACGCTGGTGGAGCCCAAGCACTTGGACGGTGGCTACCTTAAGACCTTCGACCGGGTGATTGCCAATCCACCGTTCTCCGCCAAGGCCTGGTGGACCCCGCTGGAACTGGAAAGCGAAGCCACGCAGGACAGCGAAGGCCGGGAAGGCAAGAAGCCCAAGACGCCCAAGACGCCCAGCTACAAGGAAGTTAGCGACCCCTTTGGTCGATTTTCCTATGGCGTTCCGCCGCGCGGCTATGCCGACCTGGCCTTCGCCCAGCACATGTTGGCAAGCCTCAAGGCCGACGGCCGCATGGGCATCATCCTGCCGCACGGTGTGCTGTTCCGCAGTGGCGAGGAAGGCAAGATTCGCCAAGGATTGCTATTCGGCACCGATGCCGCTAGCGGGGGACAACCGGGCGACCTCATCGAGGCCATCGTCGGTCTGCCCTCTGCCTTGTTCTACAACACCGGTATCCCGGCCTGTGTTCTGATTCTGAACAAGCGCAAGCCCGCTGCGCTCAAGGGCAAGGTCATCATCATCGATGCCAGCCGTGACTATGCGGAGGGAAAGGCACAGAACAACCTGAGACCCGAGGACATTGCCCTCATTGCCGGCACCCATAAGGCGGCGTTCGAGCGCCTGGCTGAGGTGGAGAACTACTGCCGAGTGGTGACGTTCGACGAAATTCGCAGCAATGACGGTAACCTGAATATCGCGCGCTACATCGACAACGGGGAAATTGAAGAAACGGTGGATATTGCCGCGACCCTGGCGCACCTGACCGCCTTGGCCGAAGAGGAAGTGCAGATTGATGCGCGGCTAAATGGCTATCTTGCGGAGTTGAAACTACTGGAAGCTGACGTATGACCTTCACGCAGAAGTCGGAGCCACAAGAAAAATTTGCAGGGAAAACCCCGAATACTTGGAGTTCAACCAAGCTTGCGAAGTTAGTTAACCTGGTCTATGGAAAGTCCCCTGCCGAGTTGGAGAAGTTTGACGCCGGCATTCCAATCCTTGGTACTGGTGGAGTATCCGGATACACGAATGTTGCCCTTTGCGAAGGGCCAAGTGTCATTCTTGGACGCAAGGGAACCATTGATAAGGTCCAACGAAGCGCTGGGCCCTTTTGGGCAATCGACACAACCTTCTACACCACGCCGAAAAAGAACTTCGATTGGTCATGGCTGTACTACGTCCTCTCATCCTTCGATTTGCGGAAATTGAATGAGGCGTCGGGTGTTCCGAGTCTGAGCAGAGGCTCACTAGAAGCGCTGGATGTCGCCGTGCCACCTCTTCAAGAACAACAGAAAATCGCCGCCATCCTCACGGCCGTGGATGACAAGTTGGACGTGATTTCCCGGCAGATTGAAGCCAGCCAGGCACTCAAGCAGGGCCTGATGCAAACTTTGTTCAGCCGAGGTACAAGCACTCAGGATGCCGATAAGTGGCCAACCGTCGCGCTGCATGAAATTGCGCAAGTGCGTACCGGCATAGCCAAGGGGAAGAAAGGGTTGAAAAATGCAATTGAATTGCCATATTTGCGCGTGGCCAACGTGCAGGCGGGCCACATCAACCTCAGCGAGGTCAAGACTATCGAGGTCGAGGCCACGCAGGTAGAGAGGTATTCGCTTCAAGTTGGCGACATGCTGATGACTGAAGGTGGTGACTTCGACAAGCTCGGGCGTGGCGATGTGTGGTCTGGGCAAGTTTCTCCCTGCTTGCATCAAAACCATGTATTCGCGGTTCGGCCTGACCCTATAAAACTGAACTCCCACTATCTCGCAGTCTTCGCATCGAGTGACCGGGGCCGCCAGTACTTTCTGTCTTGCGCGAAGCGAACCACGAATCTCGCCAGCATCAATTCTTCGCAATTAAAGGCGTTTCCCGTGCTGCTTCCTTCGCTGGAGCAACAAGCTGAAGTTGCAGCTGTTGTGGCTGCGGCCAGCACAAAAATTGATGCACTTGAGACGAAGCGTCGCCATTACAAAACCCTTAAATGCGGCCTGATGCAGAAGCTGCTGAGCGGCGAGTGGCGCGTCAAGTTCGACTCTGCCGCGATGGTCTAAACCCGCTGTAGTGTCATCCGGTAGCAGCAAATACCTTTTGGTACCAACAAGCGAGGCTAGATTGCGCGACTTCAATAACGACGGACAAATCAATGTTCATGGCGACTTCAATGTCACCGACAACTCGCAAAACCAGCACAAATTACTGGTCAATTGTTCCAATGAGGAGCTTCTGCATGAACGACCGTTCAGGCAGGAAAATATCCGAATTGAGCAGGCACGGAAAGTGGGACGCCTTCGGCCTGTTTACGCACTCAGCGTTTTACTCTTTGCTGCCGCCGCGGCCTGGGCATCCATCA
Source organism: uncultured beta proteobacterium (assembly GCA_963793855.1). Classification (GTDB taxonomy): domain Bacteria; phylum Pseudomonadota; class Gammaproteobacteria; order Burkholderiales; family Burkholderiaceae_C; genus Polaromonas. The sequence continues at coordinate 144,734 of CAWCBL010000003.1, forward strand.
ATGGCAAGACCGATGTCGCGTCTTTCATTATGGGTGGAGCATCTCTCTTCCTAGGCTACCAATCCCTAAAGGCGACCATTGAGCCCAACGCGTTCCAGATTGAAGAACAGAACGCAGTTAACGAAGTTACCAAGCTACTGAAGCAGCGCAGAGCCGAATAACAGCAGGCCATATGGGAAGAAGCAATGTCACGAGAGAAAAAACAATCATGAGCCATTCGCCCGAAAAGACCGGGGTGGAGACCCCGGCATTGGAATGGCTCGTCAAGTTGGGCTACACCCATCTGCCGGGCAGCGCCGCAAAGGTTGAGAACAGCCATCTAGCCCCAGTGCTGGAGGGTGTGCTGCGTCCACGCCTACAGGCACTGAACCCCTGGCTGGTCAATGCCCCAGGCGGTGTGGACGCGGCCCTCATAGAGCTGCGCAAGCGCGTCAACGACGAACTGCAGCCGGCGAACAAGGCCTTCTGGGAACAGGTGGTGCATCGCTCTGACATTCAGGTGAAGGATGCCGACGGCAAACCACGCAGCGTCCGCTTCTTCGACGCGACAGACCCAGACCGCAACGATTTTCATGTCGTGGACCAGTACGTGGGCCGGAATGCCGACGGCGACCTGTTTCGTCCCGACCTGCTGCTGTTCGTCAATGGCCTGCCGCTGGCCGTCATCGAGTGCAAGGCTAGCCACCACCGACTGGACGAAGCACTGTCCCAACTGGATGGCTACCAGCGCAGCTTCGCGGCGCAGTTCGTGTTCAACCAGGTTTGCGTAGGCTTGAACCGGCGTGAAGGCCTGTATGGTGCCATCCTCACCAAGCCGGCCTTTTATGCGCGTTATCGCCTGCAGGAAGCCGAACTCGCAACGGTGACAACATTACTGGGCGATGAGCCAAGCGAGCAGGCGCAGCTGTTGTGGGCCTTGTTCGAGCCAAGTCGATTTTTGGAGCTGGTCACGCACTTCGTGCTGTTCGAGACCCGTGACGGCAAGACGGTCAAGAAGCTGCCGCGCTACCAGCAGTTGCGGGCGGTTCGCAAAACCATCGCGCGGCTGACTGCTACCAAACCCGTGGGCGGAGTCATCTGGCACACGCAGGGCAGTGGAAAATCGCTCACCATGGCCATGTTGGCCCGTCTGCTGCGAGCCGACAGTACAGGGCTGAACAACCCGACAGTACTGGTGCTAACCGACCGCAAAGACCTGGACAAGCAAATCTTCGATACCTTCCACGCGGTGGGTATCAAGACCATTCAGGCGGTCTCCGTGGCCGGCCTGGTGAGGATGCTGTCGAACGACTATGGCAGTGTGTTCACCAGCACGGTGCAGAAGTTCCAGGAGAACGGCGAGCCTGAGGAGTTGCCGGGAGATGCGTCCGATATCAGCCTTAACGATGAAGACGAGCCACTCAATGCGACCCGGCACCGTCGTGTGCGTGAAGGCAAGGACTTTTTCATGGTGTCGGAGCGTAATGAGCACTTCGGCCGACATGACGAGGATGGGGTGCTGCTTGATGCGAAGTGGATGGAGCTCAGCCGCGAGAAAGTGAACTTCCGGGTACTGAGCGCCAAGCCCAACTTCTATGTGCTGGTGGATGAAGCGCACCGGAGCCAATACGACTTCCTGGCCGCCTTCATGCGAGCCAGTCTGCCCCATGCCAAGTTCATCGCCTTCACTGGAACACCGTTGCTGAATGACGACAAACACACGCTTGCAGAGTTCGGCGGCGATAGCTACATCGACGAGTACCGGCTGCATGAGGCCGTGGCCGACGGGGCGACCCTGCCCATCAAGTACCAGGATGCCTGGGTCAAACTGGCCGCCGACGCCAAACTCGATGTAGCCTTCGATGCGCAGTTCGCCCAGGAATCCGAGGTCCGCCAACAAGCCCTAAAAAAAGAGCTGCTGTCCAAGTGGCGTCGAGCTGGCGACCGCATGGAACAGGTGGCCGCGCATCTGGTGGAACACTTCATGGCCAATGTTCAGGCCAAAGGGCTGAAGGCCATGCTGGTGTGCGACGGCCGGGACATGGCGGTGCGCTACAAGGACCTGCTGGACGGCTTGATGACGCAGCGCACCCAGCAAGAGCTGCCGACCTTCGAAAGCAAGGTGGTCATCTCGCTGGCCAGTATGACGGCGTCGCGCACCGGCGCCACCGTCGAGGAGGCTGCTGCCGAGTACAAGCTGGACATTGTCAAGGTGCAGAGCATCGAAGAGCGGGTTCGGGACGAAATCAAAGCCGGCCAGGAGCCGGTGGCTATGCCGGCCGAGCAGATTGGCAATTTCGTTGGCAAGCTGTTCCCTTTGCCTTATGGCGATGAGAGCAAGGGCCGCGACGGTCAGCCCCATGCCAACAATGTGGGCCTCATCATCGTCTCCGACATGCTGCTGACCGGCTGGGATGCCCCCATCGTCGGCACCATGTATCTGGATAAGCCGTTGAAGGAGCACACCCTGTTGCAGGCCATTGCACGGGTGAACCGTACGCTGACAGGCAAGAACGCAGGCTATATCGTGGATTACCATGGCGTGGTGGAACACCTTGACCATGCGCTGAAGGTGTACGGGGGTGAGGTGCAGCCTTCGCAGGTCTGGCAAGGGGTGGAGAGTGAACTGCCCAGGCTGCAGAGCACACTCGAGCGCATCCTCAAACTGCTGCCCAAGAAGCACGACCCGGTGAGTCAACGTGAGGACTACAAGGATGACGCCGAGCGCTTCCTAGACCCGGCCACCCGGTTGGATGCGGTGGAGGATTTTCTGGAATTTGTGAAACAGTTCAATCGCAGCGTAGACATCATCCTGCCGGATGTGCGCGGGGTGCCCTTCAAACCCTATTTCACCCTGTTCGCCGAAGTCAGGCTGATGCTACGGGACAAGTTGCCAGGCAATGCCTATCGCGAGCGCATCACCAAACTGGAGTCGGCCCTGCTGCAACGGCTACTGGACGAGTACATCGCGGCCAGCCCTGCCAAGAGCTTGTTGGGGCGGGAGGTGTCGATACTGGATGCCAGTGACATGGCCAGATTGAAGCAACTGGCCAGCCCTGGTAGCCAGGCTCTGGTGATGAAGAACCAGCTGAAGTACACCATTGCCACTGGTCGCGACAAGGACCCAGCCTTTTTCGACAAGCTGGTCGAAGAGTTGGATAAGCTGCTTGAAGAGGAAAAGGCGGGCCGCATCAGTCAAGCCCAGTTCCTGGAGCAGCTGGAGCTGTTCGGCCAGCGTATCAAGGACAAGGACAAAACCGGCTTCGATAATTCGGCCCACTCGGCCGTCTATCACTACTTGGCAGCTCTTCTGGGCGAAGAGACAGCCCGCGCATCCACCTCCAAGCTGTTCGAGGATAAGGACCTGAGCCACACCTTGGCGGCTGGCAACTGGAAGCAGATGCCCGACCTGCACCCGGAGATTCGGGACCTGCTGCGCAAGCTGCTGATGCCGCTGGCCGGCTGGGAGCGTTCCGTCGCGCGAGAGCACGCCGGGTGTATCTTGGGCATCTTGCTAAAGAACTGACCCTTATGTTTCGGCTGCAGTACGGTCAAACGACCATCGAATGGCGCTTTCAGCTCGACGACAAGCTCAAGCGGCACTATGTGACCGTGGAGCGCGGGAAGCCGGTACTGCTGCGTGGCCCAATGGTTGACGAGCAGGAGCAGGAGGCGTTAATCCGGCGACGTGCCCGATGGATAAGGGATAAACTTCTTGTGGTTAATCTGGCCCAGGTCACCGATGACATCGTGACCGGCAGTCGCCTGCGTTACTGTGGACGCACATATTTCACTGAGGTCCGACATACGCCGAGCCTGTCGCGGCCTACGCTGAAGTTCACAGCGTCCCGCTTTGTCATCGAGAGTCCTGATGGTCCACGCATTGCACTCGTGACCCTGGGGCCGCTGTTAATGGACTTCTACCGCGAACGTGCCTATGACAGGCTGCTCGTGCGTGTACGACACTGGGAGCGGCAGTCCGGGCTGCAGGCGCGGGGTGCCCGTATTCGCGTATTTCAAAGCCGCTGGGCCAGCTGTGATGCCCGGAACATCCTGGAATTTCATCCTCGGGTCATGGAGCTATCCAGCAACGAGCAGGACTATGTGGTGATTCACGAGCTCTGCCACACGGTGGAAAAAAGCCATACTAAGGCGTTCTGGGCTCTTGTGGCACAGCACATGCCGGACTGGAAGCAGAGGCATGAAATATTGCAACGTGCGGCATTTGGCGACGCAGTCTGACACTTCTCAAAGTAACTTCAGAAGAAGTTATGCTATTGGCGCAGCTTGCATATACATTATTTCAAGCTTCTTCCGGAAGTCCTCTATTACCTCCGGCACGCTAAGGCCCTCTAAAGGGTGTGTTCGCACGTACTTGTCGCGGCACCATTCAGGCCATTGATGATGGTCGTCATCTAGAGCGAGCCAGTCTTTAGGTTGACGCTTCCGGACATCTTCCCATACCTGCATGCCTCTCGGCATTGCTGCAAACGACTGCTTATCCATACGAGCGTTATATGTCGCACCTATAACTCGAGCGCGTAATGCAGGCCTCAGGTTTTTTGCTGCTCTCGAGTTCCCGTATCGGGAAACCCAGGAGGTGCTCAACACAATCTTTAAATCGGGATAGGGGGCTATAAGCCTCTCTAATAGAGCGGAATGCTGAAAAAGCACATATCCATCAGGTGCTGAAAGATAAACGCCTAAATTTCGGTGCCAGAAAACATTTTGGTGGTGCAATACGCCATCAAAATCCAAGTACAGCAAGTACTCCCCGTGGCCAATGGGATTTCTCATGTGTTTTGCATTTCTAGTTATTGGCGCATGCTGCGGAGGGGTGTTTTACTATTTTGGATGCCTCGGCCATAGCAAGGCTGAGGGAAGGGCGGAGCTGTCGACCGGATGCTCAAACGTTCAATCTTGGCCAATGCGGGCGTAGCCCGGACGCGGCAATAGCCGCGACAACGGTGCAGCTTCGCTGCACCGCCTCCCCTGAATAACGCATCGCCACAAGACGCATGATTAACTGAAGAACTACTTAATAGAAAAACCTCTTTCTTCAAAGAAGCGAATGGGTTTTAAATTTTTTCAGTTTTTTTGACTTTTTAACCTCATAGATGCAAAAAATAAACGGACTGAAGCATCTCGGCTCACTCTAGCTGGCAGGTAAACGTCAATCTGATGGTGAAATGACCTGCTCAAGCTTGCTCCATCCCAAGTTTTCCGCGACCCTTCCGACAATCCAAGAAATTTCCGCTGGTGACGGCCCCCATTGCTTCACCTGAATGGCATTGGCTACCTTGCGCAAGATTTCCGTCTCGGTCCAGGTCGCATGCTCGCGCTGCTTCCGGCTGCAGTAAGGAGTCAGTCGATGAACTAGGTCTTCGCACACGGTGTAACGCTCCTGGAGCTCGTCTTCGGTCAGCCCGACGACATAGTTGCCGTCTATTTTGCGTGCTAGTAGCTTGGGCTGCGCCCCGGGGACGGCTCCAGATAGTAGTTCGCGCGGAAAATCAGCAGGCACGCTGGAGTGCGTGGGCGGTGAGGGTATTGTTGGCATGTTTGCTCGTGGATATGAAGGTGACGCGGCGGTTTAACGTTAAATGCCGATTTCTCTGATGAGACGGTGAGCCATCTCGGCAATCGCCGTTCCGGCTTCAAGTTCTTGGAGATGCTGGGGCACAGCCAGCTGTAGCGCCTTTGGATGGGCACTGGTGACAGAAATCGTCGCTAGCCAAAGTGAGCTGTCAACCTCGACAGTGATTTCATCTGTTGCGTCCCCGTTCAGGTTAGGCAGAACTAGCTGTATATGTCGCCATTGGCCTGCCACTAAGGTTGGGACCGCCAGAAAGAACTCTGGCCCGGCAGCAGCCCAGGCGAGCAGTAGCCATCGACCCCAGCTTCGGGCGGCAAGGTCGACACGCACCAAACTAGACATACCACTAGGCACGTCCCATTCCACCTGCCCAGTCACATAGGCAGGCCCAAGCACGATGGGGTAAATGGAAGCACTCAATGCTGTCGATAGCTCGGCACCATCGATGCGGAGCCGCATGCTCCGTGTTTCCAATTGCGACGCTTCGCCGTCGGTGACGCCCAATGGAGAAGAGGGCGCGTTGCCTCGCTTTGTTTTTTTCATGCAGAGGACTTTGCGGCCATACCGTAGCAAGTGGTACTTGCGACGAAGCGGCTTAAATTTCATCCCGGTTCACTACAGTGGTGAGCGCTTCCGTCGGCGCGCCGCCCAGGGTGCGGTGAAGCAGAAGATGGTTCGAAGTTTTACTGGGTTTTGACGGCTCGCTATACGAATAGGCAGTGTCGTACTGTCGTCAGACCTATTTTTATGAAACCCCAAGAACCCAAAAACTCACGCGCAGCGCCGCCTCCCTTGAGGCACGACGAACAACCGTTACTCCGTATCCTTGTGCTTACTGCGGTCCAGCGCGGCGATACCTTGGCAACAGTGGCTCGAAAACTCGGGGTCACCTACGCCAGGCTCGGACAGTGGCGCCGTGGCGAAGCCGCCATCGCTGCGGCCAGTAGGTCGGTTCACCTGCGTGCCGCAAAGTACCTGGGCATTCCGCCGGTCCTCGTGTTGGTGCTGGCAGGTGTTGTGCAGTTGTCAGATTTCGTGATGCCGGACACGGAGGCACTGGACATTCGCATTCGTAATGAACTAGCGGCGATGCGCCAAGACCCGTATGTCGGTGCATTTGTGCCATCAGCACTGGCAACGGCACAACATGACGTCTTGATGTTCGTCATCTTTTTATACCGCGAAATCAACGGTAGCCCACCGTCCAGCCGCCGAAGCACGCAATGGCTCACTGCGCTGCATCTGGCTACGGTAGCGCAGGCGTCGCAAGACAAGGACACCATGCCTTCATCGGAGCGGGCTACAGGTATTTTCTAACTCAGGTAATTCTTCGATTTCTTCCAGCACCCCTCATCAAGGGGTGTTTTTTTTGAGCCCGTGACTTCACCTCGAGGTGCGTCAACACTGCCCGAAATACTGGTATGCCGACAGGTGTTGGAGCCGTTGGCGACCTTATATCGTTTCTCAGCGTTATATGAAATGCACTTTTCGCAGCCACTCGCTAGACAGGTAGCGAGCATTTATGCCCCCACCCCTTCTTGAGGAATTTCATACCTGCAGATGGGTTGCCCATTCGTTACATAGGCAACTTAAAGCAGTTATGAAAAATCCATATGAATCAACGAGTTCTGCAAGTTGCAGGTATTTCGTTCCGTCATCTTTACTTGCTTCGCAGGTGGCGAAAGAAGAAAAAAGGGCGCGAAAGAAGCGATTGAAACCCGAACCACTCACTTACAACGACCTATTTCAAAACCAAGACAGTCAGGTCAAATCTGGGAATGTCAAAAAACAGACAGCGGCGAACAGAGCCACTGCATTGCGTCTCTATCTGAAGGAGAACCATCTTTTGCCAGAGGACGTCGTCGGCAACGAAATGCGTGCCGCATACACCCTGGGGGAGGCGCGATTCGCGGATGCCTTGCGAAAGGAGGGGCGCAGCAGCCGCAGCATCTCCAACCTCCGCGCGGCACTGAAACCATGGCGCACGGCCGTGGCTACCGACGACAAGCATCGTGCCCAGTCCGTAGACAGCATGACGCCCTTTCAGAGGATGGTCACCGAACTAGTTGGCATCAGACCTGTAAGGGCTCTCGCCAGACAAGCTGCGATTCCAGCATCCATGCTTCGAGGCTGGATAAAAGGAAAGCAACCGCGCGCGTCCAACGTTCAGAATATTCGTCGACTCGAAGCATTCTTCGGGATGGAGCGCGACAGCTTAGCTGTTCTCGGCGGCATCCAGGACGGGCAGAATCTGCGTGAATCGGTAGGCCAAGCGGCACCCAACCCGTATCGAGACCTCCTCGCTGAAAACAGGAAGCTCCACTACGTTCTGCGCGTTCCAGCTGAATCACTGCTTCGAAACGAGTGGTCAGAGCTGATTCGTTACAAAACCGATGCAGTTCCACGTTTGAAGCGACTGACGCGCGGCATATGGACTTTTTCCCCACACAAAGGCGTGGCAAGAGCAAAGGAGTGGTTTTCCTTCAGTGAGGACCGTCAGGTTCCGAGCGCCAATAAATGTTGGAATAATGTGGCGAGCTATTACGGTTGGATGACATTGGATAAGAGTCTCGGCGGGTTAGGGTTGCCCTTCGACTCGCTTCAGACGTTGGCTTGGTTGGCAGTGCCAGACCACGTCGAGGCCTATCTGCGCTGGCGCATGAAACGCTGCAATGGGAAAATGACCGTCGGCACACTTGAGCTTTTGGCCGTCATGACCTGGATGGTGCGCGCTGGGGATGGGTACCTCTACCAGCAGGCCCAGTTTCAAAAGTCGCTTCCAGAAAAATACCAGGGCGAAGACTGGCACTCTTTCTGCACAACGCATTACGAATACTGTCAGAAGCTACTGAGCTTCTGGAAGGGTAAGACACAGGTGAGCCGCAATTCGTTTGATACTGTGCGAACCGTCATCGATAGTCCAGAGCCGATGCAAGAGATTGCCGACATGGTGCAGCGAATGCGGAACGACCGACGCTCCGGGAGTCCGGAAAGGGAAGCTATTTGGGCACGCGACATACTGCTCATTAAACTCCTGGCATCCAATCCGATAAGGCAAGTTAACTTTATTACCCTGACATGGAATGAGTCAAACGTGAACGGCCATCATTGCAACGACCGCGGTGCCGTCTACCAACGTGTCGACGGTTCGTGGTGGATTGCTATTCCTAAGCACTTGTTCAAAAACCGCGGTGCCAGCTTGCGTGATTACGACTCTCCCATTAATGAGTCGGTCTGGAAAGATTTGGAGAGATACCTCTTTAAATACCGGCCAATTCTGCTTCGATGGCCGACAGATTTGTTGTTATTGACGCTGACGCGCGACCCGAAATCCGGCGTCACAAAAAAAGGGCAACCCTACAAACAAGCGGTCCTGCAAGAGCACCTGCCTTTCCGTTACATCGGAAATCAAGTCGCGAAGCTCACTGCCCGGTATTTGCGTAATTCCGATGGTTCCCGGATGCATGCATTTCGGAATATTGTTGCAACAGCCATTTTGAAGGCCGACGGTGGTGATATCAAAACGGCTGCACTCGTGCTTCACGATAAAGAGACGACCGTCGAGAAGCACTACTCGGGTATCCGTAGCGGCGATGGAAGCGTGCGGATGGCGGCACTGTTGAAGAAGAGCTTCGACAGGATGTAATGCGTGAATGGCGGCGAAAGCCGCCATTCATTTGGGCGCGTGGTGAATGCCCGCCCGCTGCTGGCTGAAGCGGGAGGTGATGTGGAACTCGCGTATGCCATCACTTGCCACAAAAGTGAAGGCAGTTCCGCTCACGCTGTGTCCGTTACTGTCGAAAAATTCGACTTAGTGACGCGCGAGTGGCTCTATCCGACTATTACGCGAGGGCGAGCAATGATTCTATTGGTCGTTGATGAAATAACACTGGCAGAAGCCAGTGAAAGAAGAACCGTACACACAAGTGGATTCGCCCTCATTAGCTTGGAGTGACTACCACTGCCGTTAGCCTAGAACCTCGTGTAACGTGCTAACGCATAGCGTCCATGGCAGGCGCTCTTGTTCCAGTCGAAGATTTTGGCCCCATCGATTTTCACGCAAGCCCGTGTGTACATCTCGTTCTGCAGGGGTGAGGTCTAGCAAATCTTGCGCCGGATGGGGCACCACCTCGACTACCCAAAGTTCCTTGCCCTCCATGAAGCGAGGGAGGTCCATTAAAACTGATTGCATCCGCGAGAATATGCTGCGGGCTCGAGCAAGAATGGCAAATCCGTGCGTGTCCATGTCACCCCAATACACCAGTTGAGGTAATTCGACTGACGGCGAGCCGACTTGAGAGGAGTCTGGACGTAGCCAAGGAATTTGCCCTAGCTTCGATATGGCATGTCCCAAGCCCATGAAGGCGACGACCCCATCGAAGTCCGGCAGAGCGTCCCCTGTTTCATGATTTTCCACAATGATTGCAGCTCTAATGGGCAGCGACATCCGTGCAATTTCCTCCAGTGGCGCTTCGATGTCGCACAGTCCCGCCAGAGACGCTCTGAGCTTAGGGCAGAGTATTCGAATTCGCATCTTGAACGGAGACTTGTGCAGCCCGCACACATCGTGAAAGTCTGGTGCGGCCATCAGGAGAGGCAAGGAGTTCACCGCTAATACAAAGTCGCGCACGACCGACTTTCGGCTTTCAATCCACTTCGTATCAATCCCAGGAACCGGTAACTGTCGGAGATACAGACCAGATTCTGGGTGCATAAGAAACCAATCGAGCAATGTCTGCAGCCGCTCGATGTCTTTGTCTGCCCAATCGGCCAAAACATCGAAGTGCCGGCTCCAAATGGTTGATTGCTGCGTACCTTCGAACTTCGCTGTGAAACTGTCGCGCCGCGCGCATGCCAGCTTCCAGCGCGGGCCGCACCCCACCCACGTTGCCAATGCGTCGGGGCTCTCGACCGTGACAGCAACAGGCAGAGTCTGCTCCCCGAGTTTGGACCAGCGCCGAGTAAGCCATTCAACATGTATGCCTTTGGTAAGAGTTTTCTCGTAGTGGTGCCAGTCTTGGACCCAGCGAGTGACGTTTGCCATGTTGGTCAGCACGGACTCCTGACTGAGCCCGGTCAAGGAATATCGTAAAGGCCAGTGATTCGTCGAATCGCTGAAGTCGTTGCTGGAGGCGTCTGGGCACTCGGTCGTGGTGTCGCCAACGAGGTCTTCCCCAGCAGATGTCGCACCATTTTCGGAGTCTGGCTGCGTTGGCAGCAGGGGGGGAGTCGGGGCAACCTGGGGCGCAGCACGTACCTGGCCGAATGCACCTTGGTACAACCATTTGCCAAACGCATCGTTAAAACGCTTTGTGAACAGTGACTGAACCTCTTCTGGGCTTTGAAGCCTGCGAACGTTGATACTTTTGCGGGGAATTGTTGAAGCCATCGCTCAGTCATCCTCCTGTGCGAATGCCCGCTCGTCCGCTGAGAGTCCAAGTCCACCGCGTTTGGTGTCGTACATTACTTGCGAGAACCGCGAATATTTGGAGTCAACAATGTGAACGATGGAGGCGCCACCGATGAACGGTTCCAGAGTCATGACAGACCGCATCGGGGTTGCAATAATCATCTGAAAACCGAAATTTTTAAAGATGGTCATGGCCGCGGCCGTGAATTCGGCGTCTGCTTTGTCGAAGGCCTCGTCGAGTACCACGGTGGAATAGGCCGGCACCGTTCGGTCTTGGCCACCCAACTGATATCGAAGCGCCGCTGCGAGGCAGGCAGCGGCAAGTTTCTGGCGTTGCCCACCAGACTTGCCTGCGCCGCTGTGGTAAACCTCGCGCTCCACTCCGGCTTCGTCCAACTCCCGGACTCGAAAATCGACATGCAGGCGTACGTCCAAAACCAGAGAGCGCCAATTGCGGTCGGCTGTCTCCTGGCTCGAGAACCGCTTGACCATGGCGCTCAGTGCAGAGAAACGTCGTTCGGCGGCTTCTTTGTCCAGGCTGAAGGCATGAGCGAGAGCTTCGCGTAGTTGCTCTCGGAAGGCTTTGACCTCGTCGAGCACGCGCTCATGCACCTCGATGACCAAGTGCGTGCGAGGGTTGTAATCGGCCTTAGCAAGGCTGGCGTTTACCTGGTCCAACCGGTCGTAAATACGCTTCTTTTCGTCCGCAAGTTTTTGTTGAAGAGAGACTAGGTTTTGGTTGCTTTGCTCCTGTAGTAGCCTCAAAAAGCGTTCCTCTACCCGCGGGAGGTCGTCAGTTTCAAGGCGCTCAAGCTTGGCGAAGAAATCCGTGGCGCTCTCCAGCTTTGCGTCCAAACCCCCGGCTTGAGCTGCCCAAATCCGTATATATTCTTTAAAAATGCCTTCAATCGCAGACTGCAAGGAAGCGGCCTGACCTTTAAGCGCCTCACGTTCTTGCGCGATACCGCGGCTGACGGCCATCAAAATGTTGTCAAGGTCCTGCAGACTGACAGTACGTTTGGTTCGCTGAATTCGCTCATCCAAAGCAAGTCGCTCGATGTCGTTTAAGGGGAAAGTGACCTTGATGTTGTTCAGCGTGGTTTGAAACTGGAGGAGACGCTCAACACCTTTGCTTTCTGCAAGTTCGGCCGCTTGGCGCTTGCCAACCGCCGCGTTGTAGTGGATTTCCTGATTTTCAGTCTTCGTTCTGAGTTCTTTTAGGTCCGGGTGGCGGGCTATCTCTAGGTCCAACTGGGTCTTGAGATGTGCGATTTCCAGAAGAAGACCGGGGACGTCCATTTCTCCCCAAGTCATGTTGACCAAGGTGTTCGCGTGAAGACGTTTTCGCTCAAGTTTCGTGCGCTCTTCTCCAAATGTCTTCAGGTTGTTTGACAGTTTGACAAGGTTGCTGGCAACTTGCTGGGCTTCTTGCTCGAATGCCTGCTGTTTGGAGATGTTGTCGAGTCCCATCACCCATTGCATTCGGTCACCGACACCCCGCCGGTCATCTTTTTCGTGGCGGGTCGCGCTGTGCTTTACTTGGCCACTGATGGTGACAGCTCGCGTCGCATTCCGGAACTCCACCAGGTCTTCCACGCATTCATAGTCAAAGTGACTGCGAAGTTGTTGGCGAAGCCATTCTTGAAAGGGTCCATGGGCAAGTTTCACTTTGCGCACCAGCGAATTTTCAGCCAACGAGCGGCGGTCATCAGAGACTGTCAGGGCCCGAAGGTAGACCACCCTCATACCAGTGTGCCGCGCGTTTATTGCACGGGAAAAGTCTGCGTACAGGTCCTCGTGGACAACTGTGGAAAGCGATAAGCCCCGCAAGACGCGTTCGACTGCACCCGTCCAGCGCGACTCCTCTTGCTTGACTTCCATCAGTTCACCGGCGAAGGGAAGGTCCTTCGCTTCCACGTCGAGGTCTTCCGCCAACAATTGACGCATCCGAAGATACTCTTGGGGAATGTTGGAAGGCTGGCGCTTCATGGACTCAATTTCGCCCCTGAGGAAGTGGAGACGTTCTGCACATCGGTCGTGCTCTGCCTTCACCGGGTCGCGCCGTTGGTCCAATTCGTCTGTTTGAGACCCATCGTCCAAAATTCCACGGGCTTGCTGCTGGGTGCTCCTAAACTCCTGCGCATTGGTCGGTATCGGCCAGTCCAATACTGTACAGGCCTTTTCGGCAACTTCACGCCTCGACAGCCGACCTGCGTGCATGTCATCCGCACGCTTGATTTGGCCTTCGAGGCTCTGAATCAGAAGTCCGCCAGAGCCTTGGAGTTGCGCATTGAGCTGGTCCCTGACCGCTTTCTCATGCACTTCCTGGGCCTTGGTTTGCCGGATTTGGATTTGCGCGTTGGCGATGTCTGTTTTGGTCGTCTCAATTTCGGCACTTAGGAGTTGGGCGCGCCGCTCTTGCCCGTAACTCTCTAAGTGCCTGTCAAGCTCCTGAAGCTCTTCCGCCGCGACTACGAGGTGCGCACGCTCGCCGAAACTTTCACGTGCGGGCTGCAACATTTCAATTTGTCGACGAGCAGAAACGACTTCGCCGTGGGCCTCGTTCAGTTCCTTGAAATCTTTAACCAGACGCTCGGCCACCTCGAACGTTTCGGGGTCGTCCAGCATGAAGTCACGCAGAAAGACGTTAAGGTCGCCCAGGTCTTTGGTGGACTGTGTCTTGTGCAGAAGTCGCAACGCGCGTTCGTTCTCGATGCCGAGCAAGCGGCAGAAACGCTCCTGGTAGGCAACAAACTCCTCGCGGATAAATGCTTCCGGGTACGCTGCTTTCAGTTTGCGCACGTCGAAATCTGTCTTCGCAAAGGGTGTCTCCAAATCAGTAACGTCGAACTCTCGCTCAAGCACCATGTACTCATGCTTCACATCGCGCGTCGAAGTGCTTGTCCCCCGCAGCCACATCAGAACGACGAGCGTGACGACTTTTTCATCGGCGTTTCGGAATGTTGCGGACAGCGCTGTCCACGTTGTGGTCTTTCTGAGGAACTGCTGGACTGCTTCCCGCTCATCGTTGCTTTGCCGCGCCCATGCGCCTCGGATATACGTGACCAAGTTGCGGTCGGAACGGCTTTTGTCGGCTTCCCTCGCAGCTGCATTGAACGAAAGCCACCGCGGGGGCGTGGTAAGGGCGGCAAAAGCATCCAGCATCGTGCTTTTCCCGGACCCGGAATTCCCCACAAATAGGTAGCCTTCATGCGCGATGGGGAAGTCGGCGACACCCTGAAAAGTACCCCAGTTGTAAGCTTGCAGCCGACGTAACCGAAACTGGGCGCGCACGTCTGGGTCCTGGTCGTCTAGGATGGCTCCCTGGGCTTTCAGGGCTGGAGCCGATAAGTCCGCTGCGACCCAAGAAGTCCCTTGGCGGGCAGTGAACGGTGTGGAGGGTAATTCCGGGGGCGGCGGGTCGAAGCTGGGAAGAGTGCGGCCAGATGTTTCCCCAGCCGATGGAGCCAACGTTGACTTGAGCAAAAATGCAGGAAGCCCCGGTGGCGGGAAGAGGCTGTCCGCGGTGTTTGCAGCCGGTTCCTCGGACTCAAGAACAGGACTTGTTTCAGGATTGTTCACGTATCTACTCCCTCTTCTTCATCTTGGGCGTCATCGTCGTCTATCCCTGTATCTTTTGCGCGAAGTGCCGCTTCGTACGTGCGGGTAAGCAACTCGATTTCTTCGGCGGGGAACAGCAGTTTTAAAGCTGGGGAAACCTCAAAGCGCTCTTGTGAATTGGCAAGCTTACGTACAAGGCCCAATTTCTTCGCTTTTTCGACGGCCGCATCACATTGCTTTGAAAAGCGAGCCTGGTCGACGTTGTCTGACCGCTCAAAAGCCTTGAGGTGTTCCAGCATTTCCTGCAGGTCCAGCACCGCCCTTTCACCTTGCGTGTCCGCTTGGGTGAGGCGCTGGCGAAGGAATAGTAGTAGGGTCGTCTCTATGAAGGAGAGGGTGTTTCGTCGAAGCAGGATTGGCACGTCGACCTCAGTACTGCTTACCTGACGGAGGAAGGCGACTTGCTGGTCCCGGTCCAGGACCAAGTCCAGGAAAAGGTCATGCAGGGAGCTGCGAAGTGCAGCTTCATCCCTCAGGACAATGTCCCAAGCCTTTGAATGCCGCCGACCGTCGATGAGGGGACCTGTTATCAGCTGCACCAGCACGCGCCGCGTTTCCAGTGGCAATTTGCCTTTATCGTCTTCGAAACTGAGCTGTTCAGCGGCCTGGAGCGCGCCGACAGAAGCCGCTAGGCTATCTTGAGACGTTGCGGTCGGCGAAGCGAAAGAGCTCTGCCAAGACGATGGTTCGGACTCGGGCACAAGCCCATCTGAGAAATTAGAGTTCGAGTTCATGGGCATTTTGGCGTAGGAAGAAGACGCTTGGAGCTTGGGCGCTGCGGTGTACCCCGTCTGCGCCCGTCCATTCGATTGAAAGTGGATGCTCGTTGATGACTTGGCCATGTTTGGTGCCCAACGAGATGTACCCGACCACGCTTCCCAGGCCTTGCTCGGCATCGAAGCGTTGCAGCAGGTCTGAAAGACTAACTACCTCGGTTTCTTCAAGCAGCAGGAGAATATTGCTCTTGAGGCTCCGAAGGTCGATTTCTGAACGCTTTACCATTTCGGCAATGTCCTGCATGGACAGGTTGCCTTGTGGGACCGGCTCCATGCTGGTTTCGCCTACGCGGTTGGCGGGGTCGAACATCCCCCATTGCGCCACGGACGACACCCGTGCGCCGGTGAAGGTGAGGGTGAAGCCAATATTTGCGTTGGTTCGGACGTGGTCCTTCACCTCCATCGCACCTCGCTGGGCATTGCGCAGAAGCCCGTGCAGCCGCCTGTTCTCCATGAACTCCCGGCTTTGGACGAAGTGCTTCAGTCCACGGCCAAAAGTCTGCTGTACTTCGTGCACGGCGGAGCCCTCAGCTAAAAGCATTGAGGTCAGATTGCGCAGCAATCGCCGTTTGACTGTGGACAGTGAGCGTGAAAACGGGCGCGAGCTTACTGCGTCGATGGCGTCGTTGAGAACGGCGGACTGCTCCTGGTCGTTGAGCAAGCGCCAGAACGCATGGAAGGTACGACCGGCATCACTCTCCGCAATCACGTCAACCCCGCTGAAGAGCTTCTCCAAAAGGTGGCCGCGACTTCCCTCATAGTCCATGAGGCGCTCTCGAAGCTCGCGATTGAGCTGTTCAAATTCGCTGCGGACTTGACGGAAATCCGAAACCAACTCTTCTGCCAGGAAGATGATGTCGTGGGTTCGCTCCAGTGCCCTGTCGTCTGGCAATGTGGTGACTTCGCCGTTGTTGACCCGTTCGATTTCCCGGTCCAACCGCTCGCGTTCAGCCAGAAGATATTCGAGGCGACTCTTGCGGTCGTCATCCGTCTCCTCAGCAAGGCGACTGAGCTGAGAAATTACGATGGCAAGACGGCTCTCGGTGGCGCTACGCCGAGGTTGCGTCGTGCCGATGATGAACCGGACAGCGTTCGCAGCCTCGGGCGTCATGCTAAATTCCTCTTCCGCGGCACCTGGCGCCAGGCGTCGGGTCAACCAGCCCGACGAGAGCCACTCGTTCAGGTAGGCCTTGGCACCGAAAGGAAAATCGTGACCGTTTGCTCGCAGCGTCTCCAAATCGCGAGTAAGTCGTTCTTCCATGACGGACGACAGCAGAACCTTATCTTGTTCAAGCAGTAGGGTGTCGAGCAGCGCAGCGATGGCGGGCGCTCGGTCGGCCGCCAAGAGCTTCCACATCGGTTGCTCGCGCAAATTGCGAAGCGTTGCGGCCTTTCGGACAATGCTCATGGCGTTTTCCCGTTTTCGGCTTTTGTGGTCAGGCGGCGGTTAATGTGACCGGGTGAACCGCGCCCGACGTTGCGAAGACTATCAGTCCCTTCGGGGTGCCGGTCATGGCAAGGTACGCGCGAACTTGAGCCTTGTAGTGCGCGACCGCGTCAGGCGAGGGGGCGACATCGCTTTTCCAGTCGATGACGACGTCCGGGATGCCATCGTCTGAGAAGGCGATGGCGTCGGCGATGCCGACTCGCACCTCTTCTTTGCCATCCACGTTCTCCGATGAGAAGACGTTGAACTCAGGCACCAGCCGAGACCTCAGCGCCGCAACCGGTTCGGCGGCGAGAGCTCGTTGCGCAGTCAGTGCGAGTTCGATTGACGAAAGTCCTGTCGACTGGTCATTGCCGATTTCCACGCCCAGCATCCCCGCAAGTTCAATGGCTCGCGCTGCAAGGGCGTCGACCACGTCTGAGGTCTCGCCGCTGAGCACTTCTTCGAGTAGCTTGTGAAGGATGAGGCCACGCTCACGACCGCCTTGAACCGTCGAGGCGGCGAGGCCTCCGTCGTGCGACTCACCGTCAAGCGCGGCCACTACCACCGACGGCTCCTCTGCTTCCAGCAGGGGCTCGGATAAGTCTTCGCCGCGGCTTGGAGCAGCCCACGTGATTTCTTTCTTGAGGCTGGAAATTCGGGCTTCTTCCCGCAGAAAGACCTCTTGGGTTTGGGGGTTCTGAAGTTCGTCGTCGGTGGCGCCGAGCGCGGCAACTTCTTCAGGAAGCGCAAACGCTGGCAGCGTCTCGAGCCCGAGATTTCCAAGGGTACGCCAGGACGAAGAGGCCGCGTCGACATCCAAGCGTGGAACGACCATCAGCTCTCGGGCTCGGGTTGCGGCCACGTACCACAGCCGTACACGCTCTCGTTCAAGCTCGGCCTTTTCGTCTGTCATCGCGGCCTCGTGGCCACTTGGGGCGACGCCAAAGATTGGGCAGTACAAGGTGTTTGTTGCCCGTACAACCACATCCTTGTCAGCGGCCTTGATGAGCGTCATCGCATTGATGGGTATGACGACGGGCCACTCCAGCCCTTTGGCTGCGTGCATCGAATACAGCGCCACCGACTCCTCCTGGGCGTCGGGCCGCCCCTCAACGGCGCGGTCCTCGTCCGTCCACGCAGCGGTCATGGCTTCCGAAAATGCCGCCAACCCGCGAACGTCGTAGGCGCGACTAAGGTTCAAATACAGGTCGACGTTGGCTAACGCGCGTTCTGCCTGGCGTCCGCAACGTTGCAAGAGAGTCGGCCGCACTCTTAACGTATCAACTGCCGTTGAAAGCAGGTTGTAGGGCGTGGTTCCACGGGCACGACGTCGGAGTGATTGAAGGGCGTGCATGACGTCCTTCACAACCTGGTTGGCGATGCCATCGACGTCGAGATTAAGACTGAGCGAGGGCGGGCGCGACGTTTCTGTATCTCGAAGGGCCCAGACGACATCGGCCAACTGCTCATCTGGAATACCAACAAGCGGTCCACGCAGCAGCGCACCCAACGCCAACGTGTCGCGGCTGTCGGCAAGGACACGGGTGATGGCAATCAGGTCTTGAATTTCCTGGCGACGGAAAAGACCTTTGCCGGCTTGGGTCGCAACGGAAATCCCTTTGTCCTCGAGCGCTTGTTCATATCTCCAAAGGTCAGCGCCGGTGGGCGCGAGAAGCGCGATGTCTCCAGCCCTGCACAAACGTCTCTCCCTGGTGACGGGGTCGGTGATTTGTTCGGTGGTAATCAGATGAGCGCAGAGCCTTGCGACGGCCTCCGCTTCGGCATCACGTTGTTGGTCGGAAGACGCCTTGCCCTTTTCGTCCGCTACCAAGATATCCAAGGCGCTGACACACGGCCCACCTTCACGCGCAGGATGGAAGGCGTCCAGGGCGGTGAAGCCAGGTTGTTTCTCAGATGCGAGGGGGCCGGCGAAACGCGCGTTTACATACTCCAGGATGGGTTCGCAAGAGCGAAAATTGACCGAAATGGACAGAACGCTGGTCGGGTCCTGCGCTTCGAAAGCGGCACGTGCCCAAACATAAGCGCCAACGTCGGCACCTCGAAACCGGTAGATGGCTTGTTTCGGGTCTCCAACAAGAAATAGCGCGCCGGGGCGAATTCGATATCCGCGCCAGTCGGCGTCCGATGCGCCGGGTTGTGGCGAACCGCACAACCTCCAAAAAATCTCGGTCTGTATGGGGTCCGTGTCTTGGAATTCATCCACGAGGACATGGCGATACTTGCTTGCCAGAGCCTCTCTGACTGCCGGATGACCACGCAACATGTTGCGCGCCGCTCTCAGAAGGTCGTCGAAATCAAGCAGCGCCGCGGACCGCTTGTATTCTTGCAAGCGGTTTATGGCGGGCTGCAACAGTGGCATCAGGTCATGTAGCACCTGGCAGGCGGCGGCCGCCAGTAATGCTTCCCAGGCATCGCAACAGGACTGGTGGAGAACCGTAGCTTGAGCGTTGAGTTGCTCGCCTTCGGTTTTTGATTGCCCTGCCGATTTCGCAGCAGCCGCCCACTTTCCCTTTTTCTGGAAGGATTTGAACGTTCCTGTCGCAGTGCAGAGGCCTTCTCCTGGTGTCGCCATGACCACGTTGATGAGGCCCTCGGCGGATTGTGGGTCGTGCCGGCCAACTGTTCCGGACATCGCAGCAAAGCTTCCCGCGCAAGCAGCCGTTTCCTCCTCGGCAAAAGGCGCCGCCGATATGAACGTGGAATATTCCGTAGCAGCTGTGTGAAATGTCGCCAGCACAGAAGCCAATTTCGGTGGCACAGGACACTGCAGGTCCTCGTTTTCACGTTGGCGCCGGAGAATGACATTCACCAACGCGACCGCTCGCGCAGGGTCGGCGAGTACGAGGTTGGCCAGGAGCCCGGTGCTAGTTCCGCCAAGTTCTTCGCGCAACCAGTCCTGAACAATATCGATGAAGACAAGTTTGGCTTGTTCCGGGTCCATCACCGACGCGCCAGGGTCAATATTTGCCTCCACGGGGTAGGGCGCAATGAGCCGCTGACAAAAACCGTGGATGGTGGAGCAGGTGATATCGTCGATGCGCAATTCCGCGCGCGTGAGATGGGCGACTTGTTGTGGCGACAACCCGTCTGGAAGGACGAAGCGCAGTTCCTGCGGAATACTTCCCTTCAGTAGGCGTTCAACAAATTCGCGGACACGAAATAGAAGCTCGCTGGCCGCCAATTCAGTGAAGGTGACGGCTGCAATAGCGCTCGGTTCGACGCCCTGTATCAGCAGCATCGCAATGCGTCCTGCGAGCACGGCAGTTTTTCCGGAACCAGCGCCCGCTTCCACCAGAAGCGTACGGTCATGTGCGACGAGCGCTGTTCGCCTTGCGTCGATATCAACAAGTGCCTGCGTTGACATTACTTTGCCTCCCAAATAGCGGTTGCTGCACCGAGTCGTTCCGTTATCGCGGGCATTTTTCGTTTGCAGTAGCTGTTGGCAGCATTTGCTGGAAGAGCGAACGCCAAGTCATCAAAACCTTCACCAGCGGCAATTCCTGGAACGGTGCCTCCCGATGTCAGGTTTTTGCGCGCATCCGTCAGGTGCTGCTGGAGAAGCGCCAATGTGTCCGTTGGGGCGTCAAGTCGCAACGTCAATTTGTCCCGGAGGTATAGGAGTTCAGCCGAAATTTCGACACCCTTACCCAAAAGTGCCTGGACGGCGAACGCGTAAAGACAACGTTGCAGTTCCTTGCCTCCATTGAGGACAATCCCATCTTTGGGCGACTTACCGGTCTTGTAGTCGTACACAGCGGCGGCTTGGCCGTCCGGGGATACGTCAAGGCGGTCGATGTAGCCGTTGATGCGGAAACCTGCACCTGGAATTTCGACGGCTGCGTTAGCGTCCCATGGCAGTGCGGTCGTTGCTTGTGAAACCGCGCCGCCGAATGGGATTTCGCTAAAAGAGCGCCAGCCGGCTGGGTTCGTCTGCACGGCCTGAAACGCCACTTCTGAAAGCTTTTCGACTTCGGCCAATGTCCTCAGCCATAACAACCGCGGAGGGACCGGCTGGAGAGTCTCCCAGGAGATGGAAACCTGGGCTATGGCTTGCCGTGTGGCGTTGCCAGTGTCAAGCGGCTCCCCACGCTGGGTCGACGCACCCAGCAATTGCAGCGCCACATCCAGCACCTCGTGAACAAGGTTGCCGAAGGCGAGTGCGTCCAGCATCATGGGCTCGTCGCTCGTTTGCGGCGCCTTCAGGCCCAACCCATATTTCCAAAGGAAGCCGACAGGATTGCGCAGGAGGAGCGAGAGTGAGCTTGCAGACTGGGAGCGGTCCAATATTGCCAGCGCAAGCGGATGGTCTTGGCGCAGGGCTCCGTCGCTCGGGGTTAGGTCGGGGCGAAGCCAGTTGCGCCAGGACTGAATTGCATTTGCAGCGTTTACTTGGGTACGGTATTCAGTGGCTCTGGAGGCAAGACGGTCGGACTCGCCGTGAGCATGTTCTGCGATGCGATGTCGGCGCAGGTAGACCGGCTCTGGCATTCCCTGGAGCAGGCCGCTGCGACCAAGGAGCCGGCCACCGCTGTCCCGGCGGGAGTAGGAAAGAGCGACTTCGCGCTCGGTGGTCGCAAGTATGGTATGAAAATCTCGGCGGTCGGCTTCCGCGAGCGGCAACGGGTCGAGCTGTGCCTTGGGGACAATATGGTCCGACAGTAGCCTGTCCTCCGCAAGCCGGCGCGGCCACCGTGAAGAATTCAGACCAAGAAGTCTGACGTATCGCCGCGGCGAGGCGGCGACGTAACTTGCCGGCATCCAGGCAATGCTGGTGCATGCTTCCAATCCATCGTCTTCGCGCATCGACGCTAAGGTCAGCTCCAGGGAAGCGGCCGGACCAGCAGCAAGCGCTTTTCGCCAGATTGTCAGACTGCGACCGTGGAGAAGAAGGTCGCCGGCCGTTGTTGCTGCATCTGAACCCTGCAACAGTACATCAATGACAGCACGAAGCTTTGGCGTGTGGTCCGTGACATCCGGCCAGCTTTCGCTGGACAAGGTGGGAAACAGTTTTTCCCACGACCGCGCGGACGTCAGCGGCGCGTCTGTGGGGAGCACCTTCATCCAGCCTTCTGGAAGGTCAGACAAGGCTCCTGCCGTCTTCGGTAGCAAAGAGGCCAAACGCCTCAACTTGCGTTGAGAAATTCCCCGCAAAAGAATGTCAGCGAGGGCCGCGACCGACTGGCCGTCACGACTGGCCAGCAGCTTCGTGCCGTGTGCGAAGTGAAGGTCGAAGTTCGCTTCGGCTCTAAGGCTCAGAAAGTGGTCATCGAACTCGCTCGGGGAAACTGATGCGATGGCAATCTCGGAGGGTAGGGCGGCGCCAGACGCAACTAAGTGTCGTGCCCAGCGCAGGGCTTCTATCGCTTCGTGAAGCCCTGTCGATGCACTGGCCACATGAACGGTTGGACTGCAGCCTTCGGACCGGATTACTTCGACCGCGGTGCCATCCAACCAGGCTGGGACCGCGCGAGGACCAGCGACCCAGCGCACTGGTGTGACCGTCGCGAGTGCGACCAGCAACGGACGCCAGCAAGGTTCAAGTTCCGTCATTCCCAGGACTTCGATGGCGCCCAATACCGACGGGGCATGGGCAATCCTATGCAAAGCTGCCTCCACCAAGTCGGCAGGGCGCTTCATTCCGGGCGGAATCAACTGCAGAACGGCCTCTTCCAGGGTTGCGATGGACTGAAGTCGCGGATGGCCATCCGTCACGTGCAGGTCAACCTTCGAGGTCCAAACCTTGCGAAGGGTGTCGACGCAAGCATCCACCATGCCGGGTAGCAGCTTAATTGGTTCGAGCTCGCCCAAGTTCGAGACAGGTAGGGTCGCCTGGATTGCCTTTCTGAGCTCTTCATCGTCAATAGCCCGGTGAAATCCGCCGGCCAGTCGGCAGGCTAGCTGTTCCATGGTCACCATCTGGAGCCCGTGCTGTCGATTCCGTGCTGCCGCTAGTCTGAGTTCGCGTGCCTGCAACCTACCAAAGACTATCACTGTGCGACGTATCGAAGCTGGCATTGACTTACCCCGTTTGGAATGAGTTCAGGAGATGATTCTCCCGAAGAAGGCAGGAATGGCTGAGACGTCGGCTGCTTCAATAAACTGTCAAGACAGCAAAGGGGTGAAGCCCTTGACTGCCTTGGCGCTTAGAAAATCGACGCGCGAATCACTTTTGAGGTTCTTTGCGAACACCTTTGAAGGGTTCGCCGTCCTTCTTTTGGTCCATGAATTTTCCGTCGTTTGAGTTCCGCTTGACCCAGGTCTCGTTCTGCGGATTGAATACCTGCGAACGCTCGCGAACGCTCGCGAACGGCGCCGCGGCGAGAGTTGTCACCAATGGGTGGGTTCTTGGCCATGAGAGTTGCCTTTATGGTTAAACGTCGATGTGGTGAGTCCAATTCGGCAAGCCGCGCTTGGAGAGAAAATCGACAATCGAGCGGCTGCCAAAGAACTGGATGCGTCCGTTCGAGACAAATGCTAGGGCAGCCTGGTCAACGCGTAGCGAGGCTGCTTGTGCCTTTGCCGTCAACCGAGAGAGCAAGTTGGCATTGTCCGTAGTGCTGCCGGATGTGGAGCGTGCATCGAAGACTGCGAAGTTAATCCAGCCGCCGTTGGTGGCACGCTCCCGTAAGTGAGCTAAGTTGACCTTCATCATTTACTCCTAATCGGGACCATTCCCGACGTTGGAATAGATTGTTGCCGGGGTGGTAGCTCAAATAGTGACCTAGTCAACTCAGTCGCCAGCATATTTTTTTGCTGCGGCGCACAATGCGATGCGCATCTTCTCCCGCAACTGAGGCGGGGCGAGAACCTCCACTTCAGCCCCATGTCGCAGCAGGTCCATCACGAGCTCTTGGTCATTTGAGTAAGGGACCTCCAGCACGTAGCTGCCGTCTCGAAGAAGCTCGCTGGTTTGGTCAGGGTGCCAAGTCTCAAGGGCTACCCACTGCGCCCGCTCGGGACTGAACTTCAGGCTGGCTCGGTGCTGCGCCTTCCCTGCAAAAATCCCGTAGCCACTTTGAAAATGCTCTCGCATAGAGGTTTGGCTCACCTCCCTCGCCGGTTCATCCAAAACTTTGACTTCTTCGATAGCCTCAAGAGCAAAAGAACGCAGTCCATCCTGCTTGTGGCACCAGGCATCAAGCACCCAGTTTTCCCGGTAATGTACAAGTTGGAGCGGCGAAATTTCGCGCTGACTACTCTCTTTTCTATCGCGATTCCAGTATCGAAGTTGGACCTTCTTGCCTTCAAGCAAGGAGCCAGCTACCGCCTGGAAATGCTTCGGTTCGACTTTGCGCGGAGCGAAATGAATGAGTTTGACCTTGTGCTCAATCGACTTCGATGTCTTGGAACCTTCAGCAAGCATGCTGCGCAAGCGTGTCTTCAACGCCCCTACATGCTCTTCCAGAAGTCCAGGCTGAACACCTTCAACCAAGTGCAGCATCGTCAGAAGCGAAAGGACCTCGGAGGCGTCAAACCAGATGCCAGGTAGTTCAAAACGGCCGCCCTCAACCAGGTCGTCACGTATCAAATATCCTCGCTTGCTCGCGTCCCATTCGAGCGGACACCCGAGTCGGTCCTTCAAAAAGTCGAGGTCTCGCTTAACAGAGGCTTGTGATACCTCAAGTTCATCCATCAGGTACTGCATGGAGGCGGCGCCCTTCCTCCGAATTAGTCGCAATATTTTCTGGATGCGCTCAATGCTGACTTTGGAGATTCGGCTCTTCTTCGCCGTGGGCTGGCGGCGGCTGGTTTGGCGTGCGTGTGAAAGGTCGTTCGGTTTTGCATTAGGCATGCAGTCATCCCAAATCGCCTTGAGCTTCGTTGTTGCGAGGTATGGCTTCGCCGCGCGAGGTAGCCCACAACAAACATCGCCGTAGCCGGAGTGTCAGGTCACGGTCATGAGGCGGTTCATCGTCCACGAAATAGCAGTCCACTACGCTTGGGGCGGTGAGTTGCTTGCAGGTGAACTCGGTCATGACATAAACACCTTGAATGATTGAGACCGCAACTTTCTACCTCCGACTGCAGTTGAATTTTCATGATGTTTCTATAACGTCTCTTGTACGTGTAGCACATTAACATTTTGTTTCATGATGCCATAATGAAAAATAAAAACAATAGTAGCGAGCCATCCAATGCCAGAAGTCTTTACAGAGGGGCTAAGAAACGGATGGTTTATGGCCACCCAACCTTTGATTCATGAAAATGCTGTGTAAGTGTTTAAATGACCAAGAAGAAGCTTCGTCAACGACGCATCGTAGGCATCTCCCCTCTCGGGTGCGAACACGCGTCTCTGCCGCCGTTTCGCGAGTGTCGGCCTGATAAAGTGAGCCGATGCAAAAAAAAATGAGCCAATTTCAGGACGCGTGGCCAAGATAGGCTTCGGTCGGCAGCAATCGGTCGCCAAAACCAGTCATTCCATTGTGCGGTTCGATGAGCCTGTTCACTTGGATTAAAAGGCAAGCGTGTGGAGAAGCGATGGCTTCGAGAGTGAAAGCACGAGCAGGTTTTCCATCGAGTATCGCGAAGGTCCGCAAGTTTTGACCGTTAGCGTCGAGGCTGGAAGCGATGGTGGCAGGCCACTGGTGAGCATTGCTCCTGATGCGTTGGCCTGCTGGGATGGGGCTGGGCTGTGAGTTGTGCTTGCACTGAACCATGACCAGAAGCTCTTGATTCTCATGATGTTCCTGACAGAATGTTACTGTATGCAACATTTATGGAGCAGGGGAGATGATTGAGAAACTTGATATCGCCAACTTCGGCTCATTCGACAAATTTCAATGGGACACAGAAGTTCGTGAGAACCATGGCGCCGTTGGCAGGTTCAAGAAGCTGAACATCATCTACGGGCGCAACTACTCAGGAAAAACGACGCTGTCCCGTGCCTTCAGGTCATTTGAGGTCGGTCACACCCCGGTCAGGTACGAAAACCCTGCGTTCACGATAAAGACCAGCAACGGTGTATGGACTCAAGAGCAACTGGTCGTCCCAGGCCCGCCGATTCGGGTCTACAACAAGGACTTTGTCGAAAGCAATCTGGCATTTCTTCGTGATGAAGAAGGGCACATTACACCCTTCGCGATTCTTGGTTCCGAAAACAAAGAGGTGGAGCATCAGATAGCGCAGGTCATGGCGGAACTCGGCAGCAAAGAGTCCGGGACAGGGCTCCGGGGCGCCTATGCCAAGAAGAGGGAAGAGGTCGCCCATGCCAAAAAGCTGCTTAGCCAGAAGAATGAGGCTCTGACCAAGAAATTGTTTGAGAAGGCCAACAACAAGCCTCACGGTATCAAGTACAACCCGCTCTACAGCAGCCCGTATTACGACGTTCGGAATCTGGATGCTGACATCTCCAGGGTCACCATCAAAGAGTTGACGCCTTTGGAGGATGTGATACGGGCAGAGAAAGTGAAGCTCTTAACGGAGAAGGCACTTCAAGACATAAGTGGTCAGGTCATGTTTCGGCCCGATATTCAATTGCTGGGTCAAAAGGCGAGAGGCATCGCAGCTGAAAAGGTTAGGCCGAGTGAACCGCTTCAAGACCTGTTGAATTCGGCTGTGTTGGCGCACTGGGTCAAAGAAGGTAGAGGGCTTCATGCCGACCGTGACACATGTGCTTTCTGCCGACAGCCATTGCCCGTAGGTCTCTGGGAAATTCTCGACAAGCACTTCAACGAAGAGTCTGAGGCTCTGCAAAAGAGAATTGACGGAGTTGCCAGAGAAATCGATGCAGAAAGAGGGAAACTCAATCGCCTTGGCTTACCCGCACGCGCGCAGTTCTACACAATGTTCCATGAGATGCACGATGAACTCGCGAAAAAATTTGGCGCGGTGGTCGGGGAGTACGAGACGGCGCTCGAGGGGGTCGCCAGAGTCATCCGCGAGCGGTCGGAAAACATTTTTGTCGACAAGCAACTAGATGAGGTGCCGTTCGACTGCACAGCCAAGCTTGAAGAGGTGATTGCTGAGGTCAATCAGCTGATTCAATCGAGCAACGCACATACCGCGCAACTCGGTACAACTAATAAAGCACTGCGGGACGAACTTAGGCTCAGCGAAGTTGCATCTTTTATTATCGATAGCGGACTGGACTCGGCAAGGACGGAAATTGACAAGGACAAGGAGCGCGAGAAGGAACTCGCGGCCGAGCTCCAAGAGCTGGAAGCCAAAGGTAAAGAACTGAATGTCGAGCTTGAAGCATTGAAGACACAGCTCAGGGATGAGAAACGTGGTGCTGAACAAGTCAATCGCTACCTTGGCCACTCGCTGGGTGGGACAGACCTCCGGCTGGTTGCCGAAGAACAGGAAGGCCTTGCAACCTACCGATTCCGAATCATGCGAGGAGAGCAAGCTGCGTACAACCTGAGCGAAGGCGAGTGCAGTCTGGTCTCATTCTGCTATTTCCTTGCAAGACTTGGTGACATTCAGACTCAGGGGACCAATCCCATCATTTACATTGATGACCCCATCTCCAGTCTCGACAACAACCACATCTTTTTCATCTTCAGTCTGATTGAGAGCTTTATCGCAAAACCACTGCGGGGGACGGACGGCAAAGAACTCAAGGATGCGGCAAACAGAAAGGTGTTCAAGTACGAGCAGCTGTTCATATCAACGCATAACCTGGATTTTCTCAAGTACCTCAAGAGGCTGAGCAAGCCAGAGACGGTCGAAAAATTCATGATTGTTCGGAAGGCCACCTCTAGTTCAATCGGGTTGATGCCAACGTACTTGAGGACCTATATCACCGAGCTGAACTACCTGTTTGGTGAGATACATACCTGTGTTGACGAGACGAAGTCGACATCGAGTTACCACAGCTTTTACAACTTCGGGAACAACCTGAGGAAATTCCTGGAGGCATTCCTCTTCTTCCGGTATCCGAGCGGTAGCGTCGACAACGACGGCAGGCTACGCCTCTTCTTTGATGATGGAGAAAATTCACCTGACTTCGTGCAACGGCTCACCAACGAGCACTCGCACTTGGAGGAATTTGTTGACAGAGGCATGGTCCCCATCGACTGCGCCGAAATATCGAGGACTGCCGCCTTCGTGCTGAAAACGATGCGCCACAAGGACCCAGTTCAGTATGCTCACTTCATAGAAAGCGTCGGTGCTTCCGACCCGTTTTCTGCCCCCCCGCAGCCGGTATAGTTGAAGAAGCACCTATAGCAAGGCCGAGGACCATGACGGTTTGCGGCCGTCATGTCGTTTATGGGAACAGTTCCAACGGCGCAACAGGGCTATTACTTTCGAGCAACTGTTGCGCAGTAGAGTTCGCTTAGAGGAGCGGCTTGGGGATTGACCGGTAGGCGCTTCGCACAACCCCATATCAGGCCCAGGCAAATGCAATCCGGCAGCACCTACCGCAGTTCCTTCGGCCTGAGAATTTCTTCTAGTCGCCTCCGCTGCGGAGTGATGCCTCACCCATCCTTCCCGCTTCTCGGCTTACATAGGCTCGCTTCAGTCAACCGTTATTGACCTGGCCCTTGGCCGACCGAGGCTCTGCGGCAGAATACGGCCACAAGCGGATGTCCGCTTCGATGTAGTCAATGAATGCCCCATATCTTGAACATTAATCAAATAATCGCTCAAGATATGACTGTCTATGGCGGACGAAAAAATACAACTCTCTATATAATGAACAAAAAACGCCATTTTTGTTGTAAATATGGAGCAATCATGCCGCGCACTCAACACCCCCTTTCGCTGTCCTTGACGAAGCTCGCCACAGGCCTCGGTCAACGTATCGAGCTCGCCCGTTGCCGGCGCGACCTGCCAGCGACGCTCTTCGCCGAACGCGTGGGCATCTCTCGCAACACATTGGCGCGGTTAGAGGCTGGCGACCCTGCGGTCGCGCTCGGAACGTACCTGAAGGCGTTGCGCGTGTTGGGCCTCGAGGGCGACATCAACAACGTGGCGAGCGATGACATCCTCGGCAGGAAGTTGCAGGATTCCGTTTCCCTGCGCACCCGTGGTCGCATGAACGGCCCCTGACCCTAAAGGAACCCGATGGCTACGAAAAACGCACGCGCGAACCGCCCCGTGCTGGAGGTTCACTTGGACGCTCCGGAGCTCAGCTCGGTCATGCACATCGGGAACCTGTTCCCCGCTGCCGAACGGGTCGACCTGGCTCCCTCCTTTGAGTACACGCAGGCATGGCTTGAGGCCCCAGCCGCCGTGCCGATAGACCCTCAGCTTCCGTTATACGCAGGCGAGCAGCACTCTGCGGACGGCAGAGGGTTTGGCGTCTTTTCTGACTGCGCGCCGGACCGCTGGGGCCGGGTGCTGATGGAACGACGGGAGGCAAATACGGCCGAAAAAGAAAAGCGGCCCATGGTGAAAACGAACGACCTGTTTTACATGCTCGGCGTGAATGACTTCACCCGAGCCGGCGCTCTTCGATTCCGGCGTGGCCCTCAAGAGCCGTTCCTCGACAACAGCCCAATGCCTGCGCCCCCCGCGACCGACCTGCGTGAGCTGGCCGAGGTCGCCAGGAAGCTCGACGGCCCCCGCCCTGAGGCAATGCCCGAGTACGAAAAGTGGCTGGCCATGCTCATCGCCCCCGGCTCGTCGCTGGGGGGCGCGCGACCCAAGGCCACTTTCACCATGCAGGACGGCACGCTCTGGCTGGCCAAGTTTCCTGGGCACAACGACCAGTACGATTGGGGAAGCTGGGAATACCTGGCCTACCTCCTGGCGCACGATGCCGGCATCGTGATGCCCAAGGCCAACCGAGTGCTCTTGAGCGACCGGTACTACACCTACTGCGTCAGCCGATTCGACCGCCAGGCGGCCATACCGGGCGGCGACCACGGGCGCCGCATGTATGCATCGGCGATGACCTTGCTCGAGCGCCGCGATGGCCAGGAGGGGGGAAGCTACCTTCACATTCTTGAGGCCATTGAGGCCTACGGCGGTGCAGGACTGACCGAGGACATGCACCAGCTGTTCAGGCGCGCCGTCTTCAATCTCTTGGTGGGAAACCGGGACGACCATCTACGCAATCACGGGTTTTTTCTGACGCCCACGGGTTGGCGGCTTTCCCCTGCTTTCGACATAAATCCCAATCCCGCCAAGAGCGACCACTCGCTGACGTGGGACGGAAAATCCGCAGCGCCCACCCTCCAGACCTTGGTAGCCACGGCAGGGTACTACCGCCTCAGCGCGACCGCCGCACAGGCCATCGTTGATGAGGTCACTAACGTCGTGGCGACCTGGAAAGACCTGGCCGCAAAGCTTGAACTCTCCAGTGTTGAGGTCAAGATGATGGGCTCCGTTTTTGCGGTCTGATGACCCAGGAATGGCCGAGCCATACGTTTTCCAATGTCTGCGTCTGCTCGGGCTCTAGGTCGGCTTCGGGGCCTTAACGGGCGCTCAATCTTCTTCGAAGCTGGCATTCGGTGGTCAATGGCTTCGTCTCCAGATTCTTGACGGTGATGTTTCGGAGGAGGGCGCTTTTGCATGACATTCCCGCTGATGCGGGATTTTTCGGCGGTATGGCCAATGGGTGGAAGGCAAATGAGTGGGGCAGAGTGCCACCTTCGAACTGGACAGGATGCGCCGGTAACCGAGTGCCGGGAAGACCTCTGAAACACCTACTTTGAGGTCATAAAAATAGCCTTCCGATGGCATTTTTTGATACACTAACTGTCACACATGGCTGTGTAACAACCTCTTGGAACCCGCGCCAAGCTTGGATTCGAAGTTGGCCAGTGGTGCCCCATCAGCCACCCCAGTTTTTATATGGAAACCCTGCTATCTAAAAGGTAGCAGGGTTTTTTATTGCCTGTACGATGTAACGGGGGATGTAAGACGATTTCTGGAATCGAGCCCAGCACCAAACAACAAAAGGCCCATGTTTAGTTCGGCTTGTGAGTAGCTGGCAAGCAGTAGACTAGGCTGAATAGTCGGAAGTGCCGACTGTTTTTACGCTCAAAAGGGGGCCGAAATGAAGGTACTGGTTTTTGGAATCTCACTTGCACTGATTTATTTCTATACGGCCAGCTCGGCAGAAACCCGATGCGTTAGGGATGCGCAAGGTAATTTCACTTGCCGTGAAACCTCAATGCCTTCTCTCTCTGATTTGGAAGCAATCTACGGAGTCGGAAGTCCTGAAGCGTATCTTGAGGGCACAAGGCAAATAGAGCAAGCTAACCGTCTACAGGAGCAAGAGTTGCAGCAAAGGCGGCTGCAGAACGAACGGGCTGCATTGGCTAACCAATACGAGGCTCAAAACAATGCGCTTAGGCTAGAGAATCAGCGCCTTAAGAACGAAGCACTAGCTAAGTCGAACGCAGAAAAAAACAACAGTTAGAAACACAACCCTTTCATCTAAGCCAATCTCAACTTGCTAAGGCATTAAGCGCTAGCGATGTTGGAATAATCCACTTGATGAGCCAAGCTGAAAGTATGAGTGCTGACCCTGACCCTGACCCTGACCCCGCCACGCGGGTTAAAGGGCAACGCCTTACCCGGATTGCAAAGGCTGTCGTTGAAGCCCGTCAGAGCTATAAACCCTAGTGTTGAGGACATCTTAAAACGCTCGGCACAGGGACAACAAAAAATCCAGCGGGTTATGTTGGGTCTAACCCTTTCGGGTCACGCTCAGGGGGGGTGAGGCGCAGAGGCTTGCCGTCCTTGCTCAGGTCGCAGAGATGGAACATGAACGAATCAGGGCGCGCACCAGCAACGGCAGGCAGGTATTGCATAGCCCTTCCTTGCGTTAATGCAACCCTCAGGAAACTCAGACGCATGGTGCACCGTGAAGGTGTCTCGGTGCGCGAAGCAGCCAGACTGCTGCGCATCTCCAGAAACACGGCCGCACGCCGGCTACCCGAGCCAGAGATCGTGGCGCCACGGTACCCGATGACGTTATAGAGCCAGGACCGGGAAGGGTTTGGCAAGCCGCGATTTCCAGCCGAGTTCGGGAGCGGCCATTTCAGGCATTGGAAGTGGCGACCCTGTTTGCCCTGCGCGGCGGGTGGGAGCCACGGACAACGGCCCGCCCAGCGCTCGCATGTACTGCAACCCACACTACTACGCGGCCAATATCCATCGACCTCGATGGTTGCAGCGTCGAGGTAGTCTACAAGCTGCTGGCTGCACCCACAGCCTTGATCACCGACACCCCATTTCCCCTCACAGAAGGCGGGGCATTCGCCACTAGTGCATCCCGGTGCAGGCGGGAACGCGGGCCTTCATCAATCGTTGAAAATTATCCTTGAAGATGATGCCCGCGTAGTAAACGTGTTCTCGCATGAGTGCTTCGGCACGAGCACTGTCCCTCATGATGATGGCTTCAACGATGCGGTGATGATCCCCGTGGGAACGTAGGATCACCTCATGGCCGACGTCCCACAGCACGATACGATCAGAAGAATAGGGGATGTGGTTTGCTTGATCGACAAAACGGCCAACCCAAGGATTAGCCGAGGCTTCCAAGAGGGTGTTATGCAGGTCAACGTTGATCTGCTGATAAGGCTCATGGTCTTCTGGCAGCAATGCGCCTTTGGCCAGAATCGAGTCGCCTTTCTCCAAGTACTGTCGCAGCTGCTGAATCTGCAGCTCGCTCAGGCCGCGTTGAGCGGCGCTTCGACATGCCAAACCCTCCAGAACTGCCCGCACCTCGTAGGCCGCCAGGATTACATCAAGTTCAAAGACCCGAACTAGGTAGCCTCGTTTAGGAAGGTGATCAATTAAACCTTCACTAGCCAGCATTGCCAGCGCTTCTCGAATCGGCGTCCGTGAGACACCCATGCTTGCCGCGAGTGGAATCTCTTCGATCCGCTCTCCGGGCTTGAATCGCCCATGAAGGATCAAGTCACGCAATTTTTCGGCTATTTGCTGGGAGAGGGGTTGCATAGCTTGCTTCCTTGCATAGGTATCAAAATTCTTCAATAAGTATACATGGTGCATAAAATTGCTCCGATATAAGGGTAAATACTGGTGATATTTATTTGACATGTATACATGATCGAGGCGTTGCAGCAATTTCTGCTAAAAATTTCCAACGAGGTAGATGTATGGCCATAGAGACAAAGACAAGCGAAAACCGGCTCGCCGTAGTAACCGGCGGCGGTAGAGGAATCGGAGAAGCGGTTTGCCGTCAGTTGGCAAACTCGGGACTTCGCGTCGTAGTGGCGGACATAGATGGCGAAAATGCACGACGCGTGGCGGCCAGCCTGGGAGATGGGCACATTGGTGCGACGGTCGATGTTGCCGATGAAGCCTCGGTGATGGCCTTATTTGACGAAGTCGAAGTTACTCACGGGCCGGTGGCCGCGCTGATATGTGTGGCGGGCGTGTTGATCTTGCCGAATGGCGAGCGTCCGCTGATCAAGGACATGACGCTGGACAACTGGGAACGCAGCTTTGCCGTGAATACACGGGGGGCTTTTTTGTGCAGCCGTGAATACTTGCGCCGCCGCGAAGCTCTGCCTGTTTCGCAAGGTCGTGTCGTGTTTTTTGGCTCGGTGGCGGCTCAACTGGGTGGTTACCGCTCCAGCGCCGCCTATATTGGTGCCAAATCTGCGGTTCTTGGCTATGCCAAAGCCTTTGCACGAGAAGCCGCTCACCTAGGCATTACAGCCAACGCCATCTCACCTGGCCTGATTGACACGGAAATGCTGCGCAGCACCGTCACCAGCAGCGGGGCTTTGGTGGCGGCTTCGCAAAACATTCCGCTGGGCCGCATCGGCACGGTAGACGACGTCGCCTCGGCTGTCAGTTACCTGGTCTCACCGGCCGCAGCGTACATCACCGGCAACGTCATCGACGTCAATGGTGGCTACCGCATGCAATGACCCAATGGGCAGGGTTTTTTCAAATGCTCAATCTGTATCACTTCAAGGAGACAAGTATGAAATTTTTTAAACCTCTCGCCGTGGCCTTCGTGGCTGTCGCTGCCATGGGCGCCGTTCAGGCACAGCAGGAGCCTGGACTGACCGACAAGACGATCAAGGTGGGTTTGTTTGGTCCGCTGTCTGGCAATTCGATGGCCTATGGCTTTGATGTGATCAACGCAGCCAAGATGTACTACGACAAGGTTAACAAGGAAGGCGGCATTCACGGCCGCAAGATTGAGCTGGTTGTGGAGGACGATCGCTGCAACGCCAACGATTTGCTGGCCGCTGTGAAGAAGCTGACCGAACAGGATAAGGTGTTTCTTCTGAATGGTGGATCGTGCTCAGCTGCTGTGGTCGGAGCCCGTGAATATGTCGAGCGCTCCCAGATTCCCTTTGTCATGCTCAACGCGTCCGGTGATGGTGCGCTTTATCCACCCTCCAAGTACATCTACGGTGCTTTTTCCATTTCGCAGCGTGCGGTCGGGGGCTCCATGGTTCAGTTCGCTGCCGAGCACCTGAAGGCCAAGAAGATCGGCTACCTCAACCATGATGACGCTTATGGCGGCTGGAACCTGGAGGCTGCGGAATTCCAGGCCAAGAAGCTCGGCGTGGACCTGCAGGTCCAGTCGATCAGCCCCAATCTGACTGACGTGACCGCGCCGATGCTCAAGATCCGTGCAACCAACCCGGACGTGTTGCTCATCACCACATATGCGCGCCCCGTCAGTCTGCTGGTGAAGAAAGCCCATGAACTCGGCTGGACCAAGCCAATCGTGATTGCCGTCAACGGCACGGCCGACCTGAAGCAGCTCGTGGAAAACGTCGGCAACAAAGAGGCATTCAAAAACGTCTACCTGCAAGAAGTGATGACCGATGTCGCTGGCGGACCCAAGCTCAAGTGGGTCTACGACATGTACAAGTCCTACTATCCAGAGCTTGCCGCCAAACCCGGCTACCCGCAGACCTACATGCCCTACGGCATCCCGTCTGCCATGACTGTGGTCAATGCACTCAAGGCTGCCGGTCCGAACCTGACTCGTGAGAAGTTCCTCACGGCGTTGTCGCAGACCAAGTTTGAATCTGGCGTGATGGCTGGTCCCATCGAGTTGACTCCTGCCGACCATGCGGGCCAAAAATCGGCCATCTACCTGAAATTCAACGGCGACACCATGACCGTGGTGCCAGGTGCATTTCGCAGCCTTTGGACCTACCAGGCCAAGTAATCCCTCTACCAAGGAGGCGGGAGGCTCCGTGCGCTGCGCGCATTGAGTCTCTCGCAACAAATATGAGCTTCAGTGATTTCTGGCTGTTTTTACAGCAAGGCGTGCTGTCCGGTCTGGTGACAGGCAGCGTGTATGCGCTGCTGGCGATTGCTATCGTTGCCGTTTTTAAGACCACGGACGTACCCAACTTTGCGCAAGGTGAAATTTTCATGATCGGCGGTTATGTGGCTTTGACGCTGCTGTTGATCGCCAAACTTCCTTATGCCGTGGTGATACCGATCACCATTGTGGTGGTTGCCGCGGGGGCCGCCTTGTTCCAGCGCGTGGTCATGGAACGGGTGACCGGCTCCAAGGGCGTGGGTCCGCAACTGGTCATCGCCACCCTGGGCTTGGCCTATACCCTCAAGGGCCTGGTGCGCCTGACGGGTCTGGGTGATACACCTAGGTCTTTGCCGTCCCTGGTGTCCAACGACGCAGTGATCATCGGTGACGCATTTCTGACGCGACTGGATGTCGCCATCTTCGTGGTGGCGGTGGTTGTGATGGTGCTGATCTACCTGATGTTCAGCAGAACCCGAATTGGCAAGGCGATGCGTGCTGTTGGTATGAACCCGCGTGCCGCTCAAATCGTTGGTATTCGCCTGTCGCGCATTCGCATGATGGTCTGGGCCCTGTCAGGGCTGATTTCGGCGCTTGCGGCCCTGCTCATCACGCCCAAGGTGTTGATAACACCCGATATTGCGCATATCGCCATATTGGCTTATGCCGCCGCCATCGTGGGAGGTTTTACCAGTCTGCCTGGTGCGGTCCTGGGCGGACTGATCATCGGCATTGTTGAAAACCTCGTGGGGCTTTTCATTTCGACCAACGCCATTGTGGTGGCCCCATTTCTGGCAATTCTCATTACCCTCATCGCTCGGCCCCAGGGCTTGCTCGGTGGTAAGCCGCAGGTGAAAAAAGTATGAAGTCCATGACTCCTGACCGCTGGGCGCTATTGGCCAGTGCGGTGGCATTGCTCATCCTGCCCTTTACGGTGTCGGGCTATGTGCTCTACGTGGTGAACCTTCTCATGGTGTTCGTGGTGCTGGCGCTCGGCATGCATGTGGTGATCGGGGAAGCCGGACAGTTCGCGCTTTCGCATGCTGCTTTCTACGGCATCGGCATATACACAGCTGGCTTGATCAATACGACATGGCACCCACCGTTTCTGGTGTCCATCCTGGCTGGCGGGTTGCTGTCTGCCGTGTTGGGCTACTTGATTGGCTTTCTGGCTTTGCGCATGCGCGACATTTATCTGGCGTTGGCCACCTTTGCCTTTGGCGAGGCGATGCAGTGGGTCTTCCTGAGCTGGGAAAAGGTGACCGGCGGCTCCAACGGCATGCGTATGCAGCCTGCCGAACTATTCGGCTACCGGCTGACGAACGATCTGCAAGCCTATCCTTTTGTGGTGGTGCTGGCCGGGTTGATGCTATGGATCACCGTAGTGCTGTCGCGATCTCAGTATGGCTCGTCGCTGCGGGCTGTGCGAGAAAGCGATGTTGCGGCCATGGCCATGGGCATCAATGTCAAGGCCATGAAACAAAGCGCCTTTGCCATCTCGGCCGCATTTGCCGGTATCGCCGGAGGAATGTACAGCCTGTTCACTTCCTTCATTCACCCCGAGAGCCTGGGCTTTCAGACCACTATTTTGGTATTGACCATGGTCGTGGTGGGCGGCATGGGTTCGGTGCGTGGGGCCGTGGCGGGCGCAATCGCATTTGGTCTGATCTCGGAATTGTTGCGGCAGGTGATGTCTGTGCAGGAAGTTATTTACGGAATGATCTTGATGGGATTCATGATGTTCAAGCCTAAAGGGCTGTTTGCAAGCCGACAAAAACGTGCAGCTCGCCAGACCAACGTGAAGGCCCACCCATGAGCAGCCAGCCTTTTCTCGAAGTTGAGGGTATCACGGTGCGCTTTGGCGGCCTGACAGCCGTCAACAACTTATCTTTTCAGGTCGAGCGCGGCACCATCCATGCGCTGATCGGTCCCAACGGTGCGGGCAAATCCACCACCTTCAATTGCATCTCACGTTATTACCAGCCCACCGCTGGACGCATTCGCATTGAAGGGGACGACGTGACGCACCATGCCCCTGCGCGCATGGCCGGGCTGGGTGTGGCGCGCACTTTCCAGAACCTGGAGTTGTTCAGCGAACTCAGCGTGTACGAAAACGTGCTGTTGGGTTGCCACGCGCACAGCGCGAACACGCTGGGCGGTCTGCTACGCAGGCCCAACGGCGAAACCCGTGACCTTGTCGATAGCCTGATCGAACGTGTAGGTCTCACGCACGATCGCGACACGAGAGCGACAGAACTCGACTTTGGGCACCAAAAATTGCTTGAGATCGCCCGTGCGCTGGCGCTCAAACCACGCTTGCTGCTGCTCGATGAACCGGCGGCAGGACTGCGCAATCGCGACATCGAGAATCTGGACCGCTTGCTTACTGAGTTGGTGCAACGCGACGGCATCACGGTGCTGTTGGTGGAGCATGTCATGCAGCTTGTCATGTCTATCTCCAACCGTATTACCGTCATGTCCTTTGGTCAAAAAATCGCTGAAGGAACGCCCAAGGAGATCGGCGAGGATCCCCATGTGATTGAAGCCTATCTTGGGAAAGGAGCCGCCCATGTCTGAAACGCTGCTCGAATTGCGCGGTATCAGCGCATCGTACGGTGCCATCCAGGCGCTTTCCAATGTCTCGCTCAAGGTCCCCAAGGGCGGCATTGTGGCTCTGCTTGGTAGCAATGGAGCCGGCAAAAGCAGCACCTTGAATGCGATTTCCCACCTGATCAATCCTGGCGCAGGCGAGGTGATTTTCGAGGATCAAGCCATCCAGCGCCTCGCGTCCGATGAGATCGTGCGCCGTGGTCTGGTGCAGGTACCCGAGGGACGTGAAGTCTTCAAGGAGATGAGCGTTCGCGAAAACCTGGAACTCGGTGCTTTTCTTCGTCCCAATCGTCGTGAGATGGCGGAAGATTTCGAGAAAGTCTATACCATGTTCCCGCGCCTGAAGGAGCGTAGCGAGCAGCGGGCCGCAACCCTGTCCGGTGGCGAGCAGCAGATGCTGGCCATCGGTCGAGCATTGATGTCCCGTCCCCGCATGATCATGTTCGACGAGCCTTCGATGGGTCTGTCGCCGTTGCTGGTGCAACAGATTTTCGAGTCGATCCAGAAACTCAATCGCGAGCAGGGTTTGACCATCCTGTTGGTAGAGCAGAACGTTAGTCTGGCCCTGACGGTGGCCAGCTACGCCTACATCCTGGAAAACGGCGAAATAACGCTGCAAGGCCCTTCCGAACAGTTAATCAACGATCCGGCTGTACGCCGGGCCTACTTGGGCGCGTAAAACGCCTAACGGCCATCGCTAAAGGAATAATTTCATGGATTTGCTTAAAGACAAGCTGGCCCTCGTGACTGGCGCCGGCGGCGGACTTGGCTCCGCCATCGCGCGGGGATTTGCACGCGAAGGCGCGAAGGTCATCGTGGCGGACATTGACGCGGCGCGAGCCGCGTCTGTTGCGCAAATGATCACCGATCACGGTGGCCAGGCCTGGAGCGAAATGCTCGATGTCACGGATCGCGAAGGTGTGCGCAAGTTTGCCCAAGCGGTCACCGAGCGGCTGGGGCCGATCGATATCCTGGTCAACAACGCGGGGGTTTCAGGCCGGTCCAGCATGGATGACCCACAGGCGCCCGAAGTATGGGATCGGATCATGTCGGTCAACCTCGAAGGATTGTTCAACGTCACCCATGCCTTCGTGCCAGCATTGAAGGCTTCGCGCGGCTGCATCATCAACCTGTCGTCCATTGTGGCTTTTGTCAGCGGCATCTCATCGGCCGGATATGTCGCTTCCAAGGGCGCCGTCCGTTCGCTGACGCAGGTCTTCGCGCGAGATCTGGCACCGTTCGGGGTGCGCGCCAATGCGGTGGCGCCTGGCCTCATGCTCACCGAAATGGTCGCGCCGCAACTTGCCGTGCCCGGCGGCACCGACTGGTACATGAAGCGCGTGCCGATGGCGCGCGGCGGCGAGGTTCATGAAATTGTGGGGCCCGTGATATTTCTTGCTTCCGACATGGCGAGTTATGTGAACGGGGTGGTGCTGCCGGTTGACGGCGGCTTTCTCTCAGCCTGAAGAATGAAGGACAACAAGATGAGTAAACCAATTGCCCTGGTAACGGGCGGCGCGGGCGGCATGGGCTTGGCCACGGTGGAGCGCCTGGCGCGTGACGGATTTGCCGTGGTCATGGTCGATCGCGATGAGGCGTTGGCGAACCGGGAGACGCAGCGCCTGCAGTCGTTGGGCTTGGAGGTGCAATGCCGCGTGCTGGACCTGACGGACGAAGAGGCAGTGCGGGAACTGGTCCGGTCCCTGTCGCCCATCAGCGCGCTGGTGAACAATGCCGGAATTTTTGATGAACGCAAATTCCTCGAAGTCACCACCGCCGATTTCCGCCGTGCCTATGAAGTGAACCTGATAGCCGTGGCTACATTGACGCAGGAAGCTGCCAAAACCATGGCTGACGGTGGTCGCATCGTCAACATTGCCTCCCGCGCCTATCTGGGTGCCAAGAATCATCCGCATTACGTTGCATCGAAGGCAGCCGTGGTTGGCTATACCCGTGCCAGTGCCATGGAACTGGCGCCGCGCGGTATTCTGGTCAACGCGATTGCCCCCGGGCTGATTGATACGCCCATCCTGCGGGCTCTTACGCCTGAGCGGCTGGCGCAGCAACTCGCCCTGCAGCCCACCGGCAAGGCAGGGCTGCCGGAGGACATTGCCCAGGCAGTATCCTTCCTGGTGTCGCCGAAAACTGGCTTCATTACCGGCCAGGTGCTGTTCGTCGACGGAGGCAAATCATTGGGTGGGTCGGGCTCATGAGAACGACCCATTGGGATGCCGAGTACGACGTGGTCGTGGTCGGCTCAGGGGCTGGCGGGATGGCTGCGGCCTTGACAGCACGCATTGAAGGCCGCAGCGTGCTATTGGTGGAGAAAACCGACCGGATCGGCGGATCCACCGCGATTTCAGGCGGGGCCGTCTGGGCCCCGCTGAATGCGCAGTCCGAAAAGGTCGGCCACCCGGACAGTTTTGACAAGGTTTGGACCTATATGCAAAACACCGTGGGCGATGCCGCGCCGGCAGATTTGCAGCGCGTCTATTTGAAGTCCTCCGCCGGGATGGTGGAATTCTTCGAAAAGCACACCGATGTGAAATTGGTGGCCCGCGCTTTTTCACCTGACTACTACCCGGACCGCGAAGGCGCAGCCATGGGGGGGAGATCGCTCGACCCGGCGATGTTCGATGGCCGCCTGCTTGGCAAGCAATTCAGTGAACTGCGCGACCCTTTGCCCGAGTTCATGGTGCTGGGCGGCATGATGATCACGATGACTGATGCCAAGCACCTGCTGGCCGTTACGCGCTCATTCACGTCCTGGCGCGAAGGAATGAAACTGGTGATGCGCTATTTCAGTGACCGGTTACAGGGCTACCACCGCGGTACCCGTCTGGTGTTGGGTAATGCGCTGGCCGGTCGTTTGTTCAAGAGCGTGCTGGACCGCAATATCGACTATTGGCTTAATGCCCCGCTGCGGCAGTTGCTTTTGGAGGACGGTCGCGTCACCGGTGTTGGCCTGGTGCGCAATGGCAAGCCAGTCTCAGTTCGTGCTCGTCATGGTGTCATCGTGGCTACGGGGGGGTTTCCCTGGAGCGAGTCTCTACGGCGTGAGTTGTACCCGCAACCCTCTGGCCCCTGGTCCATGTCGCCTCAGGATAACCAAGGCGAAGGCATCACACTGTCCCGTCAGGCGGGTGCGGCCCTTGGAACCGGGCATGCGAGCCCGGCCTTCTGGGCGCCGGTGTCTATTCTCAAGCGACGCGACGGCTCAGAGGTGCGTTACCCCCATCTGGTGTGGGACCGAGCCAAGCCGGGCTTAATGGCGGTGAATGCGGCCGGGCAACGGTTTGTCAATGAGTCGACCTCATATCATGAGTTTGTGCTGGCCATGTACCGTTCAGATAAGACGGTTCCCTCTTTTCCTGCATTCCTGGTGTGCGATCACGACTTCATGGAGCGCTGGGGCGTCGGCCTGGCCTTGCCAGGGGGGCGTCCACGTGAACACTTGGTGCGCGCCGGTTATTTGCACAAGGCACCCACGCTTCGGTCTCTCGCTACTGAACTGGGTGTTGACGCCGAGGGGCTGGAAGCGTCAGCAACGCGGTTCAACCGCTTTGCCGACAGCGGCAATGACGAGGACTTTGGCAAGGGCAGTACCGCCTACAACCGCTACCTTGGCGACCCGGATCATCAGCCAAATGCCTGTCTGGGTAGGCTTCAAAAGGCACCGTTTTATGCGGTCAAGGTGTACGCAGGCGATATCGGTACGGCCTGTGGCATCCGCTGCAATGAAAACGCCCAGGCATTGGATGCCGATGGTCAGCCTATCCGGGGTTTATATATGGCGGGCAACGACATGCACTCAGTCATGGGCGGCCAGTATCCCGCACCCGGCATCACCCTGGGGCCTGCGTTGACGTTCGGCTGGATTGCCGGTCGCCATGCAGCCCAATCTATCCCATGAATTTTTCTTCCATAGTTGATAACCAAACATGAAAATCTTTTTCTCTCCCACCTCTCCCTATGTCCGTAAATGCCTGGTGGCAGGCCATGAACTCGGCCTCAATGAGCGCATTGAACTTATGCCATCCAATGCCAACCCGGTGCAACGCGACCAGGAAATCATTGCCAAGAACCCGCTGGGCAAGGTGCCGACCTTCTTGTCTGATGACGGTCAGGTGCTTTATGACAGCCGGGTTATTTGTGAATACCTCGACGATCTAGCTGGTGGAACGCTCTTCCCACGCGCGGGAAATGTCCGTTGGGAAACCCTTACCCTGCAGTCGCTGGGCGATGGCATGCTTGATGCGTCCCTATTGGCCCGGTATGAGGATGTGGCCCGACCCAAGGAATTGCACTGGGCGGCATGGCGAACTGGCCAACTGGCCAAGGTGGAATCCTCTCTGGCTCACCTTGATGCCTATCCGCAGCAACTGAAAGACCGTGTAGACATTGGATCTATCACTTTGGGGTGTGCACTTTGGTACCTCGACTTGCGATTTGTCGAACTAGATTGGCGAAGTCGCTATCCCATGGTTGCGCAGTGGTATGCGGTATTTAGTCAGCGTCCTTCAATGCAAACCGCTTGGGCCCTCGACTGAAGAATCTCAAGTTATCGGCAGGTTGATCTTCAGCAGTCATCAGAAAATAGGAAACCGCTCCGAGAAGTTTGGATCCTGCGTCAAGAATGTGATCGTCAGGTTCGATAGTTAATCGTGGTGTCTGAATCTGCAAGACCTACTGCCTTAACTCAATCCGAGTTGAAGGCCATGTGAACTGCTGCTGAAGATCTCAGGCCGGAATCATCCACACCATTCCTGAAGGGACCGACCATGACCATCGAGACACTACATTACCAGAGCGGCTTTGCCAACGAGTTCGCCACCGAGGCGCTTCCCGGCGCACTGCCCGACGGCCGAAACTCACCGCAGAAGGCCCCCTACGGCCTGTATGCGGAACAGCTTTCGGGCACCGCGTTCACCGCGCCCCGCCATGCCAACCGGCGCTCCTGGCTGTACCGCATTCGTCCGGCGGCCATGCACCTGCCGTTCGAGCGCATCGACGACGGTCGCTGGCTCAGTCACTTCGACGAGGTGCCGACGCCGCCCAATCAGCTGCGCTGGGATCCACTACCCATGCCCGACCCTGCAACCCAGCCGACCGACTTCATCGAGGGCATGGTCACAATGGCGGGCACAGCGGGCTGCGGCATTCATCTGTATGCGGCCAATCGTTCGATGGACACGCGATTTTTCTACAACGCCGACGGCGAGATGCTGATCGTGCCGCAGCAGGGACGCCTGGTGCTGGCAACTGAAATGGGTGTGCTGGAGGTCGAACCGCAGGAAATCGCCGTGGTTCCGCGCGGCGTGCGATTTCAGGTGACATTGCCCGATGGTCAGGCGCGCGGCTATGTCTGCGAGAACTACGGCGCGTTGTTCAAGCTGCCCGACTTGGGCGTGATTGGCTCCAACGGTCTGGCCAACCCGCGCGACTTCCGTACCCCGGCGGCGGCCTACGAAGACCGCGAAGGCGATTTCGAGTTGGTTACCAAGTTCAACGGCCACCTCTGGCGCGCTGCCATCGGCCACTCGCCGCTGGACGTGGTCGCCTGGCATGGTAACTACGCGCCCTACAAGTACGATCTGCGCCGCTTCAACACCATTGGCTCGATCAGTTATGACCACCCGGACCCATCGATATTTCTGGTGCTGCAATCGCCGAGCGACGCCCCTGGCGTGGACTCGATTGACTTCGTGATCTTCCCACCGCGTGTGCTGACAATGCAGAACACCTTCCGCCCGCCCTGGTTTCACCGCAACTTCGCCAGCGAATTCATGGGCCTGATCCACGGCGCGTACGACGCCAAGGCCGAAGGCTTTGTGCCTGGCGGCGCCTCGCTGCACAACTGCATGACCGGTCACGGACCGGATGCTGACACCTTTGCCAAGGCCAGTGCGGCCGACACCACCAAGCCCGACTACATCACCGGCACGATGGCCTTCATGTTCGAGACGCCGACGGTGATTCAACCCACACGTTTCGCGCTTGAAACGGCCCAGCTCCAGCACGAATACTACCGCTGCTGGCAGGGACTGCAGAAGAACTTCGATCCCACGCGGCCCTGAAACCCATCGCGCCGGACCACACCAGATAAAGAGCCACCATGCATACCTTGAACGAAACCCATGATCCAGCGCTGCGCAGCTGGGTCGCTTCCGCGAACCAGGAAAAAGTCGACTTCCCGATACAGAACCTGCCCTTCGCGGTTTTCCGCCGCCAGGGCAGCGCCGAGGCGTTTCGCGGTGGCGTCGCCATCGGCGACCAGATACTCGACCTGGCTGCCGCTGCCGCCAGCGGAGCCTTCCCGGGCGACCCCGCTGCCACGATGCAAGCCGCAGCCGGCGAAACCCTTAACGCGCTGATGGCGCTGGGCCAGCCGGCCTGGTCGGCGCTGCGCCTGGTACTGTCGCGCGCACTGCGCGAAGGCTCAGCCGCCCAGGCCAGCCTTGCCTCCTGCCTCGTGCCGCAGCTAGATGCCGAGTACACCGTGCCGGCGCGCATCGGCGATTACACCGACTTCTACACCTCGGTCTATCACGCCACCAACATCGGGCGCCAGTTCCGCCCCGACAACCCGCTGCTGCCGAATTTCAAGTGGATCCCCATTGGGTACCACGGGCGGGCGTCCAGCATTGGCGTTTCCGGCCAGTCCTTCCCCCGGCCTGTCGGCCAGACCATGCCGCTCGGCGCGACTGAGCCTTCGTTCGGCCCTTGCAAGCGGCTGGACTATGAACTGGAAATGGGTGTTTTTGTTGGCGGCGGCAATGCGCTGGGCGAACCCATCGCCATCACCGAGGCCGAGGCCAATGTGTTCGGAATGTGCCTGCTAAA
Source organism: uncultured beta proteobacterium (assembly GCA_963793855.1). GTDB lineage: Bacteria > Pseudomonadota > Gammaproteobacteria > Burkholderiales > Burkholderiaceae_C > Polaromonas. The sequence goes on from CAWCBL010000003.1 coordinate 189,185, forward strand.
TGACTGGTCGGCCCGCGACATCCAGGCGTGGGAATACCAGCCGCTGGGTCCGTTCCTGTCGAAAAATTTCGCCACCACAATTTCCCCGTGGATTGTGACGCTGGAGGCATTAACCCCTTACCGCGTCGCCTTCACCCGACCCACCGACGATCCGCAGCCGCTGCCCTATCTGGATGCGCCCGCCAATTGGACGCAGGGCGCCATTGACGTGCAGCTCGAAGTGCTGCTGCAGACGCAGGAGATGCGCGAGCAGGACCAAGGGGTAGCGCGCCTGACACGCACCAGCTACCGGCACGCTTACTGGACGGTTGCACAGATGGTGGCCCACCATACCGTCAACGGCTGCAATCTGCAGCCAGGCGACCTGCTGGGCACGGGAACGTTGTCGGGTCCTACGCTGGACGAGGCTGGTGCGCTGATCGAGCTGACCGTGGGCGGCAAGCAGCCGCTGACGCTGCCCAATGGCCAGACGCGCACCTACCTGGAAGACGGGGATGCAGTGGTTCTGCGCGGCTGGTGCGAAAAAGCGGGTGCTGCGCGCATCGGTTTTGGCGAATGCATTGGGACCGTGCTGCCTGCGGGTACCTGAATTCAGGTAGGGTGCGGCCAGTCGTTATTGCGTGTGACAAAACCCATTCTGTGTCGTTTTTTTGGTGTTTGACATATATTTTTTTTGCTGGCGCCAAGCACAAGGTTTTCCGAGAAAAAAGGTGCGTAGCCTTGCCGTAATCGATCCGATTGCATGAGTGCTGGCAAGTTCGCCCTGGCGGTGTTAACGAGGTTGGTCTGTCAGAGAGACGGCACGAAGCAAGGCCGGCTCAAGGGCGCTATGCAACGTGGCGACGATGTCGGACAACAGTTGTTGGGCGAGTTCATTCTTCCTGAGGAACGCACGCCAAAGGGCTTGACGCGAGGCATCGATCGCAAACTCATCGGCAGGCCGATGGGTAGCGAGGTCGGCGCTGCCATGCCACGTTGTACAAATGTGGCTGCGATTGCCTTGGCCAGGGTTTCCCTCTCCAGCAAGACTGATAAATCGAGATAGTCCTTCGGCCGACTATTGGTCATGCCCAGCAAGGCGATGGCATGAAGCTTTTCCGCAATGACGGTGTACGCCGGATAGGTTCGCAACCGTGGGGCCGGCAGATCGTCGATCAGGACCGGGTAGACAGCATCAATCGAGCCGGGTATGACTGCATCAACGAACCCCATGTCGATCTGTGTTTTGCACCGCGCTTTGGCGATTTCACCCGCGATCAAGATTCGATCGCCGGCACATCCAGCATCCTTTCGGATTTCCTCTACGGTGACAGATGGCGGATCGAAGGTGATGCCGTCGTCGACCTTGACACCGGCGATGTCACGAAAGGTCAGGGCAATCGATTACAGATCGCTGGGCCCGAACCCCAGCTGATCTGCGTCTCGTGTCGCGTGATGCGGCATGTCGTACCTAAGCGTGAACAGCAAGGCACCCTTGAGCAACAAACGCTCGGCATGAGCTGACTGGCTCATCCGGTAGAGGATGCGCACCAGAGCAAAACGTATCAGCACTTGGTTGAAATCCACACCCTGTACCTTGGCGACGTTGAGCAGGCGTGCCCGGACCGATGCGGCGAGGTTTTGTTCATTCGATCACCTCAAGGTAGGGACGCATTACGTTGGTCACTCGGCAAATCTTGGCGTAGCGCCAGATATCATCGGCCGATGCTTTTTTTGCATCCGGGCGTCGTTGAGCGCCTCAAGGGCAACGTCAAGTCCGATTTTGTTGCGGTGCTTGAAGCAATCAGCCACGGGCTTGGCCACACAGTAGACCCGCAGCTTGACCTGATCTCGCTCGAATACCTTGATGCCTTCTAAATAGGCGTCACCTGCAAACTGGACCATCTTGACGGGGGGTAGTCGATTTTGGGGGGGTGACTGCCCCGTGGCATGGCGATCCAGATTTGGCGAGGCAGTTGAGTCGTCAGCTCATGAAATTGCAGGGCGGTCAGCAGGCAAAACACAGCCTGCGGTACCTTGGTGGCGATGGCGACCAGACTCTCATGTTTGGAGCTCGGACTTTCAGTGAGGCGGTAGATGCCTCGACCGACCTTTCCCAGCAGGCCTTTGGCTGTCATGCGCGTCAGGACCACTCGAGGTACCTCAAGCTACGCATGTCGCGTGGTAAGAAGTACGTGCTGCGGTTGCGGCTGTACTACGCCGATCATGCCGGAGAGACTGCTGTCATTTGGTGGTAGAGAGGTCTGTCGCAAATTCAGAAGAATTCCTTGGCTATTTGAAACGAGCAACTGGGCTTGAAGTTGACCCCATTGTTGCGACCAGTGGCTTTTTGACCAGGGGCGCCGATTTTGACTGACCAGGCACCATCGACCTGCAGCCCGCTACCAGTCTTGGTTTTCAGACATTTGGCGTGATCATCGATTTTCGGCACCCATGGCCAAAAATACATCGGTACTTACACACTGAATGACCGCAGCTTGCGCATAGTCGTATTTCGCGTGAGCAGACGTTCAAAGCCAAGTCGATCAAGAAGAGTCAAGCAAGCCCCAGTGTTTGGAGCATGGGCTTCCATTTGGCATCGGCAATTTTCTTGAAGCCGCGCGCTTTGGGGTGCAGTTCGTTTGCCCAATCGGTCGGACTCAAAGTGCCACGGCTGTCCACCACGAAAAGGTGTTGTGGGTCCATCTGGGTGATCTTCGTCAGCACTTGATAGAACGAATCGATCAGCAGGTTGACGCAATCCTGATGAAGTCCCGCCGGCACGCCAGCATCGAGCAGCGCTGGTTGAAGCCACCCTGCGCCCCCAAACACCCCCTTGCCATTAGGAGTGGCGTAGTCGTAAGCGTGCATTACGATGAAACAGTCAACTGACGTGCGCGTATACACCACGCCGATGAGTTTGCGGTAGTACTCGTCCATGCGGTCCAGGAAGCCCTTTAACCCGGCATCCCCCCCGCGAAAGCAATTCCTGGCAGTCGTTTCCCCGGAGCAATTAGCTTTTAACAGTGGACGCAGGTCGTTGAACCCGGCGAAGTCATTTCCCCCGCCACTCAAAAAGACGGCGGACAAGACCGAGCCATACAAGCGTAACGCTTCAAGCACAATCGTGGCGTACTTGCCGTCTACATAGTCGAAAGCTTCCGCCCCGTTCATACCTTTGGCGAGAATTACGTGCGACTTCTTGGCGACGATGGGCCCAAGGTTGTTGGTAAGGCTACCGCCAACAAAAGGGTACCAAAACCAGGAATCACCAATGAGGAGGATGGTCGGGTTGGCGCCATCGGTCTTCATTTTGTTTTCGTCCCAATAGTAGCTATCCATACGTTTCTCCATGCCATTGATGTCAATGAACCGGGTAAAACCATACCGTGGTCGCCGATGTCTGTCAGTTCCCCGCATGGGGTGCCACTTTGTCGATGAGCCATGCCTACTTCCACTCTCCAGCGGCTGTCCTACCTCCAAAAGCTGGGAGCAGCGGTCACTTTATGCGCTTTTATGCGTTTGGCAACTTGCGTTTTCTCTACGTAACAGTAAAAGTGTTGCTGTCGGCACTGTTTTGACCCAGGTGCCGACTCTGGGCTGACCCACCCCAATTTCTGGTGACGCCAATTGCGACAACCATTTGACCGACACTCGGGTGGGTCAATGAAATCTCGGCACCTGGGTCAAAATCACGTCGGCGCCTAAATTCATCAAGTGATGAACGAATGTCACGGACTTTCTGCGGAGGAAGTCCATGTGCAGTGGCATGAAGAAGCTCGGTAAGCGCCAATTTCTACCCCTGGTTCTGCATTTTGGCCTGCAGCGCTGCAAATATGGGACCGCTTCAGACTGACTGCGGCTGTACAGGTTTCAGAACTGGTCGCTCCAAACCAGTCATCGAACTCCGCAATTCGAATGCCCGCTAAGTGGGGCGGATTCAACGATTGCGGCACCCGCACCCGACCGCAAGCGGACATTCACCGGAGTTGTCCCGCTGCGCCGAGGTGACGACGGCACGCCATTGACATTTCGCAAGAATGAACCTGCTGTCTATGCATATTATGGATGTGCGGGTATGCGGTGAGTGATTTGCACCTGTCCCTGGAATCCCTCCATCAGCGCGTGAAAACGTGGCTTCTATTCCCCTGACCTAACGTCAGCCGAATAGATTGCCACATTTGATAAATGTCTTTACTGGTGCTGGCATCGCGCTGAAGCGCTGACGATTAACTTTAGGATGAGCCATGCGGGATAACACTTATCTTGTCGAAATCGTTCGAGCCACTTTGGACGACTACCAGAGCCGGGTCGAGAGCGAGGAGGCTGGCGGCTCTGAATTTCTAGGAAATCAGGTATCGGCTCTTGACAATCAAATCACGAACGTAGCCACCTTCAAACGACTGCCGCCATCCCAACTCCCCGGCTCCCCAATATTTGTTCGGCTTACCGACCTGCCGCACGGTAAGCAGGCGTCGTGGACCGGGGTCGTGCTGTTGGACGGCAGGAATGTTGCAGTATCTATGTTTCGATAAGGGGCCGCTATGAGCAAGGATGTACTTCGACTGGGGGACAAGGGCGCGGATGTCAAGGAGCTCCAAAGAGCCTTGCTTGACAAGGGCTTTAGTCCTGGAAATATTGATGGGCAGTTCGGTGGAGGAACATTTGCTGCAGTTGTGGCATTTCAGAATAGTGAGGGACTTCTCGCTGACGGAGTCGCGGGCCCTCGCACCCAAGCGGCTCTGGGGTTGACAGCATCTTCGGATTTGGCTGATGTGACGTCCAGTGTGACCGTGCAGGTTGTAAGTCAGATGTGTCCATTCACCCCAATTGGAAACATCAAGGCAAACCTGCCGGTGGTGTTGGACTCGCTTTCGAGCTTTGGGCTCTTCCATCGAACAATGGTGCTTATGGCAATTGCCACCATCCGTGCAGAGACTGAGTCATTCATGCCTATTAGCGAGGGGCAGTCACGGTTCAATACGTCCCCGTCCGGGCATCCGTTTGACCTCTATGACAATCGCAGAGACCTTGGCAACAATGGGCCGTTTGATGGACAAAGGTACAAAGGCCGAGGCTTCATACAGCTGACGGGCAGGTCAAACTACGGAAGGTACGGCCCGAGACTCAACCCCGTCGTTGACCTTGAGACAAATCCAGATTTGGCCAACGCCTCAACGATTGCTGCGGACTTGCTGAGCACATTTTTGGACGACCGAGAACTGCAAATCAAAGACGCGCTAATGCACGGCAACATGCAGGCCGCACGCCGATTGGTCAATGGTGGAGTACATGGGCTCGACCGCTTCACCGAAGCGTACAAGATTGGTGACAGCTTGCTTCCCGCGACTGTCTAACCTGTCCAAATGAAAGGCAGATTCATCAAAAACCTAACCCCGATTGCCAAAGGACCGACTAGGGAAGCCACTTAACTTCTCTACGCTTTCGGCTGAAACGTAAGGGCGCTACGGGCACTGGGCTGTCCGGCAGCTCCCGCTGCACTGCGGGTGCCCGTTTCAGACACGCTCCAGCCCTTCAACTTTTCATACTGCCCACCCCGCCCCAGACCGGACTCTCCCCCGCCTGATCTTTCGTGGAGTCGCTGACTCAAACGAACATCCCACCCGACACTTCAATGCGCTGTGCATTGACCCAGCGGTTATCAGGAGAGACCAGCGAGGCCACCATCGCACCGATGTCATCGGCCTCACCTGCGCGACCCAGCGCGGTCTGCGATGCGACAAATGCATTGAGTTGGGGGTTATCGCGCACGGCGCCGCCACCAAAATCGGTCGCCATGGCGCCGGGTGCCACCGTGTTGACGGCAATACCCCGCGCCCCCAGTTCCTTGGCCATGTAGCGGGTCATGACTTCCACCGCGCCTTTCATGGATGCGTAAACGGCGTAGCCCGGCAAGGCAAATCGCGTCAATCCGGACGACAGGTTGACGATGCGTCCGCCGTCCGCCATCTCAGGGAGCAGCTTTTGCGTCAAAAAGAAGACGCCTTTGACGTGCACATTGACCAGTGCATCGAACTGGGCCTCGGTGGTGTCCATCAGGCTGGCCTGGGTACCGGTGCCGGCGTTGTTGATCAGTACATTGAAGGTCGTGCGGCCCCATTGCGCAAGAAGCACGTCGCGGACCTGGGCGGCAAAACCTGCAAAGCTGCTGCTGTCGGACACATTCAGCGCAAGCGCCACCGCCTTGTGGCCCATGGCCTCAATTTGCGCGACGACATCGTTCGCTTCTGCCTGCTGGCTACGGTAGGTCAGGATGACGTCATGGCCTTGCCTGGCCAGATGCAGTGCGGTGCTTTTGCCCAGACCACGGCTGCCGCCGGTGACCAAAGCGATGGAGGGTGATGTTTGCATGGTGTGTTTCCGTTGGGGTTGCGATGACGAATGAAGGGAGTCTATTGATTGCCTTTGTTTGGATAAACATGCTGCATTGGATTTGTTTGTTCTTTAAAATTGAACAATGAGTTTTTTAGATCACATGCTTGTCTTCTCGCGGGTGGCCGAGCTATCGAGCTTCACCCAGGCGGCAGACAGCCTGGGGTTGCCCAAAGCCAGCGTGTCGAACGCGGTGCAGCAATTGGAAAACCGCCTGGGCGTGCGCTTGCTGCACCGGACCACGCGCAAAGTCGTGCTGACGCACGACGGCCAAGCGTTTTACGAGCGGTGCAAGGATGCCCTGTCCGACATGGACGAGCTGCAAACCATGTTTCAACTGCAAAGCTCCAACGCTTTGAAGGGACGCATCCGGCTGGACATGTCGACCGTGGTTGCGCGCCAAGCCGTTTTACCGCGCCTGCCCGATTTGCTGCAACAGCATCCGCAGCTGCAAATTGAAATTAGCAGCACCGAACGGCGGGTGGATCTGGTGCGGGAGGGCTTCGACTGCGTCGTTCGCGCCGGAACAGTGACTGAGCCCGGATTGATTGCGCGGCCCGTCGGTGATTTGCGCATGGCCAATTGCGTGAGTCCCGGCTACATCGCGCATTTTGGAGTTCCGCTTTCCCTGGAAGATCTGGCACAGCACACGCTCGTGCATTACGCCGCGACCCTGGGCGCCAAAGTGACCGGGTTTGAATACACCCAGGGGGGTGAAGAAGTTTCCATGCCCATGCAGGGCCCGATCACGGTGAACAACGCTGAGGCCTATCAGGCCGCTTGCCTGGCGAGCCTGGGGATGATTCAGGTGCCCTTTGTGGGCGTCCGAGCGTTGATCGCGCAAGGTCAACTGGTGGAAGTGCTGACCGGCTGGCCGGCGCCCCCCATGCCCTTGTCGCTGGTGTATGCCCATCGCAGAAACCTGTCGACCCGCGTGCGTGTTGTCATGGATTGGCTGCACGGCGTGCTGGTGACCTACCTTGATGAATCGGGCGTTGGGAAGTGAGCTTTGCCCATATCACAAAGAGACTCATGCCCCCTACGCGGGCAGGCATCTTCGTTTGCTGACGGGCACAAAGCGCATGTTGGGCCGGCTGACGGCTTCGCCGATGGCCTGGACATCGGCTGCATCGTTTTTGGCTTTCTTGCCCGACAGGAGGTACGGCGTCACGAACTTGGGCGCCATCAAGCGGAGCGTGTGGCCAAACCTGGCAAACTCGCGCGCCCAGTGGTGCGCGCCTGAGCAGGCCTCCATGCCAATGAGGCACAGCGGCGCGTTTGACATTGGGGCGCACCAATGCGGGCTTGCCTGACTCATCCATGCCGTGCATAGCAAAGACGTTCTTGGCGAGGTCGATTCCTATGGTGATAATGGCCATGATTTCTCCTTCCAGGCGAGTTGATGAAAAGTCTGACCTCTCCATCGTGGCACTTTGATGCCGTTTTGCCGCAAGCGTCTCGACTCGCGGCTCGCTTGGGACGGGGAAGTCCCTTTCATTCGCTAGGCAAAGGAGGCCCGAGATGAACAAGACAACTCCGTCGACAACGACGACAGAGGAATTTGAACAAACAGCTGTGAAGCTTTCCCAAGGTCCCCTTGGCATCATTGCGCTTTTCATTGTGTTGATCCATGGTTTCGCAAGCTTGGTGCTTGGTTTCTCACCGAACCTAGAAGAAGGTAATCGCTCCATACTCGTCTGGTTTCTTGTGCTGTTTCCCGCATTGGTCTTCACGGTCTTCGCGTGGCTTGTAAGCACTCGTCACCAGAATCTATATCCCCCGACAGCTTTTCGGAATGAGGATCTATTTCGCGACTTGGCCTACGGAAGGGCATCCTTTGACCAGCAGCTCTCCCAAGCGAACCACCCGGAGAAATTCATTTCGACCATAGGTTCCTTGAATAAGAGTGCGACAGGGAATCTGTTTTGGCTAGGCCACGACCTAATGTGGACTGCGGACACTTTGCTGAGACAGGGTCCGACTGAGCATGTTCTCATCGGATTGGACCAAGCCATACATCACCTCGTTCACGTGGGCCTGAAGGGGACACCCATCGAACGCGATCTTCAAGTTCTGCGCGGGCAAATCCAGTTCGCGAAAGAGCTTTCTGCCTCGGCCCGGGACGAGGCCGCAAACAGAATCGGATCGATCATCGACAGAATTGGGGGAATCCTGGAGACAGCGCAGGCCGATTTTCAAGTGCCCCCGCATTGGAATCGCGTTAGAACGTGAGGCGTGGAATGGCCTAACGGCTGTCGGCGCCGGCCTCATGTTGACCAACTGAAGCTGATTGTGCCGATCCAGAATGACCAGTGTTACCACTCGAAGAATCCTAGTCATGCCTAAATTGGCACGGGTGGTCAATATGATGTCGACGACAACATGCAGCTCCCTAAAACAATAAATTGATCAAATTGACGCGCAGGCCCGCCAACCACTTTCAGGCCAGTCTCAGGATCAGCCCAGCGCACAACGGAAAACAAATCGATCAAGGCAGTTTGCTTTGCCTTGTTAAAACGCAGGTGGACGATCCAAAGTCATTGACACCATCCGTTCTGTGGACTAAGTTATCCCTTCCTTGGTCGGCTCAGGCGTAGTATCGACGGCGGTGCGGCTCCGAGGTTCAAGACAGTAACTCTAGATCTTGCGTGGCGGACCTGGTCGAGCAGGGGAGACAACATGAGTGCAAATACCCAAAGCCTAACCATTCTGGCTCAGGATCCGTCGGTTCGCGCCAAAGGCGCACTGGTGCTTGCTCAGGTTGATGTTCCGAGCGAATCCTTGGCGTCAGGGCCGATCGGCTACCGAGTCAAAGTCGTTGACTTCGACGCAACAGCCAATAGGTTGTACAGCCCACGCGTTTACGACTACTCCCCCGATGGACAGATTGTTGATCCGTACGCGTTGCCGACGGCACCTCTCAGCGCAAAAGCCCGTCGTGCCTTTGACGACAAGCTTCTGGCTGATCCGAATTTTCATGCACAGCATGTTTATGCGATCGTCATGCGAACCCTGGCGCGATTCGAGTACGCGCTAGGGCGTCGTACCAGTTGGAGCTTTAGTGGCCATCAATTGCACGTTGCGCCTCACGCCTTCTGTGAGGCCAATGCGTACTACTCCGAAGGGGATCGGGCATTGCTTTTCGGGTACTTCGAGGGCAAGCGTCAAAAGACGATTTTTACCTGCCTGTCGCACGACATAGTGGCCCACGAGACAACCCATGCATTGCTGGACGGCTTGCGGGATCGCTATACGGACCCATCGGGTCCTGACCAAGCCGGGTTTCACGAAGGTTTTTCTGACGTGGTGGCGCTACTTTCCGTCTTCTCTCTTCGATCGATCGTCGAACTCGGATTGACGGGCGGAAAAGCGCCAATCAAGACCTTGAATGGCCTGCGGCTCATCTCTGGCGATCACCTGAGCGCGGACTCGATCGCCGATTCGATTCTCTTTGGGCTAGGCAAGGAGTTTGGGCAGGAGATGGATGGCGTTCGGCGAAATGCACTGCGACGCTCCGTGAAATTGCGGCCCAGTGTCAAGTACCTGAAGGATCCGGCCTATGCAGAGCCGCATGCGCGGGGAGAGATCTTTGCGGCAGTATTGCTTTGGACAATGCTGCAACTGTGGGTATCGCGAATCGAGAAACTGGGCACCTTTGGCCGCAACCGCTACAACCTCGATATGGTGATTGACGAAGGGGTAAAAGTCGCAGACCAGTTGCTGTCCATCGTTATCCGTGCACTGGATTATTGCCCTCCCGTTGACCTCGATTTCTCGGATTACGTCGCAGCCCTGCTGACGGTCGACCGCGAGGTCGCACCGGACGACACAAGATTCAACTACCGCGACGTGATTGTCGACACGTTCAGCAGATACGGCATCGTCGTACCCGATGCCGAGACGGATGAAACCGGATGCTGGCATGCGTTCCCTGACAACGAACAAATCGTGTACAACAAAACGAATTTTGAGTCGATGCTGCGCGACAAGGAGGAAGTGTTCCGGTTCATCTGGGAAAACCGGACCATCCTGGGCATCGACGACCGGGGATATACGGAAGTGATCTCGGTTCGTCCGAGCACCCGATTCGGACCCGACGGCTTCATGCTTCGCGAGACGATCTGCGAATACATCCAGATCGTTGAGCTTTTCGCTTCCGAACTGCCAACCGTGCTGCACATCGAACGGCCAGATGGCATGAGCACTCGACAACGCGTGACCGCCTATGGCGGAGGCATCCTTGTATTTGACCAGTATGGACGGATTAAATACCACATTGTTCGACGACTGGCGGACACGCTCAGACAATCTCGGCGGCTTGAATACCTGTGGACCACTGGCGCGCTGGACCAGCCCAGGGACGACGGGAATCACTTCGCCGCTGTCCACCGAGAACGTGCGCAAATCCAGGAGGGTGCGTGATGGTTACCAAAAACGTACCGGTCGAGGCCGTCATATTCGCTTACCAGGTAGGCTTTGGTGATTGTTTTCTGCTGCGCTTTGTGTACGCCGATGACAGTCAGAAGCACATCCTGATTGACTTCGGCACGACAGGACTTCCCGACAACATTGCGGACAGTCAGATGACCACCATAGCCCAAGACATTGCCACCAAGTGTGCTGGGACACTCGACGCCGTGGTCGCCACCCATCGCCATGCGGACCACATCAGCGGTTTCGCAACAAAGACCAATGGCAAGGGATCGGGTGACATCATTCGAGCCCTAAAGCCAAAAGTTGTACTTCAACCCTGGACAGAGAATTTATCACTTGCATCCGACGCTACCGCTCCGAAAGCGCTGGCGCACCAGTCCTTGCGCGCGCATAGCCTTGGACTGCAGTCCCTTCAGACCGTCGCTGAGAGCATCTTGGCGCAACTGACCAAAAACCGCGCGTCCTTCTCAGCCTCCCTGGCTGAGAGCATCCGTTTTATCGGCGAGGACAACCTTGCCAACAAGTCCGCCGTGAACAACCTGGCGACCATGGGCAAGAAGGCAATCTATTCCTACCATGGCGGCCCATCGGGATTGGCAGGCATCCTTCCGGGCGTGACAACGCTTGTTCTTGGCCCGCCGACGCTTAAACAAACCGATACGATTCGCAAACAGAAGTCACGCGACCCGGACGAATTCTGGCAACTCCAGCTGCGCAAGCTTTCGGCCGACGAGCGCCTTCTGGGTGATAGGGACGGCCTCTTTCCTGGTCACCCGTCGTCATCCGGGGGCAAGTTGCCAATGAGCGCACGCTGGCTCGCTGGCAGGCTGAGAGACGCGCGCGGTCAGCAGGTGCTGGAAATCGTGCGCATCCTGGACAAGCAGATGAACAACACGAGCCTGATTCTGCTTTTTGAGGCTGGCAATAAGAAGCTCCTGTTTCCAGGCGATGCCCAGTTGGAAAACTGGCAATACGCTTTGTCCATCGAAAAAAACCGCGACTTGCTGAAAAACGTGGACCTGTATAAGGTCGGTCATCACGGCAGCCTGAATGCCACGCCCAAGAGTCTGTGGGCAGCGTTTGACAACCGTGGCGGTGTGTCGAAGAAGGGGCGCCTCAAGACGGTCATGTCCACCATGCCTGGCAAGCATGGATCTGAGGCCTCAAAAACCGAAGTACCGCGCAAGACTTTGTTGAGCGCACTAAAGAGTGAAAGCGAGCTTCATTCCACAGACACACTCAATCGATCACTTCTGTTCGAAGAAGTGCATATCGATTTGCGCTAAAAGCAAGTGATTTCCGGGAATGCGTGACCACGGATGATTGTCAGGAGAAAGTATGCCGTTTGGATCAGAACCTCAAGAAGCGGGTATTGGCTTGGCCTTGTCCGGTGGTGGCTTTCGAGCCGTGCTATTTCATATTGGGGTCATTCTCAGACTGAATGACTCCGGACTGGTCACAAAGCTCAAACGGGTATCGAGTGTCTCGGGCGGCTCGATCACGGCGGGTGTCCTGGCGGTGCATTGGGCCAGCCTGCAATTCGACGGAGCCGGCAAGATTCTCAATCTGGAGCAGGAGTTTGTGCAGCCCTTGCGCGCATTCTGTGGACGCACCGTTGACACCTGGTCGGTGATATCTGGTGCTCTCAATCCATTCAAGACTGCCGGCGAAGAAGTTATCGACGAATACCGGAAACACCTTGGTCTCGCAGTGAAACTCAAATCGCTCAGCGACAGCGGTCCCAGATTCGTTTTCAATTCGACCAACTTTGCCACCGGGGTCAGTTTCCGGTTCTCGAAACCATACTGCGGCGACTACCGCATCGGTCTGATCAAGGATCATGATTTCGATGTCGCACTTGCCGTCGGATGCTCAAGTGCCTTTCCGCCGGTGCTGTCCCCGGTCGAAATCGACCTGGACCCGGATAGGTTCGAACGCACTGAAGGTGCCGATCTGTACGACCAGATCGACTTTCGGCGCAAACTCCAACTCGCTGACGGCGGCGTCTACGACAACATGGGCCTTGAAACGGTCTGGGGGCGCTACGACACTGTCCTGGTCAGCGATGCGGGAAAACCGTTCGATTTGCATGCCGGAATCTCTGGGTTTGCATCTAAGCAGCTACTTCGGGTGATGGACATTGGCCTGAATCAGGCGCTCGCCTTGCGCAAGCGAATGCTGATTCATCAGTACGAAACCCACGTCGCGCAAGGAGCCTATTGGGGTATTGCTACTGACATGGCGAAGTACGCTGCTCCCGACCCGCTGCCCGTTTCGAACGACAAGATCAAGGAGCTAAGCGGCATTCGCACGCGCCTAGACAAGTTTTCTGAGCAAGAGCAGTGCGAACTTATCAATTGGGGGTACGCGGTAACCGATGCCGGGTTGCGCGTACATCAGCCCACGCTTGCCGGACCATTCTTGCCCACGCAGATGCCATTTCCGAAATTTCACCTGGAATAGATGAATTTGGCACTGACCTGCCCTCAACGGTTCTGTCGCAATAGTGGAGTCTGGCCGAAGAGAGTTGCGTCGCTGACATGGTGATCAAACAGCGAGGCTGTAGAACGGCTGCGCTGCGGACGTGGTTGGATCGGCGGGGCAGTCCAACTGCCCCTTGCGGATCATGTGCATGGTCTCGATGCCGGCAATGATAATACGGGCACTCCAAAATGACTTGAATCCCAGCATTGGACGAGTGATCCGTTTGATGGCGCGATGGTCCTGCTCGACGATGTTGTTCAGGTATTTCATTGACGCATCAGGATATCTACGCAGGAGTCAGCCTTGACGCTCTCAATGGCTGCTGTGTTGGCGCCACTCTTGTCGATGGTGGTCTTCTCTGGCATGCCGTGCGTATGCGTCCAGCAAACCCATCTTGAATGGATGCCCCGCGTCTTGCAAGATTGTGTGCACGCAATCAATCGTGCACACCATGCTCAAAACATCAGAGATTTCGAGATATTTGACCCCGCGCACCCGCCGGACCTACACGGCACAGTTCAAAGCCGAATTGGTAGCGGCCTACCAGCAGCCCGGGGTTTCCATTGCAACATTGGCCGGGCAGCATGGAATGAATGCCAACGTGCTGCACCGTTGGCGCAAGGAGCATGACCGCAGCGGGTGTCACCAGTTGGTGGCCCATAGTCCTGCTGGCGCCCCTGACACGACTTCTCCTATTGCAGCGTTCATGCCCGTACAGTTGCCCCCGGCAACGCCACAGCCCAAAGCCCAGGAAATCAAGGTAGAGCTGCGCAAGGGCGCGCTGTCGATAGTCGTCACCTGGCCCATCAGCGCGGCAGCCGAATGTGCGAGCGGGCGGCTGCGATTCTCAAATGAACCGCATCGACGCCGCCGGGCTGGCCACTTCCCCGCTGGACATGCGCGCAGGCACCGGCACCGCGCTGGCCCGCGTGGGCGCAGTCTTCGGCGCCGCCCACCCGCACCACGCTTACCTGTTTGCCAACAAGCGCGCCAACCGTATCAAGATCCTGATGCACGACGGCATCGGCATCTGGCTGGCTGCGCGTCGGCTGCACCAGGGCAAGTTCATCTGGCCTTCGGCGGAAAGTAGCAACTGCAGGCTGGAGCGCGCCCAGCTCGACGCCCTGGTGCTGGGTCTGCCCTTGCCTGCGAACCTGCCCCCGCCGCGAGATCCGCCACGAGCCCGAGTCCAGCACCTGCGGTTGTGGCTTCCGGATGAAACGCATCGGCGAGGACGTGGCCGAGAAGCTGGACTACGAGCCTGGCGTGTTCACGGTCGAGCGCCACATTCGCGGCAAATGGGCCTGCGCTCAGTGCGAGACGCTGGTACAGGCGCCAGTGGAGGCGCACATCATTGACAAAGGCATTCCCACCACAGGGCTGCTGGCCCAGGTGCTGGTGGCCAAGTTTGCAGATCATTTGCCGCTATACCGCCAGGAGAAGATCTTCGGGCGTGCCGGGTTCGAGATTCCACGCTCGACCCTGGCGCAGTGGGTGGGCTCCTGCGGGGTGCAGTTGCAGCCACTGGTCGATGCCTTGAGCCAGGAAATTCTCAAACATGGCGTGCTGCATGCCGATGAAAAACCAGTGCAGATGCTCAAGCCCGGTAATGGCAAGACGCATCGGGCCTACCTATGGGCCTATGCGCCCGGGGCGTTTGAAGACATGAACGCGGTGGTCTACGACTTCTGCGAAACCCGCGCTGGCGAACACGCCCGAGCCTTCCTCGGTGACTGGCGGGGCTGCCTGGTGTGCAACGATTACGCAGGATACAAGCAGTCTGTGGCCAAAGCACTGCATTACAGCCTGAAACGCTGGGCGGCTTTGACGCGATTCGTCGGTGAGGGGCGCCTGCCCGTGGACAACAACCATATCGAGAATCAGATACGGCCAATTGCCATTGGCCGAAGCAATTGGCTGTTCGCAGGCTCGCTCAGGGCCGGAAAACGCGCGGCTGCGGTGATGAGTTTGATCCAGTCGCTCAAGCTCAACAGGCATGACCCGTATGCCTATCTGAAGGACGTCCTCACGCGTCTGTCGACGCAGCGTGCCA
The DNA here is from genome assembly GCA_963793855.1 of uncultured beta proteobacterium. Lineage (GTDB taxonomy): Bacteria > Pseudomonadota > Gammaproteobacteria > Burkholderiales > Burkholderiaceae_C > Polaromonas. The sequence goes on from CAWCBL010000003.1 coordinate 204,528, forward strand.
GTCAGGTCGCGGAACTGCTGCCGCATCGCTGGCAGCCATCCCGCAACAACCACGACTGATCGCCGATCATGACCGCTTGCCCACGGTCAATATGGGTTCACCGCGCGCTCACTAAAAAAGCCCGCTCGGGTTGGGCTGGTAATTCCTGGGGCCGCTTAAGCCTGCCATACCTCAATCCAGTGGGTGCCAATCCATAGGCTTCATTATCCGGCCTGTGCGACAAACTCCAGGTCGCGCCGCGATGCCGGCGTTTCTGTGCTCCATAGTCCGCCGCCAAGGGGCTCACCCACCTGGCTCTCGCGGCCGTCAATAGACCAACACAGCCTGATATAGGAAACCATGCTACGGGGAGTGTTGACTGGAGCGGTTGCGGATAATCGGAATTTGCATGGAGTCTCGATGGATCTCGAACCAATTAGTGAATATGTCTCGGGCGTAGCAAGCGGACGCCAATATTCTGCAGAGCTGCGCCATCTCCCTGAGGGACCGTGGTACATCGAAGTGATTCACGTTGAGTCGCTTCCGCCGCTGAAGGACAGCGATAGAACCTGGCCGAATCGGGATGAGGCTGCCCAGGCGGCAAACCAGCTGGTTGCAGCCCTCGCTCACTGACCTGACTTCACCACCTTGGCGGCCAGTGTTTCTGGCAGGTCGCGGCCTGAAACAGTTTTGCCCTGCCTGGATTTCGGCTGAATTACCGCTCGCGAAATGTCGAATAAGGGAATGGTTTCATTTCCAAGATCGCCTTTGCTTCATGCAAGACGGACGTTTCCGGCCAAATGACAGTGCGTAAAAAATCGTACACCCTCCAATTCGCCAAGGTGAGTGACAAACTGGGCGATTCAAAGCGGGTTTATCTCACTTTGGTGCTGGTGAGCACCGTGAGAAAGCCACGCATCGTCGCTGCACGGCAGCCGGGAGAATCCCGGTCAAAATGCCCTAAAGCCTGTCAGTTCACCATCACCAGTTTGCCTTTGACGCCGCGTGATCCCATGTGGGCATAGGCGGCCTTGAGTTCGGCCATGGGCATGGTGCGGTCGATAATCGGCTTGATCTTTCCCTGTGCATACCACTGCGCCAACTCGGCCATTGCGGCGGCACTGGCCTTGGGCTCCTGCTTGGCAAAGCCGCCCCAGAAGACGCCGACGATGGAGGCGCCCTTGAGCAGCGTCAGGTTCAGCGGTAGTGACGGGATGGTGCCCGAAGCAAAGCCCACCACCAGATAACGGCCGCGCCATGCGATGGATCGGAAGGCCGGTTCCGCAAGATCGCCGCCCACAGGATCATAGATAACGTCAGGGCCTTTGCCGTCGGTCAGCGTCTTGATGGCCTCGCGCAGGTTTTCGGTGCTGTAGTTAATGGTGGCATCGGCACCGATGGATTTGCAGAGCGCGCATTTTTCATCGGTGGAGGCGGCGGCAATCACGCGGGCGCCCAAGGCCTTGGCAATCTGGATGGCGGAGGTGCCGACACCGCCGGCTGCGCCCAGTACCAGCACGGTTTCGCCCGCCTTCAGTTGCGCACGGTCCACCAGCGCATGGTGCGAGGTAGCGTAAATCATGATGAAGGCGGCTGCATCGACATGAGGGAAACCTGCCGGCAAGGGCATGCACATCGCTGCGGGTGCAGTGGTGTGCGTGGCAAAGCCGCCAGTGCCTGACAGGCAGGCCACATTCTGGCCGACCTTCAGATGAGTAACGCCGTCGCCGACCGCCTGCACGACGCCAGCATATTCGGAGCCAGGCACAAAAGGTAGCGGCGGCTTGATCTGGTATTTGTTCTGCACGATCAGCAGATCCGGAAAATTCAGGCTGGCGGCCTTGATCTCGATGAGTACTTCGCCCGCTTTGGGCTGAGGTGTTGGCAGTTCCGTCCATGTCAGGGCGTCTACGCCGGTGGGATTTTCACAAAGCCAGGCGTGCATGAAATGTCTCCGAAAATAAGGCGAAAGCCAAGGTTCTACAAGAAGGCGGGAATGCCGGGTGAAATCGATTCAACTCACGCATCATAGGCAAGGTTGCCGGTTTGTCGTCCCTGAAAACCCGCGCAGCCTGTCACTGCCGTGACCGTAGAATCGCATCATGAAAATTCTGATCTGCAACGATGACGGTTACCAGGCCAGCGGCATCGTAGCCCTGTACGAAGCCCTTAAAACCGTTGCCGATGTCGAGGTGGTGGCGCCCGAGCACAACAACAGTGCAAAATCAAACGCACTGACCCTGCATTCGCCGGTGTATGTGCAGACGGCCGCCAACGGTTTTCGTTATATCAACGGCACACCAGCCGACTGTGTGCATATCGCCCTCACGGGGCTGCTTGGCTACCGTCCAGATCTGGTGGTTTCGGGCATTAACAATGGCGCCAACATGGGCGACGACACCATTTACTCCGGCACGGTGGGGGCGGCCATGGAGGGCTACCTCTTCGGTATACCGGCGATTGCATTCTCGCAAACCGAAAAAGGCTGGGCCTACATCGATGTAGCCGCCAGGCGTGCGCGCGATCTGGTGCAGCAATTGATACCTTCGCTCGAAACGGTGGCCGAAGGCGCGCAGCCGACGTTTGAGCCGTGGCTGCTCAATGTGAATATTCCCAATCTGCCGGATGAGCAGATTCAGGGCGTGAAAGTGGCGCGCCTGGGACGCCGGCACTCTGCCGAGCGCGTCATCACGCAGACCAGCCCACGCGGCGAAACCATGTACTGGATTGGCAGCGCCGGACCTGCCAAGGAGGCGGGGGAGGGCACTGACTTCCATGCCACCAGCAATGGCTATGTCTCCATAACACCGCTGCAGGTTGATTTGACTGATCACGAGAGCCTGCCTTTCTGGGTGCAAACCGCAGCCAAGATGGCCCAGGCGCATTGAAAAGCAGCAGCCGCATGAAATCCCCTTTCAAGCCGCCATTCAATTCCGCAGGCAAAGAGCCCTCTGCGGTAACGCGCCCCGCATTTCCGGTGCGCCTGAACCCCGATGCAGGCAGGCCATCTGCTACCAAATCAATAGCTCCCCCTGTCCGTGTTGTAAGCGCTGTGGGCAAAAATGACACAAAAATGGGGTCTTATGCCGCCCCGGCCGGCGGCACGGGGCTGGATTCGCAGGCCGTGCGCGCGCGCATGGTGCACAAGCTTGCGGCGCAAGGCGTGCTTGACGCGCAGGTGCTGGCGGCTATGGGATTGGTTGAGCGTCACCGCTTTGTGGATTCAGCATTGGCAAACCAGGCTTATGAAGATACCAGTCTGCCGATTGGCCTGGGCCAGACCATTTCCAAGCCAAATGTCGTGGCGCGCATGCTTGAGTTGCTGCGACAGGGCACGCAGGGCGCCAATGGCAAGTTGGGGCGGGTGCTGGAGATTGGCACGGGCTGCGGTTATCAGGCTGCTGTTCTCAGCCATCTGGCCACCGAGGTTTACAGTATTGAGCGGCTGCGCGGCCTGCACGACAAAGCCCGGGAAAATTTGCGAACCATGCGCTTGTCCAATGTGCACCTTTTGTTTGGCGATGGCATGATTGGTTTTGCCAAGGGCGCACCCTACGCGGCCATCATTGCTGCGGCGGGAGGGGACGCCATTCCGGCAGCATGGATCGAGCAGCTGGCCATGGGCGGGCGCCTGGTAGCGCCACTCCAGACCGAGGCCGGTGCCCAAGCGCTGGTCGTGGTGGATAAAACTCCCCAGGGAATCAGGCAGACTTTACTGGAAGCTGTTCACTTTGTCCCTTTAAAATCAGGTACTAGCTGAATCTCGGGTAAGCCAGAAGGCGGACCAGAATCAGATCAAGATTGAAGACGAAAGAAGCAATGAATATAAATACATGGTCAACCAGAATGCTGTCTCTAATCACCTCCGGTGCCGGTCAGCGAACACAGTTGACTCGAAGGCTGGCGCTGCCCTGTGCCTTGTCTGCCGCTTTGCTGCTGGCGGTCGGTTGCAGTTCTCACTCCCTGAATCGTGCACCGGTTGAAGACCGCGGCACGGGCCTGTCGCATCAGACCCCCGGCTCAGTGGATACGGTCAAGCAGCTGCCAGGCGCGGAGAACGCAGGGAAACCCGGTTATTACATGGTCAAGCCCGGCGACACCATGATCCGCATCGGCCTGGAAAACGGCCAGAACTGGCGTGACATTGTTCGCTGGAACAGCCTTGAAAACCCCAACCTTATTGAAGTTGGCCAGGTATTGCGCGTGATTCCGCCTGTCAGCGAAAGTACGCAGGTGGTGACACGGCCCGTGACATTCGGTTCGGCCTCCGCCGCACCGGTACAGCCCGCAAGTGCAGCACGACCCGCTGCTGCTCCTGCCAGCGCTCCGGTCGCCGCGGCCACACCGGCGCCGGCACCGGCTGCCAATGGCGATGAAGACGTGGGCTGGATCTGGCCCGCCCAGGGCTCGCTGCTCGCGGGCTTTGACGAGGCCAAGAACAAGGGACTCGACATTTCCGGCAAGGCCGGGGACTCCGTCATGGCTTCCGCTGACGGTCGTGTGGTGTATGCCGGTGCGGGCCTGCGGGGCTACGGCAACCTGATCATCCTCAAGCACAACAACACCTTCCTGACGGCCTATGCCCACAACCAGACGCTGCTGGTCAAGGAAGACCAGTCGGTCAAGAAGGGCCAGAAAATTGCCGAGATGGGTAACAGCGATGCCGACCGCGTGAAGCTCCATTTTGAAATTCGCCGCCAGGGCAAACCGGTTGATCCGGCTAGGTACTTGCCCGCGAAATAAAAGTAAACGCTGAAGATAAAGAGGCGTTCTGCGGTGGCAGGACGCCTCTTTTTTATGTGCGCATGGTTTTTGATGGTATTTGCCTTCGGCCCATACGAAGTCTGCGCTTAGTGCTATTTATTTAATAGCATATTCTGGACTTCAACTCTATCTTTAGCACGCAAAGATCCTACGATCGGGCGATCTTGCGTCCTGAGGAGTCGCAGCCTGAGACAATTGGGGATGACCGAAGAAACCCAGAAACAGCCGCCAAGCTCGCCGGCTGACTATCCGATTGATCTGCTCAGCGTTGAGTCGCTCGACATTGAGGCCCAGGGCATTGCCCACAGGGCTGACGGCAAAGTGGTGTTCATCGAGGGCGCGCTGCCTTTTGAGCAGGTGACCGCCAATGTGTACCGCAAGAAAAGCAGCTTTGAAAAAGCCACGCTGCTGACGATTTATCACGAGTCGTCCCAGCGCGTGCGTCCGGCTTGTCCGCATTTTGGCATGCACACCGGCGCTTGCGGCGGCTGCAAGATGCAGCATCTGCATATTGGCGCGCAGGTCGCCGTCAAGCAACGTGTACTGGAAGACAACCTCCAGCATATCGGCAAGGTCAAGGCCGACAACATGCTCAGGCCGATTGAAGGTCCAGCCTGGGCTTACCGCTACCGCGCCCGTTTGTCGGTGCGTTATGTGCGCAAGAAGGGTGCGGTGCTGGTCGGTTTTCATGAACGCAAGAGCGGCTACGTGGCCGACATGCGCGTATGCCATGTGGTGCCGCGGCATGTCAGTGACATGCTGCTACCCCTGCGCGCACTGATTGGCGGCATGGATGCCAAGGAAACCATTCCGCAGATCGAACTGGCCTGCGGCGATGAGGTCACGGCCATGGTGCTGCGGCACATGGAGCCGCTCAGCCAGGGCGATCTGGCAAGGCTGCGGGCCTTTGCGGCGGCGAATCCGGGCGTGCAGTGGTGGTTGCAGTCCGGGGGTCTGGACACCGTCAAGCTGCTTGATGAGGCGGTTCAGGAGCTCAGCTACGGCTTGCCTGAATTCGGTGTTCTCATGCCGTTCAAGCCAACCGATTTCACCCAGGTCAATCCGCACATCAACCAGGTGCTGGTTTCGCGCGCACTGCGTCTGCTGGGCGTGCAGCCGACCGAGCGGGTGATTGACTGGTTTTGCGGCCTGGGCAATTTCACGCTGCCGCTGGCCACGCATGCCCGTGAGGTGCTCGGCATTGAGGGCAGCGAGGTGCTGGTCGCCCGTTCACGCGAGAATTATGAGAGAAACAAGGCCGCTTCGTCCGTTCGACCGGCGCTGGCAGCTACGAAATTTGTAGCAAGAAATCTTTTTGAAATGACGCCGGCCATGCTGGTTAGGGATGGTGCTGCGGAGAAATGGCTGGTCGATCCGCCGCGTGAAGGGGCGTTTGAACTGTTCAAATCCCTGGCGGCACTGCACCAGCAGATCGTGACCGGCGTGCCCTGCGACGATGCTGGCCAACAGCAGAGCCTGGCGCTGGGCGACTGGATGCCGCCCCAACGCATTGTGTATGTGAGCTGCAACCCGGCGACGCTGGCGCGCGATGCCGGTGTGCTGGCCGAGGGCGGCTACCGCTGCACTGCAGCCGGCGTGGTCAACATGTTCCCGCATACCGCCCACGTGGAGTCCATAGCGGTGTTTGAGCGGATCGGGTGAAATATCGCCAATTCACGAAGACAATAAAAAAGGGCCCGCAGGCCCTTTTTTATTGCTTGAAACAAGCTCAATCGCGTTCGCCGCCCATGATGCCCAGCAGGGCCAGCAAGGCCTGGAAAACGTTGAAGACGTCCAGGTACAAAGCCAGCGTGGCGCTGATGTAGTTGGTCTCGCCGCCGTCCAGAATTTGCTTCAGGTCATACAGCATGTAGGCGCTGAAAATTGCGATCACCGCGACTGAAATGGCCATCATGCCGGCCGTCGATCCGACAAAAATATTGATGATGCCGCCCACCATGACCACCACAGCGCCGACAAACAGCCATTTGCCCATGCCGGAGATGTCACGCTTGATCACGCTGGCCAGCGTGGCCATGACGAAGAACACCCCTGCCGTGCCGCCCATGGCCGTCATGATCAGTTCGGAGCCGTTCCTGAAGCCCAGAATCGTGCCGATCATGCGTGACAGCATCAGGCCCATGAAGAAGGTAAAGCCAAGCAACACCGGCACGCCGGCAGCCGAATTCTTTGTTTTTTCGATGGCATACATGAAGCCGAAGGCGCCGCCAAGGAACACCACCATTCCCAGACCGCCGGTCAGCGCCTGGGTAATGCCCGTTGCAACGCCCAGCCAAGCACCCGCCACCGTGGGCAGCAGGCTCAGGGCGAGCAGCCAGTAGGTATTGCGCATCACTTTGTTGCGCTGTTCGGCGGAAGTCGCCAAGCCGCCATAGCCGAAGGTTTGAACGTTGTCAGTCATGCGCTTTATCTCCATAAAACCCGCGAAGGCGGGCAACTCCAGTCATTTTAGGGGTCATCCCTGTTTTTTCAAGGAATCTGTCTGGCCCACCTCCTACTATTTGTAAGGGATCTATAAGTCAATTTGGGGGCAATCGCTCTGCGCGGAGCTTTCAAATTTGCGTATGCTCGACAGTCTTGCCAACAAATCCAGAAAGAATTGAAAAGCCATGAAATCAAAAGCAGTGCTTGAACATGCTGACGTCAAAGCGATCGCCGTTGCCGCCGAGGCCGAAGCGCTTAAAAACAAGTGGGCCGTGACCATTGCCATCGTCGATGACGGCGGCCATCTGCTGCATCTGCAGCGCCTGGATGGCGCTGCGCCTATCTCCGCGCACATTGCACCGGCCAAGGCCAACACGGCTGCCATGGGTCAACGCGAGAGCAAAGTCTATGAGGACATGATCAACGGTAGCCGCCCCGCCTTCTTGTCGGCACCCTACATCCAGGGCATGCTGGAAGGCGGCGTGCCTATCGTCAAGGACGGGCAATGCCTGGGCGCCGTCGGTGTTAGCGGCGTGAAGTCCAATGAAGATGCTCAGATTGCCCGCGCCGGCATTGCCGCCATTGGCTTGTAAAGCTGCAGTGATCAGGCCAAGGCCTGACATGAAAAAGCCGACCTCGTGTCGGATTTTTCATGTCAATCAAATAGGGTGACAAAGCCCAGGCGGCTTCTGCCGTCCGCTTATTTCGTCAGAATCAATTTGCCCAGGCGTGTAGCCTGCAGGCAGTATGTCGTGCCATTGTGAGTGATTGCCACTTTTTTTTGTCCGCGTAGTATTTCGGTACTGTCCAGGCAGCTGCGCGGCGTTCTCGCGCCATGGGGGCTTGAAGTCGCTTCCGGCAAAGCCCTGGCGTCGGCGGAGTGGGTGGAAAAGCTCAAAGTGTTGGAGGGTCGCGCCGTGGACATGATGCCCGCTCAGTTCTTCGGCTCGGTAATGAAACCGATCTTGCGTAAACCGGCCTGTTGCGCCGCCGCCATGGCTTGCGCCACACGCTCATAGCGAACCGATTTGTCGCCACGGATATGCAGGTCAGGTTGCGGATTCTGGGCTGCAGCGGCTTTCAGCCGGGGCGTCAGCTCTTCATCGGTAATTTTGCTGTCATTGATGAAGTAGGCGCCTTCTGCATCAACGCTCAGGCGAATCGTTTCCGGCTTGATGACTTGCACCTCGCTGGTGGCGCGCGGCAGGTCGATATTGACGGAATGTTTCATGACCGGCACCGTGATGATGAAGATGATGAGCAGCACCAGCATGACGTCGACCAGCGGCGTCATGTTGATCTCGTTCATCACCTCATCGGTATCGTCCTGGGTTCCGAAGGCCATGCTCAGCTCCCTCTTTTCATCGCCAGGACATTGGCTCGACCCGGGGCCGCTCACGCGGGCACCGGTCACGAAATAGGCATGCAGGTCATGGGCGAAGCGGTTGAGCTTGCCACTGACAGACTTGTTGCCGCGCACCAGGGCGTTGTAGCCGAGCACGGCGGGAATCGCCACTGCCAGGCCCAGCGCGGTCATGATCAGCGATTCGCCAACGGGGCCAGCGACCTTGTCGATGCTCGCCTGGCCGTTCAGGCCGATCGCCAGCAGCGCGTGGTAGATGCCCCAGACAGTGCCGAAGAGGCCCACAAAAGGCGCGGTGGAGCCGACCGAGGCGAGAACCGCCAGGCCCGCCTGCATTTTTGCCGTGATGTCGTCGATGGAGTTGCGCAGGCTGCGCGTGACCCATTCGCTCAGGTCCAGCGCGTCGTGCAACTGGGGCTTGGCATTGCCGTCTTTGTGCAGTACGTGGGCCGTGGCCTCGCGGCCTTCGAGGGCCAGCAGACGAAAGGGATTGGCCGGGTCCTTGCCGAACTTGGCCAGGCCATCGGCGAAGTCGGCGCTGTGCCAGAAGCTTTCCGTGGCCTTGGCCTGGCTGGAGAGCCGGCGCAGATCAAGCGCCTTGATGATGATGACCATCCACGAGGCCAGCGACATGAGCAGAAGCAGCACAGCGACGCTTTTTGTGACGATGTCGCCTTGGGACCAGACGTTGGCAAGGCCGAATTGGGTTTGCATAACTACTCCAGAGAATTATTCAAGAACAAAATTGATGGGAACGTTGAACCACATTTCCTCGGCCACGCCGCCGCGTTTGCCGGGCACATAGCGCCATTTGAGGACGGTGATCAGTGCTGCCTGGTCGAGACGGTCAAAGCCGCTGGACTGACGGATTTCCGCTTTTTGCGGCACGCCGTCCGCACCGATCAGCACGCGGACGACAACCTTGCCCTGTTCACCCAGCCGCTTGCTGAGGGGCGGGTAAGCGGGCTTGGGATTTTGCAGGTAGTCGGCGTTGCTGGACGGCATTTGCACCGCCGGGGGAGCGGGCGGCGCAACAGGCGCTGCCGGCGCTACTGCGATGGGTGCAGCCGGAAGGGGCGATGACAGAACACCGGTCGGTGCATTGGGCGACGGTATCGGGTCGGCAATGGCGAGCGGCTGCTGTTGTGGCTGCACCGGCGCTTTGGCTTTTGGCACTGTCTTGTTCTGTACCGTGGGCGCAGGAGGCGCAGGAGGCGCTGGCAGCACTGGTTCGATCCTGGGTGCAGGCGGCTCAATAAATTCCGCCAGCACTTCGGCGGGCACGATCAGTTCTGCAGTGCGCATGAGCAGCCCGCTTTGCAGCGCCCAGATGAAGCCGACATGCAGTGCCACCACCGCAAATGCAATCACGGCATTGCGGCTGAGTCGGGCACGGGGCAGGGTTGCACGTGGGACAGGTGAGCCTGCGAAGGCGGTGGCGTTCATCAGAGGTTTTTTCAAAGGGCGCATAGACACAAGCGTGCCACAGCTTCAATCAGGGTTAGCGGCGAAATATCCACCAGGTAGCAGCGATCACCAGGATCAGGCTGATGGGCAATGCGGTGATCAGGGTTGCAGGCTGTTCCATGGGCTGTTTTCGGCAAGGTTGGCGGCAAGCGTGATGTTAGCCGTCAGACAGGTTGCACTGCATTACGCCACCACGTGGCGGGCCATTTCACGGTCGGAGATTCGGCAGCAAACACAGATGATCATGGGATGGGACCTTGGCTGATTAATCGAGGCATTTCAATTGTTACTTTATTATAAATGCGAATGGTTTGCATTTGCAATAATATTGACTGAGATTTTTGACTGCGTATGACGGGCGACTGCCTCAGTCCGGCTTGAACAGGAGATCGGGCGTGGCCTGCGCCAGCGTTGGGCAGCCGCAAAGCGCCATGGCTATTTCCAGCTCATCGCGCAGCAGGCGCAGCACATGCGCCACGCCGAGCGCGCCGGCATTGACCAGGCCATAAACATACGGGCGTCCCACCAGTACGGCGCTGGCGCCCAATGCCATGGCCTTGAGGACATCGGTGCCGCGACGTATGCCGCCATCGACCAGTACTGGCAAATCACCGGCCAGGGCTTGCACGATGCGCGGCAACACGGCGGCGGTGGCCGGAGACGTGTCCAGCGTGCGGCCGCCGTGGTTGGATGACGATGATGCCGCCCACCTGAAGGCGATGCTGCCTGCCGCGCGTCGTCGGGGTGCAGCACGCCCTTGAGCAGCTATCGGCAAGCGGGTAATGGACTGCAGCCAGATCACGTCGTCCCAAGTCGGGGCGTGGGCCAGCAGGCCATCGAACAGCGCGCTTTGGCCCGGCTGCAGTGCGGTCCGTGGCGGTGGCGTCAGCCCGGCCAGATTGACTGCGCAGACATCAGGGGGCAGACGAAAACCCGCTCGTCTTTCGCGGTCGCGCGTGCCGCTGGTGGGCGCATCGACCGTCAGCACCAGGGCTTCAAAGCCGGCCCGCTCGGCGCGCTGCACCAGTTCGCGGGTAAATCCCCGGTCATGCTGGAGGTAGAGCTGGAACCACAGGGGCCGCGGTGCGGATCGTGGACTATGGCTTGGGCGACCGATTCCAGCGACACGCTGGCTTGCGTGCTGAGCACCATGCCAGCCCCTGGGCAGCAGCAGCATAGGCAGTGGCAACTTCACCGTCTGCGTGTGCCAGGCGCTGGAAGGCCACCGGGGCCAGCAGTATCGGGTGTTGCCAGGTCGTGCCCAGCAGCTGGATACGGGTATGACCGCCGGCCAGTGGCGCGCAGCACGCGAGGCTGCAGTTGCAGCTGGTTCCATGCCATGCTGGTTGGCCCGGAGTGTGATTTCGTCGGCTGCGCCGCCACTGAGATAGGCCCAGGCGTTGTCGTCGAGAAGGGTCCGTGCGTGGGCTTCATGGTCGGCCAAGGTAACGACGCCCAGGGGAATGGCGCTGACGACGGGAACGGCGTTCACGTATCAATCCACATGCGCAGCAGGTTGTGGTACGTGCCGGTGAGCGCCGACGATGGCCTCGGTCGGTTTCGCCCCGCGTGCTGCGCAGATGGCAGCAGGTGCTGTCCATGTCGAATAGCAGTCGCCGCTGCTCGTCACTGCGCACCATGCTCTCGATCCAGAAGAAGCTGGCAGCGCGGTGTCCACGGGTAACAGGCTCCACCCGGTGCACGCTGGTGCCGGGGTACAGCACCATGTCGCCTGCCGCGAGCTTGAGGCGCTGCTTGCCGAAGGTGTCTTCAATGACCAGTTCGCCGCCGTCGTAGTCGTCGGGGTCGGCCAGGAAGAGGGTGCAGGAAATGTCGGTGCGACACGCGTCCTGCGCCATTGGGCAGATAGCGTACCGCGCTGTCGACATGGTTGCCGTATTGGTTGGTGTCGCCGCCATAGCGATTGAACAGCGGCGGCGAGATCTGCTTGGGCAGCGATGCCGAGAAAAAGATCGGGTGGCGCTCCAAGCCATGCAGCACCATATCTCTCAGCAGCCCGGTTGCCTCGTGGCTCTCAGGCAATTGCTGGTTGTTTTTGCCCTGAGCCGCCTGCGGGCCGGCGGTGTTTCGACCGTCGACCCATGAGGCCGCACTCAAAATCTCCTGCGCCCGATCAAGCTCTTCGGGCGCGAGGACGTTCTGGATGTGCAACAGCATCGTTAAATGGTACTTTCAGAAGCGGGTGCCGAGGGTCAGCTTTGCGTTACGGCCGGTACCCGGAACATAGAAGCCACGGTACAGCTCGGCGGCATACAACTTGTTGTGAATATTGCCCACATTGAGCTGCAGATAGGTATCTGGCGTGAAACGATATTCGGCCAGCGCATCCACTACGCCGTAACCCGGTGCTCTTGCGCCCCGGGTAGGGGTGGTGCCATTGATCGAGAAGTTTTCGGACGCGCCTGTAATGCCCAGGCCCAGGCGGAGCCTGGATGTAGCCTGGTAGGTGACCCATGCGCTGCCGCTGTTCTTGGGAACCAGTCCGAATTTCTGGCCTACTGTATTTTGGCTTGCGCTGCCGGCCTCGTCGATTTTGGTGATGGGGATATAGGCGTAGGAGAAATAGACCTCCCACTCGGGTGTCGGTCGTCCCACCACTTCAAGCTCGATACCCGCGCTGTGGCGTTTGCCAGAGAGCAGGAAGGCATCGCCAGCGTAGTCGGCATCCGTGGTGCGCTCGTTGTACTTTTCGGTACGGAAGATGGCTGCGCGTGTAGACAGTTTGCCGTCCAGCCAGTCCAGTTTGGCGCCCAGTTCAAGATTGCGGCTTTTCTCTGGCGGCGTGTTGGCCGTCTGCTGGGTCACGTACTGGTAGGTATCTGCAGAGGTGTTGAACGAAGTGCCGTAAGAAAGGTGGAAGGAGCTTGTTGGCGTGGGTTGGTACAACGCACCGGCGCGATAGCTGGCCACCGTGTCAGACATGCTGGCTGAGTTATATCTCGGTACGCCGCCCTGGCTTGTGGTCGAGCTGAAGTCTCCCTTGATGGAGTCCACCCGTACGCCGCCCAGCAGTTTCCAGTGCGGGGAAACCTGCACCAGATCCTGGACATAGACACCCAGTGAGCGGGATGAATAGCCGCCGGTTGCGGCGCTTCCGAATACCGGTTCAATGGGGCTGAATCCATCATTGGGGCGACCGATGGTTGTGGCCCCTTTGTTGCCGCCAGCGACTGACTGGGTGAAACGGTCGGCTTTTTCGTAAGACAGGTCTACACCGGTCAGCAGTTCGTGCTTCAGGCCGAATACCTCGAATTTCTGGCTGTAGTCACTCTGGAGGTAAGTGCCGTCATACTGATCTTTGCGAGGCGTCAGGCCGAGGCGGGTGATTTCAGTCGTGCTGCTGAAGGTTGCCGTGTTACCTGTGATGCGGGTTTGCGTGCCCCAGAGGGAGCGTTTGAATGTGCCGCTGCGCAACTGGCTGCGGAGTTCGCCGCCATCGTCGAAACGGTGCGTGTGCTGTCCATAGACGTAGCTTGCGGTGCCGCGTGAAAAGTCGCTCGCCGTACCGTAAAAATCCAGTGGATCCATGCTCGAGCCCAAAGTGGAGTAGGGCAGGCCGTTGCGTGGCACATTGTCATAGTTCAAGTGGTATAGGCCCACCGTGAACTCGTCGCGGGTTCCTATGCCCCAGCTGTAGCTTGGCGCAATGCCGTATTTGTCGACTTCTGCTCCTCCATTTTTGGCTTTGGTCTGCATGACATTCAGGCGAAGCGCCGCATCGTCGCCGGTTTTGAGGTTGAAGTCACCCGTCACCCTTGCGTAGCCGCCGGTTCCAACCGACAGTTCCACATCGTGTTGGTCCATCAGGAATGGTTTCTTGTTGACCTGATTGACAACGCCGCCCGTCGAGCCGCGCCCGAAGACCATGGACGCCGAGCCGCGCATCACCTCAATCCGGTCGAGGTTGAATGTTTCGCGTTCGTACAACGAAGGATCTTTCATGCCGTCAATCAGCAGGTCGCCCACCTGTGCCACTGAGAAGCCGCGAATGTAGGTGTCTTGCATGGTGCCGTTTTCTGCGGCCGAGAAGGTGACGCCGGCAGTCAGGCGTAATGCCTCGTTCAGCGTGTCAATCTTGCGGTCGTCCAGCAACTTTTCCGTGATGACCGAGATCGACTGCGGGATGTCCCGGATGTCCTGCGTGCCCTTGCCGATATTGGTTTTTTTGGTCTGTAGCGCGTCTTTACCTTGCGCTGCGTCTGCCTTTTCCTTCACGACCACTGTTTCGAGTGTTTTTTCGGCGACTGCAGGCGTGGTTTGAGCCCAGCCGCTGACCGAGGCGGCCAGCATCAGCGCCCCCAGGGGCAAAAGCGCGCGCTCAGAAGTCGGCGCTGGTGTGTTGCCGATGTGTGCAAGCAGGGGCGAAAGCTTCTCGGCATTTTCAGGGCGGAGGTTTTTGTTGCGCGCAGCGCGGGAAGGGTGTGCCAAAAGAGGGCTCCAAGCGTGGTCCAGCTTGTCGGTAGCGGACCTGGTTTCAACAAATAGCTTGGCTGGCTCGAGGTTGTCCTGTGGGACACGAGTTCGCTGGCTCGTAAAGTTCGTTGCCGAGTGTATACGTAATGATAATGATTCGCAATAACGTGTTTGGAAAAAACTACGTTAATCGATGAACCCGGGCTTTCCCGGAGGACGCAACAAAACGGGCCGTCAATGCCCCGTTTTTTGAATCCGGCAATCACTGGGCATGCTGATGCCGTTTTTGTTTAACCGAAGTCCACCTTGCCGGTCCGTTCGAGCTGGGTTTGAAGAACCTTTGTTGCTGGACATTTGTCACGGCAACGGTCAAGTCATGGAATGAGCGCTGTCCAGTGTTTGCTGCAAAAAAAGTAGCGTATTCCGCCCGTATCTATTGAGGTACAGCTTTTTTTTGCCAAAAAATGCCATGAATCATGGCTTGGTCATGACGGCAATGCCCTGGTCAAATCCCGGCAGGTCAACACGATTTTCATGACAAAACAAGGTAAAAGTCCAATAACGACGGTCGTAGATAGCTATAGAAAGTGTAGCTATCGGGACGCACCGCTGCAGGGCAAGCCTCTCCTGATGATCAGTACTCCAGCCGTTCCGGCCTGATTTCCTGCAGGATGGTGGTGGCAATTTCCTCGATGGACTTGGTGGTGGTGGACAGCCAGCGTATCCCTTCGCGCCGCATCATTGCTTCCGCCTCATGGATTTCATGGCGGCAGTTGGCCAGGCTTGAATAGTTGGAATTGGGCCGGCGCTCGTTGCGGATCTGGCTCAGGCGCTCGGGCGAAATCGTCAGGCCAAAGATTTTCTTGCGGTAGGGTACCAGGGCAGGCGGCAACTGGTGGCGCTCAAAGTCTTCGGGAATCAGCGGGTAGTTGGACGCTTTGAGGCCATATTGCATGGCCAGGTACAGCGATGTGGGGGTTTTTCCGCTGCGGCTGACGCCCACCAGAATCACGTCCGAGCCCTGCAGATCCCGGTGGCTCTGGCCGTCGTCGTGAGCCAGCGAGAAGTTGATGGCTTCGATCCGGTCGTCGTAGGCCTTGCTTTTGGAGGCGTCCGAAAAACGGCCGACGCGATGGTTGGATTTGATGCCAAGTTCGTTTTCCAGGGGGGCCACGAACATGCCGAACATGTCCAGCAGCATGCCATTGCAATGGGCCTTGATCACTGCCAGGATGTTCATGTTGACCAGCGTCGTGAAAACGATCGGCCGCTTGCCTTCAAGCTCCCCTGTGTGGTTGATCTGCCGGATCGCCTGGTGGGCCTTGTCCACGCTGTCAATGAAGGGCAGCCGAACGTGACGCGGATTGATCTCAAACTGGGCCAGGATGGCATTGCCGAAGGTTTCGGCGGTAATGCCGGTGCCGTCGGAGATGAAAAATACAGTGCGATTGGACATGGTTGACTACTCGAAGCGGGGTGAAAGGACAACATGGGCACGCCGGGCGGTGGCCCCCTACAATTGGGTTAATTATCCAGTTTGTGTTCCCATGCGCCGTGTCAAGCCCCTAAAAGAACAATCAGCTTGCCTGCCGCGCATGGCTAATGCCCCCCGTTTTTAAACCTCCGGAGTATTTTTATGTCCAACCTTTTTGAGCCGACCGCCCTGGTCGTACCCTTCGAGCACCTGAGAATGACCGACGTCGAGGTTGTGGGCGGCAAGAACGCCAGCCTCGGCGAGATGATTTCCCAGTTGCCCACGGGTCCCAAGGGCGTGAAGGTGCCGACCGGCTTTGCCACGACAGCCCACGCCTTTCGCAATTTTCTGGCCTACGACGGGCTGGATGCAAAAATCAACGCCGTCCTCGATGCGCTTGACACCGAGGATGTGCGGGCGCTGGCCGAAGCCGGTGCCCAGATCCGGGCATTGGTTGAGGCTCAGCCTTTTCCGCCCGAGCTTGAGAAGGCCGTGCGTGAAAGTTTTGCCAGCTTAAGCGCCGGCAATGCGCAAGCCAGCTTTGCCGTGCGCTCATCCGCCACGGCCGAAGACCTGCCCGACGCCTCGTTTGCCGGCCAGCAGGAAACGTTTTTGAATGTGATCGGCATTGAAGAAGTGCTGCACAAGATGAAAGAGGTATTTGCCTCGCTCTACAACGACCGCGCGATCAGCTACCGCGTGCACCAGGGCTTTGCTCATGCTGACGTGGCCTTGTCGGCCGGCGTGCAGCGCATGGTGCGCAGCGACCTGGGCGCAGCCGGCGTGCTGTTCACCATCGACACCGAAAGTGGTTTTGAAGACGTGGTCTTCATCACCTCCAGCTACGGCCTGGGCGAAACGGTGGTGCAAGGCGCAGTCAATCCCGACGAGTTCTATGTGCACAAGCCCATGCTCAAGGCCGGCAAGCGCGCGGTGATTCGCCGCAACCTGGGGTCCAAGCTGCTGCAGATGGTGTTTACCACGGACGAAGAGAAAAAAACCGGCGGCAAGCTGGTCAAAACCACCGATGTGCCCATAGAGTTGCGTAACCGTTACTCGCTGACGGATGCCGAGGTCGAGCAACTGGCGCGTTATGCGGTGATCATCGAGGATCACTACGGCCGTCCCATGGACATTGAGTGGGGCAAGGATGGCACCGACGGTCAGCTTTACATTTTGCAGGCACGTCCCGAAACGGTGAAAAGCCAGATCAAGGGCAAGGCCGAGCAGCGCTACAAGCTCAAGGGCACAGAAACCGTGCTGGCCGAGGGCCGCGCTATTGGTCAGAAAATTGGCACGGGTCCGGTGCGCATCGTCCATGACATCAGCGAGATGGATCAGGTCCAGCCCGGCGACGTTCTGGTGACCGATATGACCGACCCGAACTGGGAGCCGGTGATGAAGCGCGCCAGCGCCATCGTGACGAATCGCGGCGGCCGCACCTGCCACGCAGCCATCATCGCGCGTGAACTGGGCATCCCTGCCGTGGTCGGCTGCGGCGACGCCACTGAACAGCTCAAGAACGGGATGCTTGTCACAGTAAGCTGCGCCGAGGGCGACACCGGCAATATTTATGACGGCCTGCTGGAAACCGAAGTGACCGAAGTACAGCGCGGCGACATGCCGCCCATCGACATCAAGATCATGATGAACGTGGGCAACCCTCAGCTGGCTTTTGACTTCTGCCAGATTCCCAATCAGGGCGTGGGGCTGGCGCGGCTGGAGTTCGTTATTAACAACAACATCGGCGTGCATCCCAAAGCGATTCTGGATTACCCCAATGTCGATGCCGACCTGAAAAAGGCCGTTGAAAGCGTTGCACGCGGCCATGCGTCGCCGCGTGCGTTTTACGTCGACAAAGTCGCCGAAGGCATTGCCACCATTGGCGCGGCTTTCTGGCCCAAACCCGTGATTGTTCGCCTCTCGGACTTCAAGTCCAACGAGTACCGCAAGCTGATCGGCGGTTCGCGTTACGAGCCCGAAGAAGAAAATCCAATGCTCGGTTTTCGTGGTGCGGCGCGCTATATCAGCGAGGAATTCCGCGAAGCCTTCGCCATGGAGTGCGAGGCGCTCAAGCGCGTGCGTAACGACATGGGTCTGACCAATGTGGAGGTCATGGTGCCGTTTGTGCGTACGCTTGGCCAGGCCAGGGCCGTGACCGAGCTGCTGGCCGAGCACGGCCTCAAACGCGGTGACGGAGCGGATGCCGCGACGGGCGCGGGCGGCCTGCGCATCATCATGATGTGCGAAGTGCCTAGCAACGCCATACTGGCGGACCAGTTCCTGGAGTACTTTGATGGTTTCTCCATTGGCTCCAACGACCTGACCCAGCTCACGCTGGGCCTGGACCGCGACTCGGGCCTGGAGGTTCTGGCCAAGGACTTTGATGAACGCGATCCGGCGGTCAAAGCCTTGCTCAGCCTGGCCATTGCTGCATGCAAGCGTCAGGGAAAATATATTGGTATCTGTGGTCAGGGCCCCAGCGATCATCCGGACTTTGCACTTTGGCTCAAGGAGCAGGGCATTGGCTCCATCTCGCTCAATCCCGATACCGTGATTGATACCTGGAAGCAGCTGGCGAGCTGAGCCGGCGATCGGGTCACCAAGGGAAAACCCTCCGGTGACTTGCGCGTGAAGGGGTAGCCATCAGCAAGTGCCTCCGATGACAATCGGAGGCACTTTCACTTTAAGCCTCTCATACGCCATGCTTGCCGTCGTTGTCGCCATCAAACTGATCGCTGAAATCGCGCTGCTTGCGCTGTTCGGCCAATGGATGCTTGGCCGGCTGTCGGGGGCCGCGCGGGACAGGAACCCTTTTTATGCCTTGCTGCAGCTATTGGGGCGGCCCTGGGTCCGCGCGGCACGCTGGGTTTCGCCGCGGGCGGTGCTCGACCGCCATTTGCCTCCGGTGGCATTTTTCATCCTGCTGCTGATCTGGGGCGGGGCGAGCTTTGCCAAAGTCAGCATCTGCCTGCAGATAGGCGTGGCTTTATGCAAATGAAATCTCCGCTGCAGTACCGGCTTTTGTACCTTTTTTTGAAGCTGCAGGCCGTGTTCCTGCTGGCGATCGGAAAGCGGACGGCTGCACTGTCCCGGTTTGACCGGATGCTGTTGCACTGGTCGGAGGACGGCTACGCACTTGCCAGCCGGGCCCATGTGCTGGTTCAGTTGAATCAGCCGGATGATGCCCTCGCCAGCTTGCAGCATCTCGCCCGTATCACCGGCTCAGGGCCGCAAAAAGCGGCGGCCTGGTTCAATCTGGGCTATGTGTTGCAGCAGGCCGGGCGCCATGAAGACGCAGGCGCAGCGTTTCAAAAAGCACTGGACTACCAACCCCGCATGGACAGAGCCTGGTATGGGCTGGCGCTGGTGCTGATTCACCAGCGGCGCTTCCATGACGCGATTGACGCGCTGCTAAAGAACACGGCCCTGCAGCCCATGAGCCCTCATGGCTGGTATCGGCTGGCACAGGTTTGGCTGGCGCTGGGCGAGCCCGGCAAAGCCGCCGAGGTGGTTGCGCGTCTGCGCCAGTTTGAGCCCAGAGTTGCTGCGCAACTGGAACGTGAAAACTGCCAGGGTCAGGCGCTTCATTCGCGGCCGGAAAAACGTTGCGGGCCGGTTCCTGTTGCGACCGCTAGCGGGATGCGTGATGCGGCCCACTGAAAGGCATCGCCGCTACTGGCGAAAAAACCTCCTGGTCACGGCGGTGCTTCTGTCGATCTGGTTTTTTGTCACCTTCGGCGTGGGTTACTTTGCGCGCGCCTTGAGTTTCAGGTTCTTTGGCTGGCCATTCAGTTTCTGGATGGGTGCGCAGGGCGCTTTGCTGGTCTATGGCCTCATTATTGGCTTTTATGCCTGGTACATGAATCGTCTTGACATTGAGTACGACGTGGCAGACGGAGACGATTGAAGATGCCAGGTTTTTTTGGTTCCCGCGAAGGCTTCATGCCTTCCAGAAAACAGTTCAAGGCCCAACTGCACCGGGTTTACCGCTGGTACACGGGCGGTTTTGTCATGTTTGTGGTCTTGCTCGCCGTCCTGGAGCGCATGGGCATGCCGCGATCATGGATAGGCCTGGCGTTTCTGATGGCCACCATCGGTCTTTATGCGGGTATCGGCATCATGAGCCGCACGACCGATGCCACTGAATACTACGTGGCGGGCCGACGCGTACCGGCGATCTACAACGGCATGGCCATTGGGGCGGACTGGATGTCGGCAGCCTCATTTCTGGGTCTGGCCGGCACGCTCTACCTTACCGGTTACAGCGGCCTGGCGTTCATCATGGGCTGGACGGGCGGCTATTGCCTGGTGGCTCTGGTGCTGGCGCCTTATTTGCGCAAGTTTGGCCAGTTCACGATTCCCGACTTTCTGGGCGAGCGCTACGGCGGGAATCTGCCCCGTCTTATCGGGCTGGCCGCGGCCATCCTGTGTTCCTTTACCTACCTGGTGGCGCAAATTTACGGCGTGGGGCTCATCGCGTCCTATCTGACGGGCATCGCTTTCGAGTTGGGCATTTTTCTGGGGCTGGGTGGCATTTTGGTGTGCTCGTTCCTGGGTGGAATGCGTGCCGTGACATGGACGCAGGTTGCCCAGTACATTGTTTTGGTGGTGGCTTACCTGATTCCTGTGGTCTGGCTGTCCGTCAAGCAGACCAGTATTCCGGTGCCACAACTTGTTTACGGCTTGCAGCTGGAGAAAGTCACGGCCAAGGAAAAGGAACTGGCCCTTGACCCAAAGGAGCTGGAGGTCCGCAGGATATTCAGGCAGCGCGGGGAGGCGCTGGTCGAAAAAGCCAAGCATCCGGCGGAGTCTCTGGCCGCCGATAAACTGGCGGCCAGCAAAAAACTGGAAGCGCTGAAGGCCGGCAACGCGTCTGTGGCCGACATTTCCGCAGCCGGCAAGGCGCTGGCCGCCATTCCCAAAGATGAGGCTGCAGCTCGCCGGACCTGGGCCGCAGCCAAAGCTGCCGCGGATATCAAAAGCCAGCCGCTCAATGGCATGCCCGCACATGCATCCCAGTTTTCGGGTGACCCCGATGGAACGCCTGAGGAAAAAGCGCTTTACGACACTTCGCGCAGAAATTTCCTGGCACTTATTTTTTGTCTTATGGTGGGCACTTCCGCCTTGCCGCATATCCTGATGCGTTACTACACGGTTCCCAGTGTTCGGGAGGCGCGGCAATCCGTGACCTGGTCGCTATTTTTCATTTTTCTGCTGTATTTCACTGCACCTGCGCTGGCTGTGCTTGTGAAATATGAAGTCTTCACGGTGCTGGTCGGTTCGCCCTTTGACCAGTTGCCTGCGTGGGTCCATGCATGGCACAAGGTCGACCCGGCGCTGTTGTCGGTGGTCGACATCAATAAGGACAACATCCTTCAGCTCAATGAAATGACGATAGGCGGCGACATCGTGGTGCTGCTTACGCCCGAGTTGGCCGGGCTGCCTTACGTGATTTCGGCACTGGTAGCTGCGGGCGGCCTGGCTGCGGCGCTCTCCACGGCAGACGGTTTGCTGCTCACCATTGCCAATGCACTGGGGCATGACCTGTATTACAAAATGATTGATCCCAACGCCTCGACCGTGAGCCGCGTCACGGTGTCGAAAATCCTGCTGCTTATCGTCGCCTTGCTGGCAGCGTACGTCGCAGCCCAGAAGCCTGCCGATATCTTGTTTTTGGTCTCGGCTGCCTTTTCATTTGCAGCAGCTTCTTTTTTTCCGGCGCTCAGTCTTGGAATATTCTGGAGCCGCGCTACGGGCACGGCCGCGGTACTGGGCATGGTGTCGGGCCTGGGGGTGACTTCCTACTACATGTTTACCAACCAGCCCTGGTTGCGTGCCACCTTCGGCATTTCGTCCCCGGTTCAGCTTTGGTGGGGAATCGACCCGATTTCCGCGGGTTTGTTTGGTGTGCCCGTCGGTTTTGCCGTCATCGTTCTGGTGAGCCTGGTGATGCGGCCGCCAAGCCAGAAAGCTCAGGAGCTGGTGGAGTTCATCAGGTATCCCGATCTGAGAAGTCTTTAGCCGGTTCCCGGTAGACCCCGGAATTGGCATTTTCATGGGTCAATCGTGGCTCGGGCTATAATAATGGGCTTCGCCTTGCTGCACCCTTAACGACGCTGGGGCAGCTTTCATCCAACCAAAAGGAGATTTTATGCGTCACTACGAGATCGTCTTGCTGATCCACCCGGATCAAAGCGAGCAAGTCCCAGCCATGCTGGAACGTTACAAGGGCATGATTACCGCCGGCGGTGGAAAAGTGCATCGTGTTGAAGATTGGGGTCGCCGCCAGCTGGTGTACCTGATCCAGAAACTCGCCAAAGCCCACTACCTCTGCATCAACATCGAAGCCAGCCAGGCCGTGATGGAAGAAATTGAACACGCGTTCAAGTTCAATGATGCCGTGCTGCGCCACCTGACCGTGGTGAAGAAAAAGGCTGAAACCGGCCCGTCCCTCATGATGCGCAACGTCGAGAGGGAAGAAGCCCGTAAAACCCAACAGCAGGAGTTTGCGGCGTAATTCGCCCCATGCTGTTGAATGCATCGCTGCCGCGCCGGGAAAGCTGCAGTGAACCACGTTGAGCTGACCGCCTGTATCGCTGAGTTAAGCGCTCTTCGCTACACGCCCGCTGGAATCCCTGCCATTAATTTAGTCCTCGAACACGAGTCTGAAATTCTTGAGTCCGGTGTGAACAGAAAGGTCAAGTTGACGATGAGGGCAGTTGCCTTCGGAACGCTGGCTGAACAAACAGTCCGGCTGGCCCTAGGCAAAGCTTTCAGGTTCACCGGATTTCTCATCAATGCGCGCACCAGCAAAGGCGTTGTTTTTCATATTCAAGCTCTTCACCCGGCAGACCAGGTAGAGCAAGTACTGAACCCCATTTAAGGAGTCCATCATGGCCGGACCAAAACGTTTCAATAAAGACAAGCGCCCAAAGCGCAATACCCAATCCCTGCTGTTCAAGCGCAAGCGTTTTTGCCGCTTCACAGCCGCTGGCGTTGAAGAAATCGACTACAAAGATATCGACACCCTGCGCGATTTCGTTTCTGAAAATGGAAAAATCATCCCTGCACGCCTGACCGGCACCCGCGCGATTTTCCAGCGCCAGATCAACACCGCCGTCAAGCGCGCTCGCTTCCTCGCGATGCTGCCTTACAGCGACCAGCACCGTAGCCTGTAAGGAGATACGACCATGCAAATTATTCTGCTCGACAAAGTCGTGAACCTGGGCAACCTGGGTGAAGTCGTCAAAGTTAAAGACGGCTACGCACGCAATTTCCTGATCCCTTCCGGCCGCGCCCGTCGCGCTACCGCAGTGGCTATCAAGGAATTCGAAGTCAAACGCGCTGAACTTGAAAAAGCCGCAGCTGCCAAGCTCGCCGAAATGCAAGCTCAAGGCGCAAAGCTCGGCGGTACCACCGTCAAGCTCACGCAAAAGGCTGGTGTTGATGGTCGCCTGTTTGGCTCCGTCACCAATGCTGACATTGCTCAAGAAGTGTCCAAGCAAGGCTTTGCGGTTTCAAAATCGCAAATTCGCCTGCCAAACGGCCCACTGAAAACCGTGGGCGACCATGCTGTCAGCGTGGCTTTGCACACCGACGTAGTGGTTGATATCACGGTCACGGTCTACGGCGAAACCGCTTAAACTGACACCGCGTTTATCCTGAAAAGCCGCTCTTCGGAGCGGCTTTTTTCTTTGCTAGGCCTTGAGGTCATGCTCTGCTTTGGTGCCTCTCGGGGTTGTGCACATCCCCTTACCTCATTTCCACCAGATTTCCCCAGCTTGTCCACAGCCTTATCCCGCGTGTTTTCGGTGTCCCGGCGTACCATTTACCCTCTTCCCAAGGAACTCCATGTCTGCCGTACTTTCCACCTTTGCCGAATCGGGTTACAGCGCCGACCGCCAGATCGCCCAGCTCCGTATTCCACCGCACTCGATTGAAGGTGAATCCAGTGTCCTGGGCGGTCTCTTGCTCGACAATAGCGCGTGGGACCGCGTGGGTGACCTGCTGGCAGACCAGGACTTCTACCGCCACGAGCACCAACTCATCTACGCCGCCATAGGCTGGCTGATCAACGCCTCCAAGCCTGCCGACATCATCACGGTCTATGAGCGCCTGCAGAGCCTGGGGAAAGCCGAGGAAATAGGGGGGCTGAGCTACCTGAATGCGCTTGCTCAATACGTGCCGAGCGCCAGCAATATTCGCCGTTATGCCGAGATTGTTCGGGAGCGATCCATCCTTCGCAAGCTGGTTGCTGCTTCCGACGAGATTGCTACCAATGCCTTCAACCCGCAAGGCAAGGCGGTTACCGTCATTCTTGATGAGGCCGAGCAGAAAATTCTCAATATCGGCGAGCAGGGCGGTCGGTCGCAGCAGGGCTTCCAGAGCATGGACACGCTGGTGGTGGACTTGCTGGACCGCGTCACCGAGATGGCGGATAACCCGAATGACGTCACCGGCGTGCCGACCGGGTTTTACGACCTGGATCGCATGACCTCCGGCTTTCAGGCGGGTGATTTGATTATTCTGGCAGCGCGCCCGTCGATGGGCAAGACGGCTCTTGCCATCAATATCGCGGAGCATGTGGCCCTGAATGAAGGCCTGCCGGTTGCCGTGTTTTCCATGGAAATGGGTGCTTCCCAGTTGGCGGTGCGTATTGTTGGCTCCATTGGCCGGATTGACCAGACCCATCTTCGTACCGGGGCCCTGACCGACGAGGAATGGCCGCGCCTGACCGAGGCGATCGAGAAGCTGAGGACTATTTCCCTGCATATCGATGAAACCGCCGGCCTGACGGTTAGCGAACTGCGCGCCAATGCCCGGCGTCTGGCCCGTCAGTGCGGCAAGCTTGGCCTGATCGTGGTGGACTATTTGCAGCTCATGAGCGTATCCACCAGCATGAGCGACGAAAACCGGGCTACTGCTGTGGGCGAAATTTCGCGTGGCCTGAAGATGCTGGCCAAGGAACTGCAGTGCCCGGTGATTGCTCTTTCACAGCTCAGCCGAGGCGTGGAGTCCCGCACCGATAAGCGGCCCATGATGAGCGACCTGCGTGAATCCGGAGCCATCGAGCAGGATGCCGACATCATCATGTTCATCTACCGTGACGAGTATTACACCAAGGAAGCCTGCAAGGAGCCGGGCGTGGCAGAGGTCATCATCAGCAAGCAGCGAAACGGCCCGACGGGTACCGTGAAGCTGGCGTTCATCAACCGCATCACCAAGTTTGAGAGTCTGGCGAGCGGATCCAACGGTGACTATTGAGTTTGCTGCATTGGCTGTGACTGCGCTGACGAGCCGGCAAGCAGTGCGATTCCTGCAGACCTGATCTTCAGCAGCGCGAAGTCTGTTGCCCGCGGGACGCCACTCTGCGCTAATCCAGCCCCAGGGCCTTGAATACCCGAAGCGCCGCATAGGCATCATTGGCGGCATAGATGATCTGGGAGTCCTGCAGCTGGGTGTTGGCCCAGTTGGATGTGGTCGCTTTTCTGGACTTGATGAAGCGCTGGTTGAACACCACGGCCACGGCGCCGCGCACCCCCATGTCCTTGCGGTAGCCGCGTTCCCTGAACACGGTGTTGAGGTCCAGCACGCCCTGCGGGTCTACGCCGAGCTTGCTGATGATGCGCCGGCGGTCGTCGCCCAAGCCGAAGCCGGCCTTGATGACCCCATGGGCTTCGAGCAGCAGTGCTACGGCGCGCCTGCACTCGGCATCCTCCAGTTGAAAAATATAGGCTCTGTCCAGCGTCGAGAGCTGCACGATATGCGGTCCAGTGGATGCTTCGAATTTGGCAAAGGTGGGTTTGGACTCGGTATCAAACCCCAGGGCCGTGACGCCGTCGAGTTCCTGCAGTGCGCTCATCGCTTGAGGCGCCGTCGATATCACCCGGATCTGGCCCAGGGACAGGCGCTCGAAAGGATCGAGCAGTTCGATCTGTTCTTTGCCGGGGGTTAAATGGCGCTCGGTCATATGGTTCCATGCGTGAGAATAGGGTTAGAGCTTACAGTCCCGCGCTGGAGCATAAACCCAACAGCAAGCACACCTCATGGCCACAGCAAAGAGCATCACCACCGGCAACTACAAGCTTTTCCCCTCGCCGCGCAACCGGCACCGGGAAATTTTCCCGCATGAGGTTTTTGTACCTTATCCCTACATGCTGATCGATCTGGAAAGCTACAACTTCAAGGGCAAGTACGGTCTCTTTGCTGCTTGCCGGCTCAGCGACGGCAAGATGGGGCAGCTGGTGACGCTGGAGCTGCCTGAAGACGATCTGAGGTTCAAGGCCAGGTTCGTTCCAGATTGAAACGTTGAAAAGGCTTCTTACCCTTAAGGTATGGTGGGTTTGTGCTATTAGTAATATAGCAAACTACATCGATGCCGCCAAGCGCGTTCCCTGATCAATCGCCCGCTTGGCGTCCAGTTCGCTGGCCTCGTCTGCACCGCCAATCAGATGCGTCTTGATGCCCGCCGCCCGCAGCGGCTCCAGCAACTCGCGCTGGGGTTCCTGCCCGGCGCACAGGACGATGTTGTCCACCTGGAGCACGGTGGCGTTTTCGCGCTTCTCGCCAAAGGTGATGAAGAGGCTCAGGCCTGAAGCTCCTGCGGGGTCTTCGCCAATGCGTTCGTAATTGACGCCCGACAGCATTTCCACGTTTTTCATCTTCAGCGCCGCGCGGTGAATCCAGCCTGTGGTTTTGCCGAGGCCTGCGCCCAGTTTTCCGGGCTTGCGCTGCAGCAGCGTCACCTGCCGCTCCGGCGGCGTGCCATGGGGGCGCACGATGCCGCCACGCACCGTGCCGGGGTCGGTCACGCCCCATTCGGCCAGCCAGGCAGGCAGGTCGAGGGTGGTGGAATGGCCCGCTGGCGTGACCAGGAACTCGGCCACGTCAAAGCCGATGCCGCCCGCGCCAATCAGCGCCACGCGCTGGCCCACCGGCTGGCGGCCCAGCAGCACATCGATGTAGCTCAGTACCTTGGGGTGGTCCTGGCCGGCAATGCGCGGGTTGCGCGGCGTCACGCCGGTGGCCAGAATGACCTCGTCAAATTTCTGGGCCAGCAGGTCGGAGGCCTGCACGCGCGCGTTCAGGTGCAGCTTGACGCCTGTGCTGGCAAGACGCTGGCCGAAGTAGCGCAGGGTTTCCGCGAACTCTTCCTTGCCGGGCACGCGCCTGGCCAAGTTGAACTGGCCGCCGATCTGCTCGGCTGCTTCGTACAGCGTCACTTCGTGGCCGCGCTCGGCCAGCGTGGTGGCGGCGGCCAGCCCGGCGGGCCCCGCCCCAATCACCGCGACGCGTTTTTTGCTGGGCGTGATTTTGATGATCAGCTCGGTTTCATGTCCGGCACGCGGGTTGACGAGGCAACTCGCCAGCTTGCCCTTGAAGGCGTGATCCAGGCAGGCCTGGTTGCAGGCGATGCAGGTATTGATGTCCCGGCTTCGGCCCTGGGCGGCCTTGTTGACGAAATCGGGGTCGGCCAGAAAGGGTCTGGCCATGCTGACCATGTCGGCGCTGCCGTCGGCCAGCACCTGCTCGGCAACTTCGGGCATGTTGAGCCGGTTGCTGGTGATGACTGGAATCATCACGCCTGCGGCACGCAGCTCGGTCCGCAGCTTTTTGGTCACCCAGGTGAAGGCGCCGCGCGGCACCGAGGTGGCAATCGTGGGCACGCGGGCCTCATGCCAGCCGATGCCGCTGTTGATCAGGGTGGCGCCTGCCGCCTCCACGGCTTTGGCAAGCAGCACGACTTCTTCCCAGCTGCTGCCATCCGGAATCAGGTCGATCAGCGAGAGGCGGTAAATCAGGATGAAATCCGGGCCGACGGCTTCGCGCGTGCGCCGCACAATCTCGACCGCCAGGCGCATGCGCTTGGCATAGCTGCCGCCCCAGTCGTCGCTACGCTGGTTGGTGTGGGTGACGAGAAACTGGTTGATCAAATAGCCTTCGCTGCCCATGATTTCGACGCCGTCGTAGCCGGCATCGCGGGCCAGCTGGGCGCAGCGGATGAAGGCGCGGATTTGCCGCTCAATGCCGCCGGCGCTCAGTTCGCGCGGCGTGAAAGGCGAGATAGGGCTCTGGATGCGCGACGGAGCCACGCACAGCGGGTGGTAGCCGTAACGGCCTGTATGCAGAATCTGCAGCGCGATCTTTCCGCCCTCTGCATGCACCGCATCGGTGACCTGCTTGTGGCGCCGCGCCGCGCCCGAAGTGGCGAGCA
The DNA here is from genome assembly GCA_963793855.1 of uncultured beta proteobacterium. Classification (GTDB taxonomy): domain Bacteria; phylum Pseudomonadota; class Gammaproteobacteria; order Burkholderiales; family Burkholderiaceae_C; genus Polaromonas. Next base: position 232,671 of record CAWCBL010000003.1, read on the forward strand.
TGCCGGCAAAGGGTTTGGTCCAGCCGGCCATGTTGGGCGCAAAGCCGCCCGTCACCATCAGGCCCACACCGCCGCGCGCACGCTCTGCAAAATAGGCCGCCATGGCCGGAAAGTGCTTGCGTCCGTCTTCCAGCCCGGTATGCATGCTGCCCATCAGCACCCGGTTTTTCAGGGTGGTGAAACCCAGGTCCAGCGGGGACAGCAGGTGGGGATAAGGACGGGCGGGGGTGGATAGGTTCGCGGACAAGTGCAGGTCTCCGGGGCAGGTTTGCCTGCATGGTAGTCGCAAGCTGCGGCCTTCGATGCGGCGCCGGGCAATCTAGGGGACAGGCTCTACCGCGCCTGCGGGCAAACCCTGAAGTCCCTGTCGAATAGGGTGATTGCTATTGAATTAATAGCTTCTTGCGCCCGTATCTACTGGGCTATTGGCTATTTTTAATCGCATTTGCTGCCTCGACTACCAGTCCGGGGCCTTTGTAGATGAGGCCGGTGTAAATCTGCACCACGTCTGCGCCTGCCCTGATTTTGGATACCGCATCCGCGCCGCTCATCACGCCGCCCACGCCAATGATGGGAAAGCCTTTGCCCAGCGCGGCGCGCAGCTGGCGGATCACGCGGTTGCTGGCTTCGAGCACCGGAGCGCCGCTCAGGCCCCCGGCTTCCTCGGCGTGGCGCAGACCCTTGACGGCATCGCGGCTGAGCGTGGTGTTGGTGGCCACCACGCCGTCCATGGCGTGGCGTTTGAGGGTGGCGGCAATCACGTCCACCTGGGTCTCGTCCAGGTCGGGGGCGATCTTTACAAAAATCGGTACGCGTTTGCCGTGTTGGCTGGCCAGCGCTTCGCGGCGTTCGGCAATGCGGCCCAGCAAGGCGTCGAGCGCTTCGTCGCTTTGCAGCGCGCGAAGGTTTTTGGTGTTGGGGCTGGAGATATTGACGGTGACATAGTCGGCATGCGGGTACACGCCATCCAGGCAGATCAGGTAGTCGTCCACTGCGTTTTCAATCGGCGTGGCGGCGTTCTTGCCGATGTTCAGGCCAAGCAACAAGGGGTTTTGTGTGCGTTGCCTGCGAACGCTGGATTTCTGCACATTGGCAAGGAAGGCATCCAGTCCATCGTTGTTAAAGCCCAGCCGGTTGATGAGTGCCTTGGCCTCTGGCAGGCGGAACATGCGCGGCTTGGGGTTACCGGGCTGGGCTTTTGGCGTCACCGTGCCGACTTCCACAAAGCCAAAGCCCATCGCGGCCAGGCCGTCGATGCAGCGGGCGTTCTTGTCCAGGCCCGCGGCCATGCCGACGCGGTTGGGGAATTTCAGCCCCGCTAGTTCGATCGGGTCGCTGACCCGGCTGTTGCAGTAGGCCGCAGACAGGGGCGTGCCTTGGGTGCGCGCCAGCGAAGCCATGGTCAGTTCGTGGGCAGTTTCAGGGTCGAGCCCGAATAAAAAGGGACGGGCCAGGGCGTAAGGGAGCAGGGACATTGGATAATTCAGGCAGATCGCTGTGGGTTTGTGCGGCTTGGCCAGGCTTTGTGGCCCGCAAGACATGAACTCTGATTGTCGCAAAAACCCACTTCACCCCAAGCAATTTCTGCAAAGCACCCTATGACACAAGACGAACTCAAAACCCTGGTTGGCCAAGCCGCCCTGCATTACGTTGAAACCGGCAGCATTGTCGGCGTCGGCACCGGCTCCACCGTCAATAAATTCATCGATGCGCTGGCTACGATAAAGGACCGCATTGCCGGCGCGGTTTCCAGCTCGGTGGCGTCCACCGAACGCCTTCAGGCCTTGGGCATCAAGGTGTTTGATGCGACGGAAGTGGAGGAGTTGGCCGTGTATATCGATGGTGCAGACGAAATCGACCACGCGGGCTACATGATTAAGGGCGGTGGCGCGGCGCTGACGCGTGAAAAAATCGTGGCTGCGCAATCGCGCAGGTTTGTCTGCATCGCCGATGAGTCCAAGCTGGTGCAAACGCTGGGCAACTATCCCCTCCCGGTCGAGGTGATTCCCATGGCCGCAAAACGCATTGCGCGCCAGTTTGAGGCACTGGGCGGCAACGCGACCTTGCGCCTGCAGGACGGCGCGCCGCTGGTCACCGATAACGGTCAGCACATCCTGGATGTGACGGGCCTGAAGATCGCCGACCCGCTGGCGTTTGAGTCGCAGGTGAACCAGTGGCCCGGTTTGGTGACGGTGGGGGTATTTGCGTTCCAGAAGGCCAGTGTGTGCCTGTTGGGGACGGCGGATGGCGTCAAGACGCTGGTGTTTTAAGCCAGGGTCCCGAGTCGGAAAGTCGGCTTAGAACTTGATGCCGGCCGGATTGGCGTTGGGCTGTGCAGCGGGGCGGACGGGGGCTGCATTTCCAGCAGCACCTGCCGCGGCGCCATTGGCAGGCGCTGCTGCGGGTGCCGCAGCCGTCGTTGTCAGTGGTGTAGCTGCCGGAGCACGGTAGCTCGCAGGCAATACTGACGATGCCGGGTATCCGGCGGCATTCAGGTACTGCGTCCACTCTGCGTCGGAAAAGCCTTTGAGCTGCTGGCTTCCAATGGTCATGAAGGGCAGGGCGGATTCGCCGCTGATGCGCTGCAGCGCCTGACTGTCTTCAGCGCTCGTCACCGTTTTTTCACTAAAGGGAATGCCGCGGCTGGTCAGCAGCGAGCGGGCTGCGTTACAGGGCCCGCAGTTGTCGCCCGAGTACAAGGTGACAGGGTATTTGGCTGCAAGCTGCCTCAGCTCAAAAGGCAGGCCGGCGGTAGTCATGCCGCCTGCCGATTTTGCATTGGCGGCGCTAACTCTGGTGTTGCTTGCCGGGGGCGGCGGCTGGTCTGAAAATGTTACTTTGCCGTCAGGCCCCACGATGCGATAGACCTGCTGGGCATAGGACTGCGGCAAGAAAAGACTTCCCGCGATGACCAGGGCCAGCAAGGCCAAAGGCGCTTGAGGTGCCAAAAACTTGGCTATGTTTGAGCTCATGAGTTCCCCAGTCAGTCTTGCATACAGGTTTTTAAATTTTTACGCCATGCCCTGATGGCGCAACAGCGCATCCAGCGAAGGCTCGCGACCCCGGAAGGCTTTGAACGACTCCATGGCAGGGCGGCTTCCGCCCGCTTCCAGAATGGCTTGCCGGTATTTTCTGCCGGTTTCCACCGTGACGGTGGTTTTGCCGGCCTCTTCGCCCGTATCTGTCGTTTTTGCGGCTGCAGCGGTTTCCTCGAACGCCGCATAAGCGTCGGCTGAGAGTACCTCGGCCCATTTGTAGCTGTAATAGCCGGCCGCATAGCCGCCCGAGAAAATGTGGCTGAAGGTATGCGGCGTTCGGCTGTAGGCGGGGGCAGAAATCACGGCCACTTCCCGGCGGACTTCATTCAGCAGGCCCATCAGGTCTTCATCGGGGTTGTGCGAGGTATGCAGCAGCATGTCGAAGAGCGAAAACTCGACCTGGCGCAGCGTCTGCATGCCGCTCTGGAAGTTCTTCGCTGCCAGCATTTTTTCAAACAGGGCGCGCGGCAGGGGCTCACCCGTATTGACATGGGCCGTCATGCCCCTGAGCACGTCCCATTCCCAGCAGAAGTTTTCCATGAACTGGCTTGGCAGCTCGACGGCGTCCCACTCCACGCCGCTGATGCCCGAGACGTCATGCTCGTTCACCTGCGTGAGCAGGTGATGCAGCCCATGGCCGAATTCATGGAAGAGCGTGGTCACATCGTCATGCGTCAGCAACGCCGGCTTGCCGCCCGCGCCTTCGGCAAAATTGCAGACCAGATGCGCGACAGGCGTTTGCAATTTGCCCGTATCGGGACGCAGCCAGCGGGCGCGTACGTCGTCCATCCAGGCACCGCCGCGCTTGCCAGTGCGGGCGGGTTGATCGAGGTAGAACTGGCCCAGCAACTCGCCATTGCGCTCAATGCGGTAAAACTCGACGCCGGGCTTCCACACGGGAGCCGAGTCCGATCGAATGGCCACTTCAAACAGGCTTTCCACAATCTTGAACAAGCCCGCCAGCACTTTGGGTGCCGTGAAGTATTGTTTGACTTCCTGTTCACTGAAAGCGTAACGGGCTTCCTTGAGTTTTTCGCCGATGTAGGCATAGTCCCAGGGTTGCGGGTCAGGCTGCATCAGCTTCTCAGCGGCAAAAGCGCGCAGGTCGGCGATGTCTTTTTCGGCATAGGGGCGGGCGCGCCGGGCCAAGTCACGCAAAAAGGTGACGACTTCCTCAGGAGACTGCGCCATTTTGGCCACCACAGAGACTTGGCCAAAATTCTGGTAACCCAGCAGTTGGGACTCTTCCTGCCGCAAGGCCAGGATTTCGCGCATGACAGCGCTGTTGTCGAACTGGCTGAACTCTGCCGGCGCCTGGTCGCTGGCGCGCGTGGTGTAAGCCTTGTAAAGAATTTCGCGCAGGGCGCTGCTTTCGGCAAACTGCATGACGGGCAGGTAGCTCGGCATTTTCAGGCTGAGCCGGTAACCCGCCTTGCCTTCAGCTTCTGCCTGTGCGCGGGCCGTTTGCAGCACGTCATCAGGGATGCCCGCCACCTCTTCGGCGCTCGCATAGTAGGCAAAGGCATCGGTGGCATCGAGCGCGTTTTCGCTGAATTTCTGGCTTAGTTCAGCCTGGCGCTCCTGGATTTCGGCAAAACGTTCCTTGGCCGCACCTGTGAGTTCCGCCCCCGAAAGTACAAAGTTGCGGATCGCATTCTTGTGCGCCTGGCGCTGCTCGGCATTCAGGGTGGAGGTGTCGATGGCTTTGTACTTGGCATACAGGCGCTCGTCCGCGCCCAGCCGGGTCGAGAATTCGGTGACCTTGGGCAAGGCCGCGTTGTAGGCGGCGCGCAGCTCGGGCGTGTCGGCCACGCTGTTCAGATGGCTGACCGCGCCCCAGGCGCGGCCGAATTTCTCGGTAGCCACATCCAGCACTCGGGAAATTTCGCTCCATGAGGCCGGGAAGTCGGGCGCCGTGACCTGCTCCAGCGCCGCATCGGCCTTCACCAGCAAGGCATCCATGGCCGGGCCGACATGCTCGGGCAGGATACGGTCAAACAGGGGAAGGTCGGAAAAGTCGAGAAGTGGATTGGTCATGGCATCTAGCTGTGGGCGGGTGGGTCAAATCTAAAGGCCAAAGCTTGCTTGCGGCCCTGAAAACGCAAATGCCGACTGGTGAGGTCGGCAAAGCGCTCAGAAGGACGGCTCAGTCCTGGGCGCGTTTTTTGACGCTGCGCTGCTTTGGCTTGGACCGCTTGACGGTGCCGCCGGGTGTCAGGCGCTGGTTGCCCAATACACGCAGGGTTTTAACTTCCGGGCGCTGACCATAGCGGGAACTGTTTTTAAGTACCTTGATGTCGCGCGGGCCGGCCATGCGGTCCTCGCTGACCTTTTTGTCTTTTTCCGGAATCGGCCGCCACAGCACGAGAAGCTTGCCGATGTGCTGGATGGGCGCGGCATTGAGTTCTTCGGCCAGGGCCTGAAACATCGCTTCGCGCCCGGGCCGGTCGTCGGACTGGACCCGCACCTTGATGAGGCCGTGGGCGTTGAGTGCTGCGTCGATTTCTTTCTTGACGCCTTCGGTCAGGCCGTCGGAGCCAATCATCACAACGGCGTTGAGATGGTGCGCTTCAGCGCGGTGGTCTTTGCGCTGGGCAGGGGTAAGTTGTATTTGAGCCATGCCCCAATTATCGGTGGAGTCTGGAAGACGACAATAGGCCCCATGAAAGTAAATGCCAAGCCAGACCATAAGCTTCTTCCCAAAGCCGCCACCAAGGTCATTGCCAAGGGCGATGCAAAAGGTAAAAAAGTTAACAAAGCGTGGTTGCACGACCACATCAACGACCCTTATGTGAAACAGGCCCGAAAGGAGGGCTACCGTGCGCGCGCTGCGTTCAAACTGAAGGAAATGGATGAAACGCTGGGGTTGATCAAACCGGGTGACTGCGTGGTCGACCTCGGTAGCACGCCCGGCGCCTGGAGTCAGTACGTGCGGCGCAAGCTGTCGCCGACCGGTGCCGCGGCAGGCGAGCTTAATGGCCGCATCATCGGGCTGGACATGCTGCCGATGGAGCCGATTGAAGGCGTGACGTTCATTCAAGGTGACTTTCGCGAACCCGAAGTGCTACAAAAACTGGAGCAGGCTTTGGCTACGGATAAGGGGTCCATCAAGGTTGATCTTGTTATTTCGGATATGGCGCCCAATCTCTCAGGGATTGAGTCGGCTGATGCGGCGCGCATTGCGCATCTGGTGGAGCTGGCGGTGGAATTTGCGCAAAATCGCATGAAACCGGACGGCGCGCTCGTCGTGAAGCTGTTTCACGGCAGCGGCTATGACGAGCTGGTCAAACTGTTTCAGGCCACTTTCAAGGTGGTCAAGCGCATGAAGCCCAAGGCTTCGCGTTCCAATTCTTCAGAAACTTTCCTGGTTGGCAGGGGGCTTAAAAAGCCTGCGGGAGCGGCTGTATGAGCTGCTCTGGTCGTAAAACACCCCCTAAATCCGCTTCAAGCCTAGGGGTGCAGTCCGCGTTCTGTGGCTTAGGCTCTTGAAACGCCTAAAATCAGACGCATGTGCCATCCCAACGGCTTTGGGTTCTTACATCGGAGTAGTCCTTGAATAATCAGTGGTTTTCGAAAATTGCAATCTGGCTGGTGATCGCCATGGTGCTGTTCACCGTTTTCAAGCAATTTGACACACGCGGTAGCGCAGGCTCCACTTACCTGGGTTATTCCGAGTTTCTGGAGGAGGTGCGCGGCAAGCGCATCAAGACAGCAACGATTGCGGAAGGTCAGGGCGGTACCGAGATTGCGGCCACCACGACGGACGACCGCAAAATCCGCACGACGGCGACTTACCTCGACCGCGGTCTGGTGGGCGACCTGATCGCCAACGACGTGAAGTTCGACGTCAAACCCCGTGAAGAAGGTTCCCTTCTCATGACCCTGCTGGTCAGCTGGGGCCCGATGCTGCTCCTGATTGGCGTATGGGTTTATTTCATGCGGCAAATGCAGGGCGGTGGCAAGGGCGGCGCGTTCAGCTTCGGCAAATCCAAGGCCCGAATGCTCGATGAGTCCACCAACACCGTGACCTTTGCCGACGTGGCCGGTTGCGATGAGGCCAAGGAAGAGGTCAAGGAAGTCGTTGATTTCCTCAAAGACCCCGCAAAATTCCAGAAGCTGGGCGGCCGTATTCCGCGCGGTCTTTTGCTGGTCGGCCCTCCGGGCACCGGTAAAACCCTGCTTGCCAAAGGCATTGCCGGCGAAGCCAAGGTGCCTTTCTTCTCGATTTCCGGTTCCGATTTCGTTGAAATGTTTGTCGGTGTGGGCGCTGCCCGCGTTCGCGACATGTTCGACAACGCCAAGAAAAATGCCCCCTGCATCATCTTCATTGATGAAATTGACGCCGTTGGCCGTCAGCGTGGCGCTGGCGTGGGTGGCGGCAATGATGAGCGGGAGCAGACACTGAACCAGATGCTGGTCGAGATGGACGGCTTTGAAACCAATGTTGGCGTCATCGTCGTGGCTGCCACCAACCGCCCCGATATTCTGGACGCGGCCTTGTTGCGCCCCGGCCGTTTTGACCGCCAGGTTTATGTCACCTTGCCCGACATTCGCGGCCGCGAGCAGATTCTCAATGTCCATATGCGCAAGGTCCCGCTCGGCCAGGACGTCAACGCCAGCATCATTGCCCGCGGCACACCCGGCATGTCGGGTGCTGACCTGGCTAATCTCTGCAACGAAGCCGCCCTCATGGCCGCTCGCCGCAGTGCCCGCGTGGTGGAGATGCAGGACTTCGAAAAGGCCAAGGACAAAATCCTGATGGGCCCCGAGCGCAAGAGCATGGTCATGCCTGAAGAAGAGCGCCGTAATACCGCCTATCACGAGTCGGGTCACGCGCTGATCGGCAAGATGCTGCCCAAGTGCGATCCGGTCCATAAGGTCACCATCATTCCGCGTGGCCGCGCTCTGGGTGTCACGATGAGCCTGCCTGCGCAAGACCGTTACAGCTATGACCGCGAGTACATGCTCAGCCAGATCAGCATGCTGTTTGGCGGACGCATTGCCGAAGAAGTGTTCATGAACCAGATGACCACGGGCGCCAGCAACGATTTTGAGCGTGCAACGGCCTTGGCCCGCGACATGGTCACGCGTTACGGCATGACCGATGCCTTGGGCCCCATGGTCTATGCCGAGAATGAAGGCGAAGTGTTTCTGGGTCGCTCTGTGACAAAAACCAACAACATGAGCGAGTCCACGCTGCAAAAGGTGGATACCGAAGTGCGCCGCATCATCGACCAGCAGTACGCTCAGGCGCGCAAGCTGATCGAGGATAACAAGGACAAGATGCACGCTATGGCCAAGGCCTTGCTCGAATGGGAAACCATTGACATGGAGCAGATCGACGACATCATGGCCGGCAAGGAGCCTCGTCCTCCCAAAGACTGGACACCGCGCAACTCGTCAGTCGGCGGTGGTGGCGGTCCCGGCGGCGGCAGTCCTGCTGTAGCCACTGATCCGGTACCGACGGTGGCCTGATAGTGCGCCAAGGTAAAGTTCTCAATGCATGAAAAACCGGGGCCAGTCCCCGGTTTTTCTTTGTCTGCCAGCTTCTATCTGCTTTCGGCAGTCACTCAATCTACCATTAAGGCCCGCCCATGATCTGGCAAACCTCACGCTTTCAGATTGATTTGTCCAAGCCGCGCGTCATGGGCATCGTCAATGTCACGCCCGACTCGTTCTCGGATGGCGGCAAATATTTCACCCAAGGTGGCGGCTTGTCCGGTGTGTTGGCGCATTGCGAGCAGTTGATCCAGGACGGTGCCGACCTGCTGGACATTGGTGGCGAGTCCACCCGACCGGGCGCGCCGCCCGTGCCGCTGGAAGAGGAGCTTGCGCGCGTGTTGCCCGCCGTGCAACTTGCGGCCAAACTGGGTGTGCCGGTTTCCGTTGATACCTACAAGCCCGAGGTCATGCGGGCCGTGCTGGACTTGGGCGCCGACATCATCAATGACATATGGGCACTGCGCCAGCCGGGCGCCACGCAGGCGGTCGCTGCGCACCCGAGCTGCGGTGTCTGCCTGATGCACATGCACCGCGATCCGCAAACCATGCAGACTGCACCCATGGAAGGCGACGTGGTTGCGCAAGTGCTTTCTTTTCTGGAGCATGCAGCGCATGAGTTGCAGGCCGCTGGCATTGAAAAGGCCCGCATTGTGCTGGACACCGGTGTGGGATTTGGCAAAACCGTGGCGCAAAATTTTGCGCTGCTGGCGCGGCAGCGGGAGTTTCTGACGGCGGGCTATCCACTGTTGGCGGCCTGGTCACGCAAGTCGTCTCTGGCGGCCGTGTGCGGCAGCTCTGCCGCAGGTGATGTGCCCCTGGAGATGGCTGAGCGCATGGTGCCCAGCGTGGCGGCTGCCTTGCTGGCGGTTGAACGCGGCGCCCGCATTGTGCGCGTGCATGACGTGCGCGAGACTGTGCTGGCCCTCAAGGTTTGGGCCGCTGCAAGCTGAGGGGGACAAATTTTATTGTTGCACCGCGCAATACCTTGCACTTTAAGCGGAAGTCAGTAAACCCCGCTCCTAAAATACATGCGACTGTCGTGAAAATCAGCAAGGCAACGACACAGCAACCGACTTGGACAAATAGCGAGACTCATGAAAAGAAAATACTTTGGTACCGATGGCATTCGTGGCACCGTGGGCCAGGCGCCCATCACCCCCGATTTTGTACTTCGTCTCGCCCACGCCGTTGGCCGCGTCCTTCGCAAGACCGAAACGCGCCCGACCGTCCTGATTGGCAAGGACACCCGCATTTCCGGCTACATGCTGGAAAGCGCACTGGAATCCGGCTTCAATTCGGCTGGCGTCGATGTGGTGCTGCTCGGGCCTTTGCCCACGCCTGGCGTGGCCTATCTCACGCGCGCGCAGCGGGCCAGTCTTGGGGTGGTTATCAGCGCCAGCCACAATCCGTTTGCAGACAACGGCATCAAGTTTTTCAGCGCGCAGGGCACCAAGCTCAATGACGAATGGGAGCTGGCGGTGGAGGCTGCCCTGGAGGAGCCACCGGTCTGGGCGGATTCAGCCTCGCTAGGAAAAACGCGCCGCCTGGACGATGCAGCGGGGCGCTACATTGAGTTTTGCAAGAGCACGTTTTCCCATGAACTGACGCTCAAGGGCATGAAGATCGTGGTCGATGGCGCGCATGGCGCGGCTTACCAGATCGCGCCCATGGTTTTCCATGAGCTGGGTGCAGAAGTCATTGCCATCGGCTGCGCGCCTGATGGCCTGAACATCAACCACGAAGTCGGCGCCACTCACCCTGAAGCACTGGTTGCCGCAGTCAAGGCCAACAAGGCCGATTTCGGTATTGCGCTGGATGGCGATGCCGACCGGCTGCAGATTGTGGACGGCAATGGCCGGCTTTTCAACGGCGATGAAGTGCTGTACCTGATGGTCAATGAGCGGCTGGCGCGCGGTGAAAGCGTGCCGGGGACGGTGGGGACGCTGATGACCAACATGGCCGTGGAGGTCGCACTGAAAGCCAGGGGGGTGGAGTTCGTGCGCGCCAAGGTCGGCGACCGCTATGTGCTTGAAGAACTCGACAAGCGTGGCTGGCTGCTGGGCGGGGAGGGCTCAGGCCACCTGCTGGCGCTGGACAAGCACACGACCGGTGACGGCCTCATCAGCGCCTTGCAGGTGTTGCAAGCCTGCGTGCGTAGCAAGCAGACTCTGGCGCAACTGCTGGCGGACGTGGTGCTGTTCCCGCAGACCCTGATCAACGTGCGGCTCAAGCCCGGCCAGGACTGGAAGAACAGTGCTGAGCTGGCAGCGCAAACCAAAGCGGTGGAAATCGAGCTGGGCGATAACGGCCGCATTCTGATACGTGCCAGCGGCACCGAGCCGCTGCTGCGGGTGATGGTGGAGGCGCGCGATGCCGAGCAGGCCAGAGTCTGTGCCGAGCGCGTGGCGGATACCTTGCGCTGCTGAAAACCGATCTGGCGTCCTGATTTGTAACTAAATTGGATGCCAGCGCTTTATCTGCGGGCATGGCTAGCTATTAAATAGATAGTGAGTAAGGGGCGCCCGCCAGCCTGCCGTGGGCTATCACTCGACTTATTTCCCCGCCCGTTTGGCGTCCTCGTTCATCTTGCTGGTGAATAGACGGATGAAAAACACGCCCATGCCCATCATGAAAGTAATGCCGATAACGCTCATGAGTCCGTAGTCGGTCGAAAAAAGGTCGGTCAGCAGTTTCATGTAGATAGCTCCTTGGATTCAAGTCGCTATGACTATCACGCATCAACGGGGTCGCCATCATGACCCTGGTCAACAGTGGACATTTTGTGCTGCTCTCGCCCTCACATCTTCACGCCGGAGCAGGGTCAATCTGCTGGAAACCGCACAACAAAATGTATTTTTCAGCGCTTGGCGCAACGGATACGGGCGTATTTTGCTGCTTAAAACGTAACAGCTGTCATCTGATTCTCTTTACTGCCCCGCCTGCCAGCCGCCGCCCAGCGACTGTATCAAGGCCACCGCGGTGGTTTGGCGGTCGGCCATGGCCTGCACCAGCGCGCGGCGTGCGCTCAGCGCGGCGGCCTGGGCTGTGATGACCTCGGTGTAGCTGACCTGGCCACTGCGGTAGCGGTTGAGCACTTGCTGCTCCACCTGGTCGGCCGCTTCTGAGGCCTGGCGGCGCAAGTCCTGCTGGGTCAGCAGCACGCGGGTGGCGGCCAGCTGGTCTTCAACACCCTGAAACGCGCTCAGAACGGTTTGCCGGTAACGCGCCACGGCTTGTGCATGGGCGGCCTCGCTGCCTTCGACGCGGGCGCTGGTGGCTCCGGCATTAAAAAGCGCCTGCGCTGCCGACAGGCCGATGGACCAGACGCTGCTGGAGGCGCTGAACAGATCGGCCACCCGGCTGGCGCCCAGTCCGTAAGATGCGCTCAGAGACAGGCTGGGGTAGTAAGCGCTTTTGGCGATGCCGATCTGTTCGTTGGCTACGGCCACGCGGCGTTCTGCTGCCGCAATGTCGGGCCGGCGCTGCAGTAGCGTTGAAGGCACGCCCACGGGGACTTCCGGCACCACAGGGTTCCAGTCGGTTGGCCCTAGCGTGAAATTGCCCGGCGCTTGCCCGACCAGCACGGCGATGGCATGTTCGAGCTGAGCACGCTGGCGCACCAGTCCGGCATCGTCGGCCTGCGCATTGGCCAGCTGGGTCTGCGCTTGCAGCACGTCGGTTTTTGCGGCAATGCCTGCGGCGTAGCGGTTCTGCGTGATTTCAAGTGAACGCTGGTAGCCGGCCAGCGTGCTTGCCAGCAGCGCTTTTTGCGCATCGGTCTGCCGCAGCGACAGGTAATTTAGCGCCAGCTCGCCCTGGGCCGAAAGCCGGGCCGAGGCCAGGTCCGCCGCGCTGGCCTGCGCGCTGGCCGATGCGCTATCGACAGCGCGGCCCAGCCGTCCCCACACGTCAGGCTCCCAGCTGCCGCCTATGCTGAGCTGGTACTTATTGGCAGGACTCACGTTGGCGGACCCCGAGCGGCTGGCGCCGCCGTCCAGCGAGACAGACGGAAACAGCGAGGCGCGCTGTTCGCGAACCAGGGCGCGCGCCTGCGCATAGGCGGCCACCGCCTGCGCGACGTTCTGGTTGGATACTTCCACGCGCGCAGCAAGTTGATCCAGCACCGGGTCGCCAAACAGCGACCACCAGGGGCCGCGTTCCAGCGCATCGGCGGGGGCTGCCGGCACCCAGCCTTCGGCTTCCTTGAAGCGACTCACATCAGGTGAAGTCGGACGCTGATAGTTGGGGCCGACGGCGCAGCCGCTGATTGCCAGCGCCATCACGGCTGCGGCAAATAACGGGCGAGGGCTGGGACGAAAAATCTTCTTCATGTGCATGGAATACCTCATTGCAGTTGCAGCGGCGTAGCAAGCGGCGGCTCACCGGATGGGTCACCCGGGTGGCGGCTCAGATGGCGCTCGGACGGGCTGCGGCGGCGCAGCTTGTCAAGCAGCACGTACACCACCGGCGTGGTCAGCAGTGTCAGCACCTGGCTGGCAATCAGTCCGCCAATGATGGTGATGCCCAGGGGGCGGCGCAGCTCGGCGCCTTCGCCAAAGCCGATGGCCAATGGCAAGGCGCCCAGGATGGCGGCTAGCGTGGTCATCAAAATCGGGCGAAAGCGCAGCAAGCAGGCTTCGCGCACGGCTTCGGTAGCGGAAAGGCCATGCGCGCGTTCGGCATCCAGGGCAAAGTCGATGATGAGGATGGCGTTTTTCTTGACGATGCCAATCAGCAAAAAAATACCGATGAGCGCGATGATGGAAAAATCCATCTTGAACAGCAGTAGCGCCAGCACGGCACCCACGCCGGCTGAGGGCAGGGTGGAGAGCACGGTCAGCGGGTGAATCAGGCTCTCGTAAAGAATGCCCAGCACGATGTATATCACCACCAGCGCGGCCAATATGAGCAGGGGCTGCTCGTTTTGCGACTGCTGCGCGCTGAGCGCCGTCCCGGAGAAACTGCCGCGTACATTGTTGGGCAGGCCGATGGCGGCTTCCGCCTGTCTGACGGCGGCCTGCGCATCGCTGAGCGTACTGCCCTCGGCGAGGTTGTAAGACACCGTCGTAGAGAGTTCACCGTCTTCGTGGCTGACCGACGCAGCGGCGGCGTTTTCCTTGAAGCTGGCAATGGCCGACAGCGGCACCATCGTGGTGACGGAAGAACTCAGGGCCTGACCCGAGGAGGGATCCCGCAAAGCCGGGTTGGCCACCACCGAAACCGTGCCGGAGCTTGCCGCGCTGGCCAGCGTTGTGCCGCTGCCGCCCTTGGCCGGAATATAAATATCCTTGAGCGACTCGGGACTGCGGATATAGCGCGGCGCCACTTCCATGATGACGTGGTACTGGTTCAGGTCGCCGTAAATGGTGGCGACCTGGCGCTGGCCAAAGGCGTTGTAGAGCGCGTTATCCACATCGCGCGAGCTGATGCCGAGGCGCGCCGCACTCTCCTTGTCCACGGTCACCATGGATTCGACGCCATTTTCCTGCTGGTCGGTATCGACGTCCGTGAGTGCATTTTCCAGTTTCATCTGCTCGGCCAGTCGCGTCGCCCATTTTTTCAAATCGGCCGCGTTGTCGCTTTTCAGTGTGTACTGGTAGGTTGAATTGCTCTGGCGACCGCCGCCGCGCAAGTCTTGCACCGGGTTGAGGAAGAGGCTGACGCCCGTGACGCGCGCCAGTTGCGGGCGCAGCCGTGCTATGACGGCCTGGCCTGCATCTTTGCGCTGCCCCACCGGTTTCAGGTTGATGAACATGAAGCCGCCGCCCGCGCGTGAGCCACCGGTAAAGCCAACCACGGTATCCACGGCCGGATCGCGCCGGATGATGTCGACCAGCTCCTTGAGCTTGCCCTGCATGGCCTGAAAGGAAATGCTGCGATCGGCGCGCAGGCCGCCGTTGATTTGCCCGGTATCCTGCTGGGGGAAAAAGCCTTTGGGTGCTGCCATATACAGATAGACGTTCAGACCCACCACGGCAAGCAGTATGAGCATGACCAGAAATTTGCTGCCCAGTGCCCAGTCCAGGCTGCGCTCGTAGCCGCGGAGCAGGCGTTTGAAGGCGTTCTCAAACCCTCGGGCAATGCGCCCCGGCGGGCGATTGCCGGCATGGGGCTGGAGCAGCCAGGCGCACATCATGGGCGTGGTGGTCAGCGAAATCACCAGCGAAATAAGCACCGCAGCCGACAGTGTGACCGCAAATTCGCGGAATAGCCGCCCCACCTGGCCGCCCATGAAAAGCAGCGGAATGAACACCGCCACCAGCGACAGACTGATGGACAGGACAGTGAAACCGACTTCGCGCGCGCCCAGCAGCGCGGCCTTGAAGCGGTCCATACCGGCTTCAATATGACGGCTGGTGTTTTCAAGCACCACGATGGCGTCATCGACGACAAAGCCGGTCGCCACCGTGAGCGCCATCAGGCTCAGGTTGTTCAGGCTGAAGCCGAGCAAATACATCACGCCAAAAGTGCCCAGCAGTGACACCACGGTGGCCACGGCCGGGATGAAGGTGGCGCGCGCGCTGCGCAAAAATGCGCTTACCACCAGCACCACCAGTGCAATCGAAATCAGCAGCGTGATTTCGATCTCGCGCAGCGAGGCCCGAATCGAGTTGGTGCTGTCTGATGCGACTTGCAGCTGCACATCCTGCGGCAGCTGGGCTTGCAGTTCTGGCAGCAGGGCGCGCACACCGTCCACGGTTTCAATGACATTGGCGTCGGGCTGGCGCGTGATGAGGACGATGACCGCCGGCTGGCCGTTAAAGAGGCCCAGGGTGTTGGTGTTCTCAACGCCATCGACCACCTCGGCCACATCGCTCAGCCGTATCGCCGCATTGTTGCGCCAGGCCACCACCAGCCCGCGGTAGTCGGCTGCGCGCAGACCGCCCGTGGCCGTGTTTCCGTTGGCGTAAATCTGCAGGCGCCTGCCATTGCCTTCAATCGCACCACGGGGTCGATTCGCATTGGAGGCCTGAAGGGCGGCACGCACATCTTCCATGCTGACGCCATAGCGGTTGAGTGCGAAGGGCAGCAACTCGACGCGCACGGCGGGCAGCGAGCCGCCGCCCAGCTCCACATCCCCCACGCCAGGCACCTGGGCAATTTTCTGCTGCACCAGGTTGGACACTTCGTCGTAGATTTGCCCTGGGGAGCGGGTTTGGGAGGTGAGCGCGAGGATGATGACCGGTGCCGACGCCGGATTCGCCTTGCGGTAGGTTGGATTGCTGCGCAGCGACGCGGGCAGGTCGGCGCGGGAGGCGTTGATGGCGGCTTGCACTTCGCGTGCGGCGGCGTCAATTTTGCGGTTCAGGTCGAACTGCAGGCTAACGCGGGTCGATCCCGTGCCACTGTTGGACGTCATTTCGTTGACGCCTGCAATGATGCCCAGGCGCCGCTCCAACGGCGTAGCGACACTGCTGGCCATGGTGTCGGGGCTGGCGCCGGGAAGGGAGGCGCTTACCGAGATGACAGGGAAGTCCACCTGGGGCAGGGGGAGACGGGCAGGACGAAGAAGGCGCCTATGCCTGCGAGTGCCAGGCCTATGGTCAGCAGGACTGTGGCGATAGGGCGGCGGATGAAGGGGCTGGACAGGCTCATGGCTGCTGTCCTGTTGCCTGCCGGCGCAGGGCTGGCCTTGAGTGGTTGGGCTGGCCGGGAGTTGCCCGGCGGCAAGTAACTTTCTTTTGCTTCGCCGCCGGGCGACCCCCGGCCAGCAAGTCCAGGCAGAGAAAACCGGGATTGCTATAAATAACGTAGCTAGAAGCGCATATAAACAATGCGCTACAGCCATAAAAAGCATAAAAATCAGACAACAGAAGCATCCACCCGCTCCTTCCGTCCAAACCGCCGCCCCAGCCGGTCAAATGCCAGGTAAATCACCGGCGTCGTGAACAGCGTCAGCACCTGGCTGACAATCAGCCCGCCAAAAATGGCCAGCCCCAGCGGCCGCCGCAACTCCGCGCCCTCGCCAAAGCCCAGCATCAGCGGCACAGCCGCAAACAGCGCCGCCAGCGTCGTCATCAGAATCGGGCGAAACCGCAGCAGCGCCGCCTGGTGAATCGCCTCCTGCGGCGACTTGCCCTGGTTGCGCTCGGCATCGATCGCAAAGTCGATCATCATGATGGCGTTCTTTTTGACAATGCCGATCAGGAGGATGATGCCTATGATGCCGATCACGCCCAGATCCGAGCCGCTCATCATCAGCGCCAGCAGCGCGCCCACCCCGGCAGAGGGCAGGGTAGAGAGAATCGTCATCGGATGGACGTAGCTTTCATACAGCACGCCCAGCACGATGTAAACGCAGACCACGGCCGCCAGAATCAACCACAGCTGGTTGGAAAGAGACGACTGGTAAGCCCCGGCCGCACCGAGGAAAGTCAGGGTGACACTGGTGGGCAGACCGATGTCTTTGGCCGCCTTTTTGATCTCGTCAACCGCCTTGCCCAGCGAGGCACCCGGTGCCGTGTCAAACCCCAGTGTGGTGGCCGGGTACTGGGCCACATGGGTGATTTGAAGCGGCGCAGGCTGCTCGGTGATGGTGGCAATCGACGATAGCGGCGTGGTGGTTCCAGAACCGGTTTTCAGGGGCAGGTTGCCTAGCGAGGCCGGCGTGGCCAGCGAATCGGGCAGGGCTTCCAGAATCACGCGGTACTGGTTGGTCTCGGTAAAAATTGTCGAGACGATGCGCTGGCCAAAAGCGCTGTACAGCGCATCGTCAATCGACGCGGTGGTGATGGCCAGTCGCGACGCCGTGTCGCGGTCCACCGTGATGTAGGCGGCCGTTCCCTTGGCGTCAGCATCGGACGCCACATGGCGCAAGTCGGCCAGTTGCGCCATGCGTTGCGCCAGTTTGCTTGCCCAGGTCACCACGGTCGCGTTGTCCGAGCCTTCGAGCGAGACGCGGAACTGTGTGGGGCCGGTTTCGGCGTCAATGGTCAAATCCTGCGTTGGCTGCAGATAGAGCGTGACGCCTGCCACCTTGCCTGCGCGCTCGCGCAGCCGGTCCATGGTTTCCTGCTGGCTGCCGCTGCGTGTGCGCTTGAGGTTGATCAGCATGCGGCCGGTATGCAGCATGGTGTTGTTGGCCGCGTCCACGCCGATGAAGGAGCTCAGCGTGTCCACATCGGGGTCTTCGAGAATGGCTTTGGCGGCCGCCTGCTGCAGCGCAGCCATGCGCTCATACGATACCGACTGGGCAGTTTCAATCCTGGCCTGCAACTGGCCCGTGTCCTGCGTCGGAAAGAGCCCCTTGGGAATCAGTACATAAAGCAGCACGGTGAGCAGCAGTGTCGCCAGCGCCACCACCAAGGTAGCGCCCTGGTGCCGCAGCACCCAGGTCAGCGAGTGGTCGTAGCGAACGATGACGTTGTCAAAAAACCGCTGCAGTCGCGCTCCGATCGAGTGGTCCTGGCGGTTTTCAACTTTTTTTGGCTCGGCCTTCAGCCATCTGGCGGTCATCATCGGCACCAGCGTCAGCGACACCACGGCCGATATCAAAATGGTGATGGCCAGCGTGATGGCGAATTCGCGGAACAGGCGGCCCACCACGTCGCCCATGAAGAGCAGGGGAATCAGCACGGCAATCAGCGACACGGTGAGCGAAATGATGGTGAAGCCGATCTGCTTGGCACCCTTGAGCGCGGCCAGCATGGGCGTTTCGCCTTCCTCGATATGGCGCGAGATGTTTTCGATCATCACGATGGCGTCGTCCACCACGAAACCGGTGGCAATCGTCAGCGCCATCAGGCTCAGGTTGTTCAGGCTGTAGCCCAGAAGGTACATTGCGCCGCAGGTGCCTATGAGTGAAATTGGCACGGCCAGGCTGGCAATCACGGTAGCACGCAGGTTGTGCAGAAACGCGAAGATGACCAGTACCACCATTAGCACGGCCAGCAGCAACTCGATCTCGACATGCAGCACGGAGGCGCGTATGCCGGTGGTGCGGTCACTCAATACGTCAACCCGCATGGTGGTCGGCAGGCCGGACTGCAACTCGGGCAGTCGCGCCTTGATGGCATCGACCGTGGCAATCACATTGGCGCCGGGTTGGCGCTGCACGTTCAGGATGATGGCGGGCACCAGGCGCCGGCCGGGCGTTCCCATGCATTTGTTATCTTCCGGAGCCGATTGCGCTGCGATTGCGGTGCACTCAATGCTGGCCCAGGCGCCGAGCTGGGTGTTCTCGGCACTGTCGATGACCTTGGCCACATCCGACACCCGAACCGCCGCGCCGTTGCGGTAGGCGATGATCAGGTTCTTGTAGTTTTCGGCAGCTGGCAGCTGGTCATTGGAATTGATCGAATACGAGCGTGTCGGGCCGTCGATGCTGCCCTTGGCGCCATTCGCGTTGGCGGCAGAAATGGCGCTCCGCAGTGTGTCGAGCGCCAGCCCGTAGGATGCCAGCGCCCTTGTATCCGCCTGGATGCGAACGGCGGGGCGCTGGCCGCCGCTGAGCGATACCAGACCCACGCCGCCCACCTGGCTGATCTTCAGCGCCAGCCGGGTGTTGACGATGTTCTGCACTTCCGTCAGCGGCAGCGTGTCGGAGGTGATGGCCAGGCTCAGGATGGGCGCGTCGGCCGGATTGACCTTGGCATAGACCGGCGGCGCGGGCAGGTCCGCCGGCAGCATCGAGCCGCCGGCATTGATGGCGGCCTGCACCTGTTGCTCGGCCACGTCCAGCGCCAGGCCCAGGCCAAACTGCAGCGTGACGATGGACACGCCGGCGGCGCTGGTCGAGCTCATGCGGCTCAAGCCGGCCATCTGGCCAAACTGGCGCTCCAGTGGAGCGGTCACGGTTTGCGCCATGACCTCGGGGCTGGCGCCGGGATAGAGTGTCTGCACCTGGATCGTCGGGTAATCGACCTGCGGCAGGGCCGACAGCGGCAGGAACTTGAAGCCGACCAGGCCCGCCAGCACGATGGCGACCATCAGCAGCGCGGTTGCGACCGGGCGCAGGATGAAAGGACGGGAGGGGCTCATGGCGGAGAGCTCCGCCGGTGCGCCAGATGACGAGCCCGGCTCGTCGGCAAGCTCGCGCTGACTCATGATCCCTCGGCTTGCGAGGCGCGCTGGCGGCGTTGCGGGCTGGAGGCCCGGCCTGCGGGTACATCGGCTGCCATGGGCTGCGACGCAGCGGAAACCGGGGCAGAAGCAGCGGCTGCCGGCGCTCCAGCGCCTTGCTTGCCCCCATCGGCGCGCAGGCGTTTGCCGCCCGCGCCTGCACGGCCCGCGCCACCTGCGCCGCCCGGCGCGTCGCCTGGCAGCACCACGCTCGCGCCGTCCTTGAGCCGGTCGGCGCCTTCGGTGATGACTCGCTCGCCGGCCTTCAGGCCGGAGGCCACGACGATTTTTTCCACCGTTGCCTGGCCGCGCTGGACTGGCCGCAAGGACACGGTGCGCTCGGCGGCATTCAGCACATAGACGTAGTCGCCATCGTTGCCGCGGCGCAGGGCCGTGACCGGCACCACTACGGCGTTTTCAATCATCCTGAGTTGCAGCTGGACATTGACAAACTGGCTGGGAAACAGCGCCAGCTTGCTGTTGGCAAAACGCGCCTTGGCCTTGACCGTGCCGGTCTGCACATCGACCTGGTTGTCCAGCGAGGCAAATACGCCGGTGTCCAGCGCGCTGGAGCGGGTCCGGTCAAGCGCAGTGACTTTCATGACTGTGCCCGCAGCGGCCGCTTGCTGCAACTCGCCAGCCTGGTCCTGGGGCACGGCGAACACCACATCAATAGGGCTGATTTGCGTGATGAGTGCAATGCCGTTGGCGTCGCTGCTGCTCACCACGTTGCCCACGTCCACGGTGCGCAGGCCAACACGGCCGCCGACGGGCGCCACCACGCGGGCGTAGCCCAGGTTCAGGCGCGCCGTGCCTTCATTGGCCTTGTCAATCACCACCGTGCCTTCCAGCTGCTTGACGAGCGCTGCCTGCGAATCGACGTCCTGGCGCGCAATCGAATCCTGGCCCAGCAGCGTCCTGTAGCGCTGCAATGTGACGCGGGCGCTGTCGAGTTGTGCTTCGTCGCGCTGACGCTG
Organism: uncultured beta proteobacterium; assembly: GCA_963793855.1. Taxonomy (GTDB): domain Bacteria; phylum Pseudomonadota; class Gammaproteobacteria; order Burkholderiales; family Burkholderiaceae_C; genus Polaromonas. Next base: position 253,249 of record CAWCBL010000003.1, read on the forward strand.
ACCGCTGGCCTGCATCAGCGCCAATTCAAACGGGCGCGGGTCGATGGTCGCCAGCAGGTCGCCGGCGCGCACCATCTGGCCTTCCCTGAAGAGCACCTTTTCCAGCACGCCAGAAACTTGCGGGCGGACCTTCACGGTGGCCTGCGGTGTCACGGTGCCCAGGGCATCCAGAATAATCGGGATGCTGGCGCGCTCGGCGGTGGCGGTGCCCACGGTGGTGGCCATGCGCCTGCCGGCTGCACCTGCGGGGCCGGCAGCGGCACTGCCTGTCGGGGCGGCAGGATGCGTCAGGTGCCACGTCATCCAGCCGGTGCCGGCCAGCGCGAGCACCGCAATAAGGCCGCCCGTGATGGCGGCGCGGCGGCTCAATCGTTTAATGGGAATTGTTGGATTGGTGCCGGTATGCGGCATTTCGGCTTTCGGGTCCATCAGCTATCCTTTTTACACGCCGGGCCAAGCCGGTTGGCACGGCATTCTCATTCTTTGTATTTGACGGAAGTGGCTCATCTGCGTGACTGGCCTAATACCAGTAGGCAACGCTGGCTAGCGGGCCTGGATAATTATCAGGGGAACATCCCCGGACCGGATGTACGCCTCGAAAGATGTACGTAAACCTGCGGTAAAGCCGATTTTTCGAACCGGACGCTGCGCCCCGACAAGTTCCCCGAAGGCGTGTTTCGTGCCGTCTTTAAAATCCGGCAATCATCTTTTCATAACGAGCACCGCGTGACCGAATCCATTTCCTCCCATTTGCGCATCTGCCGGGCCGACTACAACAAGCCCGCGCATGCCAATGCGCTGATTCTGCTGCTGGACGCCTACGCGCAAGACGCGGCTGGCGGCGGTGAGCCGCTCAGTGAATTCGCAAAAAATAACCTCGTCAAGGCGTTGGCTGCGCGTCCCCAGGCTTTTAGTGTGCTGGCATTTGCGGGTGAACAGCCGGTGGGCCTGATCAATTGCATTGAGGGTTTTTCAACCTTTGCGTGCCGCCCGCTGGTCAACATCCACGATGTGGCCGTGATGCCCAGCCACCGTGGCCAGCGCGTCGGCGAGCAGATGCTGGCGCTGGTCGACGAGATCGCGCGCGAGCGCGGCGCCTGCAAGCTGACGCTGGAGGTGCTGCAGGGCAACGCCAGCGCCATCAAGCTGTATGAGCGGGTGGGTTTTGCCGCCTATCAGCTGGACCCGGCCATGGGCCAGGCGCAATTTTTTCAGAAATGGCTGGAATGAAAATTCGGCCCGGTGCGCTGTTGCGCTTCAACAGAGTGATCACGCAGCAGCATCAGCGCGGTAAAACCCAGCAGGCCAAGCGCGGCTGAAAACCACAATGCGCCTGCGCCAAAGCGGTCGATGGCCAAGCCAAACAAATAGGGTGACATGGCTTGGGCAAACCGCGCGGGCACCATCAGCACGCCTTGGCGCGCACCGTAGTTGCCAGCGCCAAACAGCACCAGCGGTAGCGTGCCCTTGGCAATCGTCAACACGCCATTGCCGGCACCATGCAGTACGGTGAATATGGCACCCGCAGGCACGCCAGCCATGAAAAAAACCATGGCGCCCAGCGTGTGCAGGATGGCCGCCACACGCGCTGAGACCAGCGGGTGGATATTGCGCAGCAGTCCGTATTCAAGAAGCCGCCCGGCTACCTGCGCAGGGCCGACCAGTCCGGCAAAAATCAGCGCGCTTGCCAGGGGTACGCCATGGGCTTGCAGTAGCCGGGGCAGGTGGGCGGCCATGGCGGTGCTGATGAACCATGTCACCGCAAATACCAGCGCCAAAAGCGTGGCTGTGCGGGCTGAGTTGCGGTCTGGCCCAGATGCTGTAGCCGGGCTTTGCTGACGCAGCACATCGGCGTTTTCAGTGGACTGCACCAGATGCGCAACTGCAGGAGCTGTCGGACGTGAAGGCAGACTCAGGTTCAGCGGCAGAGCCACCAGCAGGTGCAATCCTGCCCACACCAGGCAAGCCGTGCGCCAGCCCCATTCGAGTTCAAGCCAGCTCGACAGCGGCCAGCCGATGGTGCTGGCAAATCCGGCCAGCAGGGTGATGCCGGTGATGGCGCCGCGCGCGTCCTTGCCGTACAGGTGCACCAGCGCAGCAAAAGCCGCTTCATAAAGACCTGCGGCCATGGCCACGCCCATGAGCATCCACGCGGCAAACAATCCGACCGGGCCCTGCGCCAGCGCCATGGCAAGCAGTCCGGCCGAAAAAAGCAGGCTGTTGGCGGCCAGCACGGGCCGGCCGCCATGGCGGTCAATGGCCTTGCCCGCTGCCGGCCCCAACAGGGCGGACACCACCAGCGCCACTGAAAAGGCGGCAAACACCGTGGGTGTGCTGACGCCCAGATCGCGGGCCATGGATGGGGCCAGAATGGCCGGCAGGTAGTAGCTCGACGCCCATGCGAGCGTCTGGGCAATGCCCAGACTGGTGACGGTGGCGGTGCGGCCTGGCTTCATTGGCTCAGGCCTGCAAGTAAAGATTCGGGAACAAACGGAAAAGCATATTCACAGCGAGGCTTGTGACCGTGCCCTTTGCTGGCTGCCCTCGTCATGTCAGGCTCAGGCGCAGTGCCAGCGCTGCAAGCGCAACCGCAAGTACGGGAACCGTCAGCACCACGCCCACCTTGAAGTAGTAGCCCCAGGTAATCGTCATGCCCTTGCGCGCCAGCACATGCAGCCATAGCAGGGTGGCCAGTGAGCCGATAGGTGTGATCTTGGGCCCGAGGTCGCTGCCAATGACATTGGCGTAAATCATGGCTTCCTTGACCACGCCGCTGGCGTGGCTGGCCTCGATGGACAGCGCGCCCACCAAAACAGTCGGCATATTGTTCATGAGCGAAGACAGCAGCGCCGTCAAAAAGCCGGTGCCGAAGGTCGCGCCCCAGACCCCACCCGCTGCAAAGCGGTCAAGCAATGCGGCAATCTGTGCAGTAAGCCCCTGGTTGCGCAGCCCGTACACCACCAGGTACATGCCCAGCGAAAAGACCACGATTTCCCAGGGCGCGCCGCGCATCACCTTGCGGGTGCTGATGGCGTCGCCACGCGCCGCCACGGCGAGCAGCAGCATCGCGCAGGCGGCAGCCGTGGCGCTGACAGGAACTCCCAGCGGTTCCAGGCCAAAAAAGCCGATCAGAAGCAGCACCAGCACCGCCCAGCCCACGCGGAAAGTGGCCGCATCGCGGATGGCTGCGCGGGGTTGCTTGAGCTGGGTGACGTCGTAGTGGCGTGGAATGTCGCGCCGAAAATAAAGCATCAGCACCGCCAGGGCCGACAGGACGGCGGCGATATTGACAGGGATCATGACAGCGGCGTATTCGTTAAAACCGATCTTGAAAAAGTCGGCCGACACGATGTTGACCAGGTTGGATACGACCAGCGGAAGGCTGGCCACGTCAGCAATGAAGCCGGCGGCCATCACAAACGCCAATGTGGCCGCCGCACTGAAACCGAGCGCCAGCAGCATGGCCATCACGATGGGCGTGAGAATGAGCGCCGCGCCGTCGTTGGCAAACAGCGCAGCCACTGCGGCGCCCAGCAGCACGATCAGCGCAAACAGCCAGCGGCCCTTGCCGCCGCCCCAGCGCGCCACATGCAGGGCAGCCCATTCAAAAAAACCGGCTTCGTCGAGCAGCAGGCTGATGATGATGACGGCGATGAAGGTGGCCGTGGCATTCCAGACGATGTGCCAGACGACGGGGATATCACTGAGCTGCACCACGCCCGACAGCAGGGCGACCACCGCGCCCAGCGAGGCACTCCAGCCTATGCTCAAACCGCGGGGTTGCCAGATGACCAAGGTAAGGGTGGCGATAAATATCAACAGGGCGACAAGCACGGAAGTCCTTTGGTTTTCGGTTTTTATGAAGCACTTCCCGGAACTTGCCAATGCAGTCGCACAGGCAAATCGGGAAATCAGTCGAGGATGGATCTTGCGGGCAGCGGGCCTATGAATGGGCCAGATCGCGCGCGCTGGCCTGCAGCAGGGCGCGTTCGAGTTTCTCCGGCGGCAGGCTGACCAGCAGTGTCAAGCGGCGGTGCAGAGCGAGCATGGTCTGGCGGAAGGCTTCGAGCTTTTGCTCTTCGCTGCCGTCGCCTTCCGATGGGTCAGGGTAACCCCAGTGCGCGTTGGCGGGCTGGCCGGGCCAGTAGGGGCAGACCTCGCCCGCAGCGTTGTCGCAGACCGTGATGACCAGGTCCATGTGCGGGGCGTCCGGCCTGGCAAACTCGTCCCAGCTCTTGCTGCGCAGGCCTTCGGTTGAAATTCCGGCGTGCTGCAGCACCTGCAGACCCAGCGGATTTGGCTGCTGATCTTCGCGCGGACTGCTGCCTGCCGAGAAAGCCTTGAAACGACTTTTTCCAATGTGGTTAAGGATGGCCTCGGCAAGGATGCTGCGCGCCGAATTGTGCGTACACAGAAATAAAACATGGAAGGGGTGTTCGGACATGGTGATGACTGGGGTAGTAAAACGGGAAATTAAAACGGCATAGCTTGATTTGCTATAAAGTTAATAGCTGATTGCGGCCGTGAATATTGGGCTGGAAGCGGAAATCGCATTGAATTGTCAGCAAGCCGTCGGCGTGCCGGTGCTGCAGGCCTGGCCTTCACAGCAATGCTCGGTCAGGTAAACCAGCAGCGCGTTCATCTGGTCGATATTGGTGCGATAAATCAGGTTGCGGCCGCGGGCTTCACTGCTGACAAGACCTGAATGCGCCAGCTCCTTCAAGTGAAAAGACAGGGCGCTGGGCGCCACGCCCAGCTGCTCGGCCATGATGCCCGGCGTCAGCCCGTCCGGCCCGGCCACTACCAGTGCCCGGAAGGCGCGCAGACGTTGCGCCTGGGCCAGCGCGGCGAGCGCCCTGACGGCGGAGGTTTCGTCGAGGGTTGACGGCGCAGGGGCTATTTTTTCCATTGTTCAAATATAATTGAACAATTGAATCAATGCAATCTTCCTCGCCGCAAAGAGCGTTTTCACCAGGAGCCCACGCACATGTCCAGCATCACGATCTATCACAACCCCCGATGCGGCACCTCGCGCAATACGCTGGCGCTGATCAGGAACAGCGGTGTCGAGCCCGAGGTCATTGAATACCTGCTTACGCCGCCCACACGGGAAAAGCTGCTTGCGCTGATTGCGCAAATGGGCATTCCGGCCAGGGGCCTGCTCCGCGCCAAGGAAGCACTCTATGGCGAATTGCGGCTGGACAACCCGGCGCTGGGCGATGACGCGCTGATTGATGCAATGCTGGCCCATCCCATACTGATCAACCGGCCGATTGTGGTGACCCCTCTGGGCACGCGCCTGTGCCGCCCGTCCGAAGCCGTGCTGGACATCCTGCCTGCGCCGCAGCGCGGTGCTTTTGCCAAGGAAGATGGCGAGCCGCTGATCAACGAGCGGGGAGAGCGTGTTGCTGGACGCTGAATCCCTTGCACGGAATCTTCCCAATATCGACCCGGCGCTTTTTGTAGCGCCTGCGCTCGCTCGTCTGCAGGGAGCGACACCCAGCGCGCACCCGCCGCGCATTTTGCTGCTCTACGGCTCGGTCCGCGAACGCTCCTACAGCCGCCTTGTGACCGAAGAGGCCGAGCGCCTGCTGCAGGCCATGGGCGCGGAGACCCGGACCTTTGACCCGCGCGGCCTGCCGCTGCCCGACGACGCGCCCGATACGCACCCCAAGGTGCAGCAATTGCGGCAGCTGGCGCAATGGGCCGAGGGCATGGTCTGGTGCTCTCCGGAGCGCCACGGCGCCATGACCGGCATCATGAAATCGCAGATCGACTGGATTCCGCTGTCTGAGGGCGCGGTGCGCCCGACCCAGGGCAAGACGCTGGCCGTCATGCAGGTCTCGGGCGGCTCGCAGTCCTTCAATGCCGTCAACCAGTTGCGGGTGCTGGGGCGCTGGATGCGCATGCTCACCATTCCCAACCAGTCCTCGGTGGCCAAGGCTTTTCTGGAGTTTGACGAAGCCGGCCGCATGAAACCTTCGGCCTATTACGACCGGGTGGTGGACGTGATGGAGGAACTGGTCAAGTTCACCTTGCTCACGCGCGACGTCTCGCCGCATCTTGTGGACCGCTACAGCGAGCGCAAGGAAAGCGCCGAGGCGCTGTCCAGGCGCGTGAACCAGCGCTCCCTGTAGCCGGTCGCGGGCGGCTTTCACGCTCGAGCGTTCGCACCGCCCATGACTGGCCCACTGTTCTCGTCACGGGGTGACGAGCGGACGCCGGTGATTTTATGGTGCCTTTTAGGCCTGCAGCCCATGAATTTCGGGCGCAAGCAGCTTCTGATCTTATAGCGAAAGGCTGGCGATAGGCCTTTTCCTGGGGCTGCCGGGCTGTGCTCGCAGTCAAACTCGTGCATTGAAGAAGCCGCACTGGCGATGTCACACAACTGCCATTGAACTGACATGAACGCGTCACTCCCGGCTCACAGAATCTCCCCCATGACCTTCACGATGGAGCACGCAATGGGAATGGATTTGAACCTGAGCGGTGAGCTGAAAAAATGCCTAGGCCATGCCGTCGGCGCTGCCAATCACGACCTTGACAAGCAGCGCCTGCGTATTCTGCGCTGCACTGCGCTGCACTGCGCAAGCCATGGCGAGCAGCCCGGGAGGCTTGCGTTTCAAGGCCGGGACGCGGCCCTGGCTGGAAGGACTTGCCGACGGCCGGCAGGCGCCCCACATGGCCAACAGCCGACGCAAAAATGTCTATACCCAGCCCACGGCTGATTGAAAACAGAGTCTTCCCAGCCCCTTTATTGGGGCTTTTTTTCGGCCCATCTGTTTGCACGCCAAGAGTTTTGAAATCACAAGGAAACAAGGAGTTAGTCATGAAAGAGCTGCCCAATCCCACCTTTGCATTGTCGCCCGTCGCAATGCCACGGGGGTCACTTCATCAAAGCTGTCATGCTGTCAGTCCAGTCCCGTCCGCCCTTGTTCTGGGGTCTTCAGTGGGGAAAATCTCGGTCAGCTGGGCTCGCCATCAAGATGAAGTCCGGCAGGCGCAGCGACTGAGGTACCAGGTGTTTGCGCTGGAGATGGGTGCCACGCTGCCCAAAACCCTGCCCGGCCATGACATCGACCTGTTTGATGATTTCTGCGAGCACCTGCTGGTGCGCGATGCGGCCAGCCAGGAGGTGATTGGCACCTACCGGGTATTGACCCCGACGCAGGCCAAGCGCGTCGGCAGCACCTACAGCGACACCGAGTTCGACCTGACCCGGCTTCGGTCCCTGCGTGAACGCATGGTGGAGCTGGGCCGCAGCTGTGTGCATGCCGAGCACCGTCACGGCGGCGTGATTCTGGCGCTGTGGGGGGCGCTGGCCGAGTTCATGGCGCGCAATCAGCTCGACACCATGATTGGCTGCGCCAGCATTCCCATGCAGCACAACGGAGTGTCCTGCGGGCATGCTGCGGCCAGCATCTGGCGCCAGGTCAGGCAGACTCATCTGGCGGCGATTGAATACCGCGTCACGCCGCGCCTGGCCCTGCCGGTCGAGCAGCTTGACGATTCGCTGGAAATCGAGCCGCCCGCGCTCATCAAGGGCTACTTGCGCCTGGGTGCCAAGGTGCTCGGTGCGCCGGCCTGGGACCCCGACTTCAACTCGGCCGATTTGCCCATGATGATGCGCATTGCCGACTTGCCGACGCGCTACCAGAAACATTTTTCCGCCAACCCGGCGCAGGTCTGATGCGAAAGCTGTTTGGCGCTGCGGGGGCATTCGGTCACGGTTTCGTGCCGGGCCTGCAGGGCCATGACGGCGATGAGCACGAAGAAGAGGGGAATGCTCCCCGCAAGCGATACCGCACGATTTTCATCTCCGATTTGCATCTGGGCACGCCGGGCTGCCAGGCCGCGGCGCTGCTGGATTTCCTCAAGGCCCATCCCAGCGAACAGCTGTACCTGGTGGGCGACATCGTTGACGGCTGGCAGTTGCGCCGCAAATGGTACTGGCCTCAGTCGCATAACGACGTGGTGCAAAAGCTGCTGCGGCGCACCCGAAAGGGTTGCCGGGTGGTGTATGTCCCGGGCAACCATGATGAGTTTGCGCGCCAGTTCATAGGCCACCAGTTTGGTGGCATCGAGGTGGCTGAAGAGGCCGTTCACACCACCGCCGATGGTCGCCAGCTCTGGATTATTCACGGTGACTATTTCGATGCGGTCGTGCAATGCGCCAGATGGCTTGCCTATGTGGGCGACAACCTCTATGAATTCACCCTCCGGCTCAACCGCCACCTCAACCGCCTGCGCGCCCACTTGGGGCTGCCTTACTGGTCGCTGTCGGCTTACCTCAAGCACAAGGTCAAGAGTGCCCTCAATTACGTCACGGATTTTGAAGTGGCCGTCGCCAGCGAGGCGCGCCGCCGTGGTCATCAGGGCGTGGTCTGCGGCCATATTCACCGCGCCGAGATGCGTGACATCAACGGGGTTTTGTACTGCAACGACGGCGACTGGGTTGAGAGCCGGACTGCGCTGGTCGAGCACTTCGACGGCAGACTTGAGCTGGTGCATTGGGCTCCTGCGCACGAAACACATGGTCGTGGCCATGTGGCAGGAACGGTGACGGCATGAAAATCGCCCTGATTACCGACGCCTGGCAGCCCCAGGTCAATGGCGTTGTGACCACCCTGGTGGAACTGGTGCGAGAGCTTGAGAAGCTGGGCCACGAGATTGAAGTGATTCATCCCGGCCAATTCAAGACCCGGCCGTGCCCGGGTTATGCCGGCATTGATCTTGCGGTCCGTCCTGCGTCCGGCCTTGCTGAAAAGCTGGATACCTTTCAGCCCGAAGCCATTCATATCGCCACCGAAGGCCCTCTGGGCTGGGCTGCGCGCCGCTATTGCCTGAAGCGCGGCTTGCGCTTTACGACCGCGTTTCACACCAAATTCCCGGAAATCCTGAACGCGGCCCTAAAAATTCCCCTGTCCTGGGGCTACGCGCTGTTTCGTTATTTTCACAAAGCGTCTTCCGCTGTGATGGTGCCCACCCATGGCGTGCTCCGCATGCTGGAGCTGCGTGGTTTTAGCAACCTTCGTAGCTGGACACATGGCGTTGACACGCAGCTGTTTGTGTATCAGCCGCAGCCGCTTTTGTATCCCCCCATGGGGCCGTTGGTGCGGCCGGTTTCGCTGTTTGTGGGCCGGGTGTCTTACGAGAAAAATATCGAAGCCTTTTTGCGACTGGACATTCCGGGCACCAAGTTCGTTTGCGGGGTTGGGCCCCTGGAAGCGTCGCTCAAGGCGCGCTATCCCATGGTGCGCTGGATGGGCGTGCTGCCCAGAGGCGAGCTGGCCAGCGTCTACGCAGCAGCCGATGTGTTTGTGTTTCCGAGCAAGTCGGAAACCTTTGGCCTGGTGATGCTCGAGGCCATGGCTACCGGAACGCCAGTGGCTGCCTACCCGGTGGACGGGCCCCTGGAAGTATTGGGAAAGCCGGACGGAAGCTGTCACGGCGGCGTCATGGAGGCCGAATTGCGGCAAGCGTATTACGGCGCGCTGGCCGTGCCACGTCACGAGGCGCGCCTGCGGGCTCTGGACTTCAGCTGGCAGAGGGCCGCGCAGCTGTTCGAGAACTACCTGGTGCCTGCGCAGAAAATGACAGCTTGCAAGTCTGCTGATGTCAGTGCAACATTGGTTAAAAGAACTGTCACACCTTTGTCATCAAACCAGTAAAGACTTGGGTTTACTTTTTTTGATGATTGAGCCCCGTTTTGTTGATGCCCACTTCGACCGTTTCGCTGTCTACTGTTTCGCCGCCGGTCAAGTTTCTCGACCGTGACCACAGCATTCTTGCTTTCAATGAGCGGGTGCTGGATTGGGCCAAGCGCGAGGATGTGCCGCTGCTGGAGCGCCTGCGATTCCTGTGCATTGTGTCCTCCAATCTGGACGAATTTTTTGAAGTCAGGGCGGTGCCCCACCTGACGGCAGCGCAAAGCAACGAGCAAAAAGGGCCGTACACGGTCCAGACATTCAAGGCGCTTTCTGCGGCGGCTCATGACATGGTGGCGCGCCAGTACGCGCTCTACAACCAGGAGCTGCTACCCGCATTTGAGCGACAGGGAATCCGTATCGTTTCGCATGGCGAGCGCAATGCAGGCCAGCGGCGCTGGGTCAGGACCTATTTCGAAAGAGCGGTGCAGCCGCTGCTGATTCCGGTCGGCCTGGACCCATCCCATCCATTTCCGCAGGTCGCCAACAAGTCCCTGAACTTTATCGTCCGACTGGGCGGGCGTGACGCTTTCGGGCGCGAAAACGAGATTGCCATCGTCAAGGTGCCACGGGTATTGCCGCGCTTTATCCGTATGCCTGGCCATGACGGCGACAAGAGCAGGTTGTTTTTATCTTTGTCCAGCGTCATACGGGCGCACCTCAGCGAATTGTTTCCGGGTCGCACAGTGGGGGAGTTTTCCCAGTTCCGCGTCACGCGCCACTCTGACCTGGAGGTCGATGAAGACGACGTAAAAAACCTGCGCACTGCCTTGCGCCTGGGTCTGGAGCAGCGCAATTATGGGCAGGCCGTGCGGCTGGAAGTGTCGGCTGGCTGCTCCGACTACCTGTCCGGTTTTTTGCTAAAACAGTTCAATCTTCCGACTCCGGCGCTCTTCCGCGTGCATGGCCCCGTCAACCTGGTGCGGCTGACGCAACTGGTGGACCTGGTGAACGACCCCAAGCTGCTTTTCCCGCGCTACAAAGCCTGTTACCCCACGCAACTCCAGCCAGGGCAGTCCTTTTTTGAGCGACTCAAGCAAGGCGACGTGTCCATTCACCAGCCGTTTGAAAGTTTCGATGGCGTGCTGGCCTTTTTGCGAGAGGCGGTCAACGACCCCGAAGTGCTGGCTATCAAGCAAACCATTTACCGCACCGGGACGGATTCTGAACTGATGCTGCTGCTGCGCGAGGCGGTGCGGCGCGGCAAGGAGGTCATCGTCGTGGTCGAACTTAAGGCGCGCTTCGACGAAGAGGCCAATATCGACTGGTCCGAAAAGCTGGAGTCCATAGGCGCCCAGGTGGTGTATGGGGTCATGGGTTTGAAGACCCACGCCAAAATGCTGCTGGTGACCCGGCGCGAGGGACGGCGCCTCGTACGCTACGCCCACTTGTCTACCGGCAACTACAACCCGAGCACGGCCCGTTTGTATACCGATGTGAGCTACTTGACCGCCGACCCCCTGTTGACAGCGGACATAGACCATGTCTTTGTGCACTTGTCCAGCCACAGCCGCTTGCCGAAACTGCACCGCCTGCTGCTGGCGCCTTTCGAGTTGCAGCGCAAGCTGCTGGAGAAAATCGATGCGCTAGCGCAGGCAGCGCTGCAGGGAAAGGAAACGCGCATTGTCGTCAAGACCAATGCCCTCACCGATGAGGATTTGATGCTGGCCCTGGTCAGGGCAGGGCAGTGTGGCGTGAAGATTGACCTGATTGTGCGCGGCGCCTGCATGCTGCCGGCCCAGGTTCCCGGCGTGACGGACAACATCCGGGTGCGCTCGGTGATTGGGCGTTTTCTGGAGCATTCACGCGTGTTTTATTTCCGCTGCGCTGACGAGGAAACCCTCTACCTGTCCAGTGCCGACTGGATGAACCGCAACATGCTGCGCCGGGTGGAACTGGCCTGGCCAGTGACTGATCCGGCCATTCGCCAGCGCATCATTGACGAATGCCTGGTGGCCTACCTGCATGATGGTCGCGACGCCTGGGATTTGCAGCCGGACGGCAGCTATGCACGGGTGAATCCGGCAGATCCGGCGCAGCGCCATAGCGCGCAAGCCGCCCTGATGGCCCGCTACTCGGCCTCCCCATCACGAGAAAGCTGAACCATGGACCTGATTTTGTGGCGCCACGCAGAAGCCGAAGACTGGGCTGGCAATGATCTCGAGCGTTCGTTGACGCCGCGAGGCGAAAAGCAGGCAGCCCGCATGGCCAGGTGGCTGGACCGGCAGTTGCCGGGAGGCGCGCGCATTCTTGTGAGTCCGGCGCGGCGCTGCGAGCAGACCGCACAGGCACTTGGTCGCAAGTTCAAAATCCGCCCCGAGCTGGCACCCGATGCGACACCTGCGCAGTTGCTGGAACTGGTGCAGTGGCCCCAGAGCAAGTCCCCGATTCTGGTCATAGGGCACCAACCGACGCTGGGGCAGACCATTGCGCAGTTGCTGGGCTTTCAGGAAAGCGACTGCGCCATTAAAAAGGGTGCGCTGTGGTGGCTCCGTAGCCGGGATCATGACGATCAGAACCAGACCGTCGTGGTCACCGTGCAGTCGCCTGAGGTGCTTTGACCCGCCTCCGTTGCCGTCTTATTTTTTAAGCGCTGGCCGGCCGGTCTTGATGGTGGGGACCTGTTCCAGGGCGGACAGGAAGGCCGCATCCGACAATGCGGCCAGGCGCTTGATGCCGGCGCGCAGAAGTTCACTTTTTTTCACTGGGCGGGTTAGCTTGGCTGCACGCTGCTTGAGCTCGTCAAGTACGACGTATTCAGCTTTGGGAATGGTAAAGCTGTCACGGACCAGTTTGGATTTTTTGATTTTTTGGGGCGCTGCTGCTTTTTCAGGCTTGGCGGGTGCAAGGGCTTTGGAATGAGCTGGCTTGGCGACAGGCGTTGCCGGTGTTGTTTTCTTCACTGCGGGTTTTTTGACCGCTGCCTTTTTCGGGGCGTCCGCCTTGGCAGCTGGCAATTTGGCTGGAACTGCTGGGCTTGTTTTTGGCTTTGCCGGCGCGAGGGGGGCTGGAGGTGAAACCGGTGGTACGGGTGCGGTGCTCAGCAGGGGTGCAGATTCGGTGGTTTTATGGGTGATTGTCATAGTGGTTTTTTATTGATTAAACGGCGTATACAGTTTATATGATTTGAAGTAATGCAGCCGGACTCAGCCGATTCACGAGCTTGCCACGACCAGCGTCCATGGCGTTTTTTGCCAGGCCAGCACTTCTTCCTGCAGTAAATGGGCGGATTGAGGAAAGGCCTGGGCCCAGCCCGGCCGGCAAGTCAATACGAAGCGGTGTTCAGGCTCGTCACCGCATTCAAGCAGCAAGCCCTTCAGGTCAGGGTCACGCCGGGCATGGCAAAAAATCACGGCCAGGCGCAGGCAAAGCAACTGCTGGACAAACACCCGGTCCTCAAAGTCGGCTTCCAGCTTGCGCAGCTTGCCGCGATGCCCGAGCACCAGAAGGCTCAGGCGATGCAGTTCGTGAAGGGCAAAGCCGGGCGGGTCGGCATTGTCCAGGATGTAGGCGCCATGCTTGTGGTAGTAGCTGTGCGAGATATGACTGCCGATTTCATGCAGTTGTGCGGCCCATTCCAGCTTGCGCTGGGAGCTTTCCGAATCGGCGTCAGGCTGGCCCGCGCGCACCATCTGGAACAGGTGCAGCGCCACTTTGCTGAGCCGACCGGCCTGCGCGGTGTCGGTATTGAACTTGTGGGCCAGGCGTTGCACGCTGGTGGCGCGTAAATCAGTCATATCCTGGTCCCGGTCGACCAGGTCGTAGAGCACGCCATGGCGCAGTGCGCCTTGCGCTGCCTCCATCCGCTCAATGCCCAGCAGGTCAAAAACAGCCCTGAGCACGCTGACTCCGCCACCAATCACGGCACGGCGGTCATCTTTTATGCCTTCGAGCTTCAGGCGCTCAGCGCTTTGAGCTCTGAGCAGGCGTTCCAGCAGCCAGTCCAGGCCTTCTCGCGTGACCGTACCCGAGGGCCAGCCTGCGGCGGTCAGTACTTCGCTGACGGCGCCTATCGTGCCCGATGAGCCATAGGCCATATCCCACCCGCCCGAGCGGTAGGTTGTCACGGCTTCGTCGAGGACCGCCTTGGCTGCAATTTCGGCAATCTCGAATGCCCGTGGGCTGAATTGCCCGTCAGGAAAGTACCGCATCGACCAGGTCACGCTGCCTACGCGGTAAGACTCCATGGTGCGGGCTTCAAGGCCCTGGCCAAGAATCAGTTCGGTGGAGCGCCCGCCTATGTCCACTACCAGGCGTTGCTGCTCGGACTGCGGCAGCAAATGCGCCACGCCCTGGTAAATCAGGCGCGCTTCTTCTCGCCCTGGAATGACATCAATGGGGAAACCGAGGATTGCTTGAGCGCGCGTCAGAAACTCGTCCCGGTTGCGCGCTTCGCGCAAGGTCTGGGTGGCCACCGCCCGGATCTGCGTTTTTTCGAAACCTGCCAGCCGTTCGCCGAAGCGGGCCAGGCAATCCCAGCCACGCTGCATGGCCTCTGCCGACAGGTTTCTGTCGGCATCAAGACCACCGCCCTGGCGAACGGTTTCCTTGAGGTATTCGATGCGGTGAATACGGCCGTGGTCAAAGCGGCCAATTTCGAGACGAAAGCTGTTGGAGCCTAGATCCACAGCGGCCAGTAGCATTCCGTTTTGCATGTCTGAGTTTCTTTTGGGAGGCTCAGCATAGCATTCGCGCGCGACCCGCATCAGCATCCCGGCACCTCAACCAATCAGGCGGCCATCGAGTGTCATCATGCTTTGCGTGACATAGCTGCCGCTTCTGCGCTGGGCGTTGAAACTGATGCGAAACCCGCCTAGATCCATGCTGGCGCGGCGCTGGAAGGCTGCAAGGGCGCTTTGGCGCGTCAACGGACCATCGATGTCGTTGAGCACTTCATAGGTGTAGCGAGCGGCAATAAACCCAGCTAGGCTTAAAGGGGTGGGTGGCTCGTCAAACAGTCGCGCGAGCGTTTCGCGGTAGCTTCTCACCACGGGCAGGCTGGCCTTGACGAGCGGCACCGGCTGGGTCGCAATCACCGGCGTGCTTTGCGCCGCGCCCATTTGCAGCATGGTCTGCAAATTGACGTCGGCCAGGGCCACGATGTAGCGCTGGCGGGCTTGCTTTTCCAGGCCCTGCGTGAACTGGGCAAGCTCGGGCGTGCCACCCACAAAAAGCAGCACGGCAGGGGTGCGTGGGGTCAGTTTCTGGCCCAGCATGCGCAGGTCGCCAGAGCCCTGAAATGACATTAACTGCAGTTGCATGCCCGTCGCAATGCGTTCAACTTCGAGGTGGTAAGCGGCGTGGTCCTGGGGGCTTGCGTAAATGGCACCCAGCTCCTTCATGCCCATGACCGACAGGCTTTTGAGCGCGTAGGCAATCTGTTCCTGACGTGCCGCGAAGATGGGGAAGGTCTTGTCGTCCACTTCGAGGCTGGAGTTTTGCAACCAGGGCGCCGCATGGGCGATGTTCAAGCCGCCCTGGCGTGAAATAGCCGCAATCTGGCTGGCGAGCTGATCACCGACGCTGCCCGACAGGACCATGCACGAGGGGTTGTCTTTCACCGAGTCCATGGCCGCGCGCAGGCTGGCAGGCGTTCCATCGGTTTCCACCGCCAGATGTTGCACCTGCCTTCCGCGGACGCCGCCGCGCGAGTTGATGTCCTGCCAGGCGGCGCGCGAACCAATCAGGAAATCCTTGGACACATCCTGCTGTGCCTGGGAGAAGTCGACAAACTGCGCCACGGCGAGGCTGCGGGACGAGGTGGGTGATTTGCCAGGCTGTGCCCAGACCGGCGCGGCAGCGCTTGCCGTCAGTAGGCTGGTCTGCTGCAGCCACCGGCGGCGGCTGAGTGTGTTTGTTGGCAATGGCATGGTGTGTTTTTTTCCAGATGAGCGGGACTTTGTCATCCGTCATTTGCTATCAAATACGTAGCTGCTGGCGACCGTGTAGAAAGCGCCATGGCCGAAAAATAGTCAAATGCAAGGCTGCTTGAGCCTTGCGGCGCATCATTTTCCTGCTGGAGGAATCAGGACGTTGTCGACGATATGGACAACGCCATTGGTCGCGGAAATGTCGGGTGTTTGCACCAGGGCTTCTTCCACGGTCACGAAATCACCCGCTTTGGAGAGCGCTACGCTGGCGCCGTTGACGGTTTTGCTGTTGCCGTTTTTCACGTCAGCGGTCATGAGCTTGCCGGGAACAACGTGGTAGGTCAGGACAGCTTTCAGTTTGGCCGGGTCTTTGCTCAGGGCGTCCATGGTTTTGGCCGGCACTTTTGCGAAGGCTTCATTGGTTGGCGCAAAGACCGTGAAAGGCCCAGCGCCCTTAAGCGTGTCGGTGAGTCCGGTTTTGGCAAGCATGCCATTGAGGGTGGTCAGTTGTGGCCTGGCGGCGATGGTGTCAGCGACCGACACGGGGCTTGAGGGCGTGGCACAGCCGGCGAGGGCGGCAATTGCGGTGGCGACAAACAGAAAGCGGCGATTGAGCATAAAAGTTCTCCTTATTAATACAGCGCCAAGCGTAGGAGAACTGAATGACAGATTCGTGACGGAAATTTGAACCTTTTGTGACAAATAACGTTCGTGACTATCATGGGCAGATAGCTGTGGTTTGTCATATCTTTGTCATACAAGACTTTTAAAGTTGCTGCATCTTTCTTACCAACTGCAAAGGTGTTCTGATGAAATCGAATTTCAAAGCTTCCCTGACCGTGACCATGGGCGCCGCCCTGATGTCATTTGCCGCGTTGTCGGCTGCTCAGGATGTGACGGGCGCCGGCGCCAGTTTCCCGGCGCCGCTTTATTCCAAGTGGGCGGCTGATTACAACAAGGCCACCAGCGTGAAGATCAACTACCAGTCGGTGGGCTCTGGTGCCGGTTTGCGTCAAATTGAGGCCAAGACGGTGGACTTTGGCGCATCCGATGCTCCGCTGAAAGATGAGGAGCTGGCCAAGAAGGGCTTGATGCAATTCCCTACCGTGATCGGCGGTGTGGTGCCGGTCGTCAATATCAAGGGTATTGCTTCCGGCCAGCTCAAGCTGAGCGGCCAGGTGCTGGGTGATATCTACCTGGGCAAGATCACGAAATGGACTGACCCGGCCATCAAGGCCCTGAATCCCTCGCTGGCTTTGCCTGATGCCGCTATCGCGCCCGTTCGCCGCGCCGATGGTTCAGGCACCAGCTTCATCTTCACCAATTACCTGAGCAAGGCCAACGCCGAGTGGAAAACCAAAGTGGGCGAGGGTACGGCAGTCAACTGGCCTGTCGGAGCTGGTGGCAAGGGTAATGAAGGCGTGGCCGCATTTGTGAGCCGTCTGCCCAACTCGATTGGCTATGTCGAATATGCCTATGTGAAGCAAAACAAGATGGTTTTTACCCAGCTGAAGAACGCAGCCGGCAACTTTGTGTCGCCTGAAGATGTGGCCTTCAAGGCGGCTGCCGCAGGTGCAGATTGGTCAAAAAGCTTTTACCAGATCCTGACCGAGCAGCCTAGCAAGGATGCGTGGCCCATCACCGGCGCGACTTTTATCCTGATGCAAAAAACGCAGGACAAGCCTGCCCAAGCCGCTGCCTCGCTCAAGTTCTTTGAGTGGGCCTATAAAAATGGTGACAAGACCGCTGACGACCTGGACTATGTGCCAATGCCTGCCAACGTTAAGGCCATTGTCGAAAAATCATGGGGCGTGATCAAGGATGCATCGGGTAAAGCCATCGCCTACAAGTAAATAGCCAACTACCGGGCTTTGCACTTCAGCTTCAAATCACAGGGGGTTCATTTGTGTCATCTACACTTCCGGTAAGCCGGGCTGATTTTGATTGCCCGGTAAATGCGACCGGACGTGCCATGACCAATCCACCCCCTATTCGAACTGTGCGACGAAGCCCCTTGCCTGACCGGCTCTTCGGTTGGGCCGCACTGGCAGCGGCGCTTCTGACGCTGGGTTTGCTGATCGGTATTCTGGTGTCGCTGATCATCGGCGCCTGGCCGGCGATCAGTAAGTACGGACTGGGCTTTTTGACCAGTAGCGTCTGGGATCCGGTCAAGAACGAGTATGGCGGGCTGGTCATGATTTATGGCACGCTCGCCACGTCTTTCATTGCCCTGCTGATCGCGGTGCCCGTAAGTTTTGGCATTGCGCTGTTTTTGACCGAACTGTCTCCTGCCTGGCTTAAACGGCCGCTGGGCACAGCCATTGAATTGTTGGCCGCCGTGCCTTCCATTGTCTATGGCATGTGGGGCCTGCTCGTGTTCGGCCCCATTCTGGCCACCTATGTGCAGCAGCCGCTGCAAAGCATGTTTAGCGATGTGCCTTACCTGGGGGCCTTGTTTTCAGGGCCGCCGGTCGGCATCGGCATTTTGTCGGCCGGCATCATTCTGGCAATCATGATCATTCCATTTATCGCTTCCGTGATGCGCGATGTGTTTGAGGTTACGCCGGTGCTGCTCAAAGAGTCGGCCTACGGTTTGGGGGCCACGACCTGGGAAGTGGTTTACAAGGTGGTGTTGCCCTACACCAAAGCCGGCGTGATGGGCGGCATCATGCTCGGCCTGGGACGTGCACTGGGCGAGACCATGGCCGTAACCTTCGTCATCGGCAACTTCAACCAGCTCGATTCCCTTAGCCTGTTTCAGGCGGCCAACAGCATCACGTCAGCCCTGGCCAATGAGTTCGCCGAGGCGGCCGATGGCCTGCACCAGGCTTCGCTGATTTATCTGGGTCTGGTGCTGTTTTTTATCACCTTTGTAGTGCTCTCGCTGTCCAAATTGCTGCTGTCGCAGTTGCAAAAAAATGAAGGAGCCAAAACATGAGCACAGTGATGCAGGATGCGCGGCTGGCAAAGTTCACGCGGCGCAAGCGGGTCAATCAGCTGGCGCTGGTCTTGTCGCTGGCGGCCATGTGCTTCGGGCTGTTCTGGCTGTTCTGGATATTGTGGGAAACCGTCAGATTGGGCATAGGCGGCGTCACGCTGGCAACCTTCACTGAAATGACGCCGGCACCCAATGAGGCCGGCGGCATAGCCAATGCACTTTATGGATCCTTTTTAATGGTGCTGCTGGCCACTTTTGTGGGCACGCCGATTGGCATCATGGCGGGCATCTACCTGGCCGAGTACAACGCCAAGGGCGCATTAGCCTCGGTCACTCGCTTTGTCAACGACATCTTGCTGTCTGCTCCTTCCATCGTCATCGGCCTGTTTGTATACGCTGTAGTGGTGTCCCGTTTTCATTCCTTTTCAGGCTGGGCGGGCGTTTTGGCGCTGGCCCTGATTGTGATTCCGGTGGTAATTCGTACGACCGAAAACATGCTGCAGCTGGTTCCTCCTGGCCTGCGAGAGGCGGCTTATGCGCTGGGCGCACCCAAGTGGAAGGTCATTACCAGCATCACGCTCAAGGCCGCTCGCTCTGGTGTGGTCACCGGCATCTTGTTGGCAGTGGCGCGCATCGCCGGTGAAACGGCTCCCTTGCTGTTCACCGCCCTGAACAACCAGTTCTGGACCTCCAACCTGAGCCAGCCGATGGCCAGCCTGCCCGTGACCATATTCAAGTTTGCGATGAGTCCCTATGAAAACTGGCAGCAGCTTGCCTGGGCCGGCGTATTCATCATCACGATGGCTGTGCTGGGCCTCAATATTCTGGCTCGCGTGCTAACGCGCAAGAAAGACTGAACTACCGGCCTCTCGCCCGTGTCAGTCCCATTACAAGACAAGGTTAAACATGGATACCCTCACCGCTCCACGCGGAAAATCGAAAATCTCGGTGAACAACCTGAATTTTTATTACGGAAAATTTCATGCGCTCAAGGGCATCAATCTGGAAATTCCGGAGAACAAGGTGACTGCCTTCATTGGCCCTTCCGGCTGCGGAAAATCCACCTTGCTGCGCATTTTTAACCGCATGTACGAGCTCTACCCCGAGCAGCGGGCGGAAGGCGAAGTGATGTTTGACGGCGCCAATCTGCTTACGTCCAAGGAGGACGTGGCGCTAATTCGCGCTAAGGTGGGCATGGTTTTCCAGAAGCCTACGCCGTTTCCCATGTCGATTTATGACAATATCGCGTTTGGGGTGAAGCTGTTTGACAACCTCAATTCTTCGGACATGGACGAGCGCGTGGAGTGGGCGCTGCGCAAGGCGGCCCTCTGGACCGAGGTCAAGGACAAGCTCAACCAGAGCGGCTCCAGCCTGTCCGGCGGCCAGCAGCAGCGCCTGTGCATTGCCCGGGGCATTGCCATCAAACCGGAGGTTCTATTGCTGGACGAGCCCTGCTCGGCGCTGGACCCGATTTCTACCGCCAAGATCGAAGAACTGATTTGCGAGCTTAAGAACGACTACACCGTCGTTATCGTGACGCACAACATGCAGCAGGCAGCCCGCTGCAGCGATTACACCGCCTATATGTACCTGGGCGATCTGGTGGAGTTTGGCGCCACCGAAGACCTGTTCTTCAAGCCCAAACGACAAGAAACCGAAGACTACATTACTGGCCGTTTTGGCTGATCAGGTGGAGAACAAAAACAATGGCTGATAAACATTTGTCGACCCAGTTTGACAGTGAGCTCAACGCGGTATCTTCGCGTGTGATGGAGCTCGGTGGCTTGGTGGAGTCCCAGCTCCGGCTGGCTATTTATGCGCTATCGCAGTTCAGTGCAGAGAGCGCGAACCAGGTCATTGAGACCGAGAGCCGTGTTAATGGCATGGAGCTTGATATTGACCGCGAGTTGTCTTCGATCATCGCTCGTCGCCAGCCCACGGCGCGGGATCTGCGCCTGTTGATCGCTATTTCAAAAACCACGGCCAATCTCGAGCGGGCGGGCGACGAAGCCACGAAGATCGCACGCATGGTCAAGTCGATCATCCTGAGCGGCGCGGCACGTACCCTGCCGTCATCCGACCTGCGCGTCGCTGCGGAACTTGCGTCAGGGTTGCTGCGCAAGGCGCTTGATGCCTTTGCCCGGCTGGATACGGCGGCGGCGGTATCCATCCTCAAGGAGGACGACCAGATTGACGAAGAATTTGACGGTTTCGTGCGCAAGCTCATTACCTACATGATGGAAGACCCGCGTACCATCTCGGCCAGTCTTGACCTGCTGTTTGTGGCCAAGGCTATTGAGCGCGTTGGCGACCATGCCAAGAACATTGCGGAGTTCATCATCTACATCGTCAAGGGTGCGGACGTCAGGCACAGTCCCATGGATCAGATTGAGTCTGCAGTCAAATAATTAAGCGATGAAACATCTGCCGCGCGTATTGATTGTTGAAGACGAGCCCGCTATTGCGGAATTGATTGCGGTCAACCTGAGGCATGGCGGGTTTGACCCTGCGGTGGCGCAAGACAGCGTAACGGCCCAGCGCGAACTCGACGCCGTACTGCCGGATGTCATTTTGCTGGACTGGATGCTGCCCGGGCAAAGCGGGCTGGCGCTGGCGCGGCACTGGCGCAAGCAGGCGCGTACCAAGAGCATTCCCATCCTCATGTTGACGGCTCGCGGGGATGAGCCCGACAAGGTGGCCGGCCTTGATGCGGGTGCCGACGACTACATCACCAAGCCCTTTTCTACCCAGGAACTGCTGGCCCGCATTCGCGCCGTGCTGCGCCGGCGTGCGCCTGAATCGGTGAACGACAGCGTGACTGTGGGCGCGCTGGTTCTGGATGCAGCCACCCACCGCATTTCATACCAGGACCAGGAGCTCAAGCTGGGCCCAACGGAGTTCAGGCTGCTGCACTACCTGATGAAGCATGCCGAACGCGTCCACAGCCGCAGCGCTTTGCTGGACAAGGTGTGGGGCGATCACGTGTTCATTGAAGAGCGCACCGTGGATGTTCACGTCAAGCGCCTGCGTGAAGCTTTGGGCGCGGCCGGCACCATGGTGGAAACCGTTAGAGGTGCGGGCTATCGCTTGACCGGGGTAGGGGCGCGCACTCCGGCTGCTGTCGCACCCTCGGGAACATGATCCGGCGCTGGGTTGTTTTTGCCTCCTGCTCCGTTGCTGGTGGCGCTTTGGGATGGTGGGCTGCATCTAAGGCGGGGCTGGGCTGGGGTTTGCTTTTGGGCGCTGCTGTCTGGCAGCTGCTGGACAGTTTTTACGCCAGGCAACTTCTCAAGTGGCTGCGCTCGGAGCAGAGCAACGAGACGCCGCTCCTCATGGCCGGCGCGCAGCCACGGCTGCCCGGTGTGTGGGGTGATATCGCTGATCGTATTCGCCGGCTGCTGAAAAATCGCGAGCGACAGTACAAGGAAAGTCAGGCACGTCTTGATGAATTTCTGTCGGCTCTACAGGCTTCGCCGAATGGTGTGGTGCTGCTTGATGCCCAGGGCCGGATCGAGTGGTGCAACGAGACGGCGGCGCAGCATTTTGGATTTGACGCCCAGCGCGACATGCTGCAGCACATTGCCAATCTGGTGCGCGAACCGGCTTTCAATGCTTACATGGCTGCGGGTATTTTTTCGCACGAGGTGGTGATTCCTGGCAACTTCAGCACGCCGGCGCGACCCGTGAAGTTGTCGGTGCATGCCCACACCTATGGTAATAACCGCAAACTACTGCTCTCGCGTGACATTACCGCCGTCGAACAGGCAGAAGCCATGCGCCGTGATTTTGTGGCCAATGTGTCGCATGAAATCCGCACGCCGCTGACCGTGGTGTCCGGCTTCATTGAAACCTTGCAAACCCTGCCTTTGAAGAAACCTGAGCGCGATCGCTACCTGGCCCTGATGGCGCAGCAATCCCAGCGTATGCAGACGCTGGTTGATGATTTGCTGACCTTGTCACGACTGGAAGGCAGCCCGCTGCCCGGGGCCGGCGAGTGGACAGCCATGAGCACCCTCTTTGCCCAGTGTGAGCAGGAAGCCAGAGCGCTTTCGGCGGTGATTGCACCGCGCGGTCACAATTTGGTGTTTGAGTCCGGCCCGGCTTGCGAAATCGGGGGATCCATAGCGAGATTTCCAGCGCCCTGTCAAATTTGGTGAACAATGCGGTGCGCTACACGCCGGAGACGGGGTCGATTCACGTCATCTGGGCGCTGCGGGCCGATGGGCGCGGTGAGTTCCGCGTCAAGGATTCGGGGCCGGGCATTGCGCCTGAACACCTGCCGCGGCTGACCGAGCGTTTTTACCGGGTTGACCGCAGCCGTTCACGAGAGAGCGGGGGCACTGGCCTGGGCCTGGCCATTGTCAAGCATGTGGCACAGCGCCACGGGGCGGAGTTGCATATTGAAAGCCAGCCGGGCCATGGCTCCTGCTTTTCCATCCTTTTTCCGGCAGCCCGCATTCGTCTCATTCAGACCATGTGAGCCTTGCGCAGGCGTTCGCTTTGCCGGACTGCGTAGCATAACAAGCCGGAAAGGCATGTCGCTACCAGGCCGATGGCGACCGTGCTGGCTGCCCAGAAGCTGTTGGCCGACTGGGTAGCGGCCCGGCCTGCCATGCCCTCATAAGCCAGTTGGTAGCCGCCACACAGGCCCAGACCCCAGAGCAGCACGCCATACAACGCTAGCGGCGTAATCGTGATGCGGTAGCAGCGCAGCAAAAAAGCGCATAGTACCTGAATTGCATCGGCTACATGGTAGAACGCCACCCACACCAGCAGCGTTGAGGCCAGGGCAATGATGCCGGGGCTGCCTGAGTACCAGCTTGCGAGCCGCGGACCTGCTATTGAAACAATGGCTCCAAGCGCAAGCGCAACAAGGGCTGTAAGCCTAAATCCTAAAAGGACAACACGTTTGGCATGGTCCGGTCGACCTGCGCCCAGCCAGAATGACACGCGGGCACTACAGGCGACGGCCACGGACAAAGGCATCATGTAGAGTACTGCCGCCACGCTGGCTGCGATTTGGTGGCTGGCCGAAGCCACAGTTCCGAGCCGGGAGATGAACAGGGCCATGAGCGTAAAAGAAGTCACCTCGATCAGATAAGCCAGTCCGCCGGGTATGCCCAGCCGGGCGAAAGCAAGCAGCCGCAGTCCGTCGGGCCGCTCCATGCGTCGCCAGATGCGAAGGGGCCGGTAAATGTCTTGTGTCCGCAGCATCGCCACGGCAAGTATCAGCAACAGGTAGTTGACCACCAGCGTGGCCCAGGCGCAGCCGACGGCTCCCATGGGCTCGACGCCGCCTCCCCCCGCCACCAGCCAGATGGAAAGCGGAATTTTTACAGCTAGGGCGACCATCTGAAGCCAGGTGACAAGGCGCGGTTTTCCCAAAGACTGGTTGAGGGTGCTGTAGACCCGAAACAGTAGCGAAGGGGCAAACGCAAATGCCAGCACCGCGAGGTAGCGTTGCACCTCATCGCGCATGAGCTCGGGTACTTGTGCCCAGCGAAGCAGCGGACCGGGAAACAGCAGGGCAGCCATGCCCGCGACGGCAATGAAACAACACAAATACAGGCTTTGCCGCAGCGACCGGCCGATGTCCTCATGTCTGCGGGCTCCCAGCATCTCGGCCCAGATGGGGAGCAGGGCTTGAACAATGCCCATCAACCCGACATACACGCTGATGTAGAGAGCTGAGCCTACCGACAGCGCAGCCAGCGCCGAATCGCTGTAACGGCCGGTAATCAGGGTGTCGGCGACACCAAAAGCCATCACCGCCAGCTGGCCCACCAGAATGGTGCCTGCATGGTGGCTGATGACCTTGAGTTCACTCATCGGCGCGGCGAGGGGGGCACCGGCTTGGCCGGACTGTCGCGGCTCACCCGTTTGAATACCAGCATATTTTCGGCTTTGTCCGTGGGCTTGCGCACCGTGGCCTGAAACGCCCAGTCAGGCAGGTTCACCGCATTGCTGAGAGTAGACTGGGCATTGACGTCGACAAGCAAGTAGGGGCAGCTTGCCCGTGCGGAGGCTTGGCGCAGTTCGAGTTTGCCGTGGTATTGCAGGGCCGCAGCCTGCGCGCTACCCACGCCATAGATTTCAACGCATGCATTTCTATCGACCAGGTTCGCCACCTGGCGCGATAGGGGCCCCAAGCTGCGTGCATAGTCAAGCAGGGGTAGCCAGAGCGTCATCAGCAGCAACCAGCACAGGGTGGCCCCCCCGGCAGGCAGCACCAGCGATTTCCAGATGGCTGCGCGGTGGGCGCCGGTTCGCCATTTCACCACCCAGGCCCACGCCAGCGTGGCCGCCACCGCCGCCAAAAAGGCGATCCATGAAAAGCTCGGTTCAAAGCCGGGGGCTAGCTTGGCGACGTTGGCCGCAGGTTGCCGGGGTATACCCGTTTGCATGGCAATCCAGATGACCCAGATGATGATGGCACAGCCGGTGAAAAATAGCAGGGTGAACCAGTCAATCAGGGACGCAACACTGCGTTTGAGTGTTGGCAGCGCAAAGGCGGCGAGTGCCGCCAGTGGCGGCAGGCTCAGCAGCAGGCTGCGGTCAGAGGCCGTCGTGGTCAGCGCCGAAACGACGGCCATGCCGGCAAACCAGAGCGGAAGCGCTACATGGCGGCTTGCCAGTTGCCTGCGCCAGCGCCAGAGTGTCCACAAGGCCAGCGGCCATGCTGGCCAGGTAAACCACAGCAGCAAACGACCCAAGCTCCGCCAGTCATTCCAGGCCGGCTGGCCGTCAGCGCCGGGCAGCTGAATTCGCCAGCGCCACAAGTCCAATCTGTAGGCCAGCAGCGAAACCAGCAGCGTGCTTCCCGCGATGAGCATCACCCACTGCAAGGACTGCCGCTTGCTTGCCGTATCTGATTTGTTGCTTCCCCAGCGAGAGTGCAGCCTTTCCACCAGCGTGCCCCCCACGCCGAGCAGCAAGGCCAGCGTCGGAGCACCACTCAGCGCGAGTCCTGCGAGTCCTATCAGCAGACCCAGCGCTGGACCCGGAATTTTGGTGGCACGGCGGTAGGGGCTGGCCGCCATCGCGTAAAACGTCAGGGCTGTAAAACCAAGTTGCGCCAGGGCCGGCGTGGTCTCGTGTGAAAACTGCGCCAGGCCCAGGCTGGCAATCAGCGCCAGCAAGCCGGCATCGGCAATCGCCCGGGCATAGTCCACCGGTTCCGCTTCGCCGCCAAAGGCAAAGGCGACGGGCTGGGCCTGCGGGCTGCGCGCCAGGTAGTAAATGGCATACCAAGTGGCCAGCAGTGTCAGCGTAAGCAGCATGACAAAGGGAATGCGCGCAGCCAAAGCAGGGTCCAGAAAGGGAAGGCATTTGATGGCAATGGCCCCCAGCCAATAGGGAATGAGTGCATCAAACCCCGTGACCTGACCCAGCAGTTGCGGTTGCAGCCAGTTGGCGGCAGAGGATGTCAGCTCGCGCATCACGCCAAAGGCGGCGATGTCCTCGTTTTTCCAGGGACCACGGCCTAAAAATCCAGGCAATATATAGGCCGCGCAAAACAGCAGCAGCGCCCAGCGAGGCAAGCGGCGCACGGCAGACTGGGCAATGATGGCGGGCGATGGTTTGTTCAAAACGGATCGATTTTCAAATAGGCAACTGAATCTGGCGGTGAGGCGAATCGGCTGAATGGTGATTCGGGCTTCAGTCCTATGCAACTCCGAGGAGTAACAAATTTTGTCGAAAAAAAAGCAGCCTGAAATTCAGGCTGCTTTCATGGCAGGCTGGCGAAAAAAGATTTTCGCAGATTACTCGGCAGCGGCCGGAGCAGCTTCCTTGGCGGCGGTTTTGCCAAAACGGTTGCGGAAACGCTCAACACGGCCACCCATGTTGTCCACGGATTTTTGCGTGCCGGTGTAGAAGGGGTGCGATTCGCTGGACGTATCGAGCTTGTACAGAGGCAACTCGCGACCGTCTTCCATGGTCACCATTTCTTTGGTGTTCACGCAGGAGCGGGTCACAAACTTGAAGTTGTTGGACAGGTCCATAAAACAAACTTCGCGGTAGTTGGGGTGAATGCCTTCTTTCATGATCTTTCCTTTTTCATTGTTTTGGTAGCCACCCGGACCAGTTCCAGGCACTTTCCATGAAGCCCTAGATTATTGCATGAAATCAAGGGTTTACAGTGGGCGCAAAGTGACAGGCATGGGGGCTATTTATCCGCCCCGACGCATCATGTCGAAGAATTCGTGGTTGTTTTTGGTCGCCTTCATGTTTTTCAGCATGAGTTCCATCGACTCGATTTCGTCCATGTTGTACATGAACTGACGCAAAATGCGCGATTTTTGCAGGATTTCGGGAGCCAGCAGCAGCTCTTCCTTGCGGGTTCCGCTACGGTTGAGGTTGATGGCCGGGAACACGCGTTTTTCGTACAGGCGACGGTCCAGGTGAATTTCGCAGTTGCCGGTGCCCTTGAATTCCTCAAAGATCACTTCGTCCATGCGGCTGCCGGTATCTATCAGCGCGGTGCCGATGATGGTCAGGCTGCCGCCTTCTTCAATCTTGCGGGCGGCGCCAAAAAAGCGCTTGGGGCGCTGCAGTGCGTTGGCATCAACGCCGCCGCTCAGCACTTTGCCCGATGACGGCAGTACGTTGTTGTAGGCGCGAGCCAGCCGGGTGATGGAGTCCAGCAAAATGACCACGTCCTTGCCGAGTTCGACCAGTCGTTTGGCGCGTTCAATCACCATTTCGGCCACATGGACGTGACGTGCTGCGGGCTCGTCAAACGTTGAGGAAATCACCTCGCCGCGCACGCTGCGCTGCATCTCGGTGACCTCTTCTGGACGTTCATCGACCAGCAGCACCATCATGACGATTTCTGGATAATTTGCGGTGATGGCGTGAGCGATGTTTTGCATCATCACGGTCTTGCCGGATTTGGGCGGTGCAACGAGCAGGGCGCGCTGGCCTTTGCCGATGGGCGCAATGATGTCAATGATGCGGCTGGTAAGGTTTTCTTCCGCCTTGATGTCGCGCTCGAGCTTGAGCTGCTCCCTGGGGAACAGTGGCGTCAGGTTCTCGAACATGACCTTGTGCTTGTTGTCTTCGGGCAGGCCGTCGTTGATCTTGTCGAGCTTGTTCAGTGCAAAGTAGCGTTCGCCGTCTTTGGGTGTGCGCACTTCGCCTTCAATCATGTCGCCTGTGTGCAGATTGAAGCGGCGAATCTGGCTGGGGCTGATGTAGATGTCGTCGGTACTGGCGGTGTAGCTTGAATCGGGTGCCCGCAGAAAACCAAAACCGTCGGGCAGGACTTCCAGCACGCCATCGGCCACGATGGTCTCGCCTGTTTTTGAACGTTTTTTGATGATGGCAAACATCAGCTCCTGCTTGCGCATACGGCCAACGTTTTCGATCTCAAGGGCTTCGGCCTGTTTGAGGACTTCAGACACATGCAGTGCCTTGAGTTCGTTTAAGTGCATGGAATTGCTCCTTGCGGAGTTCATTAAAAAAACGGGGGGGAGGTTTGAAAAGAAGCTGCTTCAGAAAGAAGGCTTACAAACCGTGAACTCGAACCTGACGGCAACAGCCGGCGGGTGAATGAAATGCATTATGACAGGAAATTCAGGTCTTAAATCAGGGTGATTCCGGGTTACCCTGCAATTGGCCGGTGTGTCGCCGGTGCGAAGCGTGCGCCGGAGGGAAAGCCGGCAAGGCCTGGCTTTCTTTCCGGCGAAAAACGCTCAGACCAATTGCTGGTCGATAAACGCGGTCAGCTGGGCCTTGCTCATGGCGCCGACTTTGGTGGCGGCCAATTGACCATCCTTGAACAGCATCAGTGTAGGGATACCGCGAATGCCGAATTTGGCGGGAATCTCGCGGTTTTCGTCGACATTCATTTTTGCAATCTGCAGCTTGCCTTCATAGCCGGTCGCCACTTCATCAAGAATTGGGGCAATCATCTTGCACGGGCCGCACCACTCAGCCCAGTAATCCACCAACACAGGCTGGGTTGATTTCAGTACGTCGGCTTCAAAGGTGGCATCGGTGGTGTGTTTGATCAGTTCGTTCGCCATAACGGCTCCTTGGGTCTAGTTACGATACGGTATAGGCTAAAGCTGCAGTTATTGTGGCAGAAAGCAGTGATTGGGTCGTTCAGGCACTGTCTATCGCCCTGATAGCCCATCGCCGGGGTTTGGTCCGCCTTTTTTGTTCCTTGCAATAATTCCTCTCTTACATGCCGCTTGCCGACTTCGCTGACCCTGTTGATATTGCTGCGCCTCTTTCAGTCCGGTGCTGGCAGCAAGCCATGGCCAGACTGAACGAGGCTCTTAATGCGCGCAGCGTGCACCCCGCCGAAGCCGTGGTGCTTTTGCCTTATGCCCAACTGATTCAGCAAGCCCGCCAGGCTTGGGCCGCTGAAGCCGGTGACGCATTTTTTGTTCCGCGCTTTGAAACCACCATGAACTGGGCCAGCAGCCTGGGCGGCACGCTGGGCCTGTATACGCCGTCGGGCGATGATTTGCGCATGGATGTGGCCGTGGACATGCTGACGGCCGCATCGCTGCTGGGTCGTGCCGGCCTGGCAGGTCAGCAAAATGCGTTGGCAGGGCATCTGGTTCAAGCCGCCTGGAGTCTGGGCCGTGTCGCGTCGGCGGTGCTGCCCGCCGAGCGCCAGGCCTGGAGCGAACACCTGGCGGAGCCGCTGGGCGTGGGCCTGGATTCGCCGGTGCTGGCGCTGGAGGCCGCCGTGGGTCGCATTGCGCTGGCGTGGGCGGCGGCGTCCACCTATCCCACAGACCGTCTGTTTCACGCGCAGCCGGCCCTGCTGGTGGTGCTGGAGGGCTTTCAGGCGGAGCCGCTGACCGAGGCGCTCAAGCTGCATTTTGGTGAGCAGGCCCTCTCCATCCCGCTTTGCATTCCCCTGCATGGGCCGGATTCGCTGAGCGCGCCGGTGCCCTCGCTGCACGCTGCGCGGGATGCCGAAGACGAGGCCGGGCGCGCCGCCGCCTGCGTACTGGCGCAGCTGGCGCTGGGGCGCAGCCCCGTCGCGCTGATTGCGCAAGACCGCCAGCTCACGCGCCGCGTCGGTGCCATGCTTGCCGAACGCGGCATCGCCATGCGCGATGAAACCGGCTGGAAACTCTCGACCACGCGCGCTGCGGCCAGCCTGATGAGCCTGCTCCGCGCCTTGCCGTGGGACGCCTCATGTGACGCCGTGCTCGACTGGCTGAAAAGCGCGCCCGCATTTGCCGCCAGCGCTGTGACGCAGGCTGAAAAAGAACTGCGCAAAGTCGGTGTGCGTGCCTGGCGCGATTTGCCGCTGGCGCCCCTGCCAACACTGGCCGCCACCCAGCCACTGGCGCTGCAGGTGAACGCCCTGCGCGAGCCCCTGGGCCGCGCACGTCCGCTGGCCTCATGGCTGCGTGATGTGCGCGCTGCCTTGCAGTCTGCCGGGCAGTGGGAAGCGCTGACGCTAGATGATGCCGGCCAGTCGGTGCTGGACGTGCTGCGCCTGCACGAGGGCGCCGAGGCGGAGTTTGATGCCGCGCCCGGCATGAAACTCAATGAGTTCACCAGCTGGGTTAATCAGGCGCTTGAGGCAGCCAAATTTTCCCCGCAGCATCCCCCCGCTGAGCAGGTCGTCATCCTGCCGCTGGCCCAGCTTTTGGGTCGGTCCATGCAAGCCGTGGTGCTGCCGGGCTGCGATGAAATCCGGCTGCCCGTGTCGCCCGAGCCTGCGGGTCAATGGACGCCCAGCCAGCGTGAGTTGCTTGGACTGCCGTCCCGCGAGGCGCTTGCCAGCGTGTCACGCCAAGCGTGGGACTACGCCCTGCAGCTGCCGCATGTGGATTTGCTGTGGCGTAGCAGCGAGGGCGGCGAGCACCTGATGCCCAGCGGTTTTGTGCAGGAAATGCTGCTGGCGCGCGAGCTTGACGGCATTGCAGACCTGGCACCTGACCCGCGCAGCCTGCGCCCCGTGGCCGCACTGCCGACACAGCGTCCGCTGCCCACCGGCGAGGCCTTGCCCGTGACCCGGCTGTCGGCCAGCAGCTATGACGATTTGCGCCGCTGCCCCTACCGTTTTTTTGCGCTGCGCCAGCTCAAGCTGCAAGAGTCCGACGAGCTGGAAAGCGAGTTGGGAAAACGCGATTTCGGCAATTGGCTGCACAGCGCGCTGCACTACTTCCATGAGGCATTGAAAGAGGCCCCGACGCCCGAATTGTCGGCGCGGGTAGCTATGATTAACATAGCGGCGGAGCGCGCCACGCAGGAGCTGGGCCTGAGCGACAGCGAGTTCCTGCCCTTTGCCGCCGCCTGGGGTCCGGTGCGCGAAGGCTATCTTGCGTGGCTGGCCGGGCACGAAGCCACGGGTGCCCGTTTTGAGGCGGCAGAAACCTGGCGCGAGATGCCGCTGGGTGAGCTTACGCTGCTGGGCAAGATTGACCGCATTGACCGGGATGCGGAGGGGCGTACGCTGGTGATCGACTACAAAACCGAGCCGCGCACCACCACGGCCCAGCGCATCAAGGACGGCCCCGAAGATACCCAGCTGGCGTTTTACGCCGCCCTGATGGATGACGATACGCTGGCTGCGGCCTACGTCAACCTGGGTGAAAAGGAGCCGACACGCACTTACGAACAACCCGACATCGTGGGCTTGCGCGATGCCTTGATTGACAGCATCTTGCTGGACATGGCGCGCATTGCCGGGGGCGCGGTGCTGCCCGCACTGGGCGAAGGCAAGGCCTGCGACTATTGCGCGGCGCGCGGCCTGTGCCGCAAGGACTTCTGGACATGAAGCCCCCACGTTCCTTCACTTCGTGTAACGCTCTGCCCTCCGAGGGGGCCGCCCGGCTGCGGCCCGGCAAAGCCGGTTCCGCGGCTCGAACTTGCAGGGCCGGGTTCGCCACACTTGACTTCGTTTGCTCTTTCACCCCATCCCCCGGAGATATCCGATGACCGCCGCCTACGAATGCAACGGCCAGCCCGTTTCCGCCGACGCGTTTTACGCCATTGCCTGCGACCCGCGCCGCAGCGTCGCGGTGGAAGCCTGCGCCGGTGCGGGCAAGACCTGGATGCTGGTATCGCGCATCGTGCGCGCCTTGCTCGACGGCGCGAACCCCGGTGCCGGTGAAAACGACCGGCAGGCCGTGCGTCCGCACGAAATCCTGGCCATTACCTTCACCAAAAAAGCCGCCGGTGAAATGCGGGAACGGCTGGATGAATGGCTCAAGATGTTTTCTCACGCCGACGACGCCACCTTGCAGCGCGAGCTGGTGATGCGCGGCATGACAAGCCAGATCGGCCCGCAGGCTTCGCAAGACGTGCGTCGGCAGCTATCGAATTTATACCGGTCCATGCTGGCCAGCGGGCGGGCTGTGCAGATCCGCACCTTTCACAGCTGGTTTGCCGCCTTGTTGCGCAGTGCCCCCGTGGCCGTGCTGCAAAGGCTGGGCCTGCCGGTCAACTACGAACTGCTTGAAGACGACGCGCCCGCCCGGGCGCTGGTATGGCGACGGTTTTATGCGGCGGTGGCGGCTGATGCTTCGCTCAAGGCCGACTTTGAAGAGCTGGTGCTGAATCATGGCCGCTTTCAGACCGACAAGGCCTTGCAGGCCGCGCTGGACAAGCGAACTGAATTCGCCCTGGCCGATGAAAAAGGGGTGGTCGATGCCTCTGTGCTGCCCTTTGGCATTCAGTTTCCGGAGTTCGCGGGACTGAATGCCCCCCAGGACGCCCTGACGGCTATTGCGTCGAGCCACGCGCTGCTGCTGGAGGCCGCCAAAGCGCTGGGCCGCGCCAGTGCGACGACATTCTCGGCCAAGGGGGTGGAACTTGAGCAAGCCCTGAGCGCGCAAAACCTCAGCGCCGTTTTCACCGCGCTGCTGACCGATAAAGGCACGCCGCGAAAATTTGGCGAAAAAATCATCGGTATCGAGTGCGTACGCCAGGCCCAGGATTTGGTGCTGCGCGTGCAGGCCGCCTGCCAGCAACACGAGGCCTGGAGCTACCAGCAGCGCATGGCTCGCCTGTGCCGTGTGCTGATTGCGCAATTCACCCAGCTCAAGCGCGAGCGCGGCTGGGTGGATATGAACGACGTCGAGCGTGCGGCCCTGGTCATGCTGGGCGACCCTGTGCTGGCCGGCTGGGTGCAGGAGCGGCTGGACGCGCGCATCAAGCATTTGATGATTGACGAGTTCCAGGACACCAACCCGCTGCAGTGGCAGGCGCTGTCGTCCTGGCTGAGCGGTTATTCGGGCGCGGGCGCCGCGCCCAGCGTATTTCTGGTCGGCGACCCCAAACAAAGCATTTACCGCTTCCGCCGCGCCGAGCCGCAGGTGTTTCGCGCAGCGCAGGCCTTTGTCGTTGAGGGGCTGGGCGGCGATTTGCTCAGTTGCGATCACACCCGTCGCAACGCGCTGGCCGTCATTGCCACCGTCAATGCCGCCATGGGACAGGCCCGCCAGAACGACGGCTACGACGGTTTTCGCGAGCACACCACGGACTCCAAACAGGAGCGGGGCCGCAGGCAGGCTGCCCGCCATACCGCGGCTCAAAGACGATCAGGCTGACGCTGCGCTCACGACCGGCTGGCGCGACAGCCTGAGCACGCCGCGCGAGCTGCCCGAAGAAACCCTGCGCACGCTGGAGGCTCGCCAGGCCGCCGCGTGGATTTCGCAGCAGCTCGCTGTGGGCCTCAAGCCGTCGGACGTGATGGTGCTGTCGCGCAAGCGGGCCGGCTTGCTGCCGCTGCAGGATGAGTTGCGCGCGCTGAATATTCCGGCGCAGATTGGCGAAAAAACCGACCTGATTGATTGCTGCGAAGTGCTGGACGTGGTGGCCTTGCTCGACGTGCTGGTGTCGCCGCAGCATGATCTGTCACTGGCCCGGGCGCTGCGCTCGCCGCTGTTTGGCCTGGGCGATGAGAGCCTGGTGCAGATCGCGCTGCTGCAGCGGGAGCTGAATCTGCCCTGGTATGAGTTGCTACAAAAAACAGAGCTTCTTGCGCCCGATATGAAGGGGCTGGCGGCAATTTTGATCGGTGGAAGGGCTGGCTGGACCGGCTGCCGCCCCATGATGCGCTACAAGGCATCTATGACGACGGCGATGTGCTGGCCCGCTTTGTGGCCGCCGCACCCGCCGACCCAGCGCCAGACCGTGCTGGCCAACCTTCGGTCACTGCTGTCCGTGGCGCTGGAGCGGGACGGCGGGCGCTATGCCACGCCTTACGGCTTGGTCCGCGCGCTCAAGGCCGGTGGCACGCTGGCGCCCGTGGCGGTCAACAGCGACGCTGTTCGCCTGCTGACCATTCATGGCGCCAAGGGCCTGGAAGCCGAGGCCGTGCTGCTGCTGGACACCGACACGGTGGAGCGCAACGCCGACAGCATGGGCGTGTTGATCGACTGGCCCGGCGAGGCTGCCGAGCCGCGCAAATTTGTATTTCTGGTCAGCGAAAGCCGCCCGCCCGCCTGCGCCCAGGAAGCGCTGGCCGCCGAGCAGGCGGCCCGCAAGCGCGAAGAGCTGAACGCGCTGTATGTGGCCCTGACGCGGGCTCGCAATACGCTGGTGATTTCCTCGATCGAGCCGCACCGGGTGACTACCGACAGCTGGTGGCAACGCCTGCAGACGCTGGGTGATGGACTCATGCGGGAGATGGCCGCGCCGGTTTCGCAGGCTGCGCTTGATGCGGCTTCAGTCGCCTGCGAAACGGGTGTCTTCAATCTGCCCGAACTCCCCGCTTTGCCTGAATCAAGGGCTCTCAGGCCATCTGAGCCGGCGCTGGAGGAGCAGGACTCCGTCAGCGCCCGCATCGGCAAGGCCATGCACCGCCTGCTGGAATGGGGCGGGCAGGCCTCGGGTGAGCATGTGGGCGCGGTGGCCCGCGAGTTTCGCCTCAGCCCGGCGCAGGCCGCTGAAGCGGCCGCCCTGGCCCAACGCATTTTTGGGGGAGAGGGCGCCTGGGCCTGGAGCCGGGATGCGGTGGCCTGGCAGGGCAATGAGGTGGACCTCGTTTATCAGGGCCAGCCCCTGCGCCTGGACCGCCTGGTGCGGCGCCAGGACGTGGGTTACGAAGACCAGTGGTGGGTGCTCGACTACAAGTCGGCGATCGCCCCGCAGCAGCAGCCGGCTCTGGTGGCGCAACTGCGGGCCTACCGGGCTGCCGTGCAGTTGATCTACCCCGGCGCCACGGTGAAAGCCGCTTTTCTGACGGGGCAGGGAAGCGTGGTGGAGCTTGCCTGATGGGCGCCCAGGCTGGCCGGGTGGGCGCTGCCGTCCCCTCATGGCTGTCAAAGGCGCTACCTGCAATAATTGAGGCAATTTCGCAATGCGCTTGCGGATCTTTCGGGCTAAAAATACAAGCCTTTTTCGGTTGCAGCCCAAAATTGATGGGCGCAAGCAGCTATCAAAAACAGAGCGAATTTGCTGAGTCAGAAACTTCATTGACTGACTTCAACTATTTTTTGCCTTAAGTTGCACCCTGTGCAGACGGATTTTCTTTTGAACGATTCAACATCTCCTGTTAAATCCCTGCGCGTCGCCGTCATCGGTGGCGGCCCGGCTGGCCTGATGGCAGCAGAGGTACTTGCCAGCGCCGGCCCGGCCCTGTCGGTGCAGGTCTACGATGCCATGCCCTCGGTGGGGCGCAAGTTTTTATTGGCCGGCAAGGGCGGGCTGAACCTCACACATTCCGAGCCGCCTGAGGTTTTCTTGAGACGTTACGGTCCGCACAGCGAAGAGCTTCAATCGCTGATTGGCGCATTTGGCCCTGCAGAGCTTCGCGCCTGGGCCGAGTCCCTGGGGATCGAGACCTTTGTCGGCAGCTCCGGCCTGGTGTTTCCCAAGGACATGAAAGCCGCGCCGCTGCTTCGCGCCTGGCTGCATCGCCTGCGCAACGCTGGCGTCCAGTTTTCCATGCGGCATCGCTGGCTGGGCTGGGCGGACGACGGTGCGCTGAAATTCTCAACGCCCACTGGCGAAGTGCGGGTAGAGGCCGACGCCGTGGTGCTGGCGCTGGGCGGCGGCAGCT
This sequence comes from uncultured beta proteobacterium, assembly GCA_963793855.1. Lineage (GTDB taxonomy): Bacteria > Pseudomonadota > Gammaproteobacteria > Burkholderiales > Burkholderiaceae_C > Polaromonas. The sequence goes on from CAWCBL010000003.1 coordinate 288,748, forward strand.
GGGCCCGTCTGGGTTCTGACGGCGCATGGTTTCCCTTGCTGGCAGCGCGGGGCGTGGCGATAGCGCCGCTGCAGCCGTCCAACTGCGGATTTGACGTGGCTGTGCGCTCCGCCGTAGAAGCGGCGGAGCAGGGCGAGACCCGCCGCGAATTTTTGAAGGAGCTTATCGGCCAGGTCCAGCCACCCCAAGCGGGCTGGACTGAGCACTTTTCCAGCCGTTTCGCCGGCCAGCCCTTCAAGTCGGTCGCCATTCACTTTACCGATTCGCAAGGCCGCACATTCAGCCGTAGAGGCGAGTTTATCGCCACCGCCACCGGGGTTGAAGGCAGCCTGATCTATGCTGCCTCCAGCCTGCTGCGCGACGAGATTGCCACCCATGGCAGCGCCACCTTTTTGCTTGACCTGTTGCCCGACAAATCGCCTGAGCAGGTGCTGGTCGAGGTACGCCACCCGCGCGGCTCGCGTTCGCTTTCCAGCCACCTCAAAAGTCGCTTGAACCTTGACGGCATCAAGGCCGCCATGCTGTATGAATTGCTCGCCAAAGATGAAATCGCCGACCCGGTCAAGCTGGCGGCAGGCATCAAGGCGCTGCCGGTGCGTGTGATCGCTGCCCGTCCGATTGACGAAGCCATCAGCAGCGCTGGCGGGGTGAGGTTCGAGGCGCTCGATGCGCAGCTGCAACTGAAAACGCCAGCCGACCTGAAACAGCCCGTGTTTTGCGCCGGTGAAATGCTCGACTGGGAAGCTCCCACGGGCGGCTACCTGCTGACCGCCTGTTTCGCCAGCGGACGCGCCGCCGGTCATGGTGTTTTGAGTCATTTTGGGCTATAGCCCAATAAGTATGGTTGCAACCAGCTATTGATTTGGTAGCACCTGTTCCCCCGTCAAGTTTCACGCAGCATTTACGAAAAGAAGCCAGCCATGATTGTCCGTTTCCACATCGACCCGATAGAGCAGGATCTGTACGAGTACCGCGTCAGCTACGAAGGTGAAGACCTGTTTGGCGATGCCGGCCTGGGCAGCATCGAAGAATGCATCGTGGCTGCCACCGAAGGTCTGGGCCAGGATGCGGTGGCGGCTGAAGTGGCTTACAAAGGCATCATCAGTGGCACGTATGCGCTGGCCTCGCTGGCCTTGATGACTGCGCAGATTGCCGACCATGCGCTGCAGACCACGACGGCGATTGACGAGGTTCGCCAGTAGGGCGAGGCGAAAGCGCTGGCGCCAGTTGCCCGAACGCAAGGGCAACATTGGTTTTTTGTTTGAGTTTTTTTGTGATGGGTAGACAACTCGTCTCCATCAGCAGAATGGCGCTGGGGCCACTGAGGCGCATCGCATGACCGGCATGCGCTGCAGTAAATAAGGTGACGGACCTCGACCCCGGCACTGGCTCCGCAGTTAGGGCTGCTTGGTTCCCCATCTGACCCGGTTGGCCGCTTCACCATGCGGGAAGGCCCGTCACTGCCAATTATAGGGTGATTGGCAATGACCTTTGAATCAGAACGCACATTTGAGTGACACCACGCCCTGGAAGCATCTTCGAGGGGCTGCTCAGTCGAATCTGTCACGCTGGATGAATAGTCTGATGTACGATTTCCTCATTCATGCAAGCAGCGTATATTCGGAATTAACAATACAGATCCGGCTGTTGCCGGTACGGGAATTTAAAAATGGTCAAGCGTGCGAATCAAAAGGCTCCGGATGGGATCAGTGAACCGGATCAGGTGTTCGAGTTGGCGGCCGAGGTGTTCCGTGTCATGTCGGCGCCGATGCGTCTGAAGATCATCAGCAGCCTGTGTAACCGGGAAAAAAACGTGAGCGAGCTGCTCAGCGAAATCAACACCACGCAGCCCAACATGTCGCAGCATCTCAACACGCTGTACCAGGCCGGCGTCCTCGGCAAGCGCCGCGAAGGGGTGCAGATTCACTACCGCATCATTGACGAGCGGGTGGCCAGCCTGTGCAGAGCGGTCTGCACGCAGATCGCTATTGAGGGCGAGTACACCAGCACGTAAGGGCCGGTCTGTCTTGGCTTGCCACGGGTTTCCACGGGTATCGGCAGCTATGGCGATGAACCTACTATTGGCCCCTTTGAATATCAGGAATTGATTATGAAGCGTTTTATTTTTTTGCTGGCTGGTTTGCTGGCCGCATCCTTGTCATGGGGGCAGGTCAAGGTGGTGTATCACCTCAGCGAAGGGATTCCGCAGGCCTCGCGGGCAATGAACAACATCCGTAACCACCTGGATGCAGACCCAACGGTCAAGATTGTGGTCGTAGCTCACGGACCAGGCATTGATTTTCTGCTCGACGGTGCCACGAACCCGGCCGGCCAGCCGTTTTCTGGAGCCATTGGTGAACTGGCTGGCCGCGGGGTCGAATTCCGGGTCTGCAACAACACCCTGGTCTCTCGCAAGATTGACAAGGAAAAAGTGGCCATGGAGGCTCAGATCGTCCCGTCCGGCGTGGCTGAAGTTGCCCGGCTGCAGGCCAAGGAAGGGTTTGTTTATTTACATCCCTGATGTGACGCCTTTTTTGTCTCGACATGAGGCGTTCGAGTGATTAAGTCGAACCCTCTGGCCTTGGCGGTTGCGCTGGCAGCCTTTGCCGGCTTGAAGCGTATGTTGCCGGATCTCAGTCGCCGGTAGTCCGTCAGGTCGCCCTGGCAACAGGCAAGCCGCTGGTGTTGCTTCTCTGGCGGGCCGGGCGATTGTCAAGCAAGCGGTCCATCAGGCCCGCACCGCCCCACATGCCCAACAGCGTCACCCAGGCTGTCAGCGCGAAGATTGACCCGCCAGTCATGCCTGCCCCGACGGCGCAGCCGCCTGCGAGCATGGAGCCAAAACCCATCAGCACGGCTCCGGCGATGTAACGGGTCATGCTGTAGCCATCTTTGAAGCCTTCCAGCTTGAGCTCACGCCCAAGCCAGGCTCCCATGAAGGAGCCCGCAAAAACTCCGGGCAGCAAGCCGAAATTGAAGCCCACGGCAGGAGCGGGTGAAGACAACACACGCATCAGCCACTCTGCAGAAGGGCCGCTAAAGGTCAGGCCCTGAATCTGGACGGCCTCGAAAGACTGGTGGGATACGATGAAGCTGAACCACCAGGCGGCAGCTACCATGAGTCCCGTGCCAATGCCTCCAATCCACATCCATGCGTTGCGCTTTGGGCTGCGCCAGGAAAAGTAAAAAGCCGCGCTCAACCAGACCAGACCCGCAATCAATCCGCCCCAGGGTCCCACACCGGCGATAGCCAGAAGGTCCCGGGACGGCCCTCCGTCGACGACCCACCACTGGCTTATAGTGTCGCGCAAGGGGGCCAGCGCACCCGACAGAGAGGCCTGTGCCGTGACGGCAAAGATCAGCCCCGACAGCAGCGCGCGCAGGTTGCCATTAGCCGACAGCACCAGCAAGCGACTCGCACAGCCCCGTGTCAGGATCATGCCCGCACCAAACACAAGGCCGCCCACCAGTGCACCCGACAGGCTTCCGCGGCTGGCAATCTGCCGGGCCGTGCTGATGTCCAGGTTGTGGCTGACCAAGAGCGCTTGAACCACCACCACTGCAGTTGAAAACGCGAGCAGCCAGACTGAGAGCTTCTCTCCGAAGGTGCGGTGCCAGAATTCGATAACGGCCGCACGCAGGCAAAAGCGCGAGCGCTGGGCGAAGAAACCGAACAACGCGCCGATCACCGCGCCACCGGCGGCCAGCACTGCGCCATCGCCGTAGCGCTCCAAAATAGTTGCCAGATTCACTGCGTTCCCCAATAATTCAGTAAGAGCTTATATTAATGCTAGGCGCTGGATGCAGATCGCATGTTGATCACCATCAAGTTTTACGTCCCCCTCAAGGCAGGGTGGACAAAATGCGACACCCTGGACCTCTCAAGGAGACCCGATGAATTTCTTTATCAAGCAGCCCCTTCTCAAGCGCGCGCGACGTTGTGCAGTCGCAGGGCTGGCTGCCGCGTGGCTCACCGCGATTGCGCAGACACCCGTGCCCCCTGATTTGACCGGCGGCGCGATCGCCAGTGCGGTTGCCCCGGCCATGGCGGCGCAGCGGGTGTCCTCCTCCGCCTGGTATGTCGAGGGCCTGTCGGCGCTGGGATCGAGTGCCAACCAAAACTTCATTTCGAATGCGGCGTTCGTTGTGACTCCAGCGGGCGTCGTGGTTATTGATGCGTTGGGCTCGCCCGCGCTGGCCGAGCGCCTCATGGCTGAAATCCGCAAGGTCACACCGCTTCCCGTCACCCATGTGATCGTGACGCATTACCATGCTGACCATATCTATGGCTTGCAGGCCTTCAAGGCGCGGGGAGCGCGCATCGTGGCGCAGCGGGCTGGCATGGAGTACCTGAACTCGGACACCGCGCGGCTGCGGCTAGAGGCTTCCAGGCACGATTTGGCGCCATGGATAGATGAGCAGACTCGAGTGGTGCCTGCTGACGAATGGATAGAGGGGCCCAAAGAATTGATGGTCGGAGGCATGCGCTTTTTGTTGCAGCCAGTCGGCCCTTCGCACACCCCTGAGGATATGGTGGTCTATCTGCCCCAGGAAAAAGTGCTGTTCGCCGGTGACGTGGTCTTTCGCAGCCGTATTCCGTTTGTCGGCCAGGCCGACAGCGGCCACTGGATCAAATCGCTGGAAAGTCTGTTGACCTTTGATGCTTCGGTGATCGTCCCGGGGCATGGGCCCCATTCAACGGAGGCTCGCAAGGACACGGAGCTCACGCGCGACTATCTGATCTACCTGCGCACCACCATGGGCCAGGCTGCCAGGAACCTGGAGCCGTTTGAGGCGGCTTACCAGGCGGCTGACTGGACTCGTTTCGAACATTTGCCGCTGTTTCGGGTGGCCAATCGCATGAACGCTTACAACACCTACCTCCTTATGGAGCACGAAGCCAAATGACACGGCCCTTTTTGCGTTCAGGAGCAATCCGCCGCCGCCATTTTCTGGCCGCAGCCGGTGGCGCCGTGACCTTCATGGCGCGTGGGGCTTTGGCGGCACCGGCCCGTCTGCCATTGTCCATCTCGCTGGCTGAGGAGCTCCGGCAAGCCTTGGCTCGGGGGCAGCCGCTGGTGGTGATGGTCAGTCTGGAGGGCTGTCCGTTCTGCAAGATCGTTAGCCAGAATTTTCTCGGACCCATGCAGCAGCAGGAAGGCCTGCCCGTGGTGCAGGTGGACATGCGAAGCCTGCGGGCACTGCCCGACTTTACCGGTGCTGCAGCCACCCATGACCATATGACGCGGACTTGGGGCATCAAGGTGGCACCCACGGTCCTGTTCTTCGGTCGTAACGGGGTGGAGGTGGCTGAACGCATGGTCGGTGGCTATCTGCCGGATTTTTATGCTGCCTATCTGGACGAGCGCCTGCAGCAGGCGCGGCGTGTGCTGCGCGCCGCATGATCCGGGTGCTGGAAAGCTAAAGCCTTCAAGGCCTGCGGAAATTTTTCGACAGGTGCTTGGGTCGTCAGCGTTGGCGATCTTGCCCGGTATTGGAATTGCTGCTGCGCGCCGCTGGGTGGGGTGTGGTTTTGTACTCACTGGCCACCTTGCCATTGGGCGGGCGCGGGCAGGGCGGCGGCGGGATCAGTGCTTCGGCGGGGTGCCGCCGGCCCGGGTGTTTGCCTCAAAGCCGCCCTTGGCCTTCCACTCGGCAAAACCGCCCTGCAGGATGCGCAGGTTGTCGTAGCCCGCCACGCGCAGCGCCATGCCGGCTTGGGCCGACAGCGAACCCGTATTGCAGTAGATCAGCACGGGCCGGTCCTTGGGGATGCGGCTGCGCTCGACCAGCACCTTGCGCCACTCGATATTGGTCGCACCGGGGATATGTTCCTTGTTGAACTGCTCGGCATCGCGCGCATCGATCACGAAGAAGCGCTTCCAGTCAAGGGCTGGAATCTGTTCTGGGAAGATGGTGGCGCCACCGTAGTCGACGAAGTCCAGATAGTCCTCCAGCGCCTTCACCCCGGCGGCCTCCTGGGCCTGGGCGGCGGAGAGGGTGGAGGCGGCAAGTAGGCATCCCAGAAGCAGGTTGGCGAAGCGGGGCGTACGCGAAGGATGTAGGGCTAGGGTCATGGCTGCCTCATATTTCTTTATATCATTAATGATGGATATTATCGAATGGTGTCTCAACTGCTGTCTACTCCGGTCAAACCCGAACTGTTCGAGTCCTTCGCGCGACGCGAGGCGCGCTCCGTTTATTACTGCCTGGCCGATCTCAAGGTTGACACGGTGTTTGTCCGCGAGGTCATGGGCCATGTTCGAGGGGGTGCAGAATTCGGGCCATTCGCTGCCGCATCTGGGTGCAAATACCTAGCACGACATCAGCATATCAATATACTATGGGGGGTATATATTTCTCAGGGAGTTTGCTGCTCATGTCTATTTTTGCCGGATCTGACGATCGCAAAGTCAAGCCTTTCTGGCCACCCCTGGTTGCGGGCGTTGCATTGGGGCTGGTCTTGTTGTTGACTTTTGTTCTTACGGGGCACGGCCTGGGTGCTACGGGTGCTTCCACCCGCATGACCGCCTGGCTGGGCCTGGTTGTGGCGCCTGCAGCAACGCAAGCCAATAGTTATCTGGGGCCCATGGTGGAGGGTGGCAATCCCCTGGCGTCATGGATCAGCTGGCAGGTCATCGGAGTGGCCATCGGTGCGCTGCTCGCCGCGTTTTTGGGGGGGCGCTTTCGGGTTCAACTCGATGGTGCTCGCAGCGTCGGCACACCACGCCGCTTGGTGGCGGCCCTGGGGGGCGGCTTGCTGGCAGGTTTTGGTGCCCGTGTGGCAGCAGGCTGCACCAGCGGCTTGGGCCTGTCGGGCGCAGCTACGCTGGGCATCGCGGCTTTTGTGTTTCTGGGTCTGTTCTTCGCAACGGGTCTGATCGTCAGCCGACTGGTCAAGGGGGTCTGAGATGTTTCCGTTCAATGATGCTGGCGTTATTTCGGGCTTGCTCTGTGGCGTTCTGTTCGGCTTCGTGCTGGAGAACGCGGGCTTTGGCAGTCCCTGCAAGCTCACTGCGCAGTTCCAGTTGCGTGACTGGTCGGTGTTCAAGGTGATGTTCACCGCTATTGTGGTCACCGCGCTGGGTTTATTTGGCTTGCGGACGGCAGGCCTGATGCAGGCGGATGCCGTGTTTGTGCCCACAGCATTGCTGATGGCTTCTGCAGTGGGCGGTGCCTTTGTGGGCGCGGGTTTCGCGATTGGCGGCTATTGTCCCGGTACTTCTGTGGTCGGGCTGTTCTCGGGCCGTCTGGATGCGCTGGTTTTCCTGGTCGGGCTGCTGCTGGGGACCGTGGTGTTTGCAGGGCTTTACGGACCGGCCATTGAGGTGCTCATGGCAATGGGCGAAGTGCAAGCCGGGGATACCTTCACGGATGCCTATGGCATTCCTGAAGTGGCCATGCTGGCCCTGCTGATGGTGGCTCTGGTTGCTGTGTTTTATTTTGGATCCTGGTTTGAACGGCGTTCTGCCGGCCCCGTGACGTCCGAGCAGGCGGTTGCAGGCGCCGGGTCCCAAACCCAAGTTTGATATTTCAACCAATGACTGCAGGAAGTACTCCGATGAAAAAGCAAAATCCTTCGCGCCGTAAACTGGCCGAAACCCTGTCCGCCCTGATGCTGGCCACCGCACTGGTGGCGCCAGCGCCTGCCGTACTGGCTGCCGATGCACCGGCCACCACGGCCAAGGACAGCAAAAAGGCCGACAACCCTTGCGGCCCCGGCAATCCCTGCGGTCCGGCCAAGAAAAAGAAGAAAAAAAGCACGGACAACCCTTGTGCGCCAAGCAACCCCTGCGCACCCAAGAAGTAATCCGAATGCTTGACGCACCAGCGTGATGGCCACCGTTTCTGAGCCGCTGCTGCAAGCTGCGCATGAAGCGTTGGGCATACCGCTGCGTTACGCGCAAGCGGGCAGCAGCCTGGCGCGTGCCGCCATGGCCGGCGCACAGCGCTGCATTGAACTGGCGCATTACCCGCGCCAGGACGTAGTCGACATGAAACATGGCACCCGGTTTTACTACCACGCCCATGGCTCGCGCCGCAGGCCAGGCAACGAGCACGGCCACTTTCACCTGTTTGCACAGAGCAGCCAGCCGGGTGACTACACCCATCTGGCGGGCATTTCCCTGGATGCTCAGGGCCAGCCAATACGCTTCTTCACCACCAACCGGTGGGTCACGGGTGAAACCTGGCGACAGGCAGCCGATATCGAGCGGGCTCTGGCGCACTTTGCTGTCCTGACCAGTGGCCGCATGGCTCCGGTGGCGCGCTGGCTGACGGCCCTGACGCATCTGTATGCCCCGCAACTGGTGCGTCTGGTGCGGCGCCGTGATGCGGTGATGGCCCGGCGAGCCGCCAGTCAGGGCTGGGAGGCCCTCTGTGAAGACCGGCGGCTGGATGTGGTGACCGAATGCCGCATTTCGCTGTCCCAACGAATTCAACAACTCGGCTGCTGAAGCAGTCCAATAAACCAGGAGAAAACGATGAGACAAGTACTTGCCAAAGTGACGGCTGCCGCGGTGACGGCGTTCGGACTGTTTACCGCCCACGCTGGCGTGCTCCCCGGCCCGCTGGTCAGTTCCAAGTGGCTGGCCGACAACCTGGACAAGGTGCAGGTGGTGGAAGTGCGATCGAACGTGAAGTCATTTACCGGAAAACCAGAATTCGAAACCGACGCCAAATCCGGCAAAAAGGTGCTGATTGAGGTGGGAGGACACATCCCCAACGCTCGGTTAATCGACATGAAAACCATGCGGACCGACCGCAGCTATGGCGAGCTGAAGGTCAAGTACATGATTCCCGAAAAGGCCGCCTTCGAGAAAACCATTCAGGCCGCTGGCATTGATGCCGGAAAACCCATCGTGTTTGTACCCGTGGGCGTGGATGTCACGGATGTGGACGATGCCCTGCGCGTTTATTGGCAGTTCAAAGTCTACGGTGAAGACGACATGGCGGTGCTCGATGGCGGCATGGCCACCTGGCTGATTGAAAACCGTGAGCACAGCAGCACCGCCGTGCCAACCCGCACGGGTAGCTGGCTGGCCAAGGCCGATCGCAGCGCCCAGTACTTTGCAACGTCGGAAGATGTCGCGAAAGCCATGGCCGACAAGAGCGCCTCGCTGATCGATTCGCGTGATGCCAGGCAGTTTAATGGCCTCGGAAAGCGGGACTATGTGTACGCCTACGGTCATCTGGAGGGCGCCAAGCTCTATGGAACTGACCTGATGCTCAACTCTTCGGGCGGAGCGGTCAAGTTCATGGCGCCCAACACCTATCGGGCGCTGATGACGGCGCAGGGCATCGATTCAGCAGCGCCGAGCATTGCCTATTGCAACAGCGGCCATTTGTCTTCAGGGCCCTGGTTTGTGGCTTCCGAAATTCTGGGCAACAAATCAGCCAAGCTCTACGACGGCTCGCTGCACCAGTGGACAATGGAAAAGCGTCCGCTGGTGGGCGCTGCACCTCTGAACTGAGGCCGTTCAGTACGCCATATCTGCGGCGTTGAAAAACCAGGCAAGGCAGCCAGCCTCGTCTGGTTTTTTTACGACTTTTCAAACATCGGGCAGTCTGATTTTTAGCGTGTCAGGCTTACAAACAACCGGGTCAGCCGCTCCGGCAGCTGCGCCACCCGGTCCACCACGGTGGCATGGTGGCCAAAGATGTCGTGCACATAGGCGTCGGCCTGAGGATCCAGGCTGATGCAGTGGCTGTGGATGCCTTGCTGGGCCAGTTCCTGCACCGCATGGCGGGTGTCGGCCACCAGCGTCTGCTCGTCGTGCACATCAATATCGCAGGGGCGGCCGTCGGTCAGCACCAGCAGTAGTTTTTTCTCGGCTTTTTGGGCGCCCAGGTAATGGGCGGCGTGGCGCAGGGCCGCGCCCATGCGGGTGGAGTAGGCGGCTTGCATCGCCGCCAGCCGGCCCTTGATCGCATCGCCCCAGGGCTCGCCAAAGCCCTTGATGTGCAGGTAGCGCATGTCATGGCGCGTGTTGGAATGAAACCCTGCAATCGCCAGCGGGTCGCCCAACTGCTGCACCGACCAGGCCAGCAAAGACACGGCCTCCTGGCTGAGCTGCAGGAGGGTCTGGTTTGAATCACCCGCTTTTTCATTGAGCGAGGCCGATAAGTCCAGCAGCACCAGCACGGCAATGTTGCGCCCGTCGGTGCGGTGGCTCATGTTGATGCGCGTCTCGGGCTGGCTGCCGCTCTTGAGGTCAATCAGCGACCGGATGGCGACGTCCAGGTCCAGTTCGCTGCCGTCTTCCTGAAAGCGTATCCGCGCCCGGTCTTGCGGCTTGAGCAGGTCCAGCAAGCGCTTGAGGCGTTTGGCCAGCGCGCTGTGCCTGGCCAGCAACTGGTCAATGTCCGCTGCCTGGCCGCTGGGGTGCAGGCGCTCGTACAGGCTGACCCAGTCAGGGCGCAAGGTCTGGCTGGTGTAGTCCCACTCCGGATAGTGGCGCGGGGGCAGGGCCAGCAGGTCTTGCGGTGGGGTGGGCGAACGATGGTCTTCAAATTGCTCCTCGTCGTCGCTGAGCTCATGAAAGCGCCACAGGTGGCGGTTGTCGTCGCGGTAGTCCACCTCGGTGTCGGTGAAAAAGGCGGCAGGCAGCTGGTCACTTTGCAGCCGGGTCTGGGCTACATACGACAGGGCCAGCTGGGCCATGTCGGGTGTGCTGGATTCACTTTGCGCCATGACCGCATGAAAGCGCGCCACAAAATCAAGCAACTTCGCATCCCGGTAGCCGTGCCCGGTGTCCAGCAGCGCGCGCGACAATATCGCCAGCCGGTGGCGCAGGCAGGAATGGGTGGCCGGGTCGCAGGCGCCTTCGACCGGCATGGGGTGCAGCGCGGTGAAGATACGGCGCAGGCCGGGGTACTCGCGCAGCGCCAGCGTTTCCACCCGCGCGTCCTCAAAGAACTCGATCGCCATGCGCTGGAACGGGCTGTAGTTGTCGGCAAAAATGGCGCTGCTCCAGCGCCGGTGCGCCGCCATATGGGCCAGGGTGGCGCGGTAGCGGTCCAGGCCGCTAATGCCCGCGCGGGCCTGCAGCACGTCGGGCAGGCGAATGCCTTGCGCGTCAAAGTAGGGTACGGGTTGGCGCAGGGTGTCAAAGGCGGTGCTGTAGGGCACCAGTTGGTCGGCATCGCGCCACAAGCTCCGCAGGTAAAGGTCCAGCGGGCGCAGGTGGTCCATCAGCAGCGTGCCGTTCCGCTCGCGCTGCAGCACGGCGCGGCTGTCAACCGACTGCAGGGTGAAAAAGTCGCGCTGGCGCTCCGGGTGGTGGCTGTAGTTGCGCACACCGTAATCCACCCAGCGGCGCAGGCCGTCGATGGACAGCAGGCTCAGCAACTGCGGCGAATACTGGAAGAAATCCGCCAGGCTGGGGCTGGCGTAGGTCTTGTGGATGCCGTGAATGGATGCGCTGGTGCGCTCCATCAGCCCCAGGCTGATCTCCAGGTAGTGCTCAAGTTGCTCTGCTGTGGGCAGCCGCCGGGCAATCGCGGGCAGCGACTGCAGCAAGGTCATGATGGCCTTGCCGTTGGGCGATTTCCAGATGAGCCGCACTGCGTTCATGAGCATGGGCAAGGCCGACTCGCCCAGCGCATGCGCCACCGGCGGCCACGCCTGCAAGAACACCAGCAAGGGCTCCACGCCGCGGCCCATCTTGCCCAGGAAGCGGCCGGCCTCCAGGTAAGCGGTGATGCCCTCGGGTGAGAGCCGCGCGTGGGCCTCGGCCATGCACGCGTCAAACACATCGGCCACCTGCGCAAAGCCGCAGTCCAGCTGCTGGCGCCAGGCGGCGAGTTGTTCAGGCCGAGGGCCGGCATGCATGGCGTCGCCTTCAGGCAAAGACGGCGTCAATCGCGTGGTCCAGCGTGGCGCGGATGTCGGCGTCGTCGGTGATCGGCCGCACCATCGCCATGCGGCAGGCGTCCAGCGGATTGACGCCACCCTTGATCAGCGTTGCCGCATACACCAGCAGCCGGGTGGAAATGCCTTCATCCAGCCCGTGGCCCTTGAGCCGGCGCGCAGTGTTGCCGATCTTCACGAGCTGCGCGGCCACCGCCGGGTCGGAGCCGGTTTCCTTCGCCACGATGGCCGCCTCCAGCTCGGGCGCGGGGTAGTCAAAGTCAAAGCCTACAAAGCGCTGTTTGGTGGATTGTTTCAGGTCTTTCATCAGGCTTTGGTAGCCCGGGTTGTAGGAAATGACCAACTGAAAATCAGGGTGCGCGTGAACGAGTTCGCCGCGCTTGTCCAGCGGCAACTGGCGCCGGTGGTCGGTCAGCGGGTGAATCACCACCGTGGTGTCCTGGCGCGCTTCCACAATTTCGTCGAGGTAGCAGATGGCGCCCAGGCGGGCTGCCGTGGTCAGCGGGCCATCGAGCCAGCGGCTGCCGTTGGCTTCCAGTAAATAGCGGCCCACCAGGTCGGAGGCGGTCATGTCCTCGTTGCAGGCCACGGTGATCAGCGGCTTGCCCAGGCGCCACGCCATGTACTCGACAAAGCGCGACTTGCCGCAGCCGGTAGGGCCTTTCACCATCACGGGCAGGCGCGCCGCATAGGCCGCATCAAACAGGGTGACTTCGTTGGCTTGTGGCTGGTAGAAGGGCTCGGTGGTGATGCGGTAGGAACCGGTGTCTTTCATGGCGTGCGCTCCCGGGTCTGCGCTTACTGGTGCACGCCGAGCTTTTCGCGCCAGCCCGGGTAGAGCTTGTCGGAGTCGCTGGGGAAGGACTCAAAGGCACGGGCAAATTCCTTGTGCTCCTTGGCAAACTCGATCGGGTCGGCGCCCGATTTCCAGCATTCATAGGACTGGCGCAGCGAGATGGCGCCGGCGGCGGGTGAGTCGATATGGCCGTAAGCGCCGCCGCCCGAGGTGTTGATCACGTTGCCGTGGCCCAGGTTTTCAAAGAAGCCCGGCAGGCGCAGCGCGTTCATGCCGCCCGAGATGATCGGCGTGGTGGGCTTCATCCCGTACCACTTCTGGAAGTAGACCGGGCCTTGCGCTTCGTCGCGCTCGATCATGTAGGCGATGTTCTTGTCCGAGTTTTCGCCTTCCATCTTGCCGTAGCCCATGGTCCCGACATGGATGCCGACGCCCCCTGCAGGCGCGAAATTTTGGCCAATACAAAGGCGGTGTAGCCGCGCTTGGCGCTGGGGCTGGTGATCATGCCGTGGCCGGCGCGGTGGTAGTGCAGGTACTGGTTGGGGTATTGGCGCCGGGCCGTGGTGATCATGCCGGGGCCGCCCACAAAGCCGTCTACCAAAAAGGCCACCTTGTCGGCGTCGGGTCCAAAGGCTTCCAGGATGAAGTCGGCGCGGGCCAGCATTTCATAGTGGTCATCGGCCGTGATGTTGGCCGAGAAAATCTTGGCTTGGCCGGTTTCGTCCTGGGCGCGCTTCATGGCGTCATAAACCAGCGGGTACACTTTTTTTGCCGGGCAAAACACCTGGTTGCCCTGCGGCTCGTCGTTCTTGATGAAGTCGCCGCCCAGCCAGAACTGGTAGGCCGCCGCCGCAAACGGCTCGGGGCGCAGGCCCAGCTTGGGCTTGATGATGGTGCCGGCAATGTAGCCGCCATCCTTGACCGGGCGGCCCAGCATGCGCCACAAATCGGTGATGCCCTTGCTCGGGCCATCAAACAGCTGGATGGCGCGCTCGGGGAAATAAATGTCGTGAATCTTGCCGTGCTCGATGTCGCCCATGCCCTGGTTGTTGCCAATGATGAGCGTCAATACCGACACGATCATCATGCGGCCGTCGGTCATGTTGCGGTCAAACAGGTCCATCGGATAGGCAATGCGCATGTCCTCCGTGGCTTCGTCGATGTAGTAGACCAGCGCGTCCACGCCGCGGGTGAAGTCATCGGTGGTGCTCACCTCGACATTGGTTCCGGTGGACGACTCGGCGGCAAAGTGGGCGGCGGCTTCCAGGTAGCCGTGCCCGGCCTTGGGCTTCATCTTGTAGGCCACCAGAATGTGGCGGCCGCCCTTGATCAGGTCTTCTTCCTTCAGGCTCAGGTCGGCGTAGCGGTTCGATTGGTCCATGCGAAATCTCCGGTGGTGTGGCGATGGGCCTGACTATAGGGACGGATATTCATAAATAAAATTCAAATAAATTTCTTATTCAATCAGTTTTTTATGATGATTTGAGAGGGGCACAATCAGGGATTCAACCCTGCAGCACAAGGAGTGTCACCATGCCGCGCGTCGTTTTCAATCAAAAGGGGGGAGTGGGCAAGTCCACCATCACCTGCAACCTGGCCGCCATCAGCGCCAGCCAGGGTCTGCGCACCCTGGTTATTGACCTGGACCCGCAGGGCAACTCCAGCGCTTATCTGATGGGCGGGCAGGCCGCCGAAGATCAACCGACAGTGGCTGGGTTTTTTGAAAACACCCTCAGCTACAGCTTGCGCACTGTGGCACCCACCGAATTCATCGTCGCCACGCCGCATGCCGGCCTGGACCTGATGCATTCCAGCCCGGCGCTGGGCGAGCTGCAGGGCAAGCTGGAGTCGCGCCACAAAATTTACAAATTGCGCGAGGCGCTGCAGCAGCTGGCCAGCAACTACGACCGCATCTACATCGACACGCCGCCGGCGCTGAACTTCTACACCCGTTCGGCGCTGATCGCCGCACGGGCTTGCCTGATCCCGTTTGACTGCGACGATTTTTCACGCAAGGCGCTGTACACCCTGCTGGAGAACGTGCAGGAAATCCAGGCCGACCACAACGCCGGGCTGGTGGTGGAGGGTATCGTGGTCAACCAGTTTCAGCCCCGCGCCAACCTGCCCCAGCGCATGGTCAATGAACTGATTGCAGAAGGTCTGCCGGTGTTGCAGCCCTACCTGCCTTCGTCCGTCAAGATCCGCGAATCCCATGAACAGTCGCTGCCCATGATCTACCTGGACCCCGGCCACAAGCTGACGCAGGCGCTGGTGGCGCTGCATGACGGGCTGCAGCGCTGATCAACCCTCTGCCGGAGTCGCCATCACCATGAACTTTCGAATTCTTGTCACCGCGAGCTTGCTCGCAGTTGCCGCGGCAGGAGCCGCTGCCGGACCCAATGAAGTCGCCAGCGCAGGCGCGGGTAAGGTCTCCAGGGTTGCCGTTAAGGTTGAGGGCTCCGTTAAACGCGGCGTCACGAAGGCGGCCAGCGCCGTCGAACACGGTGCCTCCGTTGCGGGAAGGGCTGTTAACAACACGGCCAAGAGGCTTGGCTTGGGGTCATCGGCAGCGCCCGCAAAGCAGTAGCTATAAACCTTTCGTGTGGCGAGCCGGGCACCGACGACCTGCTCGTGCCCCTGGCGGCGCTCAATGCTCAGCGTCCATGAAAAACTGGCGATGATGCTGGCAGCGGCCCGGATTTCAGAACCGGGAAGCTGCGAATTTGCTATCAAATAAGTAGCATATTGTGCGGGTAAATAAAGGGCTATAGGCTGATTTAGCTCCAGGAATCCATTAGCGCGCTGCCCTGTTCGATTAAAAATTCCTTGAAGGCTCTCGCGGCGGGTGAGAGCTTTTTGTGGCTTAGATGGGTGATGTACCAGTCACCCATCACGGGCATGCCTTCAATGTCCACCAGCGCGATGTGGCCGCTGGCCAGTTCGTGTCGCACGGTGCGCAGTGACAGAAAGCTCAGGCCCATGCCCGCCATCACGGCTTGCTTGATGGTTTCATTGCTGGGCATTTCCATCACCACGTTCAGGGGGGTCTGATGTTCGGTAAACAGCCGCTCCATGGCCGCGCGGGTGCCTGAGCCCTGTTCGCGCACCACAAGGCTGTGTTCGCCCAGCGCTGAAAATGGCAGGCGCTTGCGGCGCACGAGGGCGTGATCGGGCGCGGCCACGATGCTCAGCGGGTTGGTGGCAAAAGGGGTGGCTTCACAGTCCAGGTTGGCGGGCGCGCGGCCCATGACCACCAGGTCGGCCTCATTGCGGGCCATCATGCCCAGTATGTTTTCGCGGTTGTCGATGCTCAACTGGATGTTGATGCCCGGAAACTGCTTGCCAAAGCGCACCAGCAGCATGGGGATGAAGTACTTGGCGGTGCTGACCACGGCCAGGTCGATGCGGCCTTTTTTCATGCCCACATGCTCGGCCATCAGGGCTTCCAGATCCTTGAACTGGCCCAGGGCGGCAATGGCGTGGGTCAAAAAGGCCTCGCCTGCGTTCGTCAGCTGAATGTTGCGGCCCAGGGGCTCAATCAGTGGCAGGCCAAACGCGTCTTCCAGCTGGCGGATCTGCATGGACACGGCCGGCTGGGTGACAAACAAGCGCTCGGCCGCCTTGGATACCGATCGCTGCCGCGCTACTTCAATGAAGGTCTGCATCTGCTTGAGGGTGTAAGGGCGCATGACCAAGCTCCAAGTAATCAGTTTTATCTGATGATATTTCAATAAAACGTGATTGGAGTTTATGGATTCAAGCCATTAAAGTAAATCCATTGTGACTGATGTATGACACGACTCCATCCAATCTGCTGAAAGAAGCCCATGTCTGCAACACCCCTTCAAGCCCTGATTTTTGATGTTGATGGCACGCTGGCCGACACCGAAAGTACGCACCGTGCGGCGTTCAACCAGGCTTTTTCCGAGCTTGGGCGCGACTGGATCTGGGACGAGGCGCTGTACACGCGGCTGCTTGAGATATCGGGGGGCAAGGAGCGCATCCTGCACTACTGGCGCCAGGTTCAGCCGGATATCCAGGACATCGGCGGTGCCGGTGTACGGGACACGGTGGCTCGCCTGCACGAGCTCAAGACGGCGGCTTATGAGCGGGCGGTGCAGGAGGGTGCCGTGCAACTGCGACCCGGCGTACTACGGCTGATCGAGTCGGCGTATCAGGAGAAGCTGCGTCTGGCCATTGCCACGACCACCTCGCCCGTCAACATCGCGGCGCTGCTGCGTTCGGCCATCGGTCCGGACTGGACGCATTACTTCATGGTGCTCGAGGACGCCTCCACCGCCCCGCGCAAAAAACCCCATCCACAGGTCTACCTGCAAACCCTGCAGCGCCTCCAGTTGCCGGCCGCCGCATGCCTGGCCTTTGAAGACTCGGCCAACGGCGTGAAAGCGGCCACCGGGGCGGGTCTTGCGACCCTGGTCACGCCCAACAGCTTTACGGCCCACCACGACTTCACCGGCGCACTGCGCATCCTGCCCGATCTGCAAGGCATCACTGTGACCCATCTGCGCGCCTGGCATGCCGATGCGCCGGCTCGCCGCCTTGCTCCTTCCCTGTTGCCCTTTGCCTGAATGCCTGTCATGACCGATTCCATCCGCATTGCCCCCTCCATCCTGTCAGCCGACTTTGCCCGTCTGGGCGAGGAAGTCCGCGCCATTGAAAAGGCGGGCGCCGATCTGGTGCACTTTGACGTGATGGACAACCACTACGTTCCCAACCTCACCATCGGCCCGCTGGTGTGCGAGGCGATCCGCCCGCATGTGCAAATCCAGATCGACGTGCATTTGATGGTGGAGCCGGTGGATGCGCTGATCCCCCTGTTCGCCAGGGCGGGTGCCAATCTGATCACCTTCCACCCCGAAGCCAGCCGCCATGTGGACCGCACGCTGCAGCTGATCCGCGATCACGGCTGCAAGGCCGGCATCGTGCTGAACCCGGCCACGCCGCTGGCCTGGATGGACCATGTGATGGACAGGCTGGACATCGTGCTGCTCATGAGCGTGAACCCCGGCTTTGGCGGGCAGAAGTTCATACCCGCCACGCTGCCCAAGCTGCGCGAGGCGCGTCGCCGCATAGATGCCCACATGGCCGCAGGCGGCCAGCCGATCTGGCTGGAGGTGGACGGAGGCGTCAAGCTCGACAACATCAGCGAGATTGCCGCCGCCGGTGCCGACACCTGCGTGGCCGGCAGTGCCGTGTTTGGCGCGCCTGATGCCGATGGGGGTTACTGCGGTGTCATGCAGGCCCTTCGCCAAGCCGCACGCGCCTGAAGCATTTCAAATACCCAGGAAGAAACATGCCTTTGTCCCACCGCACCACCCTTACACAGTTCCTTATTGAGGAGCGTCGCCGTTTCCCCGATGCCAGTGGCGACTTCAATGCGCTCATTCTTGACGTGGCGCTGGCCTGCAAATCGATTGCGCGCGCCGTGGCTTTTGGCGAACTCGGCGGCATGCTCGGCAACCACGCAGCTGAAGCTGGCGGCTCGGTCAATGTGCAAGGCGAAACGCAGAAAAAGCTCGACGTACTGAGCAACGATGTCTTCATTCGCTTAAATGAGTGGGGCGGTCACCTTGCCGGCATGGCCTCAGAGGAGATGGATCTGCCCTACCAGATTCCGGCGCAGCACCCGCGCGGCAAATACTTGCTGGTGTTCGATCCGCTGGATGGTTCGTCCAACATCGACGTCAATTTATCGGTGGGCAGTATTTTCAGCATCTTGCGCGCTCCCGAAGACGGTGTGGACAGTGGCCGCGACATGGCCGAAATCGATTTTCTGCAGCCGGGCACCCGACAAGTGGCCGCTGGCTATGCCCTTTACGGCCCGACGACCATGCTGGTCCTCACCGTGGGCAATGGCGTGAGTGGGTTTACGCTGGATCCGAATCTGGGTGAGTTCATGCTGACCCACCCCGGACTGCAGGTGCCGGCCGACACACAGGAATTTGCCATCAACGCCTCCAACAGCCGTTTCTGGGAAGCGCCGGTCAAGCGCTACGTGGATGAATGCCTGGCCGGCAAGACGGGCCCGCGCGGCAAGGATTTCAACATGCGATGGATTGCCAGCATGGTGGCCGAGGCGCACCGCATCCTGATGCGCGGCGGCGTGTTCCTGTACCCGCGCGACACCAAGGATCCGTTCAAGCCCGGCCGCCTGCGCCTGCTGTACGAGGCCAATCCCATCGGGTTTATCCTGGAGCAGGCCGGTGGCCGCGCCAGCACCGGCCGCCAGCCCATGCTGGTTGTGCAGCCCGCCTCGCTGCACCAGCGCATCGGCCTGGTGTTCGGCTCTAAAAACGAGGTTGAGCGCATCGAGCGCTACCACGCCGAGCCGGCCAAAACCGAGCCTGAAACCCCGCTGTTTGCCGAGCGCAGCCTGTTCAGGGTCTGAGTTTTTGAGTCGAGGGGCTATCCAAATGATAGCTTTGTCGGCCCGTTCCCCCTCCCAATTTAATAACTCCCGAGGGCATCCGCCATGTCTGAACGCAACCCCATCATCGCCATCACCGGCTCGTCCGGCGCGGGTACCACTTCGGTGACCCGCACCTTCGAAAACATCTTTCGCCGCGAGGGCGTGAACGCCGCCGTCATTGAAGGCGACAGCTTTCACCGTCACGACCGCAAGGAGATGAAGCGCAAGGCTGCCGAGGCCGAGCAGGCCGGCAACAACAACTTCAGCCATTTCGGCCCCGAGAACAACCTGTTTGCCGAACTGGAAACCCTGTTTAGCGACTATGCTGCCACCGGCACCGGCAAGCACCGCAAATACCTGCACGACACCGAGGAAGCTGCGCCCTACGGCCAGGAACCCGGCACCTTCACCTCGTGGGAAAACCTGCCCGAGGGCACCGACTTGTTGTTTTACGAAGGCCTGCACGGCGCTGTGGTCACGCCCGAGATCAACATCGCGCAGCACCCCGATCTGCTCGTTGGCGTGGTGCCCGTCATCAACCTGGAGTGGATTCAAAAACTTTACCGCGACAAGTCCAAGCGCGGCTACAGCACCGAGGCCGTGACCGACACCATCCTGCGCCGCATGCCCGACTACGTGAACTACATCTGCCCGCAGTTCATGCACACGCATGTCAACTTTCAGCGCGTGCCCATGGTGGACACGTCCAACCCCTTCATTGCGCGTGACATTCCCTCTGCTGACGAGAGCATGGTGGTGATCCGTTTTGCCAAGCCAAAGGGGATCGACTTTCAATACCTGCTGAACATGATCAACGACAGCTTCATGTCGCGTGCCAACACCATCGTGGTGCCCGGCGGCAAGATGGAACTGGCCATGCAGCTGATCTTCACGCCCTTCGTGTGGCGGATGATGGAGCGCCGCAAACGGGCACTGGGTGCCATCTGAACTTCTGGAGAACCGCACCATGAACACACCTTCTCCTGAACTGGCTCGCCAGATGGCCAACGCGATCCGCATGCTCGCCGTTGATGCGGTTGAAAAAGCCAGGTCAGGCCACCCCGGCGCCCCCATGGGCATGGCTGACATTGCCGAAGTGCTGTGGAACCGGCACCTGCAGCACAGCCCGGCCAACCCGCGCTGGCCCGACCGCGACCGCTTCGTACTCAGTAACGGTCACGGCTCCATGCTGATTTATGCGCTGCTGCATCTGACGGGCTACGACCTGCCGATGGACGAACTCAAGAAGTTTCGCCAGCTGCACAGCAAAACCGCCGGCCACCCCGAGGTGGGCGTGACGCCTGGCGTGGAGACCACCACCGGCCCGCTGGGCCAGGGCCTCGCCAACGCGGTGGGCATGGCGCTGGCCGAGAAGCTGCTGGCGCTGGAGTTCAACCGCGAGAAAGACGGCGTGGCGCACCGCATCGTCGACCATTTCACCTACGCCTTCATGGGTGACGGTTGCCTGATGGAAGGCATCAGCCACGAGGCCTGTTCGCTGGCGGGCACCTTGCGCCTGTCCAGGCTGGTCGCGCTGTACGACGACAACGGTATTTCCATCGACGGCCATGTTGAAGGCTGGTTCACCGATGACACGCCCAAGCGCTTTGATGCCTATGGCTGGCATGTGATTCCCAATGTGGACGGGCATAACCCCGCCGCCATTGACGCTGCCATCCGAGCCGCAAAAGCCCAGGCTGACAAGCCCAACGGCAAGCCCACGCTGATCTGCTGCAAGACCGTGATTGGCATGGGCTCGCCCAGCAAGGCCGGCACCCATGATGTGCACGGCGCAGCGCTGGGCGCGGCCGAAGTGGCCGCCACCCGCGAGGCGCTGGGCTGGACCGCAGCGCCGTTCGAAATTCCGGCCGACATCGCCGCTGCCTGGAGCGCTGTGGAGCGCGGCCTGGCCGCCGAGCGTGCCTGGCGCTTACGGTTTGACGCCTACCGCACCCTGTACCCGCTGGAGGCTGAAGAGTTCGAGCGCCGCATGGCGGGCGACCTGCTGCCTGAATTTTCTGAAAGACTTCCCGAACTGCTGGCCGCCATTGCCGCCAAACCCGATGCAGTGGCCACCCGCAAGGCCAGCCAGAACGCACTGGATGCGCTGGCGCCGCTGCTGACTGAATTCTTTGGTGGCAGCGCAGATTTGACCGCCTCCAATCTCACCAATTTCAAGGGCTGCATCACAGCGGGCCGTGACCACTGGGGCAACCACCTCAGCTACGGGGTGCGCGAATTCGGCATGGCCGCCGTCATGAACGGCATGGCGCTGCACGGCGGCTATATTCCTTTCGGCGGCACTTTTTTGACGTTCAGCGACTACAGCCGCAACGCCATCCGCATGGCCGCGCTGATGAAGCTGCGCGTGGTTCATGTGTTCACGCACGACAGCATAGGCCTTGGCGAAGACGGCCCGACGCACCAGAGCGTGGAGCACATTCCCAGCCTGCGCATCATCCCGGGTCTGGATGTGTGGCGCCCGGCCGATGGCCTGGAAACGGCCGTGGCCTGGGCCTGCGCGGTGGAGCGCAAGGATGGCCCCAGCGCCCTGTGCCTGTCGCGCCAGAACCTGCCGCAGCTGACGGACGTGGGCATGGTTGACGCCATCCGCCGTGGCGGCTACGTGCTGTCGGATATGGCCGACGCGCAGGCCGTGATCGTCTCCACCGGCTCGGAGCTGGAACTGGCCATGCAAGCACAGGCCAGGCTGGCGGGGGAGGGCATTGCGACCCGCGTGGTGTCCATGCCCTCTACGTCAGTATTTGACCGCCAGACCGGGGCTTACCAGGAAGCGGTGCTCCCACTGAGCCTGCCCGCCGTAGCCATAGAGGCCGCGCATCCCGACTTCTGGCGCAAATACGTGGGACGCACCGGTGTGGTGGTGGGCATCGCCAGCTTTGGTGAATCGGCTCCGGCCAAGGACTTGTATGCCCACTTCGGCATCACCGCCCAGCGCGTGGTGGAGGCCGTGCGCATCCTGGCGCACCGTGCTGCGCATAGGCGCGAGGTGCTGTTGCCCGAGCAGACTGTTTTATCCACCCACTGAGTACCAGCCCGCCATGAGCCAGCCCTTTGATTTGGTCATGTTTGACCTGGACGGAACATTGATAGAAACCGCCCCGGAGATCTGCGACGCCGTCAACGACACCTTGCGCCGCTTCGATCTGCCCGAGGTGGCGCAACAGCAAGTCAACGACTGGATAGGCCACGGCACGCGTGAGCTGCTGATTCAGGCCTTGGCGTACAGCGGAAAGGCGGACGTCGCAGCCGTGCGGGTCAGCGACAGCTTTGCGCTGATTGCGAGCGAGTTCGACAAGCATTACCAGCGCCGCTGTGGCACCCGCAGCCACCTTTATCCGCAGGTGCGCGAAGCCCTGACCGGGTTGCGTGCGCGCGGCGTCAAGCTGGCGGTGGTGACCAACAAGGAAGGCCGCTACACCGCCACGGTGCTGGATGCTCACCACTTGATGCCGCTGTTTGATCGGGTGGTTAGCGGCGACACCCTGCCCACCAAAAAGCCCGACCCTGAGGGGATCCAAAGCTGTCTGGCAGCGTTTGAGGTGCCGCGCCACCGGGCCTTGTTTGTGGGGGATTCGAGCATTGACGTGGCCACCGCGCGCAACGCAGGCGTGGCGGTCTGGGCGCTGCCCTATGGCTACAACATGGGGCAGCCGATTGAAGCCTGTGCACCGGACCGGGTGATTGCGGATTGCTCGATGCTCCTTGATTGATAGCTGCTTGCGTCCGTATCTATTGGGCTAGAGCCACTTTTTATTCATAAACCGAGGAGATTTCATGGCCTTTATTTCCCTGCGCCAGATGCTGGACCACGCTGCCGAATTCGGCTACGGTGTGCCCGCCTTCAACGTCAACAACCTGGAGCAGATTCAGGCGATCATGGAAGCCGCGCAGGCCACCGACAGCCCGGTGATCCTGCAGGCTTCAGCCGGTGCGCGCAAGTACGCGGGCGAGGCCTATTTGCGCCACATGATGCTGGCGGCGGTGGAAACTCACCCTGATATCCCCGTGGTGTTGCACCAGGACCACGGCACTTCGCTTTCCGTGTGCATGCAGTCCATCCGCTCGGGCTTCACCAGCGTGATGATGGATGGCTCACTCATGGCCGATGGCAAGACCCCGGCCAGCTACGAGTACAACGTCGATGTCACCCGCCGCGCCGGCGAGATGGCGCACGCCGTGGGCGTGTCTGTCGAGGGGGAACTGGGTTGCCTGGGTAGCCTGGAAACCGGTGAGGCGGGCGAAGAAGACGGCATCGGTGCTGTTGGCAAGCTTACGCACGACATGATGCTCACGGACCCTGTGCAGGCCAGAGACTTTGTGATCAGGACAGGCGTTGATGCGCTGGCTATCGCCATTGGTACCAGCCATGGTGCTTACAAGTTCACGCGAAAACCCACCGGTGACATCCTGGCCATCGACCGCATTGCTGCGATCCATGCGAAAATTCCCAACACCCATCTGGTGATGCACGGGTCTTCGAGCGTGCCGCAGGAATGGCTGGAAATCATTCGCCAGTACGGCGGCGACATCAAGGAGACCTATGGCGTGCCGGTGGAGGAAATCCAGCGCGGCATCCGGAGCGGTGTGCGCAAGATCAACATCGACACCGACATCCGCCTGGCGATGACTGGCGCGATGCGTCAGGTGTTTACTGAACAGAAAAGCGAGTTCGATCCGCGCAAGGCGTTGCTGGCGGCCAGGAAAGCCGCAGCCGGGATTTGCCAAGCCCGCTTCGAGGCCTTCGGTTGTGCCGGACAGGCGTCGCGCATCAAACCCCTGTCAATGGATGCCATGGTCGCTCGTTACGCTTGAGCCTCGGGAAATCCCTGATATGGCGAAGTGCCTGGGGACTACCGGAGCCTGCTTAAATCTATTAAATTAGCAGTACCTTATATTTTAAATAGCTTATTTAAAGAAGAATCAATGAAACTGCTGAAACTCCTCATCGCCGCCTCTATGGCTGTCTGCGTCCCGGCTTTCGCCGACCTGGATATGGCCAAGAAAAACAACTGCATGGCCTGTCATGCGGTCGACAAGAAAGTGGTCGGACCCGCCTACCAGGACGTAGCTAAAAAATACGCTGGGCAGAAAGATGCTGAAGCCATGCTGGTCAAGAGCATCAAGGCCGGCGGTTCCGGAAAATGGGGCCCCATTCCCATGCCTGCTCAGGCCGCCCTCAGTGACACGGACACCAAGACGCTGGCCGCCTGGGTTCTCGCCGGCGCCAAATAAAGCAAGCATTTTCCGGATGGGGTCAGTTTGGCCGACTGATTCGTGGAACGAAGATGCGACTTGAGCTCGCTCATTTCTTCAAGCCCGCCTGATGCCGGGCTTTTTTATTCAGGCGAATTTTTCCATGAGGCGGGCCGAGCGTTCCACTTCCTGGATGGTTTGCTCGTCCGTCTCTGAGTCGTGCACTGCCTCAATCAATGAGCAGGTCATCATCCGGTAGAACGCCTTTTCCATCGCCTTGCGCGTGGCCGACATCTGCATGGCCACGTCTTCGCAGGTGCGGCCGCTTTCAATCATCTCGACCAGCCCCCGCACCTGCCCCTCGATGCGTCGCAGGCGATTGACCATATCCTTCTGCTGCTCTTGCCGGTAACCCTGAGCCTGGCGCGGTGGTTTGAGTGTGGCGGCGGCGGTGGTCGACGTCTTCTTGGTCATGGTTCGGTGCCTTGGAAATTACGGTTAAACGCAGTTTGCCAGATCGCCGGATGCGGTGATATGTCGTGCAATTCAACATACCATTAAATACCATACCCCCATCCGTATAGGGTAGATACCAATTTCTGTTTGGAGGCGAAGCCGGGATGATTGATTTAAATCAGACAAGTGCGTTAATTCAAGGCGCTTGTCGGGTTTGCAAACTCTCATAACCCTCAACAGGAACATGCATGGAAAAAACTTCACTCACCCTTCGTCTGGCCGCCTTGCTGATGGCGACCTTGCTGACGGGTTGCGGCACGATCAGCACCATGGGCAAGCTGGAAAGCGGCGCCGGTGGCGAGGCCGGCAAGATGTGGGATCGCTGGATTAAAGCTGATGGTGATATTGCCGTGGCAACGACCTGGGAGCGCAAAGTCAAACCCGGTGTGACGGTCAACGATATTGAACAGGTTTTTTCCACCGTTGCGACCGAGCGCAACATGAAGGCTGTGGGTGAGCTTCCGCTGTCAAAAGAACTTGAAGCACGCACGGGCGTCAAGCAAAAATTCCTGAAGGTTTACTCCTACTGCTCACCCACCACGGCACGCATGATGGTGGACTTCAGTCCGCACATGGGCGCGTTCCTGCCTTGTCGCCTGACGGTGGTGGAGCGCGACGATGGGCTGTGGATCTATACCCTCAACATGGACATGATGGTCAAGATGGGCCGCAAGTTGCCGTCGCCCCTGAAGGAAGAAGCGTGGAAAGTGCGCGAAACCATTTACCAGATGATGGACCGCGCCGCCAACGGTGCGTTCTGACCGCACGAGCATAAAAACCAATAACTAGAAACCAAAAACAGGAGACAACACATGACACACGCACACACCACACCTGCAATATCCCGGCTTCGCCCTCTTGTGATGGCCTTGGCCCTCGGTGGAGCCATGTCCACGGCCTTCGCAACCAACGGCTACTTTTCCCACGGCTATGGCATGAAGGCCAAGGGTATGGGCGGCGCCTCCATTGCGATGGCTGAAGACGCCTTTGCCGGCGCCAACAACCCGGCATCTGCCAGTTTCTCCGGCAATCGCTTCGAATTGGGCGCTGACCTGTTCATGCCACGCCGTGACATGACGCGCACGGGCGGTGGCTTGCCTGCGGCCGTCGAGAGCGACAGCAACCTGTTCCTGATTCCGGAGTTTGGGTACAACAAAACGGTGAACGACAAGGTCTCGGTCGGCATAACGGTCTATGGCAACGGCGGCATGAATACCGACTACCCCGGTGGCCAGATCAACTGCGGCGCTGGTCCGGCCAACGTCTTGTGCGGCTCCGGCAGACTGGGCATGGGCGTGGATTTGATGCAGCTGATCGTAGCGCCGACCCTGTCGTACAAGATCAACGAGCAGCATGCAGTGGGTGTCTCGCCGCTACTGGTGTACCAGCAGTTCAAGGTCGATGGACTGCAGGGCTTTGACAATCCGATGATGAGTAGTGCCCCCGGCAAGGTCACAAATAACGGAACGGACCGTAGCACCGGTGTCGGGCTTCGCCTTGGCTACATGGGCAAAGTAACTGACGCTGTGACAGTGGGGGCGTCCTACTCGCCCCGCATTCGGATGGGCAAGTTCGATAAATATTCGGGCCTGTTCGCGGGTGCCGGGTCCATGGATATTCCGGAGGAATACGGCCTCGGCGTCAGCCTTAAGGCCACGCCGACAGTGACCGTCGCCGTGGACTACCAGCGCATCAATTATTCCGGCGTCCCGGCAATTGGCAACCCGAGCGCAAATCGAGCCCTTTTGGGTACGGCCAACGGTCCCGGGTTTGGCTGGCGCGATATCAATGTGTGGAAGCTCGGTGTCCAATGGCAGGCCTCCTCGCAGTTCACCCTGCGTGCCGGCTACAACAAGGGGCAGAGTCCTGTCCAGAGTAGCGACGTGACCTTCAACATCCTGTCCCCGGGCGTGATCACGAGCCATATCACCCTGGGTGCCACTTATGCGCTGTCGCCTTCGACCGAGATGACGATGTCCTACATGCATGCGCCCCGGCAATCGGTTACCGGGCCGTCAATGTTTGGCGGCACCGAAACCATCCGCATGCGTCAGAACGCCCTTGGGCTCCAGGTCGGCTGGAAGTTCTGATGCGCGGGCTCAGGGTTGATGGGGGTTACGGGCCTGTGAAATGATCAGCTACGCTGTCGGTATGAACCGATTTCATCTCCTTTCCTGCATCACCCTGAGCTTCGGTACGGCCACGGCCCAGGTGCCGGACCTGTTTCAGGGGGCCGATCTCAAGCAGGGGGAGAAGCTGATCGCTGACAACCGTTGCGTTGCATGCCATCAACAGAAGGTCGGCGCAGATGGCTCAGCCATCTACAGACCTGCCGGACGCATCAATACGCCCGGCTTGTTGCGGGGCAAGGTGGAGCAGTGCAGCACTGAACTCCATCTGAGCCTGTTCGCCGAGGAAGTGACGGCCATCGCCGCCGTGCTTAACCGGGACCATTACCGGTTCAAGTGACGCGGTCTCGGCGGAAAAATCAGTGTATTCCCTAGCTTGTATTATTTGTTTTGCATTTATATTAATACATTCGAATATGTAGACATAATTAATGAAAGAAAAAACCGTCGATGAGCTGTCGCTGCAAGTGTTTGAGCGGGCGGCTGAGCTGTTCGGCCTGTTGTCGACGCCGGTGCGTTTGCGCATCGTCAGCGCGCTGTGCCAGGGCGAAAAGAATGTGACGGAATTGCGCGGCCTGATCGATGTGGCGCAGCCCAATATCTCGCAGCATCTCACTATGTTGTATCGGTCAGGGGTGGTGGCCAAGCGTCGCAGTGGCGCGCAGGTTTTTTACCGCATAGCTGACGAGTTTTCGGGGCTGGTTTGCCGGGCGGTGTGTTCGCAGGTGGCTGCTGAAGCCCGCGATGCAGATTTTTGAGTGTTGATTGATGACTGAACCCACATGTCAAAGGAGACTTTGTGAAGCAAGAAGACCTTAGCTCAGGACGAATCCGCAAGGCGCCTGAGAATTTTTTGAGCCGGGAAGGCGTCAGCACCGTATTTGCCGAGGCCAAAAATGGCCGCCGGGACTTTATTCGCAATGCTTTTGCGGCGGCTGTGGCGGGTGCTGCCGTGCCGGCTGCGCTGGCACAGGGTAATCCGGTGCCGGCTGACGGGGGGGATCCCAATATCCTGACGCTACCGGAGTACAGCAAGGGTCTGGGTCAGGGGGTATCGGCTGAGGGCAGTTACGGCCAGCCTTCCAAATTTGAGGCCAATGTGCAGCGCCGTCAAAGCCCCGGCCTGACGCAAACCACGCAGGCGTCCGTGTCCTTTGCGCCGCTGCAGTCGCTGTTCGGCATCGTCACGCCGAGCGGCCTGCACTTCGAGCGTCACCATCAGGGCTGGTGGGACATCGACCCCTCCAAGCACCGTTTCATGATCAATGGCATGGTCAAGACCCCCAAGGTCTTCACCATGGACGAGATCATGCGTTTGCCCTCGGTCTCGCGCTTCCACTTCATTGAATGCGGTGCCAATACCGCCGCCGAGTGGGGTAATGTGGCGGTGCCGACCTGTCAATACACCCATGGCATGATTTCCTGCAGCGAGTTCACAGGTGTGCCGCTGATTACATTGCTGGAACTGGCGGGCGCCGATCTCAAGAACGGCAAATTTGTGTTGGCCGAGGGGGGAGACGGATCGTCCATGACGCGCACCATCCCGATGAGCCTGATCACCTCCGGTGAAGTTTTCGTGGCTTACGGGCAGAACGGCGAGATGCTGCGCCCCCAGAATGGCTATCCGCTGCGTTTGATCGTGCCCGGCGTGCAGGGCGTGAGTTGGGTGAAGTATCTGCGTCGTATTGAGGTGGGTGACATGCCCTATGCCGCCAAGGACGAGTCCGTCCACTACGTTGACTTGCAGCCCAGCGGTCTGCAACGCCAGTACACCAATTTGCAGGAGTGCAAGAGCGTGGTGACCACACCCTCCGGTGGCCAGGTGCTGCTCGATAAAGGCTTCTACAACATTACTGGCCTGGCCTGGTCGGGCAAGGGAAAAGTCAAGAAGGTTGACGTGTCCGTGGATGGTGGCCGCAACTGGCGGCAGGCCCGGCTTGAAACGCCGGTGCTGTCCAAGGCGCTCACGCGCTTCAACATCGACTGGGTCTGGGACGGCAAGCCGGCCATCATCCAGAGTCGTGCCATGGACGATACCGGCTATGTGCAGCCCACCTATAAGCAATTGCGATCCGTGCGTGGTACACGCTCCATCTACCACAACAACGCCATTCAATCGTGGCTGGTTCAGGAAAACGGCGAGGTGAAAAATGTTCAGCTTTCGTAATGCAGTGCTCTCGGTGGCGGTGATGGCTGCAGTCGGTCTGGCAGCGGCGCAGACCGGTAGCTCTTACCCCGGTGTCGGCCGCGCGGCCACGCCCAAGGAAGTGGCGGCCTGGGACATCGATGTTCGTCCGGACTTCAAGGGCTTGCCCGCTGGCTCCGGCACGGTCGCCAAAGGGCAGGATGTTTGGGAGAGTAAGTGCGCCAGTTGTCACGGTGTCTTCGGCGACTCGAACGAGGTGTTCAGCCCCTTGATTGGGGGCACCACGGCCGAGGATGTGAAGACCGGTCGGGTGGCCAAGTTGACGGATCCTACTGCCGGCCGCACCACCATCATGAAGGTGGCGACTCTCTCGACGCTGTGGGACTATATCAACCGTGCCATGCCTTGGACGCAGCCCAAATCACTGAGTACTGAAGAGGTGTATTCAGTCACGGCATTCTTGCTGAATCTGGGCGGTGTGGTGCCGGATAACTTCACGCTATCGGACAAGAACATTGCAGAAGTGCAGGCTCGCATGCCCAACCGCAATGGCATGACAACCCAGCATGCCATGTGGCCGGGCAATGAGTTCAATGGCGCCAAGGTACCTGACGTCAAGAACACGGCCTGCATGAAAGACTGTGCAGCCGAGCCCAAGGTGGCGTCCTTCCTGCCGGACTTCGCACGCAATGCCCATGGCAACCTGGCTGAACAAAACCGCCTGGTAGGCCCTCAGCGCGGTGCCGATACGACTCGACCTGAGGGCAAGGCTTTCGTGTCCGGCGCTGCTACGGCTCCTGCCCTAGCCGTCGCGGCGCAGGTTGCCGCCGTCAAGGTTGCGGATACGCCCAAGCCGGCCGCGGCGCCTGCAGGTGGGGCCGACAGCAAGGCCGCCCAGGCACTGGCCCAGAAGAACAACTGCACGGCCTGCCATGCCATTGATGGAAAGCTGATAGGTCCCAGCTTTGCTGATATCGCCAGGAAGCACGCCGGCAAGGCAGACTATCTGGCGGGAAAAATCAAGTCGGGCGGTTCCGGGGTATGGGGCCCGATTCCGATGCCGGCCCAGTCACTGGGTGAGACCGAAGCCAAGGCTCTTGCGGCCTGGCTGGCTACCGGCGCCACAAAATAAAGATCAGGGATTACACCACTGGCTGGCTTCCATAAATTCATTAGTATTAACTTAACTATCAGGAGAAACAGAATGCATTCACGCAGACAAGCACTCAAGAAGACTGCCATCGTGGCTGGCCTTTTGGCTTCCACGGGTATGTTCCCCCAGTTCGCCTTCGCGTTCAACAAAGACGCCTTTGAAGCCAAGAGTGTTCAGGATACGCTCAAGGCCCTCGGTGCGGGCGCACTGACCGAAAGCAAGGACGTCACCATCACCGGCCCGGATATCGCGGAAAACGGTGCGGTGGTTCCGCTGGCTGTCAGCACAACGCTGCCAGGCGTCAAGCGCCTTCTGGTCCTGGTGGAGAAGAATCCGGCTTCGCTGATCGCACTGTTCAATGTGTCCGAAAGCGTAGAGCCCGCCTTCTCCATCCGCGCCAAGATGGGTCAGTCTTCTGATGTTTACGCCGTCGCCATCATGGCCGATGGCAAGGCCCTGTTCGCCAAGAAGGAAGTCAAGGTCACGCTCGGCGGCTGCGGCGGTTAATCGATTACCGCCCCCACCACCGACACAAATTCAATTCAGATTTAGGAGCTAAAAATGGCAGATCCGATGCGCATCCGCGCCCAAGCAGCCGGTGATAAAACCACCGTTCGCGTCCTGATGGCGCATGAAATGGAAAGCGGCCAGCGCAAAGACGCGGCCGGCAAGACCGTCCCGGCCTGGTACATCCAGGAAGTCACCGCCACCCACAACGGCAAGCCCGTGTTGACTGCCGAATGGGGTCCTGCGGTGTCCAAGAACCCGTTCCTGCAATTCGTGATCAAGGGTGCCAAGGCTGGCGACAAGATTGGCGTGAGCTGGAAAGACACCAAGGGTGACACGCGCAGCGATGAAGCCACGGTGTCCTGAATGAGTTTGATGTTCTGCCAGGGGAAGTAGAAACTTCTCCTTTTTTCCCTCACTACAAAACATGCACGAGGTGACCATGAGGATGACAAAAGCACTGTCGCTGATCGCGCTGGCCTGCCTGGCGAGCACGGCGGCCTGGGCTCAGAAGTCGGCAGTTCAGTCGATTGAAGAGTACCGGGCGATGCTCCAGGACGGCAACCCCGCCGATCTGTTCGAAGCCAAGGGCGAAGGTCTCTGGAAACAGAAACGGGGCCCCAAAAACGCATCGCTCGAGCAGTGCGACCTGGGTAAAGGTCCCGGCGTATTTAAAGGTGCTTTTGTGGAGCTGCCGCGTTATTTTGCAGACACCAGGCGGGTCCAGGATCTGGAGTCCCGCCTGCTGACCTGCATGGAAACCCTGCAAGGCCTGAATGCGGCCGAAATTGCCAAGACGCCGTTTGGCAAGGGCGAGCAGAACAACGTGACCGCGCTGGCTACCTGGATTTCGGCCGAGTCTAAGGACATGAAGTTCAACCTGCCTCAGTCCCATTCGCAGGAGAAAGTGTTTTACGAAGTCGGCAAGCGCCTGTTTTTCCAGCGCGCTGGCGCCCATGATTTCTCGTGCGCGTCGTGCCACGGCCAGGACAACACCCGCATTCGCCTGCAGGACTTGCCCAATTTGACCAAAAATCCCGGCGATGGCATCGGTTTTGCCGCATGGCCGGCCTACCGGGTTTCTAACGGACAGATGTGGGGCATGCAGCAGCGTCTTAACGACTGTTACCGCCAGCAACGCTTCCCGTACCCGGGGTTTGCCAGTGATGCCACTGTTGCGCTTGGGGTGTACCTGGGTGTCAATAGCAAGGGTTCGGCGTCCATTGCGCCGGCCATCAAGCGCTAAGCGAGCGGAGAACTGCCATGAAAAAACAATACAAGATCACCTTGTCCGTATTGGCTGCCGCTGCCGTGGTGGCCGGGTGTGCCACAGCGCCAAGTTCCGTGGATCTCGACAAACTGACGGCCGACATCGTCAAGTCATCCTTTCGTGACGAGGGCATCGTCAAGGCGTCAGTCCTCGAGACCGATGAGACCAACAAGGTGTGCAGCGCCGCCGACGTCGCGGGTAAACCGCTGGACGCAGAGACGGCCAAAGCCATCGAGGCGCTCAATCTCAAGACCGTGAAATGGCCTACCGACGGCAAGTTTCTCGGTGACTGGAAGGCCGGGGAGCAACTCGCACAAAGTGGCCGCGGGATGACCTGGACCGACAGCGCGAAAACCCCCAATGGCGGCAACTGCTACAACTGCCACCAGATCACCAAGCAGGAGATATCCTTCGGCACCATTGGCCCCAGCCTGTACAACTACGGCAAGTTGCGTGGTGTCACCGACCCCGGCAGTCCGGAATCCCGGCCGATGGTGGAATACACATGGGGCAAGATTTGGAACTCCAAGGCCTATAACGCCTGCTCCAACATGCCGCGTGCAGGTCATATGGGCATACTGACTGAGTCGCAGATCAAAGACATTGTGGCCTTGTTGCTCGATCCGAAATCACCCGTCAACCAGTAACGCGTCTTTACCCGGCACGCGCCGGGTTTTTTTATTACTGTCAATTTCTTGCGATTTTATGAACTTAAACAAACGCGAATTCTTCCAGGTATTGGGCGCTGGCACCATGGCAGGCATGGGCTTGGGAACGTACGCGGATGCCGACGCCGCCACGGCAACCAACGGGCTTTACGATATTCCCAAGTTCGGCAACGTCTCCTTCCTGCACATGACTGACTGCCACGCGCAGCTCAAGCCGATCTATTTCCGCGAACCCAGTATCAACATCGGACTGGGAGCCATGAAAGGCAACTTGCCCCATTTGGTGGGCGAGCATCTGCTCAAGGTCGCCAAGGTGCGCCCGGGTACGGCCGAAGCTTACGCACTGAGTTACCTCGACTACGAAAAGGCGGCCCGCCGCTATGGCAAGGTGGGCGGTTTTGCGCACTTGGCGACGCTGGTCAAGCGCATGAAAGCCAGCCGCCCCGGCGCGCTATTGCTTGATGGCGGCGACACCTGGCAGGGCTCGGGAACGGCCCTGTGGACCAACGGCCAGGACATGGTGGACGCCTGCAAGCTGCTGGGCGTCGACGTGATGACCGGCCACTGGGAATTCACCTTGGGCATGGAGCGGGTCAAAGAGATTGTCGAGAAAGACTTTGCCGGCAAGGTTGATTTTGTGGCCCAGAACATCAAGACCCAGGATTTTGGCGACCCTGTGTTCAAACCTTACGTGATTCGCGAAATCAACGGCGTTCCCTGCGCCATCATCGGCCAGGCCTTTCCCTACACGCCGATTGCCAATCCCCGCTACATGGTGGCTGATTGGGCCTTCGGCATCCAGGACGAGAACATGCAGAAGATGGTGGACGAGGCGCGCGGCAAGGGCGCGCAGGTCGTCGTCGTTCTGAGCCACAACGGCATGGACGTGGACCTGAAGATGGCGAGTCGCGTCAGCGGTATTGACGCCATCCTCGGCGGCCATACGCACGACGGCATGCCCGTGGCCACGCTGGTATCGAACAAGGGCGGAAAGACCATCGTCACCAACGCCGGCTCCAACAGCAAGTTTTTGGGCGTAATTGACTTTGATGTGAAGGACAAAAAAGTCGCCGATTTCCGCTACAAGCTACTGCCGGTGTTTTCCAATATGCTGCCTGCCGACCAGGAAATGGACGCGCTCATCACCCGCGTGCGTGGGCCGTATGAAGCCAAGCTGGCCGAAAAGCTGGCCGTCACGGAAGGCACGCTGTACCGCCGTGGCAACTTCAATGGCACCGGCGATCAGTTGCTGGTCGATGCGCTGATGGACGTACAGGGTGCTGAAATTGCCTTTTCTCCCGGTTTCCGTTGGGGCACGACGCTGTTGCCCGGCCAGGCCATCACCCGCGAATGGCTGATGGATATGACTGCCACCACCTATTCCTATGCCACCGTGACTGAAATGACCGGTGAAACCATCAAGACCGTGCTGGAAGACGTGGCCGATAACCTGTTCAATCCCGATCCTTACTACCAGCAGGGCGGCGACATGGTGCGTGTTGGCGGCCTGCAGTACAGCTGCAACCCGACGGCCGGCATGGGCAAGCGTATCGACGACATGCGCCTGAACGGTCAGCCGATAGACGCCGGCAAGAAATACAAGGTGGCGGGTTGGGCGCCGGTGGCTGAGGAAGCAAAGAACGCCGGCAATCCGCAGGTCTGGGATGTGGTGGAAACCTGGCTCAAGGCCCGCGGCGGCAAGGTAGCACCGCGCAAGCTGAACACGCCCAAACTGGAGGGCGTCAAGCCCAATCCGGGTTACGCAGCTTAAGCGCCGTGGCGGCGCCGGGCGGGTCGGCCCGGTGCTGGCTCAGCGTGCTCGCATTGTCTGGCCGAAGTGGCCAATTTTCCATGGGGGGAATAATTCCCCAGCCAATTTAGAATGACGGCATGTCCTATCTAGTTCTTGCCCGTAAATACCGCCCCAAAAATTTCTCTGAAATGGTGGGGCAGTCGCATGTGGTGCAAGCCCTGGGCAATGCGCTCAGCACCGGGCGCCTGCACCATGCCTACCTGTTTACCGGCACCCGGGGCGTGGGCAAGACGACTGTTTCGCGCATTCTGGCCAAGTCGCTCAATTGCACCGGCATTGACGGGCAGGGCGGTATCACGGCCGAGCCCTGCGGCGTCTGCCAGGCCTGCACTGACATCGATAGCGGCCGCTTTGTCGATTACACCGAGCTGGACGCCGCGTCCAACCGCGGTGTCGATGAAATTGCCCAGCTGCTGGAGCAGGCGGTTTACAAGCCCGTGGTGGGGCGCTTCAAGGTCTTCATGATCGACGAGGTTCACATGCTAACGAACACGGCGTTCAACGCCATGCTCAAGACGCTGGAAGAACCGCCCGAGTACCTCAAGTTCGTGCTGGCCACGACTGACCCGCAAAAAGTGCCGGCCACGGTGCTGTCACGCTGTTTGCAGTTCAACCTGCGGCCCATGGCGCCTGAAACGGTGCTTGAGCACCTCGTTCATGTGCTGGGCATTGAAAACGTCCCGGCTGAGCCGCAAGCCCTGCGCCTGCTGTCACGCGCCGCGCGCGGCTCCATGCGCGATGCGCTTTCGCTGACCGACCAGGCCATTGCCTTTGGCTCCGGCCGTCTGGAAGAAGCCAGCGTGCGCACCATGCTGGGCAGTGTTGACCGCAGCTATGTGTTTCGCCTGCTGGACGCGCTGGCACGCGGTGACGGCCGAACGGTGGTCGAAACCTCCGAAGTGCTGCGCCTCAACGGCCTGAGCGCTGCCGCTACCCTGGAAGAAATGGCGACCGTGCTGCAGCGCATGGCGGTGTTGCAGGCGGTGCCTGACATGGGGGCGGGTGACGATGATGCCGACCCCGAAATAGCCGAAACGGCACGCCTGGCCCATACGATGCCGGCCGATGAAACGCAGTTGCTCTACAGCTTGTGCCTGCACGGGCGCGACGAATTGGGCCTGGCACCCGACGAATACGCGGCGCTGACCATGGTGTTACTGCGCCTGCTGGCTTTCAAGCCTTCCGGGGTCACACGGTCTGCTGCGCAGGTTGCTGCGCCGGGGAGCGCCGCCGGGCAGGAAAAAAAGCCTCAGTCTGAGCTGACCAGGGTCAGCGGGGCTGTGGCGCCTCAAAAGCCGACGTCGGCACCGGTCGCTGAGCCTGTGCCCGAGCTGATTCCAGTCGAAAATAATGAGTCAAATTCCGTTTCGGCCCAGGTAGAACGGGTCTACCCAGCTATCAATTCAGAAGCGACTGCCGGGCAAATATCTGAATCCATTGCCGCGCTTCCCTCGCAGACCATGGTTTCGCCTGTGGCTGCATCTTCGCAGGCCACTACTTCGCTTGGAGATACCTGGAGCAAGATTGTCAACGAGCTGGTCGCTGCCGAAGCCGTGGCTGCCTTGACCCGCGAACTGGGCTTGCAGTCCGAGCTGTGCAGTCAGGTGGGGGGTATCTGGACTTTGCGCGTTGAGCGCGAGTCACTGAGCCAGCCTGCAGCGCGTGAAAAATTGCAGGCTGCGCTGCAAATTGCGCTCGGCGATCCTGCGCTCGAGTTGGCCGTGGAAGTGGGCGCCGTGACGGATACCCCGGCGCGTCGCAATGCCGCTGCACTGGCCGAGCGCCAGCGAGACGCCGAAGCGCTGATTCAGAACGACCCGTTTGTGAAGGACATGATCCGCGACTGGGGCGCCAAAATTGTTCCGGGCAGCATCAAGAGCGTTTCGCCTTAGCTTGGGTTTTAGGCCCACCCTGGCCAAGTCGATAATGCTCGGCAACACTAAAACTATTGGCAATCAAAATTCAAAGGAAAGAACATGTTTAACAAAGGACAACTCGCAGGCCTCATGAAGCAGGCGCAAGCGATGCAGGAAAACCTGAAAAAGGCACAGGATGACCTGGCTTTTGTGGAAGTGACTGCAGAAGCGGGTGCCGGCCTTGTGAAGGTCACCATGACCTGCAAGCACGACGTCAAGCGCATTGAGATTGACCCCAGCCTGCTGCTAGAGGACAAAGACATGCTCGAAGATCTGGTGGCCGCCGCTTTCAATGCCGCCGTGCGCAAGGCGGAAGAAGTGAGCCAGGAAAAAATGGGCAAGCTCACTTCAGGTATGCCGGGGCTTCCCGGCGGCATGAAGTTTCCTTTCTGAGCCAAGTTTTCAGCATTCAAACACGGTGGCTAACTCCAACGCACTTGACGGACTGACCCAGGCGCTGCGCAAGCTGCCGGGTGTGGGTGCGAAATCGGCCGCCCGCATGGCATTTCATTTGCTGCAGCACGACCGTACAGGCGCACTGCAGATGGCGCGGGCGCTGGAGCATGCGGTCGAGAGCATCAGGCATTGCGCCCTGTGCAACACCCTGACAGAGGAAGAAATTTGTGTCACCTGCGCCAACCCGCAGCGCGATCGCAGCAAGCTTTGCGTGGTTGAAACGCCCGCTGATCAGGCTGCGCTGGAGCGCACGCTGGCTTACCGGGGCCTGTACTTTGTGCTGATGGGCAAGCTCAGTCCGCTGGACGGAGTGGGTCCCAACGACATCGGTCTACAAAAGCTGTTTGACCGCGTGGTGCCCAAAGACTCGCGCGGCGAGCCGCTCCCGCCCGCTTCACGCGAAGTGCAGGAAGTCATTCTGGCGACGAATTTCACGGCCGAAGGGGAGGCCACTGCGCATGTCATTGGTCAGGCGCTGAAGAGCCGCGGCATGCAGGTCACGCGCCTGGCGCGCGGCGTGCCGGTGGGAAGCGAACTGGAATACGTGGATCTGGGGACGATTGCCCATGCCCTGGTTGACCGGCGGTGAGCGCAGCGACGGAGGTGGAATTGTCAGCTCTCCTGTCGTCTGTGGCCCGTTTGGCGGGGCTTTACCCTCACTGGGTAATCTATAAATAGAAGAAGGTTTCATCATGACGTTTGCACGCTTCACCATTGCTTACTGGTGTGTTCTGGTTGCAGCCTTGTTGCCGATGGTGTGCGCCGTTATCGCCAAGTACGGCATGATGAGCGTGCCCCAACGAGAGGGCGGCTTCGACAACAACAATCCGCGCGCCTGGCTGGCACGCCAGACTGACTGGCGCGCGCGAGCCAATGCGGCTCAGGCCAACACCTTTGAAGCCTTGCCGTTTTTCTTTGCCGCCGTCATCATTGCGCACCTGCTGCAGGCGGGCCAGACCCGGCTGGACATTCTGGCCCTGCTGTTTGTGGTGCTGCGTCTCGCCTACATCATGATGTACGTGGCCAATCTGGCCAGTGCCCGATCAATGATTTGGGCGCTAGCGCTTCTGGTCAACATCGGCATTCTCTTCTCGGGCTACCGCTGATGACTCCTGCCGTGTCCCTTGCTCACAGGTAAGCGATCGTAACGACGGGCCGGCCTTCGGTAAAAACCCGCACGGGGATGACCCCGATGCGGTTTTTTTTCGTCCCCCGTAAGCTCATGCTGTTCAGAATACAAAGGATTCAGCATGAATGGTCACCCCTTTATTTCTCGCCGGATCTTTGCCAGCGGTGCTGCGCTGGCCGCAGCCACGCTGGCAGTGCCTGCCCTGCGTGCGCAACCCCGACTCGAAAAAACAAAGATTGCTCTCTCCGTGGGTGGCAAGGCCGCTTTTTACTATTTGCCGCTGACAATTTCTGAGCAGCTCGGCTATTTCAAGGCCGAAGGGCTGGATGTTGAAATCAGCGACTTTGCCGGTGGCGCACGTGCCTTGCAGGCGGTGGTGGGCGGTTCGGCCGATGTCTGTTCCGGCGCCTTTGAGCACACCATCAATCTGCAGTCCAAAAACCAGATGTTCCAGGCGTTTGTGCTTCAGGGACGGGCGCCGCAAATTGCGTTCGGCATTTCGACCAAGAACATGCCCAACTACAGATCGATTGCCGACCTCAAGGGCAAGAAGGTTGGCGTGTCGGCACCCGGATCGTCCACCAATATGCTGGCCAATCTGGTGTTGTCGCGCGGTGGCCTGAAAGCCGGAGATGTGAGCTTTATCGGCGTGGGAACTGCCGCCGGCGCACTCACCGCACTTCGTTCGGGTCAGATCGACGCCATGAGTAACACCGACCCTGTCATGACCATGTTGGAGCAAGGGGGTGATGTCAAGATCATCAGTGATACGCGAACGCTCAAAGGAACCGCGGAAGTGTTTGGTGGCCCCATGCCGGCGGCATGTCTGTATGCGCCTGCGGACTTCATCCGGAAAAATCCCAACACCTGCCAGGCATTGGCCAATGCCATTGTTCACGGGCTCAAGTGGCTGCAGACGGCAGGCCCGGGGGACATCATAAAAACCGTGCCGGAAAGTTACCTGCTGGGTGATCGTGCGCTGTACCTCGCTTCATTCAACAAGGTGCGTGAATCCATTGCGCTCGACGGCATCATTCCCGATGAGGGGCCTCGAACAGCCCTGAAGGCGCTGGCCAGTTTTGATGCCAGCATCAAGGCCGACAAGATTGACCTTGCAAAAACCTATACCAACGAATTTGCACGTCGAGCCAAAGAACGCTTCAAGGCTTAAGCGACCTCCCGCA
Organism: uncultured beta proteobacterium; assembly: GCA_963793855.1. Taxonomy (GTDB): domain Bacteria; phylum Pseudomonadota; class Gammaproteobacteria; order Burkholderiales; family Burkholderiaceae_C; genus Polaromonas. The sequence goes on from CAWCBL010000003.1 coordinate 327,950, forward strand.
GATGCCACGGCTACCAGCCCTTGATCCGGCTTGCAGTTATCTTGAAGTTCCTTCCATGTCAGACACCCGCAATTCCAGTCAAAACGATTACGCCCTCGAATTGCAGGGCATCACCTGCACTTTTCGGTCGCAGGACAATGCGGTGCAGGGTTACACGGCTCTTAGCAACACCACGCTGCGCATCCGTGCCGGCGAGTTTGTGTCAGTTGTTGGCCCCACAGGTTGCGGCAAGTCCACGCTGCTAAATATGGGTGCCGGCTTGCTGGAACCTTCTTCGGGTGAGGTCAGAGTGTTCGGTCAGCCGCTTACCGGCATCAACGCTCGCGCCGGCTACATGTTTCAGAGTGACGCGCTGATGCCCTGGCGTAGCGCCCTGGACAATGTCATGGTGGGCCTGCAATATCGCGGCATTCCTGACGACGAGGCGCGGGCGCAGGCGCAAGGCTGGCTGGAACGTGTAGGGCTAGGTGAGTTCGGTGACCGCTATCCGCATCAGCTCTCAGGTGGGATGCGCAAGCGCGCGGCGCTGGCGCAGGTGCTGGTACTGGATCCCGACATCATCCTGATGGACGAGCCCTTCAGCGCGCTCGATGTCCAGACGCGTCAGCTCATGGAAAACGAAGTGCTGGATTTGTGGGCGGCCAAACGGAAAGCGGTGCTTTTCATCACCCACGACCTGGACGAGGCCATCGCCATGAGCGACCGCGTGGTGGTGCTGTCGGCCGGCCCGGGAACCCACCCTATCGGTGAATTCACCATTGACCTGCCGCGCCCACGAAATGTCGCAGAAGTTCGGCATCTGCCGCGCTTCGTGGAGTTGCACTCGCAAATATGGAATGTGTTGCGCGACGAAGTCCTCAAGGGCTATGCGCAGCAGCTGAAGAAGGCTGCTTGATATGTGGCCCCACGCTTGTCGCTTGGCAAGCTGCGCTGCCCGTCCAAAGGGGGATGCCCGGCTGAGGCTTCCCAGCGCTGTGAAAGCTGTTCTCAATGCTTGCTTCCGTGCAGGGCGCCTCAACAAAGGTTTTGTATGTCCCGCCTGATCAAATCGTCTGCAGGCAGTTTACGCATCTGGCAGATGGGTTTGCTGGTGGCCATGCTGCTGGGCTGGCACCTGGCATCGAGGGATCTGCAGATTGCTTTTTTCCTGGGTGAACCGATCCAGGTGGCTGGTCGAATCTGGAGCTGGTTCATGCCCTTCGGTTTCGGCGAGAGTCGAATTTTCCCCGACGGTTTGCGCGGCAACGCGGACATATATCTTCACCTGGGCACCACGTTGCTGGAAACCGTGCTGGCCTTCGGCATTGGGACGGTGCTGGGATTGGGTTGTGGCTTGTGGCTCGCATTGGCACCTACTGCCAGTGCTCTTTTGGAGCCCTACATCAAGGCCGCCAACTCCATGCCCCGTGTAATTTTGGCGCCGATATTCGCGCTGTGGTTTGGTCTGGGCATCTGGAGCAAGGTGGCGCTGGCGGTAACGCTGGTGTTTTTCATTGTCTTTTTTAATGTCTACCAGGGCGTGAAGGAAGTCAGTCCGGTGATACTGGCCAACGCCCGCATGCTGGGGGCGAGCCAGCGGCAATTGCTGCGCACCGTCTACCTTCCGAGCGCCACGAGCTGGGTGTTCTCCAGTCTGCACACCTCGGTCGGCCTGGCGTTTGTCGGTGCGGTGGTGGGTGAATATCTCGGCTCGGCACGCGGGGTGGGCTACCTCATCCTGCAGGCAGAAGGCACGTTTGATGTCAACACGGTCTTTGCCGGCATCGTGGTGCTCACGGCCTTCGCTCTGGTGCTCGACGGCATCGTCGGGAGGCTGGAAAAGCAACTGATGAAGTGGCAGCCCAGCACCGGTGAGACGGAAAAACTCTAGCAGCCAAAAACCAAAACTCAAAGCCCGATGAGTTTCACTTCAAAGTCTGGCCAAAGTCTGGAGCGTCTATCCGGTTTTTGCCACTCATCCCGCCGGCCTCCCGACTTGGGGCTCCGCGAACAGTCATGGGCGCGCTCATTTCGATGGCTTCCATGGTGGATGGCGGTTACGATGGGCGGCAACCAAATAACAAGCAAAAAATTATGAACCTCTCACACCACATCGGTCCAGTCGCCTCCCTGATCGCAGGCATTCTTATTCTGCTGATGCCCCGGCTTTTGAACTACATCGTCGCGATCTACCTGATCATCATCGGCCTCATTGGCTTGTTCGGATCAGGCTCGCTGCGCCTTTAACAGCTGTTCCGTCCCCAGGTTTTTCGCGCCATCATCTCAAGCAATCAGCGTTTCTTCGACTTCACAATCGTTTTGCCGCTGCTGCGTTTGACTGCCTTGATATTGCTGCGACCAGAGGAAGGGGCAGCCTGCCTTAGCGCTTTGACCGAACTGCCGGTAGACAAGGATGCGCGGACCGTGATGGGCAGGAAAACCACCACTTGATGCCCTAGCTTGAAGCCGGCATTGGCGCTGACGCTGTTCCAGTCGGCGACACTGGCGGCGGCCAATCCGAATCGCTTGGCGATGGACGCCACGGATTCTCCCTTGCGGGCCTTGACTGTCGTGCGCCGCGTGACGATTTCCGGTGCCAATGAGACTTGGGCATTGTCAGCCACGTTGCTGGTCACATCGTTTTCCACCATGGCGGAACGCGGCACCATCAGGGTGGAGCCGGCCTTGATGAGCATGCGTGGCGGTATGTTGTTCAGGTTGCGTAAATCAGCCTCATTCATGCCGGTGTGCCTTGCTGCTTCGGATGGATTCATGGTGCTCGGGGCGGTCCATGCGGTCCAGCTTGCGTATTGGCCCTGGCTGTAGGCGTCAAAGTTGCGCTGAAATACAAGTGCGTTGTCCCACGGCAGCAAAATTTGCGGTGTGCCGGCGGCTAGGATGACGGGGCGGTGCGCCGATGGGTTGAGTGCCTTGAAATCCTCAATTTTCACATCGGCCAGCCTTGCTGCCAGTGCCACATCAATGTCCCGCGTAATTTGCACCTGCTGGAAATAAGGGTGGTTTTCAATCAGCGGCAGTTCTGTGTTGAAGGCCTGCGGGTTTGCAACGATATTCTTGACTGCCTGGAGTTTTGGGACGTAAAGCCGGGTTTCTGCCGGCATGTTGAGCTCGTTGTAACTGGTGCCTAATCCGGCCTTCTGGTTTTTGGCGATGGCGCGACCTACGCTGCCTTCGCCCCAGTTGTAGGCGGCCAATGCCAGGTGCCAGTCACCAAACATGCCGTACAGCTTTTGCAGATAATCCAGTGCCGCACGGGTGGATGCCAGCACGTCGCGGCGGTCATCACGAAACACGTTTTGCTTCAAGGCGAAATATTTCCCCGTAGCGGGCATGAACTGCCACATGCCGGCGGCTTTGGCGCTGGAAACGGCCTGGGGGTTGAAGGCGCTTTCGATGAAGGGCAAAAGAGCCAGTTCGGTCGGCATCTGGCGTCGCTCAAGCTCTTCAACAATGTGAAAGAGATACTTGCTGGAACGCTCGGTCATGCGCTGGATGTAATCGGGCCGACTCGCGTACCACTGCTCCCTGTCGGTCACCAGTTCGTTCTGCAGATCGGGCATGGCAAAGCCGCGACGAATGCGGTCCCACAACTCTTTTGGTGGCTCGGTAGAAGCAATCTGGTGTGAACCTATCTGGCCGGGTGTGATGGCTTGCAGTGGACCATTCGGAAATTGCGAATTCAAGCCAGCGCCTGAGCCCGTAGTGAGCACAGGGTCACCCGGCATGCCTGGCTTGGTGGCGCAACCAGCCAGCACCGACATCACGAGGACGAGCGCCAGCGAAACAAGACGGGAGTTGACGAATCTGAAAGAGGCGAAGGGAGCAGCAGGTCGGGAGTGAGGCGTCATTTGAATTGGTTTTTCCACTGCCTGATGGCGGCAAATACGGTGATGTCGTCGTGGGCCGACGCATCAAAGCGGTGGGCCGCAGCCATGATAGTGGCTTGCCGGGTTCTTAAAAAGGGGTTAATCAATTGTTCCTGGGCTATCGAGGTGGGCAGGGTGGGGCGCCCTTCGCTCCGCAAGCGCAGGCAGTGCGTCTGATAGGCGGCCAGGTCGGCGTTGTCCGGCTCCACGGCCAACGCGAAGCGCAGGTTGCTCAGGGTATATTCGTGGGTGCAGCACACCAGGGTAGAGTCGGGAAGGGCGGTCAGCTTGTCGAGCGAGGCAAGCATTTGCGCTGGCGTGCCTTCAAACAGGCGGCCACAGCCGCCTGAAAAAAGAGTGTCACCGCAAAACAGCAAGGGCGCGACTTTCCCGTCAAGCTCGCACAGCGGGGCGTAAAAGGCGATGTGTCCTGCTGTATGGCCGGGTACGTCCAGAATCTGGAAGCTCAGGCCCAATGCTTGCACCTTGTCGCCTTCCTGCAGAGCTAGGTAAGGGCCGGGAATGCGCTCGGTAGCGGGACCATACACCCTGGCGCCAGTGGCTTCGCGCAGCACATTGACACCACCGGTGTGGTCCGCATGGTGGTGCGTGACTAGAATCGACTCTAATTGCAGCGCATGCGCCTCCAGCGTGCGCAACACCGGCTCGGCGTCCCCCGGATCCACCACCACGGCGCGCTTGCCGTCATGCAACAACCAAAGGTAGTTGTCGGCAAAAGCAGGAATGGGAATTAAATACATGCAGTGGGCTCGATGAACTCGGAAATTATAGGTTTGACCGACTGGCTGAAGACTCCGCCGGGTCGTTATTTACTGAACTGGGAACGCGCACATTTTGATCTCGCGGTAAGTGATATTTTTGGCTACCACGCCTTGCAGTTGGGTCTGCCTGAGCTCAATACCCTGCAGGCCAACCGCATGCCACACAAATGGCTGGCTCTGACCCCTACGCCGGGAGAGTCAGCACGAACCTCCATGCTGAAGGCGCGCGCCGTCAATGAGATGGCCCCCTGTGCGGGAAGTTCCCCGCGTGCAGCCTTGTTGACCGATTCGGCTGCGCTGCCATTTCCCGAAAGCAGTCTTGACCTGGTGGTGCTGCCGCACACGCTGGAGCTTGGCGAGGACCCCCATTCTGCCTTGCGTGAGGTCGAACGGGTGCTGGTTCCTGAAGGACGCGTGGTCATCAGTGGGTTCAACCCCGTCAGCCTGTGGGGTCTGCGCCAGCGGCAGGACTATTTTTACGGACGTTTTGGGTACGATGACTTTTTTTTGCCCAAGACCGGGGATTTTATTGGCTATTGGCGTCTTCGCGACTGGCTGCGACTGCTCAACTTCGAGGTGGAGTCGGCGCGTTTTGGCTGTTACCGGCCTGCGCTGAACAGCCAGAAGTGGCTGGAACGCTTCGACTGGATGGACTCGGCGGGCGAACGTTGGTGGCCCATTTTCGGGGCTGTGTACTTTATCGTGGCGGTCAAACGTGTGCGGGGTATGCGCTTGCTGGAGCCCGCCTGGAAGGCCCGTAAAGCGCCCGTGGCAGCCCCGGCCGCTGTGGCCAACAAAGAGGCGGCAAGCCGCACCGAGCCTCAGGCTTGAACTTTTTTTATTTTCTGCTTTCTTAACCATCGGGCACTGCCTGGAATTGCAAGTATTTCATGATCGACTCACCGCCAAGCACACCACAACAACACGTCGTGATTCACACCGACGGCGCCTGCAAGGGCAATCCCGGACCTGGAGGCTGGGGCGCGCTGCTGGAAATGGGCGGCATCGAAAAGGAACTATTTGGCGGCGAACTGGGCACTACCAATAACCGCATGGAAATGACCGCCGTGATCGAAGCGCTGGCCGCCCTCAAGAGGCCCTGCATCGTTACCTTGTACCTGGACAGCCAATACGTGATGAAAGGCATTACCGAGTGGATTCACGGCTGGAAGGCCAGAGGCTGGCGCACAGCAGCCAAGGCACCGGTCAAGAATGTTGACCTGTGGCAAAGGCTGGATGCCTTGCTGGTTTCCAGTGGGCACACCATCGACTGGTGCTGGGTCAGGGGGCATAACGGTCACCCGGGCAACGAACGGGCTGATGCGCTGGCCAACAAGGGCGTAGAGCGCGCATTGGGGCGACTCTGACCGGTGAGCGCCAAACGCATGCAGGCGGGGCAGAGTTGGTCACTTGTTCGGTAAAGCCTTTGTAAAGCTGATGCAGAGTCCACGGTGAAGGCGCCTGGCTCACTGCGTGAGCCGTGGTCTGCTGCTACATTGAATGCTTGTTTCGTTTTATAACAAGTTTCCTTTTCCTACCTTTGTCATGGCATCAAAAGCAATTTACACCATAGTCGCCGTTGCGGGCATTGCAGCGGCTTCTGGCGCTGCATGGTGGTATCAGAAACCCAAACCCATTGACAACAGCGCTGTGGGGGCTTCATCGGCTGCCCCGGCCCGAGGTGCGGCTAGTGGCGTTGCAGTCGGAAAGCCGCCATCAGTGGAAGTTGCCCGGGTTGAGCTGGCCCGTCTTACAGACGACACCCGTGCAGTGGGCAGCCTGCGGTCCCGCAGAGGCGTCGTCTTGCGACCGGAGATCAGTGGGCGCATTACCCAGCTTAATTTCACCGACGGGCAACGCGTACGCAAAGGCCAGGTGCTGGTGCAGTTTGATGACCAGCTGCAACTGGCGCAAGTCCAGCAAAGTCTGGCCGAGCTCTCGATTGCGCAAGCCAATCAGAAACGCAATCAGGAGCTGGTTGCGGAAAATTTCATCAGCCAGCGCTCCCTGGATGAAAGCGCTGCCAACCTGCAGGTGGCCCAGGCCAAGCTGGCCCTGGCCAAAGCGACTGCGGCACGCCTGAAAATCGTTGCGCCCTTTGACGGCATTGCCGGTATTCGCCAGGTCAATGTGGGGGACTATCTGAAAGATGGTGCCGATATTGTCAATATCGAAGACATCGAAGCCATCTATGTGGATTTTAGATTGCCTGAGCGTTACCAGAGCAAGGTCAGGCGCGGCCAGACCGCTGTGCTGGACATCGACGCCTTGCCCGGCCGCCAATACATGGCGCAGATTCAGGCGATTGACCCGCTGATCGACGCCAATGGACGTTCCATCGGTATCCGCGGCTGTATTGACAACCGCCAGCTGCAACTGCGGCCCGGCATGTTTGCGCGGGTCAATATTGTTTTTGGTGTACGCGAAAATGCGAACGTGATTCCCGAAGAAGCCATTGTTCCGCAGGGCGGCAGGCAGTTCGTCATCAAGGTGCTGAACGGGCCCAAAGAGCAGACGCGAACAACGCAACGCGTAGAGGTCAAAGTGGGTTTGCGCAGCCCGGGCAAGGTGGAAATTCTTGAAGGGCTGCAATCCGGTGACACCGTGGTGACGACCGGCCAGCAGCGGGTGCAGAAAGACGGCACCGTGGTGACGGTGGTGGACCTGGCGAGCGGTCGTTCGGCCGCAGAAAAACCCGTGGCTGGCGCAGCGCCCCCACCAGCGGCAGCCAAGGCCGGCGATGCGCAGGCGAAAGCGCTTGTGGCCGCCGCGCTGACGGGCCCCAACCCCTGTGGCATGGTGGTTTCCCTGGCGCCGTCTTCTGCCACGCCTGTCCACAACTCCCCTACGCCGGAGAGAAGCCTGGCTCCTTCGTCAGCACGCAATCCGGCCTGATTGCGCCAGGTTTGAATCCGAGCGACTGACGCAATAGCTCCCAAATAGCCCACGTAACAGCCCCTCTATGCAACTCGCTGAAGTTTCCATACGCCGCCCGGTGTTTGCCACCGTGCTGTCACTGCTCATCGTGTTGATAGGTGCAGTCAGTTTTAACCGCCTCACGGTCCGTGAGTACCCCAAGATCGACGAGCCTGTCGTCACCGTGAGCGTGCGCTACGCTGGTGCTTCCGCCGAGGTGATTGAGTCGCAGGTCACCAAGCCGCTGGAAGATTCCATCGCCGGCATTGACGGGGTGGACGTCATTACCTCCATCAGCCGTGCTGATCAGGCGCAGATCAGCGTGCGCTTCCGGCTCGAAAAAGACGCCGACTCCGCCGCAGCCGAGGTGCGCGACCGCACTTCGCGCGTGCGCAACCGCCTGCCGCAAGCCATTGACGAGCCAGTGATTGCCAAAGTCGAGGCAGATGCGTTTCCTGTCATTCAGCTGGCCTTCTCGAGCGAGTCGATGACGCCCTTGCAGATCAATGACCTGGTGAATCGCATCGTCAAGCCCAGGCTGCAAACCGTGACAGGCGTGGCGGATGTCCGCATCTATGGGGAGCGCAAGTACGCCATGCGTGTCTGGCTGGACACCGACAAGCTTGCATCCTATCGCCTGACCACGCAGGACGTCGAAGACGCGATTCGCCGCAGCAACCTCGAGCTGCCCGCTGGCCGTATCGAATCGCAGCAGCGCGAATTCAGCGTCACGTCACAAACCGATCTGATCAAGCCCGCCCAATTCGGCGAAATTGTGATCAAGACCGTCAATGGTTTTTCAGTCAAGGTGCGCGATGTGGCACGGGTCGAGGAGGGCGCCGCAGATGACCGCTCGGTGGTCAGGCTGAACGGCCGCTCCGCAGTGGCGGTCGGCATCATCCGCCAGGCCACAGCCAATCCGCTGGACTTGTCCAGGGGCGTGCAGGAAGCTTTTCCCAAGCTGAAAGCCGATCTGCCGCCCGACATGCTGATTGACATCGCCAATGACAACTCGGTTTTTATCGACCGCTCGGTGAAGAATGTCTACCGCACCATCTTCGAAGCCATCTTGCTGGTCGCTTTGGTGATTTTCGTGTTTTTGCGCACGCTGCGTGCGTCCATCATTCCCATCATCACCATCCCCGTGAGTCTCATTGGCACCTTTGCCCTGATGGCTCTGGCGGGCTTCACCATCAACACGCTCACGCTGCTGGCGCTGGTGCTGGCCATTGGCCTGGTCGTGGACGACGCCATCGTGATGCTGGAAAACATATTCCGCCATATCGAAGAAGGCATGGACCCGTTTTCGGCCGGCATCAAGGGTGCGCGTGAAATCGGCTTTGCCATCATCACCATGACCGCAACGCTGGTGGCGGTCTACGCGCCGCTGGCGTTTACGCCGGGACGTACGGGACGCCTGTTTGTCGAGTTTGCGCTGGCGCTGGCCGGTGCCGTGGTGGTATCGGGTTTTGTGGCGCTGACTTTAACGCCCATGCTCTGCACCCAGTTGCTCAAGCACAACCCCAAACCCAACTGGTTTGACCGCGGCATGGAACGTGTGCTGACAAGCATCTCGGACCGCTATGGCGCATTGCTGCGCTGGATCGTCACCGCACGTTTTCAGCCGGCAGCGCAAGACCGTCGTATCAGCCAGCGGATCAAAAGCATTATTTTTCAGGCGCGCTGGATTGTGCTGGCCGTCATGCTGGTCAGTGCCGTGGCCATTGCGCTGGTGTTTCCCACCATGAAGCAGGAGCTCTCGCCCATGGAGGATAGGGGCGTGATTCTGGCAAGCGTCAATGCGCCGGACGGCTCCACGCTGGACTACACCAACCGCTACGCCCAGGCGCTGGAAAAAATGGGCCAGCCCTTCAAGGAGTTTGACCGCATTTTTGCCAACGTCGGCAATCCGACGGTGGCGCAGGCCAGTGTGGTCTACCGCACTGTTGACTGGGATGAGCGCACCCGTTCCACCATGGACATGGCGCGCGAACTGCAGCCCAAGTTCAACGCCTTGCCGGGGGTGACGGCTTTTCCGATCACACCGCCTTCGCTGGGCCAGGGCTTTCGCGAGCGGCCGCTCAATTTCGTGATCCAGACCTCGGACAGCTACCAGAACCTCAACACCGTGGTACGCCAGATGCTGGAAGAGATTGCCAGGAACCCCGGCATTGTGTCGCCTGATGTGGACTTGCGGCTGAACAAGCCCGAGTTGCGCATCGAGGTGGAACGCGACAAGGCGGCCGACCTTGGCGTGAGCGTCGAGGTAGTGGCCAAGGCGATTGAGACTCTGCTGGGTGGCCGCAACGTGACCCGCTACAAGCGCGATGCCGAGCAGTACGACGTGATTGTCCAAACCGAGGCCAGCGGCCGCTCGACGCCGGAGGACATTGACCGCATCTACGTGCGTGGCCGTAGCGATGCCATGATCCCGCTCTCGGCTCTCGTCAAGGTGCGCGAAAGCGTGTCGCCGCGCGAACTGAACCACTTTGGGCAGCGCCGCTCGGTGTCCATCACGGCCAGCCTGGCGCCTGACTATTCGCTGGGCGAGGCGATCAAGTTCATGGACCAGACGGCTGACAAGGTGCTCAAGACCGGTTACAGCACCGACCTGAACGGTACTTCCCGCGAGTTCAAAAACTCGCAGGGCGCACTGGCCATCGTGTTTGTGCTGGCGCTGGTGTTTATTTTCCTGGTGCTGGCTGCGCAGTTTGAAAGCTTTGTCGACCCGCTGGTCATCATGTTGTCGGTGCCGCTGTCGATGATCGGGGCGCTCCTGGCGCTGAAGTGGAGCGGCGGCTCGCTCAACGTGTATTCGCAGATCGGACTGATTACGCTGGTCGGCCTGATCACCAAGCACGGCATCCTGATCGTCGAGTTCACCAACCAGTTGCGCGGCCAGGGCATGGAAATGATTGATGCGCTGGTCAAGGCGTCGTCCCAGCGCCTGCGTCCCATCATGATGACCACCGGTGCCATGGTGCTCGGCGCCTTGCCTCTGGCGATGGCGCATGGCGCGGGTGCCGAAAGCCGCACACAAATTGGCTGGGTGATTGTGGGCGGTATGTCGCTGGGAACCTTGCTGACCGTGTTTGTGGTGCCCACCATGTACACCCTGTTTGCCCGCAAGGCGGTTCCGGGGGCCAACAAGGCCGTTGCCAAAGAGCAGCCGGATGGCCATGCGGAGCATCCGGACTACGTGGCGAAGTAGCCTAGCCGCCTGCCGCGACCAGGCCAGGAAAAACGTTCAGGCCTGGCTTGTCACACCCTGTGTGGCTTCGATTGCTGGATAAGGTGAGTGGCTTTGGGGCCGCGGGTCAAATGACACCCTCGAACATCATCACATCCACCTCGTCACCCACGGCTACGTTGCCTTGTGTGTGATGCAAGACCATGAGTCCATTGGCCTCGGTCATGGAACGCAGCACGCCCGAACCCTGGCTCCCGGTAGTCCTAACCTGCAAGGAGCCATCAGGTGCGGCGGATACCCTGGCGCGCTGGTACTCGGTGCGGCCGGATTTTTTGCGGATCGCCTCGCTGCTGCGCGCTTTGAGCAGCAGCACAGGTTCCGGCTTGGCGCCCATCATCTGCAGCAGGGCAGGGCGAACAAAGGCCAGAAAAGTCACCATCACCGCCACCGGGTTGCCGGGCAGTCCAAACAGCACAGCACCATTCGGGTTGCTATGTTTTTCATAGCTTATGGTGCTCGTATCTATTGGAGTGGAGGCTGATTTTGTTGATGATATGCGTCCCACGGCCATGGGTCGGCCGGGTCGCATTGCGATGCGCCAGAAGGCGACGTCGCCGAGTTTTTTCATCATGGCCTTGGTGTAGTCAGCCTCGCCCACGCTGACGCCTCCCGAGGTGATGACGGCATCGGCCTGCGTCGCCGCGCGGGTAAATGCCTCTTCCAGCAGGGCCGGGTCGTCACGCACCACGCCCATGTCTATCACCTGGCAGCCCAGGCGGGTGAGGAGGCCAAACACGGTGTAGCGATTGCTGTCGTAGACGGCCCCTTCGCGCGGCGCCTCGCCGAGCGACAAAATCTCGTCACCGGTGGAAAAGTAGGCCACTCGCAGCGGGCGCCATGTTTTCAGGGTTTTAAGGCCTAAAGAGGCCGCCAGTCCAAGCCGCGCGGGCGTAAGTAGCTCACCTTTTTGTAGCGCAGGTTGGCCCCGCGCCAGGTCTTCACCCTGCAGGCGGCGGTTGTCGCCCGTGCGGAGCAAGCCGGGTGGAATCGTCACGCGGTCAATTCCCATGAACTGGCCCAGTTTCACGAACTCCTGCGGCACCACCGTATCCAGGCCTGGCGGCATGATCGCCCCGGTCATGATCTTGACGCACTGGCCAGCCTGAACCTGGCCTTGCCAGGCCTTGCCGGCCAGCGCTGTGCCGACCACCTGTAACTCCAGCGCAGCGTCCGGCCTCAGCTGATCGCCCGCAAACGCGTAGCCGTCCATGGCCGAGTTGTCATGCGGCGGAACGTCAAATGGGGAAATTAGGTCCTCGGCCAGCACACGACCGAGTGCATCGAACAAGGGCAATTCGACGGCCTCTTGAACCGGCATCGCCAGCCTGGACAAAAAAGCCTGCACATCGTCGGCAGACATCGCCTGCGGGTCGTAACCCTGCAGTTCGGACGCAATCTGGTTGAGTGTTTTCACGGCAGATGCGACTCCAGCTTGTGCAGTTCGGCCAGGGTGTTGGCATTGAAAAAACCATGCTTGTCATCACCCGGGCGGTCAAACGGCACCATGACCGTTTTGTGCTGTGCCGTCCATGCGTCAATCTTGCGGCCACCCCCATGCGTAAACTGGATCAGGCTTTCCAGCATGCCAACGCGCATCAGGCAAAACACCGGTTGCGGCCGTAATTGCCCGTCTTCTTCCGGCGCTGCAGCGACTGCGAAATCGGCATCTTCCCGTGCCAGGGCCTCGGCCATGCGCGCGACAAGATCTTGCGGGAACAGGGGTGTGTCGCAGGGCACGGTTAGCAGGTAGGGCGTTTCGCATCGTTCCAGGGCCGTCATGAAGCCGGCGAGCGGCCCCGCGTATTCGCCCAGACCCGTGCTGTCGGGCCACACCGGCACGCCAAACGACTCATAAGCGGACAGGTTTCGGTTGGCATTGATCATGAGCTCGCCCACCTGGGGCGACAGCCGCATCAGCGTATGCAAAGCCAGCGGCACGCCATTGAAGTTTTGCAGGCCCTTGTCCACGCCACCCATGCGCGAGCCACGGCCTCCGGCCAGGATCACGCCGGTAATGGCTTCGGCATGCAGTGGGTCGCGGATATCAACATTGTTCAAAATCAGCCTCCGATGTAACTCATTTCAACCCGCTTCAGTCCGTCTGTGGGCGCGGTCGTGTCGGGCGGAAGCGCTGCGCGCTGTTCCGAATAGCGGTCATTGCGCGCCTGCCAGATGGGGCCGATCGCCGCTGCGATCTGTTCGTCGGCATAGTTGCCGCGCAACAAGGCGCGAAGGTCATGGCCCTGGTTGGCAAAGAGACACAAAAACAGCTTGCCTTCGGTCGATAGCCGCGCCCGATTGCATTCCCCGCAAAAAGCCTGCGTGACGCTGCTGATCACGCCGATTTCACCCGCGTCATCGCTATAGCGCCAGCGCTCGGCTGTTTCGCCGCTGTAGTTTGGGTCAATGGCCGTGAGGGGGAACTCGGCGTTGAGGCGTTCTATCAGCTGTTTTGAGGGCAGCACCTCGTCCATGCGCCAGCCATTGGTGGCGCCTACGTCCATGTATTCGATAAAGCGCAGCACAACACCGGAATGGCGAAAGTGGCGGGCCATCGGCAGTATTTCGGCATCGTTGGTACCGCGCTTGACCACCATGTTGACCTTGATGGGTGCCAGGCCGACCTGTTCGGCAACTTCAATGCCTCTGAGCACCTCGGCCACCGGAAAGTCCACATCGTTCATGCTGCGAAATATGGCGTCGTCCAGCGCATCCAGGCTGACCGTGACGCGCTGAAGGCCGGCATCCTTGAGCGACTGCGCCTTTTTGGCGAGCAATGAGCCATTCGTTGTCAGTGTGATGTCCAACGGCTTGCCTGCCGGCGTTTGCAGCCTGGCCAGCATCTCAATCAGCACTTCAAGGTGCTTGCGCAGCAAGGGCTCGCCTCCCGTGAGCCGGATTTTTTCTACGCCATGGGCGACGAAGATTTTTGCCAGCCGGGTGATTTCCTCAAAGCTCAGCAGCGAGCTTTGAGGCAAAAAGGCATAGTCCTTGTCGAACACCTCGCGTGGCATGCAGTAGTTGCAGCGGAAGTTGCAACGGTCCGTCACGCTGATGCGCAAATCGCGCAGCGGCCGGCCCAGCGTGTCGCTCAGCAGGCCGGTGGGGCTTGAGAACTGGGCAGGGACAGGCGGCACGCGGCTTGCGTAGCGGATATCTGCCAGTGGAATTACTTTGCGCGGTATGTCTGTCATGTGAGGGGCCTTGGGGAGAATTTACCCCATTGATCGTCCCCGCCATCGAATCGGCGGCCTTATCCCCAGCGGATCCACGCTTTTTTGATGTGGGGCAAGCGCAGGGAAGGCCTGCCAACTTTCGTTAAACGCAGCGCGCGCCGTCTACTTCAATGCACACGCCACTGATGAAATCAGCCTCGTCGCTGGCCAGGTACAGGGCCGCGTTGGCCACGTCCAGCGCCGTTGAAAACCGCCCTAGCGGAATGCTGGCGCGGAACACGGCCTTGCGCGCTTCATCCAGCGGACCACCGGCAAATTCGGCCGACAAGCCGGTGTCGGGGTTGAACACCGGGTTGATGCAGTTGACCCGTATGTTGTCGGGTCCGAGCTCGGCCGCCAGCGATTTCGAGGTCGTGATGACTGCGCCCTTGGAGCCGTTGTACCAAGTCAGTCCCGGGCGGGGGCGCACGCCGGCGGTCGAGGCAATGTTGATGAAACTGCCACCGCCTTGTGAGCGAAACACCGGCGTGGCATGAATGGTAGCCAGGTAAATGCTTTTGACGTTGATGGCATAGCACTTGTCAAAATCGTCTTCGCTCACCTCCAGCGCCGGCTGGTTGCGGTGCGTCCAGCCCGCGTTATTGACCATCACGTCGAGTTTTCCGTAGCGCTGCACGGCGGCATCAACCAGTGCCTTGACTTCATCCGACTGGGTGACATCGGCTGCAAAGAATGATGCCGTTCCGCCCGCCTTGACGATGGCCGCCACCACTTTTTCTCCCATGGCTGCGTTGATGTCGTTCACGATGACTTTTGCGCCTTCGGCAGCCAGCCGTCTGGCGATGCCTTCGCCAATGCCTCCGCCGGAACCGGTGACGATGATTGATTTGTCCTTGACCCGCATGGGTTTGTCTCCTGATTTATATTTGTTCATGAGCTTATTGCATCCCGGAATCGGGGCGGGATATCAGCCGTGCCGGAAGGCCAGCGTCTTCAGCGTCGTGAAGCCATACAGCGCCTCAAAGCCCTTCTCCCGGCCATAACCCGATGACTTCACGCCGCCAAAAGGCAGTTCGACCCCGCCGCCGGCGCCGTAGTTGTTGATGAAGACCTGGCCGCTTTTTATCCGTTTGGCCATGCGGAACTGGCGCGCGCCGTCGCGCGTCCAGACGCCTGCCACCAGTCCGAATCGCGTGGCGTTGGCCAGTTCAACCGCATGGTCTTCGTCCTTGAAGCTCATGGCGCACAGCACCGGGCCAAACACCTCTTCCTGCGCCAGGCGGTGCATTACCGGCACGTCGCGCAGCAGGGTGGGTGCCTGGTAAAAACCGGTCTCGGGTGCTTCGTCAACGATCTGGCCTTGCGCCACCATGGGAATGTTGGCGACCTGCGCGTCGCTCAAAAAATCCCACACGCGCTGCTGCTGGCTTTGCCGAATCAGCGGACCGACGTCAAGGTCCATCGCGGCTGGCCCAACCCGCAGCTTCTCGAAGGCCAGGCCCAGCCGCTCCAGCAGGGGTTCATAAATTGACTGTTCCACCAGCAGGCGGGAGCCGGCCGAGCAGGTCTGGCCGGCGTTTTGCACGATGGCGTTGACGATGGCGGGCAGGGCGGTATCCGGGTCGGCATCGGCAAACACAATCTGCGGGCTCTTGCCGCCCAGCTCCAGCGTCACCGGGCAATGGCGCTCTGCTGCCACCTGCTGGATCAGCGTACCGACACTGGGGCTGCCGGTAAAGCTGATATGGTCAATGCCGGGGTGACGGGCCAGTGCGTCGCCCACTTCATGGCCATAACCGGTCACGATGTTGATGGCGCCGGCAGGAAAACCGACCTCGGTCGCCAACTGGGCCACGCGGATCAGCGACAGGCAGGCGTCTTCAGCCGGTTTGACCACGCACACATTGCCCGCCGCCAGCGCCCCCCCCACGCTGCGGCCAAAAATCTGCATCGGGTAGTTCCATGGAATGATGTGGCCGGTCACGCCATGCGGCTCGCGCCATGTCATCACGCTGTAGCCGTCAAGATAGGGAATCGTTTCGCCGTGCAGCTTGTCGCACGCGCCGGCGTAAAACTCGAAGTAGCGGGCCAGCGCGGCCGCATCGGCTTTGGCCTGCTTGGTCGGTTTGCCGCAATCGCGCTGCTCAATGAGTGCCAGTTCTTCGGCGTGTTCGGCGACCTTGACGGACAGCCGCATCAGAAGCCGGCCGCGTTCCGCCGCGCTGAGCCGGCTCCAGACCAGTTCCAGGCAATCGCGGGCGCTGCGTACGGCCACATCAATGTCGTGGGCGTTGCTGCGCTGGATCTCATCAAAGACTTGGCCGTCGGAGGGGTCCAGTACCGGAATGGTTTTTCCGGAAGAAGAAGGAACGGAGGCGTTGGCGATGTAGTTGAGCTGCATGCGTATGATTTTGCGTCAAACCGCTTAGGTGGTCAGACGAGGAGTGATTTTCTATCTACCCAGAATCCCAAATCGGCGTAGACCGGCTTGAGCGGCCATTGATCGCGGTGGCCTTCCGCCTCGCCATGACGACTTGTGTTTTTGCAATCGCACATTGAACTTGGGTTTTGCACGGGTTCTGGTGCTGTAGCGTAGGTGGTATGGGTGAAGCAGGCTATGTTTTTGATAGCGATCATGATGTCGCAGCGTGGCTGGACGATGGCGCGCATGAGGGCTGAAAAACGACAACAGGAAATCCGCTTTTGCGAATTTCCTGTTGGAGCGGCTTCCCGCCGTGGAGGCGCGCCGTCGATTTACCGGGACGTCGCCGGGGCTTGTGTACTGGCGGCGGGTGAGGGCGTCGTGATTCCGGCTGCGTCCGGTGCCTGGGTCGGCGCTGGCGCGGGCATGGCGGGAGCCGTCGGGGTGACGGCAGGGGCGCTGATGGCGGCGGGCGCTGCCACCGGCGCAAGCGGCGCGGCCTGCACTGTCCCGCCGTGGAATTTCATCATCAGCGGCACGATCAGCAGCGCCACGATGTTGATGATCTTGATCAGTGGGTTGATGGCGGGACCGGCCGTGTCCTTGTAGGGGTCGCCCACGGTATCACCCGTTACCGCAGCCTTGTGGGCTTCTGAGCCCTTGCCGCCGTGGTGGCCGTCTTCAATGTATTTCTTGGCGTTGTCCCAGGCGCCGCCGCCGGTACACATGGAAATCGCCACAAACAGCCCGGTCACGATGGTGCCCATCAGCAGGCCGCCCAGCGCCTTTGGGCCGAGCAGCAGGCCGACCAGAATCGGCACCACTACGGGCAGCAATGAAGGAATGATCATTTCCTTGATGGCCGCCGTGGTCAGCATATCGACAGCCCGGCCATACTCGGGTTTGGCCGTGCCCTCCATGATGCCGGCGATCTCCTTGAACTGACGGCGCACTTCCACCACCACGGCCCCGGCTGCGCGGCCTACGGCTTCCATGGCCATGGCACCAAACAGGTAGGGGATCAGCCCGCCAATAAAGAGGCCGACGATGACCATCGGGTCACTCAAGTCAAAGCTGATGGCGCGGCCATAGCTTTCCAGCTTGTGGGTGTAGTCGGCAAACAGCACCAGTGCAGCCAGACCGGCCGAGCCAATCGCGTAGCCCTTGGTCACAGCTTTGGTGGTGTTGCCCACGGCGTCCAGCGGGTCGGTCACGGCGCGCACTTCGGGCGGCATGTCAGCCATTTCGGCAATGCCGCCGGCGTTGTCGGTGATGGGACCGTAGGCATCCAGCGCCACCACAATGCCGGCCATGCTCAGCATGGATGTTGCGGCAATCGCAATGCCATAGAGCCCGGCGAGGTTGTAGGACACCAGAATCGCGATGCAGACAAACATTACCGGCCACGCGGTCGAGCGCATCGACACCCCCAGGCCGGCAATGATGTTGGTGCCGTGACCCGTGGTCGAGGCCTGGGCGATGTGCTTGACCGGCGCGTACTGCGTGCCGGTGTAGTACTCGGTCACCCAGACCAGCGCGGCGGTCAGCACCAGGCCGACGGCGCAGGCGCCGAACAGCTTCATCTGGCTGCCGCTGGCGGCAATCGCGTTGTCGGGCATCAGCCACATCGTGACGAAGTAAAAGGCGATCAGCGACAACACGCCGGCAATTGCCAGGCCTTTGTACAAGGCCGGCATGACGTTCTTCATGCCCGGCGAAGCCTTGACGAAGAAGCAGCCAATGATCGACGCGATGATGGACACGGCGCCCAAGGCCAGCGGGTAGAGCACGGCGTTGATTGGGGCGGAGGCAACCAGCAGCGCGCCCAGCACCATGGTGGCAATCAGCGTCACCGCATAGGTTTCAAACAGGTCGGCGGCCATGCCGGCGCAGTCGCCGACGTTGTCGCCGACGTTGTCGGCAATCACGGCCGGGTTGCGCGGGTCGTCTTCCGGAATGCCGGCCTCGACCTTGCCCACCAGGTCAGCGCCCACGTCTGCACCCTTGGTGAAAATGCCGCCACCCAGGCGTGCGAAGATGGAAATCAGTGAGGAGCCAAAGGCAAAGCCAATCAGCGGGTTGAGCAGGTCGGCCAGTTTCGTGGTCGGCGTGTAGTTGCCATTGCCCACCAGAAACCAGAAAAAGCCGGACACACCCAGCAGCCCCAGGCCCACCACCAGCATGCCGGTGATCGCGCCGCCGCGAAAGGCGACGTCCAGCGCGGGACCAATGCCGCGGGTGGCAGCCTGCGCGGTGCGCACATTGGCGCGCACCGAGACATTCATGCCGATAAAGCCGCAGGCGCCTGATAAAAGCGCACCAACCACAAAGCCGACGGCTGTTTTTCCGTCCAGAAAGACGCCGATCAGCACGGCCAGAATGACGCCAACAATGGCGATGGTTTTGTACTGCCGCGCCAGATAGGCGGCGGCCCCTAGCTGGATGGCGGCTGCAATTTCCTGCATGCGCGCGTTGCCCGCATCCTGGGAAAGAATCCAGCTGCGTGCCCAAATGCCGTAAGCCACGGCAATAAGTCCGCAGACTAGCGCAAGAATGAGCGCTGAGTTGCCTGTCATAGAAATCTCCTACGTTGTTTTTCGCTTGGAGAGGGTGCCACGCTAGCGAAACCCCCGCTGCGTTGCTTCCTCGCTGCTCACGTAGAGACGATTGGCCAACTCGGGAAATTTAACGCTAAAACATGACAAATTCGCGACCCGTAAGGTCTGAATCAGTAAAATGAGGGTAAATACCAAGCGTTTAGCGCTGGCACTGAGCTGCTGGTTTGCAGTCTTTTTTGGGCGCAGTCTCAATTGATTTCACCCCTTTTTCTTTTCATCAACGTCTTTTCATCAACGCAAAGCGACCATGTCCCTAGCTAAAGTTACCCCCGGTAAAAACGCGCCTGAGTCTTTCAACGTGATCATCGAAATCCCGATGAATGCTGACCCGGTGAAATACGAAGTGGACAAAGAGTCCGGCGCGATTTTTGTGGACCGCTTCATGAGCACGGCCATGCACTATCCGACCAACTACGGCTATGTGCCCCAGACCATCAGCGGTGACGGCGACCCGGTCGATGTGCTGGTGATTACGCCCGTGCCCCTGATTCCTGGCGTGGTGGTGACCTGCCGCGCTATCGGTATCCTGAAGATGACCGACGAAGCCGGCGAAGACGGCAAGGTGCTGGCCGTGCCCATCGACAAGAAGTGTTCGCTCTACACCCAGTGGCAAAAACCCGAGGACCTGAACCCCTTGCGTCTGAAGACCATCGCCCATTTCTTTGAGCACTACAAAGACCTGGAAGAGGGTAAATGGGTCAAAGTGCAGGGCTGGGAAGGCCCTGAGTCTGCCAAGAAGGAAATTACTGACGGCATGGCCAACTACGCGGCAGGCAACAAGGCTTGAATTTTTCCGCGGTGAATGTGATTTCCCTCCAGCCCAATCATGACGGGCGAGGGTTGCTATTGATAGAGTAGCAAAATTAATCATCAGTTCCAAAAAAGCGCCTGCAGTTCAGTCTGGAGGCGCTTTTTTTGTGCAGTCTTTGTGTAGTCATTGTGTAGCGAGGCCGCGCTGCCCTGACTCGGCCCAATAACTACCCCGACGCAAACTGGACTCAGATGACGGCCAAGCTGATGCAGCTTTCTGGCGTTTTCGGCAAGCTGCTACACAGTCGTTCATGTCGCCGATCGCCTCCCTGCATTCCTGCATTCCTGCATTCCTGCATTCCTGGCGGATTGAATCTGAAGTTGCTGCATGCATAAATTGATGGTATTCATGCCTGCCCCGGACAGGCATCAAGCTTGCCTTGTCAGCGAAAAAAGAAGCTCCCAAGTCTTTCCACAAACTTGACCTGCCTTCATACAATCGGTTTCACCATGTCCGATTCGCTTGACACCTCCCTCAATCCCGAAGAACCCATCGAGTCAGCCCCGAGTGCGCTTGGTTTTCCGGTCGTTGGCATTGGCGCTTCGGCTGGGGGCTTGAGTGCCCTGCTGCGTTTTTTTGAGCATATGCCTGCGGGCAACGGAATGGCTTTTGTGGTCATTCTTCACTTGTCGCCCAACCATGAAAGCAATGTCGCCGAGATTTTGCAGCGGGTGACAAAAATGCCGGCGATGCAGGTGTCGGAATCGACGGCCATTGAAGGGGATCATATTTATGTGATACCGCCGAGCCATGATTTGGCGATGGACGACGGCTATTTGCGCCTGTCCGAGCCGACCAGGGTCAGGGGAGCGCATCTCGCCATTGACCTGTTTTTCCGAACACTCGCACAGGCCCAGAAAGAAAGGGCTGTGGCCATCGTGATGTCTGGCACCGGTGCCGACGGCGCCGTCGGTCTGGCCCGTGTCAAGGAGCGGGGCGGCGTCACATTGGCGCAGGCGCCCGAAGATGCCGAGTATGACGGTATGCCTAAGGCCGCGATTGCAACCGGCATGGTTGACTTTGTGCTGAGCGCGGTAGAAATGCCGCGGCGCCTGGTCGATCTTTGGGCCAACGCCTGCCGCATTCGCCTGCCCAAAGATAGGGACTCGTCGCTGAAATCGCTGCCGCTGGAGAGCGACGACGCCGCCCGGCTTGCCGAGGAGGCTTTGAGGGACATCATGACCTTGCTGCGCAGCTACTCCAAAAATGACTTTCGGCATTACAAGCGGGCGACGGTGCTGCGCCGTATCGAGCGCCGGCTGCTGGTGAGATCACTGCCTGATTTGCCGGCTTACCGCGACTACCTGCGCGAGCACCCCGAAGAAGCCACGCCGCTCCTTCAGGACATGCTGATCAGCGTCACCAACTTCTTTCGAGACCGCGAAGCTTTTGAAGCGCTTGAGCGGGACATACTGCCCGGCCTGCTCGAAGGCCGCGCACAGGACGCTCCCTTGCGGGTGTGGGTGGCGGGTTGCGCCACGGGTGAGGAAGCTTATTCCATCTGCATACTGTTGTGCGAACAGATGGAGCGTCGCAATTTTGCCCCGCAGTTGCAGATTTTCGCGACAGACATTGATGAGAGGGCCATCAGCTTTGCCCGTAACGCCCTGTATCCCGAATCAATCCTGACCGACGTGACGCCAGAAAGGGTGAACCAGTTCTTTACCAGGGAAAAAAATCAGTTTCGGGTGGCCGCGCATGTTCGCGAAAAAGTGCTGTTTGCCCAGCAAAATTTGCTGCGAGATCCGCCATTTTCGCGGCTGGATCTGATTTCCTGCAGAAACGTCCTGATTTACCTCGATAGGGAGGCACAGATCAGCATTCTGGAAACGTTTCGCTTTGCCCTTAAACCGGGCGGGTATCTGTTTCTGGGCACCTCCGAATCAGCCGATGTGGCGCCCAACCTGTTTACCCTCGTCGACAAAAAAAACCGGATTTACAAAGCCAATCCCAACGCTCAGGCGATACGTCATCTGCCCTTGTTGGTGGACGCTCCGATGGATAGGACCGCGCAGATCCGTTCGAAAGAAACCCGGCGTGAATCAGCGCCTCCCTCGTTCGCCGAGCTGCACCAAAAATTTATTGGCCAGATCGCACCGCCCAGTGTGCTGGTTGACAGTCGGCACAACGTATTGCATCTGTCTGAAACCGTAGGCAAGTTTTTGCAGCATGGCGGGGGCGTGCCCTCGCTGGATTTGCTGGCCAATGTGCAGTCCGAACTTCGCACGGAGTTGCGCACAGCGCTTTTCCAGGCAGCCCAGTCAGGTGCCCCCGTCCAGACCCGAGCTATTCCGGTTCAACGAGGCGACAGCCAGGTGCTGGTGCAGATGTCGGTGAGGTTCTTCGGCAAGGTGGGCAGTGAGTCGGGCCTGACACTGGTGATGTTCGACGAGGTGTCCGGGAAGCCGGCGGATGCGGTCCCAATGGATGCTGATGCCGCCCATCAGCTCATTGTCAATCGGCTTGAAACGGAGATCAGGCAACTCAAGGAGCAGTTGCAGGAAACGATCGAGCATGCTGACACATCTACTGAAGAGCTGAAGGCGTCGAATGAGGAGCTGCAGGCGATCAATGAAGAACTGCGCTCGGCCAGTGAAGAGCTGGAAACCAGCAAGGAAGAGCTCCAGTCCATCAATGAAGAACTGATCACGGTCAACCTTGAATTGAAGGTGAAGGTGGAGGAAACCAGCAAAATTAATGATGACCTGCAGAATCTGATTGTTTCTTCGGACATCGCCACGGTCTTTGTCGACAGGGGCATGCTCATCAAGCGCTATACCCCGCAAGCCGCCGGTATCTTTAACCTGATCGCCTCGGACATCAACCGTTCCCTGCTCGATATCACGCACAAGCTTGACTATGAGCTGCTGGCGCATGATGTCACCGAAGTCCTCAAGACTCTGAACATGATTGAGCGGCAGGTCAACAGCAGCGATGGCAAGAATTATCTGGCGCGCATTCGTCCCTACCGAACCACCGATGACCGCATAGATGGTGTCGTATTGACGTTTGTCGACGTGACGGCGCTACGTCGGGCCGAAGAAAGCGTTCGCGCAGGCGAAGAACGCCTGCGAATCGCTGCCGAGACAACCAGTGACTATGCGATCCTCACGGTAGATGAAGAAGGCCTCATCGCCACCTGGAACCTCGGTGCCGAGCGCATTTTTGGCTATCAGGAAAAAGAAATTGTTGGCCGGCCTTTTTCCGCCATCTTTACGCTCGAAGACCGCGCTGCAGGGGCACCGGAGGAGGAGCTGCGCTGTGCCCGCAACAAAGGTCGCTGTCAGGATGAGCGCTGGCATTTGCGCAAGGATGGAAGTACCTTTTTTTGTAGCGGCGTCGTGACCCCGCTGGACGGGAAGGTAAAGGGGTTTGCCAAGATCGCACGCGACATGACGGAAAGCAGGGCGCAGCAGGTGAGCCGCGAAGAGCTGCTTGCGCGTGAGCAGGCGGCCAATGAGTTGAAAGACCAATTTCTGGCAGTGATGTCGCACGAGCTTAAACACCCCCTGAATCTGATACAGGTCAACACGGAACTGCTGCTTAGCCAACCGGAGGTTCGGACGCTTCCCGCGGTGGCACGCGCAGGTGAGACCATCCGGCGTGCGGTAGCGAGCCAGACCAAGATCATTGACGACCTTCTCGATCTGTCGCGTGCACGGACCGGCAAGCTGACGCTGACGCTGCGGGCCGTGGAACTCAATGAATTGGTCCTGCTGATTACTGCGGCGGCGCATGACGCCGCCCAGCAGAAAGGCCTGAGCCTGACGTATGAATGCGACGCAGATGAGGTGGTCGCCCTTTGTGATCGCGTCCGGACGGAGCAGACATTCTGGAACGTGATCAACAACGCCATCAAGTTCACCCCGGCAGGGGGCAGCGTCAGGGTGAACCTGACGCGCGAGGCGGGATATGCAAAGTTCACCGTCAGTGACACGGGTCGGGGTATTGCCCCTGAGTTTTTACCTGAGGTGTTCGGCATGTTTACCCAGGCGCCCCAGCAGGCTCCCAGCCAGAACACGGGCCTGGGTGTGGGCCTGATGCTGGTGCGCGACCTGACCGTGGCACAGGGCGGCAAGGTACTGGCCGAATCGGCTGGCCTGAATCAGGGGGCCACTTTCACGGTCTTGTTGCCTCTTGCCGGCGGCAAGCCGGCCAACGAAAAAGCTTCGACCTCAACCGGGCTGTTAAAGGGCCTCAGTATTTTGGCGGTCGACGACATGCGGGATTTTCTTGAGCCCTTAGCGACGCTGCTGCGTCTGGAAGGGGCCAGCGTCGATATCGCCACCAGCGGGCAGGAGGCGCTTGACCTTCTGGAAAAAAAGCCTTACACCCTCCTGATTTCAGATATTGGCATGGAAGGCATGGACGGATATGACCTGATTCGGGAAGTCAGAAAACGCCCGAATTTACGGCAGCTTCAAGCTATCGCGCTGAGCGGGTTTGGTCGGTCGGTGGACGTCAATCGCGCCTTGCGCAGTGGTTTCAGTGCGCATTTGGCCAAACCTGCCACCGTCGCGCAGATCTGCCAAACGGTTGCACAACTGGCAACAAAAGCTGAAGATTGAAATCGTTAGCCTTGAGGTGGGACGGGCTTGATGGCCTTGGGGACTCCGAAATTGGCCGTTTCATGGCTTGCCATCTTGTTTTTCCTGGGCAGCCCGTTCACGCAGAGGCGTTGCACCAGGAGTCTTGCCAAACCTGACAGGGGGAGCGCATGAGAGTAGAAAAAGACAGGGCGAGTTCGTCGTCAACCCAGGAGGTGTCTGAACATCAAATAGAGGCCGCCAGGTACGCCGTGCTCAGGCGCCTTTGGGCTTCCCTGCGTCACCGCATGGTGAAACCTCTGCAGCCGATAGTGCTGTCTTATGGATTGATGAAGCATGAGCTTGCTGCCGCTGAGCCGGATTTGCAGACGCTGCGCACCCAGGCTGACAAGGGCAAGGAATTTGCCGAGGCTGCCGTGGCCCAGTGCGTTGATTTCGGCACCTGGCTGGCGCCTGAGCCCGGAGTACTCACAGAGGCAGGTCCGTGCGTCATGGAGTGTGTCGGTTTGTTGGCAACAGACCTGCATTTTCGCGGCTTCCATTTGCTCAATGAAGTCGGTGAGCCGGTGCTTAAGGTGTCGCGTGATGCCTTGCGGATGGTCTTGATCGCCTCAGTCCTTGAGGTCACGGATGCACTGACGGAGCCGGCAACCTTGACGCTCAGCGATGCCGCCAGCACGGATGGGGTGGCGATATGCCTGCAGGTCAGCCTCGGGGATGAAGGCCATGTAGAAGACTATGACGACAGCTGCAGAAAGCTGCTGTGGAGCGATGTCCAGGCGCTGGCCGCGGTGGAAAACGTAGGCTTGCAAAAGCGGGACAAGCAGATGTTGATGCACTTTCCCGGCGAGGCTGCACAAGCAGCGTGCTGACGACGGGGCTTGATTTGGCGGGTCAAGCCTTGCGTTTCGGGTCTGGATAAATTAGCTGGTGAACACGGCCCCGGTTTTCTGGCAAAAAAGGCTTCCACTCGCCTTCAGCTTGCGCCAGTCTGTTGGCGACGGCCCACCATGCGCTGGGGTTGAAGCCCAGGCCCACATGGCTGGCCACGACCTCGATGTTTTCGGTATGTGGGTTGAATTTACAGGGCGACTGCACGCTGCCTTGCCAAGCCACCACGCCGTCTGTGCGTGAATAGATGCTGGTCGTCGGTACTGGCGGTGCGGTGGGAAGGTCGTAGTTTTCCGCCTCGCGCTCCACCTTGCGGCCGCTGGCCAGCTCGTAAAGGCGCCAGACGTTGGTCGACTTGTGCGAGGCGGCAAAGGGCGTGCCGAGCGTGATGACGCCACGCACCATGTGCGGCAACTCCTTGGCCAGCTCGCGTGCATACACCCCGCCCAAGCTCCACCCTACCAGGCTAACCTTGCGGCCAGTGGCCTCAAAGGTGCGTACAAGATTGACCTTGGCTTCCTCGAGCACGCCGGGACGTGGGCCAAAGTTGAAGCCCTGTTCCCACCCACAGGGCGTATGGTTGAGCGACTGCAGGTAGCGGCGCAGCGGTGCGGTCGAGATATCGTTGGCGGAAAGACCTGGAAAAACCATCACCGGATGGCTGTCGCCTCTGGGGGCGCGGGCCAGCAGAGGCCAGGCAGGAAGCAGGGCGCCAAATTCCCAAAAGACACGCATCTCAAGCGCCAGCAGCCATGCGCTAGGTGGAACGTCGTGCAGGGCTTGCCTGCCGGGTATTTTCGGCCTTCGTTTTCCGCGGGACGGATTTAGCGGGAGCAGGTTTGCGGATGGTCTTGCCATGGATTGAAACAGGGGATGTCGGGGTCTTGATTCCGAAAGAGACAGCATGAGTATCGGGGTGTTTGCTGCGTTTTCCAGAGGGAGACGTCTCTAACTTGACCCCTTCGTCATGTTCGTGATCGCGGCTTTTTCCGGGGACTTGTACTCCTTTCGTGGCAGCTTGGCCCAGCTTCAACGCATGAACACCCGCTTGCGGGTGAAAGCCGGGGCCAGGTGCAGGCGTTTGGCAACAGGGTCTTGAACGGTTTTGTGAAAGCTTCCCCTGAAGCCTGGCGCAAGCTCTCACAAGTTGAACGAACCCACATGCATGGGCATCTCCGGGGTTTCGAGATACGGAAAGCCCCATCCAGGCCGCTCAGTGGTTTCATGGTGATGTTTCCCTGAAGGACGGTAAGCTGGCGCAGGCTATTTGGCGCGAGGGTTTGCCTCGGTAAGCAAGTTCTCCCGGCAGCGGCATGCAGATTCCCGACGGTAAGTCTGCGCTCTTATGGCTGGTTGCCGGAGTCCATCGAAATCCCCGCCAGCACGCCGCTGCAGCTCCTGGGGGAGAATTGCTCTCTTGGGGCAGCAGATTCACAACCCAGATTTGAACGGTAAATTTTCTCGAAAGTTTTTGATGTCTATAGCTTGGCTGACTGTTTTGCAGAGTGTTCCGTGGGGAGATGTCGTCAGCAATGCGCCGAAGATTGCCATGGGTGCCAAAAAACTGTGGAAGACGGTGGCCGGGAAGAAGATTGCGCCTTCAGACGCCGCCGCCGAGGCGCAGGTGGAGTTGGCTCCGGGGCTTGTGCCCATGGCTGCACTGGAGTCGCGCATCCTGGCCCTGGAGACCGCTTCGGCTGAACTGCAAGGCGAGATGGTGGCGTCTTCCGAGCTGATCCAGGCGCTGGCAGAGCAAAACACGCAACTGATTCTCCGTGTCGAAGTCATGCGCAAGCGTTTGTGGTGGCTGGGGACAGCATTTGTCCTCGGAGGGCTGGCGGTCGCAGGCAGCTTCGCGCTGGTCCTTACACGCTAACGGTCCTAAAGGGTTTCCTGCGGCCTGTCGCCAAGAAGGCCTTGTTCTTCATCCCGCAAGCCTGCCACAGGCGTGGCCTTGGCCAGCGCCACCCAGACGGCAAAAGGCAGGTTCTGGCGTGCGCGTCGTGGCGCAGCGCGGGCGACGAGCAGGCGGCTGTTTTCCATGATCATCACGCCGCATTCCAGTGGCACTTCTTCGGCGGTGCCAATGGGCCGGCCTTTGGCGTCGCAGCCCAGAACGTACCAGCACTCTCCGCCCAGATCAAGGTAGGCGGCGCGCTTTTCCGGGCGGCGCAGGTCGCCCAGCAAGTCTGCGCGACTGACCTTGATCTCGTGAACGATGGGTTCCACATAGGATTCGACCGTGGTGTTGCGGATCGAAAAAACGTCTGGTCTGACCATACACCAGCGCATGGGGCTGCCTTCGGCCTCAGGCGGTAGCTGAGCACGCAGTCCCAAACCGCGCCAGGCAATGCGGCCGGTGCGCACCATGTCGCAGGCGACGCGCTCAACCAGGGCTTCGTGCGCCGACAAGGCCGAGCGATTGCGCGCCAGCGTGGCCGCCAGCCACTGTAGGCCTGCATCGGTGAGGCGAAGGGTTTCGTGGCCTGCCGGACCGGCCACGCGCTGCAGCATGCCGGCGGCCAGTAACTCAATTTCCAGCGCGTCCTGGCAGGGCCAGCCTGCGGAGCGGTAGACCTCGCGCAAGCGCCGGGCGTGTGCGCGGCCAAGTGGCACGGCCGCAGCGAGGTCCGGCGCCGGCGGGGGACTGGCGAGGGTTTCAGCAAGAGGATTGGGGTCTGGCATGGCTGGCGGAGACTGATTTTGCGCGTTGGCTGAAGGGCATCGTAAGCGGCTAAGATTTCAAAAGAAATTGCATTCAGTCCAATCAGGACGGGCACAAGCAGCTATGAAAAAAGAAGCCTTTGCCGAATCTTTTACTTCTTTCCTGCCTTCTTTAGCAAGCACTCTGGATATTGATCTCGAAGCGCGCCTCGCCCATGTCGTGGTTGAAAGGCTTGAGTGCGGTCATGATGGCTTTGTCTTCGGCGTTTTCCCACAGGGAAATAACTTCGCGTTCAGCGTTGCCGTCCTCATCTGCCGATTCGTCGGACGACAATTCGGCTAGCAGTGAGCGGGCCAGCAGGCAGGCTTGCAGCGTGGGCACCACGTATTCGCGGCCGCCCACACCAAACTCCAGTGCCATGCGAAAACGCAACTCTGCGGCGCTGCGCTCGGCAGGGCTCACGCCGGTGGCGCCAACCATCTTGACGGTATAGGTTTGGGGGTTTTCGCTCATGGGGTGGTCCGGTTTTGGTTTTGGTTTTGGTTTTGCAAGGGTTGTGCTGAATGTTGGCTGGCCTTGAACGGACTGCGCCGCTCCAGTTC
Organism: uncultured beta proteobacterium; assembly: GCA_963793855.1. Classification (GTDB taxonomy): domain Bacteria; phylum Pseudomonadota; class Gammaproteobacteria; order Burkholderiales; family Burkholderiaceae_C; genus Polaromonas. The sequence goes on from CAWCBL010000003.1 coordinate 356,496, forward strand.
GTCCATGTAATTGTCGATGCCGGCACCCTCGCGCTCCAGGAAGCGCTCGACCGCATCGGCGAAGGCAGGGTGGGCAAGCCAGTGCGCGCTGGTGGTTTTGACGGGTAGCAGGGCGCGTGCCATTTTGTGCTCGCCCTGGGCGCCGCCTTCAAAGCGCTGAAAACCGTGCTCTATGCACCACTGCAAGGGCTGGTAATAGCAGGCCTCAAAGTGCAGACAATCCACGCGGGCGAGGGCGCCCCAGTAACGGCCATAGGCGGTTTTGATCGCATTTTCAGCCTTGGATTGGCCTGTGGCGCTTGAAGAGTCAGCGCTGACAGCTATCAAACTTGCAGCAATTGGTGTGCCGCTGTGCTCAGCCACAAAGAGCAGCCAGTTCTCCGGCATGGTGGCCGCCATGCGCCGGAAGAAGTCGCGGCTCAGGTAGGGTGCGTTGCCGTGCTCCAGATAGGTGCGCTCGTAGCAGCGGTAGAAAAAGTCCCAGTCGGCACGGCTGATGTCCTGGCCCAGCGACCAGCGGAAGGTGATGCCGGCCTCGCTCACCTTGCGCCGCTCCTGGCGTATTTTTTTGCGCTTTTCCTGGCTCAGCGACATCAGGAAATCGTCGAAGTCGCGGTAGCCTGAAGGCGGGGCAGTCCAGTGAAACTGCACAGTGTGCCGCAGCATGAGCCCGGCTTCCTCGCAAGCAGCCACGTCTTCGTCCGCTGCAAACAGCAGGTGCATCGACGAGAGTTTTTCTTCCTCGCACCAGGCTATCAGCGCCTTGACCAGCAGGGTGCGCTCGGCCGCATTGCGCGCCAGCAGGCGGGCGCCGGGCACGGGCGTGAAGGGCAGGGCAACGATGGCTTTCGGGTAGTAGTGCAGGCCATGTTGCTGGTAGGCATTGGCCCAAGCCCAGTCAAACACGTATTCGCCATAGGAGTGGGCTTTGAGGTAAAGAGCGCAGGCGCCGGCCAAGGTGTCGCCCTGCCAGAGCGTGGCAAAGCGCGGCGTCCAGCCGGTATCCGGCGCGGCGCTGCCGCTTTCATGCAAGGCGGCCAGGTATTCGTGGCGCATGAAAGGGTTGACGCTGCCGTCGGGACTTTGCGCGGCCAGCAGCGCGTTCCACTCGGTGGAGTTCACCGCCAGCGGTGAATCCAGCACGCGGATGACATAATCGTTTGAGTTGTTTTTCACGTGTTTGTCGTGTCTTTTTCGGGGTTCGGTTTTTTCATGTCACTCAAAATCTGCGTTGCCCAATTGAACTACTGCGTGGGCGATATGCCGGGCAATGCGCAAAAAATCATTGACGCCGCGCGCACCGCCTAGCCAGGAGGGGGTGCGGCTGGTGCTGACGCCTGAACTGGCGATTTGCGGCTATGCGGCTGAAGACCTGTTTCTTGCGACCGTCGTTTATCCAAGCCTGTGATGATGCCGTGAATCAGGTGGCCCGTGAGCTGGCCGGGTTAAAAGGCCTGAGCGTGGTGGTGGGCACCCCGACCCATGGCGACACCGGCCTGGGGCTGCGCACCAGGAGCGTGGAGGTGCAGCAGCGTCAGAACGCCGCCAAGGTGCTGAGCGAAGGCCGCGTCACTGAAACCTACGCCAAGCGTGAACTGCCCAATTACCAGGTGTTTGATGAGCGCCGGTATTTCACTCCGGGGCGCGGCACATGCGTGTTTCAGGCGGGCGAAGGGGCTGAAGCGGTCAGCGTCGGCCTGCTGATTTGCGAAGACGCCTGGTTTGAGGAGCCCGCGCGGCTGGCCAAACAGGCCGGTGCCGAACTGCTGGTGGTCATCAATGCCTCGCCTTTTCATGTGGGCAAGGGCGACGAGCGTGAACTCATGATGCGCGAGCGTTGTCTGGCCACCGGCTTGCCATTGATTTATGCGCACCTGGTGGGCGGGCAGGATGAGATTGTTTTTGAGGGCCGCTCGTTTGCGCTGCAGGCAGATGGTGCGCTGGCTGGCCGATCGACAAGTTTCAAGGAAAATCTGTTCCGTATCCAGGCAGGGCGGACGCAGTCAGCTATTGAATTGGTAGCGGATACGGTCCCCGAGCGCAGCAGCGAGGCTGACCTATGGGACGCGCTGGTGCTGGGTGTTCGCGACTACCTGGGTAAAAACGGCTTTCCGGGCGCGATTCTGGGGCTCTCTGGTGGCATTGACTCGGCTTTGGTGCTGGCGATTGCGGTGGATGCTCTGGGCGCTGACAAGGTGCGCACGGTGATGATGCCGTCACCCTACACGGCTGACATTTCATGGATAGATGCACGCGAAATGGCTGAACGCATGCACGTGCGCTATGACGAAATTTCCATCATTCCCGAGTTCGAGGCTTTCAAGGCCTCGCTCGCCGGTGAGTTCAAGGGCCTCAAGGAAGACACCACCGAGGAAAACATCCAGGCGCGCATTCGCGGAGTGTTTTTGATGGCACTGTCCAACAAGTTTGGCTCGATTGTGCTGACCACAGGCAACAAGAGCGAAATGGCCACCGGCTACTGCACGCTTTATGGCGACATGGCGGGCGGCTTTGCTGTCATCAAGGATTTGCTGAAAACCACGGTGTTCAAGCTGGCGCGCTGGCGCAATGAAAACGACCCCTATGGCACGGGCAGCAATCCCATTCCCGAGCGCATCATCACCCGCCCGCCCAGCGCCGAACTGCGCCCTGACCAGACCGACCAGGACAGCCTGCCACCCTACGAAGTGTTGGATGCGATCCTGGAGCGCTACATGGAAAACGACCAGAGCGTGGAGAGCATCGCGGCTGCCGGGTTTGACCGTGCCGTGGTGGAGCGCGTGGCCCGGCTCATCAGGATCAATGAATACAAGCGCCGACAGGCGCCAGTCGGCATCCGCGTGACCCACAGAAGCTTCGGCAAGGATTGGCGTTATCCTATTACCAGCAAATTTGGTGCTTAAGCTCGGGCCTAGCAGCCTGTAAACGCTACATTGCAGACCGTAGCCACAATTCAGTATTCAGACCTTAGACCCCCCGGAGAACTTTTCAGTGAAACAAATTACCGCCGTCCTCAAGCCTTTCAAACTGGAAGAAGTTCGCGAGGCGCTAGCCGAATGTGGCGTGACCGGCCTGACCGTGACCGAAGTGAAGGGCTTTGGCCGCCAGAAGGGCCATACCGAGCTGTACCGCGGTGCCGAGTACGTGGTCGACTTTTTGCCCAAGGTCAAGGTGGAAGTCGTCGTTAAAACTGACGACGTGGACCGCTGCGTGGAGGCCATCGTGCGTGCGGCACGCACAGGCAAGATTGGCGACGGCAAGATTTTCATCACGAGCGTGGAGCGCGTGGTGCGTATCCGCACCGGAGAAGAAGACGAAGCGGCGATTTAAGGCCGTTTCGGGCTTTGATCGGGCTTAAATCTGGTCCAGACGGACAGCTGGCGCTGTTGTGCCGGCGGCCTGCACCAGCGCTTCCAGCAGCGATTCGGCATCAATGTCGGTGCGAATCAGTTTCATCTGCCACGCGTTCATGAAACCGGTTTTTACCGCTGAGTTCAGGAAATTCAGCAGGCTGTCGTAAAAACCGTCCATATTGAGCAGGCCCACTGGCTTGTTGTGGTAGCCCAGCTGGCGCCAGGTCCAGACTTCAAAGAACTCCTCAAGCGTGCCAATCCCGCCGGGCAGCGCCAAAAAGGCATCGGCATGTTCGGCCATGATGCGCTTGCGCTCGTGCATGTTCTCCACAATATGCAGCTCGGTGCAGCCGGTGTGAGCCCATTCCTTTTCGACCAGAGCCTTGGGGATGACGCCTATGACCCGGGCCCCTGCAGCCAGTGCCGCATCGGCCATGATGCCCATTAGTCCGTTGTGGCCGCCGCCATACACCAACTGGCCGCCGTGGCGGCCAATCCATGTGCCGACGTCACGCGCCATGGCTGCAAATTCAGGGGTGTTGCCGGGGCGCGATCCACAGTACACACAGAGTGAAAAGGCGGGGCTGATTGCCTTGCCCGCTTTGCCTGCTTCGGCGCTCATGCTGCAAACCTCTGGTAAAAGGCTAGGGCCCAGGTTCCGGCGCAGAGCAGCAAGCTGAGAAGCACTGCAGCACTGCCCATGTCTTTGGCGCGTTTGGAGAGGTCGTGCCACTCGGGACCGATGCGGTCGATGGCGGTTTCTATGCCGGTGTTGAGTAACTCGACAATCATGATGAGAACGACCGTACCGGCCAATAAAACGGTTTCAACCCAGTCCTTGCCCAGCCAGAAGGCCACGGGGACGAGCACTACGGAGGCGACAGCCTCCTGACGAAAAGCTGTCTCCTGCCAGCCAGCCCGCAGGCCGGCAAGGGAGTAACCTGTGGCGTGCCAGACACGGCTCAGGCCTTTGCGGTTTTTCTGTGGATTCACTTCGGAGTTGGCCTGCCCATCGGTGGGAGGCTGAATGCCGGCGGCAGCTTGCACTGAGGTAGTTTCAGGAGCGGAAAACGGAACTTGTTCGGACATGGACAGCATTGTCTCGCAGCGGTGTGGCAGCTTGATGTTGGGACTATTCGTGTGCGATGCCGGGACTGCTCTGGCGCGTCGCTTTTGCGGGGGAGGCCCAGCTTACCAGCCGCGTGCCAGCCCAAGCGTCATGCCAGAATTGCCTCCGAGGATGAAATCGCGCCAAAATCGCCCATATCGCTACCCAGCCCAAGGTCAATACGGCGCCTTCGCGGCCGGTCAAACCCAGCAACCAGGTCGCGCCCAGCGGTGGCAGAAACCAGAGCCAGCTCAACAGGTAGCGCAGCAGGGCGCGTTGCTGGGTGATGGGGTTGCCATGCCTATCCACCACGCGGATGTTCCAGGTTTTCATCGCCAGCGTCTGGCCTTTGGCCCAGAACCAGACGAAATAGATGCCAAAAATAACAAATACAAAGGCCTGCAAGGCATGGCGGTTGTCCAGCGCATTGCGGGTCTGGCTCAGGGTGCTGAAAAGGTAGCCTGCAATGAAGACCACGCCAAACATCAGCATGCCTTCATACATCCAGCAAGCCATGCGTCTGGGGATGGAGGGTGTTGATGGGGTTTGAGTGCTGGAAACTATCAATTTTATAGCGACAGGTTGGCGCTGAAAAAAGAGTCCAGCGCTGGTTGACCCATGAGCTTCCGGCCAGCGGAAGGCCGGCCGGAATTCAGCGCTGGGAAGGTGCGCTGATGCTGCCGGTTGCGGTTTCGCCCGCAGGTGGCGCAGCGGGTGGTATTACCGCCGCCGGAGGTGCAGGCGGTATTTTAGGCGCTGTCTTGGGTTCCGGCTTATTAGCGTGGGAAGGAACCCTGGCCAATTTCTGCGGCGCCACCGGTTTGACCGCCGTGGCGGCTCCGGTCGGCTTTGGGCTGGCTTTAGCTGCCAGCTTTTGCTTTTCTTCGGGGCTCAATGCCTGATAGGCCTGCCACTGGGCATTTTTCTCCTCCGGCGTCAATTCCCTGGACAGCTCTTTGGTTTTGCCAAAATTAAGCCGTGCCTGGGCGCGTTGCTGTGGGCTGAGCGTAACCCACTCGTTCATGCGACTGTTCAGCGTGGCCTGACCCTCAGGCGGCAGCGAGCCGTAGTTTTTGGAGATTTCCAGCCATTTGCGCTTTTGCGGCTCACTGATCGTGTTCCAGTTCGATGCCAGCGGTGCGAGGGCCTGCCTTTGCGAGGGAGTGAGTTCCGCCCAAGATGGGCCAGAGGCCTGCGCTTTGGCCGGCGCGGGTGCACTGACGGCAACTCCGGATTTGTGGGTTTGTGCAAATCCGGCTGGGGTCCAGGCCAGCAGGCTGACGAACGTAAGACCCAGCGACCAACCCACCAACCTATTGGATGATGGGGCGGAGATAAAGGCTGCTGGCGCAATCATTGGACTGTCGTAGCTTGGCGTGTGGTCTTGAGGAACTGGACAAAGCCTGGATCTGCAAATGCGGCTGGAGGCAGCACGTCGGTCAGCAACGCAGAGTCAACTTCCGCCAGTTCCTGGGTCCGGTTGTCGTCTTGAATCGAGCTAATTGCCAGCAAGCCAATGACGAGCGCAACGAGTGGCAGGACCGAGCCAATACGACCCCACCAGCTCAGACCCTCTTCTGAACCCCAGGTGAGAGCAGCGCTGCCGCCTACATTAACCACACTACCAGCCGTTTGGGTTTTTACGATTTTTCTTTTGGAAACGGCTTGTGCACGAGCCGCACGCAGCCGCTCCGAAATGTCATAGGGCAAGTCTGCCGTGCCGGCGGAAAGGTAAGACACCGCTTTCAGGCCGAACCGGTCTTGCAGTATGTCTGCTCTTTTTTGTGGTGAATTCATCATAGTTTTATCCCTTTGGCGCTCAGCGCTTTACTGAGGGCGTGAACTGCGCGAGAGCAGTGTGTTTTGACGCTGCCCTCTGAGCAACCCATCGCGGCGGCTGTTTCCGCAACGTCCATTTCCTCCCAATAACGCATCAGAAACGCTTCTCGTTGACGGCCTGGCAATTCCTTTATCTCCAGTTCGATCTCATGCAATATCTGAGCCCGCTCTGTCGCATCCTGGGCGCTCTCTGTTCCCTCAGAGTTGGTCAGGGTCTCCAAAGTTTCCAGAAGGTCAAAATCTCCGTCTTCTCCCGGCGAAGAGAACTCGCTCATATTGGAAAAAAGAGCGTTTCGGGTCTTGCGCCTGCGAAACCAGTCCAGCGTGGTGTTTGATAAAATTCGCTGAAACAGCATGGGCAGTTCTGCAGCAGGCTTGTCGCCATAATGCTGCGCCAATTTCATCATGCTGTCCTGGACGATGTCGAGCGCGGCTTCTTCATCCCGCACGTGGTAAATGCTGCGTTTGAAAGCCCGTTTCTCAACGCTTTTCAGGAAGTCGGAAAGTTCTTGTTCAGTTGCCAACGGTTTGAGTTCCGGGTTGTCCAGCGTTTTAATTGTGGTGGTATGCGGGTGCCGCGCTTTACGCGCATGGCAGGTGCAAGCAAAGCATAGAGCCTGAAAATTATCGCATTACAAATAACATGCGCCTGCCAGGTGCTGCTTTGGATGGGCAAGCGCCGGATAGAACGGGAACTTTGCGCGGTGTCATAATATGCATTGCACATCAAAAGGCAAACGGGTCATGGCTCGGCGGATTATGTTTCCGCTTATGGTTTTGGCCTCAAGTCTCGAAGCTGCTTCACAAGAGCGGGCCAAGAGGCACCCTAGGTATTTCGTTAGAGAAATTCACAAAGGTTCATCATGGAAATCTCCAAGGCAGAAATCGCCTCAGCGGCAGCCGCGTCTGCCCAATCAAATTCTCAGGAACTCCGGGGAGCTGAAATCCTCGTGAAATCGCTTCAGGCCGAAGGTGTCAAGTACATCTGGGGCTATCCGGGCGGCGCTGTTCTTCATATTTACGACGCGTTCTACAAGCAGGATTCGATCCAGCATGTGCTGGTGCGCCACGAGCAGGCGGCAGTGCATGCCGCCGACGGCTACGCACGCGCCACCGGTGACGTTGGCGTGGCGCTTGTCACTTCGGGGCCTGGGTTGACCAATGCTGTGACGGGTATCGCCACGGCCTACATGGACAGCATTCCCATGGTCATCATCAGCGGTCAGGTTTCGACGGCGGCAATCGGTCAGGATGCTTTCCAGGAGTGCGATACCGTGGGCATCACCCGCCCCATCGTCAAGCACAACTTCCTGGTCAAGGATGTGCGGCATATGGCCGAGACCCTGAAAAAGGCTTTCCATATTGCCCGCACCGGGCGGCCCGGACCTGTGGTGGTCGATGTACCCAAGGATGTCTCCTTCAACAAGACCTTGTATGCCGGCTATCCGAAGAGCGTTGAAATGCGCTCCTACAACCCGGTTAGAAAAGGCCACACCGGGCAAATTCGCAAAGCGCTTCAATTGTTGATGGCGGCAAAGCGACCCTATATTTACACTGGCGGTGGCGTGTTGCTCAGCAATGCCTCGCAGGAGTTGCGCACGCTGGTTGACATGCTGGGTTATCCCTGCACCAACACGCTTATGGGCTTGGGCGCGTACCCGGCCAGTGACAAAAAGTTCCTCGGCATGCTGGGCATGCACGGGACGCTGGAGGCCAACAATGCGATGCAGCACTGCGACGTCTTGCTGGCCGTTGGTGCGCGTTTTGACGATCGGGTGATTGGCAACCCCAAGCACTTTGCTCAAAATGAACGCAAGATCATTCACATTGATATTGATCCCTCAAGCATCTCAAAGCGCGTGAAGGTTGACATTCCCATCGTGGGTGATGTCAAGGACGTGCTGACCGAGCTGATCGCCATGATTCGCGAGTCGGGTTTGAAGCCCGATGCCGATGCGCTGGGTGGCTGGTGGAGCACGATTGAAGGATGGCGCAAGCGTGACTGCATGAAATACAGCCTTGGGACGGGTGACGTGATCAAGCCGCAGTATGTGGTTGAGACGCTCTGGAACATGACCAAGGATACCGACACTTATATCACGTCGGACGTAGGCCAGCATCAAATGTGGGCCGCGCAGTATTACAAGTTTGACGAGCCGCGCCGCTGGATCAACTCGGGCGGTTTAGGTACCATGGGCGTGGGCATTCCCTACGCCATGGGCGTCAAACTGGCCAAGCCGGACTCTGAAGTGTTTTGCATTACCGGCGAAGGATCGGTGCAGATGTGCATTCAGGAGCTTTCGACCTGCCTGCAGTACAACACGCCGATCAAGATCGTGTCGCTCAACAATCGCTATCTGGGCATGGTCAGGCAGTGGCAGGAAATTGAATACGCCGGCCGCTACAGCAGCAGCTACATGGACGCATTACCCAATTTCGTGAAGCTGGCCGAGGCCTATGGGCATGTCGGCATGCTGATCGAAAAACCTCAGGATGTGGAGCCAGCGCTCCGCGAAGCCCGAAAGCTCAAGGACCGCACCGTGTTTATGGATTTCCGTACCGACCCTACGGAGAATGTGTTCCCGATGGTGAAAGCCGGTAAGGGCATCACGGAAATGCTGCTCGGGTCTGAAGACCTCTAAACGGTCCTATCCATTTACTAAATTAATCGTCAACTGACGAATCTATTGTCTGCCGAGCCTGCGCATTACCGTGCGCAGGGGAGGGTAGCGAAAAGAGGAATCTTCTTATGAAACACATCATTGCAGTTTTGCTGGAAAACGAGCCGGGTGCTCTTTCCCGCGTCGTTGGTCTGTTCTCTGCCCGAGGCTACAACATCGAGAGCCTGACCGTTGCGCCGACTGAAGACCCGAGTCTGTCGCGCATGACGATACAGACCGCCGGTTCGGACGATGTGATCGAGCAGATCACCAAGCATCTGAACCGTCTGATTGAAGTGGTCAAGGTGGTCGATCTGACTGAAGGCGCATACACCGAGCGCGAGCTCATGATGGTCAAGGTGCGCGCGGTCGGCAAGGAGCGCGAAGAGATGAAGCGCATGGCTGATATATTTCGCGGGCGGATTATTGATGTCACGGAAAAAAGTTACACGATTGAACTAACGGGCGATCAATCCAAGAACGATGCGTTTCTGGAGGCGATCGACCGCAGTGCCATCCTGGAAACGGTGCGTACGGGTTCTAGCGGCATAGGCCGTGGTGAGCGAATTTTGAGAGTTTGAGGGTTCCGACATCCCGGCGCCGGGTTTAGTTGGGTTTTTATTTATTTATTGCAGATTACTTAGGAGCGACAGATGAAAGTTTTTTACGACAAAGATTGTGATTTGAGCCTCATCAAGGGCAAAACAGTGGCCATCATTGGCTACGGTAGTCAGGGTCATGCACACGCCCAGAATTTGAACGACAGCGGCGTGAAAGTGGTTGTCGGACTGCGCAAAGGTGGCGCATCTTGGCCCAAGGTTGAAAAAGCCGGTCTGAAAGTCGCTGAAGTGGCTGACGCCGTCAAAGCCGCTGACGTCGTCATGATCCTGTTGCCCGATGAACAAATCGGCGCGGTCTATAAGAACGATGTGGCTCCCAACATCAAGCAGGGTGCCTCACTGGTGTTCGCCCACGGCTTCAATGTGCATTACGGTGCCGTGATTCCACGCGCTGATCTGGATGTCTGGATGGTCGCTCCCAAGGCCCCAGGCCACACGGTTCGCAATACTTACACGCAAGGTGGCGGCGTACCTCACCTGGTTGCCGTGCATCAGGACAAGTCCGGCAAGGCCCGTGATTTGGCGCTGAGCTACGCGATGGCCAATGGCGGCGGCAAGGCCGGCATTATTGAAACCAACTTCCGCGAAGAAACCGAAACCGACCTGTTCGGCGAGCAGGCCGTTCTGTGCGGTGGCGCTGTTGAGCTGATCAAGGCTGGGTTTGAAACGCTGGTGGAAGCCGGTTACGCCCCGGAAATGGCCTACTTCGAGTGCCTGCATGAACTCAAGCTGATCGTGGACCTGATCTACGAAGGCGGCATTGCCAACATGAACTACTCGATCTCGAACAATGCCGAGTACGGTGAGTACGTGACCGGCCCGCGCATCGTGACAGAAGACACCAAAAACGCCATGCGCGCCGTATTGAAAGACATCCAGACCGGCGAATACGCCAAGAGCTTCCTGTTGGAGAACCTGGCCGGTGCACCGACACTGATCAGCCGTCGCCGTTTGAATGCCGAGCACCAGATTGAGCAAGTGGGCGGAAAACTCCGTGCCATGATGCCATGGATCGCCAAGAACAAGCTCGTCGACCAGACGCGTAACTAAGTTCCGTTCCAGTCGGGCCTGTCCTGCGAGAAGCCGCGCATAGTTCTTGCGCGGCTTTTTTAATGGCTCAGGCAAAATTAGCGGCTTCGTAAGCCGCCTTGATTGCCGCAAAGGCGGTTGGCGGCGGCTGACTTGGTATTCTTGCGGTTTACATCAACGGGCGCTTTCGTTCCCGGAAGCAGAAGCGCCTGCAATATGGCCGGATTTTTGTGCGATGGATTTAATAGCTAGTTGCACGCACCAGTCGTGCGTGAGGAGTGTTTTTTATGCATGATGGCGAGGAATCCGCTCGAATGAGCGCCGAAATCGTGCCACGCAAGCGGCGCAAAGGCATTTACATATTGCCCAATCTGTTCACATTGGCCGCGCTGTTCGGCGGCTTTTACGCCATTGTGATGGCCATGAACGGACGTTTTGACCAGGCCGCCATTGGCGTGTTTTGCGCCATGGTGCTCGACAGTCTCGACGGACGCGTGGCTCGCCTGACCAATACGCAGAGCGCTTTTGGTGAGCAGATGGATTCCTTGTCCGATATGGTGTCCTTTGGCGCGGCACCCGCGCTGATTGCCTATGTATGGGCTCTGACCAGCTTGGGTCGCTGGGGCTGGATTGGTGCTTTTGTTTACTGTGCCTGCGCCGCCTTGCGTCTGGCGCGGTTCAATGTCAATACAGCGGTGGTCGATAAACGGTTTTTCCAGGGATTGCCTTCCCCCGCCGCCGCCGCTTTGGTGGCTGGTTTTATCTGGTTAATGTCCGACTTGGGTTTTGATGGCCTGGAAGTGCGCTGGTATACGTTTGGCCTGACGCTTTACGCCGGCTTGACGATGGTTACCAACGTGCCTTTTTACAGCTTCAAGGACATCCAGATGAAGCGCAGCGTCCCGTTTGCGGTCATCGTCCTGATAGCTCTCGGCATCGCCGTCATCAACATACATCCGCCGACGGTGATGTTTGGCCTGTTTGTCGTATACGGCTTGTCGGGTTATGCGCTGTATGGCTGGCGCAAAGCCAAGGGGCAGCAGACCAGCGTCATTTCGACATCCACCGATGAGCCGGACGAACGTGGGCTACATAAATAAATTGTGGTATATTGTTTCGATGAAACGAATTTCGCTAGCACTACTGCTATCTGCCAACGGGCGGAGACGGTAGCGCACGCGTATACCTGATTCAACGGCCCGTTTGCACCAGCAACGGGCCGTTTTTGTTTTGGGTTGCTGGTTTTTAAATAGAGAAAACTCCATGACTGACAAACTCATAATTTTCGATACCACTTTGCGTGATGGCGAACAGTCGCCCGGCGCCTCGATGACCCGCGATGAAAAACTGCGCATCGCCCGTCAGCTGGAGCGACTCAGGGTTGACGTGATTGAGGCCGGCTTTGCCGCTAGCTCGAACGGTGATTTCGAGTGTGTCAAGGCAATCTCGGAGGTCATCAAGGACGCCACCATCTGCTCACTGGCCCGCGCCAACGACCGCGATATTTCGCGTGCGGCCGAAGCTTTGAAATCCGCCAATTCCGGGCGTTTGCACCTGTTCCTGGCGACCAGCGCCTTGCACATGGAAAAGAAGCTGCGCATGACACCCGACCAGGTGTTTGAGCAGGCCAGACTCTCTGTGCGTTTCGCGCGCAACCTGATGGCAGACATCGAGTTCAGCCCCGAGGATGGTTACCGTTCGGTATCCGGACTTTTTGTGCCGGGTTATTGAAGCGGTGATCAGCGAAGGTGCCACTACCATCAACGTACCTGACACCGTCGGTTACGCCATTCCCGAGCTCTACGGAAATTTCATCAAGAATCTGCGTGAACGTATTCCCAACAGTGATAAAGCTATCTGGTCCGTGCACTGTCATAACGACCTCGGCATGGCAGTTGCCAATTCTTTGGCTGGCGTGATGATTGGGGGCGCACGGCAGGTGGAATGCACCATCAATGGTTTGGGTGAGCGTGCGGGAAATTGCTCACTTGAAGAAGTGGTCATGGCCGTCAAGACGCGCAAGGATTATTTTGGCCTCGACGTGGGCATCGACACTCGGCAAATTTTGGCCGCCAGCCGCCTGGTTAGCCAGACGACCGGTTTTGTGGTGCAGCCCAACAAGGCTGTCGTGGGTGCGAATGCTTTTGCCCACGCTTCGGGCATTCACCAGGATGGCGTACTCAAGGCGCGCGACACCTACGAAATCATGCGCGCCGAAGATGTGGGCTGGACAACCAACAAGATCGTACTGGGCAAGTTGAGCGGCCGCAATGCATTCAAACAGCGCCTTCAGGAGTTGGGCGTCGCCATGGAGAGCGAAGCGGACATCAACAATGCCTTCATCAAATTCAAGGATCTCGCGGACCGAAAAAGCGAAATTTTTGATGAAGACATTCTCGCCCTGGTGAGCGATGAGAGTGTCACCCACGGCAATGAACAGTATGGGTTCGTGTCCTTGTCGCAGCACAGCGAAACTGGAGAACGTCCCCAGGCCCGCGTGGTCTTTACAGTGGATGGAAAGGAAGTCACAGGTGAATCAGATGGCAATGGCCCTGTGGACGCCTCCCTCAAGGCGATCGAAACACACGTTAAAAGCGGCGCAGAGATGGTGCTCTATTCGGTGAACGCCATCAGTGGTTCGACGGAAAGCCAGGGGGAAGTGACCGTGCGTCTGCAAAACAGCGGACGGGTGGTGAATGGCACGGGCTCTGACCCCGATATCGTCGTCGCCTCGGCCAAGGCCTACCTCAGTGCGTTGAACAAACTTCAAAGTAAAGCTGACCGTGTCGCGGCGCAGGGGTAAGTCAGCTAATTTGTTAAAAGTCATTTCTATTCAATGACTTGGGAAACGATATGGATGAAGTCGCTGGCGTCATGCAGCTGAAGAACCTACATTAAAATGTTTTTTAGGAAAGTCACGCAAGGTTTTGATATTGCGTGACTTTTTCTATTTCTATACACTCCATCTATCCCATCCATTGCAACCCGAAGCAGGCAATATCCATCATGTCTAATCAGATTTTGAATCGCGCATTAAAAATCGTTGGATTCCTGGCTTTTTCCGTGGCTCTTGCAGCGCCTGCCGCCAACGCGGCAACGGCCAAACGCGTGATTGAGAAAAAATCTCACGCAACAAAAGTAACCGCATCCAAGAAGGTGATCTCCACCCGCAAGAGCGTCCGGTTTGTAGCGGGGGCCAAACGCGGGACCATCATTCGTGCAGTGGTTCCGGCCACACCTTCTTTCGGCCAAATCGCCGGCCTTCACGGTGCGCAGGATGCGCTGGATCTGAAATCGAGCGTCGCCTTGGTTATTGATCAGGATACACGTGAGGTGCTCTTCAGTAAAAATGACCATGCGGTGCTGCCCATTGCTTCGTTGACCAAACTGATGACCGGAGTCATCGTCAGTGGCGCCAAGTTGCCGCTGGATGAAATGATCACGGTCACGCAGGATGACGTCGATACCGAAAAGCACAGCAGTTCACGCCTCAGGGTGGGCACTACGCTGACGCGCGGCGAATTGCTGCACCTTGCCTTGATGTCCAGCGAGAACCGTGCAGCTCATGCTTTGGGCCGCACCTATCCTGGAGGCCTGGCAACGTTTGTCAGCCTGATGAATGCCAAAGCAAAGATGCTGGGCATGAACGACACCAGCTATGCGGAGCCTACCGGCCTGTCCAGCCGCAACCAGTCCAGCGCACAGGACTTGGCTACGCTGGTGAATGCCGCGCATGGGTATCCCATGCTTCGCGAATTGACTACCTCGCCCGGTTACCAGGTTGCAGTGGGAAACCGTATGCTGCAGTACAACAACACGAACCGCTTGGTGAAGAATCCCGAGTGGGATATTGGGCTGCAAAAAACTGGCTATATCACTGAAGCCGGCCAGTGTCTTGTGATGCAGACCAAAATTGCCGGCCGTAAGCTGATCATGGTATTTTTGGACTCTGCCGGCAAGCTGAGCCGTTTGGGTGATGCGGAACGCGTGCGTCGCTGGGTGGAGTCCAATCCTGTGGCCGATCAAAAAATACGCATTAGCGCATCTGTCAAGGAAATCAGCGGCTAAAGCTTGGTGGTTGACTGGCAGGCTGGCTTGTGCCCAGACTGAGGCAAGCTTCTCTGGCCTCAGCTTCTTTTTGTCAATCGAAATGCTCGGCTATCAATAGCTGCCTGTGCCGGGCAAGCATGGACTACAGGCCATATTTATTTGATTAGCGACTTACCTCAGACACGCGAATTACTTTCAAAGGCAGCGGAGCGGTAGTCGCAACTATCTTGAGCAGTCTGGGCAGCATTGCAGGCAAGTCAAAGCGGCGGTTGAAACGATAAGCGAATTCCGCCAGGTAGCGTCCAGCGTACCTGGCGTGGTCGAAGCAATGGTACGTGCCTGCCAGGCTGGTCTTGAGATTGCCCAGCACGATGTTGACCCAACGCAGCTGGGGCGTTTGCGCCCCTGGGCGTCCGCCCCCGGTCACATAGCGCTCGTGCGTGGCCTGGGCCTGGCATACCTGTGCGAAGGCCCGCGTGCCGTCGCTGACCACATGGCATCCAGGCGCCAAGTGCTGCTGAGCCCACTGGCGCATGTCCTGGTTGGTGAAGTCCGCCACCGGCGTCAGGTGCACGTACAGGGGGCGGCCGTCAGGACGGGTCTGTACGGCAGCAACGAAGGCGGTCTTGTTGGCTGCCTTGCGCCCGCCGTTGATGTGGCCTGCGCGCTCGCCGCCCAGGTACGCATCGTCGATTTCCACACGCCCCTGCAGGCGATAGGATGCATCGTGCTGGGACATGGTCTGCATGAGCTTGTGCTTGAGTAGCCAGGCGCTCTTGTAGGACACGCCCAGATGGCGCTTGAGCGCCAGCGCGCTGATGCCGCCCTTGTGCTGCGTCATCAGGTACATGGCCAGGAACCACACCGTCAGGGGCAGCTTGGTGTGCTCCATGACGGTGCCTGCGATGCTGGAGGATTGGTAGCCGCACAGGAAACACTCCCACAGCGGGCGGCCTTGGCCGTTGCGGGTGGTAAACGAGCGCTTGCAGCTGCAGTGCGCGCACTGAAAACCCTGGGGCCAGCGGGCAGCCACCAAGGCGCGCTCGCACTGCTGCTCGCTGCCGTACTGTGCTTGGAATTGCGCCAGCGACAGGCCGTGCTGGAATTGGATGGCGTTCATGGACATATCGCTCTCCTCGGGCTCCCGGTGCATTGGGGGCATGCTGCTTGGAGGCAAGGCTTCGGCGAGGAGTTCCAAGGAAATCTGAGGCAAGTAGCTAATCAAGCATATTTACCTAGATTTGTAACCCAGCGCTGCCGAGATTTCGTTGGCGGTCGCCTGCAGCTTGGGGAGCCACTGCTCGTCGAGCCGGTCAGCTGGCGCTGAAATGGACAGGCCTGCCACCAGTTTGCTCTGATCGTCATAGATGCCGGCGGCCATACAACGTACCCCGAGTTCCAGTTCCTCGTTGTCGCGCGCGATACCGTATTGTCTTGCTTTGGAGAGTTCGCGTTCCAGTACGGGTAATTCCGTAATGCTGTTTCGGGTTTGCCCTGGCAAGCCGGTACGCGTTGCGTAAGTACGCAAGCGTTGGGGGTCGTCAAATGCCAAAAACAGTTTTCCGACGGACGTCAGATGCAGTGGAGCCCGACCGCCGATGGCCCGTACCACTTGCATGCCGGAACGTTCGCTGTAGGCGCGTTCCACATACACAATTTCGTCGCCCTGACGGATGCTCAGATTGACTGGTTGCTGGGTGAGCTTGTGCAGTTCGCGCATCGGAATGAGGGCGGCATCGCGCACATTCAAGCGTGCCTTGACGAGATTTCCCAACTCCAGCAGGCGCATGCCCAGCCGGTAGTTGCCAGCGGCTGGGCGGTCTACGAAACGCCCCATCGCCAGGTCATTCAGGATACGGTGCGCCGTCGATGGGTGAAGCCCTGACTTTTCGCTAATCTCTTTGAGTGAGACCGCCTCTTCCCGCGTAGCCAGAATTTCTAGCAGAGTGAAAATGCGTTCAATGACCTGAACGGTTGGCTTGGTGGCAACGTTGCTATCGGGGGTTTTCATGTACAGATATTCTGCACTAGATTTTACTTTGTGAAATAAACAGGCGTCGGTTGGAGAGCATCAGGGGTTGCCTTCGGTTTGATCGGCCGAATTGTCTTCGCCTACAGGAGCTATGGCGCCGGAAAGCCCCCATTGGCCGTCCAACAGTATTTCGTTGGGGTGGAATCCGAGCTTGTAATTCATCTTTGGGCTTTTGGCTATCCAGTAGCCCAGGTACAGATAAGGCAGATCAAGGCGCCTGGCCTGCTCAATCTGCCAGAGCACGCTGTAGTTGCCATAGCTGGTCCGGGCCTCAGGTTCGTAAAAGGTGTAGACCGCGGAAATGCCGTCTTCCAGTACATCAAGGATGGAGACCATCTTGAGTGCGCCTGCCTCACCGTTTGGCAGACTCTCGCGAAACTCCACCAAGCGCGAATTCACGCGACTTTGCAGCAGGAATTGCGTGTACTGGTCAATGCTATCGTGGTCCATGCCGCCTCCAGCGTGGCGGCTGTTCTGGTAGCGCAGATAGAGCTGGTAGTGCTCCGGCATGAAACATAATTTCAGGATGCGCGCCTGCAAGGTCTGATGCCGTTTCCAGGCACGGCGCTGGCTGCGGTCCGCCTTGAAGGCGTCCACCGGAACGCGTAGCGGCACGCAGGCTTGGCAGCCATCGCAGTAAGGTCGGTAGGTAAACATGCCGCTGCGGCGGAACCCCTGGGTCACGAGTTCCGAATAGGCATTGTTATGGATGAGGTGGCTGGGCGTCGCAACCTGCGAGCGGGCCTGCCTGTCCGGCAGGTAGCTGCAAGGATAGGGCGCTGTTGCATAAAACTGCAAGGTTTGCAGGGGCAGGTCTTTGAGGTGCGTCACGGTGGTGTTGGCGTTCCGGCAGTCAAAATCTGATTCCAGTATACGGGTTCAAATTGCCAGATGGGGGCCGCTTTGCCCACGTTCTGGCTGAGGTGAAGCGCGAATTCTGCGCGACTGATTTCGGCCGCTCCCAGCGATGCAAGATGCCCGGTATTTTGCTGGCAGTCGATCATCGTGATGCCGCAAGCACGGCAAAAGGCCACCAGCGCAGCCAGGGCGATTTTGGAGGCGTCGGTCTGGTGCGCAAACATGGATTCGCCAAAAACCATTGTCCCGAGGTTGACGCAGTACAGGCCTCCAGCGATCTCGCCGTTGACCCAGGTTTCCACGCTGTGGGCATGTCCGGTGTTGTGCAAGGCGATGTAGGCTTGCACCATGTCGGGAACAATCCAGGTACCAGGCTGGCCTGCTCTGGGCTTGCTGGCGCAGGCGCTGATGACTTGCTCAAAGGCATTGTCGAACCTGATTTCGCATTTCGGATTGTTCCGAAAGGAAATCAATGTCTTACGCAAGGAGCGGTGCAGTTTGAAGTTGCGCGTTTGCAGCACCATGCGTGGGTCAGGGCTCCACCACAGCACGGGCTGGCCCAGGCTGAACCAGGGAAAGACGCCCGCCGAGTAAGCCTTAACCAGCGTGGGCACATCCAGCGTTTCGCCAGCTGCCAGCAGGCCTGGCGCGGGGTCTGCATCGCTCCAGGCCGTTTCCACAGGTGGAAAGGCTTGTCCGGCCTCGACCCAGGGAAGGGCGCGCGATAAAGTCCCCGGATCTGGTTTAGTCATCGGAATGGGTGCTTTAACAAGGTCGTCGTATTTGTGCTATGTATTTAATAGCGGTTGACGACCGGTCCATTTGAATTGCAGTCTTATTTTGTTCCAAAAATGCGATCGCCAGCGTCGCCCAGACCAGGCAGGATGTAGCCATGCTCGTTGAGCTGCCGGTCAATGGCTGCGGTGTAGATGTCCACATCCGGATGGGCTTTTTGCAGGGCGGCAACGCCTTCCGGGCAGGTTAGCAGGCAGACAAACTTGATGGATTTGGGTTTGAGTTTTTTCAGCCGGTCCACGGCAGCGATGGCCGAGTTGCCGGTGGCGAGCATGGGGTCGACGATGACGATATCCCGCTCTTCCATTTCCTGCGGCATTTTGAAGTAATACTCGACCGGCTCCAATGTATCGGGGTCGCGGTAGAGGCCGACATGGCCGACACGGGCGCCCGGCACGACACTGAGCATGCCCTCCAGTATGCCGTTGCCGGCGCGCAGAATGGAAACAAACACCAGCTTTTTCCCGTCAATCACTTTGCCGGTCGTTGTTTCCAGCGGTGTTTCGACTTCGACCTCTTGAAGCGGCATGTCGCGGGTGACTTCATAGGCCATCAGGCTGCTCAGCTCATTGAGCAGGGTGCGAAAGGTGTTGGTGGATGCGTCCTTGCGGCGCATTAGCGTCAGCTTGTGCTGCACCAGTGGGTGGTCGATCAGGTGAACGTTGCTCATGAATCCTCGGGCTTTTCTGTTTGAACGGGGTGGATGCTTAGCGTTTGCTGCCGCCAAACAGGCTGCCCAGCACGCCGCGGATTATTTCGCGGCCCACGGTAGACCCCATGGTCCGGACCGCAGACTTGGCCATGCTTTGTGCAAGTCCGTCATGTTTGGCACCACGGGGACCCGTTGTGCCAAACAGCACGTCGTTGAGACCTCCCAGAATTCCGCCAGACGCGGTCTGGCCAACCGCGCCGCCGTTACCGATTTTAGTTGCCGCCGCCGCCGATGTCTCGGCGCGGGAGCGAAGTATTTCGCAGGCCGATTCGCGGTCGACTTCCTTTTCATACACACCGGCGACCAGTGAGTTCTGGATCAATGCCTGGCGTTGCTCAGACGTAATGGGGCCAATCTGGCTGCCGGGCGGTAGCACATAGACCCGCTCGGTCACGCTCGGGCGGCCCTTGTTATCGAGAAAACTCACCAGCGCTTCGCCAACGGCCAGTTCGGTGATGGCTGTTTCGATGTCTAGCCCGGGCTTTTGCCGCATGGTCTGGGCCGTGGCCTTGACGGCTTTCTGATCGCGCGGCGTATAGGCGCGCAGGGCGTGCTGCACCCGGTTGCCCAGCTGGGCCAGTACCGAGTCGGGAATATCCAGCGGATTCTGCGTCACGAAATAAACGCCTACGCCCTTGGAGCGCACCAGGCGCACCACCAGTTCAATGCGTTCAATCAGGGCCTTGGGCGCATCGGTAAACAGCAAATGCGCCTCGTCAAAGAAGAACACCAGTTTGGGCTTTTCCGGATCGCCAATCTCGGGGAGTTGCTCAAACAGCTCAGACAGCATCCACAGCAAAAAGGTCGCATACAGGCGCGGTGAGTGCATCAGTTTGTCGGCCGCGAGAATATTGATGACGCCATGCCCGACGCTGTCGGTCTGCATGAAGTCGTTGATGTTAAGCATGGGCTCGCCAAAAAACTGATCGCCGCCCTGGCTTTCGATCTGCATCAGCCCGCGCTGGATGGCACCCACGCTGGCGGCGCTGACGTTGCCGTATTTGGTGGTGAACTCGCTGGCGTTGTCGCCTACGTATTGCAGCATGGCCCGCAAGTCCTTGAGGTCCAGCAGCAGCATGCCGTTGTCGTCGGCAATTTTGAAGACCAGATTGAGCACGCCCGCCTGGGTTTCGTTGAGGTTGAGCATGCGGCCCAGCAGCAGCGGGCCCATGTCTGAGATGGTGGCGCGCACGGGGTGGCCCTGCTCGCCAAACACATCCCATAGCGTTGTCGGGCAGGCCAGGGACTCGGGCAGGGCTATGCCGCGCTCCTTCAAAATGGCCGCCATTTTGTCGCCGATGCTGCCAGCCTGGCTGATGCCGGTCAGGTCGCCCTTGACATCAGCCATGAAGACTGGAACACCGATTTTGGAGAAATTTTCAGCCAGTGTTTGCAGCGTCACCGTCTTACCTGTACCGGTGGCGCCCGTGATAAGGCCATGACGATTTGCCAGCGCCGGCAGCAGCTCACATTCGGTGGACGCATTTCTTGCAATGAGTAGCGGCTCGGCCATAGTTTTGATATTCCTGATGAAACTTCGGAGGGGAAGAGAAGCGAAAAGTAAAATGAAAGAAGTAGATTAAATCAATTACAAAAGGATTTCCCATGGCTGGTCATAGTAAATGGGCGAATATTCAGCACCGCAAGGGGCGCCAGGATGACAAGCGCGGCAAGATTTGGACGCGGGTGATCCGCGAAATCATGGTGGCGGCCCGCTTGGGCGGTGGCGATCTGGACACCAATCCGCGCCTGCGTCTGGCCGTAGATAAGGCCAAGGCGGCCAATATGCCGGCTGACACCATCAAGCGCAACATCGACAAAGCCACAGGCAATCTGGAAGGCGTGCATTACGAAGAAGTGCGTTATGAGGGTTATGGTATTAGCGGTGCGGCCATCCTGGTGGACTGCATGACCGACAACAAGGTGCGCACCGTGGCCGAAGTTCGTCATGCGTTTTCCAAGCACGGCGGCAACATGGGCGCGGAAGGCTCCGTGGTGTTTCAGTTCAAGCACTGTGGACAGCTGATTTTTGCGCCCGGCACGAGCGAAGACAAGGTCATGGAAGCGGCGTTGGAAGCCGGTGCCGACGATGTCATTACCCATGATGATGGCGCCATTGAGGTGCTGACGCCCTACACAGAATTTGAAACGGTCAAGAATGCCCTGGAGGCCGCCGGACTGAAACCGGAACTGGCTGAAGTCACCATGCGTGCGGACAACACGATTGAACTGACGGGTGATGACGCTGTGAAGATGCAAAAATTGCTGGATGTCCTCGAAGACCTTGATGACACCCAAGAGGTGTATCACAACGCTGAGCTCTCCGAATGAACAGCCTTAAAAGCGCAACTATGAAAGCTGGAGCATGAAAGTTTTAGTGGTGGGCGGCGGTGGCCGTGAACACGCCTTGGCGTGGAAATTGGCCCAGTCGCCAAAAGTGCAGGCGGTCTACGTGGCTCCGGGCAATGGCGGGACTGCCCTGGATTCGCGACTTGAGAACATCAATATCACTGATGTCGAGGCGCTAAGGGTATGGGCTGCTACTGAAAAGATAGCATTGACGGTGGTCGGCCCAGAGCAGCCACTGGCCGCCGGCATCGTGGATGAATTTCGCAAACATGGTCTGCGGGTGTTCGGCCCCACGAAGGCCGCCGCGCAGCTGGAAAGTTCCAAGGCCTTTTCCAAGGCCTTCATGAAGCGCCACAACATCCCGACCGCAGAATACGAAACCTTTAACGATGCGGCGGCAGCGCATGCCTATGTCGATGAAAAGGGCGCGCCCATAGTCGTCAAGGCCGATGGTCTGGCGGCCGGAAAAGGCGTCGTCGTAGCGATGACGCTGCACGAGGCGCATGAGGCGATCGAGTTCATGCTGGCGCCGAACCCTGAGTTCAATCCGCTGGGCGTTAGCCACAATGAAGGCGGCGCGCGCGTCGTCATCGAGGAATTCCTGCAAGGCGAGGAAGCCAGCTTCATCGTGCTGTGCGACGGAAAAAACGTGACAGCCATGGCGACCAGCCAGGACCACAAGCGTCTGCTCGATGGCGACCTTGGCCCGAACACCGGCGGTATGGGCGCGTACTCGCCCGCCCCGGTGGTGACGCCCGAGGTTCATGCCCGGGCTATGCGCGAAATCATTCTGCCTACCATCAAGGGCATGGAAAAAGACGGTATACCTTTCACCGGCTTTTTGTACGCTGGCCTCATGATTGACGCGCAGGGAAACCCCAAGACGCTGGAGTTCAACTGCCGCATGGGCGACCCGGAAACCCAGCCCATCATGATGCGGCTGAAGACGGATCTGTTTGACGTGATGATGGCTGCTACCTCGGGTGCGCTCGACCAGGTCGAGCTGGACTGGGACCGCCGTCCGGCACTGGGCGTGGTGATGGCTGCGCAAGGCTACCCGCTCCATCCCCGCAAGGGCGATGTCATCCATGGCCTGCCTCAGGCGGCTGAGGATGTGGTGGTATTCCACGCCGGGACGCAAAAGCAGGACGGCACGACCGTGACCTCAGGCGGCCGCGTGCTGTGTGTGACGGCGCTTGGCAATACAGTGAAAGCTGCTCAGCAACGCGCATACGAAGTCGCACGGGGAATTGATTTCGACGGCGCACAGTACCGCAAGGATATTGGGTATCGGGCCATCAAGTCCTGATAAAACCGGCAGAGTGGCGCTTTTTGGATTTCAATGTTCGGCCGGTGCTGAAAAGGCCATCGACTTCATGATTTTGTGCGCTGGCAGAGCAGATACCATTAACCATGAATAGCATAGACATTTCAACCGTTCCCGCCTTTCTCATGGGGCTGCAAGATCGTATTACGAGCGCGATTGCCGAGATCGATGGCCGGCCCTTTGTGAGCGACGAGTGGCAAAAAGAACCGGGCGAAGCACTGCAGGGCAATGGCATCACCAAAATTCTCGAGCAGGGCCGAGTTTTTGAACGTGCAGGCTGCGGTTTTTCACATGTGCGCGGGGCGACCCTGCCGCCGTCTGCGACCCAGCACCGGCCCGAGCTGGCCGGCGCGCCGTTCGAAGCCATGGGTGTCTCGCTGGTGTTTCATCCCCGCAATCCCTATGTGCCGACTGTGCATATGAACGTGCGCATGCTGGCGGCCACTCCTCCAGCTGGAGCTGGCGAGCCTGTCTGCTGGTTTGGTGGCGGCATGGACTTGACGCCGTATTACGGTTTTGATGAAGATGCCGTGCATTTTCACCGTGTCTGCAAAGACGCGCTGGCACCGTTTGGCGAAGACAAATACCCGCGTTTCAAGCAATGGTGCGATGAATATTTTTACCTCAAGCACCGCCACGAACAGCGCGGCATTGGCGGCGTCTTTTTTGATGATTTCCAGGAGCTTGGCCTGCAGCAGAGTTTTGCCATGATGCAAAGTGTGGGGGATTCGTTTTTGCAGGCCTACCTGCCC
The DNA here is from genome assembly GCA_963793855.1 of uncultured beta proteobacterium. GTDB lineage: Bacteria > Pseudomonadota > Gammaproteobacteria > Burkholderiales > Burkholderiaceae_C > Polaromonas. The sequence continues at coordinate 379,980 of CAWCBL010000003.1, forward strand.
ATTGTGGAGCGCCACAAGGACAGCGCCTATGGCGAGCGTGAACGTGAGTTTCAGCTCTACCGGCGTGGTCGTTACGTGGAATTCAATCTGGTGTGGGATAGAGGCACGCACTTTGGCCTGCAATCGGGCGGCCGCACGGAGTCGATTTTGATGTCAATGCCGCCGCTGGCGAGCTGGTCTTACCAGCGCGAAACTGCAGCAGGTTCTCCTGAAGAGCGTCTCTACAAAGAATTCCTGGTGAGGCGGGACTGGGTTTGAGCGTCAAACCCTCCCCGGACCTCAAGCGGATTGGCTTGTTTGGTGGGGCATTCGATCCGCCGCACAATGCCCATGTCGCATTGGCAAAAGCGGCACTGGAGCAGTTTGCGCTGGACGCCCTGTATATCATTCCGACAGGCCAGGCGTGGCATAAGGCCAGGGCGCTGAGCGAGCCTGAGCATCGTCTGGCGATGACCCGGCTGGCGTTCGAAAATGTTCCGGGCGTAGTGGTGGATGACAGGGAGCTGCAGCGTGCGGGGCCGACTTTCACGATTGACACCTTGCGGGCCTTGCAGGCTGAAAATCCGCAGGCTCAGCTCTACCTTTTCATTGGGGCGGACCAGTTCGCAGCCTTCAGGCAATGGCACAAATGGCAGGAGATTCTCGAAATTGCTATAATTTGCATAGCTGATCGCGCACAATCTACGCTGGCTCAAACTCAGTTTGATGCTTATGCGCCTAAAAAAGACCGCTTTTTCACGCTCCAGCTGCCCCTGATGCCGGTTAGCGCCACCCAGGTCCGTCAGTTGATGGCCTTGGGTGCTGCCACCGCTGGAGAGATCGCCCAGTTGGTCCCAGAGCCGGTTGCGCGTTATATTTCACGTCATCGGCTCTACCGTTCCCGTTAATTTTTACCTTCATTGAAGCAAAGCACTGCATGACCTCTACTACTGTCAAAACCCCCAGCACCGAAGGCAAGAAAGATGTCCAGAAATTGCAGCGCGCCATCATTGATGGGCTGGAGGATGTGAAGGCGCAGGACATTCAGGTCTTTGATACAGAGCACATCACTTCGCTTTTTGAGCGCGTGATTGTTGCGTCGGGAACCTCCAACCGCCAGACGAAAGCCCTCGCAGCCAGTGTGCGTGACGCTGTGCGCGATGCCGGCTTTGTCAAGCCCCGCATCGAAGGTGAAGAAAACGGCGAGTGGATCATTGTTGACTGTGGTGCCGTAGTCGCGCACATCATGCAGCCTACGATTCGCCAGTACTACAACCTGGAGGAGCTCTGGGGCGAAAAACCCGTCAAGATCAAGCTGGGCGCCCCTGCGCCCCTGCCCAAAGCGGCGAAAGCTGAACCCGAGGTAGAAGCCAAGCCTGCCAAGTCACGCGTCGGTAGCAAGTCCGCCGCCAAGCCGTCCAAGGCCGCTAAAGATGAAACTAAGCCGGCCACCAAAAAAGCTGTGGGGACTGATGATGGCACCTATGTGGGTCGTGTCGGCAAGACAAACGACTGGACAGCAAAGCGCAACGCTACCGCACCGGCAGCTGAACCTGTTGCTAAACCAGTTAAATCGGCCAAGGTAATCAAGACCGTGGCCAAGGCGGCCGCGGCAAAAGTGGCTGTGAAAAAAGCACCGGCCAAAACGCCGATTGTCAAAATTCCTGCCGCCAAGAAAGTAGTTGCCAAGAAAACTGCTGCCAAGACGGCCAGCAAAACGGCGATTAAAAAACCTGCCGTGAAGAAGCCGGCAGCCAGGAAAACCACGACCCGGAGCGAATGAGGCTGACGATCGTAGCAGTCGGCCAGAAGGTGCCCGACTGGGCGCAGACGGCTTACGACGACTACGCCAAACGCTTTCCGCCAGAGCTGAAGGTCGAGCTCAAGGCCGTTAAAACCGAGCCACGAGCCTCCAAAACCCTCGAAAATCTGCTCGCTTCGGAACGAAGCCGCATTGAAGGTGCCATCACACGGGGTTGCCGTGTCGTGGCGCTTGATGAACGCGGTTCGGCAGTTACCACCATGGCGCTCGCGGAAAAGCTCAAAGTCTGGCAATTGTCCGGCGACGATGTCGCTATCGTGATTGGTGGGCCGGATGGGCTGGATGCTGGATTCAAGCAGTCAGCGCATGAACGCATTCGCCTCTCCGACCTGACCTTGCCGCATGCCATGGTGCGCGTGCTGCTGATTGAGCAGCTCTACCGGGCCTGGAGCATCACCATCAATCACCCCTACCATCGTGAGTAGATTTTTCAAGCAGTTTTTTGCAGGCAAATTCTGTGTATGGTGAATTTTGTTTATTTGGCCTCCCAAAGCCCCAGGCGCCGCCAGTTGCTCGAGCAGCTCGGCGTTCGGTATGAGTTGCTGCTGCCTGATTGCAGTGAAGATGCTGAAGCTCTCGAAGTTGTGCTGAAAAATGAAGCCCCGGCCACCTACGTCAGGCGGGTCACCGGGCTCAAGCTGGATGCGGCGGCAGCGCGCTTGAGGCAGCGAAAACTGCCGCCAGCGCCTGTTTTGTGTTCTGACACCACCGTGGCGTTGGGGCGCAGCATTTACGGCAAGCCAGCCGATGCCAAGGATGCCGAGCGTATGTTGGGTCAGTTGGCCGGCAGGACGCATCGCGTCCTGACAGCGGTTGCCGTCCAGCAAGGGCAGCAGTGGTTTGAAGCGCTCAGCACGTCCCGTGTGAGCTTTGAGGCTATGACGGCCGTGCAAATCCGGGCCTATGTGGCCACGGGTGAGCCCATGGGCAAAGCGGGTGCCTACGCCATACAGGGCAGGGTGGCGATGCACATAACCCGTATCAATGGCAGTTACAGTGGCATCATGGGGCTCCCGTTGTGGGAAACGGCCTCGCTGCTGCGAGCAGCCGGCCTCAGTATCTAGCCCCAACCTTGCGACAAATAATGCAACAAGAAATCCTGATTAACTGGTCGCCGCAGGAGACCCGGGTTGCTGTGGTGGAGCATGGTGCCGTGCAGGAATTGCAGGTCGAGCGTACGCTTGAGCGCGGCCTCGTCGGTAACGTCTATCTGGGCAAGGTGGCGCGGGTGCTGCCAGGAATGCAGTCGGCCTTCATCGATATTGGCCTTGACCGGGCCGCATTTTTGCATGTTGCCGACTTGATGAGCAGCATCAACAGCCGGCACGCAGACCCCGAGTCACAGGCCATCGGGACATTGGCGCCGCAGCCCCCCCCGTCGCTGCAGCCCATTGAAAAGCAGCTCTTCGAAGGTCAGGCCTTGATGGTGCAGGTGCTCAAGGACCCGATGGGGACCAAGGGGGCACGCTTGACGGCGCAAATCAGCATTGCTGGCCGACTGCTGGTTTTTCTGCCGCAGGACAATCACATTGGCGTGTCGCAAAAAATACCGCCACGGCAGCGTGAAGACTTGCGCCAGCGTGTGCAAGCCATGACGGGCGACTTGGGGGGCGGCTTTATTCTCCGTACCAATGGGGAAGACGCCACCGACGCCGAGCTGGAAGAAGACATCGCTTATCTTCGAAAAACCTGGGGGCGCATCAAGGAAGCGTCGCTTCGCCTGCCGGCGGCGTCGGTGCTGCATCAGGATCTGAGCCTGCTGCAGCGTGTCTTGCGCGATATGGTGGTGGAAAACACGCAGACGATTCGTATCGATTCACGCGAACAGTTTGGAATGTTGAAAGCTTTTGCGCTGGAGTTCATGCCGGCGACCGTGCCAAAACTTCAGCTTTACAGCGGTGAACGGCCTATTTTTGATTTGTTCAATATAGACGATGAAATTGCCAAAGCGCTGGGTCGACGTGTCGAACTCAAGTCTGGCGGTTATCTGGTCATTGACCAGACGGAAGCCTTGACAACCATCGACGTGAACACGGGTGGGTTTGTCGGAGCGCGTAATTTCGACGAAACGATTTATAAAACTAATCTGGAGGCCGCTCAGGCGATTGCCCGGCAACTTCGGCTACGCAACCTAGGTGGCATTGTGATTGTCGATTTCATTGACATGACCAAGGAAAATCATCGCGATGCCGTATTGGCGGAGTTTAAAAAACAGCTCGCCCGTGATCGCATCAAGACGGCTGTGAACGGCTTTTCGGCGTTGGGCTTGCTTGAAATGACACGCAAGCGAACCCGTGAGTCACTCGCCCACCAGTTGTGCGAGCCGTGCAGCGCCTGCATGGGTAAAGGCATCGTCAAGACGGCGCGAAGCGTGACCTACGACATCCTGCGTGAAATTTTGCGTGAAGCGCGGCAGTTCCATCCACGGGAATTCAGGGTGGTGGCCTCACCCAAGGTGATTGAGCTTTTCCTGGACGAAGAAAGCCAGCATCTGGCCAGCCTGAGCGACTTCATCGGTAAGCCGATTTCCCTGCAGGCGGAGGCAGTCATGGCGCAGGAGCAATACGACATCGTGTTGCTGTGACTCGAGTGAGCTTAAACCCATGTTGACTACCCTCACGGCCAACCCGAAGCCCATTCCCATTCTGGTGTATCACCAGATCGCCAATGCCCCGCCCAAAGGCAGCCCTTTTCGAAGTCTGTATGTGGCCCCCAAGGCTTTCGCACGGCAAATGGCCTTGCTCAAGCTACTGGGTTACACAGGCCTGTCCATGAGCGCACTGCAACCCTACCTGCTTGGTAAGCGGAGCGGCAAGGTCGTCGGTATCACCTTCGATGATGGTTACCAGAACAACCTCACCCATGCATTGCCCGCGTTGCTTAAACAAGGCTTTTCTTCTACCTGCTATGCCGTGAGCGGCTTGCTCGGTAAGACCAATGTGTGGGACGAAGGTCTGGGCATCGCGCAGACGCCATTGATGACTGAGCTGGAAATTCGGCAATGGGTGGCAGCCGGACAGGAGATCGGCTCGCACACCCGTCGGCATATAGATTTGACCGTTACGGATGATGCAGAGTGCCGCGTGGAAATGACGCTGGGAAAAACTGAGCTTGAGGCAGTTATTGGCCAGCCAGTCAGTCATTTTTGCTATCCCTACGGTCACTATGAGCCGAAACATGTAGCCATGGTCAGTGCGCTGGGCTTTGTGACCGCCACGACCACCCAGCGCAGCCGCTGCCATGCCCAGACAGACCTGTCGCAACTGCCACGGGTGCCGGTGCTGCGCTCGACCAGCTTGCCGGTGTTCTGGCTCAAAATTGCGACCAGCTATGAAGATCGACGCAAAAAATGAGCGATTCTTCTGTAAGTCCTGCCGTCCCGAGACTGCGCATCGCAGTCTTCAACCGCACTTTTTCATCGACGGGTGGCGGTGCGGAGCGCTATTCAATTGCCTTGGTCGAGCAGCTTGCCGCCAGGCATGAGATGCATGTGTTTGCCCAGGAAATTGATCATCTATGGCCGGGGGTGACCTACCATCGCGTTTCTATGCCGCTACGCAAGCCTCGCTGGATCAACCAGTTGTGGTTTGCTACAGCGACCTGGTGGGCTACTCGACATGGCTTCGACGTCGTGCATTCGCACGAAAACACATGGCATGGCGACGTTCAGACGGTTCATGTCTTGCCTATCAGGTACAACCTGTTTCAGGGGCGCACCGGCTGGCGACATGCCTTACGCGTAATCAAGGTCGTGACCAGTCCGCGTCTGCTGACTTACCTGGGACTTGAGCGACTGCGCTATGCCGCGCGCCCCGGCAGGCACGTGGTCGTGACCTCTGACAGCTTGCAGGCCATTATGGCTGCCAGCTATCCGGCCTGCAGCAAGATGCTTTCGGTCATCACTCCGGGAATCACGATGCCGGCATGGCCTGTCACGCCACAGCGCAAGGGCGAGGCGAGGGTGCGGCTGGGCTTGCCGGCCGCTGGCCTTTGCCTGCTGTTTGTCGCCAACGATTACCGTAAAAAGGGTCTTCAGGCCTTGCTGGATGCATTGTCGCAATTGCCTTCGGATATCGTGCTGGCCGTCGTAGGAAACGGTACGCAGATCCCCTTGTTCAGCGAACAACTAAACGCCTTAAGACTGAGGGACCGAGTCTTCTTTCTGGGCTCGCTGAAAGACGTCAGCTTTGCCTATGAAGCTTCCGATTGCCTGGTGCATCCGACGCTGGAAGATACTTTTGCAATGGTGGTTTTGGAGGCCATGGCGCATGGCTTGCCGGTGCTTGTAAGCGGGTCCCGGTACTGTGGCATTTCCGGGTTGCTGCAACATGGGATTAACGCGATGATTCTGGATGACCCCAGGGATGCAGCTAATTTGCGCCTGGTACTAAAACAAGTTCTAAGCCAGGCAGAGCTTAAAAGTCAGCTGGCTCGGGGTGCAGCGGATTTCGCTGCGCATTACCAGTGGAGCGAAATTTCACTGAAGCAGGAAGCGATTTATTTTTCGGTACTCACGGCGAAGAAAACCTTCAGTGCGCAATGACTGGCCCTGGTTTCAGGTTACCAGCTTGAAATGCTTGCGGCTGAAGTCCAGTCCGGTCAGCGATTCCACCTGCCGCATGAAGTGGTATTTGTTTTCCTTGGGTGTTGGCTTATAGGTCGGGTCGATGTTCAGAACCTGCTCGGCCTCCAGAGCCAGCCATTCCTGCACCGCTTGAGGATGCGTGCCGGTAAAGGGTGCGAGAGCGCGGCGGTCAAACTGGCTGTAAGTAATTTGCGCCGCCTTCGCCTCCCCCCAGTACTTGCTGACCGTATCAAGTTTCTTCTGCATTTCCTCGTTGCGCCGTATCCATCCGTAATGATAGATATGCGCATTGGCCAGTGCTGCGCGGGGGTTGCGCCCTTTTTTGTGCTCAGTGGTGACCAGCCAGTACTGGCCATCGGGCGCATAACTGCGGATGGTGTTTCGGATCAGGCGGCATTCGCGGCGGTACCAGCCGGGGCTGATCGAAATCCACTGCGGCGACCCGTAAAAATGAAGGTAGTCAAAGACCAGCGCCTCCACGGCCGGATTGTCATGATGGCGCTCGACACTGGCACGTATGGCGGCAAGGTCAGCTTCGTGCACGACTTCATCACCTTCGAGGTAGAAGGCCCAGTCACCCGTGCATGAGTACTGGGCAATCATCTTTTGCTGCGCATAAACAAATCCGCGGTCGGCCATGCGTTCATTCCACACGGTTTCGATGATCCTGATCTTGGGATCTGCAATGGCCCGCACGCGCTCAAGCGTGTCGTCGGAACCTTTCCCCACCGCCACGACAAACTCGTCAACCAGAGGCAACAGGGATCGGATGGACGCTTCAAAGGGGAAGCCAAGCTCTACACCATTGCGTATGAAGGTGAAGCCACTGATTGAAACACTCATCTGAATACAGGCTTTCAGTTGTTAAATAGGGCGGCTGAGTTCGGGCGCAAAAACCAGATGCCGGCGCCAATGGGTCAGGCCGACCGGAAACCCAGTCGGTAAAGATGGGCGTAAGCGCCATTTTGCGCAAGCAATTCCCCGTGGCTTCCCGACTCGATCATCCGTCCGGCATCCATCATGATGATGCGGTCTGCATGCTGGATAGTCGACAGGCGGTGGGCAATGACCAATGAGGTACGCCCGGCGGTCAGCCGCATGATCGCTTCTTGTACGGCCAGCTCAGATTCGGTATCCAGTGCCGAGGTGGCTTCATCCAGGACAAGAACCGGTGCATCCTTGTAAAGTGCGCGGGCAATGGCAAGTCTCTGTCGCTGACCGCCGGACAGTTGCATGGCGTTGTGGCCCAGGAACGTGTCCATGCCATCGGGCAACTCGGCAAGCAATGCGCTCAGGTTGGCTGCTCTCAGGCATTCCCCTACCCGCTTCCGGTCCACGGGCTGACCCAGTGCCACGTTCGCTGCAATGCTGCTGTTGAGCATCACAACGTGCTGGCTGACAAAGGCAAATTGCGAGCGCAGACAAGCGAGGTCCCAGTTGCGAATCTCCTGTTCGTCCAAGGTGATATTGCCTGCGCTCATCTCGACAAATCGGGGCAGCAGATTGACCAGCGTTGTTTTTCCCGAACCTGAAGCGCCGACAATCGCAAGCGTTTCCCCCGATTTGATGGAGAGGCTGAAATTCCTTAGGGCCGGTGTGGCATCGGCCTTGTAGGCCACGCTGACATTGGAAAATTCAATGTCACCAAGCGCCCTGTTTTTTACAAAAGAGCCGCTGGCCTCGTTGGGGGTCAAATCCATGAGGTCCAAGCCTCGCTCAAGTGCCGCTAAGCCCCTTGTTACCGGGGTAGCGGCGTCCGACAAGCTTTTTATGGGGGCAATCAGCAGCAGCATGGCTGTGACAAATGCCACAAAGCCGCCCACGGTGGTTGTGCTTTCGGCGTTTTGGAGCAGCGCAATGGAAATCACGGCCGACAGCGCCACGGCTGCCAGCACCTGCGTGATGGCGCTCATGCCCGCATAGGCGGCAGTGGACTTCATCGAGAGCCGGCGCAGGGAATGGCTCAAGAGGTCGAACCGGCTGGCCTGGCTGGCTTGAGCGCCGTGCAGTCGAACATCGCGATGGGCCATCACATTTTCCTCCACCACATATGCAAGTTCGTCGGTCGCGGTCTGGCTTTCCTTGGTCAAGCGGTAAAGGCGCTTGGACAGGGTCTGAATGACAAATGCCACAGCCGGAAACAGGAAAGCCACAATCAGCGTCAGCTTCCAGTTCAGGTAAACCAGGTAACCGATGAGCGCTAGCAAGGTCAGCACGTCCCGGGCAAGTTTCATGATGGCATTGATCAGTAGCGAGGAGCCATTGAACACCTCATAGACCACGGTATTGGCGATGGCGCTTGAGCTTTGATCCGCAAACAAAGTCAGTCGTGCGCTCAGGAGCTTGCCAAACATGGCCTTGCGTAGCTGCAGTAAACCATCATTGGTTACCTTGGCCAGCGCAAACTGCGCCAGAAAGCCGGAAAGCCCGCGTATGCTGAACAGCAGCATTAGCGTGAGCGGGACCAGCCAGAAGTTGAAAGCGTCCTGCTGGAAGCCTCTGTCCAATAGTGGCTTGAGCAGGGCCGGTACAAACGGTTCGGTGGCCGAGGCCACGATAGTCGCGCCTATGGCCAGCGCCCAGCCGGCTCGCGAACCTCTGAAGTAAGGCCAGACCCGAGCAATTCTGCGAAACAGCGTGAGTTTGGCCGTCGAGTCTGCGGAGTTTTTTTCTGGCGCTTTAGTCACGTTGCTTGCCCGTGTTGAGGCCGAGAAACTGTTTGGTTGGCATTATTGTTAATGCCCAGAGCCAGAAGTAAACCTAGTGATACGCAGAAAAAATCCCCAATCTGTGCATCATAAATTGAGGCGTTGAAAAGGCAGGCCAGCGCCAATGCCAGTAGCGTTGATTGCGCCGCACGGGCATATTGTTTTTCCATTCTTAGGGTGTCCCTAAGCACCGACAGCATCAGGGCACAAAGAAGGAGAATGCCGGGTATGCCTAGCTGCACGCCCCAAAGCAGATATTCCTGGTGAGGGTTTCCGTTGCCGGCTATATCTACATGCGCGGGATTTTGTGCGCGCTCAAGCCGGTTGTATTCGGTGCTCCAACTGCCAACACCTGACCCCGCAAGCGGGTGCTGGCCAATAGCTTGTATTGCTCTGCGCCAGAGATTAAGCCGGATGCCCGAAGACGACGTAGGCTCAGCTTGGGTCGAATACGACTGCACTTCACTTTTAACCAAGGTCATCCGCTCGCGCACCTTGCCCGAGCTGAAAAATAACACCACGGCCAGCAAGAATGGCAGGAGGACAACGACTGCACGGTATCTCTTGGGGAGCTCCCACATGATGGCCATGGATAGCAAGGCGATGGCAACGACATGGCCGCTTCGCCCACTTAATACAAAAAACACATTCCCTAGCGACACCAAAGCCGTGAAAATTGCCAATTGCCTGCCAAATCGCCCGGGGGCAAGGAAGCGTAAATGCCAGCAAATTGCAGCGAACACGGCACTTATGATTCCCTGGTCGAGATAACTTGAAAACACCGCGTACTCTGTCAACGCCATGTTCGATGTTGCCCAAGGAACGGGAAGATGCGCGTACAGCATCCAGGAACTTGCCACGAGAAGCAACTGTGCAATAGTAAAGGCGCCGAGGGCATACATGGCCTCGCGCCTGTCGCGGATGAGCAGTAGCAGCAGGGCGATCACGATCAGCTTGCCATACTTGGCTACAGAGCCCAGTGCATCCGCTTGGGGGGCCAAAGTCCACAACAAGCTGGTTGCGAATGCAAAAAATACAAACAGCACCACAACAGGGGTGGATAGTCCTGTCAAGGGCTTGCCTGCCGCCGTCGCAGGCCGGGGAAAGAGCAAGGTGATCACTCCCAAAATCAGCAGCAAAAATTTGGCAATACTGATAATTGCCATCGACAACCCTACGGAGGCCGCGGCCAGGCAGATGACGGCAAGCCGGAAATTTATCGTCTTTTTTAGCAAAATAGTCGTGGGCGTCGCCGGATGAGTTGTTAGCATTATCGGTGATTACATTTAGTGGGTAGCCGATCAGGCCGAGAGGACGCTCTGCTATGCTTTCTACCTATCGCGCAAGGTTTTCGCTGATAAATCTTGCCTCAAATAATTCAAAAAAGGCATCTATTGGCAAGCTTGTCCGTAACTGTCATCACCCAGAATGAGGCCCATAACATTGAGGACTGCCTACGTTCGGTGGCGTTCGCGGATCAAGTTGTGGTCCTTGATTCAGGTAGTACCGATGACACCGTGCAGATTGCCCGATCCATGGGGGCGGACGTGAGTACCTGCACTGACTGGCAAGGGTTTGGCATACAGAAAAACCGTGCACTGGCGTTGGTGAACTCCGATTGGGTGCTTTCACTGGATGCCGATGAACGGGTGCCACCTGAATTGCAGGCAGAAATCCGGGCAGTGCTGCAGGATCCGGCCTTCGATGTCTATTCTTTCCCTCGTCTTTCCAGCTATTGCGGACAGTACATGCGCCATTCGGGCTGGTATCCTGATCGCGTAACACGACTGTTTCGCCGTCAATCGGCGCAGTTCTCTGATGATCTGGTGCATGAGAAAATCCTGACTTCAAGCAAGGTTGGGCAGTTGAATTCCCCCTTGCTGCACGAAAGTTTCAGAAGCTTGGAAACGGTTCTCGAGAAAGTCAATCGCTATTCAACTGCGGGCGCTCGGAGTCTGCTGGATAAAGGTGAGACGACGTCGCTGGGTAAGGCCTTGGGACATGGTCTGTGGGCGTTTATTCGGACCTATTTATTGCGGCGTGGATTCATGGATGGGCGAATGGGTCTTGTTTTGGCGATTTCCAATGCCGAGGGCACTTATTACAGGTATCTCAAGTTATGGCTACTGCACCGGAATGCCGGCAAGTTGCCACCCGCCTCATGAAAATCAGCTTTATTGTCCTGACCTACAACAGGACAGACGCGTTGCTGGCCGTGCTGTGTTCTTTGGCAGCGCAATGTGATGCGGGGCACGAAGTGTTAATCGCTGATGATGGATCCCGGCAGGATCAGGTGGAGATGCTTTATAGGTACTGTCCTGCATTCAAATGTCAGGTAAAACATGTCTGGCATCCGGATGTTGGCTTTACTGCGGCTCGGGCCCGCAACTTGGCGGCCAGTTATGCGACGGGTGACTACCTTGTTTTTCTTGATGGTGACTGCATTCCGAACAAGGCCTATGTTACCCAGCATGCACGCCTTGCAGAGCCAGGTTGCTTTGTCAACGGCAGCCGGGTATTGCTGAGCGAGGATCTCACTGCGCAGGTGGTGAGCGGAAAAATTGACTTGCCAAGTCTTCCCAAATCCTTCTGGTTGCGTGCCCGCTTGCGAGGCGACTGCAACAAACTGTTGCACCTCCTTGTCTGGCCATGGCGGCTATTCAGGGTAAAAGAAGGTTTTGATTGGCATGGCATTCGAAGCTGCAACTTTGGCGTATGGCGGCATGACTTTGTCGGCGTCAATGGCTTCGACGAAACATTCCAGGGGTGGGGCCATGAGGATGCTGACCTCGTTTTACGACTCAGTCATTTGGGCATTCAGCGGAAAAACGGATTTATGGCCACAGAGGTGTTTCACCTTTGGCATTCCGAAAACAAACGCGACCAGGAATCGGTGAATAGAAACCGGGTAGTGCAACGCATGAAGACTGATTTGATTTTGGCTGAAAAAGGTCTTCGGGAACTTGATCCGGCGCCACCTGTAAAAATAACTCAATTGCATTGATCAAAAAATTTATGAGCATCACATCACACTTAAATCGTCGCAACGTTATAAGCTTGTTGGCCGCTGGCGCACTTCCGACAATGCCGGCATTGGCCCAATTCCGCGTAGAGGTGTCCGGCGTAGGCCTCACTCAACTGCCCATCGCCATCGCCCAATTTCGGGGCGAGGCGCAATCACCGCAAAAAATCGGCAGCATCGTCAAGGCCGACCTTGAGCGTAGTGGCATGTTTCGCGCGGTTGACGCTGCTGGCGTGGTGGCGGATGAAAACACGCGACCGGATCTGGCTAGCTGGCGGCAAAAGGGGGCGGATGCGATGGTGACGGGAAGTGTCTCGCCGCTTGCGGACGGGCGCTTTGATATTCGGCTTCGCTTGTGGGATGTTGTGCGGGGACAGGATCTGGGCGGCCAGAGCTACACCGTGACACAAGCTGACTTGCGATTGTCTGCGCACCGCGTGTCAGATTTTGTGTATGAAAAGCTGACCGGTGAAAAGGGCATTTTTTCAACACGGATCGCTTACGTGACCAAGTCTGGTCAGCGCTACAACCTCTGGGTTGCCGATTCGGATGGGGAGGGTGCCCAGTCGGCTCTTGCCAGTTCGGAGCCCATTATTTCGCCGGCATGGTCACCCAACGGTGCTCAATTGGCCTATGTTTCTTTTGAGTCTCGCAAACCCGTCATCTATTCGCATGATGTGGCTACCGGAAAGCGCCGTTTGTTGGCCAATTTCAGGGGATCCAATAGCGCGCCAGCTTGGTCGCCGGACGGCAAACAACTGGTCGCTACGCTGAGCCGGGACGGTGGTTCGCAACTTTACGCCATAGGGCTCAACGGCGGCGAACCCAAGAGGCTCACCCAATCCTCCAGCATCGATACCGAGCCAGCTTTTTCTCCCGACGGGCGAGCCATTTATTTCGTAAGTGATCGCGGGGGTGCCCCACAGATATACCGCATGAGTCCTGCGGGGGGCAATCCTGAAAGGGTGACGTTTACGGGGAGCTACAACATATCCCCCGCCATCAGCCCTGACGGGCGCTGGTTGGCTTATGTTTCAAGGGTGGGGGGCGCATTCAAGTTGCATGTCATGGAGCTTGCCAGTGGAACTGTCACTCCAATTACGGACACCACTGCCGACGAAAGCCCGAGTTTTGCACCCAATAGCAGATTGATTGTGTACGCAACCCAGCAGCAGGGCAGGGAAGCGCTGATGACCACCACGCTGGATGGCAAAATCAAGGCCAGATTGTCTGGTGCGGGCGGTGATATCCGGGAACCCGATTGGGGCCCCTTTCAACGATAGGCATGCTTTTTAAGTCGATCATTTTTTTGTTTTTTTAATAGAGGTATTCAATGAAGCGCGTCCTTTTTTCTCTCATCTCATCTCTTATGCTTGCGGCCACGCTGGTGGCCTGCGGCTCCAATGTCAAACTAGCGGACGTTCCTGTAGAGGATAGGTCAGCGAGCACAAAACAGGCTGACGATGCCGCTGCGGCCGCCAGCCGAGGCGTGGCTCCTGTGCAAATTGGTGGAACCGATACTTCCGCTGCTGGGCCCGCCAACACGGCCAAAATCGTGTACTTTGACTTCGATAGCTACGTGATCAAACCCGAGTTCCAGAGTGTTATAGAGGCCCATGCCAAGTATCTGACGGCTAACAAATCCCGCAAAATGGCGATTGAAGGACATACTGACGAGCGGGGCGGTCGTGAGTACAACTTGGCATTGGGGCAAAAGCGAGCTGAAGCGGTGCGTCGGGCGCTGGGACTGCTGGGGGTGGCAGATGCGCAGGTGGAAGCCGTGAGTTTTGGCAAGGAAAAACCCGCCGTACCTGGACTCGATGAGGCCGCCATGGCAAAAAACCGCCGTGCTGAAATCAACTACCGTTAAGCGGGAGTCCGAACTGTGAAAATGTTCAGGGCTGTCGCGGCGATTGCAGCCTGTGTGCTGGCGTTTCATGCAAACGCTGGCCTGTTTGAAGATGACGAGGCGCGCAGGGTCATCATCGACTTACGGCAGAAGGTCGACGCTTCGCAGCAACGTGTGGCTGAGGATATAAGAAAAGCCAACGATGACAATGCCCAGTTGCGTCGCAGCCTGCTTGATCTGTCAAATCAGATCGAAACGCTACGCAGCGAGATGGCGACTATGCGCGGGCAAAATGAACAGATTGCCAGAGGCGTTGCGGACATGCAGCGTACCCAGAAAGACCTCACGCAAGGTGTTGATGAGCGTTTGCGGAAATTTGAACCTGGCAAGGTCACCGTGGATGGTAGGGAATTTGCGGCCGAGCCTGCCGAAAAGCAGGAATTCGAGACAGCCCTTGCCACCCTTCGCAAGGGCGATTTTGCCGCTGCTCAAACCAGCTTTGTGGGTTTCATCAAACGTTACCCGCAAAGTGGGTACAGGTCTCCTGCATTGTTCTGGCTTGCCAATGCCCAGTACGCATTGCGTGACTATCGTTCTGCCGTGACGAATTTTCGCTCATTGGTGACGGCTGACCCCGAGCATTTACGCGCACCTGAAGCCCTCCTGTCAATGGCTAATTGCCAGGTGGAACTCAAGGACGCCAAATCGGCACGCAAAACACTTGAGAATCTTGTGCAGGCGTATCCACAGTCTGAAGCGGCCTCTGTGGCCAAAGAGCGTCTGTCCAAATTGAAGTAGGGCAATCGATTCACCTGATTTGGCATTTCTATTCCCCACTTAAAATTGGGGAATGGAAATTGCCGACATCGCGACGCTCACCACCCGGGTCCTCTGGGCTGGGTTCATTCTTTCAGTCATTTTTGGCGCCATCGCGCAGCGCACCCGTTTCTGCACCATGGGGGCCGTCAGTGACATCGTGAATATGGGTGACTGGACGCGTATGCGCATGTGGGGCATGGCGATGGGGGTTGCCATGATCGGGTTTTTCGGCATGGCGGCGGGTGGGCTGATTGATCCATCAAAGACCTTGTACGCCTCAAATCGCTTTATATGGCTGTCCGCGCTCGTAGGGGGGGGCTTGTTCGGGTTTGGCATGGTTCTGTCTTCTGGCTGCGGTAGCAAGACGCTGGTGCGCATTGGGGGCGGGAGTCTCAAGTCTCTGGTCGTTTTTTTGGTCATGGGCATTGCAGCGTTTGCCACGCTTAAAGGCATTACCGCCGTGGCCCGGGTGGCCACGGTAGACCGGATTGCAGTCGATTTCACGACCAACGCCACATTGCCGAACTGGGTCGCTGAAGTACTGGGCGTGGCGCCCGCAGCTGCGGGTCTGGGGCTGGCCCTGTTTATTGGATTGAGCCTGATTGCCTGGGCCTTGTGGAGCAGGGATTTTCGCAGCTTCGAGAATTTGCTGGCTGGCTTGGGCATTGGCGCTGTGGTAACGGCGACTTGGTGGGTCAGCGGCAGCCTGGGTTATGTGGCTGAGCATCCAGAAACCCTCCAGGATGCATTTGTCGCCACCAATTCAGGAAGATCTGAAGCGCTGAGCTTTGTGGCCCCGGTGGCTTACACCCTGGACTGGCTCATGTTTTTCAGTGACAAGAGCAAGGCCCTCACGCTGGGCATCGTGTCTGTGTTTGGTGTTGTGGTGGGCTCGGCGGTCCATTCACTCTTTTCACGGAAGTTTCGCTGGGAAGGTTTCCGTGATGCACAGGACACCGGAAACCACTTGGCGGGTGCTGCCTTGATGGGCGTGGGCGGCGTGTGCGCCATGGGCTGTACGGTGGGGCAGGGCTTGTCCGGTATCTCGACCCTGAGCGCCACGAGTTTCGTCGCGCTGGCCGCAATATTGGCGGGCTGTGTTGCTGGCTTGAAGTTCCAGGTTTGGCGACTTGAGCGCTCGCTCTGATATCGGTCACTAGGCGACACATGACGTTAGAAACAAAATTGATTCCTGCCGACCATGATCGGCGTTTTGGGGGGCTTGCTCGCCTGTATGGTGCCGCAGGTGCAGCGCGGATTCGCGCTGCGCACATTGTGGTCGTGGGTTTGGGCGGCGTGGGCTCATGGGCTGCGGAGGCCGCAGCGCGCAGCGGTGTAGCCCGGCTGACATTGCTCGATCTCGACCATATTGCCGAATCCAATATCAACCGCCAGGTTCATGCGATTCACACCACTTTAGGTCAAGCCAAAGTGCAGGCCATGCGCGAGCGCATCGCCCAGATTAATCCGGATTGCAGGGTGGATTGCATCGAAGAGTTTGTTGATGCGGCCAATTGGCCAGATATTCTCTCGCTTGATAGCACGCCTGATCGCAAGCAATTCGGTGTAATTGATGCCTGTGATCAGGTCAGAGCCAAAACAGCAATGGCGGCCTGGGCCATCAAGAACAAGGCTACCTTCCTCTGCGTAGGCGCTGCTGGCGGCAAGCGGCACGCCCACCGCGTTGACATTGAAGATTTGTCGCTGGTTACGCATGACCCCCTACTCGCGCAGATGCGCTACCGCCTGCGCAAAGAGCAGGGTGCAGCCCGTCAGGGAAAGATGGGCGTGACTTGCGTTTTTAGCAGGGAAGCAGTGCTACAACCCTCCGCTGAGTGTGCGGTGGGTCAGCAGGAAGACAGCGTGGAAACAGTCCCCGAGAATCAGGCTGCCATGTCTACGCAGTCGGATGGCAGTCTCAATTGTCATGGCTATGGATCGGTCGTTAGTGTCACCTCGACTTTTGGGATGTGTGCGGCTGGTTGGGTGCTTAATAAAATTGCCGGGTAATTTTCAAAAAGACAAAAAAATGACGCTATAATTTAAAGCTGTGCTGCAGACGACGCAGTACAGCCAGGAGAAATCCCGGGACGTTAGCTCAGTTGGTAGAGCAGCGGACTTTTAATCCGTTTGTCGTGGGTTCGACCCCCGCACGTCCCACCAATTTTTATTGGGTTCTTAGCTCAGCTGGTAGAGCAGCGGACTCTTAATCCGTAGGTCGCGAGTTCGAATCTCGCAGAACCCACCAGACGCAAGCCCAATAGGCACTAGCTCCGTGACTATCGAATAGATATCGCGGGGCTTTTTAATTTGTGGCTTTTGTTTGCCTTATAGGCAACTTGCCCAAATATAACCCCATCAGACGAAAAAAACCAACTGGTTAAGTTGGATTAATCTCTTTCGGGTCATGCTCAAGGAGCGAAACGCCCTGGGAATTGTGGAGGCTCCAAGCTTTGAGAAGATGGAATCATGAGCAAATCGATCCGTTGCACCTAGCGCCTCGCTGAGGCCGGGATAGAGCCCTCGGTGGGCAGCCGTGGAGACAGCTACGACAACGGCCCTGACCGAGACAATCATGGGTGTACGAGGTCGAATTGATCCACCGCCGTGCTCCTTGGAAAGACCAGGGATGCCGTGGAACTGGCGACCCCCCCCGAATGGGTGTCCTGGTTCAACCACCACCGACTGCTGGAGCAGATTGGATATATTCCATCGGCCGAAGCTGAGCCAAACTACT